>NZ_CP178622.1:0-3730837 GCF_047305915.1 Bdellovibrio sp. HCB117 | reverse complement strand
GCGATTCCCCTCAAGCAGGGCAGGTCTTAACAAGGGGAGCTGAAGTTTTCAACAGTTGACCTTATTGCCGCAACGTGCTTTATTAGTGCCCCACGTATCTAGTTGTGAACAACTTTGTGGCATACATATATAGATGTAACTGACGTCATTTAGCGTCGTAATTTTCTGTCCGGGGAGAAGAGTAATGAAACGTACATACCAACCATCAAATAAACGTCGTAAAACTACACACGGTTTCCGCGCTCGTATGGCTACAAAAGCTGGCCAAGAAGTTCTTAATCGTCGTCGCGCTAAAGGAAGAAAGCGTTTGACGGTTTCTACAGGTGGAAAATAGTTCTCCACTAGTTATTAAGCGAAGTTCTGATTTTCTCTCTCTAAAACAAACGGGAAAAAGATACTGGCCTACTAAATGGTTACTTCTGAATTATCAGAAGAACTCAGTAGGTCAGTTGCGTTTCGGAGTTACTGCCAGTCGTAAAATCGGCTCGGCTGTTGTTCGAAATAAATTGAAACGTTGGTCACGGGAATATTTCAGGGCTTCACTTGTGGCGGGAAAACCTATTGAAGCCGACATCAACATCATCTTTAAACCTATTGATACAAACTTTTATAAAGGCCTCCCACACGAGGAATTTGTCAAAGCTTTGGATCGCGGTTTGGAAGTCCTTCGAAAAAATATCTAAGGCAGCGCTTTGGTTATTGATCGGGGCTTATCGAACATTAGGGACTACTCATTTGGGTGGTTCTTGTCGCTTTGAACCCAGTTGTTCCGCCTACGCATTAGAGGCCATTCAAACTCATCATACTCATAAAGCTCTTTGGTTAATCACAAAGAGAGTATGTAAATGTCGTCCGGGCGGGCCTTATGGGTACGATCCGGTTCCTCAAAAAGGAAGTATCCATGCAACAAAAGAATGACAACCCCTCCTTCTTTGACCCCAAAACACTTATTGCCGTAGCTGCTGTCGCTATTGTTTACTTCGGTTGGCAGACATATCTTGGTAAAAAATATCCCGGCTATAACCAACCAAAAACTGAGCAAACTGAAGCTCAGAAAACAGAATCAGCTGCGACTCCTGCAGCTACTGCCACTCCAGGTAGCGCCATCGAAACTAAATCTGAGGTCGTAGCCGCACCTGAAGCTCAAGAACAAATCTTCAATTTCAAAACTGATAAAGTCTCTTTCGCTCTGACTAATCATGGGATGGGTCTTAAGAACTTCACAGTGAATAACTACCAGGATAAAGAAAAGAACAACATCAAGATTGGTCAATCTGACAAACTTGCGATGTTCGAAATGCGTTGGGCAGGGGATGAAAAACCTGTGACTTTCAACGTAGTTGAAGAAGCTCCTGGTCACTATGTTGGAACTGCGGCGGTTGGTGCAACAACAGTGAAAAGAGAATTAAAATTCAATCCAGAAAATTCATCTTTCACAAATACAATCACTGTTTCAAATCCAACTGAAGACTTTAAAAAGGGCTTCTCACTATTGATTCCTGAAACAGTTCACGTGAAAGGTTCTTCTTCATTCTTCTTCCCATCATATGAGCACCAAGATTTCTTTATCGTTCATTCTGGTGGGACTCATGAGACGGTGAACTTCAGCAACGCAAAAGAAAACGTTGTTCAGCAGTTCCAATCTACTTCTATCTTGTCAGTAAGCTCTCAATACTTTGCAGCAGCGATTCTTGATAAATCAGAAATCATTCCTGAAGTGAAAGTTTCTTCTGAAGTAGCGAATAAATCGGCGTTGGCTGAACTAGTTTATAAGCCGGTACAATTGAAATCAGAGATGAATTTCTCCGAAATTTTCTATGCGGGTCCTAAATCAATCGACGCTTTAAAAGCTGTAGATCCTGAGCTTGCACAGATTATTGATTTCGGTTTCTTTGGTTTTATCGCGCGCCCTCTTCTTTATGTGATGAAGGCTTTCCACTCAATGGTGGGTAACTGGGGTTTTGCGATCATTCTTCTGACGCTTTTGGTTCGTCTGTGTGTTCTTCCTTTCAACATCATGTCTTTCAAATCCATGAAGGCGATGCAAAAGGTTCAACCTATTATCCAAAACCTTCGTGAAAAGTATAAAGACGATCCAATGCGTTTGAATACAGAGATGATGGCCGTGATGAAACAAAACGGCGCGAACCCACTTGGTGGCTGTTTGCCCATGCTTTTACAAATTCCGGTTTTCTTCGCTCTATATCGTGTTATCGGTTCAAGTATTGAGCTTTATAACTCTCCGTTTGTACTATGGATCCACGATCTAAGTGCGCATGATCCATTCTATGTGTTGCCGGTATTGATGTCCGTGTTCATGTTCATTCAACAAAAGATCACGCCATCAACAATGGATCCGATGCAGGCAAAAATCATGTTGTTCTTGCCGGTGGTATTCTCGTTGTTCATGTTGCAGCTTCCAAGTGGTTTGACTCTTTATATGGTTGTTTCCACTTTGTTCGGTATCATTCAGCAATGGTTGATCATGCGTGATAAGTCGCCAGCTCCTGCACCTGCAGTTGTTGCCAAGGCGAAGAAGTAAGAGCTTTTTAAAGCTCCGTTTGAAATAGATTTTTATACCTAGGAGGTAAAATGGGTTTTTTTAGCAAGCTTTTCGGGGGAAAAAGCAAAGGTGCTAACAGCGAAGTTGAGGCACTTATTCAAAAGACCTTAGAGGGGATCATCGAGAAGGCACAATTCGATCTTACTTTCGAACTCAAATCTGAGAAGGAAGAAGACGGCGGATCTACATTAGCTGTAGAATTCAACGGTGCTGACGAAGAAATCCTTAAAGATAAAAAAGGTCAGATGCTAGACGCTTTCCAATTGTTCCTTAAGCGCGTCGTTCAACACAATTTCCCAGAAGACAAAACGAACATCACAGTAGATTGTGGTGGTTATCGTGATGAGTCCGCAAATGCATTGATTGAGCGTGCAGAAAACTTGAAAGCTATCTGCATCGAGCAAGGTAAATCAGTTTACTACCGTGCATTGCCACCAAAAGATCGCAAAGTTGTTCATCAATATCTTGCGAAAGATCCACGCGTAAAAAGCCGTTCGTTAGGTGATGGCCTTTACAAAAAGATCAAAATTTATCCAGCCAAAGGACAATCTCAAGGCTCTGCAGACGACTCTGCAGTAGTACAGGATTAGTCGGCGGACGCCGGCAGAGCCAAAGCGCCTTCGGGCGCATAGGCTGAAGCAGTAACCAAGAGGAGTTTTCAATGTTTCGTGGGGATCGTGATAAAGACACAATTTGTGCGGTCTCCACTCCTCACGGAGTCGGCGGTATTTCCGTCATTCGTGTGAGTGGTCCCAGCACTTATTCCATCGTTTCAAAGATCTGTTCTTTTTTGCCTGAACATCCTGAGTCTCATAAAGCTTATTTTGGTAGTTTGAAATCCCTTGCTCAGGGGAACCAAGAAGCTGAAGAGATTGACGAGGTTTTGGCAACCTACTTTAAACACGGTCGCTCTTTCACGGGAGAAGAAGTTATTGAGATTTCTTGCCATGGAAGTCCGGTCATTTGCCAAAGTATTCTTCAGCAATTAGTTCTTTTAGGCGCGCGTCCCGCGGATCGTGGGGAGTTCACTTATCGTGCGTTTATGAATGGAAAATTGGACTTAGTTCAGGCGGAAAGTGTTCTTTCTTTGATCGAAAGTCAAAGTCAGCAAGCGGCGCGCCTGGCGCTTCGTCAGCTTAAAGGTTCCGTATCGCAAAAACTGGAAGTCATCGAAGATGATATGACTTGGGTTCTAGCATTGGCTGAAGCGGGAATTGATTTTTCGACTGAAGGTATTCAGGTTGTTGAAGACAGCGTTGTGATCGCACGTCTTGAAAAAATCCAAATCGGACTTGAAGAGTTGGTTTCAACTTTCAAAGTGGGACGCCTTTTAAAAGATGGTTTCCGCGTTGTTTTAACAGGCCTTCCAAATGTTGGTAAATCGAGCCTTTTAAATCTTTTCTTAGAAGACGAAAGAGCTATCGTCACAGATATTCCAGGAACCACTCGTGACGTGATTCATGGGGATACTAGCTTTAAGGGTGTGAAATTCACATTCCTGGATACGGCAGGTCTACGCGAATCCGTATCAGACTTAGTTGAAAAGATCGGTATTCAAAGAAGCCGTGAGGCCACAGGTGAGTCTGATGTGGTTTTCTTTGTCTTTGATATTGAAAAGGGGATTTCTCCCGAAGAAGTCACCATTTTGGATGGTTTAGATCCTCAAAGAACCTATATTTTAGCTAATAAAACAGACCGTCTATCGGGTTCTCCTGATAGAAAAAGTGTCGAAAATGCCCTTAAAAACAGTAAATTTTTCCAAAAAATCGGGGACTTAGAAGGCTTCTTCAAAAGAAAAGTGTTCTTTGTAAGCGCTCTTGATAAAAAGGTGCGTGCCCAAGTCCTTGATGAACTCGTGAATGAATTTGCAGACTTGCAGATGGAAAACACTGTTTTGATTTCCAACTCTCGTCATCTCGAAAATCTTTCGCGAGCTCTTGAGAACACAAAGCGCGCTAAGAGTGTTGTTGAAGATGGCTTAGGTGAAGAGTTCCTAGCATTGGAATTTAAAGAAGCCTTGATCGCCATCCAAGAAACTTTAGGCAAACGCTTTGATGATCAAATCATGGATCGTGTGTTTAAAGAGTTTTGTATTGGGAAGTAACTATGAATTCAAAAAAATATGATGTGATTGTTGTCGGCGCGGGACATGCAGGCGTTGAAGCTTGCTTGGCATCAGCACGTCTTGGACTTCAAACATTAATGGTTACTTCCAACATCAATCGCATTGCTTACATGAGCTGCAATCCTTCTATCGGTGGTTTGGCAAAAGGCCACATGGTTCGTGAGCTTGATGTATTGGGTGGACAAATGGGTGTGGCAGCTGATGAGACCACAATCCAGTACAAACGCCTAAACTCTTCCAAGGGCCCCGCGGTTCGTGGGACCCGTGTTCAAAATGACAAACATCTGTATTCTCAATTTCAAACTGACGCCTTAAAAAATCAACCGAACTTGGATCTTTTAGAGGGTGAAGTAAAGCGCCTGATTTTAGAGAAAGATCTTTGTGTTGGCGTGGTTCTTCAAGATGGATCTGAAATTTTCGCCAAAGCAACGATCATCACGACAGGCACCTTTATGAATGGTGTTATGCACATCGGTCTTCGCCAAGAGGCGGGCGGCCGCGTGGGTGATAAGCCTTCAATCGGTCTCTCGGATCAGTTGGCGCAATTTGGTTTTGAAGTGAAGCGCTTAAAAACAGGAACTCCAGCGCGCCTTCATAAAGACAGCATTGATTGGGCAAAAACAATCCCTCAAGCAGGTGATGAAAAGGTTTATCCTTTTAGCTATCGCTCTTCCAATCAGTTGAAGCTTCCGCAAATTCTTTGCTACCTAACTCGCACGACCGAACAAACTCACGAAATTATCCGTGCTAACTTAGATAAATCACCTATGTTCTGCGGAATCATTGAGGGTGTAGGACCACGCTATTGTCCATCGATCGAAGATAAGATCACTCGTTTCGCAGAAAAAAACAGTCATCAAACTTTCTTAGAGCCCGAAGGGTTAAATACGGATCTTATTTATCTGCAGGGGATTTCAACAAGCCTGCCTGAAGATGTTCAAGATGCTTTCTTGAAAACGATTCCGGGTTTGGAAAATGTCAAAGTCGTTCGGTACGGCTATGCGGTTGAGTATGACTATATTGAACCAACTCAAATTTGGCATCGTCTTGAAACCCGCACAATTCGTCAGCTCTTCCTGGCTGGACAAATTAACGGAACTTCTGGATATGAAGAAGCAGCAGTTCAAGGTTTTGTTGCCGGCATAAATGCGGCTCACAGTATTTTGGGTCGTGAAGAGTTTATTTTGAATCGCGATGAAGCCTATATTGGTGTTCTTATCGACGATCTTGTGACAAAAGGAACGCGCGAACCTTATCGCATGTTCACGTCTCGCGCAGAACACCGTTTGGTTTTGAGAGAAGACAATACTATCGACAGGTTAGGTGCTATTGCTTCGAAGATAGGTATTGTTTCCGAAGCTTCTTTGCAAATTCTTGGAGACCTTCAGGCAAAACGCAAAAGTTTGCTTGAAAGACTACGCACTGAGAAGGTTTATCCGACTAAAGATGTTCAAGAATTGCTGGCGACATTTCCGACTCCAGAATTAACAAAGTCTTTAACTTTCGAAGAGTTGCTGCGCCGACCCGAGATTTCCTGTTCGCACTTAGAACAGCTTAATTTTAGCGTGGATGCTGATCCAAATGTCAGTGAACCAGTAGAAATCGAAGTGAAGTACTCTGGCTACGTGAAAAGACAGGTGGAGCTCATCAATCAATCGAAAAGATTAGAAGAAATGGTTCTTCCGGAAGACTTGGTCTATGCAGATATTCGCGGCCTCTCTAACGAGGAAAAAGATAAGCTGCAACGCGTTAAGCCACGTACCTTAGGCCAAGCTCAACGCATAAGTGGTGTCAATCCATCCGCAATTCAGGCTATAATGATCCATCTAAAAGGTCACAAAAAGATCAAGGAGATGGGACTTGAACAACAAGGATCAGCAGGACGCTCCGACCATATATTGGCGAATTGATGAATGGTTTCCGGATTTAAGTCCTGAGATTAAGACTCGACTTAAGGCTTACCACGAAGAACTTCTGAAGTTTAATCGCACTCTAAGTTTGATCTCTCCTAAGACGGTATTTGTAGCTGACGCGATTCACTTTGCTGATTCTATTTTAGCTTCACAGGCCATTCATAAATCCAATGCGAAGATCGATAAGATATTTGATCTTGGCAGCGGCAATGGATTCCCGGGCTTGGTGTTTGCGATCTTGTACCCGCAGGTGAAGGTTGTTTTGGTTGATACGGATCAAAAAAAGTGTGAGTTCTTAAACCACGTGGCCGCATCGTTAAAGCTTTCAAATGTGTCTGTTGAAAACAAGAATGTGGAAGCATTGCCTGAAAACAGTGTGAACTTTGCCATGACTCGTGGTTTTTCCAATATATCCCGCACAATTTTGGTGGCACGTAAGTTTATGCCAAAGGGCGGTCTTTTATTCCATCTTAAGAGCGAAGAGTGGGGGATTGAAGTTGGAGAAATTCCGACACAGCTTTGTTCCATCTGGACGCCATCACTTGTGGGAGAATACAAGCTTCCGGTAGGTGCCGTGAAGTTTTCAGTCGTTAAAACAGAGAAAATTGCCTAAATCATAGAATGTTCCACGTGGAACATTCTAATGTTGAGCCTCAGCCGGTGCCGCTGGGGCTTTTTCGTCTCCTACACCCAGCTCCTGCATGCGTTGTTTCACATCCCAGGTTCTTTTGGCTTCTCGAAACTTCTTTTGTGCTTGATAGTCCTCAAATTCTTTTGGATTCGGCCAGGATTCACCCTTTTTGAAGGCCGCCATATAGGATTTCTTCGAAGACTTCTTTCGAGCCTCAATTTTCAGCTCATAATACTGCTTTTCTTGTTCAAGGCGCGCGATCTTTTGTTGGGAGTCGAAAACTCTCTTTTGCGCATACTTAATTTGTCCTGTTTGCGGAACTACTTCTGACAATTCCTTTTGGAATCCCTCAAGAGCTTTTTTCTCTGCCTCAATCGCTTGAGTTGTCGCCGCGAGAGTTGCGGATAGATCTGAATAAATAGGATCTTTCAGCTCGGGGTTTGGATCCGGCTTATTGCACGCGGAAAGCGCGAAAGAAAGAATGATTAGGCAGACAATTCGTAAAAACATGGTTGTTCCACGTGGAACATCGGCTGTTTTTCAAAAAATCATAAGGTGTGGCGCGAAAAACTAGTCTTTATTCTTGCAAGTTTTTCCAAAAAGTCTGATTTTTGAATCTCAAGGAGGAAAAATGGCAAAAACGATCTGTATAGCTAACCAAAAAGGTGGCGTAGGCAAGACAACGACGTCTGTTAACATCTCTTCTGCCCTGGCTACTCTCGGAAAACGAGTTCTTTTGATCGATATGGATCCTCAAGGGAATGCTTCCAGCGGCTTGGGTATCAAAAGATACGAAAGCCAGGATGCGAATAGCTACCACGTACTCATCGGCGAAAAAACTTTGGCCGAGGCTACTCAAAACACAGCAAATGGAAACTTAAAGGTATCCACGGCTAATCCTGATCTAGTCGGAGCAGAGATTGAGCTTGTTGATATGCCGCATCGTGAATATCGTCTTAAACAAGCGATCGCGACAGTAGCTGATCAATATGACTTCGTGATCATCGACTGTCCACCATCATTGGGTCTAATTACTTTAAATGCTTTGAATGCGGCAGATAGTTTCTTGGTACCACTTCAATGTGAATACTATGCGCTGGAAGGATTGAGCCAACTTCTAAATACAGCAGGTTTAATCAAAAAGAATTTGAATCCACAATTGCACATCGAAGGCATCGTTCTAACGATGTTCGATAGTCGCAATAATCTAAGTCACCAAGTTGTGACCGAGATCAAGAATCACTTTGGCGATAAAGTATTTAACGCCATCATTCCAAGAAATGTACGCCTCAGCGAGGCACCGAGCCATGGTCAATCCATCTTCGAATACGACAGCAAATCCATCGGCGCGACTAGATATTTGGAACTAGCTAAAGAAGTTATTGCACGTTCTGTGCAAAAAACGACTTCGGAAGCAGCTCCGCAGACACAACAAAATGCTTACGAAGGGGAAGTAAATGTCTGATTTTGCTGTTGAATCTTCAAACAAAAAGAAGGGTTTGGGTCGCGGCCTAGGCTCTTTATTGGGCGGACCTGCTCCGGCAGAAATTCCAACCAAGGCTCCTTCTGCGTCGGCTCCGACTGGCGCAACAGCATCTAATAATGTAGCAACTCCATCAACTCCCACTGCTCCTGTGAGCCCTCAACAAGCGACACCCGTCGCCCCTCCCGTAGATCCTGAGAGTAAAATCTGGAAAGTGGGAATTGATAAGCTTTCTCCGGGTAAGTACCAACCACGTACGTCCTTTGAAAAAGAGCCGCTTCAAGAGCTGTCTCAGTCTATTAAAGAGAACGGAATTCTTCAGCCGATCGTGGCTCGTCGTACGACAGCAGGGAAACTTGAAATCGTAGCCGGGGAACGTCGTTGGAGAGCGGCTCAGCTTGCGGGACTTCATGAAGTTCCAGTTATCCTTAAGAATTACGATGACAAACAAGCACTTGAATTGGCGATTGTTGAAAATATTCAGCGTGAAGATTTGAATCCGATCGAAGAGGCAGAGGGTTATTCTCGCCTCATCACAGAGTTTAAATTGTCTCAACAGCAAGTGGCTGAAAAAGTAGGTAAGGATCGTGCGACAGTCGCAAACGCCGTGCGCCTTCTTTCTTTGTCTGAAGAAATTAAAAACATGATTTCTGAAAACACTTTATCCGTGGGACACGCAAAAGTTCTTTTGGCTTTGCCGGATCCAAAGAAGCAGCTTGAGTTCGCGAAAAAAGTTGTGAACGAAAAAATTGCGGTTCGTAAGCTCGAAAAAATGGTGCAGGCCGTTGTAAAGGGAGCGGATGAAAAAGAGGAGCCAGTCTCCTTTGATTCTAATGTTACACAACGCTTGATCGCGGGGCTTGGCGACGAGCTTCAAAAGATCCTGGGCACGAAAGTGAACATTGATTATTCCAACTCAAAAGGTAAGATTAGTATTCACTTCTATTCAGACGATGAACTTACTAACTTAGTAGATAGGCTTAAAGAAGGATGGCAGTAGCATTTCCTCCATCATTACAAGAAGATCTCCTTTCTGGTCATGTGACAGCAATCCTTGACCAGGGGACGCATTTCGAAGGAAAGCTCAGCTTCGAAGGCACCGTGCAAATCGGCGGGGATTTTAAGGGGGAAATCTTTACTAAAGATACCATCGTTATTAATGAGGGCGCCTTTGTGACCGCCCAAATTGAGGCTGATACTATAGTTATTAGTGGCCGGGTTGAGGGAAATCTCTTTGCCCGCCGCAGAGTTATTATGCACCCACCTGCTGTGTTTAAAGGCACGGTGACAAGCCCTAGTTTGCGCATTGATGAAGGGGTTGTTTTCGAGGGTGCGTCCTATATGCCTAAGTCTTAGGCACTAACATTATCAAGTAGTAAAATTACGTTGACCAGTTCCAAGCACGGATGCTAATCCCAAAGCTCAAAAAATCAGTAGGGATTTCAACCAAATGGACATTTTTGGACAATTAGGTATCAATACCACAGCGGCCTTTCAGTTTGTTCTTTTTGCTATTGCTTTGATCTTTCTAAGCAAAGTCGTGTTCGCACCATATGCGCACGCTTTGGATGAAAGACAAAGAAGAACAAAGGGGGGCGAAGATCTAGCTCTTGAATATCAAAATAAATCCGTAGAGTTGCAAACTGAGTACGAAACCAAAACTCGTGACTTGAACTCTCAGATTAAAAGCATCGTTGATGCTGCGAAATCTCAAGCAAACAAAGACTACGAAGCTCTTGTTGCTAAAGCTCGTTCTGAATCTGAGCAGCTTGTTCAATCCAATCGCACAAAAATCACATCTGCAGTTCAAGCAGCGGCGTCTGAGTTGAAAACTCAAACAAGTGCTGTGGCGATGGCAATCACTACTAAGTTGTTAAAATAAGAGGGCAGACATGAAGTTGCTTGTATCACTTTTTATTATCACAGCTCCTGCGCTAGCACTTGCGGCTGGCGGTGGTCACCATGATGGTATTCCATCAGCGGTTATGTACCAGGCGATCAACGTAGCTATCTTGGTTGCGGGTCTTATCTATTTCACTAAAGATGGCATCGTATCTTTCTTCTCTGGAAGAAAAGCGGCTTACCTAGAGGCGGCTCAAAAATCTGCATTTGCTCGCGAGCAAGCGGAAAAAGAATTTGTTGATATCAAAAACAAACTTGCGAACTTGGATGCGACTCGCGAAGAGTCTCTTCGTAAAGCTCAAGCTCATGCTGACGACATGAAAAAACAAATCTTGGATGAAGCTAACGAAGTTACTAAGCGCATTCGTCAAGATGCAGAATTGACGGCGAAGCTTGAAGTTCAGCGCGCACAAAACGAATTGCGCAATCAACTTTTAAAAGACTCTATGGAAGCGGCTCGCACTGTTTTGACAAAAGACATCGGTTCCGCTGATCAACAAAAACTTCAAAAAGATTTTATCAACCACGTTGGAGTGTAGCCGATGAGAACTAGTGAAGTAGCAAAAAGTTACGCGAAAGCCCTTTTGGCCGTAGCAAAACAACAAGGCACACACTCAAAAGTGTTCGGTGAATTGAAAGCGATTTCTGAGGCTTTCAAAATGGACGCTTCTGTAAAAAATTATTTTGCAAATCCGATGATTTCATCTGACCAAAAAGTCACTGCAGTAAAAGCGGCTTTGACTGGTAAAGGCGTTTCTCAGGAAGTGCTTAATACATTGGTATTGATGGGCGAAAAAGGCCGTCTTGAGGCACTTGATCAAGTTGTTCACGCATTCCAAGAAATGTTGGACCTTGAAGAGGGTATCACTCGTGGTGTGATTCGTTCTGCTCAGCCGCTGTCAGCTGATGCACAAAAAGAAATCGAACAAAAAATCAATAAGGTCCTCAATAAGAAGATCGTATTGACTTACCAGCAAGATCCAAAGCTTTTGGGCGGCGTTGTTGCTCAAGTTGGCGGATGGACTTTTGATGACAGTATCGACACGCACTTAAAAAAATTGAATGAAGAATTAAACAGGAGAGCCAACTAAAAATGGAAACACAAATCCGTGCCGACGAAATCAGTCGCGTTCTCAAAGAGCAAATCAATCAATACAATAAAAAGATTGAAGTAAGTGAAACAGGTAGCGTTCTTGCAGTAGGGGACGGGGTTGCTCGTATCTACGGTCTTGAAAACGCAATGGCTGGTGAACTTGTTGAGTTCCCAGGTGAAGTATACGGAATGGTATTAAACCTTGAAGAAGGTCACGTTGGTACCGTTTTGTTTGGTGAAGATCGCCAAATTAAAGAAGGCGACACTGTTAAAAGAACTAAAAAAATCGTTTCCGTTCCAGTTGGTGAAGCTCTTCTTGGTCGCGTAGTAGACGCTCTTGGTAACCCGATCGATGGTCGTGGTCCTATCAACACGCCTCACTCTCGTATCGTTGAGACAAAAGCTCCTGGTATCGTATACCGTCACCCAGTTGAAGAACCTCTTCAAACAGGTATCAAAGCTATCGACGCTCTAGTACCAATCGGTCGTGGTCAACGTGAGTTGATCATCGGTGACCGTCAAACTGGTAAAACGACTATCGCGGTTGACGCTATCATCAACCAAAAAGGTCAAAACGTTCATTGCTTCTACGTAGCTATCGGTCAAAAACAATCGACTGTTGCTCTAGTAGTTGAAAAATTGCGTGCAGCGGGTGCTCTTGAGTACACGACTGTTATCGCGGCGAATGCATCTGATCCAGCTCCACTTCAATACCTTGCTGCTTACTCTGGTACAGCAATGGCGGAATACTTCCGTGATACTGGCAGACATGCATTGATCGTTTACGATGACTTGACGAAACAAGCTCAAGCTTACCGTCAATTGTCTCTTCTTCTTCGTCGTCCTCCAGGACGTGAAGCTTACCCAGGCGACGTGTTCTATTGCCATAGCCGTCTTCTTGAGCGTGCTTCTAAATTGTCAGCTGATAAAGGCGGCGGTTCATTAACTGCATTGCCAATCATCGAAACACAAGCGGGCGATATCTCTGCATATATCCCAACGAACGTGATCTCTATCACTGACGGTCAGATCTTCCTTGAATCAGATCTATTCTACAAAGGTGTGCGTCCAGCTATCTCTGTAGGTAAATCAGTTTCTCGCGTGGGTGGTGCCGCTCAAATTAAAGCGATGAAACAAGTTGCAGGTTCTTTGAAACTTGAGCTTGCTCAGTTCCGTTCTATGGAAGCATTCGCTGCGTTCGCATCTGACTTGGATAAAGCGTCTCAACAACAGTTGGCTCGTGGTCGTCGTTTGATCGAAGTGTTGAAACAACCTCAATACTCTCCAGTAAAAGTTGAAGAGCAAATCGTTATGATCTTCGCTGCTGGAAACGCGTTTGTTGATGCTTACCCAGAAACAGACGTTAAGAGATACGAAAAAGAGATGATCGAGTTCTTGAAAAACAAGCACTCTGACATCATCAAAACTATTAGCGAGAAGAAAGCTATTGGCGACGACACTAAAAAAGCGTTGTTGGCAGCTCTTGAAGAGTTCAAAGCTATCTTCCAACCTTCTAACAAGTAATTTGGTGCTTAAATGGCAAGCTTGAAGGATATCCGGGCTCAGATTGAGTCCACTAAAAACACCCAGCAGATCACGAAAGCGATGAAGCTCGTGTCTGCTGCGAAGTTGAGAAAGGCGCAGAATAACATCGTTAATATGCGTCCTTATGCTCTAACTTTGCGTAAGGTGATTGCGGATATCGCTGTGACAAACAAGGTGACGCATCCGTTGATGGAGAAGAAAGAACAAGTAAAGAAAGTTTTGCTTGTTGTTATCACTTCAGATCGCGGTCTTTGTGGCGCCTTCAACAGCAATATCAATAAATTCACTGAAGCTTATTATAATAGTAATAAAGCAAACCTTGAGAAGATCGATTTCCTTTTCGTGGGTCGTCGTGGTCATGACTACTTCGCCAGAAGAGGTATTAAGCCGGTTGATTACATCACGAAGCTTGATAAAGACATCTCTTATGAGTTGGCTTCTAAAGTTGCGAATCGTGTGATGAACGACTACCTCGAAGGTGCATACGACGAAGTGCGTGTGATTCATAACGAATTCAAATCTGCAATTTCTCAAGTTGTAACGGCTGAAACTCTTCTTCCAATTGATCTTGGATTGACGACTTTCAACACTGAAGCTGAGACTGCAGCGAACTTTTCTGTAGATATGATTTTCGAACCAGCTCCAGAGCAAATCATTAAAGAGTTGCTTGAGAAGCATTTCGACCTTCAAGTTTACAGATGTATGTCCGAGTCTGTTGCGGGTGAACATGGTGCTCGTATGAGTGCGATGGAAAACGCGACAAACAATGCGAAAGAGATGATCAATAAACTCACTCTGACGTACAACAAATTGAGACAAGAAAAAATTACTACAGAATTGATTGAAATCGTATCTGGCGCTGAAGCGCTTAAAGGATAGGGAGCTGAATAATGGCATTCGGTAAAGTAAAACAGGTTATGGGTCCCGTAGTGGACGTAGAGTTCGAAGGTGGAGAACTTCCAGCGATCAACTCTGCTCTTCGTGTATCTAATAAATTTATCTCTGACGTTGAATACAACCTAGTTCTTGAAGTTGCTCAGCACTTGGGTGACGGTGTTGTAAGAACGATCTCTATGGACCAAACTGAAGGTTTAGTTCGTGGCGAAAAAGTTAAAGCATTGGGAACTCAAATCACAGCGCCAGTAGGCCGCGAAGCTTTGGGTCGTATCATCAACGTAGTTGGTGAGCCTATCGACGAGATGGGTCCAGTAAACGCTAAAGAACATTGGGGTATCCACAGAACGGCTCCTAAGTTCGAAGACCAAGCAACTGCAGCCGCGATGTTGATGACTGGTATTAAAGTCGTTGACCTTCTTGCTCCATACGCAAAGGGTGGTAAGATCGGTTTGTTCGGTGGTGCGGGCGTGGGTAAAACAGTTCTTATCCAAGAACTTATCCGCAACATCGCTACTGAGCACGGTGGTTTCTCTGTATTCGCCGGTGTAGGTGAGCGTACTCGTGAAGGTAATGACTTGTGGCAAGAGATGAAACAATCTGGCGTATTGGCTAAGACTTCTCTAGTTTTCGGTCAAATGAACGAACCACCAGGAGCACGTGCGCGTGTTGCTTTGACTGGTTTGACTGTTGCTGAATACTTCCGTGACGTTGAAAACCAAGACGTTCTTTTCTTCGTTGATAACATCTTCCGCTTTACTCAAGCGGGTGCCGAAGTTTCTGCACTTCTTGGCCGTATCCCTTCTGCCGTTGGTTACCAACCAACATTGTCTACAGAGATGGGTACTCTTCAAGAGCGTATTACTTCTACTAAAAAAGGTTCGATCACGTCAGTTCAAGCGGTTTACGTACCTGCGGATGACTATACGGATCCAGCTCCTGCAACTACATTTACTCACTTGGATGCGACTACGAATCTTGACCGTGATATCGCAGCTATGGCGATCTTCCCTGCGGTTCACCCATTGACGTCAACTTCACGTCTTTTGGATCCAAGCGTGATCGGTGAAGAACACTACAGATGTGCTCGTGACGTTCAAGCCTTGTTGCAACGTAACCGTGAACTTCAAGATATCATCGCGATCTTGGGTATGGACGAGTTGTCTGAAGCAGATAAACTTGTTGTATCTCGTTCTCGTAAAATTCAACGTTTCTTGTCTCAGCCGTTCTTCGTTGCTGAACAGTTCACTGGTTTGCCAGGTCGCTACGTTGATATCAAAGACACTGTTAAAGGTTTCCGCGAGATCCTTGATGGTAAACACGATGCTCTTCCAGAGCAGGCGTTCTACCTTGTTGGAACTATCGAAGACGTTATCGAGAAAGCGAAGAAGTTGCAGGCGTAATACCTGCACTTCCCATCGGCAGGCTGCCTAAAGCGTCTGCCGCTTGAAAGGGCGAGATATGTTTAAATTAACGATCGTGACTCCGGAAAAGCGCATCCTCGTAGGCCAAGAGGTTGAAGAGGTGACTGTTCCAGCATTTAAGGGAGAGCTTAATATTCTTCCTGGTCACGCGCCTTTGATCACGACTTTGGAAACAGGCGTGATGAAATGGAAACTTAAAGGAAAAGAAAAGCAAGAAACCGCTGTTATCAGCTGGGGCTATTGCCAAGTAAGTCCTGAAGGCGTGAACATCTTAGCGAATATCGCTGATTTGCCAGAAGAGATCGACCTTGAAATGACTAAAGCATACCTTGCGGAATCAGAAAAGAAAGTGATGAACGAAGTCATCACTGACGAAGACTGGACAGAGTTCCAACGTGAATGGGCTCGCGCAAGAGCGAAAATCGAAGTTGCTTCTCAGGCTAAGAAGTAATCGAAATTTCAAATTCGAAAATAAAAAAGGCTCTCTGAAAAGAGGGCCTTTTTCTTTTTAATCCTTATGATTATCTCAATCCGCGAGGACGAGCTGTTGGGGCAGGAATCTTCATTTCCGAAAGGGGAACTGTCGGCTCTGGTGGAGTCAGAGTATAATCGATATTCGTGAAGCGTGGGTTCGCCGCAGGAATTGGACCTAACTCTGGAAGAAGCATTTTGAAATCATTGCTTTCATCAATTTGTTCTTCATCTGAATCTTCGACCGCGTTGATATCATCTTCTTCATCATGCTCTAAGATAGAATCCGGATCTTCACACGATACATTTAAATCTTCAGAATTTCTGAATAACTTGCTCTTAAAATAAGCGTAAGAATCAGGGCAATGCTTAGCCAAGAAATCAGGATTCACGACATAGGCCTCAAAGACTTCCGCGAACTCCTCATTCAAACTTTTTCCGCAATATGTGGTGATCATGCACTTCTTACCGCGCATGTGTTGACGGTATTCGTTGTAGTTCTCGTTGTTATTTGCGTGACCAAAGCGATGACCCAACTCATGCATCATGCGGCCTGTGAGCTGACCTTTAAGGGAGCCACGAGGGCGTTTCACTGTGACAAAACCGCGACGGGAAATACCTGAATTCCAAGCTCCTGAAGCTTCAATCCATTGGTAGTCATATTGATAATCTTTGGGAATAGGTTGACCCAAAAGACGCTCCACTTGTGCGACCCCTTTGGCCAAGGCTATTTTTTCTTTGTCGTTGGCTTTCACTGTATTAATACCATTTCTATCTAGAACGGCATCGGCAGATTCAACTAATCGAGGTAAGCATTTACCGTAACCAAAAACAGGATTTTGATAAAGGGCGAATACTCCTGCTGGAGTTCCCTTATTACGTACGGCTCTGGCCGCTGATTTACGTGTTTGTTTGCGAGCCGCTTCGGATTCCACCGCGTGAAATGTTAGGCCCGCAGAAAGAAGTAGCGCTAATGCCAAAAGACTTTTTGATACTAGTTTAATTCCAGACACGTTACCGCCTCTCTAAATCTATAAAGAGACAATGCAAATTCAGACCCATTCATGCCAGGATTTAGACCCTTGAAGACGAATTAAATTCGTTTCCACAGGACGCAAATTAAGCGGGTCCGAAACGGAGGCCCCCAGAGCGACATCCCGCGCCCCTTACTGTCAAAAGTTTAGTCACCAATGGCGGAGAGGATTCTTTGATGAACCGGGTACCTTTTAGGCATAAAGGGAAGCAGGTACCTAGCGGAGGACGTAGGATGTGGTGGAGGAGGCTAAGATGTCGTCGAGGTGTTGAGCGACTTTTTGGCCAGAGTCTTTGTGGTTGAAGTAAAGCTGAAGGACCCGGAGGTAGCCTTTTTCTTTCGTTAATAGTTTTGGTGCGCCAAGGTTTACTACGATGACGGATTTCTTTTCTTGTGGCGAAAGCGATTTTACCAGAGCTGCGGTTTTTGGGCCGGTGATGGCGATCACGGACACAGGGCACTTCGTTGAAGTCATCCATTCGGCTGCAAGATCTTTGTTGAAATCACCGGTGAGGTATTTGGAAGAAACCGATCTTCCTGCAGATTTTTTGAATGAGGCAATGAAGGCGCTTGAAGGTGCAAGGACGCAGACTTTATGAACCGAGGCGACTTTTCTTTTTTGTGGCTCTTTCTTGCCGGGCAATGATCGCGGAATTAAACTTGTGCGAAGATTCTGATCAAGAATAGTGGCTTCAACTTCAGAATAATCTTTCGAAGTTAATGTCAGACCTTGAGTCAATGATGGCAACGCAGGATTTTTTCTGTAAAGATTCGCGAACGCCTTAACCGTCAGGATTCGATGAAGCTTTTCGTTCAAAAGCTGTTCTTTAAACTCTCCCGAGCGCACCGCTTTTCTAACGTGTTCAAAAGCCTTTCCTTGATCGGCAAAAGACCAAGTCAGCATAACGATGTCGGCGCCTGATTGAAGTGCTTTTAAAGCCGCGACTTCAGGGCGTAGAAGTTGTTTTGAGCCCTGCATTTGAAGATCATCAGTGATCACTAAACCTTTGTACTTCATCTCACCACGCAAAAGATCTTGAGCAATGGGTTTAGAAAAACTCGCAGGTTCGCGAGATTTATCTAAAGCCGGGTAGATTAGGTGCGAAAGCATTAAGGCAATTTTATCACCTAGCTTCGCATAAGCCTCAAAAGGTTTTAGATCTGTTTGTTTTAAAGCCTCTAAAGAAGAATTATTTTGAACCACACTAAGATGTGGATCGGCTTTAAGATTGCCTGTCCCCGGAAAATGCTTGGCCGTAGGAATCACGCGCGCTTTTAATAAACCTTTAGAGTAGGCAACACCCAACTCACTGACAACATCGGGATCTGATCCAAAAGATCTGACACCGATGAAGCTTCCACTTAAGGGATCGGTCACATCTAGCACCGGCGCAAGATTCATATTGAATCCAACCTCGCGCAGAAAGAGTCCTGTTTGATAACCCATTTCTTCCGCTAATAATGGCGACTGCGTCTGCCCAATTGCCAAAGCATTCGGTGGAGCGGGATAAATAGGTAAACGAGAGACCGATCCACCTTCTTGATCGATAGAGATCAAGGGCGGAAGCTTTGAATACTTAAAGCTTGTTCGATACAACTGCGTATTCAGATTTCTGATTTGCTCAATAGATAGAATGTTTCTTTTGAAAAGTAAAAATGAACCCGGCTTATTTGCGGCGATGAATTTTTCTAAATCGGGAGTGACGGTTTTCTGTGGAAATCCAACGATAAAAAGCTGTCCCACTTTTTCTTCAACCGTCATGGCGGCAATCTTTTTATCGATTATTTGTGTAAGGGTGGTCGGGGCAGCTAGCACAAGGTAGGGAAAGAGAAGCGTGAGCAGAGTAACACTCAAAATTCGATTTAAATCTCTGATATACTTGCTCATAGATTAAAGAATATCATTCGCCACTTTTGAAGGTAGGCGATATTTGCGAGACAACATGAAATTGCACCTTAGTCTGATATCCAAAGTCTGCTTCGTTCTTGCCGTTCTTGCGGGATCGTTGTCTTTCGCTCAAGAAGAAGCCGCTTCAACGACACCTCAAGATGAAAATGTTCCGTTGGTGGAAGTCGAAGTTGTCCAAGACAACTTGGCCCCTTACAAGGATCGACGCGAGACCCACGGTATGTATTTCGGAGTTGATTACGAAGGCCTGGATCTTAAAAATTATATCTCGACCTTAGATAATTTAAGTTACGGCGACCTCTTTGGGACCGATCCTATTCCCCTAATCCGTGTGAGCATTGATTATAAATATAATTTTGCCTTAGGCGCATTGGCGCTGGGCCTTGATTACGGCATGGGTAAAATTGAAGACAATCGTTCGGGTTCAGATCGTTCTTTAGAAGTTACTAAGTACGGAATTGGATTAAAATTTGTTGCCGATAACTTTATGGCCGAGCCTTATGTAGCTCCTTATCTCGGACTGAATATCTGGCAAATGGGTCTTTCCGAATCATCTCCAACAGATTCTTTTTCGGCGACAACGCAAATGGGATTTAACTACACCATTGGATTTCTGTTGCAGCTTGATTGGTTGGATTATCAAACCGCAAAGCAAACTACATTTAACTGGGGTTTAGAAAATACTTTCATTGATGTGTATGCCACACAATACGCCGCTACATCAGCAGAAGATGATCCCGACACAACGACGGATTTTCTTTACGGCGCGGGTCTTCGCTTAGAATTTTAAATCAGCTTCAAAAGAGTTTCGAGTTCTTCGTGAACCGCGGACCATGAAATATTCGGCAGCTTGATATTCAAGCGATTGTCCGGAGTTAAAGAGTATTTCTTACTTTCGCGAACCGCCAATTGAATCACCGTCTCTGGCTTCAATTTCGTTTTTTCAGTGAAGATTAACGAAACAGATTTTACGCCGGCACTGATATCACGCACACCCAGCTCTTTACATTGACGACGGATCAACATTAAACCCATCAAGTTCACGGTAGGCTCAGGGATGGCGCCGAACTGATCGCGTAACTCTTCTTCGATACGATCCAAATCTTCGTTCGATGTGATATCTGCCAGGGCCTTATAGTAGCTAAGGCGGATGCGAATATCTGAAATATAGTTATCAGGAATCATCGCAGGGATGCGCAAGTTGATTTCTGGATCCAGTTCCATGTCGTCAACGGCTTCGCCTTTAGCTTCGGCCAATGCTTCATTTAGAAGATCCATGTACATTTCATAACCGACAGAGTTGATATGACCGGATTGTTCTTCGCCCAGAATATTTCCGGCTCCGCGAAGCTCAAGATCGTACTGCGCAATCTTAATACCGCTTCCCAAGGCGGTGTTCTCTTGAATGATCTTTAAGCGCTCTTGCTGCTCTTTATCGAGCTTGCGATTTCGCGGCATCATCAAATAACAATAAGCGCGAGTTTTGCTTCGACCTACGCGGCCGCGCAATTGATAAAGCTGAGACAGCCCAAACATATGAGCAGAATCGATAAACATGGTATTCGCTCTTGGCACGTCCATTCCTGATTCAACAATCGCTGTGCAGATAAGGACGTCGATTTCGTGATGGAAAAAGGCAAGCATGGTTTTTTCAAGCTCGTGCTCTTCCATCTGTCCGTGACCAATACGAATACGTGCTTCGGGAACGATATTACGAATTTCATCCGCTAAGCCGTAAATAGATTCAATACGATTGTGGATAAAATAAACCTGACCGCCGCGGGAAATTTCAGCGGTGATTGCTTTGCGAATCGTCTCTTCATCAAACTTTGTGACAAAGGTACGTGTCGGCAAACGATCCACCGGAGCGGTGTTAATCAAGCTCAAGTCACGAATTCCCACCAAAGCCATATTCAAAGTTCTAGGAATGGGCGTTGCCGACAAGGTCAAAGTATCAACGCTGACCTTCATTTTTTTGATCTTCTCTTTATGAGTAACGCCAAACTTTTGCTCTTCATCGACAATCAGAAGACCTAAGTCTTTATACTGAATTGTTGAGCCTAATAACTTATGTGTTCCGACGATGATATCAACCTTGCCGTCTTTAAGATCCTGCAAAGTCTTTTTGACTTCCGATGGAGTTACGAAGCGATTTAAAACTCGGATATCAACTGGCCAACCTTCAAAACGTTTTTTCAAAGTTTCAAAGTGCTGGAATGTAAGGACAGTTGTCGGAGCAAGTAAAGCTACTTGACGACGAGCTTGCACGGCAAAGAAAGCCGCCCGCATAGCGACTTCGGTTTTACCAAAGCCCACGTCACCACAGACAAGACGGTCCATCGGTTTTGTCGATTTTAAGTCGCGCATGATATCGTTGATTGCGCGCATTTGATCGTCAGTTTCCTCATACGGGAAACTATTTTCGAACATCTGAATTTCACTATCTTTAAATACAAAAGGCGGACGATGAAGCTCGGCACGTTTTGCATAAAGAGCTAAAAGATCGGCTGCGATATCGCGAACGTGGGCCTTAACCTTCGCTTTGGTTTTTTCCCATGCGGTGCCGCCCAGTTTATCAAGAATTGTCGTGCTGGCAGCGCCAGAGAACTTCTGCAATTGGCCCACGCGATAAACAGGAAGATAAAGTTTATCCTTATCCTTGTAGCCGACCTGAATGTATTCAGATTCGACACCGCCAATATTCATGATCTTAAGACCTTCATATTGACCAACACCATGTTTAACATGCGCAACAAGATCGCCCGGCTTTAAATCACCGAATGCCAAGCGCTTGGCTTGTTTTTGAAAGTCTTGGGCTCCGGAAGATTCACGAGCGCGTTGTTTCTTTCCGTAGAAGTCTTCGTCGCGTAAGAAAATAACTTTTTCCTCATCTAGACGAAGACTTTCAGTTAGATAGCGAGGAATAACGTGAACAAGATGAGTGTCACTGTCTTGCTCCATCAACCAAGAGTCCCAACGATACTCATCTTCATTCGCGCGTGCGACCTTCAGACCCAACTTATCAAAGATTAATTTTAAGCGCTCAATGTGGGATTGATTTTTCGTACCAATGAAAATGCGGTAACCATCATCACGCCATTTGTTCAGCTTGTTGGCGGCCGCCTGCAACCACATCTCAGAACCAACGGCGTTATTTAAACTTAAGTTCGTGAAGTCTTGAGTCAGTGCCGTACGATATTCGACTCTGCCATCTTCACTGGTCTCGGCGTTTTCTAAATATTCTAACGACGAGAAATAAACTTCGCGCGATCCTGCCGGAAAACTTAAAGTTTCAAATGGAGAGTAAAGTAATTCCAACTCGGGACGAATCACGTGCTGAGTACTTGAAGCGTAGTCGGCTTTAATCTCAGCCCAAACTTCATCCGTCCATCTGGAAATTTCAATCGGATCCAAGAACCATACATTCACCGCAGATGAAAAATGTTCTAATGGACTTGCAAGTTCTCCATAGAAGTAGGGAAGCAAGAATTCAATTCCAGGGAAGGAGTTCTTTAAAACCAAAGAGCGCAGAGTTTCTTCTGCATCGGCTTTATCAACCTCGCGGCCATCGATCATCGCGCGGACTCGTTGTAAAAGTCTTTCGTGATTTTCGTCGCGAAAAATAATTTCGCGCGCCGGAGTTAAGACGAATGAAGCCACTTCATCCGTGCTTCGTTGATCAGAGACATTGAAGTGACGAATAGATTCAATTTGATCGCCGAATAAATCCAAACGAACCGGTTCGTCTTCCGTTGGCGGGAAGATATCAACGATACCTCCGCGCAAAGCATACTGACCTTTATCCTCCACCATCGGAGCTGAAGAATAACCAAGCGAGTTTAAATACTCGGCGATGTCTTCAGGAAGTTCGTCGCTAGGTTTTAGAAGACGCGAATATTCTTTCAGGATTTTCACTGGCAAAGTCTTTTGCGTCAGCGCGTCAGAAACAGATATGAAGATTTCTCCGGCCTTCGCTTGTTGTGCTCGAGACAAGAAACGAACTCGATCACTAACGACTCTCGAATTTGGATAAAGCCCGGAATAAGGTGAAACATCGAAAGCAGGTAAAATCGTGCTGTGACGAGATGGGTCAAAGAACTCTAAAAGCTGCTGAAGTTTGTTCGCTTCCGAAAGACTGCTAACAACAACTAAGTGCGGCAAGCTATTGATTTTTTTAGAGTAAGTCTGCGACAAAAAGTAAGCGAGCGCGAGCGGAGATGCAGCTCCGGTCACTTGAATTTTTCCGCGTGTTGTTTCGAAGGCCCTTTCCAGGATGGATTCAAGCCTTGTATGAGTCATTTCGGCTTTCATTCGGTGGGCTCATCTTGCCATGCTTATCGCCTTGTTTCCATTCATATTTCTTGGTTTTCACAGACGACACATATATAACTAATTGAAATCCAAATAATAACGACAACTTTGGAGGGGTACAGTGCCACTCGGTGGAGTCATTTTCATCGTCATCTTCATCGCTCTATTCGGAGCATTTTTAGTATGGGTCGCGTCCAAAACAGGCGGCAAACCCGTTTATAACTCTATCAAGTATGAGCCCTACGAGTGCGGTATTCCTGCTCTTGATAAGAAAGATACGAAGGTTTCAGTAAAGTATTATCTTACTGCGATCCTCTTCATCCTTTTCGATATCGAGATCATTTTCATGTATCCATGGGCAACTTCTTTCCGTGATTTCTTGTCATCAGGACAAGGTCTGTTCGTGCTTATTTCGATGATGGTCTTCATCGGAATTTTCATTTTCGGACTTTTCTGGGAAGTAAAATCAAAAGCATTGGAATGGGACTAAGCAAATGGGAATGGGTAAAGATCTTTTTGAAATTACCGTTAACGGTTTAAAACTTGTCGTCATCTTTTTGATGATGGTTCAAGCAGTTCCTATTCTTGTATGGCTTGAGCGCCGTGGTTCCGCATTCATCCAAAATCGTTTGGGCCCCAACCGCGTAGGACCTTTGGGTTTGATGCAGCTTTTGGCTGACGCTGTGAAATTCTTGACGAAAGAAAACTTCGTTCCCGATACCGCAAAACCGTTGTTGTACTATGCAGCTCCGGTATTTGCGTTGATTCCAGGTGCGGTGGCGTTCTCTGCAATTCCGATGTCGACACCAATTCAAGTGGGAACATTTGAAATGTTTGGTTCTACTTGGGGTCCGTACACTTTCTTAGTTCAAGGTTATGATATCGGCGTTGGTATTGTATTCATCTTGGGTGTTTCCTCTTTGGCTGCTTACACTTTGTTGATGGCGGGTTGGGGTTCAGGAAATAAGTACTCTTTGATGGGTGCTCTTCGTGCTTCGGCGCAAACAATCTCTTACGAATTGGCTTTAGGTCTTTCTATCGTGGGCGTAATCATGCTTTACGGTACATTCAACCTTCAAGACATGACGGTGGCTCAAGAAGGCCCCCTTCAATTCGTGTTCTTGGGTCACACTGTAACAGCAAGCTGGCTTCCAAACTGGGGTATTTTCTATCAACCGTTGGCAGCTCTTTTGTTCTTCACAACAGCATTTGCCGAATCAAATCGTCTTCCATTCGACTTGGCAGAGGGTGAGTCTGAACTTGTTGCCGGTTTCCATACAGAATACGGCGGATTCAAGTTCAACATGTTCTTCATCGGTGAATACGGTCACATGATGATCGCTTCAGGCTTGATGGCTTTGTTCTTCTTCGGTGGTTACGGTATTCCGTACGTATCCGTTGAACAAGTTCAAGAGTGGGCAGCATCGGTAACGTCTTCTGCGGGCTGGGCAAGTGCTTTGGTGGCCTTGATCCACTTCCTTGTTTTCAATATCAAGTTTGCATTCTTCTTGTGGGTTTTCATCTGGGTTCGTTGGACGCTTCCACGCTTCCGTTATGACCAATTGATGGATTTCGGTTGGAAGACTTTGCTTCCTTGGGCGCTAGCAAACACGATCATTACCGCGTTTGTGATCTACATCGCATCTTTGTGAGGAGAATAACGTGACAGCAGATGCATTTCTTTTTTGGTTCTTAGCGATTGTCACTCTGGTCAGCGGCCTGAGTGTCATTCTTTTATCTAACCCGATTTATTCATCGCTTTGTTTGGCGATGACGATGGTGGGTATCTCCGCGTTGTTCGTGACTTTGAATGCTTACTTCATTGCAGGTGTTCAGTTGATCGTTTACGCCGGCGCCGTGATGGTTCTTTTCGTCATGGTGATCATGCTCTTCGACTTGAAGAAAGATATACAGGCCTTTACGAAAGGTAAGTTCTCGGGAGCGGTAAAAATCGCTTCCGTGGGATTGCTTGCGGGCTTGGTTGTCGGTGCGATTGCAATGTCTGTTGGTCTTTTGAACGAGAAAACGGCCGACAATCCAGTGACAGCAGGAACGGGAATGGAAACAACAAAAGCGTTGGGCCAAATCCTTTTCTCTAAATACATCTTCGGCTTTGAAGCATTGGGCGTTCTTTTGCTAGTGATCGCCGTTGGTGCGGTGGCTCTAGCGCGCAGTAAAGGTGGAACACATGAACACTGATTTCATTAACAACATTGGCCTGACTCACTATCTAGTTTTGGCAGCACTTTTGTTCATGATGGGTATGGCCGGAGTTCTTCTTCGCCGTAACGTGATCGTTCTTTTGATGTCGGTAGAGTTGATGTTGAACTCGGTGAACTTGACGTTCATCGCTTTCAGTAAGTACCTAGGCATTCTTGACGGTCACATCATGGTTTTCTTTGTCATGACAATCGCAGCGGCAGAAGCAGCGGTAGGTTTGGCATTGGCCGTTTCAATCTTTAAACGCTTTAACGAAGTGAATATTCGCTTCTTTGAACACTTGAAAGGATAAGGGAGCAGCCGTGAATCATTCTCTTTTAATGGCCCTTTTGATCCTAGCTCCGTTCGTTGGTTTCTTGATCAACGGAGTTCGTTATAAAAAACACTCAGCCAACGTGGCGGGTGTAATTGCCACATCAGCAATTGCGATTTCTTTCATCAGCGCGATCTTGTTGGTATTAGACGTTGTAGCGATGCCTGCGGAATCTCGCAAAATTGCGGTGAGTTTCTTTGAGTGGATGGCAGTTGATAAGTTTAAAGTAAATGCCGGTTTTGTTGTCGATCAAATCAGCTCCATCATGATTCTTGTGATCACGGGTGTTGGTACTTTGATCCACTTGTTCTCGATCGGTTACATGCACCACGATAAAGGTGCGGCAAAATACTTTGCTTACCTGAACCTTTTCATCTTCAACATGTTGTTGTTAGTTCTTGGTGACAGCTTGCTTGTGATGTTCGTGGGTTGGGAAGGCGTTGGTCTTTGCTCTTACTTGTTGATCGGCTTCTGGTTCACAGACAAAGAAAAAGCCGCAGCGGGTATGAAAGCCTTCATCACAAATCGGGTGGGTGACGCTGCTTTCTTGCTTGGAATGTTCATCCTTTTCATCACTTTCGGAACTTTGAATTTTTCTGAGTTGAATGCACTAGCTCCTACAACAGCAGAAGCTTCTTGGTTGGGTGCGGTGACTTTGGGAACTTTGTTCCTGTTCATCGGTGCGACTGGTAAGTCAGCACAGATTCCATTGTACGTTTGGCTTCCAGACGCCATGGCTGGTCCAACACCTGTATCCGCACTTATCCATGCGGCGACGATGGTTACGGCCGGTGTTTACATGATCGTGCGTTTGAATCCGCTATTCATTATGGCTCCGAACACAATGATGGTTATTGCAATCATCGGTGCGGCGACAGCCGTTTTGGCTGCTACAATCGGCATGACCCAATGGGATATCAAAAAAGTTCTAGCTTACTCTACGGTTTCTCAACTTGGTTATATGTTCTTGGCTTGCGGTGTGGGAGCTTTCGGAGCAGCGATGTTCCACTTGATGACTCACGCGTTCTTTAAAGCCTTGATGTTCTTGGGTTCGGGTTCCGTGATCCACGCGATGCACGAAGAACAAGATATACGTAAGATGGGTGGTCTAAAAAAATACATGCCTATCACTCACGTGACATTCTTCTTAGGATGGGTCGCAATCATCGGTATGCCACCATTTGCGGGTTTCTTCTCTAAGGATGAAATCTTGGCTTATACGTTCAACTCTCCACTAGGTTCTCCGATCCTGTGGGCGATGGGTGCGTTGGGTGCTACTTTGACAGCGTTCTACATGACTCGTTTGATGGCATTGACGTTCTGGGGTAAGAGCCGCGTTCCAAGCGATGTTCACCCGCATGAATCTCCAGCGCTTATGACGATTCCATTGATCGTTTTAGGTATTCTTTCTGTGATCGGTGGTTGGATCGGTATTCCTCACGTGATCGGTGAACACTTGGGTCACCTTCCAAACGTATGGGAACACTGGTTGCACCCAATGATCTCTCCGATCCCAGGTTGGACGGCTATTGATCATACGACAGAGTGGACTTTGATGGGCGTTTCTGTTGGTTTGGCTTTGATCTCTGCGATCGTAGCGTACCAATTCTACGTGAAGTCTCCAGAGACTCCGAAGAAAATCGCCGACAGCATCAAGCCTGTGTACAACCTTGTGTATAACAAATATTTCGTTGATGAAGCTTATTTCGGTTTCATCATCAATCCACTTGTTAGCATCAGCAAAAACACTTGGTACTACATCGATGTGAATTTCATCGATAAAGCGACTTACTTGGCCGGCGACCTAGCTCGCGGTATGGGCTCGTTCGTTCGCTCTATCCAAACTGGTAATATGCAACAGTACGCGATGTACATCGGTATCGGTGTTGTTGTGGCTCTTTCATTTGTGATCATGAGGTAATGTATGATCCTGAGTAGCATTGTTTTCCTACCTCTTTTGTTCGCGTTGATCGTCGCTGTTTGGCCAAAGTCGAATACTATTCGTCACTTGGCTTTAGGCCTTTCAATCGTTGAATTTATTTTGAGCTTAGCTTTGTTCAGACAGTTTGATCCGAACTCTGCAGGTCTTCAGATGGTTGAAAAGTTCATGTGGATTGAGCGCTTCGGCATTCAGTACTTCATGGGTATCGACGGTATTTCGTTGTGGTTGGTTCTTTTAACCACGTTCTTGACCCCGATCATCATCTTGGGTTCTTGGACGTCGATCACAGAAAGAGTTAAAGGCTTCCACGTTGCGATGTTTGTGTTGCAAACAGCGATGCTTGGAACTTTCTTGGCGATGGATGCGATCTTCTTCTACGTCTTCTGGGAGCTTTCTCTAGTACCAATGTATTTCATGGTTGGTATCTGGGGTGGTGCTCGTCGTATTTACGCAACGGTGAAGTTCTTCATCTATACATTCGCCGGCTCTGTGATGATGCTCGTTGCGATCATCTATATGATGTACCTAACTCAAGAAGCGACAGGCACTATGAGTGCAAGTCTTCTTGATTTCTACAAACTTAAAATTCCGTTCGTAGGCGGTACGTTCTTTAGCCTTCAAACTTTATTGTTCTTCGCATTCGCTTTGGCCTTTGCAATCAAAGTTCCGGCCTTCCCAGTTCACACTTGGTTGCCGGATGCCCACGTTGAAGCGCCAACTCCAGGCTCTGTAATTCTAGCCGGTGTGATGCTTAAGATGGGTACTTACGGCTTTATGCGCTGGGTGATTCCATTGTTCCCTGAAGCGTCTGAATACTGGGCATGGTTGTTCATGTTGATCGGTACAGTCGGAATTATCTACGGAGCCCTGGTCGCGATGGTTCAACCGGATGTGAAAAAACTTGTGGCGTATTCTTCCGTATCGCACATGGGTTACATCTTAGTTGGTCTATTCGCTTTCAATGCTTACGGGATGTCCGGTGGTCTTTATCAAATGTTGAACCACGGTATTTCTACAGGTGCTCTGTTCTTGTTGATCGGTATGATCTACGAAAGAACGCACTCTCGTGAAATCAGCAAGTATGGTGGTTTGGCAGGAGTCTTACCTCTTTTCACAATCTTCTTCTTTATCATCACTTTGTCTTCGATCGCGGTTCCGCTAACAAACGGTTTCGTGGGTGAGTTCTTGATCCTTCTTGGTACTTTCCAAGCAGAACCTGTATTTGCTTACTTTGCGGTATCAGGTGTGATCTTGGGAGCTGTTTACATGCTTTGGATGTTCAAACGCGTGTTCTTCGGTGAAAAAGGGGAGTTGGTGAAAGACGAACATCACCCACTTCACGACTTAAATGCACGTGAAATCGCGGTTCTTGTTCCTCTTGTTATCATGGTGTTCTGGATGGGTCTTTTCCCAAATCATTTCTTGAACTATTCAAAGGCAAGTATTGATTATCTAGTGAACAACAGAAGTAACTATAACCTCACTATTGTAGAGCCTGGCGCAACTTCCACTCAGCACGCGCAAGGAGGTAACTAATGAATATGAATGTCGGTCTTAGTGACGTTTTGTTGATCTCTCCGATGATCGCTTTGTTCCTTGTAAGCTTGATTCCAATCACAGCTAAAGTTCTTCGCGGCAACCGCGAGCAACCTCATGCCGTGACTTTGGCGCAGGCCCTTATCGGTATCGTGATTGCGATTGGTCTTTTGATTGTGTTTGGTGGTGGCGGTAAGACAGCATTTAATAACGGTCTTATCTTTGACGGCGTAACACAGTGGATGGGAATCATTGCTTTAGGTGCTGCGGGAGCGGCGATGGTGATGATGTATGAAAATCCGTCAACGACGGGAAAGCAATTCTCTGAATTGATCTTCCTTGCGATGAGCTCGGCCGTTGGTATGTTGATCCTGGTTTCCGCCGTGGATCTTTTGATGGTTTTCATCGGTCTAGAGATGATGTCTTTGGCATTGTACCTCATGATCGCGATGAGCCACGAAGAGAAGCTTTCGAAAGAAGCGGCTTTGAAATACTTCATCTTGGGTTCTTTTGCTTCGGCATTGTTCCTTTATGGTGTGGCATTTATCTTTGGATCAACAGGCGGAACGAATATTCTAGCGTTCATGGATAGTGCGGCAGAGTTGGTACAAACAAGCCGTCTTTTCTTGTTTGGTATCACTTTCGTTATCTTGGGCTTCTGCTTTAAGGTTTCGATTGCTCCATTCCATGCTTGGACTCCAGACGTGTATCAAGGGGCTCCGACTCCGCACACGGCGTTCATGGCGACAGCGGTTAAGACAGTTTCTTTCGCCGCTTTCTTGCGCGTGATTGCAACGAAGTCTTTGATCGGTTCAGATCACTTGTTTGATATCTTGCAATGGTTGGCCGTGATCACAATGATCTTGGGTAACACAGCGGCGATCATCCAAAACAACTTCAAGCGTATGATTGCTTACTCTTCAGTAGCTCACTCAGGTTACTTGTTGATTGGTATCATTACAGCGGGCGTTAGCGATAACGGTGCGTTTGGTGCTTCAGGGGTTATCTTCTATCTTCTAAGCTATGCCTTGATGACTTTGGGTGCGTTTGCGATTGCAAGCATGCTTGAAAAATCAGAGAACCACATTGTAAACGTGGATGATCTTGCAGGCTTTGCGAAACAAAGACCGATGTTAGCACTTTGCTTAACTGTGTTCTTGTTGTCACTAGCCGGTATTCCACCGACTCTTGGATTCTTCGGTAAATTCTATCTGTTCAATGCGGCTATCGGTGAAGGTCTTTTATGGTTGGCGATCTGGGGTATGATTAGCTCCGTGATCGGTGTTTACTACTACCTGCGCCCTGTTGTAGTTATGTACATGAAAGAAGGTAACGCGGAAGTTGCAAGTCATTCATTGAATGCAACAACGGTGACGACTGTGATCATGGCTCTTGCGATTGTGATCATGGGCTTTGTCTCTGGTCCGATCTTCTCGGCTGTAGAAAAAAGCTTGTTCTAAGCTGACTGCACTCAGATAAAAAACATACTAAGCCCTGGCAACTACCAGGGCTTTTTTATTTGTAAATCGCTAGTCTTTCATCGGGACTTGGGGGAATAGCTACTCCCGTGCAGTAAGACCTAATATCCTTATTGGGCATGAATCAGAAGTTTCACGAACTCATTGCTCAGGCTTCTAAGGTCGTTCTGGATAAGAATGTTGAAATTCGTTTGGCCATCACCTGCCTTCTTGCTGGCGGCCATTTGCTTATCGAAGATTTGCCGGGAGTCGGTAAAACCACTCTTGTTCAAGTGCTGGGTAAGCTCACCGGGTTAAAAACTCGTCGCGTGCAATTCACGATTGATCTTTTGCCAGCGGACGTAATTGGCGGACAGATTTATCATCCTCAAGAACATAAGTTCGTATTTCATCAAGGTCCTTTGTTTTCGCAAATGGTGATGGCGGATGAATTAAATCGCGCTAGTCCACGCACCCAAAGTGCGTTGCTGCAGGCGATGGAGGAAGGCGAAGTTTCTGTTGAGGGAGTGACTTGGCCGTTACCTCATCCATTCTATGTCATTGCAACTCAGAACCCGCATCAGCATACCGGCACATTTCCACTGCCAGAAAGTCAGCTAGATCGTTTTCTAATGAGTTTAGAACTACATCCGGCTTCTAAAGAAACCGAAGTGCGCATTTTACAAGGTGATGATCCTCGACATTTGCTGCAAAAAATTCAGCCGCTATTTAGTGAAACTGAAATTGCAGAAACTTTGATCGAAGTTACAAAAGTGCAAGTGTCCGCTAATGTCGCTCAGTACATCGCGGATCTTTTAGAGCGATCTCGTCGTCCCGGATTTGAAGGGGCACCACTTTCAACTCGCGCCGGAATGGCTTTAGCGAAAGCCGCGAAGGCGTGGGCCTTCATGGATGGAAGAAACTATTTACGACCTGAAGATGTTCAACAAGTTTTGATTCCTGTATTAGGACATCGTCTTGGAGGCAATCATGGCATCAAACGCGGCCGTGAGTGGGCAGGGGCTTTACAAAAAAGCACGCCAGTTCCTGTCTAAAAAGAAAACGCGCACCTATATACTGCCTACGGGATTTGGCATCGCCTTTGGGTTGATGTCGCTAGTTCTATTTTTTATGGCGGTTGGATATTCCAACAATTTGATCTACATCTTCTTCTTTTTCTTAATCTCTGTGGCTTTCACAGGAACTTTTATTACCAATAAAAATGTCGATGGTGTTGATGCGATTGATGTTCACATCGACGAAGCTTTTTGTGATGAGACATCGGCATTAAGCGTAACATTGAAAAATAATGCAAAGTCGCCGTGTTTTCAGGTCGAAAGCTATTTCGAAAAGTATCCTGAAACTTCTTCGCGCACGGATCTTGAGCCACAGGAAGAGGACGTGGTTCTCGTGCCTTTTGTTTTTAAAAAACGCGGGCGGCAGCTTCTTCCCAGAATAGCAGTTCAAAGTACATTTCCATTTTCTTTATTGAGAGCATGGAGAGTTTTTAAAACCCCTCGAGAAATAACGATTTATCCAGCAAGAAAAGGCGAAGAGGCTTTTCCACAAAACTCTTATGCTGAAACGGACAGTGAAAATACAGGCTTATTCAGAGAGCATCGTACTTACCAAAGCACGGATTCTTTAAGACGAATAGATTGGAAAGCGACAGCACGCAGACAGGAACTGCTCGTAAAGAACTTTGAAGAGTCCGAGAAGCCTTCGCTGCATTTTTCTTGGAAACAAACGGCTCATTTAAGTGGTGAAGAAGAAAGAATTTCTCAACTGTGTTTGTGGATTGATGAAGCACATAAGCTAGGCCATTCTTTTTCTCTGGAAGTCGGAAAGCACCATATCGCTAAAGATCAAAACTCTGCTCATCGTAAGATGTGTCTAGAGGTTCTTGCTCATCTTAGCAGGGAAGACCTTTTATGACGAAAAGGTTCTACTCTCAGAAGGCACTCGCAGTCTCTTTTATTATCGCCATGGCGATGGTTGCGCTTGAGGTTTCCGCATGGATAGCTGTGTTCAGCTTCATCATGCTCTTTTGGAAGTGGGGCGTAGAAAATCTTCAGTGGAAACCTTTATCTAGAAAGGCCACGGGAATCTTGAGTGTCCTTCTGTTGATTCAAGTGCTTGTTCAATTTCGCACATTGATTGGCCAGGAACCAGCGTACACATTTTTGTTAGCTCTTTCTTCATTAAGAATCATGGACTATCAGAACGAACGCGATCATAAATTTGTGATCCTTCTGGGCTTTCTTTTGATTTCAGTGAAAGCGCTTTTTAGTTTAGATATATATTGGATAATTCCTTCCGTTTTGGCCTTTGTCGGACTTTGGTATTCACTCTTGCCTGAATCGCTGCCGGCTCGCGCGAAAGTATTACTAAAGATATTCATTCTTTCAGTGCCGATGGCCGTGATTTTATTCTTCGCCTTTCCACGCTTTGTTTTGCCGTGGGCGATGTCGCGCGGTTCTGCTCAGTTCGGAGAGATTGGTTTTACCGATGAAATAAATCCCGGAATGGTAGCGGAACTTGCAACGAACACGGCAACAGCATTTCGAGCCAAGATTGAAAATCTGCCGATAAATAAGTCAGTAGATCTCTATTGGCGTGGATCGGTCTTGACTCAATCGCGGGGATTGAGCTGGCGTCCGCGACGCTTGGGGTTCAGGGCTCCTTCAGCAGAAGACTATAAATCTTTGCCGACTTATGAGGTTGCAATTGAGCCCACATCTCAGCTCTATCTTTTTGTTTTAGATGGGACAAAGCATGTCGACTTGGACGTGAACCAAGTTCTAGCACTTCCTAAGAACATCTATCGCTCTATTCGACCGTTAAATAAATCTTCGATGTATCGTGGATACTATGAGCCTGACTATAAGGACAGTACGACTCCGCAGGATGAAGATCTTCAGGTTCCCCCCGTGCAAGGACGTGTTCGCGCATGGGTCGACGGTGTCTTAAGCAGAAATCTTTCTATTCCCGAAAAGGTCGAAGAGCTGCAAAAACTTTTTGTAGATAACGGTTTCGTTTACACGCTATCCCCCGGGGTTTATGGTCCCAACGATCTAGAAACTTTTCTTTTTGAAAGAAAACGAGGATTCTGTGAGCACTTTGCGGGAGCTTACGCGACTCTCGCAAGATCTTTAGCAATTCCAGCGCGAGTGATCGTGGGATATCAGGGCGGCCGCTTTAATCCTTTGGGAAATTTTTGGAAAGTTTCGCAAAAAGACGCTCATGCGTGGGTTGAAATCTTTAATGAAGGACAATGGCAGCGAATCGATCCAACTTTATGGGTTGCGCCTCTTCGTTTGGTGATTGGCGCAGAAGAATTTTTTGGACTTTCGGAAGAAGATCAGCGGGCCTTTGCGCGCGCCGTGGATTGGCGTCCGCCGGTGAAAGAAGATTTTCTGCTATGGGATGAAGTTAGTTTTTGGGTGGAAGATATCAACTATCGATGGACTTACTTCCTTATCGATTTTGATAAAACGTCTCAGCAAAGTTTCTGGACTGCTTTGTTGAATTACAGAATTCAATCCACTTTCTTGCTTGCCGTCATCATTGCCGCACTTGTTTTAATTTTCCGCAGTCTTTTCAAAAAGAAAAGAAACCTCAATGAGGCGCAAGTTTTATTACAAGCCGTGGAAAGGTGGGCCGAAAAAATGAATATCCAGCGTGAAAATTCAGAGCCTCCTCTGGAGTTTCTAAAAAAGCTGCAGGCACAGTTTCCTTATTTGAAAACGATTCTTCAAGAAATCGGAACGTTTTATGACGAACAAACTTACGCCGGTAAAACAAATTCGTCGGGCAAAGAGCTTTTAACAAACTGGAAAAAAGAAATTCGCAGTCACTAAACGTCGTAATGGCGAAGTACGTTGATCGCGGATTTAAATCCGATACGAACAATGCGCGCTAAAATCTCAGGATTTAAACTGAAGTGATCGACGAAAAACATTTCGTAGTTATTCGGGCGTGGGGCAATATAGATGTAATCCACTTCCGGGCGATAGTTCACACGATTGCGAATGATTTCAAGTAGTTTGTCGCGATGTTCGGCCGGCAAGTTCATTTGCTTGAAGTAACCGTCAACAGCGTTATAAATACCGCGAATATCATTCTTATATTGAATATGGCGCATGATTTTTTGCTGAACGACTTGGTAAAGAGCCTGATTCGCGATCAGTGGGATTCCATAGTCATGCAGCGAACCCATCTCTTCCGTGTAGTGATAAGGCTGAATCGAGAAAGAAGAGATCACTAGATCTGCGCCGTAATCTGCCGCTACGTGGGTCGACAGAGTGTCGCGGATTTCACCGTCATAGTAATACATCTCTTTTCCATCCGGACGCTTAATTCCGTAAGGAGCAAAAACCGGCGGTAAAGCTGTCGAACAAGCCACAGCATCACTGATCGTGGCGTAGTTAATGTATTTCGTGTTCTCGGTTTTATAAGATTCCGGGAAATTACCAAAGATGGCTTTTCGGGTATGGTTTAACTGGGTTCCAATGATGAATAGACCTACCCCCAAGCGGGCGAAGTCGTTATCCAACAAAACCTCTTTGCGCAAATAGCCCTCAATACCCTTGGTTGAAAAAAGACCATTTAACTTAAGACCGTTTTTCAAAAGGGATTCAAGCCCCCCCGTGACCAAGGCCTTTTCCATCAAAGTGCGCGGAATAAACTTCAACAAACCGCTGGAGTTCAAATTGAAAATATCACGGTAACTGATCGGTTTTAAATATCGCAGATCAGATTTATCAAAAGAAGGATGACTGCCCGAACCGATTTGAAAAGCGTTGATCAACGATTCAATCGGGTAGCCGGCAGCAAGAATTGAAGCTACGAAAGCGCCGGCGCTAGAGCCAACATAAAGACGGATGGTAAATGGATCGTCTTCACCGAAGTTCTGACGCACCATCTCTTTAGTGCCTCCGGCAAAGCGAAAGCCTTTTTCTTGTAAAGCTAAGCAAACCCCAATGTGAAAGGCCGCCGCTTTAATGCCGCCTCCACTTAATACTAGGGCCACTTTTTTCTTATCTCTAATCCGCATAGTGTTATCTTTAAGTATGAGAGTTCTTGGACTTTCGGGCAAAGGATTCTTTGGAACTTAAGAAAATCCATGACTTAGGGTTGCTTAGTCAGACGAAGGTCTAGTTGGATAGGCTAAAAAATGTGTGGATAGCCAGATCAAGGTCCTGAATTTTGTTGAATTTGGATAACTACTCACACAAAATTTGACAGACCGAAGTCGTGTGTTAATGTTGGATACGCAAGCTGAGTAGGGCGACCACCCCGAAAAGTTTGGCTAGTAAGGAAATTTGATGAACGTAGAAGCTACTGGTTCATGGTTACCGCTAACGGATTACTCTACTAAGTACAAAATTAGTGTGAGCACACTCCGCCGTCGAATCAAAGCTGACGACATCAAATTCCGATTTGAAGACGGCAAGTACTTCATCATGGACGAACCGATGGGTACCCATCAACGAGTACATCGCCCCTCCCAAGACAGCGACGCCTTGGTGGGTGCTCATCATGGAATGATGAAAGGTAACGACACTATGTCCGCTTCTTCAAAAGACGACCTTCTGAAAGCTCAGGACCTTCAAGATAAATCAATGAAGGCCAACAAAGACGAGCCGATCCTAACCGCCGCCAACAAACTTCTGAACGAACTTAAAAAAGCCTACACTCAGATCCTTCAAGACAAAGAAGAAACAATTCTTCAATTGAAAGACGAAGTGGCAGATTTAAAAACTTTGGTTCGCGTTTTGGAGTCTGAAAACGACCGACTTAAAGGCTTTAAGCAGTAGTTCTTTTGGGCCGAAGCAGGTAGCTGATCCCAGCTGCTAATATAGCGACAATCAAAGCCGCATAAATTCCGCCATAAATCGAAGCATTCTTATCATAGAAATAGCTCCCTGCGATTTGCAGTAGGGACGGTATAAACGAAAACCCGATATTGTAAATCACCCCAAAAGACACCGCCTGATAACGTGGTGCCACTGAATCACAAATAAGCGCGACGACGGGAGCATAACTTACCGTAATAACAAATCCTGTAAGAATCATGACTGATATCAAAGCGGCCTTGTTGAGCCCTGATCCGTCCGTACCTGCAAACTTATGCATAAAAAAGAAATACGGAAAAAGAACTATTAATCCGATTAACGCTCCGCCAAGACACATCCTTGCGCGACCCACTCTATCTGAAATAACGCCATAAAGAGGGTAGAGAGGAAGTAAGAATAAGCTAGAGATCGCGACGATAAAACCAATGGCGTCGGATGGAACCCTAAGAAGCGGGCCTAAAAAATAGAGTCGGTAAAGATTAAAGAAGTAAGCAAGAACCCCCACGCTAATGGCGATAAAAAGCGCAAAAGTAAAAATTCTTTTTAGCGCAGATTTATCGTTCAAAAGTTTTTTTAGATGGGTGGTTACAGAGGTTTCTCGGTCATAGGTCAAAGAAACATCCGGAAACTTCCTGTCGATATAGACGGCAAGTGGATAGATAAGACCGCTCAGTAAAAAACAAACTCTCCAGCCCCAGCTTCCCAAATCTTCGGCAGAAACAAAAAGTTTAAATAGAATCACGATAGCCATTGCAATCAAATAACCCGACGGAGCAGCCATTTGCAGCCACGACGTAAAACGTCCTTTTTCAAGTTTAGGGGCGAGATCATAAATATAAGCCACAGCACAGGTGACCGTTCCCGCGGTCGCAAAGCCTTGAAGTAAACGAACGATGATGACGAAGACCGACGCAACTTTGGGCTCCATATAGGATTCGTGAAGTAAAGCCATACATAAAGAGACGATGCCCAGCATTTTAAACGACTTAACCAGCGCGAGTTTTCTTCCGCTCGTGTCGGAAAGGGCCCCGAAATAAATTGCTCCTAAAGGTCGAAATATAAAACCCGTCGCAAAACTCAAATAAGAAGCGACGACGTTTAATCCTGAAGAGGGCTTTGCTTGTGAACTTTCAAAATAAAGAATGCCAGTAAGATAGTAGCAATAGAAAACTAGAATCACTCCGAGAGAAACCATCCCGGTGACGTCCCACAAGCCTTTGACTGAAGATTCTTGTCTATATCTATCCACGAGAAGTTAAAATTATCCTAGAAATGAAATGAGGAGGATGTTTTCTAAGCTACTTGCGTTATCGCATCTGTGTCATCAAAGAGCAGCGCGTTTGTTGCAACATCTTCATTGCCAAACGGTAACACAATCGATATTTCGACCTCTGACTTGAAGGGGGTCAAATGTTTAAATCTTTAATGACAGCGTTCTTCTTAGTTTCTTCGTTGGCAATCTCTGCACAAGCACAAGAGGTGGAAGTTGCGGACAACGAAAACGTGATGGATGAACTTAATCCGTTTGATGCCAATATCGAAGAGACTCTTCAACAGATGGATCAAATCTATTTCGAAGAAACAGGTTCTTCGCCGTTTATTGAAAACTTGATCGGTCCAATGGGTCCTTCTTGTTATCGCAGCTCATGCAAAGTGTGGGCGCAAGTTTCTAGATCACAACAAAAAATGTATTTGTATATCGACGGTGTTCACACGAACACGTGGGCCGTTTCTACAGGAACTCCTGGTCATGGAACTCCTAATTTCGATACTCATCCGAATGGTCGTATTTATGATAAATACACTTCAACGAAATATCCAGGCGGTGATTACAACGGTCTTGGCAACATGCCGTACGCGGTGTTTATCTCTGGCGGATTCGCGATTCATGGCACGGGTACTAGCAATTGGAAAAAGTTAGGTTCTAGAGCTTCTCATGGATGCATTCGTGTTCATCCTGACAATGCTTTCAAGTTCAACCGCTTGGTGCGCGAACATGGCATCTACAAAACTTGGATCACGGTTCACGAATAGATATTTAAATTCTGAGTTTGAAAATAAAAAAGGACCGATCTCTCGGTCCTTTTTTATTTTTGGGAGGGGCGATGGGCTTGGGCTACTATTAAGCAGCCAAGCTCTTCGATTTTTTTGGATCTTTTTTCGTTGCTGTCTTCTTGTCTTGGCTTCTCGCTTCTTTATCGAAAGCGACCGCGAACACCTCATCTAAGTTTTCAGCGAAGATGAAGTTGATCTTGTCTTTGAAGACCTTAGGGATATCAGCGATATCTTTCTTACAAGCCATCGGGATGATGATATTTGTAATACCTAGGTTCAAAGCTGCCAAACACTTCTCACGGATACCACCGACTGGAAGTACGCGACCTTGTAGAGTCACCTCACCAGTCATCGCGATATCGTGACGAACTGGAGTTCCTGTCATCAAACTTACAAGCGCTGTTGTAAGAGTGATACCTGCAGAAGGACCGTCTTTAGGGATGGCACCCGCTGGCAAGTGAACATGCACATCGTACTTTTCAAAGAAGTCTTCTGGGATACCCAATTCTTCTTGGTGAGCGCGAGCATATGACATTGCTGCGTGAGCCGACTCTTTCATCACGTCGCCAAGTTGGCCCGTCAATGCAAGGTGTCCTTTACCTTTCATTTTCAAAGCTTCGATAGTAAGAACTTCACCACCGGCTTGTGTCCAAGCAAGACCTTGCACAACACCTACTTGAGAGTCGGCAAACTTGTCGTCACGTTGGAAGCGAGGAGGACCTAGTAACTCTGGAACCACTGCTGGAGTGATTTCTACAAAGTTAGTTTCGCCCATCACAACCATCTTAGCCACTTTACGGCAGACAGAACCCACTTCGCGTTCTAAGTTACGAAGACCCGCTTCACGAGTGTAACCCGCGATCAAGTACTTGATACCTTCGTCCGTGAACTTGATGTTCTCTTCAGTGATACCGTTGGCTTCAATTTGTCTTCTGATCAAGTGTTTCTTCGTGATCAAAAGTTTGTCGTTCTCTGTGTAACCAGGAATGTTCAAGATTTCCATACGATCGCGAAGAGCTGGTGGGATATTCTCCAACACGTTAGCTGTTGCGATGAACAACACATTTGAAAGATCGAAATCGACGTTCAAATAGTTGTCACGGAAAGTTGCATTTTGTTCTGGATCCAACACCTCTAGCATTGCGGCAGAAGGGTCACCACGGAAGTCAGAACCTAATTTATCAACTTCATCTAGAACGATAACTGGGTTGTTTGTCTTAGCTTGGCGAAGTGCTTGGATGATTTTACCAGGCATTGCACCGACATAAGTTCTTCTGTGACCGCGGATCTCTGCTTCGTCTTTCACGCCGCCAAGAGCGATACGGAAGTACTCACGACCCATCGCACGAGCGATAGATTTACCAAGAGACGTTTTACCTACGCCCGGAGGACCACCGAAGCAAAGGATTGGACCTTTAAGGTTCGGCTTTAATTTTCTAACCGCCAAGAATTCCATGATACGGTCTTTGGCTTTTTCTAGTTCGTAGTGATCTTCGTCCAAAATTTCTTTGGCACGTTTAAGATCAATCACGTCGTCAGATTTTTTGCTCCAAGGAAGATCCGCCATCCAGTCTAGGTATGTGCGAACCATTGTCGCTTCAGAAGCATCTGGATGCATACGCTCCAAACGTCCAAGCTGTTTCAAAGCTTCCGCTTCTACATTTGGTGGCATTCCCGCGTTCACAAGTTTTTCGCGAAGTTCATCCATCTCTTCAGATTTAGAATCGCCTTCACCAAGCTCATTCTTTATAGCCTTCATTTGCTCGCGCAAGAAGTATTCACGTTGAGACTTGGACATATCTTCCTTGCCACCCGTGCGACCTTTTTGCTGAGTCTGCATGACTTCAAGTTCTTGAGCCAAGATCTCATTAACAAGTTTAAGTCTTTCTGTTGCATCTGAAGTCTCAAGAACTTTTTGAGCGTCTTGAACTTTGATACCCAAGTTAGAAGCGATAAGGTCGGCGATACGACCTGGATCAGAAACATCATCCAACACCAACAAGATGTCTGGAGAAAGAGGGCGACCTAAAGCGATGATACGCTCGATGTGCTCTTTCGCTGTTCTGATAAGGGCTTCATTTTCAACAACAGTTTTTTGTGTTGGGATTTCTTCGATTTTTTCTACAGCCACTTCGAAAGAAGGAGATGTTTTCGTGAAATTCTTAACACGACCCTTAGCTACACCTTGGATCAAGATTTTCACGCGACCGTCAGAAAGTTTTCTCATTCTCATGATCATCGCCACAGTACCTACTGTGTAGATGTTGTCAGGAGACGGATTCTCTTCGGAAATGTCTTTTTGGGAAGCTAAAAAGATCAAACGATTCTTCGCCAAAGCTTCTTCCACTGAGCGGATCGAGGCATCGCGGCCTACGAACAACGGAATAATCATATAAGGAAATACAACGATGTCTCTCACAGGTAACATGGGAAGTGTCTGTGGGATTTCTAGGACTTTATCGTCAAAACTCATACCGCTCCTCCGCGTAATGCGGGCATTTATGTTTCTAGTATGAAACTTCTCGGCATGAGACAGTGGGAGCTTGAATCAAAAAATAAAATTTGGACTGACATCCATGTCAGCGGACCTCGTCCAATGAGTGAATTCAGAAATTATTGGAATAGATTGGAATGGCTCTCTTGTTCTTCCATACATTCAATACAAAGAGCGGTGAACGGTCTGGCCTGAAGTCGGCGTGCCCCGATGATTTCACCACAAGATTCGCACTGGCCGTACGTCCCGTCAGCGATTTTTGAAAGAGCTCTTTCGATAGCATAAAGCGCCGTACGGTCTCTTTCGTGAAGATGGATAGAGATATTATTAGAGATATCTTGAGAAGCCGCTTCTGCTTCATCCGCAACGTTTCCGATGCTGGATTGTTCGGCTTTAAACTCGTGCGTTTTATTAAGAATCGAGCTCTTTTGAAAAAGCAAAGATTCACGCAAATTTTGAAGTTCTTGTTCTGTAAGTTCGGTTACGTTCATCTCACCCCCCGATATGATGATCTGGCCGAATGTGGCTTCCTTATTACGGGGGTTTGAGATCATGTCATCAAAAAAGCGCTGCGTGACGTTTTAGTAAGCAGGCTCTTGGCGCGGCGCCTATCGAGCGAATTTACGACCTACTGCTTCTCGCATCTCGGCACCTTCGATACTGAGGCGTGTCCAAGGAATCGCAAGCAGGCGATCCGTCTCAATCATTTCTTCCGTTTCTTCGCAGACTCCGAAAGTTCCTTGTTCGATGCGAGCCAGGGCCATCTCGATCTCGACAAGTTGGTTTCTCATGCGTGCTTGAGTTACTAAAAAAGAATGCTCGGCAATATGAGCGACGGATTGGTCGGCTTCGTCTCCGCCGCGCTCTGTGTGAGCGAGTTCGCGTTGGGCTGTTCTGAATCTATTCAAAACATCCTGTTTTGCGATAAGAAGTTTCTTTCTACACTCCATCACTAAGTTTTCAGAAATACGACTTGTCATAACAACCCCCTTCTTTAGATTTTGCGACTGCGTCGTCGCTGGTGTACCTAAGACAGGCACACCCCAGGGGGAGGTTAAAAAATCGTCATTAATTTATTTTATGGAATCTATTTAACGCCGGACTTAAAGGGAATTACTTCGCCTTTTTCGATAGTTAGGGCGGTGACAGGGCGCTCGATTTCACGCTCTGCATTCATGGAAAGAGGCCCTAAAGCGCCAGGGAAGCGGCTGAGCTGGCTTAGCTTTTGTGTGAGTTCCTCACGACTGTCGGCTCCGGCAACGATAAGCTGGCGCAAAATTAGGCCCGCATCGTAAGCCTGAACTTCAATCAAAGAAGGATCCTCATTATACAAAGATTTGTATTCCGCAACGAAGCGCGATTTGTCCTGAGCCGTTGGAGTTAAGCTGTCCACAAAAAGCAGATTGTTCGAGAAGTTCCCCGCTCGGCGAGCGACGTCTTTTGTATTCCACAGATTTGTGCCCATCAATTTCACGTTTTTAACGTCATTATACGAAAGCATCGCAGAGATCTGACCCATGGCTTTTACGCTATCAGGAATGAAGATCGCATCAAAGTCGGTGATAGGAGGAAGAATATTTTCTAGATTCGACTGACGTACGGATCTTTTTTTATCGCTGTGTTGAAGCTCTTTCAGGCGAAGATTGAATTCATCTTGGCGTGCTTCACCGAAGTAAGTTCCCACAAGTCTTTGCACGACCAGACGGAAATCTGTTTCTTTCGTCGAATAATTTTGTACCGCGGTGATTTGTCCCCCACGAGCTAAAACTTCATCCCAGAAGATGTTTGCAAACTCAACACCGTAAGCATCGTTAGGATAAAGAATTGCGAACTTCTTCATGCCTAAGTTATCCATCGCGGTGCGGACCAGGGCGCGCACTTGCATTCCGCTGGTCAGTGAATTTCTAAATACTGTAGGGCCAATCTCTGTCAGACCGGATCTTTGCGAAAGAGCGACCGTAGGAACACCTAGTTCATCTGATTTCGCCGCAACTGCCGGGGCTGTTTTACTTAATAAACTTCCGACAATAGCGATGACGTTGTCTTCTTTCACTAATCGCTCAACACCGCGACGAGCGGAGTCGGGGTTGCCTTCACTGTCCATGACCGCCAGCTTAAATCCAGAGCCAGGAATATGAAGTCCTAGACCCATTTCCAGTCCGCGAAGCGCGCGTTGACCGACAGGTGCATTTCTTCCGCTTAAAGGAAGAACAACTCCGACCGTCTCTGTGTGCACATTCTTAGAGGCGTCCAACTGTTGGATCATTTCTTGTGCGCGAATAGCTTGGTCTGTACCGGGAACGAAATCTTCAACAGCGGCGAAGTATTTTTTTGCAGCGGAAGTGTCTTTTCTATCTAAAGCAAGTTCGCCCAGGCGATACATAGCGTGCGCGCGCAGGAATCCGAAGTCAGAACTATCTGCAACGTCTTCAAGTTGATCTTCGTTCAGTTTATTTTCGACGATATCAATCGCATGAAGACGATTTGCATCCTGCTCCGCTTTTGTTGGCGCTTGAACAGATTTATTTACAAGAACTTTTAAATACTCAAGCGCATCTTCTGTTTTAGGCTGTTCTGGCAAAGTCAAAGTCTCGCTTTGGATTTGCTCTGGAGGGCGACCCGCCGTCATACCTGCCATCGACTTAGGTTTTTTTGTCGTTGTCGTGACCGGAGTCGGTTTGTACGGAGGACGCTTTTTTGTTGCGACCGTCGTGCAAGAAGCTAAGAGGCAGGCGCTTAACAGAAGTGCGAATCGAGATGTCATTTTCTATTCCTCATAATTTGCGAGACTTTTTCTTGGAAGGCTTTAACTAGAGGCGAGGACTCTGTGGACTTCGCAAGTTCTTCAATAAGTTCTTTTTGTCGTGATGAAATGTGATGAGGTGTATCGACAAGAACCTTCACCAACATATCTCCAGAACCAAATCCACCCAATTTCGGAAAGCCTTTGCCTTTAAGGCGGAAAGTCTGACCAGAGTGTGTTCCTGGCGGAATGCGAATCATCGCTTTACCCGTGAGAGTTGGAACTTCAATATTAGTTCCTAAAATCGCATCGGTGTAAACGATTGGAAGATCCAAGATCACGTCATTTTCATTTCGTTTAAAAAGAGGATGTTCTTGAATATTGATAATGACGTAAAGGTCACCCGCAGACGCACCAGCAGGGGAGTCACCCTCCCCCGCAAGTTTTAATCTTTGGCCTTCCTTAACACCGGCAGGAACATTTACCGAAAGTTTAGCGGTTTCTTCTTTGCCACCTTTTTGACGAATAAAGCTGATTACTTTTTCTGCGCCTAAGGCTGAATCTTCAAAAGAAATATTCAATGTGTAGCGAAGGTCCGTGCCTTTCGCTTGTTGACGACGTCCGCGAGTGTTCGTACCACCGCGAGCGTTACCAAAAATCTCTCCGAAGACATCACCAAAGATATCTTGAAACGGATCACCGCCAGTTTGTTGGCCGCCTTGGTTGCCAAAGCCACCAAAACCTCCGAATCCACCAGCTCCCGCGCCGCCGCCAAATCCACCGGGCCCGCCACCGAAGCCTTGGGCTCCGGCGTGACCGAACTGATCGTACATTTCGCGTTTTTTCGTGTCGCTTAGAACATCATAGGCCTGACTGATCTCTTTGAATTTTTCTTCGGCTTTTTTGTCGCCGGGATTTTTGTCAGGATGATATTGCATCGCAAGCTTGCGATAAGCTTTTTTGATCTCATCCGCCGAGGCGGATCGAGAGACACCTAATGTGGAGTATAAGTCTTTTTTAGACAATCAACCCTCTTATTCTGGTTTCTTAGCAACCACCACTTGACCTGTGCGAATCACTTTATCATGAAGCTTGTAAGGCTTTTTAAACACGCGAACCACGTGACCAGGCGCCACCTGTTCTGTTGCCTCACTGCTTAACGCTTCATGAATATTTGGATCAAAAGGAACACCTTGTGCGGGGATTTCTTGCACTGAATGACGCTGCAACAAAGACTTTAATTCTTGTGCCGTCATATCAACACCCTGACGGAATGTTGCAAAGTTTTCGGCTGTGACGTTTGTTTGCAAGGCGCGCTCAAAATTATCCACAACCTCCAAGAGGTCACGGATAAATCTTTCGCCACCGTATTTCACAAGATCGGAGCGTTCTTTAATAGCGTTACGTTTGTAATTCTCAAACTCCGCACGAAGATAAAGGAAATCGTTTTTAAATTTCTCTGCTTGTTCTTGAAGTTTCTGAATTTCAGAAGAGCCGTTCGCGGCCGCAGTTTCTGGATTGGCAGAATTGGAATTTTGAGAGTTATTTTCTTCTGACATGACGGTTCCTTTCGCAATACTTAAGATTGTGTATTCGTTTGGGATTGTCAATGTCCGGTGCCCTAGCAGGCCCTTAAATATCCTCTGGCAAGAAGGTTAATTCTTGAAAGACTTTGTTGCTCAAAACTAAGCCATCGCGTGTGAGAGACCAGTGCCCGTTGTCATACTGAACCCAGTTCTTTTTGATTAAACCGTTTAAAAGAGTCTGCACTTTGTTTGCAATGTCGGCGGGGAATTTTTTTGCGAGTTTTTCCTGACTGAGCCCGCGCATCAGACGCATCGAAGTATGACAAAAGTCTGTGAGAGCTTGATGCATCTCCAGAACTTCATGTTGGGCGGCAGGCAAGTGCTTTGCCGGCGAATCAAACTCTTGTCCATCAAAAGCTAAAATCTGCTTTTGGTATTCGTTGATGGAATTGATGTTCCAGTAACGAGTTCCCCACGCGGACTCAAGACTGTAAGAATGCGCACTGAGTCCTAAGCCCCAATAAGGCTCGTCCACCCAATAAAGCATGTTGTGTCGTGACTCAAAACCGGGAAGGGCAAAGTTGGAAATTTCGTATTGCTTAAAACCTTTTGCCGTTAGCTCATCAGCGATAATGTCAAACATCTCTACCTGCTCATCATCCAAAGGACGACCTTTAGAAAGAGGATGACCATCAGGAACAGTCAGGCAGTAGGGGCTGATGTGTTTTGCGCCCTGTTCAATGGCGATCTTCACATCGTTTTTCAAACCTGCGACAGTCTGTGACGGCAACGCAAAAAGAATGTCGAAGCTGAAGTTCAGATTGTGCGCTCGCAAAAGGTCCAGGGTTTCTAATGTTTGTTTCGCCGAGTGTTCACGATGAACCATTTTCAACAAACGATCATCAAAGGTTTGAGCACCGACACTGAATCGGTTCACCCCATGATCTAAATACATTTTCAATTTATCTTCGTTGATGGTTGCCGGATTGATCTCAATCGTGATTTCGGTATCGGGTCTAGTTGTAAATCCGTATCTACCCAGCTCTTTTATAATCGATACAATGAGAGGAGCAGGGATCAGGCTCGGAGTTCCACCACCAAAGTAAAGAGTGTCCAAACTTTGTGGGGTGTAATAGCGATGCTTCTGGCGAATTTCTTTAAATAGCAATTCGACGTACTGATCCGGAGGCAAAATCTTACTTTGCTCGTAAGTCGCGAAGTCACAATAAGTGCAGCGCTGAATACAGTAAGGAATGTGAACGTAGACGCCAAATGCCATGGGAGTTATCTAGAGTATGTCTAAAAAATTTCAACTAAAAAACGGTATGAAAGTCCTTTTCTTAGAGAGTCATAAGTCACCTGTGGTCTCAGTTCAAATGTGGGTGAAAACGGGCTCTGCGGATGAAAAAAAGGGTGAAGAGGGTCTTTCACATTTCATCGAGCATTTGGTGTTCAAAGGCACTCGCAAGTACAATGTCGGTGAAATCGCCGCCACCGTGGAAGGCTCTGGCGGGGAGCTTAACGCCTACACCTCATTTGACCAAACTGTCTTCTACGTTACCATTTCCAAGCAATTTTCTGACGTCGCTTTAGACGTGATCAGCGAAATGATGGGATTTCCCACTTTCGACCCCAAAGAAATCGACAATGAACGAGAAGTGGTTATTGAAGAGATCAAACGTGGGCAAGACAGCCCGGGCCGTCGTGCCAGCCAATTGTTATTCACAAATGTCTTTAAAAAACATCCTTATGGCCGCCCCGTGATTGGTTACGACAAGGTCGTTAACGGCGTTTCACCGAAAAAAATCCTTCAATACTATCACAGCCGCTACGTTCCTTCGAATATGTTCCTGGTGGTGGCAGGTGATTTCGAGTCCAAAGAGATGAAGAAAAAAGTTGAAGAGCTTTTCGGGGCCTTTGCGCCTTACAAACTCAAAAAAGTAGCGCGCACGAAAGAACCTGTACAAAAAGCCATTCGCATTAAAGTTGAGCAGACGAAATTTGAGCAAACAACCGGGTATTTGACGTGGCGTATTCCCAGTGTAAAACACAAAGATATCGCCGCGCTTGAAGTTCTGTCGGCGATTCTGGGGCAAGGGGACTCTTGCCGCCTTATGCAAAGCTTGCGTATTCGTGAACCACTAACAAACTCTGTCGGTTCCTTCAGTTATTCTATGCAAGATGATGGACTTTTTGCGGTTTCGTTTAATCTTGAGAAAGAAAATCTGGCGAAGGCTTTAACAAAAGTCACGCCAGAGCTGGTGAAGTTGATCGAAGAGCCGCCGACATCCGCAGAAATGCAAAAGGCCATTACGAATTTTGCGAGCCACGAAGTTTATTCTATGGAGACTGTGGATAATATTGCAAGAAAAGCGGGTAGTAATGAGTTCTATTACAACGATCATGACTACTACCGTAAATACATGAAGGAAATTTACGCGCTAAAACCTGAGGACATTCAGAAAGTCGCAAAAAAATATTTTAAGCCTGATAACTTCGGCCTTTCCCTGATGACGAACATGGACAAGAAAGAGGCGGAGCAGATTCTTAAATCTTTTGCGAAGGATTTAAAGAAAGCTTTGCAGGGCGCAAAACTTTCTAAAGACACCATGAAGTTTAAGGCGAAAAAATTTAATATCAATGTGGGTGCAGTTAAACACACTCCTGAAACTGAAAAAATCACATTGTCTTCGGGTGCGACACTTTTGATCCGTGATCAAAAGGACACTCCTTATGTGGCAATGAAAGCGGCCTTTTTGGGAGGTACGCGTGTTGAAAACGAAAACCAGACCGGGTTGACGGAGCTTTTTTCTCGCAACTGGCTTTCGGGATCAAAGAATTTTACAGAAGATGATATCAACTTAAAGGTGGATGAACTGGCCGCAGGCTTGGGTGCCTTCGGCGGCAGAAATTCCGCCGGTCTTTCGATGGATTATCTTTCTCCCTTCGAAGACAAAATGCTTGAGATCTATGCCGACTCCCTTTTACATCCGCTTTTCCCGCAAGATATTCTTGAACGGGAAAAAGTTGTTATCAAAAATCAGATCAAGGCCCGTAACGACAACCCCGCTCAGCTTTGTGTTCTTAGCTTCCTCCAGGAAATTTTTAAAGGACACCCTTACGCACGCGATATGATCGGAACGGAAGCCTCTATCAATGCCATTAATTCTGAACACCTGATGGCATATTATAAGAAAATTGCCCACGCAAAAAATCTGACTTTCTGTGTGGTGGGTGATGTGAATAAAGATAAATGGGTGAACAAGCTTGAGGAAATTACGAAGCTTTTTCCGAAAGGCGAAAGAATTGCTAACAAGTTTCCTATTGCGGAACTTAAAGAAGGAAAAAAGCTTTATCAGCAGCTAAAAAAAGAACAAAGCCATATCATTGTCGGCTATCGTGGTCTGACATTGAAAGATCCGAACCGCTTCACACTTGAAATCATTCAATCCATTTTGAGCGGTCAAGGCGGAAGACTCTTTATCGAACTTCGTGATAAAAATTCTTTGGCCTATTCCGTTTCGCCAATGCACATGGAAGGTTTAGAATGTGGATATTTCGGTGGATATATAGGATGCTCGCCAGAAAAATCAGAAAAAGCCATCCAGATGTTGAAAGCCGAATTCCAAAAACTGGCTGATACTAAAATCAGCGAGGAAGAGTTGGGACGTGCACAAAGATACTTGATCGGACGTCACGATATCGAATTACAAAGAAAGAGCACTATCTGTAATGCTCTTTTATTCGATGATATTTATGGTCTTGATTACAAAGACACATTGGATGTTGCAGATAAGTATTTCGCGGTGACGCCAGAAGATGTGCAAAAGCTTGCACAAAAGATCTTCTCTCAGCCGTCCGTCATCAGTCTTGTAGGACCTTCAGACGTTGAACTATAGTTCGCGTCTGAAGTCTTCGATGATTTGACCGTTCATGCGCTGAATATCTTTAAGGCCCGTGGGACCCACAGTTTCCGGGCTGAGCGCCAAAGATTCAGATAGATTTCGTTCAAGGATTGAAAAGACTTTATAAGGAAGCTCTTTTCGATAGTTCTCACTGTCGATTTTATTTTTTGCTATATTCCAAAGTTCCCATCGAGCCGGTAAGAATGAGTAGTAAACATCCGCCGCGAACTCTGTATAGAAAGGATGTTCTTTCTTCCACGTCTGTTCGTTACGGTGATGGCGACCATCGGTGAAGTCGCGCAGAATAATTTCATTAGAGCTAAATTCTTTATTGGATTCTTCTTTTGATTTTAAAAGCTTCGCAATACTTTTGGGGTCTCGCGTGTATGTCAAAGCCACCGCATCGGCAAAGAGTTCATGAAAAGCGGTGCGGATAATCCAATAGCGTTGAAAGGCTTTGAATTCTTTTTTTAAAGATTTTGACTCCAGCATTTTTTCAATTGCCTGCCACTGAAGCTCTTGTTTTTTCTTTTTATCAAAAGTGACGTCGGAACGATATACAAGATTCTTAGACTCTCGAGCGGCGGCTTCAACCTGAGCCTCTAAGTGAATAGCCTTGTAACGCAGGGACTTGTAGCTTTCCAGATCCTTTATAAGATTGTACTCAAAGATGGCGTGCCCATATTCGTGAGCCATCGTCGTTTGATTTACTTTAGGATGCATCTTTCCCATAGAGTCAGGGCGTATGCCTATGTAAACGGAAAAATCCCCCGCGTTGAAGTGTGAAAACTTAAAGGCCATGCCTACGGACACTTTTACTTGCTGTGGGATTTCTAAAGGCGCAATTAAGGAGTTAATTTCCGTGATAGTTTGTGCGTATTCGTCCGCTGTTTTTGTACTATGAAGAGCGCGAGCGTCCACCTCCACCTTGCCATCTAAAGCATATTGCGAAGAAAAAATGCTTGAGCACTTTTGCGCAAATGCAGGATCAGCACAAAATGCGCCGATCGATGACAAAACTATAGCCAGAAGAAGGGGCTTCAAAGCGGGCTCCTTGCCTTATAGAAATTCAATAAGGCTTCTAAAACCAAGAATTCAACGGGCGTGCCGTGAAGGTGTTTCAAATTGAGACATTCTGAGACCTAGGCCTAGAATACAAAAAAACAATTAACCGTATCCCCCCTCAGTTTTGTTAAACTCTTAGGTATGAGGGAAAAGCGTTCGACCGACTCAGTAGAACTTTTTGTAAGTCCTGAGGGCTATTTCCAAGAAATGGTCCAAAAGGGTTTAAGCCAAAGAAAGATTCAAACCTTTCCTTTGGTGGAAAGCTATCTTGTAAATCTTCTGCAGCACTACTTGGATGCTCGCAATCTTTTTGAAAGCGAATACGCCAACGAAGCCGGACAGAAGAATCCCACAACACTGGCTGAAATGTATTTAACAGCACAGAACTCTGATGCTGTAACTAAAACCGAATTACTTAGAAAACTAGGTGATCGCACTCTTTACATCAGCGGTTTTTTTGGAGACTCCCTTTCACGTAAAATAGTGGATGTGGATTACTATGCGGAAATCGGTGGAGCTGCTTACGCGTCGCTGGCTCACTGCACGCGCGAAGATACTTTGGCCAAAGTTTACAATACGTTCTCAAGACAGTTTTTGGATTTCGTGGACGTACTCACATATATCAGCCATCACTCATTCATTAAGAGCGATGAAAGTATTCTTCGCCTCTATGACCGCTATATGCGAACCGGGTCGGAACTGGCGCGTGAAAAACTCGTTGAAATGGGTGTTTTGACTCTGCCGCAAGACCAAGTAAAGCTTGGCAAGCAAGGCTGATTCCACTATGCTGACGCCATGTTTGGCTTAGGCATGTCAGAACTCATTTTCCTTGGTGTATTGGCCCTTATCGTGATTGGGCCGAAAGAGCTTCCAGAGTTAGCTCGCACCCTGGGTCGTTTTATCAACGAGCTTAAACGCAGCACGAATATTTTGGGTGAAGACCTAAAACAACAAGCGCGTTTTGATCGCATTGATTTCAACGAGCCGCCTAAGAAACAATCTCAGCCACCATCTTACGATCATCATCCTGCTGTCAGTGAAGAAGCTTCCGATCCTCAACAGATGGAACTTACTGAACAAAAAAACACCGAAGATAAAGAGCACAAACCCTCATGAGAAGCGAAGAATTAGATTCACGAGCGCAATCGTTGTATGAGCATTTGGCTGATTTGCGTAAGCGTCTGATCAATTGTGCTTTTATTTTGGTGATTGCAACGGGGATTTGTTACGGCTTCAGCGATCAGATTTTTAATTTCGTGCGCGCACCCATTGCGCCATATCTGCCAGGTGGCGGTCTGATCTACACGGGTCCGTTAGACAAATTCATCGCGCATCTGAAGCTGGCCTTTGTCTGTGGTATCTTGATTTCGTGTCCTTTCTGGCTTCATCAAGTTTGGCTTTTTGTAGCGCCGGGTCTTTACTCTAAAGAACGTAAGTACACTTTAGGTTTTATCGTCTCTGGGACGGTCCTTTTTGTTTTGGGTGCCGCCTTTTCATACTACATCGCTTTACCAATGGCGTTTGAATTCCTGATGCACTTTGGAGGCGATGTCGATAAACCCATGATTTCCATCGATCAGTACATGGGCTTTTTCACGCAAATGTGTTTGATGTTCGGTGTGGCGTTTGAGTTGCCATTGGTCATCGTGGTGCTTGGCATGTTGGGCATTGTTTCCCAGGCTTTCCTCCGTAAGAACCGTCGTTATGCGGTAATGACTATCGCCGTGATCGCGGCCATTATTACACCTCCTGATCTCTTAAGCATGGTGATGATGCTTGCACCTATGTGGGTGCTTTTTGAAATCGCTGTGATTATCGTAGGCGTCTTTGAAAAGAAGCGAGAGTTCACTGAGAGAGTGAACGAGCGCGAATAGATTTTCAGGACCCGTCGTCCGTCAAATTGACAAGTGTTCCGCCATAAGGTCAGCTATTTCCAGGGGGATCCATGTCATTCTTGTTAAGTCTTATTTTATCTGTAGGAATAGCCCACGCTGCGGATCAGGCAAGCTGCCCAGATATCGCTGAACGCCGTGATGGTACAAAAATCCAACAAATGTTGTCAGGAAATGGAGAGTGTTTTTTCTCTGTCACGCCAGACGACGCATGGAAAGACTTGATCTATCGTGACCATCTTTTCACTTCAGAAGGCATGTTCATGGTCTTTAACTCATTTGGGCCAGGTGACGAATCCCAAACAACGGGGGCTCGTGAATTCTATCTTTTCCCAAGAAATACAGAAGCGTTTTCCTACGAATGGAAAGACGACACGCGAGAGTTGATCGTCACCCACGTGACGGGCGACAAATTCGTGTTTGAATCCAAGAAAGCTCGTTTAAAAAGCATCACGCGCGCAAATGTTGTGGTAGCTGATTATGTCGAGCCCTCCAACCGCGGTGGCATTGAAATCACAAACTTCCAAGGGATTATACTGGACGGTGGATTTAAACTAGGTTCTCCTCCAACATCCAATTCAAACGCCAATTCTGTTTTTAGAGATGTGAACAACATGTCATGTTCCGTGAAGAACTCAGAGCTCTTTAAGTACACAAGCGACGGCGACATCTATCTTAAGTACAATGACAAAGCGATGCTGACGTTTATCCAAAAACGTTGTCCGAAGCTCAAGATCCCATAGATAAAAAGAAGGGCACCTAGACCAGTTCTTTGAGGTGCCCTATTCCTTACACTATCTCCCTTCGATATTCTAAAAGGGATGAAATCTATTGTTTCGATACTGCTGATATTCTGGTGCGTTTCCTCATTTGCTGGCGACAAGGTGGCCGTGCTTTTTGTCGGAGATTCTCATCCAGTTTTAAAAGAACGAGAAGCATCCGCGATTAAATTCTATGAAACCTACGGCTATAAAATCGTACGTCTTTCTCCCGCGGCGAAAACCAAAGCAGAGAAATCTAATTTTGAAAAAAGCTTAAAACATTTAAAGAACGTGGATTCACTTCATGTTGAATTTTTAGGCCATGGGATCGTAAAGGATGACAAGTATTACCTAGCAGTTTCAGACGGCATTAATACAGATTATAAAAAATCCATTGAAGTCCAAGATCTTAAAAAGAGCCTTCAAGTATTTCAAAAAAACAACCCACAAGCAGAAACTACGGTCTATGCACTGAACTGCTATAGTGGCAGGATACCTGAAACTCTTTCCGACCTTCCTAAGACACAAGCCTTTGCCTCCACAAGATCGGACTTAAAAGCTTGGACCATGAAAGTAGCCGGAGACGAAGTCATGGCTCATGACTTTCCAGTATTTTTTCAGCGTGCGCTTGATCAAGGCAGCAGTTATGAAGAGGCTTTCTTAAAAGCTAGCGAAGACTATAAAAAAATACAGATGGGACATCCAGCGCAATTTCCATTCACTAGCCCGGCAGTATTCTCATTGCCACGCAGTCAGGCTCAGGCGTTTGTCGAAAATTGGTGTCGTGATTCGAAAGAAAATTCTTCACTAAGAATCAGCGAGAAGCGAGCGAAGATTATTAAAAACCTTCTGTCGCAGAACACTTCGAACTTGAAATACCTCAATGATTTAAAAAATAAAACGGGTTGCAGTAAAAAGGAAATGGTGGAGACCGAAAAGAACGAGCTTAAAAAGAACCGATCCACTTTTGAAGCAGCCGCCATTGAACAGCTGAAGGCCTTGATTCAAGGCGGAAATATGGAAACTGACCTCCCACGTATGATTGAAAATCTTCAAGGGGAGATGGATTTCTATCGCGAAAGTGATGACGAAGCTTCAGAGTTGCGTAAAGCAGAAATACGCACTCGTTTAGAAGAACTTTATGCCATTAACGATGAAGCGGGATTTGAAGAGTATAAGAAAAGAAAAATTGAAGATTTAACTAAAGACTTAAAGGCCTGCGATCAGAAACCGGCCCCATCGGCATGTGCTCAAGGAAAAGCTGCCTATATGGAAACGGTATTTATGGATTGGTCGAAAACTTCGCTAAATCCAAGACATGTCATCAATAAATGTGCTCGTCCCATTCCCGCGCTAGCTAGCGCCGAACAAACATTTAAAGAGTCACAACGAAGACAAGATTGCTTCAAGCAGCATGTAGGAAAAAATGCGGTTGATACTTATCTGGCTTTTACGATCAATTCAAAACCCATTGCAAGCTATTGCGAGATGATTAAGCCACACGAAGATTTTTATTCTGAAGAAGCTCGATGTATAGAAAAGTTCGCAGCAGGGGCTTCCGAAAAATCTTGGGCGCGACTTGAAGAAATCGCGCAAATGGGATCTGAGAAAATAAACGAACAAAGCTCCAATCGTGAAAAAAGTAAGTCGGGGGTACGATGAGGCCATTAATCCTTACTTCGATATTGCTATTTTCGGCTTCTGTTTTCGCTAAGAACACGAAGGTAGAAGGATATGTCTTTCAAGAAAATGGAAAGGTGTGGTTAAGTCAGGCCCCGACTTCCACTGATCCCCGCTATCGTATTAACTGGCACGCAAAACAGCGTCAGGGGCAGATCTGCTATTACGAAGAAAACCAAGCGTGTCCAAAATACGTTCTTGCTTGTGGCCAACAAAAAACCGTTAAACAAGTGGTCGAGCTTTCGAGTTGCCGAATTGTCGCGCGCATTAAGCCCTAATTTTTTGAGCGAAACACTTTAGAGTCCAGTTTTTAGGGTTCGGGACTGTGGAACTACAGGTTTCGAATTATCCTAAATAAGTTCGTATTTTTATAAAAATCACCGGAACTTTCATGGAGGATCAATGTTTAAAACTGTCTTTGGCCTTGTCATGCTTGCGAGCTCGGCTCAAGCAACTGCAGTGGGTTACTTTGGCGATAAATGTGTGATGGCGGCCAACGGTGCCGTACAAGACTTCACCTATGGAATGGATGCTGATGGCGCTTCACTTTATTTCGATGCGAACGGGGCGACCCAAGTTTTGCGCCCTGAAAACGTTGTTTCTCGAAGCAACAAAGATGGCGTAGAAACGATTGTTTATAAAACGAAACAAATGAAAATGGGCACAGGTATGGGAAAGCCTGAGTTTGAAACCGTGCAACGCGTGATTCACGTTAAAAGACAGGACGGAAAAATCGTTTCGGTTAATAAAGAATTCGATATCACCGAACAAAAGAAATACCGCGAAGAAGCTAAGAAGAATGGCTGGAACCTCCCAATCACAAAGGCCACCGAAACTGCTTTTGAGCGTAAAGGTTCAGAGTGCGATATCAAGCAAAGTCTGATGTATCAAATGCCGGACGATAAAAAAGTGGAAGCAAAAGTTACTTACGACAAAGACTTTTGCTCAAAAATCGAACCGATGATGAAACAAATTGGTAGTCAGAACGCAAGTCAGTGTGTGGGCTTGATTGCTTCAGCACAAATGGCTTTTGACCAAAGAAAAAAGGAACTAGCTAAAGAAGGAAAATCTTTCGCAACGTTTGAATGGGCAGGAAAACCCAAACAAGAAATCGGCGGCAACATGGACGTCTCTGGTTTCATCACAGCCTGCGCGATGGGCGGCCAAATGTATCCAGGAATGGGCATATACGGTGGTGGAATGGGTATGATGATCGGCGGTGGCGGTACAGGTGCTATGATGGGCGCAACCGGCGGCATGAATGCTGGCGGAATGATGGGGAACCCCGCAAGCCCCGCACCAAAAGAGAAAAAATCCAGCGGTACAAAATAAGCGGTATCTAATTCGGAAATAAAAAAGGGGCTTCATCAGCCCCTTTTTCTTTAAGCCCTAAGGCTCTTCAAACTTAATCAACACGGCCCCGGATTCAACCGAGTCGCCTTGTTTAACTTTGATTTCTTTGATCTTCACGTCGCGAGTGGCACGCATTTCGTTTTCCATTTTCATTGCTTCCATAATAAGAAGCGGTTTATTGGCTTTAACGATTTCGCCTTCTTTGGCAAAGATCTCGATGATCTTACCAGGCATGCCGGATTTCAGCTCTTGATCTGCGCCGAAATTGCCGCCTTTTTTCAAAGATTCATGCAGAAGCATTTCATCATTGAAGACTTTGATTGTACGGAATGAGTTACGAGTAAACACAGTGTATTCAGTGTCTTGCCCGATCACGTCAATCAAGTAAGATTTTCCTTCAAAAAGGAAGCTGATGTATTGCTCGGCCTCTTTAAAGTCACGTTTTGAAATGTCGTAGTGAAGCCAGTTTTTGCCTTCTTCTTGTAAAGAAACTTTCCAAGTAGAGCGCTGTTCGGTCACGTCGACTTTATATTTTTTGCCGTTAAGTTCTGCTTCAAAATACATGTTACGTCCTTAATTGAAGTTTACGACCGACGCGTTTCCAGTTTGAAGTCAGGTTCAACTGACGAACATCTTTGGATTTACGGTCATTGTAAGCAGTGATAGCCGCCGCAATCAAAAACACAGGATCTTCAACTTCTTTAAAGAGCTGTGGTTCGATCACTTCAAAGTTCTTTTCAATAAACTGAGTCGTATAAGATCCATCGCGGAATTTCGGATGATCCAAGATCGTTTTATGAAGAACGATGTTGGTTTTAATTCCGGTTAGAACAAACTCCGACAACGCGCGCTGCATTCTATCGATAGCTTCGTCACGTTTATCACCCCAAGTGATAACTTTCGCGATCATCGGGTCATAGAAGATAGGAACTTCGTAACCAGGATACGCGTAAGAATCCACACGCATGAACGGACCCTGTGGATGGCGACACGCGCGAATCACACCAGGGTGAGGTTTATACGTAATAGGATCTTCAGCACAGATACGCGCTTCGATCGCGTGACCTTTTTGTTTGATATCTTCCTGTTTGAAAGAAAGAGGTCTGCCGGCCGCTACATTGATCTGCTCTTTCACCAAGTCAAAGCCAGTCACGATTTCCGTGATCGGATGTTCCACTTGAAGACGAGTGTTCATCTCCATGAAGTAGAATTCTTTGGTCGTATTATCGAAAATGAATTCGATAGTTCCCGCACCCACGTAATTGATTTGCTTAGCCGCACGAACAGCCGCATCACCCATACGCAAACGAACGTCGTTCGGCACAGAAGGGGATGGACATTCTTCAATGATCTTTTGGTGACGACGTTGAACTGAGCACTCACGTTCAAACAAGTGAACATGGTTTCCGTGTTTATCGCCGAACACTTGAATTTCAATGTGTTTTGGATCGTTGATGAATTTTTCAATGTACACTGTTGGATCGGCGAAATAGTTCTGACCTTCAGAGCGGCAAGCGCGGAATGCGCTTTCAAGCTCATCCATCTTACGAACAACACGCATCCCTTTACCACCACCACCGGCAGAGGCTTTGATGATTACAGGTAGACCGATTTTTTCAGCAATAGCTTGCGCCTGCTCGACAGTCTCAACCCCACCATCGCTGCCTGGAACCGTTGGAACACCGGCTTTTTTCATCAAGGCTTTTGCGGAAAGCTTATCACCCATGGATTCAATATTAGAAACCGTAGGTCCGATGAAAGTGATGCCCGCTTCTTCCAAAGCTTTTGCAAAGACGGTGTTTTCAGAAAGAAAACCGTAACCCGGGTGAATAGCGTCCACGCCAGCTTGTTTTGCTACTTCGATGATTTTTTTGTAGTTCAAATAGCTTTCTTTCGAAGGAGAAGGCCCAATGTGATAAGCCTCATCCGCCAAGAAAACATGAAGACTGTCACGATCCGCATCAGAGAAGACCGCCACAGATCCGATACCCAACTCACGACAAGCGCGAGTGATGCGGATGGCGATTTCCCCACGGTTCGCAATCAGGATTTTTTTAAATAATGCCATATAAAGCTTCCTTCACCCTCTGATTAAAGAGGAATATTTCCGTGCTTTTTAGCCGGCATGATGTCGCGTTTATGTTTCAACATCTCTAGTGAATCAATGATGCGTTTACGAGTCATTGCGGGCTCGATCACTTCATCTGTGTACCCAAGTTCCGCAGAAACATATGGATTGCTGAACTTCGCTTCGTACTCTGCTGTCAGGCGAGCTTTCTCTGCGACAGGATCTTTGGCTTTCGAGATCTCTTCGCGGCTGATGATGCTAACGGCACCTTCAGCACCCATTACCGCGATTTCCGCAGATGGGTAAGCAAGATTCACGTCAGAACGAAGAAGTTTAGAACCCATGACGATGTAAGCACCACCGTAAGCTTTACGAGTGATGATAGTGATCTTAGGCACAGTGGCTTCTGCATAAGCGTAAAGAAGCTTTGCACCGTGAGTGATGATGCCATTCCATTCTTGGTCTTTACCTGGCAGGAAGCCCGGAACGTCGACGAAAGAAACGATTGGAATGTTGAAAGCATCACAGAAGCGGATAAAACGAGCCGCTTTACGAGAAGCTTCGATATTCAAGCAACCTGCAAGTACGTTCGGTTGGTTTGCAACGATACCCACTGGGCGTCCGTTGAAACGTGCAAAACCCACGATCACGTTTTGCGCGAAATGCTTATGAACTTCAAGGAAGTAACCTTCATCCACACATTCAGTGATAACACCTAGCATGTCGTAAGGTTTTTTTGGATTTTCTGGAATCAATGTATTCAAAGATTCTGTCACGCGGTCCGGACGATCATTCGTCGGAAGAACCGGAGCATCGTCCAAGTTGTTGGAAGGAAGGAAGTTCATTAATTCACGAATCAACAACAAGCAGTGCTTGTCATCTTCCGCCGCGAAGTGAGCCACACCTGATTTCGCAGAGTGAGTTGTGGCTCCTCCCAAATCTTCTTTCGTCACTTCTTCATGAGTCACGGTCTTGATAACGTCGGGACCTGTCACAAACATGTAGCTTGTGTTTTTCACCATGAAGACAAAGTCAGTAATAGAAGGGGAGTAAACCGCACCACCCGCACATGGGCCCATGATCGCCGTGATTTGTGGGATCAATCCAGAAGCCATTGTGTTGCGAGTGAAAATGTCCGCGTAACCACCCAAGGATTCAATACCTTCTTGGATACGAGCGCCACCAGAGTCATTGATAGAAATAAAAGGCGCGCCGTTTTTCATCGCCAAATCCATCACTTTACAGATTTTATTGGCTTGAGTGCGCGACATAGATCCACCGATAACAGTGAAATCTTGAGAAGAGACATAAACGAGTTTGCCGTTGATGCGACCGTAGCCCGTGATAACGCCGTCACCAGGAACAACAGTTTTATCCATACCGAAGTTAGTACAACGGTGAGTAACAAAACGGTCCATCTCTACAAAGCTGCCTGGATCGACAAGAACATCGACTCTTTCGCGGGCAGTAAGACGTCCACCTTGTTTGTGTTTCGCAATACGTGCAGCGCCACCACCGGCCATTGCAGCTTCATTACGTTTTTCAAGATCGTTCAGGCGAGCTTGAATGCCAGATGAAATTTCTGTGCTCATATGATTCCTTTTTATGAAGGGATGACCCCTTTAAAAACAAGGGACCAATTTATCATGAGGTTGTTAGGAATCACCTTAAAACTAGAGACGCGCCGCCTACTATTTATGCGACGCGCGATTGAGGCTATGTTATTGAATTTATGGAACTAACTGCTTTAAGACTTCGAACGCCTTTTGTACGTTAATGCGTCCTTGAGTTTTTACTTTAAATTCGTGTCCTGGAACGACGTCGACGGACTGCAAAATAGACTCTTTAATTTGCAGCGCGGAAGCGGTCGGACGAGCACTCCATAAAAGGGCGGCTGCACCCGAAACCATTGGAGCCGCCATACTTGTACCATCCATATAAGCTGTCGAGTTGCCTGGAACCGTACTTAAAATTCTTTCACCAGGAGCGGCCACGTGAACAAGATTAAATCCACTGTTCGACCATGAAGTCATAAAATCTGACACGGAAGAAGCAGCCACTGTGATTTGATTCGCTAATCCGAATGAAGCCGGGAACTCAGGGTAAACATCGACATCGCGTCCATCATTACCAGCGGCAACGATAACCAAAATCCCTTTACCTTGAAGTTCAACAAAAGCATTTCTTAGAGAAGCCACACACGGAGCGCCACCCCAACTTGCATTGATGATTTTAGCTCCACGCGAAGCAGAGTATTGCAAAGCAAGAACCGCATCACCTAACGAACCACCACCATCATTGGCAATGAATTGCGCAGGAATCAATTGCGCCCGAGGAGCGACGCCTTGGACAGAGCCATAGCGTTCGTCCGCTGCAATAATACCTGCCACATGAGTTCCATGCGAGCTTGGTGTTGGATTGTTATTTGGAATAGAGACAAACGAAGCTCCATAATAGTCATCAACAATACCGTTTCCGTCATCGTCTTTGCCATTATTCGGAATCTCTGCCGTGTTCACAGCAATACGCGGTTTGATTTGCGGATGGCTTGTGTCGACGAACGCATCAACAACCGCGATTTTAACATTTTGTCCTTGAATACCTTGAGCCCACAAAGAAGGCGCACCTATCTTTGTCTGCCCCCAACTATCGGAATAGGCATTGGCTTGAATTCCATCAGTTTTAGATGTTTGAATTTGACGGTCGAACTCCACATAGCGGATCTTCTCTAGCTGTGGCTCGATAAAATTTTTCGTAAATTCATCAGCGTTTGCGGCCTGTTCCACCGTAAATTTTCCATCTTCCCATTGGACGATGAATTTATTCTGGATTGCTTGGCCCGTGCATGCGCTCGAGTCCATCGCTCCATTTTCTGGAAATACGGTGCTAGGCGATTTGTTGCCACAAGATGCTAATACGAAGATGCAGACAACCGCCGAGAGAATTTTTTGAACATCCATGTTCACTCCCTGTGCGGGCCATCCTGGTCCCTATTAGTGAGACGCAATCGGTTGGCCCAATCGGTTAGCTCTTCGGTAATTATATGTCTTAATTTGAGGCTAGAACGGTTTAAACTGGACCTGGACCCAAGGATCTAATGCTAAGCCTAGTGCTGAAAAATTACGGCTTCTCAGTCACAGAACAATGACATTAAGAAGCCTCATGTTTTATGGGGAAATAAGACCTGATTTAGATCTGTCCGATAAATTCTTTTAGGAAAGATAAAAACTGAATTTCGACACGTTTTGCAGTCTCAGTCACTTCATCGTGCGAAAGTTTTTGCGAAGAAATTCCTGCTGCCAAATTCGTGATGCAGCTTAAAGCCGCCACACGAAGACCTAAGTGATTCGCCGCAATTGTTTCTGGAACCGTACTCATGCCGACAGCTTTACCGCCAATCAGTTTTAAGTAACGAACTTCAGAAGGTGTTTCATAAGTAGGACCACTCACGCCGCAGTAAACGCCTTTGTGAAAGCGTGTGCCTTGCTTTAATAAAACTTGCTCCATGATGGAGATCAAGCGCTTGTCATAAGCTTCGGTCATATCAGGAAAGCGAGGACCCAGTTCTTTAATGTTCGGTCCCATGAGTGGATTCGTGCCCATCAAGTTGATGTGATCTTCAATAATCATGAAGTCACCTGCTTGCATGTTTTCACCAAAACCACCGGCAGAGTTTGTCAGGATCAAAGTTTCAATGCCCAACATCGCTAGTGTACGAGTAGGGAACACAACACTTTCCATGCTGTGTCCTTCGTAATAGTGATTACGACCTTGAAGAATCACAATCTGCTGACCGTTCACCTTACCGAAAATCAAATTTCCGGAGTGGCCTTCCACTGTCGGAGGAGAAAAGTGCGGGATGTCTTTGTAAGGAAGTGTGATTTCAACTTCCACATCCTTCACAAAAGCGCCAAGGCCTGAACCTAAAACAACACCGATCTTCGGTTTTGCCGAAGTTTTAGTACGGATATAGGTGATGGTTTCTTGAAGCTTATTTAATACCAAAATTTTCTCCTCTGCGTCCCTTGAGTATTAGCTCAAAGTCTTCAGTATCAAACTAGGCTTTGCAATTTTTGGCAAGGAAATATTAATCGCCGATTTCAACAGAGGAACTGCTGACTGCAATAGATCCTTATCATCGCCATGCAACGTGAAGACAGCTTCGCCCGCTTTGACTTCGTCACCCACTTTAACGTGAAACTCTATCCCGGCTGTAGGCGCAATTACGTCCGTCGTCTGCGCGCGACCGGCTTTAATTATAATGCCCGCAATACCAATGCTTTCTGTATGGAAGCCGTGAACATAACCATCTTTTTCAGCTGTAATGATCATTTTGTGTTGGGGCTTCGGAAGGGCTTTAAGATTTCCACCATGTATTCCACAGAGTTCTTCAAACTTCGCCATCGCTTTACCGGATGTCAGCATGTCAGAAGCGATCTTATAAGATTCTTCAGCCGTGCGGCCAACTCCTGCTAAAAGAAGCATGTGTGCTGAAAGTTGAAGGCTGAGTTCGCGCGTATCCTCATAAAGATCGTATCCGCCGGGCCCGATGAATTTTTCGTTCTTCATAATCGCAACGCATTCTTCGACTTCCAAAGAATTGCCGGCAAAGCGACCTAAAGGCTGATCCATGTTTGTCAGTAAAGAAGTTACTTTCTTACCGTAGCCTTTAGCAATAGCCATTAAATTCAAAGCGAGTTCTTCTGCTAAGGCGGGAGTTTTCATGAAGGCGCCAGAACCAAACTTCACGTCCAGCACCAGGCCATCAATGCCTTCGGCCAATTTCTTAGACATGATCGAAGCACAAATCAGCGGAAGACTTTCCACCGTCGCTGTCACATCACGAAGTGCATAGATCTTTTTATCCGCAGGGCAGATTTCTTTTGTTTGACCGATAAAGCAAATCGCATGTTTGCGAACCAGCTCCACGAATTCAGGCAAAGATTTTTGTGTATTGAATCCAGGAATAGATTCAAGCTTATCTAACGTTCCTCCGGTATGGCCTAAGCCGCGACCTGAAATCATCGGGACGGGCACGCCAGCAGCGGCAACGATCGGACCTAGAATCAAGCTGGTCTTATCGCCCACGCCACCTGTAGAGTGTTTATCGACTTTAAATCCCGGCACGGAAGAAAAATCCACAACTTCACCAGAGTGAAGCATGGCTTTCGTAAGCGACAGAGTTTCTTCCGTCGTCATGCCTTTAAAAAAGGTCGCCATCAAAAGCGCCGACATTTGATAATCAGGAATCTGACCGCGCGCATATCCCAGAATAAATTCGTTGATCTCATCGTAGGAGAGTTCGCGACCGTTACGTTTCGCTTTAATAATTTCTGCTGGAAGAAATGCCATTAGTAACCTCCTTGAACGGTTCCGCCCTGAACAATAATGATTCCAGAGCTTGTGCCTAGGCGAGTTGCGCCGGCATCAATCATCGCTTTGGCTTGAGCGATATCCTTAATACCGCCAGAGGCTTTCACTTCCAGTGCATCACCAACAACTGATTTCATCAGTTTGACGTCATCAACCGTCGCGCCACCGCCACCAAATCCTGTGGATGTTTTTACGAAGTGAGCCCCGGCTTCCATCGCGGCTTTGCATGCCAACACTTTATCGTCGTTATTTAAAAGAGACGTCTCGATGATCACTTTCACCGTGCGACCTTGCGCGGCTTTCACAACGGCTTTGATATCGTCTCGCACATAGTCTAAGCGACGGTCTTTTAAAGCACCAACATGGATCACCATATCGATTTCGCCTGCGCCGTTTTTGATGGCCGTTGAAGTTTCAAAAGCTTTGCTTTCCGTATCCATTGTTCCCAAAGGAAAGCCGACAACGCAGCAAACTTTGACGGAAGAGCCTTTAAGAAGTTCCGCACACGCAGGGACGTAAGAGGTATTTACACAAACACTGAAAAAGCCGTGTTCTTTGGCTTCTGCACAAAGCTTTTCGATTTGCGCTAACTGCGCTTCAGGTTTCAAAAGAGTATGGTCAATATAACGACTTAGTTGCACCGGGCACCTCAAGAGTGTTTAAATAAGAAAAGTTATCTTAGTTCGTTGCAGGAGGCAATCATGACACTACAGAAGTGGACCTCAGTTTTACTAACAGCCGTGATTTTGTTCACTTCCTCTGCCTCTTTTGCGCAAGCAGACAGAACGGTGAAAAGAAGTATTGCGACTGTTTTGTTTTCCAGTCTGGGCGGAGCGATCCTGGGGCTAAGCACTCTCTCATTTTATGGTGAACCCGAAGAGCACACCGACAATATCACGACCGGAGCTTTGATCGGATTTGCGGCTGGTTTGGGATATGTTGTTTATGACTCCTCGCGCCCAGCTGCCAAAACTTATGATTATTCCAATGTCTTTGATCAAGAACTCAAAAGCAGAAGAGCCCTGGCAAATCTTGCCAAGGCTCCCTCAATAGTTCAATTTTCGTACGATTTCTAATTAGCCAACTTTGGTGCGTGGGGCAGAGCCTCCCGCCATAGTTCCTTGAATCGTTGTATCGCCACCGCCAGCTTGACCCAAGAAAGTTTTTGCATCGGCTGCAGAAACCTTTCCTTTGCGAACCAAGTCTTCGATGTATTTTTCGAAAAGCACCATACCCTGACTTGAGCCCGTTTGCATGGCTGAAGGGATTTGATGGACTTTACCTTCACGAATCAAGTTCGAGATGGCTTTTGTATTACGCATGATTTCGTAAGCGGCCACACGGCCTTGTCCATCGGCGCGCGAGAAAAGTGTTTGCGCGACGACTCCACGCAAACTTTCCGCAAGCATTGTACGGATTTGTTGTTGTTGACCCGCAGGGAAAACGTCAATGATACGATCGACAGTTTTAGCGGCACTGTTCGTGTGAAGAGTACCAAACACGATGTGACCTGTTTCTGCAGCCGTCAAGGCTAACGAAATAGTTTCTAAGTCACGCAACTCACCGACAAGCAAGATATCTGGGTCTTCACGCAGAGCCGCTTTCAAGGCGTTCGCGAAACTTTTCGTGTGACTTCCAACTTCACGTTGATTCACCAAGGCTTTTAAGTTGGGATGTACGAACTCGATCGGGTCTTCCACCGTGATGATATGCGCTTCACGAGTGGCGTTGATCTGATGGATCATCGCAGCGAGCGTTGTTGATTTACCCGAACCCGTAGGGCCGGTAACTAGAATCAAACCACGATCGCAATCGATCATGTCCATCACTGCTGGAGGTAAACCCAATTCTTGTGCCGTTTTGATTTTTTCTGGAATGATACGCATAACGGCGCCAAGACCTTTTCTTTGCATAAAGATATTGCAACGAAAACGTCCGATGCCTGAAAGGGTGTAGGCAAAATCCAGTTCCCATTTTTCGACGAAGGCTTTTTTCTGCTTCTCAGAAAGAATCTCGAAGAGCAAACCTTGTACGTCTTGGTTCGTCAATTCGCGATAGTTCAACGGAATCATGTTTCCATGGAGACGCAAATACGGAGGTGCGCCGCTTGTAATGTGCAAGTCGGAGGCTCCTTGTTCCACCATGAGTTTGAACAGTTCATCAATTGTTGCCATCGTAATCTCCGGTAAAGGCTCTATTTCCATGATCTTTTCGGTCAGATGTGTTTCAATATTAAATATTATTTGCTCTCGGTCTTGTTTCTGGACTAATGAACTAGGGTAGGAGGTTGTTGTGTCAGCTGAAATTCTCATCAATGTGAGACCTCAAGAAACTCGTGTGGCCTATGTCGATGGCGGCATTCTTTCTGATTTAAAAATTGAACGTAAAACTTCGCCGACCTTGGTCGGGTCGATTCATCGCGGGACCGTACTAAGAGTTCTTCCTGGAATGCAGGCAGCCTTCGTGGATATCGGCTTAGAAAAAGCGGCCTTTCTTTATGTCGGCGATATCCGTGAAGACGTGGACGACAACTTCTTGTCTGATGTTGATCGTGAGGAACCCTTGGAAATGGAAGGGGATGACGACAAACTTCCTTCACATCAAAATAAAACTCCTATTCAGGATTTATTAAAAGAAGGTCAGTCCATTTTAGTTCAGGTAGCTAAAGATCCCTTGGGAACAAAAGGTGCGCGCTTGACGACGCATCTGTCTTTGCCAGGTCGTTTCGTCGTGTTTTTGCCGACTGTACGCCACTTAGGAATTTCTCGCCGTATTGAAGATGAGACAGAACGTGAACGCCTGCGTAAGCTGGTACAAAAAATCAATCCTTCCGGGGGTGTGATCGTACGTACCGCAGGCGAGGGCGCCTCTGAAGAGATGTTGAAAGCGGACATCGAATACTTAGATCGTCTTAGTAAAGAAATTTTCAAAAACTATGAAAAGAAAAAAACACCAGGCATGGTTCACACCGAACTTGATGTCGAGCTGCGTGCGCTTCGTGATTTGATGTCTGAAGATGTCACCAGCGTGTGGGTTGATAATATCGAAATTCACAAAAAAGTTGTGAAGTTCGTTTCTCAGTTCATGCCTAAGTACAAACAAAACATCGTACTTTACGAAGAACAAAAACCTCTTTTTGATTTGTACGACATTGATATTGAAATTTCTCGCTCGATGGAAAGAAAGATCTGGTTAAAGTCCGGCGGTTACATCGTGATTGATGAAGCCGAAGCACTCGTAGTCATTGACGTGAATACGGGTAAGTTCGTCGGGAAAAAAGATCTTGAAGACACCATCTTAAAAACCAATCTGGAAGCGGTTCGCGAGACGGCGCACCAACTGCGCATTCGTAACTGCGGCGGTATCATCATCATCGATTTCATCGATATGGAAAAAGAATCTCACCGCGAAAAAGTTTTAGAAGCTTTGGCCGAAGAATTAGGGCGCGATCGCGCACGCACAAACATCGTTTCTATGTCTCAGTTGGGTCTTGTAGAGATGACTCGTAAGCGCATTCGTCCAAGTCTTATTAAGACCTTGTGTGAGCCTTGCTCTTACTGTGATGGAAAAGGTTATATTAAACGTAAATCCACAGTAGCGAATGAAATCTTCCGCGAACTAGAGCGTGATGCCGACATGCTTATCAATAAGAAAACCAATGTCGTCATTCATTGTCACAGCGGTGTCGTGGATTGGATTTATGAAGTTGAAGGCGAAAGCCTTGAAAGCATCGAGAAAAAACTCGGGCGCTCAGTGGCCTTCAAAATCGAACCTAACTACCACTTAGAGCAGTACGAGATTTTCTTTGTTTAGAATATTTTAGATTCTCTTCCTCAAATTTTTGGCGAAGAGATTCTGCTGTCTGTTCAAGATGCTCTTCCAAAATCATTTGAAAAAGTTCGTCAGCATTAATTTTGTAAAGTTTTGCGAGGCTTTTTAGAGTGGTGACGGGGGGAAGAGAAAGACCGCGTTCCCAATTTGAGATGAACTGAGGGGTGTTGTAGCCGAGGTGGGTGGAAACATCTCCCTGAGAAAGATTCCTAGCCTCGCGAGATTTTTTCAGAAATTCCCCAACCTTCTTCATCGAGAACACCTCATTCTGTTTTCAATAACCCTAGAATTTCTTTTTAGAGATTGCATCACGCGCAGCAGTACCTCCTAGCCTAGACCTTGTTACCCAGGGCCCCTAGTTATTCCATAAAAGCTGTTTAGAACCACCATCAAATGCCGATGTAATGTTCATGAAGGCGATTCAACTCCTTATTCTAACTTTGCTTTTTCCATTGTCGGTGCTTTCTGCCGACATCAGTTTGTCATGTTCAAAATTTTTAGGAGATTGTGAACGAATTCCTGAGCCTTTAAAGCTAGCGTCTGAAATGTGTAAGGCCGAGCAAAAGCTTGCAGGCTGTGAAAACCTGGCGAAGTCTGATCCTGAAGTAGCGTCCTCTATTCGTTCTTGCTCACCGGGCGCGGTTTGTGATTCAGGATTAATGAGACCCATTGATCAGTTGAAAGGATGTTTTTCCGGCGCTGTCGAAGTAGGTAAAGATTTTTGGGAAGCTCTTTCGTCGATTCCGGATTTAGCCGGCAAGGGAGCCGCCAACATTCGTGAATGCTGGAACAGCCCTGAGTGCCGTTCGAGCACGTTTGATTCATCAATCAAAACATATTCAAACGCTGTCATGTTCTCTAACCCTATCTTAGCACCACTGGCCTTGTGGAGAATGCGTCGAGACGGTTCGCTGAGCGACGCTGATCTAAAGAAAATGTCTGAGGTCTCTTTAAATCTTTTAGAAAAAGGAAAGCAGTACCTGGAAAAACAAGGCGTGAAGCTTGCGTGCTTTAATAATGAAGCGCAAGCCGAGATGCTCTGTTACGGTGTTCTTTCTGTCGTAAGCCCCGGAAAAGCCGTGAATGTCTTAGCGAAGGCTCCAAAGCTTGCGAAACTTCTGCAAGCGGGTGGATTAGCGGCAAAAGAAACCGCAGTTGCTAGCAAGGCCGGTGAGGCTGCTGTTGACCTAGCAAAAATGGCAAAGCTTTCAAATGCGGAACGTATTGCTGAAGCAGAAAAATCCTTAGGGCGTGTTTTGACGGCTGAGCAAAAAGAAGCCTTAGTGAAGGCTCACGAAATCGCTTCAGACACTGGGCGCGGTTACGGAACTTATTCTGCAGCCGATTTAAAACAGAAAGCAGATCTTTTAAAGGCGGCAGGCTTTTCCGACGTTGAACGCAATCAGCTGATGCGCCAGGGAATCGCCGGGATGTATGGAGATAGTTATAAAGCACGTGTGTACTTTAACCAAACACGGCTTGAGGCCGACAAGCTTCGCACATCCAACAAAGTAGAAGAGGCGACGAAGAAGTATAAAGAGTCGGCGGATTCCTACGAAGTCTATTTGAAAGATGCAAAAGTGCAGAAGTCCGAAAGGGACTATTTGGTAGGCTCAAGCATTAATGCTCATGCCGGCCGTTACGATAAAGCTGCGGAATATTTCCTGGAAAGCAAAAGTGCCATCAGAAACAGCAGCGAGAAGGCCGAAGTGATCTTTGAGTCTTTGCGCAGAGAAAAAGATGAGCTCCGCGTTATTGCCGCCAGAACTCGTACAGCGGGGACTGAGAAGGCATATAAAGATCACATGGAGATGATTAAAGCTCTTGTAAACAGCCCTAAGGTTCAACTAAGCGACGCGATTAAGCGTGAACTTTTGAAGCCCTAATCTTAGCTAAGCTGCTGAAAAAACAGGCTTTTCTTTTAACCCTGGACCCCTCTAAAAATCTGCAACAAAGATTTGCATTTAAGGGGGGCGAAAGCTATTCTCTTTTTCTCCCTTTTAAAGCTGAAAAAAATAGCATGTATTAGGTTGACAAAACCTAGTGCGAGGTGGCATTTACCATTGGCTTAATTCGGGTAGCTGGAGGTATTTCATGTACGCGATTATTCGTACAGGCGGTAAGCAATATAAGGTTCAAGCTGGTGACGTTCTTCAAGTAGATAAGCTTGAGCAAGCACTTGGCGCAGAGTTTGAAATCAACGAAGTTTTGATGGTTGGTGGTGAGTCCACTGCTGTTGGTCAACCTCTTGTAAAAGGCGCGAAAGTAACTGTTGTAGTTACAAAACAAGCTAAAACAAGAAAACAAATCGTCTTCAAAAAGAAGCGTCGTCAAGGTTACAGAAAGTTCGCAACTCACAAACAAGAGTTCACAGAGCTTTTTGTTAAGGCGATCTCTTTCGACGGTAAAACTGCGAAAACAGATGAATCTGCAAAAGTAGTAGACGTAGCAGCAGTTCGTGCAGAAAAAGCACAAGCTCGCGTAGCAGCTCGTAAAGAGCGTGCAGCGAACAAAGGAACTGCAGAAGTTGTTAAAAAAGCGGCTAAAAAAGTAGCGAAAAAGAAAGTTGCTAAGAAAGCAGTTAAAAAGACTGCAAAAAAAGCAACTGGCGCTAAGAAAAAAGCAGCTAAGAAAACTTCTAAGAAAGCATAATTTTTAATTCTTAAGAGAGGTTAGTCATGGCAAGTAAAAAAGCCGGTGGTAGTACAAAGAACGGTCGTGATTCACAGAGTAAACGCTTAGGTGTAAAACGCTTCGGTGGTGAAAAAGTTCTTCCAGGAACAATCATTGTTCGTCAACGTGGAACAAAATTCCACTTGGGTAACAATGTTAAAATGGGTCGTGACTACACGATCTATTCTGTTATCGAAGGTCTTGTTAAGTTTGAACGTTTCTCTAAAGAACGTTTCAAAATTAGCGTTTATCCAAAAGCTGTTTAATCGTTTCGATTAAACCAGTTCGGATAAGCATCAAGAATTTTTCATACTGAAAAGGAGCCACTTCAAACTGGCTCCTTTTTCTGTTTGGGCCTCGCCCCTCGTCTTTTCCCCCTATAACGCTTTCAATGTCCTTACTCTGGCATGCCCTTCTCAGTGAATCTGTGATACAGCCGTGACCGTTGGTGCTATATGAAGTTTATCGATGAAGTAAAAATATCTCTTGCGTCAGGCCGAGGCGGCCCTGGTTGCGTCAGCTATCGCCGTGAATCGCTTATGCCACGCGGTGGTCCTGATGGTGGTAACGGCGGAAAAGGCGGCGACGTCATTATCCGTACATCTAAACATATCAATTCTCTTGTCGATATTCGTCAGAACAAAAGATATGCGGCTCAAAATGGCCAGATGGGCATGGGTCGACAAAAATCCGGTCACAATGGTGAAGACCTGGTGATGATTGTTCCAGAAGGAACAGTGATTCGTACTCTTGAAGGCGAAATCATCGTCGATATGACGGGAATTTCTGAGTACGTTTTGCTTAAAGGCGGACGTGGCGGAATGGGTAACGAGTTTTTCAAAACAAGTGTGAATCAAGCTCCGGACTACGCACAACCTGGCGAAGACGGTGAAGAGATTGAAGTTAAGCTTGAGTTGAAATTGATCGCCGACGTGGGAATCATTGGTTTTCCAAATGCTGGAAAGTCCACTTTGATTTCGCGCATCTCTGCGGCTCGTCCGAAGATTGCGGATTATCCTTTTACAACTTTGACTCCGAACTTGGGTGTCGTCAAAGCCGGTGACTACACGTCATTCGTCGTTGCGGATATCCCAGGATTAGTGAAGGGCGCGCACGAAGGCGTTGGTTTAGGAATTCAATTCCTAAAGCACATCGAACGCACGCGTCTTTTCATTCACTTGATTGATGCTTCCGGTATGTCGGGGCGTGATCCAGTGGAAGATTATTTAGATATTAATAATGAGCTTAAGATGTACGACACCAACAACGAAGACAAAGAAGGATTCTTCCCTCTAGCCACGCGTCCTCAGTTTGTTGTGCTCAACAAGATCGACACATTAAGCGAAACACAACTGATGAAACTTAAGAATAAGTTCAAAGATATTTCGGGCCAAGAGCCTTATGCAATCTCGGCAGTGACGGGCAAAAATATCAAAGAATTTATTCAAGAACTTGCTCGTCAAATCATGCAAGAGGAAGAAGAATAATGAAAATAGGTATTTTTGGTGGAAGTTTTAATCCTCCGCATATGGGCCACATCAACGCTATTCAAACAGTAGCGAAAAAAGTCGGCCTTCAAAAAGTTCACATCGTTCCTGCGGCTCAAAACCCTTTGAAAACTCCGGTTGAGGGTCCAACAGCAGAACAACGTTTGGAACTAACTCGCCTAGCCTTTGAACAATACGGCGAGACTTACTTCGTAGACGATCAAGAAATCAAGCGTGGTGGCATGAGCTACACGATTGATACAGTTTTGAATCTTCGTAAAACTTACGACGCTAACGATCTTTATTTGGTTGTCGGCGCGGATAAGTTTGAAGAGCTTTCTCAATGGAAAGACTATCAAAAGCTTCTTTCTGAAGTGAACTTGGTGGTTACGACTCGTCCTGGTTACGAAACTCCAGAATCTTTAGATGAAATGCCAGGCTACTTAAAGCCGATGGTTTCAGATTTTGATTTCAACTTTATCGAGTTGAATACCGGCCGTAATATTCAGTTCATCACTTTGCGTGATATCGAAATTTCTGCAAGTGAGCTTCGTAAGTGGTTGCGCACGGGTAAACCGGTCGAAAAATATCTTCCGCTAGCTGTTGAATCTTACATCAAAGATCACAAGCTTTATCGTAACTTGGGTGACCGTATCGGGGACTTTAAAAAGTTCTCTGAATTCTGCGCGAACGTCTTGTTCGCTAAGAAAGGCATCAACGTCCGTGGCTTTGACTTAACGGGAATTGCAGCTCCAAGCGAATACACTTTGATTGCTTCAGGTACTTCCACTCGTCACGCAGCGGCTATGGCTGAAAACATCGTGATGGCGGTAAAAGAAGAATACAACGTGCATCCACAAAGTGTGGAAGGTATCGACGAAGGACGCTGGGTTCTTGTGGACTACGGTTCTTTGATCGTTCACATCTTCTATGATTTCGTTCGTCAGGAATACAGCCTTGAAAACCTTTGGAGAGAAGGCAAAGACCTCGGCTTCAAAGATCCTTACTTGGGTAAGGGCGAGGCTCAGTAATCTATGAAATTCATTTTGTACAATCTCGCGACGGCCAAAGAGGCATGGGCTGATGAGGTCAGCGAGTTGTACAAAAAGAAGATCTCTTTCTTTATTCCCTTTGAAATTCAAAGTCTGAAAGCAAAAAAATCCGCTCGTGAAGATGCTGATTTTAAACGCAACGAAGAATCCGAACTCATTCTTAAGAATATCAATAGCGACGATTTCGTCGTTCTTTTTGATGAGCGCGGATCAGCCTTTGACTCCATTCAGTTTTCTAAAAAAATCGAAAACATTCTGGGAAGTTCCAAAAAGCGCTCTATTTTTATTATTGGTGGGGCGTTTGGTGTTAACGAAGACGTCCGAAAAAGAGCCGATCTGAAGGTGGCGCTGTCGCCCATGGTGATGAATCACTTAATGGCGCAGGCGATGAGCTTAGAGCAAATCTACCGCGCCTTTACGATCATCAAAAAAATTCCGTACCACAATATCTAGTGAACTACAGACCAAGGTGGGAATTCACCCAGTTCCTTGTAAGGATCACGACCCAAGTCTTTCACGCGGTCCCATTCGTATTCTAAGAAAGAAACCTGTTCGCTCAACGCTTCCTGCTCAGTCAATGCGTGCGGTTTCACACAGTCTTGGGAAGGGTCAAACGTATCTTTGTGGCAAATGGAGTATTGAACGTTCGAGCGAGTGCCGCCGACTTTGTCATTCCATTCTGTCAGTTTCAACGGACGTGTTGGTTCAATCGCTGGGTCAAAAACGTAGGCTTCGTTACCCACTCTGTAAGTCACTGCCACGTGATACCACCACATAACATCTCCCGTTGGGGAGTTCTTCGTGATTGCGTGCAGATTTCCGAACACAAAAATCTTTTTAGGCGCAGGGAAATTGTGTTCAACCAATTCAATCTTCGCCATTTCCGCACGAGCGTAACAGCCATCATCTGGATACATCCATGTTAAGCGGCGAGGAAATGATGGATCGTCTGTTTGAATGAAACGGGAGTCGCGAACATATTTGAATTCACGTTCTAGATCCGCGTAAGAGCCCACATCGGGAATTTCGCTAAGATCTAAATTCTTCAAAGGCTTTTTATATCTATCCACTGGTGAGCCAAAAGACATCTCTTCTTGATGATCATCAAATGGCGATGGGAATGGAGAAGGGATTTTAAAATTCCAATTAAAGAAATGGCGGTCACGAGCTTGTTGGTAAGTTTCACCTGCCCTGCGAACTGGCGAAAGACCACGGTGAGCTGCGAAGGTTTGAAGTGAAAGACCCAAAGTAAGAATCAGAGCAAAAAGTTTCATGATTTCCCCTCTAGTCATTTTCTAGGCCTGGCCGCAAAAGCTGTCAAAGAATTTGCAGTAGAAGCACTGTGATGAATCCAACATTTAATTTATTTAAGAAACACCTGTCGTGCTGTCTGAATTGCGGATCCTTCTTGGTTACTAAGGGGCGGTTTTGTAGATATTGTGCTCTAAAATTAGATCGGTGGGAGCAAGCAACCCCGATTCTACTTCCACCTTTTCAGGCGCGGGCTCATTACAACTGGGATCCCGGAAGAAGCGACATTCTTTCCCAACTTGTTTTATCGCTAAAGGGAACGAACAACGAAGAGGCTTGGAGCTATTATGCGCAAGATTTCGTTCGGAAAACGTTACCTCTAGTCTCTCTTAGACGACCCGTTCAAGTCGTCCCGGCCCCTGCCAAACGCAGAGATCAAAAGGATCATTCGTACGCTTGGGCCCAAGGGATTTCGAAGGCCTTAGGGGCGGGTTTTCACCCCTGCCTAGAGAAGACTTCAAAGCATCACCAGCGCGGAGCGGACCGGGCGGAGAGGGCCCTGATAGAGATGAAGCTTCGTGAAAATTCTACAAGCCCTGTGGACTTTGCGCCTGAGACGCTCTGGGTTTTTGCCGATGATGTCTTAACTACAGGGGCTACAGCGAGGGCGGCTCACATAGCACTAGGCTGCCCAGCTCATTTTGAGGTTTGGGTCCTAGCTCATAGGAGGCTCTCTTGCGGAGCGTCCAGACATCTGCTATAAATCGCGAATGTTTAAAAGAATCAGTATCTTGTTTTTCCTAATGACCTTTTCCTGGGGTGTTTTTGCGGCAACGGGAAATGGGACTCTTCAAAAAGTTTCTAAGAAATATCGTAACGCCAAGCTTGTGGAAATGAGCGTGGAAAAGTCTGTGAAGTCAGAACTTTTGGGCAAAGAAACAAAGCACGAAGGAAAAATCTTTTTAGCGAACGGCAAGTTCCGCTGGGAAAACACAAATCCAGAACAAACTCTTTTGGTTTTCGATGGTTCGACGATTTGGAGTGAGCAAACTCCTCCAAAAGAATTCGGCGGACCTGTTCAAGTAGCTAAAGGTAAAGTCGATAAAAAAACCAGGTCGCATATTTTAATTTCTTCGCTTCTGGGAACGGATTTAGAAAAGAACTTTAAAGTTCAGAAGGAAGAAAAAGCGGGCGACCTTGTGAAGCTCGATGTAACCCCGCTGTACGATGATCTGACGGTGAAGTCGATGCAAGTCGTGATAAACCCGAAAGACAGCACGCTGAACGAGATTTCTTATAAAGACGATATCGGAAATCTGACGACACTGAAGTTTTCGGACATCGAGTTTAAGAAAAAAGAAAAGAAAAGTTTATTTAAATACCAACCGCCTAAAGGTGCACAGGTGACGGATCTATGAAACAAGAGACAACTCAAAACAACAAAGTTCATTTTATCTCTTTAGGTTGTCCAAAGAATCTTGTCGACAGTGAGATCATGGCCGGTACTTTGATGAAGGACGGCTACCAAGTTGTTGGCGAAGCTGAAGAAGCGGACACGGTGATCGTAAACACTTGTGGTTTCATCGAAGATTCAAAAAAAGAATCCATCCAAAGAATTTTGGATATGAGTGACCTTAAGCAAGAAGGCAAAATTAAAAAAGTCGTTGTCGCAGGTTGCTTAACTCAGCGTTATAAAGACGACCTTGTTGAAGGTTTGCCGGAAGCAGATCTTTTCGTAGGTTCGGGTGAATTCCAAAATATCGCTAAGATCCTAAAAAATTCCGATGCGGGCGACACAAAGAAAACTTTCTTCAACCTTCCTACTTATCTTCAAGAAGAAGCAACTCCGCGCGTGAACTCTCAACCGGGTCACCGTGCTTATTTGAAAATTTCTGAAGGTTGCATGAAGCGTTGTGCTTTCTGTGCGATTCCTTTGATTCGCGGAAACCTTCAATCTCGTTCGATTGATGCTATCGTCGCTGAAGCAAAACTTTTAGTCGCAGGTGGAGTTAAAGAACTCATCATTATCAGCCATGACTTCACAGACTACGGTTGGGATATCCGTCGTAAAGATCCAACTCGCAAAGAAAGCCCGGTCGAGTTGCTGAAAGCTTTGGATCAAGTTGAAGGTCTTCAATGGATCCGTTTGATGTATTTGTATCCAGATGGAATCACTCCTGAGATGGTTCAAGTGATCAAAAACAGCAAAAAGATCGTGAAGTACTTCGACATGCCTTTACAGCACATCAATGACGCTGTTCTTAAGAGTATGAACCGTAAGATGACTCGTGATGAAGTCGAAACGGCTTTGATGAATATCCGTGAGCACATCCCAGAAGCTGTGATCCGCACGCAATTTATCGTAGGTTTCCCAGGTGAAACTCAAGAACAGTTCGAAGAACTTTTGCAATTCGTAGCTGAACAACAATTCGACCGCGTTGGTTGCTTTAAGTATTCTCCAGAAGAGAACACTCCGGGCGGCCGCATGGAAAATCAAATTGATGAAGAAACAAAACAGTTCCGTCACGATGCTTTAATGGAAATTCAGCAAAATATTTCTCGCGAAAAACACGCGGATTTTGTGGGTAAAACTATCGACGTGATCGTAGAAGGCTTCAGTGAAGAGACTGACTTGTTATTGCAAGGCCGTTTCTGGGGTCAAGCTCCGGACATCGATGGAGTTGTTCTTATCAATGAAGGTGAAGCACAAGTCGGTGACATGGTTAAAGTTCACATCACCGATAGTATGGAATACGATCTTCTAGGTGGTATCGTCACCGAAAATTAGAACGTGCAAGTTTCGGAAGCGTCTTCAAACTTTCCGATCCATTGAGAGTTCTTCTGGTTTCTTAAAATTGTCGTGGCTTTTCTAAAGGCCACGGCATTTTTTTTGTCATACTTGCAGGCGTTCTTAAACGCGATCAAAGCTAAATCAAATTTGCGAATTTCAAACGACGAAGTCGCAAGCCCCAACCAAGAGCGAGCCGCCTGAGGATCTGCCTCTGTGCCGGCTTTATACTGTTTCATCGCATCGACATAGTTCTTCTGATCTTCTAAGAGCTTTCCATACTGATATTGCGCCAGCTCTGACTTCGGGAAGTCTTTAGAAGCTTTCTTGAGCGTTTTTAAAGCCACATCGTCTTCACCTAAGGCCTTCTGGCTAATACCCAGGTAAACGTAACCATCAGCGACTTTAGGGTCTTTACGAATGGCTTCATTGCAGGCATGAACTGCCGGCTCATAGGTGGCATCCATCGTATTGATTTCGCAAAGTTTACGCAGATACTGAGGACGTGGTCCGATATTTTGGACCATGTCTTGATAAAGGATGCGCAACTCATAAAGATTTGGCGGCTCTCGCTTTTCGTAAAGGTCGATCAACCCATCGTAAGCCGGCTCATACTGCGGATTCAGTTCGGTGGCCTTTTTATAGCTTTCCATCGCGTCTTTGGTTTTGCGGCTCATGACATAGGCGTTACCCATGAGTGAGTAAGCTTCAAAATCTTTTTCGTCTTTTCCGATAAGCACATTCAAAGCACGCAACATCTCGTTGGGTTCTTTGCGTTTTTCATGGGCCTTCGCCAAAAGCACTAAGCCTTTGCGATCAATTTTATCGACGTGTTTCCACAGAAGCAGAGTCGCTTTTTCGTAGTCTTCTTTTTTGTAAAATTCTTCTGCTAGTTGGACGATCAAAGCGCCATTTTTAGGACCGCTGCGGATTTCCTTTTTTAGGCGTTCAATCTTTTGATCTGAAGTTTCTTCGGCGGAAGTTGTAGATACGGTAGCCGCCACTGTTTCTGGGACTTTCGCATCAACCGGAGCGGGTGTGGTTTGCACTGGAGCCGCGGGACTTGCTGGTGCTGGAGATTCTTTAGTTGGGGACGGGGTCGTCTTAGCTGCGGGTGCTGGTGTAGGTGACGGAGCTGGCGTGGTCTTCGCGGCCGGAGCAGAAACGGCTTTCGCCGGAGGCGAACTCTTTTTCTCGGTAGGCTTCGGCGCCGATGAAGGTTTTACCTCCGCAGAAGAGTTTGCATCGAGTTCTTTTTCGAACAGAGAGAATTCATCCTTACTCTGGCCTAAAGCCTGGGGAGTGTATGAATATGAGACAAAAGCCAAGAAGAGGATAAATAAGGAGCGATTGAAATTCAGTCCAGTCATCATATGTTGTATTATGACCTAAATGCTCGTACGAGTGAAGAAATCTCAATTTACTTCTAGACTTGGGAATAAACAAGGTCAGGCCGTCATCGAATACGTTCTGATGTTGGTTATTACTGTTTCTCTGATTTTGATGTTGGCAAATCAGATCTTTAAACCGTTTGGGCAATTCGTTGATAACTACATGGGAAAATACGTCGCCTGTCTTCTTGAGTACGGCGAGCTTCCAACTCTTGGCAGCGACACACCATCGGCTGTTGATGAAGATTCTGAATGCGATAAAAAATTTCAGCCGGGAACTTTGGCGAATGGAAGACCACCGGGCAGTGGAAATGGCAATGGTTCTTCCGGCGACGGCTCATCCTCAAAGAATAATTCAAGCTCAAGCAGTTCTTCTGATGGCGGCAGCGGCGGTTCTGGTGGAACATATGCGGGATCATCCTCTCGTCGTGGCGGTTCTTATATGAACCGAGGACGCCGTCCCTCTTCCGGTGTCGAAACCGGTGGGAACTCGCAAGGCGGCGGTAAGGTTGTAGAAATCGCCTTGGATAATGGTGGCAATGGGGGCTTCTTTAGAGCGAGTAATGGCGGCCGCTACGTCGCCCCTCAAAGAAAAAGAATGTCCGTGGGTATTTCAGGCTTAACTGAAACGGAAAGAAAGAAGCTTGAGAAGAAAGCCGATGGAACAGGTGGGCGCATCGTTGCCGGAGAGTCCGTAAAGCCTCCACCCAAGAAAATTCTGGTTAAAAAACCCGAAATTAAAACAACCGCGCAAGAAGACGAGCCGATGACGATTGGAAATTTTATACGCTATTTGTTCATCGCGGCGTTGGTCATTGCTCTTGTGATCTTTATTGGCGGTCAAGCGTTGCAAATGTCTAAGAGCGACTCTGGATAATCTGCGTCGCGTTTAGAAATTCTTCATATAAATTCTTAAGTTATCTGTCTTTGCTTTAATTGCTTGAAACACTTCCATCTTTCATGGATACAGCCTTCATCGACATAAGGGTGGGGGATCGTCTTTGGAAAATGTGGTTGAAATCAATCGCAAAAAAACATTCACGTTGCAGGAAGCGCGACGTCTTTTGCCGCTGATCTATCGCATGACAGACGAGGCAAGCCGCCAGGTCAAAACTCACCTCAATCGTATTGACGCTTTTTCCGACAAGTCGCATCCATCAGTGGGAGCGATCGAAGCTGAAATCAATGTCATAATTGACCGTTGGCAAGTCAAAGTCGAAAAGTTGGGAGCCGAACCGAAAGGCCTTTGGATGGCAGACTTTGACAACGGCGAAGGCTTTTATTGCTGGAAGTTTCCAGAAGTCGAGATTAATCACTGGCATGGCTACCAAGACGGGTTTTCTGGGCGTATAGTGATTGAATGAGAATCGCTATTGCCCAAATAAATCCGACACTCGCTGACTTCCAGTTCAATAAAGAAAAAATTTTAGACTTCATTCGCCAGGCACAACAACGCAAGTGTGATCTTGTCGTTTTTCCCGAGTGCGCCTTGTTTGGTTATCATCCCTTTGATCTTTTAGAACGTTCCAAGGTCGTTGCAAAACAAGAACAAGAATTAAAATCCCTGCTTTCAAAAATTCCTAAAGACATCGGTGTTATTTTTGGATTGATCACCAAAAATCCCAAAAAAATGGGACGCCCGTATTTCAATAGCGCCGTTTTTGCAGCAAAAGGTCAAAAGCCCCGATTCTTTCACAAACAACTTTTACCGACGGGTGATGTTTTTGATGAAGCTCGTTTTATCCAACCAGGTGATCTTTCTAAGAACTACTTCACTTGGAAGGGGAAAAAATTCTTTCTTACAATTTGTGAAGATATTTGGGGCTGGCCAGACAAAGAAGGCCGTTCGCCGTATGTGGTGAATCCTTTAGCAAAGGTTAAAAAACAAAAGATCGACATGGTGATCAACCTCAGTGCATCGCCTTATTTCGTCGGTAAGATGAAGCAAAGGGAATACGTCGTTAGTAAGACAGCTCAATATTTCAAGGCTCCGATGATGTATGTAAATCTTGTAGGAGCTCAGGATGAAATTATCTTTGATGGGGCCAGCTTCGTTATCGATAAAAAAGGAAAGAAAGTTCTAACGTGTCAGTCCTTTGAAGAAGATATCAACGTTATTGATATCGACACGATGGAAGTGTGGAATAAAACGCCGAAAATAGATGTGACAGAAGAACTTCGTCGCGCACTGGTATTAGGCATCCGTGATTTCTGCGCAAAAACGGGAATGAAAAAAGTGCATCTTGGACTTAGCGGAGGAATCGACTCTGCGGTTGTTGCCGCATTGGCGGTGGATGCTTTAGGTCCGTCGAATGTAACAACGATTGGACTGCCTGGTCCTTTCAACGCTGAAAAAAGTCTGACTTTGGCGAAAGACTTAGCAAAAAACCTGGGTGTCGAATTCAAGGTTGTCGAGATCGGCCCGATGTATGATCAGGTTGTCAAAGGCCTTGAAAAAGGAATTGAGCTTAAAGATTTCGGATTGGTTCATGAAAACCTGCAAGCTCGCTTGCGGGGTTTAACTTTGATGGCATTTTCAAACAAAGAAAACAGCATGCTTCTAACCACGGGGAATAAAAGCGAATACGCCTCTGGCTATTCCACGCTGTACGGAGACATGTGTGGTGGCTTGGCTCCGCTAGGGGATTTAACTAAAGCACAAGTCTATGCGCTGGCTCGTTACTACAACCAGCAAGGTGAAGTGATTCCAGAAGAGATCATCACGCGCGCGCCGTCGGCAGAACTTCGTCCGAATCAAAAAGACCAAGATAGTCTGCCGCCGTATGAAGATCTTGATAAATCTGTGGCTTACCTGGTGGAAAGATCAGGGCCGGCAAAAACTGAGACCGACAAATGGTTATTACCAGTTTTGATGCGTACGGAGTTTAAACGTTGGCAGGCTCCGCCAATATTGAAAGTATCACCACATTCTTTCGGTCGCGGCCGACGCTATCCGATTGCTCACAAAGCTAAAGAATAAAAAAAAGCCCTGATCTCTCAGGGCTTTTTAGTTTTAAATTTTCAAAGAAAATTAAACGCCGAAGAAATCCATTTGTTTTGGCTGGCGTACGATTTGTGGGAAGCGAAGTTCTGGCTTACCGGTCAACGCCACCAGGTTTGTAACTTGTGGAGGTTGTCCGCCGATAGAAATTCTTTTCACCATTTGGTGGAACAAGTGGCCGCAATAAGAGGCATCTTCTTCCGCTCTATGGAAATCCGTTGTTGGGATTTTCAAGTGCTGAACTAAAGTTCCAAGTTTGTAGTTTGGAAGACCTGGGAACACTTTTCTTGCGATAGGAAGTGTATCCAGGATCAAACCTTTAGGAGCAGCAGCTTCATACTTTTTGATATCCGCAGTTAAAAACTGAGAGTCAAACGGCGCATTGTGCGCGACAAGAATATCGTCACCACAGAACTCTGCAAACATCGGCAGAAGGCTTTCAATGAAAGGCTTCCCTTTAACCATGTCGTCACTAATACCATTCACCGCAGAGGCGCCTGGAGGAATAGGACGTTGTGGGTCTACAAGTGTTGCGAAGATCGCCTCAGGTTGGCCGTCAATGAAGCGAACAGCCCCGATTTCAACGATTTGGTCTACGCCAGGAACAGTTCCAGTGGTCTCTAAGTCAAAAGCTATGAATCTCATGGATTTATTGATACAAAATGGAGAGAGCGGTTTCAACAAAAGAGTCATTCTTTGAAGGAGTTCCTAGCCGTGAAAGGCACTAAGTCTGGAATATATATAACCTTTTTACCAGGCCACCCAGATGTCCCGGTGAGTCATAAGGATGAAACCGTCCTGGAAGTCGCTTTGCGCGCGGGAATTAAGATCAGCCATACCTGCGGCGGCAACGGAACTTGTGGAACTTGCCTTGTGCATGTTCGAAAAGGACTTTCAGACATCGGCCCTCGCAACGAAATTGAAAGCGAAATGGCTGAGGACCGAAAGTTTTTAGATGAAGAACGCCTCGCCTGCCAAACTCCACCGATTCAAGGTTTGGAAGTTGAAATAAGACTTAAGGAGTAACGTAAAACGGATTCGTGTAAATCCACGTGATCCATTTTTTAGCGTCAGGAAGTGGGAGCATTGGGCTAACACGCACCTGCACTCGATAAACTCCCGGCTCGGGGATTTGATAAACCGTTTCAGGATCGTTGATTCGTGCCGCCACTTCACCGTTTTTAATTATGATGATTTCAAAGAAGTCTTTGGGCTTCACCGGCAAAGCCACCTTCAAAGACATGTTCTTAGAAAACTTCACTTCAGAACCCATCAAGTGAGATTTATTTTCGCTCTCAATGGTAGCTACAAATCCTTTGGGATCTCCAAGCATATCAAGTGCGATATAAAAATTCCCGCTTTTTAAAGCATTAAAAATTTTCGTGCGATCACTGTTGAAGCTTCCAGTGAGTTCCGACTTCATCAAAACGTGATTGCTCATAAATTCAAAAGAGCGTTTGTAGCTAGGAAAGCGAATGAAATAATTTGCTAGTGGAATAACTCGGGCCGAAGCTTCGGTTCCGCCATAGACAATAATGCGACGTTGCTGACTCATTTTATCTAACAAAGCAATTTCATCTGTGGGCTCAGTGTAAAGTCGAAGGAACGACAGGCGTGGATTAAATGGATAAATCAATAAACTCCAGATCGTGGAAATTTTCGATTCTTCCCAGGCACGGTTCACCAAGCTCTTCATATTAAGAAGTTCAAAACCGTCGAGGCCTTCGGGAATTTCACCACTCCAAGAATATCCAGCTTTGTAGGGATGAGTGAGAATCGTTAGTGACTCTTTGCTGGCGCCTGTTTTTTGTGAAAGCAGATCTGCAAGTTTTACTTGAGCTTCGCCCAAATTACTTCCGATGCTTTCTTGATTTAACGAATAATAAATCAATCGCGAATCAAGATAGCTGTACTTGCCAGCAGAAAAAACCAAAAGATTTCCGTGATAAGACTCAAAAGTTGTCGGCATATTGAAGATGTTCAGGTCGGTGAACATCAAAAAATCTAAATTCGCTAATTTTGCAGAGGCGATAACAAAACTTGCGGGGGCTGAACCACTGCTTAAATCTGTGTGAACATTCATCACACCTTTGTAGTCATTTAAATTCTTCGCGTGCTCACGTGTGATCTGTTGGGGAACGACGGAAACTTCGTACTGATTTATATAAAATCCGTAAAGGAAGTAAGTAACAAGCAAGAATGAAAAAGCACCAAAGAGTTTGATCATTTTGTGAATTCCAACAAGACAAAATCTGGAGATATCTTTTTAATCTCTTTCATCTGCCATTGTTGTTCGGAAATCCAAGAAGGTAAACCATTTCTCTCGCGCTTCACTAAATAAAATCTGCCTGAAGTAGGTTGTGCCTCAGGAAGAGTGTCAAAAAAATCAAAACGACTGATGTCTTTTAATTTAAATGTCGGAACTTTGCTGAAATACCATAATGAAGCCGCCATTTGATAGGAGCTTGCGTACAGCGGGCTGTATTCGCGAGCCACGGTGCTGAGTTCTTGAAACTCGTAAGGTTCGTTAACTTTATCATTCAGCTTGCGAAGTGCGGGTGTAAAAAGTGTCGCAAGCACAAGAGCGATAATGCTTCCCCAAAAAATGACGTAATACTTAAGCCACTTCTGAATTCTTTCGTGAAACAGAGCTAAGCCTAAAACCGCAGGATAGGCGATGATCGGCCAATTGGCTTCCACAAGGGCGCGGAACGAAGTCAGGAAGAAGAACAAAAGAGGTCCCCAACCGAAGTAATAAAGCCAACGCAAACTCGCAGGAACCTTTGAACGCAAAGCCGCCCAGAATACTAACGGGAAAAGAATCAGTATTTGGCCAAGGACGTAAGAAAGCGTCCATTCAGGATTATAGCTGCTTTTTTCTAAGCCGTGTTTCAACTGAAATTCAAAGGAGGCGAAGTTGTTTTGAACGTTCCAAAGGATCACTGGCGCACAGAAAATTAAACCTGTGATGACCGTAAGTGCCACGCCCGAAATGCGCACGTCTTTCCATTTTTTTTCGGCGAATAGATAAACCAAAAGGCAGGGTACAAAAAGAACGATGTGATATTTAGCACAGAAGCCTAAGCCTAAACTTGCTCCTAAAGCGGCGTAAATTCCCAGTGATTTTTCTTGAAGTGCTTTGAGTGCCAACAAAATCGATAGCGACCAGAAGAACATCACCGGCAAGTCAGGCGTGACGATCAAAGATCCAAATCCTAAAAGGGGAGAGAATAAGGCCAGATAAACCCACACCTTGATCTTCGCAAACGGAACATGATCTTTCAGTATGTAATACCAAACTGCCAACATTCCATGACCTAAAATCACGGCGGGCCAACGAACGGCGTGCATGAATGGTTCAAAAATTTGACCTAGATAAAACAACCAAGCGACCATCGGGGGATGATCGAAATAACTGAGCTGAAGTCTTTGCGACCAAACCCAGTAATAGGCTTCGTCGGCACTTAAGGGAATAAGTGCCGCAAGAATCAGTTTTACAATAAGGCTGATAGCCCAAATGCGGCGGAAATCTTTCAAGATTAGTAGCTCAACTTAATAGGCTTACCCAAATCACCAGGGATGCCGATTTCTCGTCCATTGTGGATCAGATTCACGGCACCACCATTAGAGAAGTTGATGCGAAGGCCGCTTTTGCTTTTAAAAGTATGAACTTGTTCAGCAGACAGACGGATCTTTTGCGGCTTCCCGTTCGGGGCAGAGTACTCAATTTCAACTGTATCCAAAGCCTCTACGATAAGTTCAACGGGTTTATTCGTCTCTTTCGGTGTGGGCGACGGAGTTGGCGTAGGACTTGGTGTTGGACTTGCTGTTGCTACTGGAGTTGCCGTCGGCGAAGCTGTCGGGCTTGGCGTAGGACTTGCCTTCGGAGTCGCGGTTGGAGTTGGTGATGCCGCAGCAACCGGTGTTGGTGAAGGCGTTGGAGTTGGCGTCGACACAAGCGGAGAGGCTGTTGGTGTTGGAGAAGCCTGGCTCGACGGAGCTGCTGGCGTCGGGCTCGCCGTTAAATTTGTCAGCGGGCTTGCATCTCCATTGGTGTCAACATCAGTCACCGTTGGTGTTTCAGCCGTCACTGGTGTTGCACCTTCCATTGTTTGCGCAACTTCACCGCTTGGAACTTCAGCTTCTTTAGAATACTTATCGATCATCTTTTTTGTGAAAAGAATAAGGCCAATAAGCACGACCCCTACACCAATAATCGCGATGGTTTTAGTGGATTTATTTTCTTGAAGGGATTTTAAATCCGATTTTCCCGATGAAGCGGGCGCTGCACGACGAATCGGTGTGACCGTGGCTTCGGCATCCGTCTCGGTCGGCTTCTCAGTGCTTGTAACGCTTGAACTTGGACGTGTTTCGGTAACTTCAGATTTAGGCGTTTCTACTTCACGGATATAAGGTTTTGGTTTTGTTGAGCCCATCTCTTCATAGAACACTTCCAAAACCTTGTCTGAATCCAGTTGCAGGAAATTTGCGTAACTTTGTACGAAACCGCGCAAGAAAGTTTTCGCAGGCAATTGAGAATCATCACCTTCTTCGATGGCTTTCAAAACCTTGCTGTTAATTTTCAAAGAAAGACCAATTTCATGCAGAGACAGGCCTTTTTGCTCGCGGGCTTTCTTTAAAATTTCACCGGTTTTTTTCATTAATGTCCCTTTCGAATCAAGCTGAGCATGCCTTTGGCTTTTTCACGGTACTTCCCGGTAGGGTAATACTTTATAAGCTCTTCAAAGCGAGCCACCGATTTGGATTTGTCTCCAAGGCGGTAGTAAGCCAAAGCACTGTAGTAGTGAGGTTCATCATAAAGGCTTTTTTGACAGAATCCGATGGCGCGATCCAAAGCTTCTGCCGCCCGGGCGTAATCTTCAGTCTCGAAAAACGTACGACCGAAGTAAGTATTCCCGATGCAATCATCTGGATTTGCATTAAGTACTTTGGTGAAAGCGGTGCGCGCACCGGTAAAGTCTTTCTGGTTGAATTTTGCCAGACCTAAATTTATGTAAGCTTTTTCAGGAGAAGGATAAGTCAGATCTGCTAAGACAACACGAAGCTCTTTTTCTGCATCGGCATATTTACCCTGTTCGATCAATACGCGAGAAAGATTGTTGCGAGCTTCGGTGTACTTGGGCTCAAGCTCTAAGGCTTTTTGCAAATGCTTTTCGGCTAAGTCATAACGTTCACGGAAAAAGTAGACGAGGCCCAGGTTGTTCTGAGTCGCCGCATTTTTAGGATCAAGTTCTTCTGCTTTAAGAAGGTCGCGAAGCGCGTACGGATAGTTGCCGCTTTCCATTTGAGCAGCACCCATTCGCAAGTACAAATCAGCTTTTTGCTTGTCCTGACTGGCACATCCAAGTGCAGATAAAAGAGTCAGTGCGAGAATCCATTTACGCATGTTAAAAAGGTATCATTTGAAGACTAAGAGTCAACCCTGAGCTCTGCAATAGTCTCAACATGGTCGGTCTGAGGGAACATTTCAAAGGTTTGCACCCTTGCGAGCTTTGCCGATTTGCCCAGCTTCTGCGCCCAAGCAAAGAACCAGTTAAGATCTCGAGCCAAGGACACTGGGTGACAGCTGATATAGATTATTCTTTTAGGGGCCGCTGAGGCCAGAGCGCGCATGATGTATTCGCTGGCTCCTGCACGAGGTGGATCTAGCAAAACCAAGTCTTCAGTCCCGATTTGAGCGCGTCGCATGTAGTTTTCAACGTCGGAAAGGAAGTACTTCATGCGTTTTTCTTTGATTTTACTTTTCGCGCGTTCAACGAGCTTCGGATTGAGCTCCACTCCGGTAATCGTTGAAGACGAATACTTTTGTGCCAAAGGAAACGTGAAATTTCCAGCGCCGGCATAAAGATCGAAAACATTTTTGAATTCATAATCACCAGCCCAGTCTAGGGCGGTGCGAACCAGGTCTTCGTTCTGAAAGCGATTCACTTGAGAAAAGCCAATGCCGTCGTCGTCATCAGTGATAAGGCCGTAGCGAACTAGACCTTCCTCCGAGATGTACATTTCAAGACGAAGGAGCTCTTTGGCATTCTTTTGTTGAGCCCAAGTTTTTACTTCCGCGAACTTTTCGGTCAAGGCCTCTTCCGTAATCGGGCAGTCATTGATTTCAACAATATCGTGAGAGTTTCGTGCAAAGAAACCAAAGCGACCGTGTTGGAACTTCGGTTGAATGCGGTTGCGATACCTCAAAGAACGGGGACTTTTTTGAATTGGTAGATATTCAAATTCCAAAGAGGGATTGAACTTCTTCAGAGTTTCAAAAACCAGTTTCTCTTTTTGTGCGAGCTGTTGTTCTTCAGTGATGTGCTGCCAATTACAGCCACCACAAACGTTGGCCACCGGGCAAGGTGGAGTTCGGCGAGAAGCACCCGGATTCAGAACTTCCAGGATCTTTGCTTCGACAAAATTCTTTTTGACCAAAGTGACTTCGGCCAAAACTTCTTCATTAGGCGCTGCTTGAGGAACGAAGACAACCATGCCCTCGTGTCGAGCGACTCCAGCACCGCCAATGGCTAGCTTTTCAATATTTAATCTGATCTTTGAACCAAGAAGGGGAGCTTGCGCTCCCCCCTTGTTTGATTTTGCAGACATTTAAAATCGCAATTTCAGTTTAAATGATTAAACGTTGCAGATTTCGTGCTTTTCGAAGAACAAAGCAAGTTCGCGAGCTGCAGAAGCTGCAGAGTCAGAACCGTGAACTGCGTTCTCGCCAACGTTGTCACCGAATTTAGCGCGAACTGTTCCAGCGTTAGCTTTTTTAGGATCAGTAGCACCCATGATTTCGCGGTTTTTCAAAACTGCGTTTTCACCTTGCAAGCACATCAAGCAAACTGGGCCTGAAGTCATGAAAGAAACTAGTTCGCCGAAGAAAGGACGTTCTTTGTGTTCAGCATAGAACTCTTCAGCTTTAGCTTTAGAAAGAATAGTGATTTTCGCAGCAGCGATTTTCAAGCCGTTTGCTTCAAACATGCTGATGATGTCGCCGATAGCGTTTTTCTTCATTGCATTTGGCTTGATGATTGAGAAAGTTTGCTCGATAGCCATGGTATCTCCTTGTTTATTTACAATCTGTTTTAGAAACGTCAAAGAACCTAGGAGTTTTAACGAATTGAGTGACACATGTCCACTCTTGGTTTTGGCTCTCGCGGACATTCTTTACGTTGAGCTTGGTTTTCACCGCAAGATCAAATCCTTGGTCCGGCGTTGTGAAATCCTGATACGTGATTTCGTAGGTTTTATCCGTGTTCCAAAGATCTAAAGTCTCTTCCACGCTCTCTGTCGTCATGATGACGATTTCGTCAATACGGCCGGCCAAAGCAGGGCTTGCTGCCAATAGAATAAAAATTAATAGTTTCTTCATTTTAGCTCCCAGGATTGGGGCTTTTCTTAGGATTTTTGCCGCAAATAGTCAAACGAAAATTGGGCGGAAATAAATCCGCCCTCTGCTTGAGTTTAAAAGCGAATCACGACGCTTAAACCGAGGCGAATAACATCCTCATTAGGACAGAAGCGATTGGCATCGCAAGCATCTGGAGGAACGAAGACATCTAGGGAAACACGCGGCGAAGTGATATTTTGAACAGCACCATTAATGGCATCAATAATGTTTGAGGCTTTGGTGGCGATAGATTTGTACTGAGACTGAGTCAACTCCGTAGCGCCGCGATTGTAGACCAAACGACGATCAATGGAGGATGCCACGCGCTGGTCCTTCAGTCCCTGAGAGCCTGTATTTTTCATCACGAATGACATGATAAGAAAGCGTTCGCGACGCTCATCCATCGCACCAAAATCACTTTCGCGGAATACCGTGATTGACATACGATCGCGGCGTGCAGAGATGCGAAAGTATGTTTCAGTATCGCGATCATGCGGAAGAGTCATAATCACAGACCTGTCAGCGCGCGCTGCGCGCGCATTCGAGCCGTGTTTATTTGTGACTTCAGAAAGAAATTCGAATTCATCAATAGGAACAGTGATGACGGCCACGGCAAAAGGATTACGGCCGTCTTGAGCACACAAGCTTGAGATTTTCAGGCCGGTGGCGCCAGAAACTCTTAAGAAGGCTTGTTCACACGCTTTGTGATCACGGGTGTCGACAGCAATAAGGAAGCCTCGGGCAAACGACTCTTCAGAATTTGCAAATGAGTTGAAGGCGCAAAGGACGATAGCACTAAAAAATAAAATGCACGTTCTTTTCATGAGGTCTTTTTAACATAAGCCACTCGCTCATGTGGGCCCCGAAATGTTTTCAGAAAAGAATTCTGAAGCTGTCGAAAGTATCGACAGCTTGGAATGTGGATAACCCGGTGGAATTCGCAACCACTAGAGAGTTTGCAAGAAAAGAATCAAATTGCGCTTATCCGTACTAGACAGAATTTCTTTTCCGTCTTTAATGAAAATGCGCTCGTCATGGCCTTTGTTGCTCATACCCTTCTTGCGAGTGTCAAAATAATGGTCACGAGTCTGCCAGGACTTCGGAGTTTTATCTCCCAGAGGATAGCCATTGCACTCTAAATCGAAGTCGGTTGTGGGATTCAAGGCATCACCCGAATAGTAGGCAACGGGACGACGATCCGATGGAGTCAGAAGAGCGCAAAGATTCGGAACCGAGTTGTTATGCAAGTACGGCCAACGAGCCCAAATACCTACAAGTGGTGGCGGAACATATCCTTCTTGGGCTTTAATCACGATGCCGTTCTTTTTTGAAATCGCAAGGTCATTGAGTTGCTCTAAAGACTTCATTCCTAGGCGACGATAAGGATCTGTTCCTACATCGACAACAGGTGTGGATTGTTTGTAGCGAACTTGCACCGTTTTAAGCTGCTCTTTAAGAGGTAAATTTTCTGAACCCGCAAGGCTCCAGGCTTTATCGTAATTTCCGTGGCATTTCGCGCAGTTTGTATTGAAGATTTGTTCTCCCAATTTCGCACGGCCAAGATCAATTTTCTCTGCAGGGATGAAATCAGTAATCAAAGGTGCTTCTGAAGAAAACACAGCCGTTGTCAGTTCTTCGATAACGGCGCTGTTCTCTGCAAGCCATTTTTCTAATTGAACGAGATCTGCACCACGGCCCACCTCATTCCAGATGATATTGGTGAAGATAGGATTTCCGCTTAAGACACTTCCGTCGGAAAGCCAGCGATTTTTGTATTTTAAATTCCACCACACAGCGGGTTTAGAATCCGCAGGGTGATTGTCTAAGATCGCATCATGACGAGGAAAGCGGGCATACCACTCACTATAGCTTGCATAAGGATCTTTAGATCGACGATTTAATGACAAAGCCACTTGCGCCAAAGACGTATCTAGCCCCAAAGCAATAGGCTGCTTTAAAGAAACAAAACGCAGATGATCTTGCGCTTCAGATAGTAGTTCGCGCTCAGCGTTCGTCGCTCCCGTGTAGGCTTGGAAAAGATACGGATCCGTCACAACCATCAATTTTTTAGCTTTGATGAAAAACTCATTCGCTTTTGGAAAACGGTTGGTCATTCCTAAAACTGTTTTGCCAAAGAGATTGCTCGAGTGGCAGGCGGCACAGCTAAATGTAAAACCTTCGGCTCCGTTTCGCTGAATTAGTCCCAAACCCATCAGATCATCAGGGCCGATATTCTCTGGATAGGGTACAGAATAAACACCTTCATCCGTTTTCTTGGGATACCTGTGAAGACCTAAGTTTTTAAGTACATCGTTGAAAGAGTCAAAACCGCTGACTCCGTGAAGGATCGACTGCACCCATTTTTTAAAAGGATTTTTGCTGTCTTCTTCGATCAATCGCACCGTTGGCCAATAAGGAGGAAGCATGCCGGTGACCGTTACTGGATAAATCTGCGTATGGATTTTCCCGCGATTTTTAATTTGAACGAACTCTTCGTCTGACCATTGATAGATATTGTGGCGTCCATTTGTCGGGATGGCCACACCGGCGGACCAATCTGGAGAAGACGCGAACGAATGGGAAGAAAGAATCAATAACAAGATCGTAATGAACTTCATGGCCCCAAGTTTATTCCTTGGGGACCATTACAAGACAATAATATTCTGAGCTTTTACAAATATTTGCGCGCTATTTTTTGAAAATAGTTCAGGGTGAGGACGACCTATTCGCCGTCGTAGTTCGCAGTCACGTTTCCTGTGCAATCCACTTCATAGTAACCCCAGCAGCTTGCACCAGCTGCACAGTAACCTTCAGTCACCGCTGTGGATTGATAGTTGAACGCCTTTTGATTCCACTTCAATGAACGAAGTGCGCGAGAGACATCTTCTTGAGTGACTTCTTGATCTGCCCATTCGAAGTCGTCAGAAGGAACCGTTCCAATAAGGGGAGTCAGGTAATTATTCAAAGCAACTGCGGCTTCTTGAACTGAAATGCATTGTTTAGGTTGAAGAGGAAGCTCTAATTGTTGTGCAAAGCTTGTGGTTGCAAAAAGAGATACAAGAATGGCAAAAACCAATTTTTTCATGAAAGACTCCTAATTTTAGGAGCTTCTATCACGGCCGTGCTACCTGACCTAATCAAAATCAGCCCGTTGATGGAATCTTAAAGAACAGTGAAATATTTTAACGCCAGCTGCAATATGCTTTTGATAAAGCTCCTTTTTTGCAGCAAGCTCGAAACCAATGCGTCTATTTTTATTGGCCACTATTCTTTTTGCTACGGCGATAGCCTTTGCCTTTGATGTCCAGGAAGTTCGAATTGGAATTCCCGCGGGACTTGCCCCGCCTTTGCTTTTTGATGAAAAATCCCCCCAAACAAAGGGGCTTGTGGCCGAATATGCGGCCGCTCTGGCGCAAGCTATGGGGCGAACCGCCACCTTTAGCATTATCACGCGTTATCGTCTGGACAGCTATTTGCTGAAGGGCCAAGTGGATATGATGTGCTACACAAGCAAAGTGTGGGCAAGCAATCAAGATCAAATGGATTTTTCTAAAACTCTGTTTTCAAAAAGAGAAATCATTCTTGGGCCTGAGACTATGCCGAAAAAGGTTTCGGATCTAAAAGGGAAAACTATCGGGACCATGCTTCAGTACGTGTACCCGAAGTTAGATCCTTTATTTCAGTCTAAACAACTTGTTCGAGAAGACAGCCTCAGTGAAGAGGCGAATTTAAAAAAGCTTCTTAACGGGCGTATCGATTATATAGTCACCGATGAAATTTTTGTGGATTATTTTAAGTTAAAGCATCCAAAAATTGATCGTAATCGCCAGCGCCTTTTTATGCAGGAATATCCGATCTCGTGTGCTGTCAGTCGCAAGGGGCGGGTGAAAGAAAAAGAAGTGAATGCCGCCGTAGATAAAATAAAATCCGACGGCACTCTGCAGACGATCTTTAAAAAATATGGGGCTACATTAAGATAAATCCTGACGAAGGATTTATTCTTCACCATCCATACGCGCTTCGATTTTACCAGCGCAATCAACAACGTACCAACCCCAGCAAGAAGCGCCCGCTGCGCAGTAACCGTCATAGACTGCGGAAGATTGATAGACTAAACCGCGAGCATCCCACTCGAGTGATTTTGCGGCGTGAGCAACGTCTCTAGCCGTTAGAGGAGCATCGTCTTCATTCAACCAATAAAAATCATCCACAGGCACAGTACCCACAAGCGGATTCATATACTTTGTTAAAGAAGATTGCGCTTCTTGCAGGCTAATGCACTGCTTAGGCTCAAGAGGAAGTTCCAACTGTTCAGCCAAAGAAACTTGAGAAAAAGAAACCAAAACTGACAAGAAAAGGAAAGCCACCGATTTCACAAAAGACCTCCGTCTAAATTAGTTATTTGGACGGGAAGGGTGTACCAACAGTTCCTGGAAATTGAAAGAGTAGCTTGTTAATATTACATGCTGGATTCGGTTTAGATTTGGTTAAGATGGGATCTTAAGAAGTAGGTTCTATTTGGAAGAAAAAACCCACGATGTTTCCACCGTGGGTTTTGATTTTTAAACCTAATCGCGAAGAAATTACTTCAACATAGATTTCAAAGTGATTCCCATCTCTGCTGGAGAGCGAGAAATCTTACAGCCTGCAGACATCAAAGCTTCGAACTTCGCTTCTGCTGTGCCTTTACCGCCGCTGATGATCGCACCAGCGTGACCCATACGTTTACCTGCTGGAGCTGCTGCACCCGCGATGAACGCTGTTACTGGCTTTTTGAATTCACGTTTGATGTACTCTGCAGCTTCTTCTTCTGCAGATCCACCGATTTCACCGATCATAATCACGGCGTCAGTGTCTTTATCTTTGTTGTACATCTCTAGAACGTCGATGAAGTTTGTTCCATTCACTGGGTCACCGCCGATACCTACGCAAGTAGATTGGCCAAGGCCCAACGCCGTCAATTGACCAACAGCTTCGTAAGTCAATGTGCCAGAACGTGAAAGTACACCGATACGACCTGGCTTGTGAATGTGACCAGGCATGATACCGATTTTACATTCACCTGGAGTGATCACGCCCGGGCAGTTAGGACCCACCAAGCGAGTCTTCTTACCTTGCATGAATTTTTTCACTTTCACCATGTCTAGAACAGGGATGCCTTCAGTGATACAGATCACAAGATCCAATTCAGCATCGACAGCTTCCATGATAGAATCCGCAGCAAACGGAGGTGGAACGAAAATCACAGATGCATTACAGCCTGTTTTTTCTTTCGCATCCGCCACTGTGTTAAACACAGGAAGACCGATATGAGTTGTGCCACCTTTACCCGGAGTCACACCACCAACCATTTTAGTTCCGTAAGCAACTGCTTGCTCAGAGTGGAAAGTACCTTGAGCTCCAGTGAAACCTTGGCAGATAACTTTAGTGTCTTTGTTAATAAGAATTGCCATGTCGATTATCCTTTTACCGCAGCAACGATCTTTTTAGCTGCATCTGTGAGGTCGTCAGCAGGAGTGATGTTCAATCCGCTTTCTCTCAACATTTTTTTACCAAGTTCTACGTTTGTACCTTCAAGACGGCACACCAGAGGAACTTTCAAACCCAACTCTTTAGAAGCCGCGATCACACCTTCAGCGATGATGTCACATTTCATGATACCACCGAAGATGTTCACCAAGATCCCTTTTACGTTTGGATCTTTAAGGATGATTTTGAAAGCCGCAGTAACTTTTTCTTTATTAGCGCCACCGCCAACATCCAAGAAGTTCGCCGGAGAAGCTCCGTGAAGTTTGATGATGTCTAGAGTTGCCATCGCAAGACCCGCACCGTTAACCAAGCATCCGATGTTTCCATCAAGCTTGATGAACGCGAGATCGAATTTAGAAGCTTCAATTTCAGAAGGTTCTTCTTCGTTCAAATCACGAAGTTCGACGATGTCTTGGTGTCTGAAAAGAGCGTTAGAATCGAAGTTCATTTTCGCATCCAAGCAAAGGACTTCGCCTTCTTTCGTCACAACCAGAGGGTTGATCTCTGCGATTGAACAATCTGTTGTGATGAATGCGTTGTAAAGACCTTGGAAGAACTTAACCGCTTTATTTACGATCTCTGGAGACATACCAATTTGGAAAGCCAACTGGCGAGCTTGGAAAGGCATCAAACCTACAGTAGGGTCGATGTCGACTTTTTTGATCGCGTCTGGATTGTGTTCAGCTACTTCCTCGATGTCCATACCACCTTCAGAAGAAGCCATCATTGCCGCTCTTCCAGTAGCTCGGTCGATCAAGCACGCAACGTAGTATTCTTTAGCGATGTTGCAACCTTGTTCGATGAAAACTTTTTGAACTACTTTACCTTCAGGACCTGTTTGGTGAGTCACCAAAGTCATGCCGATCATTTTTTTTGTTAGATCTTCAACTTCTTGCAAAGTCTTAGCAATCTTAACACCGCCGCCTTTACCGCGGCCACCAGCGTGAATCTGAGCTTTTACAACCCAAATATTTCCACCGATTTCTTTTGCAGCAGCCACTGCCTCTTCAGGTGAGTGCGCGACTTTACCTTTTAACGTCGCTACGCCAAATTTTCTGAGAATCTCTTTGGCCTGATACTCATGAATATTCATTTTATCTCCAATTCTAATTCAGAAAAGGCCTCTTTTGGAGGCCTTTAATCTTGGGCTGAAGCCCGATTACTGTACGTTTTTAAGAGCAGACACAAGCGCGCGAACGGCATCTACTGACTTTTTGAATTCTTCTTGTTCAGCAGGGTTCATTTCGAACTTGTGAACTTTTTCGATACCTTTGCCACCGATAGTAGCAAGAACACCGACCATCAAACCTTCGTTAACACCGAACTCACCAGTCAACTCAACAGCAACTGGAAGAACGCGTTTTTGGTCTTTCAAGATAGCTTCAGCCATTTCGATCGCGCCACGTGAAGGAGCGTAGTATGCAGAACCTGTTTTCAAGTGGCCACCAATTTCAGCGCCGGCTTGTTTTGTACGAGCTACGATAGCTGCGATTTTGTCAGCAGGGAGAAGCTCTGTAAGAGGAATACCAGAAACTGAAGCGTGACGAACTAGAGGCATCATCGCATCGCCGTGGTTACCGATAACAATACCGTTCACGTCTTTTACAGACACATTCAACTCTTCAGCGATGAATTCACGGAAGCGAGCTGAATCTAAGCAACCGCCCATTCCGATAACGCGCTCACGAGGGAAGCCCAAGATTTGTTTTGCGTAAACGGCCATAACGTCCATTGGATTACAAACTACGATCACGAAAGAATTCGGAGCGTATTTTTTAACACCTTCACAAACGTCTTTTACGATTTTCGCGTTGATACCAACAAGCTCATCGCGGCTCATGCCTGGTTTACGTGGCATACCTGCAGTGATGATAACAACGTCAGAGTCTGCGATATCTTCGTATTTGTTCGTGCCTTTGATTTTAGTATCGAACATTTCGATAGGACCTGCTTGAGCTAGATCCAAAGCTTTACCGATGGCTGCACCTTCATTGATGTCCAAGATAACAACATCGCCAAGTTCTTTTTGTGCTGCCCAGTGAGCAGTAGTTGAACCAACGAAACCCGCGCCGATAACGGCAATTTTATTTCTTTTGTGAGCCATGTAAATCTCCTTAAGGCTTCAAAACGAATGGAAAAAATTTAAACTTGCGTTCGATCACACATTCAATATCAAATCGTATTTAGAGACAACACTTACCGCTCGGCGCAGAGGCGCTGGCAGAAGAACTGGACGAAGCATGAGTATGATCCGCCTGCAAGACATCAAGGTCGCGTTCGACAATCACGTGGTGCTAAAAAGTGTCAGTCTTGATATCGCGATCGGTGAGTGCTTCGTTATTGTGGGCCCCAGTGGGCAGGGGAAAACCACCTTATTAAAAACCATGTCAGGCCTTGTAACCCCTCAGAATGGCAAAGTTTTTATTGAACAGAAGGAGTGGTTAACGCTAAGCAATAAAGAGAGACTTCCGCTGCTGAAACGCATGGGAATCTTGTTTCAAAAGAATGCTCTTTTTGACTCCCTGACTTGTGTTGAAAACATCTGCTTTCCCTTGCGCGAAACAACGAAACTCACGGATTGGGAAATTACAAAGAAAGCAGAGTATTTCTTGGATGCCGTGGGGATTCCTCACGCGCGTGATTTGTACCCCGACGAAATCAGCGGCGGGATGCAAAAACGCCTCGGAATTGCTAGAGCGCTCGCTCTAGACCCTGAGATCATTTTCTATGATGACCCAACCGCGGGACTAGATCCCATCACGTCAAAAAAAATCATCGAATTGATTCTGAAATTAAAAAAAGAAAAGAATTCGACAGTCGTCGCTATTACAAACGACATGAATCGCGCTTATCAAATGGCCGATCGAATCGGAGTCGTTGTTGATCAGGAACTCATCATTACGGGAACGCCTGAAGAAACACAGAAGCATTCAGATCCACGCGTGCATCAGTTTGTCAGAGGCTTGCTGGACGGGCCTTTGACTGCGATGACCTGATTTTCTTTTTCGTAACAATCTGTATTCATTCACTGGATCTTTTGCGTTTTCTGCGAGTGCGTATTCTAAATTCATGAATCAAGAATACAGTGCCGACATCGTTCTTTATTGCCATTTCCTCTATGTTTTAGGTGTTCTTATTCCTATTCCGTTGATCATGATAGGCGGTTGGTTGGACTGGAAATGGGTCAGAAATCTTTGGTTGCGCCGCCTTCATCTGGCAATGATAGGAATTGTCGTCGTCGAATCTGTCTTTGGAATCGCCTGCCCACTGACGGTGTGGGAAGAACATTTAAGACAAGGAACGGGCAGCGAAGTGTCTTATCCTTCAGGATTTTTCGCTGAATGGATTTCAAAAATTCTTTTTCAAGACTTCGAACCATGGGTGTTCATAGTTATGTACTTGGTGGGAGCGGCCGTGATTGCAGGACTTTACTTAAAAGTTCCTCCGCGAAAGCCGCAATACTAAATGCAGGTTGACCCGCTAAGTTTCAGACAACTAACATTGAGTTGTGATCGAATTTAAGAACCTCGTTAAGAGATTTGGAACAAGGACTGTGCTCAACGGATTAAGTTTGAAAATCCGCGAGGGCGAGATCATCTTCATCCTGGGGACATCCGGGACAGGAAAATCAGTTCTATTGAAAAATCTCGTAGGTCTTTTAACTCCCGACGAAGGTGAAATCTGGATCGACGATCAAGAAGTTTCTAAATTCACTGAGGAACAATATCTGCCGATTCGCAAAAAATGCGGAATGGTTTTTCAGCATCCCGCTCTTTTCGACTCTCTGACTGTTTTTGAAAACGTGGCCTTTGGACTTCGTCGTCACTATAACTTCGACGAAGCGACGATCAAAGAAAAAGTAACCAAAGCTTTACGCCTCGTCAATTTGCAGGGGATTGAGCAAAAAACTCCGGCACAAATTTCTTATGGAATGCAAAAGCGCGTAAGCCTGGCTCGCACGGTGGCACTAGAGCCGCGTATTCTTCTTTTTGATGAACCGACAACGGGACTTGATCCGGTGACAACAACTGCCGTGAATCAACTTATTTTAGACCTTTCTAGAACTTTGAAGACGACATCTTTGGTGGTCAGTCACGATATGAATTGTGCGCTTTCCATTGCCGATAGAATTGTCGTTTTAGATAAAGGACAGATCGTTGCACAAGGTACTCCGGATGAATTAAAAAAATCCGAAATCCCTCTGGTGAAAGACTTTCTGTCAGAGGTCTTAAGCGCATGACCCTCTTCATATCAATTTTAGATGAGGTGGGGGGAGCCCTGCTTTTTCTACAGAAAATTCTAAGATCTCTTTTTTATAAAAAAATTAAAATCCACGAAGTTTTCGAACAGATTTGGAAGGTTACGGCTGACAGTTTTTTCACGACAGCGATGGCCGGCTTTTTTGTTGGCGCCATTATGACAGTGCAGTTTGCTCTGCAAATGAAAGAATTCGGTGCCTTAGGATATTTGGGAGGACTTGCCACCAGCGGTACCTTCCGTGAAGTGGGACCTTTACTCATCGCTTTCATGTTGAGTGGAAAAGTCGGCGCTTTCACATCAGCGGAATTAGGAACCATGCGGGTGACAGAACAAATTGATGCCGTTCGCTGTTTGGGCGCGGATCCCATGCAAGAGATTATCGCGCCACGGTTTTTAGGTATCATCATTTCTAGTTTCTTCTTACTAGGTGGCGGACTTATCATGTCCGTGTTCGGTGGAATGTTGATGGGGTACGCTTTTGCGGGGGTTAACTTTGAAGAATACCTTCGACATGTTCCAATGATTGTCAGTCCGGTCTCTATTTTAAGTGGCGTAATTAAATGCGGAGCTTTCGCGCTTGTTTTAGCAACCATCTGTACTTTCAAGGGTTTCACTACGACGGGCGGAGCCAAAGGTGTCGGGCGCGCGGTGGTTGCGACATCCGTGAGCACTATGATTTGCATCGTTGTTGTGGATTGGATGACAAGCTTTTTAGGCGAAGTGATCTTGCAAATGATTCGAGGCTATCGCTCATGATTACTTTAATCGCCGAAACAATGACGGGAGTGTTCAGTCCTCCATTCCGCAGAAAAGAGTTCTTTCAGCAGCTTTATTTCGTAGCGAACAAAAGTTTGATCATCATTCTTTTCTGCGTTTCATTTGCCGCTATTGTGACAATCTTAGAATCGTCATTCCATATGAAGCTGGTTATCCAAAACGACTCGATGGTTCCGGGGTTTGCGGCTTTGCTCATTCTGCGAGAACTTGGCGCCATTCTTACCGCACTTCTTCTGACCTCTCGCGTGGGAGCAGGTTACGCCTCCGAAGTGGGGACGATGCAAATCACAGAGCAAGTCGATGCATTTAAAATGCTCGGTATTGATCCGGTAAATTACCTTGTAGTTCCAAGATTTCTGGCCTGTGTTTTGGGATGCATGATGTTGACGATCATCGCGAATATGACCTGTATTTTCTCTGCCATTATCGTCAGCCAACATTACTTAGGCTACACACCATCGATGTTTCTCACATCGATGGATCGTTTTGTGCAATTTCAAGATATGGTTTTTGCCGCGATCAAAGGTGCTTGTTTCGGAGGAGTCATTCCCATCGTTGCTTGCTACTTTGGTTTTCGATGTCAACAAGGCGCCGAAGGTGTCGGCAGAGCAACGACGAACACCGTGGTCGTGGCTTCGATTGCAATTATTGTGATTGATTTTATTTTGTCCTATACTTTTAGTTATCTTTATTAGGAGAACGTATGAAGGTTGAAACCAAGGTAGGTTTGCTGGCTCTTGTCTCTGTAGCGCTCATTGTGGTGTTCGCTTACTTTATGGGTTTCATTTCTCCTTTTTCTAACTCTAAAGAACTTAATGTCATGTACAACTATGCTGGTGGAATCGAAGAAGGATCTCCAGTCCGCGTTATGGGTATTAAAGTAGGCAAGGTAAAATCAATTAACTTCGATCCCTCTTTTAAAATGGCTAATGGTGAAGAGGTGAAACTGCGTCTAACGATCACCGTAGATAGAAAAGCCTGGACCAGTGTCCGTAAAGATTCCAAATTTTTCATCAATCTAGCGGGTGTGATCGGGGAAAAGTTTTTAGAAATCTCTCCGGGAAGTGGGGAAGCCGCAGAATTTTCTTCGGGTGACTATGTTCGGGGGGAAGATCCTCCGCGTATCGATCAGTTGATCTCACAAAGCTATGGTTTAGCGGGAAAACTGATTGATCTCGTTGAAAAAAATGAAGGCTCGGTCACCAATATGATTCAGCAGTTGGATAGACTGACGACAAACTTCAACAAAACACTGGTTCTTTTGGATAAAACCACCAAGAATCAAGATGTGGCAAGATTGCTTGATAACGCGGTCAAAATCAGCGATGACATGGCATATTTTACTCACAATATGAGATCTAAGAAAGCGGAAGAAACTTATGACCTTGTTCATAAGCTCCTTTTTAGATTGGAACCATTAGATGGTCCCGCGATTAAAAAGTTCTTTCAGGAAGAAGGCGTAAGAGCCCGTATTTTTTAGATCTCCCAATAAGGAGGTCCTATGTTAAAAGTTTCAGCGTGTTCCTTGGGAGCACTCCTTTTCTTGAGCTTTGTTCAGGCCCATGCGGCCCCTTTGAATCTTGGCTCTGATGCAGCAACTATCAAATCGAAGTCGCGCTCGATCGAAGCGGAATACGCCCGCGACATCCGCATGCAACATCAATCAAATGCATTTGAAGAACGTCCTCAGCAAGGTGCTTTGGTTATTGATCAAGGAAATGTAGAAGAGGAAGAAACACCTGTAATGGCTTCTCCTACGGTTCATTCTCCTCCGCAGCGTTCTACTTCAAGTGACGTGATCCATTCAATTCCAGGAGCTGCAAACACTTATTACTCAGGCTCTAGCGGTTATTCCTACGACACGACACTGAAGATGCGCGCCGAAAGAAAAGTTGGCGCGGGAGTCGCGGTAGGCGGAACTTTGGGAGTTGCCGGCTTTAACATGGAACTAAATTTTGAAGAAGCCGATGGAGTTGTTGCGGGATTTGGCACAGGACCTGGTTACAACACCTTCCAAGTAGCTTGGAAACACGCTTTTGATGGTGATTTCTTGGCGCCTTACACAACAGTGGGTTACTCGCGCTGGTACAACTCGCGTGGAAGATCCAGCGATTACGAAAACTCTGACATCCTGGACCGTGTTTTGACTGAAAACGAGAAAAAAACCGGGCGTTTTGGCACGGATTTTGTCAATGCGTCAGCGGGTCTTCAGTACAATCAACTTAATGGTGAATTCGCCGGATTGTCTTTCTTTGGGGAATTGACGGCGATGTGGGAAGTAAAACGTTCGATGATTTTGCCGAACGGTTCAGTCGGTGCCATCTACTATTTCTAGTCCGCGAAATTTGAAAATTTAAAATGTGTTTCTTAGAAAAATCCTGTGGGTGAAAGCTTTCGGGATTTTTTATTTGCGGAGTTTACAGAAAATATCCGTCGACCGGAAATGCGCGCCCAGAGCGGGTTTCAGGGCATAAAAAAACCCCAGAGTTTCCTCTGGGGTTTCCGTTAAGAACTAAACTAGTTCCGTAAGAATTACTTCTTAGAAGCTTTTTTAGTAGCTTTCTTTGTAGTTTTCTTAGCGGCTTTCTTAGTAGTTTTTTTAGCTGCTTTTTTTGTAGCTTTTTTTGCTGCTTTCTTTGCCATGTGCTCCTCCTAGGATGCAAACGTTGTTGTTGTTTCTAACATAAAAACTTTTCTTAACTTAAGTCTTCAACAATTAGACCAGCCTCGTCAACAAAAAATTTACCTTGCATATTTTTTGCGAACTTCAAGATCCGGTGGAGGTGCCCTTTGCTCATCATTTTTATGATTTCGCTGATCGGACACGTGCTCGTTCATCGAATTCTTTCGTCGATGGCGCGTGAATTCGCTTTCTCTCAACAACTTGTTCGAACTCTTTCGATCTTGAACCTTGTTGTGATCTGCTTTTTCACCGCAAACATGCCAACCGCACCTTCACTGTGGCTTTTCATCGGCATTCTTTTGATAACTTTAAAGTTTTTTCCGCGAATTTTGCGTTTTTTCCTGATGAAACGAATGCGAAGCGCGCTGATTCCGCTGTTAGATGCGGTGATTTTAGGTCTGCAAACGGGAAAATCTTTCCGCTCATCTTTGTATGCAGCCATCGAAAATCAATCCGGTTGGATGCGCCATCAGCTCATGGAACTCTATCAATCACTGGCGATGTCGGAAAATGTCATCGCCATGAAATCCGCTCTGCTACAGGATTTCCGCGATGAGCTTTTGGAAATTGATCGTTCGCAAAGTCGTTGCATCGATCAAGTGAAGGCACTTCGGCGAGAATTAAAAATGCACGAAGATTTTCGACGTAGGTCTGGACAAGTGAGTCAACAATTGAAGATGCAGGCGATAATTGTCACCGCTCTTTATGTCGCACTACTTTTCTTTGTGATCATGCAATTTGGATTCAAAGAGCACCAAAAACTTATCTTAATGTCGTCATTAATCTTTTTAGGCGGACTTATTTGGATTTTTTCGATGGGAAGGAGATTGAAATGGAAGGTTTAGCACCACCATTGGAGTTATTAAGTTCCGTAAAACGCGCTATTGAAAAGGGCCAATCGGTCAAACAGGGTGTTTTGCAGTATATTAAAAAGCATGAAGGCGAATTTCCGCTGATTGTGACGCAATGGCTGGCTCTTTTGCAGCAGGGGCAGGATCCAAAAGCATGCGTTCAGGCCATTTCCTCCCTTCATCGCCGCACTCTTTTGCAAATTTTAGAAAGAGGACTGCATGGTGAGGCCATACATGGTGTCCTTATCAGGTTGGAAGAAGAACTTATTGAGGCCTGCCACGAGGAAATAACAAATAAAATTGCGCGATTGCCATTTATAATGCTCGTACCCCTCTTAATTTTCCAATTTCCCGCGTTTTTGATGCTCCTTTTTGGACCGCTTCTGCAAAATTTTTTTCACTCTTTAGGAGGGGGGTGATAGAGTGGCCCTGTTGGAGGAAGGCCCATGGCACAATCAGACAAAAAACAGGCTGCTTTAGAAAAATTGGTGGACGAATTGATGAAAGATCAACCGAGCCGTCAACTTGTGAAGCAACTGACGACTGAGCTTGGCATGGACTATTCCGTAGATCCTTTGACTCAAATGAATACAGTTTTGCAGTCGATGAATTCAGTCCTTCTTCGTCCCAACAGAAGAAGAAATGACTTAGAAAGATAGTAAATCATGTCACAAATCTATAATTCGATTTTGGATACTGTCGGCGACACACCGATAGTGGCTCTTCACAACGTCACAAAGGGTTCAAAGCATAAGTTCTTTGCTAAAGTAGAATATTTTAACCCGGGTGGCAGCATTAAGGACCGCGTGGCCGTTGCCATGATCGAAGAGGCTGAAAAGCGCGGCGATTTAAAGCCTGGTGGCACTATTGTCGAAGCAACTTCCGGAAACACGGGCGTAGGCTTGGCTTTGGCGGCCGCGGTTAAAGGTTATAAATGTATTTTCGTGATGCCTGAAAAGATGAGTGAAGAAAAGCGTGCTTTATTGCGTGCTTATGGAGCTCAAGTCGTTATCACTCCGATGGTGGAACCGGAAGATCCACTCAGTCATTATTCTGTCTCAAAAAAGATCGCGGAGCAGACCCCGGGCGCATTTTTAGCGAATCAATTCTTTAATCCGGACAATCCTACTCGTCACTATAGAACGACGGGTCCAGAAATCTGGGAACAGATGGATGGAAAGATTGATATGCTGGTAGGCGGAGCCGGTACCGGCGGGACTCTTTCAGGTTGCGCGAAATTTCTTAAAGAGAAGAAATCTGACGTAAAGGTGATCTGCGCCGATCCGATCGGAAGTATTCTTTACGATCTTTTTTATCATAAAAAGATTGTGGATCCTCCAGGTTCTTACAAAGTGGAAGGTATCGGTGAAGATATGCTTCCAGGAAACGTGCACTTGGATATTTACGATGGTTTTATTCGTGTCAGCGACCCCGAAGCTTTTGATATGACACGTCGTTTGGTGTCGGAAGAAGGCTTGTTGGTTGGACCATCCAGCGCAACAGCTCTTGTGGGCGCATTGAAAGCTTCTGAAAAGCTAGAAAAGCCTTCAAACATCGTCGTGATCTTCCCGGATAGTGGTCGCCAATATCTAAGCAAAGCCTTCAACGATAAATGGATGATCGAAAACGGTTTCCTAAAAGAGGCAGATGTTAAAACTGCATTTAATCGCGTGATCAGTGCTGAGGAAGCATTGAAGAATCTAAAAAAATAGGTGTCGCTATGAAGAAGACAACAGAGAATTTGGGTTTTGCAACTAGAGCTATTCATGCCGGTCAATCACCGGATCCAACAACTGGCGCCATTATGACGCCTGTTTATTTGACCTCGACTTATGTACAAGAATCTCCAGGCGTACATAAAGGATGGGAGTATTCTCGTACTCACAACCCCACTCGTCGCGCTTATGAAAATTGTATGGCAAGCCTTGAAAGCGGTAAGTACGGATTTGCTTTTGCTTCAGGTTGTGCGGCGACAACAACTATTCTGCACATCCTTAAAGGCGGCGATCATGTGATTGCTATGGATGATATGTATGGCGGTACTTTCCGTCTGTTCGACAAAGTCCTTAAGCATGATGGCATCGACTTTTCTTATACGGATCTGACGAAAGTTGAAAATTTCGAAAAGGCGATCAAAGCCACTACGAAAATGGTGTGGTTAGAGACTCCGACAAATCCGACTTTGAAACTTGTCGACATCAAACGCATCTCTGCGATTGCGAAATCTAAAGGTATCATCGTTGCGGTCGACAATACGTTTATGAGCCCGTACTTCCAACGTCCTTTAGAGTTGGGTGCTGACATCGTCGTTCACTCCGCAACGAAGTATATCGGCGGCCACAGTGACGTGGTTGGCGGTATTGCGGTGACCTCTCGTGATGACCTGGCGGAAAAATTAGCTTTCTTAAGCAACGGCATGGGCGCAATCCAAGGACCTTTTGATTCGTTCATGTGCTTAAGAAGTTTGAAAACTTTGCCATTACGTATGAAGGCCCACCAGGAAAATGCGATGGCGATCGCGAAGTTTTTGGAAAGCCATCCAAAAGTGGACAAAGTCATCTATCCAGGTCTTGAGAGCCATCCTCAACATGCTTTGGCTAAAGAGCAGATGCACGGCTTTGGCGGAATGATCACTTTCTACATCAAGGGAGGCATGGATTCTGCCCGCAAATTCCTTGAAAATGTGAATGTTTTCTCTTTGGCAGAGAGCTTGGGAGGCGTAGAAAGCCTTATCGAGCATCCGGCGATTATGACGCACGCCTCCGTTCCGGCGGAAAACCGCAAGGCTTTAGGGATCGATGATTCGTTGATTCGCCTCTCTGTAGGGGTGGAAGACTTGAACGATCTACTAAACGACTTAAAAAACGCCTTTGATAAAGCCTAGTTGTTGACATCAAAGAGGCCAAAAGATACACATTTGGTCTCTTGATTTCCGTGGCTTGGTAGCTCAGTTGGTAGAGCAGAGGACTGAAAATCCTTGTGTCGGCGGTTCAATTCCGTCTCAAGCCACCATTTTTCTTTCGAATCTTCAATCCCGCTTCTTCAGCGGGATTTTTTTTGCCTAAAAGGTACCTGCTTCCCATCGTTGGGAAAAGGAACCAGGTTCTTTCTAGTTAAATATTGATACGAAGGTCTTTAGCGAGCTTGTTGTTGCGGTCGAAGATTTTTAGGTAAAGTGTCTGACGTTTCCAATCCCATTCCAACATTCCAAAATTTTCGGAAGCAACGGGCTCACCGATGTAATGACGATCTTTTTCTGCATTCATGACTGACTCATTGAAAGGCCCGACAGTTAAATCATAAAGAGGACCGTAGTTTTCCATATCGACTTTACCTAAAGCACCGAAGTTGCGGTTGCCGCTGACGACAACGACTTTTTTGGCTCCGGCATTGCGAATCGTATCAAAAAGTTTTTGGCGATCGTGAGGATAAAGTCCCCAGCGCTCTCCTTCATCCGTATTTGCGGCAAGTTGAAGGGAAGAGACAATAACTTTGAAGTCGGATTCTTTTTTAAGTTCGTTTGCTAGCCAATTCCACTGTTGAGCTCCTAACAAGCTCGCCGATTTAGACCAGTTCTTTTTGAATTTTCCGTCAGAACCGTTTTCAGTCCACGGAGTTGCGTAATAACGAGCATCCAGAACGATGATTTGCACGCGCTTTCCAGCAGGGCCCAAGATGATAGAGTGTTCTACACCTTTTGCCGATTTCGGTTGAAGCTTCGGAATGTAATTCCAGTACTTAAGAAAAGCGTCGCGGCTTTCGTTCTTGCTTTGAAAAGAGGAATCACCGTGGCGAAGCCCGAAATCAAGTTCATCCCAAGTTGCCATGAATGGAATGCTTTGACGGATTTTGCGGTAATCTTCGTTTTCATCTAATTTTTTGTATTGGGAAAGCAAAGGTTTTTCGAAAGCTTTCGTAGAATGAACGGTGTTTCCTGTTGCGATGACCAAATCGGGTTTGTGAGACGCGATGGAGTTCCAAAAACTTTGATCAGAAGATTGATCAATACCTGAAACCAAGGCAACTCTTTGAACGTTCTTCACTGAAGCAGGGTTCTGCACGATATCAGTTTGATAGTTTGCTTCTGCTTGCATTCTTAGAAGCTTCAAATTCATTGATTCTGGAGCCTGACTTTTTTCTGCACAGGAAAGATTTAAAAGCAGCAAAGAACCTATAATGGAAACAGCGAAGAAATATCTCAGTTGCATCGTCGTACCCTTCCAGACATGTACCTGAATTCAGTTGTATGATTAAATTGTATGGAATGCGAAGGAACTGTCACTTATTAAAGACAAAAGGGCTAGGTCAGATAGATTAATACGCAGAGATATTGAAAGGCTGTTCCGGCCATCACACACAGATGCCACATGCCGTGACCGTGCTTGATTTTGGTGTCGTTGAAAAAGAAATAAACGCCGATCGCGTAAGAAATGAAACCAGCCATGATCATCGCAAAACCCATTGGAGGAATTGCGTCCATCAATTGTTTTAATGCAGGTAAAACGGTGACACTCATGATCCCATAGAGTGCGAAAGAAAAATTGCGATTCTTCGATGTTGCAACGAGTTCCCACATAATTCCGAGCACGGCTAATGCCCACACGACACCTAGAACAATCCAGCCGGTGTTTCCACGCAGTGCTAAAATGGCGTAGGGAGTGTAGTTGCCAGCGATCTTCAGATAAATGCCGATGTAATCAAGCTTGCGATAGAAGTTTTTCTTTTGTCCTTGGGATCCGTGATACATCGTGGAAATGCAGTAAAGACCTACGGTTGTAAAGGCATACACAGAAAAAGAAAACAGTCGCCACGTATCTTGTTTTGAAGCCGCAAGTCCGATTAAAAGAACAGAACCAAGAAGCGCAAGAAAAGCACCTAGAGCGTGCGAAAAAGTATTGAAACGTTCCCCATCCTGAACTTGCGGTAAGACCTTCATGCTTACAATGTTAGCACTGTTCAGAAATGAGGACCAAAGAAAACTTTGTTTTCGGCTCGCACTTATCACTACGCTTTCAAACATTGGTCCTGCTATTTGCTTCGAATTGAGAAAACAAGCAGTCGACGAGTGTCGTTCTGAATTTAGGGACGTGAAATAAAAAGATTATCTTTAAGATAAAAGCGAAGAGGCCACTGCGCTGCTTCTCCTGCATAGTCGACGCCGATTCGGGGGCGAGCAATGATTTGCTTTGGTTTAACGACATGATCGTCTTCACTAACAAAAAGGGGAGACGTGTTTTTCCAGAGCTTTAATCCGTCGTGTTCTTTATTAATTTGATAATGCTTACAGAGTTTTCCCGGGCCATTTGTTTTAATATCTTTCTTTTTAACATGTGTGTCGGCATTCAATGGCTGAACGCCGCGAATCAAAACCGCTTCGGGAAACTCTTCGGTGCGAGTCACAAAGTTGAGGCAATAGTACATTCCATAGATCATGTAAACGTAGCTATGTCCTCCATCCAAATACATTGATTTTGTTCGGGGAGTTCTTCGATCTCCAAAGGTGTGACAGGCCGGATCTTCAATTCCTAAGTAAGCTTCGACTTCCACTATGCGTGCTTTAAATTCTTCTTTGCCTTTTTTCACATGCAAGATTTTTCCCAACAGAGCTTTGGCTACCGTCGAGGTGTCTTCCATATAAAAATCTTGCGGCAGGATTTTCATGATGTACGGCAAATGAAACTGATTTGTCTTCCGGACTTATCTTTATCGCGACGATACGAGTGAAATCTAGAGTCCGTCACCGTATCAATGTGTAAAAGGAATACGTTGTCGGCGGCGACACCCTCTTGCTGAAGCTGTGTTCGAACGACCTGATTTAGATCTACAAGTGCTTTGTTATCGGGAAGAGTCTCAAAATACAGAGCTCGTTCTTCAGTACTTAAAGGACCCAAGCTTGTGAGGATCTGATCGCGCACATCTATACCGACTTCAAAGCTGGATTTCTGAATATGGGGTCCGACCACAACATGAAGATTCTGAGGTCTTGCTCCAGCGGCGACTAGTTTTTCAATTGTTTTAGGAATGATACGCGAAGCAACTCCGCGCCAGCCCGCATGTATACCTGCAATCAAATTCGTCGTTGGATCATAGATCAAGGCAGGAACACAATCGGCCGTAATCACACAAAGTGCCAAGTCTTTTTCGCGAGTGAAGTGAGCATCCGCGATCGTCTGATAGTCAAGATGGGCATCTTTGCTTTCCACAACAGCGTCGCTGTGGATTTGTTTTACGCGCATGAATGTATAATCAGGGTAAGCGGCTTTAAGTTGTGTGAGTTGGGCGTTAATGCCACCTAGAAAAACCGTGAAATGCGGGGTGCGCATTTCATATCCAAGTTCGGTTTGTTCTAGATTCATCTCAGTCCCCATTTTTTTATTAACGTTAAAATGTCTTCCGGCCAGTCTTGCTGAAAGAACATTCTTTCCTGCGTGCGGGGATGAGTGAATCCCAACTCTGCAGCGTGCAGCAAAAATCTATTCAATCCACGGATCGACTCTTGAGTCTCTCGGGCTTCGATGTTCTTCGTTTTTTTATCCGCACCGTAAAGCACATCACCCGCAATCGGTAGGCCATTTTCTGAAAGATGCACGCGGATTTGGTGTGTTCTTCCAGTTTCTAGTTTTAGTTTTAGATAACTGAGGCCACTTTTGCGATTTAAAACTTCGTAATGCGTGACGGCCCACTTTCCGAGGGAAGGAGGGTCGTCTTTATCTACGTAAGGTCTTCTTTCATCATCCAATACCGAAGCATATCGTTTTCGATCTGTTGGATGACGGGCTAAGAAGCTCTTGATTGTTCCGGATGACAAAGTTCTCGCTGTTCCGATTGCGACTGCATAATAAATGCGATGGGTGCTGCGTTCTTTGAATTGAGCAGTCAAAGACTCGTGCGCTTTATCGTTTTTCGCGATAACGATCACCCCGCTGGTTTCTTTATCAAGGCGATGTACGATCCCCGGGCGTTCTTCGCCAAACTTCATAGATAAATCTTCAGTGTGAGCAATTAATGCATTCACCAAAGTATCATGTGCATGCCCCGCCGCTGGATGCACCACAAGGCCTGCGGGCTTGTTGATGACGATGAGATCATCGTCTTCAAAAAGGATATCTAATTTAAGATCATAAGGCTGAAGCTCAGTAGGGACGGGCTCGGGCAAAGTGATTTCAATCTGATCGCCTTCTTTTACGGAAACGGAAGCTTTGGCGATCTTTCCATTAAGCAAGACGGCTGAAGCATCAATCAAGTGCGATGCCCGTGAACGTGTGCCGACATCCTCAATAAGTGCCAATGCCTTATCCAGGCGAAGCCCGTGCATGTCCGATGTCGCGGTGACATTGATTTTTTGCAAAGTGGATTTACTTTCCAAGACCGTTCTTGAAGTTCTTCATGTACGAGTCGGCGACTTTTTTATCGTCCAAACCCAGGGCTTTAGCGATTTGAACTACGTAACCACGAACGAACACGACGGCTGGAAGACCCGATGGATCCATGCCTTCTACAGCGGTAACGTAGTAAGAATTGATCTTTGTGATCTCGCTCATGCGTTGTACAGAGATCTGTTTGTACTCACGAACTTTTTGTAAGAAAGCTCCGTCCCAGTTTTCTTTTGCAGCGATCTCTTTTTCAAAAGCGTCGTCTTTTTTGAAAGTCGGAATAGGCTTTTCAACTTTTTGCTCTGGGAAGACTTGTTTACTCGCTTCAATGATAGAAGCGTAAGTTAGATCGTTCAATGAAGCGCGACCGCTAAGCAAGCGTTGATCATAGATATTTCTAAGGATCTTATTTCCAAGAACTTGGTAGGCTTCCTCGATCAGAACCAAAAGCTCGCGAGCTTCTTGTTCAGAAAAGATGGTGTAGATCGCAGGATTTTCGCCGGAATACGTTGTGCGCGCGCGTTCATAGGCAGCACTCACCTCGTGTTGAGGTGCATTTGCTGTCAGTTCAAGAATCTCGTAGTAGTTGTACCGTGACGTCGCTTGCATCGTAGCTATTATACTACGGCGCGAAGCTCCTCGGGATCAATAAGTTGTTTGCAGGTAGTTAAAAATTGTCCCGCTAAAGCAGTGAAAGGCTGAGCTACCAAGACATGTTCACGTGAACGAATCGACTGCCACACAGCGTTGTCGAAATCGATCGCACCCGTAAAATCAATACCTAAGTCGTAGTATTTATTGCAGACACTCTTAATCGAATGACCTAAATCGGCGTTGGATTGGCTGCGAGCTGAGTTCACAATCAAGCGAACGGGGGTCGATGAAAGAGCCTCAAAGAAGTCATACTGAAATCCCGTTTGCTCTTTCAAGTAAGATCTAAACGAAAAAGGTTTTTCCAAAGTTCTTTGGCGGTGATTTCTTAAAGTTGAAATCATATTACCGTAAGCATCCGGAGTCGAATTCTGGCGCAAAGAATGGCAAACGAACGCTTCGATAAAGCGATATGTCTTTTCGATGCTTGTGGGTTCAGGAGTCGTAATCAGAAACTTTTCGTCAGCAGCTTTGAAAAGTTCCAAGTGCGCTTCTAAAGCGCCGGCACCCATGTCAACGATCACGTAGTCAGCACGTAGCTTCTTAAGCTCTGGCAAAAGACTTTGAACTTGTGTGTAAGAAAAATCAGTCGGAGTCCAAGAATCCCAAAAACCTTGAACATAAGAAAGATGTGGGAATGGCGTTGGGATCACTAGCTCTTGAAGAGTTTTAACTCCTTCAAAAAAGTGGCGAACATTCATGTGTGAAGGTGGAAGTCCTAAAGAGGTGTGAATATTGGCGCCACTCAGATCAAGATCTACGATGACAACCGAGTGACCCAGTTTTGAAAGAGTGATTCCCAAACTGGAAGAGACAAATGTTTTACCTACGCCACCTTTACCGGAAGCAACAACCCATAATTTGGTGTCTGTGTTTTCATTCGAAGTTTTTTGAAACTCCAAAGATTCCAAATAGGCCTTATGAAGATCTCTTTCCATGATGCATCCTCTACTTAAGCGGCGAGATTAAAATTCCTTTTTTTGTCTCTTCGGCTTCGGAGGCGCGGATATAAAGGGGAACAAAAGATTTCCAGTCCAAGGTTTGGCCCGATAAAGCGCGGCGTTCCGCCATCAGCCCGAGTGTCGACGCCAAAGCGTGATCGGGAAGTTGCGGATCGCGAGAAAACTTTTTCATTAATTCTTCAGGGAAGTACTCGCTGTAGGCTTCCCAACCGTCACCAACAACCAAACAATCTGAGTGGATGTGGTTTTTAAGTTCACGGACGGGAACAGCGTCTGGACCTTTGATATATGTCGGCTCAGCACCGGTGATATCGAAAAGACCCATGTACACCATGTTCTTATAAGCGTTAATAATGGAAAGAACGGGTTTGCTTTTGTCTTTCACCTGAGCCGCTAACAACATCAAGGTGTCGATAGTGACCATAGGCTTATTAAAGCTATAGGCAAAAGTTTTTCCTGCGTTGGCGGCGACACGAATTCCGGTGAAGCTGCCAGGCCCCTGGCCCACCGCAAAGACGTCGATATCTTCAAGTTTTAAGTGGGCTTTTTTTAAACAATGATCAACAAAAGGACTGATGTTTTCGCTATGGGTTTTCTGGCGCAAGGAAGATTCCTCTGCAATCACTTGTCCATCAATGACAACAGCAACTCCGCCAAGCAGAGTGCTGGTTTCCATAGCTAAAACCTTCATAGACCAAGAATACGAGTGAAGTCGTTAAATAGAGCAAAGATCATGAGGCTCATCAGTAACGCAAGACCCACTTGTTGAGCAAGCTCCATCTTACGCATGCTCAGCGGCGCACCTTTCACAACTTCGATGGCATAGAACACCAAGTGTCCACCATCCAAAACTGGAATCGGCAACAAGTTCAGGATGAAAAGATTGACTGAAATAATCGCCATCATTTGCAAGAACTGAGTCAAACCGATCTTGAACGTTTCGCTAGCGGCCTGACCGATAGAAATCACACCACCGATATTTTTAGGAGAAATCTTCGCTTGGAACAAACGAACGAAACTCATCACCGTCATTACTGACACGTCCCAAGTTTTTTCCACGCCACGCACGAAGGCTTGTCCAAGATTCTCTGAACGAACCACCATCAACTCAGGAGCTGCGATATTCGCTATCGGCGCAATACCGATCGTATAACGCTTTTCTTCCGTGCCTGTAGGAAGCATCTGAGTCGTCATCTTAGGAGTGATGTTCAAATTCAAATTCTGACCATCACGCAAAACTGTCAACGCTACCGGGTTTTTGCCATCAAAAGATTTGATGTTGTTGATGACATCTTCCCACTTTTTCAGCGTCACATTATTGATAGAGACCAAACGGTCCATCGCATGAAGACCCGCTGCTTTCGCCGGCGAATTGTCCATCACTTTGCTCAAATAAAGTTCAGAGCTTTCAAACCCCAGACTTGCCATTGAATAAGTTTTAATAGATTCCGTCGGAGCCAAAGTCACCGTGATTGGCTTTGCTTCCTTATCACCTTCGCGCATCCCAAGAACTTCTAGTGTCAGAGCTTCCTTGGAATGTTGTTTCGCCAAAGTGTCTTCAAGCTGACGCCAGTAAGCGACTTTTTGGCCATTGATAGCCGTGATTGAATCGCCGGTTTGAACTCCCAAAGCAGCTAGTGGAGAACCTTGAAGCACCCCAATAGTTGTTCCAGCAGAGTAAGGACTTAAACCATCAACATTTGCAACATATTCATAGGAACTTAGAACATTTGGATTTGGTTCTGCTTTTGCGTCTGTTGCAATTTTAGCTGTTTCGCCAGAACCTTCGCGTTGAACGACAACGTCGATATGAAGATTGTGGTTTTCTTTTAAGCTCAAAGCACGTTGCAAATCTTCCCAAGTGTTCACTTGAGCTTCATTGATAGACACGATTTTATCACCAGAACGGAAACCTGCCGCATAGGCAGGAGTATTCTGAGCTACGTCACCAACAACGGGTGTCTTAGCGTCTTCACCAATCAAAGCGACTGCAAAGAAAATCAATACCGCAAAGAAGAAGTTCATCAAAGGACCCGCGATAACGACCGCGATTCTTTGCCACACATTTTTGTGCGTGAACGAATGTTTCTTATCTTCCTCAGAAATATTATCGCCCGGCTGCTCGCCAAACATTTTCACGTAACCGCCTAGTGGGATCAGTGAAAGCGCATAAGTCGTGTCGCCTTTTTTATATTTCAAAAGCTTTTTGCCAAATCCCAAACTGAAAACTTCAACACGAACGCCACACCAACGAGCGACAAGGAAGTGTCCAAGCTCATGCACGAAAATCAAAATTCCGAGCAAAATAACAAAGGGGATGATTGCTGATAAACCTGATTGAAGATAAGAAAAGATATTCATTCGAATATTCTAGAGTTTCGATGAGTCGCGAGCTAGGAAATAAAAATGTTAATGCTCGGGGGCTCGACCTTCCGATTACGACAAAAGATGAGACAAAATCAAAATTCCCGCAAGAACAACAGGACTTGCGAATAGGACGCCATCAATACGATCGAGGACACCGCCGTGACCCGGCATAATTTTCCCAGAGTCCTTAACATCAGCGACTCGTTTTAAGAGAGATTCAAAGAAATCCCCAAACTGTCCCACGAATCCAGAAAGACCTGCAAGTATCAAAAAGAGACCCAAGGGCTGTTCTGAAAAGAGAAATTGCCAGCAAATATATCCCGCAATCATCGAACCGATGATGCCACCCACAGAACCTTGCCAAGTTTTTTTCGGTGAAACCGACGGCATGACTTTATGTTTTCCGATCAAGACACCAAAAACGTAAGCCATTGTGTCGCCAGCAAAAACAACCGCTAACAAATAGACGAACCAAGAAATGCCGTGGGCCTGATCTAAAATACGGAACGCGAACGCTGGCAAAAGTCCCATATAGAAAAATCCCAAAGCGGCTTTGGCTTGAGCATCGGCCATGTAACTGAGATTACCTTCTTTGTGCGCTGACAAAAGAACGGCAATAATCATAAGGATCAATGCGATTGAATAAATAATTCCACCGGTGCTTAAAGAAGTTAAAGTCGCACCGAAAATCGCAAGCGTCAGAAAATAAAAAAGGCCTTTTAATAGAATTGATTTTTCGTTCTTAAAAAGAATCGTGATCAATTCCCAAGTGCCCACAGCAACCACGAACGCGATCGCGATTTTCAGTCCTTGAACATTTAAAGTAATATAAAGGCCGATAATCAGTGCGAGGGCCACTGCAGCCGAGACAGCTCTAGTTTGAAAGCTTTTCCACGTTGTCATTCGCTGTAACCTTGCCAAAGCGGCGTTGTCTCATCGAAAAAGCGTTCAACGCTTCCTCTAAATGGCACTCAGTGAAGTTGGGCCATAACACATCAGTAAAATAAAACTCTGAATAGGCCGCTTGCCACAACAAGAAATTTGACAGTCTTTGTTCGCCACTTGTGCGAATGATCAAATCCGGATCCGGAGTAGGATACGTGCTTAACGCTGAATTGATAACCGACTCATCAATGTCTTCAGGGTTGATTTCACCGGCCGCCACACGTGCAGCAATATCGCGAACGGCTTCTGTGATCTCTTGTCGAGAACCATAGCTCAAAGCAAAGACCAGGTTAAGACCTGTGCATTGAGCTGTAGCTTCGACGGATTTACCAATAGCTTCCGCAACATCTGCCGGAATGCGGGACATGTCACCGATGACAGAGAAACGAATGTTTTCTTTAACCAGGTTTTCAGTTTCGCGCTTAAGATAACGACGAAGAATTTGCATCAGCAAACTGACTTCGGCCTGAGGGCGAAACCAGTTTTCCGTGCTGAATGCATACAACGTGAGGTTCTTGATTCCGCGTCGCGAACAATCGGTGATGATTTTTTTCGCGACACGAGTTCCTTTGATATGTCCGAACGTGCGAGGACGACGTTTGAGCTGAGCCCAACGACCGTTGCCATCCATAATAATAGCTATGTGCTTCGGTAGAGTCATCGCAACCAATTCAAAGCTTAATTAGATAGTCAAAATGGACTTTTCTTTTTCATCAGCAACTTGGTCTACTTTTTTGATGAAATCGTCAGTCACTTTTTGAACGTCTGCTTCGGCTTTTTTGCCTTCGTCTTCGCTGATAGCTTTGTCTTTTTGAAGTTTTTTAACTTCGTCATTGGCATCACGACGAGCCATACGAACAGCCACGCGTGCTTCTTCAGCGATTTTCTTAACTTGTTTTGCGAGGTCTTTACGACGCTCTTCGGTCAAATCTGGAACTTTCAAGCGGATCACTTTACCGTCGTTCATTGGGGCCATGCCCAATTCAGACTTGATGATAGCTTGTTCGATATCTTTAAGAATTGAAACTTCCCAAGGAGCGATCAGGAATGACTTTGCATCCGGAGTAGAGATAGATGCCACTTGAGAAAGAGGAGATGGAGTGCCGTAGTAGTTTACGCGGATATTATCAAGCATAGATACTTGAGCACGACCCGTACGGATTTTTTTAAGCTCTTCGCCTAAAGCCGCCAAAGTCTTTTCCATTTTTGCTTGAGCATTCTTTTTTACATCTGCGACTGACATGTTGTCTCCTTTTTTGCTCTATCGTGGTTCTAGTGAACCAATGTGCCGATATTTTCGCCCTGAACAGCTTTAAGGATGTTTCCTGGCTGAGTAAGGTCGAAAGTGATGATTGGAAGTTTGTTGTCCATACACATGCTGATCGCTGTAGAGTCCATCACCTGCAAGCCGCGGTTTAGAACGTCAATGTAGCTGATCTTATCGAATTTTTTTGCATCCGTATGTTTTGCAGGATCTTTATCGTAGATTCCGTCGACCTTTGTCGCTTTCATGATGACCTGTGCATTGATCTCCATGGCGCGAAGAGAAGCGGCCGTGTCTGTCGTGAAGAATGGATTTCCTGTTCCTGCACCGAAAATCACAATACGATCTTTTTCTAAATGGCGGATGGCTCTGCGACGGATATAAGGTTCTGCGATTTCAGCCATTTCAATAGCCGTTTGTACGCGAGTAGGGACGCCTTCTTTTTCAAGAGCGTCTTGAAGGGCCAAAGCATTGATACAAGTCGCAAGCATACCCATGTAGTCAGCACTTGCGCGATCCATGCCTTCAGCAGAAGCGGCAACACCACGATAGATGTTACCGCCACCGATGACGATACCCATTTGAACGCCTGCTTTATAAGCCTCTGCTACGTCTTGCGCGATTTGTTTAATCGTCGCTGTATTGATACCAGTCCCTTGCTTGCCCGCAAGAGCTTCACCACTTAACTTTAGCAAAATGCGTTTATAGACAGGCTCTTTCAAATTAGTGTCCTTTCATTTGAGCTGCAACTTCAGCTGCGAAGTCATTAGACTTCTTCTCGATACCAGCACCCAATTCATAACGTACGAAACGTTTGATTGTAACGTCAGCGCCGATCTCTTTACCAACAGTTTTCGCCAAATCAGACACTTTCATGTCCGGATTTTTAACGAAAGCTTGGTCCATCAAGCAGTTTTCAGCCAAGAATTTACGGATTTGACCTTCAACGATCTTTTCGATCATTTCTGGTTTTTTTCCTGATTCAAGGTTTTTAGCAGTCAAAATTTCTTTTTCTTTAGAAACAACATCCGCAGGGATTTGATCTGAAGAAATAGCCATTGGGTTCATAGCAGCAATGTGCAATGAAACGTCTTGAGCGAAAGTTTTCAAAGCTGGGTTCGCTACAGCTTCTGGTTTAGAAGCAGCAACTTCGATCAATACGCCGATTTTACCTTCACCGTGGATATAAGTGTGAACCAAAGTGTTAGCAGAAGCAGTGTACTTCTCTGAACGGCGAAGAACGATTTTTTCACCGATAGTAGCAGTAGCTTCAGTGAAAAGGTCTGCCATTTTTTTAGAAGGATCTTTAGTGAATGCTTGTTCCAAAACGTCGCCAGTAGCCGTCGTTTTAACCAAGTGTTCAGCAACGTCAGCAACTAGAGCTTTGAAGCCATCGTTACGTGCAACGAAGTCAGTTTCAGAGTTGATTTCAACAACCACGCCCGTGTTACCAACAACTTGCGCGAATACTGTACCTTCAGCAGCAATACGGTCAGCTTTCTTTGCAGCAGCGCCAAGACCTTTTACGCGCAACCATTCAACAGCAGCATTGAAATCGCCAGAAGTCGCCTCAAGCGCCTTTTTGCAATCCATCATACCTGCGTTTGTTTTTTCTCTTAGCTCTTTAACAAGAGTAGCGGAAATAGACATTAGGAAGTCTCCTTACAATAGATTTTAAAAACGAATTCGATCAGACACGAAGAAACCGCCGTTGCGGAAAAGCGAGGGCGGCTACTTATGAAAAAGGTGGCTAGGCCACCTTTTTCATTTCAATTACAGAGGAATTACTCCGCTGAATCGTCTTCTTTGTTCTCAAGCTCAGCTTGGATTTCAACTTCTTCTGCTGTACCAGCAGCAACAAGTTTACGACCTTTAGTTGCTTTAACAACTGCAGGACCTGCTGATTTTTTAGGAGCATCTTTCGCGCCACCACGAGGGCCTGCGCCACGACGCTTAGGAGCTTCTTCTTTACCTTCAGAAGCTTCTTTAGCAACGTCAGATTGTTTGTCTGTCATTGTGCGAAGTTTTTGTTCCCAAGTTTTAGCACCTTCAAGGTAAGCTTCAGCAACTAGGTTTGCGAACAATTTGATAGAACGGATCGCATCGTCGTTACCTGGGATCGCGTATTCAACAGACTCTGGATCAGAGTTTGTATCAGCGATAGCAACAACTGGGATGCCCAAGCGTTTAGCTTCAGCAACAGCAATGTGTTCTTTAGGAAGGTCTACTACGAACATAGCAGATGGCATTTCCTTCATTTCACGGATACCAGACAAGAACTCAGTCAAACGAAGGTATTCTTTTTCAAGCTTCGCGCGCTCTTTCTTAGTCAAGTAGTTGAATTCGCCTTTTTCTTTCATTGTGTCGATTTTGCGAAGACGATCGATAGAAGATTTGATCGTTTCGAAATTCGTCATCATACCACCCAACCAACGCTTAGTTACGTAGTACTGACCGCATTTTTGAGCCGCTTCTTGGATAGGCTCAATAGCTTGCTTTTTCGTTCCAACGAAGATCAAACGACCACCGTTAGCAGCAACTTCTTTTACGAAATCAGCAGCTTTGTTAGCGCGTACAACAGTCTTTTGAAGGTCAATGATATGAATGCCTCCGCGAGCTGTGTAAACATAAGGTTTCATTTTTGGGTTCCAACGCTGAGTTTGATGTCCGAAGTGGACGCCAGCGTCTAACATTTCTTTCATGGTCACTTGTGCCATGGTAGTACTTCCTTTCTGGTTAATCGTCCCCGCAGGTAGAGCCAGCTTTTTTTGATTCGCCGGAAGACCCCCTTTTTCAGTACTTGGGGGACCAGTTAGTGCCTACGAGTGCTTATTGTTTGGAGTTTGGGGATATCACAGGGTGGCATAGCACGCAAGTAGTCTTTCGTGGACTCCCCCTTTGATACATCAGGATTACATTAGAAACCTCGCGTATTAAGAAATGTTTAGACGCGACGGATTGACTCCGATAAATAGTCTAACCAATCCCAATATTTATGAACGTAAGCGAGAGGGAATGACAGTACAGGACGACCCAAGACTCCATCATGAGGTGGAGAAGATCTTTAAAAATCAGGCCAATGACATCTGCGTTCGGGTAGATCGCGGTTTTGCATATCTTATGTTATTTCAATGGGTTGGCTGCGTGTTGCTGGGGGCTTTTGTTACTCCATCGACTTGGTTGGGGCAGATGAGCGGCTCCAAAGAAAACGCCTTGATCGGCCTTATTTTTGGGGCCCTTTTTGCGATTCCTCCCATTTATGCGGCATGGATGTTCCCGGGCGAAAAAGTCACTCGCTGTCTGGTGGCTCTTGGGCAGATGCTGTTTTCGACCCTGATCATCTATCTTACCGGTGGCAGAATCGAATCGCATTTCCATATCTTCGTCTCGTTAGCAGCGTTGGCATTTTATATGGATATTTCCGTTCTATGGGTGGGGGCCTCGATCGTTATTATTGACCACCTTCTGCGCGGTTTTTTCATTCCGATGTCCATTTATGGAGTTAATGCGGATGTTGAGTGGCGATGGGTTGAACACACCGCTTGGGTTATCTTTGAAAACTTCGTACTTATTTTAGGAATTCAACGCCACCGTGTCGAGCTGCGGGAAGTGGCTAGCTCTAAAGTACAAATGATGCATGCGCGGGAAGAGGCTTTGCGCCTGGCTTCGGTGAAATCCAGCTTCTTAAGCAATGTCAGTCATGAAATTCGTACGCCTCTAAATAGTATCATGGGATTTTCAGATATCCTTCGTGATACAAAACTCGATGAAGAACAGCAAGAGTACGTGAACACCATTCATCGTTGTTCTGATTCTCTACTGCATCTTGTGAATGACATTTTGGATGTTTCAAAGATCGAAAATGGACTTCTTCAGGTGGACAGTCATCCGTTTGATATTAAAGAGCTTCACAATGACATTCAAAAAATGTTTTCGATCAAATGTCAGGAAAAAGGTCTTTCGCTAGAGCTGCACATGGATGAGGGTATTCCGGCACGAGCTAAAGGCGATTCGCATCGTCTGCGCCAAGTGTTGATGAATCTGGTCGGAAATGCAGTGAAGTTTACAGAAAAAGGCAAAGTGCGCATTGAAGTGAAAAAAGATTCTATTGCGAACACTTATTCGTGGCACATCATTGATACGGGTCGTGGCATTAAGCGCGAAAATATTAAAAAACTTTTCCGCAGTTTTTATCAGGAAGATCCTTCCATCGCGCGCCAATATGGCGGCACAGGCTTAGGCCTAATGATCTCAAAGAACTTGGTAGAGATTATGGGTGGACAGATCTCTGTCACTAGCAACTTCGGCGAAGGAACTACGTTCTCTTTTTCACTTCCATTAGAAGAGATTTAATTTTTAAGTAAAAGTGCAAGAAAATATCCGAGGAACTGGTGCTGCTAGCGTGGCAGCGAAAATCATTGGCAATTTAGAAGAAGACAGAGAAAGAAAAAAGGGTGCTTGGCGCACCCTTTTTATTTTTAGATTGTAGCTTCCGCCCCTGGAGCTTCTTCTGAAGCTTCGACTTTAAATCCTAAAGACGCAATGATCATTTCAGCTTGTAGCAAAGAGCCTACAAGGTTCTTTTGTTCATTCACAGTTGATGAAGCAATCCAAAGATTTTCAAGTTCTGGAATTGTCATATTCGCGCTCAATTTAATATCGCCGTTGCCAGCGATGATTGGAGCAACAAAAATTCTTTCCAGTTTCAAGTTGTCCAAAGCTTCAGGGTAAGCGCGTTTGATTTGGCGTTTGATTTTTTTCAAAGCCATGCCAACGACCTCTGAATCTTCAGTTACTTCTTGCTCAATGAAAGTCATCCATTGAGAAGTTTGAAGAGGACCATTTTCAGTTTCCACTGCCGGAAGGAAGCGCCCCGCACAAGGACCGATTTCGTCTTGAGTCGTTCCATTCAAGATGTGCATAGCTGTCGAGTCTGTCACCGGTTTCGCGTGGCAGATATCTAAGCACAAAGCCGTCCAGTAAGTATTTTTAGAAAGCTTTGAACGTGCGCGGATAGAAATAGCGTCATCAGGAAGAAGAATCGCTAAATCTTTCACAGTGCCCGCAAAAATAAAGTTGTGAGCATGCAATGTTTTAGAGCCATTGATAGTTACGTGAGTTACTTTCTCACCTTCTTGGTGAAACTTAGTCACGTAAGAGCGTTGCATGAACTCGCCTTGGAATTTTTCAAACAAAGCTTGGGTCCACTCGTAGGGCTCCATCGCCAAATCCAAGCGCTTGCTAGAAGTGAAGTAAGCAAGTTCTTCATAGAACGCTGGTGGAGTGTCACCAAAACCCAAGAAAGTTTTGAAGCCACCAGATTCATAGGTGATAGGAGCTTCTTCAGAAACTGTGTCGACAACTTTTGTATTCAGAAGATTTTCTAAAAAGCGCAAAGCTTTTTCGGAAAGCACAGAATCAGGAACAAAACGAAGGCCATTGTTCATGGGGCCTGTAGGAAAGTTGACTTTCTTGTTCACTCCGAACGGAACATCGGCGCCTTCGATAAGGGCGATGTTTTTAGTTTCACGGCTAAGAGCCGCTGCGATACTGAGACCAGTTAAACCGCTACCAATAATTGCATAGTCGTAGATATGAGCCATGCAAATACATTCCCTTAAAACGTAGCTGCTTTGCAAGCATCAAAGCGTGAGAAACTTAGCTAACGCATTTAATCAAAAGACGGAGAAGAGCTCTGACTGCGGGTTTCATGCGTGGTTGCTTATCGAGTAAGCAAGCAATGTGAGGCGAAAACTTATAGTAAATGGCAATAAATTTACGCCCCCATGCTGACCGACGAAGAGTGAAGTCACGGAAAGCGCGTAAGCTCATCACCTCGGGTGCCTGAGAGTTTTCGAAGGCGGCAGTCGCGATGAAACAGCGAGGACGTTCTTTGTCGGACATCTTCAAAAACTGTTTCACGATATGCGGGTTGCGTGCGGTTTTTTGAAAAGACTCTGCCTTACGAATAATGTCCGGATAAATAGGCGTGAATTGAATAAACATCGCCAGTTGTTTTGCGGCATTCATCATGCGATCCGCGTATTTTTCGTGAGTATCATAAATACGCATCAAGTCCCAGTACACAGAGGCCACTACGGTCAATTCTGTCGTACGAGCACTGTCCTTGAAAGCTTCTGGCTTAAGACGTTCACCTTTTTTAATATCGAAAACGATGTCGAGAATTTTTAAGTACTTTTCATACGACATCGCGGCTTCGGAATAAAGCTTTTGAGTCATGCACAGGCGCGCTTTTTTGATTAGCATCACGCGACTTTTCCAAAGCTGCAGACGATGTTGTTCTTTGGCGCGCTCTTGCGCCATAAGAACACCACCACTGCTTGAAGCGACTGTGCGGCGTAAATCGGAAATACATCCCGCGCAGACTTGTGGAGGTAAATTAGATTCACCAATAGATTGCAACTTCGTGATGAGGTCAGCATCTACCGGATGAAGTTCAGTAACTTGTATTCCACAGCGGGGACATTGGATCATGAATCAAGGTTTCCTTAACTTCCCATTTTAGGAAAGTAAGGGAATTAAAGCAAACTCATTGGGTCGATATCGATCAAAATTTTTATACCCGACGGAATCCACTCTTGATCACCCAGAAGTTGTCTTGAAAAGGGATTGGCAGCTGCAACCTGAGTCGTCTTTATGAGGAGATGAAATCGGAACTGTCCTCTTAACTTCGAAAGTGGAGCTTCTGCAGGGCCTAAAATCTCAATGGAGTTGTACTGAGGAAACTGAGCTTTCAAAGCATGCGCTCGTCTCGCTAAAAGTCCGGCTGTGTCTTCGACTTTTCCTAAGTGCGTCCCTTGAATTCTGAAACTCACCAAACGTCCAACAGGTGGATAGCTAAGCTGGCCACGAATTTCGAGTTCATGTTTGGCGAAGCCCTCAAAGTCGTGATTTCGGGCGAAAGTGATGCTGTCGTGTTCTGCATTGAATGTTTGAATGATGACCATTCCCGGAGCTTCGCCCTCCTGAACGTGGCGACCAGCGCGACCACTCATTTGTGTAATCAACTGAAAACTTCTTTCGGTCGCACGAAAATCGGGAAGATTAAATCCCACATCAGCTAAGACAAGTCCCACGAGTTTCAGCTTTGGGAAGTCTAAGCCTTTGGCGATCATTTGCGTTCCGACTAAAATGTCGATCTCGCCACTTTCCATTTTTTGAACTAAATCTTCCAGGTCCGCGCGGCTTTGAATTTCATCTCGGTCCGCGCGAGCGATCGTTTTGCCCGGGAATAGACGAGCTAGATCCGTCTCAACAAGTTCGGTGCCCAGGCCGATAGCTTCCAGTTGTCCTTCTTTACAGTCAGGACATTTGGTTTTAAAATTTTCGTGATAGTCACAATAGTGACAGATCAAATGAGAATGCGCATGCAATGTCAGTGAAATATCACAGTTGGGGCATTCCCGTGTGTGACCACAAGCCGGGCAGACCACCATTTGCGCAATTCCCCGACGATTGAGGAAAAGAGCAGCTTGATCGCCGCGATCTAAAACTTCATGCATTCGGTCATAAAGTTTTGGACTGAGCCAGAAGGGAAGGTGCGAATACTTTTCGACGATTTTTTTCTGTTCTTCGCTGTCGTCTTTTTGCTTACGAAGATCAATGACTTCGATTTCTGGGAGAGCGCGATTAGCAACGCGATGACGGAGAGTGTGCAGATGGTATTTTCCATCCACTGCGTTTTTCCAAGTCTCCAGACTCGGTGTTGCAGAACCGAGTACGACCGGGCAATTCATCATTTTGCCCATCATCACCGCAGCATCACGGCCATTGTATTTTAATTTTTCATCTTGTTTAAAGCTGGGCTCATGCTCTTCGTCAACAATGATAAGTCCCAAGTCCTCAATCGGACAGAACAGGGCCGACCGAGCGCCAATCAGAATGGATTTTCTGCCTTCAACAATATCCCACCATTGATTCGTACGTTCACGATCCGTCAGTTGAGAGTGAAGTGCGGCAATCTTATCGCCAAAGCGTCGGGCAAAACGTTGAATCAATTGTGGCGTTAACGAAATCTCGGGTACCAGTACAAGACCGCGCTTTCCTTCGCTGAGTACTTTTTCAAGCAAGCGCAAGTAGACTTCTGTTTTACCCGAGCCTGTTACACCGAATAAAAGGTGCGTGGAAAAATTATGATGTTGTGAAATGCTTTCGAAGCAAGCGCTTTGCTCTTCCGTTAAGTTTAAATTGGTATCACTTTCCAACTTTGGAATAACGGGCGGTCGCTTTGATTGACGCTGTTTATCGGTTTTCTTCAGCGGAGGAAAAGCAGACTGCGCGACTTGTCCAATGGGATGGATATAGTACTGCGCAAGCCACTCGAGCCACTTCATGAAGGCTTCAGGAAGGGGAGAGTACTCTTCGTCAATCGAGTCTATGCTTTTGATTTCAAAGTCAGGAACTTTATCCGTCGGACCTAGAACAAGGCCTTTAACTTTGCGGCGACCAAGAGGAACATTTACTAGCTGGCCGCGTTTTAAAGGATGTGCAAAGCTGTACGTCAAAGCCTCTGGGAGAGGAGCGTCGACGGCCACTCTCCACAGTTGGACATCACTCATCTAAACCTCGTGTAGAACTCCGTAACGACATCTTTTGCAGGAAGACCGCTAATGCCGTCCCACTTCAGGTTTGAATCTAATGAGGAAGGTTGAAAAAGGCTGACCGCCGTTTGTGGGCGAGCCGAAGCGCTGATCAAACGAATTGTTACAGTGTTGTTGCCCCAGCGGATGGTGCGAGAACGAGGATAAGATAGATTTTTTGCAAATTGATTATAGTTATCCGCACTCATCTCAACCTGACTAGGTAGGCGCAGCTTACGAACCACGAACTGGTCCTGCTCGATCCACAAACCTGGATAGTTGATTTCTTTTTCTACGGGAGTAGGAATTCCCAAAGCATAGTTCACGACACCGCCGGTGCGAGAGTAGCGAACCCAAGTTTCGGGCTCGTATTTGATCTCTGCACCAGTGCGAGGCAAGGCCTTTTTGTTGTAAGCCGTTGTCGGAATGATTTTGAAATGCGCCAAAGTGTTTGCGAAAATCTCGGCGTTGCGGAAATTTAAATACTTTTCAAGAAAATCATCCGGGGCTTTTTCGCTTTTGCGATTATTGCCTGTCATGCTCCATTTTTGACCGCCATTATAAAGGAACTGAAGTCGGAAGCTGTTCTGAAGGTCTTTTCCACCAGTCACCGTTAGGCGCATCGTACGGTCGCTATCAATCAGCCAGGTTTCTTTAACGGACAAAGTATCATCACCATTTGAGAATTGAACTTCTTGCTCGATGGCGTAAATGCCTGACCCTGCGTTTTCCACAGTTTTTTGCAAAATAGTGCGGGTAGGGGGGATGTACGCCCAAGCTTGAGCTGAAACTACAACGGACAATAAAAGGATGAACTTCTTCATGTCTTGATCCTAATTCAATTTTTGCGCGAGTTGCAAAATATAGTGCTTCATCTCAGGCCCAAGCTCCGGGTTTTGTAAGGCAAGCTCAATATTTGCCTGAAGATAGCCCAGCTTATCACCTGCGTCGTAGCGTTCTGCTGTGAATGTCATGGCATTTAGGCCTTTGTCATTGCAAAGAACTTTCATGCTGTCGGTCAGCTGAATTTCGCCATTTAATGAAGGCTTCGCATTGTGAAGAATATCCATGATGTGATTATCAAAAACATAGCGACCCGGCAAAGCCCAGCGGCTTTTCGTTTCCGTTGGCTTGGGTTTTTCCATCAAAGAAGTGACGTGGAAATAACCTTTATTCGTATCTTCAACTTCGGCGATGCCGTACTTAGAAACATCTTTGTCCGAAACTTTCATGACTGAGATCGTCGATGTGCCAGTGTCTTCAAAAGATTTTACAAGCTGCGAAGTTACGTTGGGCTGTCCGTGGAATCCCATTGTGATTTCATCACCCAGTAAGACGGCAAAAGGTTCTTTGCCGATAATGGGTAAGCCGCAGTGAACCGCGTGACCTAAACCCAGTGCATGCTTTTGACGAATGCTGATAATGTTTGCCTTGTCGCGGATTTTAATCACACGCTCAAGAAGTTTTTCTTTACCATCTTTGTGAAGTTTGTCTTCAAGTTCATAAGATGTGTCGAAGAAATCCTCGATCGCATACTTGTAGCGACCCGCGATCAGTACGATGTCTTCAATGCCTGCCTGCACAGCCTCTTCGACGACATATAAAATAATAGGAGCGTCTACGATAGTGAGCATCTCTTTGGGAACTGTTTTTGTTGCGGGAAGAAAACGTGTTCCAAGTCCGGCAGCAGGTATAATGGCTTTTTTAATTTTAGACATGCTTCATTGATCTCAAACGTTTCAATTTAAGACAAGTCTTAACGGGGCCCGGCTTCATTAAAACAATGTCCGTTTCAGAGTGAGAATCCTTGTTAATTTTAGTAAATCTGCCGAAAAGTTGTGTGATAGCCTTGTATTTGGGGGAGCAATCCATGAAAGTACGTTTTAATAAAACGGCGTGGCGTGCAGCAGGTGGCATTCTTGCCTCGTTTGTGCTCGTAGTGTCGTTTCAAAACTGCGGTAAAGCGGGCTTTGATGCAGATCTAGATAGCACTCTGGATTCTGGAATGTCAGATGCAGCTTTGGCTGCGAAGTATGGTGAATCCACAGCGGCGAAGGTTCAGGCAATTCCTTTTGCTTTCGAATCGACGATCGACACAATCACCTATAACTCCTGTGCTGATACGAGTTTACGCAATAATACGGCTTTTTCTTCCCTCAAGGTCGGTGCGTTTACTTCCGGCGGCATTAAAATTAAAGATGAGTTCTTTACCTACGCCGATCAAAACTTCAAGCCAGTTTATCCGGAACCGACTTTAACTGAAAATCAGTACAAAGAATACTTGGCCGATTCTCCAGCGAATAATGGTGCTGTAGCGAATATGGCAATCCGTGTGAAAAATAGTCTGACGGATGTTTACACAGCCACGAACAATGTTGTTTTGTGGACTGACATCGTTCCTCTAGTGGGAAATTTAACTGACAGTTTAGTGATGGATGCTTATGGCACGAAGGGTGTGACGGCGAATTACTTCCCATTCTCTCCAGAATCTCGTGTCATCGAAGCGTCTTTAAATTTCAACACGAGTGAGGAATTGGCAGAGGAGTATCGCAATATCTTCATGTCTTCGGGTGTGTTGGCTTTAACTTACATGGCTGATAATGCTGAAATTTATAAAGTGCGTGCAGCGACAGATGCTTATCCAGTAAAATCGGCTTACGGTAAGGGTTATTCATTGGCATTCGTGCCAGGCTCTTCAGCTGCGGGTGTTCATTCGGGAAATCCCAACCGCGTACTAGCTTCGGTTTTGGAAACAGATCTTTCAGGTTCCGGTGTTGGCGCTAAAAACTGGAATTGCAACCGTGCCTATCGCGTGGTTCGCAAGGAAGACCGTGCTTCTTATTGCCCAGAGCATACATTCGCAGATCTTTCTAATAGCTCAATTCGACAAGAATTAGCAGTCATGCGCCGTCATCTTCGTGCGGATCAATGGGATGTGAATGTCTCTTACCGTTGTGTAGTTCCTAAGGGAGCCACGTCTTGCTATAAAGAAGAAAACATGGCGGCTAAAGGTTTTGCGGAAGTTGAGTACGATACGACAAAAGAGTGCTTCAGAACAAACGGCACATACAGTGGTGCTATTCCCAGCAGTAAGTGCATGCACTACGTAACTGTGTGTACGCGTGACTAGTTGCTAGCAACGCGTGCTTCTAACAACTGCTCCATTTGGGGCGGAAAAGGTTTAATGTATTTCACAGGGTCGACCATTCGACCCTTTTTCTTTACCGCGAAATGCAAATGCGCACGAGTGCAATATCCCGTGCAACCGACCTCACCAATGCGCTCTCCTGCTTTCACAGACAAACCACGACGAATGCGTTTATCAATGCGGTGAAGATGATTGTAAGCTGTCTCCATGCCATTCGAGTGCAGAAGAATAATAAAATTTCCTGCTGCGCGATTGTGACCATAGCGAACCACGATACCTTTGCGTGGCGCAAAGATTGGTTCACCTACCGGAAGTTCAAAATCAATTCCTAAGTGAGGTTGCAGACGTTTTGTGATTGGGTGCAGGCGATTGGGTTTAAAGCGGCTTGCGACTTTAATGTACTCAACGGGGGCATAAAAGGGGCGATCTTCCAAAAGATCCTGGGCATTAAAGAACACGCCTCCATCTTTATAACGAACAAACCTTTTTTGAACTGGAGAGCCGTCAATCTCTAGCGAAGTCTGCAGAACTTCTCCGTATTTTACAAACTGTCCAGCTTCGAACTTCTTTTCGACCGTGAACCAAAAGCGCGCACCGCGAGCGACGTCACGCGAACTTTCCATATCGAAAACATAGGCATCCATAAAGCGCGTTGCGACCCAATTGGAATTGATTTTCGCAAGAATACTTCCCAACAGCGAGCCGTAGACCCGACCATCAATACGAATTAAAGAAGTTTTATATTCTGGATTGTAGGGGAGGGCCGTCACCTTCTTGCCGGATTTTAGAATACGAAAGGCCTCCGACGTCTGGGAATCAAACATGCGCAGTTCTGTTTCTCCCGCTGTACGGCGCACTAAGTATTTCGTATCTAAAGTCAGAAAGAGGTGGCGTAGTCCTTTGTGTGAAGCAAGAACTTGCTCGCGCTCTTTTTCAGAAAATCCATTTTGACGAAGAATTGAAAGTAAGTTGTCGCCAAGACGAACAGGTTTTGCAGTAAATGTGTTGGCGGCAGCCTGGACCGATTGATAGGATGTGAATGCTAAAACGAACGCACTCACGATGCTTGCGAGGTGAAAAATCATGTTGCCCCATCCTTTGAGCTTAAAAAAACTTTCTGTTTTCTTGCTTGTCCAGCTTATCGCGAACCTGGCCGCAGCCCAAGTTTATAATTCATCAATTTCTGCAGCAACGGGAGGAACTGGACGTGCGACGGTAGAAGCAGGCGACTCCACCTTCTTGAATCCCGCATCCCAAGTGCATCTTAGAGGACATTACTTCTTTGCTTCGGGTGCCGAAGACGAATTTGCAATCACGTTAAGTGACAATACTGAAGAGAGCATGTTCCCAGCAACTTTAGGTTACGTGCAAAGAACGACTGACGTTGCACAAGGAGAACTGAAACAAAGTGATATCATGTTGTCGCTGGCGGAATTCATCGTCGACAAATGGGCTTTTGGAATTACTGGCCATTACATCGAACAAAAACTTCCGGACTCATCATACCGTCAACCCAACGCCGACATCGGTATCATGTACACTCCGAAGTCTTATATTGGTTGGGGTTTGGTTGTTTACAATGTGTTTGGTGAAAACAAAGACGCTCCAGAAAATATCCGCCAAAAAACTTCGGTGGGTGGAGGCTTTAACTATATCTATAAAGAAGCCATGAGGTTCCGCGTGGATGCGACCTCAGAGTCTGTTTTCGGCGCCGGCCTTGAGACTTACGTGAACCGCTTTCTAATTACCCGCATCGGTTATTCCAACGATACCGACGATGAACGAGAGCTTTTAACGGCCGGATTTGGCTTTAAAGGCCCTAGATTCGCTTTAAGCTATGCTTATCAAGGAAATCAGAAATTCTCGGGAGATTATCGCCATTCGGTTGACTTGGAGATTCCGTTTTGATAATTAACTCGTTCCGTTAAAAACGCAGGAGATACCATGGCTTCTAAAACAAAACGTACTGAGTACATTCGCGAAAAGAAAAAAACGACAAGCGGCAAAAAGCGTAAAGCTTCTGTTCGCACTAAAGGTACGACAAAATCAGCTAAAGCTCTTTTCAAAGACTAGTTGCTTAGTTATTTCAAGTAGTTAGATTTAAGCCCTGCGGGAACTCCAAAGGGCTTTTCGTTTTTCTGTCGACTGCGGAAAAAGAAAAAGGGCCCATTGAAGGCCCTTTTTTCGTTCTAAGAATTAAATCTTATCTGCGGCTCACGCTTCGACGAAGCAGACCACCGTCTTCCTGAACTCCACCTTTAAGGTCCCAGCGGAATGGAAGCTCCACCCAACCTTCTTGGCCGGGATAAAAGCGCCACTTTTTCAGTGCCGCCAAGGTTTTTGAATCCAGGTTTCTGAATCCTGTCGATTTCAACATTTTGAATTGAGACACATAACCTTGCTTATTGATATAAGCGACGAAAGCAATTTCACCTTGGTCGCCGCGACGACGTTCTTCACGATCGTATTGCGGTCTTGGGTTGCCTGGCATTTGGCGAAGTTGATCAAGGCTGCGAACGCCTGAGGGCATTCCTGAAAGTTGGGTCCCAGGCCCTTTTGAGCCAGAGTTTCCGGCACCTTCGCCATCTTTCATTCCAAGACCATTGCCGTTACCGCCAAGGCCGCCTTTTTTAGCGGCTGCTTCGCGAGCCGCGGCCTGTCTTGCTGAGGCAGCTGCGGCGGCCGCTCTTTCTGCGGCAAGTGCTGAAGCGATAGACTTAGCGTTTCGTTCACGCAAAGAATTCTGGGCCGCCGCTAAGCGATCGGCTTCTTCTTGATTTGCATCCGCTAAAGCATTTAGATCTTCATCTTGTTCAGCGGCGAGGGCTGCTGCCATAGCCTCCATAGAGCGCTTTTCACCTTCAATAGCAGATCTTTGCGAACGATCGATGTTTTCAAAATCGTCGTTGAAGTCTTCGTTTAAATTTGAAGCGACAGCGGCTTTCGAAAGTTCTCCCTGATCTAATTCAGGAGCTTCAATATCATCAATTGTCATTGGAACGGCTTTGAATGTCGTCTTAGGGGCGATACTGCGTGCGGCTTTTCCTGCCACCGCTTGTGAAGAAGCTTTGGGAGCTTTCGCAGGTAAAGCCTTGGCAACAGATTTAGCAGCGGCTTTTGCTTTCGTTTTCGTCGGCGCTGAAGGTTTTGCAACGACGATATCACCGGGGCTGCCAGCCTCTTCCATTTTCTCCACGAGGGGAGTGCTTTGATCCACGGGAGTTCCGCCTTGAGTTGGAGGAACGCGAGCTCCGCGAGGGGCTTTCATAACAGGAGCGGGAACGTCTTCAATTTCAATCGTGATCGTCTCTGTTTTTGCGGTCTCAACCAGTGGCACTGTCATCACGGCGATGGCTAAGATCGCGGCGGCGTGAACAGCGGCAGATAAAGTCACGAACTTTGGTGTCTTGCTAACCTCAGGTTCTTTGTGCGCCATCATCCACATATCGAAATCAACAGCGGTGTTTTCACTACGAGATTGTTTCGGAGTTTCGTTTGTGAAATCGGCCTTCGGCATTTGAAAGTCAAAAAGACTTAGCTGATCATCAGCTTTATTTGACTTATCATTATCAAAGTTAAAACCCATAAAAACTCCTGTCCTATCAAGGAGTGCACTATCAATTCCTAGGCCACCCCAGAACTATCCAGGGCCACCTGGGGCAGAAAGATCAGGAATATTTTTCAGGGCTGTACGGCCGATTGTCAGGCCCTCAGCAAAGAGAGCCTGACATCCTAGTTAGTGATGAGAAGGACGGGGATCCGAAACATGGGGTTTCTTCATCTCGTCGGTTGCTTTGACTTTCTTTTTGTGATGACCTTGAATTTCTCCCTCTTGCACAGGGGCGGCAAACAGTCCTTCGTTCTCTGCACTGTGGGGAACATCGGTTCCTTTGGATTGATCTTTGAAAGCAGATTTTTCCATCATTTTATCAGTTAGTTCTGGCGCCAAAAACTCCATGATGGCTCGCATCTTTGAAGGAGCTCCCACCCACACGTCTCTCTCAGGTTTTTCACAGCATCTTAAGATCGCCTCTGCGGCATAGTCGGGATGATAAACTGGATCAGGTAATGATGGCTCACCCGATTTCAGGTGATTGATCGCATGATCTGGAAAGGGAGTGTCGATGGCTGTGGGTCGTACCAAGCAAACTTGAATTGGAATTTCGTCATGCTCTAATTCCATCCGCAATGCGTCCGTGTAGGCTTTCACAGCATGTTTGCTTGCGGAATACATACCTTGAAGAGGAATAGAGCGTAAAGAAACTTCACTGCCCAGATTAATCAGCACGCCTCCTTTTTCTTTGAGTGCTTCGACGGCGACATGACAGCCGTGACGAACCCCCCAGAAATTCATCTCAAAAAGCTCTCGCTCTTCTCGTTCGGGGATTTCTAAAAGGGGCCCATAGATGGAACCGCCAGCATTATTAATCCAAGTGTCGATATTGCCAAAAGCCATCTTCGTTTGTTCACACAACTCTTTTAATTCTTCAATTCTACGGACATCGGCCTTAACGCCGATGACGTTGCATCCTTGCTCTTGCAAGCGCCGACAGATTTTTTCCAAGTCATCTGTGTTGCGCGAAGAAAGGGCTACACGCGCACCGCGCTTAGCAGCCATTTCGGCCGTCGCAAGACCGATGCCGCTTGTTGCACCCGTGATAACTATCGTCTGTTGCTTGAGTGGTTTAGGTTTGAAATCTTTGAACTTCATGAGCACCCCCTCAGCTTAAAAGGTTACTCCTTTCATAGGGAGAGAGATGATAAGATGCCGTTCCTTGCTGACAAGCAACGCTGATTCTTTCTAAGGTCTGGTCCGTACTTCAAAAATTTCATTTTCAGCGACGGCAAAAACTTGATCTGTTCTTTTAGGACGAATGACGTAACCGCCCGTAAGACTTCCAAACGCGGGAAGCGTCAGACAATCTTTTTCGAGATGAAAACACGGAAGTTTCATTCTTAAAGGTCCTTCGTGAATAGAGACCAGCGGATGAGTATGTCCTTGAATCTGAAAGAAAGGCGAGCTGCGATACTTGTGTCCGTGCGTGAAAAGAAACGGCGGATATTCCAAATCTTCGCTGACCATGTGGAACGGGAAATCCTTTAACAGCTCGAAGGCGTTTCTTTCGTGATTTCCCAGAAGCAGAGTCCAATGAACGTTGCTGTGCCTGTGGAAAAACCTGTGCAGATCGCGGAAGACGAGTTCGCTGATGCTGTGTTGTGTGTGAATCCAATCACCGAGGATGACGACTTTTTCAATATGATGTCTTTCAATCAGAAAGCTCATTTTGTCTAAATCTTCGCGGTGGGCTCCCGATGGCAGTGGAACTCCGGCGTGTTGATAGCTTTCCGCTTTCCCAATATGGATATCTGAAAGACCTAACAATCTTTCTTTATGCCAATGAAAAGCTTTTTCTGGAAGAAGTTCAATTTCTTCGCTCGCGAGTTGAATCTTCATTTTTCTTTTCCCAGGATTTTTTTAGTCGGGCGATTTTCGATTCAAGACTTTCATTAGACAATTTACCGATAGCCAGATTTTCAACAATAAGAGGAAAGGCCAAAGGTGAAGGTGAGTCTAAACGCACCCATTCTGTCTTCATGGTTTGCAATCGGCGCAAAGTTTTTTTGATTCGACTGCTTTCTAAAGAATTCGAAAGCACCTCGTCCAGACTTTGCTTTATTAGTAAATTGTTGGGTTCATGCTTTTTAAACACGTCATATAGGAGTGAGGAGCTTATCTGCAATTGTCTTCCAGTCTTTGGAGATCCGGGAAATCCGGTGAAAACCAGCCCCGCAATCTGAGCGATTTCGCGGAATTGGCGCTGTGAAAGTTGTCCAATCTGCAAAGACTGACCTATTTCTTCAATCAGTTGATCTTCGCTGTAGAAATCATCGTCGAATAAGTCTTGAAATCCGTAATTAACGGGGCCGACGATCTCGAATCCATAGTCGTTCACTGAAAAAGAAAAGGTCGTGGGTTTTCTTTGAGCGAATCTATATCCCCAAAGTTGCGCCAGTCCTTCGTGCACGGATTTTCCCTCGAAAGGATAGACGAAAAGATGTTCTCCTTCTTTAGAATGCCAATTCTCTATCAGAAAAGTATTTTCGTCGGGAAGTATAGACAGCTCTTTTTGAGTTCCTAATAAAGGCCGAAGGAGCTTATCAAGTCGTGGATGCTTCATGGTGAGAACTTCACGAAGAGCTTGCCCTAGTGTTTCTGAAATGGGAAAGCGGCCGCCGTCCCACGAAGGAATCACATTTGTAGTGGCTTTGCTGGCCTTTACGTAAGCCGTCATGTCTTTGAGTAAAACGAACTCGAGTTTCTTGCCGGCAAATTGAAAAACGTCGCCTTTTTTGAGCTTAGAAATAAAATTTTCTTCGACGGAGCCAATACGGGATCTGTTCGTATAAGACACGCGAACGGATTCTCTAGAGACAATAGTGCCAATACTCATCCGATGGTGACTGGCGACACGAGAATTTGCAGGTCGATATTTGCCGGTCTCTTCGTCATACGTGAGTTTGTGAAATTGCGGGTAGGACTGCAGTGTTTCCCCGCCTTTAGTTAAAAACTGGCGGCACCAGTTCAGTTCTTCGGGTGTGATGTCTGAAAAAGAATAGGTCTCTTTCAATGATAGCCACAGCTCATCTAAGCGCAGTCCCGGTCCGCAGGCCAACGTCATCATGTGCTGCAATAGCACGTCGATGGGTTTCTTTAAAGGGCGTCGGGGCTCGATGCGCTTGTCTTTTAAGGCTTTCTTTACGGCTTCTAACTCTAAAATTTCCCAAGAGTTTGTAGGTACAAATAGCAACCGGCTTTTACCACCCGGGCGATGGGCGGAACGACCTGCCCTTTGAATCATGCGCGCGACCATCTTCGGACTTCCGATTTGTACAACACGTTCGACAGGTTGAAAGTCGACACCTAAATCCAATGAAGAAGTGCAGATCACCCATTTAAGAAGCCCTTCTTTAATTCCCTCTTCGACGGCCTCGCGCTCTTCTCTTTCTAAAGAGCTGTGATGCAAAGCCATGAGAGGTTCCATCTCGGGTTTCATCGAAAGAATTGTTTCGAACCATTTTTCTGCTTGTGAACGCGTGTTCGTGAAAATCAAAGTCGAGACATCGGGATCAAGTTCTTCTAAAAGAGATTCTTTCAGGCTTAAACCTAAGTGTCCGGCCCAGGGAAAGCGGTCGATTTTTTTCGGAAGAAGCGTATCCAAATCCAAATTTCGGTCCGAGCCTCCCGAAATTATCACCGGCTCTTGCGCGCGACCGACGGCAACTTGAGCGGCTTCATTAAGGTTTGAGATCGAAGCCGACATCGCCCAGGTTTGAACCTCGGGGTTGAGACTTCTTAGATAAGAAAGAGACAGCTCAATAAGACTGCCTCGTTTACTGGACATCAACTCATGCCACTCATCGAGAATAACGACTTCAATGTTTTTTAGAATGTCTTCGGCATCTAACTGTGAAATGAGTACGGCTAAGGATTCTGGGGTCGTCAGCATTAAGTCGGCGGGTTCCTTCAATTGCTTTTTCTTTGCCGACAAAGCCGTATCTCCGGTTCGGGAAGCGATTTTAAGCGGCCATTTTTCCTGTTGAATGGGTTCTAACAGAGCAAGCTCCAAATCGCGCGTGAGGGCGCGAAGGGGAGTGATGTAGAGAGCCTTTAAGCCTTTGCGCGGTTTATTCAGAAACTTTGCAAAAGGGCCCATAGTGGCGGCATAAGTTTTTCCGGAACCGGTGGGAATGTGTAACAGGCCCGATTCGCCTCTTAGGAAGGCTTCCCAAGCTTGAACCTGAAACGGAAAAGGCTTCCATTTGCGGTTCTTGAAAAAATCATGGATGGGCTTTAACTCCTTCATGATTTCCCTGCGGCGTCTAAAAGTTCTCGCGCTGTTTTTAAAGTGTCGGCATCATCGGGCTTCTTATCTTTACGCCATCTCAAGATCCGGGGGAAGCGCACCGCCAGTCCCGATTTGTGTCTTGTGGATTCTGATATACCTTCGAAAGCGATTTCAAAAACGTGAAATGGCTGAACCGATCTAACAGGTCCGAATTTTTCAACGGTGTTACGACGAATCCAATTATCAAGCTCATCAATCTCAGTCTGGTCTAATCCAGAATAGGCTTTTGCAAACGGTGTAAGCTCGTGTTGTTCATTCCAGAGTGCGAAAGTATAGTCCGTGTAAAGATTGGATCTGCGGCCTGTGCCAGCCTGGGCATAAAGCAACACGGCATCTAAAGTTAATGGCTCCACTTTGTACTTCCACCAGTTACCCGTTTTTCGTCCGACCGTGTAGGCGCCATTCCAGTGCTTAATCATCAATCCTTCGGCATCATTTTCTCGCGCATTAGCGCGCAACTGATCTAATGCTGCAACGTTTTCTGCGTGCAGAATTGAGGAAACGCGAATATTCGGATGCTTAATTTTCGCTAAGGCCTTTTTAATAAACTCTTTTCTTTCACGTAAGGAACGATTTCTAAGATCGACACCTTCATATTCAAGACAGTCATAGACAATATAGCCCGCCGGTTTTTCTTTCAGAAGAGCGGCGCTCACCTTCTTTCGTCCCAATCTTTTTTGTAGGTCTTGAAAGGGTCTAATGCGACCTTCTGCGAAAACTAGGATCTCTCCATCTAAGACGGTTCCGGGTTCAAGCTTTTGTAATTCCGAAGCGACTTCGGGAAAAGCGTGAGTAATTTGCTCTTCACCCCGCGACCAGATCCAGAGTTTGTCTTCGCGGCGAATGACTTGAGCTCGAATCCCGTCATATTTCCATTCTAAACACCAGTCCTCCGAGTTGAAGGAGCTTTCGCTGCGATCACTCCAAGCATGGGCTAGGCAAAATGGATAAGGCTGAGAAAAGTTGAGCTCTGTTGGTTCTGCAGAGATTAGCTGCTCAAAAGTTTCTTTACCGGGTTTAATATCTCCGGTCAGTCGGTGCGCCACTTGATCAGTGGGAAGAGAGTATACTTCCGCGATGGACCTAATCACGAGTTTGTCACTCACTCCCACCCGGAAGGCGCCTGTTATAAGTTTATTGAGAATAAAGACCTCTTGGTAAGTCAGGTCTTGCCACCATTCCAGAAGCCTTTCGGTTTGTGCGGGATCGTCTTTCAGTGAGGCTAAATTGGGAATTTCCTTTTCAAGCCACTTCGTGAGTGATTTCTGTTTGGAAGAAGATTCTTCTCGGCAGAGGTTGAGTGAGTGCGCAAGCAAACTCAATGTTTCTGCGGTATCACCCACGTGATGATAACTTTCATCGTACAGCCATTCTGGATACTTCGTGGCCTCTAAAAATAATTTTCTTAAATCCCGCGATGTAAGAATGCGTTTCGATATTTTTCCGGTAAGAACTAAAATTGCCCACATTGCATCGTCTGCTTTGGCTCTTTCGAAGTACTTTTTAAGAGCAGAGACTTTTTCATTCGTCGATGTCGTGGAATCCAATTCATCGTAAAGTTGTGCGAAGGCTCTCATGAAGCCTCCTCTTCGGCGGTGAACTGTGTTTCAAAGAAGCGAACACTTTTGCCTTGCTCTTCTAGGAAGCGGGCAAGGACGTCGGTTCTTCCGTGAGTCAAAAAAATATCTGAGGCTCCTGTTTCTTGGATGGTCTGATTGAGCTCGTTCCAATCCGCGTGATCAGAAAGTGCAAAACCCTTTTCATAACCCTTCCTTCTGCGCGTTCCCCGAACTTGCATCCATCCGGATAGAAAAGCTGTTTGTGGCTCTTTAAATCTTTTCATCCATGGAGAGCGGTGTGCTGAAGGGGGAGCAATGATAAGATCACCCTTAAAGTTATATCCTTTTTCCTTGGACATAACGGACACGGTCGGAAGCATTGCAATCCCAGCATCGCGATAGATTTGTGTAAGGCCTTCGACCGCTCCATGAAGATAAACGGGTTGATCGGTGAATCTTTTAAGTTCTGCCAGAATTCTTTGCGCTTTTCCTAAGGCATAGCAGAAAATTAAGGTCGGTCTATCCAGATCCGATTGCCACCAATCGAAGATTTTTTTTGCTGTGACCTCGCCTTGATCCCATTTATAAACCGGCAAGGCAAATGTTGCTTCAGAAATAAAAGTGTCACATTGTTGAACCTCAAAAGCGTCGCAAGATGGATCCGGCGTTCTTTTGTAATCACCTGATGCGACCCAAACCTGATCTTTGTATTCTATACGCACTTGAGACGAGCCCAGAATGTGTCCCGCAGGATGGAAACTCACCCAAACAGAACCCATCCGAAATTTTTCTCCCCACTTCTTACCTTCGACGTGCAGGCCTTCGCCCAATCTTGATTTGAGCAATGCTAAACCTCGTTCGGGAGCATAATAGATTTTGGATCCCCAGCGGGCATGATCGGAATGTGCGTGCGTAATCAGCGCATGGCGAACAGGGCGCCACGGGTCTATATAGAACTCGCCTAAATCACAATAAAGTCCCTCGGGTGTTACGCGAATAAGATCCATTTATTAAGCGTAACACCGCGAAAGAAAACGTCCTATGAAAGGACGCCTGTGTTTTGGCAGCGATAACTATTCGGGAAGAAGTCCGTCTGGAACTTGACCATTTGCAATGGCTTTTGCAATTTTTAGATGGTCTGGGTGTCCTACGATATTCACCACTTCGTTAAGTGGCAAAGGCTCGGGATTCGGAATTTTTGTTTTTTTCAAATCCATGATGCGGCGATAGCTGTCTTCAAGACGTTCTTTGGATAAAGAACCCTGAGCTGTTGCCTCCAATACTGCTTCGTAGGCTTGTGGAGGAACCTCAGGATCGTTGCAGTAAAGAAGTAAGTCGACACCGGCTTTGAGCGCGCGCACTGGAACCTCTGTAATTCCATAGTGCTTCGTCATCGCCTTCATTCCTAAGTCATCAGTGACGATCAATCCTTTGTAGCGGCATTCATCACGAATGATTTTTTGAATAAAAGTTTCAGACAACGTCACTGGCCAATCAGGATCAATTTTTGGGAACTTAATATGTGAAGTCATCACCATATCTACGCGAGCTTTAAAACTTTTTCTGAAAGGAATAAGTTCACAAGCTTCAAGTCTTTCAAGATCCAAGTTTTCAACGGGAAGATCTTCATGACTATCCACAATCGTGTTGCCGTGACCAGGAAAGTGTTTTGCGCAAGTGATGATTTCAGATTTGATATAACCCCGCACCAAGGCGGAAGCATGTTTTGCGACCAATTCAGGATCACTTCCGATCGAGCGGTCTCCGATGACAGTGTTTGCTTGGTTCGTAAAGATGTCTACGCAAGGGGCAAAATCTAAATTAATACCGACAGCCTTCATTTCTTGACCCATGCGGTTTGCGAAATGAAAAGACACGGTAGGCGCATCAAGATCACCTAGTTTACGAAGGGGAGGCCAAACTGTGAAAGGAGACTTAAGACGATGAACTCGCCCACCTTCCATATCAATACCGATGAATAGCGGTGCTTTTTCAGTTTGTTGGTGGCGAAGAGATTGAATTTCAGCGCAGAGTTCGCGAACTTGTTTGGGTTCAGCCACATTTCGGCCGAATAGACAGACACCGCCGATATTGTTCTCTACGATAAACTTTTTTTCTTCTGCAGTCAGAGCATGTCCGGAGATTCCAATAAAAAAGTGCTGACCAATGATATGACTGATGCTGCTCATGAACTAGTTTCCTTTATTTTCCGCTTTCTCGGGCTGAGCCTTAATAATAATTCCTTGTCCCTGAGGAACACCCATTTGTTTGGAAGGAGCTGGCGCATTGGCTTCAGCTTCTTTGAGCTTCAAGGATCTATAAACAACATTAGCCTGACCCACCGGTACATTGCCAAACAAAGTTTTTAATAATGTGGCGCTGTAAGGAAGATTTGCTGTGGCCTCAGAGGGATTAGCAACTAGTTCGGTAGTAATCCCTTGCCCCATGGCGTTTGTTCCCAGAACTTCTCCACGGTCATTCACATAGCTTAAAAACTTCATGTCTTTAAATGTGTTGAGGATTTTAAATACTTTAAACCCATTAAAAGTTTCTTCCTTGCCAACCAAAGCTTGTCCTTTAGTGATCGCGGCGTCTTCTTCGGCAATGGCTTGGTACTCATAGTTGGTTTCCGAACGAAGTCCTTCTTTACTTTTTAACATCAGATAGACCAGGAACGTTGAAAGAAAGGTTCCTTTAGGAATCTTCTTTTCAATTCGCTGGGTTTTTCCTCCGGAAAGGATGACTCCGCTCATTGTGCCGTTCTTGAACTTGGCATCAATGGTCTTACTTTCTTTGCCAGCAAGATTTGTGTATTCGTAAGAAATGGGCGCTAGTTCGGAATCCGCTACGGCCTTCAAACTTTCAGTGACTTCTGTCGGCCCTTTTCCTGTTTTAAGGAAATAGGTAGAAATAAAATGCTTCTTTTTAGCGTCGAACTCGTAACGGCTGATCACATACCCAATATGCTGATCGTTCGAAAGAATTTTCGAGTAACCTTCAAACAGAATTTCTGCTCGTGCCGCCAAAGAAAAAACGGACACAGCAACGGCAAGGAGAACGGATCGGACCATCGTCGAGTTCCCTCCATAGAACTATGTCCAAAAGTCTGTCATCTCACTATAGAACAAGTCAAAGTTTTAGAGGTCGAGTTATTGCTTCGAGACGCCGACTAAGAGACAATGTTTAAACACAATGTTGAACAGACGAAGCACTTTCAATCAGAATTTAAAAAACCGCAAAGGTCAGGTCGCACTTTTCGTCGCGTTGATCTTTCAAATTCTGTTTTTATTTTTCGCGATGGTCATCAATGTTGGTTTGTTAGTTCATCACAAAATCAATCTGCAAAACTCCGTCGATCTTGCCGCTTACTACGCGGCTTCAAGACAAGCTGAAAACATGAATGCGATTGCGCACATGAATTATCAAATTCGTCAAAGTTGGAAACTTCTAGCTTGGCGCTATCGTATGTTGGGGAGTGCGGGGGAGTGGACTTATCACCCTTATGATAAAAGCACTCGTCAGCTAAAGTCGGGAATGCTTGATGATATAGTCAATACGTCCGACTCTATTGCTAATAATTACCAAACGGCTCCTGCTTTTTGCATCACATATATTCCTTTTAAACCGATGCCTCCGGGAGAGAATACATGTCGTAATATGGCCACGGGAAGAGCTACCAGACTTTGGGACGCTCCTGGGGTCATTGCGTTTCACCAAGCATTCTCAAGGCAAATTGACAGGGCCAGTGATGTTCTAAAAAGAAATGCGATTGAGCGCTGTAAGTATTTCGGCTCGTACAACTATTTGATGCTTGCAAAGTTCGTGGTTGGCTACAACCTGGATCAAAACAATCGCATGGAAGCTATCAAGCATCTTTCTAGAGCTACAAGTGGTACGAAGTCAGATTTCTACGACATTGACGGCCAAAGTGTAAAGACCGGAGTTGAAAAAACCTTAGCCAATAATTTAACGGCGGCGAATCGTTCGACTGTTCGTATGGACATGTTTAACTCTTTAGGGTCGGGTGATTGTAATGCCGAGGGATTAGCAGATGGTGCTCCCGCCAAGTGGCTCACACCTATTCGTATTTACCCCGGCTTTCGCTATATTGATACCCAGTGCGGTAACAATAATTCGATTAATATTATAGCGAAAGAGCACTCAAATAATCCGTATAGTTTCCCACATCATAAAAATGAAACTGAAATGAGTTCCTCCATCGATAAGATGGCTCAGTGGATTGGCTACCGAACTGACTTGAATGATAATTTCAACTTTTCTATTGGTGTGGAAAAAAATCCTTGGTGTATGGCTTACACAGGGGTGTCTGCAACCACACAACCCAAGATTCCTTTTTCTCCACTAGGTGCGATTACGCTTAAAGCGCGCGCTTTCTATAAACCCTTCGGTGGACGAGTTGGTCCTTGGTATTATAAAAATTGGAATCGGGGATCTCGTTGGTCTGAAGGTAATCCCAATGACAAAACAGATCCAAACATGGCCCCTCGAGTAACGGACACCTCCGCACTTTCAACTATCAGTGAAAGCGCCGAAGGTGCTGAAAATCGAGCTGCTAATTATAGCCGTTTTATTGGGGATAAATTTGGTCTCAAAACTTATAAGATGCTTGGTCACTACGGTAAAGCTATCTACGAATTGGATTCGGGTTGGAGAAATGGAACTGCGCTACGTGACGACTCAGCTACTAACTCCGTTTATGACGGGGTTGACGCCCCGAACTTTGCACACTGGGATGACCTCCCCTTTGATTTTATCAATCGAGGCGGCTCAGGTGATGTCATGGCATTTGATAGAGCAGCAAATCGCCCGTCACCAATGCGGATCTTAGAAATGGCGGCAATTCTACCTGATACTTTCGACACGGCCTACTATTCGATTGAACCCGATTTTTATCACAACTATTTTCTTCGCTTAAAGAATGGGTTCTTTGCGGGGCCGGGATCTGCATTTACCAGCAATCAAGATCTGCGTCCTGACCTTGGCTATCGTAGAGGGTACCGACAAGGAGCTTACGACTACGAAAAATTTGGCGTCAAAGATCAGTTTCAAGTTATCAACGATCCAGGGGATCTAGTAAACACGAAAGGCTTAGTGAAAGAGCAGTTTACATTTACTTTGAGTGACTGGAAGCATCTTCTCACATCATGGGCTCCCGTCGGTTTGAACAACTATTCCTTAGATACAAATAAGTTTGGAAAATGCACCGATCTTCCAAAGGGGGCTGATAACAATGCTCCTAATCCTCCAACTCCAGGAAACTGTGTGATGGGTGGAACTACGGGATACGCCGTTAAGATGGTGTCGTCAGATTATCTTCGCTCTGCTGATTTGAAATTGGGTGGAGAAGCTTCTGGCGCTGGCCCGCTCTTGAATCCTCCACCTCCAGACGACGAATTCTAAATAAATTTATCTAGAGCGTCTCATTCTGATACGCCAAGAAAATACTCAAGAACGGTAGACCTTTGTCCGAAAAGTGAGACATAGGGGAATCTCATGAAAAGTCTATTTATCACCTATATATTATTGGGCTCGATGAGTCTCTATACTCCTCATTCTTTTGCAAATGATGGTGCTCCGAAAAGCCCTCCAACTGAAGCAAGTGCAGGTAGCGGCGGTGGTGACCCTTGCGCTGATACCGATGATGATAAAGCAAATGCGGCACCGGCTGGATCCGGGGTCACCTCGGGTGGTATTAGCGGTTCAACTCCAGATAAAGACTTAGCAGGTAAAGGAAAAAAAGAAACCTGCAACCAGATGAAAAGTATGATGGAGAACCTGAATGCCAATATTCAGGGTTACAAGCAGGGCGGCCTCGTTAATGATCAATATGAGCAAATTAAAAAGGGTTTTGAGCAGTACACGGGATGGAGACAATCTTGCTTAAACAATCACTCTCGTGCTTCAACTGTATGCCTTGAAGAATACAGTCCTGATCTTGCATCTACAGCATCTAATATTAACATTCTGCTTTCAACCTTAGGCGGGATGGCTGTTAACGATGCTTGTAGTGGTTTTGCTAAAGCCATGGATATCGCAAAAGCGGGTTTGACTGCTTATACATCTGCTTGTGGTGTAATGAAAGCGGGCTGCGGTGTTTCGTGTGTAAAAGCCCGTTCAGGCTTAGAGGATATGCAAAAGTATGCGGCTGCTGCAGAAAAAAGTGCGCAGTGTGCGCCCAATCCGAATCCTGGACAAACTCAATTATGTGAATCGTATAAAGCCTCTTATCATAATGACCTAAAAAATATCATGCAATATGTGAAACAAGAGCAAGAGAAGGGTGACAAACGCTCGATCTCTGGAAAAGTCAGTCTTTGCACTGGCAAGTACGCTCAGCTATTAGCCTCTGCAGGTTCGGGTATCATGTCCCTTGCAAATTCAATGAAGCAAGGTCAGAAGTGTGACGAAGACACAAGCGGTAGTACCACTCCAACCACAACAGCATCCACTGAAGAAAAATGTAAAGTCGCTGCCAATGCAAATTTGCCAGAGTGTATTTGTTTGGCAAATCCCAGAACTCCGGGCTGTTCTAACAACTATGAAAAACCAGGTGAAAGTTCTGTCGTTGGTGGCGTAGGAACAGGTTCGACTGATAAATCAAATATCTCAGGTGACCGCAGTGTTGCCGGTCTTGGCGGCGGAAGCATTCCAGGGCTTGATTCACCAACAGGTGGAGCAAGCGGTAGCGGCGGCGACAGTGGTGGTATGCCCGGCGCACCTTCAGGCGGTGGCGCAGGTTTAGGTGGCGGCGGTGGTATCAGTGCCAGCGGCGACAAACCTTCTGAAGCGGCGGCAAAAGGTCTTGATGCAAATATTCTTGGCGGCACCGGTGGTGGCGGCGGAGGCGGTGGCTTCGGCAGCTTCGGTGGTGGCAGCGGAGATAAATATCGCGCATATCTTCCAGGCGGAGCGAAAGATCCAAGCAAAGGTGTTGCGGGACAACAGCAAGCTTGGAAAAACGAAGTGACGGGCCAGGGTGGTAAATCCAACTGGGAAAAAGTCAAAGAGCGCTACCGTGATAATAAAAACACTCTGTTGAATAACTAGGGGGCACGAATGACTAAAACATTCTTAAAATACATCTGTGCACTAAGTGTGGGGCTCTCTTCGAATGTGGCATTCGGGGGTGCAGCAACTGTAACTCCGTCGGCTGCAACGCAAAAGGGACCAGGAACGGGAACTAAAACCGGCTCTGGAGCATCGAATGGTATTGAAACAACGGGTGGTGGGCAGCCCTCCGTCAATGACTCTGCCGATAAAACAAAGGATTCAAATAGCGATGGTAAGGCCATGTCTTTCCTCACAGGCGGGATGTTTATCGCGATGGGAACGGCGGATATTTCTGCGGGATATAGCTCTTCTCCAGTGGGTTGGGGCCTAGTCGCAAAAGGTGTGATGGAAGTGATGTTGGGCCTTCTTTCTATGAAGCAAGGGGGAGCCCACGGTAAGTCATCAAATATGGCAGGCTTAACCGGTTTTGATACCGATGGTCTCGGAGATCTAAATACTGGCGGTGGAACTTACGATCCAAGTGATCTAGGTGAAACTGCTAAAGACCCACACACCGCTGCAGTTGCAAATAACATTAAGAAACTTGAAAGCATGGGCGTCTTAGACGCTAAAAAAGGAACTGCGACCGTAAACGGAAAGACGTACAAGCTTTCTGACTTCGCTTCCAAAGAATCGATGGCGGCCGCGGGGATTCCTCCAGGCGCGATTGATGGTTTGATGTCGCTCGCAGGAGCCATCGAGAAAAAAGCCGCAGAAAAAATGGAAAAGCTAAAACTTGGTTCAAAGACAGCAGCGAACGGGTTTGAAGAAGGCGGCGGCGGAGGTGTCTCTGGCTCCGGTCCTTCGGAGTCTACAGACGACAGCACGGCTGGTGGTGCTTACGCGAGTAATGATGGTGCAGGTCGCGGTGCTTTAGACCGTGATCCTTCAAGTCTTGCGGGAATGCAGAAAAACTATAATGGTGAACCGATCGGTGTCGCTGCTGACAGTATCTTCTTAATGATGACTCGAAGATATAAAGTGAAAGAAAGCCAAGAGTCTTTCTTCACGGATGCGGAACTGGCACTGCAAAAGTAATTAAAAAATCGAAAAATAGAAAACGGTGCTCTGAACAAGCACCGTTTTTTCATTTAAATACTTTCCAGCAACAAAGTATTTGCGATCTGAGTTCCCGCGCTGACCTGAACACCATCCCCTACAATCACGTTCTCTAACTGGCAACCCGACGCGACGGAACTTCCACTTCCAATACAGAAAAGACCTTGAATCTTTGAAGAGATATCAATCTTTGCACCTTCAGAAATGACTCTTTGTCCGCCAAATTCAGAAGTCACATGAACAGGTTTTGGAGCATAGTCTTGGATGTTTGCGGTTAACGCCTTTTTCTGAAAAGAATCTTCTGCCGCCGCCAAATAAGAAAAACATTTTCGGCTGGCTTCCAGAAAGTCCCCGGGATTTCCGGTTTCAAACCAACTGCATTGAAACGGAAAGGCTTTGACGACGTGACCCTTTTGAATAGCGACGGTCAAAGCATCATAAAGAATGTTGGATTCACCCTCTAATGGAATAAACGAAAATACTTCTTCAGAAAGAATTTGAGCACCTACAAAGTGCCAAGCCTTCACGCTTCCCTGAATAGGTTGTTTTCCAAAACCTAACACGTTGTTGTTAGCATCTGTCCAGACGCCACCAAACTGTGTTCCAACCCCTGGATGGTCCATCACCATCAATGTTGCGATGGCTTTCGATTGTGAATGCAAAGAAATGGCTTTATTAAGAACGGCTGAATCTTGCGGAAGAATCACTTCATCCGCATTCATCATAATAAAGTCGCCGCCGCCTTTGAAGTGATCGCGAGCCTTACCCAATCCGCCACCACTGCCAAGAATGGCTCCGACTTCGTTCGAAAAATGCAGGCTTTCTGCTTTGTGTGGAAGTCTGTGGAAAAGTTCGTGGATTTTCTTTGGCAGGTGATAAGTATTCACCACGAGCTTATTAATACTAATTTCTCGCAGGAAACCTAACGAGTGAGCCGCCAAGGGAATCGTCAAAAACGGAATCGCGGGCTTGGGTAAAATAGTGGTATAGGGACGAAGACGGGTGCCTTCGCCAGCCGCGAGCAACATCACGTTCATAGTGATTCGTACTTTCTTTCTAAGGCGCCAGAATCAATCAAGACATCCGCAAATGTTTTGTATTCTGGGAACTCATTGATCGCCTTCATCACGCGACGAAGTGTCCCTGAAAGATATTTCAAATAGCGACGGTCTTGGCGCAAATGGAAGAAGCTAGCGAAACTTCCGCAAGCTTTGAAGCAACGTTGAATCGATTGAAGTTCATAGATGCGATCAAAGTGTTCGCGCGAGAAATCTTTTGGCAGGTACTGCTTGGATTGATCCAAGTAGTAATTAATTAGCTTATTCGCCATTTCGTCGTTCATGTCGACGTAAGAATCGCGCATCAGGCTGACAAGATCGTATTGAATCGGTCCTAAACGCGCATCTTGAAAATCGATCACGCTCATTTGATCCAGCTTAATCATCAGGTTGCGAGAATGGTAATCGCGGTGAGCAATGCGTTTAGGCTCTTTATCCAAGCGGGTGCAGACATCTAAAAAGATATCAGAGATTTCTTTTTGCAGCTTTTCGTTGAATGAAAACTTCAGAACACCATGGATAAGGTTGTCCTTACCATAGTTCATTTCCCACAAGAACTTTTCAGTATTGAATTCGATTTTAAAAGCCGTGCAGTCCGATTTATTCAAAGTGGCAGGATGATGAATTTTTACGATCTCATCGACGGCCATCTGATAAAAATCCATCGAAGCTTCTTGATGCTGGCTTTCCCAGAATTTTCTTTCCAAAGTCAGATCACCGAGGTCTTCCAGAAGAACCAATCCCTCTTCCGGGGACATGGAAACCACCTGGGGTACGTGAACTCCGTTTTTAGCAAAATGATTTAAAACGCTTAAGAACGGATAGTTGTCGGGCTGAAAAGGTTCCCAACGCATGAGGACCCATGATTGATTGTCCAAGACCACGCGGTAATAGCGACGGTTGGAAGCATCTCCAGCTAAAGAGAAGACTTTATAGGAATCGCTTTGCAGCGAGCGAGAAAGAAATGGAACTAAGTATTCATCATGAGTGACCATAAGAAAAATTCTCACAGACACTCAGATGATTATCAAGAACTAAACTTTTAGGCGTCGATCGTGGAATCTTTCATAAAAAAGAGTTCCAGGACTTCCTTAAGACCCTGAGTCGTCAGAGGAGCGCGGTCCACTTCAAAACAGTTCACAGAAAGTTCATCGACAAGATCTGAGGCCAAATCTGAGCGAGTCAGCTCGTCCAAAGTTACTGCGGAACTCGTAATTATTAGAGGCTCTTCTGAAGAGCGCTCTTCAGCGATGTAATCCATCAAAAGTTCTTGTTCAGCCGCATTGAGCTTCTCAACATTCTCCACAAAGATTGTCATCGCACCCATTTTCGCAATGTCTTGCGCAGAGTGCAGCTGCCCTTTGATATCGTTGAAAGGAACAAAAGCCCAGCGTCCCGTGATTTCGTGAAGTTGAAGGGCTACTTTCTTATTGGTGTTTTCAGAACGACCTTCAAGATGGATAAGCTGAGAAATCAGCTCCGTAGCTAGACCTTCGTTGAGGTCTAATTCGGTATCACTTAAGATTTCATCAATAGATGGCAAAGGGTCTTCGCCAAATAAAGCCACGTTATCCAAAGTCAGGTTGGCTTTGCTCAGCTCTAAAAGATTCGACTCTTTTTGATCGAGATACCATTTGTACATGGCTGGCTCTAAAACCATGCGCACTAATTGCGCCACCCCTTGGCGTTTTTCTGCGTTGAGATCATCGGCGGAAGGAACAACGGCTGTTCCTAAGATAGATCCGTTCACACGAATCGGAATGTGAAGATCACGCCCCCGCGTGAACACATCTTCCGCACTAAGCTCTGCCAGATCCATCAACTGACGAACCTGTAAACCCTTCCCATAGCGGCTGGCGAGAATTTGCTTCAATCGATTTACGAATGAGCTATCCAATGTTGAGTTCTGCATACCCACGTACCCCTTACACTCAAAACCCATTAATACAAGACTAGTGCCAAGTTTTGGCGCTTAGGTGATTTACCCGTAATTTCATGGGCTTAAGCTATAAAGGTGATTAAAAAAATGGCGGCAAAAAGAGGTCTTAAAACCCGCTAAGTTTCGATCATACCAGTAAAATATTTAGGGTGGGTGCGGGGAGTGTCACTGTCGTTTCAGAAAAGAAAAAGGACTCTGTTTTTAGCAGAGCCCTTTTTTGATTCATTTAGAATTTCAAGAATTAGCGAGCAAGCTTACGCTTATCAAGACCGTATTTTTCAACTTTCATGATAAGACCAGCGCGGCTGATACCCAATTCTTTAGCAAGTTTGGATTTGTTCCAACCTGTGCGGCGAAGACCTTCACGGATCATTTCGCGCTCTAGATCTTCCAACGCATCCTTCAACTTACCCTGCAAACGAGAACCTTGAACCTTGTTCTTTTCGCCTGCTTCCAAAACTTTTGGAGAAAGCAATTCTGCCATCAACTTCGTTTCGTCGCCGGAAAGAACACAAAGTCTTTCGATTTCATTTTGCAATTCACGCACGTTACCTGGCCATGGATAATCATACAATTTTTCCAAAGCACGTTTCGTGATCTGACGTTTTGGTCCACCTTGTTGATCGTGGATCTTACCCAAGAAGAAGTCCACTAGGAATGGAATGTCTTCTTTTCTTTCACGAAGAGGCGGAACGCGGATGTTGATAACGTTCAAGCGATAGTACAAGTCTTCACGGAAAGTGCCTTGTTCAACCATCTCTTTTAAGTTACGGTTTGTCGCCGCAACGATACGCACGTCGACTTTTCTTTGTTCAGTCGCACCCACCGGAGTGAATGTACCTTCTTGCAATACGCGAAGAAGCTTCACTTGCATTTGTGGAGACGTATCACCGATCTCGTCCAGGAAGAATGTTCCTTTGTCAGCCATCTCGAAAAGACCTTTTTTATCTTTAAGAGCGCCCGTGAACGATCCTTTAACGTGACCGAAAAGTTCTGATTCTAAAAGGTTGTCATTGAATGCAGAACAGTTTTGGATGATGAAAGGTTTGTCTTTGCGGTTTGAGTTGTAGTGGATTGATTTTGCAATCAACTCTTTACCCGTACCGTTTTCACCTTGAACAAGCACTGTTGAATCAGCACCTTTGATTTTATCCAAAAGAGCATACAGTGATTGCATTGGTTTCGATTTACCAATCATGTTGTCGTACTTAAAGCGATTGCCAAGTTCTTTATTCAATTCTTTGATGCGATCTTCACGAGAAGAAATCTCTAAGTGAAGAGTCACGATCTCTTGAGCCACCAGTTCACAGAGCTCGCTGAAGTGAGCGCGTTCTTGATCGTCCAAGAATTTCAATTTGCCCAAACATTTTTCGATAACTTCGCCGGACAAGCCAAAAGCCGCCAAGCGGTCACGAATCTCAGATAAACGAGCCGTGTAGTTAGAGTCGCGGAAGAAGCCCATCGCAACAACCGTACCTACACAGTCATTGTCGATCATGATCGGGAATACACCCGTGTCAAAACCAACCATGTCCCACTTGCGAAGGCTATAGCGGTTTTGAGAAGTGCGAAGATCATCCAAAGATTTTGTTACTAGCTCAGCAATGCTAGCTTGACCCGCTTCTTTCTTAACGAGAGCCGTGATAGCAGGATTGTTGAAGGTGACTTTATCAGAGTCATAACCTTTCAAAGCACCGCGCTCGTCAGTGAAGACAACGTCAATGTTCCACCATGCGCTGAGAATCTGTTTGAGCTTGTTGATCACATGTATATGTTCAAACTCATCCCAATTAATCATAAGTCCGTTCCTTTCAGTTCAGTGACGAAAAAAGTGTCAAATCTTTTATCGTCAAGAAAGTAGACGAACTTTAGGTGGGACTGTCTAAAATGAGTGCGAATCTGGCAAAAGGCCAGATTGCGTGTCTCAGAGTGAGATTTAGGTGTGTTGAAGGCTGTGAAAACGGAAGTATTCGCCCTGCTGGCCTAGAAGATGAGTATGATTTCCAACTTCGACGATCTCACCGTTCTTCAAAACGACGATCTTGTCAGCTTTTTGGATAGTCGATAGACGGTGAGCGATCACAAGGGCTGTACGGCCTTCCATCAAATGATCTAAACCTTTTTGCACTTCGATCTCGCTTGCAGTGTCTAGAGCACTGGTAGCTTCATCCAAGATCAGCAACGGAGCATCTTTAAACATGGCGCGCGCAATACTAATACGCTGCTTTTCGCCGCCAGAAAGAAGGTTGCCGCGATCGCCAACACGGCTTTCATAACCTTGAGGCATCTTCATAATGAAGTCGTGGGCGTTAGCCAATTTTGCCATCGCTAGAACATCGGCGCGGTTTCTATTGTAATCACCCGCCCAGATATTCTTTTCGATCGTGTCACTGAATAGGAACACATCTTGAGTGACAAGGGCCACGTTACGACGCAAGTCTTTTAGGTTCAAATCTAAGATATTAATATCGTCGATCAGAATTTCACCTGAAGTCGCATCAAAGAAGCGTTCAAGCAAGTTCACGATCGTGGATTTACCGCTTCCGCTGGCGCCAACCAGAGCGACAACTTCGCCGCGATTGATCTCAAGATTGATATTCTTAAGAATCATATCTTTACCGTAAGAAAAGCTGACATTGCGGTAAGTGATTTTTTTCCAGTTCTTCGGAAAAGGCTTATTCAGCGGGCTTTGTGGAACTTCAGAAGGATCTTCGATAATAGAGAAGATACGCTGTACAGAGATTGTAACCTCTTGAATACGAACGTAAGCCTCTTGCACACGCTTGATCGGCTGATTGATCATCAACAATGAAGTTAAGAATCCGATGAATGTACCCGGCGTTGCTCTTCCTGCGGCCACTTCAAAGCTTGTGTAAAGCAGAACGCTTAAAAGAATAATCGTCGCGATAAATTCAGTTGCTGGACCCGCAGCTTCCTGGCGTTTGTAAATAGTCTTGCGAATGTCCAAGTACTTATTGGAATCATCGATAAGGCGTTTGGCCATATCTTTTTCAAGGTTGAAAGATTGAATGATGCGAACTCCATCCAAGCTTTCCTTGATTGTCGAAGTCATATATTCCAAAGCGTCTCTTTCCTGTGGAATATATTTTCTCATACTGCGAGAGATCGATTTCAAAATCGCCGCAATGAAAGGGACCGCAATCATTGTTCCCAACGTCAGCTTCCAGTCGATGCGGAAAAGATTCGTAATAAGTGCGATCAATAAAAGAGGATGCAAGAAGATATCGGCAACAACACGCAAGCCATCCTGAATAGTGCGGATGTCATTCAATATACGGCTGATCAGGCCACCAGAACCAGCATGATAGTTATTATGGAAAGATAGATTTAAGCTCATGAATTTTTGCTGAAGCTTTTGACGGATGTTTTGCACCACGCACTCAGCAACGTAATTCATAAGGTAAATATGATAGTAACGACCCACGGCCATGACTAAGGCAAGTCCCAACGCTAGGGGAACTAAGTTCATGATCTCATCATGTTTTGAGCCAGAAAGAGCATCGAACAAAGACTTTGTGAGGAAGGCAAACTGAGCAGCCGCTAATGCGTACGCAATCCCTGTGACGGCCACGATGGCGATTGTTTTTTTGTACGGTTTCAGCTCGGCAACTAACTTCTTAATCTCAGGTAACATCTTATTCCAACTTTAAGGACCTTTTTGGTCTTCTAAATAGCGCTTTAAATACTGGCCGGTCAGACTTTTTTTGGTCTTCATGATGTCCTCAGGAGACCCCACAGCCACTATGTTTCCGCCTTTTTTACCCGCTTCAGGCCCCAGGTCAATGACATAATCAGAACCACGAATAACATCCAAATTATGCTCAACCACGACGACACTGCCGCCAGTTTCAATGAGTTTGCTTAGAACCTTCATCAAAAGGTCGACTTCACGGAAATGCAGCCCTGTTGTCGGCTCATCTAGAATGTAGAGCGTTGCCTTCTGATTCACCTGAGAAAGCTCTTTAGCAACTTTCAAGCGCTGAGATTCCCCACCACTTAATGAGTTCGCTGGCTGGCCCAATTGAAGGTAATCCAAGCCCACTTCCTTAAGGACACTCAAAGGCTTACGAATGTTCGGGTGAGCCACGAAGAAATTCATAGCTTCATTCACGGTCATCGACAGGATTTCGTGAATATTCTTGTTTTTGTACTGAATTTCTAGAATTTCAGGGCGGTATTTTTTGCTATCGCAGACATCGCACGGAATAACAACGTTATCCATGAACATCATATCGATCTCTTCATAACCCGTGCCTTTACAAGCAGGACAGCGTCCTCCATCAACGTTCAAACTGAATGTTCCAGGAGTGTATCCACGAGCTTGCGCTTCTTGCGTGCCAGCCATGATTGTACGAATGGCATCAAAAGCTTTAAGATAAGTGATCGGCGAGCTGCGCGCTGATTTACCAATCGGAGATTGATCAATCAAAAGCACGTTCTTAATATGCTCTGTGCCTTCAAGGCCTGCGTACTCTTGCGCCGGAAGATATTCTAAATCCAAAGCGCGCGCCAATGCAGGATAAAGTGTCTTCGTTACTAAGGTCGATTTACCAGATCCACTGACGCCAGTGACTGTGACCAGACGATTGAGCGGAATCGTCACATCTAGATTTTTTAGATTGTGACCTTTGGCCCCTTTTAGTTCGAGCTTCACCTTGTAGGAATCAACATCCACGGGTCGAGAGACGCGAAGTGGAGCTTTATTTTTATCCGGTTTTAGATAAGGAACGGTGACCGACTTATCAAAGTCATAGAAGTCTTCTGTCGCCCCAGAGTAAACGACTTCGCCACCAAGGTAACCAGAGCCAGGTCCCATTTCAATAATATGCTCGCTGGATTTAATAACATCGTGATCGTGTTCAACGATCACCAATGTATTACCAAGTTCTTTCAGATCTTTAAGAATAGAAATCAAACGATCGTTATCTCTAGGGTGAAGGCCTACAGTCGGTTCATCCAGGACATACAAGGCTTGCGACAATCCCATGCCTAATTGATTCGCTAAAATCAAACGTTGGTATTCACCACCAGAAAGAGTTCTAGTTTCCCGACTTAACGAAAGATAGTGAACTCCCACTCGCATCAGGAATTCAAGACGGGAGCGAATTTGTTTTAAGACTTCGCCCGCAAGCTCCTGATGATGAGCCGACACTTCCAGTTTTTGGAAAAACTGATGAAGGTCTTCAATCGTCATTGTTGAAAGATCGTTGATATTTGCATTCGCCACTAAAACGTTATTCGCTTCAGGACGAAGGCGCGCCCCTTTACATGTTGGACACAAGAAAGGACTGCGGAAGCGCGAAATGAAAACGCGCACATGCATTTTATATTTAATCTGATCTAAGTACTCAAAAAGACCACGCACGCCGAAGAATTCTTTATTCCCATTCCAAATAGTATCGCGTTGCGCTTTGGGAAGATCTTTCCACGGAGTGTGAACATCGATCTTCGCTTTTTTACAGTAGCTAAGAAGCTGTTTCTTTTCATGCGCGGCACTAGGCATCCAGAAAGGACTCAAAGCCCCTTGTGCCAAACTCATATTGGGGTTCGGAATGACTTTGCCTTCATCGATATCCAGCGTGTTTCCAAAACCTTTACATGTCGGGCAAGCTCCGATCGGAGAATTAAAACTGAAAAGACGAGAGCTTAACGGTGGTGGAGTGTATCCACAGACAGGACAAGAAGATTCTTCGCTCACTTGCAAGCGTTGACCTTCAGTGGTCAAGATTGTCGCACGACGAGTGATGTTTGTCGTATTGTACTTAATACTTGCTTCGTAAGCTTGAGTTAAAGAGTCCGCGATACGCCCATGTTCATCTTCGTTAAAGCTCATACGATCAATGACAAGATAGAACGTTTCTTTCGGAAGACCTTTTTTAATGGCCGCCGCATCACCAATTTCGACCACCGTGCCCATTTCTTCGTGAGTCAACCCACTGGGAACAACGGGAGCCGCCGGTACAAATTCAGGTGTCGCACGTTTAGAAGCTTTTTTTGCGGATTTTTTTGTCGCTGCTTTTTCAGGAGCAGGTTTCGTATCTGTTCCTTTCGGAATATAGATACGCAAGTAACCATCTTGCAAAAGAAGGGAATGAAGTTTTTTGCCTTCAGCAACACGTCCATCTTCACTGATCTCGACTAAAATGTAACCGCGCTTGCCGGAAAACTCTTTGATCGTTTTCGCCGTGGCTTCCGTCACACTTTCTTTTTCAGTCGGGCAGTGATGAGTCGGGCAGTAAGATTTTCCGATTTTTTCATAAAGCAGGCGCAGATAGTCGATGATCTCTGTTGTTGTACCTACAGTAGATCGCGAACTCTTCACCGTGTTTTTTTGTTCAATCGAAATAGCTGGCGGAATATTGCTAATGCCTTCGATGTCAGGCTTTGGGGCTTTATTCAAAAACTGTCGAGCATAGTTCGACATACTTTCGATGAAGCGGCGCTGGCCTTCGGCAAAAAGAGTCTCGAAGGCAAGCGAAGACTTTCCTGAACCACTGGGGCCGCAAATCACTGTCATAGATCCGACAGGAATTTTAACCTCAATGTTTTTTAGATTGTTTTGTTTCACCCCCCAGAGGTGAATATCTTTCATTCAGAGAGATCCTGTTTGTAAAAGTCTGTTGCTTCTTCTGCTTTGCTTGAAGAAAGAGTTGGTTCGGTTCCTTCAACAAAGGCCTGACGAATAATTTTTTTAGTAGAAGCTGAAGCCAGTTTTCCGGTGTCAGCGTCGATATTAGCAAATACGATACCTTCAGGAACCGGGAAAGTCATCTGAGGAAGTCCCTCATGAGCGGCTTTCATGTAATCTACCCATATAGGTAACGCCGCACGTCCACCGACCTCGCCTTTACCAATACTCTTTTCTTTGTCAAAACCCACCCAAACGCCTGTCGCGATTTGTGGGCTGTATCCGATAAACCACGCGTCATAGTAGTTGTTTGTCGATCCCGTTTTTCCCGCAACCTCACGACCGACAGCGCGAGCTCTTCCACCTGTACCACCAGCATCTTCAACGACACCCTTCAAAAGTGTCGTCATCACGTAAGCAGTTGTGGGGCGAATTAGCTGATCTGCATCTTGGAAGAAGATACTTTCATCTAGTTTCGCGTGCTTAGGATCTTTCTTTTTAAGCTCTTCGACTTTGGCTGGATCGTTCACGATCTCCATATAAGCCTTGCGACGAGTTTCAAATTCGTCGTTGATTGCTTTGATTTCTTTTTCAAAACGAGTGTCCAGGCTCATTGTGTTTAACAATGATTTACCTTGAGCGTCTTCCACCTTGTGAATCAACAGCGGAGAAATTCTTTTTCCAAGGCGACCGAACTCAGCAAATACTTTTGTCATTTCATATAAAGTCACGCTGCTTGAACCCAGTGCCAACGTGAAGTCTGGATTCAGTGGAGAATAGATTCCCAAGCGTTTGGCATAATCCATGGCCCAGGGAACACCAACGTCTTCAATGATTTTCACCGTCGGGATGTTCAATGATTTCACCAAGGCATTGCGGAACATGATATCGCCACCGAAACTTTTCGAGTGGTTGGAAGGTTTCCAGACTTTTGGATCACCTTGTCCCTCTGAATCATCCGCCGCGCCACCTTCTTCATAAACGATTGGCGCATCCATGATCGGAGTTGCAGGTGTGTAGCCTTTTTCTAAAGCCGAGGCATAGACGATGGCTTTAAACGCCGAGCCTGTCTGACGAGGAGCTTGAATTGCACGGTTGAATTCACTTTTTGCAAAACTAGAGCCGCCGACCATCGCGACCACATCTTGTGAATCTTGGTCAAAAGAAATCAATGCGCCTTCTACTAGGGGCTCTTGATCTAACTCTAACGCAACAAACTTATTGAAATCAGGAAGGGCTGCTGTTGGTTTTTTCTTCGCATTCGCTAAACGGTTTGAAGAGAATTTTTCGGCAACAACTTTGACCAAGATCACGTCACCTTTATTCAAAGCCTGTGACGGCTTTTTAATTGCGCCTAAATCATAGCGAACTTCCGTGTCAGGCTTACGAGCCCAAGTCATCGAGTCAATATCAATAAGACCCTGGCCTTCAGGCAGCTTCACCGTCACCAAACCGGTGTCATCATTTACTTCTTGAACTACACCTTGCACAGTGTCTTTCACTTTGATGTACGCTGGAAGAATTCCTTCTTTCGTATCTTTAGGTGGAACGATGTCTGCAAATTTTCCGTCCGGCAGAATAGTTCTTTCAGGAGTGAAGTCAGAAATTAATTTTTTCTGAGTTTCTTTTAAGAACTCTTCAACATCTTCAGCATCAGTGATGTTTTTAATCGGTCCGCGGTAACCTTGGCGTTTATCTAAACCCTTTAGGCCCGCAAGAACTGATTCTTGAGCTGCCAATTGTTTTTCTAGATCTAAGCTTGTGTGAATACGAAGGCCCTTATCAAGAACCATGTCTTCACCTAGCTGAACCACTAAAAGCTGACGAACAGTTTCTAAGAAGAACGGCGCGTATTCTTCGTAGTTTTCGCGAACGAAAACTTTCACGGGTTCTTTGATGGCCGCTTCAGATTCTTCTTTTTTCACGTAACCCACTTCAGCCATACGGCGAAGCACGTAAATCTGACGCTCTTTCGCGCGCACCGGGTTGCGAACCGGGCTATAAGCACTCGGTGCTTTAGGTAAGCCTGCAAGAATAGCAGTTTCAGATAAAGTCAGTTTACTCGCGGGTTTATGGAAGTATGTCTGGGCTGCTTGTTCAATTCCGTAAGCACCTTGCCCGAAATAAATTTGGTTCAAATAAAGGAACAGAATGTCTTCTTTGCTTAAGTTCTTTTCCATCTCGATCGCCAGTAAGATGTCACGAACTTTACGAGTTAAAGTTTTCTCGTCCGTTAAAAGAAGTGTTTTAGCAACCTGCTGTGTGATCGTCGATCCCCCTTGAACGGAACGGCCTGCACGTAGATTGGCTAAAGCAGCACGGAAGATGGCTTGAGGATTGATCCCTTTGTGTTCAAAGAATTGATCGTCTTCCGCTGCCAGAAAGGAGTTCACGACATGTTTAGGAATCTTATCGTAAGGGATAAGTGTTCTTCTTTCGCGAAAGAACTCGCCAATCTTTTTTCCGTGGCGATCATAAACTTGGCTTACCAAAAGAGGTTGATAGTCTTTGACAGTAATCAGTTGTGGAAGACCGGATTGAACGGATTTAACAATAAGGTAGGCGCTAAGAATTCCGATGAGGCCAAGCGCGACAATAAACAGGGCGATCTTTTTTAACACGAGTGGGGGCTCCTTTAATAAGCCCCCATTCTAACAGTGTGACCCGTAAGGGTCTAGGGATACTAGACTAGTCGGAAGACGGGTTACTTCACACCCAATCTCTTTAATGTTTCAGTTGCTGAATTTTTTGATGTACCACTCCAACAGCTTGCAAAATCTGACTCAACACTCTTAATGATATTAACTTGTGCTGAGATTTCACTGGATGCCTCATCCGCAGTGTCTTCCGCACTACGTTTCGGAGCAGGGCCTAACGTCATAAGTGATTGGTTCGCGCGATTCAACGCGGCGGTCAGGCTGGCTTGTTTTGAAGCTAGAGTTTTTAGGTTCTCTTGCATCTTAGTATAGGCCGTTTGCATCTGAGTTTGCGAACGAGTCCCCAAATCAATCACGCTTTGAAGAGCATCTGATTTTTCTTTTAATGAAGACTGTTTCATTTCTTCAAGTTGAGAAGAAGCGAGGTTCAAGCTGTTTTGAATTTCATCATAGCTAGATTGAAGGTCGGCGATTTGGCGATTCAATTCATCTTGTTCTTGTTTTTTAGACTCATTCAAAGCGATACGTTGCTGGTCAAAAGCATCCATACAATCATTATAGATGTTGATCAGCTCTTGACGTTTCTTTTTAGCTTGAGCGATGTGGTTTGAGCTCGTGCTCGCAGAAACACTTTCATAAGATTTCTTAGCTTCAGTAACGGCCTTCATACAAGCGCGTTTACCGGAAGCATCTGTCATAGCGATCAATTTCAAAGCCTTATCGCGTTGAGATTGAGTCACTTGACCACGCAACTTTAAGATATCCGCGCCTTTTTTGCGCATCTCTTCTTTGGCTTGGTTTTGACTGTTATTGAACTCAGCAATACGCTCGCGTTCTTTAGCGTCGATTTCAAGTGATTTGGATTTATAGTCCTCTTGAGCTTTAGTTAAAGTCTCTTGGATTTTATCCATCTCTTTTTGATAGTCTTCTTGGATTTGAGCTTTGTCGTCATTCAGCTCAGCCAATTCTTTTTCGGTGTCTTTAATCTCTTTTTGGATGTTGTTTTTTTCAGTAAAATAGTCACGACCATTCATCTGTGGGCAAGCATTGCTGATATTTTGAAGGCCCGTTGCTGCTGTTGATGAAAGACCTAGTACTGTAGCAAATGCAGCAGTTGTGTCGAATGAATCCTCACCGGAAGCCGTTCCGCAGGATTTTGCCTTTGAAATACAGTCTTTCGCTGAACCCAACCCGGCCTTTTTACAGGCGTCACCAATTTTTTCTTCGGCTCTTGCCAGTTTATCACGAGCGTCTCGGCATTGATCATAAGCCTGACCTGCTATAATAGGAGTCACGCTCTGCGAGTTATTATTGTTGTTGTTGTTGTTCTGATTGTTGTTATTTCCATTGCCAGTATTCTGAGCCGAAGCTACAGAGGAAAGCAAAGATGCGGTGGCAATGATGTTGATAAAGATTTTGACAACTGTTCTGTCTGTTGTGCTTGAAATCTTATTCATTTGATTCCTCCCCGATGAAAATAGGTGGTGCAATACCAGTACCAATTATCGGCAGGGATGAACAAAAGGTTTACGTCTCAAATTGAGATGCTAGAGCGGCGCTTTATTAGATTGGATCTGACAAAGCACCGAAGAATTTATCTTATATATTAGACGGCCTGAGCGCTTCCACATTGTGCGCACTTACGGGCTTTAAGTGGAATATTGGAAAGGCACTCAGGACACTCCTTGCTATTCGGTGGTGGTGGAGCATCTTCTTTTTTCAGACGATTCGCCACGCGAACAATCAAAAAGATTGCAAAGGCGACAATTAAAAAGTCCAAAACGACGTTCATGAAGAGGCCATAGTTGATGGTTGCAACACCAGCCTTCTTTGCTTCCTCCAGAGTGCCGTAATCTTGGCCATTCAAGGCGAAAAATAAATTTGAAAAGTCGACTTTTCCTGCGCCAATACTAATAACTGGAGTCAGAATATCTGAAACAAATGATGAAACGATTTTTCCGAAAGCGGCGCCGATAATAATACCGACCGCCAGATCCAGAACGTTTCCTCTCATGATAAAGGCTTTAAACTCTTTAAACATCTGTCGAGTCCTTGGTTAGAATTTTGCGACAAGGTTCATTGTCGTGGTGGTTGTTGAATACTTTCCATCTGCCGGAGGCTGGTTCTGATATTGAAGAAGATAAGCAAGCTTCAAAGAGAAAACCGAGTTTAACATAATGTTAAGTGAGGCTTCGGTATTCGCCAGGAAAGCCTCAGGCTCAGTGAAGTTTGGCAGATATTCTGCCCAATACTTAAATGCCAAAGTTTTATCTAGAGCTTTGTTAACTTCAGTGTAAATACGTCCCAAGTTGTCGTGAGTTGTTTGTCCTGTCGTAGGAAGAGTTTTTTGATAGCGATAACCGGCTTCCAGGGTCCAGGTGAATTCATCCGTTTTTGTCAGAAAATATTTAAGACCCGCGTCGGTTGAGTCCCTTTGCAAATAGCCGTTGAAAATGTCGCTTTCAGCTTTTTGTCCAACGAACACACTTAAGTAATCAGTGAATTGTCGTTCGTAACGAACACCGGCCTCCCAATTTCGCGCACTTTCAACACCCAATGACGTTGTTTTTAGATATCGACCAAAAGCAGCATAAAGATTTTTATCAACTGTGTATTCCGTCTTTGCCTTCGCATTGTAGCTTTCAGAGTCGTTGTTACCACTGACGACAATCACACCGGCCTCTGCCTCGCCTTTCCAAGGTGGTGGCGGGTTTTCTTGTGCCATCACAGAAACAGAAAATAAAAATGCCAAACTTGTAAGCGTGAAACGTACTGCATTCATTGTAAATTCCCTTCGATTTAGACTTAACTTTAGTTTCAATTCACAATGACACCAAGAAAAATTTGATGAGTACGCGAAGAATTTCTGATAGCTTCTTTGCCGAGGTTTGTTGAAGTGCAAAAAGGTTTTAATTCCGACATCACCGTGCGTGGACAAAAATATCATGTGCAAACAGAAGACTGGGGTTTACAGAATCCTTTTCTAGTGAGCCGTATTTTCTGTAATGGCGCTGTGATGAAAACTATCAAAACACCTTATGATTCCGTTCTGCGTACGGGTTCCAACCAAAGTGAAGAGGCCATAAAACTGGCTCTGCGTCGTCAACACTCGACGATTATTGATACTTTGATGGCTGGAGGAATGCCTTAATCCGGCGAAAAGTTTCAATTAGGTACAAAACCTCGACTTCCGGCGAGTATTCATCCCAGTCACTCTTTCATAAGATAGAGGGATGATTGAATTCTCTCATGTTTACAAGACTTATCCCGGCCCGGTTCACGCTTTAAAGAATGTCGACTTGCGTATCGACAAAGGTGAATTCGTTTTTCTTACCGGTCCGAGTGGTGCGGGTAAAACAACTCTTTTTAAAATGATTTCTGCATACGATGTTGCGACATCCGGTGATGTTAAAGTGGCGGGCCATGACCTAGTTTCAATCAAAGAAGGTCAAATTCCTTTATTTAGAAGAAAGATCGGCGTGGTCTTTCAAGATTTTAAACTTCTTAAAGACAAAACTATTTTTGAAAACGTAGCACTTCCTTTAGTGGTCCGTGGCGACAAGACCCCAGCCATTACTCGTCGTGTATCTGAAGTTTTAGAGCAAGTGGGATTAGCCCACAAACATGATCAGTATCCGGATTTTGTTTCAGGTGGTGAGCAGCAGCGCACGGCGATCGCCCGCGCCATCATTCATCAGCCAGGTGTTCTTATCGCCGATGAGCCGACAGGGAATTTAGATCCGAGACTCAGTGAAGAAATTATGGATCTTCTTGAGAGAGTCTGTGCTCAAGGCACGACAGTCTTTGTCGCTACTCACGATCATGAAATGGTAAAACGTCGCAACAAACGCACCTTGGAACTTCGCGACGGAATGATTGTGGGAGACAAGAAATGAGATCTCCACAAAAAAATTGGGCTCTAAAAATTTCTACACTGATTGTTGTGACAGCCTGCTTCGCTGTTATGGGGTCAGGTCTTCTTATCTCTCAAAACTTCAGAAATATTCTGACGTTGTGGGGGGAAGACGTGCAAATGACGGTTTATCTTTCACAAGACCTTTCGGATCAGGGTCGTCAGTTTATCGAAAACAAACTCAAAGAGACTGGTAAAGTCGGTGCCATTCACTTGGTAAATCAAGAAAAAGCTTTGAATGATTTTCGTGCGCAAATGGCAAGCTACGCTCCGGACATTTCTCAAGATGAAGAGCTTTTGAAATTGATTCCGGCAAGTCTTCAAGTCAGTTTAGCACCTAACGTCAGTACATCGGATCAGATGCAGGTCCTCAAGTCGCTCGCAGCCGAAGTCAAAGGGCTAGAGGGAGTTGATGAAGTTAGCTACGGTCAGGATTGGGTTGAAAAATACGCGTCTCTTGTCACAACGATTGAAACGACTTTATCTTTACTAGGGTTCGTGATTTTGGCTGCGGCTCTGTTTGTGATCTCCAATGCGATTCGTGCTTCGATTCAAAGTCGAAAAGATGAAATCGTCGTCTTAGAAATGATCGGTGCAACGGCGGGAATGATTCGCAAACCTTTTATGGTGGAAGGGGCTATCTTAGGATTTAGCTCCTCTATATTTGGCCTGGTTTTCTGTCTTTTATTATACACGGGTCTTAAAGGCTTTTTGGTTACCAAACTTAGTTTCTTACAGCTAGGTGAACACATTCACTTCATCAGTTACCCGGCCCTTTTCCTTTTTGTCGTCGGGGGCACTTTCTTAGGTGCGCTGGCTTCCTATCTTTGCGTTCGTCGCCTTAACGACGGATATGCAGGAAGTCGGGTGTAGGTTTGAAGCTCTTTCAACTGCTCTTAGCAATAATCCTTTCGGCGGCGATGGCAACCACGGCGGTGGCGTCGACGGAGGCGGATTCTATTGCTAAAGACTTTGAAACTCAGAAAAAGAAACTTGAGGACGCAGAACTTAAGCAGCGCCAAGTCCTTTCCGCGCTTTATCAGCTCAATAAGAAAATCAAAAAGATTGTTATCGAAAAAGGGGATCTGTCTCAACAGCGCGCTTTCTTAGAGGTCAATATTAAAAACCTCTCTCAAAAAGTCGATGAGTTGGATCAACGCTCAAAATCGCAGAAAGCACTCCTCGCCGAAAGATTAAGAGCGATCTATAAACTAGGCGGCCCTTCGGTCGCACGTTTTCTGTTTTCATCAAATAGTTCAGCATCTTTGGAAAGAAATCTTAAGATCTTAGGGATTGTAGCGGCCCGCGATCTAGATCTTATAAAGAACTACGGACGCGATCTTAAAGAACTGCAAAATAAAAAGAAAATGCTAGCGCAACGTTTGGAAAGCCTTAAGTCTGTTGAAAACAAAATCGTCGCGCAAGAAAAGCAATTTCGCAAAGAACAAGAGCTTAAAGGCAAACTTCTTGATGGCATTCGCAAAAGCAAACTATTCGCGATCAACAAGATTAACGGTCTTCGTGAAAAATCTTTGCAGTACAATATTGAAGACGCCGGACTTTTTGACCTTTTGTTTAAACCCTCTTTCGCAGATCAAAAGGGCGCCTTGCCTCAGCCACTTCCAGGTGTAGTTACTCGGAAATTTGGACTTATGAAAGGGGAGGATCACCCCTATACTATTTCTCATAAGGGAATTTTCATTTCCGCAGCTAAAGGAAGTCCGATCAAATCTGTTTTTGAAGGTCGTATTTCTTATGTCGGTGAACTGCCCGGATTTGGCACGACATTGATTGTGGATCACGGCGATCACTACTACACCGTTTATTCTCACGCTGAAGAAGTAAAAGTTGGCGTCGGTGATGAGATCACCCAGTCGCAGGTCATTGCCCAGGTGGGTGAGCCGACTCGCGAAAGCAACCCTGGTTTATATTTTGAAATTAGACATTTTTCCGAACCCTACGACCCGCAGCAGTGGATGAAAGGACTCTAAAACACTATGCAATCGATTAAACGTTACTGGAAAACCTACATCCTCGGATTCGTTCTTTTATTAACAATTTTTATTATGGCTGAAACGGGTTTTCAGGTTCGCGCATTCGCTCAAGAGCGTTATGCGGATTTGCAAAACTTTTCGAAAGTTTTAAATCTTATTCAGCAATATTACGTAGAGCCGGTAGACACTAAAAAATTAGTCTATGGGGCTATTAAAGGGATGTTGCGTGAACTTGATCCTCACACGAACTTCATGTCTCCTGACATCTTTAAAGATTTTGAAACTGAGACAAGCGGCGAGTTTGGCGGACTGGGAATTGAAATTTCCATTCAAAATGGTGTCTTAACTATCATCTCTCCAATTGAAGATGCGCCTGCGTGGGAAGCCGGAATCAAAGCCGGAGATAAAGTGATTGCAGTCGATGGACATAGCACGAAAGGTGTCAGCTTAGTTGAAGCCTCGCAATTGATGCGTGGAAAACGTGGTAGCAAAGTCATTCTTCGTGTCGTGCGTGAAGGTGAAGAAAAACCTCGCGATATCACGGTGACTCGTGGAAGTGTAAAAATCAAATCTGTGAAATACACGGACTTGGGCGATGGATTTGCTTACGTGAAAATCACAAGCTTTATAGAAAATACGGCGAAGGATTTACAAAAAGCGATTGAAAAACACATGAAAGAAAATAACGGTAATACCGCGGGACTTCTGATTGATTTACGTAGAAATCCGGGTGGATTGTTGGATCAAGCGGTGAAAGTCAGCGATATGTTCTTAAAAGAAGGAACTATCGTAAGCACCATTGGTCGCAACAAAAATGACAAAGAAGTTGCGGTGGCGACTCGTCGTGGTCAGTACACGAACTTCCCCGTTGTGATTTTAGTCAATGAGTACACGGCAAGTGCTAGTGAAATCGTTTCCGGCGCGCTTCAAGATAACAAACGTGCCTTGATTGTTGGTCAAAGAACTTTCGGAAAGGGCTCTGTTCAGTCCGTTATTAAATTAGGTGATGGCAGTGGTTTGAAATTAACGGTGGCTCGTTACTACACTCCAAGTGGCGTTTCGATCCAAGCAGAAGGAATCCATCCTGATATCGAGATCGATGATGTGGATCCAGAAGCATTCTCTAAAGCCGTCGTAAAATCGCAAACAACTCGCGAAGGTGACATCGCTGGGCACTTAAAAGGCGACCGCGAAAAAGCCGCAGAGAAACTTGACACAAAACAAGGAACTGAAGAAGGCGCCCTTGCTTGGTGGAAAGATGTGGGTTCTAAGAAGGAAGAAAAGCTTTCTCCGCGCGAAGCATTATTTAAGCGAGATTATCAGGCATATCAGGCATTTAGCTATCTTAAGGCATGGGGTACTCTGAAGGCCTTGACGCGCTAGTTATTGCTTCTGAAAATTAGAGGCCCTACTCTACGCCCACTACAAGATGTGGCAGGCAGAGGGGGCCTTTCATGTTGAAGGTGATTGCTTCAATTCTATTATTCTCATCCATGGCGTCGGCCGAATTCGTGGGTTTTTCTCACGGAAATGAATTATCGGCGACGGCCATCTCTGGCACAGTCAAAGTTATCTGCAGTGGTTTTAACGGAAGCGGCTCTGCTATCTATACTTGCCGTGACATGGCTTTAAACCCAGCGGCTTATGATCATTTCGTAGGTCCTCAAGATTCTCGCACGGACCGTGTTGAGTTGGTGGCGACTCATGCTGACGGCTCGTCTCGTTCAAAGACTGCAGAGTACGACGGATACCGCGGCAAAAGCAAAGAGGCTTTCAATCTTTGGATTTCAACGATCTTTCAAAAGCCTTTGTTGGAAGCGGGAGTGAACACGATTCGCTACCGAATCTACAGCCGTAACATCGAACCAATGGCAGAAGGAACTTTTGTTGCGAACGTAAAACGAGGTGCTCCTCGCCAATGTCCTACAGCTCAGTACACATCCTCGGATATTAACGATTGCAATTCACAATACTCAATCTGCCAGAGATATTTCGAAGAATATAATAACTGTCAGTAATAACGGACATACAGGACTGCATTACTATTTAGGCCAGTCTCTTGAACTGAAGATTGTTGCTCCCTAGATTTCACTTTTGAATGGGATCAGGAGCTTAACTATGTCTTCATCAGAAAAACCACTTGTTATCAAACGTCAAAGCCGCGATCCCTGGAGGCTCGAAAACCCCTCGAAAGAAGGCGTGATCAATCAATGCCGCGATCTTATAGAGGGTTTACTAAAACTCAATGCCGATGTTCCCGAAGAAATGACAGTGACAGTGATTCCCGGTGATAGAACCACCACTTTCAAAGTGGACTGCTGTCAGCAGAATATGGCCCGACTCATCGGTAAAAACGGAAAAACTATTACGAGCATTCGCAACATCGTCACGGCGATCACTTCCAAGTACGGTCTGAGAGCCATTGTCGATATACCGTTTTATCCTCAAGATTAATTAGCGGGGATCCCATTTCTTTTCAGTGTATCCCGGGCTTTAGACAGCAGACTTTCCCTGAAAGAATAATTCGATGGATTCTTTTCTGCAAGAACTTGGGCATCTAAGATCGCGTAAGCAAAATGCAAAGGTGTTGTGCGGGATTTTTTAATACGTGCTAATGCCATCTTATTAGCACTTTCCATGTCACCATTTAATACGGCACCTTGAAACAAAAGGTCTTCAAGTCGTACGTCAACTTTCGTATTGGCGAACATCAAATTTTTTGTGACCTGAGGAAAGTGGGACTTCGTTTTAATACTTTGAACAAGATTCAAACCGACTTTTGCAACTGAAATACCGTGCGCCCATCCGCTCTTCTGTGCATATTTCGATGTACGCTGAAATGACAGATAGGATTGTTTATAAAAGCCAAATTTAAACTGTAAATGAGCCAGCTCTAAATACGTCACGGCTGCGCGAGCGGTGAATTTATTTTTTACGGCGATCACGAGGCATTTACGAAAAGCCGTTTTAGCCATGTGAAAGTTGCGAAGATGGGCATGGATTCGGCCATAACAAAAATGAAAGTCGGCTTCTAAAGACAATGAATTCGTGGATTTTAAAAAACCTTGAGCTTTTTCGAGATGTAAAAGTGCGACACTTAAGCTGCCCGCCTGTTCTTCTCGGAAGGCAGACAAAATATAGCATTTTGTCAGAGCCCGTGGGTCATTCAAAGTCACCGCAAGGTCGTGGGCTTTTTGTAAATAGAAGCGGCTAGCCCGCATTTGTCCGACATGAAGAGTTGCGGCACCCATCTGCAAAAAAAGACCTAAAGCTTGCGAGCTGGGAAGTTCTTCACTTTGAAATGAACGTAACATTCTTAAGTAGCTGCTCCAGCTGTCGGTAACCCGAACGAATTGCAAATACGAATCTTGTAAAAGCTCCTCAAGCAAAGGGTTGTGAGGGCGCATCTTAAAGCTTTCGCTATTTTTAATAAGCTGTTCAGCAGGAACTTCGAGGAGCGCGGCAAGATTGGTCAGCAGCTCAGAGCGAATTCTTCGAGCAGTGCGGTTTGACCAGCGCTGAACCGTCTTTGTGGAGATATGCAGTTTTTCGGCTACCGCTGTTTGCGACAGACCTTTTTCTCGAAAGAGACTGTTGAGAGTATCATGACAGAGCGAAAAGGATTCGGTAGCCACGGGATCACCTGATTATGGGCACTGAATAGCGAATTCGGTATTAGCAATTACAAATGAGTTGTTAATATTTTCGCCTTGAACCAATACGGACTGTCCGTCTTTTCTAATAGATAGAAAATAATTTCCATCAACTTCAGCAATACGAACGTGGCCACCAGAAACCGCGCCTTCAAACACATAGCTGGCGATGTCGGCACGCGGATGAACTTCTGGAAGAAGGTCTACGATCGTGCCATTGATTGAACATTGGGGATAAGAAGCAAAAGCATTTACTGAAAAAAGAGTGATTACAGCCATCAAAGATTTCATAAGATCTCCTGTTGGCGCGGAAGCTAACGCGACTAGACTAATAAGTAAAATTCATTAAATTCAATATAATATTAAGTAATACTTAATCTATGGAATTGAATTTAAACCATTTAAAATACTTTATATCAGCGGCAAAAGCTGGCGGCTTGGGCGCTTCAGCGAAAGCTCATAATGTCAGCCAGTCCGCAATTAGCCAGGCAATTCGCAAGCTTGAAGAGTCCTTGGGGTGCGATCTTCTCATCCACAGCCGCAATTCTTTCAAACTCACAAAAGAAGGCGAATACCTTGTAGAAAATTCAGAAAGCATTTTTAAGCAAATCGATTTTCTTAAAGATCAGATTCAAAGCCTCAATAGTGAAGTCGCGGGAAGAGTCACGCTTGCCACTTCTTCCACGGTGGCGCAATTTCTTCTGCCCTCCCTATTGAAGGATTTAAAAACACGTTACCCGAAGATTCAACTGCACGTGACGATCGGGGACGTCGCATTTATCGTAGGTGAAGTAAAAAGCGGTCGCGCGGAACTGGGTATCGTCATTGATGATGGTCACTTTGCGGGACTAGAAAGAAAGCTCCTGAAGGAAGGAAGTTTTGCCTGCATTACCAGTGCAGAAATCAAAGCGTCTTTTAAAAAGCCAGAGTTCCTGGTCACGCGCGAAAGCCCCGGTGTTGAAGAGTTACGCCAGGTTTACAAAAAGAGGTTCCACAGCGAGCCTGCCATTGGCGTAGAGGTCGAAAGCTGGGAAGCGATTGTTTCAATGGCACAAATGGGTTTAGGCGTAGGCTTTATCCCCGAGTTCATTTTGGATTATCATTCTAAGGTCAAAGTGATCCCGCAGCTTGAGGAGTTAGGCAAAAAGATTCGTTACAAAATGTACGTCGTTCATAAAGGAGCGCATCAGCTATCCCGCCAGGCTGAAGCATTTTTGGAAGTCTTGCCCGAAAAATAAAAAAGGCTCCCAGGGGGAGCCTTTTTTATCTCAGATTTGAGGGTCAGCTTAGTTGCCTTCTTCTTTCAAAGAACCAGCCGGTACTTCTTTAACCTTTACTGATTTTTTCAAGAAATCGATCACTTTTTCTTCTGTGATCATGTAAGTCAAACGGCTTGCTTGCTCTGGACGACCATAGAATTCACGGATTCGTGCTTCTTCGATGTTCGTTTGTTGAGCATACTCTTGAAATTTAGCATCAAGATCTTCTTTTTTCGCGAACAAATCGTGTTTCTTCGCAATAGTATCAACTAGGAAAGAAGATTGAATCATTTCCGCCGCAGTTTTTTCGAAATCACTGTCCCATTTATCAACGTAAGAAGCGAAATCATTCGGACCCATGCCTTGTTCAGTCATGCGTTTTTTGAAGTCTTCAACCAAAGAAGCTTTTTGTTCTTTCAACAAAGATGGAGGAACTTCAACTGGGTTTTCTTTAACCAAAACTTTCAACAGACGGTTTTTGAAAGCGTCGTCGATACGTTTTTGTTCAGTTTGTTCAAGATCTTCTTTGATCGTCTTTTTCAAAGCTTCTAGATCGCTTGGACCGCCCAAAGTTTTGATGAACTCGTCGTTCAACTCAGGCAATACTTTTGCTTTGATTTCGTTCAAAGTAACTTTGAATTCTACCGGTTTACCTGCAAGGTCTGCAGAGTGGTATGGATCTGGGAATTTCAAAGAAAGAGTTTTAGTCTCTCCCGCTTTCATTCCTACGATGCCTTCTTCAAAACCTTCGATGAATTGTTTTGCGCCCAATTCAAGGTGGTGGTTTTTGCCAGAACCGTTTTCAAGTGGCGCGCCACCCATGAAGCCTTCGAAATCGATAACTGCGATATCACCCATTTTAACAGCGCGACCTTCAGTCACTGTCTCGAAAGTAGCACGTGAAGAACGGATGTTTTCCAAAACTTGATCTACTTTTGCATTATCAAGTTCGAACTTTTCTTTTTCTACTTCCAAACCTTCGTACTTTTTCAAAGTGATTTCAGGGCGCACGTCAAAGTTTGCAGAGAAAGAGAAGTCTTTGTTCTCTGTTGGATCAGCGAATTCAAATTCTGGATAGCTGATGGGCTCAAGTTTGTGTTCGCTCAATGCCATCGCGTAGTGTTTTTGAACAAGTTCTTGGACAACGTCTTGTTTTACGCGGTCACCGTAAATGCTTTTGATTGTTGCCAAAGGCGCTTTACCTTTGCGGAACCCTTTGATTGTTACGTCTCTTTGGATGCCAGAGTAGATTTTATTGAAAGCTGATGCCACGGCAGCCGCAGGAACTTCGATGCTCAATTTGCGGGAAAGATTAGAGACTTTTTCTACATTCGATTTCATGTCTTTTTCTCCTAATATAAAAACCGATGGATATTAGAAGAGTCCCTGACTGAAGGCAACGCTATCGCACCGCGTAATGCCTATATTTCGGAGGTCAGCGACACTCTTAGAACGTATGAAGCAAGAGATTCACTTTGTGACCGGAAAAGGGGGCGTGGGAAAGTCGGTTGTCGCGGCGGCCCTGGCACTCAAGAAAAGTCGAGAGGGAAAAAAGGTCCTTTTAGTCGAACTAGGGGATCAAAGTTTCTATAAAGACTTTTTTGATCTTCCGGACATTGGCTTTAAGCCTACTGAAATCAAAAAGAATCTATCCGTCGCCTTGTGGACCGGGGAAGCCTGTTTGCAGGAATACGCACGCCATCTGATCAAGGTGGAAAGTCTGGCAAAACTCTTTTTTGAAAACGCCGTTATGCGCGCGTTCATCAACGTGGCCCCGGGTCTTCCCGAACTTGCGATCCTAGGTAAAGTAACCAGTGGGCCTCGACAGCACGGACCTCCGTTGCCGTTTGATGTTCTTGTCGTTGATGCATTTGCAACGGGTCACTTTATTGCGCTTTTGGAGGCGCCGAAAGGCATGGCGCAAGCCGTGCAGTTTGGTCCGATGGGAGAGCAAAGTCGTAGTATCGATGCATGTCTTCGAAACTCAGATCTTTCTAAATACCATATTGTCACTTTGCCTGAAGAGCTTCCGGTCAAAGAAGCAACGGAACTTTTGCAAAGACTGAAGGCAGAGTTTTCAATTGAAGCAAGCCTGATTGTGAATAAGATGGTGCAAACCTCTATTTCCGAAGCAGAGCTCAAAAACACCCAGAACGAAAATTCCGATTTAGGAAAATTTGCCGAATACCTTGAGCATCAGATCACCCATCAAAAAGAAATGTGGAACAAAGCACAAGCCAAAGCCGCTGCGATGAAAGCAGTACCACTTTTTTTTGAAACCGATCCGTGGACCCTCGTAGAAAAAGTGGGGGACACCTTATGAGTCTAGAGATATTTAAAAACACCCAAGTGCTCATTTGTGTTGGCAGCGGGGGAGTGGGGAAAACTACCGTTGCGGCTTCATTGGCCGTGATTGCGGCAAAAGAAGGAAAGAAAGTCTTGGTTCTCACCATTGATCCGGCTAAGCGCCTGGCGCAAACTTTGGGTATCGAAGGAACCAAAGACATCACCAAAGTTCCCAACCAAAATTTCAAAGGCGAAATTTACGCCTCGGTCATAGATCATAAAAAGACATTTGATGATTTTGTGGCCAGAGCAGCTAAGAAAAGTGAAGCCGTTCAGAAAATTTATCAGAATCGTCTTTACCAACAGCTTTCAACAAACCTCAGCGGCTCTCAAGAATTCACGGCCCTTGAAAAACTTTATTCCGTCTATGAATCAAAACAATTTGATTTGATTATTTTGGATACGCCACCGACGAAACATGCGATTGATTTCCTGCAAGCGCCGCAAAAGTTGTCCGCTTTGTTCAACGAAGGTGTCGCGAAATGGTTCCGTGATCCTGAGGGAAAAAAGTCCGGCTTCTTTGGACAGCTTTTACAGACAGGAACACGCCAAGTTCTAAAAATTCTTGAAACACTGACGGGTTCTAACTTTATTCGTGAACTTGGAGATTTCTTCCTCAATATCGAACAATGGCAAAGTCAGCTTTTAAAAAGAACGGTCGATGTGCATCGTATGCTCGTTTCGCCGACAACTCATTTTTGTCTGGTGACGGCGTTTGACCAAGCGAAACTAAAAGAAGCGGAGTACTTCTCTAAAGAGATCAAAAAAGGCGGCTATCATCTGACGACGGTGGTTTTGAACCGTGTTTTTCCTTATTGGCTAGACCTCCGTTCGGCACAGAAAGATCAAAACGGGCATGAGGAACTCCTTCGCTTGTACTCACAAATGCGAAGCTACTACAATCAGAAGGAAGTCCTTTATTCAAAGTTTGAATCCAGCATAAAGAAAGACGCGCGGGTCTTTCGTATTCCTGATTTGGTAAAAGATATTTCTGACTTGAAAGGACTTGAAGAATTAAGTGCGTTGATCGTCGAAGGGGAAAAGAGAGCATGAAAAAATATTTGATCCTTTTACCGTTCATGCTTGCGGGGTGTGCAACTATTTTAGGTAAACGCTCTGCCACCGAAGACGAACAAGCCGTCATCCTTGCCAAAAGAGCGGCTGAAGAAGCCGAACTTAAAAATGCGGAAAGAGTTCTTGAAAAAGGAAGATTCAAAGAGGCGCAGATTCTTTTTAAGGACTTCTATGGTCGTCACCAACAATCTTCTTTTTATCAAGCGGCACGCTTGGGTGAAGCAGAAGCATTGGACGGCATGGAAGAATATCAACAAGCGGCTTCTCTTTACCGCGACGTTTACTTGCGCACAATTCAAAGTCAGCCACAAATAGCTGCTTTAGCTTTGTACAAAATGTCTTTCACCTACGAAGCCTTGGGCGATGATGAAAAAACAATCGCGGCGCTGCTGGATGCAAGAAAGCTCAGCGAGCATTTACCTTTGGAAGTGGCCGAAGCTGAAATTCCCGCGCGCTTGGCAGCGATCTATGGTCGTCAGGGACGTGAACAAGAGACCGTGGATTATCTTGGACAGGCCGATAAGGGAATTGCGAAGGTACTTCAAGAACAGCGTCCGCAACTTCAACCAGGATGGTTGGCGAAAACTTATTTCCAGATGGGCCTTGTCTCGACAAACCAGATTTCTGAAGAAAACTTTTCGGAGTTCGCACAAGGTCAAAGATGGATTCAGGTGTATTTATTTAAGGCTATGAAGCAAAACGATGAAATTTGGTCGCTGCGTGCGCAAGAAGAGCTTCAAAACGTGTATCGCGATTTATTTACATTAGTAGAGTCCTCAAAAAATCGTGACGTACAAAGTCGCTTGGGTGGGGATCTTTTAGACTTGATGGATCAAGCGGAGCTTTATAAGCCTATTCTTGGCCAGAAAGAAACGACGTACGAGAAAAACTTTTTCGGCTATCTAGCTGAAGTTAGAAAGAAATTAGATAATGTTTTATACGGCAGTGGCGAAACGATGTCGCTCACTGAAGAATCACAACGATTGAACAGCATCAAACGAGCAGGGCGAGTCAAACCCGACTCTCTCTTGCCAGAGGAACAGAAGTCGCCTATACCTCTTCCTCCCAAAGTTGTTCCTGAAGAAGATCCTAATCTGTAGGAAAAGATCGAAGGAGAAATTCCATGGCGAAACTCACGCTACATAAACAAACTCTCGCCAACATGAATGAAATTTGCGCTTGGTTTTCTTCAAAGACGGCGAATCTTTCATATCCTATTTATTCAAGTTACGACATCCGCGATTCTGGATACAAAGTGTCTAACGTTGATGCGAATATCTTTCCAGCGGGGTTTAACAACATCTGCCCAACGGACAAAGAGACTTCGATTGCGTTGATGAATAAGTACATTGTGAAGCACTATGGTGCCGATGTGAAAAGCATCATGCTTGTGACAGAAGAGCACACGAATAACGCTTTCTATTGGGAAAACGTACACACAATCCGTAATCTCATCGAGGCGGGTGGTCGCACCGTGAAGGTTGCAATTCCTCGCGAATTGCCGGAGCCGTTGAAGCTGACAAGTTCCGCAGGCAACGAAGTGATCGTGCACTCTGCTTTGAAGGACGGGGAGCTATTAAAAACTTTCAAGCCCGATCTTATCATCAGCAACAACGACTTTTCTGAAGCTTATGAAGAATGGGCAAAAACCGTCACGGACTTCCCAATGAATCCACCGCGAGAGCTAGGGTGGTATCAGCGTAAGAAAAGCACTTACTTTAAGTATTACAACGAACTTGTAAATGAATTCGCAGCAATCACTAAGATTGATCCGTTCTTACTTCGTGTGGAAACTGAACTTTTCGAGCACTTTGATATCGGTGATGAAAAAAGCCGTGAAGAGCTTGCCGCCAGAGTGGACGCGATGCTTGCACACTTAAAAGCGGAATACCAAAAGCGTGGAATCACTCAAGAACCTTTTGTGTTCGTAAAAAACAATGCTGGTACTTATGGCTTAGCGGTGATTCGTGTGGGTTCGGGTGCGGAAGTTAAAGAGTGGTCTTACAAATCTCGCAAGAAAATGAAAGCCGCAAAAGGTGGGCGCGACGTTGAAGAAGTGATCATCCAAGAAGGCATTCCTTCTGTGGTTCAAGCCGACGGCGCCAGTGCGGAGCCTGTGATCTATATGATCGGTAGCGAGCTTGCCGGAGGCTTCTTAAGAACGCATGCAGAAAAAAGCTCTACAGACAGCTTAAATAGCCCAGGAGCGGTTTACAAACGCCTCTGCGTTTCGGATTTAGCGATCAATACGCCGGGATGCCCGCAAGAAAACGTTTATGGTTGGACAGCGAAGTTAGGGTTGTTAGCGATTGCTCACGAGGCTCAAGAGCTGAATGCCGTTTTCAAAGGATATCAGCCCTCAAGTATGTGCGATAAAACGTAAGATTAGAAACAAGCGGGCGGTTCAATTTCCAATTGACCCGCAGCTGTTAAGCTTACGATCGTATCTGTGCCGTACGGTTTAGGATTAAATTGTACGGAGTTGTTCAAAGGATTTCTGCAGGCCGCGCCACCTAGGCCCAAGGCACGCAAATTCAAGTCTGTATCAAACTCAAAAAAGCTTTCCACAGATTTTTGCATGAATGGATTCCAGAAGGATGAATATGTCACGCCGGCGTAATTGATTTGCAATTGCTCTGTCAGTCTTAAACTACCCTTAACCACAAGCGGAGCGCCATTGTCATGGAAAGTCCATTCAGTACCTGAAACAGTGAAGCGTCCCTTCTCGGAGCTGTACTCCATGAATGGAAGAGCGCATTCCGTTTGAGCTGCGAAATCCGTCGCGACACGAAGAGATTTCAATTTTCCAGAGCCTTGGAAAGTCGCTTCACCCAAATCCATGTCGGATTGGAAGCACACGAATTTAACACCATTTAGTTCAAAGGCCTGTTCGCCCGCAAGGACCGCTTTTTCTAGAACCGAGTCAGCATGGAACTGGATCGAGTTCGTCGTCCATGCTCCCACTGTATTGGCAGAACCCAAAGACAACAGAACACCATTATAGCTGTAAGTTGTGAAGTGAAGCTCTTGCAGGATTGACACGTATTCCGGGATCGTCAGGCTCGCAAATTTATTCGCATGAACAAGTCCGTTAAACATGCGAATTCGTTCGGACGTCATTTCATTCGTGCGGGAATTCATGAATTCACGATAGACAATCTCGTGAAGCACTAAAGCCGCAAGTTGATTGGTGTCGAGTTTGTTCCAAAGATCGGTGTTAATGATGTAGCGATACTTATTAAGAACCGATGGGTTTCTTTGGAACACCACTTGCTCTAAGCGACAAGCCTGCGGAAGAGATACATAACCCAGGTCCGGAGTTTGTACGATTTCTGTAGAAGGACTTAAAGCTGTGGATTCAGAAAAGAACTCTTGCGCCCACGCGCGGTACATGTTTGCTCTCTTTGGATCCAACTTTTCAAAGCGAGAAATCAAGTCATAAACTTTTTCGATCACGCCAAACTGTTTGGAAAATACAATGGTGTAGCCGTCACGCTGTTGAGCTTCGTAAAGATCAAGAACTTGTGGAGTCCGGTCACTACAGAATAGCGCAAATCCGGCATTCCCGCGGTCATACCAATTGTTAGCCCACGCAGACGAAGTAATAAGCAAGGAAAGTGTTAGTAGTTTTAGAAGTTTCATTTGCCCACCTTCGTGACGGGGAATAGTTGCACATTCAAGTTGTAAACATCCGTTTTAGGTCCTTGAGTCATCAAGGTCGCCATTTTACGGCGGAAGTTGCGAATCAATCTTTTTGCTTCCGGAATTTTTTTACGATTCATCGGGAAGGTGATGGACGTTACGTCACGCAAATCCAAAGGAATGCGGTCCATGTTATCCAAAACTTGCGTGATGGATTGTTTATGCGAACGGCGCAAAGATTCAGAAGGAATGTTATGTGTTGTCTCAAGCTGTTTCTTGGTGACCGTGAATTTTCCATCTTCAACAATCAGAAGACCAAGTCGGCACAGGCGATCAATTGCCGCACTAGCGACTTCCAAAGGAATGTTCAGGCGATCGGCGATCCAGTTTGCGTTGGGTTGGAATGTTTTAACAGGAACCAATGCAAGAATAGCGAAGTGATACCAATCACAGATCACTCCAAATTCATCTTCTTTCAACTGGCCTTCAGGAAGAAGTGTTTTAACTTTGCGCTTATCAAATTCGATCAGATTTTTTAGATGCTCAAAATCAGTGTCCGCCATGCCTAGGCCCTTGATAACTTGACGGCCCACGGCTTGGGTCATGATGCGGCGACCATTGATATAGTCACTCAAACGGCTGGAAGGAATGCCCAGGATTCTTGCGAATTGAGCATTGGTTAGCTCCGGCGAACTGGATCTTCGGCGTTGGTATTCGTTCAATAAAAATTCTGAGGTCTTGTTCATGGGGAAGGTTAAATACCAATAGTTTATAGTCAGTCAAAGGTGAAATAAGCCTGGGAAAAGAGAGCCTTTATCGCGTTGGTAATTACCGTGTTTTAAGATTTTTTCATCCTCTCAAAGTGGGATGAAAGAAAATTTTTCATTGTTTTTATGGTGTTGCGGACATGCAGGACTATAGACCAGAGAGGAAAAATTCAGAGGACCTCAAGGGTTCGCATGTTATCCTACAGGGAAGAGGGATAGCAAAATTATGAGAAAGTTTTACGGTGTTTTTGCGTTGTTCGTGCTTTGCTTCGCATTCGGTTACGGGCACATGCAGTTCCATACAGATGAATCACAAATCCATAGAGATCCCGCCGCTATCAGAAATAATTTCGACTTTTCACATCTTCGTGGCGACAAACTTCAAGAAGCGGTTAAGCAACGCTTGTTGACCGGTCTTGAGTTTCGCAAAACGCAAAACGGTGCTGGTATTGGTTTAGGCCATTTCGTTTTCTTAAACGACAGCGGCGAAAAAAGATTAGCGTGTCAGGAATTCGGAAAAGTGTCGATCAGCTTTGAAGCCGAAGGCGTTTCTGTCGCAGGTGATAAACCTTTGATGGAAGTTGAAGGTCGCTGTGAGTTTTCGCCTGATATGTCTAAGATTAACCCGCTGAATGTGCCAGTAGCAAAAATTATTGGAGAGCGCCCCGGTGATGGCGAGTTTCAATTCAACGAAGGTTCGATGATCACAGTTCGTTTTACCAATCTTCCTGAAGAATGGCCACGCACATGGCTTTTGAAATCAGTGAAGCTTGTGAATGAAAGAGATTCAGAGGCTTTAGTGATTGAAAGCGATGAAGTGGCAAAATACCTAGGTCATCCAATGGTGTTTGCCTGGTAGTTTTAAATAGTTTTGAAAAATAAAAAACCCCTCTTGAAATCTCAAGAGGGGTTTTTCTATTTGTGAAATACTAATTCTTAGATATGTGCTTTCGCAATTTCAACGAAAGTACGAACCATCACGCCAGAGGCACCTTTTTTAGGGCAGTATGGAAGACGGTTGCCTACCGCCCAGCCAGTGCCGGCGATATCAAAGTGAGCCCAAGGAATACCTTCACCCACGAACTGCTCTAGAAACGCTGCAGCTGTCGCAGAGCCTGCGCCTTTACCTGCAGAGATATTAGAAAGATCCGCGTAAGTGCCCTTCATGTCTTTCACGTGGAAGTCCGTCAAAGGCATATTCCAAACCCACTCACCAGATTGAACAGCAGCTTTTTCAATTTTGCCTTTCAATCCACCGTTGCGAGTGAAGTAACCTGTGTGCGTGTTACCCAAAGCAACAACCATCGCACCAGTCAAAGTGGCAGCATCAATAATAACTTGCGGCTCAAGTTCAGTCGCGTAAGAAAGAGCATCTGCAAGAATCAAACGACCTTCAGCGTCTGTATTGTTCACTTCGAAAGTTTTACCGTTACGAGCTGTGTGCACATCGCCTGGTTTTGTCGCTGCAGGACCTACAAGATTCTCTGTAGAAGCAACCAAACCAACTGCGTTGATTTTTAGTTTCAACTTAGCGATCGCAAGCATTGTTCCGATCACGTTTGCGCCACCGCACATATCAAATTTCATTTCTTCCATTCCCGCAGATGGCTTAATAGAGATACCACCGCAGTCGAATGTCAGACCTTTACCTACGAAGCACACTGGCTTTTTAGAAGCAGCAGCTCCACGGTATTCCATGATGATGAAGCGAGGCTCTTGTGCAGATCCGTTAGAAACGCCAAGAAGACCGCCCATTCTTTCTTTTTTAATACGAGCTTTGTCCCATACAGTGACTTTAACGCCTGTGCCTTTAGCTGCTTCCACTGTCGTGTCAGCTAAGATCGCTGGAGTCATCAAGTTGCCTGGCATATCACCCAAGCGACGAGAGAAGTTTACGCAAGAGCCAAGGATAATACCTTCAGCAAAAGCCGCTTTCATGGCTTTGTCGTTCACTTTCGTAACTACGTGAACGTCGATTTCTTTTTCTTCTTTTTTACCAGACATCAATTCGTTGAAAACGTAAGAAGTCAGCATCAAGCCTTCAGCTGTGGCTTTCGCGAAATCAGCCGCGTCTTTTTTGCCTGTCGCTACGCCATCGAAGTGAATCGCAGCTTCTTTAACGCCTAAAGCTTTAATGGATTCAAAAGCCGCCGCCATAGATTGGCGAACATTTTCGTGAGTTTGTTGATTGTCTTTTCCTAGACCAACAACAACCACGTGACGGAAACCCTTGTAGTTCATTTCACGGAAAAGAACCACCTCTTGGTGTTTGCCTGTGATCGCTTTATCTTCTAAAGATGCGGCCAGTTTTTTGTGAAGCTCAGAATGAGTCACCTTTGGTGGTTTATCTTTTTGAGAAGACGCCTTTGAAAACACGACCAAAGCCGGGCAAGTCAAAGTCTCGATGTCTTTATTTAACAAGTTGAAAGCCATATGAACCCCTTAAAATGATTCGGTTTTATGCTGATCAACTAGATGTAGCACAGCAGTTTTACGGGTCAAAGGCTTTTTGATAAAGTCTTGTCTAAGTATTCCGATAGGTAGCACAGTATGACACCTCAATCACAACCACAGGAGACAGCAGAGTGGCACTCATTCCATACGTCATAGAGCAGACATCAAAGGGTGAAAGATCTTACGATATTTACTCCCGTTTATTGAAAGACCGTATCGTGATTCTCGGCACCCAAGTGACGGACGAAATCGCTAACGCAATCATTGCGCAATTCCTGTTCCTTGAGGTTGATAACCCAGAAAAGCCTATCCACCTTTACATCAACTCTCCGGGTGGAAGCGTGTCAGCGGGTTTGGCAATCTACGACATTATGCAATTCGTAAAGTGCGATGTGGCGACATATTGCATGGGCATGGCGGCAAGTATGGGCTCGCTATTGCTAACGGCAGGTACGAAGGGAATGCGTTACAGCCTTCCGAACACTCGTATCATGATCCATCAACCTCTTCTTGCTGGAGGCGGGTTGTCAGGACAAGTGACTGATATTGAAATTCATGCGCGCGAGCTGATCAAAACTAAAGAGAAGCTCACTCGTATTTATGAAACGCACACGGGCAAAGGCTATGAATTCTTGAGAGAGCAAATGGAAAGGGATAACTTTATGGACCCTTACCAAGCGAAAGAATTCGGCTTGATTGATCATGTCGTTGAATCTCGTAAAGTGAAAAAAGGATAAGAGCAGATGACCACGAAAGACACGAACGGCGCATTGAGATGCAGCTTCTGCGGCAAAGGCCAAAAAGAAGTTAAAAAGCTAATTGCCGGCCCTGGCGTTTACATTTGTGATGAGTGTATTGACCTTTGCAATGACATCATTGACGAGGAAAAAGAGCGCGAGACCGCGGTCAAAGGAACTTTCAAAGTTCCAAAACCTTCTGACATCAAAACTTACCTTGATGATTACGTGATCGGGCAAGTTCAAGCGAAGAAGACATTGGCTGTAGCGGTTCACAACCACTACAAACGTGTCAACGCAATGTCGAACGGTAAAAAAACGACAGATGTGGAAATGCAAAAATCCAACATCCTTCTTATCGGGCCGACAGGTTCTGGTAAGACATTGTTGGCGCAAACTATCGCTAAGATCTTAAACGTTCCATTCGCCATGGCGGATGCAACGACATTGACTGAAGCGGGTTACGTCGGTGAGGACGTTGAAAACGTGGTATTAAACTTACTTCAAGCTTCAGACTATGATGTAGAAAAAGCTCAACGTGGCGTTATCTACGTGGACGAGATTGATAAGATCTCTCGTAAGTCTGAAAACCCATCGATCACGCGTGACGTGAGCGGTGAGGGTGTGCAACAAGCCCTTCTAAAAATTCTAGAAGGTACTGTGGCGAACTTGCCTCCAAAAGGCGGTCGTAAGCATCCTCAACAAGAGTTCATCCAAGTGGATACGACAAATATCTTGTTCATCGTGGGTGGAGCTTTCGTGGGTCTGGATAAGATCATCGAAAACAGAACTTCAAACAAGACAATGGGTATCGCCGCGGACATCCGTACTTCTGAAGAAGTAGAGAAGTCTTCAAACCTACTTGCGAAAGTAGAACCCGATGACTTGTCTAAGTTCGGTTTGATCCCAGAGTTCATCGGTCGTCTTCCAGCGATCGCAGTTCTGGCTCCTCTAGACGAAGAAGCTTTGATGGACATTTTGGTTCGCCCTAAGAATGCGATCACAAAACAGTATCAAAGACTTTTCAGCTTCGAAGGCGTTGAACTGAAGTTTACAGATAAAGCTCTTCGCGCTGTCGCTCAACTTGCGTTGAAGCGTAAAACAGGGGCCCGCGGTCTGCGCGGCGTTCTTGAAACAGCGATGTTGGATATTATGTACGACATTCCTTCTAAAAATAATGTGAAGGAAGTTGTCATCGACGATAACGTAATCAACGACGGCGCACAGCCAATGTTGGTTTACAAAACCGATGAAGAAATCCAAGCTGAAGAAGAAGCAAAAAAGAAAAGTTCCGCTTAGGCAAAAGGTGCCAGGGGACTTTGCCAACTGGTCTGTCTTAAAAACAAAAAACCCAAGGTTTCGACCTTGGGTTTTTTTATTTCACGCCTATTTCAGGTGAATGATTCCGATGGGGTCGCCAGAGAAACGGCGGGTGACCTGCAATCGCTGTTCTATTTGCGTAGAGGAAAGTTTTTTTCCTTCCAAACGCGCGCGCACCAAAGACTCATCAATTGTTAAATCGTTGTAGCGAACGTCGCACTTTTCTTGGATTAAATCGCAAACAAAATCACTGTGGGGGCCGCGCAGGTTCGCTTTACTATCAGGTCCAATCACGCCTTCGGCGCGGATGCGATTCTTTGCCCCGGTCAAATCTAAAGGCAGAACGTAATCAATGCGAATATCATCCTCATTAATATCCAGCTTCAACGATTCGATTTCATAGTGAGCAAGGTCGGGATCTTCAACGCCTGGGATTTCATAAACGGCGCTGGGTGAAGCCGCACTACAAATGGACGATATAAAGAAGGAAACTATAAGAACGAAAGATTTCATTTTCGATCTCCCTGAGCCAAGGTGTATTGGGTGGCTCTACCGAACCCGATTCTTACCACATGGCCTTTTTTATTTAAAGCGGCAAGGTCGCGACAGGCCGTGATTTCTGTAGTTTTAAATAAATCCTTGTACTGACGCGTGCTTAGGAACCTGTTTTCTTGCAAATAATCCAAAGCCTGAAGCTGGCGGTAGTTCAATTCTGCATCAACAGGACGCAAAGAAGAGCTTTTTAAAAGGATGCTTCCCGAATTTTTAGACTCATTTATCGAGCCTCGGGCTTGCAGAATGTTGACGTTCTTTTCTAGTTGGTAGCCTGAATCCAAAGTTTGAATCCAGGTGTGTTTGCTTCCTAAGTTTCGACGAAGCGTGCTCATGGCTGCGTAAACCAAACTATCGTGACGTAAAGGGTGATATTCATAGCCCCAGACTTTTTCGACGAGCGTCGCTTTATCAAGCGGACCTTGCCTTAAAACTTCAAGTATTCGCGCAGAAAAATCCGCAAGCTTTATGACTTCAATACCGTCTATAGAGAACGTAACGGCACGATTCTTAGAAAGACCTAAAACCAAGTAGTTCACGCCTTTTTGCAAAGGAAGGCACTTGTAGTACCACGAATAGTAGCCCGACTTGTGAACCAGTTCGATACCCGAGTTATCACCAATTTGCGAAAGAAGCGTGTGAATATGGTCATCTTCAGAAAAATCTTTTTCCTGAATCCATTGTCGGCGTGAAAGCATGTTGCGATTTATTTTACTTGAAAAAGAGCGGCTCAGTTCAAGCAATTGCTTTTTCTTTTCCAATGCCAAAGGATTATTTTGTTCTGTCAGAATTTTGTGTTCCAGGCCTAGAATCTGAATAGCAAAATTTTTATCGGCCTCTTGATCTAAACGAAGATTGGCTCCTCGCAAATATTGCCAGGCTAAAACGGTTTGACCGCGAAGATAAGCCAGCTCTGCCCAGCGCAAGTTTAAAGCGATTTCTTGGCGACGGTTTTCACTCGAAAAAATAACGGGAGCTTGCAAGTTCAATAAAGTTTCGGCGTCTTTCCAGAGGCCTCGCAAGGTTTTTTGGCGAGCTAATTCCAATACGACATTGGACTTCGAATAGCTATCTTGAGGTTTTAAGTTGTGGAGGCATTTTTCTAGATCTGGAACTATAGACTCGGGACGATGGCCGTATGTCGCTTCATAAAGTAAAATGGAAACTTGCGTGGCCGAGGCGAAAGCATCATTCCCAAGTCTTAGCGCAATATCGTGGGCTTCTTTCAAAAGCTCCAAACCGGAATAAACGCGACCGGTTTGCACTAAAGTGTGCGCCAGTAAATCTTGAGCTAGAACTTTGATGTGGGGATTCTGTGCGCGTACGGCAAGACGCAAGGCTTTGGTGGCAAACTTTTCGCTGCGGAAAAATTGGCCCGTGAAATACAAGTAAAACGCAATGCCTTGATAAGTGTAAAAAGAAATCTCTGCCTGATCGTGGTTGCCGAAACGCTTTTGATTCTCACGGAAGAATCTTCGCGCCTTTTTGTATTTCGATTTACGAGCGACACCCACACCTAAATAAAACAAAGAGGCCGCCTGTTCTTTTTCTGAAAAGCTGGTTTGTCGGGTTTTAAAAATTTCTTCGGCCTCTAAGGTCTTACCCAGAAACGAAAGTGCACCGATCAGAAACGGAATGTCTTTTTCCGCGAGGCTTAAGGGGTGGTCTTTGTAGATTTGTAAAATAGTAGTGTAGTGCCCAAGAAAGAAGAGCTCTGACAGTCGCTGCTTTGATGTCTTATTTTTAGTAATTTCAGACATTTATACCTAATCCCATCAAATCCAATCATAGTTTTAAGATGGCCTTAGTTCAAACTCAAAGGATTTCTTCTAGATTGACCCTGAAGGATCGGGGGTCCTATGAAATTTTCATATCTGCTGCTGATTATCAGCATGTTTTCTGTCTTTTCCGGCTGCCATTATAAGATCAGTAAAGATTCGGGGGTGGCGGATGATGGCAACGTTGGCGCAGGACAAGTGGACTTTGCTCTTGTCATGTCCGAGGTCGTCGCGCCGAAATGCCTGGAATGCCACTCTTCTGCGGGAGGCAATCGTGGCGGTGTCAATCTAGAGATTTACGCCAACGTCAAAGCTGAAATCGCAGCGATTCAAAGTACAGTGGCGGATAATTCTATGCCTCTTAATCGGCAACCCCTTAGCGCGAGCCAAAAAGCGCTTCTCAATAAGTGGATTGAAGCTGGCGCGCCAGAAACTGTGACCGAAAATCCTCCCGTGCAAGCGCCGACTCCCACTCCTCCACCGGATGTGCCTCCAGAAGAAGTCGTCGGACCTTCTTTAGATTGGCTTACAGTCAGAACGCTTGTCATCGAACCCAAGTGTTTGAACTGCCATTCAGCGCCTACGAATCGCGGTGGTGTAAATTTAGAAACATACCAAAATGTTCTTTCTAATATCGCGGATGTCGACGCCACGATACGCGACGGCTCAATGCCTCGACGTACGACTCTCACTCCAGAGCAAAAGAAACTTATTTTAGATTGGATCGCTGCGGGCGCTCCTGAATTTTCACAAAGAAAACCTTAAGGAGGATTTATGAAATCAATCATCATCATTATAATCGCACTTTTCAATCTGCCAGCCCTGGCTGCTATCGAAATGAAGTCTGTGCCTTCTCAAGGCTCTGTTCAGTTTGAAGCCATTGGCAAGCCCAGCATGATGAAGATTAAAGGGCAGGCGGCGGGTCCAAGTGGAATTTTGACTTTAGCAGATTCAAAAGTCCAAGGAGAGATGAACTTCGCGTTAGAGACTTTAGATACTGGTATCGATCTTCGCAATGAACACATGAAGGAAAAATATCTTGAGGTTAAAAAGTATCCTCAAGCGAAGCTCATCATCAAAGATCTTTCTATGCCCTCTTCGTGGAATCCGCAAAATGCAAAACTTCAAGATCATCCATTCAAAGGACTCCTTCACCTGCACGGTGTGGAAAAAGAAGTGGAAGGAACTTTAAGCATTTCGGAAAAACTTAAAACCGAAGCTCGATTTGAAATTAAAATTTCTGATTTCAAGATTGATATCCCGTCTTACCTGGGAATCAAAGTGGCGGACGTCGTGAAAGTACAGGTCCTCATCAATGAATTCATCACGCGTGAGGAGTAAATGAAATTAATACTTTTAATTGCGATTTCGCTGGCGACGAAGGCATATGCTTTTCCAGAAATGATTCGTCATCATTACGTAAACTGTACGGCCTGCCACTTTTCTCCGAGTGGGGGAGGCTTGTTAACGCCTTATGGTCGAACCATTTCTAGCGAAGTTCTATCCACATGGGGGACGGAAAAGGAAGCGCGTTCCTTCTATGGCGCTTTAGATAATGAAAAGCTCAATCAATGGTTGCAGGTGGGTGGTAACGTACGTGCTTTGCAGTTTCATCATGAATCCGCGAACGTCAAGGAAGGTCGAACTATCCCCATGCAAGCGGGGATAGAACTTGCGGTGACAGTGGGTAAATGGACCGTCGATCTCTTTTATGGAAAGCTGAATTCTGATTGGAAGGTCGAACCCATCGCAACTCGCTACTACATAATGTATCAAATACTTGATGAGCTGACAGTGCGTGCGGGCCGCTTTATTCCGGTTTTTGGGTTAAACATCCCACAACACACTATGGTGACCAGAGCCAACCTGGGATTTAACCAGGGAACTGAGCGCGATGCTTTAGAGGGCATGTGGAGTGGTGAAAAATGGAATTTTGTTTCTACTGTTTCTAAGAGTGTAAAAAGCGCCTCCGTAAGTGAGGTGGAAACAGCGATGACCGCTCAGCTGAATTACACGATCGCCGACTCCTATCGTGTCGGCGCAAGCTATTGGTTGGGTACTAGTGATACTCAGAATAGACAGATCCTTGGCCTTCACGCCGTTCTGGGATTCACTGAAAGATTCTTTATTCTTGCAGAGGCTGATTATCAAAACAGGCATCAAGCCACGACGCAAAGAACTCAGTACGGACTTTACCAGTTTTCGAAGTATGGATACGAGTTTTACAAAGGAATTCACGCGCAATTCGTGCAAGAGTATTCGCAAAGTGATTTTAGTAACGACAAATCGAAATTCGAAAGTTACGGCCCCGGATTTTTATTTTACCCGCGCCCGCATTTCGAGTTTGAAGGTTTGTATACAAAAAAGAAGATCTCAATTGTCGGGGACGACTTCGAAGATTATGCCTACTTAATGATACATTACTATTTTTAACGAGAAATCGGTCAAAAACGCTGATTTCTCCTCTGAAAATTGCGACGCCGAAATCTTTTTAAGAGTCTGTTTGTATAAAGACACGGCGTCTGCTTTCTTATTTATACTCTAAGAACCCTTTTTTAAGATCAATTTCGGAAAAGGGGGATCAATGAAGGAGCAAGTCATTGCTGGCATGCTCACTCTGTCCTTAGCTCTGGGATTTATTTTTTCCATCGAAGTATTAGCACAAAACAATCGAACACTTTTGGATCCGTGTGTATCGGACCTTCAAAAGTATTGCCAGAATGCGGAGCCGGGCGGGGGAGCTTTTTTAACATGTTTAGACGAAAACAAAGACAAACTTTCACCTGAGTGTCGTGCAAGAAATAAAAAACTGCACGAAATGGTGATAGAGCTTCAAGGGGCGTGTAACAACGACCTTTTGAAATTCTGTGATAACGTGAGTGCAGGTGGCGGTCGCATTATCAAGTGTCTGCGTGATCATACGACAGACCTATCGAACGCCTGCAAAGTGGGTATCGATAATTCACTTCAGAACAGAAAAAATCTTTTACAAAGTCAGTGGCCATAAAATGACGGGCGGATTCTCCGCTCGTTTTCCACACCGTTTTCCACTTTAGAAAATTTAAGAGGGTAAAATCGCAAGGTCTTTGCGAAGCATTTCAATCAGAAGATGAAAGTCGACCGGTTTGCTTAAGAATCGAGAAGCTCCAAGGCTGTCGGCTTTAATTCGGTATTCAGGGGACTCGTAAGCGCTGACCATATAGACCGGAATAGAGCGATCCATTTCATGAATCTTCTGAAGCAGTTCAAAACCGTCCATTCCCGGCATGTTGATGTCGGATAAAACAAGGTCGACGTGAGGAATGTCTTTGCGCTTTAAATAGTCCAAACATTCTTGAGCACCCAAGAAGGACACGAGATTCAATTCGCCTAATGTCGCGAAGAGTTTTTTGAATTTTAGTTTGTAGAGAAGGTGCGTATCCGCCTCATCATCCACGATCACGATATGAATCATTAGGTCAATCTTTCATGTACAAGTGGGATGGCCATAACGAACTCCGTCCATTGGCCAAACTCACTCGTATATCTTAGAGTGCCTCCGTGTTTTTGAGCAATATTAAATGCAACAGTAAGACCCAAGCCCGCGCCTTCGCCTGCGGACTTCGTTGTCAAAAATGGGTCAAAAATCTTTTCGCCTAAGATGGCAGGAATACCGACGCCATTGTCACGAATGATGATTTCCACCATGTCCCCACGAACGGCAGTTGCCAATGTGAGTTCGGGCTCGAAATTTTTGTTCGCTAAAGCCTTCTTTTCCAAGGCGTGAATGGCATTATCAATCACGTTCGTCAAAGCGCGCAGTAAAGACGTCGCATACACCGGCACCATGATGCTGTCGGCAAGGCGATAGTTCACCTTTGACGGCACATAAGCCGAACCCAGAGCGCGATTAGAAACAGTATCTTGGTAGGCCCGTTTTACCACTTCGTTGATGTCCGTGGTTTCCAGCACATCACTGTCGTAACCCGAAAGAATCTGCATAGAACGTACGATCTGATCGATACGTTGACTGTGCTTTAGAATCACACGGCTAACTTCTTTGACCTCATCCAGATTTTCAGAGTCCGTTAGAAGCTCACTGAAATTTAAAACAAAGTTGAGCGGATTGCGAATTTCGTGCGCCACGCTGGCAGTCAGACTTCCCAAAGACGCTAAGCGCTCTTGCGCTACCAAAGTCGCTTGCATGCGCTTGATTTGCAGCATGGCCTTTTCAAGGCTTTCGTTTTTCGTTGTTAGCTGGCGAGTGCGATCAGTCACTTTTTGCTCAAGAGCTACGTTCAACGTTTCTAACTTTTCGTTGGCGGCCAACCGCTCAGTCCGGAATTGGTTGATCGAATCGACAAGAACATCCAGTTCGTCTTCGCCTTTGTGCGAACGGCGCTTGAGTTCAAGGCTGCGTTTATCCCGTAAGCCAATGCCTTTCAGGTAATCAGCGATGTGCTGGATGTGAACCACAAGAATCCGATTGAAGATGAAGTACAAGCAGAATACGACCACCAGAGTTTTAGCTGCCTGACGGATGAAGATTAGAAACGCTTCTTCAAAATATTTTTGACGTAAGCTGCGGACATCAAGCTCGACATCAAGAGTACCCAGGATCTCATTCGTGTTTTTGTGATAGATATCAAACCGTTTATGGTTTTCTTCGGTGGGCTCAGTTTTTCCGGACTCGTAGATTGTTTTGTTGTCTGCCACAAGACGAAGGTAACTAACCCCCTGCAGACGGCTAAGTCCATCGAGCTGGATTTCTAACAGTCTTGTGTCATAGGACCACAAGTGTTCTGCCATCGAGTCGAGGTAGGAGTTTTTGATGATCACGAAGTTGTTTTGTAGTTTATCAAAGTCTCGTTGGTAGTCCATGATCAGCTGGAAAGCCGTCAGAATCAACGTGGCAAAGGAGCTCACGGCCCATGTCGCAATGAGGAGCTTTAAAGAGAGAGAATTTCTGCGGAACCAACGTCTGGAGTCTCTGGGTGTCACAGAGCACTTATCGAACAATTTATTGAAAATTGGCATGAAAATCGAATAGCACGGTATTACATTTAGGAAAGATTCTCAAAATCCGACACAAATAAGAATACTTTTCGGCTAACATCAGCCTTTTTTATGATGCCCAATAAATAAGCAAACAAAAATATGGCAAGGGCCAGAACTCTTTTTTTTCCGAATATATTTACTTCCCAGTAATCGTACTCATAGTTAGACTGAGTACAGGAATCTAACTTGGGTTGAAACGGATTTTTAACCGAAGTTGATTTGGCTCGAGTCTGAGAAGAACGAGTCTGCTCGTTAACCCAAGGGAGGGAGATATATGAGCGAGGGAAAAGTTCAACAACTACCACTTTTGCCCCTAAGAGACCTCATCATTTTTCCGCATATGATGATGCCTTTGTTTGTAGGTCGCGAAAAGAGTATCAATGCTCTTGAAGAAGCGATGAGCAAACAAACTGACATCGTTCTGGCGGCACAAAAAGATGCTAAGACGAACAATCCCGAGCCCAAAGATATCTTTGCAATCGGTACAGTCGGTACAATCATCCAATTACTTCGTTTGCCAGATGGAACTGTGAAAGTTCTAGTTGAGGGTAAACGTCGTGTAAAGATTAAGAATTTCGTAAACAACGACAACTTCTTCATGGTTTCTTGTGAGGCCTTGGATGAAGATTCTACAAACATCGTAGAAGCCCAAGCTCTTGTTCGCTCCGTAAAATCGACTTTCGAAACTTACGTGAAGCTGAATAAGCGCATCCCACCAGAAATCTTGATGCGTGTATCTACGATCGAGAATCCAGGTGAGTTGGCAGATATCATCGTTGCTCAATTGAACTTGAAACTAGAAGACAAGCAAGCCGTTCTAGAGATCATTGATCCTTCAAAACGTCTTGAGCACTTGTTGAATCTAATGACAGGTGAAATCGAGATCCTTGAAGTAGAGAAAAAGATCCGCACTCGCGTTAAGAAACAAATGGAGCGCTCTCAAAAAGAGTACTATTTGAATGAGCAAATGCAGGCGATTCAAAAAGAACTTGGTGAAAAAGACGATTACCAAGCAGAGCTTCAGGATTTAGAAGTAAAAACTAAAGCTAAGAAAATGTCCCAAGAAGCCAAAGACAAGGTCATGAAAGAGATTAAAAAGCTCAAAATGATGTCACCTATGTCTGCGGAAGCCACAGTCGTTCGTAACTACATCGACTGGGTTCTTTCTCTTCCATGGTATGACTACAATGAAGAGAAGCATGATCTTAAGAATGCTCAACGCATCCTTGATGACGATCACTGGGGCTTGGAAAAAGTTAAAGACCGTATCCTTGAATACCTAGCCGTTCTTTCGATTTCGAAAGACATGAAGGGTCCAATCCTTTGTTTGGCAGGTCCTCCAGGGGTTGGTAAGACATCTCTTGCAAGATCGATTGCAGAGTCTTTGAATCGTCCTTTCGCGCGTATCTCTTTAGGCGGCGTGCGTGACGAAGCAGAGATCCGCGGTCACAGAAAAACTTACGTAGGTGCGATGCCAGGTAAAATCCTTCAAGCACTTCGTAAAGTGGACAAAGGAAATCCGCTAGTATTGCTCGATGAGATCGACAAAATGGCGAATGACTTCCGTGGTGACCCAGCAGCCGCAATGCTTGAGGTTTTGGATCCTGAGCAAAACAACAACTTCCAAGATCACTACTTGGAGCTTGAATACGACCTTTCAAAAGTGATGTTTATCGCGACAGCGAACTCATTGCATACAATCCCAAGACCTCTTTTGGATCGTATGGAGATCATCAATCTTGAAGGTTACATTGAGCAGGAAAAATTCCACATTGCTAAGAACTACCTAGTTCCTAAGCAATTGGAAAACCATGGTTTGAAAAATTATAAAGTCACGATCAAAGACGAAACGATCCGCGACATCATTCGTTATTACACGAAAGAAGCCGGCGTCCGTAACTTAGAAAGACAAATGGCCAATGTGTGCCGTAAAGTCGCTAAGGAAATCGTGATGGGTGAAACTGTTGAAAACTTCAAAGCTGAAGGTGCTAAGGCCGCTAAAAAAGGCTCTGCAAAGAAAGCTTCGAAAACGACAGAAAAATCCGCTACGACCAACAAGAATGGCGGTTACGTGGTAACACCACAAAAACTGGTCGACTTGTTGGGTCCTCACAAGTTCAAGTTCGGCGTGATCGAGACAGAAAACGAGATCGGTTTGACGAACGGTATGGCTTGGACGGAAGTGGGCGGTGACCTTCTAGCTGTCGAAGTGAGTGTGGTGCCTGGTAAAGGTAAATTCACAGTCACAGGTCAGTTAGGTGATGTGATGAAAGAATCATGTTCCGCAGCGATGAGCTACGTACGTTCAAGAGGTCCTTTGTTCGGTTTGGATAAAGAGTACTTCTCTAACATCGACGTGCACATCCATTTGCCAGAAGGCGCTGTTCCTAAAGACGGTCCTTCAGCAGGTATCGCACTGACGACTTCGATTGTTTCGGCAATCATGAAAGTTCCAGTGAAAAGAACCGTGGCAATGACGGGCGAGATTTCACTTCGCGGTCGCGTGATGGCGATTGGTGGTTTGAAAGAAAAGATCCTTGCGGCTCACCGCGGTGGCATCAAGATCATCATCTGTCCTAAAGAGAATGAAAAAGATCTTAAGGACATCCCTAAGGAAGTGATGAAAGACTTGAAAGTCATCTTGGTAGACCACGTGGACCAAGTATTGATCAACGCTTTGGACATCAAGACTCCAAAAGAACTTTTCAAAGTTCAAAAAGAGACTGAGTTCGGTATCAAAGCTCAATACACGGGCCAATCAGTTCACCATCATCACTAAGATCAAAGAACAATTTAACTAAAAAGGGTCGGTAGAAATACCGGCCCTTTTTTTTGGTACCTGCTTTTCTTTTTTATCTGAAGAAATGGTGAGGGGAAGATATCTTACTAAAAAGTTCCACGATATCTTCCCCCGCTAAAAATTATTGAGGGGTGGTCACGCAGCGGAAGCCTACGTTATTCATGCGTAGATTCCATGAAGCGGGTGCTTGCAAGTCATCGGCAGTGATATCACCGATATTCGCTGTAAAGATGCCCGTTGTTCCCGGAGAGTGAATACACACCGCTCCTCCGCGAATGACCTTTCCGTTGCTTCCACCAAAAAGATTACCGAGGTAAACATCTTGTTTCGGCACCGATGTCATTCCTGTAAAGTCGAAGAGTTGTTTTGAGCCAGGTTTTACGTCCCAGTTATTATTGTGATAACTGCGTCCGTAAGGACTAGAAAGATCCGGCGTGTACGAGTTGCCATAGATTGTATCGCTGACCCACTCCCACGCATTCCCTGCAAAATCCCAAATCACATTTCCACTCGCAAGAACAAAAGTTCTTCTTTCAAAGCCGCTGGTTTTTCCAGTGCCCGAATATGGATTTGTTATATCAGAAATTTCGATCGGCTCAGTCCAGCCTGAATAAAATCCGGTATAAAGTCTTCCTGTCTTGTGCGCATTTCCCGACCAGTTGGCAGCGTTGTTATAAATCTCTAAGGCCGCCGCATTCCATTCGGCATTTGTCGGCAAACGATATTGGGATCCCAAAGCAGCGCAAGCCGCAGTCGCCGTCGCTTTTCCAGCAAGCCAAGGTTTGCCCGCAGCTTGAGTCTTCGCGATCGAGTTCACATTTTTCATTTCAAACTTCGCTAGACAGAAAGCACTTGTTCCAACGATGGCGTTCGCATTGACGTACTCATAATTCACAGGACAGGTCGTTCCCACCGGAGGTGCTGGAGTTGGCTCTGGTTGTGGAGCAGGACTTGGTTCCGGAACTGGTGTTGGTGATGGCGCAGGACTCGGCTCCGGTGCTGGTTGCGGAGAAGGGCTTGGCGACGGAGTGGGCGTCGGTTCTGGAGCCGGCTCTGGCGAAGGCTGAGGCGTTGGAACCGGCCCTGGGCTAGGTTCTGGTGACGGAGCAGGTGTAGGCTCTGGCGCTGGAGATGGTGATGGCAACGGCGAAGGGTTCGGCGCAGGATTTGGTTCTGGCTCTGGCGCTGGTACAGGACTTGGCACCGGCTGTGGTGCAGGTGTCGGTGTCGGTTCTTCTGGAGTCGGCCCTGGAGCTGGGCTTGGAATAGGTGTTGGCTCTTCCGGCGTTGGAGTGCTCGGATCCGTTGGCGAAGGATTCGGAGAAGGAGAAGGCGACGGCGACGGCGAAGTCACTGGAGGTTTCACCGTTGAAGAATTATCCGTGGGAGAAGTGTTATCATCTGAAGAAGACGAACACGCCGAAAGAAAAGTTGTTAGCGTGAGCGCAAGCAGACACAAGCGAGCCGTCTTCATTCATCAGCCTTTGTTAGGAGTTAAAAATATCTTCACTGATTTTTGACGTGCTTACGAATTTCTCTTGTGTTCCCTCGCAAAATTCGGACTTTCGGAACAGTGTGTTTGGACAATGATCGAGGCTAACAAAAGTAAGATTCCGATCTTGGCAAAGAAAAAATCACCAAATCTGACACAAGCCCAGCGCGTTAACTCCCGCGCTGGAAGCGGGTTCTATTACATTCCTGAAATCAATTCTCAACCTGCTCATTTAATGAGCAACTGTCTGCGTCTTACATTGACGAAATCCTGACAATCTGTAAAAACCTGTATCCCTGCGAGTAATTCGAAATTTGTTTTGGAGTTTTAGGAACTTATGAACCAACTAGATCGTGCCTTTGAGCTCGGCAAGTTATACTGTGATCGCGGAGAGTTTTCTCCGGCGGTGGAGCATCTTCAAGAGGCTTCCAAAGGATACTTTGCTGAGAAAAATTTCTCTCAATACTTAAAGTGCCTTAATTTGCTATTGCGTATCTTTGCTGAGCGCGAGCAATTTGAAGAAATCAATTCAACAAAAGAAAAACTTCAAGATCTAGTTCTTAAAGAAGGCTTCGAACTTAACTCCAAAACATACTACACACTCGCAGTGTGCGCTTCTTATAAGGGTCAACTAGAGACAGCGATGGACTATTTGCAAAAAGCATTAGCTATCGGTCTTGCTTCCGACAATAAAGAAGACATCTGTCACGCGATCTTCGGTCTTGCGATGGTTTATTCTCATCCGGCGACCGCTCGTCACTCTGATGCGCTTAAAGAAATCTACAATCTTCAAGTGTTCTTCCAAGTGTATCAAATGCCGGATCTTCAGGCGTCTTCACTTTTCTTGAACGCGGACATCTTAAAGCAAATGAAAAAGTACGACGAAGCTATCGAAGTACTTTGGAAAGCTTATGACATCGTTAAGGAAACTCGCAATGTCGTGATGTCGAACTACCTCATGGGTGGTTTGGCTGATGCGTACTTCGAGATCGGCGATAAGGATATGGCAAGAACATATATTACTCTTGCTCAGAAATCCGTCGATGCCGAAAATCACCGTCGCTTGGGCCGTATGGTGAAAGCTTTGGCGGAAAAAATCGGCGGTGAGACACAAACTAACTTCGATCTTATTTTCGATGAACCAAACCACTCAGTTATTGAGAAAAAGTTGGGACGCATCGATTTCAAAAACCAATTCATTCTTTTGGATCTTTTGCGTCTGTTTGTTCAGAATCAAGGTCACATTTATTCAAAAGAATTCTTGGTTGAAAACGTATGGAAGCAACCGTACGATCCTGCAATCCACGACAATAAAATTTACGTCACGATCAAACGTCTGCGTAAATTAATTGAACCGGACTACGAGAAACCAAAATATATTTTTAGAGCCAAAAATGGTTATTACATGAATAAAGCGGCTCGAGTTCATTTCGAGCACTAGGGGGGATTCATGTTACGCAGCTTATTGTTAGCAACAATGATCGGACTCATGGGATTTACAGCTTCGGCTGCAAATTACTCTGAGACTACGACTGAAGAAGAACACATCATGCCGGCTGGCGATGACCGTTGGGTTCCATGGCCTTGGGCAATGGTTCAACCTTTCCCATGGTCTGATATTCAAGGTTTATGGAAAGTAGAGCAAGGGGACTTCACTTCTTACTTTGCTTTGAAAGTCGTTCGTCAAAAATCAACGGGCATCCGTCAGCTTCAAGTGAAGCAATTCGACGGCGATACTTGCCGTGTCCTTGCGACGGGTGTTGGTATCGAAAGAAGCAACAAAGTGCTTGCTCAAATGACAAGCAAATTGGGCGCGACTTACAGAGTTCAATTGTCAGCATTTAGTGAGAAGGACTTGCAGGATCTTACGATCCCACCTCTTAAAGGCGATATGCCGACAGAGGCGGTTATGGTTCTTTCAATGGGTGCGCTTGATAATAAAGGCATCGAAGGCATGGTTCATATGCAAATTATGAAGATCTCTGCCCATTTGACTCAAAAAGTCTGCCTTGAAGATATAAAAAAGTAAGAAACGTTAAAAAAGATATTGCTATTAAGAAGGACCATTGTTACAAAATGGTCCTTCGAGACGATAGGGAATTAGCTCAGTTGGTAGAGCGCCACCCTTACAAGGTGGATGTCGTCGGTTCGAATCCGGCATTCCCTACCATTTTTCTTCAAAATTTATCTCGCACTAAAAACCACCGACCACGGTGGTTTTTTTATTTGTGCTGTTTGCACTTCGGCTTCGCCCACTATTTACTATCAAAAATCAAAACACGATTGTTCATCGAATCAGCGACGATCAAACTATTTTCCGCAAAGATCACTTCTCCGGGAGTCGCCATAGAGCCCGCGTTCGGAGGATTCGGTGCCGAATTCGTCGTCATGCTATTTTGCCCTAACACGCGATCTGCCGGTTGTTGCGTACTTGTTGGAAAGCGGTCCCAGATAAGCACGCGATTATTTCCTTGTTCAGACAAAAAGAGCTGGCCCGAAGGATTTGAATTTACCGAAAACGGCAGATTCATGCTGCTTCCTGAAATCCCGCCAATGTTCGCCGTGTTGGAAGCGAAGTCAGGCTGACCTAAAACAAGATCTGCGGGTTGGCCGTTCTGTGTGGGAAAGGAATTCCAAATGAGCACGCGATGATTTTCTCTATCCGCAACGACGAACTTCTTACCGTCGGACCAAACACTTGTTGGTCCATAAAGTCTTGAGGCGGTAGCACCGTTGATCGTGGTTGAATCACAAGTAGTAAAGTCCGGTTGGCCAATCACCAACGAAGGTGAAGGCAAGTTTCCAATGGGCACAGAATCAAAGATCAAGATGCGGTGATTTCCACTATCGGTAATGATTAATTTTCCATTTACCACAGTCACATGCGACGGAAAGTGCAGTGTGTTCGCGGCACACACGCCTGGCATCGGTGTGACAAAATCAAGCGAACCAATAACAACGTCCGCATTCGGATTCCCGGTTGTAGGAATCGAATTGTAAATGAGCACACGGTGATTGAAAGAGTCGGCAACGATGAGTTTTCTTCCGAAGGTTTTTGCGGAAGTAGGGCGATATAAAGTATTTGCAGCAGGGCGACCGGCACCGGCTCCACCATTAGCTCCACCACTGGTAAAGCTAGATTGACCCAATACGGATTCTGCGCCAGAGCCGGAGCTGGCATGAATGGTCGCAAAGGTCGTAATGCGATTATTTAGAAACTCGGTGACCCTTAATACTCCATAAGGATCTAAATCCAAACCATAGGGAGTTTTCAACTTTGTTTGCGTGGTTCCCGAAGAGTCCGAAGTGAGGTTGGCTTGCCCAATCACGCGAGAGGCAAGCTGTCCGTCGCCTAGGTTCAGCTTATTGTAGTTTTGGCCGGGAGTATCAGAACCTCCGCCTCCACCACCAGAACATCCAATTGATACGATTGCGAATAGGGCAGGAAGAAATTTCATAACGAACTTCATTTCACACTCCATTTTTGGGATCGCGTAGATATTGATGAAATTTTAGGAAGTCTTTGATACGGGCGCAAATTTGATTCAGATGTCATTTAAAACGAGCTGACGAAGGGCTTATGTCAAATGTGGAATTATTTTCCTAATCTCTGATTTGTTACAAGATGACCAAAATTTGTACGCGCTTGGAAAAATTTTTGTTAGACCACGGGGGTATTGATTTTAACAAATCTTAATCTTTGCCAACTTTGATGGGGAGAATTCATGAAGGGCCTTTTGACGATTTTCTCGTTGTTGTTACTTGCGACTCTATTTTCTGTAAACTCGTTCGCACAATCTCGTAACGAAGCTGAACGCCGTTTGATGGTCGAAGACAGCTACGAAGCTCCTCGCGGTCAACTTTTCGACGAAGAAGCTTACTTCCGTGGCGAAACTTACTTGAACCAATACACAAACGTGATCGTGATCAACAAAGCGGCTAGCGGCCCGATGGCACAGTCTCTTCGCCTTTACACAAACCGTCAGTTGATGCTGAAAACAAAAGTATCTACAGGTCGCGAAGATCTAGAGTACATCACTCCGATCCGTGGCGTGATCAATAAAATCTTCAAAGGTTCTACAGAGTCTCACTGGAGACACACAACTCGTGGTTTCTACACAATCAAGCGCGTTGAAAACGCCAACTACCGTTCTGGCGAAAGCAAATTCAAAATGCCTTACGCAATGTTCTTCAATGAAAAACGCGGTTTGGCTGTTCACCAAGTACCACCAGATCTTTCTGGCGGTGAAGCTGCGGGTGAAGCGATGTTAGGTAAACGTGCTTCTTCTGGTTGCGTGCGCGTTCACAAGAACCACATCTACACGATCTATTCCTCAGTTTTGGCAGCAGATAAAGGCCAAGTTCCAGTTCTTGATACACGCTCTGGCCGTCCTTTAGTGGATAAATACGGCGAAGTTAGATACGAGCGTGGCTATAAAACCATCGTGATCGTAGAGGAATACTAATCCCGACGGTCCTCGTCTTGACCCCTTCAATAAATGGTCATAAAAAAAGGCTGGTTCACCCGGCCTTTTTTATTTTTAGGCCCAGGGTTTTAGGAGTTTAAAATGAGTCTTCTTGAGTTGGTAAATGTCCCAGATGAGCAACGCGATCATAAATGGGAAATCGATTTTTTCATGGCGATCACTCAAGGAAACGTAAAGCTTCTGCATGAAGCTCCTCAAAAAGGTCCCGATGGCTGGCCGTATCTTTTGGTCGAGACAGGCGAAGATGCGACCGAAAATGCGAACAAAGTCATGCAATGGTCTGCGATGAAGGGTGTCGGTATTGCCGTGAACCCTCGCAAAAACTATCCTGACTACGTGTTCACCTACGGCATGCTGTGGAATTTCAAAGAGACAGGTTTGTTCTACCAATCTGCTGACGAATCCATCGTCGGCACCGTAGAAATGCCAACAGGTCAAAAGCTGCACGCTGGCCCACCAAGTCCGCAATACCTTCCACAATACGTGCGCAACATCTTAAAAGACTTCTTCCGCGACCAAGCCGTGCTGCGCCCGCGTATCCTCGTAATGAGCACGGACCGCAAACACTACGACCTAGCATTCTCTCTAGAATCCCTAGGAAACCCACCAACCAAAGAACACCAAGGCATCGCCGAAGCCATCAGCTGGTTCCTGCCACCACACTATTCCGTAGTGCTAGTCTCAGAAATCGGCCTCCCACCATTCACCGATCTTTAAGGTGCCTGCTTCTTTTTTGGGTCTACGGTGCATTAAAACCAAAAGGTGCCAGGGGACTTTTGGTTGAAAATAAAAAAGCCTGCGTTTTTACCGCAGGCTTTTTTATTAACGAAAGAATTTAAAAAGCGACTAGTCCAATTCACCTGGCTTAGGCAATAGATCCATCAAGCACTCTCTCCAGTACTCTGGAGCTTCTTCACTATAATCTACGGCTACGTAGAAACCTTTTTTACCTAGAAGCTGCGTGCGAGTAATCACACCAGAAATTTCTAAGTTCATTTCTTCAAGGTGCATGAAAACGCGGTCGCCAATCAGAACATCCAAGGTCAAATTCTTGCGAAGAGCCGTTGGAATCAAATCGTCACGCTTAATCAACAACAGAAGTCCTGTTGAAGAAGCTTCTACGATCTCGCAGTTTTTCGCGATCTTTGCGAAATCATCCAGTGATGTTAGATACGAAATGTGAATGGGAGAGACTTCTTTCCTTGGAGCCACTCTACGATTGTATTTTGCACTTCCCATATTTACCTGCCTTCGAACGAGTACATTAACATCTGTAATAAACTCTTCGGCAGGACCAGACCAAAGTTAAGAGTAAAAAAGAAAAAAGCTGAACGTGTGTGTTGCGGAGTGAATGATAACACCCCTGTTTTCAGAGGGAGAATTAAACTCTGAAGCATTTATGAGTCGATATGTCTCAATCTGAGAATCAATATTTTGCCAGTCCCCTATAGAAATTTTCGAAAGGACCGAGGGCTGTTCATAGGGGCGAAGCGCTTTAAAAGCAGCTTCCTTTGCGCACCACAAAGAAGAAAGACTGGGGGCGACCAACATCTCTTCCTCTTTAGAAATGCGGGCCATCACCGGAGCCGTCACACGCTCACGAACTTCAACATCAACACCGATCGAAGAAGGCGCAATCACCGCAACACCAAGATCAGGACAATGAGAAATAGAAGTGTATAGACAGCGGCCGTTTAGGGCTTTCAAGAGTTCGCTACGAATCAGGGGGCGATTTTCAGGATTTTTACTTCCCCACTCAGTGTGCATAAGCACTTCAAGATCAGAGCAGGGAAGGTGCTTTTTTAAGGACTCGATAACGCTTTCAGAAAGTGTCATGACTTCGAGTCCCTTTTAATAAATTAAACCGTAAATTCTTTCGGCCAAGAAACTTCTTTACCGCTAGTGATATCCATCATGCGATCTAAAGACGTCTTAGCTTTCAAACGCAACTCTTCATTTAGGTGAACTTGCGGCTTGAAGGTCTCAAGCGCGTACTTGATCTTCTCCATCGAGTTCATCTTCATGTAAGGGCAGTTGTTGCAAGAACAGCCAGAATCCAGAACCGGAGCCTGGATTAACTCAACGTCAGGACGCTTCTTCTGCATCTGATGGAAAATGCCTGTCTCTGTTGCAACGATAAATTTCTTCGCCGGATTTTTTTCAACTTCTTCAAGCAAGCGGGAAGTCGAACCAATCACCGAAGCATACTGCAGAACAGACTCGTCACACTCAGGGTGCGCGATAACAACTGCATCTGGATGTTGAGCAATAAGCTCGACCAATCTTTTCGCATTGAAAAGAACATGCACTTCACAAGCGCCATTCCAGTATTCGAACTGACGATTCAATTTCTTAGACAACCAACGACCCAAGTGTTGATCAGGTCCAAAAAGAATTTTGCGATCTTGAGGAATCGACTCAACAATCTGCTGAGCATTTGAAGAAGTGATAATCACATCAGAAATAGATTTCACTTCTGCGGAAGAGTTGATGTAAGTAACCGCAATCCCATCCGGATGCTGACGACGCCAAGCCAAGTACTTATCGTAAGGAGCACCCTTCACCAAAGAACAACTGGCTTCCATATCAGGAACAAGAACTGTCTTCGTAGGATTTAAAATCTTCACACTTTCAGCCATGAAAACAACACCAGCCAAAAGAATCACATCCTGCTGAACCTGTTGCCCCATCTTAGCCAAATAAAAACTGTCGCCAACATAATCAGCCACATCCTGAATATCACCATCTTCATAATAGTGAGCCAAAATAACGGCATTCTTCTCTTTTTTTAAACGCTGAATATCAGCCACGATATCATAAGACATAAAAAAACCTCGGGCCCCAATTGTAACCCAATTGACCAACAACAGCCCTCATATACTGCCATCCAACCCTTTTGACCAGCCCAAACACACCGTAACCTGACAGGGAAAAAGGCAACCAGAGTTGAAGCCGTTGCTAAAGCGAAATTAACTACCAAAACACGAGAGTTTAGAACGATTGAGGCTTCTGGGATGGAGGGGAAATAGCTTCCTGCACCGAGTTCCGCAGCGAGGTTTAATACGACGTGAAAAGCAGGAGAAAACAACGAGCGAGGACTGTCCGAGGGAAAGGAAGCTATTTCCCCTCCATCCCAGAAGCCGGTCGATCGTTATAAAGTCGTTCCGCCTTTGAGGACGTTGATAATAGACTTAGAAACCGTCTTCAAAGACTCAAAAACGCCTTTGCCCTCAGATGCGCAGCCTTCGATTTCTGGCGCATTATAAGGATTCAAAGCACTTCGAAGTTCAGCCAAAGAGGCCACATTAGGAAGATCACGCTTGTTATATTGCATGATCAAAGGGATTTCGCGGATGTCGTAGCCTTGTTGTTCCAAGTTTCGCTCTAAATTGCGAAGAGATTCCAAGTTTTCGTCCATACGCTCGATTTGCGAGTCGGCGACGAAAATAACGCCATCCAAACCTTTTAGGATCAATTTACGAGAAGCATCGTACACCACTTGGCCAGGAACGGTGTAAAGATGAAAACGCGTCTTAAAGCCACGAATATCACCAACGTTCAAAGGCAAGAAGTCGAAGAACAGAGTGCGCTCAATGTCTGTATTCAATGCTACGAGCTTGGATTTTTGATCCTCCGCCGTTTTTTGATAAACCCACTGAATATTCGTCGTCTTACCGCCCAATGAAGGACCGTAATAGACCACCTTGCAGTGAATTTCTTTAGCATTGTAGTTAATAAAGGACATTACAGCTCCACTCTATTTTGCAGGGCACGACCCATAGTTCTATCATCTATGAAATCGATGTCGCTGCCAATAGGAACTCCATGGGCAATGCGAGAAAGTTTCAAACCTTTGCCCTGAAGGTGCTTAGCTAGGTACAAAATCGTCGTGTCGCCCTCAAGATCGGCATCCAATGCGAGGATGATTTCCTTGATGACGGGACCCTGGCCACTTAAACCAGCTTCCACACGTTCAACTAATTCTTTGATTTTCAGATCTTGAGGACCGATGCCTTCTAGAGGAGAAATCGCACCATGCAAAACATGGTAGCGACCACGGAAAGCACCGGAAGATTCGATACGAACAATGTCAGCAGGTTCTTCAACCACGCAGATAGATTCATCAGAGCGGTGAGGATCTTCGCAAAAACGGCAAAGATCCGTGTCCGTGTAGTTGAAGCAGCGAGGGCATTCATGAACTTCCGCTTTCACGCGCAAAAGCGCTTCGCTTAAACGCTCGGGGAAGTCATTATTGGTCTTTAGAATAAAATAAGCCAAGCGCTGAGCAGTCTTCGGCCCGATACCGGGAAGACGGCTCAATTCATGGACTAATTTTTCTAAAGCACCAATGTGTAGCATTAATTAAAACATTCCTGGGATATTCAAACCGCCAGTGATTTTTTCCATCTCTTTTGAAGATGTATCTTTCGCAGTTTTGATAGCTTCGTTAGTTGCAGACAAGATCATGTCTTGAAGCATTTCTACGTCGCCGGCTTTTAGAACTTCAGCATCGATAGTCAATGCAGTGATCATGTGGTCGCCGTTTACTTTTACTTTAACTGCGCCACCGCCAGAAGTTGCTTCGTATTCTTTTTTCGCAAGCTCTTCTTGGGCTTTTTTCATTTTCATTTGCATTTGATTGGCTTGCTTCATGAGCTGAGCCATTCCGCCTTGCATGCCTTTCATACTATCTCCCTGCGCCGTCGCGCTTCGTGTCTACGATGGATTTAATCTGCCCTTTGAAAACATCCTGGGCGGCTTTCACCATCGGATTTTCTGCGATCTTATTGCGAAGATCTTCTTCGGCCATTTGCTGCTTTTTCTGCTGCAAAGACGAAGCGGATTCTCCGGTTTGATCACGACCCATAATAACTTCAAAAGAATACCCAGCACCCCAGTACGAATCAATAAATCCTTGCAGTTTTTTACGCACCTGAGTGTCAGCCATTTGCTCTTTCAAGAACGTAAGCTTCGGAGGAACTCCCAAGGTTAAAAGCTTGCCCTCTTCCTTCGAGAAAAGCAGGTTTTCCACCTTCGCTGCAAACAGGGCATCATCCTGACGAATCAGATCGACAAAATCGACCCACTTATCTGCAGGTGTATTTCCCGCAGCCATTTTCTTAACAGGTTCTGCACTTTTCGTTACCGGGGCCGCAGGTTTCGCCGCCGCTTCCGCTTTCACGTGCGTCGTCTTAGCTTTCTCCAAAGCGGCTTTCATTGCATCGATGCCTTTTGGAACTTCAGCAACTTTTTGCGCTTCAGCTAAACGATCGTGACCTTTTGCAGGGGGAGTTACCGGCGGAGTGTAGGGCCTGGCCCCACCTGCGCTGTGAGAGGTGGGAACACCATTTTGCAACAGAGTCTTCAGGTCCACCAACTTCGGCGCAGACGCCATTCTTAACAAAGTAACTTCTAAAACAATTCTTGGATCCTGAGCGCGAGGAATATCATTGCCACCCTTTAACGCCATGTCGAAGAGCATGTGAATGTCTTCTTCAGAAAGTCGTTGCGACATTTCGTTCAAAGTTTGGATTTCTGACTCAGGCATTTCTAACATTTGCGCGGCTTGCGCTTGGGAGACTTTCACCAAAAGCAAGTTGCGGATTGTTTCAAGCAAGTCTTGAGAGAATAAATGCGGTTCAAATCCGGCAGCAGAAATTTTCTCTAACACACTTAAAATGGCTTGAGAGTTTCTGTCGATCAAAGCGTTCACAGCTTCAAACAACAATGTGCGATCGGTTAAACCTAAAATTTCCACCACATTAGCGCGAGTCAAAGGGCCGTTGGCAAACGTGATCACTTGATCCAGCAAACTTTGTGAGTCACGCATGGAGCCATCACCCTGACGAGCAATCACCCACAGAGCTTCCTCTTCAGCCGAAACTCCATCTGCATCACAGATCATTTTCAATCTTTCCGTGATTTGACGAGTGCTGATTCTTCTAAAATCAAAGCGTTGGCAGCGAGACAAAATCGTTTGTGGGATTTTGTGAACCTCGGTTGTCGCCATGATGAAGATCACGTGTGAAGGCGGCTCTTCCAAAGTTTTTAGAAGGGCGTTGAAGGCACTTGTGGAAAGCATGTGCACTTCGTCGATGATGTAGATTTTGTATTTTCCACTGGAAGGCATGAAAGCCACAGTATCGCGAAGTTCACGGATGGCATCGACACCGTTGTTCGAAGCTCCGTCGATTTCCATAACGTCGACGCTGGAACCGGAAGCGATTTCTTTACACGAATCACAGTTGTTACAAGGAACAAAACCCACGGCATTCGGGCAGCGTAAAGCTTTCGCTAAAATACGCGCGGAAGAAGTTTTTCCCGTACCGCGAGGACCTGTGAATAAAAGTGCGTGAGGCAGACGGCCATTGTTCAGAGCATTCGTCAGAGTTTGGGTAATATGGTTTTGCCCGACAACGTCAGTGAAAGATTGTGGACGCCATTTGCGTGCAATCACCTGATAAGACAAAACACACCCCTCAAGAAAACTTTCGCGAAAACAAAAGTGGCCGAGCACCCCATATCACATAGTCCCTCGAGTGCCGTTGCTTCCTTCCGGACCTAGCGGGGTTCGTCAAGGGTGCTATTGTATGGGACCCGGCCATGGGCAGGTGTAACTCACGGACGGGTTCATTACATTCGATAACTCGTCGTGCCATAGAGAGAAATTTGGGTAAATATTCCTGCTGATCGGCACGGGCTTCCAGCCCTCGCAGCTTCGCCTTCGGCGAGGGCCATCCAGGCCCCGCTGAGGCCGCTCATCAGGAATATTTACCCAAATTTCTCTCTATGGACGAAGCTCTCGAACAGAAAACCTCAACCTGAGGTGCCTGCTTACTTTTTGGGTCTACGGCGCGTCATTCTTTAGGGGTGCCTGTTTCTTTTTTGCACTTCGGTGCGGCAATCGGGATTTTTTGGAGAGAGGTCGTCGGTATTGAATCACTTCTTGTCGGTTTGTTGGGTTCGGGTAGGATTAATGGGGTCTATAGGAGTTTTTGTTATGAAGAAGATTTTGATTTTGGTTTTGATGCTTCCTCTTTTTGCTTTTGCTCAGTCTGTGGGGGTTAAAGATATTCCGGCGGATGGGGATACTACTATTGAGATTAAAAAGGGTAAAAAGACGGACAATGAATTTGAAATTGTGAACGGTGAGGATGAAGTTGAGGGGGAGGCGGCGCCGCTTTTGAAAGAGGCTCGTGCTAACTGGAAGACGGCTTGTGCTGATTGGAAAAAAGAGATCAAAGAACTGAATAAGGAAAATCAGGTTCTTTCTTTGAATTGCGGCAAAATGCAATGCTCAACGGTCGCGATGGAATCAACTTGCACTTCAAATGCGAAGTACAAATTGAAAGTTCGTGTAAAATAATTATCTCGTGGAACAAAAATAAAAAAAAGCTCAGTCGATGTGACTGAGCTTTTTTTATTTATTCCACTCGCAAAGTTTTGTTCTTTCTGTCAGCCCGCCTTCTTGAGGAGTCGTCATAAATTTACAAGTATCGTAGCCGCGAATTAAAAGGAAATCGGCAAGATCTCTTAAGGTGGAGTCGGGCAGTGACGGAGTTCGTGAAAGAATCCAACCGTAATCTCGAGTCGGATGTCCTACGACGGCCACCTGATAGTTGTTATCTAAGTAAATAATCCAGTATTTTCCCGCTAACAGATAAAAGTATTTATCTTTGAAGTTTGCAAACGTGACATCAAGTTTTGCGTTGGTTTCTGCGTCCGCGACTTTAGCTCGGCCTTCCGTAGAAAGGCGTTCGCCCTTTGCAGTTGTGCAAGAATTCAGGACCTTGACCTCTTCATTGGATAAGACGGTGTATTCAGCCGTCGTATCCTTCACGCATTTTCTTTGGAAGAACTGGGGGATCGAGGCTATCTCGTGCCAGACACCCTGATACCTTGTCAGGTCGACGTATTTAACGGTTTGCAAGGGCTTGGCTTCAGCCATTGCGGCGGCAAAAATAAAGATCAGAACTGCTACGATTCTCATAACAACTCCTTTTATACCTATTATAAAACTCATCAACATTGACGCATCCGCCAGTGTTAAAAAACATCTGTCATCGATCAGGACTCTTCGCTTTGAGCCAAAGGTTTATACTAAAAGAGCGTGTAGTCATTGGAGGGGAGGTATCCATGGAAGCATTTCCTCGGCCTATTTCCTTATTGGATGTCGTAAAGAAACACGATGTGGCGGGAGTCAAAGAGGCCTTGCGAAAACGTGTGAACTTAGAGATCACCGATTCGCAAAAACGAACGCCGCTTTTGATCGCCACTGAAAACAACGACGTCGAAATTGCGTGGCTCTTGATCTCTGCCGGAGCCGACGTAAATGCACAGGATGCCAAACATGAAACTCCACTTCTGCGTGCGGGTTCTGACGGTCGTCTGCAGATTCTAAGATTCATGTTGAAAGCAAAACCGAATTTCAAAGTTCTTGATCGCCATGGAGCCACTCCGCTGATTCCTGCGGCGGAAAAGGGTCATGTCGAAGTCGTGCGTGAACTTGTACAAACTAAGATTAATCTAGATCACCGCAATCAACTCGGATGGACAGCCTTGATGGAGGCCGTGGTTCTTGGCGACGGAAGTCCTCGCTATCAAGAAGTCGTAAAAATTCTTATTGAGGCCGGTGCGGATCCAAATATTCCCGATGTCGATGGAATCACGCCACTCGCCCATGCGCGAAGAAAGAAGCTGAATAAGATCGTAGAAATTTTAGAGAGCGTAAAGGCGAAATAAAAAAGCCCCCGTTTGCACGAGGGCTTTGAAGAATCAGATTTTAAAATCTAATTACATTGAAAGAGCTTTTTTCAAATTTGAATCAAGCTTTTCAAGGAACGGCTCAGTGTTCATGTATTTATCAGCAGGAACTTTGTCGCCATAGATACAAACAGCCAAGTCCTTTGTCATGAAACCAGCTTCAACAGTTTCTACACACACTTTTTCTAAAGTTTGTGCGAACTTCACAAGATCTGTGTTGCCATCCAAGTTTCCACGGTGCTCAAGACCACGAGTCCAAGCAAAGATAGAAGCGATTGGATTTGTCGAAGTCGGTTTACCTTGTTGGTGCTGACGGAAGTGACGAGTCACTGTTCCGTGAGCCGCTTCAGATTCCATTGTTTTTCCATCTGGAGTCACAAGAACTGAAGTCATAAGACCCAAAGAACCGAAACCTTGTGCAACAGTGTCAGATTGAACGTCACCGTCGTAGTTCTTACAAGCCCATACGAAGTTACCATTCCATTTCAATGCAGAAGCAACCATGTCGTCGATTAAACGGTGCTCATAAGTGATGCCGGCAGCATCGAACTTCGCTTTGAATTCAGTTTGGTAGATGTTTTCAAAGATGTCTTTGAAACGGCCATCGTATTTTTTCAAGATTGTGTTCTTCGTAGAAAGGTACAAAGGCCATTTCTTTTGAAGAGCCATATTGAAGCAAGAGCGAGCAAAGCCAGTGATAGACTCATCCGTGTTGTACATAGTCAACGCAACACCATCACCTTTGAAGTTGTAAACTTCGTGAGTGATCGTTTCGCCACCGTTTTCAGGTTGGAAAGTGACAGTCAATTTACCTTTGCCTTTAGTTACGAAGTCTGTCGCGCGGTATTGGTCACCGAATGCATGACGACCGATACAGATTGGCGCTGTCCAGTTAGGAACTAGGCGAGGAACGTTTTTGCAGATGATAGGTTCACGGAAAACAGTACCGTCCAAGATGTTACGGATAGTGCCGTTTGGTGATTTCCACATTTGTTTCAAGTTGAATTCTTTTACGCGAGCTTCGTCTGGGGTGATTGTCGCGCACTTGATACCCACGTTGTACTTTTTGATCGCCTCTGCAGCGTCTACAGTCACTTGGTCGTTCGTAGCATCACGATGTTCCATGCCCAAGTCGTAATACTTGATGTCGATATCTAGGTAAGGAAGGATCAATTTTTCTTTGATGAACTTCCAGATGATTCTTGTCATTTCATCGCCATCGAGTTCAACGACGGGATTAGCAACTTTGATCTTATTCATAGTCGGTCCTTTTTCCAGTTTTAGGATGTCTAAAGCCTTGAAAATATAGAATGAAGTTTAAACTCATTCAAAGGAAATAACCCGAATGTGCGGCCTTTTCGCAGAAAAATACCCATGACAAGCTTGGTCACGACCACGGTGTTCTGATTTGATGCAGCTTGCGGCTGTTCTATGCGGCAAAGATGAAACCAAATTGGGAATTCTGAAGCCTTCCTTTGGCGCTCTAATAAAGCAAAAATTCGGTCGTAAAGTTCTGCAGCGATACAAAAAATCAGACGGATTCTTTGAGGAGTCTTCGGCCTGTGCTAGCTTTGAGGGATGAGAATTTTAGCTATCTTACCATTCATGTTTTTTATCGCTTCTTGTGCCACTTCTACCAATGAGGGTGAAATCGGTGTTAGCCGTAAGCAGTTGCTTTTACCCGTAGGTCAAATCAACGACATGGCAGCGCAGACTTACAATCAGATGAAAGCCGATGCCCAGAAAAAAGGAGCTTTGGATAAAAATCCAAAACAAGTCGAGCGAGTCCAAGCTATCGCAAAAAAACTCATCCCGCAGACTTCTGTCTATCGTTCAGATGCCTTGAAGTGGGATTGGGAAGTTCACGTGATCACGTCAGATGAACTCAACGCCTTCTGCATGCCTGGCGGAAAAATCATGTTCTATTCAGCCATCATCGATAAGCTTCAACTGACCGACGCAGAGATTGCCGCCATCATGGGTCATGAAATTGCGCATGCCTTGCGTGAGCACAGTCGTGAAAGAATGTCGCAAGAGCTGATTAAAAGTGGTCTTGCTCAAGTGGTCTTAGCAACGGGGAAGGTGGATCCTGCATACATTGGCTACGCCGATCAAGCAGTGACGTTAGGAATTTTACTTCCCTACGGTCGTGGTCAAGAAACCGAAGCTGATGATATGGGGCTTGAGCTGATGGCACGCGCCGGGTACAACCCGCAGGAAGCCGTAAATCTTTGGAAGAAGATGGCGGCTCAAGGGGGAGGAAAACCTCCTGAAATTCTAAGCACACATCCCGCCGACGAAACGCGTATCAAAAAGATCACAGCACTTTTACCCAAAGTGATGCCGTTGTATGAGCAGGTAAAAAAGAAATAATTATTTTAAAAGAGCGCGTTCTATCATCTCAAGGTGGTGATCAATGCCATCTTGGATGGATGCTTTGCTTTGCAGACTCTCAAACTGACCGTCTAAAAGTAAAATCGCAAACCCGTGAATAGAAGACCAAACAAAGCGTGCGACGGTTCTCGGGTCATCCTTCTTAAAAACCTGATTCTTCATACCTTCAGAAATTAAATCCATCAGAGTCATGAAAGCTTCTGCGCCAGCCTTTTCAAGCTCCGGACGCTGTTCGCTTAAACAGCGCAACTCTTGATGAAACATACTGCGATAGTGACCGGTGTTGCTTATCGCAAATTCTATATAAGTTTTGCCCGCCAAACGCAGTTTCTGGCGGACGGTTTTTCCTTTAGGGATTTCATTAAGCATCTTCGCGCTAAAGGAATGAAAACCTTCTTCTGCGATATGGGACAATAGATCTTTTTTTGAGGCAAAATGACGATAAACGGCCGTGTGACTCACTTTAAGGCTTTGAGCGATTTCACGTAACGTAAAGTCAACCTCACCCTTTTTGTGAATGATTTCAACAGCCTTTTTAATCGCCGCAGATTTTAAATCGCCATGATGATACGTTTTTGCCATGAAAAAAGTCTAGCATGCTTTATCCATGTTTACAATGGTCACATTTATGTTAACATTGGTAACATGAAGAAGCTAAACGCGTTTTACCGAATGTTGATTGTATTTTGTCTCTTGGCCTTAGGGGCTAAGCTTTTCGGGTTCTTAAAGAACTGGCAAGAAGTGCCCCTATGGGTGATGATTCAGATGTTCTTATTTGCCGGCATCAGTCATTTCACACCGCTGCGCCACGAATTCGTAAAAATGATTCCTCCGATGATTCCTTGGAAGATGTTCTGGGTGTACTTAACAGGCGTTCTTGAAATTGTCGGAGCCATTGATTTAATAGACCCCGTCACTCGTCCCTATGCCGCTTGGGCTCTTATTGCCTTCTTAGTTCTTGTGTTTCCGGCAAACTATTACGCCGCGAAAAACGGGATTCGCTTTCGAGGAGTAAAACCTCCGTCAGCACTCGTTCGCGGAAGTATTCAGATTCTTTTTATTGTCGCACTTTATGTGGGAGGCATTTTATGAAGAAGATCCTCGTGATTAACGGTCATCCTAACGTGGAAGCATTAGGAAGTGAGTTCGCAAGAGTTTACACGCGCGCCGCAAAAGAAGCGGGCCACGAAGTTAAACTCATGAACATCGCAGATCTTCAGTTTGATCCGATTCTTCATAAAGGCTATTTAAAGATCCAAGAACTTGAGCCGGATCTTCTTCAAGCCCAGAAAGAGATTTTGTGGGCTGAACACATCGTTATAACTTTCCCTATGTGGTGGGGAACCGTGCCCGCCTTACTAAAAGGATTTTTAGATCGCACTTTGCTACCGGGCTTTGCTTTTAAATATCATAAAGATGACCCGTTCTGGGATCGACTGCTGAAAGGACGAACGGGGCGGATTATTTTTACGACCGATGCACCTGCTTGGTATAACTGGATTGTGAATCGTGATCCTGCCATTCGGATGATGAAAACAACCGTCATGGAGTTTTGTGGCATTAAACCCGTCGGTGTCACGCAGTTTGACTCTGTGAAAAATAGAAAGCCCGAAGAAATCAAAAAATTTCTTCAAAAGGTGCAAGGCCTTGGCAGCAAAGGTAAGTAGTCACCAAAAAAAGGGGACCCGACGGGTCCCCCCAAAAGAATTACCTTAAGGAATAAGGGTTCTTTATTTGGGACTCAAGCAGATGAGACGTTGCCTCCACAGGCTCAAAAGCATGTTGTGGAGAAACTAAGCGCACAAGTTGCGGTCCTCTGAAAATAGCAGCAGCTATTGCAAGCATCACTCCCAGTGATTTGTACACGAGGTACGCGAGGAAGCTTGTTATCAGACCGGCCCTTTTTACGCTTTCAACAGTCACATCCGCAGAGGTAGAAACGAGTTTCAGTAAATACCGCTCGTTTTCGAATTCCCATTCTTTCTTTTTACGCAATAACGCGTTCATAGCTTCCTCCTCAGGATTGATAATGCTTGCAAAAGCGCCGATCAAAAGGCCGCTGATCTACGCTTAGGCAAGAGTTGAAATAAAAATGCCTTCAAGACGAAAATCGTCCTGAAAAACGTTTAAAATTATTTTGGGTTAAGCCAAGAATGAAAATGCCGGTAAGCAAGTCATAACTTGGGTGATGTAAGTTCGATTTTATCGTGGATTAGAACAGAACTTGGTCTCTAGAATTGGCTGTCGGAGGCCACGTCTTGTCCGTGCACGTTGGAATCGTTCAGGTTTTTATTATTCAACATCATAATAATCATGATGGCCTCCTTTCATAAGAGTTATCTCTAATATCTGTGATCTCTCGAGGAAAGTAAACGAAATACTTTTTTATTTTTTCGTAACTCTACTTGAGACCGATCTTAAGATCAGCTGCAGAAGCGCGTTGCAAAGGCAAAGCCACACACAAACATATATCACAACTGTTTTAACGGAACTGGAGGCTAAATGCGGGTTTCGTTTTGAAAATCAGTTCCAGAATGGGAGTGGCAACTTGGAACCGCACAATGCGCCACTAAGATTTTTTTGTGAACGCATCAATCAAGGCTTTAAAGTAGGGCGGCATTTCGCTGCGAGGATACCAAGCAAGCGCAACGGGATATTCCAAATACATTTCTTGTGATAAGTATGTCAGCGAACCTTCTTTAATAAAAGGACGCGCAAACTCTTCAGTTAAGGTTGAGTACCCGACACCCGCAATCATTAAAGACGTCAAGGCATCAATGTTGTTGGCATAATGGCGGTGCTTTGGAAATTTCGTGATTTTGTATTTCTTTAAAAGATCCAACGTCATGGTGTCGTTAGGATCAAAATCCATGATGGTTTCATTCGCCAGAATGTCTTCAAGCTTTCTTTTCTTCCACGCTGATGGCCCAACAAGATAATAGCGTTCTGGCAGCATTACTTTCGAATCAAGCTCTAAGCCCACATGGTTAACGGGAAGGGCACCCATTTGAGCAAAGCCTGTCTTTAGTTTTCCGAGAATGCTGTCTGTGTCGGTAAGATCAAAGCGAACTCTGAGGTTCGGATATTTCTTCATCACGGCAGCAGCTTTCGGAATCATGCGCGAGCGCATCAGCGTGGAAGTCCCACTTATGCAAACTTCAAAATAAGTATTCTGTTTTTGTCCACCTATGCTTGAAAGGGTTTCGCCTTCTAAGTCACGGGCCGCTTTCACATAGCGAAGAAGAGATTCCCCTTCGCTTGTTAAACGCATTCCCTTTCTAGATCTGGTGAATAAAGTAACGCCCAGTTGCTTTTCCAAGCTCCGGATTCTTTGGGTCACGCCTGTCTGCGTGAGATTCACCATTTTAGCCGCTTCCAGGACCGTGCCCTTTTGGACGACGGCCCAGAAAGCTTCAAGGGAAGGGCTGAGTAAACTCATTAAAAATGATAATAAACTGAAATATATGAATTATACAAATACATAATTTAAGAATATTTAAGATCAACGCAACATAGACACTAAATGTAGGAACAAATCCTAGGAGGAAAAATGAAAGTAAAAATCTTGTTGATCGCAGCGTTGTTCGTCGGAAGTTATGCACATGCACTTGTGGAAAAGTCAGTGAGTGAGCAAGAAATTAAATGCGTAGAAGCCGCAGATGTTTCTTATGGACTCTCTGACGTATCCTTTAAAGTGATTGCAACGGAACTCTCTGCACCACGCTTGCATCAAGTGAGTTATGATCTGGAATACAGCGCAGTCTTTGCGATTGCAGGTAAATGCCCTTCAAGAAACTGCGGTTCTACTCAGTATTACAACCATAGTGGTACAAGCATTAATAATGTAGATGCGACAGCGTTCTACAATCAGAATGAAGAAGGCATCCATCACATTTACCTAAAGAGTGCAACGAACCCTGCAAATGATTTTGAAGCTGTTTATGAAATTAACGGCTCAAATGTAAATTTGAAATCTTTGACTTTAAGAGGGCAAAAAAATTCTGACATCAGTTCAACTTTAAAATGTCAGCTTGTTTCCCATAACTAGGGAAGAAAGATCAAGGGCGATAGGTCTTAATGGAAGGCCTATCGCCAGCTTAAAATGAAATTACTTTACGAGTGTACCAGAGATCGCACGAAGCTGCGTAGAAACAAGATTTTCGCGAGACAAAGATTTGCGAATCTTCTCACAGGCACCACGCTCCGTTCTTGGTGGAAGGCCCATGTAAACCGTGTGGATGTTCTCTGCCAATTGAGTTCTTTCAAAATAGTATGAGTTCGTCGAAGTCTTCTTAAGCACCATCGTCAAAGTCGTGTGCAAAGTATAAGTGAACTTATTCACACCCATGTGCAAATTGCAGTAAGGTTCTTTGATGTAACCTGTTTCTAAACGAAACTGACGTTGTGTCGGATGTGCGATGCGAATTGTTCCATCTTGCTCTATCGTGCCCACGACACCTTTAGCGGTATCGGCTTTTCCATTTCGATCGGCCACGTAAATGTCGTTTCCATCAAATACGTAAGCCAAGAATTCGTTAAAGATATCGTCGCTACAAGAATAGTAAGAAAAAGGAATAGAAAGACCTTGCTCGGTCAGTTCAATGTTTAAAGCAGAGTCGCATTGAATATCACGAAGAGTGCTAGATCCTTTTGCGGGATTGTATTGAAGTTGACCTTTCAAGGTCCCCTTGTATTCGCCCAAAACGCCACTGTTTGCTTGCGCCAAAGAAGTGAAAAGTAATGCAGCCATGATTAATACTGATTTCATAGGTCCTCCCAAAGAGGCCGATACTACCAAAGTCTTTGAGCTTGTCAGGCCTTTGTGCGCTGTTTTTCACAGACGTAACGGTAATTGTGGACCTCTATTAAGACCACTTTTGACAAATACTCGGCGAAACCGTCAACTGATTTAAGGGACAAAGTATTTTCTTTCTCCTATAAAAGCCTTGGAACTTTTGATGGAGGCGGCCCGGATGAAATTCGCATTCTTAACTTTAATCGCAGCGTTCTCTGTAAATGCGCAGGCTTCAAACTGTGAGACTAGCGGGGTTTTGGATCGCATCACATGTCCGTCTCAAACTCTTGAGATTTCGGGCCCGCACCTAACTCGCGAAGTTCGCTACGCCCTTCCAAAAGGTAAAACTCCGCGTGGAGGATGGCCCACAGTCGTTCTTTATCAAGGAAGTTTTTTTGATGTTGAGTTTTCAAGACAAAAGCTTATGCCTTTTGGCGGTTATAACGAGATCCGTCTAATTCAATCTTTATTAGACAGCGGCTTTGCCGTCGTTGCTCCCCGAGCCATTGCTGGTGTTGCTTGGATGACAAATCTCATCGGCGTTGACTACGAAACGTCGGAAGATTTCTATTTTATTACCGAGATGCTTTCAGAAATGAAAAAGGGGAGTTTAGGTAAATTAAACATGAAGCGACTTTATGCCACCGGTATCTCTAGCGGAGGTTATCATTCAAGCCGCATGGCTGTCAGTTTTCCAGGTGTCTTTAAGGCCTTGGCCGTGGAATCCGCATCCTTTGCGGATTGCAAAGGGCCTGTTTGTTTTGTTCCAACGGCGATTCCAGAAAATCATCCTCCAACACTTTTCTTACACGGGGAACTAGATACCGTTGTTCCAGTGGGAACCATGTATCCCTACTTCGATACATTAAAGGCTCACGGTATCGATACAGAATTTTTTGTTGATCCCACAGCAAGACATCAGTGGTTAGAACAGGCACCTGAACTCATCACTCAATGGTTTTTAGATCACCCTTGAATTTGCCAGGCGATTTTTTCTAAAGCTTCGACCTCTTCGGCCCAATATCTGTACGTATTAAACTCAGGGAAAAGACGGGGGAAGCTTGGATCTTCCCAGCGCTTTGCAATCCATCCCGCGTAAGAAATAATACGAAGGCCGCGCAATAGTGGGACCCAGGACCATTGGTGATCTGGGAACTCGCGCAGCTCTTCATAACCTTCGATGATTTGAAACTTCTCTTCATCCAAAGTGTCGTTGTCTCCGGAAAGAAGCATCCAGAAATCTTGAATCACCGGGCCGTTCACGAAATCGTCGAAGTCGACTAAGAAAAATTCTTTTCCGTTATTTAAAAGATTTCCCTTATGGCAGTCGCCGTGGATGCGAATGAATTCAGAGGGATTAAAACTATCGTCGATAGCATAAAGAATGTCTTCCGCCGCCGTAAGGTAACGATTGCGAACTTCGGGGATGATCCAGTCATGCAAATAATCAATCGTATCCCAACCGCCATAATAGCTGGTATCTAACGTCGGACGATGAAGAGCTTTCTTCTTTGCGCCAATGTTATGGACTTGCGCCATCAGGCGGCCGACTTTTTTAAGTTCTCCGTCTAGAAACTCTTGCGGCATTCTTCCTAAAACTTTTGGAAAAAACGCGACATACATCCCATCAACTTCAGAAACCGTGCTGTCATGCCCTTGAAAAAGGGGAGCGACGGCAGGAATGCCTTCATTTTTTAAGGAAAGCAGAAACTCGTGCTCTTCTAAAATGGCGTCCTTGCTCCAGCGATTGGGGCGATAGAACTTCGCAATGACGTTCTTGGGAGAGCCATTTGGTTCGGGCGCTTCTTCTAGCTTGATATCAAAAACGCGATTCTCATAGGAATTTAACTGAGTGAACTCTCCCGTCGGATAAAACCCTGCATTTTCCGCCGCTTGCAGAACTTTTTCAGGATCTAAACTATAGAAAGAAGAGGTTTTATCCATTTTGCTCCCAAAGGTACCTGCTTCCTTTTCTTCACAAAGGGAAGCAGGTACCTTTTTCTTGCCAGTTTTTTGTGGGTAAGTCATTCTCTGACTGGATGAGCGATAAAGAAACTTTCCTCTTTGCTAAATGGCCTGTTGAAGTGCATCGGCGCAACTTTCGTCGCTCGGTTTCGATTTATCTTTATCCTAATAAGCCTATTAAGGTCGTAGCGGCGAAAAGCACATCGCAAAAAGTGATCACCGACTTTTTGATGGCGAAAAAGGACTGGATCGAAAAGAACTTCGAAAAGTTTTCTGAGATCGCTGAAAAATTCCCTGAAAAGAAGATCAAGGCCTACGAAAACTTTCCTTTCTTAGGGAAAGACCGCAAGCTCAAGGTTGTCATCACCTTGAATAAAAAACCGTTCGTGTCCGTGACAGAAGAAAATCTTCTTTTGCATATTCCAAGAAACGATTGGAGTGCAAACTCGTTGATAGAAGAGCATCCCACGGCACTGACAGAAATCCGCCATTTCTATAAACGCGAAGCCGTTCAATTATTGTCTGAAAGAATCAAGTTCTGGGCTGAACAAATGAACCTGCATCCAGCGCAAGTGAAGTTCCGCGAGCAACGCACCCGCTGGGGGAGTTGCTCGTCTCGTAAGATCATCAATCTGAATTGGCGTTTAATCGTGTTTAATCAAGAAATCATTGATTATGTGATCGTGCACGAGTTGGCACATTTGCAGCACATGAATCACTCGGATCGCTTTTGGTCTTTAGTAGAAAAGTATGTGGCAGACTATAAAGGGATTATGAAATCCCTTAAAGAGTCGCAGTACTTAGTCGAATTTTTATCTGAACAAAACTAATAAAGACCGTTCGCTGTTTTTGCGCGCATCAAGGACATCGCAAGCAATGTTCCCACATAACCGACGCAAGCACCGAAGATAGTGTCACTTAAGAAGTGATCGTGAACCACAACGCGAGTCAGGCAAATCATCACTGCCGCAGGAATCCAAAACCAACGCATCTTCGGAAAGGCCACAGTCATCATTGTCGCTACAGTGAAGATCACTTGTGAGTGTCCTGAAGAAAACGAATGCCAATGCCAATGTGTCGTCATTGGTGTGAAGATGAAAGGATCAAAATCCGGAGTTTTATGTGGGCGCTGACGTCCCACTGTAAACTTAATAATGTGCGTGATGATTCCACACACGATCAGGGAAACAAAAAAATTAAGACCCCAGCGACGAAAGAAATCGACTGTATTTGAGTGCTTGCGAAAAGCCGAAATACGTGGAGCAATCCACGCTGCAAATCCCCAAGTCGCTAACGCCAATACGAACCAGTATTCTGAAAGCGCAACATCAGTCAGCTCCCGTGCAGGTTCTCTTAATGCGGTTCTAACTTGCTCATTCGCGAAGTATAAAGAAAGGTTTTGGTCGAACAAATACATCGCCAAAATAGCTAAAATGAATGAGCCAAGAATGACTTTGATAATATGTTTTGTCAGTTTTTGAGGGTCGCCGACGAGCTCGCCGAATTGTTGTACAGGCATGTAATTCCTTCCAAAGCAGAGTCTAAAACGTAACCGTATTGCAATACAAGCCCTGATGAGGGGTGACGAAAACTGGCCCAAGGCTTGCTTATTGGTCCAGCGACAGAATACTTGGAGGTTTTTCATGTTACCAATGCTTCATAAGCACACTGTGATTACCGCAGCTTTGCTTGCATCATTAAGTCTTACTGCTTGCGGTAAGAAAAAAGACGTTCTTGCTCCTCCGACAGAGCAGCAAACTACACAAAAGACGGGTTCCGATTCCGAAACTTCAAATACAAATGGTCAAGGTGAATTGCCAGATCCTAGCAATCCGAATGATACTTTGCCGCCTCTTCCAGAGCCGATCCCTGATACAAAAGTGAATCCGCCTAAGGCAAATCCACCGAAAGCGAACCCACCAAAAACGACAACTCCTCCTTCTACAGGTGGTGGTGCTCCTTCTAAACCGTCGACGCCGGTTCCTCCTCCTCCAACAACAGAGATTCCTAAGCAAACTCCTCCTGTTGTGGACACTCTTCCGGTTCCAGCTCCAGGCACAAATCGTTTGCCTTCAGACTATCGTTCAAACGACGCTTCAAATGCGACGAACGATGCACTTTCTAAACGTATGACGGGTGCAGTGACTGAGGATGGTTTGGTTTATACCTCTTCTTCAACAGATGATCTTTTAACTTATCTTAGAGCTCGTAACGAAAAAGTCGGCGCTGAATCTCGTCGTGCTAATTTGGCGGCAGCTGCTTCTATCTTGTCTGCAAAAATGTCTGTAGACGGTTTGTCTGGCGACGCGGTTGTGACTTTGAAAGTTCAAGAAGGCCGTGACGTTAAAGTTTATAACGTAGCCGGCGCAAGTGTGAACGGTGGTTACGCATCTCCAGTTAAATCAGTTCGCGCTGGTAACGGAGAAAAATCCACAGGAGCACGCGCTCTTTCTGGTACTTTGAAATGTTTGGATCTTGATGGTGGTTGTGAAACTACTTTCGTAAGACTTCAAATTGGTACTTCTCCAAATACAGCGATCATCAACTTGGTTTTCAGAAACTCACCTGCTGATTTGTATTTCCACTTGCCGGCTCAAGGGGCTCACTCTGACAACCCAGAGTTCTTGTTGATCCAAGAGTTTGCTTTAAGCACGATCCAAAGATTGAATGTTGAAAACAAAGTGAAGACTTCAAAAATCTCTTCATGGGAAGTTGTGAACGGTCGCTCTGGTTTTAATGTATCTTTAAAAGGCGTGAACCAAGAGCTTCTGGCTTTCGCGGGTCCATTGCTTGCTCCTGAAGCGGGTACGGGTGTGAACATCAATCTTTCTCGTATCGCGAAAGATCAGGAAGACACTTTGGATTTGATCTCTTTGAACAACACGAAATTGAATTATGCAAACTACATTGGTGAAGCGCGTTTGATTGCGAATAACGGTTTAGGTCAGGTTCGTATCGCGTTGAAAATGAGAAAGCGTGGCGCTTACGCTCAAGATCAACTTGCGATCACTTTCATGAGAAGAATCAAACCTCTTGTGGATTTGACTGACGATAACTTGAAGTAATTTGATCTTAAATAATAGATCTTCCCTGGGACCACGGACCTCCAACCGTGGTCCCTTTTTCTATCTGCAAAGGTTCGAATCAATTTCGATTTGCAGAAGCTCGGAGGGGTCTTCGCCCAACGTGGCAGCAAGCTTAATGGCAGAGTGTTTTTGTTCAATCAGATTTTCTAAGAAATATCCGCAAAGGTTTTCTTTTTCACCGTTTTGTTCGTGGTTCAACTGTTGAATAAGGGTTTTTTGCTCGGTGATCTGACGAACCTGTCTTTGAACAAGTCCGCTATATTCCCCGGCTTGGGCTACAGTCATAGAAGCAAAGAATACGGAAATCGCGATCATGGCACTTTTCATATAAGTCTCCTGTTAATGGCATTTTTTACTGCAAGGTCAGAACCGCACCGGCCGGTGTTCTTTTTAGTTTCAGAAACGCTCAAGATTTTGCCAGGTCCCACTTTTTGGCTGTTTGAACCTTCAATTGCAATTAAACGCTGTTATACCGCGCGAATCTGGTGTCGAAGTGACCTTGAAACATTTGGTACGCTGGTTGCTTTAGCGGTCAGTGGGGAATCACTGAATCTTTTTGGGGGATACAATGACTTTTAAATCTAGTTTGTTAGTTGCCTTCTCTGCCATCACTCTGACTGCGGCTATCGCGGAAGCTTATATCGTTCCAGGTCGCGGGCCTGCGCCCATTCCACGTCCTGATGTGGGGCCTGAATTTCCTTTTCCAGGACAAGATGATTTCGGAAACGGCAGTGGTCGTTTAGATCAAAGAATCATCTATGTCGGTCGCCGCGTTTCAAATGAGACTTTAGAACTTCGTCAACTTGCCGGTATCGGTGAAAGCTACCGTGGTTATGAAGTCGAGTCCGTAGAAGTTGAAATCAATCGCAGCGGACCTCGCGCTGAAATTTCTTTGCTAACAGATGGTCGCGTGGATGAAACTTCTTACTCTCCGCAAGGATCTATTCTTCTTCGTCCTCGTTACAGAGCTACCATCGGCGAAGATATCCGCACTTTGCAGCTTTTAGTTCGTGGTAACGCCGATATTGCTTCGATTCGCATCTCTTTAAGAGAAGGTGATCGCATCGGTCGCCCGGATCGCCCAGGCCGTCCTGATCGCGGTATTGATGTTCCACTTTATGTGTCACGTCGCATGTATGGAAATGATCGCTTAGATCTTTCCCAATACCTCGATGCTCAACGCTACCGTGGTTACAGAATCCAGCAGATCGTGATTGAGGCAACTCCAGCTTACAATACTGCTTTGATCGATGTTCTTATTAACGGATTCAATCAAGGCCAAACTTTGCAAGTGGATCGCTATAACACTCGTCAGACTGTGGTTCCGCAAAATGCAGTGATCGGGTACGGAGCGGACAGCATCGTTCTTTACACTCGTGGAGATCTTGATATCCATCGCGTGACTTTAAGATTGTCTGCTCGCTAGTAAATAAGTTTTAAAATTCGACGACTTAAAAGGACTCTACCCAGAGTCCTTTTTTTATTTCTGCGAGGCTTTAGATAATGCCTTGCAATAAGTTAAGGGTCGCATCTAACGAATCCGCTTGTTTTGAGAATTTAAATCGGGTGAACTATTCCAGTACAAAGGAGATCCGATTTCTATGCAAAACAATCATCCTGAGTTTAACAAAGGCAAAGAAATTTCAACAGCTTCCGTGATTGCTCCGGTGCTATCTGATTACATGAACTATCGCCAGTTCTTGGCTGATTTTTATCAGTTCAAACGTAAGAGTTCAAAAGGCTCTTTGCGTGCGTATAACTATGCTGTTTTTTCAGCGGCGGCGAATATCAAATCTCCGAATTACTTAAAAATGATCATCGAAGGAAAAAGAAATCTTTCTGACGATATGATTGGCAAATTCGGTAAAGCTTTGAGCTTCATGAAAGATCAAACAGAAGAGTTCCGTTTGCTTGTTCACTTTACTCAAGCAACGGATCCTGCTGAACGTAACATGTATCTTAAGAAGCTCAGCGAGCATCGTGTGGCTGGAAAATTAAAATCCGGCGAGATCGATCGTAAAACTTGGGAAAAAGTTCCGAACTGGGTTGCTTGGATCATCTATGCAATGGTGGATCAAGAGGGCGTTAGCTTTGATACATCGGCGTTGAAAGCTCTTCTTCGTGGAAAAGCTTCTGAAGATGAAATTGAAGCAGCTTTAAATACTTTGCTAGCTTCTGGCGAGCTTCGTCGTGACGAAGTGACAGGCGAACTTAAAAAGAACCGCAGTTTGATTGAATCTCCAGAAGAGATTCCAGTCGCTCTTGTTCGTAAGCTTCAATCTCAGCTTATGTACTTAGGTTTAGAGTCTTTGTATCAAGATCAACCGACAGAGCGTGAGTTCGGCACTTTGACTTTGTCTTTAACAAAGACAGAGTTTGAAGAGATCAAATTCAAACTTCGTCAGATGAGAAAAGCTCTTCACAAAGACAACTCAATTGCTCGTATGAAGCAAAAGGGTGAGCGCGTGTATCAGTTGAACATTCAATTGTTCCCAGTCACAAACGCGGTTGAGGGTGTAGAGAAGACTCCAGTGATTAAGCCTGCTCTTGATATCAAAACCGAGACGGCGATCATTGAAACACCAGCTCCTGTGATGGCGGCTCCAGCGGAGGCGGCACCTGTAACGGCTGCTCCTGCTGACAAAGATTCACGTGCAAATGTGAGTTCGTTGGCCGCAACAGCTGCTTCCGCAGCTGATCTTTTCCGTTAAAACTTCGTTATGTCCCACCGCAACAAAGGCTTTCGACAAACGCGAAAGCCTCTCGCGAAAATTTAAGATTCTTAAATTTCAGTGTCATTTCTGCCCCGAATTTGCGGATGCAATGTGGATAAGTCTGTGGAATACACCCATAAATGGTGGATATCTCGACCTTTTGGCGTAAATTGTCTCTTGCTAACATTAAGATCTTGTTAGGATGACACCAGTTCACCAAGACCAAAGTACTGCGTCACGAAAAATTTAATCATTGAATGTGAGGTGCAAAATCGGAAGGATAAACGATTTTCATTTTGCCGCGAATCTTGTGGTAGAATGAAAAGATGTTTTTCACACATGGGGGCGTACTGGCTTCGACGTGGGTGCTGAAGCATAAGGAGCATACCGGGGCGGATGAGGACCTCGTTAAAAACGTCCATTTTGTAATTGGCAACGATTACGCACTTGCAGCTTAATTAGCTCGCACGATCAACCTTGCGGTGGTTCCGCGCTTGGATTGATCGTCATTTAGGGACCTCGGTGAGTTGGGTTTTCTCCAGCAGACTCGCTTAAATTTACTGGGGGAGTGTCTGTGCTGATTTTGTCAGGGGAAGCTGTACAGACAAACTAAAACACTGACTAAGTATGTAGCGCCTTATCGTGGATCTCTTGCGGACGCGGGTTCAATTCCCGCCGCCTCCACCAATTACTTTTCCGAGAAAATCCGATAGATACCAGTCTTCCCCTCTTGGGGGCTATTTTCATAGAGAAATCATCCAGTATTGTCCGACATCATCCAATCACAGCCGAGTTCTGGGGGGGTATCCTTGGGGGTAATCTACTTGGGGATTAGGGAGTTACCCCCAGATGGCATTAACGGATACCCTAATTAAGAATACAAAGGCTACAGTGAAGACTCAGAAGCTATTTGATGGCAATGGGCTGTATTTGGAAGTTACCCCTAATGGAAGTAAGCGCTGGCGGTTTAAATACCGCTTTATGGGTAAAGAAAAGCTTTTGTCTGTCGGCTTGTATCCTGAGATTACCCTTAAGGTTGCTCGTGAGCGCCGTGATGATCTTCGCCGTCAGGTTGCAGAGGGGATTGATCCCAGTGCACAACGCCAAGCTCTTAAAGAAGCTCATATCGAAAGCTCAGCTAATACGTTAGAGGCGATTGTACGAGAGTGGCATTTGAGATTTTCTAATTCTTGGGTTCCAAGTTACGCGAATAGAATTCTTAGCCGCTTAGAAAAAGATATTTTTCCAGGCTAGGTAAACGCCAATTAAAGAGATCAATCCAAATGATGTTCTGATTGTATCCGTCGTATTGAAAAGCGCGGGACTATCGAAGCCTCCCATAGGCCTATGCAAAACTGTAGTCTGATATTTCGATATGCGGACCTTGAAGACCTTTGAAAGTCTGAACAATGTTTGGATATTTAGCCCACTCTCACTCTTAAGGCCTTGCTTGATAGTGCCGATAGTTGACCATTATTGTTTGAACGAATCCGACTTCTCCGTGTCGATATCGCTTTAAAGTGTATAAAGTTGCTAGAGGTCCCAGGCAGTGGTCACAGAAGCTTATAGACCGCGCCTCCGCCTTTAGCGTCGCGTATCTACAAAGTCAAATGTCGGTAGCTTCTTGAGTCCGAATGCCTTAAGTGCAAGTTCGTCTAACTCTTTGAAATCTCGTTTACGGAACGCGTGTCTAATATCATTTGTTAGTTCCCGTGAGAGTGTTTCTGGCTTCGGCAGGCGTATCCTACGAATATACTGGGCCTGAAATCGAAGGTATCCACCGCGCATTTTAACCGCATAAGACCAGACAAAGAACAGGGCAACTCGCGAACTCAGTAATCCGCCAAGGACCTCAAGATCCCAAGAGTCCGAAACGATGAAGTAGAGATTATGATGAGGATAGTAATTTCCTGAATCCAAAGTTACTTCATTAGATCCGGCAATATCGGGAATAAGCAACTTGGGACGCGTAACAAGCTCAGGATAAACTCGATCAATAGTGCGGAACCAGCCAGCTCCACCCTTCTTTGAGACATGTCGCTTCTTGAGTTCCGTTGAGTGTTCCTCGATATATTTTTTTAGTTTGGGATAGTCTGCTAGATCAACGACGCCGCCTTCATTCTTGAAGGTATTGATCACACAACGGCCAGCATTTTCAATCTGTCCCTGTCTTAGGTCCGCTCTCATAACAAGGGGTAGAAGGCGACTCTTCTCAATTGGAGCGTTCTTTGGAACAACATAGACTTTATCACTACCGGTGGCGACACCGATTTTGACTTTGGTTGTGCCATCGGCTTCTAACTCGTCGAATCTCGCTTCAAGATCACGGAGCGCAAGAAGTTGTTCAGGAGATCCAAGCGTCCAAGGTTCGTCACCTTCGAACCAACGATCATAAAGAGCGTAAGAAATATCAGTGGAAGGTGACTTTCCAGCTAACGCCGTCGTTACCGCGTCGCAATCTTCCTTCGAGGCTGCTTTCATCGACAACACGTGAACTTGCTCTGTCACTCCTCTTGAAACAAGGAATATGGAAGGGTAAGCAATTACATTCGAGTCGAACGGCGACGCTTGATGAAGGTCGATGTAGCTGTGAACTTTGAAGCCGTTTGAAACCTTCTTTCGTAAAGGTGCTCCGTACTTGTTCAAAATCCACCGATCAGCACAGATAAACGATAGCATCCCCTTGTTCGAAAGAAGGGCAAGGCTACGTTCGATGAATGCGACGTAAAGATCTGCGCGATCATAAAGAGAGGCATATCGACGACGGTATTCAGTTTGAAGTTGTGGAGATATTTGTTCGATTCTTATGTATGGAGGGTTGCCAATTATGCAATCGAAGACTGGCGAAAGTGCGGCAAGCAGAAAATCTCCTTCATGGACCCATCCTTTTGCTAGCTCTTTAGCTTCAGCTTTTGGATACCCGTGACTCGCAACTATGTCTGCAAGGGCCTTTCGAGTTATTTCCACATGTTTGGCATCGATATCAAATGAAGTAATGGAGTCCTTAGTGCTTTCAAGAGGCAGGCTCGAAAGCTTGAGGGATTTCATTAGCCTCTTCACTGCTTGAATTAGAAATACACCGTGACCACATGATGGCTCAAGCAAACGCTTGTTGGGAAGGTCTTTTCCGACTTTATAGCCAGAAAGATCAAGGATTAGATCGACGATATGTGGCTTCGTAAGAACAACACCATGAACTTCGCCGTCCGACCTCTGGCCGTACTGGTATGCTTCTTTCGGAAATGTTGTAGGCAATAATTCGATCTGATTTTCCATTCTATTCCTTCGAAGCAAGATGCACGCCGATATGACCAGCGAGCCCAGCTAACAGCGTAAGCATTCCCAGGTCCTTCGCGGGCTCTGCGTACTTGCCTTCCGGGCCGCTTTGATCGGTCGCCATTAAGAATGCGGCCCCATTATATAAACGTTCCGCAACAAGTCTACGCAGCAGTATTTCATATCGCTTCGCATACGAGGCCCCGCGAAATTCTGGGAACACCTTATAGTGAGGTTCGGCAACAGCGACAGGTTCGGTCGAGCCTTTGCAGTCTTCAAGCAGCATCACCCAGCCAAGCCAAGGTGCTTGAGCATTTTTCCCGAAAGCTCCCTCTCGATGAGAAACCCATAGATCGGTCGCAGTTCCGATGGCTTCTTCTGCTCTATTATTAAAATTGTTGCCGAAGGACGGACCTCTCTGAGATTTGAACTCCAAAGCGGCTAGCAGAGTGTCGTCTGAGACGATGAGCATGTCCCAGTTCTTTGTGGGACGATAATAACCGGGAAGCTCTAGTTTCTTCTTTAGGTGGATTTGTGCTTCTTTTAACCCTGCATCAAGTAGGACTTGGCGAATTAAAGCACAAAATCCGTCCATTTGCTTTCCGCCAGTGACCGCGGAGCGGTTTCCACGATCCGCACTTCCTTGTGCCTGCTTGGCCGATTGCTTCTTCAGCGTCTGCCAATAAATACCGACGGCGTTAGCAATTAGAGGCTCATATTTTTTGAATTTTGTGCTCATGGGAAAAAACGTATATCAGGGTGGTAAGCCTAGTCAAAGAGGTTCAGATTCGCGGAAGACCAATTACATAAGTTGAGTCATGATGCCTATTTACTGAGCAAATGTGCAGGATAGTGAGGCAATAAGAACTAGAATTAACATCGAATAGAAATGAGGTAATTCAGAGATCTTAGTACTTTAGACGGATTTCATTCATTAGGTAGATAAAGACCCCTCGGGGGCTAACTTTAGGGGTAGGCCACGGTAGAACCCAATCAGATTAGTTCAGTTCCCTCCGTTCCACCATTTACCTCGCCTAATTTGGCGGAGGAGAGGTTAAGTCTAAATAAGAGGCATTCCACAGGACTTCACGATATTTGTGGTGGCACGCATTCTAAATGTAGTGATTTAGGACGCGACTTTTTTCAAATTTTCCAGAATATACTTTTCGGGTTCAAGAGATGAGGACTCTTGATCACTGAACTCGCGTACGATCCGATTAAGGGCAGGCTTCTTGATAAACCCCATATCGCAAAGCAAGACAAAATCCTCTTTAGTAATTCCAGTCATAACTCTAAAGAATTGTGGGGACTTTGTTTGAATAACGTGATCAATTTTATATTCTCGTTCATAGGTCATATAAATAAAATCCGCCATGCAGATAGCTAATCTTTTGATTTGGGTGGCATACCATTTTTTTAGACTCTTTCTTTCCTTGTCCCGATCTTTCTCAGCAAAGTCCTCAATGACTTTCTCTTTGTCTTCGGGAGGAATATTTGGATCATCCTTCACTACATCTAGGTCAGCAGCGTCAAGGCCTATTTGGATTAGATCATCGGCGGATATATCGGCTACTTCTTGAGTACGATAACCTTTCACCTTTTTTAGAATTTCTAAGACATCTGGATATTGCTCTAGCAATCGTAAGTGACTAAAGCTCACAAGCATATTGGATGTAATCCTGCGAGCTAGGGCCATGCGTCCGCCGTCGTAATTTCCTGCCTCTAAAATATCCTGGGCTGTAGTGGGATCAGAGGTCAAACTTCCCTCATAAAATCGTTTAATATCCAAGGTATCGCATAGACCCTTGGCTACAATTTCGAGGGTATTATTATTCAAATTAACTTGTTGCTCGTAACTTCGCTCTTGGTCTATTTGATCAGCAATATTGTAAGCACAATCGTACGTCACTTTAAGACATCGGCTAATGGCAAAATCAAAGACGAACGCTTTGGTTTTTATGGGTTGCTTTGTCTTTTCGTTTACCCAAGCGGACTGCACGCGGAAGATCGCTTGGTAATAACTCTCGCCCGATTTAATATCGTTTAAAATTAAAATACTGTCCCACTCCTTAATCGTTACCCCTGTTAAGAAACGGCCACAAGAAAAGGTAATTGTTCCTAGCTTTGTTGGATCTTCATTCGCATCATTAATGGCTCTTTGTACTGAGTTTTTTTCCCTCGCTAAAATAGCCTCGCTTTCACCATTACGGATGGTATCACTACCTGAAGCATTGATTAAAATGAACTTAGAAAAGTGTGGGTGGTTTTGTAACTTTTCAATAAGTGCTGATATACCATCAACTCGATTCATCCACCAAACTGTGTGCCTTTTAACGGGACATCCTAATCGCTGGCCTAATTTTCCATAAACACTGATTGAGCGGGCATCGTGGCCCTCTTTATGTAATCCTTCAATAAAATGATCGACGGCATTTTCATAAACAAAAGAAAGTTCTTTTGTATCGTCAGCTCGTTCAGTTTCAAAAAGTCGGTTTAAAGAGAAATCAATATCATCAGTTTCAAATGTTGTTCGCTGCTCAGAAATATCATGGTCGGTAATTTCAATGACCGACATATTAAGATCGGGCATCAAGCGGTAAATTTTTTCTGCCTGCTCGTCCGGATCCGATGCAATTTCTTCTCGTTTATTTTTTTGTTCGTCTAAGTAGCTGTAAGTATAAACTTGTTGGGCAGAAAAATCGTCCTGCTCGATTAATCGGAATGGTGTCCCTGATAAGTAAAGCCTTTTTGAAATTTTAAGTTTACTTAGGATATTATTGGCCCGTTCAGTATTCCCGTAATGAACTTCATCAAAAATTATCAAGTCCCATTCAATTTCTGGGATTTGCTGAAGTCTTGGTTTGATTTCACCATTTTCGCCAATAGATAAATCTTGAAAAGAAACACATAAAACAATCGGGCCGCTTGAGCGGGGAAATTCACCATTATCACTTAAACAGGGATCTGCGGGACGGTCGCTTTTCGCTTTGGCTCTAATTCCTGTCCATTCTTTAAAATCCACCTGTTCATTTACGGTATCAATCCATTCACCGATAACATCGGGCTTATAGGTAACGATTAAGGTTGTGCGTGCATTGATTTTTTTAGCCAAATGAATACTGGTAAAGCATTTACCAAATCGCATCTTAGCATTTATAAGGAAACGGTCTGGGTGAGTAGCGGACTCGATGACTTCTTTAGGATATACCTTATTAAACCATTTACTTGCTTTTTCAACGGCTTTCTCTTGCTCTTTGCGTAGTTTATAATGCTCCGTCCGTGAGCAGTTATTTACAATTTCATTATAGGCCTGGCGCACGTCCTTAAACGGGTCGGTGATATTTTTAGCTTTAAACCATTCTTTACCCGGACCACCTTCAATAGGTCTACATCCATTTCTTTGTAGCTGTTTATGGATGTTGTGATCCTGCATTCCATCAGGAAGTTCACCAATGATTTGATAAATTGGATTTTCAGGGTTTGATGAACCAAATTGGTTCCAAATCCTCTCTTCGCCAATTTCACTCTTTGTGTGGCCTACTTTAATCCAACCATCTCTTAAATAAGTTTCAGTGGTGTAGGCATAGAGTAATAGTTTTCCCATGATTTAGGACCATTCCTTAACTTTCCTTTTAATGTGGGATCGTTCTTCTTTTGTAAAATTAAAGAAATCAAATAAATCTTCATCTGACCAATCTCGATTCATTTCTAAAAGAGGAACCCATAGCCATTTTTCCCAAGAAATGCTGGCTGTGAGTTTTCTTAAACCAAAAAGATAGCGGGAGAAGTCACTTCTTAGGTAGGTAGCTACTCGTTCGACCTCTTTTTTATTTTTGGAGGAATAAACTACCATGTAAGTCTCAGTGACAACTGTTCCTGCTTCAGCAATCCAAATTGCATGTGGTGGAAGTGTTGTCTTTTGATCACCAACTCGCCCTCCATAGACAACTGGCACACATATTTTGTAGTGATCGATTTTATCTTGATTACTTGTGACTGCACTACGGTCAATATACTTTTTAACCTTTCCTGTTCCAATGCATCCAATTGATCCCGCGAATGGCTTATTTTCGGCTCTATTTCTTTTGAAGTAGAATGTTCGTGGGCCAAAGGCTCGGCCTTTGATTGATTTATCTGAAATAAATTTCCCGGTCCATTTACTCCTAACTTTTTTCAGTATCGGAATTGCCTTGGGATCATCTGGAATAATATCGAGTCCGGTGAGGTCAAGTTTTGATCCTACATCAGGTGACAGACCATCGAAAAATAAAGGGATATCATTATGAAATTTATCAAGATTTAGATAACAGACGCCACCGTCAATGTTGACAGTAGGGAATACATTTTTTGAATTTTCGAAATATGTAATGGATTTTACGTGATTTGAGTTAATGATTTTATTTTTAAATTTTTCAAGATCGCGACCCGATGAAAACCACTTGGAAGGTATCACCAGTATAGATTTTTCTATAATATCTGCGTTTATCAGTGATTCGACAAAGTATGGATATATGGCTCTTGCTCCTGAGCCATTTCCGCCATTATCGTTTTCACTGTATGGCGGATTTCCCACTGCAATTACCTTTTTATTTTTTGCCTTTGAACTGATGTATTCGATCATAGATTTGAACTCTCTTTCAAATTTCTCTTTGTCGAGTGTTCCGTCTTCCTCGGACAAATAATGCCCATCACGGATGATATGGTTAAATTTTTCGTTATGTGAATGTTCGTTTCCTAAAAAAGTGCGTATGCTAAGGCGGTGGTGTCGCTCATCGGGAGCAAGACCAAAATATCTATTGGATTGGAAAATTTCTTTCATCACCATATCTATATCCAATAACTTGGTTTGGCCTTTTGATTTGGCCAAACAACTATGAAATGCACAGGCAAGCAGTAGCTCACCCGCTTTACAGAACGGGTCAAAGAAAACCACATTTTCGTTGGCGAAAATTTCTTCTCCTAGTAGGGCCACCATTTCAAGGGCCTTTTCCATTCGTAAAATAGGTTGATCTCGGCCAATTACATTCCCCAGAACATCAACGATATGGGCTGTGGGTTTGATCGCTAAGGCATGCATTCAATTAGGCTCCAGCTGACAGCGTCCTGCTTGGTTTGCGAGCGGTATCTTGTGGTTTAGTGATTTCAATAACGGCTTTGGCAAATTCATAATCTTCAAAGCCTCTTAAATTTCCTGAAATAATGGCATCAATAAAACGAACGGACCGTTCGTATTCTAAAGGTACAGTTTTAGAGGCTTCGCAGGATTTGTAAAAATTCACCCACGATAAATCAAAGTCCATCGGGTGGTGGCCATTCTGTGAAAACCACTTGGCCCCTGCTTTTGTAAGGTTGCCACTGGCCTCGGCGTTTTCGGGGGCACTTAATGCGGACAGGGTTTCATTTTCATCGACGTGCCATTTGATCGCCGACAGAACATGAGCGAAAAAAATCCGGTTTTTTGAAAATAGAACTGCATCGCTTTTAATTTCTAATTTTGCTTTTAAGAAATTCAAGGTCGCTGACAATACACGGGAACGACAATTTTCAACATTTTTAGGATCGATATCAATTGCCCATAAAGTATTAAGAGCACTGGCCACTGCATAAAAAGGGCTCTCAGGTTTACTGTATAAACCTTTGGTTACAGCTTTCGTGTAAATCCCATCAAGTCGTCTTTTATAAATTGGTATGACTATATTTCCGTGACCCGCGCAAGGTTCAAAAAATATAGTGTCCTCATCGGACCACAGCCCACGCTTATCTTTTGCTAACAAATTTAACATGTCCTCGACATACGCCTCCGGTGTGAAGACCTCACCGAGATCTTTAATTCTATCACGACTTCGATGATACATATTTTCTAGAAAAAATAGGTTTTTCATGGCTGCTCCCAATAAACAAACAATATTAATTTGCTTATACATATCGTCAGGTTTGTTTATAACGAGAGGCCAGATATGCGTTCCAGTTTAAGCAGATTTCTTTCTGACTTTCTTAAGTAGCTGAATCACACAATGAGCTCTAGCCTAAAGACGGTATCTAATTGGTCCTTCTTATTCTCGGATCCCTGAACATGAACGGTTCCAAAATTGTTCAATCGATAAAGCCATGAAAGCAGATCAGCTGCGGCTGCAAATATCATAACCACGGAGGTTTTAAAGTAAGATTAGAAAGGAAAAGCCCACTAAACTTGCACATGAAGATGAACAAAAAGCTGAACGACAAGTCGCAAAAGAAGCACTGCGGATTTTAGGCTTTAATTAGAAACCTTCAGAAATTTTCGTTACACCTTGTTCTTGTTGAAAATCCAATATCTAGAAACCTATTCTTGCGCCAAGAAAGTATCCGCACCACACTGCTCTTGAAGAGGTCCAAGAAGGAAAATCCCGCTAACAAAATCACTATTAAGTTTTCGCTACTGAAATGTTCCAACCTGCACCTCTTCGAGTTCGAAAAAAAAATTAATTAACGGGCGCCACCGGAGCCATGAATGCGTTCACCAGTAACCCAACCAGCTTCGTCGGAAGCTAAGAATAACGCGATTTTTGCAATATCTTGTGGTTGGCCGATACGTCCAAGTGGTGTTTGAGCAACGATCTGTTTTTCTAAGTCGGAACCGATCATACCTAGTGTGATGGAGCCTTCAGTTTCGACGCCGCCCGGAGCGATGTTGTTGACGCGAATCTTGCGTGGAGCAAGCTCACGAGCAAGTCCGATGGTCATCGTATCAACGGCGCCTTTGGTGGCTGCATAAATCACTGTGCCTGGAATCGGGCTGGTGCTTACGACGGAGCTGACATTGATAATGCTTCCGCCTTCTTTGGTAAAATATTTCACAGCTTCGCGGGTAGATAGAAGGATTCCCAAAACATTGATGTTGAACTGGCGGTGGAATTCTTCTTCGGTAACTTCTTCGATGGAGCCAAATTTATAAACGCCGGCATTATTAACTAGAATGTCTAATTTTCCGAAAGCCTGCTTGGTCTGTTCAAAAATTCTTTTAACGTCGCTCTCGTTGGCAACGCTACCTTGAACGGCGATAGCTTTGCCATCATTAGCGATGATTTCTTTAACCACGCGATCCGCGTCTTCTTTGCTGGATGAATAATTCACCACCACCGAAGCGCCGTGGGCGGCGTATTCTTTTGCGATCGCCGCGCCAATGCCTTTAGAGGCTCCAGTTACTACTGCAACTTTTCCGTTTAACTTCTTCATTTAAGAACTCCATTGATTGGTCCGGATGAAACCGGGTTGATTGTTCGACACTTAGACAAATATCGAAATGAAATTTATTTTGTCAATACGACGATTAGATAATTATCGAAATGTTCTATAATGCTCAGTTAAATCAAATAGATATAAATGTCTTAAAAATTAAAGGGATGTTTAAAAATGCAATGGGGTGCGAATTAAATCTTTGCGAGCTTATCTAAATAGGCATGTAAAACTTCACGTCGAATGGACATACGCATGAACTTGCCTTCGCGAGTGATCTCAATAAGACCTGCCGTTTCAAGTTCCTTGATGTGATGGGAAAGAGTGGCGGCGGAAATTTCATGCACTTCCTGGAGGGCGCTACAAGACATCGTACCGTCGTTCTTACAAGAGCCAATCTGCTTTAAAATCATATAACGACGAGGCTCCGCCAGGGCCTTTCCGATTTGCTCAAACTGTTTGTCTGTTAAGCGAACTGTTTTTGTCGTCATAATACAGTGATCATACTGGAAATGATGAATTTTGTCCAGATAGCCGCATATTTTGACCTCAGACTCGAATTCCGCAAGATGTCTTACGAGAATTGAGTATTAATCTATTATACATCTCTATATTAAGAATATTTAGTAATCCAACCTTCCAACCTTCGAAGCTTGGTTAACTTAATCCACCTGTTGCTTTTCCAGCCGGGCATAAGCATCGGTATTGGTCCTAATTGATGTTCATATACAAACTGAAGACCGCAGGGGCTAGTCACTTGAAATTCCCTATGGTGAAATAAATCGAAACAAAAATTTTAACAGGAGCATTGAAATGAATATCAAAAAAGTCCTATGCATCTTCTCCGTATTATTCTTTTCCGTCACGGCACTTGGGGCTAAAACTCAAAATGCCCAAAAAACTGAAGAGGCGAATAAAAAAGTAGTCACGGAATTCTACGAACTTGCGTTCAACAAACACAAGCCCACTGAGGCCGCAAAGAAATACATCGGTGATAAATACATCCAGCACAATCCGCAAGTTCCCAATGGAGCAGCTGCCTTTTACAATTACTTCGAGGGCTACTTTAAAGAAAATCCGAAGTCGCACGTAAAAATCTATCGCGCGATTGCTGACGGTGATTTGGTGGCGCTTCATCTTCATTCAAAGAAGGATGAAAAAGATTTAGGCCGAGCTATCGTGGATATTTTCAGAGTCGAAAATGGAAAGATCGTTGAGCACTTTGATGTCGTTCAACCTGTTCCTGCGGAAACGGCAAACGGAAATACAATGTTTGAAGGGTCTAAAGCAGATTGATCTGAATAGACAAAAAGCAAAGTCTTCTCACGCGAAGATGAAAAGACTTTGCTTAGTAAATATTAAAGCAGATCGCGGTTGTCTTTGACGATCTTACCGTCCTTAGCGCTCACGGCGTATTCCATGTCTTTGCCGTTTTCAACGCCTTCAAATTCATAAACCCATCCATTCGTGAAGGACTTCTTATAGGACCAATCACCTTTTGGAGTTTTACCGGCTTTTTTCAATGAATCGACGGCTTGTTGCAAAGTGATCATATTGTTTCCGGGAGTGAAAACGTCACCCGCCACGGCGGCGTCTCCGGAAGCCTCTTCCACCGTTCCATCACGGTTGAATTCCACTTCAACGATAGTTTGTTTCGCTGTAGAGACTTCGAATTCATCTCCGTCTTGCTTTACAACTTTAGATTCAGGCACGAGCTTGGTTAAATTCTCTTTCATTTTTCCTTCAGAAACTTTTTCGGCAAGTGCAGGAAGAGAAAGTCCTAAAATGGCCGTAGTCACAAGAATTGCTAAACGCATTTGTCCTCCTTGATTGTTTTGAGTCATTTTATTTTTGACTCTAGAAAAGCTCAACCAAAGGAGGACATATTCGCGACCTCATTGCTTATACACAAATTCGTCGCCGATGAATGACAAATTTACTTGATAGGTCTTAGTACTAAGCGACCATAAATGATGAATCCGCAGAGTGCTGCAACGATCAACCAATAAATCATCGGACCATATTCTGAACTGCCCGAAAATAAATGAAGAGCGCAGAACGCTAACATCTCTACGGCAATAAGGCCTGCCGCCATAGGTGCGACTTTCGCAAGATTTCTTTTAAACAGAGGTAGGATCAAACAAAGTCCCGCGATGATCTCCACAACCGCCAGGGCCATCCAGGCCCCTTGAGGAATGGAAGCTAAGGTCGGCATCGTGGCTTCTGCGGTGTTTGAAAACTTCCAAACTGCACCGATGATCGTATGAAATGCGAGTGCAAACTGAAGGACCCATAAAAAAATGCTCATGCTTATTCTCCTGCTTCGATGATTTCAATTTCAATATTTGTAAGCTTATCTTTATCCATAACAATATCGATGGCGGAAATTTTTTCGTCCTCGACAGAGAAACAAAACGCAACGACGGGTTTTCCACCAGGAACCCAAGTCAGTCCCGGAACGCCGTTAATTAACGCCAATCTTGCCTCTGATGCTTTTCCTTTAAGAGTGTTTGCCACACCGGCAGCACCTTTGATCTCTTTTTTGAATTGCGGTGCGCCCCTAGCTTTATTCATCTCAGCGACTTTAATCGCCGTTTCATCCGCACGAAGAACAGCATCTGGATGAAGAACGCGAAGAAGGGCTTCAAAGTTTCCTTCGCGCGATGCCGCTAAAAACGCCGCCACAACTTCTTGTTGGCGTTCGATATCCTGTTGCGAATGACTGACGCCGCGGATGCGCCGACGTGCTCGGCTGGCAAGCTGTCTTGTGGCTTCTTCTGTGCGGTCAATAATAGGAGCGATGTCTTCAAAAGGAACTTCAAAAAGATCATGAAGTACAAAAGCAATTCTTTCACTCGGTGTTAGATGATCTAGTACGACTAGCAGAGCTGGTCCGACCGAATCCGCGATAAGAAATTTCGCTTCTAAGTTTTCCGGATCCTGAATCTGCATTTTTGAGTCGTCTTGATCCAAAGCCTCTTCTCGGCGCGATTTGCGCGAGCGAAGCATATCTAGGCAAACTCGGGCGACAACGGTTGTTAACCAACCATTTAGATTTTCAATTTTTTCGGATTCAGAATGATTCAATCGAATCCACGCCTCTTGAACGGCGTCTTCCGCTTCGCCGGCAGAACCTAACATTTTATAAGCCACGGCTTTTAAGTGAGTGCGCGTGTCTTCGAAATTTTTTGTAAGCCAGTCTTTTTTATCCATGCTCCGCCAACATTTTATTTTTTTTTGTCACATCGGTGAACTTTCATTCGTCAGAAGGATGACGAATGGGCACTACAGAATGTGACAGGATACTGCAATTATTTTTGCTATATCCTAACCCATTGGAATCACGAATAAAAGGAGGCTATTTATGAAGTTCGTATTATTAATTTACCAGGGATATTCGCCACTCCCAGGGACAAAGGAATGGAATGCCTTATCTAATGAAGAGCAAAAGGCCATTTACGCCGACTATGCCGAGTTTAATAAAACTGCCGGCCTTGTATCGGGTCTTCCGCTGGGGCTTCCGAATGTTGCGAAAACGGTGCAAGTTCGCAACGGCAAGCCAGAAGTAAAAACTGGAACTTACATGCCTGAAGGTGTCGGTGGATACTGCATTTTAGAGGCGGATAATATCGAAGCCGCAGTAGCCGTAGCTTCTAGAATTCCCGCGGCTCGTCTTGGCGGAGCGATTGAAATTCGTCCTGCGGAACAATACTGGTAAAAACATGATCATTTACTTGCGGACATGTGTAAACACAATGTTCGCAGGCTTCTGATACTAAAGCCTTTCCAATTTAAAAAACTTTTGAAAACGTGGAGGACATTCAAAGGAGTCGCTCATGTCTGAACCACGCAGTGAAAGTGAAAATCCCGCCATATCTCCACCGCAGCCAAAGAAGACGGCTCGTCCTAGAAACAATCGTGATTGGTGGCCGAATCAATTAGATCTTTCCGTTCTTCATCAGCATTCGCCGCGTGCTAATCCGATGGAAAATACTTTCAAGTATTCTGAAGAGTTTAAAAAGTTAGATGTGGATGCATTAAAACAAGACGTCATTCAACTGATGACGAACTCTCAAGAGTGGTGGCCTGCGGACTTTGGGCACTATGGCCCTTTATTCATCCGCATGAGCTGGCACGCAGCGGGAACTTACCGTATCGAAGATGGTCGTGGTGGTGGTGGCGATGGAGCCCAACGTTTTGCTCCATTGAATAGTTGGCCTGACAATGCGAACTTAGATAAAGCCCGTCGTCTGCTATGGCCGATTAAGAAAAAATACGGTCGCAAGGTTTCCTGGGCTGATCTTTTGGTTTTTGCGGGGAACTGCGCTTTAGAATCGATGGGTTTTAAAACCTTCGGCTTTGCTTTTGGTCGCGAAGACGTGTGGGAACCAGTTGAAGTTTTCTGGGGACCTGAAGACAGCTGGCTTGGGGATGAACGTTATAGCGGAGATCGCGAGTTAGCCGCACCTTTTGGGGCTGTCCAAATGGGATTAATTTACGTGAATCCCGAAGGACCTAATGGAAAACCCGATCCCAAATCCTCGGCACGCGATATCAGAGAAACCTTCGCGCGTATGGCGATGAATGATGAAGAGACGGTGGCTCTGATTGCAGGTGGGCACACTTTCGGAAAAACTCACGGAGCCGCGAAACCCGATCATGTCGGGCCAGAACCAGAGGGATGCCCTTTCCATGCGCAAGGTTTAGGGTGGAAGAATTCCTATAAAACCGGTAAAGGCCCGCACGCAATCACAAGCGGCCTTGAAGGCATGTGGACGACCCAACCCACGAAGTGGTCTCATGATTTCTTTAATCATCTTTATAATTATGATTGGGAATTAACTAAGAGCCCGGCAGGGGCGCACCAGTGGAAGCCTAAAAATAAAGAAGCCAAAGATACTGTGCCTGATCCGCATGATCCCAAAGTACGTCATTCACCGACAATGCTAACAAGCGACTTAGCCCTTAAGATGGATCCAGAGTACGATAAGATTTCAAAACGCTATCATCAAAATCCGGCGGAGTTCGCAGACGCATTTGCGAAAGCATGGTTTAAGCTTCTTCATCGTGATATGGGTCCGCGTTCGCGTTATTGGGGACCCTGGGTTCCGCCCCCACAGTTGTGGCAAGATCCGATTCCTGATGTAGATCACAAACTCGTTGATGAATCAGATATCAAATCCTTGAAAGAAAAAATTCTTTCATCGGGCCTGAGCAATTCTCGCTTGATCGCAACCGCGTGGGCGGCAGCTTCGTCCTTCCGTGGAACTGATAAACGGGGTGGAGCGAATGGAGGCCGTGTTCGTTTATCGCCTCAGAAAACTTGGGAAGTGAATGAGCCAGCTGAATTAAGCAAAGCTCTGCAGACGCTAGAAAAGATCCAGACTAGTTTTAATAGTTCCCAATCGAGCGGAAAAAAGATCTCTATGGCAGATCTCATAGTCTTAGGTGGATGCGCCGCCATTGAAGATGCCGCACGGAAAGCGGGTCATAACACGACCGTGCCGTTTTTGCCGGGGCGTATGGATGCCTCTCAAGACCAAACGGATGAGCATTCATTCGCAGTGTTAGAACCCAAAGCAGACGGATTTAGAAATTACGTTCGCGATGGTTCTAAGCTTTCACCAGAGACCTTGTTGTTGGATCGAGCGAATCTATTAAACCTCACAGCTCCGGAGATGACAGTCCTTTTAGGAGGCCTTCGAGCTTTAGACATCAATCACAAGGGCAGCCGCCACGGTGTTCTGACCGACCGCCCAGGCACCTTAAGCAATGATTTTTTCACAAATCTTCTTGATATGAATATCGAGTGGAGTGAGCCATCAAAAGCCGGCATCTATGAAGGAAAAGACAAGTCAGGAAAAACCAAGTGGACCGCGACGGCGGTAGACTTAGTATTCGGCGCGCATTCTCAGCTCCGGGCCCTGTCTGAAGTTTATGCAGCGGACGACGCCAAAGAAAAATTCGTTCGTGATTTCGTGTCGGCGTGGCACAAGGTGATGAATCTGGACCGTTACGATCTGCCTCGAGCGTAAATAAAAAAAGGTCCCATGGCAGAAGCGATGGGACCTTTCGTTTTATTCCTATTGTCCAGGAATAATATATTTTAAGTGGGCTCCTGGTCCTAGTGGCAAATCAAAGCCGATCCAAACAAAGAGCATAATGGACCAAGTGATTAAGAATGCAATTGAGTAAGGAATCATCAGCGCGATCAAAGTACCGACGCGAGCTTTAGGATCATACTTATTCGCAAATGCTAGAATCAAAGGGAAGTAAGGCATCAGCGGAGAAATAATATTCACCACGGAATCCGCCACACGGTAAGATGCTTGTGTCAGCTCTGGTGAAAGACCCAAAAGCATGAACATGGGAACAAAAACAGGGGCAGTTAAAGCCCACTTCGCGGAAGCACTCCCGATAAAAATATCTAGAACACAGATCAGAATAATAAAACCAATCATCAACGGAATCGCCGAAAGTCCCATTGATTTAAGCAAATCGGAACCATTCACCGCTAAAATAAGACCTACATTGGAAGCCGCAAACAAGGCGATAAACTGGGAGGCGAAGAATACCATGACAAGATAAGGCGCCATAGTTGCCATCGAATCTTGAAGGGCATTGGTGATATCGGTTTGGCTTTTAAATGTTTTTGCGCCAAAGCCGTAAGCAAGGCCCGTTAAGATACCGAAAATGAAAATGATCGCGATTGTGCCTTTTAAGAAGGGAGAATCAAGCACCGAACCATTTTCTGGGTTTCTTAAAAAACCATTTGAGGGAACTGTTCCCAGAAGAAGCATAACTAATAAAATCGCAAAAACAACTCCGGACCATAAAAGACCGCGGCGCTCATAGGCATTAAGTTCTGTTGGTCCCGCATGCGGAGCATCTCCTTGATATTTTCCTAGATACGGAATGGTGATTTTCTTTCCAATGATGGTACCCACGACAATAATCAAAAGCGAAGAAGCCGACATGAAGTACCAGTTTACAACCGGAGTCACAACATAGTTCGGATCCATCACGCGGGCAGCTTCTTGAGAAAGGCCCGCTAACAAAGGATCAATAGAGCTAATGATAAAATTTGCCGCAAATCCACCAGAGACTCCGGCAAAACAAATAGCGAGTCCTGCCAAAGGATGCATACCCACACTGTGAAATACCATCGCAGCAAGGGGAATTAATAGAACATACCCGATATCACCTGCCGTATGCGAAAGAATACCTGCAAGTAAAATAGCGGGAATTAAAAGAGCTCGCGGAGATTTAGTCACGACCAAGCGAAGAATCGCACTTAAAAGTCCACTTTTCTCTGCCAAACTAAAACCCAGCATGGCCACTAACACAGTTCCCAATGGCGCAAAGCTTGTGAAGTTTTTTACCATGTCCGTAAGAATGATATGCAGTCCGCTAACAGAGAGAAGATTCACTGGTTTGATGACGGCTTTAGTGACGGGATTTGTCGCTTCAATTCCCATCGCAGCCAAAATAGCTGAAACAATGACGACGATGAACGCCAAAAGTAAAAACATCAGCGCCGGTTGTGGCAATGCGTTTCCGGCTTTTTCAACTTTTAAAAGAATTCTATTCAACAGTCGATTGTCTGCGGCCTGAACATCTGTACTCATTCGTCCCCTCGGTAGTAAAAACTCTACTCACCAAGCAGACCACTGTTGAAAGTTAGGATCAAGAATAAAGACGGATTCTTACCACTGACCCTTTTTAATTTTTTCTCTGCGCTGAAGTTCTGCGGGGCTTGGTTTTGAAAGACCAAAATCTCCTATGGGAACTTTGCCGTCAGGTTCGTAAGTCGCAATGATAACTCCCGTGGAAGAAATATCACTTTGCACCATCTTCAGTCTGCCACCGGGAGTTCCTTCCCCGAACAAGCGTTTGCCTTTTCCAAGGACCACCGGAAAGGTCATGACGAAAAGACGATCAATTAAGTTTTCAGCAAAAAGCGCAGGGTAAAGTGTCGAACTTCCCTGTATCAAAAGATCAGGTCCTTCCGCACTTTTGATTTTTTTTAGTTCTTCCATGCTGGAAACGCGATGCGAGTTTTTCCAATCTAAAGATTGATCACCGTGGGTCAGAACATACTTCGCGCACTTCGTAAAAGAAGCGGCGATGGGATCGCTGTCGCCAAGATAACCCCAATGCGCCGCGAATATGTCATAAGTCCGTCGGCCCAGCAAAAGATCAAAGGGTTGATCAAAGACCGCTCCCATAGCGGCGTTCATGCGTTCATCCCAAAATGAAGTGGACCAACCACCGTACTTGAAGCTGCCCGTGGGGTCTTCTTCGGGACCTCCCGGAGCTTGAATAACACCATCGAGAGATTGAAAGACACCGCCAATAATCTTGCGCATAGAGTTCTCCGTCGTGACTTCGATTCTATTTCGGAAAATAAACCAGTCAAATTAAGAACGGCTGTTTTCGCGCAAGATAAAAGCTTATGGAGCTTATTTTAACTTCAGTTCCATCTGAATATTGCATCTTTCATAGGGTGTGGGAGGACCCACGACTTTTTTAAACCCCAATTTTTCATACAGAGAGATGGCAGGCTTTAAAATGGTATTGCTTTCTAAAAACAATTTTTTTGCCTTTAGTTCTTTGGCCTTATCCACAATGGCATTTCCCAAAAGCCAACCGATATTTTTGCCTCGGGCTTCAGGCGCCACCGCCATCTTTGCTAACTCATAGGGATAAGTTGGGTCATCGCGTTTAATCAAAGCACACACGCCAACGGGTTTATTATTTAAAAGTGCGACGAAGATATGACCGCCGCGCTTTAGAATATAACCTTCTGGGTCCCCTAAGGCGTCTCGATCCGCTTGTTCTATTTTAAAGTAAGTGCGAATCCACTCTTCATTCAGCTCTAAAAAGGCCGAACGGTATTTTCGTGAGTAGGGAACGATCTCAACATGCGCTGATTCGCGCTTCTTCTTTTGTTCAGCGACCCGGGCAAACAAAGACTTCTGCGCGAAAAGATATTCCCACTCTTCCAACGCTTTCCAAAGATCATTTTTCGACTGGGCGGAAAGTTCTTCGACAGCGGCTTTGACATCCAGATACTGGGCTTCAATCTTGCGTGCCATGTCCTTACCGCTTTTCGAAAGACTGACCAGCGTGCGACGTTTATCTGCACTGCTCGTTTTTTCTAGAATTAGCCGGGCATTAATCATCTCTTTGACGATCTTGCTGACGGAGGCGTGGGAGTGTCCGATCTCTTCTGCAATAGAGGTGATCGTTCTTTCCTCGTCCTGAGAAAGTACGTAAAACACCGGGAACCACTTGGGGTTCATATCAATGTCATAAAGACCATAAATCTTTGTGGCATCATCGGCGATTCTTTCGCCGAAAAAGCGCACACGGGTTCCTAAGGCAACACGGCCGAGCTGTTCAAATATCTTCATGATGAGATATATGTAACTAGTTACGTAATTTGTAAACGAAAAACCAGGTCCGTATAAATTATTTAATAAATGGAAAGGCCCCATTTCTGGGGCCTTAAAGTTTTAAGCTATTTAGAAAGTTCTCTTAAGGCTCGCTCCAGATCCTGGTAGCGGTTCATGAAAACAACATCTCTTTTGGTCAGACAGGAGAGCTTTTCAATATCCTCATTTCGAAAGCCCCCAAACCAGAAGGGAACCGAGTTATCCACCTCCGCTGAAAGCTGATTCACAAAGTCTTTGTACCGAGACGTTGATAAAGCTTCTTGGGGAGCTGAGCACCCAACAACCGCGACTGCGGCGTTGGCGTTTTTAATGGCGCGGGCAAAAGAAATAGCGGGCATATTGGGGCCGAGGTATAAAACCTTATTTCCTCGAAGCGCTGCTAGAATGGCAGAAATAAGAACTCCGAATTCGTGATGCTCGCCTTCCGGAGTTGCTAGAATAATGGTTTTTGTTTCGTTCTTATCCGGCAGTTGTTCTATAGAATAGAGAATCCCCGAAAGAAGATTTCGAATCACCGAGGAGGCCGCATGCTCGTGATAGACATCAAGCTCGCCGTCGAAAACTCTTCGACCGATTTCGGCTAGGGTGGGGCTGATAACTTCTACTAACAGTGTTCGGGTGTCATTTTCCAATTGAGCTGATTTTAATAGGGCGGAGAGCCGGGGAAGATCGCACTCTGAGGTTGCAGCCACTAATTTCAGAACTGTTTGAGCTGTGGCCGAATTTTCCACGCTTTGCTTCACCAAAGCATTGAGTTTTGGCAGCTCAAGATGGGCGATTTCACCAATAGAGTGACCGCTCTCTGTTAGGAGCTTTAATATCTTAAGCTTCTCGATTTCACGAAGTGCATACACGCGCCGTCCGGTATCACTTCGATTTGGAAGAGGGACGCCGTAACGTCTTTCCCAAGCGCGAAGAGTAAACTCGGTAAGGCCGGTCATCTTTGCGACGATGCCGATGCTAAATACTTCCATAGTCACTCCAAATGACAGACATAGTTCAAGGTATGCCAGTAGTCAAATCATTGTCTAAGTATTGTATAAATACAATGGTCTTGCATATATTATAAGCATACTTGACGGAACCTATACAAATATTAGACATTCTGGACCATGACGACGCAAGAAAGCACTCTTTGTTTAGTTGGCGCGGGCCTGGGGAACGGTATTTTGGCCTGGTTTCTGCGTAAGCGGCATCCTGATCTCAATATAGTAATTTATGAGTCTAAATCTCGCATCGATGAGGGCCGAACATGGTCCTTTCATAAAACGGACGTAGGTGAAGCCAACTTCGCAGTGCTGCAAGAGCTGATTGCTCATAGTTGGAACGGTTACGAAGTTTCCTTTCCCTTGTATAAAAAGCGTTACGATTCGACGTATGCCACTATCACCCCTGAAAAACTTCAGCGAGAACTTCTAAAGGCGGGTGTCGACCTACAATTTCTTTCACCTGTGCAAACTGTAGCGCACGATCATGTCGCGCTCAGTGACGGGAGAACTCTGTTTTTCGAAGCTGTTGTGGACGGAAGAGGATTTACTTCCTCTTCTGCTAGATTGGGGTATCAGAAATTTCTAGGACAGTGTGTTCGACTGAGCAAACCTCATGGTCTGCAAGTCCCCCTCCTGATGGATGCGACAGTCCCACAGCTTGATGGTTACCGGTTCTTTTATATTCTTCCCTTTTCTGAAACCGAATTTTTGATTGAGGACACCCGGTATTCGCGCAATTCGCACCTGAATCAGGAAGATCTCACCCGGGAGATCAGCTCCTATATTGAAAGACGTGGCTGGAAGATCGAGCGTATCCTAAAAACCGAAAGCGGAGTTCTTCCCATTCCGCTAGACGCGGAAACTCCAACCTCTAATTCTTTTAAGACGGGAATGGCGGCCGGTTTTTTTCATCCGGTGACGGGTTACTCTTTACCCGACAGTGTCCGATTGGCTGATCGCATTTCTGCTTTATCTCAACTAAATCGAAAGACTTTGCTAGCGACAATTGAAGCCTATCGATCAGAGCAGATGAAGCGCAGACAGTTTTATTTTCTACTGAACCGTATGTTGTTCTTAGCGGCACCGGATTCAGAAAGAAGAAAAGTTTTTGAGCACTTCTATCGCATGCCTCAATCCGTGATTGAGCGCTTCTATGCGGGCAATACGACGTATTTAGACAGAATTAGAATTTTAAGCGGAAGACCTCCGGTGAATATAGGACCTGCATTGCGTGCGGTGTTCTCTAGAAAGGTAAAAGAGGCTTTATGAATCTTTCATCTGAATCTGATATCGAGTTTCCGCAAGGGGCCCGCCTGAGGAGTCTTCTTCAGCTCAGTAACAATGCTACTGTCGACGATTTGCTCGAGGGAGCTCTTACAGCGCCCCTCAAGAACTTGCTATCGCGACCGCGCAAGAATTTGCGGTCCACTCTTGTGGACCTGGGAATTTCGATCGCTAAAAATCAGGGAAAAATTTCTGATGAGCAGCTGCACTCAATTGCTAAAGAAGCTCGTGCTGTCTTAGAAATTCTGCATACGGGTTCTTTGGTGATTGATGATATTCAAGATGGAAGCACGGAAAGAAGGGGGGCTCCGGCAGTCCATATTCTTTATGGGCTTCCCGTGGCTTTGAATGCCGGGAACTGGATGTACTTCCTTCCTTTTAAAATTATCAGCGGTATGCCCGTTTCGGATAAAGCTAGACAAGGATTGTCCGAAGAATTGCAAAATGTTTTATTAAGAGCTCACTATGGTCAGGCGATTGACGTAGGCACTGAGTGGAGTGCTTTGCCCCAGGGAAGAATACCCGAAATCTCGATGGCCTCCATGGAGCTAAAAACAGGAGCGCTGTCTGAATTAGCGAGCAAATTCGGGCCCGTCGCCTGTGAAGTTGAGTCAGCCCTCATTCAAAGTTTGGGGGCATTTGGCAAAAAATTCGGAATTGCTTTGCAGATGTTCGACGATATCGGAAATGTTTGTTCGTCGAACAATGAAAAAAAGTGGATCGAAGACACACGTCTGAAACGATTGACCTTTGTTATCGCGACGGCGGCCGAAGTTCTTTCAACAGATAAATACGCAGAGCTAAAAGAGCTTACGAAAGATTCGGACCAGAATTTTAAAAAAGTGCGCGAGTTTCTTATTCACGCCGGGGTTGTGGCTACGGCCAAGGCTCGGGCAAATTCTTATCTTCAGTCGGCCCTCAATGATCTTGAGAGCGCCGTCCTTTTAACATCAGAACAAAAAAGTACAATAGAAGGGCTTCAGCACAAACTGATGAAAGCTTATGAATAGAAAAAAAGCTGCGGTTATTGGCAGTGGATTTGGTGGACTGGCATCGGCAATACGACTGCAAACGGCAGGTTTTGATGTCACGATTTTTGAAAAACGCGATTTGCCAGGCGGAAGAGCCTATGTCTTTAAAGAAAACGGATTTACTTTCGATGCAGGCCCTACGGTCATCACGGCTCCAGAAACATTAACGGAATTATTCTCGATTAGTGGTCGCAAAATTGAAGACTACGTCGAACTTATGAAAGTGGAGCCTTTTTATAAGCTGTTCTGGCACGACGGTGTGCAATTTGATTATGGTGGTGATGTCGAAGACACCATTGGCCAGATCAAGAAAATTTCTCCGTCAGATGCGGAAGGGTATCGTAAGTTTCTTTCTTACTCGAAAGACGTATACCACGAAGGTTATGAAAAATTAGCGGCAAAACCTTTTTTAAATGTATGGAGCATGGTAAAAACCGCGCCTCAGCTGATGCGACTTCGCGCCGACCGCAGTGTTTATGATACTGTTGGTCGCTACATTAAAAATGAACATCTTCGCCAGGCCTTTAGTTTTCATAGCTTGCTTGTAGGTGGAAATCCTTTTTCTACGTCAAGTATCTATACTTTGATTCACTACCTTGAAAGAAAAGGCGGCGTCTATTTTCCTCGCGGAGGAACAGGTGCCTTAGTGCAAGCATTGGTAAAACTCTTTAAAGAATTGGGTGGAAAGATTGAGCTTTCTTGCGAGGTGGATGAAATCCTCACTACCGGGCAAAAGGTCACAGGTCTAAAGTTAAAAGATGGTCGCACACAAAAGTTCGACTTGGTCGTAAGTAATGGTGATGTTGTCCATACGTACAAGCACCTTTTGCGCTCTGAAAAAGCGACGAAAGAAACCGCTCGTCGGGTTGAAAGCATGCGCCACAGTATGGCGTTATTCTTGATCTACTTTGGAACGAAGAAAACTTATCCCGAACTGGCTCATCATAACGTGATATTTGGACCTCGTTACCGCGGTCTTCTTGATGACATCTTTAAGCGCGGAAAACTTCCGGATGACTTCTCTCTTTATTTGCACGCACCCACGCGCACTGATGCTTCTTTGGCTCCGGCAGGGCATGAGTGCTTCTATGTGTTGTCTCCCGTCGCGCATTTGGGAAATCTCAAAGTTGATTGGTCCGTGGAAGGTCCTAAATACGCCGAAAAGATTATGAACTATTTGGAAGAGAAATATCTTCCGGGCCTTAAGGAAAATCTGGTCGTGCAAAAAATTGTAACTCCGGATGATTTTAAAAAAGACTTGAATGCTCACGTCGGCTCGGCCTTTTCTTTAGAGCCGGTCCTGCACCAAAGTGCTTACTTCAGAACTCACAATCGGGATGCTTCGGTGAAGGGTTTGTACTTTGTAGGAGCGGGAACTCATCCGGGGGCAGGAGTGCCTGGAGTCATTTCCTCAGCTAAGGCCACAGTCAGTGTTATTCAGGAAGATATGGGGAGATTATGATCCAAGACGCTGAACAGGCGATAGAAAAAGGCTCAAAGAGCTTTTATCTTGCAAGTCTCTTTTTCTCTCAAGAAACTAAGCATGACTGTTGGGTGTTGTATCGTTGGTGTCGTCATTGCGATGATGTGATCGATAACGGCGGAAATCTTCGTGAGCTTGAAGAATTGCAGACCAACACCCTCAAAGGTCTGCGTGGCGAAAACACGCACGCAATTTTTTCTTCTTTAGGAAAAGTGTGTCGAAAGCACTCGATCCCAGCAGAGCATCCTTTTGAGCTTCTTGCTGGATTTCAAAAAGACACTCAAGCCGTTCGTATCAAAAACGAGGCCGAGCTGGATGTGTATGCCTATCAGGTTGCAGGTGTTGTCGGCGTTATGATGTGTTACCTGATGAAAGCCAATCTGGCATTAGCACAACAAGCTGCCATTAGTATGGGAAATGCGATGCAACTGACGAACATCGCGCGCGACGTGAAAGAAGACTTTGAAAAAGGCCGTATCTATCTGCCTCAATCTTGGTTGGATGAGGCCGGTGTGAACACCGAGCGCCTTCTTGCTATCGAACAGAGAGAGCAAGTGTACACCGTGGTTCAGAGGCTATTAAAAAAGGCAGATGGATTATATCGCGAGGGTCGCGAAGGACTAAAATACCTTCCGCTACGCTCTGCTTTGGCTGTCGCGATTGCGGCTGCCGTGTATTCACAGATCGGATCTAAAATCTTACGCCTGGGCCCCACGTCTTTGGATTCGCGTATATATGTTTCTTTCCCGCACAAGATCTGGCTCGTTGGTCTTGGAATATTCTGGGTGATGTCTTCGTTAACCGGGCGTATAGTTTTATGGAGGTCCAATGCAAAAGCCTGAGCAAACTACATTTCTTGAAGATTCCATTGTTTACGTCATGCGTATTCGTCAGTTTGATTTAAAAGACTGGCTGGTTTACACGGTGTGGGTTGGCATGATGCTAGGTCTTTTTTCAGTCATCGCCGCTTTTTTCAGCGTGGGTTATATCAACGGAATTGAATACCCGGGCTATGCTTGGAATATTCCGGTAGGCACATTTATTTTCACCGCCGCAATCGCCTTTGATACGATTGGCCACCGCACCGTCTATAAAGAGGCGCTTCAACGTGGAGAAGCCTTAGTTCATCACATCACAATTGCGGCCGGTATTTCAAGTGTGCTGGCGCTGTGCTTGGCTTATGAGAATCCTAGCTTTATGAAAATTCCAGCCTTGGTGCTGATATTCCTAAGCATCGTTTACAGCCTGGTTGACGAAGGTATGCACTGGCATCGCTATTTTACTCAGAAATCAGATCGAGTAGAGATGTGGAGTCACTTTTTTATCCTTGTCGGTCATTTGATAATGATCACAGCCTGGTGGACTTGGTTTGTTGAAGGTTATCCTGGAGTGAAAGAGACTCTGGCGGTTTTAAAGTGATTCTTAATCTGCTTTTATCTACGGCAGGGCTTTTTGTTTTAATTATCCGCACGAGATCATGGCGTCGGCACGCAACTAACTTGACTATAAAAAAAATGCCGCTGGTTTCAATTATCGTTCCCTGCCGAAATGAAGAGCACAACATCGGTCCTTTGCTTCAGAGTTTGCAAAGATTGTCGGGGGTGCAAGCAGAGATCTTAGTTGTCGATGACAGCTCTACGGATAAAACTTTCGAAGTGGCGGCACGGGAGAACGTGCGAGTTTTAAAAGCTCCGCCCAAACCCGAGGGCTGGGTAGGAAAGTCATGGGCTTGTGCTTATGGCGCGCAGTTAGCGCAAGGTGATTACTTCCTTTTTACTGATGCAGACACTCGTCACAGGCCCGATTCCTTATCCCAAGCTTTAGGTTTTCTTTTGCAGGAAAAAGCGGACCTCATTTCAGCACCTCCGCACCACCGTTGCTTGAACTGGTGGGAGCAGGGTTTAGGTTTATTTCATCTTCTTCCTTTAATCGCGGCTGGTTTTCCGCAAAGCAAAGGCACCTCGCGCATCTACGCCATCGGGCAGTATCTTTTAATTTCAAAGGCGGCTTATAACTCTATAGGCGGTCATGAAGCACTTCGTTCTTCACTTACCGAAGACATTGATATGGCAAAAAGAGTCTTAGAAAAAGGATTAAAGTACCGCATTTTTCCCAAGACCTCCCTTTATGAAGTTCAGATGTACGATACTGCTAAAGAGTTTTGGCGTGGATGGATACGTCTTCTAAGGCTCGGAATGAAGAAGGTTTCTTTTGCAGCCTTTCTTGAAATTACTCTAGTCTACTGCCTCTTTTTTCAGTTCACTTGGATGACTGTCGTAGGACTTTTGTTTCTTGGTTTCATTCAACGTCAACACGGGCGATTTTCTTGGTGGGGAGTTCTTTTAGCGCCATTGAGCCTAATTCTTTTTGCTGTGATATCCATGGCCGGAGTTTTAGAGACACTGAGAAAGAAAAAAGTAACTTGGCAGGAGAGAGATTATGTCGAAGCTTAAATTTTTATGTGCCTATGTCATCATTTTACTTTCTTTGCCTGCGTGGTCACTGACATTAAATTTTTCAAACTTGCGAAACGGAAATGGATATCTGGCCGTCAGCATTTTTTCAGAAAAGCAGAAGGAAAGTTTTCCAGGCAAAGCAGAACAGGCGACTAAAACATTTTATCTCAAGCTCGAAGGTAAAAAAGAATTGAGCATTGATGTCGATGATCTTGACGATGACACATATGCCGTTGCGGTCATGCACGATGAAGACGAAGATAAAAAATTTAAGACAAATTTTGTCGGACTGCCGCAAGAAGGTTTTGGATTTTCTATGAACCCCCGAGTCTATTTTGGAGTCCCCAGTTTTAAACGCGCTGCCTTTAAATCCTCGGAAACAAAAACATTGGACATCAAACTAAAGTATTTTTAGCCCCTACAACCGACTCATTGACAAGATTGATGAAGATATCTTGGAATATGGTGTGCAAGGCGCAGGTTTTAGCACTTAGCTTTCAATAGGGCCGGTTATCAATGAACACATCAAAACCTCTCAGGAATAAAATTGCAGTTGTCGCTGGTGCGACTCGTGGCGCCGGTCGCGGAATTGCAACGGCTTTGGGCGAGGCGGGCGCGACTGTGATCTGTACAGGCCGAACAACTCGGGCTGAAGGCTCGGCGCGCTCTGATTATAAAAGATCAGAAACTATCGAGGAAACCGCAGAGCTTGTAACAAGTTTAGGTGGTAACGGAATTGCCATTCCCACTGATCATTTGAATCAAGATGAAGTAAAAAATCTTGCCGACCGCATCTCTAAAGACTTTGGTGGCCTTGATATTCTGGTGAATGATATTTGGGGTGGCGAAGCCATGGTTGGTTCCCCGGATACCTGGAATAAACCTCTGTGGGAGCTTGATCTTAATCAAGGTCTTCGCATGTTGCGTTTAGCTGTAGATACTCACTTGATCACATCTTTTTTTCTGTCGCCGCTTTTACGTAAGCCCGGTGGACTTCTTGTGGAAGTTACGGACGGGACTTTAGATTACAACCTTAAGAATTACCGCATCTCTGTTTTTTACGATTTGGCGAAATTTTCGGTCAATCGCTTGGGGTTTTCTCAAGGTCATGAGCTTAAGCAATTTGGCGCCACCGCGATGACGGTATCACCAGGTTGGTTAAGATCTGAAATGATGCTTGAGCATTTCGGCGTGACTGAAGCGAACTGGAAAGACGCGAAGGCGCCTCCAGGATTTCTTTTATCTGAATCGCCAAGATTTGTTGGAAGATGTATTGCGGCGGTGGCCGCAGATTCAGAGCGCTCTCGCTGGAATCAGCGTTCCGTCAATTCAGGACAGCTTGCCAAAGAATATGGAGTTCGCGACATCAATGGAACACAACCGGATGTCTGGTCATACATGGATGCCGAAGAAAAGGGACTTCATCCCAACGTGGTAGACTTTTTAAAATAGCCGGAATCGCCGTGGGCGACTCCGGTGAAAATTAGTGCACAGGGTTTTCAGAGTGATAGGCGCAGACCCATTTGCCATTTTCGCGCACCCAAGTTGATACATCGAGCATCTTCATTCCGCTCACTTCAATATTGTAAGTAAGCAAAGCCGCATCCTCGTTAAGTACAGTTAATTGGGGCTCGTTAATTTCGATATCTTTAAAGCGATCAGTGGAAGTCATCGCATTCATCATTTGGCGATACTGTTCTTCGTCGATACTACGCACACCCTCTGGGCCTGTGACGATACAGGGAAACTTTGTTAAAGACACAGCCGCCTCGACGTCCTTCGTCTTCATTGCATCCCAATACTGATTTTCTAGATTCAATATCTCTTCTTTGTTCGGAGCATTCATAAAAACCTCCTAATGTTTCTGCCATTCATTATCGTGCTGCGTTTCTCCGATCTGAGTCAGATCGAAAAGAGCGCCCGTTAAAATTTCAATCATGTTCTTCGCGGTGATGACTCCTGTAAGCCGGCCTCGGCGGTCTAAAAGAGGCAAGCGAGTCACGCCCGAACGTTTCATTAAAGATATCATCGTAAAAACATCGTCTTCGGATCTAGCCGTGACTGGCGAGCGCGACATCACACGACTTACGCGCACACGATCCGGATTGGCACCATCGGCGATACACATAGCTATATCCCGGTCGGTAAGAATTCCAAGAAGTGAACCATGTCCATCTTCATGCATAACTAAAACATCACCGATTTGATATTCTTTCATGAGTTCAGCTGCTTCAGTAAGAGAGGCCTCCGGATCAATAGAGATGATTTCAGTTTTTTCCCATTCCAGATGGGGACGGTGGGTTCTTCGATCGGATTCGGGGGAAGTAAATTTTGCTTTCATAAAGTCATCCTTTCGCCCTTAGAGGGCACGATTCTATTTTAGATCACCTAGATACAGACGGTGACGCCTTTGACACATCTTTGGTAAACATCACTGGTTTGAAAGCTTTATTTGAGTCACTCTCTGAAAAGAAGCCCGACCTAGAAATTGAGTCTTTTGTTTTCGTAACATCTGACCTAAAATTAGTAAGAAGAGGTGAGTAAGGTGCTATCGCAAATTAATAACTTCCAAAAAGAACATGTGTTTTCTATCGCTTCTGAAGAGGAGTTGCTTCAGGCCTTTCGCAAACGCGATCAGAAAAAACTCGTTCTTCCTGAAAGTCTTAAGTATCCGCTAAATGTGAGTTCCTACTTTACGTGGAGAGAGCCCTCGGGAGTTTACACTTATCTTGTATTTAAAATGCCTAACTGGGATCTTCCACGTGGAGTCGCTTTCAAAAAGACTGCTGCGACGGGTGATCCGGTGGGAGGGCTTTGCAGTTGGTGCCATGCCTACGGCACTTCCGAAGATATTGGAATGCTAACGGTGAACATGAGCTCAGATGTCAGTAGCTCTTACTACATCTGCCAAGATTTGCGCTGCATTGAAAAAATTGAAGATGCCTCAAACTTATCTGGAAAAAGCCCTGAGAAAAATATCTCAGAGCTTTATCATAAAATCTCAAAGCTTTTTGAAAATATCAGCAGCTACAAGCCAGATTAGTATTTAACTACGACGAGATTTTGAAACTCGTCCACTTTCAAACAATCCATCTGCGCATTACGAGCGGCTTCGATTCCTAAGTGCGCATCCTCAAAAACTAGGCATTCGGCAGGATCAATCCCCAGCTTTTCCGCGCCTAAAAGAAAGCAGTCTGGTGCCGGTTTTCCGTTTTGGTAATCTTCAGCGCAAATCAAATGCTCGAAGTATTTAGTAATCCCTAAATGCTTTAATGTTGTTTCAACGGGATGTCGACGGCTGCCGGTTACGATCGCCATCGGGAGGCTGCGATGATAGTGCTTGATCACATCCATGACAGCCTTGATTTCTTTAATTTCGTTGATTGCTGAAAAGTAGTGAACTTCTTTTTCTTTCAAGAAGACGTCTGCCGGGATCTGCACTTTGTGCATTTCATTAAGCATCTCGACAATTTTTCTTGTCGGGCGGCCCGCCCAAGCCTGGTGTTGTTCCTTACTTAAAGTGAGATTGTAAGAAGCTAGGCCAATATTCCAAGCCTTTAAGTGCGCACCCATGGTGTCAGCAACAGTGCCATCGAAATCAAATAAAAGAGCTTTGTGATCGCGGTCGGGAAAGAATGATTTTAACATAGACATCTATTTTGACATGGTCTTTGGATGCTTCCTAGTCTTGATCACAGAATGACTCACTTTTGCGCGTGACAGTTTTGTCTCGCGTAGACAGACTTTGTGTTAGGAAAATGAGAGGAGTTTTATGAAAACAGCCATGTATTTTCTTGTCGCCTTGGTCATCGTGCTACTGATCGCGCCTGTGTTAATGCCCGCCCAATACCAATTAGCTCGAAGCATCGAAATCAACGCCCCCCTTAATGCGGTTTACCCACGCCTCACTGACCTGAATGAATTCGTGAAATGGAATCCTTTCAGTGAAAGTGATCCCACTTCAAAAACAGAAGTGGTCGGAACGGGTATTGGCTCTACGATGACCTATTCAGGTGAAAAATCAGGTGAAGGCAAGATGACCATTGTGAATGCCGTTCCGGATAAGTCAGTGGACCTGCGCATGGATTTTTACAAGCCTATGCCGGGTGAGGCTATGGCTCACTGGATTGTTGCCGCTTCCGGCGAGACCACAACGACGCTGACGTGGTCCTATGAACAAAACCTTCCCTACTTTAAACGCTACCTTGGGATCATGATGGATTTTATGATGAGCCCCATATTTGATAAAGGACTTCAGAATTTTAAAAGCTTGGTAGAGTCTGCAAAATAAAATATGATGCGCCCGTGTCTTTAAAAATCTCTCGAATTTTGCATGCAGGTTATATTTTTGAAACGGGCGCAGCTAAAATCGCGTTTGATCCTATTTTTGAAAATCCTTTCAGTCGTAACTGTCACGCGTATCCTTCTATTGAATTCGATTTAAAAGAAGTTTCTAAGCTAAAACTTTCGGCTATTTTTGTTTCCCACTACCATGATGATCATTGTTCAATGGAAAGTCTGAATCTTTTAGATAAAGAGACGCCGCTTTACATGTTTTGCGTTCATGAAGAGATGTTTTCTTTGATTCGTGAGCTGGGATTTAGAAACGTCTTTTCTTTAAGTCTCAATGAAAGTGTACAAATCGGCGATATCGAAATCATTCCCCGTCGCGCTTTGGATCAGGACGTCGATTCGCTTTTTCAAATCAAGCATCAGGGTTTCAACGTTTTAAATGTTGTAGATTCGTGGATTGATTATTCCACCTTGGACCTTTTAAAAAAAGAGGGCTCTTGGGACATGGTGCTTTGGCCTTTTCAAACAATGCGGGAACTGGATGTGATTGCGCCTTCTCGTGCGCCCGAAGTTTCACGAAGTCTTCCTCCAGAGTGGATCGAACAGATAAAGGAGCTTAATCCAAAGTACATTGTGCCAAGCTCTTGCCAGTTCCAGCTTGAGCCCTGGTCTTGGTATAATCAGGCTTTCTTTCCCATTACTTATAAGCAGTTTCAAAAAGAAATTTCCGATGTTTTGCAAGACACAGAGACTGTTCGTTTAAATCCTGGCGTTTCGATTGAACTTTGTCAGAGTGGCATAAAACACTCTGAGCCCTTGCGATGGATCAAGCCGATCGGTGAACAAAATGTCGATTATAAATTTGATCCTTCTTTAATCCCGCCACCGACGGCGGAGATTGCACGAAAATTCCCGAAACTTTCAGATACCGAAAAGCGGGTGGTGTTAGAGTATTGTCGAAAAGGTCTCATAGAGAAATTTGAATCTATGGACCCGCCTCAGGATGACTATTTTCTAAAAGCTCGCCGCTGGCGACTGACCCTTTTTGATCACGATGGTAAGGCTTTTGATTTTCATTATTTGTTAAAAGACTCAACGGCAGAAATCCTTGAGGAATCTTCTCAGATTCCTGTCGCTTGGGTGACAGAAGTTCCTTTATTTAAAGTGTATGCCGCCCTTGAGTTGGGCGAGTCACTGACATCTATGTATGTTCGTATTAATGACTTTCGTTTTACAGCAAAAATAGAAGAAGAAATTCAATATGCCGACATCGTTGAGGACCCCCTGATTCGATGTCTGTTCAATGATGTATTTGGGTCTTATCAGAAGGCGCAGATTCAAGAAATTCGACGTAGAAACAACCTGTGATATATCTATTGTTGATATAAGCCATTGAAATAGCTAGCTTTTTATTAAACGTATGATATTACCCGGATAATATTGCATTTTTATTTTATCCGGGTATAATTGATTTCATGGAAAAACGAATCGAGCCTTTCACGGGCTACCAAAAATTTGTTGTGGCCCTATTGGCCTTTCTTCAATTCACAATCATTTTAGACTTTATGATTGTTTCTCCTTTAGGTGCGGTCTTAATGCCGGCGCTGAAGATCACACCCGCACAATTTGGGATCGTGGTCTCAGGGTATGCCTTTAGTGCCGGAGTTTCCGGATTTCTAGCGGCGGGTTTTGCGGATCGTTTCGATCGTAAGAAATTGCTTTTATTTTTTTACACGGGCTTCGTTTTAGGAACCTTGATGTGTGGTCTTGTGAATACTTTTGAGTGGCTTGTTGCCGCCAGACTGATCACGGGAATCTTTGGGGGAGTGATTGGGTCGATCGTCTTTGCGATCATCACCGATTTATTTCCGATGGAAAAACGCGGTCGCGTAATGGGTTTTGTGCAAACAGCTTTTGCTGCTAGCCAAATCCTGGGTTTGCCAGCGGGACTTTATTTCTCAAATCTTTGGGGATGGAAAGCCCCGTTTATCATGCTGGTTGTTGTGAGTACGATCGCGGGCATCGGCATTTTCGCTTATCTTAAGCCCATTGATGAACACTTAAAAGTTCAAACAGAGCATAGCCCCGTCGCGCATTTAGTATCTACCGTGGCCACGCCTAAATACCTTATGGCCTTTGGCGCGACAGCACTTCTTTCGATCGGTGGCTTTATGCTGATGCCTTTTGGTACCGCGTTCACCGTGAACAATTTAGGAATTTCTCAAAATCAGCTTCCGATGATTTATCTGATTTCTGGTTTTGCCTCGATCCTCATTGGACCCCTGGTTGGAAGAGCGTGTGACACGTTTGGAAACTTCAAGGTCTTTCTGTTTGGAACGATTTTAGGAATCATTATGGTGGCGATTTATACTCATCTTGGAATTACGCCTTTGGGCCTTGTGATTTTGGTCAACGTCTTGATGTTCGTTGGAGTTTTCTCGCGCATGATTCCTTCACAGACTTTGATGTCAGGCATTCCTTCCGTATCCAATCGTGGAGCGTTCATGTCGGTGGGATCTTCCATTCAGCAAGTGGCTGGAGGATGTGCTTCTGTGGTAGCCGGACTCATCGTTGTTGAAGGACCTCAAGGGGTTTTAGAACATTATGATGTTGTTGGTTACGTCGTGATTGCAAGCTCCCTTATAACCTTATTTATGATGTGGCTTATTGCGAAGTCATTGAAAGGAAACGTTTATGCAGCAAAGTGATTTGCAAACCTGCACAGCATTCAGCAGTTCACAAAGAATCGCGAGCGGTAGCATAAAAGATGTCGCTCTAAAAGTGAAAGCGCATTTAGAAGATCATCCCCAAGCGGCCATTCTGATCTTTGATAATCAAACAAGTCAGCAAGTGGAATTGGACTTGCGGGGAACGGTCGATGCCGTTCTTAAGCGTCTTGAAAAATCAGGCTTGATCAAAGAAGAAGAGCCGGCCAAAGGCGGTCCGGGCCGTCCTAAGTTGGGTGTCACTTCAAAAGAAGTCACGCTTTTACCGCAACACTGGGACTGGTTGGCAAAACAGCCGGGCGGAGCTTCGGTGACGTTGCGAAGACTTGTAGATGAGGCGAAAAAGAAAAATGCCGCGAAGGATTTGATCCGCCAATCTCAAGATGCCACCTATAAATTTATGACTGTGATGGCCGGGGATCTGCCAGACTATGAAGAAGCGCTTAGAGCTCTTTATGCGAAAGATGCAGAGAAGTTTAAAAAACTGATCTCAAAGTGGCCTAAAGATGTGCGGGCCCATATTAATATGCTAGCCGAGCCTAGCTTATAAGAAAATAAAGCGGGGTCTTCTGCAGACCCCTGCTATTATGGCGAACTTGTAACGGAAACTGCGTCCGAAAAATTTGGCTTTAAAATCGGCCTGTGTCATAACCCCGGGGCATGACAAACAAAATCAAAAATCCCTCTGCATTGGTAGAAGCCGCTTTAAAACTTGATAATTATCTTTCTGAGATTGTTCGCTTGGGTGCGAAGATCGACGAGATGGAATTAAAATCAGATTTCGACTTTGAACAAGTTCAGCGATTGATGAATCGTTTCACTGAATGTGGTTTGGGTGTTTCTGATGAAGTTGTTCGTCTTTCCACGTCTCTTAATGAGGCTCGTGCCGAAGCGGAAAAAGCGGCTGCATTGGTCGCTGCAAAGGCTGAAATGTTGGAGGCTCGTCAAAATCAACACCAACAAAAGATGGAACAATTTCGTGCGCTCGGCGAAAAGGTTCGTGAGCTGACTTTGTCGTTGAATGACTTGAAACGTCCCGAGGGCGAAAAGGTTTCTGATGAAGAGCAAAGTAAAGTCGCCATCCGCCTAGCGGCGTTCCAATTACAGCTTGAGCCACTTATTGATGAAGCTCGAACTTTAAAAAAAGAGGCGCAAGTTTCTAGATTGAAAACACTCGAACAAGGTGCAGATTCCTTAGAGCAAAGCTTAACGGCGATCGGTCGTCGTATTCACGCGTTTAACTCTGAATTTACATCCCACTAGAGTCTCATCACGTCCATAAGACATTCTGGCTTCCCGTTAGAAAGCGCATGATTTTCGACGACGAAGCTTAAGAATGTCTTTAAGGATGCATTCGTATTTTCATTTTCCCAAAACACGCTGACCGGCAGATAAAGTTTTTTAATCGGTACGAATCGAGTTTCTGCAGGAGCAAAATTTTGAGTCGCGGCGATCGTCAAAGATACGCCCTTTCCCGTAGCGACAAGCAACGGGCAGATTTCGTGATCTTTCTTTACATAAGTCAGCGGTTTAATTCCAGCTTGAACAAACAAGTAAGAGATCGTTTCGTAAAAATCTTTGTTGTCCTTTTTCGGATGAAGAATGATTGTTTCATCCCTGAGCTCTTTAAGTTCGATTTCTTTTCTTTTGCTCAATGGGTGATTCTTCGGAAGCAGAACCCCCAGGTTTTCATCCTGGACTGAATGAAACTGGAAGTTTTCATCCTTCAGGCTGCCCTCTAAAAATCCGACATCAAATCGGCCGCTTTTAAGACCTTTAACAATCGCAGCGCGGGTTTCTTGTTGAAGCTCAATTTTAATTTTCGGGAATCTGTCCTGAAACTCGCGGATAATTTTAGGAAGATTTGCCAAAAATCCCGTGGAGGAAAAGGCGATGCTGATTTTTCCGGATTTCATTTTCCCTAAAGCTCTAATCTCGGATTCCAGCCCTTGTGCACGCGAAAGGATTTCCTTTCCTTCTTTCAAAAGAAAGACACCGGCCCCCGTGAGCTTCACTTGGCGTGTGGTCCTTTCAAACAAAGCGGTCCCTAATTCATCTTCAAATGAAGCAATAAGGCGGGTGAGGGGAGGTTGGGACATTCCCAGTATTTCAGCGCTCTTACGAAAATTCAGTTCTTCGGCGACTACGACAAAGGCCTTAAGCTTAGATAGATCCATACCTATTGATACCAAAAAAGTATCAATAATTCAATTGTATTAGCAATTATCGTTTCACACTGAATCTATTAGTATGAAATGGTACGGAGGACGCATGAATAAACTTATGGATGTACTTATAATTGGCGGTGGACCTGCGGGTTTAAGTGCTGCGATGTCTTTAGGAAGAATCGGGCGGACAGCTTTGGTATGTGACGATGCAAGACCTCGCAATGAGGCCTCAGAACATCTTAATAACTTTCCGACACAGGACGGGATTCACCCTGCGACGTGGAGAAAAGAAGCCCGACGCGATCTCGAAAAATATAAAACTATCCAATTTTTTTCAGGCTCGGTCGCTTCGGTCGAAAAACACACGAATTTTTTTCGCGCCCGACTTTCTTCCGGAGAGGTGAAGGATTTCCGAAAAGTGATTCTTGCTTATGGTATTCAAGATCGCCTCCCTGCAATTCCCGGGTTAAAAGAATTATGGGGAAAAGCCGTTTTTCATTGCCCGTATTGTCATGGCTTTGAAGTGCGAAATCATAAGTTGGGACTCGTGGGAAATGGCAAATTTCTTGCGCATGGTATACCGATGTTTTCAGCGCTTTCTAAGGATGTGGTGGTATTCACAAACGGTCCTGCCGATTTTCCAGAAGAACTGAAGCTTCAGATGAAGAAGAACAACATCGAGATCGTTGAAAAGAAGATCAAGAAATTGCTTTTTGAGGGAACGCGTCTGCAAGGCCTTGAGTTTGAAGACGGTACGGCGAAAGAGCGAGACGCTTTATTTGCGACTCCACTTCTTCCGTTTCAAATGAAGTCAGATATTGGTCAATCTCTAGGATGCGAAAAAAACGATATGGGACTTTATCAAGTCAACGAAATGAAACAGACCTCGGTCCCTGGTGTTTTTGCAGCAGGAGATAACATGACGATGATGCAGTCCGTGCTTCAAGCGGCGGCAAGTGGTTCCATGGCGGGAGCCGGAGCGGTGTTTGAGCTTGTGAACGAAGATTTTTTGAAGGGAAATTCTTATGAGATTTAAGTTTGGCTTAAGTGATGTGCCTTTTTTAAGTCTTCTACAAGGTCCTTCATTTTTTGCTCGCGGTCGTCGTCATTGAATGCGCGAAGAATCGCAGATGGATGCCATGAGATCGTAAGGCTTTTTGCAAAGGCACTAGAGGTATTTACTTTATTTCTTTCAGATTGAATTTGCACAAGGCGGCCGTAAAGAGCCGTACCCGCCGTCACTCCTAAGGCCAGAATAACTTTGGGTTTAACCAAAGCGATTTCAGACTCAAGCCATGGTTTGCAGGCGTGCATTTCAGCTCCGGAGGCTTTTTTATGAATACGCGCTTTGCTTTCTGTTCCTTGTGTCCATTTAAAATGTTTTACGGCGTTTGTCACATAGATGGATTCTCGATCGATACCTGCTAATGCCAGTGCTTGTGATAAAATCTGTCCCGCTGGGCCGATGAAGACTTTACCAGCAAGATCCTCTTCATCACCCGGCTGCTCACCCACGATCATCAGATCAGCCTGTAACGGTCCTTCACCGAATACAGTGTGATTGGCTTGTTGAGCAATAGGACAAGCTTTACAAGAAAGAGCGGCTGTACGAAGTTCTTCCCAAGAACTTGTCTTTGGTACTTCCGCTTTAAAGCGCGGAGCCTCGGCCATGTCTTGTAATCGTTTAGGTGTGTTGCGTATCAACTCGTGAATAATTTCGGTCTCTGGAAGGCTAGACCAATACTTTGGCGACATTTCGGCCTTCATCATTTTAATTTTTAAGCGAGCGGGATTAAAAATAGACCGGTAATAAGTTTTCCAAACTTCGTCGAAGGGGTCTTCGTGGTCAAACTCGTTTTGCGGCATGCCTTCAGAAAAAGACAAGCTTTGTAAATTCCAGTGAGCGGATCCGTCAGGTGTAAAAATAGACCAAGGCTTATCTCCGAAGCGTCGAACAAAAAACGGAGAAGCCAAGGGAAGAATCAAGTGCTCGGGTTTATGCCAGGCAACGTAAGTTTCGACGCCGTCAATGTCTGCTTTTTTAAATCGAACAAAGGCGTGCATCTTGTGAATATCGTGGCGAACCGATTTCGCAAGTAGCTTTGCTTTATGCACATCCTCATCCACAACAATGTTTAGAAGATTCTGATTTTCATGATTCAATCGGAAGAGCAGTCGATACAGCAAGGCCCATCTTTCAGGATCGCGCGCGCAGGCCACAGCCTCGGCGAGTTCCATAAACTCCTTAGGAACTTTTGGATGAGGGACCGGAGCAAATAAAGCCGTTTCTTCAAAACTAAAAAGAGAAGGGGATTCATCCCAATAAGTTTGATTCGGTGGAACACCTTTTATCAAAAGATCACGGGCTTTTAATCGCCACGATTCAAAAGTTAAGCTCATAGCTCGCCCGTTTTTGCTGTCACGGCCAAGTCAAAAAGTGAAAGCTGGTTCGAACTCGGTGCCACGGACTCTTTCAAGTGTTGTGAGTCTAGCAACATCACATCGGGGTTGTGATCTGAGGTGATAACAAAATAACGAGCTCTTTTTAAAGGAACGCGCAGTTTGGCGAGATCCATCAAAGTGATCTTTCGAAAGGGCCGCATCTGAAGAATTCTTTCGACGTTGCGTACACCAAATCCCGGAACCCGCAAGAGCTGTTCTCGAGAAGCCGTGTTCACGTTCACCGGAAAATACTCTCGATGTTTCAGAGCCCAGGCTGTTTTAGGGTCCATGTCCAAAGCAAGATTTGGATCCTCAGCACTTGTTAATTCTGAAGCGTCGAATTTATAAAACCTTAAAAGCCAGTCGGCTTGGTAAAGTCTATTTTCGCGTATTAGTGGCGGCTGCTCTGTCGGAAGCAGAACATCGGCGTGAGGAATCGGACTATAAGCAGAGTAATAGACCCGTCGTAAGGAATATTTCTTATACAAATTTTGCGAAGACTGCAGAATTAACGAATCCGAACTGGGAGTTGCTCCCACTATCATCTGCGTTGTCTGTCCCGCCGGAGCAAAACGAGGAGCACGGAAAGTTTTCTTTTGCTCCTCTTTTGTCTCTTTCACTTTTTCTGCGATCTGATCCATGGAAGTCGTAGCGGATTCAATTGTTTTAGCAGGAGCTAAAAGATCCAGATCCGGCTGCGCGGGCATTTCAATATTTGCGCTGACTCTATCAGCCCATAAGCCGGCTTCTTCAATAAGCTCTTGTGAAGCACCAGCGACAACTTTTAAGTGGATGTATCCTTGAAAGCGATGAGCTTGTCGCAAAGTTTTTGCCACTAAAATTAATTTTTCCATTGTCGAGTCTGAGCTTTCAACAATACCTGAACTAAGGAAAAGCCCTTCAATGTAATTACGACGATAGAACTCAAGTGTCAGGGTGACGATTTCTTCGGGACTGAACTTGGCTCTTTTAACGTCGCTTGATACGCGGTTGACGCAATATTTGCAGTCGTAGATGCAAAAGTTCGTCATCAGAATCTTTAAAAGGCTGATACATCGGCCATCCGGAGCATAACTATGACAAATTCCCATGCCTTCAACATTTCCCATACCTTTGGGATCTCTTTTGCGTTGCGATCCGCTGCTAGAACAGGACGCATCGTACTTCGCGGCGTCAGCTAAAACAGAAAGCTTCGATTTTAATAAGTTCCAGTCGGGAAGAGCCATTGATTTACATATTATTTACATATACGAAAAAAGCAATAGTTTGGTCCAAAAATGAGGAAGTTTTTTAATTTCTTTGGCTTTTTAGTCCAGAAAATCCATCATGAACTAAACCAAATTTCATAAAGGAGTTCTTCATGGCTTACGTAGATGGCTTTGTGATTGCGATTAAAAAATCGAAGCTTAAAAAGTACCAGCAGATGTCTAAGAAAGCTTCCAAAGTATGGATGAAATACGGTGCTCTAGAATATATTGAAACCGTGGGTGATGATTTGAAAGTAAAAGGAGTGATGCCATTTACGAAACTTGCAAAAACAGAATCCGGCGAAACTGTGGTGTTTTCTTGGATTGTTTATAAATCAAAAGCTCATCGCAATGCCGTTAATAAAAAAGTAATGGCGGATCCTTTTATGACATCTTTCGACCCCAAAGACAGCCCGTTTGAAATGCATAAAATGGCGTACGGGGGATTTAAAACCATCGTTTCTGTTAAATAGTAAAAAGGGGAGAGTATCCCCTTTTGTTTTAGCTTAAACTGCGTGCAATGCGACGGCGGTCGCGATCTCTTTCGGGAACATCTAGATAGTTTTCAACGTCTTCAACGCCAGGCAGTCCGTCTATGATTTCTTGAGCAAGTCGGCGAACTCGACGAGTTTCAACGGTCCCATCTAAAAAAACAATTCCGTCGCGCACAGATACTTCAATTTCGCTCGCATCAATATCGGGATGTCGGGACAAAACTTCACACACATCTTCATAGATACGTTCATCGGTGCGGCGGTAATTTTTAGGACCCACTCCAGAATAGTCTCGTTCGCGACGGGCAAGGTCCCGATTGCTCTCACCGGGAATGTAACGAACATTGGGGTTCATAGAACGATCCCACTCGTAAGATTCAGCCTCGGAATAGCTGTAACCTGAAGAAGGATTATGAATGGCATTTGTTCTTAATCCATAGTCGACGCTATCAGATGTGAAATGACGATATCGTGGATTTGTGTCTTTCATGAAAAAGCCTCCCTGCTCTGTAAATTCTGAAATAGGAATCCGATTTTACAGAGCAAAAAGAAGAGGCAACGCGAAACTACACCTTGCTGTTAATTCCCAGAGCGATTAGCCCGCAGAATTTAACGGAAGCAAATCTTCACTGTGTGAAGTCGGTGGTCTAGTGGATCCCATTTTCACCGGCACTTTCGACGGCAACTTGCTGACAGGCATTTCCTCTGGGGTTTCGGATTTGCCTTTAACAACTTGGACAAGTGTTGAAATCACATTCTTTAAGCTGTCTGCTTGTGCTGAAAGTTCTTCTGCGGAGGCAGCGGCCTCTTCAGACGATGCGGCATTGACTTGCGTCACTTGATCTAACTGATTCATGGCTTTGCTGATCTGGGCAATCCCATTGGATTGTTCAGTGCTGGCAGCGGAAATCTCTTGATTGAGTTGGGCCACTTTCGTGATCGCACTCAATATCTCAGTTAGGACAGCACTGCTTTTCTCTACTTGCTCACTGCCATGTTCGATGCGGCCCACGCTAGACTTAATGAGTTCCGCGATGTCTTTAGCGGCAATCGAACTGCGCTGGGCGAGGGTTCGAACAGCCTCGGCGACCACCGCAAAACCTTTGCCTTGTTCTCCGGCGCGTGCCGCCTCTACGGCCGCATTTAAGGCCAAAAGATTTGTTTGGAAGGCTATGTCGTCGATCACATTGATAATGTCCGAGATCTTTTTAGAATCTTGGGAAATCTCTCCCATGGAAGAGATTAATGAACCCATTTCTTTTTCGCCTCGAGAAACGATATTGCTGGCTTGACTCGAAAGCAAAGACGCTTGGCCGGCATTTTCAGCGTTGACCTTGACCATTGATGAAAGCTCTTCAATGGTCGCGACGGTTTCTTCCAGGGAAGAAGCCTGTTCTGTGGTAGCTTCCGAAAGTTCGACAGAGGCGGAGGCAATTTGTTGGGACGCTGCTGATACGTGATTCGACGAAGCAGAAAGATTTCCGATGATTTGGTTAATCGATTTTGATAGCGAACGCAAAATTAATCCACCAATAGATAGACCAAGAAGGATTGTCCCGATACTTGCGGTCAGCATCAAAACTTTGGCTGATTCATAATCTTTTTCTGCCTGTATGGCTTCCTTAGACATCCGCTCTTCATTTCTTTGTACGTTGCCATTAATGATCGACTCGCTTGTTTGACGAATTTCGTGACCCACGGACTGGCTTTGATGTAAAGCCTTGGTCTTATCGCCGGAGGCTACGAAGGCTTTGACCTCTTGCGTGTTTTTCCACCATTCCTGATAAGCGGCTTTAAACTTGGCAGCCTCTTCCTTGCCAATCTCCGTAGATACAGCGTGCAGATCGTCGACACGCTTTAAGATCTCGTCATGGCGAGTTTCCATGAGAGCATCGATCTTTTTCATTTTTTCCGGGTCGGTTTCTAGAATGTAGTTTCTTTCATTCATCAGTTGGAGATAAAAAGTGGAGCGAATATCTTTGACGATAGAGACTCGCGCAGACTTTTCATTCACAATGGAATGAAGAGTGTCGTTGATTTTTCTCATACGGCTCAGGCCGATGGCGGCGATCACAATAGATCCCGCAATCAAGATTCCCATAACGAAGTACATTTTAAAACTCAGACTGGTGTTTTTCATTTCCCCATCTCCGTGGAGTTGTTGCCACTGTTCGTGTTGTGGCGGTGGTTGGCGAATAGTTCGGGAGGAATTTCAAAATGCTGCAAACAAAAAAAATTAACTGGGCGGAATGCACCCTGGGTGGATGCTGCGTTTAAAAATAAATTCTTATTTGCACCTTTATGATCGGAGTGAGAGTCTGATCGCCGTAATAAATCCTGTCGAAGGTCGACAAGAATTTGAAGTACTTTCAGTTACGAGGGAGTTCGCTATGAGTACCAGTTTTTATACGTTTACGATGAAAAACATCCGTGGTGAAAACACACCTTTGGAAAACTTCAAAGGAAAAGTGGCGTTGGTGGTGAACGTGGCCTCTGAGTGCGGCCTGACGCCGCAGTATGAAGGTTTGGAAAAGATTTATGAAAAGTATCAAGAGAAGGGATTCGCAGTTTTAGGATTCCCCGCAAATGAGTTTGGCGCGCAAGAGCCTGGTAGTAACGCCGAAATTCAAAACTTCTGCCAAAGCAAATTTGGTATTAAATTTCCCATGTTTGAAAAAATCGTGGTGAAGGGTGATGGTCAACATCCTCTTTACCGCTTCCTTATTGAAAAGAAACCCGTGGCTACTTTGAAAGACGGCGTGAACTTTGAACAGCAGCTTAAAGAGTACGGCATCGTGCGTGAAAAGAAAGAAGATATCCTTTGGAATTTCGAAAAATTCCTTATTGGCCGTGATGGTGAAGTGATTGCTCGCTTCTCTCCGGATATCACTCCTGACGATCCCATTATTATTAAGGCTATCGAAGCCGCTCTTTAGGCATTTTGACGGCGCTGATTCAAGAACTATATGGATCAGCGCCCCCTGTACGCGCCAAAACACTAGCCCAAAGCCCTTGCGCCTGTTCCTTCATTGACGGCCTCCTTTGTTTATTTCCACAATAAAAACATGAGTCGGTTCTCATAGATAGGTACGTTTTTGTGGAAAAGATTCCTTTAAAGTGGCGCTTAATAATTAATATTTTTATCTTCACACTTCCCATCGTTGTTTTGACGGTCTTGATGTACAGATCTGAAAGTGTCAACGTCGACTTTTCTTTGAAAGAATATGAGGGGAATGAATTGCAGAAATCTTACGAGGCTTTGTGGCAAGAGCTCGTTCATCTGCAGCTGGGAACTACGGATAAGTCTCCGGAAGATTCATTGAAAAGGTTAGAAGCGCAATATCATATTCGCGAAGAGCTCTTACAGTTTTCAGATGCAGAGCTTGCAAAAAGAAAACGTGAAATCGCGAGCTTTCAAGAGCTTTCTTCTTTGATTAAAGAGAAAAAATGGAGTGAGGCTATTTCTTCTGTGAAAACAGCAATCACACATTTGGGTGACACTTCCAACTTAATCCTGGATCCCGATTTAGACAGTTACTACATGATGGATATTTCTTTATTGGCACTACCGCAAATGCAGGATCGTCTTGCTAGTATCACTGGAAACTTAGATGCCCTTTATGTCAACGGAAGCGATGTTGATCGTCGTATTCAAGCGGCTCTCTACGCCACACAGCTAGAGGAATCGGACCTAAACCGCATCATTGCCGACAGCCAAACGGCAATCAATGAAGACCCGAACTTTTATGGAACTTCTTCGTCTTTACAAGAAAGAATACCGGCTGAGGTCTCTATACTGTCAAACAGTGTTAAGGACGTGATTGAAAAACTAAGAGCGCTCTCGCGAGGCGAAAGCGTTGAAAGAACCGCTCTATTTCAAAGTGGGATGAAGGCCATTGATCAAAGCTTCGCCTCCTGGACCGTTGCAAATGCCGAACTGGAAGTGCTTTTGAAAGTCAGAATCCAGACATTGCAGGACGGGCGAGCAAAGTCTTTGATTTATTCAGGCCTTGCGCTATTAGTGACCATTCTGATTTCCATTTATATTGGAAACACAATTGGCCAAAGCCTGACCTCGATTTTGAAATCGATCACGCGATTAAAGCAGTCAGCAGACACCTCTCAAGAAGTGAGCGCCGTATTGCAGAATGCTTCTCAGAGCGTTCATCAAAAGGTGACTGAACAAGCCGCCACAATTGAAGAGACCGCTGCCTCTATCGAAGAAATTAATGGCATGCTCAAGGTTAGCACAGAAAGTTCGCAACAAGCGGCGGCCGTCGCCACAAACGCGAACGCATCCGCCGTTAACGGTCAGGCCGAGATTATGGCAGTGCTTAATTCGATGAAAGATATCGCGATGAGTTCCAAGAAGATCGTAGAAACAATCACGGTCATCGATGATATCGCATTTCAAACAAATCTTTTAGCTTTGAATGCCTCGGTCGAAGCCGCCCGAGCCGGTGAACAAGGAAAAGGTTTTGCCGTTGTCGCGGATGCTGTCCGTTCGTTGGCACAGAAGAGTGCGACTTCGGCTAAAGAGATCAATTCTTTGCTTAAAGAGAATGTCTTTTTAGTCGATTCAAGTCAGGCGCGGGCTGATCAGGCGGCAAAACTTCTTCACGACATTGTTTCTTCTGTGCAAAAAGTGACCGCCCTAAATACAGAAATTGCGGGAGCTACAAAAGAACAAGCTGTCGGCTTGATCCATATTTCAAAGCTTATTAGTGCTTTCGAAAAAGCCACCAACGAAAATAAAGACAGCATGAAAGAAGTGTCTGATGCTTCTGACGAGGTCTTTGCACAGGTTCATCTATTAAATGAAATTATAACTCAACTTGAAATGGATGTTCGCGGTCGCTCTGCGGTCTTGCAAAAATCAAGTTCGCCCTCTCAGATTTTAGCAGAAGCTTAAGTTCCACGGGGCCACGTCTCTGGAATCTCGTCCCTTTTAAAATCTTGTTTTAGAGGGGTGAGAGCCGTCGTTTTATCTATAAAAACAAAGGCATCATAACGCTTTGACAAAGAAGAAGGCACGTAGTTCCCGAAGCGTTCATGTTCGGGATCATAGACGACACCAATCGCTCGGTGACCGTAAGTTTCAGATAAAATTTCACTGTTATTCAACCAAACGTAAAATGAATCTTCGCGAAGGTGTTTTGAGGCCTCATGAAAGTAGAATTCGTAGCTCTGCTCCCTTCCGGGCGGCACTTTCATGACTTCAATCGGTCCGTCCCAGGCATGAGAGGCGATGACTTCGCCTTGATATGTTCCGAATCCAACAAGCGCGACCTCTTCAGCACCCCATTGTTCACGGGCCAGTCCACCGATATTTACTTGGCCTTCCTGTAGCATGGGTGTGGCGCGGTAATCACCGATGTGAGTGTTATGCGCCCAAACGATGGCTTTTGAGTTTTCTCCATGACGGTTTAGAAGAATATCTAGTGTTTCAATCATGTGACGATCCCGGACATTCCAAGAGTCTTCTTCCCCTTGAATCATGGCACGATAATATTTTTCAGCATTTTTTACGATGCGCGCATTTTGACGAGCGTCGAAATACTTTTCAGAATGACGGGTCATCTTATCCAGTCGCACATTAAGAAGATCGGTTAAGGCTTTTAAGACTTGTTTCTCGCAGCCCTCCGGAAATTGAATCAGCGATCTGGCGTAAGTTCTTTCATCTCTTTGATACGGATCGAAACATGCGTACTGACTTTGAATATGATATGCCAAATCCGGATCAATGCTGTTGAGCTGTTTAATAATTTCATCAATGGATTCAAATAGTGAATACACATCCAGTCCGAAAAAGCCCACTTTCTGTTTTTCTTTCTTATTATAATCCTTAAGCCAGTGAGCCAATCGTACGATCTCGGTATTTGCCCACATCCAGGTCGGCCATCTTTGGAAACTCTTCAAAGCATCTTCGGGGGCTTTCGTGCGAGTGCCGCCTTGGGCAAAGCGATTGAGCTCCGCGCTGGGAGGCCAATCCCCCTCGACTGCGATAAAGCTGAATCCGTGGTGTTGAATAAGCTCTTGAGAAAGAAGGCGCCGCCATTTGTAGAATTCTTCTGTGCCGTGGCTGGATTCTCCCAGCATAACGATCTTTTTATCGGCGATATTTTTAATGAGTTTTTCTAAATCCCGATTATCCTTCAGAGGTACGGCGTTCTTTTCAATTTCTTGAAGAATGCGAGAGGAACCCGGGACTTGTGACGTGTATTGTGATGACTGATTCATGGCCCGATATCATCATAGACAACGGCGGGCCGAGAAAATAAATAAGCAGATTTGGTGAAGAATCAAAGAATGGTTTTTAGGCCTTCTTTACAAATTCGGACTTCAAATTGATCGCGCCGATACCATCAATCTTACAGGCGATATTATGTCCATCAGCACTGTCAACGAGGCGGATATTTTTAGCCTTTGAACCCACTTTTACAACCAATGAAGAGCCCTTCACTTTCAGATCCTTGATAACAGTGATGGAGTCCCCATCGTTAAGGACGTTGCCATTCGCATCGCGAATACTTGTGTCTTCGACTTTTTCCGCCGTGCCTTCAGCGGCGGCAAACGAACTCCATTCGTGACCGCACTCTGGACAAATCCAAAGATTTCCATCGGCATAAATATTTTCAGAATTGCATTGAGGACAGTGAGTTTGATTTTCCATTCTTGCAACCTATCATAGATCTTTGCGCTCTGCACGGGTTTGCAAAGCGTGTTCAATGAAAGTTTGGACCTTTAAAGAAACAAAGCGTTGAGGAGGATAGACGAAGTAAAAGTTCGCGGCACCCCATCTCCATCCCGGTAGGACGCGCACGATTTTACCCGCCTTTTCTTCCTTATCCGCCAATGTGCCTGGAAGAGTACCAATGCCATCTCCACCCAACACAAAAGCCTTCATTGTTTCCATGTCGTCGACGAAAATTCGGCTGGGCATAACGAGCTTTTCAGAGTCTTTGTCGCTCATAGCTTTGAACAGCCGGGGGCTAGAAGAAAACTTAATGAATTGGTGTTTCTTAAGATCTTTCACGGCTTTTGGTATGCCGTTCTTTTTTAAATAAGCCGGAGAGGCCCACAGTCCCAATTCATCATTATAAAACTTCTTCGCTATCAGAGTAGAGTCCTCCAAACTGCCGGTACGGATTGCGAGGTCTATTCCCTCGCCGATAAGATCCACTACGCGAGTTGTAAGAATAAGCTCCACCTGCATTTGGGGATATTTTTTCAAATAACCGCGAATAAGATCCGGCATCAATGAGTGCCCAAGATCCGCGACCGTGGTGATTTTTAAAAGTCCTTGAGGTTCCGCCTTAATCGCAGTGAGTTCACTTTCGCCCGCTTCTACTTCCTCCAAAGCTTTTACGCATCTAGAGAAAAACTTGCTACCGGCCTGAGTCAGATTGAGTTTGCGGGTGGTGCGCTGAAGTAAAGTGACTCCCAGTCGCCGCTCTAAGTGGGCTACTTTTCCACTGACAGTCGTTGTCGGCATATTTAATAACTTCGCCGCTGCGGTGAAGCTTCCTGCTTGAACTACTTTTACAAAAACGTCTATTCCATCTAAGTTCATTCCCTCATTATACGGATATCCGCATAATATTTCCAGATTTTACTGTCTAATCGCGCCCGCGAAGATAGTTCATACTTAAGGTGTCAAAAGGAGATAAATATGAACTCAGGAAAACTTATTCTTACTGGCGCTTCCGGAAATTTAGGTCAATTAACTTTAAAAGCTCTTTTAAAGCGGGTGCCAGGAAATCGCATCATCGTCACTACACGAACACCTGATAAATTGAAGGATCTGGTCCAACAAGGGGTGGATGTGCGTTTTGCAGACTTTGATGATGTGAACTCGCTAGAGTCGGCTTTTAAAGGCGGGTCCCGCTTATTATTGATTAGTACAGATCGTTTTGGAGATCGCATCAAGGCTCACAAAAATGCAGTCAATGCAGCCAAGAAAGCCGGTGTGAAGCATATTCTTTATACATCTCTTCCTCAGGCAGAAATCAGTCCTTCCGTGGTAGCTCCAGATCATTACGCGACAGAAGTAGCGATTAAAGAAAGTGGACTGACCTACACGTTCCTTCGCAACAATCTGTATATGGATAACCTGCTAATGTCTTTAAAAAGTGCGGTGGCGATGGGTACTTTATACGGCTCTGCCGGCGCCGGTAAAATCGCTTACGTCAGTCGTGCAGATTGTGCCGAAGCCGCAGCGGGGGCATTGGCGGAAGAGATCTATGAAAATAAAATCATCGATATCACAGGTTCCGAAGCTGTTAGTTATGAGGATCTTGTGAAACTTTTGAGCGAGGTCTTAGGTAAAACGATTCGTTATCAAGATCTTTCAGATTCAGAATTTGCAGGAGCTCTTATCAAATCCGGACTTCCAGAAGCTTGGGCGCAAGTTTTTATGACCTTTGATGCTTCCGCAAGAAAGGGAAGTCTTCAATCCGTGACGACAGCAGTGAAAGATTTTGCGCACAAAGAACCTGTTCTTTTAAGACAGTTTCTAAGTGAAAATCGCGCGGCCCTGCTTAATTAGAAATAGTTTGAAAGTATCTTTTTAAGGAATCAAATAAGGCGTCAAAGGCTTTCGGATCATGAAGGCCTTTGAGCATTCCGTAAAAGCCTTCATGAGTCATCACCACGAAATGAGCGACGTGACGAGTGTTGACGTCATTTTTTAGATAGCCTTCTTTCTTAGCTCTTTTGATATGAACTTCCATCTCGTCAATCCACAGAGTGAGCGAAGCCTCTAAGCGGTCTCGAAAGCCGGTGTCGATCGGCGCCATTTCTTGGACCAAATTGTTCAAAGGGCAGCCCAGTCGCAGTTCTTCAGGAGAAGCTTTGCCGATCAATGTCTTCATTTGTTTTAGAATTCCCTCTAGAGGATTTTCAAATCCTTCTAGTGGTTTAATCCATCTGTCGATGATCATAGGCTTAATAACCTCATCAACCAGTGCATAACCCAGTTCTAACTTCGTGGGAAACTGATGATAAAAAGCACCTTTGGTTAGTGAGGTCTGGTTAACAATGTCATCGATGCTGACACCCTGAAACCCGCGGGCGAAAACCAATGGAAAAGCGGCCTCCAGGATCTCTTTTCGAGATTTCTCAAGATTTCGTGTCTTTTTTGGGGCCGCGGTCTTCTTTTTCATAAAGAAAAGTCTAACAAAGTTCGATACTATTTACAACATACTATTTAGTATGTTAAGCTGAATTCACATTTAACTTATGAGGTTCTATATGTTGAAAGTCGCAGGTTTAGCGGTTCTGGTTCTTTTGGTGGCATTTCTTGGCTATGTTTCTACACGAGAGGGGAAATTCAAATACGTTCGTAGTGATTTGATTAAGGCTCCCAAGGATAAAATTTATCCCTATATCAGTGATTTGAAGTTGGGGGGCGAGTGGTCTCCTTATGAAAAAGCAGATCCTACGATGAAAAAGTCCTTTTCGGGGCCTGAGGCGGGCGTCGGAGCAACCATGAGTTTTGAGGGAAATGATCAATCCGGTTCCGGAAAAATTGAAATTGTGAAACTAACTCCTCAGGAAACGGTGGAACTTAAATTAACGATGATAAAACCTATGCACGCGGAAAACCTAGTCACTTACACGTTAACGTCTGAAGGGGATGCCACTCGGTTCACCTGGTCTATGGAAGGTGACGGCGGGTTTATGGGAAAGCTCGTCCATGTTTTTATCGATGTTGAAAAAATGGTCGGCGATCAATTTGTTCAAGGTATTCAAAATTTGAAAACACTCGTTGAAGCAAAAAACTAAAAAGAGGAATTATGAAAGTGACAGACAAAGCAGAAATCATTCAGTGGCCTGCAACGCACTATGTTTACATCGAAAAAATCGGACCTTTTCAAGAGACAGCACCCAAAGCGTGGCAAGAATTGCACGCCGGCTTGGCTGGAATTGCTAATGATATGAAGCTTAAGGGGTTTATGAGTCTTTATAAGGTGCAGCCTCAAATGCTTTACTGTGCGGGAGTCGCCGTGCAAGAGAAGCCAGAAAAACTGCCGGATGGTTTTAAGTACATGCGATTTGAGGGCGGTAAATACTCTCGTTACACGATGACGGGATCGTATGCCAATCTGCCTGAGGCTTGCGGGATGATCTTTAGCTCTTTTGAAAAGTCGGCGGCCCCTATGCGCGATGACTTCTTCATTGAAAATTATGTGAATGATCCCAAAACGACCCCCGAAGAGCAGCTTGTGACCGAAATACTCATTCCTACGAAATAAGCTGTTTTCCGACAAAATAAAATCATGTTTCTAGATGCCGCCTCTGACTGACACTATTCTTTAGCGCAGTTGTCATAAGGAGGCGGCTGTGCGTCTTTTTTGCAGTCTTTCAATTTTCTTTCTTTCCACGCAACACTTGGCTCTTTGTTTGCCGCCGCTCCAAGAGCGATCTGCTGAATCAGCGGAAGTTCAATGAAGCTTTTCTTATTTGGAATGATGGTGGTGTTTATGTTTGAAATCGCTCAGGCGGATACAACGAAACGATATATCAAGGTCAGTGGCGGTTACCTGATGGTGTTGCGAGAGGGTGATCAAGTATTTAAGCATCTAGAAGAATTAGCGAAGAAAGAAAATATTAAAAGTGCCACATTCAGTGGTATCGGTTTTGCCAACGTAAAATTTGGATTCTTTGATTTTAAAACGAAAGAGTATGTTCCTAAAGAGTTTAAAAAAATCGAACTGGCAAGTTTGAAAGGAAGTATCGCCTGGGAAGAGGGAAAGCCCTCGCTGCATGCACATGGAGTCGGAGCGGGGGAAAATTTTCAGGCGGTAGCAGGTCACATTCTTGAAGCTACGGTCGACACGGGATCTTTGGAGATCCGGGTGGAACTTATGGATAAAAAGTTGAACCGTAAGATGGATGAATCGTTAGGAGCAAAGATCTTAGAAATCCCCTAAGTAAGAAGCCGCTTCTGCAAGCGGCTTCTTTATTTAAATTCCTTTTTTGACCAGTTCGACTAGTTGATCAAGACAGATACCCCAACCCGTCATAAACCCCATGTCCTCGTGAGTTTTTCTATCCTCTTTATTTTTGTGAACAGCGTGAGCCGTGTACTTCGTTCCTTGGGGATGATCTTCAAGGGTGATGATCGCTGTCATGAAGGATTCACCCGTCGGGCGAAAACCTTCACTCAATGCGGAAGTAAAGGCCAAACGTTCATTTTCGATAACCTCTAAGACACAGCCCTGACTTGGATACTCTTGTCCTTCGGGGGATTTCATCGTGGTATTAAAAGCGCCGCCGGGATAAAGATCCAAGCGAATTTGGGGCGTCGTCCAAGGGCGGGGCGCAAACCATTGTTTCATGAGTTCAGGCGTTGTCCACGCCTTCCAAACAAGATGTCTCGGAACATCGACGACTCGCTCTAAAACTAAATCCAGTTCCGGATTTACAGGATGCTTCTTTACTTTCACGTTCTCTCCTTATTTCGCTTGTTCGTAGGATACGACTTCCCAAATATGTCCATCAAGATCTTCGAAACCATGTTGATACATAAATCCGTGATCTTGCGAAGCGCGGGGAGCAGTTCCTCCGGCTTGCTTTGCTTTAGCCACAAACTCATCCACTTGTTTGCGCGTGTCGGTCGAAAAGCAAACTAAGACTTCCGTACTTTTCTTTGCGTCGACAAGAGGTTTATTAGTGAACGTTTTAAAGAAGTCTTCAGCTAAAAGCATGGCATAAATATTTTCACCAATGATCAAGCAAGCCCCTTGGTCATTAGTAAATTCCATATTGAATTCAAAACCAAGCTGAGAGAAAAAGTTCATCGATTTTTTTAAATCTTTCACGGGTAAGTTTACATAGATTTGTCTAGCCATTGCTTGCGCCCTTCTTCTTTATTAAGTGTTTTTTCGAATTTATCAAAAGACTGTTCCCAACCTTCTTTGCACTGATCGGCCATTTCGCCTGCAGGAAATCCTTCATGCTTCAACGTCATTTTGGTTTTTCCGTTTTCTTCTTCCAGTGTCACGGTGACTAACAACTCTTTAGGAATTCCGGGCATTCCATAGTACTCGGAAGAAACAATGTTCCCGTTTTCATCCGCGAAAGAATCCGTAAAGACGAGTTTGGTATGAGGAACTACCTCTTTATAGGTTCCTGTGCCCCAATAAACTTTTTTTTCGGGATCTTGCATGGCAAAGAGGTAAACGCCACCGACTCGGACATCACATTTGGCTGTGGGAGCCGTAAACGTGTGGGGCCCCCACCATTGTTTGATTCGTTCAGGGACGGTCCAGCTTTTCCAGACATCGTCGCGGGAAGCATCAAATAAGCGAGTGACTATAATAGGTTCTGAATGTGTTTCCATAACAGCCTCCAGTTCATTTTTAGTTCTACTGTACTAATTGGTACACTTCAAGTCTAGAATAGAATAAGCCTCGTTTTGGGGCATTTTCATCCTAATTCTTGCCACAAATTCATGTAAATCTTGTACTATATAGAACAGAATGATAGAGGTTTAGCATGGCCGTCAAATCTGACACCCGTTTGCGTATGATTAATGCTGCTTTAGAGTTGTTCCACCGTCAGGGTGTGAATGCCACTAGTATTGATCAAATCTTGGCCCAGTCTGAAACCGGAAAAAGTCAGTTTTCTCATTACTTTCGCAATAAAGATGGCCTTATTCATGCAGTTTTACAGTTTTTGCACGAAGTGATTCGGTCGGGTCAAACCCCAACGGGATACAACATCCAAACCTGGAAAGATCTGGAAAACTGGTTCCAGACTTACATCGATTTCCAAAAAAGCGTGAAGTTTGAATGTTCCTGTCCAATTGGAACTATCGGAGCTGATATCTCTAACGAACAAGAGCTTCTTCGTCAGGATGTCCGACTATTTTTAGAGTGGAGTCGCGGGCAGCTAACACGTTTTTTTGCCGAAAAGAAGGCGGCGGGTGAGCTTGTTTCATCCGCAAAGCCAGAGCCTTTAGCGGATTTCTGTATTTCTATCATGCAAGGCGGGATGCTTCTTACAAAAATGAAGAGGGATCCCGATATGTTCGAAAATGCCGCCGCTCAAGCTTTAAACTATATTAAATCTTTAAGAACAAAAAAATAACCACAGAAAGGGTTTAGCACGTTATGAAAAATAAAATCGCTCTAGGAGCACAGATTATCCTTGGTTTGATCTATTTTGTTTTTGGTCTGAATGGATTTTTTAATTTCATTCCAGCACCGGCAACACAACCGGAAAGTGTTATGAAGTTTTTTGAAGGGGTGATGTCGACGGCCTACTTCATGCCTGTTCTTAAGGGAACAGAAACTATCTGTGGTGCTTTGTTGCTTTTGGGATTTGCCTCGCCAGTGGCTTTGGTGATCCTTGCGCCAATCACATTGCAAATTGCTTTATTCCACGGTTTTTTAACACCGGGATTTCAGAACTTCATTATGCCTTTAGCGATGATCGTACTTCATATCTTGGCGGCAAGCGCTTACTGGCATTTGTATGCTCCACTTTTTAAACGCAACCCACGCGCGTAAACGAAAAGAGGCAGATTTATCTGCCTCTTTTTTTATGCTTTGATTTTGTAGCCCGTTTTAAAGATCCACCAGACAATCGCCATGCATATTGCGAAAAATAAAAACGTCAGTCCCAGACTTGCCCCGATGCTGACGTCGGCCTTCTCAAAAAAACTCCAACGAAAACCACTGATCAGATATACCACTGGATTGAACAAAGACACCTTTTGCCAAAACTGGGGAAGCATGTCGATGGAATAGAAACTTCCACCCAGGAAAGTCAGTGGTGTAATAATCATAAGTGGTATCACTTGAAGCTTTTCAAAGCCGTCGGCCCATAGACCGATAATAAATCCGAAAAGACTGAAGGTGACCGAAGTTAGGATAAGAAATGCGATCATGACGAAAGGGTGCGCGATCGTGTAGTCAACGAAGATTCTTGAAGTGATCAAAATGATTGTACCTAGAATAATGGACTTAGTGGCGGCGGCCCCAACATAACCAATGACGATCTCAAATGCCGAAATGGGAGCGGACAGCACTTCGTAAATCGTACCGGTGTAGCGTGGAAGGTAAATGCCAAAAGAGGCGTTCGAAATACTTTCAGTCAGAATTGAAAGCATAATCAATCCGGGAACGATGAATGCTCCGTAGCTAACTCCATTCATGTCGTTCATGCGTGAACCAATGGCGGCACCGAAAACAATGAAGTAAAGCGACGTTGAAAGAACCGGAGAAGCGATACTCTGAAAAAGCGTGCGAAAGAACCTTGCAAGTTCGTGCCAGTAAATAGCGCGGATCGCATAAATATTCATTTTTTGCCTCCAATAAGTTTGACGAAGATTTCTTCAAGGGAGCTCTCGGAAGACTTTAGATCTTTAAAGTCGATCCCATAGGTGCCGAGTTTTCTTAGTAGCTCTGAGATTCCGGTCTGCTCTGCCTGAGTATCAAACGTGTAAATAAGTTGGCTCTTGTCTTCTGAAAGTTCCAAATGCGTGCCTTTGAATTCGGAGGGAATTTCGGCCAGGGGACTTTGCAGTTGCAGCGTCAGTTGCTTTTTACCCAGTTTTTTCATCAGCGTGTGTTTATTCTCGACAAGAATCAGTTCGCCCTTGTTAATGACGCCGATTCGATCCGCCATCTCTTCAGCTTCTTCAATGTAATGGGTCGTCAGAATGATTGTGACTCCGCTCTCGCGAAGCTTGCGGACCATGGCCCACATATCGTGGCGAAGCTCCACGTCCACTCCCGCCGTAGGTTCATCCAAAAATAGAATATCAGGCTCGTGGGAAAGAGCTTTGGCAATCATCACTCTTCTTTTCATTCCACCTGAAAGAGTCATGATTTTAGAATCCTTCTTGTCCCACAAGGACAGATCTTTTAGGACCTTTTCCAAGTGGTTTGCGTTTCGCGGTTTTCCGAAGACACCGCGACTAAATTCAACTGAATCCCACACTTTCTCGAACATATCGCCGGTCAACTCTTGAGGGACCAAGCCGATCTTGCCTCGAACTTTTCGATAGTCTTTTTGTATATCCAGTCCATCAACAATTATCGATCCCGAACTGCGGTTGACGATGCCGCAAATAATATTGATCAACGTCGTCTTTCCGGCACCATTAGGCCCAAGAAGCGCAAAGATCTCTCCACGGCGGATCTGCAGTTGGATATTTTTTAAGGCGCTATGACCTGAAGAATACACTTTATTCAGCTCTGAAATATTAATGACGTCCGACATCGCAGTACCTTCTTTCATCTGATTGTTTCAGAGTTTCGCTTCAGTGGTCATCTTTTTTTCCCTCTGATAATGATTGTGTCCTGGCGCAAAATCTGGTCTTCTACTTTTTGCGGAGGCTATTCATGATTAAAGAACTCAACGAAGAACAAATCCATTCGATGACCTTGGAACAGAAAGACGAGTGGTGGCTTAAGAATGTTTATAAAGGCGACATGCCGCAACTAACACTTCGTTCGGCTTTAACTGGGATGATTTTGGGTGGTGTCCTAAGCCTGACAAACCTTTACATCGGAATTAAAACCGGTTGGACTTTGGGCGTCGGAATCTCTTCCGTGATACTTTCTTTTGCATTCTTTAAATTGATGGACAAGTTAAAGCTTGGCACGCACATGTCGATTTTAGAAAACAATGCCATGCAAAGTATCGCTACGAGCGCGGGCTACATGACAGCACCGATGATGGCATCCATTCCGGCCTACATGATGGTCACCGGGGAAGTAATTCCTATGTGGCAGACATTCTGGTGGATTGTTGTTTTGGCTATTTTGGGTGTCTTGTTTGCATTTCCGCTTAAAAAACGTTTCATCAATGAAGAACAACTGCCGTTCCCTGAAGGTTACGCCGCTGGCGTCGTCTTAGACAGCTTGCATTCGGAGGATGGCAAACAGGGGATGTTTAAGGCGAAGCTCCTGATGAGTGGTGCGGGGATTTCCGCTTTGATTGAAATCTTGCGCGCGGATGCTGTGCTGACGGCAATCAAAATGCCTTTCTTAGCCCTTCCTCATTATTGGGACGATTTCGTTTATAAGTTTGCGACACCTAAAATCTTGGGAAGTCCTCTTAAAGACCTCACTATCCAGTTTGATACATCCATCGTGATGATGGGAACGGGTGGTTTGATGAGCATGAAGACAGCGATGTCTATTCTGCTGGGTGGATTCTTAAACTATTTCGTTCTTGCACCTATTATGATCAGCAATGGAGTGATTCCAGAGGCGAAGTTCAAGGCGATCACGATGTGGGCTTTATGGGGTGGTGCTGCGATTATGACGACCTCATCGCTTTATTCTTTCTTTTCTAAACCACAAATCTTGGTTGAAACTTTCCGTAAGGGGTTTGCTAAAAAGAAAGATAAAAAGGCAGATCCACTTGAAAAAATTGAACTTCCAATGTGGATTTTCGCCGTTGGTATTCCTGTCGTCGGCGCGATCACGATCTATCTCGGTCATGTGTGGTTTGGAATTCATTATTGGTTGGGTCTATTGGCCATCCCCCTTGTCTTTATCTTTACTTTGATCGCAGTCACTTCAACAGGTTTAACTGGTATCACTCCAGGGGGAGCTTTAGGTAAGTTGACTCAGATCACTTACGGTGTGGCGGCGCCCGGAAATGTGACGACCAACTTGATGACGGCGGGAATCACATCCGAAGTATCCTTAAACGCCAGCAACCTGTTGATGGATATTAAACCTGCTTACATGTTAGGTGGTAAACCTCGCCATCAAGCCGTTGGACACGTACTGGGAATTTTCGCAGGCGGCCTGGTTGCTGTTCCGGTTTTTTATTCTTTATTCCATGGAGACGTTTCACTTTTCACTTCGGAAGCGTTGCCGCTTCCAGGAGCTTCGATTTGGAAAGGTGTTGCGGAGGTTTTGACGAAAGGACTTAGCAATCTTCATCCTACGGCGCAATTGGCGGCGGGTGTCGGTGCAGTAGCAGGTATTGTGATCGAAATTCTGAACAAGAAAACCAAAGGCCGTTTCCCTCTTTCGGGTGTCGGTTTGGGACTTGGTTTCGTTCTTCGCTTCGTTGACGCTTGGTCGATGGCTTTAGGAACTTTATTGTTCTGGATTGCAAAAAAGCGCTACAAAGATCAAACAAGCTTTGGCTATCGCGCTTTTGTAGAGAATCAAGAAACTTTGGCGGCGGGTGTGATCGCGGGCGGCTCTATTATCGGAATCATTCTGATTCTTTTAGAAAACGCCGTTGGATAGGAAGTTACCTTGGAAGAGCTGAATGAATTTTCGAAAAATGTTATTAAGTTTATTCAGCAGATTCCCAAGGGAAACGTCGCTACGTATGGACAAATCGCGAAACTTGCGGGGAAGCCCCAAGGTTCGCGAGGAGTCGCTTGGATTCTGCACTCTTCTTCAAAGACTTATAAACTTCCTTGGCAAAGGGTGATCAACTCGCAAGGAAGAATATCTTTTCCAGAGGACTCTTCGTTCTTCAAGAAACAAAAATCACTGCTAATAAAGGAAGGCGTGATTTTCACAGAGAAAAATAAGATCGATCTTAAAAAGTTCCAATGGAAAAAAGAGCCCAAAAAAATCAGATCGTCTCGATCCCCTCGCATGTTTTCAAAGTGATTTTATTCTGAGGATTCTCGTATAGTGACGTGAGAATAGCTCCTACAGCGGGTTTCCCGGGAGTCCTTGGTCTATATATGGTCCAGAGCTAGGCCATTGGGGTTTTAAGTTACAAGGCTGTCACTTAAGACTTAACCAATGCAAAAACACAAGACACTGACAAACAAAATTAAAGGCGGTCTTTCAATTTTATTAATCTCTTCCGCACTTCTAGGTCTAGGATGTGCGCAGGCTTCAGGAGATGGTGAATGGGCATCAGGAGAGCCCGACGACACCACACAAGGCACCTCACCAACAATTCCAGATGGTGGTGATACGGGCTCTGGCACGGTCACAACTCCGACAGAACCTCCAATCAACGGATTGTATTTTTCTTTTAAACCAGGAACGACACAGCTTGCTTATGGTCCAGGTAAAACTTGGAATGGTTGTGATTCGGCAGCGATTGTTCGCGGCGGTTATGACAGCGATACAAAATGCGGTAACGGAACTATTCATCCAAACTATGCGACTCACCTGAATAAACATTTCTTTGGCTGTGTGGAAACGGCGGCGTTAGCAGCCAACTATCCCCAACCTGAAAGAGTTTTCATTCGTCACTGGGGAACTTATGTGAATCGAAATGCCAGAAACTCTTCGAGTTTAAGTATGCATGCTTATGCGCGCGCCATCGACATTGTGAAGTTTCTTATTTACGATAGAACGGGTGGTGTGACTTCAGTAAGCACGCATGTTCGTGACTTTAAAGGGACAACGAAGACGTTTTACAATGCCTTCCGTCAGTGCTGGAAAGACACGATGCCTACGAAGTGCAGACCAGGTCAACGTGAATACGCAGGGTCCATTGGAATTCCAGGATCGGCTTTAGGCGGTAACGATCTTCACAATGACCATATCCATCTTTCATTCCCATTGTGTGCGGGGTAACTATGAAAAACTTTAAAAACTTATTAGCTCTTTCGACATTCATCCTTTCAACAAACGCTTTTGCAGCAAATGATGTTGTGGGTGAAAAAACTGTCACTTTACCGAACGGAAAAGGTCAGGCATTGGTTTCTTCTCGCATCGTAGAAGAAAAACTGGGAAGACCTTACGCCGTGGAACTCAAAGTCAGCTGCGGAGCCGCAGCTCCGAACTGGCAAAAAGTGCAAGTGGCGGATTCAGAATCAGTCTGTGATGTGAAACCGCAGTCGGCAAAATTATCTGACGACGGAAAATACATCACGGTCTTAGTGCGTGAAACTGATGCGGATTCTTTTAACAAGCTTTCTACGATGGCAGATGCCAGACAGCTAGGTGATATGAAACCGAAATGTCAGAAGGCGGGGAAAGAATTTAAATTCTCTGTAGAACAATATTGTCAGAAGTAAAAAAAAAGAATATCCCCGAGACTATCGGGGATATTCCACTGAAAAAACCTAGATCACTGCACGGTAATCCATACATTGCGTACTCCGTTCGCTCGCACCAGGCGATTGAACGTATATGCGTTGTCGGGATGCATGCGGATACATCCGTGCGATGCCCGGGTTCCTAGCTTAGGCCAATTCGATCGTGGAGTCCCATGGAGGGCAAAACCACCTCGAATAAATACGGCATAAGGCATATTACCTAACCCATTATAGTCTCCTCCAGGGAATTTGCTAGAGGTGTATCTGTCGTAGATACGTCCATCTGGATGTTTGTCGAAATTGGGTGTTCCATGTCCACTAACTCCAGTAGAAACAGCCCAAGAACCTCTCAGACTTCCATTTACATACAAGTACATTCTCTGAGTATCTTTTACAACTTGTGCCCAGACGGCGCAGTTTGCTCTTCGACAGGTATCTAAACCAATAATGTCGTTAATAAAGGCATCGGGAAGATGCGCAGGTTTGCCAGTTTCTTCTTCATAAATTTTATCGTAGTACTCTAAGGTCTCTTCGATGTTCGGATCGAAAGGGTCGAGTTCCTCAATCATGTTGGGAATGCGTTCGTCTTCTGCCAAGGCTTCTGCAGTTTGTGCGTTGGCTTGGAAATTTATGCCAAAAAGTAGTGAGAAAACGAAGGTTGTTATCTTCAGCCCTGTTTTCATAAACACCTCCTGTGTTTGTGTTGTTGATAGTTCCGAGTTCAATGTTACTGCTCCGGTACAACACGGGAGGGCCGTCTTAAGACGCCTGACATGCAATTCGTGAGATTTAAGCCTTCTGCAGAGCCCGATTTCTGGTTCTGAAGAAACATTTGCGCACCGAAGTCGGGAGGCTGTATTTGTCAGAAATCTATGTTAGATGTCTTAAATATATGGAAAATAATGTCTGCTGTTCCTGTCAAAAACCGAAAGCCACCCTTGAATGCGGTCACTGCAAAAGCGCCGTCTGTAAGAACTGTGCGCAGTTTTTAGAGAAAGAAACCTTCTCTTTTTTGCAGAATCTTCCAGAAGAGTTGTCTCACAGCACTTATTGCGGAGCTTGTTACGATAATCACGTGGCGCCACAGTTGGTGGACTACAATGAAACAATGGAAGAAGCGAAGAACGTGGCGGTTTTCTTTAAGACGCAGACGAAAGAAACTCGACTTTTAAAGCGCAAAGAGAAACCTTTCAAAGTCAAAGACTGTCCGGACCGTGAAGAGACTCTGTTAAGGCTGGCTTTTTTGGCGGCCAAAGCTAAATTCAACGGTTTGATCGATGTAGATATTCAGTCAGAAAAGGTCTTGCAAGGGCGTTATCAAACTACAAAGTGGAGTGGCACTGGCATTCCTGTGCAACTTGAATCAAAAAGGCTTTTGCCAAAATGAAGTTAACAAAAGCGCAAGCCCGCCGCTTCTGGATTCACGCACAAAGACTGGATGTTTCGGCGCCTTTTGGAGCCGGCCCGAAAGCGACAAGTGCGGCTGTTGATCATCTGGGTTATGTGCAAATCGATACCATTCACGTGATCGAGCGTTGTCATCACCATATTTTGTATTCACGCATTCCGAAATATCGAAGACAGGATCTCCATACAGCTCAGACGACAGAAAAGTCTGTATTTGAGTATTGGACCCATGCACTGGCCTACGTGCCGACGAAAGACTTTCGCTATTTCATGAATGACATGAAAAGGCGCCGACTTGAGCCCTCGAACTGGTACAAGAGCGTTAAGAAAGAGGATCTGCAAAAAGTCCTTAAGTTGATTAAAAAAGACGGTGCCATTTCTATTCGTGATATTGAAGATGACGTCTTAGTTGAAAAAGATCATCCCTGGGTTAGCCGTAAACCCTCCAAAAAAGCCCTGCAACTGGCGTTCAATGGAGGTCTTTTAACGGTGTCCGAGCGATTGGGGATGCTAAAAAAATATGAACTTTTGGATCGGCATTTTGGTTGGAAGAAAAAGCCAAAACCGGCTTCAACAAAAGAAGTGTATAACTATCTTTTGGATCGGGCACTGCGTTCGCAATCGTTCGTCACATTAGATTCGGTCTGCCACCTGTACCCTAGTCGCAAACCAGAGATTCGTCGTTTGATAGATCAAAGGGTCCGAAAAAAGGAACTTCTAGAGATCGAAATAGATGGTATTTCAAAATATCAACTATGGATTCGTCCGGAAGATCTAGATATGAAACTTGAGTTGCAGCCAATCACGCATATTCTATCGCCATTTGACCCATTGATTATTCAGAGAAAAAGACTGCAAGCCATTTTTGATTATGAGCATCGTTTCGAGGCCTACATTCCTAAAGAAAAACGCGTCTTCGGATACTTTGCTTTACCGGTTCTGTTAGACGATGAGATTGTCGCGGCTTTGGATCTAAAAACAGACCGGGCGAACAAAGAACTTTTGGTGCAAAAGTGGACTTGGTTAGGAAAACACAAATCTAAGAAAAATAAGGAGCGTATAGAAGAAGAACTTCATCGCTTCGAAAAATTTCAGCTCGCAAAAGAAGAAACCCCTTAATCTCTTAAGGGGTTTTTAATTTCAATCAGTGATTAAAGGGTAATTTTCCAAGGTAGTCGTTCTTGCCTACGTCCACTCCGTTATGACGTAATATCGCGTAAGCCGTCGTCACATGGAAATAGAAATTCGGAATAGCGTGATGAATGACGTAGTCATCACCTTTCATCCATTTTCCTTCCCAACGGGGCTGAGTCACTTGTTTTGCGGAAGCTTCGGTATAGTCTTTCAAAGTCAAGCCTTCCAAATAACCAATGGTGCTTGCAATGCGGGCCTTCAATTCCGGAAAAGTCTTTTCAGTATCTTCGTTCGAAGGGGCTGTTTTGCCCGTCAGTCGAAATCCACAAAGCTTTGCTGTGTCACAGGCGATTTGGATCTGGCGAGCCAATGGAAATTGATCCGGAGCCAAGCGAGATTGAACTAAAACATCGGTAGAAAACTTTTTAGTATCAGCATAATGAGATGCTTTATCTAAGAAGCCATCTAAGTTACGAAGCATCTTTATAAATTGGGGAACAGTCAGGTCAAAGATCATTATTTCTCCTCGGGTGATGAGTCCGAAATATTCTTAAACGATTGTTTTTAACAAACCACCATCAACGCGAAGCGCAGACCCGGTAATTGCAGAAGCTTCTTCGCTACTCAAATAGCTCACGAAAGATCCTATCTCTTCAGGTCGAATAAAACGTTTTAAAAGACTTGTCGGACGCGCATTTTTAAAGAAATCTTTTTCGATTTCTTCTTCTGACATTTGCGCTTTTTCTGCAAGCTGTTTCAGGAAAGTACCAACGCCCTCAGATTTCGTGGGGCCGACCAGCACCGAATTTACCGTGACGTTTGTTTGAGCTGCGGCTTCTGCTAAACCTCTAGCCAAAGAAAGCTGCGCCGTCTTTGAAACTCCATAGTGAATCATCTCAAGAGGGATTTGCAGTGCCGACTCACTGGAAATAAAGATGATGCGACCATAATTCTTTTTCAACATGCGAGGAAAGTAATGTCGTGATAAACGCGCCCCTGAAAGAAAGTTGGCGTTCCACATTTTGTTCCAGTCCTCGTCAGTGATATCGACAAAATCTTTGGGCTCAAAGATTCCGAAGTTATTCACAAGAACATCCACATCCGCAAAAAGGTCGGTGACTGTGTTAATGCCCTCTATAGTAGTTAAGTCGGCTGCGACACCTTGCAAAGCGTTCTTAGTCGCTCCGTTTTCGATCAACTGATTTATTGCGTGGTTGACTCGAGCTTCGCTGCGACCGTTGATAATGACATCAAAGCCTTGCTGAAGCATTTTTTCGGCAATGGCAAAACCGATACCGGCTGTCGAACCTGTGATTAAAGCTAAACGTTTTTTCTTCATTAGGTCTCCGATTTAAATTCTATCTAAATCTACGCTATTTCTGATTCGCTGATAATACATTGAATCAGAGAAACATTTTTTCTATTATGGAAAATATGAAAATTCAGAATTTAGAAGACCTCGTTGCTTTTTTGCAGGTGGCAGAGCTTAAAAGTTTCTCTCAAGCGGCCAAAACCCTTTCTGTCCCTGTCTCTGTTCTTAGTAAACGAATCGCAAGATTAGAAGAAGTATTAGGTTTGCGTCTTTTTCAACGAAGCACGCGCGCGGTGAATCTTACGGAAGAAGGAAAAATTTTAGTTCCACAAGCACAAAGAATTTTAGGGGATATTAAAGAAGTTGAAGAACAATTTGCCGACACGAATGAGTTGAAAGGCCCCGTGCGCCTGACTTTGCCTTTAACCTTGGCGCAAGGGCCGGTTGCGAAAATCCTTGCGGATTTTTCCAAAAATCATCCGAAAGTGGAAGTCAGTGTGCATTTCAGCGATAAACTCGAAAAACTCGTGGAATCGGGTTTTGATTTGGCGATTCGCTTTTCAACGCTTGAAGATTCTTCTTTAATAGCCCGTCGTCTGGGCCCCAATTATTTAAAGATCATTGCCTCACCCTCGTACTTAAAAAAACACGGGACTCCCAAAACGGTGAAAGATCTTGTGAAACATCGTCTGCTCTTTCTTTCCATTCATCGCCAAAGAAAGTTTGTAAAATCGGGACTCAGTTTAGGCGAGGTTAGCAAAGAACCAACGACTCATTCGAACAATGGATTATTTCTAACTGAACTTATGAAACTGGGGGCGGGGATTGCGGTGCGATCTCACTGGGACGTGGCAGACTTGTTGAGGAAAAAAGACGTTGTGGAAGTTGTACTCAACGATCGGCTTGAAAGCGGACACGACGCTTACATCGTGACCCCATCGAACCGCTATATGTCTCGACGAGTGCGGGCGTTGATGGACACTTTGGTGCAGGAATTTCCAAAGTTCCTCGAGTCCGCAAATTGACAAAGAATCCGTGGGGCAAAATCACCCGCAAATGAGGAGAAAAGGGAGTGCGATTTCCTTCACGTTCAATACGTAAGAATAGAAGTTTGGCACCAATCCTGCTTATAGAAATCAGTGTAATCCTTTTCCAGTCCCTGCATGGGGGCCCTGTCGTGGGGCCTCCTTATTTTTTTCTAAAATCCTTGAGCACTTTTTTCGGCGCGAAAGGATTCACGCATCTCGCGTCTTAATTCTAAAGCTAACTTGTCAATTTCTTCAGGCCGACCATGGAAGGCGGCCGGAGTATTTTGAAATATCGATATTCGCCAGTGATCATCATCTTTCACGCTGACAAGCGTTTGTATGGCCGTCAGCTCTGGCAAGATGTCCGTCTTCCCAGGTGGAATCATACCTGCTACTGCATTCAATACAGCGACTTCTGGAGCGATAAAACGCACATTGCGTACAATGTTCACAAAGGACCCCGTCGGATGATGAAAAAAAATCGTTGCCAGATGCTTTCCGATTTCTTCTTGTCCCATAAGGTGACTGCCATCAAAGCCGATCATGTTCGCATCTTCAGAAAACAGATGAGCCATGTCAGCGGCACTGCGCTTATTCCATGCACTTAAAAGGTTGTGATACAAAATGCGAATCTGGGATTCTTCGCCCGTGTGAGGATGTAAATCCACGACCACCTCCCGCAAGAGTGCTTGAGCAAAGTGTGCGAGAGTTTTACGGCCATCGCAAGGCTAGGCCGTAAATGACATCACGACCTAGGGACTTATTTCTTAAGAGCTAGATATGGAAGGTAGCCAGCGCCTAGAACTCCGGCGTGGTTTTTGGTTTTCGCGATTTCAATCTTGCACTCGAACATAGGATTCATTTGGTGAATCATTTTTTTATAGTGAGATTTAAGATCGTTGAAATAAAGATTCTTAATCTTGATAAGTCCGCCACTTAAGAAAATTCTTTCTAAGTTATAGCCAATTGAAAGGTCATAACACAGACAGGCCAAAGCCCAACCCATCTCTTTAAAAAGCGTCTGGTACTTGGCGTCTTTAGATTCTACAAGTTCTTCGACGGAATTTCCGGTGAAACCCAACTCTTTTGCGCGACGAAGAAGGCCCGTGCCCGAAGCCACTCCTTCTACCGTGCAGTGATGAAGTTTATCGGGAGTCTCTTGAAGTTTTTTAAAATCTACGATTGTATGCCCGTATTCAGAGCCCATGCCGCGGCTTTGTGCGGGAAATCCATTGAAGATCACTCCCGAACCCACCCCAGTTCCTACCGTAACGACCGCGTAAGAACGCATGCCTTTACCGCCACCAACCCAGCCTTCTGCCAACGCCGCAGCTGTGCCGTCATGTTGGAAATGCACTTTTGTTTTAAAACCACGAGCATTGATTTCTTTTGCAACAAGATCACGAATCGGAACAATCTTCCAGCCTGGATAATTCATCGGGTGAATCAGCTTGCCCTCTTCGGCGTTCAATGGTCCGGCGCTAGCAAGTCCGATACCTAGAAAATGTTTCCCCGTTGTTTCTTTTGGAAAACGTTTTTTGAAATCCATGGCAATATCTGCCATCAAGCCAATCACCCGCTTTTGCGTCTGTAGTGCGGATTTCTCGCGTTTCATATCCACCGGCACTTTAATAAAGTCCAGCATAGTGCCGTTATTATCTAAAAGTGCCGCTGCTAATTTTGTACCACCAAGATCAAAGCCGATAGTGTAAGTCTTTTTCATGGATTTACTTTTTTCTGGTTTTAAATGGAGAAGTTTTTAAAAGCACGACTGCTGACATCGCTGGAATTTTTCCGTGAACGTAACCACGACTGGTGACGGTCCATGATTCAGTGCAGGTCTTCGTGCGAGGATTATAATCAGAGCTGACGATGTTGCAGTAGGCACCCGGAGTCAGCGACGTGGCAAAATCACGTTGCATTTCTGCATCGGAAAAATTCATTGCGACAAATCCAAAGCTGCCGCGGCCGAAGGACAGCTGGTCTTTGCCGTTGGACCACCAATTGGAAATATAAAAGGCTTTGTCCGTTTGATTTCTGAAGTCCACCATCGCCGCAACTTCAGGCAGACGATGTTCACACGTCCAAGGGGCGACACATTGACCATTTTGATCAAAGACGGGATGAGACTTCATTTCAGAAGTCAGAGGAGGACCTTGATCAAAGTTTTCAAATTTAAATCCCGAGAACAGCTGAGGGTATCCATAAGGCCACGCCAGCATGAAGACTTGGCCCAAACGGTAAAGACGTTGTTCAGCACCGTTGTAGCTTAGTACCGAGTTTGCATCGTGACGTTCAAGATCGTGATTTGTTGTGAACACGATACAGTCTTTGCTGTCAGGAAAACCTTCGGCGATACGATGCAAACGTTCCGCATCTTTAAAGCGCAATCCCCCGGCAAGTACGCGAGGATAGTCATAAGCCATCACGTCGCCGTAGGGAAGATATTCGCTGTATTGGATAGGACCTTGAGGGTCGTAAATAACTTCATGGTAAATATAAGCCGAACGTTTTAAGCGGGAATAAATGGCTGCTAAATCTTGCGCTGGAATATGTTTTGCGGCGTCAATGCGAAAACCCGCAACACCCAAGTCCAAAAGCTTATTCAGGTAAGCGGCCAAGCGGTTGCGCACGTACTCTGTTTCTGTTGCAAGATCGGCGAGATCCACAAGTTCGCAATTTTGAATCTCGTAACGGTCAGAATAATCCACAATGTTGTCGTTGCCGTTACGGCCACAGTGATGAAAGTCTTTGTGCGAATAAAGGCCTGGGTAATCGTAATGGGTAAATGCTGTTCCCCCGAAACCAACACCACCAGGAATGCCTGTTGTGTGGTTAATGACCGCATCCGCGTAAACATCAACGCCCACGGACTGGCAGCGGCGAACCATGTCTGCAAATTCAGCCTCATTGCCACTTCGAGAATTTAAGTTATAACTTGCGACCTGATAACGTTCCCACCAAGGCGTGTTTTCCCACATGATATGTTCATGCGGAGGAGAAACTTGAACCGCAGAAAAACCCGCGGGTCCCAGGTAATTTTCGCACTCATTGGCGACATCAGCCCAAGACCACTCAAAAAGTTGTATGAAGACAGTGCGCGGAGCTGCATGCACCTGCAGGCCTGTCACAAAGATGGCAAAACAAAGAAGGCGTGCCCAAAGGCTCAAAGACATGCAGTCTCCTTAAAGTCGCTTATTCAGTCCCGTTTTTTTATCAAAGAGGTGGGACTTTGTCAGGTCGATCTTTAAACGAACCTTTTCATCTTTAGAAAAATTATAAGAAGAATCCACAAGAATTCTGACACTTTGGCCCTCTAACGAGCCATGAAGCATCTGTTGGCCTCCCAAATTTTCAGAAAGCTCGATTTGGTAGCTTCCCAGCTCTAATTCATTGCTTTCCAAGTTTCCGTTGGAAATCTTAAAGGCTTCGGGGCGCACACCCAAAATGTCGCCATCTTGGACTTCTTTCCAAGGAAGTTTTTTCAACAATGAACCCTGAATGAAGTTCATCTCAGGAGAACCAATAAACCCGGCGATGAAAAGATTCTTCGGTTGGTGGTAAATTTGGGTAGGAGTTCCAACTTGTTCCACGATCCCGTCTTTAAGAACGGCGATACGGTCCCCCATGGTTGTTGCTTCCATCTGGTCGTGGGTGACGTAAATCATGGTTGATTTCAAACTTTGGTGAAGACGTTTGATTTCTACGCGCATCTGACTGCGCAAGTGAGCATCCAAGTTTGAAAGAGGCTCGTCAAAAAGAACAATGGATGTTTGGCGAGCCAATGCACGACCCAAAGCCACGCGCTGACGTTGACCGCCAGAAAGCTCTTTAGGTTTGCGTTCCAGTAAGTGAGAGATTTGCAGAAGCTCTGCGATTTGGTGCACGCGCTTGCTGATTTCGTCTTTGGATTTTTTTTGCAGTTTCAAAGCAAAGCCCATGTTTTCTGCGACATTCATGTGCGGATAAAGAGCGTAGTTCTGAAATACCATGGCGATGTCACGATCCTGAGGTTCGTGTTTTGCGATGGATTTGCCGTTTACTTTGATATCGCCGCCATCTAACTTTTCAAGACCCGCAAGCGTTCTAAGCAAAGTGGACTTTCCGCAACCGGAAGGCCCGACAAGAACCAAGAATTCACCGCTGGTGATTTCCAAATCAATATTTTTAAGAATTTGTGAAGCACCAAAGCTTTTAGAGGCTTTAGAAAATTCAATAGATGCCATAATCAACCCTTCACGCTACCCATAGTTAAACCAGAAACCAAATAACGGGAGATACTAATGAACAAAATCAAAACCGGAACACTGACGATCAAAGCTCCTGCCGCATAAAGACCCCACTGTGTGGCCATGCTCGCTTGAAAAGAGCGAAGCCCCAATGGCAGTGTATAAAGATGTGGATCTTGCAGGACCACGGCCGCAATCACGTATTCACTCCAACTGCTTAAAAAACTAAATAGAGCTGTGATCACTAAAGCCGGTGAAGAGACGGGCAGAATGATTTTATAAAAAGTCATCCAGCGCGAGCAGCCGTCGAGCAAAGCCGCCTCTTCAAGTTCTTTAGGAACTGTGTCGTAGTAAGCCTTCATCTGCCACACGCAGAAAGGAAGAGCCGTTGAGGAATAGATAAGGAAAAGTCCCCAAAAGCTATCGATCAAACGCAGTTTTGAAAGAATGATATAGAAAGGAAGAATAAGCATTGTTGCAGGGAACATTTGGGTTGCCAGCAACGAAAAAAGCATCATGTTGCGACCGCGGAAGCGGTAGCGCGAAAGCGCATAGGCGCTGGTAGAAGCAAAGGCCACACCCAAAAGGGTCGTCATCGTTGCAACCAGCAAAGAATTGCGCATCCACAGTAGGAAATCAGTTTTCGTGAAAAGATCCACAAAGTTTTTCAACGTGGAGGTCGAGGTGATGATTTCCAAAGACTGAGATTGGAAAGCGTTATCGCCACGTAAAGAAACCGAAAGCACGTAAAGAATCGGATAGACTGAAAACATCGCGAAAATAAGAATGCTAAACCAAGCCAACGTTTTTTTAATCACTTGGTCTCCTTTCTGTATTGCCCAACCAAAGAGCCCAAGCTCCATACAGCAAGAATTAAGAAAATAAGAACCGAGACAGCGGCCGCATATCCGTAGCGATACAGATTGAATGCCGCTTTATAAACATAACTGACCAGGATATGAGTTTGATCTCCGGGTTCGCCCGCATTGCTGACAAGCCAAACTATATTCAAATTATTAAATGTCCAGATAGAACCCAATAAAGCCGCGGGCACCATCACGGGCATCAATAGCGGAAGAGTGATGTGGCGGAATCTTTGCCATGCATTGGCTTTATCTAAGTATGCGGCTTCATAAAGAGAGTGTGGAATGGACTGCAATCCTCCGAGTGCTACGATCATCATGAATGGGAATCCCAACCATACATTTGTGATGATACACGCGGTGAAGGCCGTGAAAGGTTGGCTTAACCACTGGACTGGAGACAGATGCAAGAACTGTTGCAGGAACTGATTGATCGGCCCGTACTCTTGATTAAACATTCCGCGCCACGTGAGAGCTGTGATGTATTGAGGAACCGCCCAAGGAATGATGAACAAAGTTCTCCAGAAACCTTTTGCGGGCATCACTTGATTGATAATAACTGCTAAGAAAACCCCAATCGTGACGTGGAAGAAGACATTCACGACGGTCCAGATAATAGTTTTTAAGAAGAGAGAATAGAACTTGGGATCGCTCAACGCACTCACGTAGTGTTGGATTCCTACGATCGACCAGTCTTGAAAGGTGCGAAGACTGAAGTTCGAAAAAGAAATCGCGATGTTATAGAAGAACGGATAGATGATAACGGCAAAAATTCCTACGAACGCCGGAAGCATCATGTAGTAAACGAATCTTTGCGGGCCTTTAAAGCCTTGAAAGAATCCCACAAAGGACTTACGCGACATCCAAGCAAGAGCCAAAACCAGAATAGCGATGATCGCTTTAATAACAAACGCAGAAGCATCGGGCTGCAAGATCTCGTTCATATCCGTGATCTGCGCTTCAGCAAGCTTTTGTGCCCCTTCAGCAGCTTGATCCGGAGTCAGTGAGTTCGCCAAAAGTTTTTGGTACTGGATACGTAAACTGTCCCACACGCCACGAATTTCGGGAACCACGGGCATCGGCGTTCCGACTTCCATGATCTCTGAAGACACTTCAAGAAGCGGATTATTTTTCACGGCCGGATTGTCACGAAGACTTAGGTTGGAGGGAAGAACTCCCACGCGCTCCATGAACATCAATTGCACTCGCTCTGAAGTCAGGTAGCGAAGAAGCTTTAGCGCGGCCTCTTCGTGTTCGCGAGTTTGCATATTCACGTTCAAAGAGTAACCTGCCGTTCCCACTAACGGACTTGGCCATTTCTTGGTTTCTGAAATCATGGGGATGCGAGCGATACCGAAATCCATTCCGGCATCTTTATAATCACCCCAAGACCAGTCGCCGTTAATAAGCATAGCGGCCTTGCCTTGTTTAAATAAGGCGTTCGCTGTTTCGTAATCACACTCCTTAGGAATGATTTTATGTTTATCGCGAAGTTGTAGAATGAATTCAAATGTCTTACGCAAAGCCGGAGTATTCAAGTTCGGTTTTGCATCGTCTGTCATGAAGGCTTCGCCGAAAGCGGGAATAAACGGCGCAAAGAAAAAGGGCTCGGTGTAGTTAAACACCAAACCATAGCGATCGATTTTACCGTCGCCGTTTAAATCCTTGGTGTGTTCCTTGCCGATGGCAATCAACTCATCCGAATTTTGCGGCGGTTTAGAAACTAATTTCTTGTTGTAGATAAGCATCAGATGATTACCGACGGCTCCACCAATCATGTAATGTTTGTCGCGGTAAAGGGGGATGGCTAAAGGATCAAACTGTTTGAAGTAATCGGGTTCAAGAACTTCATCCAATGGACGGATGATATTCATTGTGGCAAATGGACCGATCTGATCACTAGGACCGAAAACAAGTTCTGGACCCGAGCCGCCCATCGCGGCTGCCTGATAGCTAGAACGCAACTCTTCAGTCTCTCGATAGGTTTCTTGAACGACGATACCGGGGTTTTCTTTTTCGAATTCTCTTAAGGCATCAGACAAGACCACGCGGTGGCCATAGATCATTTGATGCCAAAGCTGAACACGCACTGGCTTTGCAGCCTCGGCGAAAGAGCATAAAAATAAAAGAAAAAGAAATGCGAACTTACCAAACTTCATTAATAATTCCGATTAGCATTATTCAGGAGTTGAAGAATCACCGTCGTGCGACCAGGAATTTGCACCAGTCTTTGTGAAGGCTGTAAAACAACTTGCGATAAAAGGGGATCGACCGCTTCATCAAACAACGGGTGAAGCTTCCAGTTGTAACGAAGTTTTGCGTTCGAGAATGTGCGTGCTTCACGAGAGGCATTGAAAAGAACCAACAAAGCTTCACGGTCGTTTCTCAAAAGCATCGCGATAAGGCCTGGCTCTGCCGATGTTTCGTTGTCAATGAAACTTAGGTGCTGAGCGATAGCTTCAGAAGTATTTAATTTAAATAAGGGGCTGCTTTGACGAACGCGCAAAAGACCCTTGAAGTATTCCTTTGTTCTTTGAATCTGAGCCGCTGAAACTTTCATTTCAGGCGCGACCAAACGTGGTTGCCAAAAAGCCCAGTCGTTGAGGTTTTTCCATGCCGGAGGAAGTCCCGCACCCCAATAGTTTGTCGTGCCTTTCCAGTCTATGCGATTGAAAAAGTCACCAGAATCATAGCTGTCTTGATCGCCATTTTTAGAGCGCAGCAACTCGGTGCCGGATTCAATGAAAGGCAAACCCTGGCCTAGCATAGGAATAGACAGCGCCAACTGGTGCATGCGACGACGTTCTTCGCTGCTTGCGATAGAAGGAGTGCGATTATAGTTATTAAAAGGCGCCTTGGCTTGAACGGCATCCCACAATCCATAACCGTCATGGGCTGACACGTAGTTGATTGTTTCTAAAGCCTCATTTGCAAACGCAACAGGAGCTCCACGGAATCTTAGATCGTTTGCGCGAATCATGTGACCTAAATGTTCTTTGAATTCAAATTCGGCGATATTTCCTGCGAGGCCGACTTTAATAACGTCACCCAAGTGAAGAAGTTTGCCTCTTTGATCTTCAAGATAGATCGGCGTATTGCGATTTGCAGGTTCTTCGTTAAAGTCGAAATAAAGACCGGTAGCGAAACCTTGATCGGATTTTTCCGCAGACGAAGTCGTTCCGCCACGAACGGCGTCACGCAGACGATCGTTGAAGAAGCCGTACTCTGTGCCGTAGGAGTTTTCAATTGTCATTGCTTCTTTGGGGTTCGAGTCAAAGAAGGAGCCAAAGCTCCAGCCTTCACCGTAAAGAAGAATCTTAGATCCGTCGACACCATCATTTTGCAAAGTCAAACTACGAACTGCATCGCGAATTCGAGCCATTGTGCTGCGCGAATGAAAGGACATTAAATCAAAGCGGAAGCCATCCAGTTTATAAGTGCGCGCCCAGTGAAGTACGCTGTCGATCATCAGCTTTTCCATCATACGATGTTCGCTGGCCGTATCGTTGCAACAAGAGCTTTTAAAAGTTCGGCCTTCTTCATCGACACGGTAGTAATAAAGAGGCACGATTTTATCGAAGACCGAATAAGTTTCCGCGCCACCTTGATAGGTGTGGTTTAAAACGACGTCTTGAACTACACGCAAACCCAGATTGTTAATTGCCGCGACCATTTCGCGAACTTCTTTTACACGGGCAGCACCATCGGCATCGACGGCGTAACTTCCTTCGGGCGTCAGATAGTGAACTGGATCATAGCCCCAGTTGAAAGGGTCTGAGGTTCTCATCCCGCCAATAAGGCTTTGAGGCTCTTGCAGATTCGAACTAGGTCCTTGGTAGTTATCCCACTCATCCTTTTTTTCATTCACGCTGCCAAAATCATTGAAGGGCAGAAGGTGAACGTGGGTTAAACCCGCATCCGACAATTCTTTTAAATGTTGAACTCCGGCTGCGCGTTCAAAAGTAAATGCTAAATACGTTCCGCGATAATCCGGAGAAATGCTGGTTTCATTCGCGCTGAAATCTCGCAGATGCAGTTCATAAATGACGGCGTCGTTCAGTGAGTTGAGCGCCGGCTTTTGCAAAGAATTCCATCCGTTCGGAGTTGTGTCTGAAGAAGTCAGACTTACGAGCTGTGATTTTTCGCCATTAACTGAAAGACTTTTACTGTATGGATCTGTGACCAGGAAGGTTTCAATCTTATTTGTTAAAGGTTGAAAAGCGGTGACTTCGTAAAGGTAGTAATAATTTTCGTAACTACGTGAAAGAGGAAAATGCCACACCCCTTGTTCAACGCGAGTTCCATCGAAAATGGCAACGGGTGTTTCATCCGCGCTAGAGCGGAAAAGGTGAAGGCGTACGTCTTGCGCGGTGGGTGCCCATAGCTTTAAGTCACAGTTGGATTCGCAGTTGGCTCCTAAATCGTCGCCCTCGTAAAAGTAAGATGAATCCAAAAGACCCGCATACTGCACGCTTGTAGAATCTAGAAGTGTACGACTGTTAGCGGTGATCACAACTTTCAACGGCTTTCTAATCAAGCTGTCGATATCCGATTTTTTGATGTGTGCCGTGCTCAGCCAAGCATAGGCCCCTTGAACAGAAATAACCGGAAGATGAACGGGAGTGTTTTGTACTAACGGCAAAGAGCCATCGACAAAATAGAATTGAGTGCTAGCACTGACATAAAAACCTGGAGGAAGTTTGAGCTTCAATTGAGTTGCATCAATCCACTTGGCGCGCGCATCGCCAGCAATAGCGGGTAAGCAATAGAAGAAAACTAAGCATAGAAAACTCCAAGACTTTTTGCGCAAGCATCCCCCTTAAGTAAAAGCTTCAGTCTCTCTGCGTAATGTGTAGTCAGGCGCAGACTTTATGGGTAAGCCTCAGCTTTTTCAAGAGGTGAGGGTGAAAAGTATTAAGTGGTTCTTAATTTGTATGTTGTCTTCGTCCGTGAGTTTCGCCATGAACGCGGATTTTATCGGTTACTTACGCGGCGGAACCGGAGTGAATTTCGAAGGGGGAAAACAAGATTGTTTTTTCAATTCCGGAATCCCTGGTAATTTCCTACGCTTAGGTAATGAGTGCGGGTTCTATTCTGAACTTGCGATGGTGTTCCACCACAAAAAACCTGAGGAACAAGACTCGGTATTTTTTAGAACGCAGGTCCGTTTGATGTTCAATTCCAAAGGGACACGTCAGTGGGAAGCTGCGGCAAATAGGGACATGAGTCAAATCGAAGCCTTTGTTACGGCAGGTGGATTTACCGATATTCCGGGAGAATTCTGGGTCGGAAAGCGCTTCTATCGTGATGTCGATTTGTACATTTTTGACTGGTACTACTACGCCGACATGAGCGGTGTGGGCGCGGGGATCGATAATATCCCGGTGGACGCGGGCGGAAAGTTCGCGATTGCTCACTTGATTCAAGCCAATGACGATCTTTCAGCAACCACGGCGGGCCGTCCCGTTTTGCAAGCGGTGGATCTTCGTTGGAAAACCATTCCAGTGTTCGCTGAACAAAATTTAAACTTGTGGGGCGTTTATGCTTGGGCCCAGGCAAGTTCTGATGGAACAACGTCTTACATCGACACGAACGGGTATTCGTTGGCAGCACGCCTGAATGGTTCTGTGCTTGATGGAAATAACAACACCACTATCTTGTACGGTAAAGGGGCGATGAAAGATTTAAATATCTACGCAAGCAGTGCTGTGCCCTCAACAGACGACAGTCAGAACAAAGCTTGGACGTTACGTTTAGTGGAAGATTGGAATCACGACGTGACAGATCGTTGGGCGGTGATGTTTGGTTTTGCAGCGGAAATTGGTGACAACGGTAAAGATGAAAACAATCACCGTGAATGGCAAGAGATCGGCATTCGTCCGATATATTTTGTCTCGGATCGCTTTCAATGGGTTTTTGAAACGGGTTATTCTCGTTTCAAAGACGAATCAGAAGTCGATGGAGGCGGAAATCCTGTAGGCGTGCGCGAGTTGAGTCGAGTGTCTTTGGCTCCGCAGCTATCCTTTAGCAAAACCATTTGGGGACGTCCGGTGATGAGAGCTTTCGTCAGCCACTCTATGTGGTCGAGCTCGAATAAAGAAATCATCGGCGGATCTAATTCGGCTTTCAAAGATAAAACCGCCGGAACAAGTTTCGGTTATCAGTTTGAAGCTTGGTTCTAATAAAAAAGGCGTCTTGATAAGACGCCTTTTTTTATTTTAGATCCGTTCGATCTAAAATATATTTAAGTAAAGTGTCGCGAGTGATCCCTCGCTCTTGCAAAGGCTCTTGGCTTTCGATCAGGGCCTTTTCTTTCACCCAGGATTTGATGCTGCTCACAGTGGATTTAGACCTTGGCGTGAAACCTTGTACTAAATCCAAACACAATCCGCGAGCGGCCCCTTCGTTCGGGGAATAATCTCTGACAATGAGATAGCTGTTACGACGCCATTCACTTTGGATGTTGAGGCTTGGATAAACGCGGTTTTTTATTTCGGCCCAGACGTCACAGTATTCGCTGTTGGTCATTTCGGGCTTCATGCGATAAGTATAAATCTTCACGACTTCTAAAATCCAATCCGCCGCTTCTGGAGCTAATTCTCGTACGAGCTCTTTTTTTAGACCTTTGAATTTCAAGTTACTGATACGTAGTTTTTCGTCGTAAAGAGATTGTGGCACAAGACCCGGAAACTTATTGATGTTTTGCTTCTGCCAAACTTGGGTGGCTTCGTAGTCTACGCAATTGGCAAAGAAACTGACCGGAGAGCGTCCTACGATGCTTTGATAATAGCTTTGGCGACATGAATTTTTAATGGCCTCTTTTTGTTCGTGAGAGAATGAAACTCCGGCGTCCACTTGTTTTTGGTACTGGGTTTTCAACGTGGGTTGTGAGCACGCAGCATTCGAAGTAAATTCCAATCCGTCAAAAACCAAAAGCTTAATGAGGTTGTATTTATCTGGTGATGCTTTTTTAAGAAGTGCCGGATTAAAACGATATGCCGTCACACTTTCAGCAAAGTCTTCAAAGGGATTTGTTTCGCCGTAGCGAGAAACAAAGGGGTGACCTTGTTGTGCCTTTCTTTTTTGCGCTTCAAACTCTCCATTCGTATTTTCTTTCCAATTGCTGAGCGCCAACCAGGCGTTAGATCTGTCGTAATCCGAAAAGTGGTTGTCCGAATAGTTGTGAGCGACCTCGTGATAAAGTGTGTACTGGCGCATGATAGAAGATTGACGTGACCAACTGTCAAAGAGTTCGATGGAGGCATTGGCTAATACCGTATCACCGTCACTGCCGTAAGCGGCCCGGGTGTAGCCGCGCTTGAATTTGATGAGCTGTTTATTCGGCTGAAACGGTATTTGCTCGGGACGAATCAATTCAAAAACTCGAATGACATCGGCAATCTCGGTAGAGCTAAAGGCATCTGCATTTTTGAAAGAGTAGCGAGATGTATTCACATCGAATTGCTCCATCAAATACATCATTTGCGGACCTACGGCGGCGCCGAAGATTTTTTGAGCGGCGCACATCGCTTTTTTACATTCAGGGTTGACGTTGAAAGCTTCCTGAAAGTTTTTGGGAGTTCCTTCGATGGATTGATCTCGGGCAGGAGATAAAAGCTTCGCTAAGGCGAGCACAAGCTCGGGGCGTTCATCCTCAAGAAGAATCCCACCGATGTAGACGTGGCCACCTTCATATCCAGGGCCCATAGGCTTTTTTGCATAATAATTTAGAATGTCTTTTGTTGCCGTCGGAAGCTTTGCGCGACAAGTGGCATTTTCAACTTGGGTGGCATTGGCGGCCCACCAGTTCATTTCTTCCGCCGCCGGAATACGTTCTTCACTAAGGTGTAACGGCACTAGGGTGTCGTAGGAAACTTGCGGCTGGACTTTGGTCTGAAAGTGAGTGCACGAGGCAAGAAGAAGACCGGTTGTTAAGATTAAGGGCAAGAATTTCAAGCTGCACTCCTCGATAAGTCTAAAGACTTCTTCTCGGAGTTTTCTTAGATACCGTGAGACTCAAAATGAGATTTTAAGACTAGAAACTTTCGAAAGTTCCTTTTTCTCTATTCTTACGAACATGAGGAACCGTGAACACCTGGTTGTGGAATGAAATATAAAAACCAGGCTGCATGAGCTTAGCGGTAAGCAAGGCTTCAGTAACATTTTGAGCGGCATCGCTATCTTCAAAACCCATTGGAATCATCGCGCCGGTGAAAACTACTGGCACTGCGGGCGTCCCTAGCACTTGATAGCAATGTTCGGCGGTGACACTCATTGTGTCCGTTCCATGCAGAACAACGATAGGACATCCGCGTTGCATTTGATCTTTTATCGTCGCAGAGATCAAAGCGCGATCCGCGTCCGTCATATATAAAGAATCTTTGCTTAAAAGTGGATAGACCATGATGTTCGTGTAGGGAAGACGCATCTTCGAAAGAATACGGTTGCGGATACTTGTTCCGCGATTCTCAAGTGAGCCATCGAACTCGTTGTAAGTTTTTTCGATAGTTCCACCGGTAGTGATGATAACGACGTCTTGAATTGCATTTCCCATGGATCTGGATCCTATGCTAAGATTTTTAAAACAGCAAGGATCGGCATTGGGCTCATTGATTTCTCATCTGACACTGACGCAGCAAAAAGAACTTTTGGCAGACCTCAACTATCTGAATATGCAAGAGATAAAGAAGTTCTGTCGTTTGCATGGTCTTCCTTTAAACATCCATGCAGAGTATAAAAAAGGCGAGGTTCAAAAAACAAATGAGCTGGATCGAAAGGGAGTCGTGTTAGATCGTGTCCGCCAGTATTTGAAAACGGGAAAGGTTCCGGGGCCTTCCATTATTGGCCATAAAATGATCGCTGAAAAGTTTCCCGCAAAAATTGACGGAAAGACCCCGTTGCTATTTGGCTTGTACAAAAATCGCGATGCCAAAGTTCTAAAGGCTCTTCAGGAAATCACGAACGGAAAATTCCGTTTCGGTGCGCTGGCGCAAGAGCTGTCTCGAGAAATTTGGATTCAAGGCAAAAAGACAAACTTCGCTGCTTTCGCGAAACTGTGGCTTCAAGAGATGGAAAATCCCGAGAAAGTTCACCCCGAGTGGGCGTTCCTGACGGACTTATCTGCGGGCACGGCTGGAAAGGACTGGAAAGCCGTTCGTATAAAAAAGGCAAAATCGGTCATGGCGGAATTAAGTAAAATTCCAGCGCCTACCAAATATTGATGATCTCGTATTCGCGCACTTGATCGCCGTTTTCGACAACGGCGATATCTCCTTTGCGAAGATCCTGAAGTGCTTCTCCTAACGGACTGCTGGGTGTAACAATCTGAACTGTGCGTCCCTCAAACTGAACATTCACTCCGCCACCTTTGACGACGATAAAGAAGAAACTGTGTTTGCCATTGAATTCAACTTCGACCAGGGCGGTAGAGTTGATTTTATCATTGGGGCCGAAGGTTTTGACGTCCAAATGTTTAAGAATAACTAAAAGCTCTTCAATCTCAGAGATTCTTTTTGCTTGAGCTCCTGCAAGATAAGAAGCTTCCAAACCACGAGTGTCGTATTCATTTTCAGGCTTGCTTTCTTCGTGAGTGGCGGCTTCATAAGTGGCCAGCGCGGCCTGTTTGGCAACGGACAAATCGTTTTCAAGCTGTGTACGAATGGCTTCTACCAATTTCTTTTTATCCAAAACAGACCCCTTGTAGATCAGTATGACGGTTTGTCACAAACAGGGCAACCGCCTTTTAGAATGAGGAGCCCGGCTGCTTGAGAAACTCAAGCTCTTCCGGAGTTGAAATGCGGCCAAGAGCCTTATTCCGGTGCGGGTAGCGGCCGTAGGTTTCAATGATTTTTTTATGCATCAATTCGAACTTAAGACCGTTCTCTAAACCTTTCTGTGAAAAAAGTTTTACAGCTTCCTCGTGAGTCTTGAGGTCTTCACTGTGCATGTAGGGCATGTAAAAGAAATGTCGTTGCACGATCGGAAGGCGTTGATCGTCACCCACTCTTACAGCCTCTTTTGCTAGGTGTAATGCCAGCTCATCTTGGGCAAATGCTCGTGAAGAGTCGCGAAAAAGATTTCTGGAAAATTGATCAAGGACTATGATTTCTGCCAGTCGTCCTTCAGGGGTGCCTCGCCAGGCTTGAGTTTTTCCGGCGACGGCATCTTCAAACACATCATAAAAGCGACGGCGAATTTGCTGATCAAATAGATCGTCTTTCATAAACCACAGACTGGGATCAATTTCTTCGAACCAAAAATCGATGATCGCTTGATAATTCATGATCTCAGTCTAAGGGAAGGGGGAGGGGATGTCAAAATAGGGAGGGCCCGGCGGGGAGCCGAGCCCTAGGGAAGAGGGATTAGTGAGCTGAGTTCGCGGAGGATGTGTCCTCACCCACTTTTTTAGAGCCGATCAGCTTTTCAAAAAAGCCACCGGATTTAGACTGAATTTCGATGCTGCGAGGTTTCGCAGCAGCTGCTTTAGGTAAATACATATTGAGTACGCCATCTTCGTAGTTCGCCTCGATTTTTTCGACGTCTACGGTTTTTGGCAAAGTGAATCTCTTTGTGAAAGATTCCGCGCTATTGCCGCGTTTTCTTTCGCCCGAGATACTTAGAACGTTGTCGTTCAACTCAATTTTAAGATCTTCTTTTTTAATTCCAGGCAAATCGACACCTAATAAGTAATGATCTTCTGTTTCAGAGACTTCAAACGCAGGTGTGAAACGACGCTCAGAATTCGTGTTTGCCGGAGCAGCAAAGCTTTCAAACATGCGCTCCACTTCGTCAAAAAGATCTGTGGCAAAAGGTCTGCGATTTGTCATATAGGGTGTGAGTGTTCTCATAAATACCTCCTTTAAGAGTCTTTGAGTTCTTACATTTCAAACATGGGATTGGAGATTTTCTTGTCAAGGCAAGGAAAGTCCTTAAAATAAAAATCCTAGCGCCCCTGTGTTCGAAAAAAAATTTGTCAAGGTGCTGGCTTTAGGTCAGAAGGAGTTTTTTTAAATGAAAATCGCCGTTGCTGGAGCCAGTGGATTTGTGGGGAAAGCTCTCATTAAGGAGCTTAAAAAAAATCACGAAGTTATTGCTCTGAGCCGTTCTTCAAAGAAAGCAAAATCAGATAGCGAAGTCGAATGGCGCGCTTGTGATCTTTTTAGCTTATTAGACGCGGAAAAAGCTTTAAAGGATGTGGACGTCGCTGTTTATTTAGTTCACTCCATGCGTCCTTCCGCCCATCTGACTCAAGGAACATTTGATGATTTTGATTTGATTGTCGCGGATAACTTCGTGCGTGCCGCAGAAAAGAATCATGTAAAACAGATCATTTATCTTGGAGGTATGCGACCCGACAATGCACCCGATTTGTCGCGACATTTAAGAAGCCGTTGGGAGGTGGAAGAGGTTTTTAAAAACAGCACCATTCCGGCTACGGTCTTGCGTGCAGCCATTATTCTTGGGCCCGAGGGATCTTCTTTTCAGATCATGGCGCGCCTAGTGTCTCGATTGCCGATGATGATCTGTCCGTCATGGACGAATACTTTAAGTCAGCCAGTCGCACTTAAGGATGTGGTTCAAAGCATTCTTTATTGTGCGGAAAATGGTGATACTTATAATAAAGTTTTTGATATTGGTGGGACTGCCATCAGCTATCGCGATATGATGGCTAAAATTGCTGATCAAATGGGATTGAAGCGTTCACTGTTTCGTTTTCCATTGCTGACTCCCCAAATTTCGACATTGTGGGTGTGCTTGATTACTCAGGCTCCTTGGTCCTTGGTGTCACCTTTAGTTAAGGGGCTTCGAATAGATTTACTAATTGATCCGAAGCGAGCCCTGCACATTCCAAATCACCAGTTTGCTGATGTCGATACGGCTTTAAAAGAAGCACTGGTTGACTATGACCCTCATAAAAAGCCTTTGGCTTTCAAAGGAACAGAAGTAGGCAAACATGTCGTTCGTTCTGTTCAGCGTTTGCCTTTGCCCCCAGGAAAAACGGCAGAAGCGGTCGCACATGCTTACTTAGATTTTTTACCGACGTTACCCGCATTTCTAAAAGTGGATGTTGAAGGTCGTTGGGTGTATTTTCGCTGGCGCTTTCCAGATACCAAGCTTTTAGTTTTGGAGTATGCGCCCGAAAGAAGTTGGTCTCACCGTCAGCTTTTTTATGTGCGCGGGGGATTATTAGCTGCAAAAACTGAACGGGGACGGTTGGAGTTCAGAGAGATTCTAGGTGGCAAGGCTGTGATCGCGGCTATTCATGACTTTGTGCCGCGCATGCCTTGGTATGTGTATCGCTGGACGCAAGCTTACTTTCACCTATGGGTGATGAAGCAGTTTGGCCGTTATTTAAAGCGCAACAAAACACAACGCCCGAGCAAACGTCAAATTCCGCGTCCTTCGTAAACTTCTCCAAGCTCGCGACCGCGTGCGGGGAAGAGGGCTTTGACTTTCTCAAAAACCCAAGACAGTCCCGCGGATGCCCATATGATCAGGACGGCATCAAAAGGAACCCGAAATCTGTTTTCAGATTTGAAGAACCACACCGTGAAAAATAACGTCAACATCAGAAGAGCGGCTATTTTTGAATAGTCGTCGTTCTTTCTTGCATAAGCCAGGGCCCCTATCACGGTAAGAGGAAGAAGAAAGAAATGAAAGAACTCCTCCCAATCAAGGAAAAGCGAACGCATCGGCGTTTCCCCCACAGGCCATAACATGTTTCCTGCAAATAAATAGTAAACAAAGCGAAAACTTTCCGCGAGGACCGCTGGGTTTTCCTGCACACATTTGAAACCTTCATTCCAAAAGTATTTCTGATCGGTGAACGGACGAGGCCATTGTTTGAAAGTTCTTTCGCCGGTCACGGTGAATAGTGGCGACATCCAACGACTGCCTTGAGAGTCTTGATTGTCTTTAGAGGGACATTTTCCCTCGACGAAATTTAATGCCCCTGCTGTTGGTCCTAGATACGCTTTACCGTAATGCGCTTTCGTCCAAATTAGGTGAGGAATGGCAATAAGCAGGCACCCTAACCCCAGCGCAAAAACTTTAGAGATTCCTTGGCGTAAATTCTTTCGATCACGGAAGATCAACCATAATGAAAACGCTGGTAAAAAGAAGGCGTGATTACCCTTAAAATAAAAAGCCGTCATTAAAAGGAAGCCGACGATAAAGTAGCCGCTCCCTTTTTCATTCTTTAATGCTTTTAATATAAACCAAAGGGAAAGCGTGATCAGAAACGCATACGCATTTTCCGCAAGATGCAGTGAGGCCATGGCTGCTTGGGGAATATGAATTGCCGCAAAGAAAAGACTGATGAATCCCGCCAATCTTCCGAAGCGCTCGCGCACCATGAGATAGATCAATACAACGATACCCCAAGACAGAAACACTTGAGTCCAATTGAAAAGTTCAAAGCCCCCTAAGTCACGAATCCATTGCGACCATAAAGTAAAGCCAATGGGTTGAAAAAGTTGGGCGGCATTAAATGAGTTTCGTGAAATCTCCCAGGCCCTCTGAAAATAGGCTGACATATCAGAAAAAAGGCTGAGCTCGGGCGGATATGTGATGAATACAAACCAGAAGCGAAGGATGAATGCTCCACACAGCGCGAACACCACGGCCATGCGCTCAGAACTATCGTCTGCCGGAATAAGAGCGTAAAGCAAAACACCCAAGCTCAAAATAAAAAAGACCAATCCACCGGCAAGTTTAGGTTCTGACCAGTCTTTATCTAAAATCACGCCGTGAAGGTCGCCACGCGTGCTCCCCGCGATATGCCATTCCGTTTTGCTGGACAAAAAAGTCGCCGTCTTTGTTAAGGGAAGACCTTTTTTGTTGTCACAGATTTTCGATAGTTCCGTGGGTAGGGTCCAATCACCTTTTGTTGTCGTTAAAGAATGAACACAGTTGCGTGTTCGAAGAATGAGTTTGTCTAAGGCAATAGTTCTTGCTGGGGTCGTAAAGCTGAGCCAGTAAAGCCCTTCAGGAGTTCCACGATGATTCAAAGTGGAAGGAGCTTTGTTGTATAGCTTCATGTCGGGTTGAATGAAATTCGCATTGTAAGGACGAGGTGAAAGATAAAAAAACCACGCTAGTCCCAAAACCATGCCGGTTATGCCAATGAATGAAAGAAGATGTGTGCGTTTTATCATGAGTGGGCAAGGGTTTAACCGCGCCGTGGACTCATTCTCAAGTTACGAAAGGTTTAGTGAACAAGTCGTAATAATGACCCGCTATGCAACGTCACCAATATACAATACGGAAGCGTATAACAGAAAAGAACGCCCCAGGGTTTCGTATTGTGAAACAAGTGCAAACCGGTAATTACGAAAAGCAAGGGAGCAAAAGCGGCCAAACTTAGTGGAACAGCAAAATTAATGATAAGGAAAATGCCAAAGATAATTTCAATGAGCTTTACAGAGGGCATGATGAATTTTGTTTCGATACAGGCTAAGACGAACTGATCTATTACCGGGCTTGCCGGTGGAATTTTTATCCAGTGAAAGAATCCGTTCAGTCCCCAAAAGACCATCTGCATAGCAAAAGCCCATCGAACGGCGATCTCAAAGTATTCACTCATATATGTGATCTTATATGAATTTTAATCCGGGGCAACCCTGTGATTCTTACCACTGGACTTCGCCAACACTCCCCCGGAAGTTGCGCCCTTTGATAGCTTGAAAGCAACGAGAGGAGCTTGCATGGACATGGATCTCGCAAAATTCGATAAAGAGATCGTCAATAACGAAGCCTATGATCATTTAGCGGAGCGCTGGTATGAGGCGCAAGATGATCCCATCGCTTTACTGCGTAACCAACACAAAGTGGAAATGCCTTGGATATTGGAAGAAATTCGTCGCAACATCGGTTATCGCGCCGAGATCTTGGATATGGGTTGCGGAGCTGGCTTTCTTTCTAATGACTTGGCTCTGGCAGGGCATTCCGTGCAAGGCATTGATCTCTCGACATCCAGTCTGAAGGTGGCGGCGGACCGCGACGTCACTCACACCGTCCGTTACCAACAAGGAGACGTGTATTCGGTGCCTTTTGCGAAGGAAAGTTTCGATGTCGTCTGTGCAATGGACCTTCTTGAACACGTGTCGGACCCGCAGCGAGTGATCGCGGAAGCGACCCGCGTACTGCGTCCGGGGGGGCTCTTCTTTTTTAATACGTTCGCAAAGAATCCCTTGGCATGGCTGGTGGTTATTAAGGGCATGGAGTGGTTTGTAAAGAACACACCAAAGGACTATCACGTGTATTCTTTATTTATCGACCCAGAACAAATGAGGGAGTGGGCAGATGAAAGCGGGTTGGAAGTTATGCAAATTCGCGGAATACGTCCCGTCTTCGCGCAGAAAGCGATGCTTGAGCTTATTCGCACGGGTGTTGTCCCGAAAGATTTTCGTTTCAAATTTACAAAGCTCCCGCTTATCGCTTACACGGGATACGCCAAGAAGATGCGTGAGCATTAAAGACTTCTTAATTTCAAAAAAGAAACTTGTGACACTTTGACACGAAGTTTATAGGTGTCGCATGAACGTTTCGGGATTTTTGCGATATACCAGTCTTATGCTGGTGGGCCTGATGGCGGGAAGCTCTTTTGCTTTTGTGCTGGGAATGGGGCCCGCCATGGAGAAACTCTCTGCAGCTGCGTATATCGAGCTTCATCAAAATTTGGATCCCGCATTCACGGCGTGGAATCCATTTCTTTATTTTCTGGTGACCCTCATCATCGCTGCTAATCTGTATTTGATTCGTCACGACTGGAAGTCTTTAGAGTTTCTTTTAGTTTTGTTTGCGCTGATTTGCGTGCTTGACGAGTTATTGATGACTTGGACGGGGAATTTACCTTTAAACCGCGCGGTTCATTCGTGGCAGATGCTCGCACCTCCGTCGGATTGGGTGGAGGTGCGTTCACAGTGGCTGAGGTTTATGTATATTCGTTGCGCTTTACTCGTTTCAGGCTTTGGACTGCTTCTGGCATCCAGCTTCTTTATGAAACGGTCTCTGTCTTCCCAGCCAAGTGTCTTTGTTGTCTCTTCGGAATGGCAGAGGTCGCCTCTTTAGTTCCGGTCTTTTTTAGCACATTCTCCTTTAAGAACTTCGGCAAATCTGTCTTACCAGTTAAAGAATAGTCCTCCATAATCAAGGCTTTAGCTTCTTCTGCAGGCCATTGAAGTTCATCTTTCAGATAGACGTAAGCGGACTCAAACAAACTGAGCTGAGAAATACCAAAAGACTGCGCATATCGTTGCGTAAGAAACGTATTAAATTCAAAGAACTGCCAGAAAAAGGATTTGTCTTCTCGAGCCTGCGCTTTCTCGCGAAGGACATTGACGAAGTTTTTAAAGCTTCCGCTGTTAGCATAAAGATCCCAGTACTTGGCGAAACGATTCATCACCTGCAAAGTATCGAAGTTCATACTTTTTGTACGTAGGATTTGGAAGGGAGGGTGGTCCGCATAGACCATTTGCCACTCTTTATCGTGACGGGCAATCGGAGCTCCCTTTAAGCGTTTTAAAATACCTACCTGAATTTCATGAGGTCTTAAAGAGGCTAGAATATCAAAACCTTTTGCGAAGCTTTCAAGGTCTTCCCCAGGTAGCCCCGCGATGAGATCCGCGTGCGTGTGAACGCCTGTTTCTTCCGCCAGAAAGCGGAAATTGTCTTTTACTTTTTCATAGTCATTGCGACGGCTTACTAAGCGGGCGACTTCAGGATTCCAAGTTTGAATACCGATCTCAAACTGAAGTGCTCCTGGAGGAAATTTTTTAATAAGGTCGCGGATTTCTAATGGCAGACGATCTGGCACCATTTCAAAGTGCAAGAACAAGCCTAAATCAATGCGATCCAAAAAGAATTGCAGAATCGTCGTACAAGTCGTGGGGCTTAAATTGAACGTGCGGTCAATGAACTTAAATTGACGAGCGCCACGATCTAAAAGCTTTTGCATCTCCGAAAGAAAATCTGTCAGTTCAAAACTGCGCACGGCTTTGTCGAGAGAAGAAAGGCAGTATTCGCACCGATAAGGACAACCGCGTGAAACTTCCACATAGATCACGCGGTTCTGAATATCCTCGTCAGTGTAGAGTTCATATGGGGATTTGATCTTTTTGATATCTGGAAGAGCACCAGAGATGAATTTTGTCTCTGGCAGAATTCCATTATCTAAAGCGTTTTTGCAGAACTCATAGAAAAGAAAGTCCGCTTCACCCTTGATGGTGAAGTCCGCAATCTGACAGATTTTCTGAGATTCTGATTCGTGACTGACTTCGGGTCCACCCAGAACCACGATGGTGTCGGGGCTGATTCGTTTCAACAACGAGACAAGCTCTAAAGATTCTTGGGCGTTCCAGATATAAACGCCAAGGCCGATGATCTTCGCATTTTGACGCAGCAATGCCTCGGCGATATCGCGTGGATCTTTTTGAATGGTGAACTCCATGATCTGTGCACGGTCTTGCAGATCACCCAGATTCGCCATCAAGTAGCGCAAACCAAAGGAACTATGGGGGTAACTTGAGTTCAGTGTAACCAACAAAATGTCTTTATTCATAGGGCGCACCTTACTGCATGTTGAAAAAATAAGCGAATTGTCTTTGCCAACCTGAGGACAAATTCGATACGATTACGTGACGGTAATTTATTTTTCAAAGGATTGAATTATGAAAACTGCCACGATGGCACTTTTATTCGTCGCAGCGACGGCCTCGGCCCATGTTGCGCCTCTTGAAAGCTTCGAAACCAAGCCTATCCTCGCAGATCTGAAAGACCTAAGAGCTTTGAACATCCCGGTTTTAGCCAAGGATGAGCGTATTGAGGTGGGTTATGCGATTGTTACTCCTCTCATGCAGCAAAGAATTCAAGAGCGTGCTCACCAGGTGGGTAAGTGCGGTGGCTTTGAAGATCTTAGCCAGGATGTGATGTTGCATTCCAAAGGCTTTGATAAAATGTTGCAAAGCTTGGCCGACATTCAGGAAAAAAATGAGCTTTACGAACGTGCTCCTTTCAAAATTCTTTCACTGACTAAAGACGCAAGGATTGAAGCCGCATTGACGGAAGTCAGCGAAAGCAACCTTCGCAGTTATGTGACATGGCTTTCTTCTTTTCCGAACAGAAATAATCGGGATCCTCAGCCGAACCGCCACGTCGATGAAATGAAGCAGCGTTTGGAAGCGATGCTAGGAAATGCGACCATCCCTTATGAGATCTCCATCATCGGTCACACTTCGACAAAACAAAATTCAATTCGTGTGCGTTTGCCTGGTTCTGAAAGACCGAACGAGATCGTTGTTCTTGGTGGACATCTTGATTCAATCAATCAATCGTGGGGCGGAGATAAAGCCGCTCCTGGAGCTGACGACAATGCTTCTGGTTCGGCGAATTTGATCGAAGCCTTACGTATTTTGATGAATAAAGAACAGTCTAAGCGCACCGTCGAAATCTTCTGGTATGCGGGCGAAGAGTCTGGCCTTTTGGGATCAGCAGAGATTGCAAAACAATATAAAGCTGAAAAGAAAGACGTCGTGGCCGTTCTTCAACTGGACATGACCTTATTCCCAGGCTCGGGCGAACTTGTAATTGGAAGTATGACGGATTTCACAAGTGCTTGGCTTCGCGATTATCTAAAGGCGATGAACGAAACTTATCTGCATGCGCGCGTGGTTGACGACAAGTGTGGATATGGTTGCAGTGACCATGCTTCTTGGAATCGTCAAGGGTATCCAGCATTGATGCCATTTGAGGCGACGTTTAGAAATAGCAACCAGAACATCCACACGGCAAAGGATGTAATTTCTCCTGCCTCCAACTTTAAGCATTCAGCTGTATATACGAAAATTGCTTTGGTGATGGCGATGGATTTGGCGAATAGCCAAGCTCGCCAACCTTACTAAACTATTCAAAAATCGAAAATGGCTTAAAGGCACAAGGGTTTTCCTTTGTGCCTTTAATATTTTTCCAGCCGCTTAATGCTGTTTTTCACTTCTTCGACAGTATCATCATAATGATCGTCTTTGCGACCCAGAAGGTAAAGGCTGTGCTTCCAATAACCTGCCTTGGGCCCTAGCAAAGTGATTGTCCCGTTATTCACTTCGTCCAAGAGATAAGGCACGGGCATGAAGCCTACTCCGGCGCCATCCACGATGGCTCTTCCAACAACAGAGATGATATCGCTTTCAAGAACTACTTTTTTTCGCCCTTTGATCTCTTGAAAGTAGAGATCTGTTTCGTGGCGTAGTTTCATTTTGTAAGAGGGAATAATCAGTCCCCAGGGAACGGCATTTAAAAAATCCAGCGCAGAAGTGTTTCTTGAAATGCGGATTTTCATGTCTTTCAAATTTTTACTTGAGACCATTAAATTGACGGGCATGTTTGCGGACGCAAGTTCTTTCACATCTTCAGCGTAAATAGGTTTATTTGTTAAAACCAAATCTATTTCTTCACTGCGCAATTGATTCACTAAAATTTCAGAGGGGGCTGAGCTGACGAAAAAAGTTTTTTCAATATTTCGTCTTTTTTCTCGAATCAAAGGGCTTAACAGGTCTGCGATAAATGGACGCTCGACCTGATCAGTGACACCAATGCGAATTTTCTGACTTTGTTTTTCCGTCGGCGAGCGCAGACTTTCAGCAAACTCGTTGGCGATGTCGAATATCTTTTTTGAATAAGCGTAAGCTTTTTCTCCTTCAGGAGTGAGCTGTAAGTTGCGACCTTTTTTTTCGAATAACTTTTGATCAATGGCAGATTCAAACACTTTTAACTGAGAACTCAGGGAAGGCTGACTGATATGTAAGTACTTAGCAGCGTTACTGACGCCACCCAGACGAGCTGTTACATAAAAGTAATAAAGATGGTTGTAGTTGAACATAAAACTGGACCCCCGGATGACAACGATTTCTTGGCGCCGTTTTGGAACTGGTTTTACGACGTGCCTCTGTAAGTGTTGAAACTCCCTCAAATATCCATTTTGCAGTACTGCAAATATATAGTTTTAAACTAACTAAGTCATCCAAATTATATATTTAAAGAAATCATGGTTGTTAGCGATAATAAAGGCAGAAGGAGGTAGATATGCAAACAGACATCTACTACAGAGACATCACTAAGACTGAAAACCTAGAAGCTTATTTGTTGGAAAAGGTGGAAGGTACAGTCGAAGACTTCTTTAAATACGATAGTGGTGCTCATCTCACAGTGCGAGTGGAAACAGATCGACATCGATCGCAGACTCGTAAGCCCAGCTATATCTGTGAGGTCATCCTTAAAGCCTCTTACATCCGTAACGTCATAAAAGTACGTAAAACAGATGAGAACTTTAAGCGATGTGTAGCTAACACCGTAGACGCTTTGAAAGTAATCTTAAGTAAACAGTCCTCTTTGAAATCTCAGCACCGTCGTCGTGACCCGGCTTTGAACTATCAGCCGGAATCATGGGAAGACGGTGTGGCTTAATGGAAATTTGAACTGAGACAGAAGGAGCAGCTTATGAATACTCTTCTTAAGAAAAACCATGAAGATTGCGAACTAGCTCAAAAACTACGTGAACGAATTAAATGGGATAAGAGAGTAAGTGAAGCTGACCTCGATATCGTCGTCCGTGGAGGTGTAGTCATTGTCAGTGGCTGCGTTGATACCTCATACAAAAAGAATGCGGCACTGGAAGCGATCTCTGACACCGAAGGCGTTTGGGCCGTGGAAGATCGAATTGTAGTTCCAGTAGATTTTCATAGGACGGATGACGAGATTACGGAAATCCTGATGTCCGAGTTGATGGAAATGATCAAGATCGATGGAGAGCATATCGAAATCGATGTGATGAACGGAGTCGTAAAACTTTACGGCGAAGTGTTCCGTCCTCGACTGAAAGCGATGGCCGATGCCTCAGCTTGGGAGCTCTCCGGGGTGAAGGACGTCATTAATTTCATCGAAATTAAAGACCCACCTCGCCGAGCTCCTCTTACTACTGATGAATACCAACCGCTGTTCCACAACCCCGGAACAGATTTTGAGGCAACTCTGAAGGAGGTTTCTTGATGATGAGAGAAACAACATAATTGCGGTCCTTTTCCCATCCCTCCATACGGGCGCCCTTTCTGTGGCGCCCTTCTTTTTTTCTTACGCTCGAAGACGGAAATTTCTTTTAGGCAGTGGATTGGGTGCTGGCCTCTTCGGTCGGCACGCCATCCGGGCTCAGTCGGTGCCGAGGCTTTGCCTCGGTTCGCGCCGTCGTGGCGCCACCGAAGGCCGACCTTCGGGCTAGCACCCAATCCACTGCCTAAAAGAAATTTCCTTCGATATAAGAAAAATAAGAAGGGCTACAGACGGCGGCTTTTTTTTGGGCGGCTTTGCCGCGTTTTTTGTTTTTGATGTTTGTTCGTAAAGTCGGGATACTTTTTGTATGAAAAAGATTTTGGTTTTTAATGGGAGTCCGGCTGGGGATGGTGGGAATTGTGCTCGGTGGGGTTCTTGGATTTTGAAGTGTTTTAAGAAATTGGGTGTGGATTGTTCTGTGGAAGTTGTGCATTTAAAGACGACTTCTTATGGGGCTTCTTTGAAGAAGAAGATTTCTGCGGCCGATGGATTTGTTTTTGTTACGGGGACTTATTGGGATTCTTGGGGGAGTCCTTTGCAGAAATTGCTTGAGGAGATGACGGAGCTTGAGGGGACTTCTTCTTTGATGGGGAAGCCCTGTGCGGTTTTTGTGTTGATGCATTCTGTGGGTGGGAAGTCGGTGCTTTCTCGTCTTCAAGGGGTGTTATCGACTATGGGGCTTTTGATTCCGCCTATGAGTGGGATGGTTTATTCTTTGGTTTCTGAGGTGGCGCTTCGTTCGAAGTCTTCGCATCGTGATGATTTCTGGCAGAAAGAAGATGCGCTTCTTATTCTTTCGAATCTGGTGAAGGCTTGCGATTATCGTGTGGATTGGGAAACTTGGCCGGTCGACAAAAAGGATCCTCGTCGGATCTGGCTGAAAAACTAGATTGCTTGGTTTTTTGTTTCGAGGGAAGAGAAGCAGCCTTACTTATTGTGCTTCGCAGGACAAAAAAGAAGCAGGCACTTCTAAAAAAAAGGCTGCGCTAGGCAGCCTTTTTTAGTTTCCTTTTTTGCAAAAAAACTACGTCATTGATTTCGTCAAATCGCGAACTTTTTTGGAAGCATAGTTTTCTGAAACGAAGTTCCAGTTGATTTGATTCCAGAAAGTCTCAAGGTATTTTTGACGAAGATTGCGGTAATCAACGTAGTACGCGTGTTCCCAAACGTCAGCAACCATCAATGGAGTTGGGCCGTTGTTTGTGAATGGAACTTGTGCGTTTGAAGTTGATACTAGGCTCAATTTGCCAGAAGCATCTGTGCAGAGCCAGATCCAGCCTGAACCGAAAGTCTTCATACCGCCATCAACGAATTTTGCTTTCAACTCATCCATAGAACCGAAGTCGCGTTTGATTGCGGCATCAAGATCTGCAGAAGGTTGTCCGCCTTTGCCTTGCGGAGCCATGTTGAACCAATAGAATGTGTGGTTCCAGCCCTGAGCTGCGTTGTTAAATACGCCGCCAGAAGATGAAAGTACGATCTCTTCAAGAGATTTACCTTTCAACGAAGCATCGGTTTCCATCATCTTATTCAAGTTGTCCAAATAAGCTTTGTGATGTTTGTCGTAGTGATAGTTCATTTGTTCTTCATTGAACAAAGGAGCTAATTCAGTTTTTGCGTAGGGAAGTGTTGGAAGTTTGAACATTAATACGCCTCCTGTTGTCTAATGAAAGTATAATGAAAACAGGAGGCGGTCTATTAATTAAGCATTTTCGCCAAGCATCGTTCTGACGAAGGTTGGCAAAGTGAACGCAGCAGAGTGCAGCTCTTCATTGTAGTATTTAAGACCTTTGGCTGAAGAGAATTGGCGCGCTTTGTCTTTGTTGAAGTCTTTCGCAGGGTGATAGTTTCCTTTTACACCGACTTGCAAGCTCCACATTCCTGATGGGTACGTTGTGGCGTGGAAAAGCATCGTGTGGACGTTGGATTTTCCAAAAATGCCTTTTAAGCACGAATTCAATTCAACGAAAGTGCCTTCATGGAACATGGGCGATTCACCTTGTGTGATGATGATGCCGCCTTCTTTTAATGCGTTTTTGCAGTTGTTATAGAAATCGGCCGTGAAAAGACCTTTTGCTGGACCTACGGGGTCCGAACCGTCAACGATGATCACATCGTAAGAGTTTGCTGCCGCGTCTTTCACAAATTGAATGCCGTCACCGATAATAAGATTCAATTTCGGATTACCGAATTCAGACGCGATTTTTGGAAGATGTTGTTTAGAAGCACGCACAACAGCTTCGTCGATTTCGACCATCGTTACTTTTTCAATTTGATCATATTTGAAAAGTTCACGGATCGTTCCGCCGTCACCACCGCCGATGACTAGAATATTTTTCGCGTTTCCGTGAGCTTGCATCACAGGGTGAGAAATCATCTCGTGATAGTGGAACTCATCACGCTCTGTGCACATCACCATGTTGTTGATAGCCAGGAATTTGCCATGAGAATAAGAATCCAAAACGCGAACGCGTTGGAACGGATTTGTTTCGTCGAATAGCACATCCCCTGTGTAGCGCAAAGACAAAGCCTGGTTTTCATCTTTATCTGTGAACCAAACGTTGCGTTCGATTTGGAAACCTTTTTTCAAATCGAAGGAAGGCTCTGTGCGCAAGTGCTTCGGTTGGAAATCTGATTTTTGGATCACGTGCAAAGAACCACGGTTCATTTCAATCGCCGAGTAATTTGCCTGGAAAGCTTTTTTCAAGTGCTCAAAAGAAACCCAAGGGTCTACAGAGTCACCGCATGTGAAAAGATCGACAGCGGCATATCTGTATTCAGGCCATGTGTGGATGGCCAAATGACTTTCTTGGATCACCACCACACCACTCACACCCCAGGGAGAGAAATGGTGAAAGGTCGAATTAATAACCGTAGCTCCAGCAATTTGAGCGGCATCAATCATACTTTTTTCGATGATCGATACATCGTTCAAAACCTCGGCGTTACAACCACTGAACTCAACTAAAATATGGCGACCTAAAGCTTTCAATTCCGTGCCCTCCCAGGGAAACTTGGTATTTTTGTTTGGAAAAGGGGGGTTCTAGGTCCTTTTGACCCCCCATGCAAGAATTTTCTTCAGAGAATTTACGGCGGTCAAACCTAGATATTCTGCTCTAAAGCAGTGTCCGCTCTGAACTGCGCCCAGAGCGGTTTTCGACAGGAAAATTGTGTTTTATTTGTGTTTTATCTCGAAGCAGTTGTGGATTTTTTTATCGTGGAAGTCTTGGGGGATGGATTCTTCGGTCAAATCTTTCACGGTGTATTTGGCCTGAATTTGCTCTGACAGTTTAAACTTTCTTTTGTTGTTGGAAAAATAAAGGACTCCACCTGGCAAAAGAAGGCTCATGCAGGCATTGACCAGAAAATCTTGATCTCTCTCCACCTCAAAAGTGTCTTCCATTTTTTTGGAGTTTGAAAATGTTGGCGGATCCAAGAAGATCATGTCGTACATAGGGTTGTTTTGGTTCAGGCGCAGCCATTCCAAAACATCAGCATTCACAAACGTGTGATCTTCGGGATTGAGCTTATTCAAACTAAAGTTCTCTTGAGCCCAGCGCAGATACGTTTGCGACATGTCGACACTGGTGGTTCTGGCGCCCGCAAGGGCGGCAAAAACACTGACCGACCCTGTATAACAAAACAGATTCAAAAACTTTTTGTCTTTAGCGGTTTTAAAGACCTTTTGGCGCATAGGGCGGTGATCTAGGAAAAGCCCGGTGTCCAAATAGTCATAAAGGTTCACTTTGAGAACAGCTTGGCTTTCTTGCACCGTAAAAGTCTGACTTTTTTCACTTAACTTTTCGTATTGCTTAAGGCCTTCCTGACGTTCGCGCTTTTTGATGACCATATGCTCGTCATCGCTTTTAAAAAGAGCCTTTAAGGCTTCTGTGACGTGGGGAAGATGATTTTTGTCTTTATCGCGAACCGCATCGCTTTTGTCATAGATCACGTAGAAGTCTTTGTAGATATCGACGATAAAAGGGTACTCAGGAATATCACGATCATAAAGACGAAAAGCCTCGATTTTGTTGCGATCGGCCCAGCTTTTCAGCTTTTTGTAGTTCTTTTCTAGACGGTTCTTGATCATATCCATGGCGTGATTCCTGTACGGCGGTTTTAGACAAAAATACGTCTTTATGGTACCAATTCTTTATGTTGGCGCAAAATCGGGCAGAACACCTAGCATTTTTACTTAAAAAACCCGGCTTCGAACTCGCTTTTGTCGAGCACGATGGTCATGTTTATTTTGCGCACTACTGTCAGGACGCGGTCACGCCTTCATCGGCAGTGGTTAAGCTTCTTCAGGGCCTCTTCGATCGCTTTGTCGATCACAGCTTCTTCATTCTTAGAAACCGCATTTTTACGACGGCCCCGCTCACGGAAATGTGCCGTGGAATGATTAAGGTTGTTGCTAAAAGGGCGACCGACTTAATCATCCCGCGCAACCACTGCCTGGATGTCCAGTCGCAGTTTTCTGAAATCGGTCCAGCCGAAGTGAACGTATGGCCTTCGACCCACTTGCCAGAACCGGTGTTTAAGCGATCTCAAAGTCTGTTTGCGGAATGCGCATTGAATGAGAACTTAATAGCCTTAAGGCAAACCGCCCTTTCCTTAGCATCACAGGTACCCCGCGGAGAAATCCTGCACGACTATGACCGGGATATTGCCGCTGTTCTCGTCGATGCGGAAGGCCACCTTTTAAGTTTTGGAGTGAATGCAAACTCGAAAAATAAAACCCTGCATGCCGAAGTGAACCTGTTACAGGGTTTTTATCGAAGAAGGGCTACGAAAATCCCGGCACACGCCATTCTGTATTCGACTCATAAGCCCTGTAAAATGTGTGCGGGAATGATTTATCACTGGAGTGAAGACCCCGCGTCCTTGCGGGTTTATTATACGGTCGAAGAAAAAGGCTCATTATCCAGAGAGACCATTTTGGATAAGATGAGCCTTAATAAGCCATTTCCTGCTCTGTAAAAGTCGCAAGAATTGTTTTCAGCAAAGTGTCTTTGCGGATCGGTTTGGACAAATGTTTATCGCATCCGGCTTGCAAACTTTTTTGAACGTCTTCAGCGAAGGCATTCGCGGTACAAGCAAAGATTTTCGTAACGGGACGATTCATCTCTCTTTCCATTGCGCGAATGCGGCGAGTGGCTTCATAGCCGTCCATTTCGGGCATCTGAACGTCCATAAAGATAATGTCGAAATGTTCTTTTTCAACCAACTGAACTGCTTCGACGCCGCTTTCTGCATAAGAAATAGAATGTATCGTGTTCTGTAAATAGATCCCGAACAAGGCACGATTATCATCAACATCATCGACGATCAGAATTTTTAAGCGTTCTTTAGTTAAACTATTTCTAAGATCTTCTTTTTTTCTTTTTTGCGGAAGCTGCGCAAAGTTATTGAGCTTTTCCAAAGTCGGTTTTAGCGTCGCAGTGAAGTAGAACACGCTTCCCATACCCACTTCACTTTCAAGCCAGATTTGTCCTTGCATCATTTCGACAATGTTTTTCGTAATCGAAAGACCTAGCCCGGTCCCTCCGTATCGACGAGTGGTGGTCGGGTCGGCCTGTGTGAATGGTTGGAAAATATCTTTGAATTTAGATCGCGAAATTCCAATGCCCGTATCCGCTACGCAGAAAAGAACGTTTCCGGGACGAGAAGTGCGGTTGCGAGTCACCCGCAACGAGATTTCTCCACCGTGTGTGAACTTGATGGCGTTATTTAAAAGATTCATAAGCACTTGGCGAAGACGGTCCGCGTCCCCAATGTAGAAAGAATCCACGTCGGGATCGACTTCAATGCTTAGCCTCAGGCCCTTTTCTTTTGCACGGAATCCTAAGACGGAAGTGAGATCATCCAAAAGCTTCTGCAAATGGAATGGCAGCATCTTTAGTTCCATTTCGCCAGCTTCCACTTTGGAAAGATCCAAAACGTCGTTGATGATTGTCATCAGCTGATTGTTCGCGCGCTGAAGGATCTCAACGAAGGAAGCTTGTTGGTTATCCAACTTCGTTTCGGCCAAAGTATCTGTGATCCCGATGATCGAGTTTAATGGCGTACGAATCTCATGGCTCATGTTCGCCAGAAAAACGGACTTAGCATAGGTCGCCGCTTTGGCTTTTTCGGCCGTTGAAGCGAGTTCTTTATTTTTCTTCTCTAAGTTTTCGGCCAGGCGTTTTTTCTCGGTGATGTCGATCACCATTTTGATGATCTTCATCACTTGACCGTTAGGATGACGAACCGGTGTGTAAGAGCCCTGGATCCAAACCTCTTTTTTAGTTTTTGTGACCCGTTTGAATTCACCGATCTGCGTTTGCCCTTGAGCAAGTTGATACCACATTTGTTGATAAGAAAGTTCGTGCTGCGAGTTTTCAGGCAAGAACATAGAGTGGTGTTGGCCTACGATTTCTTCTAATTCGTATCCCATGATGTTCAAGTAATTGCGATTTGCCCAAAGGATAAATCCGTGAGCGTCGAACTCGATCACCGCGTTTGAATTTAGTAAAGCGTCATAGACTTGATTGGTCATGTGACAAGTCTACTGGCTTTGACACTGCTTAATAAAATTACAAAATCGCCTGGGAATTAAAGTTTTGTAATTTCACTTGGCGATTTCGTAAATTTCATCTGTGGCCTTACACATGCTGAATGACAATGGACTTTTGATGTGAATGAAAACTGACAAAATCCTTCGGATTCCTTTCTTCGTTTCCGTATCAGAGGGAAAATAGAAAAAAGGAGGTCGATATGGCTATGAATCAAATCCAAGATAGCGACACGGCCAAGTGTATTAATAACTGCTTAGCCAGTGTTAGAGTGTGTACTGAAACTCTTCATTATTGTTTGCAACAAAAGGGGACGGCCTTTTCCGGCAAGCATATTGCCCTTCTTCAATTCTGCGCGGACGCGTGCAGTATCTCAGCCAAGTTGATGATCGCGGACTCGGAATTTCATCATCAGGCGTGCGAGCTTTCTTTTGAACTTTGTGATGCTTGTGCCATTGAATGTGAACGCTACGAGGACGACGAAGTTTTCGCCAATTGTGCGGAAGTGTGTCGTCGATGTGCTGAATCCTGCCGGGGCATGGCGGGTATGACTGTGCGAATGCCGATGCAGGGGAGAAGCGAAGGGACTCAAGCTCGTATGTGAAAATAAAAAAGCCCTTTGCGAAACAAAGGGCTTTTTATTTTTTTAGATTTTGTAGAAAAAACTATTTCGCTGGAGTTGCAAACATAGAAGTCGCAAAGAAGCTCTTACGGAATGTAGACCAGTTTGCATCAGCAACAGCCGCGACTCTCCAGTAGTAGTGTTTACCAGCTTCCAAACCTGTGGCTTCAAAAGAAGTGCCTTTAACGTGGTATTCGTTAGCGACCAACCATTTAAAGTTAGGATCTGTGGCCAATTGCACGTGGTATTCAGAAGCGCCTTCAACAGCTTTCCATTGCAAAGCCGCTTTATCCGCTTTCACTTCAGAGAAATAAGCAGGTGAAGCGATTTGTGGAGTCGCTGGAACTTCTCGTTTCGCAGGAACTGGTTGTTTTGGTGGGAACAAGGCATTCATTTTTTCAGCCAATCCACCGTGACCGCCGCCACCATGGCCTTCTTCCGCCAAAGACGGAGATGTAAGAGCTAGAGTCAAAGCGAATGCGAATAGAGATACAGCGATCTTCATGGTAAAGTCCTTTTGTAAACGATGCTTAGAAATTAAAATAAAATAGGGGCGATGAAAACCCTCTTGCGCTTTTTGCTGGGGGGTGTTAGAAATCCCCTTCGGTTTTGCGGATGATCGCTCTAATAATACTCTAAATTCTTGAAATTAGAGAGGAAAGTCCGGACTCCAAATGGCAGCGCAAGGGGTAACGCCCCTCGACAGTAATGTCAGGAACAGTGGAACAGAAAGAATATCCAGGACTATGATCCTAAAGGCGGGAACGGGAGCCTTCTGGGGAGTCGCTGGAGTGAAAACAGCCAAACTCTGCGCGGAGCAAGATCAAATAGGGAAGCATTAGTAGGACGGCCAGTCCGTAGCTTTCGGGTAAGATCGCTTGAGGGTGTTAGTAATAGCACTCCCAGAGGAATGATCATCTACGATTATCGGGACAAATTATGGGACCTGGTGATTGGGACAGAATCCGGCTTACAGCAAAACCGTGATCCCGCCTTCCTTCTTAGGGGCACCAAATTTTAGAAAATTTCTAATTTCAGGGCCTTTCCTTGGGAAATAGGGCTTTTTCACTTAAAAAGCTCTTCATGAAAACAACGATTCTTTTAGCGCTCTTATTTATCGGTTTTTCTGCGCAAGCGGCTTTGACTCTGCCAACTCCTGCGAACTACGAATCCGGTCGTACTCTTTGTCAAAAGACTTACGCTAACTTGATAGCCCATGAAAAAGGAATCTACGTCACCGTTCCTTTTGATTATTCCAATCCTTCTTTAGGTACGACTGACATTTATTCTTATTTTGTCGGTGGAGTTTACGACTCTAACAAAGAAACGCTTTTGTATTTCACAGGTGGCCCGGGCTCAACGGCTCACTGGGGGCTTTTCCGTCAAGCTATGCCATACAATGTTTTGATTATGGAACAGCGAGGAATCGGCTGTTCTCGTCCTGCGACTTTAGCGCAATATCTAAATCCTGAATTCTATTCTTCTGAAAATGTCGCGCGCGATGCCGAAAGAATTCGCCAGCACTTGGGAATTTCGAAGTGGACCGTTTACGGCATTTCTTATGGCACAGTTCCGGCAACCATTTATTCTTCGCTTTTTCCGCAAGCGACCCGCGCGACTATTTTAGAAGGTGTCGTCTTTGATGGCGAATCGGGATTGTGGGATGCGCCTCATCGCCGCAAACTTTTGCAACGTATGCTGGGAACTTTACCGGCGGAGATTCTTCAGAAATTAGATCAAGTTCATACGCAATACGGTGTTCCCGCGATCTGGCTTTCAAATTACGCACGCACTCAGATGATGTATGACGATGGGTTGAACAAAATCAAAGAACGTTTTTTGGGTTTTGCCGACGAAAAAAAATATCAAGAGTTCATCAAAGAAATGGTCTCGATGTTTGAGCCTATCAATTACACTCCGCATGTGCTTTTTATCTCTAATGATATTCCATATTTTATGATTGCCTGTCAGGAACTTGGATTGGCTCTGCCAAACACTAGCACCGCCGACGCTTATAAGAATGGAGTTCTTACGCCGGTTGTGGATACGGAGTCGCAAGCCCACTGTCGTCAACTTCGTGCCGGGACAAAGTCCACTTACAAAGCAGAACGCTATCCTTTGTTGTCGCCTGTGACATACTTTCAAGGATCTGATGACAGCGCCACGCCGTCACCACAGGCGATCAAGCACTACAAAACGGTTCCAAAGGCGTCGAAACAAATTTTGATTCAAGTGCGCGGTGGCCATAATCCAAATTTACAACTTGTTAACACCGAAAACATTCTTCAAACTCAAATCTTTCATATTGCTTTTAAGGGAGAAAAAATCCCGAAATTTTTGGTTAAAGAGTTCAACGAATCCGAAGAAGTGTTTTGGGCCTTCACTAGCAACTAAGTGGACGCGGAAAACGGTGACTTTTCGCACTGAGACCCACGTCTAGAAAGAGTGTTGGGTAACAAGTTCCCATCGGAATGTATCCGAGAAAGATTTAAATTTGACGTATGGAGGAATATTTCATGCGTCGATTGGTCGTTGCTCTTACGGCATTCTCATTGATTCTGGCCTCGTGCTCTTCATTTCAATCATCGAATAGAGCGCCAGCTTCGGCTCAATACTTCGTTGATCCTAAATATTATGATTTTCAAGTTCTGGTTGCAGAGTCTTTGGACTTTCGCGCAGAAGCTTTGAAATTTGCAGAAGCAAAAAAGCTCAATGAAAAATCTGATGTTGCGCTGACACGTGAAGAAGGCGAGTGGTTGCGAGAAAAAGGTCGTAAGTATCTTGAGATCCGCAAGAAGCTCATGGATTTGGCGATCAAAGAAGGTGAACTCTTCTTAGGCGAAAACCGCGTGAAGCTAAACGCATACAAAGGCACTTCGTCACAAACAAAAACTCGCCCTGGTCCTTATCGTGGACCGCACGAGGGACAGTCTGTCACTTATACCGTAACTGAAATTGATCCCACAGACAAATTAGGTGAACAGCAGTTCTTCCGCATTCAAATGGCGCTGTCGGCGGCTTTGCTTTTGTTAGATAACTATCTGGTTGCGATCCAGCCTTATAATGATAACTCCGCTCTTCGTTACGTTCTGAACTATGATACAAATGAGCGACGCGCTCTTCAGCAGATTGCGGATTCTTATTCTTCTCCCACACGTCGCACACAGGTCGAAAAAGCCATTCAGTTTGTAGACGAAGTCATGGCTTGGCGCCGATCAAAAGGAATCGAAACAAGTTCGGAAGAAAGTTTCTTATACGGTTTAAGTCAATCAAGCATCTGGTACTTGGCGGTTAAAAACGGACAAACCAGTTCCAGCTTCAAAGATTCGATTGTGAATTTATGGAACCGACTGACTCTTCGTGGAAAGCGCGGCGTGCGCGCCGTCTCTTACGGAGTCAGCATGGGTTTTGGCAATATGGTTGGCTTAGTGGAAACGCGGAAAGGTTATCTTTACAACATGCCATCCTCAGAAAAAGAGGCCTTAGTGGCAGAGATGAAGCCTTTGGACATTCTGATGGAAAAAACCCCGTTTCGACTTACTGACAAGATGATTCCGGGACATTATGGTCACGTGGCGATTTGGCTGGGAACGGAACAACAACTTCGTGAATTGCAGGTCTGGGATCAAATTCCAAAGAATATTCAGAATAAGATTCGCTCTGGTCATCGCATCGTTGAAGCTTTACGTCCGGGGGTTGAAATCAACACTCTGGAGCATTTCTTAAACATTGATGATTTCTTGGTGATTCGCGATAAACGAAAAATGTCAGACGATTATCGCCGCAAAGCCATTCTGCAAGCGGTGGCGCAAATCGGAAAAGAATATGATTTCAATTTCGACGTCGCGACCCATGAACGTATTGTCTGCTCGGAAATTGCCTATGTCGTTTATGCTGACGTGAAATGGCCATTGGAAGAGATGGTTCGACGCTACACGATCAGTCCTGACAACGTCGCCCAGCTCGCAGTGGGCAACAACCCTGTCTTTGAGCCGGTTATCATGTACTACGGCGGAAAACGTTACTTCAAAGATCTTCCGTTCTCTTTGTCTTTGTTACTAAAGGCGACGGATCAATCATACGCTGAATTTGAAAAATTCCAGAACCTATAGGATGCGTTTATGAGAAATAATTTGCGATGGGCTCTTCTAGCGGGAGCCTCTTTCTTGTGTCTACAATGTACTCATAAAGAGAAGCGGGAGCCAGCAGCGACAAAATCTCTTACTTCCGACGCCGGGGTTGCAGCGGCCGCAGAAATCTTCGGTGGAGATTCGCCGACACAAGCTTATCGTCATCCGCTGAAAATTGATTTTTACACAAACGGCGATAAGAATTATTTATCTAAGACGGCTAGAAAAGCTTTGGAACAAGCCTTGACCGAAAGTCTTTCGGCGGATGTTCCAGAGCAAGCGCTGGCTAAGATTGTTGTGGGGAACCTGAAAGAGTCGATGATCGAAAACTTCGTAAAGACGATGAAGTTTTATAAGATCGTGAATACGGGACTGCAAATTGATCTTACGTTTGTTCCTGAAACCTATCGTAAAGACGACTACGGTCCCGAGCTTTCAAGCAATCAGCTTTTTCGCTTAAGCGATACCGGAAGTTTGAGTCGGAAGTGGGAGACTTTAGAAAAGTCCTCTGTCACCGGATCAATGTATAACAACTCGGTGTATATTCCTGTTAAAAAAGACGCTGACTATATCGGCGGAATCGTAACTCTTTATATTGAGATTCTGGATATGAAACCGGGAATCCCGAATCCGATGAAAAAGGGCGTAAAGGGTTATGTGCGATATCGCCGTTATTATCGAGTGAATGAAGCTTTAAATAAGCCTGTGCAATGCGAAAACTTTATTGCGACGGCCAAAGGGGGCGGGAACGGCGTTCCCGTCTTCTATACGGTGGATCTTTATAAGAACTTCAACCTGAAAAATATCATTCCGACGGATGAGTATTTAGAGGTTTATCCAGGGCTGTTAGCGACCTCCAGCGAGGGCCGTTACGAACTGATGCCAGATAAGTCAGACGCTGCGGGAAAATCCATCCCAACGGCGACATTTATGATTGAGCCAAAGAAAAAGTATTCTGAATATGTCAGCTTTACGCTCAAAAAAATTGTTTACGATATGGAAAAGAACGAAATCGATCTTTCTAAAAGTTCCGTGGACCTTGTCGAGTACAATTCTCACAACCAGGATTCTTCATCCCAGAGTCAGGATGCGGCTCTTTCCAATGCAAAACGCCAGTTGCTTAAAAAATGTGAAAAGCCGCTCAGTCGATTCCTGAATCTTGAATCTGTTCTTAAAGGAAGTGCTCTATGAAAAAAACTGTCATCGTCTCTTTAGCATTTCTTCTAGGCTGGCAAGCGCAGGCTCAAAATGTCTCTTTGAAAGAACGCTTGGTTGCTGTCGAGTTTTATAAGAAGAATTTCGATGTTCTCTATTCGGCTGAAGCGTGTCGCCGACCCGAAACTCTTTTAAAGGAGATTCAAAAACTTCCTAAGGCTGAACAAACAAATGCCCGTGCTTTTGTGAAGGCCTATGAGGCTCAAGTTCCAGAATCCTTGTTGCTGCCTTTGGTTTATTGGAAATTTGTTAAAAAGAATTTAAGCAATGAAAACCGTGTTCTGCAGTCATTGCTTCAGTACCGCATGCAGCTTCTGCGTGATTATTCTGAGCATCCACTTAAAAAGGATAAATCTGCGCAGGCGAAGGCACGCACCATGCTAGAAATGCTGGCGACAAAAAGTCAGACGGCATTGTCTTTACAAAGCACAGAGTTGACAGAGGATCTTCGCAAGATATTCCCCGAAATGGATGACTATGTCCTTTCATCAACGGGTCTTATTGCAGGAAACGTTGTCGAAATCGTCAGTCATAATGAAACCTCACCTGAACGTATTCAATGGTTCAACGATCGGGTTATCTTTGCCGGCGGAAAACTGGATTTTAACCAGCCTTATATGAAAATGCCTCTATCGAATGAGGATGAAGGGCATCCTTCATTCAAGGATCCGATGTTTGCAAAGATTCGCGACATGATCATCTCGTCGAAAGAGTCGGTTTTTATTAATATTTTCCTTTTCGGTGGGACGATGGGAGGAACACTTTCCAAGTTTCTTTTAGATCAAACTATCGAAAAGAAAAAAGCCAATCCCAATTTCAAAGTTCTGATCATGCACGACTATGCGACGAACTATAATATGAAGGATGAGATGATGCCGATCTTTAAGTATATTAAAGATCGCGCGCAAGAGCCGGCTTTAAAAGGTTCGGTTATTTTGCTTCAAGCAAATATCCAAAGACATCCGCCCGGAATACCTTTTGGTTTGACAAACTTTGTTCCTAAAACAGAAGAAACATTCAAATCCTTGGAAAAACGCAACACTTACTATGAATCAAAAATTGATCACAGCAAGGTCATTGTTATCGATGCGGAATCAGATGCGCCACAGGCTTACTTTGGTTCAAAGAATTGGACGGATCACAGTGGCGGATATTACTTCGACAACGCCTTGTACGTAAAGGGGCCCGCTGCCGCTATGGTGCAAGCTGCATATTATGATGATGTGGAAGCGGCTTTGACCTTAGATCCTAAAGAAAGAAAATGGTTCTTCTTTAAAGAACAGGGCTTTTCGAACGAGGCTTATCTGCCTCAACGAGATAAGATTCTTTCTTGGTTTAAACTAAAACGAACTGCGTTTCCTGCAGTGGGAAATCAATATGTTCGTTTGGCGGAAGCTAATGTGGACGGAAAAATCAAAGATACGCGCAACATGCTTATCGACATGATCGCAAACGCCCAAAGCCACATATATATGGAGCATCTATTCATCTATGACAAATATATCAATGACGCTTTGATGAAGCGTAAAGCTCAAGTGCCATCTTTAAAAATCCGTATTGTGGCCGACCACAATGGGAACTTTAAGATGGGAGGCTTGCCGAATACATTGTTCCTAGGTCAATTGATGGATCATGGTATCGAAGTTCGTGCACGTCGTACGCTAGGAATTGAGGCCCACTTTCCAAACGGCACGAAACAAGAGTACCACCAGGAAAATCATCGCAAAATCACCTCGGTCGATGGAAAAGTCCTTTTAGTTGGTTCGTCCAATCTGAATCCAGATACATTGCAGGGAAGCTTCCGCGAATTTGGAGCTCAGATTTATGACACCGCAGAAATCCGCAAGTTCGAATCCGAATTTGAGGAGGATTGGTCTGATGATAAAAAGATCGGCCCTTTCTTTGAAGGGGATGCCTTGCAGTTAACAATGATGGGAAAAAAGCTTTCTCCCGAGCTAAGTCGCCTCTTGAATGACGTGGGCGCAAAATTGATTCGAGCCAAAGACGACATCGAGAAGCGTTAGAGTTAGTTCAAAGTATCACCATGACGCCGAAGAAATATCTTCGGCGTTTTCTTTTTTAACGCCTTGAGATACTATTTCTTCCTATGGAAAAAATGGCTTGGAATATCGAATCAGAGTACCCGTCGTGCACGTCTCCGGAGTTTCAAACGGAGTTTGCTAACTTTGCTAACAAAGTTTCTTTGCTTGAGGAACTTGTCAAATCAGTGCAAAACGCACTAACAAAGGCCTTAGACAACAACGCGGATCCTGCTTCATCAACGTGTGAGCAGGTTCAGAAAATTCTTTTGGAACGAGACGCTGCCATCGTCCTTTCGATGAACATGGGCACTTATCTGAATTGCACGCTCTCCGTCAACTCTGCGGATGACGTCGCTCAAGGGAAATATTCAGAGCTTCAGTCTATGAATTCGCGTTTCTGGCAATCTACGATCCCAGTGAATAATTTCTTAAAACGATGTTCGGAAAATTTCTTAAGTCAGGTATTAGCGCATCCTGAACTGAAGCCGGCAGAATTTTACTGGAAGAATGAAAGAAAAAATGCAGACACGCTTTTAGCGGACTCAGAAGAAGCATTGCTAGAAGCGGTATCTAATCCGGGTTTAAGATCCTGGGGCGAGCTTTACACGAAGCTTAGCGGTTCTATGCGCTGTCACCTTCAGTGGGCCGATAAGACGGAGACAGTGGGCTTGGCTCATGCCAGTTCGTTGACTAGAAACGTCGACGAAAATACTCGTAGGGTAGCGTGGCAAAGTATTCAAAACGGGTGGGCCGAACATAAGCATTCTGCGGCTTTCATTTTGAATTCTTTGGCGGGTTGGCGCCATGAAGTGAATAAGAAAAGATCTTATTCTAAACCCGTGCATTTCCTCGATACGTCATTGCACAGCAATCGTATCGAAAGAAAAACTTTGGATGCTTTGATGACTGCTTGTCATAACAATCTCAGCGAGACTCGCAAAGCTCCTTTGATGATGGCAAAAATGATGGGGAAGAAAGCTTTAGATCCTTGGGATCTTTTAGCGCAAAGTCCGGTTTCTGGTGGCAAGAAAGAGCGTTCCTACGAAGAGGCTTTGCAGCTGATTCAAGATTCCTTTGCGCAGATTGATCCGCAGATGGGGGATTTTGTGAAGATGATGGCCGACAATCGTTGGATTGAGGGCCGAGTTCTTCCGAACAAACGCAATGGAGCTTACTGCACAGGATTTGCAAAACGTCGCGAGCCGCGTGTATTTATGACTTACATGGGATCAAACAGCGATGTTTCTACATTAGCGCACGAATTGGGCCATGCCTTCCACTCTTGGGCCATGCGTGATTTGCCAAGATCACAAACGGGTTACCCTATGACGTTAGCAGAAACGGCCAGCATTTTTGCAGAAACAGTTTTGCACGATGTTCTGATTGAAGAAGCTCAAAGCAAAGAAGAAAAGATCGAATTCGCGTGGGGAGAAGTGGAGGGAGCGACAAGTTTCCTAATCAATATTCCAGCGCGTTTTGAATTTGAAAAGAACTTCTATGAACAGCGTTTGAAGCGTTCACTAAACGCCGATGAGCTTTCGCAATTGACGGACGAAGCATGGACGAAGTGGTACGGACCGACATTGACTTCGAATGACAAGATGTTCTGGGCGACAAAACTGCATTTCGCTATGGCCGGAACTAGTTTTTATAACTACCCGTATATGTTTGGTTACTTATTTGCGATGAGCATCTATGCTCGTCGTAAAGAGCTGGGTAAAGACTTTATGAAAAAATACGTCGAGATTTTGCGCGATACCGGCCGAATGACAGCGGAAGATTTAGTGCAGAAGCATTTAGGCGAAGACATTCGTCGTCCCGAGTTCTGGCAAAAATCCATTGATGTAATAAAGAACAAAGTTAATGCATTTGAAAAGCTAGCGCTTAGCTAGCGTTTCTTTTGAAGATAGAATTTCAACAGCTCGGAAGTGCTTACAAAGCTTCCGTCTTTGAATTGACAGCGATCGAGCGCAAACCATTCATTGCCGACCTTGAACTCCAGAAGCTCAGGCTTGCCGTCAAGCTTGCGACAGAGATTGAATGCCGGGTTGCTGTTTTCATCGTGGAGTTCAGAAAACTTAAAAAATTTTCGATCATTGAAAGCGGTGGTGCACTTTAGATCTTTACACTCTTTGGAATAAAGCTGATTTTTATCCGAGTTAAAACAGTAGTGAGCTTTGCTTGTTGAGACGATGCCGTTCGTTGTTGAACGAAAACTGCCATCCACGCACTGAAGCTCGGACTGTGCGAAAGAAGAACTGATAAGAATAAATAAGATACTACTTAACATAGTCTAAGAACTTTCCTCTTTGCATAATATCGTTTTTAGGAATCCAGATGTTGCCTTCTTTACACTCATACGCAGGATCATAGCTGCAACCTCGGCCCCATGAGTTTCTAAGAAGATATTCGCATTGTCCGGATTTTTCATTAAAGCGACGACCCACGATCACACTGGCATGCATTTGCGTTTTTTCAGTGTCCCGGCGATCCATAAGGTTGGAAGCGTCGTAACCTAAAGCCACAGGATTACTTTTATTCAGCTGTTCATCAAGATCGCGAATCATCGCTTTCTTGTCGAAGAGATACATATTGTTTTCAGTCTCTAAATTTGCTTTGATGCGCGGATTGCAAGTTTTGTCGGCCAAGTTATCAATGAAATTGCGCGACGAACTCTCACTTAGAACTTTTTGCAGATCACCTATCTTTACGTTGGGGAACAGAACTCGTGAGGCTTGGTGAAGTTGCACGCAATCCGCTCCAGCGATGCCCAGCTTTTGTCTTCCCAAAGAATCAATTTCTTTAAGCGTGTTCTTCAAGTTCGAACGTGAGTTGTCTTCGCTGGGAAAGTCCTTTTCTAAGCAAAAACCTTTTTGGACGGCGTTATCGATGGCTGAAGCGGTGAAACCACCCTGAAATTTTTCAGCCGTTGATCCAAAAGTTTTCTGAATATCACTGATAATACCGTCGTTATAGGTGACCGCCATATCTGCGGCAGAGATTTTCTTTTTAAGTCTGTATGAGACTAGATCCGCGCCAGCAAATGCATAACACCAACCAATAGAGTCTTGATTTCGCACAGGTCCCATTTCTTTGCTCATGTCGACGCCCGTGCAGGTCTTTCGTTCGCGTGCCGCTGATTTAATACCTTCTTCTTTGTACCGTTTTAAAAAGGCGTCCGTTTCTGCTTGGCTCAGGCCGACGCGTTTTGCATACAGGCGATACTCGGTTTCAAACATTTCGACGCGGCCGTTTTCAGAGAAATTTTTGATGTCATCTTTTATGCGCGACATCTCACCGCGAATGGAAGTCGTTTTAAGTGACTCTAGGAAGTTATCTGAAACACCCATGTTCCGGTTGTTGATATTGCAGGCTTGAAGATCTTTCTTCGTCATATCAACGAGACGAGAGACGTCTCGGTAAGTGTAATTCTGAACGATGAATTTCATCTGCTCGCGAACAGCTTCGCGATCACACTCTTGAGCGTGCGAAAAGCTAGACAAAAGAAGGGCTTGAATAAAGACGAGTAGAATCATCTCCAATTACATCGGCCAATGCGCCGATGTAATTGAGTATTTTTGAGGTTTTACTTAGGGAAATGGCGCATTTCCGCAACTTTTTTGAAGGCAGGGCGTTGCTGGAATTCGCTCATCCACTTTTGCACATTTGGATAAGCTGTGAGGTCATACTTAAGTCCTAACAAGATATTCGTGACCGCGCCCACATTGACGTCGGCAACGGTAAAGCGGTTTCCTACGAGATACGTTTTTCCTTCAAGGCCGCGGTTTAGAACACCTAAAACTCTTGGCAAGGCCTTCTTCGCATTCTCAATGATTTGATGATTGCGGTGTTCAGCGGGAACAAAGATTTCCTGGATCATCCAGCTAACAGCAGGTTCCTGAAAATCGACAAGACCCCATAAGCTCCACTGTTGAATCAAAGACTCTTCCTGCAAGTTTTTCGCGGCTAACGGGCTTTCGAATTTTTTTGCCAGATAGTTGGTGATAGCCATGGATTCCCAAAGTGTGAAGTCCCCATCGACGATCGCTGGAATCTTTCCATTCGGGTTGATCTTAAGGAAAGCTTCAGACTTTTGCTCTTTTTCACTCATGTTCAAAGGCATCACCTCGTAGGGAATACCCAACTCTTCAAGCATCCAATAACAGCGACCCGCGCTAGACATCGGAGAACCGTAAATTTTAATCATAGATAACCCTCCTTAAGAGCTTGCGCTGGAATAAAAACGCAAGGCAAATTTCCAAAATTTGTTTGAAAGATAAATTAAAAGACCCGCAAGAACGACGACCCAAGCAAACAGTTCCAGTTGCGGTGGTTCTAAGAGGGCGCGAGCAGGAACACTTGCGATCACGCCGACGGGAAGCGCGGTTAATAGAACCCATTTAAACCAAGGAACATAAATCGAATCGGGGCGCATCCCAAGCTTGTAAATCTGATACCAAATGAACTGCAAATTTTCTGAGCGTGCAAAGATCACGGCGGTTGAAGCCATAAAAAATCTCATGGCGTACAGAGCGACCAGTCCACAAGGAATCAAAATTAAGAGCCACAACAGTCGAAACCAATTAAATTCAGAAAGTTGCAAAAGACTGTAGATGAACCAAGCCAGGCCCAGCCCCAGATTTCCAATCATTGCAGTTGATGCTTTTTGCAGACTCAGCATGAACTGCGAGTTCACAGGCTTAGCTAAAAGCAGATCCAAATCACCTTTGCGGACTTTTTCGGAAAATTGATCTAAGTTTTCCGAAAGGATGATCATATAAAGTCCGTCGACCACAAATACAATTCCCAGAAAGACACGCATCTGTTCTAAGTTCCAGTCACCAATACGGGGGGTGTGATGGAATAAAACTTCAAATGTTATAATCTGAGCCGCATACCAGAAAATATCTGTCATGATTCGAGTCAGGAAGTTCACACGATATTCAAGATCGGCAATGAAGCTGGTCCTAAAAAGAGCGAAGTACAAAAGAAGATACTTTTTAATGTTCTTCATTAAGCACCTGTTCCCGCATAAGTTTTGATTCCCTTACGCCACATCGCCATGCCAATTAAATTTACGACGACAATGCCGATAGTGACGGAGACAAATGACTGCCATACTGTCGCTATTTCAAGTCGACCCGTGATATATCCGACAGGAACATAGACTCCGGCGCTGAATGGAAGAGCGATGGCCCAAGTTCTGAATGGTTCTGACATCAGATCCAAAGGAAAAAGTTCTCCGGTGAAAAGCCACAGAGCTAAATTCTTTGCTCCAGTTAGGGAATAGACCTTATTGAAATAAAAAGCGATGGAAGCAACCACAAAGCTGATCGAGTGAACCAGGATGAGATAGTAAAACTCTAAAGCAAAGGCCATGGGAAGTCTTGAAAGCTGTGTCGGTAATTTAAAAATCATAACGACACTAAGTGGGATCAGCATCGAGACAAGTGTCGTGACGAATTTGTATCCCATCAACTGCGAAAAATAATACTCGTAGAAACTCATGGGTCGAACCAGCAGGCTGTTGATGGTGCCCGTGTCGATTTCTTGAATCATTCGGTATTCATACATCCAGCTCGTGCAAATGCGCGCAAAGAAAGCGCCCCAGAGAGCATAAGAAAGATAATAGTCGCGGGTGAATCCGGCAACTTCGGCTGTGCCAGCACCGACAAAGACCGCGTACCACAAAAGCATCTCGATGCCTGTGGTGATCGTCGGTTGCAAAATCGCATCGACGAAATAGTTCAGGCGATATTCAAGATTTGTGACGATCGCTAATTTAGCGAACGCGAGATTCCGTTTCCAAAAAACGGCGGATGACATCTTCAAAATCGACCTCTTCATTTTCAGCTAATTCACTATTTGATTTTGCCACGAAATCAGGAACCGTTCCCTGATAGACGATGTGCCCTTTACTAATCAGAAGAAGCTTGTCGGCAAGCTTGGCAATGTCATCCATATAGTGGCTGGTCAGAATGACGGTGGGGCTTTTTTCTTTAACGTACTCATCCAAGAATTCGCGAATGGTTTCTTGGGCGACGATATCAAGGCCAATGGTGGGCTCATCCAGAAATAGAACTTGGGGTTCATGTAAAAGCGCACCGATAATTTCCATTTTCATGCGCTCGCCTAAGCTTAAGCGGCGTAATTGGGTGTGCAGAACGTGCGAACACTGAAGCATATCAGCCAGGTGCTCAACGCGTTTGCGGGCTTTTACCAAATCCAAATCATAAATGCGCGCCAGGAGTGCATAGGAATCAGCGGGAGAAATATCCCACCACAACTGATTTTTCTGACCTAAAAGAATGCTGATCTGACGAAGAAACTCGTTTTTACGTTCCCACGGTCGGAAACCCAAAACTTTAGCGTCACCACTCGTTGGCGTTACCAGCCCTGAGAGCATCTTTAAAAGAGTTGTTTTGCCAGCGCCATTAGCGCCTACAAGACCCACAATTTGACCAGATTCAATTTGAATAGAAGTGCTATCAAGGGCTACACGATCAATGTGCTTACGATTCACAAAGCCGCGAAGGGAATTTAGAAATCCTTCGGGCTTTTGATAAGTTTGATAGACGCGTTTTAGATTTTCAGTTTCGATTGCTATCGCCATGTTGGCGACACTATAGACTAGTCTTGGACAAAAGAAAACTCAGCGTAACGTTCTTCGTCGCTGAAGTAAGTCTGAGCGTCAGAGGAAACATAGCTTCCCTCAACAATGCGACCTTCTTGGCAGCCTTTCAACGAAGCGCGTGAGCCGTCGAATTCGCAATCTCCAGTGTACCAGGCTTTTTCAGAGTACTGGATTTTGTAGCCGATAAGCTCTTGACCCTTATAGAAGGCCATGACTTGATCCAAACGAGTACGGCCGGAAGCGTAATAATCTCCCTCAAGAATAGTGTCGCCCCAGATTTGCGCCTGATCCACGGCCACCTTTTTCAAAGTCTCGCGAGTTTCAGCTGAAATTTTTGTGAGTTTTGCTTTTTGATCGTAAACGAGGACGCGGCTGTAAGGACCTTCACAGGGTTCCGTACGGCAAGCGTGCTCAAAATGAGCAGCCTCTTCATAGAATTTGTCTCCGTTAGGACCCATTTGGTCAGCCAAAGCCGTCGCGGAAGCACACAATCCCAAAAGTGCTGACATGATTAGTTTTGAAAACATAGTGGCCTCCTTTTCAAAGGAGACTATGCGCCTAAAACGAGAAAAATTTTAATACATAGACAATATGTTATTATACGAAAAATGAATCTTACCCGCTCTGGGAGCTGGTCTTAAGATGGCTGATCTGGCGCAAAAGCCCTATTTAAGGCGGAATGCGGCCGTGATCGGGGCGTGATCGGAGCTTTTGATATCAGGATGAAGAGTGGAAGAGTGAGTTAAGAGCCCGCGAACGAAGATGTGATCCAGCTTCATACCACGATCATCGTTATCTAAAGGAATTTTCTTAAGTCCCAATGGAGACAGAATCTCATTTAAGGCACTGGTGCGGTTGCCGTTCCAGCTATTGAAGTCTCCAGCAAAAATGATGGGGCCTTTATGTTTTTTCAAGAAGTCCGCGACAGCCTGAATCTGGGCGCGGTTGTTTTTGTCCTGAACGAAATTTAGTGCGTGAATATTTGCGACCATCAAAGTTTCACGGCTGTTGGCGATGGCGAATTCGGCAATCAACGTCATTTTAGGAGTGCGTGCGATCGGTTCACGCCCGGGGCTGCGCAAGAAATGTGTTTTCAATGCCGTGATTGGAGAGCCGTTCATAACGCCTGTTGGGTCATTGTCGATAAAGCTGGTGGCGAAATCCCAGCAAAAGTTTTTTTGGCGAAGAGCAATAGACGTCACAAAGGTATCGAGCATCGCTTCTTGAATAAGAACGACGTCGGATTTGGGAGCGAATCGCTCAAAATCCATGGCCCAGCGAGCTTTGGACTCCGCTTTTTTGATATTCCAAACAAAGATAGAAAAGTTAGAAGGAAGAAACTCTGCCTTGCAATCCCCGAAGTGAGTCATCACGTCGCTGTCGCTCGGAATTTCATATGCGTATGCCGAAGTGCCTAGTAGCACTGCCAATGCCAGGATCCATCCCTGCATCATATGTCCCCCAAAAAAAGCCCCTGCTTCTTTTTTTAGATTTTCTTTTCAAGAACTGTGAACTCCAGCCCTTGAACTTTCGGGATCCCGAAGCGTTCGTCACCGTAAGGAAACGGCTTTTTTTCCTTGGTATCGCGGAAGCCATGCTTCACGTACCAGGCAATCAATTCAGAACGTACCGTAATCACCGTCATATAGATGCTAGTGCAATCCCAGAATTGTGCAAGTGCTTCTGATTCGTCTAACAACATCTTGCCAATTCCCTGACTTTGCAATGACGGATCGACGGTTAACATCCCCAAATAACATTTCGTATTTTGTCTTTCTAAATGCACACAGCCCAAAAGGTCGCCTGTGTCGTCGTCTTCGGCGATGAGTATGATGGAATCCTCTTTGTTGATCAGCTCACGGATCCCTTCGGCATCAACGCGTTGGCCATCAAGAAGATCCGCTTCGGTCGTCCAACCTTCTTTGGAGCTATCACCGCGGTAAGCGGAGTTGACGAGTTCGACAAGGTGGTCGATGTGGCTTTCATCGGCTTGGGTGAATTCAATGTGCATGAGATCCTCCGACCCAAAGGTGCCAGGTTCTTTTTTGTACTTCAACGCATCACTTTGTGCTGCGGTGAAGCACAAAAAAGAAGCAGGCACCTTTTAGTTTTTCTTGGTGTAGATGAAGAGTTCTTTGCCTTGGCGTCGGGGAATGGATTTTTGCCAGCGGCCCCAGAAGATGGGCTGATAATGAGATTTTAGGCGTTGGCGCAGTTCCCATTCGGTGCCGCCGTAGGGTGGGCCTTGGCGTTTTTCGAAAGTGAAAAAGACGCCCATCAGGTGGCCTCCGCTGACTAGAACGCGATTCCAAACTTTGACGAGTTCCTGGCGTTTTGCCGGGTTGATGGCGCAGTAGCACGTGTGTTCGAAAACGATGTCAAAGGCTTGGTCGTATTCGCGAGGAAGTTTAAATAGATCGGCTTCAACGAAGGTTAAGTTCGAAAGATGGCCGTAATTTTTCTTGGCTCTTTCAATAGCTTCGGGAGAAATATCGACAGCCGTGACAAAGTGTCCTGCGGCTGCGAATAAAGCGGCGTCGTGACCTTCTCCACAACCTAAAACCAAAACGCGGGAGCGCGCGATTTTCAGTCGAGGAATCATGTCTTTCAAAGCTTCTGCCGGCTCACCCAAATTCCATCCGGGGTTGGCTTCTTCTTTGTAGATGCTGCTCCAATAAGTTTCTTTTTCGACATTTTCGTTCGAGGGCCAATAGTTTGGAATGTCGTAAGTCTTACCTTGGAACTCGATGAAATCGTCGCCGTATTCATCGAGCAAATTAAAGAAACTGGCTTGAGCTTTGCGAGAAAAAACAAAAGGAATGTTGTTCGAAGTATAACCGTGAAAACGATCCCACTCATCAAGCGACAAAGATTCTAACTGAAATGAATAGTGAACGCCGTAGGGAAGAGAGATTTCCCAAGCGCCTTCTTTCAAGTGAACTTGTGATGCGACGTAAGGCTCGTCGAAAGCTTCGACGATGACGGGAGTTTCACCGATGGTGGAAAGCAGGGTTCCACCTTCATGAATTTTTAGATTTTGCAGAAGTTCTTGTCCTACCAATGGGTCTTGGATGCGAATGTCTCGGCTGAGTCCAAAACCCTCTTCATCAATCTGGATGAATTGTGTAGGAATGGGCATTTCTAGTGTGTCGCTTCTTGAGGAGCCGCTGTCGCCGCTGGAGTTGCCGTTGGAGCTGCTTCTTCTGTTTCTGGAGCTTCACCTGGAGTTAAAGTCGTGCCTTCAGTGAACACCACGATGTCATTTGTCGTTTTTACGGATTGAAGAACCCATTTGTCTGTGTTGGCGTCTTCAGAAGGCTCACGGTGAAGAACAGCTTCGCCTTCGATGATTTGTTCAAGCTCTTCGCCCTCTTCAGAAGGCTCAATGAATTTGTAAGCGAACACAGCGCGAACTTTGTTATCACCCAAAGATTCTGTCCAAAGGCGCATGATAGAAAGGTCCTTAGCCTGAGGCTTCTTCGTTGTTAGCGTGTTGCCGATAAGTTCAGCTAATTTCAACTGGATGCCGGAGTGCGTCTCAAAACCCACAGCTTCAGAAGTGTGAATTACATTCCAAGTCCAAACCAACGCCACAAGAAAAACAATGAGGCTAACAATTTTCTTCATTCCTAGAGTCCTCTCTCCATTTACTCAGTGTGATAAAACTGACATCCTTATCCGAGCATGATATTCCGTTTTTTTCAACAACCGTGCAGAGAGGATATCTCATGAACCAACAATGGCTGACAATCTTAATGTCAAAGGGGATTGAGCTGGAGCAGAACCTGCGTCAGCAGTTGCAAACTGCCAAAGACGAATTGAAATCTCAGTTGGAAAGTCGTGGCATTCGTATGAGCGCGGCGGACCTTGCCGCTCTTTTGGAAGAGGTTTCCCCGAAGGCTTCGCATGCTGCTTTGAGTTATGCGCTGGATATCGTGAGACCTTTTTCAGCCGGCATGGGTTTAAGAATTTCTCGCCTTTCTGACACGCAAGTCGAGATGGTGGTTCCCGCTCGCACTCGCAATATGAGCGAAACCAACAGCATGCACGAAGGGGCTTTGACAACCGCAGCGGCAGAAGCCGCGAAAGTGTTGTGGATGCGCCACGCTCCCGTGGGAAACTTTGAAATTTCTGTTTCTCGAATCGAAGCTGAATTCTTTAAAAATCAAACTGAAGACTGCCGTATTCGCATGGAGCTTCCAGAAACCACGCGTGAGTTGGTGCTTTCAGCATTGCGCGATCATCGTGAAGCTAAAAGCGAAGCCGAACTTAAGATCTTTGACGACAACGAACAAGCTGTGGCGGAGATCCGTTTGCAGTTGAATTTTAAACACACTCCCGCACTTGCTGGACAAGAATAGTTTTTAGGATTTATGGAAATTTTAGACAGTCACATAGATACAAATTCTGCCGACTTTAAAGCCAACCGAGAAGCGATGTTAGGCATCGTCAATGAATGGCGTGAAAAAGTGGACCTTGTTAAACAAGGTGGCGGTGAAGACGCGACAAAAAAACACAAAGCTCGTGGCAAGTTAACAGCACGTGAGCGTATTGAAGCACTTGTAGATGGCGGTACAGCTTTCCTTGAGTTCTCTACACTTGCAGCCTGGGACATGTATGAAGGCCAGGCTCCAGGTGCTGGTGTTATCACCGGCATCGCGGTGATTCACGGGACAGAATGTGTCATTGTGGCGAACGATGCGACTGTTAAGGGTGGAACTTACTTCCCTATGACCGTAAAAAAGCATCTGCGTGCGCAAGAGATCGCTTTTGAAAATGGTCTTCCTTGTATTTATCTTGTGGATTCCGGCGGCGCGTTCTTGCCAATGCAAGCGGACGTTTTTCCAGACCGTGATCATTTCGGAAGAATTTTCTATAACCAAGCACGCATGTCCGCGGCTAACATTCCGCAAATCGCTGTGGTCATGGGATCTTGTACAGCGGGGGGAGCTTACGTTCCTGCGATGAGTGATGAAACCGTCATCGTAAAAGAAAATGGAACGATTTTCTTGGGTGGTCCTCCTTTGGTGAAAGCCGCAACGGGTGAAGTCGTTGATGCTCAAGAATTAGGTGGCGCTCAGGTTCACTGTGAAACTAGCGGTGTGACTGATCACTTCGCTGAAGATGATCAACATGCAATTGAAATCACTCGTTCGATCGTCGCACACTTAAATCACAAACGTGCTGTGCAGATGAAAATGATGCCGGTCGAAGAACCTCTTTTTGATTCAAAAGAAATCTATGGCGTGATCCCTAAAGACAGCCGCGTTCCTTTTGATGTGCGTGAAGTGATTGCGCGTATCGTGGACGGTTCTCGCTTTCATGAATTCAAACCCCTTTTCGGTAAAACTTTAGTGACGGGCTTTGCTCACATCTGGGGAATGCCCGTTGGTATTATCGCGAATAACGGTGTTCTATTCAGTGAGAGCGCGCAAAAAGCCGCGCACTTTATTGAACTTTGTGAACAGCGCGAAGTACCTTTGATCTTCTTGCAGAACATCACAGGCTTCATGGTCGGAAAAAAATACGAAAATGAAGGCATCGCGAAACATGGCGCGAAGATGGTGATGGCCGTTTCGAATGCGCATGTTCCAAAATTCACTGTGGTTATTGGCGGCTCTTATGGGGCGGGCAACTACGGGATGTGTGGAAGAGCTTATCAGCCTCGTCAGCTATGGATGTGGCCGAACGCTAAAATCAGCGTGATGGGTGGCGAGCAAGCAGCGAACGTTCTTTTGACGGTGAAGCTGGATCAGATGGCGGCAAAAAAACAAAGCATGTCACCGGAAGAGCAAGCCGAGTTTAAACGTCCTACACTTGAAAAATACGAGCGTGAAAGTTCAGCTTATTATTCGTCAGCGCGTATTTGGGATGACGGTATTATCGATCCAGCAGATACACGCCGTGTACTGGCTTTGGGAATTGCAGCAAGTCTTAACAAGTCTTGGGGAGAAAAATCCCAAGGCGTCTTTAGGATGTAATTATGTCTTTTGTTGTTGTGACCGAGATGAATCAAGTCGCTTACGTCAAGTTGCATAGACCTGACGTGCGCAATGCTTTTAATCCTGAGATGATCGAAGAGCTGACTCAATCCTTCCGCAGCCTGAATGCCCGTAAAGATTTGCGAGCCGTGGTTTTGCAAGGAGAAGGCAAAGCATTTTGCGCTGGCGCAGATTTGAACTGGATGCGCGAAATGGTGAACTTTTCGTTTGAACAAAATCGCGAAGATTCTCTGAAACTCTTTAACATGTTTGAAACCATGGCGCAGTGTCTTTTGCCAGTGATTGGTATGGTTCACGGAGCCGCGTTTGGTGGCGCCTTGGGTCTTGTTGCTATTTGTGACGAAGTGATTGCTGAAGAGGGCACTCAGTTCTGCTTTAGTGAAGTTAAGCTGGGAATTGCTCCGGCGGTAATTAGCAGTTTTGTAAATCGCAAAGCGGTGCCAGGAAAGGTTCGTCCCTTGATGCTTTCGGGTGTGGTGTTTAACGCCCATGTCGCTCAACAGGCGGGTCTTGTGACAGAAGTGGTTCCTCCAGGTGAGGGCCACACAGCCGTGCAAAAAGTGATTCACAACTATTTGCAGTGCGGACCGGAAGCTGTTCGCGAAACTAAAAAACTTTTAAATGATTTGAATTTCATGTCTTGGTCTCAACAAAAAGACGCGACGACGCTTTTAATTGCAGAACGTCGCGTGAGTACCGAAGGACAAGAGGGTCTTAAATCCTTCTTAGAAAAACGTGAACCATCTTGGAGATCACAATAATGGCTAAGTTCTCTAGAATCGCCATCGCCAATCGAGGTGAAGTGGCTGTTCGTATTATCAAAGCTTGTGAAGAATTGGGCATCGAAACCGTTCTGTTGCATTCGGAAGCAGACATCAACACTCGCGCTTACAGAATGGCGACCAAAACTATCTGCATTGGACCCGCGCCAACGGCAGAAAGCTATTTGAACATCAAAGCAAACGTCGACGGCGCTTTGGCGGGTGGCGCTCAAGCCATCCATCCGGGATTTGGTTTCTTGTCTGAAAATGCCGACTTCGCCGAAGCTGTGACAAAAGCCGGACTGACTTTCATTGGTCCCTCTGCGGAATCAATTCGTTCTTTAGGCGATAAAGTTCACTGTAAGGAATTGGCGAAAAAAGCAGGCCTTCCTTTAGTGCCAGGCTATCAGGGCGAAAACCAAGAAGTGGCTCACTTGATTTTGGAAGCTGAAAAAATCGGTTTCCCTGTGATCGTAAAAGCCGCTGCGGGTGGCGGCGGACGCGGGATGAAGCTCATCAAATCTTCAGCGGAAGCTAAAGAGTTGATTGAATCCGCTCAACGTGAAGCTCAATCGGCATTTGGTTCTCCAAAAGTTTTTTTAGAAAAATACCTGGACCGCGCAAAGCACATTGAATTTCAAGTCTTTGGTGATAGCACTGGAAATGTGATTCACTTCTTTGACCGTGAGTGCTCTGTTCAGCGCCGTCATCAGAAAATCATTGAAGAGGCGACATCTCCTTCGTTGAGTGATGATCTTCGTCGTCGCATGGGCGAAGCCGCCTGCGCGATTGCCACTTTAGGAAAATACAAAGGAGCGGGAACTGTTGAATTCCTTCTTCAAGATAATGAATTTTATCTTTTAGAAGTGAACACCCGTTTGCAAGTAGAACACCCGGTAACTGAAGAAGTTTTGGGAGTGGATTTGGTGAAAATGCAAATCCTGACGGCTCAAGGCGAATTCGTGCATGATCCAAAACAAGTGCGCGTTCCTCGGGGGCACTCTATCGAGTGTCGTATTTATGCGGAAAACCCATTCATGGGTGGCGTTCCTTCAACAGGTCTTCTAGGACATGTGGAATGGCCGGAAGGACCGGGACGTCGTTATGAATATGGTTTTGATGCGGGCGATACAATCACTCCTTACTACGATCCGATGATTGCCAAAGTCATTGTGTGGGATGAAACCCGCTCACGAGCGATTCAAAAAATGATTCGCGTCTTGCAAGACTCTGTGGTGTTTGGTGTTCACACGAATATTCCTTACTTGATCGAAATTCTTTCACACAAAGAATTTGTTATGGGAACAATGACCACGCGTTTTATCGAAACTTATTTTAGCGAAGCTTTGAAAGAACCAGAGCTTTCTAGCTTGGATAAAAAGATCGCGGAAGGCGCACTTCTGCAACTTCGCGGTGGTGGGACACAAAACCAAGGTGCGAATACTTCACCATGGGCATCTTATTGGAGAGGCATCTAATGGAAATCAAAGTTAGAGTCGACGGTGTTGACCATAAAGCTCATGCCCAATTGATTAAAGGCACCTTGTGGGTGCATCACAATGGACGTGTTTTCACGATGGATGCTTCTACCGGACGTAAGTCCCGTAAAAAGGCGGGTGCTGGCGGATCTTCCGATCAAGTGGTGGCGCCAATGCCAGGAAAGGTGACGAAACTTTTAGTTTCTGCCGGAGCTTCAGTAGAAGCGGGCCAAGCCGTTCTTGTGATGGAAGCCATGAAAATGGAGTACACTTTGAAAGCGGATATCGCAGGAACTATCGACAGCATTTCTTGCGCGGTCGGTGAACAAGTGGCTTTGGGTAAAGCGCTTATTAAAATTAAACCAGTTTCCGATAAATAGGATCTATGAAAAAGTCAGTCGTGATTGTTGAAATGGGATTAAGAGATGGTCTGCAAAACGAAAAAACCGTTTTGGATTCAGACACTCGTGTGGAATTTGCAAGACGACTGATCGAAGCCGGTACTAAGCGAGTGGAAATTGGTGCTTTTGTTTCTCCGAAGTGGGTTCCACAAATGGCGGGAACTGCTGAAGTCCTAACAAAAACTTTTACGCTTGTGAAGTCCGGTGCCATTCCCAAGAAAACGGAATTCTCGGTTCTTGTTCCGAATGAACGAGGAATGCAAGATGCGATTGAAAGTGGTGTGAAAGAAGTGGCCATCTTCGCCGCCTGCTCAGAATCCTTTTCTTTGAAAAACATCAATTGCTCTATTGATGAAAGCTTCAAGCGCTTTGAACCTGTGATGGCTTTAGCAAAAAAACACAAAATCAAGGTTCGCGGTTATCTTTCAACGTGTTTCGGCTGTCCTTTTGAAGGCAAAGTTCCTGAAGCGCGTGTGGTCAAATTGGCTGCACGTATGCATAAGCTAGGCGTTTATGAAATCTCTATTGGCGATACCATCGGTGTGGCTGATGCGGGCCAAGTAGAATCATTATTTAGAAAATTGAAGAAAGTCGTGCCGGTAAAAAAACTTGCGGGTCACTTTCACGATACTCGTGGGCAAGCTTTGGCCAATATTCTTGCGGCTTATAAGCTCGGTGTGATGGTTTTTGATACAAGCCTGGGTGGTTTAGGCGGATGTCCTTACGCGCCAGGGGCTACTGGAAATGTCGCGACCGAAGACGTCGTTTACATGTTCCATGGTATGGGTGTGAAGACGGGCTTGAACTTGGATAAGCTTTTAGAAATCGATCCTTGGATGGCTGAAAAGATTCAGCACCCGTTGCCTTCGAAAGTGGGTAAGGTTGGTAAATTAAAACCGCTCGGCAAGGTCACTCGCAACGCCTAGGAACACTTGTTCTTTTTCACCGGAGTGAAATTGTAAATCATCACTCCTCCGTTTTTAAGTAAGCCTTTTTTCATAATGTCTAAGTAAGGCGGGGTTCCACCTAATTTGGAATTCCCCTTTGCCCTGGTATCTAAGTTCCCTGCAACGCCCAGACAGCCTTGAGTGGGAGTGTACGGATCCCAGCCGTGAAGCAAAACTCCTCGACCGAAAATGTCTTGGTTTTCAGGTTCCAACCCGACAAGCTCCACACCGTCTTTGATATTTCCACCGCGAGGAGGACGATAAGCCTTCGTGACGACAGCGCCGTTCGGAGTCCTCATGGTGCCTCGTCCATTTCCAAAGCCCCCTTCACCTCTAGAAACCCAGATCGGATTTTTATCCACGACTTTTGCGGGAGTTCCGTCGGCATTTAGAAACCACATTTTCCCCATGACTCCGCCATTAGAAAAATCATTGAAGATGAAAACTTCTTGGGTAATTTTGCCGTCGTCTTTTCCTTTTTTGAAGGCCGCGAGTGCCTGTTCAACTCCGCATACTAAAGTTTTATCGCGCTTTAAATCTTGTGGCAGATTGTCCGTACAACTGGGTTCTAAGGGTTTAGCAAGTTTTGCATTTGTTTCTGTTACGGTTTTTTCTAAAGCTAAGGCCATAGCTTCTTTCGGCGATGTTTTGTCGATGTTTTTCGACGGCGTTACTAAACTGGGCTGCTTTCCCATGCCAAAAAGATTTAAGAACCAATTAACGAAATCAAAGTTTCCCGTTTTATAAACCGGTACGTCCTGTGTGATTGTGCAATTTGTGGAATCACCTGAACTTGAGCAATTCGAGTTTTGAGCTGTAAGGTCCACGGTTTGTACGACCAGTTGTTGATTCGTAGCAAGTGCTTGTAAGTCGGCGGTGTCAGAAGAAGTATCTTTTGTCGTGATGGATTTCACCTGCATCAAGCCCGAATTGTCGACTTTTTGAAAACCAGTTTCGGTGTTGTCGCTGCGAACGGCAGGGTTGAAAAACGATCCGGTAGGAACAGTTTTAAGTTCGATAGCTGAGTCTTTCGGAATAGCCCCAATTGGCAACACCGCTTGAGTAGAGTTTTGGGCCCAAGAACTATGCAATGAAACGGACAACAGAATGAATTTCAAAAGACTCATGCTCCTAGACTAAACGATTGTGGCTGTACAAATAAGACCAGTTATCTGGAATTGATCCGCAACAATCCGGCTTTGCCTGGGCTTATGTTGAGTTTCAGTCCTAAACACATTCCGTTGTCGGCAAAGCCCCTGCGGCTTACGTTTAAGTTTGGAGAATTCATTATGCCTTCTTCGCTGAGTCCAGACGAATCGCTACGGTATCGCACGATATTTGAATCGGGCGTGATTGGCGTCGTTTGTACAACTCTGGAAGGAAAGATTATTGAGGCAAACGACTATTTCCTCAAAATGGTGGGATATACCAGAGAAGAACTGCAAAGAGGAGAATTGAATTGGAAAACTCTGACTGCCCCTGAGGATGTGCAGCGTAGTGAACGAGCGGCTACAGACATTGTAAAAACCCAAACGGTCAAGCGCTTTGAAAAGCAATACATACATAAAGATGGAACTCGCATCCCTGTTTCCGTAGCGTTGACCCTATTTCAAGATGGGACGGTTATCGCTTTAGTATTGGATGCCACGGAACTTAAGCGCGCGGAAAAAGAATTGGAAGAAGCTAAAGCAAGATTGCAGGAAAGTGTCGTCGAAAGAACGCAACAGCTACAGCAATCAGAAGCCTTTTTTGAAGCTATTTTTGAAAATATTCCGAACATGGTCTTTGTTAAAGATGCTCGAGATCTGCGGTTCGTCCGTTTTAATAGGGCAGGTGAAGAACTATTGGGTGTGCCAAGACAAGAGCTTATCGGAAAAAATGATTACGATTTTTTTCCGAAAGAACAAGCTGACTTTTTCACTTCTAAAGACCGCGCCGTTTTAAATCAAAAAAACGTAGTCGACATTCCAGAAGAGGTGATCGACACGCGCAATGGCGTTCGTTATCTGCATACTAAAAAAATCCCTGTTCTAGGTAAAACTCAAGAGCCTCAATATTTGCTGGGAGTTTCTGAAGACATTACCGAAGAAAAAGAAATCGAGAAGCAAAAGATGGCGCTTTTCCAAGCTGAGTTCGCAAGAACGCAGGCTGAAAATCACGCTAAGGAAATGAGCTTTCTATCGGATATCAGTTTAATTACACAATCTTTTGAACTTGATAAAATTATTAAGGCATTCTGTCGAAAAGTCGTTTCGTTTAAAGCAGATCTCTGTATCGTTGATCTTTTAGATGAACAACGGCTGGAAATCAGTCTGACGGCAGGCGCGGCTCAGGACCCGATAGAAGAAAGTCAGGCGTTGCTATGGCGCCAGCGTCATCCTTTAAGGTGGGACTCTAACACTGGACCGGGAAAAGTTTTAAAGACGGGGAAGGCAGACATCATCTTAGGTGAAAACTTGGATTTTCATGTGGAGGAAGCCTATGGTACCGGTGCTCGTGAAAGTGAAAAGGCGATCGCTGTAGGCTCGATTGCTTTTACGCCGATCAAAATTCGCGATGAAAAACCAATCGGTTTTATTACGTTCCTGAATAAGCCGCAGAGTCCTCGCTATACGGAAGCGGATCTGCCACTGCTGGAGGAAGTTTCTTCTCGGCTAGGACTTGCAATTGAAAACTCACGTCTTTATGACAAGGCTCAAGAGGCTAGCAGGGCGAAATCGGCGTTTCTTGCCAACGTCAGCCACGAAATTCGCACGCCTTTAGGTGCGATGTTGGGATTCGCAGAAATTTTGCAAGAGGCAGATGGCCTGGCTTCTGAGATGAAAGATTCAGTTGAAACTATTTACCGCAATGGTCAGCAACTACTGCGAATCGTTGATGAAATTTTGGATATCTCTAAAGTAGAGTCGCAAAAAATTGAAATTGAAAAGCTGGCCGTTTCTTTAAGGGAAATTTTATCCGATATCGAACATCTTCTGACTTTGCGAGCGGAAGAAAAAGGCGTGTCTTTAAAAATCGTGTATGACGAACTTCCTGACTATATCCGCACAGATCCGACACGTCTTCGACAGATTCTTATTAATATAATCGGTAACGCGATCAAGTTCACGGATGAAGGTTCGGTGGAGCTTCATGTGCGTCGGCGGCCCGACCCCATTGATAAAAATCTGTGTGTCTTAGAATTTAGAGTCATTGACACCGGTATCGGGATTTCTGATGAACAAAAGAATCTTCTCTTTCAACCATTTGCTCAAGCCGATAGCTCTACGACCAGACGGTTCGGTGGGACCGGCTTAGGACTATTCTTATCTCGAAAACTTGCGAGGCTTCTAGGTGGGGACGTGATTCTTGACAAGAGTGTTGCGGGAAAAGGAAGTGTTTTCTTAATCACCGTAGCCTGCGATATTGTGACAAGTAAAGAGGTTGTTCCTGACAATCACAGAGTGAATCAGGTTTATGATTTTAGCTCTATCAAATCGGTTTTGGTCGTGGATGATGCCGTTGATAATCGAGAGCTGTTCTGTCACTACCTTCAAAAATTTGGAATATCTCGGTCGCGTATAGAAACCGCAGAAAATGGTGTTGAAGCCGTTAAGAAAGCTTCGCAAAAAACTTATGATCTGATTTTAATGGACGTGCAAATGCCGGTCATGGATGGCTTTGAAGCACTTCGCGAATTGAAAAAGCGTCGTTATTCAGGACGAATTGCCGCGGTCACGGCCCACGCGATGAAAGGCGATCAAGAGCGTTGTTTAGCCGAGGGATTTGATGGCTATTTACAGAAACCGGTTTCCAAAGAGGCTCTTCGTCAGGAGTTGATAAAAGTGGCGGATCTCAAAATGAGACCGGGCACTTCTTTTGAAAATAGAAGTCTATAGAGGTGTTGCTATGGACTCTACTCGAAAATATTGGCATTTAACGACTGCTTTGATGGTTTCGGCTTCCCTTGTTTTGTCAGCCTGTCAAGAAACTAGCCGCAAAGCCTCAGTTCGCGCAGCAGGAAAAGGGACCGGAGCCCAAGTTACTGAGTCCGTGGCTAAGAAAACGGAAGTAGCCAAAAAATATTCTAAAAATATTAAGGATCCACGCAATTTAACAGCGTACAATTCTCATCTTTCCGAACTCTTTAAGGCGTTAGAAAAATCAGGGCAGGTGCCTTGGAGTGGTTTGTTTTCATTGAAAAATTGGATTTTCGGCGGAGTAGATTTAAAGACAATTTCGAATTTTATTTCGGAAGAGTATGAAGTTCGTCATCAACAGGCCGTGGTCCGCCAGACGCAGTTCGAAGTTTTTGTCGATGACAAGGCCTTTGTAACGATAGCCTCTGAAGAACAGGCGAAACTTATTCTAAGACAGTATTTGACGAGTCTTTATTCTCTACGCAATCTTTCGGGCCAGGAACTTTGTACTTTAGCTAAGCAAAGCTTAAACAATACAGAGTGCCAAGCGCTCGCGCAAACTCCAACACCAGAACAAGCGGCGGCGGCTCGAATTGAAGCTTCTAAATCTAAATCGAAATCAGACACGACAGTCGCTAAAACGGCTCCTTCAGTAAGTAGAAAGATGGAACGCGCTGATGAAAATCGGGTCGACCGCGTCTTGGCTCTGATTACTCAAAAAGGTGTGCAGCTGACAGAAGCAGATCTTTTGAAAGAACTTACAGATGCAGGTTTCGATATGCGTCTGTTCTCGTTCAAGTTGGGTAAAGCATCGGAAGTCGCGAACCCCAAGAAATTGACAGACGCACAGGCAGAGGCTCTTTTTAAAGCTGTCATGCAACTTCATGGACAAGAGTCGACCTGCTTTTCTTTGCGTTCGGACAGCAATTCAAAATGCCTCGTGAACGTGGAAAGATCTGATGTGTTTAAAATCCCTGGCCATGCGGGATATCGACTGATCTCTTTGGCGGTCAAAGAAGCTGAAGCAGAGTCTTCTTTGCTGACGGAAGTCTTCTATGAGATGAATGGTCAGGATGTTGTCGAAGTGATGAACTCAAAGAACGAAAAATTGCAGCTTCTTCCGTTGGTCTCAAAAGGGTTAGAAAAGCCTGAGGTTGGAACGAAGTACCGCTTAAATTATTTGGTATTAAAGAAAGTAGAAGCCGAAGGAAAAACTGACTTCGGTCTTTCTGGAGTTTTATCAATCCCTGGCGTACTTAAAAAAGTGACAGTAGTCGACGGAAAAACGGCTTGCGAAGGGGCTTTGGCTGAGGGCAAAGAAAAAGCTCAGGATATTATTTTAATCGCTTCAGATGATAAACTTGTTAGCTCTTTAAAAGAAGTGACGGCGAAGTCTCAACCGACGGCGCCTTGCTGGTAAATTATTGAATAGCCGTGCAGTAATATTCTGGCTGCTCGGCTCCTAAGTCTTCAACGCCACAGGCGATATTGCGGAGCTTTATGTGAGAAGCTCCGTTTTTTTCGCGAGAAACTGGGGCTCCTGCATTCAACAAAGTTAAAAAAAGCTCGGTGGCAGGTCGACCGTTGCATTCCACTTTTATAACGGGTTCGCCTTCTTCGCGTATATCGATAGATCTGCACTCTAGTTGCGGAAGATAGAATTCATAAGCATCTGGTCCGATTGATTTTTTGTATTCAGGGAAGGTGTGAGACAAAGCCCAATAAACCCATTCAGCATTCTCTAGGGCTGACTGGCGAGGTTTGTTTTGAGCAACTGAAGTCATGGGTGCCAGGCACAGTGCCATCGCAAGGATCTTGAATTTAGACATATAAATGTCCTCCGGGATATACCGATGGTTTAAAGAAGATGGCTTAAATACGCAATAGGCGCCTCTATTTGTGACATACATATAATCCTGGCCTGTAGGCTATTGAAAAAAAGCACTCGACTGTGTTAGTCTTGTTCAGTCGGGCTCTAAACCCGACGTCTATGAGAAATTAAATCCGTCATTATTCCTTATTCTAAGAACTTCTTAAGGCCTCTCAGGCTGTTGGACGGATATTATCATGCAAAACAATTTAATACAGGTGACTGGTCAGTCACTGAGCTTTGAGCTTCCTCAAGGTGAAGTGCTGTTTTCAAACATTTCATTTTCGTTAAACTCACTCCGCTGCGGATTGGTGGGGCCTAACGGTGTTGGTAAAAGCACGTTAGCCAAAATTATTGCCGGCGAGCTTGAGCCGACTTCAGGGGTCCTCTTGCGCTCGCATCCGGTGATTTATTTAACTCAGTTCGCGGAAACTGCGGATATCTCGGTAGGTGAGTACCTGATGGAGCTATGGCTAAGCCCTTATGCAGATCCCGCAATTTGGGGAGCTCTTTTACAAAACCTTTCTTTGGAATCTTCGCTCAAAAATTTGAGCGGAGGAGAATGGACGCGCGTTCGAATCGCCAAAGCCTTGGCTTCGCCCGCGGGACTTCTGATTCTGGATGAACCGACCAATAATTTAGACAAAGCTGGACGGCAGATGATTATTGATTTTGTGAAAGCCTATCAAGGAGCTTTGCTGGTCATTAGCCATGATCGGGAACTTCTAAATTATGTCGATACTATCTGGGAACTTTCCAACCAAGGTCTTTCGAGTTACGGCGGGAACTTCACGCATTATCAAGAATTAAAAGAAGCCGAAAGGGAATTGCAGCAAGTAAAAATCGAGCGGGCGCGCAAAGAAAAAAAGAAAATCGAAAAAGAGTATCACGAAAGAATGGACGCGCAGGAAAAACGCATGCGCCGAGGTCAGCGAGTCGCAGACAAGGGCGGTATCCCGCGTATCGTCGCGGGAGGTTTAAAAAGAAGAGCCGAAGTCACTCATGCAAAGGTTCACGTGCATGAGGAAAAGCGTGTGGAAAACGCGACAGAAGGGTTCCGCACTTTGCTGTCTCAGGCAAAAACGGAAACTCTCTTGGGGCTGGAACTTCCAGATGTGGCTTTACCCGAAGGGAAGCTAGTGATTGAAGTGGATGAATTTAACCTGCGCTATCCTCAAAGAGAAAATTTTCTTTGGGAAGAACCCATTTCCTTCTTTATGCGTGGAAACCGGAGATGGGCTTTGGCAGGGGCTAACGGAAGTGGCAAAAGTTCATTAATTCAGGCGCTTTTAAAAAAGTTGCCAGGGAATGTGGAACAAGTCGGCGTGGCCAAGCTGGGGGCGGTGACAGTGGCACTCTTAGACCAGAAGTATTCCTTGCTGGATCCGAATCTGACGGTGATGGAAAACGTGATGCAGACTTCTGCTTACGATGAAATTGAAACGCGCAACAAACTGGCCCGTTTTCAGTTCATGAAAGAAAAAGTGCACCAGCCGGTTGCTACACTGAGTGGAGGTGAAAAGCTGAAGGCGGGGCTTGCAAAAATCCTGCTGGCGGCACCGATGCCTCAGTTGCTGATTCTGGATGAACCGACGAACAACTTAGACCTCCAAAGTCTCGAAATTCTGGAAGCCGCCTTAAACGAATACAAGGGAGCTCTTTTGGTGGTTTCCCATGACGAAGTCTTCTTGGAAAACATCGGGGTTGAGGAGGTCTACCTTTTGCAATCTTAGCTAGTTCATATGCTGGCCCGTTGGTTGACCTCGCTCAGTCTTGTGTGTTTTGGCTTACTTAGCCTGATGGTTCTTCAGATGACGAAGAGGCCGATCTGTATTGATTCCAAGGTTGTCGAAAGAATTGACAGGGTGTCGGCCGATTCTTCTGAAAGCATCTATCGCTGTGCTTTGAATAAAAATGTCCCATTCAGTGCTTACTTCAGTGAGCAGGTGAAGGATTTGAATTATCGTGTGCAGCAAATGGAAAGGCTTCTTGAAAGCATGGAGCCTTTCTATAAGAAAGTGCAGCTAACGATTCTTGAAGACCGTCCTTACTTGTACCGCGTGCAAGGACATCAAATATATATCGGTGCAAAACTTCTGGAGGCCCCAGGGCATTTAGAAAAGGCGTTAGCGAAAATTTGGTACCGCGAACGTAATGAAGCCCTGTTTGCGCAGCAGATTTTAATGGAAGAAGTGATTACCGACTTTATAGTCTATCTCTTGAATGGTGATTTGGATTTAGGTGATCCGCAAACCAAGATTGCTACAGCACTTCGTAAAGTGCGCTGGCCTTTTGTGATCAAATCGGTCCCGGCTTACTGTGAATCTCCTTGGAAGCAGTCAGAGCACTTTGCTGTTTGCTTAGAGCACAAAGAAGATTTGTCCGTAGATCAGCAAGTCGTGGAGTTAAGTTTAAGACCTCTTTTGGTGACGAGCTGGGTGAATTCGTACAAAGGTCTTTCTAGCAGAGAAAGATTCAACTTCGTTCAGAATCTGCCCCGACTTCTGCGTTCCGAACATCAGCCAGCTCTACCTCTGATTGGTATGCACCGATTGGCAGGTATTCAAGAAACCACGCTGCTTAAAGCGGCTGAAGCTATGAAGAATATAAATTCTTTTCTCGCTTCATCGCAGGCAATGAAGGATTCCGAAACGCATCGGATCTTTGCGGCGAATTTCACTAATGAGTTACGCAGTCACGGCTTTCAAGAGGCTTTTGCCGAGGCGTCCTTTGATCTTCTGTTTGTAAGCCCTACGACTTTGACGGAAAAATCCGCTATCTTTGCGCATTTTATGAAGATAGCCAAAGCTTCTCCAAAGGTTCAGATTGCCTTACGAGATCAAGACAATCTTTGGATGCTGCCGTCACGTTTTCCAATTCCTTTAAAATCGTTTGGCCAGATTAAAGCCAACCGCACAGTGGTGGAAAAGTGTGGTGGGTATAACTTCAGTTATGTGATGGATTACGCCAACATCACTGAGAAGCTTTTGGTGGTGGATCACTGTGATACTAATAGAGAAATTCAGTATTCACGTTTTCTGAATGAAGGGGCCGAAGGTTTCGGCGCTCAAAACAAGGGTATCGCGTTTGTTCAGTTTCATTTGCCATCGCTCTTGATGAAGAAAAGTGAGCTTGAGCAAGTTTCTAACGTGTTTGAGTTTATTCAAAAGCGAGATGTGGAGAATCCCTCGTTCAAGAGCCTAGGTTGGCGCGAAGTTCACTGGAGTGAACAGGCCAATGCTTACCAACCCAAAGCCTATGTGGACGCGATTGAATGGTTTCGCGTTCCGAACTAATTACTCGTCTAAACTAGGAAGCTCTTCTTTAAATCCGGTGATTTCAGACAGCTTTGAATTCCTATTATTCTCGAGCTTCTTAATTTCGTTCTCTTTTCCAGAGATATCGTAGTTCAAAGAAGAGATATCTGAATTCAATTGGCTGATGCGATTTTCAATATAACCCAATTGAGCGGGATTGTTATTTGCGACGAAAGCTTTTTGAGTCTCTAACGAATTCAATTCTCCGCGCAGGCCTGTCAGGCGACCTTTTTGAAAATTCAAATCTGACTTCATCGTGCGCATGCGATTGTCGAGCTCACGGACTTCGCTTTCTTTAGTCGAAATCAAAGTTTCAACATACTTCTTGCGACCGCGGCGATATTCTTTAAGAAATGCCGGTTCCATATCTTTTGGACAGATATTTTGATATTTCTTCCCAGAGGTTCCTGCTGTGAAGCCATAGGTTTTGTGGCAGTAAGCTGCGACGCCTTTTTTGTGCTCATTCAGCAAAACATTGATCTGAGGTCCTTCGCAAAGATCGCGCGAAAAGAAATCTCCGCTTTTTCCGACGTTATATGCGTTGGTGTTGCTGCAGTAAATCTGCATGCCGTTTTTAAATCCCAAATCCAGTTGGGATTCTTGAATTTCTGCATCGACCTTGCGACATTCTGTGACCATGGCGTCGGCATTCAGCCATTTTCCGCTCAAGGCGACTTTTTTGCCATGTTCAAACCAGTTGATTGATTCACAGTCTTTGCGTTTGAAATAACTTGCACAAGAAACCAAACTCAAGGCCAAAGCCAGCAATATCCATCTCGACATTTATGATCCTACAAGTTGTTTTAGTTCTGTCTCGAAGTTTTGCTGATCTTCCATCGCCTGAAGCATAGAAGATTCCAGATCTTCGATTTGACCGCTCAGTTCATGCAGCTCTTTTGCAAACGTCGCTGCCTTATCCCCAGAGGCCGTCATTAGTTTTTCGTTTAAAGAATCTCGCATTTGCCCTAATTGGGCAATCTTCTTGTCACAATCTTCAATCTGCTTTTGAGCTTTTTTGATCAAATTTTCTAAGCGTTTGCGCTCTTCTTTATAGTTAAACTTTGCGGGCTCGTCGCTTTTGGTCGTGCTTGCACCTTTGCTGTCTGCCGCCTCAAAAGTTCTTTCTGCCAAGAAGCCTTTTTGCAAACTCCAGACGTACTCATCATAAGTGCCAGGATAAAGGGTCAAAAGGCCATGATTCACTTCCAGGATTTTATTGGCAACACGTCCGATAAAACCACGATCATGGCTGACGGTCACAATCGTGCCTTCGTATTTTTCCAAAGCCGTTGTTAGGGCTTCAACAGTATCGAAGTCTAGATGATTCGTAGGCTCATCCAACAAAAGGAGTGGGGATTTTTGCAAAAGAATTTGTCCCAAAGCCACACGGGACTTTTCGCCTCCGGAAAGCACTTTTACTTTTTTATGAACGGCGTCCCCAGAAAAGAGCAAGCTTCCTGCGATATTTAAAACATCTTGTTGAGTCACTTCTTTATGAGCGGTCGCAGCCATGGCCTCTAAAACAGTGTGCTCGGGATTTAAAGCTTCCGGTGTGTGCTGTGCGAAATAGGAGTAACTGACTTGATGGCCCCATTTGATGGAACCATTCACTAAAGGAATCTGTTCGCCCAGTGATTTAAGCAAAGTAGATTTACCTGCACCATTCAGTCCGACGATACCCAGATGGTTCCCACGTTCTAAACGCAAGGAAACATTTTTAAGAATGACTTTTTCGCCGTATCCGCAATCTGCATTCTCAATCTCCAAAATCATCTTTCCGGTTGGTTGCGCCGGTGGAATATGAATATGCGAATGAGTGGGAGCCGCTTTCATTTCTATGACTTCCATCTTTTCCAAGGCCTTCAGGCGACTTTGCGCCTGGCGGGCTTTGGTGGCTTTCGCACCGAAACGCGTGACGAAATCCATAATGGATTTTCTTTTTGCCTGTTGGGAAAGAATTTGTTTTTGCAAAATCTCGTTCAACATCTGTTTTTGTTCGAAGTAGTCGTCCAGGCTTCCCGGAAACTTCACAATGTCGCCAGATTCAACTTCAAGAATATGGTCGGTGACGCGACGTAAAAACTCGCGATCATGCGAAATTAACAGAAAGGCGCCTTTAAACTCTTGTAAAAAGCTTTCAAGGACTAAGAGGGTTTCCAGATCCAAAAAATTCGTTGGTTCATCCAGCAGCAAAAGATTGGGTTCTTGGCCAATCAGATAAAGAAGCTTCACGCGCATGCGATAGCCGCCGCTGAGCTGTTTTAAATGCGATTGAAAATGCGCTTCCGTCAAACCTAGCTTGAGTCCAAACTGCTTTAATTCCCAAAGAGGCTTGATGCAGTTTTTATCCAGGTATTCTTCCACCTTTTCGTCGACGTTCCATTCAGCTTCTTGTTCAAGGTATCCCAGCCGAAGTTGTTGGGATCGTGTGACGATTCCTTGATCCAGATGTTCTTGATCTACCAAAACTTTAAAGAGAGTCGTTTTGCCAGCGCCATTGGGACCGATGACCCCGACGTGTTCGCCTTCATTGATTGCGAAAGTGGCGTTATCGAAAAGAATCTTTGGACCATAGGCTTTGTGGCCGTCCTGAAGCTGAAGAAGCGTAATACCCATCCGGCGACTGTATCATAGTGAAACAGGCCTCGTAAATAGCCCAGAAATATTCATGGAATTTGGGCGTTTCCCGATAAGTCCCTTATGGAGACAGGGACGTACATGCGCATCAAGATTCTAATTGTTACGGCAACATTTGCTCCAGCGCTTTCTTTTGCGCAAACAACGACGGCGGCTCCGAATCCGGCGAATGCCACTGCGATTTTCCAGTCCATGCAAGCGCAGCAAAATTACATGCTTCAACAACAAGCGGCTGCGGCGCAAACGGCGGCAAATCAAGCGCTGGCAGCTCAAGAAGCGCAAGCTGCAGCAACACAAAAACAAAGTATCTTTCAGCTGATCATGGGCTTCTGTACGAATATGTTCAGTGGTGGCGGTAAACAAAGTGCCATGGGCGCGGACTCGAAGAAAACCGAAGACAACTCTTATGACGTCATGGATGCAGCCTGGGCGGCGCGCGAAAAAGAAGGTTTTATTTACGAAAAGGATCTTGATCGCAACATCGCTCGGGAAGTTGGATCTGATGCCAGTGCAAAAATGGCCAAGGGTTGCGACAATTTTATTAATAAAGAAGGTCAGTTAGGTTCATGGGGATCCTACACTCTTCAACAGATTAAAGAGAAGCCAGACTCTTTCGGTGAAAATATTCCTGACGATATCACAAAGTGGTGTCCGAATTATCCAAAGATGTCTAAAGACCAGCGGGAGCTTTATTGGGTGTGGATTATCATGTCCATGGCTTCTTCAGAATCAAGTTGTAACCCACGAAATGACAATCCCAACGCGCCGAACGGAACCGCAATTGGACTTCTGCAAGTGTGGAAACCAGTATGTCCTAAAGCACGCGACCTTCACGTGCCTTATCAAAACATTCAATGTGGTATCGATTTGTTAGCGAAAGAATTGCAGAATCGCGACACACTGATGACGCCGACATCAAAAGGTCCTGAAGGAACTTATTGGGGCCCTTTACGCAGTGACGATTGGAACAAACGTCGTGGTGGCGATATCTCTGGGGCGCAAAAGACCCGCGCAATCATGAGTCAATACCGCTACTGTAAATAATCATCTTCAAGAAGGGCGGTTGTAAACCGCCCGGTGCTGATTATTTATTATTTTTTCTGTCTTCTTTGCGCTTTTCTTTGACGCGATTTTTAGCGTCTACGAAAACCACAGCAGGTTCGTGTTTTTTAGCTTCGTCCATATTCAGTCCGCAGTAAGCGCAGATGATCACCAGGTCTCCGCGTTGAACGTGGCGAGCGGCAGCTCCGTTAAGACAGATTTCGCCTTTTTTTCCTTTGATCACGTAAGTGGAAAAGCGGGCCCCGTTATTACAATTGTAAATATCTACGCGCTCGTTAATTAATAAACCAGAAGCTTTGATCAAATCCGGACAGACGCTGACGGAACCTTCATAATCAAGGTCAGCTCCCGTAACGGTGGCGCGGTGAATTTTTGCTCTTAACATTGATAAATTCATAGTGATTCCTAATTCCTTACGTATTGTATTGCAAAGCGATTAGCATGCCTTTTAGAACTAAATCCGGCACGATCTCATCAAAGATTTTTTCTTTCTCAAACAGGTAGGCAAAGCCACCAGTTCCGATAACGAGCGGTTTTTCTCCTTGGAAACATTCCTTCGTGATTCTATCACTTAATTCCCGGATCGTTCCTAAGTGGCCGTAAAAAAGTCCAGATTGAATGCTTTCCACCGTCGAGCGGCCTAAGGCTTCGTGCATAGAAACGATTTCAACTGAAGGAAGTTTCGCCGTTTTACTTTCCAAAGCTTCCATACAAAGGCGAAGACCCGCCACGATAGATCCCCCCAAGTAGTCTTTTTCTTTCGTGACGGCACAGAATGTGGTTGCCGTGCCCAAATCGACGATAATCAGGTTTTTCCCGGGGTAAAGGTGAGTCGCCGCAATCGTATTGGCAATGCGGTCGGCGCCGACCTCAAGTGGATTGCGGTACTTTACTTTCAATCCTGTTTTGACGCCTGCTTGGAGGATGAATGGATTGATATTGAAATACTTCATGCAAGCTCCACGAAGAGAATAAATCACCTCGGGAACGACACTGCAGATAGCGATTTGCTTGATCTTAGATGGATCATAGCCATTTTCACGAATAGCGCTTCTTAAAAAGATTCCGGTCTCATCAGAAGAAGCTCCGCTTTTGGAGTTCTTACGGAACGAAAGAACCATTTTGTCTTTATCAAAAAGACCGGCATAGATTTGAGTGTTTCCCACATCAAGACATAAAATCATAAAGTATCCTTAGGCATTAGTGCGTGGATCAATTCACTGGAAAGTCTTTCTAAGCTTTCGCAAGCCACTGCACTCGATGGCGAGTGCAAAGTGAACTTATGTGTTTTGTTAACAATATCGATATCGGTCATGTCGTTATGAACGACGAAGTCCGCGTGAGAACCCTGAAACAACTTGTTTACGGCTTTTTGCTTTTCTTCGGTCGAAGCATGGCTGGTCAGTTTAAACGCGATGACTTGAAGGCTTTTATTTTTTGAATAGTCTTTCAAACGATCGACAATCTTATGATTGCGTTTCAAATGAATGTTCAAGTGGTCGGCATCCGAACTGACCTTTTTTACTTCGAAAGGACGATGTTTGACGCCATTGACTTCAATGCTATCGACGGAGTAGTCGCTGACTGCCGCTGCATGAATCACATGCGTGAATTCTTCGCTGGAAAGATAGTTTTTCATCTTTTCATCAAGGCTAGCAAAGCTCGTGAAGAAATCCTGTCGAGTCACGTGTTCGGCTTTTGCAGATCCATGAGCTTGCAACAATGTTACGTCAAAACCCATTTGCGTAAGGCTTTCGGCGATTGTCACACCTGTTTTGCCCGAGCTCAGGTTGCTGATAACGCGTACAGTGTCGATAGGTTCTTGTGTTCCGCCTGCCGTAACCAACACTTTGACTTTGCTGGCGGTTTTAAAGCTGATCGCTTCTGAAGGAACGGCGGCTCCTTTGTTCTGAAGCGCTTCCAGCGTGAATTTTAATATCAGATCAGGTTCAAGAAGTTTTCCCCAGCCTTCTTCGCCGCAAGCCAGAATGCCTGAAGCAGTTTCTAGAATCTGTAGTCCCATGTCGCGTAGGGTTTGCAAAGACTTTTGCGTCACCGGGTGCTTATACATGCTCGTGTTCATTGCCGGAGCAATAAGGAAAGGCTTCTTAAAGTCATGAGCGAGGAAAAGAGTTTGCACTAAATCATCGCCTACGCCCTGAGCGGCTTTATTGATAAAGCTGGCCGTCGCTGGAGCTACTAAAACAACGTCGGCCCATCTCATAAGATGAATATGGTCCATGACATTGCCAGCGGCATACATGTCGCTCACGACAGGTTTTCCAGTCAAGCCTTCAAGTGTCGCATTGCCAACGAATTTTAATGCCGAAGGAGTCGCTACAACCTGCACTTCGCAGTTTGCTTGAACCAGCCTAGAAACTACGTGGCAGGCTTTGTAACAGGCAATCGAGCCTGTCATAATAAAAAGGACTTTAGATTTCGACATTGTCTATCAACCTCACTTCACCCAATTTCGCCGCGACAAAGCGGCGTGACCCCACGTCAGTGACGTAATCAACGGCAAAACCCTGAGCTTGAAGTTTTGCCGTAGCCTCTTCAGCACTTTTGCTTTCAGTTATAGCTTTGTATATGGCCGGTGCGATTCTTCTTTCTTCAGCCGTCAATCGAGTGTTGCGGGAGCTCATGGCAAGACCGTCTTGCTCACGCACTGTCGCGACGGGGACTATCTCCAGATTCATAAAAAAGGCATCCACCATTCCGCGAATCAAGGATAGCTGTTGGAAGTCTTTTTCACCGAAGTAAGCCTTGCTTGGACTTACCAGATTAAAAAGCTTCATCACAACTGACAAAACTCCGTCGAAGTGACCCGGCCGATGGGCGCCGTCTAAAAGTAAAGAATAGTCGTTCTCTGAAACCTTGTAGCGGTACTTATCCGGATACATTTCCTCATAGTTGGGGAAAAAGACCGCGTCGACGCCATTCATCTCGGCCATTGCAAAATCTTGCTCCCAGGTTTTTGGATACTTCGCCAGATCCTTCGGGTCGTTGAACTGCGTAGGGTTTACAAAAATGGAAAGGACGACCAAGTCGTTTTCTTTGCGAGCACGTTTGATCAACTCTTCATGGCCCGCATGCAAAGCTCCCATCGTCGGGACAAAGCCGATCGTTCCCACCTTGTTTTTTCGCCAAGCTTTCATTTCTGAAGGAGAGTGCAGAACTTCGCTCATGAATAACTCTCTTTCTCGGTTGGAAATTTTCCTTGAACGACTTCTTGATGGTAAGTGTTGAAGGCCTCTTTCATTGTTTCAAAACCATTGAAGTATTGTTTTAGAAATTTAGGTTTAAAACCCGGAGTCATTCCTAACATGTCCTGCAGAACCAGAACCTGGCCGTCACAATCTGGGCCTCCGCCAATACCAATAGTCGGAATCTCAAGTGATGCCGTGATTTCTTTGGCAAGATTTGAAGGAACACATTCAAGTACGATGGAAAAAGCGCCGGCTTCCTGAAGTTGCAAGGCGTGCTCTTTAATTTTTTTCTGGGCCTTTTCATCACGACCTTGAACTTTAAAACCACCCAGCTGATTTACTGACTGCGGGGTTAATCCTAAATGTCCCATCACTGGAACGCCCGAATCGACAAGGTGTCTTACGAGCTCAATATTTCCGGAAGCACCTTCAAGTTTTACCGCGTGAGCACCGGCTTTCATGATCTTTTCTACGTATGTCATGTTAGCAGTCAGGCCTTTGCGGTAACTCATGAACGGTAAATCACCTACAACAAACTTGTCTCCGGCTCCGCGCACGACGGCGGCAGTATGTAAAGCCATCATATTCACAGAGGCATTTAAGGTTGTTTTATGCCCGTGCATTGTCATAGCCAAAGAGTCACCCACTAATAGGCAGTCCACATCGCTTTCTGCTAGGATGCGTGCGAAAGTGTAGTCATAACAAGTGACCATGGATATCTTTTCTTTTTTTGCTTTCTTATTCTGAAAATCTAAAATGGTTTTCATAGCAGCCTCACTTTTGCGGGTAATCGGGCCAGTGGGTTTTTAAAAAGGCTTCGTACACAGGAAGATACAAGTCTTGGGAAAGCGCTTGTAAATTCGCGTGGACGGTTTCGGCATCCTTGCGCACTAAGGGGCCGGTCAAAGCCTGTGTTGGATTTTGAAAAGTATTTGCCAGATTTTTTTCGATGTAGAGGTGAGCCGCCTCAGCTGGAATATTCATCTCGGAAAATCCCTGCAACATTTTGTTCACAAGTAGAGTGACGAAGTTACCACCTAAAACGCAGTAAGCGTGATAACGTGCCTTTGCTTCGGGAGGCAGAACAGAAAAAGGATTCGTGAATACCGGAATGGCTTCTTGGAGGGATCGAGCTCCGGTTATCGTGAAATGAATCTTTTGATAAAACGAAAGATCATAAAGCTCGGGACCAAAAGTCATCAACGGGTGCGCCGCGATCATATCTTCAAAATGATGAGCGCCTGAAAAGTGCACGAAGACTTTATCATGACCGGCTAGATGTTGACGGTAAAATCCTAAGAGCGCCGAATCACTTATCGCGAGCAAGACGTGAGAAGATTTCGCGACTTTTCTTGCTAGCGCGTGGGGGTCTTGCGAGCGATCCCAAGTTTCAAAATGTTGATTGAGTAAGTGAAAATAATAGCCCAAGTGTCGGGCGACGCGGCCAGAGCCAATAATTAAATAAGAAAAAGAAGAATTTGTATTCGTCGCCTTCATATAAGTGGGTACCTGTCCTAGGGATCAAGTCCTATGTAATGTTCGCAACCTAGCATAATTCTAACAGATTACAATGAGGATTGCCACGCTGCGACGAATGGCGTGCGTAGCGCCGTAACTAGACTTCGCTCATATTCTGCGCGACCTTCGGCCCCATGAAATACATTTATTGGGCTTGTGCTACCGCCGTGATCGCTTTGGGTATTTATTTTGCGATGAATTTCTCTATTCAGCCGCAAAGCATTCCCAAGATCAAATTTTCTCAAGTCACGACTCCGGAAGAGTTGGGAAAGGGTGTCTACGAACGTCTTCGCTTAGAGGTCAAAGAAGCGCCGGTTGTTTTGTTCGGTGTCACTCCTAACCAAATCGAAGACATGGAGCTTCTGCGCGGATTCTTTGAAGCCAATCAAGAGGCCGGATCCAAATATGACGTGATCGTGGTGGAGCCCATGTTGCCTTATGTGGAGCTTTTTAATTCCAACATGCGCGTGGATATCAAAAACGAAATGGATCGCTTCGTGGACGGCGTAAAGAAGGCTCGAGAGCAGGGTTTGCGGGTGGCAGCCATCGTGCCTAACATTTATTCTTCGCAACTATTAAAGAAAAATCCTGCCAATCGTTTGAAAGAAGAGTACAAGCTCGATGTAGTCAGTTTTTCTGTCACGAAGTTTCCGGTGACTCGTCAGCAAGAAGAGTCCTTCGAACCCAAATGCGTGATCGAAGAAGGTAAAGATTTATCGGGTACAGGTCCATTGGGGTGCATGATTCAAAACATCGCTCGCAAGACCTACCGTAAGAAATTTGAAGACAATAAATTTTCGGGAATGATGGAACAAACGGGTGCGAAAGATTACATCATTTTGTTCAACCGCAATGCGGGTTCTCGATAGGGGGAAATTATGAAAATGTTCGTAGCCGCTTTAACAATGGCTTTGTCTTTCAATGCCGTTGCCGGCAGTAATTTGGAAGGCACATGGATGAGCGAAGACGGTCGCGCGACGGTTCGCTTGGTTGAATTCGATGGTCTTTTGACTTTGAATACTCGCAGCTATTACTACAATGGCGCACCTTCTGATTATTTCTTTTCTTTCCGAGTACCGAAAAATCGTGATGTGCAACCAGGAGAAATTCTTGAAGGTCGCATCCGCAGCGTCGACGGCTTCTATGGTTGTCTTTTTGAAGAGCCCGCAAAAGCTCAGCTGACTCATGATGGCCGATTGAAACTTCATTATCCACTTCTTACATTCCATCGTGAAACTCGTTCCGTTGTGGATCGCGACGGCCGTGGTGGTTATCGCCGTGTCGTTGACTGGAACGGTTGGGGCTGGGTGGAAACTGTTTATCACTTTCCTATCGAGCGCTGGCGCGTGATTTCCAGTGAGTGTGTTATTGATGCACGCAACTGGTCTACGGGTGTATTAGTGCCGGTTCCCGTTGATGGCGGTGGCGGCGGCGCGGGCCCTGACTTCCCAGTTCCACGTCCTCAGTAAGGAAAAAGTTCATGAAAAAGATTGCTATCGTCACCGGTGCCAATCGTGGTTTGGGTCTTGCGACAAGTGAGGCCCTGGCGCAAAGAGGTTTCAAAGTGGTGATGGCCATGCGAAATCCCGATAAAGCTCAAAAGCAGATCAATGCCTTCAAAATGAAGGACTTGGATGTTGTTCCGATGAAGCTGGATCTTTCGCAGGAAAAAAGTATTAATGAATTCGTTGAAAATATCCGCAAAGATTTTGGCTTTGTGGATGTTCTTGTGAATAACGCCGGAATTCTTATTGATAGTGAGGACGGTGGAAATTCTTCTTTATTTAAAACAAAAGCTTCCACAATCCAAAAAACATTTGCGACGAACACCTTAGGTCCTTTTTTGCTGACGCAGAAAATCTTTCCGTTGATGCAACAAGAAGGCTACGGGCGTATTGTCAATGTCTCAAGCGGAATGGCTCAGCTGTCAGTTCCTCAAAATGCTTCAGCGTCTTACCGTATATCTAAAACGGCTCTGAACATGGTGACGAATCTTTTTGCTTCGGAAGTTCAAGGTGCTGATATCTGCGTGAACTCTGTATCGCCCGGCTGGGTGCGTACAGACATGGGTGGCCCGCATGCAGACCGTACGGTAGAGCAGGGAATTAAAGGCATCATCTGGGCAGCCACTCTTCCTAAGGGTGGTCCTAACGGTGGCTTCTTCCGCGATGGCGATCCTTTGCCTTGGTAAAAGGTGCCTAGGGACTTTTTACGCTCGCGTTCATTTAAAATAAAAAAGGGAAGAAGGTGCAACTCCTTCTTCCCTAAAACGAAAGGAACGCGGGAACAACCTATTTTTCTTTTTCGTAAGCCTTCACCACATCTTCAGTGAGATCCACTTCCGCGACCGAGTAGACGATCATGCGCGTGTCCTGAAGAACCATGGTAAATCCTTTTTCTTTTGAAACCTGAGCGATGACTTTTTCCATTTTTTCTAAGATAGGAGCCGTCAGCTGCTCTTGCTTCTTTTGGATCTCGTTCTGACTTTTCGCCATGGAATCACGAAAGGCCATAACGGCTTTTTGATATTCTATTTGTTTTGCCTTGAAAGCCTCTTCAGACATCACGGCTTTTTTCTTTTCAAGGTCTTGAGCCATGGTCTTGAGCTCAGCTTCTTTTTTCTCGAAGTTTTTCTTTTCAGATTCGAATTGCGCATCTAGTTCTGCCGTCGCTTTTTTTCCAGCCGAAGTAGCTTTGATAGCTTTTTGCATATCAACGAATCCAATTTTTGCTTCAGCCATCGCTGTCATTGCGGCAAGAACAAGAGCACCTGTAATTAAAAGATTTTTCATAAGACCTTCCTTAGTTATTCAATCTCGATATCGCCACTCGTTGTGGAAACACTCACACCGATGTTGCCATTTTTATTACTGCCGTGGCTATTATGAATTTCGCCAGAGACAGATTTTAATGAGAAGCGAAGTTTATCTGACGGGGCCATTTTTATTTTCACATCGCCTGAAATTGACGTAAAAGCCACCTCTGCCGGAGTCAGTGTCGATACTTCTAGATCTCCACTGACCGACTTTCCAGTCACTTTCTGAGCTGAGATGTCTTCGGCTTTGATATCCGCAGAGACACTGTGTAGAGCGATGGATTGCGTCTGAATCTGTTTTAAAATCACATCACCAGCAACGGTTTTAATCGCCAATTCATCGGTAAGCGTGTTTTCCATCACAACATTTCCGTTGACGGTCACGATGTCGATATTCTTCGCTAACGAAGGGGGAACTTCGATTCGCACGTCAAGCTCGCTGGTCGCCTCATCTTCAGGCTGCTGAATAATGATTTCGTCTGCTTGAACTTCCGTTTTTAAAAGGCGGGGGGCTTTGCTTTTATCTAAACGTCCGGTCGCTGAGACGATGATGTTTTCGCCGATTCCTTTTTTAAAGGACACCGTGGCATTGATCGACTTAAATGAAACTTTCTTTACGGGAGGGGCAAAGTTCCATGTGTCTTTAGTTTCTTCCCAGCCAGCGTCTGCTTTGCTGATGCCACCGACGTGAATACGTACGTTGTAGTTGTCTTCGATTTTACTTAATAAAGTGGGATCTTGTTCGTAGGCTTTACTTCCGGCATAGGTAGCAAGACTCAGGCAAGCCACCGTCCAAATTGTAAACGCGATAAAGAACTTCCCAAATAGACCCAGAGATTTCATTTGAGGCTCCTATTTTTGTAGAATGAATTTTAAATTCCACTGCAGATAGCTGATGATCGCTAACACAATGTACTTAGTGATGACGAACATCACCATGCCACCAAGAATCGCAAGACCAAGAAGGCCAAAGCTTGTCGACAGTCCCGTGACCCACGCCCAGGCCCCTGCAGAGACGGTTCCTAAAAAAGGCAGCATCGAAAGAAGTGCAAGACTCGCGGATCCGATAGCTACAGAGACCGCCCAGCCCGAAGCCAGCAGAGCGAAAATCACAACGCCGGGAATAAAAAGAATCAGGAAATTAAAAGGGGCGATCACCAATAAACGGCCAATCACCGTCACTGCCAAACTTAAGTTAAATCCCTTTTCCGGATTTTTGATTTCGCTGATCAAGCTTTCGGTTTGATATGCTTTAGCGATGACGGAGGGAAAGCCTAAACCTTCGCAAATTTCCACTTCCGTTTTGCCTTTGCTAAGGCCATGCACAAAATGTTCTTCGTAGTCTGTCAGAATATCTTGAACATTTTGAACTTTGTTTTTTTCAAGCTCCTCTTTCAGATTTTTTAGAAACTCTTGTTTCGTCATATAATGTCCCTGCCAATTAATTTTTCGATTTGTTGATTGAATTCCACCCACTGCTTGAACTGTTCCTTTTGGAACTCTTTACCTAGCTTGGTAATCCGATAGTATTTGCGCGGAGGTCCTTCCGAGGATTCCTGCAGGTAGGTTTCAAAATATTTTTCCTCGGTCAAGCGGCGCAAAATGGGGTACAGAGTGCCTTCTGAAATTTCTAAAACCTTAGAAATTTCCTCCACCAATTCATAGCCGTAGTAGTCTTTGCGACCGATCAGGGTGAGCACCGAAAGTTCAAGCACACCTTTTTTAAACTGAGCATTCATAACAACGCCTTTCCAGTACCAAGCTATGCTAGGTACTGTGTAATGTAAAGTACTAAGTTTTGTACAGTACTAGAAGTCCGGGCTAATTATTTGAAATTAATGATATAACGCCGAGCGCCAATTGAGTGGTCGCGGTTTCTTTGGGGGGGTATTAGGGGTTGCGGTTAAAGTCGCTATCGCCTTTGGGCAAAAAAAAGCCACTCCTAAGAGTGGCTTTGCTGCGGTGTAGACCCAAAAAAGAAGCAGGCACTAGTAGATTTCGTGGGCTAGTGGGCGGCGTGGAGCGCGGAAATAGGTTCTTGGAGATAGATCCAAGAGGTCACCGAGCTTTTCCATGTAGACGCAGGCGTAACGATCAAGCTGATAAGCGAAATAACTTTCTTCGTTACCGGCTCTCATCAATTGACCCCAGTTGCCGTTATACATGGCTTGCTGCTTTTTGATCAGCTGGCTGATTTGCGCATCGATTTCAGAAATAGTTTTCTGAAGTCCATCAATTTGTGTGTCGTTGATGTTCGCGGCCTTTTCAATTTTACGAGTCATCAAATCTGTCAGTTCATCTTCCAAAGGCTCTTTCTTTTTCATCAGAACTTCGATTTCCTGATTCAAAGGTTCCGCCTTTTTATTGTTGTTCACTTCGTCATCCAGCTCCTCGATGACCATCGCTGTTCTCCAGTTACAGTCTTTCTTCAAGCGCAGGATGTCGCCATAGATATGGTCGCCGATGTACAGAATGTCGTCTCCGGCAAGTTCTAGGTCGGCGGTGAATTTCTTCGCGTTACCGCCTTGATAAATACCCGGAGTCAGTTTTCCTTCCATGTTCGTCATTGTGCCGTCTTCTGGATTTACGCGAAGATATTTTTGGCTTTCATAGAAGAACTTTGGTTTGGAAGCAAACGTGATCACGAACTCAAACAGATCTTGCCAAGATTTATGTTCTTTCAAGAATGGTTGAATCGCATAGTCCAACAATAGTTTCGTGTAATGGAAATCAGAGTTTGTCAAAACGAAGATCTTCTTGCCATGACGACGGAACTTTTCAAGGCCTGCAACGAGCTCTGGATCTTTAATGATGTAGTGATCCAGATTTTTCTTAACAACATCTTTCAAAGAACCGTCGCGATGAGCTTCATCCAAAGCATCCAACACATCGTCGGCAATTTGCGAATACTCCGGATACTTGTTTCCAAGATCTGTGTCTTTAAGCTCTACGATCTGGGCGATCAAGTTCGCCAACGAGATTGAAAACGAAGTGTCGACAGCCAAATAGTCTGAGTTGCTCAAGTCGATGTAAGTCGACTTGTAAAGTTTTTGATGGCTTTTGAAGTCCAACGGTTTTAATCCGTGGTAACTGGCGCGAATCGCCGTGTAGCGATTCAACTTCAAAAGATTTCCCATCTTACGATCGATCACCAGACCGCGAATCGCATAGTTGTAGTCAAACGTCAGCTTGCGCAAAGTTTCTGGATAACCACGCTTGATCAATTTTTCGATCATGGTTGTGTGAGAAAGGCGTTCAAAGTTTTCACTGTTATAACGAACCAACGTGTGGTCCATATCAACGCCGATGTAACGAATCTTTTTTAGATTCAAAGTTCTATTAACAAATACTTTTCCTGGCATATTTTTTCTATCTTTCAACAGGCAATTGAAGGTGGTTCCAAAGCATCATTCCACCTTGCATATTATAAACGTGAGTAAGGCCATTCATTTTTGCAAAAGCTGTGGCCTGAGCAGAGCGACCGCCACTTTTGCAAATGAAGACCACAGTTTGGTCTTTAGGTAAATTTTCAAGATGATCGGGAAGAGTGTTCAGAACCACAAGTTCTGAACCCGGGACGTGACCCAGTTCGCCCGTGTACTCGTCGGGTTGACGAACATCAATAAGCTTCACATCGGCCATTAGCTTTTGTAATTCCGCCGGTGCGATGTCGTAGACTCCCTCATAATGAGGATTTTCAGTTTTTGTTTCGAAGTTCACTAACTTCACTGTCACAGATTCCTCCTGCGTCACAGCCAAGATTCTTAGCATAACAGGACTTGCTTTGAAATGCAGCAAAGAGAGGCTTTTTTATTGGGGTGCAGCAGTGGCGGAAGTTACACAGCGGAAACCCACGTGAGTATTTGAGTACGAGGGTGAATTGTCGAGGTCTACAGCGAAAACTCCGGTGTCAGTTCCATTATAAAGGCTTCCGCCCCGTGCGATCGCTCCACCCGGTCCATTAATCCAGGCAAAACCCATTCCGCAATATTCGTTCGAGTTAGGACTTGCACAAACTAAAGAGCTTGAGGGCGCAAACAAAGTAGCAAAACTTCCGCCCAGTCCCACCAAATCAGCGATGTAGTCATTGCTTGAAGCGCCGGGATCGGTGAAGTTTTCTTTGTTCCACTCCCAAGAGTTCCCGGCGAAATCCCAAAGCACTTCGCCATTAGACAGTTGGTGAGTTCTTCGGTTTTCATGCCACAGGCTGGGACTGCAGATGGCGTCTAATGACGCTTGTGAGTCTGCGGCCCCGGAGCTATCGAAGTCATAGCCATAACAAGGATGATCGTCTCCACCGGCCTCAAGCAGACTTCCGTAAGAGTTGTCAAAGTGACCGCGATTCAAAGCTCCCGAAGTAACGGCTCCAGAACTCCAGTTCGCCGTAGTTTCAGTGATGTTGATGGCGATCTTATTCCATTGAGCTGTGCTGATAAGGTCGTAGTCAGAACCCAAAGCCTGACAAGCGGTGACCGCATCGTCGCGATCGATATTTCCCCAGGGAGCACCACCAGCTTGAGATGTGGCAACGCCAGCCACGTCTTTCATTTCGTATTTTGCGACACAAAATCCTGGCGGAGTTTCGCTGGCAGAAGGTGGCACGTAAACATAACCCGTGGGACATGAATACTGAATGGCGTCCTCGGAAGGAATTTCCGTGAGTGCATCCGTCACTTTCTTAAGATCCAAGCTGCACGCACTCAAAGACATGAGTAAGACAGAGTAAAAGAATATACGTACCATGATCTTCTTATCGGCTTCTTGACACAGCCCACGAGCTTTTCAAGGCACTTTCGCTTAAAAATGATGAAGAGTAGAATCCAAAAAAAAAGCCGCTTCATTTTGAAGCGGCTTTTGTCTCATTACCAGATCTGCACTCGGTCTTTTGGATCTAAAGTCATTTTGTCGCCAGGCTTGCACTGGAAGGTTTCAGCAAAGGCCGGCTGATGTTTTACTTGTTCATTGATACGAGCCCATCCCGCAGAGTGCGGATCCGTTTTACGCATCAACTTTTCAAAATCAGGGCGGATCACTGTGCACCACAGGCGGCCATAGGCTATGAAGAAATCTTTTTTATCTTTTTCAGTTCCTTGGCCCTTAGGGAAGGCCGCATTGTAGGCAAACGTCAAACCGACAAGATCGGCGACGTTTTCACCTAAAGTCAGTTTTCCGTCATGACCGATTTGATTGAACTGATCGATCATCTTTTGCCCACGCAAGTTGAACTCCATGATGTCTTTTGTGGTCATCCACTGACGAAGGCGACCTTGAGAATCATATTTTGATCCGCTGTCATCGATACTGTGACCCAATTCATGTCCCATCACCGCGCCAACGGCGCCTAAGTTTTCAATCACTGATCCATCTTTGTCGTAGAACGGATATTGAAGAATACCAATGGGCAGAACAAATTTGTTTTCATTGCTGCTGTAGTACGCATTCACGGTCAACGGTCCCATGCCCCAAGCATCCTGATTGGCGGGCTCGCGAAGCTCTGTCATGTTCTTTTCCCAGCGAGCTTCATTGTAGGTGTGCATATTTTGCACGTAGTTCGTTTTTGAATATTTACGAAGAGGAACGAAATCCCACTCTTTGTCTGTGTGAGGCTTCACCAGTTGCAAACGCGCCGTCTTAATTTTTGCGATGGCCTCTTTTTTTCCTTCTTTAGAAAGCCATTTATTTGCCTCTAGACCATCCAGGATACTTTGACGAATACGCGCGCCCACTTCGTTGACTTTGCTTTCGTCGAAATGAGGAAAGACTTTGTCGACCAACGCAGCATCAATTTCTTTCATGAAGTAGTTGCCCGCTGTTGTCGTGCAACGCTCTTGACGGTCCGGACGCTTCTCGGGACCGCCGAAGAACTTCTTTTCAAAATTGAATCCGGCTTGGAAAAACTTCGGGTAGCCGTCGTCCATCTGATCGCCCAAAGCTTTATACAGATAAACGTCTTTCCACACTTGCAAAGGAAGCTTGTCTAATTGCGCGTTAATAAAATCCAAAGATTCGGGGATCGGCGTATTTACAACCACTTCAGGGGGGATTTTATCAAACAGGGGTTTTAAATAAAGCTGCGGATACTTTTTTAAAAGATCTGCTTGAGAGCTGACACGTTTTTCGCTCCAACGCTGATGGCGAACGGCCGTTACCGGATAAGTTTTAATAAACTCTTGTTCAAATGCGACCATCGCTTTTGCACGCGCCTGAGCATCCGCCTTTTTTACTTTGGGCTCGATGTTTTGGATGAACATGGTGAGTAAGGATTCGTACTCTTTCAAAAGCTCTGGCTGCTCATAATACTTGTGATCAGGAAGAAGCATGAAATTGGCATACAGCATGGCATCCATTTTTTTCGGATTGTCCAAATTCGGAGAAGCCCACAGATAAACCATGTTGCCAAAACCCTTTGGCAAATTTTCATGAGAGTAACGAACTAATTCTTCGGTGGTTTTAATTTTACCAATCTCGTTCACCATGCGAACGACTTCGGCTTTTTCGTCTTTGGCTTTCGCTGACGTATTCATGCATGACATGTAAACATCGCGGATCTGTTCGCTGCGCGAATCCATATTTTTTTGCGCAGGAAGGTCCTTCATGAATTTCTTTTTAACTTCCAAAAGACGTTCTCTAGAATCATTGAAGGCAAAGGTGTGGCTGCGGCGATCGGGGCGCAGTTTGAATGAAGCCTCCGCTTTTTCACAGACATATTTGTGAAAGTCTTCACAGGGACTGACATCGGTACTCAATGGGAATGATCTTTTTTCAGGGATGTCAGAAGAGGGGGCCGCTGTTTTTGCGGATTTTGCCTGTGCTGACAAAATGAGGGTGGAGGCCAATAGAAGTTTTAACATGCTTGAGTTCCCACATTGGAAAAGGTTGTTCGTTTGTAAATCGTAAACCTGCCTAAATTCATTTAAAAGGCCTTTGGGGCTATGATCGAGGGCGTTATCAACAAGTTAATCAATTTTACTTACCCGGAAACTCGCGGTAATCGAAAAGGAAAGGGGATCTCTTATGAAAAAATTTGTTTTGCTCCTCGTAGCAACATTGGCTTTGACGGCTTGTAAGACAGTCAAAATTGAAAATGGCGAAGTGCCGGATGAATATCTGTCTCGCGCGAAAAAAGTAGAAGGCGTTTATCAAGGCTCTTTCGAAGGACGTCGTGGTGAATTGGCGATCACGTTTCAAGGAAACAGACCTGTTCTTACTTACAAAGATGCTCGCGGTGATAGTTTCGTGATGCCTCAATGCCAATCTTCTGTAAACGATTTGAAATGGGCGTACGTGACTCGTAAAGGTGTTGTTGAATCGGTGGGATTCTACTTTGATCCAGGCGTTTGCTTTATGGATGGACGTGAGGTTGTCTTGAGTTTCAGCAACAACTACAACACGATCCACGTCAGAATCTTAGATCGTCGTTATTTTGACCGTCATTGTCGTTGGGAAGTCGTAGATCCACGCGTGGGTCCTCGCGAAATCTGCGAGACTACGCAACGTGAAGTCAATTTGAACGGTAAATTCTCTCGCTAAGCTATTGAAGGAACGATCGTGTCTGTGGCATGATCGTTCCATTCATGTCAAAAACTCCTGTCGACCTTTCTCCTGAACAATCTGGCGCTCTGGAACTTCTTCGTTCCGGCGAAAATGTTTTTCTAACAGGCGGAGCTGGCAGCGGCAAAAGTTTTCTTATTCGTCACTTCATGAAAGAGCTCGATCCCAAGTCCATGCCGATTTTGGCAAGCACCGGGGCCGCGGCTGTTCTTTTGGGCGGACGAACCTTTCACAGCTTCTTTGGACTAGGAATTATGGAAGGAGGACCCGACGCCACCTATGCTCGGGCTTCTAAAGATACAAAATTAATGGCTCGTCTTCGTAAGGTCGAAGGCGTGATCATCGATGAAATTTCCATGATTCCCGGACAAGCTTTAATGATTGCCGAAGCTCTTTCGCAAAGGGCGCGCGAGTCAAAACTTCCTTGGGGAGGCATGCGCATTATTTCTGTCGGAGATTTTGCGCAGTTACCACCCGTTACCCAAACAGGGCAAAGAGACTGGTGTTTTATGAACGCCGTCTGGCACCAAAGCGGCTTTCAAAACGTCAAGCTGTCTCACAATCAACGTGTCAGTGATAATTTATTTCTAGATATCTTAAGTGATGTTCGTCATGGGCTGACGACGGAACGCGTGCGGGATTTCTTGAACGAGCATTTGCAAGAGCACGATGAAGATCATCCGGGAACGCGGCTTTTTCCTCGAAAAATTGCGGCGGATAATTTCAATCAGAAGAAATTACGCGAGCTCGATGAAGAAGAGATCACGATTGATTCCATTTACTTTGGAACCGAAAAGCATATCGAAATTCTTCAGAAGTCAGCTCCCGTGCCTTTAAAGCTGGTTCTTAAACTCGGTTGTCGCGTGATGTTTTTGCAGAACGATCCGCAAAAGCGCTGGGTGAACGGGACTCGCGGTGTGGTCACCGATATTACGGCTGACACTGTGATGGTTAAAAAAGACGGGGGTCGTGAGGTTCAAGTCGAAAAAACCTCCTTCGCTATTCAGGATGCTGAAGGAAATATCATGGCGCAAGTGGTGCAATTCCCCTTAACGCTGGCTTACGCCACGACAATTCACAAAAGTCAGGGAGCGACGTTGGATGATTTGTGGTGTGACTTAAGTTCACTGTGGGAGCCCGGTCATGCTTACGTGGCTTTAAGTCGATTGCGTTCCTCAGAAGGACTGCATCTTATCGGCTGGAATCCGCGCTCTATTATTGTGGATCCGAAAGTCTTGGATTTTTACAAGCGTCTAGAAAATTAGATTCCGCCGTCTGCTGACAAACACAGTGCCAGCAACAACATCGTCTTTCAAAATATAAAGATCGAGGTGTTTATGAAGGCGCTCCTTCTTCTATCTTGTTTTCTTTTTATCGCGTGCAGTGAAACCGTATCCGATCGTATCGGAGACGCACAACTTTGTCTGGACAATGCAACTCCAGAACAAGCTCAAGGCTGTATTGCCGACATCGAGTCTGTCGACCGAGCGGATGCGCACGTTTTGAAATGTGCTGCTGGTTTTGTGACTGAGGGCTTTGGCACCGGTGACCGTTTTCGTCGTTCGTTTCGTCAGTTAGAGGACAGTGGCGATGGGACACCCGGACTGTTAGGGTACTTAGCCTTTGCAAGTCAAGGCACCCCGAATTTGAACCGCGCCTTTGCTCTTAAAACAGATATTGCCTGTCAGAAGTCGGAACAAAAAAGCTTGCGGTTGTTCGGCTCCTTGGCTTTAGCGGCGACAACCATTGCTGAGCTGGGAGGATTGACTTGGGATGCGCAAACTCCTCCGACGGCGGCAGATATTCGGGCCGCGATCACGACGATGGAAAATTCGGGCAGTGCGAATATTGTATCCGCGATCCAACAGATTGGGACAGCCGTAGTGAACGTCTATAACAGAGCCTGTCGTTCGGGAAATGTGCCGAATAAAAAACTGTGTGAGCAACATCAGAATGCGGTCGCTGAGGGGCAAGGCGATCTGGAACAAACAGGGCGAAAAATTTTAGATAAGTGGAAAAATAATTCGAATTAAAAGGGCACGTTGAGTTTCACCAGATAGATGCGACTGTCATCCGGTGTTTCCAATGTCCCCACGTTCTCTGCGTAAGAGACAAGATCCAACGCAAAGTAGGGAAGTGCTAAAGAATATCCGGCGGTCCAATAGGTTTCGCTCAATCCTAAACGGAATTGATTTTTAATCCAGGTTGAAGGCGTCCAATCTACTTCAACCCCTAAGTGCGATCCTTTTTTCCAATTGAAATTGGGGTGATTCAGATCGCGAAAATCTAAAGCGACTCGTCCCGAAGTTCCGAAACTTGCGGGGAACTCCCACGCAGAGCCGATGTCAAAAACGCGATAAAGCGGTTCCGGATTTTTATCACTGTCCTTGTTGATAAGACCAAAGCTGTTATCAAAACCAAAATTAAAAATGTTCCTTGCGACGAAGGCAAAATTATATGTTTGCTCGGACCAGTTTTGAGTCCATAAAACCCCAACATCGGCGTCGATTGTGTAACCCTCCGATAGATCTTCACGCGAGATGTAGTTCTCATTGGCGGCAAGTTCAGTAGCACTCAGAGAACGACTTAGAAAAACGCGATTCACAAATTTCGCCGTCACACCCCAGGAAAGGTTTTCCGAAGCCATTTGTCCGTAGCCCATGGCCAAGCTGGAATCTCCATAGACCGTCGTATTCACGGCGGGGCCAATCTGTTGATGCAGACCTGCTTCAAAAGTCAGATCGGCTGGAATAAATCCAAAGGCCCATTGGGGTTTGGCGTAGATGATTTCAAAAAGTTGAATTCGCGCGGTGTAAGTGTTCCCGTAATTTTCCTGTATGAGATCAATCAGGGCGTCTTGTTTTTCAGTTTCTGTTTCACTGGAGCTTTGAATGTCATTAATGTCGTTGTAAAAATCCAGCGTGGATGGAGACCCTTGCGCGCTTAAGATTCCTAAGTTCCACGTGTTTTCCGTTCGACGGGCCAGAGCGGCTGGGTTGTAATAAAGTGCAGAGTAATCATTGTTGACTGCGGTGAAGGCATCTCCCATTCCTAAAGCGCGAGGCGATTGATAGAAGTGATGAATCGTGAAAGTCACGCTATCGACGGCGCTGGCGGTGGCACTGGTGAATACTAAAAATAAAGAAAATAGAATATGTTTAGTCATGAATCTATTCTGCGTGTCCTGGTGGATTTGGCGATCAAATCCCTGGGCTGTCGGCGAAATACATGAGGCACTCTGGGGACGACTTGCTGACAGTCAGGGTGCAAGGTCTAAGTGATTGATATTCCTTAGTTTCTTCTTGCTTGAAATCAGTGTTAAATAGGGCTACTGTCGGTTTTTTAGGAGGAAGCAATGGCTCAAATTACAGAGCAAAATCCCATCGGCCTTAACGGCGTGGATTTTATTGAGTATTCAGGTCCCGACGCTCACTATTTCGAAACTATCTTCAAACGTTATGCGTTTAAAGAAGTGGGACAAGTTCATGGCAAAAACATCCGCTTATTCCGCCAGGGCGACATCAACTATATTTTGAACTGTGAACCGCAAACTTTCGCAACAGACTTTGCAAAAATGCACGGTCCTTCGATCTGCGCGACAGGTTTCCGCGTTCAAGATGCAGAACACGCTTTCAAGACCGCAGTTGCACGCGGGGGCCGTCCTTACGAGGGCAATGATCACCAAAAGGGCGCGACACCATTCCCAGCTATTTATGGCATTGGTGATTCGTTGATCTATTTCATCGACGAGAAAAACCAGAACAAACTTTACAACGAAATTTTCCAAGTAAAACCGGAAGATAAGTTTCCGGCGGGCGTGGGTTTCACTGTGATTGATCATTTCACCAACAATGTTCCTAAAGGTGAAATGGACAAATGGTGTGACTTCTACACGAAAGTTTTGGCTTTCCGTGAAGCTCGTTACTTCGACATCCGTGGTGCGAAGACGGGTTTGCTTTCAAAAGTAATGCGTTCTCCATGCGGAAAATTCTCAGTCCCTATCAATGAGCCTACAGAGTCCAAATCTCAAATCCAGGAGTACCTGGATGAATACAAGGGTTCTGGCATTCAGCACGTGGCTTTGTTGACGACTGACATTGTTCAAACTTTGGAAAACTTGAAAAACAGTGAAATCCAATTCTTAACTCCACCTCCGCACTCTTACTATGAGATGCTTCCCGCGCGCGTTCCGAACGTGACCGAGGATTTGAATCGCCTTGAAAAGAATGCGATCTTGGTGGACGGAGATGAAAAAGGCTACTTGCTACAAATCTTCACGAAAAACACTTTCGGTCCGATCTTCTATGAAGTGATTGAACGTAAAGGTCATGATGGTTTCGGTGATGGCAACTTCCAAGCGTTGTTCGATGCTATCGAGCGTGATCAACGCGAACGTGGATATTTAACATAGTCAGGATCTATGGAACTTATTAAGCCCCTTTCTATTCCCGCAAAGGGAACCAAGCTTTCACCCGAACAGGCCATGAGACTGGCCATCAGTGAAGCTTACAAAGGGGCGACGCGTGTCAGTCCCAATCCCTTAGTGGGCGCCGTCGTTTTAGATGCTGATGGAGGATTTATTTCCTGCGGGCATCATGAATTTTACGGCGGCCCTCATGCTGAAGTGAATGCTCTGAAAGATCTATCTCCGGAAATTCTAAAAGGGGCTCATGTCTTTGTAACCTTAGAGCCTTGTGCTCATGAAGGTAAAACTCCTTCTTGCGCAAAGATGATGGCGAAGCTTCCTTTAAAAAAAGTGACGTTCGGTTTGATCGATCCGAATCCTTTGGTGGCGGGTCAAGGCGCTGACATTTTAAAAAACGCCGGTATTGAAGCCGAGGTTTTTTCCTCTAAAAACTCTGATGAAGACCAAGAAATCAAAACGCTACTTGAAGAAGTGTGCGAAGCTTTTCTTTGGAATTTCCGCAAGAAAAAAGTTTTTGTGGCTTTGAAGATGGCTTCCAGTATTGACGGTCAAGTGGCTTTAAAGTCCGGTGAAAGTCAGTGGATCACCGGGCCCCAATCGCGTGAGTATGTTCACTATCTGCGTGCTTGTTACGACGCCATTGTCGTAGGTAAAGGCACGATCGACTTTGACAATCCTTCTTTGAATATTCGTCATCCCGAGATCAAAAAGAACAACAAGGTCGTCGTGATCGATGGCGAAGGCGAACTGCTTTACCGCTTCGATGAATTAAAGCTTTCTGAGGTTCACGCTCCAGAGAATATTTTTTGGTGTGTGGCTGAAGAAGCAAAAGAACGCGTGGATAAGACATTGTCGAAGTTAAAGAAGGCTCCGCAAATCGTTTACGTGAAAACGAATGTCGGAGGGGATCTGGATCTTGAAGCTCTGTTGGCTCAGCTTTATACAAAAGGTTTAAGATCGGTGATGGTCGAGGGTGGAGCGATGACAGCAAGTTCGTTCATTAGCTCGGGTTTAGTAAACCGTCTTTATATGTTCCAGGCGCCCATCATCATGGGATCTGGTGGAGCACGCTCTTGGACCGAGACTGTGCGGATTTCCGAAATGAAAAATAAAATTCATATTAAAAACCCTCGTTACCTGACTTTTGGAAACGACTTTATGATTACGGGGACTTTGTCATGACAGTAAATTCAGCAACTCAAAACTACCGTTGGGTTCGCGCCAGTGATGGTGCTTTGGCGGGTGTTTGCAAAGGTCTAGGTACGGCCTTAGGTATTGAAACTTGGATAGTGCGCGTCATTTGGCTTATCGCGATATTGTGGTTTGGTACCGGAATCCTCCTTTATTTGATTTTGGCGGTCTGTTTGCCCCGCGTCGATAAGCTAGACCATGCCCTGGATGGCAAGCTTCTAGGCGTCTGTGCTAGAATAGCCAAGAGATACCGCATCGAAGTCGGGCTGGTCCGAACGGGTTTCGTGGTCATGGCCCTTGTGACTTTTGGTGTGGCGATCTTGGGTTACGGGCTTTGTTACTTTCTTATTCCGAAAGCCTGAACCCGGTAAGTCGCTTTCGAGCGCAGGAGTATTTAATTATATATGGGTGATGACAGTAGTAGGTCGATCGTAAAAGCCCTCAAAAATGAATGGTCTCTTTTCTGGGAAGCCTTCCAAGGTGAAGAGACTCCATCTGACGATTCCTTTAAAACTGGAAAACTGGAAGTTCTGACTTCAGAACAGATTCATGAAATGACGAAAGCTTTGGTCGAAGACCGCAAAAAGCTGAATCAAAAAATGGAAACCGTTTCCAAAGAAATTGATCTTAATTCCGCAAAACTTGAAAGCCTTCGCTTAGTGGGAGCCGAAGATTCTGACACCATTGCCAGAATTAACGAACTTACCGACTTGGGCCAAAGTATGACGACAGCTTTGACGAAGTTAGATCAACAGCTTCGTGTCATTCGTGAACAGCAAGACCGTCTTCAAGACGACTTGATCACGTCTTAGGCTTTGCCGTCTCTTTTTTGATATTCTTTCCATTCACGAAGCTTGCGAATGCTTTGTTGTAATACGGTTTCAAGAACAACCAGTTCTTTCTTCGTCGGCGTGTTTTGTAAAAGCATGCGGCGAAGAACCGTGAACACGTTGATTTTGCGCTGACGAGTTAAATCAAAGCCCATCTCTTGCAACCAAGTGTGCAAAGTTTCTTCCGGATTGATGCCCTCAATTCCTTGAGGGGCACGACGGCTTTTCCCGCCATCAAGTTTTGTGCGTTGTCCGCCCCACATTTTTCTTAAAGAGAACATCCCTAAAAGAGTGGCTTGCGCTAAGTTCAAGCTCCAGTTTTCACCGAATGTCGGTAAGCAGGCACAGAAGTTCGCATGTTCTAAGTCCTCAGCGGCCAGACCCCAGTCTTCAGGGCCAAAGATCAAGTGAATGACGTAAGGTTCATCGCTTTGAACCTGAAATTGAGGAGCATGATCCGCGATATCTGTGAGGACCTCGTCGATATCGCGGACTTGGCGTCCTTTTCCGTCGCGGGCCGTGAAGCAGATTTTAATGCTTTCAGGTTCTTTTGCAAAAAACTCGTCCCAAGAAGCATAAGTCGTCCTGTTTTGCAGACCCGTTTGCCCGGTGGCTGCCGCCTGCTGAGCTTCATAAGTAATTTCACAAGCAGGTGCGACTAGTACAAGTTTATCAAAACCCATATTGCTCATCGCGCGCGACGTGGAACCGATGTTTCTTTCATAGATAGTGCGCACTAGAACAATGCGCACTTCAAAGGGACGTTTCAAATTCATTAAAGAGCTCCTGCCAAAGTCAGACCGTCTTGGATCAAACCTTGGGTTTTTTCATCCTTTTTCGCGAGCTTCGCTAAGTCTTCTTCAATTTGCTTTTTCAAAGAAGATTGGGGATCGCGCGCTTGAAGAATTTCTAAAGCTTCTAATAACAAAAGCCAATCCTCCGCAAAAAGACTGCGGTGAGATTGTAAAATTTCCGATAATTCTTCAGTCAATTTTGAGCCCTGCACTTTTTCTTCACGCAGTTTTCTGATGGCGCCATAGTTGCGATGTCTTGAAAGCTCTTGTTCGGAATAACTTGGAACCGGAACGCGCTTCGCGATGAAGTCGACGGTTTCGCCGTAAGCTTCGCGATCCGCAGGGCCTCCAAAGACCGAGGTCACTGAAGAGCCAATAGCCATGTCGTAAGTGCCCCATTCAGGTGCAAATAAGATGCGGCCATTGAGCTCGGCTTTCGCATTTTCCAGCGTCAAAGTGATGGTTTTGCTATTTTTAATAAGGCGATATTGCACGACACCAGTAACCACTACGCCCGAAGTAAATTCTAGGCGCGCGGTTTTTCCAGATTCCACTTGAAGCTCGGCCCATTCCGCATCTGTAAATGTAGAAGGGCACTTGTTAGGATGAGCTTTCAAAAAGCCAACAGGAGTTCCAAAACCATGCGCATGGTATTTCTTGTCGTGACCGGAAAGTTCTTGGTCCATGTAGCAAAGCTGTGTCGGGCCGCTCAAGCGTAAGTAAGCCAGCTGACCGTTGTTATCCGTGATCGCTTCAACGATCTGACCAGAAATCTGGATGCCTGAATTGAGCTCTGCGGTGTTAACCGAGTGAGCTTCGATCGCCTTTTTCAATCCGGCAAGGCCACCCAACCGGAAGGCCATTTGGTCGGCCATGTCGTCTAAAACTTTACTGAGTGTTTTAAAGTCCGGTGTCACAAAAAGTTGGGGCTGCGGTTCCGTGATATCGTAAGTTTGTTTGATACAGTCAACGGTCAATGGAATCTTCTTCACTTTTTGGCTCAAGCACCATTTCGATTCGCCGACGCTTGAAAGTAAGCCCGCACCAAAAATTTTTGGATTGTCCAAAGTGCCAATTAAGCCATACTCGGCCGTCCACCAATTCATGCGTGATAGTTCAGAAGCTTCTGAAACATGCGACATGTTTTTGCTGACGATCTCTAGATGTGTTTCTGCGGCTTTGATTTGTTCTGGCGTTGATGCCGGATTTTCTTTGATGTCAGAAAGATCGCGAATGGCTTCATACAGATCAAGATCTTCTTTGCTGATGATCGCCTTTTTTGCGACCTGAGCATACTGACGAAGATATTCTGAAAATTCAGGGTGAATCAAAATCGGCGCATGTCCCGCGGCTTCGTGAACGATATCAGGAGCCGGCGTGTAAAGCAGATGATCCAGAGTGCGCATATCTGAAGCGATCGGAAGGACGCCCAAAGATTGAAGCTCCATAAACGCCGCCGGTGGAATAAACCCACTGACGGGAAGGGCTCTCCAGCCAAATTCTTGCAGTTTTGCGCTGACGTCTTCGATGCGCGGAATTTTTTCGATGTTGATGCCGGTTTTTTCTAAACCTTCAACGTAACATTCGTGCGCATGCTTTGAAAGAAAGGCCTTCAACTGACGAAGAATATATCTCCAAACCGCTTGATCTACGGGGGTGTACTTTTCGTAGTGTTGTTCAACGACGTATTTTCTTAAGTGCGGCGGTAAAAAGTCTGTCTCCATATTCAGTCCTTAAAGCGAAGGATCGTCTTTTGACAGGTAATTTTGCACATAATCAGCAACGGCTTTCTCAAGCGGCCATTTTGCTGGGCTCATACCGGCAGCCAACCATTTATCTGTTTTTGCTTCAGTGAAATACTGATATTGCCCGCGAATATTTTCTGGCATTTCCAGCCAGTTGATTTTCATTTCTTTTTTCATGGCTGTAAATACAGCGCCAGCTAAATCCAACCAGGTACGAGGTTTACCAAAGCCCATGTTATAAACACCGTTCTTCGGTTTTTTATCCATCAGCTCTGCCATCCATCCTGTCACGTCTTTCACGTAGACAAAGTCGCGCATGAATTCGCCGTCTTTGTATTTAGGATCTGCGGATTTGAACAGGCCTAAGTTGCCGTTAGCTTTAATCTGATTGTAAGCCTTGAAAGCCACACTCGACATCGCCTCTTTGTGGTATTCATTGGGCCCAAAGACGTTAAAGAACTTCAGTCCGTACCAGTGAGGAGGAGTTTTAGTTTGCTTCAATGCCCAGCGATCAAAAAGAACTTTCGACTCGCCGTAAAGATTGAGCGGACGAAGTTTTTCGGGGTCTGTCGTATCGTCAAAGCCCAATTCGCCGGCTCCGTAAGTCGCCGCGCTGGAAGCATAGATCATTGATTTTCCATGTTCCGCGCACCATTCAAAAATTCTTTGTGTGTAGTAAGTGTTGTTTTCCCAAAGAAACTCTTTGTTGGTTTCAGTAGTGGAAGAACACGCGCCCATGTGAATGATCCAAGTGACTTTTTTCTTAGCTTCGTCAGTTTCTAGGAACGGCCAAAGTTCGTCTTTAAGAAGAAACTTCGTGATTTGACGTTTTTTAAGAAGATTGCGTTCGTTCAAACCCACAGAGTCTACGGCGATGATATCCGTAAAGCCTTTTTCGTTGAGTTCCCACACCATCACGCTGCCAATAAAGCCGTTTGCACCAGTTACAATAATCATAGTTTTTCCACCCTATTACAGAGCCGATTTTTTCTCAAGGACAGGGGCCAGTTTTGCGGCCTGTTAGAGGCCTATTCAACCCAGCAAAAAATACCAAAAAAGTGCGTCAGAATGGAACCAATTCGATCTGAGGCGGCACAGCCGTTGCTCAAGAGTGTCACTAGTCGGGAGGCGATGAGTGCTTAGTTCACCACGTTTTTTCATAGCATCATTGTTAGTATTGGCCGTGGGGGTCAGTCTTTCCTTGTCGCGTACTTCTCATCGCGACACTTCCAAGGTGAAGTCTGTTGAAGACTACTGGGCTGAGACGGGGCTCGGCCCAGAAGCCTTGGAAGACCTTTTACAAGATCAAACCTGCAGCAGTTCAGAGCGTTACTATTTGGCATGTGCCAATGCGGTCTTAACTATCGCAGGTCGCTTCAATTTATCTCTGACTCAAGAGGGTAAGCTAGTATCGGCTGATGATGTGTCCGCTGACATGACCTCCGAGAAGAAACAGCTGGCTCCTTGGAGAGAATTTTTCTCTAAAGACACTGCCAAAGCGGTGAAGGTTTCTTTTTTCAATGCCTGGAAAGAGCTAGAGAAAAAGCATATTTCTGAAAATCAAAAATCCTGGATGGTGGGAATGGGTCTTAATGGCTTCATTTCTGTCTTCCGTGATCCGCATACCTACTTGATGCCGGTTTCTCAGTTTAAAGAAGTTGTTTCTAAAGCGGACAACCGCTCGACTTCGCTTGGAATCACTCTTGGACAATCCGCTTTAGGCTATGTAGTACGTAAGGTGACCGATGGCAGCCCAGCAAAACTGGCCGGAGTTGAAAAAGGGGACTTGTTAGTTTCTGTAAATGGAAAAAAAGTTCGTGGCTTGATGCAAGTGCGTGTGTCTGAGCTTTTAAAAGGTGAAGTCGGTGACGTGACTTCCGTTGTTGTTGAGCGCGATGGCGAACGAAAAAAGTTCCGTCTTCGTCGCACAGAAATCACCGTGGCGACAGTTTCCACCCGCGTGATTGACGGTATTAAGCCTATCGCCGTTGTGGGCATCAACAAGTTTGCAAAAGGCGCTTGTGATAAAGTGAAAGAGTCCTTGGAGATCGTTAAAAAGTCCCATGTTCGTGGAATGCTTTTGGATCTCCGTGATAATCCAGGCGGCCAAATGGAAGAAGCGGCCTGTATCGCGAGCCTTTTCGTCGGTGGCGAAAAGAAGATTTTTGAAGTTCGTTACTTAGATCCGACTAAAAAGCCTGAAGAATACTATGGTGGCGAAGAGAAAATGTTCTCGTTGCCGATGGCCATCCTTATCAACGGTTCATCTGCCAGCGCCGCCGAAATCGTGGCTGGTGCTTTGCGTGACTTAAACCGCGCCGTGCTTGTCGGCGAAAAAACTTTCGGTAAAGGCTCATTCCAAGAGGGCGAGTATTGGTCGCAGAACAAGAAAATCGCTTTGTTCGAGACAAAAGGATTTTACTACCTTCCGTCAGGACGCTCTCCGCAAATGAAGGGTTTGGAGCCTGACGTTGCAGTGGACTTCGAAAAGATCTCTGTTTCCAGAGAGTCGGACCAGTTCATGAATCCATTGTTTGCACCTGAAAAACAAGTGCGTTCTTCAATCGCGTACTCTTCCGGAGACTGTTTGGAAATGGAAGAGTTGGGTTCTGGTGATGATGTTCAATTGACGAAAGCGCGCCAAGTTTTATTTTGTTCTCGTTCCGTGGCTAGAGCAGGTTTATGATTTCTACTAATTTATTTAAGCACAAGTTTATCCCCGCAAAAAAGAAGTCGGAATTTTTGATGATCGTCTTACACGGTCGTGGGGACAGCATTCGTCCTTTTTATTCTTTTAATGACGAGCTGAATATACCCGAGATGAATTATCTTCTGCTAAATGCTCCCCGTCGCTTTATGGATGGTTACACTTGGTACGGAGAACCTCCCTTTCAAAGCAATGGTGTCTTAAAAATCCGTGAGAAGCTTTTTGATCTTCTGAACGATTTAGAAAACCAAGGCTGGGATCCAAAAAAGATTTTCCTGTTTGGATTTTCACAAGGCTGTTTGATCAGTGCTGACGTGGGTTTGAATTATCCTAAGAAGCTTGCCGGCGTTGTGGGCATCAGTGGTTACTTCAACTTCTATCCTCGCTGGCGTTCGAATTTATCTATGGAAGCGCGACACACGCCTTGGCTATTTACTCACGGCCATCAAGACGACATTCTTCCTTTAGAAGAAACAAAGTATGGCGTTGAAAAATTAAAAGACGCTGGACTGAAAGTCGATTGGGTCGAAATGGACAAAGATCATTCCCTTCAAGATGAAGAATACCCCATTATTCGCAAATGGGTGCGAGAACAGCTTTCTGAACTAAAAAAGTAATTTTAAAACGGCGAGAATCCTCGCCGTTTTCTTTGTCGAATCTGAATATCCTTTAAATGCTTACCCCGAACCTGAGTTTGTTCACGAACTTAGGACTTGCTATATCAAATGCATTCTCAAATTTCTTTGGGATGAACGTCTTAAATTTCTTTTTTCCGTAACGATAATTGCCGTTTTGTAAGGTCGTTTATGTAGGATCTCACAAAACACACAACGCCAATTTTTCACGGAGGAAGAATGACGAAAAAAACATTACTAAGCTCACTTGTGTTGACTGCTTACCTAGGACTAGCTGCTTGTGCAGGAAACAGTGAAGACTTAAGTTCCACGGAGACGTTGCAAGACGATGCGACCCAAGAGCAAGTATTTGACTCTACGGCTCAGACAGAAAACCCAGAAGCAGCCAATATGGTTGAAGAGAATGCGGTAGCAACAAGTACTAAATCTGCGATCTTAAAAGAGTACGATTACGTGGATCCGAATAGAGCTATCAATACGGATGCTCTAGCAAAAGCTTTGATTTATTTCGATTCGAATAAATCAAAAATCAAAAACAAGAACTATGTAACTGTGATCGACTTCGGTGCAAAATCCACAAAAGCTCGCTTCCATATTATTGATATGAAAACGGGTAAAGTATGGAGCATCCACGTAGCTCACGGTAAAGGTTCGGACTCGAATCACGACGGTTATGCAGAGAAGTTCAGCAACAAGTCGGGTTCTAAAGCGAGCTCTTTGGGTTACTACCTTACAGGCAGCACTTACAACGGAAGCAACGGTTTGTCTTTAAGACTTGATGGTCTTTCTTCCACAAACTCAAATGCGCGCGGTCGTGCGGTTGTTATCCATGGTGCGAGCTATGTGAAAGAAAAATCAGTGATTCAAGGTCGTAGCTGGGGTTGCCCTGCGATTGCAAGCTCACTTAAAACTAAAGTTATTAACATGTTGAAAAATGGTACTTTGATTTACGCTTACGCGAACTAATTGTTTCGGTATCAAAGCCCCTCAAAGCCCACACGTGTCCTTCTGGAAATCCCCGCGTGTGGGTTTCCTTTTTCTTCCCTCGTCGTTGGAACGGGGGATTTGCTTATCGAAGAGGTTTAGGTTTGCTAACCTCTTCGGTCGGCACGCCTTCCGGGCTCAGTTGCCGCCGCACTTCGTGCGGTTCGCGCCATCGTGGCGCCGGCAAAGGCCTCTCTTCGGGTTAGCAAACCTAAACCTCTTCGATAAGCAAATCTTCGTTAACTTCTGAGGGGAGAACTGCGGAAGTTTTGTTTTGTGTTGCCGTGGGCTTTTTTGGGGGGAGATTTTTTTTGGAGTTAGAAATGCAAAAGCGAATCTTTGCTTTCGCCAGATTCGCTTTTGGTGGATCTCCTGTCCGTTTAACAACAGGAGGTGTCCGATGCGTAAACACACTTATTTACGTGTTCGGCGTTTTCTTGAGATTGCTAAAGGCTAGGCTTGGAGGCCTCTTTCGAAGTGGGTTTCTAGGACTACTACTGTGATCGTTCGGTCTACGCCTTCTATGCTTCTGATTTCGTCTATGAGTTTTGAGAGTTCGTTGGTGGATTGGGTTCTTAGTTTTATGTAGATGCAGTCTTCGCCGGCGACGCCGTGGCATTCTTCTATTTGTTTTATTTTTTTGAAGTGGTGGGCGATAGACGCAGACGTGCCTTTGCTTTTTGCGATTCTTACGAAGGCGCAGAGGCTGGCTCCCAAGGGTTCTGGTTCCATGTCGATCGTGTATCTTTTAATGATGCCGTTGGTTTCCATTTTCTTGACTCGGGCGTGGACGGCGGGGGCGGAGAGGTTTACTTTTTTGCCTATTTCGGCGTACTGAAGTCGGGCGTCTTCTTTCAATAAACTTAATATTTTTCTGTCGACATCATCTAGAGTCATGGGTCTCCCTGGGGTCTGGCTGAATGCCATTCGTTTGTTTAAAGATAGCACCTATTTGCGATCTTTATCTAATGATATTCGGTATAATGGCTTATATGGTTTATCAGATTAAGATTCAAAAAGGCGAGCTATGGAATCCAGCGAAGGCTTTTGTACCAGATGCGTACAAGGTCCTAGCGGGGAAGGCTTGGGTGACTATGGAAGGATCTATCGAAGACTATATCATTGGCGAAGGGGAGTTATTGCCTTTGCCTCGGGCGGGGACTTTGATTGAAGCCCTCACCGATGAACTTGTCGTTGAGGGCGTGTCTTTAAAAAAGAATTCTAGATAGACTCGGCGTTTTCTTCGACGAGGCTTAAGAGTTTTGCGTAAAGATCCATTTTCACGGCTGGTGTGCTTTGTAGATCTTTATAGAAACGGCTGGTGTTCACTTCTGGCAAACCGTTGTTTTCAAAAACCAAACGATCGACGATCTTTTGGATTTGATCCATCGGCAAACCTTTTTTCTTTTCCGTGATGATCTCTTCCACCATTTCAATCAAGGCGTTTCCAGTGATGCGTTTGTCAGAGTTTAGTTTCTCTGCGCGTTCACTGATGCCTTTGATAATTGTTTCTGGCTTTTGTTTTCCAGCGGCGGCGATAACTAAAGCGCGGTAAGCCATCTGGAATTTTTCAATGTGGCGCTGTTGTTTTTCACCCATGCGCGCATCGCGAGCTTTAGCAAAACTAGAAAGAATAATCTTAAAGAAGTTTCCGTCCGTCATCCAACGTTTCTCAAACGGCACAGGGCTTTCTTGAAGGAATTTTGGATACTCTTTTAAAATCGCACGCATGTTGAACAGAGCTGGATGGTTGACTCCGTCAGCGACCTTTTCGGTCGAGCCACTGATCTTAGCGCGCTCAAAGAACGTGAATTCTTTATCGAATTTTTCGAAAAGATTTTTCTGCGCAAATATATTGTTTCTTTGTGTTTCGTTAAAGCCCATGCGGTACAAAATACGCTCTGCACGCTTTTGATCGAAAGTTTTATTAAATTTTAAAACTTCAGGGTGACGAGCGAAGTCACGCAAAGGTCTTTTCTTTTTCGTCTTCAAATAGTCCACCATCTGGGCAAACACTTGCACAATCAGGCGGGCTTTTTGTTTTTGTTCATTCAGATTTGTTGAAAATCTTTCGACGTCATCATAGCGATATTTGTCGTGACGAATACCAAACTGACGAACGCTTCCGTAGTCGATGATTCCAGCGTCGGCAAGAACATTGTCTCCGTCCCAATCTAACCAGGCAAAGACATAGTCGATATCCATTTGCGCGGTGAACTCTCCGAAGGCTTTAGATACGCAGCTTAAAAGAGCGTCGTATTTATTGGGACCTTTTGTAGGAATATTCCAGGCTTTGTTAGAAACTTGGCGTTCAATTAAATAGTCAGTGGCGGATTTCAGTGTTTCGTATTTCTCTTGCTTCAAATAAAGGAACAGATGCGCAGGGCGAATCAGATTTTGCGCGGCTCTGACACCGATGCCATAGCCTTTTCCAAGATCAATCACGCAAAGAACGCGTTCGGTGCGTAGACCTTGAAGATGCATAACTTCGGCAAGGATCGAAGCTCCAAGAAGCTCATCGATTTCCGCTAAACCGCAGCCATAGCCGAACTCTGTGCCACCTGTTTTTAAGGGCTTCGCTGCTTCGACAGCTCCAGGAGCTAGGCAAGTAACGCCGGTGCCACGGCTAGAGACATCCCACGTTGTCCCACGATGATAAACCGTGCCGTTCCAGATGCCGCGACCGTCACCAGAAGTTTTACCTTGTTTGTTAGCGTGCTGAAGTTGAAGGTAGCGAGTGGCCATGTGGCGATGAGGGCGAACGGTTTCAGGATCAATGCGGCGTTGGGTGAGTTCGTCGTATTCGTTGATGATTTGAATCGAGAAAGTTTCGATCAGTTTATTTTCCAAATCTTCTGTCATCTGCAGAGGATGATCTGGAGAAATCAGGCCCATTTCTTTTGCTAATATAAAGTTGAAGTAAGCAACTTTGCCGGTGCGAAGTTCGCGAACGCGGTAAGCAACGTAACCATCTTCAACGGACTCCATCCAAGGATGCACGCCATTGAGTTGGTCGAAAGATGAATAAAAGTTTGTCGATTCCTTCTGTTTTCGAGCGCCGCTTAATTTCATCGTCATGTTACTTCCACACTCCTTGTAGAAAAATGAGACACTCTTTATATCGGCAGAACACGACTGCACTTTAATATTAAGCCTTAAAAACTTTCTGCCGAATACTGGACTAGACATAAAAAGGGGACCTCTTGAAAACATCTGGCTTTCTGCTACTAGTGCTTCTTTCGACAAGCTCCTTCGCGGTGAAAAACGCAGATGTGGGTCGCTTGCTGCAACCGCAATTCTTCGCAGCACCGGCCTGCGAAGAGCGTCCTGAGTTCTTAAATGAAATGCGCGCTGACTTTGTGGGAACTCTTGCGCGTCTTCCAGAAACCTTGTTGGTCGCACGAGACGCCGAGTTTTATGTAGAAGGCCAAGGACAAGAAACCAAGCTTTATGGCTATCAGTCTTTCTTAAAGGGGCAATCGTCAGAGCCCTCTGTTCTTTGCGGGAATTCAAAAGCAGAGGAGCGTCGTCGCTTTGCTTTATTTGCTCCGACACTTATTGATACCTACAAGAAACCGAAAGTAGGCCAAAGTCTGTGGCAGTTTCAGATGATGACCGATGGGTCCAAGTTTTCTTTTTGGAATTTAAAAAGCCCGTCGTTTCCGCAGAAAGAACAGCTTGAGGCCTGGATTCAAAGTGCAGGAGCGCAGTACAAAATCTATCAACGTGCCCATAATGAGTACGAATTGTTGTTAGTTAAAAAAGATGGAGAGACAACTCAGTATCTTTCGATCCGCTATGATGCAGTGAAATCACTTAAATAACACTGTCGCAAAGCCACCATAAGGTGTGCGCAAGTTCGTGACTTGCCCCTGATAGATGCGGGCAAGCACAAGTTGCAAGCGGCCTTGATAAGCATAACAGCGTAAATCAAATTTAAACTTCTGAGGACCTTCAGGAGTTTCAAAAGTCATTTCCGGAGCCGGCACAAACTCTTGTGCGATCATGTCTTGGCCAAGAATATCTTGAAAGGCTTTGTTGCTGATCGAGGATCCCTTGTAAGAGAGCTTCGAGCCAAAGGCGTTCTTCGGTTTAAAGAATAATTTCTTTCTTTCCGCCCAAATCTGTTCAGACAATTCCGGCCTTAAATCATAAGAAAACGGCACGGTCTGACGGATCAAAGCGGCCTGTTCCGAATCCACGCCTAGATTTTCAAGAAAGTTCGGCTGCATCCAATCAATCATGCGCTGCTTATCTGCCAAAAGCAGATACTCATAGGGATTTGGAGAAAGGCAGACCTCACGATTCAGAAATTTTTCGCGCAATGCTTGGCTGGTTGGTGCCGTTAAAAAGAAGTCTGTGTATCGATTGTAAATAAATTCGGGATGAAAGTCTTGGAAGAGCTCACGGTAATCCATGATGCGCGAATCCCAACCAAGAGATTTGTAAAGTTCATTGTAAACCAAAAACTCCACATACAAGCGCTGTTCGGAAGGCGCTTCATCAATGATCGCGATCTTAAGATTTTGCGAAGGCGATTTTCCTTGTAACGCAAGCTCTTCACGAATGTTGGCGCCCATTTCCAGCGGAGAAAAATCAGTAACCGGAAGGGGATGCCCTTTCATACGATACATCTCGTATCCTAAAATCTGAAAGGCCGCATTCGTATTCACTTCAATCAATTTTAAGTTCTGATTTTCATCTAAGTGAAAATCATAACTCATCATGATGGATTTATTTCCAGGGTCTTTCAGACCTTTTTCTTCGATCAGCTTTTTATAGTGACCAAGGTAGGATTTGCTTTCACGCAAAGAAAAAAGAGCGGCGACAATATCTTGGGCCTGCTTCAATACCGAAGGTGGCAACTCGACAGCAAAAGGGGAAATCAGATTCTCAGACACAATATCCTCCAGCTGCTTCTGTTGAAGCGCCGGATAAGATGCTTTTAACTGCTGAATAAAATCTGATTTCAAGTTCATATTACTTCAATGGGGAAATGTGCATGTCACCTTTTTTCCAACCAGCTTGGCAAAGCTCACCGGATTGGCAACCTTGTAGGACGCGCAGGATTTCTTTAGCGTCACGACCGACGGAAGTATTGTGAATGCTCATGTATTGAATCTTTTGGTCTGGATCAATGATGAAAGTTCCGCGTGTGGCAATACCGCGATCTTCAAATAGCACACCATAATCACGAGCAATGCGTTTAGTTAGGTCCGCAAGAAGAGGATAACCCAAATTTCCTAAGTCATCGCGCAACCAACGCTTATGAGAGTGAACAGAGTCCACGCTGCAACCCATAACAACGGCGCCCGCAGCGTCAAACTCGCGAAGATGCTCACGGAATTGAGTTAATTCCGTTGGACAAACAAATGTGAAGTCCAAAGGATAGAAGAAAAGAATGACCCATTTTCCCTTGTAATCGTTCAAAGAAATATCTTTCACTTCGCCAGAATCAAATACGGCTTGCGCGGTGAAGTGGGGTGCGGGTTGGTTAATCATTGGCATAGACACTGTCTCCTTGCATCTGCTATTTATAGTTGCTCCCTCTAGGGCGGAAACTCAAGGAGAAACTGTGAAAATCGTCTCTTGGAATGTGAATGGAATTAGAGCCTGCTATAAGAAAGGCCTGATGGATTTTGTGAATGCAGAAAAGCCGGATATTTTTTGCGTGCAAGAAACGAAAGCTCACATTGATCAGGTGGAAATCGAAACAAGAAAATTAGGATGGGAATATTCTTTTTGGTCTTCAGCGACGAAAAAAGGGTATTCCGGCGTGGCAACCTTTGTGCACCAAGATCCGCAAGCGGTGCAGTTTCATTTCGACAGTATTCCCGAGTACGAAGCGGAAGGTCGCATCGTCATGTCGGATCATGGAGCGTTTGATCTTTACAATATTTATTTTCCAAATGGTGGTTCCGGTGAAGAACGCCACGGTTTTAAACAAAAATTCTTGAAGGATCTCAATATCCATCTGAAAGAGAAAATGAAAACGGGGCGACAAGTCGTTGTCGTTGGTGATTACAACGTCGCTCATGACAATATCGACGTGCACGATCCGGTTCGCCTTTCGAAAGTCAGTGGATTTTTGCCTGAAGAAAGAGCGTGGTTTGACTCATTCTTAGAGTTGGGCTTCATCGACACTTTCCGTTATTTCAAACCAAGCGAAGCAAAGCGTTACTCATGGTGGGATATGCGCACTTTTGGCCGCGTTTCTAACAAAGGCTGGCGGATTGACTATATCTGCATCTCAAAAGGCCTTGAGAAATATCTGGCTTCAGCAGATATTCTCGACCAAGTTCAAGGCTCTGACCACTGTCCGGTCGTAGCCACTTTGGACCTTTAGGTACCTGCTTCCCTTTGTGTGGAAAAGGTACCAGGTGTCTTTTTCTAAGGAGTCATGATGTTCTTTATTCCTTTTCCCTTAGTGATTGCAGAAATCGTGATCTTCTTTGTTGGAGTTCGTCACTGGGGCTTCTTAAATACTTTGGGCCTTTATCTTCTTCCATGTTTGCTGGGGCTTTTCATTGTTTCAACAGTCGGTCGCATGGCCTTGATGACTTTGCAGACAACGGTGATGCGCGGACAGCTGCCGGCTTCTAAGATTCTGCATTCCGGTGCGATCTTTCTTTCCGGATTGTTATTCCTAGTGCCCTCTTTCTTCACTCGCGTTCTTGGTTTGATTTTGTTCTTGCCCGGGCTTCGCCACTTAGCTGTGTGGAGATTTAAACTCTACATGGCAAAACAAGTCGCTAAAGGCATGAGTGGCTTTGCTGGAGGATTTTCGAAAGGGCCTTTTGGTTTCGGAAACGCAGGAATGGATTTTCGTTATTATGAATTCAGAAACGATGGTCAGGGTTTTCGCAGAACCGACGGCTCAACTCCTCAAAACGAGCGCGAGGTGAATGAAGCGAATGTACTTGATGTCACTCCGATTAAAATCACTCACGAAGAAAAGAAGAAAGAAGAAGAATAAAAAAAGGCACCTCGAGGGTGCCTTTTTATTTTTTCTTTAAAAGAACCTGGTACCTTATTTTGCGGAAGAGATCACACGGCCTTTTTGATTCGACACGATCGGGCCGAAGTATTTGCGGAACATGCTTTGTCCCAAATGCGCCGATTTCACTGTCCAGAATTTTTTGTTCACAGTAATTGCCGCCACGGCGATTTTTCTTTCGTCGTCCAGAGCGTAACCTACGAACCAGTCCACGCGGCCACGAGGATTGTCGCCAGTTAAGTGACCTGTTTTACCGCCCATCTCAATTTCACGGAATTTGCGGTCTCTAACAATGGGACGGAATGAACGGCGAGACGTCCCTGCAACAACTGTTTGTTCCATCAACTGACGTACTTTCGCAGCAGACTCTTTCGTCATGATGGTTCCGTTAGTCAAAGTCGAACCTTGGTAAAGGGCACTGCCTTTTTCATCTTCGATAGAATTAAAAAGATAAGGAACAACAACTTGACCGCCATTAGCCACTGCGGCTGCGATCATGGCGCCTTGAACAGGGCTCATGCGGTTTGTTTTATTGTAACCTGAAGCCACTTCCGCAAGCTCAAAGCCTTTGCCTGGTGGAACATAAGCCACACCCATATCGACGGGGAAGTCGGCAGGAATTTCTTGGTTGAACATATAGCGGTTGGCGTATTCGTTCAAATCTTCAGGGTGAAGATTTTCGATACTCAAGCGCCCGAAGGCTGTGTTGATAGAGCGCGCGAAGGCATCCTTCAACGAGATTACATTCGTCCAACGAGTCACTTTGTCAGAAAGAACATTCTTTTTATAAAGCGTGTAAGCTCCGCCATTGTAACGGATTTTATGTTCAGGATTTACGCCTGCTTTATCAACGGCGGCCGTCGCCGTTACGACTTTGAAAACAGAGGCTGCAGGAAATGTCGCTTGCAAATTAAGGTTGGGAGCCGAAGGGTTGTCGCGCTGAAAGCTCGACATTGCTAGAACTTCGCCTGTCATAGCGTCGATCATAAAGATCGCGCCGTAGTCTGGTTTGTAAGACTTCAAAAGACGATCCGCCTCTTTCTGCAAACCCTCATCAATCGTGTAAGCCAGTTTTACTGATTGGCCTTCGCCATCCCAGTTGATATCCAACTTTTCAGGGAATTGATTGGAGCGAATTTTTTCTCCCACCACTTTGGCGATGTGAGTTCGTTGTTCCAGTTGAGTTTGAATCTTTTTAAGAGAGGGGGCTTCTTGGCTTTCTGAAGACGTGAAGCCCATAAGAGAATACAAAGCGAAGAGGCTTGCTCCAGAAAAGGCGAATAGTTTTAACAACTTATATTTGTTTTTTGCGCGCATTATTTAATCGTAGCATCAACTTTTAATTGGTTACAAGGCCAATCTCAGAAGAAGACACGGGAAAGCCTCATCCGGAGCCTATTTCAAGGCTGTTCTTACGTGACTCTCAAGCAGACTTGGACTAAAGACTTAGAGACATGAAGACCAAAGAACGCATCCTCCTTACTTCCATCGAACTCTTCAACCGCAGCGGCGTCGTGGCGATCACGACAAATCACATCGCAAAAGCGATGGAAATCAGTCCCGGAAATTTGTATTTCCACTATGACAATAAAGAGGAAATTCTCGTTGAGCTTTTCAAGCGCATGGCGAAGGAAACTTATGATGTTTGGCGTCCTCGTCGCACGAAAAAAGTCAGTCCTTTGGAATTCATCAATGAAAATTTCGAGCTTTACTGGCGCTATCGCTTCTTCCACCGCGAGATGTATGCCCTTCGTCGCAAAGACCAGCAGTTGGCAAAAATGTGGAGAAACCATATCCAAAAAATGATGAAGCTGATGGTGATCCTTTACCGCCAATGGGTGAAGGATGGCAAAATGGCGAAGATCGAGCAATTGTCTGAAATGCAGTATATTGCGGAATCCTTATTAGCCATGGCGACGACATTCTTGCAGTTCTTCGAATCTGCGGAAAAGCAGCCGGGAAAACGCAGTATCGATCGCGGTCGCCGTCACGTGGCTCGCCTTCTTTTGCCTTACACTTCTGGCGAAACAAAGGACGAGTTTGAAAAATTTCTCAAGTCCTAGCCAAAAATGTCACCTGAGAGCGAATTAAACGGCTTTTTAGGTGGCAGACTCGTTGCTTTAGTTGCAGATCACAACTGACCGAAAGGCAACGACATGAAAACCATCGCTACATTCTTCACTGTGATTCTTTTCACTTCAGGTTCATTTGCCGCTTCGAACTGTGCGCAGCTTAAGGAAGAACTTAAAGCTCTTCAAACAGCGCAACAGCAGATCATGCTCAGTCTGGTTAATAATCACGAAACATTCGCATCATCCATGGAAGAGTATTCTTCCGTTGTTGCATCGGCAAAGGGGTCCTCAGTGAATGCCGTTACTGCACAAATGGATGAGTCCGCTCAGGCCTTCCGCACTCGCGGAGTACAGGGTAAAAAAATGGCTGTTAAGTTGAACGCCGCGACCGGGGATCTTCTGGCGCGTGTAGCTTCTTGTTTGAAATAACGGCTTAAAGATATTCTCTCGGGGGAGAGAGTCTTTATTTTGAAAGGCGATCTGAGGAAGGTCGCCTTTCTTTTTTGTTTTCTCCATTCACCTAAAATCACTTCCCGTGTGTCCTAACATGAGACTTTAGAGCCTGTTTCCGGGCTGCGAGTTTTCTTTTTAGGAGGTTTGCACTAAACTATAACGCGCCGCGAATGCTGATGGCTCTAATCAAAAACAGGATTGAAATTGTAAGATCCTGACGTGGGAACACGATTTTTGAGGACTTCGGATCGGCGCATCCATGGCTACATTTAAATATTCATTAAGATTTTCATGGATTTGTTTAATTTTAAGTTAATGTAAGATTTTTTAGTTGCAAAATTTACAAGGGTAGAACTTAATAGGTCAGTTCCAAATTGGCACTTAAGCTGGAAGGAACAGGGGGGCAATATGGCTATCTCTGAAAAGCTAGTCTTAGAATGTAGACAAAAGCTTTTGCAAACGAAGCAAGACATCCTGAACAGGGTTAAAGAAGCTCGTTTGAACTTGGACCAGAACGAAGAAAAAGGCGGCGATGAGGGCGACCAAACTGTCCGCGTACTTGCTGAACAAGAATTCTTGAGCATGCACGAAAGACTTCGTTCCCAATTGATGGAAATCGAAAGCGCTTTGGCGCGTATCGAGGGCGGTTCATTCGGTTACTGTGAAGAAACCGAAGAAGAAATCGAACCAGAACGCTTGCGCGCGATTCCTTGGACTCGCTTGAGCATCGAAGGTGCTGAAATTCGCGAATCCATGAATAAGCGTTACGCTCGCGGTTAGTTCTTCGCGCGTACTTTAAAATAGAATTTATCTCGAGGGGATATAAGGGGGAGTGCTATGCGCTTCCCCTTTGTTTTTTTGTCATTGTCTCTCTACACATGTCGTTTGTGTTCTCTCTTTTGCTTCTCGTGATTTGAAGCAGTTCAAATGAACATGAATTGAAAGCTTGGTGGAGGAAGTTCACCGTGCCCTAACGAATATTATTTTTGGAAAGGGCATAACATGAGCTTGGACCTACTTAAGACAAAAGGCAGACCGTTGGCAAAACAAGGGTTTACCTGGAAAGACCTTGTTCGCAAACCCATTAGTAAATTGGACTGTGATGCATTCACACGTGTGCGCGTGATTCTTATGAACGGGATTGAAGAAGAAGCCATGCGCTTTTCTCACTCTTGTGCACGCATGAATCAGGATTTGCAAAAAGATCTGGCCATGCTTCGTCGGGTAGAGCAGCACCAGCACACCATGATCAATTGGTTGATTCCTGCAGATCATTCCCCTTTGGAGACAACGATCGCCTATGAACAAGTCGCTATTGAAGTTACGGCCGCGTTAGCGCAAGTAGAGCCTGATCCTTATATTGCGCAAAGTTTTCGCTTCGGCCTTTTAGAAGATTTCGATCATATGTATCGGTACTCGGCTTTGTTGGATCGTTTAGAGGGCAAAGATTCTAACAACATTCTGCAAAGTTACACCGATGTGCATCCCGGCCGCCCGACGATTATTCAGCATCGTCATCCGCATGATGATTTGCGGACCCCTTACGATAAAAACAATGCTTCGCCGATCACGAAGCTGAATGCTTTAACTTTGGTTTCGGGAGAGCAGCAAACCCACAACTATTATATGAATATTGGCCCTCTGTTCACCGATCCGGTGGCTCGACTTCTTTATGCGGAGATTGCTTCGATCGAAGAACAACACGTCACTCACTATGAGTCTTTGATCGATCCCGAAGAGACGTGGATGGAAAAGTGGCTCATGCACGAAGCCAATGAAGTTTATAATTACTATAGCTGTGTGCAAACTGAAGATGATCCTCGCTTAAAAGAAATTTGGGAACGTTTTTTGGATTACGAATTAGGTCATTTAAATCACGTGATGGAACTCTTTAAAAAATATGAAAACAGAGATCCGGCAGAGATTCTTCCTGAAACTTTACCAACACCAATTTCTTATAAAAGTCAGCGACAGTTTGTAATGGACACTTTACGAGCGGAAGTGGATCTGCGCACGGACGGACCAAACTATGTCGAGAAATCTCAAGAGTCTGAAAAATCCAAACGCTATCGCGATACTTTGAATTCAGAGGGCTCTCCGACGGAAATCATCACGCAGGGTTATATCTGGCAACCGGGTGGTGAGCTGAACAATCAACAAGTTCGTAATTCCATTTATCCTCAGTAGGAGTCAAAAATGAAAGAGCATGTTCATATTGGAAGCAATCGTACGGGAATTCAAATGTCCCCTTTAGATAGTAAACGCATGATACAGAATGCGGAAAAAACTCCGACAACACCCATGACGGATTTTTCGCAAAGTGAGTTGGTGCAAGTGCGCACAGAGTATATTCAAGAGTCTGACAATATCGGCACCGTTCCACCTCCGGGAACTTTGAAAGGCATGGCGTCCACGGGAGCTGAGCTCTTGCAAGGTAAAAGACCTGAAGCCTTGATCGATAAATTAGGAGAGCGTTTGGCTTTTGAGCGCACGGGCGCACGGCTTTATGAGGCGGTTATTACGAAGTGCCAGGCATGTGCAGTGACGGAATTTTTGCCAGACCTTATGCGTATCCATCAGGAAGAGCTTGAGCATTTCGAGATCGTGAAAGGGGCCATCGAACAAATCGGAGCGGATCCCACTGCCGTTACTCCGTGCGCGGATGCAAGTGCGGTGGCTTCCATGGGGTTGTTGCAAGTGGCCGCCGATCCTAGAACCTCCGTACCACAAACGCTTCAGGCGTTGTTGGTTGCAGAAATGACCGACAATGCGGGATGGGAACTTTTGATAGAGATGGCTAGGCGAGCCAATTTGGATGCTATGGCTGAAAAATTTGAAGGCGCCTTAGCTGCCGAAGAAGAGCACTTAATGACGATTAAAAGAATTTATACGCAGATGAATTTCGCGGATATAGATCGCAGAGAAGGTGCACCTGGAAAGCGAACGATCTAAAATAAAAAAGGCACAGGAAACTGTGCCTTCGCCTTAGGAAAGAAAATTTGTTGGCCAGACTGTGGACTTCACCAAGATATCCACAAGTTTTTCAACACCACTTTTATCTTCGTGATCAAATCTATTTAAGATAGGAGCGTCGATATCTAGAACGCCCAAAAGTTTTCCTTCGTGAATCAAAGGAATCACAATTTCAGACTTAGAAGCCGCATCGCAAACAATGTGACCAGGGAACTCATCCACATTCGGCACAAGTTGTGTTTGTAAAGTTTGAGCGGCCGCACCGCAAACACCTTTACCCATGGCAATTCTGGTACACGCCGGCAGTCCTTGGAATGAACTCAACAGCAATTCATTATTGTGCAGAAGATAGAAGCCCACCCAATTTATATCGGGAAGGTGCTGATTTAAAAGTGCTGAGATATTTGCCAAATTCACAAACCATTCTTTTTCCAGAATGCCGGAGGCTTCCGAATGAAGTTCTTTGTAGAATTTAGATTTATCTTTATAGCTGATTCGAGCGTGTGTGCTTTGCATTTCGCTTAGATATCACAAAAAGCAAAATGCGGGGGAAAATCTTTAAGAAAAAACTTGGTCATCCCTGACGCAAGCTTAAATTGGATTACTGGAATTTACGGATAAGGCCCACGACGATACCGCGGATTTCGACTTCTTCAGGTGAATACCACATAGATTTCATTGTGGAGTTTGAAGGACGAAGTTCTACTAGTTTTTCGCTAGAACCGCTGTCGGGACGCGCGCGCACGTAGATGCGTTTAACCGTGGCTTCATTTTCTACTGTGGCCACAACAATATCGCCGTTAGAGGCCGAATCCTGTTTTTGAACTAAAATAATATCTTCATCAAAGATGCCATCTTCAATCATCGAGTCGCCTTGCACTTTCAATGCAAAGGATTTGGAAGGATTGCGAATCATAGAAGGAGGGACATCGACAAATTCGTCATGTTTGATGGCTTCAATCGGCTGACCTGCGGCCACTTTCCCAAGAAGGGGAAGGGACAGGACCTCATCACGTGCCTGGAGGAGCTGTGAGCGGTGAGATCCTGTCGTCGTCGAGACTTTTTTCGATTGAAGATGCTCCTGCACAGCACTGGCTGAGTGAAGCACCTGGATCGCTCGCTTTTGACCCAATGGATTTTCGATGTATCCTTTGCTCGTCAATTGCTTCAGATAATTCTGCACAGAATTAAACGAAGCCAAGCCGAAGTGATCCTTAATTTCCTGATATGACGGAGAAACTCCTGAACTTAAGATATGGCTCTCGATAAACTCGAGAACGGATTTTTCTTTCGGTGTCAGTGGGGGGAGGGGCAATTTCTTTGTCATAACTTACATATGAACTTACAGTGTAAATAATGTGTAAGTCAATAGACTTTTTAAAAATATTTTTGAAGGTCTAGAAGCGCCGCAATGGACGCGAAATTAAGAGTGGGTAAGCCGTTCATGTTTCGCGAGTCAGTGGGATGGGTCGGTGATAAAAATGGGGCTCAACCAAAAATCACTACAGGAGTTTCACATGAAATCATGGCTTAAAGTGGCAGCACCCGTCGTTCTTGTCGTTTCCTCCGTGGCTGTTGCCAGCGTTATTAATAAGGAAGAAGTAAATAAAAAGGTGGCTGCGATTGCCGCTGCCTACAATAACGAGTCGACTAAACTCGATGTTGCGTTCACCGAACTTCGCGTCGATGCGGTTCGCACTTTGGATTTCGCATTAAAGGCGACGGCTTACAAAAAAGGCCCCGCGAATGAACTCAATCTTCAGCTGAATAATGCTTCTTATCACTATGGCGATGGCAGTGCCCCACGTGTTGCCGGTGATTTGTCTGTGAAGTTCGATCTGGTAAAAGCCTTCGGTCAGTCGATCTTGAACGAATTCGGCGGCCAGCTTGAAGACTTGGTAAAATCTTTGGTCGGTGACTATGGCCAAAAATATGGCGAGGCTATTTCCGTCCAAGTAGTGATGGATGAACTGCAAAAGGACGCCGAAGGAAATATCATTTCGGCAAAACTTCATCTGCAGGCCTCTGTTGATTTTCAGAAGCTTCCTGCAAATTTGAAAATAGAGGACGTTGAGTTTAAGTCGTTACAGGCGCGTCTAGGTGCAGACCGCACAGGTCTTAGCGGCAGTATTGAGGTTCTCATCAATCCGGCTTTCAAGGGTTTCAATGCGGATCAACCAGGCCTAAAAGATTTTATCGAAAAACTTTTGGCTGATGACAAAGACACCCTAGAGTCCGTTGCGCGTAACATGCAGATGGTGGATGACATCGCCACCTACTTGGTGACTCATACGCCGGAAGAGGAGAAACCGGCTCCAACACCTGAGCCTCAACCATAATTTTACTCTCGTAAAGGCCCTTCGTAAGAGGGGCTTTTTGTATCTGATAATACTTCATCATCTTTACCCTCTGTCGAACTTCTCGACACCCACGCCGCACAATGTGTCCTTCTTCACTTTTTAACCAACTGGTTACGGAATAAGGCGGCGCTCAGCCGGAACAGAACTTGCGATACCTTCAATTGATATAATTTGAGGTGTTCATATGTTTAGAAAGCACATGCTGTTAATGTCGTCGCTTTTCGTAGGTTTAAATGCCTTTGCCGCTGGTGAAGTTCACGAGCAAACTAAGTTTGCCGCCGAAATGGAGCGCGTGTCGGGCGTTTATAACCAAATCATTCAAGATATTTCCAAGAGTAAAAACGGAAACGAATTTGACGAGCACTTTCATAAACTTCGCGCCTTTATCGTCAATCCTGGAAATGACAAGTTTTCGAGTCTTGCTCTGTGTACGCAGCTTAAGTCATTGCCTGTGGGTGAACTTGAATACGTTCAGTCTATTATTGAATCTGACGACGCCTCTATCGCACTTAAAGATTGTAGCGGTGATCTTCAACGAAAAATCATGATCGCAAACCTTACTAAAAAAGCGTCTTTGAACTTGGATGCGGACATCCAAAAGATCCGTCGTATCCCGTTTGAAGAGCGTATTGTTCCTAATATTGATTATCTTTCAATGCAGGGCTTGAACGACAAAGAAGTTATGCTGACATTTGATGATGGTCCTACGCAAAGAACCACGGTTCCTATTCTTGATGCACTTAAAAAAGCGGGCGTAAAAGCGGCTTTCTTTTCGACGGGCCGTCAAGCATTGCAGAATAAAGCCCTAACACAAAGAATTTTACAAGAAGGCCATATCCTGGGTTCTCACTCGTTCTATCACACACTGATGATGGGCCGTGAAGTGAATCGCGGTAAAATGTCTTACGACTACTTCCTTTCAGAGATGATCGGTGGTCACGTCGGCGTGTTTTCTTCAGCAGGTTACATCGATCCTTACTTCCGTTTCCCAAATGGTTGCATGAATAAAAATATGCGCCGTAACGCCACAGAGTTGGGTCTAAAAATCTTCGGTTGGAGCGTCGATAGCTTTGACTGGCAGTATGGCGTATCGAAATACAAAAACGATGAAGAGCGCCGTCAGTTAATCTTACAAAGCTTCTTGAAGGCTCTCAGAGGCAGTAAAAATCGCGGTATCGTTCTTATGCACGACGTGTTTAAACAATCTGCGGAAGCTCTTCCTTTGATTTTGAACTACTTGGCGGACAACGGTTATAAGGTGGTTCTTTTGAAACCTGAAAATCGCGACATGCAAGATCGTTCGAACTTAGCTGTCGTGACTCAGGCGGTGAAGTTTATGAATACGTACAATATTAAAGTCACGGACTTGAAACCGCGCGCGGATCAAAACGGAGAGCCGGTAAAACCTTTAGGTTATGAGCCAGACAGATTCCGTTATCGTGATATGTTCCCTCAATTGAGTTATCAAAATTCTCCGATTGATCCAATGACATCGGCTTGCGAAAAATAATCTTAGCGAGACAGTTCTGCCACACAGTGGTTCAAGCTGTCTTGAGCATAACGGGAAAGGGTGAAGACGCTCTTTCCCGTTGTTCTATCAAACTCTTCCGTATACAAATCTGAGACATCCGAGATTCTTTCGATCATGCAACCGGCTTGGCGTTCTGCCACGTGCAGGCGAACCAGGCACATGCGGTTGCGTAATGAGCAGCGAATGCCTTCCGCGTGCGTTTGCGCAGGGCTGGCGTTGTTAATAGCTTCAATCAGGGCTTTTTCTTCTTGCGGAGACACAAAAGCAAATGCTGGGGAGCTAAAAAGAACGGAGATTGTTGAGAGAGTTAAAACGAACTTAATCATAGAAGCCTCCTTGTTCTGAATCATGCTTCATGATTCGTTCTACAAGGGACTCTATGATTAGTAAAAGGCATAGAAAGAATTCAGATATTCAAGAAATGAATACTATTCCTTTTGAGGGCATTCCTTCTTCTCGACACAAGTCTGTTTCTTAATTGTCGCTACTGTAGGCTTAGCTTCAGAAGCTACCTGACGGGACACCTTCACTTGAGGTGTGGTATTTTTCGCATAGCTCACCGGGGCCATGGAGCAGTTTTGATAAAACAGTATCACGATGGGATTAATCACCAACATCGCTACAAAACTAAAACCGCCACGATTCACCATACAACCTCCGACCTGAGTCTAATTCGTCACACCCTTTACATTACGGACGAAAGGCACTAAGACTTTAGTCAATTTGTAAGGATTCTCAGCTTGATTCAAAAAAAGCCATTTTCTCATCTTGAGAGATTTCAAACTTCGGAGATAATAGAGAAGTGATGACAAAAATGATGAAGACAATCTTATTTGGTCTGATGTTTATGTCAGCTGTTGGCGCTCAAGCAGACTTTTCTAATATCCAACAAGACTGCATCAATGATCTAAAAAAATTCCCCGGAGCGTGGGATGACAAACTTCTTACGAAGGCTTGTGAAAAAGTCAAAGTAGAAGCTCTTTGCGTGAGCGCGGAAGGTCGTCCTATTTACCATTACGACAAACCCTCTTCCACACCAGGCGCCAAGAAAGTTTTAGTATTCAGCTTGATCCATGGAGACGAAACACCGGCAGGAACTGTCGGTCGTTATTGGATGGAGCGTTTAGAAGGCATTGATCCGCGCAACTCTTGGCGTGTGATTCCTGTCGTAAATCCTGATGGTGTGAAATACAAAACTCGTACGAATGCCAACAAGATCGATATCAATCGCAACTTCCCAACAAAAGATTGGGATGTCGGTGCCATCGAAAACTGGAAACGCACGACAAAATCAAATCCACGCAGATTCCCCGGTGAGGTTGCTGCGAGCGAGCCCGAAACAAAATGTGCTCTGCACCACTTAGAAGATTTCCAACCGGATTTCATCGTGTCTGTACATACGCCACTGAAGGTTTTGGATTTTGACGGTCCAAAGGTTTCTCCTCCGCCCAAGTTTGATTACTTACCTTGGAAGTCGCTGGGCAATTATCCCGGCAGCCTGGGTCGTTACATGTGGCTTGAAAGACAGACGCCTGTTTTAACGATGGAGTTGAAAGAAAGTCTTCCGCCGAATCTTTCTCCGTTTGAAAAGTTGCAAGATATTATCGGCAGCTTGGTGAAATTAGAAAATGGAAAGACGAAAGCCAATACGGCTGAATCCAAATCGCCGACCAGTTTTCTTCCCGTCGCGCTAGAACACTAATCCCTAAAAATGGAAACGAGGCTTAATCTAATGACTAAGTCTCGTCTCGGACAACCTCTTAGAACTTAAATAACCAATCAATGGTATCTTTTATTCTCAAGAGATCGTTTCATGCTCAGTATAGCTCTGTAGTTTGTGAACGGAATCCTCCAGTGCCAATAAGCACGAATATCGCTGTCTATTCCCGGTCTTTAGGAGTAAGCGAAAAGCTTTTTCAGAGATTTATCTATATCTTCTGTCATGGGAACCTTTAAACAACTCAGATTTTCTTGCAATTGCTCGATGCTGGTCGCGCCGAGAATCACACTGGTCATTCCCGGTTGATTCAATAGCCACGCCAGTGCTAACTGCCCCCGCGTGCATCCCAACTCGTCCGCCAGAGCTTTCATATTGCGCACGCGTTCCAGATTTTCCTCTGTGTAGAAAGTTTCTCTGAGCCAATCAATCCGCGACAGGCGACCGTCGCTGATTCCGTTGTCGTATTTTCCAGTCAGCATTCCCGAAGCTAAGGGCGACCACGTTACTAAGCCCATGCCGTGCTCTTGTGCTTTCGGGCGAACATTGTCTTCAAATTTTTCGCGGGCAAGAAGACTGTACTGAGGTTGTTCAATTTGCGGACGGTAATAGCCACCTTGGTCGCAAACATCCATGGCTTCTTGGATTTGTTCAGCAGTCCATTCGCTCGTTCCCCAATAAAGAATTTTTCCGTGATGAATCAGGTCATCCATAATACGAACCGTTTCTTCGACGGGAGTTTCGGGATCATAGCGATGGCAGAAATAGATGTCTAAATAGTCAGTCCCGATTCTTTGCAGACTTTTATTCACTGATTCAAGAATGTGTTTGCGCGAAAGGCCGCGATCATTGATGTCATCACTCATCGGCCAGAATACTTTGGAAGATATCACGAGCTCATGGCGCGGAAAGTCTTTCAGAGCTCCGCCCATAATGCGTTCCGATTCGCCTTTGGCGTAAATGTCTGCGATATCAAAAAAATTGATCCCGGCTTCATAAGCCAGGCGAAGAATGCTGCGAACTGAAGTGAAATCTTTAACGGTGCCCCCGAAAGTCGTCCAGCCTCCTAACGAAAGCGAACTCAATTTCAGACCGCAACGACCCGCATTGCGATAGGGCATAGTAGGATTGAACATAGGGCCTCCTTCACGGAAGCCCTATTATCTTAATGAAGAACTGGGTGTTGCAAGTAGTGATTGATCTCGACAATTCTGTCTTGTTGGCTAATGACAGAATCCTGGATAGCAACCAACTCTTTTAGTAAAGAATCTTTGGCTAACTTAATAGCTTGGAAGATATCTTCGTGAACTCCTTCGGCTTCGACACTCGTGTCGCCCTCACGCAACACGATCGCAATGCGATAGAGTTTTTTGAGACCTTCAGGGGTAAAGTCTTTTCCTTCTGTTTCATACTGAATCGCTAGTTTTTTCGGATCCCGTGCGACCACTGCGACGATTGTCTGAGGTGTCACGAAGGGTTCGAACTCCACGATCTGTTGATAGATGAAGGACTTAACCTCTGGATTCTGCTCGATAAGTTGTATTGTGGGGTTGAGAAGGGTCGTCATAGGCGGCCTCCTTTTCCTCTACTCATAGTGTAACAATGTGGCCGAATTTTGTCTGGTCAAGTTGAGCAGGAATCAAAAAATAAATTGAAAACCAATAAGATTGATTTAGAATCCGGGACCTAGACCTTTGTCATGTATCAAGGTGAGATGGAAAATTCAAAAAGTGAAGTTAAGTTAGATTCTAGCTGGAAACAGCGATTGCAGAGCGAGTTCGACAGCGAGCGAATGAAAACTCTGCGCGAGTTTCTTGTGCAGGAATACAAAAAAGGCAAGACCATCTATCCGCGTGGTGAAGAATGGTTTGCCGCCATGAACCTTACGCCGTTTGACAAAGTGAAAGTCGTGATCGTCGGGCAGGATCCTTATCATGGACCAGGTCAAGCTCATGGTTTGTGCTTTTCAGTTCGTGACGGAGTTCGTTTTCCGCCTTCTTTGCAAAATATTTTTAAAGAACTGAATTCCGATCTGGGTTTGCAAATTCCCAAGTCCGGCTGCTTAACCAAATGGGCCGAGCAGGGTGTGTTGTTGCTGAACGCTGTTTTGACGGTGGAAGATGGCAAAGCCGCTGCTCATCAGAAAAAAGGTTGGGAAGAATTCACCGATAAGATTATTCATTTACTGAATGAAGAGCGCGAACATCTGGTGTTCATTCTTTGGGGATCTTATGCGCAAAAGAAAGCCTCTTTTGTGGATCGTAAAAAGCATTTAGTGATTGAAGCTGTTCATCCTTCGCCGCTTTCAGCGCATCGCGGGTTTTTCGGAACGAAACCTTTTTCAAAAACCAATGCCTATCTTCGCTCTCACGGTATTTCTGAAATTGACTGGAGCCTTTAAGCAGAAAGGCTGTCATGGAATTTGGAAAGCTGCATTCCGTAGACGGTGTGAATTGGGATCTTCCTTCTGATGACCCTTTGGCGTCAGTGTATTTAGAGAAATTCAAAACCTCCTCTTCAGCAAAATTCTATATTGGCACTCCGGCCTGGGGGCATAAAGAATGGATCGGGAAGATATATCCAGAGAAAACAAAGGCTGCGGATTTTCTTTCTTATTATTCGCGCAATTTCAACACTATCGAACTCAACACATCTCACTATCGTATCCCGACGGCTGAGCAAACACAGAAGTGGCTTGCGCAAGTGGGAACGGATTTTGTTTTCTGCCCAAAGCTCTATCAGGGCATTTCGCATTCGGAACAAGGAATGTTAGATAAAAAACTTTTGGCGGAGTGGTTCGAGTTTTTGAAAAACCTGGGAACGCATCGCGGGCCGTGCTTTGCGCAGTTTCCTCCGCACTTTGATTACAGTAAAAAATCTCTGTTGTTTTATTTTTTGCAGCAGTGGCCCGACGAGTTTGAACTGGCTTTAGAGTTTCGTCATCCCAGTTGGTTTCAAAATGGATGTGTGCTTCCGGCATTGACTAAATATTTGCAATCCCGAGGCATCGGCCTAGTTATAACGGATGTCGCAGGTCGAAGAGACGTTCTTCATGTGTCTATAAGCGCTCCCTTCACGATGCTTCGCTTTATCGGAAATGATCTGCACCTATCGGATCGCCAACGTTCCCAAGACTGGGCTGTGCGATTGAGCTCTTGGTCGCAGCAAGGATTACAAAAAGTTTTCTTTTTGGTGCATGAGCCGGATGATATTTTGGCTCCTGAGATGGCCCAAATTGTAATCCAGCAGCTGAATGAAGAGGCTGATGCTCAATTAAATCCCTTACAATGGTGCGCAGCGACCTTGGTGTAATAAATCTCAGAATGCGACGCCCTCCTGGACTCTAGGCTTGCTTCAGATCGCCGATAAGATAAGGCGACAAAAAGGAGTGACTCATGAAGTGGATTTTAATCGCAGCCTTGATAACAACAGCGACAGTCAGTGTAAATCCCGCTTTAGCTCGTTCTGCGGCTCGCGGACCGGCAAATGCTGAGGAGCATCGTTCTTTAGAGGATACAATCAAGAAAATTCGTGAAGACGACGAGGGAATCGTCGTGCTTTTCGCGAAAAACCCGGGATCGTATTACCTGCGTCGAGACGTCGAAAACTTCGATGGCCTTCGTAAGAAATTAGAAGAGGCCTTTAAAGCCAAGAAGCCTGTAAGCGTCACGTTTGATGCTGTTCAGCTCAATATTCTTGAAGTGAAATAAGTCCCTGTATAAACTGGTCTCCGCCAATAGGAGACCAGTTTATGAAACACATTCTTCTCTCTTCCATCCTTTGTTTTTCTCTTTCCGCTTTTGCAACAACCAAAGAAGAAGTTCAGCAGAAAACCAGTGATGCGGCAGCCGCAGCGGTGGATTATTCTAAAGAACAAAAAGAGCAATTCCAAAAAGACATGGACGCTAAACTTGCCGAGTTGAAGCAAGAAATCGCGGCCCTTAAAAAATCCGCTTCCGAAAAAACCGGCGATGCCAAAAAAGAAATGAAAGAACAAATCAAAGCTTTGGAAGCTCAACAAGACGATCTTAAAAAAGATCTGGCAAAGCTTAAGAAAAGTTCTGGCAAAGCTTGGGCCGAAATGAAAACAGGCATGAGCAAAGCTTGGGATGCTCTTTCTTCATCTTACGCTAAAGCCAAAGAAGAATTCAAAGAATCCAAATAATGAAAAAAAGTACTTTGCTCTTCACGACGGCACTTCCTTCTCTTACAGATCTGGGTGAAGAGCTTTTGCTTATTTACGATGAGATCCTGCCACGAAAATCGACGGCTTTTAAAAAATGGTCGCAAAAGTTTTCGTTAAAATATGGTGTCAAAGCCGGTGAATCTTTAAAATCCGTAGACCATTTTCCCCAACACATTCGTAAAATCGTGCAGCTTTGTGAAAACACCTCCAGTCGTCGTTTGACGGTTGTCGTGGTGGGCGGCGGCAGTGTGGGTGATTTTGGTGGTTTCGTCGCTAGCGTTCTAAAGCGCGGAGTGAAGCTTGTGCACATGCCAAGCACTTGGCTTTCAGCAATTGATTCTGCTCATGGCGGTAAAACAGCTTTGAATGTGGGCGGAGCTAAAAATCAAATTGGCACCTTCTATCCGGCAGACAAGGTGATTTTGTCTCGACAGCTCTTGATGTCGCAGCCAGAGGCGCGCGCCTTTGAAGGTTTTGGTGAACTTTTAAAAATTTCTTGGATTCAAGGCGGAACGCTTTGGCAGGAATTATCGAAAGAGTTTGAAGTCACTTCGGCGGTTCTTTGGAAGTATTTGGCTCGTGCCATTGATGCGAAATACAAAGTTGTGGGGCAAGATCCTGAAGAAAAGTCGGGTCATCGCCACATTCTAAATCTTGGTCACACCGTGGGCCATATTCTAGAGTCCTACTATCAGCTGCCGCATGGTGTGGCTATCAACTATGGTTTGGATTTTGCTCTTCGCTACAGTGTTCAGTTGAAGATCATGTCTTCTAAAGAGTACGAAAAAATATCTCACGCGCCGGTTTCGGGCTATCTCTTGTCACCTTTGCGCGATGATCTATTACAGACGAAGACTTCGGTGTTAAAAGAGTTCCGTCAGCTTTTATTGAGCGATAAAAAGAAAACCAAATCGCAGACATTGCGTTTTGTATTTCTAAAAAAGCCGGGTCAGTGTGTGGTGAAAGAAGTGACGGTCGATGAAGTGTTGATGGAAATCTGTCGTCAAAAGGAAGATGAACTGAATGGCTGATTTTCGGTTTCAAGGCGAAATTCCAGGTTCTAAATCCGTTTTCAATCGCGCCTTGATCGTGCAAAGTTATTTTCCTGTATTAGATCTTCAGGGGTTTTCAGAGTGTGATGACGTTGTTCACATGCGCGAAGGACTTAAGGATATTCGTGACCGCAGTCGCATTGACTGCGGTGAAGGCGGTACGACGTTTCGTTTTATGGCGTTGCGAGCCTCACGGCAAAAAGGTGTGCATACGCTCGAAGCCGCACCTCGCTTGATGCAGCGACCTCAAGCTGGCCTTTTAGATTTGCTAAAACAACTGGGCGTACAGACTCAGATCAAGGCGAATGAACTTTTCATCGTCAGCGAGGGATGGAAAAGACCTCGCCAACCTTTGCGCGTGGACACCTCCGAATCCAGTCAATATGCATCAGCTCTGATTTTAAACGCCTGGCTTCTGGATTTTGATTTAGAGTTTGAGATTGTCGGTGACAACGTATCTGAATCTTATTTCCTTCTGACTTTAGAGATGATGAAAACTCTGGGAATGCGTCCGAAGAAAACGGAAAAGGGTTATCTTATTCCCGCAGGGCAACGAATCAGCAAGCTGAGTTGGAGTGTTGAGCCTGATCTTAGTTCTGCCTTCACCATGGCGACAGCAGGTGCTTTGGCCGGGGAAAGTGTGATTCAGAATTTTCCTGAACAAAGTTCTCAGCCTGATCTGGTCTTCTTGCAGATCTTTAAAAAGATGAATGTCGATTTCACCCTCGAAGGAAGCAATCTTATCACTCGTAAAAGTGCAAACCTTCGCGCCGTGGAATGGAATCTTTCCCAATCGCCCGATTTATTTCCAGTTCTGGCTGTGCTTTGTAGCTGGACGTCGGGGACCTCGAAGCTTTATGGGGCTCCTCATTTAACAAAAAAAGAAAGCAATCGTATTGCCAAGGTGTCAGACCTTTTAAAACTGATTGGTGTGGAACATGAAAGCCTTCCTGACGGTATGATCATTCACGGTCAGTCTTCGCAAAAACTTATTACCACAGGGCGCTTTAATCCTGACAAAGACCACCGCATGGTGATGGCGGCCACATTGATGAAGCTAAAAGGTCATCAGTTCACATTGGAAGAGCCTCAAGCGATAAATAAAAGCTTTCCAGAATTCTGGGACATGATAGGTATCAAACCATGATTACTGTTGTTGTCGGACATCGTGGCACTGGAAAAACAGAACTGATGAAGCGCTTGCAGCTTTATTGGCGCGAAGACGTTGACGCTATTGATCTTGATACAGAAATCGAAAAGAAAATCGGTAAAACCATCCGCGAACTTTTTATGGAACACGGGGAGGCTTATTTCCGGGAAATGGAACGACAGCTTTTCCTCGAAATCTTGCAAAGACCTTCGAAAAAAACTTACCTTGTACTCGGAGCCGGTTTTGATCTTTCAGTTATTCCGGAAAGCATTCCTGTTTTATGGGTGAAAAGACGCACGGATTTAGACGGGCGTATTTTTTTAAACCGCCCGCGCCTAGAGCCCGATATATCTCCACTGGAAGAGTTTCATAAACGAGCGCACCTGCGCGAGCAGCGCTATCAGGAACGAGCTGATGAAGTTTATTTGATGCCTGAAGGTCAGCTTGAAAACCATCACAAGGCGATGGCCATAGAAAAAGAAATCTTGTCGCATACTTTAAAAAGTGTCGGCGGCATCATCACTCTTCTGCCAGAAATTTTCGCCACTGACTTGCGTTGGTCTTTGTTTAAATCTCGTTACGCCAATCGCGATCTCGACTTTATTGAACTGCGCGATGATCTTTTAAGTGATGAGCAAATAGAGCGCGCTCTTCAAGAAATGCCGCGCGAAAAGTTTATTTTTTCTATTCGCAAGTCGCGCGAATACTCCCAGGCCTTTTTATCGCGCGCCACTTACGTGGATTGGGCATGGGAATTGGGCGAACCGACAGATATTCTTACAGCTATAGGATCGCAGAAACTTATTTTATCTCTGCATCGTGGTTTTGATTTCCAAGAGTGGTCTCGTTGGGAGGATAAAGCGGCGCACATGAAGTTCGCTCCAGAGATTTCATCGTTTGCGGAACTCTCGACTTATCATGAATGGCAGCGCTCCAAAAAAGCGCATCGCAGTTTTCTTCCTCGCTCTAAAGATGGACGCTGGGAATGGTATCGTCGTCTGCAAAAAGGCCAGCAGCTTTTAAACTTCATCCGCGAAGGTGACGGCAGTGCTTTAGAGCAGCCTTCCCTGTGGTCTTGGCTGATGACGCCATCGTCGTCCCCGGAGTTCGCTGCTGTTTTGGGTTCCCCGGTTGCGCACAGCTTTACGCCGCTTGAACATTCTGATTATTTTGCAAAAAAAGAAATGCCCGTCTGTGCTGTTCACATCGACAGGGACGAATGGGAAGAGGCCCTGCCTGTTTTGCGCATGCTAGGACTTACCTATGCTGCGGTAACGGCTCCTCACAAAGAAAACGCCGCAAAGCTTTGCCATCATCCAGATCTGAAAGCTCTGAACACGCTTTACTGGAATAAAAAACAAGAGATGTGGCTTGGAACTTCCACCGACGAGGAAGGCTTTGTCGAACTTATCGAAGGCGTTGGTATGATTGCCCCTTTGCAAAAAGAAATTTTTGTGTGGGGCGGTGGTGGAATTTTAGAGGTGATTCAGAAGGCTTTGCCGCATGCGAGTTATTTTTCTTCCAGAACGGGAGCACCTCGCCCAGGCAGTGAAGCCTCGGCAGACCTAACACCTAGAATTATTATTTGGGCTGCGCCACGCGCTCAAGAAACCCTGATGCCTCCGGCTTCATGGAATCCGGTGATGGTCTTTGATTTAAATTACAAGGAAGACTCTATGGGTAGGGAATACGCTCAAGCCTGTGGAGCTAATTATCAGTCGGGATTGGTCATGTTTACAGCCCAAGCCCAAGGACAACGCCTGTTCTGGCGTCACTGCGAGGAGAACGTATGAGCGCAAGTCAATTTGGATCTCGCTTCGTCATTACAAGTTTTGGTGAAAGCCATGGCACGGCTTTAGGAGTCGTCATCGACGGTTGCCCTGCGGGCGTCCGCTTCGATACAGAAATTCTAAAAAAAGAATTAGAACGTCGTCGCCCCGGCCATCATGGATCAGGACAAATCGTATCGGGTCGTCTGGAAACAGACATACCCGAAGTCTTAAGCGGAGTGTTTGAGGAAAAAACTTTAGGAACTCCGATTGCGATCATTGTGCGCAATCAGGATGCTCGCTCTCAAGACTATAAAGAAATCAAAAACAGTCCACGCGCAGGGCACGCCGATGATATGTGGAAGAATAAGTTCGGTCACAGCGATCATCGCGGTGGAGGTCGTTCTTCTGGCCGAGAAACCGTGTCTCGCGTGATGGCCGGAGCCGTTGCGCAAATGCTTTTAAAAGAGACTTCACCGAAGACGCGAGTGATGGGATATGCCTCGCAAATCGGACCCTTCTCGTTGACTCCGGATGAGCGCACACAGGTCTCTTCAAAAAATGTGGATTCTTTCCAGGCGCGTTTTCCTTCCAACCGTGATGTCGAAGTGGCAGAGCTTTTAAAGTCTGCGCAAGTCTCGGGGGACAGTTATGGAGGCGTTGCCGAAATTCTGATCGAAAATCCTCCCGCGTATTTAGGTCAACCTGTGTTTCACAAATTGAAATCTGATTTAGCACAAGCTTTTTTAAGCGTTGGCGCGACGAATGGCTTCGAATTGGGCTTGGGCTTTGATTCTGCCCAAGTCAAAGGCACGGAATTTCATCAAGGCACTCAAGAGGCCTATGGCGGTATCCGTGGTGGAATTTCCACTGGCGAAAGTATTTTATTAAAAGTGTCTTTTAAACCAACAAGCTCCATTTTGGATGTAGCAAAGAAGGGTCGTCATGATCCTTGTATTGTCACTCGCGCGATTCCTGTGCTTGAGGCGATGACATGGTTGGTATTGGCAGATCACTGGCTGTGGTCTAAAACAGATCGTATCTAATCGAGGTAAAAATGGTTTCCGATATTTTCAATCCTGAATGGTGGACTGAAGTTCCTGGTTTTAAATTCAAAGATATCACTTATCACCGCGCCAAAGATCAAGGCACAGTTCGTATTGCTTTTAACCGTCCTGAAGTGCGCAATGCTTTTCGTCCGCAAACGGTGGATGAGCTTTACACTGCTTTAGAGCACGCGCGTATCACGGCGGATGTCGGTGTTGTTATTATCACTGGGAATGGACCTTCTCCAAAAGACGGTGGCTGGGCTTTCTGTTCCGGTGGTGACCAGCGTATTCGTGGCAAAGATGGCTACAAATATGAAGAAAAAGAAGCTGTTGGCAAAATGGATTTAGCGCGCCTAGGTCGCTTGCACATTCTTGAAGTTCAACGTTTGATTCGCTTCATGCCTAAGATCGTCATGGCAGTTGTGCCTGGCTGGTCTGTGGGGGGCGGACACTCTTTGCACGTGGTGTGTGATCTGACTTTGGCTTCACAAGAACATGCGGTTTTCAAACAAACAGATCCTGACGTGGCTAGCTTTGATAGTGGTTATGGTTCTGCTTATCTTGCCCGCATGGTCGGACAAAAACGCGCGCGTGAAATCTTCTTCTTAGGTCGCAACTATTCAGCACAAGAAGCTTTTGATATGGGCATGGTCAACGCCGTTGTTCCTCATAAGGACCTAGAAAAAGTCGCTTTGGAATGGGCTTATGAGATGAATTCAAAATCTCCAACGGCCATGCGCATGTTGAAGTATGGATTCAACTTGATTGACGATGGTTTAGTAGGCCAGCAATTATTCGCCGGAGAGGCCACTCGCCTTGCTTATGGCACCGAAGAAGCCGTCGAAGGTCGAAACTCTTTCGTTGAAAAACGTCCCAAAGATTTCAAAAAGTTCCCTTGGCATTACTAATTTTCTCATGAATTAGACCATCCAGACATCCCTGTTTATTACGATGTATTTATAAACGGGGATGTTTTTAGGGTTTCTGCACGAATACAAGTTCCTCCTATAAATGAACCGGGGGAAAATGGACGTATGAAACTCGCACTCATTCTTCTTATTACTGGCACGCTTGGATTGGGCATCTGGGGATGTCCGACGAAGAAGAATGTTCCGGATCCGACACCACCAGAACCTGAAATGGTGATTCCAACACGACTTGAGGTTCGGGCTTTTTATGACGAGCTTCTTAGTCTTGAAGGGCGGGCTCCTCATATCGGGGTTCGTGTTGAGCCTCTTCGTCTTCTTGCTTCCTCTGAACAATCACTTCGACCTTAGATTGGTTTTCGCTTCGAGCGACGGATTTGCGCTGGGAAGGGAGTCCTTTGAAATGGCTCGCTTCGTTCGGGCACGCCGTCCGGGCTCGGTCGGTGCCGAGGCTTCGCCTCGGTTCGCGCCATCGTGGCGCCACCGAAGGCCCTTCACTTCGGAGCCATTTCAAAGGACTCCCTTCCCAGCGCAAATCTGTGCTGTTGCTTAGGGCCAACTTCGTTCAGTTAAATTCAGATGAGTGAGTGCACGGAGAAATTCATCACGTCGTCGAAATAAAAAAAAGCACCGTGTTTCAGTCGGTGCTTTCATTAAAACTTTTTTTGTGTGTTGGATTCTTTGGGGAAGTTCTGTTGGCGTTTTTTTGATCTCGCCGTTTAAAGGTGCCTGCTTCTTTTTTGTACTTCGTTGCGTTAGGTGCGGTGAAGTGCAGAAAAGAAACAGATGCTTTTTATTTTACGGTGCCTTTGTAGATGTAGGCTATTCCGCCGGTCAGGCTGATGTATTCCATTTTTTCGAAAGAGTTTGTTTCTTTCATTAAATCTAGGAAGCCTTCGCGGCAGGGGAAAGCGGCTGAGGATTTTTGTAGATACTCGTAGGCTTCGCCTTGGCCTGTTACTAGGCCGCCGATTTTTGGTAGGATGTTTTGCGAGTAGAAATTGTAGATCGCGCCGAAGACGGGCAGATTTACTTGGCCGAATTCTAGGACCATCACTTGGCCGCCGGGTTTTACGACTCGGGCCATTTCTTTCAAGCCTTTTACTGGGTCGCCTACATTGCGGATGCCGAAAGAGATGCTGCTGATATCAAAAGAATTGTCGGCGTACTGAAGTTGAGTGACGTCGGCTTGTTCGAATTTAATTTCTAGGCCACGTTCTTTGGCTTTGCCTGGAGCAGGGATTAACATTTCTGCGCAGAAGTCTGTTCCTACAACGTCACCAGTGCCTACGGTTTTTTTGAATTCTATAGCTAGATCGCCCGTACCCGTGGCGCAGTCTAGAACTTTATCGCCAGCTTTAGCGCCGCTGTATTTAACTAACTTTTTTCTCCACAAGTGGTGAATGCCCATCGACAAAACGTTGTTCCCTTTGTCGTAGTTCGCTGCGACTTTAGAGAACATGTTACGAATCACTTCAGGATTTGGAGAATGCTTAGTTTGCATAAAGCTCTACTTTGTGAAGAGGTCTGTCGACGGCTTTCAAGATTTTGTCCATCTTGGTCATCATGTGTTTGAAATCATCCAAAGTCAGAGCTTGCATACCGTCAGAAAGAGCTTCTGCTGGGCGAGGATGTACTTCAACGATGATACCGTCAGCTCCTACTGCCGCCGCTGCGTAAGCTAGATCCGGTACAAGAGCGCGAATGCCGACAGCGTGAGAAGGGTCGACGATTACAGGCAGATGTGTGTTTCTTTTCGCGAAAGCCACCGCATTGATATCCAGCGTGTTGCGAGTCGCTGTTTCGAAAGTACGGATACCGCGTTCGCAAAGGATGACGTTCGGGTTGCCACCGTTTGTGATATATTCAGCGGCTTTCACCCACTCTTCGATCAAAGCAGCGAAACCACGTTTCAACATTACCGGTTTTTTCTGCATGCCCAATTCTTTAAGCAAAGAATAGTTGTGCATGTTGCGAGAACCGACCTGGAAACATTCCACGATGTCATAGATCTCTTCGATTTGACGAGCATCTGTGACTTCAGAAATCAGGCTCATGTTTGTCTCTTTGCAAACAGCTTTGATGAAATCGAAGGATGAAGAACCCAAACCTTGGAAGGCTTTTGAAGACGTGCGCATTTTCCAGATCCCGCCACGAAGAATGTGAGCGCCAGAAGACTTCACGCCTTTTGCGGTTTCCATGAATTGCTCGTAGCTTTCGATAGAGCAAGGACCAGCGATCACAGTGAACTGTGGTCCGCCGATATCATATCCGCCGACATTGACGATTTGGGTTGAGGGAGTTGTTTGCATAGTTAGCATTTCCATAATACGACTTCTCTAGTGGAACGGCAGAATAGCATAACGCTCTCAGGCATTACAAACTTTTTGGAGGCAGGGGCCCTCTTGCGCCATAAGGATCAATGGATTCTTATTGAAGGTCCTTTTGAGCCTGCTTCCGACGCGAATAGTGATGAAATTACAGTATTTTGCCCTGATTTCTATGACCTAGGCTCTAGCAAACCCTTGCGGGGAGCGAAAACTTACCGCTTAACGACCGAAGACATGCGCCATCATTGTGAGGCTTACTTGGCTCAGCATCCGTCTTCTCAGGCCCCCGTAATGAAAGCTTCTTGGGAAGAGCCCAAAAAAGAAGACTTCGCGCAAGCCTTGACGGTCATTCAAAATCGCATTCGAAAAAATGAAATTCAAAAGGCCGTGCCGGTCGTGTTCTCGCGATCCGCGCAAACCGTATCGGCAACCGAAAGAGCGCAGATAATTTTGAATCTTTTGAAAGCACCGCCCACTCTTTACGTCTACGGACTTTGGCAGAACGGAAAGGGAGTTTTGGGAGCAACTCCAGAAACACTTTTTGACTATTCACAAGGAATTCTGAAAACGATGGCATTGGCGGGGACATGCCCCAAGAGTGAAGCTTCCGAGCGCGACTCTCTTTTAAACGACGCCAAAGAGATGCAAGAGCACCTCTTGGTTTTGCAAGATATCAAAGAAGTTCTAAGTCCTTGGGGTGAGGTGAAAACTCATGGACCCTATATCGTAGAACTTCCGACACTTTACCATTTGAAAACTGACATTCAGATTCACTGTCATAAAAAACCTGAGTTTTTATCTTTGGTGAAGGACCTGCATCCGACGCCGGCCCTAGGGGTGGCTCCACGTAGCCAAGGTTACCAGTGGATGGCCAAGCTTCCTGGACAAGACGACCGCGGGCCTTATGGGGGACCTTTCGCTGTTTTTGCGGGCGAAGAGGCCTTGTGCCTTGTCGGCATTCGAAATTTGCAGTGGAATAAAAACCTTGCGATGATTGGTTCGGGTTGCGGGATCGTCGCTGACAGTGAATTGGAACGAGAGTGGCGTGAGGTTTTTCAAAAACGCCAATCAGTAAGAAAGATTTTGGGGCTTGAGTTATGACAAATATGGAATTAGCAGCGAAGGTCATTCAGGAACTGGTGCACACCGGTGTTCGTGAATTTGTTTTATGCGCCGGAGCTCGCAACAGCCCTTTGGTTCACATCTTAGACGAAAATAAAAATCTGAAAGTATATTCTTTCTTTGAAGAGCGCTCGGCCGCGTTTTTTGCCTTAGGAAGAATTGCGAGCACTCGTCGCCCGGTGGCGATCATCACAACATCAGGCACGGCCGTCGCCGAGCTTTTACCTGCCGCTGTTGAAGGAACTTATTCATCATTACCACTGATTATGGTCACTGCAGATCGTCCGAAGCACTATCGTGGCTCGGGAGCTCCTCAGACCATCGAGCAGGTGGGGATTTTTTCTTACTACAATGAAGTCGCACTCGACATCGACGCGGAAAATTCACATATTTCTTTCAAATCTCTGTCTTGGAAAAAGCCTATTCATGTGAATATCTGTTTTGAAGAGCCGTTGATTGATGGTCCCGTCCCTAAGATCGAATTCTCTGTATCTGAAAGAACAAAATTACCAGGCCAATTGCCATTAGGAACTTTGAAAGAAGTTGAAGACTTCATCAATTCTCACAAGCCGTTGGTGATTGTGGGGATCTTACCTGAAAAAGCTCACACGACGGTGCTTGAGTTCTTGAAACAATATAAAGCACCGGTGTACTGCGAAGGTATCTCAAGCTTGCGCGGTCATCCCGATATCAAAGATATTGAAATTCGCTCTGGCGAAAAGATGATCCACCGAGTGCTAAATTCAGGTCTTTGTGATTCGGTTCTGCGTATTGGCGGAGTTCCCACGGCGCGTTTCTGGCGCGACCTTGAAGTGAAGTATCGTGAAATTCCGGTGTTCAATATCAGCTTCAACCACTTCTCGGGCCTAAGCCGTCCGGTGCATCATTGCAACTCAATTGACTTGTTAAGCCAAGTGGAGTTCACGCATGTTCATCGTGAAAACGTAAAACTTAATATCGAAGACAACACCCGCACTGAAGCGATGCGTGCGCTTTTGGAAAAGTACCCTCAGTCAGAACAAGGCCTGATTTATTCTTTGTCTAAAAAAATGAAAGGTGCCTCGGTCTATTTAGGGAACTCACTGCCGATTCGTGAATGGGATTCTTGCTCCTCCCACGATGCGATGCCTTTGCGAGTGGCGGCCAATCGCGGAGCCAACGGTATCGACGGACAGCTTTCTACATTTTTAGGTTGGGCGTCGCCGCAGACAGAAAACTGGTGTCTTGTTGGAGATTTAACAGCGCTGTATGATTTATCGTCACTTTGGGCAACTTCTCAACTCGAAGCCAACAAATTCCGTATTGTCGTCATTAACAACGGCGGGGGGCAAATTTTCTCTCGCATGTTCAATAAAGAGATTTTCGTAAACAAACACCAGATTTCTTTCGAATCATGGGCAAAGATGTGGAATTGGTCTTATCAGAAATGGCATAATATTCCTGAAGAGAACAATTTTGCTGATCACCAGATCATCGAACTCTGCCCCCACTGGGAGCAGACTCAAGAATTCTGGAAGGAGTACGAATTTCTGTGGAAAGAGTGAATCTCTTTTTCCTGCATGGATTCCTAGGACGGCCCTCAGACTGGGCCATTGTCAAAGCCCACGTGCCTCAGCACGATGGCGTCAGGATCTACACGCCGGATTACTTTAAAGAAGCGCTATTAGGTCCCCAGCATGCGTTCGAGGCTTGGGCTGACAACTTCATCAAGTGGATCGAAGCGCACGGCTGTTCGGCGGATAGAAACATCCTCGTAGGGTATTCCTTAGGTGGGCGACTGGCTTTGCATGCTCTTCAGCGTCGCCCGAATATTTGGCACAAGGTGGTCTTGGTTTCGACCAATCCCGGCTTTAATGACCCTCATGAAGATTTGGATCCTACTTCCGAAGAACGCCGCCAGCGTTGGATGAATGACTCGTATTGGGCTGAAGAATTTTTAAAAGCCCCGTGGGAAAGTGTCCTTCGAAATTGGAACGCCCAACCGGTTTTTGGCGGTGGCGAAAACGAACCTCTTCGTCAGGAGAAAGAATACTCTCGTGAATCTTTAAGTCTGGCCTTAACTCAGTGGTCTTTGGCTCAGCAAAAAAACATGCGCAGTCTTTTGCTTAAAAATATTCAAAAGATTGTCTGGATGGTGGGCGACCGCGATGAAAAATTTATGGAGCTTTCTCGTCGCTTGCAGGAAGAGGTGATGGGGCTGCGGGTGGAAGTCGTTCCGAATTCTTCTCACCGGGTTCTTTTTGACAGCCCCAAAGTTCTGGGCGAAAAACTTCGCCAGTTAGTACAACAATTTCTTTGATTCGCGTTCAATCCATGGGCGGTATTTCTTAACGCTCATATAGATGGATTTCTCTGAGCAGAAATCTTTTTTGCGGATGTATTCTTCGCGTTCGCTTTCGCTGATTTCACTGGGAACACTCCATGAGGTCGCAGAGGCGACACCTACAAGATAGTCTTTACCTTGATAGCGCATCATCGCCGGACCGCCCGAGTCGCCGTTACAAATACCTTTGTTCCACTTCTGATTTACGTAAAACTGCGCATCGTCTTTAGAGATGCTGTCGATCAAAAGATCCACGTGGCGAAGAGTTCCAGAACCTTGAGTATCACTTTTTTGCGCCGGAGCTCTTCCTGACGTGCGACCGTAACCTGTCGCCGTGAATCCCAATCCTGCTTTGAACGGAAAATTGTCATCTGGAAGAAGAGCAGGTTCAAAACCTTTCGGCGCATCACCTTTAATCAGGATCAATGCGACGTCATCACGATCGTTGGCACTTTGCTTTTTGTAATCGGGGTGAGGAATCGCCCGGACGGCCTGGCGAAGAATGTATTGCCCCGCCAATGGCTTTAAACCGAATGCCAATGAAAGAGTGGCAGCGCCGCTGGGAATGCAGTGAGCGGCTGTCAGGATCACATTCTTTTTGATCAAGGTTCCAGTGCAGTAAGTTTTCGTCGGACCGTCATGAATAAGCACAACGTACTTCGATAGCACATTGTCTCTTGTTGTCTCTTTGCCGCCAATGATCGCGTCTTCCGGAGTGATGTCGATATTTTCAACTCCGTAAGGTCCCCCACAGGCTGCCAACAACAAAACGATAAAAGAGCTTACGTACAACTTCGTTTTCATAGTTCCCCAGGCATGATTGTGGAATGAAATAACAAAAGGGCCGCTATTTTTGTAGCAGCCCTTCGTGTTTTTAAAATTTTTTTAGTCTGAAATTTGTGAGTCTATTTGGAAATTTCAGGATTTGTTAAAGAAACGATCAGCTTGTTGGCCATTCTGTTCAACCACACTTTGTGAGCCAATGCGCTCGTGTATGCAGAGTATTTTGAACAGTCGTTTTCAGCGTCTTCGACTCCGCGGCTAGTAACACCCCAAAGGTAGTACTTGCCTTTCACTTCGATGTAAGCTGGACCGCCAGAGTCACCGTGGCAGGCACCTGTGCCGCCAGTTTGATCCAGCTTTACCTCTGTCAGGCTGAATTTTGGGTCTGCGATTTTAACCGAAGTCATACGCAAAGTTCCTGCGCCGTCACCTGTTACGCCATCTGTGATGCCGTAACCAGCAAGAACGACTTTCGCGCCTTTTTTAAGAAGTTTTTTGTTCGCTTCGCTTAAGAAAGTGGCTGGTTTGTAGCCCGCCGGAACTTCACCTTGGAAGTGCATCAAAGCGATGTCACCCGTGTCGTAGTCTTCGTATTGGCGTGTTTCCCACAAAGATGAAATAGCTACTTTGTCGACCTGGCGACGAACCGCGTACTTGTTGACCTCATTACCGAAGAAAACATACATCGCTTCTGTTTCGCTTCCGATGCAATGAGCGGCTGTTAGCACAAGGTTGTTTGGAAGAAGAGACCCTGTGCAAAGTTGTCCTTCAACGGCATCGTAAACAGCCACGATGCTTTCTTGAATCTTATCACCGGCTTCAACTACTTTACCGCCAATGATTCCCTCGCCTGTTGTTTGAATTTCACCTTGATTAGAAGCTTGAGGTGAGCAAGCTGTTAAAGCCAAACTTGAAACTAGCCCCGCCAAAACAAGTTTATTCAACTTCACGTATCCCCCCGGATAGTTGCACCGTAAACCCCACGGTGCGTGAAAGCTAATAAACCCAATTTGGAACCACTTTACAACATCATAATACTTATACGTTCTATAAGGGGCGCTAGGCCCCTTGGTAGCTGAAATTCTTACAGGTGTTTGAAGCTGTCTGTGGCTTCAATAAGAGCTGAGCGAGTTCCAGGCTCTGCAGCCGCATGACCTGAGTCAGGAATGATTGTAAATTTTGCCTCCGGCCAAGCTTTATGGAGGTCCCACGCAGAGCGAGCCGGGCAGACAACATCATAGCGGCCTTGAACAATCACTGCAGGAATTTTGCGAATGGCTTCGATGTTTTCTAAGATCCAATTGTTCGTCGAGAAGAAGGCATTATTGGTGAAGTAATGGCACTCGATGCGTGCAAAGCTCAACGCGTATTCAGGATCATCGAATTCATCAATAGCGTTTTGGTCTACGATCAGGCGTGATGTAGCCGCTTCCCACTTGCTCCATGCTTTTGCCGCTTGCAAACGCACCTCTGAATTTTCATGAGTCAGTCGTTTGTAATAAGCCGTCACCATGTCACCACGTTCAGCCACTGGAATGGGTTTTAAGTACTCGTCCCATACGTCAGGGAAAATTTCTGAGGCGCCTTCTTGATAGAACCACTTGATTTCTGAAGGACGGCACAAAAAGATTCCGCGCAAAACCAAAGCCTTCACTCTTTCAGGATGAGAAATCGCATAAGTCAAAGCAAGCGTTGAACCCCAACTGCCGCCGAAAACAACCCACTTGTCGATTTTGAGCATGGAGCGAATCGTTTCGATATCTTTGATCAATTCCCACGTGTTATTTTCTCGAAGCTCTGCACAGGGAGTGGATTTTCCAGAACCACGTTGGTCAAAAAGAATAATGCGATAGGCTTTAGGATCGAAAAAACGACGGTGATCTGGAGCCACGCCACCGCCTGGTCCGCCATGCAAAAACACCACGGGTTTTCCCAGGGGATTTCCACACTCTTCCCAGTACAAAGTGTGAATGTCGGATACTTTCAGCATTCCAGAATTATTTGGTTCAATTGAAGGATAGAAATCACGCATAAAAACCTCGCGGTGGTTGGAGATTGAAATTTCTCTTAGCCGCGCGTTTTTGTCAAAGTCGAAGCCTCTTCGTCATCGACTTTGTGAATCTCATTGGCGATTTCAGCACCGATGAAGATGATAATCGAAGAGTAATAGACCCACATTAGTAATACGATTAAAGATCCTGCGGCGCCGTATAGTGAACCTACAGCGCTTTGTCCCAGATAAAGACCGATCAGTGTTTTACCAATAGAAAATAAGATCGCAGTGATCAAACCACCTGTTAAAGTTTCCGCCGGCCGCATTTTCTTTTGCGGTAAAAAGTAATAGATAGCCGCAAAAAGCAAAGTGAAGATTAACAAAGAGATCAAAAAGTTGGCGATCTGTCCGATAATAGCCGCAGCACCACTAAGAACTAGCGAGATGATGGATGAAATCACCAAAGACACCATCGAAATAAAAACGAAGGCCAGCACCATTCCCATGCTGAATATTTTTTTCTTAATAAAGGCCCAGGAACTTTTTAAAATTCCTTCGTCTTGTTGATCCTGCGCGGGGCTTGCTACTTCAAAAATAACATTCAAGGACTCACGCAATTGACCAAAAATCGCGCCAGCAGAAAATAGCAAAGTGATGATCCCCACTAATCCTGCCCAGTCCCGGATCGTAGGGGTTTTGTCAGCATTCATTGCGATAGCCTTGATGGCCTGACTGGCTTGGGAGCCAACAAGATTTTCGATTTCACTGATCATCTCGGTTTTAAATTCCATTCCTAGGAAAGAAACAAAGGTGATCATTAATATAAGCAGAGGCGCCAAGGAAAGGGCGGTGTAATAAGAAAGGGCCGCTGCAAGATCTAAGATCTTATCGTTCCCGAGCTTATCTAAAAAACGATCGCTGTGCAGCCGATGAATGAATGGCATCATCTTCATTTTCATAGGAACAAGGCTATCATGGCGAAGAAGTCGGTCCTTCAAGAAAGCTTTGCTTCTGGATTTATACAAAGTGTTTGGCTGATAAATCCTGTTTAAATTGTAAAATGGTAACGGTGTAATTTCACAAAAAATATGGGCCATGTACGCGAACGCACTTGGTTGGGCTTCGATTAGTTTCGAATACAGCGCGAATCTTAACTGTATCATAAAATTTCCAGAAATCTTTTTACCGGAACTTGTTCGCGAGGAGCACACGCTATGTTGTTTGCTTTGGATATTCTAAATAGGTTGTGTTAAGTCCTTTACCAAGATTCGATATTAAAAGAATGAGATCATTTTCAATAGCACGTCCGCGGGATCACCATTCATCGAATCAGGGGAAAAGTTGCATGGAGAAAACCAAGCTACTCATCGTGGACGATCATCATGAGAACATTTTATTTCTGTCTCACCTGATTTCAGGCGAAGATATTCAAGTTCTTTCAGCGAAAAGTGCGGAGGAAGCACTGTCGCTATTGATGAACCACGACTTCGCCTTGGCGCTTATGGACGTGCAAATGCCAGGGATGAGCGGATTTGAACTCGCGCGGCTGGTTCGGGCTTTGAAAAAGACCCGTCATCTTCCGATGATTTTGATGACCTCGCGTCAACAAGACCGCTCTGTTCTTTTTGAAGGATATGATACGGGCGCGGTGGATTTTTTATTCAAACCTTTAGATCCTCATGCAGTCCGCAGTAAAGTTCGCACATTTGTACTTTTGGATCAGCAACGCCGTCTTTTGAATAAACAAGTTCAAGAGATGGAGTTTCTTAAGAAGAAAGCTGAAGAGGCCAACGTAGCTAAAAGCCATTTCTTAGCCAATATCTCTCACGAGATTCGCACACCCTTAGGGGCGGTTTTAGGATTTGCCGACATTCTGTCTCAAGATAAGTTGAGTGACTCTGAAAGAAATGAATTTCTGGCAGTCATCCGACGAAATGGAGAGCTTTTGCTGCGCCTTATCGACGATATTTTAGATCTTACAAAAATCGAAGCGCAGAGACTGGAATTCGAAAAGAAAGAATTTTCTTTGAAGGATCTTTTAAAAGATGTCGAAGCAAGTTTGGGATTTCGTGCGACTGAAAAAGGTATTTCGCTAAAGATTCAGTCCTGCGATAGAAATCTGACCTTTGTTTCCGATCCTTTGCGAATTAAGCAGATTCTTTTTAACGTTATTGGTAACGCCATTAAATTCACCACCAAGGGACAAGTCGATGTTCAAGTTCGTGTTGAAGACGCGATCTCGGAACGCGAATCCTGTGAAGCTCGTCGTGTGACTTTTACCGTGCGGGATACGGGTGCGGGTTTGACAGTGGATGAAGTTCAAAAGCTCTTTAAACCTTTTGCTCAAGCCGACGTTTCAACTGCCAGACGCTTCGGTGGGACGGGTTTAGGTTTGGTGATTTCTCAGCAGCTCGCGCAAAAGCTGGGCGGGGACTTAAAGCTGATTTCTTCTGAAGTTCAGGTCGGTTCTGTTTTTGAAATCACTCTTGTTTTGGATACAGTTGAGGGAGCGCCCCAAGTACGAACACCTGTGGTGTCGCATTCGGATATAGCTTCTCACTCGTTAGAAGATAAGGTCATCCTGATTGTCGACGATGTCAGTGATAACAGACTTCTTATTGATCGTTATCTTCGTCCTCATAAAGTTCGACTGCTTCAAGCGGGAAGTGGTGTTGAAGCCTTAGAGACAGTTTGTGAGTCTCACGTGGATTTAATCCTCATGGATATACAAATGCCTTTAATGGATGGGTATGAGGCCGTGCAACGCATTCGTAAGCTCGGTTATGAAGGGCCTATCGTTGCGCTTACGGCTCACGCGATGAGAGAAGAAACCATGAGATGTATTAAAGCGGGCTTCGATGCCGTTTTAACAAAGCCGACACGTCGGCAAGAATTGGTCGCAGTGATTCAGTCTTGGCTCTCGGAAGAACCTTTGGGTCATCAATCACGTCAGCCAGAACTTTTGCAGTGAAATACTAATCCGTTGGGAAACTAGTTCCATCCAGACATAGCCAGGTGGCTGTGTTTGCTATCCAAGGTCTAAAAGTTCCATCCGTGTAGATCCAAGCATAAACGGCCACCGCCGTTCCTGCCGTGCCAGAATAAGCCGTCAGATTTAGCGTCATATTCGTCGTCGGCCTGAATCCAACTGGAAATGTGAAGGCCGCGTTTCCCCAGGTTCCAGGAGCCATACATCCGCGAAGATAAACTCGAGCGTCTTTTCCTTTGCGATAGCCCGGAGCTGCAACGCCTGCGATGGGATAATAGGCGGCCCACGAATTTGTGAAAGCGGTTATGTCCGTCCAAGCATTGTTGACGATTTGGCCAGAAATTTTGACGTCTCCGGTAACTTCCAAAGCGGCCGATGGTGAAGCGGTTTTCACACCGACATTACCTGAATTATCCACGCGAAGCCCATTAGAAGTTCCATCCCCTGACACCCAGTGCGAACCCAAGTTGATATTCTGGGTGGCGGCGTGATTTCCAAGATTGTCGGCTCCACCACCGCCGGGACCTGAAGGAACAAGCTCGGTCGCCATAAAGTAGGTGTTGTAGTTTGGAGTGACTTGGCCGGCGCCGATATTGTCATCGCTGATACGAACGTAAACTGTCTGATCCGTTGCCGGAGTGTAGATTTCAAGAAGAGTGGACTTAAAGCCGTACGCACCCACTGAGTCGGGTTCATCTGTGTAAGCGGGGGCACCAAAGGTGGTGGTGCCATTGTAAAACACATAGCCGAGGTATCCATTTCCATCGCTCTGATACGTATTTAAAGAAGCTTCAAGACGATAAGTGACTCCGGCTTTAAGATTGATCCCGTTACTTGTGGTGGTCATTCCGTTATTTGCCGTGGTTAAAGAGAAAGCGACAATAGAGTTTTGATCAACAGTTTGATAACCCGCCATGCCCCGTTTCATATACTTCGGTGATCCATTTAAAGAAAACCAGTTGGCGCCATTGTAGTAGTCGACGGTGTTGTCGTCGGTATTATAAATAACCAATCCTTGAGGAGCTCCCGTAATAGCGTTTCGTTGCGCACGAGTCATACGTGGGGGCAGAAAGCCCTTTGCTGCAGAAGAAATTTCTAAAAGAGCCGAAGTGTGAGGAGTGGTGGTGCCAATTCCCACGTTACCATCGGCAGACACGGTTACTCTCATTTGATTGTTAGTTTCTAGATTCAATGCAAAGCCATCATTAGTTCCGAGGATGGCGTCGGCAGAAAAAGAATTTCCGGCATTAATAAAAATCGACCCTGTAGTGAAAGCGGAACAAGTCATCATGCCCGTGGCGTCGAAAGAAACCAATTGCCCAACAGCACAGTTGAAAGTCGAAAGCGAGGAGCCAGTTCCATCAGAAGCGATCAATCTGTTGGCTGTTAAAGTGCCCGTCCCTGTACCACCCTTTGTGACGGGAACTGTTGAGGGAAAGTTGGCGGGATCCGCGCTGATGGTACCTGAAGAAACAGCAATACCAGCACCCACTCGAACGGCCCCTTTGGCGGCGGTCGTTGCATCACTGATTGAGATCACGGGTGTGCTTGTTCCGGTGGCTACGGAAATAGGAGCTGTCCCGCTGACATTGGTTACCGTGCCATAAGCAGGGGTGATCCACTCCAGACCGGAAGCCGCTGCGGAATTGGCAGAAAGTATTTGTCCGTTAGCGCCCACAGGAAGGCGAGAGTTGTTGGTGTCGTTGCGAACAAGAATATCACCTTTCGCAGTCAGAGGGGAAAGCGCATTAAAAGCGGCCAAAGTCGAAGTCTGTCCCGTTCCACCATTTGCAATGGGTAAAGTGCCTGTGACTTCCGTCGCAAGATTGATGGACGAACCATTGCTGGCCGCCGTTAAGCGCCCTTGAGCATCCACAGTGATATTTGCGCGAGTGTATGAACCTGCTGTGACGGCGGTATTCGTAAGAGATATTGTTCCCGTTCCTGTAATCGGTCCACCGCTAAGCCCGGTTCCGGTAGAGATATTGGTGACTGTGCCACCGCCGTTATTATCGGCTGCGGGTGCCCATTTTGTGCCGTCGTATTTTAGAACTTGGCCTGAAGTTAAACCCGTCGTATCGACATCAACGCCTTTGATTCTATTTACAGAGACGGAACCTATCGTCCCGCTGACATCGCCAGCAACCGAAACATTGATGGACTGGCACTGAAATCCTAGCACGGCACTCCAGTACATGGTCTGATGAGGCAAGCAGCCCGCCGAAGTGACATATCCGTCGAAAGTGGATTTCAAAAGATAATTATTCAAAGTCGAATTTAAATTTGTCACATCGCTGATGTTGATACCGGCACCGGTCCATTGAGTGCCGTCAAATTTCAAAAACTGATTTGAAGTCGGTGTCGTATTTGCAATGGGTGTATTTTGAATTCTTGCGACAGAAGGGTTTGGGTAAGTGCCGCTCAAATCTCCACCGGCGGCCCCTTTGGGAACGCGGGAATCGCTAAGGCGAGCGTCGTCGCCCGCGGCAACTGTCCCGGCAGTCGTGCCAACATTTAAGGTCACTTGGGGAGTTGAGGTGTTATTAACAATCGTTACATAAGAGTTGGTGGACGTCACTGTTGTCACCGTTCCACCGCTTGCTCCGCTGACAGGCGCACAGATAAGTGCAGAACCATTCCATTTCAAAAATTCATTGGCGGCACAAGTAGGAACTCCAGTCTTTACGACGAAGTCATTCTCTGTTTTTGTTCCAAGCTTTTCGGCTGAACGTGCGTAAGCCGCATAGGGAACGGTGCGAATTTCATTGGAAGGCGAAATCACTCTCCACCCGGAGCCATCGTGAAACTGAACTTTCAAAAGACGGATGTCCCCGGCGCTGGGAACATAAGGTGCTCCTCCGCCATAACAGTTTTGAGCTTGAGAATTATTGAACGAGTCTAGAAGTGTAAAAAGAGGGTCCGTCGGAAAGAGTTTGTTGCCTGATCCAATCGGGACATCAAAGACACCGCGAGAGTTCAGCAGGCTCACGCCATCTTTTTGTTCGCGATAGATAACACAATTTCCATTGGGACTCGTGATTTCAAAGAGGAAGCTGACATTGTTATGTTCTAAAGGTTGGCCATTCACATTCAGGATGCGACCCTGGTATGTCAACGCATTCGGCGAAGCCTGTGCGTGATTAGATGTGGCCAGCACAAAGCCAACTATGAAAAACAAGAACGTACAGAAGTTCATAAGATATGAAACTTATCGGCTACTTAAGACGTATTATTAAGTTTTTCTGGTTATTGCGTGTCTTAGAATGAAACATCAAAGTGGGATGGATGGTAATTCGATCTCTGAGAGGACTTGGCGGCAACCCGATGTTTCAAGGTTGCCGCGGCCTAATATTACTTAAAATTCTTTTTAAAATTTTGCCAGCAGTCTTGGTAGTCTTCTTGAATGAAACCTTTACCCATCGCGAAGTCTGTCACCATGTACGGTGCGCGCGATTCAAACATAAAGGCCATCGTATCGACGATCTTGTGAGGTTTAAGATCGACCTTGCTCGCTTTTTCAAAAGCATCCACGTCAGGTCCGTGTGCAGAATAGAAGTTGTGCAAACTTCCACCGCCCGGGACAAATCCTCCTGCCGTTTTTGCGTCGTACTCACCATAGATTAAACCCATGTATTCGCTCATGCAGTTTCTGTGGAAGTAAGGCGGACGGAAGGTGTGTTCTGCGACCATCCAGCGTGGTGGGAAGATCGCAAAGTCCACATTCGCTGTTCCTGGTGTATCACTTGCTGAGGTAAGCACAGTGAAGATGGAAGGATCTGGATGATCGTAACTGACCGTATTCACCGTGTTGAATTTACGAAGATCATATTTGAAAGGAACATAGTTTCCGTGCCACGCGACTACGTCTAAAGGAGAATGTCCCATCTCCGCCACCCACAAGTCGTTGTTGAATTTTCCGATCAATTCAAAAGAACCTTCTTTGTCTTCAAATGCCGCGACCGGTGTTAGGAAATGACGACGGTGTGCCAAGCCATTGGCGCCGATAGGTCCTAACTCGGGAAGACGGAAGGGCGCTCCGAAGTTTTCTCCGATATAGCCTTTGCAGTTTCCTCCCTTTAACGGATTCACTTGCATCTTCATTCCGCGAGGAACTAGAACGATTTCTCCTGGCTCGGCTTCAATAATTCCTAATTCCGTTTTGATTTGTACGGAACCGGCTTGCGGTACGAAAAGAAAATCGCCATCGGCGTTCATGAAATACTTATTCCCCATCTCTTGATTGAAGGAATAAAGATGAACATGAAGGCCGCGTTGTTCGTAAGCAGAGCCATTGCCGCACACAGTGCGAATGCCTTCAACGAAATTTCCAGCCGTGTCGTTTGTGGCATTCCAGCGCATTTGATTGGGATTGATATGCTGAGGTTTAAAAAATGTTTTTTGTGTTAGCTCTTTAAGCGGCTTAAACGCCTTGTGCATCACGGAAGGGCGAATGCGATAAAGCCAAGTATACATGTTGTGATGACGAGGAGCTGTGAAGGCGGAACCACTGAGTTGCTCTGGATAAAGCCCTAATGGAGCGACTTGCGGAGAGTTTTGTTCTAAAGGAAGCGCGCCGGGACGAGCTTCTGACGAAAAGTGATTACCAAAGCCTGATAAGTATTGTGTTTCCATAGATAGAGATAATCAGGCCAGAGCTTTGTTAGTCAACTTGGAAGTAGGATGACAGGCTGAGCCTCCTCCTAGGTTAGAGAGCGCCAACCTGTTTTGCGCGTCCATTCCAGAAACTCTTGATGGCGCTTAGCAGGGTCGGGCGGATGGTATTCTCCGTCCCGAGGTGTCACAACCAAACTTTCCAATGGCGGAAGTCCCATTTGATGTCGGCGTTGATTTAATTTATCTGGATCTTCCACTTCAGTGATTCGCAGAATTCCGTTTTCGTCCCAGTCAGCATTGGTGGCATAGACTTGTTTACGGCCCTCATAAAAACGAATGCGATCCACAAGAATCGCGACATAAGATTTGGGCACCTTGTTTTGCTTAGCAAGATCGACTAAGACCTGTTCTTGGGCGCGCATAAATTCAGGCAAGCTGATCGCATGCAGGACAATTCTTAAAGCGGCGACACAGGCATCTTCACCGACCTGATCTATAGTGGGAAAACCTTTATTGTCTTCGATCAGTTTTTTCAGTTTATCGGCGTTACGCAGATGCACTTTTTCCATGGCGGGATGATAACCGTGAAACAACTCGCCTGTGCTGGCCAGGACTTCGCGGGTGGCTTCGTCTTCGCGGATCAGGTGCAGAAGTTCTTCTTTTAACTTTTCGTTCATCCAAAGAACTCCGACATAAAGCGATTTTTTTCGGCTTCAGGAAAGAAACTGGCATCAAAAGAAACTTGATTGCAGCGTTTGAAATCTTCTTTGCTGAACCCATGAACACGATGAAGAACTTCATAGTCGTCACTTAGCTGGGTTGCAAAAACACCGGGATCATCCGAATTGATGGTCACGAGAATTCCTTGCTCCATCAGTTTGCGAATCGGATGCTCTTCGTAGGTTTTAAAACTCTGCGTCAGGTAGTTACTGATCGGGCAAACTTCCAAAGGAATCTTGCGGTCGCGAACGAAGTTTAGCACGTCGGGATTGTTAATGATCTGAATCCCGTGACCGATGCGTTCGGCTCCTAAGATCTCAATACTGTCCCGAACCCAACTGGCAGAATTTGGCGCCTCTCCAGAATGAACCGTGATATGCAGTCCGGCCTTTTTTGCTTTTTGAAAAAGCGGCGCAAAAATTTTTGGATCAAATCCTTCTTCATTGTCGGCAAGATCCAAAGCCAAGAAACTGTCTTTGTGGTCAATCGCGAAATCTACGACTTCTTCGGCCACTTCATAAGGTTTGATTCTTTGAATAATACAAATAAGTCCGATGGCCATGGGATATTTCTTGCGAGCCATCTCGATGCCTTTATGCAAAGACTTGTGAATCTTTTCGTAAGTCAAAGATTTGTGGCCGTCGGCAATAAATGTGGGAGCATAACGAAGCTCTAAAAGTCGTATGCCATCGTTGTAAGCGTCTTCGCAGGCTTCAAATGCAATGCGAGTCAGGATTTCTTCACTGGCTAATACTTTTTGCGCATTCAGGAATTTGTTTAGCACCGAGCCCAGGTCTTTCATGGGACCTGTGATAAGAAATTGATCTTTTTGACCTTGAGTCGTCTTTGCTAAAGGAATCCCTACCTGCGGGGCCAGTTCGATGAGTGTACTCCAACGCACTGAGCAGTCCAGATGGCGGTGTAACTCCACCTTTAGGATGTCGCGAATATTATGGGAATAAAGTTTTTCCATTTAACGCTCCCGGTAAGCAGCCCCTGCGCTTTACGCGGCTAGGCCCTTAGAGTAAAACTAGATCTTATGACAGAACCCATCCAAATCAAAACAAAACTCGCGGGCAATCCTTCACAGGAGCCTCAATTTAAAACCTATGTCAAAAGCAAAGACGGACGCCAAATTCCTGTGGCGGATCCTCGCGCAACGCGCGTGCTTGTGTCTTTGATGGACATGAATGCCGTCCTCGGCGGAGCGGCTTCTCACTACGGTGGACCTGCTGCTTTGGCAGAATTAATGTCGGCTCTTCACGGCCATGTTTTCGACGTTTCTTCTCGCGTGAAAAAACAATGGTACGACATGTTCCATTTGATCAATGATGCTGGTCACTGTGAAAACGGTTTGTATGCTTTGAAAGCCAACTACGGCATGGCGGGTTTGACTTTAGACAGTCTTAAAAAATTCCGCTCTATCGAAAGCGGATTGACAGGTCACGGTGAAGTTCATTGTTTCCCTGAAGGTGTATTCATCTCGAACGGTCCTTTGGGTTCGGCTTTCCCGCAATCACAAGGTGTCGCGATGGGTGAAGCTATTGCTGGCACAAACCGCGTGACGGTGACAACGATTTCTGATGGAGCCTGCATGGAAGGAGAGGCGAAAGAATCTTTCGCCGCTATTCCAGGCCTGGCGCAAAAAGGAAAGATGGGTCCTTTTGTTTTGATCATCAGTGATAACAACACAAAACTTTCTGGTCGTATTGACGCCGAGTCATTCTCGATGACGCCGACATTTGAGTCTTTAAAAGCTTTGGGATGGAATGTGATCACTTTGCAAGAAGGTAACGACTTGCAGAAATGTTACGACACTATCGTGAATGCGATTGAAACAGCTCAGGCAAATCCAAAAATGCCTGTCGTCATTCATGCAAAGACGGTCAAAGGTATCGGAACTAAGAAAACCATCGAGTCTGCTTCCGGTGGTCACGGGTTCCCTTTAAAGAGCCCAACAGAACTTGCGGCTTTCTTGGGTGAGATCTATGGCGGTGAAGCCCTTCTTCCCATTTACAATATGTGGATTGATGAACTTCATAAGTGGGAAGCTGAAATCAAAGCTAGCGGAGTCAAAGATTCGGGTGAAAAAATTCAAACGGGTGTTTCTGCGGCGATGATTCGCGCTCGCAAAGCGGGTCTTCCTGTATTGAGCGTGACTTCGGATCTTCCGGGTTCCACGGGGGTCGCGGGTTTCCGTAAAGAATTCCCTCATGACTCTTTTGATGTGGGTATCGCAGAAAGCAACATGGTTTCAACAGCGGCAGGTCTTTCTAAACTAGGTTATATCCCAGTTGTTGATACCTTCGCGCAATTTGGTGTGACGAAAGGGGCTTTGCCTTTGACCATGGGGGCTTTATCTGAAGCGCCGATTATTGCGATCTTCTCCCACACTGGTTTCCAAGATGCGGCCGATGGGGCTTCTCATCAAGCGTTGAGCTATATGGCAATGGTTTCATCAATTCCTCACGTGGACGTTTATTCGTTGTCTTGCAGTGAGGAAGCTGATGCTTTGGTTTATGCAGCTATCGAGAACTTCGCAAAAGCTCGTAAAAATGGTGAAGTGCCAAATTCTTCGATTTTCTTCTTAGGCCGTGAAAACTTCCCTAAGTCATATGTAACACCAAGTTCTTACGACTTAAGAAAAGCGCAAATTCTTATCGACACAACGTCTGGTAAGAACGGCAAATGCGTAACGATTGCAACGACGGGTTCATTGGTGCCGCAAGCTTTGAAAGCGGCGCAGGACCTTGAAGCTAAAGGCGTGGGTGCGATTGTTGTCAATTCAGCTTGTGTAAATCACATTGATGTCGCGACTTTCAAAGCTTCTTTAGAGAAAACGCAAGGTCAATTGATTACGGTGGAAGATCACCAAGTGATTGGTGGCTTCGGACAAATGCTGACGCATGCATTGTCGCAAGCCGATGTGACTACGTTGAAAGTGAAAAGCTTAGGTGTGCACGGAGAGTTCGGACAAAGTGCCTACACGGCGATGGATTTGTACCGCAAACACAAAGTGGATGCCGGCGCAATCGTTGAAGCAGCAGGCGGTTTCTTTCAAAAAAGCCAGGCTTGGTAGTTTTTTAAGTTTGTGTTGATAACTTAACACAAATGCGAGCCTGCTCATTTCAAAATAAAAAACCCGCAGTTTCCTGCGGGTTTTCTTTTAAATCTACTTTTAAAATATCTATTAAGCAGCTTCTGAGTGAGAGTACTGAGCCATTGTGCCCATTTGCTCTGATGAGAAAGCAGAAACGATGTCTACTAGGATAACAACTTTGTTATCAACCTTACCCATACCACGAACGAAAGACATTGCATTTTCGTTACCAAGCACTGGAGAAGGCTCGATTTGGTTTTCTTGAAGATCTACAACCTCTTTAACAGAGTCTACGATCATGCCCACTTGACCGATTTCAGTGTCGATCACGATGATGCAAGTGTCTCGTGTAGTGTCTTGTGCTGACATACCAAACTTCACGCGAAGATTTACTACAGGAATGATTTTACCACGAAGGTTCATCACGCCTTTTACATAGTCTGGTGTACGAGGAACAGGAGTAATCTCACCAAACTGATTGATCTCACGCACTGTTTCGATCGCCACGCCATATTGCTCAGCCATCAATTGGAAAGTTAGATATTGGCCTGGTTTTGCTTTCATAGATACATCGCTCATTGTAATTGCCTTTCAAGTAGTAGAAATAAAATCACTCAAACAACTCTTCGAGAAAAACGGCTTCGAACTTTAAGGGATTTTGTTGCTGGACCTAATTAAGTAAAAAAGTTAACAAAGTCACATTTTGAGGCGCGCAATCTGAGACAATAGTCGGGTGAATGTGAGGAACTTCGTCCCCCGTTTTATTTTGTCTCATTCTGGACTAACGACGGAAACAGAAGAACCCTCTATCGTCCGATAATTCCTTGTGATTTTTATATGATAATGGAGCGCACATGAGCGGTGATAATTCCTTTTTTGAAGAACTGCAGATGGATTTTTTGAACGAATCTGCGTTCATGCTTGAGCAATACGAAGAATACATGATGAGGCTGGAAAACAGTCAAGATCCTGCAAAAGACCTTACGGACATTTTCCGTGTGGCGCACTCGGTGAAGGGTGGTGCTGCGGCGGTAGGGTTGACGGATCTTTCTAAGTTCGCTCACGTGATGGAAGACCTTTTAGATCTTTTGCGTTCGCGCCCAGAGCTAGTGAACTCCAATGTAATTTCACTTCTATTAACATCTGGTGACGAATTGAAAAACCGCATTGCCTTTTTACAACAAGGTAAAACAGGGGCATGGGATCCGGCTGAACTGAAAGCTCAGTTGATTCAGATTACCGAAGAACTTTCCGGCAAACAATCTTCGCATAGCAAAGAAGCCGCCGCTCCGGCTCATGATGAAGTGAAAGAAGCTGCTCCAGATGATTTCTTTGCAGCGGCCGCTCCCGTTGCTGAAGCCGCTCCTGAAGATGATTGCACTAATCACGAATTACTTGCAGAGCTTCTTGGACAGTTGTCCCCTGAAGACCGCGCTGAATTTGAAGCTAAAGAAGCAGAACAAAAAAAGGCGGCACCAGCTCCTGTCGCTACAGCTCCGGCTCCTGCGCCGGTTGTGGAAAAGCCCGCGTTGAAAGTTGTGGCGTCTCAACCAACTCCGAAAGAGTCAAAGCCCGCAGCCAGTTCGGCTCCGGCAGCATCGGACTCTAACGGTGGCAATAATAAAGGTAAGTTAAACGGAACTATCAAAGTTGACACCGGTCGCGTGGACTCAGTTCTTGATGCGGTCGGCGAGCTTGTGGTTCTTAAAAATCAGCTTGTGCATGACGAGACGGTTCGCAGTGGCGTGAACTTGCGTCTTGAAGGCATTGTCGATCAATTGGATAAAGCTGTGCGCGAGTTGTACGAAAAAACTTTGAGCATTCGCATGACGCCGCTAAAATCCATGTTCATTAAAATTCAACGTATCGTTCGAGACGTGTCTTTGACTTTGGATAAACCGGTTGATTTGCAATTGATTGGTGAAGAAACAGAGGTTGAAAGAACCGTTTTTGAACTTCTTGGCGATCCTCTCGTTCACTTGGTTCGTAACTCGATGGACCACGGGGTGGAAAAGAAAGAAGTGCGCTTAGAACGTGGTAAACCCGCGACCGCGAAAGTGACCGTATCTGCAAAACAATCAGGCGGTAACGTCACGATTGATATTACGGATGACGGTGGCGGTATCAACCGTGAAAAAGTATTAGGTAAGGCGATTGAAAAGGGCTTTGTTCCGCAAGGAGTGGATCCAGCGACAATTCCGGATGAACAAGTTTATCAATATATCTTCTATCCCGGTTTTTCGACGGCAGATAAGATCTCAGATCTTTCCGGTCGAGGTGTTGGTTTGGACGTTGTTAAGTCAAACCTTGATAAAATCAATGGTAAGATCAACATCTATTCCAAAGCAGGACAGGGAACAACGTTCCGCCTGACAATCCCCCTAAGCACGGCGATCACGGACGGTATTATCGTAGCTCTAGATGGGGCTCGTTACATCCTTCCGATTCATTCAATCCGTGAAATCGTGCGCGTTCTTCCAAAGGACTACACGAATATTTCTGGTGCGGGAAAAGTGGCAAGCATTCGCGGTCATTTATTGCCGGTGATTGATGTCTCCAAAACTTTGGGTTCGATCAATTGGAGTTTGAATAAAAAAGATCAACAATTGGAAAAACGCCGCGAGAACTCTTTGAGTGCGCGCCGTGAAGAAACAATGTTGGTGATTATTGAGTCTATGACCGGTCAAATGGCGTTCCCCGTGGACGACGTTTTAGGACAGGCTCAGGTGGTTGTGAAACCAATCACGACAGGTCAAGACATTCCAGAAGTCGCGGGCGCCGCGATTCTTGGAGACGGCCGTACGGTTCTAATTTTGGAACCGGGGGCTTTAGTGAATAACGTAGCTAAGGGTCGGGAGATGGCGGCATGACGGCTGTAAAAAAGAATGAATTAGTAGGATCTCTTTACGATTTTGAAGAGATCAAGCTTTCAGATAAAATGTTTACGAAGTTTGCTGAGCACATGTATCAATTGGCGGGTGTGGACCTTCCACTGACGCCAAAGAATCATGCACTCATCCGTAATCGCATCGTGAAGCTTTTAAGAAGACACTCTTTGAAAAGTTACGAAGAGTATTGGACATTATTAGAAAAAGGCGGACCGGACTTAACGTCTGAATTTATTTCGGCGTTGACGACGAATATGACGTCTTTTTATCGCGAATCGAATCACTTCGATTTCCTTCAAAATATTATTCCTGAGCTGGCAAAAAAGTTTGGCTCGGACATTCGCATGTGGTGTGCCGCCGCAAGTACGGGCCAAGAGCCCTACACAATTGCGATGACAGCCTGTGAAGCTTTGGGCGAGACTTCATCTACAAAAGTGCGTCTTTTAGCAACCGACATTGATTTGCAGGTCTTAAAGAAGGCCTCTGTTGGTACTTATGAAGAGCGCGAAATGCAAGGTCTTCCTCCAGCTCAAAGAGTTAAGTACTTTGAGAAGGTGAAAGCCAATGGCGACGAGTTTTTCAGGGCCAAGGATTCTATCCACAAGATGATTCGCTTTGCTCCCTTCAATTTGATGAATCCCAAGTACGAATTTCAGCATAAGTTTCACGTGATCTTTTGCCGTAACGTCTTGATTTACTTTGATGAGCAGACCACGAAAAAGGTCATTGATAATTTGGTATCTTGCTTGGCGCCGGGTGGCTATTTGATTTTGGGCCATTCTGAGTCTGGAAACGTTAAGCATACTGGTTTGAAACCCCTTTCCAGAGCTGTTTACCAAAAGCTTTAACCAGTAAAGGCCCCATTTATGGCGCAAAAAATTCGTGTTTTAATCGTTGATGACTCTGCGGTGATCCGTAAGCTCTTGGAAAAGATCTTCAGTTCTTCTCCGGATATTGAGGTCGTGGGTACCGCTTCAGATCCTTACATCGCACGTGACAAACTGGTGGCTTTGAAGCCCGATGTAATGACTTTGGATGTTGAGATGCCTCGTATGGACGGCATCAGCTTCCTAGAAAAAGTCATGCAGCACTTTCCAACTCGTACGATTATCTTTTCGAGCTTAGCTAAAACGGGTTCGGAAACTTATTTGCGTGCGTTGGAAGCGGGCGCGATTGAAATCATGGAAAAACCTTCCATTGACGTCAGCCAAAGCTTAGAGACGCTTTCACACTCGATTATCGAGAAAGTGAAAGCGGTTGCGAAGGCCCGCATCAATCCCGTGAAAAAAGTTGTGACGCCGGGAGCTCCTGTTCAAAAAGTGGCGACGTCACTGGCGCGTACAACGCATCAGTTGATCGCAGTGGCTTCTTCAACGGGTGGAACAGAGGCATTGAAAGTTTTCTTGTCGGGAATGCCAGCGGATATTCCTGGTACTTTGATTGTGCAACATATGCCGCCCGGATTTACGAAATCTTTCGCGGATAATTTGAACAACATGTTTCCTTTTGAAGTCAAAGAGGCTCAAGAAGGGGACCAAGTCGTTCCGGGTCGTGTATTGATCGCTCCAGGAAACTATCATATGGAAATCCATCGTAGTGGTGCCTTCTATCACGTGAAGCTTCATCAAGGGCCGGCATTGCACAGCGTGCGTCCTGCCGCAGACTATATGATGAAGTCCGTCGCGAAGTACGTAGGTAAGAATGCCTTGGGAGTAGTTTTGACGGGGATGGGTAAAGACGGTGCCGAAGGTCTTCTGGAAATGAAGAATGCCGGTGCTTACACTGTTGCTCAGAACGAAGAAACCTGCGTCGTGTACGGAATGCCAGCGGCGGCCGTAGCTTTGGGTGCGGCCGACAAGATTCTTCCTCTCGATAAGATTGCCGGCGATCTCTTGAAACAAGTTCAAGTTAGAAACGCTGCTTAATGAAAAGAGCCCGCAAGGGCTCTTTTTACTTTCCTCCTTTATTTGCACTCGACTTTGCAAATGTTTCATCTTTTGGGCTAAAAACGGGGTGTTTCCGACAGATTTCCCACAAAAGTGTCAACCAATAGCGTGGTTTCTGAAATTCAGATCGGCTAAAAAGGCTTCATCAAAACGAATGAGGTTTTTTATGAACAAGACATTTCTTATTTCTCTTTCATTCTTGGCGCTCACTGCATGTGCTCCACAGAATGATATTTCAACGATCCAATCTCCTGACACAGCTATTGTAGGTGGCGATAAAGTCGAAGCGAACACCGCTATCGGTCGTAGCACTGTAGGAATTTACGAAGCAAAATTGGGATATATTTGCTCAGGAACTCTTGTTGCTAAGAATTTAGTCCTGACTGCTGCGCACTGTGTGGACCCGAAAGCCAAGGACCTTGTTGTCTTCTTCGCGCAAGAAATGAAAAAGGCTTCTCAAGATCAACTTCGTCGCGTCACAGGAGCGATTGTTCACCCTGACTATACAGAAGAAATGAAAGAAGCGGATATGGCAGATCTTGCATTAATTCGCTTTGAAGGCGAAGCAGCTCCAGGATTTGTTCCTGCACCGATCTTGTTTGATGGTGGACATCTTTATAACGGCACAAAAACTATTGTTGCTGGTTATGGTTTAAGCTGGACCATTGCGCTTAAGCGTGGCGCCGGAACTTTAAGAACAACCGAATTAAAAATTGATAAGGCCCAATATTCTCGCACGGAAGCGATGTTGGGTCAGTCCGTGCGCAAAGGTATTTGCAGCGGAGACTCTGGCGGGCCTGCTTACCTTGAGATCAACGGACGTTTGCATGTGTGGGGCGTAGCTAGTCGTGGTGACTCATTGCCTGGATTCTTAACTCCAAAGTGCATGCTCTTTTCCGTGTTCACTCGGGTTGATGCTTATCAAACTTGGATCACAGATTCCATGGCAGAGCTGAGCCGATAATTGTAGACCGTCGGACGGCTTCCTTTTAATATCAAGACTCTCGGAAACAAGGGAGTCTTGATATGACATTATCGAAATCCATTCTGCTATTGCCCTTTCTTCTAGTGGCTTGTAAAACCAATACCATGCAAAAAGAAATGGCGAAGCCCTACGAAGCAGAAGACAAGTATCTTTGGTTAGAAGAAGTCGAAGGCCCAAAGGCTTTGCAGTTCGCCAAAGAAGAGAATAAAAAAACTCTAGATCATTTCAAAAAAAATCCTCTGTTCAAAACTTTAGAAAATGATATTCGCAAAATTCTTCTGGCGAAGGATCGCGTTCCAGGCGTCAGCCTTAAGAACGGCGAACTTTATAACTTCTGGCAAGACGAAAAGCACGTCCGCGGCCTTTGGAGAAAAACAACTCTTGAAAGCTACAAAACCGCACAACCCAAGTGGGACGTGATTATAGATGTCGATGCGCTGGCTAAAAAAGATGGCGAAAATTGGGTTTGGAAGGGCGCTTCCACATTACCGCCTCATCATGACAGAGCTTTAGTGTATTTATCTCGAGGCGGTAAGGACGCGGTTGTTGTTCGTGAGTTTGACATGAAGACAAAGCAATTCATCAAAGGGGGCTTCGAGCTTCCCGAAGAAAAAAGTGATGTCTCTTGGAAGGATGAAAAAACCGTTTTAGTAGGAACTAATTTTGGTCCCGATTCTATGACGAATTCTGGGTATCCTCGTATTGTCAAAGAATGGAAACGTGGGACTTCTTTAAGTGAAGCCAAAACAAAGATCGAAGGTGTGAAAGAAGACATGTCGGTCTATGGGTACACTCAGTTCACGCCGGAAGGGACCTACACTTTCTTTACAAAACGTGTGGGATTTTACGAAGGTGTGGATTGGTACGAACTTCCTGATGGAAGTCGAGTGGAAATTCCGATGCCTCACGATGCGGAATTTAATGGCGTCTTTAAAAATCAGTTCTTATATCTATTACGTTCCGATCTAGGCGGGTTTAAAGAGGGAAGCCTGGTGGCTTTACCCGTGGATAAAGTCGGTTTGGGTAAAAACGCGCATAAGTTCTTGCAACTTATATTTGCTCCGACACAGACTCGTTTCCTGCAAGGAGTGTCTTCTTCAAAGAATTACCTTTTCCTGTACACGATTGATAACGTGCTTTCCAAAATCGTGAAGGCGTCATTTGAGGGCGAAAAGTGGAAGCTTGAAAATGTCGAGCTCGGCGGAAATGGGATGGCTTACGTCACTTCAACAGAAGATGAAAGTGATACTTATCTGGCTCAGTACGTAGATTTCTTAACGCCTTTTTCAACCTTCGTGGGAAATGCGGCGGATCCCCAGAATAAATTAGAACTTATTAAAAAGTCTCCAGAAAGATTTAATCCTCAAGGATTGAAAATCACTCGTCATTTGGCGACAAGCAAAGACGGAACCAAAATTCCGTATTTCATGGTGGCCAAAGAAAATATCAAGTTAGATGGAAAGAACCCGACACTTCAGTATGGTTATGGTGGCTTCGAAGCTGCGATGCAACCGGGGTATCTAGGTTCTATTGGCAAAGTGTGGTTAGAGCGTGGCGGCGTTTATGTTCTGACAAATCTTCGTGGTGGAGGAGAATTCGGTCCCGCTTGGCATAAAGCAGTCTTAAAAGAAAATCGTTATAAGGTCTATGAAGACAATATCGCTATTTCCGAGGACTTGATTGCTCGCGGCGTGACGGCTCCACAGCATTTAGGAATTTCGGGACGCTCTAACGGAGGCCTTTTAACTGGTGCGACGTTCACCCAACGTCCTGATCTGTACAGTGCGGTGATCGTGGGCGTTCCACTTTTAGATATGCTCCGTTATCACAAGCTTCTAGCCGGTGCGAGTTGGATGGACGAATATGGAAATCCTGATGATCCCAAAATGCGTGAAGCGATTTTAAAATATTCTCCTTATCAAAAAGTGAATGCCGAAACGAAGTATCCGGAAGTCTTTTTTATGACCAGTACAAAAGACGATCGCGTGCATCCAGGCCATGCCAGAAAAATGGTGGCTAAGATGCGCGAACAGGGTCATCCGATTTTCTATTACGAAAATATGGAAGGCGGGCATGCCGGAAACGCCAATATCGAACAAAGTATTCTTTGGAACACCTTAGAGTACACTTATCTCTGGGAGAAACTGAAATAGGTCAAGGCACCGGAAGGTGCCTTTTTTATTAGAAGACGTGACTGCAGTTTACAATCTGGTTTTTTCCGCCCAGAAGATTTCTGAAATAAGAAAGCACATTGGTTTTCACCATCGCTAGCGCAGGCAGGGTGGCTTTTAGGCCTTCGCTGCGGAAAAGATAAAAACGTGTCGCCTCATTTTGGAAAACCAAGATGGCGCCAATACCTGGAGGAAATGACATTCCCGTTGAAGCAGCCCAACCAAACTGGTTCGGACCTTGGCGGAAAACACCCGTTAAGCCACCGTATGTAACGCTGTTTTTCTGAGTCGCAAATTTATCCGGACGTTGTTCAAAGACCAATCCATAAGTGCCGGCGGCCGAAACCTCAGCTACGCCCGTTAATGTGGATTTCAATCTTTCAACGTCCATGAAAAGTTCAAAGACGAATTTACCTTTACCAGAGCCATCCACTTTTCTTCCGAAAGAGGCACCAAAACCTAAAAGATAAACGAAGCCCCCCGATTTAGGGACGTAGCCACCCAAGCCGCGGTTATTCATGGCTTCAACCATTTTGCGAGGTAAAGCCAAGCCACCTGAAAGAGAAAACATGACTGTTCCCATTTTCGCGTTACTGCGCGAAACGGTGTGTGAACTTTCATAAAAACGGTTGTTCAGCTCTAAAAGAGCTTTATTGATCTTTGCTGGAGAGATGCGGAAGAAGGCCAAAGACTTTGCAAACTTATTCAAAAACGCATTCTTCTTTGCCAAGAATGAAGCAATTTCTGAATCATTCAGCTGTAAAACCTTCACAAGATCATTTTCGTTGCGGGGGCCATTCCAGATTTCAATTTGCTCTTTGGAAGGTTCGCGATTCATGTTGTCGCGGGCTTCACGAATGAAAGCCTCACGATCAAAATCCTTAACGGATTCCTTCACTTCTGAAGGATCTAGTTTGATCTCTAGGCTTTCAGTTTCAACCACGGCCTCGCGGGTTGGTTTGTCCTCAAAAACCAATAGGTTTGTGTCTTCATCCATGGCCTGCGCCGAAGAAATGAACGACAAAAGTAAAATGAAGGTCACATAAAAAAACTTGTGGTTCCGGAAAGCCATAATCCACCTCAACATAGATTCTTAAAGCAATCCGTGGACCTGCTCACAAGGCTTATAAGCTGTAGCGAGTGTCTAGGGAATGCTTAGACTCTTTGAAAGCAACGGAAATTGGCACAGACGCGAAGCTTGAACAGGCAAGGTCTTAGTAAACTCGGTGCGGACGCGCGCGGATTTTGCATCATATAAATGTATATCTTTGGGAGTATCATTTTGAGACAGTTGCGCTCTTCAATCATAGTCTTGGCACTTTCGATCATGGCGACACCCACATGGGCCAACGTCACGTGCTCCTCCGTTTTCGAAGATGCCGCGTGGGTGATCACCACACGAGTTGAAAAGAATAAATTCGCAACCAGTCGGGATCTCTGGGAATACAAGTACATGTTACACAAAGATTTTTCGGTCAGTTTAAGTCGACTCACACCCAGTCAGCATTGGGTGGACCTAGGCGCGGGCAAAGCCAACGCTCAGATCGATTATCTGAAATCGTTTTCTAACTCTTCTTCCGCTGCTTCCGCTACAGCGGTGGCCTTCAAACTGGATCGCTGGTTTTCGCCGCCAAAGTTTGACGGGAAATTGCAAATACGTGAAGGGGCTTTTGAATCTCAGAATACTTCTCAGTGGAAAAAAGCAGATTTAGTGACGGATGTTTTCGGAGTCGTTTCTTACACTCACGATCTTCATACATCCCTGCAAAAAACATTTGATCTAATGAACGTGGGCGGAGAGTTCTATATTCACGCCACAAACTTCGCGACAAGCATTCGTACGCCAGAAAGAAATTTAACCATAACGGACTTTTTAGAAAGTATTGATGGCCTGAAAGTCGAAGGGCGTTTCGGCACTATCAAAGTAACAAAACTAAAAGAGAATGTGCAGGTTCCGCGGCTGCGCTTAATTAAATTCAAAGACGATGCCCCGCCTTCGAGAAGTTTTGAATTGCTTCCGTGATTAACCCGTTAGAGCTTTATTGGCTTTCTTAAGACGCTGAGAAAGTGTTTTCACCAACGCCTTAGCCCATGAAGGGCGCGTGAAGATCACATTTTCAATGGCGCTGTTAGGAATAGCAATAAGCTCTACTTCAGTGATGGCTTCTACTGTGGCTGAGCGTGGATCTTGGTTGAAGTGACCCATTTCTCCGACAAATTCTCCGGCCATGATTTCACCCAGCATGATGCGATCGCCTTCGTTATCCAGGCAATAAGCGCGCAAGCTGCCTTTTTTCACGATGTAAGCCAGTTCGGTGCGATCGCCTTCTTTGAAAAGCACCTCACCTGGTTGCAACTGCTTCAGTTCATATTGCTGTTGCGGGTCTTCTTGTTTTTTCGGAGACACGATTTTTGAAATACAATCAATCACGGCTTGTTCACGATCCGGTTCCGTTAAGAACTGAATACGGCCTGAGCTCACTTCGTGATGGAAGATATCGTGATCTGCTACGTAGGACATGATGACAATAGAAATGTCGTCATTATTTTTTTCTTTTAAAATCTTGCTGACGATATCAAAACCCGAACCTTTAGGGAGATACTCATCTATCAGAATGGCCTTGGGATGAACGTTGTCCAATTTGTACTTGGTCTCAAACCACTCGGATCCGTGAAAGACTGTGCAGTTTGGAAAATTGCGGGTTAGAATATCGGTGCAACGCTGGATGCGCGTTTTATCTCCGCTGACGATCAAGAACGTGTTCTTTTTTTCCTGCCCCATCGCTAAAACCTTCCCTAATTAAACCCAGTCTCTGTTTGAGACCCGGTCAATGGCGAGACAGTACTATTATCATATGGGAGTTTACGCTCAGCAAGTTTCAGAGCTAAAAACGAAACAACACGTTTTAATTTGAGAAATTAATGATGGGATTCCTCGGAAGAAGCCTTCACCGGCATTCCGCCACGGTACTTTTCCACTTGCTGCAACCAATAGTGCATTTGCGAAGCCGACAAAGAGTAATCCATAAATGCCAGTTTCATCGCCAGACCGAAACCTTCGTTGTGAACGAAAGCCATCTGTCTTCTTTCACCTTTGCGCGAATAGTTTTCGATGCGATGAAGACCCTGCATGATGTGCAAAGCTTTAAAGAAAATGGCGCCCTCTTGTTTGAAGATGCCCATTTCCTCTCGCATGAAGTAAGCAAGCTTTGGATCATTCAAGATTTCATCGTGGTTCCAAGGCTCTTCCCCGTACTTCGCCTTCATAAATGCCATCATGAAAGCCGCGAACAATTCGGTGGAATCATCTTTGTTAATGCCCGCTGAATTCATGCGCGCTAAATGGATTTCAAAGATTTCCATTTGGTGCGGATCCATGAAGACAGAGTTCAGGCCCGGAAGAATTTGCTCTAGGATGTGCAAATCGAAAAGTTCCATGAAGGCCAAGTGCGGCTCTTTAAGACGCAAGAACTTCAACCACTCTTCACGACGGCGAGGCAGAACGGATTTTTTCAATTCCGGACTGCATTCGGCAATCGCAGCACGCATCGAGGACTCAATAGAAAAATGCAATTTATGAGAAAGACGGATCGCGCGCAAAATGCGAATCGGATCTTCAATCAAGCGACCTTTCGGATCGCCGATCATGCGCAGAACGCGATCTTGGATATCTTGAAGTCCGCCGCAATGATCGATCAGTTTGTGTTGAACGGGATCATAGAAAACGGCATTGCAGGTAAAGTCGCGGCGTTGCGCATCCTCTTCGGAGGTTCCGAAATAATTATCGCCCTCAACCGAATCGTCTCCAGTCGAAATTTCTTCGGCTGTGACGTTGCGACGGAAAGTCGCGACTTCAAACTGGTGATCGCCCCGCTTAACCAGAACAAGTTTGAAACGGCGTCCGATGACATAGGCATTCGGTACTTTTTTACGAACTTGATTGGGAAGAGCGCTGGTCGCGATATCAAAGTCTTTTGGATGAATGCCCACAAGCAAATCACGCACGCAGCCGCCGACCAGGTAAGTCTCAAAGCCAGCATCCTGCAGGTTGCGCACAATTCTTAAAGCATACGAATCAATCCAGTCCTCATGGAGCTGGGGTCTTTTTTGGGGCATCATTGACGCTGAATCTATACCCCTTCGCATCAAAATTCAAATTGGAATAACAAAAACTCGCAACAAAGGCTGTGGAACTTAAGTCCTTGAAATAATTAAGGGAGGCTTGAATGCCCAAGGGCCTCGGGGTATAGGAAAAGGATGTCTTATCTCAACAATTTTTATCATCACATTTACGGCCCTGAAAACGGAAGACGCTGGGTTTTCGTGCACGGCCTGATGGGTTACGGGCAAAACTGGCGCAAGATCATTTCTGGCATTGAGGGTACGGAACGGTGCTTGGCCTATGATCAACGCGGGCATGGCCGCTCATTTCAGCCAGGTTCTGGTTATGCTCCCGAAGACTATGCGGACGACTTGAAAATGATTGTCGACGAGCTGGGGTGGGAAAAGTTCATCCTGGTCGGGCACTCCATGGGCGGCCGTAATGTTTTAAACTTTGCCACCCGCTTTCCAGATTACGTGGAACGTCTGGTGATTGAAGATATCGGGCCCGAAGGCAACCCGAAGGCCCATGAGTATTACGAATATTTATTGAATTTAGTCCCGGCGCCTTTTGCGAATCGCGAACAAGCCAAAGAGTATTTTTTTGGGGAGTTCATTAAAACCGCAAAGACCCGTGAAAACGTGCAGGTCATGGCCAATTATTTTTACGCCAACATGGAAGAAAAGCCGAACGGTCTTGTGGACTGGCGCTTTTCAAAGCAAGGCATCATCGACTCGGTCCGCTTAGGTCGGGGTGATGACCGCTGGAATGAAGTTGAGGCCTTAGAGGTTCCGACACTTTTGGTTCGCGGGGCCAATTCCAAAGAGCTCAGCCATGAAAACTATCAGAAGATGTTGGCTAGCAACCGCTTGATTAAGGGCGTCGAAATCCCGAATGCGGGCCACTGGGTCCACTCAGATCAACCTCAGGCTTTTAGCGAGGCTTTGCGCCTGTTTGTGGGCGGCTTTTAAGCCGCCTCTTTGACTTTTCCCTTTGCTGTCAGTACTTTGGGGTTTCAGATCGGAGTAGTAAAATTTGAAATTCTCAGAATTGAATTTAGATTCTCAATTGTATTCGGCAATCCATAGTATGAACTATGAGGATTGCACTCCCGTCCAGTCGCAAGCTATCCCCGTGATCTTAGAAGGCAAAGACGTTGCTGGTCTTGCTCAAACAGGTACAGGTAAAACGGCCGCTTTTGTTATTCCTCTTATGGAGCGCATTTTAAGAGCGCGCCCGGCTGCAGGTGATGTCACAGAAGAACAAAAAGCTGTGATCGAAAAGCGCGCTTTCAAAGACTGGAAACCTCAGAACTTCGTTTTAGTTTTGGTACCGACACGCGAGTTGGCTGAACAGGTTCAGGATAACATCCTTAAGCTGGGCGAGCACTCAGGCCTTAAGGGTTTTGCGATTTACGGTGGGACGGGTTACGACAAGCAAAAAGATGCTTTGAAAAACGGCGTAGAATTCATCGTCGCAACGCCAGGTCGTTTGATCGATCTTTACAAAGAACACTTGGTGGACTTGAAACAAGTTCGCGCGATCGTGTTCGATGAAGCTGATCGTATGTTCGACATGGGTTTTAAAGACGACATGAAGTACATTTTGCAACGTGTGCCTCGTGAGCGTCAGTTCCTAGTCTTCAGTGCGACTTTGAACTTTGATGTTTTAAACACGGCTTACCAGTTTGGTTCAGAGCCTGTTGAAATCAACATCAGCCGTGATCAAGCCAAAGCGGAAAACGTGAAAGATCAGATCTTCCATGTGGGCAGTGATGAAAAACCTCAGCATCTTTTATCTTTGTTAAAAGTGAACAATCCAAAACAAGCGATCATCTTCACGAACTTTAAGCTCAGTGTAGAAAAGATTGCGAAGTTCTTGGTGGATAATGGTGTTCCTGCAATGGCGATTTCAAGCCTTCTGACTCAAGCGCAGCGCAACCGCGTGATTGAGCAGTTTAAAGCAGAAAACAACATGAACATCCTCGTGGCTACTGACGTGGCGGCTCGTGGTTTGGATATCAAAGGTGTCGACCTTGTGATCAACTACGAACTTCCGATGGACAGTGAGTCTTACGTTCACCGTATCGGTCGTACGGGCCGCGCGGGGACAACAGGTCATGCATATTCTTTGGTCGGTGATAAAGACATCGAGTCTTTGGCGCGTATTGAAGAATATTTGAAGCACAAAATCGAGGTTGGATATCTTGAAAATGATCAATTGATTCAAGAGTTCAAGCCGATGCCAAGACATCATGAAGGTCACTATCCAAAATCTTTGGATCGAGCTCGTGGACCTCGCGGAGAGCGTGGCGAAAGACAAGGCGGCGGAGAACGTCGCAGCGGTGGCGGACCGAATCGTCCACGCCGTGATGGTGAACAACGCCGTCATGACAAAGGACCTCGTCCTGAGCGTGGTGAACGTGATCAACACAAGTCAGCTCAAGGCGGTCAAAACCGCGGACCTCGTCCTGAACATAAAAAACACGACGGACCACGCAAGCCACAACATGGTAAGCGTCCAGAGCACAAAAAGCATGAGCACCGCAAAGGTCCTCATCAGCACCACCAGGGCAAGAAAACGCCAGCCGTGGTTGCACAAAAATCCTTGGGACAAAAGATCTCGGGATTCTTCAAACGACTTTTCTCATAAAGAAAACAAGGGGCTTCACGGCCCCTTTTCTTTTTCTATTTCTGTTGTGATTCAAATCATTTTCCAGGGATCAAATAGCTGTAAAAAATTCTTTTTTGTTTATATTCATTAAACATCGAACAGTTTTGTTTTAAAACAAAGTTTTATCGGAGCGTTTAATGAGATGGTTTTTGTCCGCCCTTCTACTTACGGTTTTCTATTCCATTGGTTCTAATGCTGGAACGCTCAGCTTATCACCGTTCGATCAGCTGCCTCCACCTACGGATAGTGATTGCTATAATTTCCCCAAGGAATGTAGACGTTATCCCCGTCCAGCGGCGCTGGGAAACGCCGTTAGCTGTGTATATTTAGGAAATGTTAATATTCAAAGAATTAGACCCGATTATTTTTACTTTGCATTTGATTACATCAATCAATGTGGAGTTCCAGTTCAAGCAAGCATCAAATCTTCTCTTGGATGGTCCAATATTGAAACCATTCCAGCAGGGGCGCATGTATATATCTTCTATGCTCCTCAAACAGAGCAAGATTTGCCGTTGGAGCTTAAGTTAGATAAAGTAGGCGGTACAAATCCCACTCCACAGCCGCAACCAACTCCGGCACCTGTGGATCCAAATCTGCCTTTACCTATGTCGTCGAATGAGCCTGGCATCTGTCTTCCGGGCGTAGGAAGTACTAAGATTCCCGGGTTTTCGACATTGAACATGGAGACTATGTCTTTCACGGAAGAAATTCCTATAGCAGATGCTCCATTTTCACTTATCTATATCAGTGAAAGATATTCGGATAGAATTCGAAAAGGTTTGGATCCCGACATAAGTAAGAGCTTTGTGGGAGGATGGTGGCTGTCGATTCACTCGTACTACAGCTGGAAAACCAAGACAATCTACTATGGTAACGGCGACAAACAGGTTCTAAATTTTACCCCGAAAGCAGAGAGTGACGGCAGTGTCCTTCTTTTGAACCCTTCGGCAAGTAATTATAGTGAGTACGATAGTGATGGAGATCTGCGCTATACCAAATCAGCCTACAGTCATAAAAAATTGTTCAATGTATCTTATAAAGGCGATTACGTTGATATTACTGATGCATACGGGAAAGTTTGGCGAACAGACTATACAAAAGGGGAAATCATTTCTCCGAATGATGTGAAAACTATCTTCGTAAAAAATGAATCGGGAAAACTAGTCCTTGTTCGACTGCCTAACGGCGCGACTTATGAAATGACCTATGATTCAAATTACAGGCTTGCGACGTTTAAAAAGCCACTTGGAAAAGTAACGACATTTGTTTACGACAAGGAAGGGAATCTTCAAAAAGATATTCGTAGTGACGGCCGGTATATCGAGATTACTTCTACGTCTAAAGATAAAATAATGAATGCTTATGCTACCACAAATTCAGGTCTTCAGCGTCGCTACGAAATTGCTGGCGCCAATTACGGGACTCATCGAAATGTTCATACTGAATATGGTGCAATGTCCAGTGTGTTAAATAGAACTGCAGAAAAGGATACTCATGTTTGGGACATCTACGGCGGAAAAACTGAAATGGTCCACGCTGACGATCCTAGATGGAGAGTTGAGAGTAAATATCTTCGGTCTTATTCGTTTAAAGCAGGATCGATTAATATCACTAGAAAGCAAACAAGTACGTATAATAACGGGATTCTTCAGTACAATATTGTTCACCAAAACGATGCGAAAAAAACCTATCGTTTTCTAGTTCACATGAAGCCGGATGAGGTGTTAACGGGCATCCAAACTCCAGAAGCTAGATTTGCGACCCGTACATACAATAATTTCGGGGATATTTTAAACAGTTCTAGCGGCAGTATCACGCAAACGTATTCTTACGATCAAAAGGGTCGGCTGATTCAAGTCACTGCTGGCGGCAAGAACACAAAGTTCGAGTATGGAGCTAACGGCGATCTGAATAAAGTAATTGATCCGTTGGGACTTCAATATTTATTTGAATATGACAGCGTGAAGAGAGTTTCAAAAGCAACCTATCCTAATGGAAGTTTTGTCAGTTTTAGCTACGACCTTGAAGGGAATTTGACAGGAATTAAACCTCCTTCAAAGCCAACGCACACGTTTTCTTTCAATCAGAATGGCTTACCTGTTACTTATTTAGCACCTTTAGTTGCAACAGCTGGCGATACAAGTACAGAAATTCGCTATGACTCCGAAGATCGAGTTTCACAAATTATTCAAGGTGGTAAAACTGCTGTCGTTTATAAATTTGGAGTTAACGACAGTCGTTTAGTGAAGGTAGAACACAGTCATGGATCAACAGATATTTCTTATGCCGTCAATCCAGACAAGAAACCTACAGATCTAGTAGGAAGTCTACAAACCTCTGACGGGGTAAGAACTTCATATTCTTATATATGGAAACTTCCGGAAGTAGTATGGACTCAAGGTGAAGTCATCCACACTTTAAAATACAAGTATAATCCTGATGCAAGCTTGGCTGCGCTCGAAGTAGCGGGTAAGGATGGAAAGCTTTTCAGTACAGGTTTCAAGTATGATCTAGATGGTTTATTAGTGGGGGTGGGTTCCTTAAGGTACGTCATAGATAAGTCTGGTCGGATAGAATCTTCTGCTCTCGGCGTAGTTAACACAAAGACCCAGTACAATGATTATCTAGTCACAGCTGAAACAGTGACCGCAAACAAGAAAAACATTTTGGTCACTAATCTTAATCGAGATGCTATTGGGCGTATCGTCTCAGAAAATTCCAATGGAACCGCGATTACCTATGAATATGACACTAATGGAAGACTTGTGCGCGCCACCCAAAATGGCGTGGTCCGCGCATACGAATACGACGAGAATGGAAATAGAATTGCTTTCAAATCAGGTAACACGGTTATAAACGGTCAATATGATGAACAAGACCGATTGTTATCTTACGGACGTTTCAAATTCTCTTATTCCGATGCTGGCAACTTATTAAAAAAAGAAGAGTTCCAAGGACCGGCAAGTGCTCCGTTAGTAACGACATATGACTATGACACTCTAGGAAATCTGCGAAAGGTTGTTCTTCCGGATGGCCGTATCATCGAATATGTCATCGATGGTCAGAATAGAAGAATCGGTAAAAAAATAAACGGCCAACTAGTTCAAGGATTCATCTATCAAACTCAATATCAAATCGCCGCAGAAACAGACGGCGCTGGCAATATCATCCGCCGTTTCGTTTATGGCTCAAAGATAAATATTCCCGATTACGTCGTCACTGGCGGAAAAGAATATCGAGTTATTTCCAACCAAGTAGGAACACCCAAAGCAATCGTAGAGTCTTCAACGGGAAAAATTGTTGAGACTTTAAGTTATGATGAGTTTGGTGTGTCCCTTGATGGTAAACGCAGTTCATACCTTCCATTTGGTTTTGCTGGAGGGCTTAGCGATAGCGACACAGGTTTATTGCGTTTCGGAGCTCGCGATTATGATCCGGAGACTGGTAGATGGACTTCTAAAGATCCAATACTGTTTAGAGGTGGCGATACGAATCTCTATGGATACGTTTTGCAAGATCCGGTAAATTTCATTGATCCAGAGGGAACAACTTGGAGGGATGTGAACGTTAGAAATCTTTTTAGCGGCGGTCTATTGTTTACTTTTGGGGCAGCTGCAGTCGTTACTGCTCCTGCAAACCCGCTTGGGGCAATCGGTGCGGTAATCGGTGGTACTGCGGCGCTTGCCGGTGTTAGCATGATTATTGATGAGTACAATAACTTTAAAAAGGATGCTGGCGATTACACAAAGAATCAAAATCCGTACTCGCCAATTGTTCTTCCTAGTACAAACGCGATAAAATGCCCTTAAGATGCGAAAGGACCGAGAATGAATTTCATATATATTTTTCTTCTAATTATAACGGTGGTCTTGTTTGCTCTACTGATTCCAGCTGTATTTGAGGCGAAGAGCCTTCGTAAGCAAAGTAGTTCTGTCAAAGGTGGAGAAAGTAGCATTCAACTTTCGGTGGCATCATCGAAAGTTAAGTTTCGATTTAGATTGTTTTTGTTGATTGGATTGATCGATTTGGTTGTGCTCTTTGTAACTCGTTAAGTGACTTCGTTGTATTAAGAACTGAAGACATATAGGGGCCAAGCAGCGACCAAAAATTCAAAAAGTTCTCGAAATTCAGCCTCAGACCCCCTCCGGGTCTGGGGCCGCCCGCGATTCTTGCACAGGAGATTTTTCCAAAAGGGACCTGATTTTCAAAGGTTCTATGTTGCCATGGATACCTGCATGCCCAGAAAGGAAGATGAGTTGGAAAATAATTTAGATAAAAATCTTTCTGTAATATTGGTAAAGTTAGCGCGGCCTTTTCTGGCAATAGCATTTATCGCAACAGCAGTGCTCTTTCTGATCAGTATAAAATTTCTTATGGAACCTTGGTTGGCAGCTGTTTTGACTGTTATTGGAACCCTTTTGGGCTTCTATAGTATTTGGCTCACGCTAGAGATATATCGCATTAGCGATCACTTATCGCGTGAACAGACGAAGTTACTTGAAGGTCAGCATAATGTCGTAAAAGAAGTTCATCTTTCGGTGATGGCAGCACTTAAATTTCAGCATTTACATGACCTGCGACGCAAGTACGATGACTCAGAGGGAGATGATGAGAGGCGACCTTACTGGAATTTTATTTGGCGCTTTGAGTCCTTTGATTTTCTTAGCCTTCGTTTGGAAAATGAAGGCTGGGCACGGATTCGTATTCTTGGTAGTAATAATCATCCACTAAAGATAAACACTGATCACGGCGAAATTCCTATTTACACTGTTGACGTACTTGAAGTCAGAGATTGTGATGAGCTCTCAGTGGGAAGAGCGTATTGCTGGTGCCCGGCAGGAGAGATGAGGATTAGCAATAATGCAGATGGAATTACTGTATTAAATCCCTCATTTTCTTTTACCTTTAGTGGTCTTGGTCCTATAAGAGGTGGTGCTGTCGCTGAGACCCCCCCAAACTTTCTTCGTTTAAAAGACGTCCAATCGCCAAGTTCGGTAGGCAATTGAAACCTCGAGACAATAAAAATAGAAGTATTCTCCTTAACCTATAGGTGTGAGAAAGTCGGAAGTAGTCACGAGTTTGGCTAAGTCTTCAGAAGCACCAAGGTCTTATTTTTTTGAAAACTGTGATTTTCAATTGTGACTGGCTTGTGACGCCCGTTGTGACTACCTACTTTGGGGAATAAATTCGGCAGAACGTTTTCGCATCTCACAAACCGTGATGATGGCCACAGTGGTGAGTTCCTGAAATCAGGAGCTTTGGAAGCTTTTGAAAGAATTGAAGGCCGTTGCATGGCCAAAAATTCAAAAACATCTCGAAATTCAGTCACAAGTTGCAGATGATTAGATTTAAAAAATTATCCACTCCCCTCTGAAATTGCGATAGCGAAAAAATTGCTCAGCAGTTCGCGCGCTTGAGATAGTCATTATGATCCGGAGATCGGGAGATGGCTGGGCAAAGATCCGATCGGCTTTGGCAGTGGCGATACAAATTTGTATGGATATGTGTTGAATGATCCGATTAATTTAGTAGACCCTAGCGGGAACTGCCCTTGGTGTATTGGTCTCGTGGTAGGCGCAATCACCAGTGGCGCTTCTGCATATCTTCCGGACGGAAACATAAACCAAATTTTAACAGCAGCCGGGATAGGTGCCGTTACAGGTGCAGCTACAGTGGGATTGAGTGCTTTGACCGGAGGAACAGCTTTGGGCGTCATCTCATCAGGTGCCTTTATGGGCATGGCTGGAAACGGAGTTACACAGCTTGCTACGGGTGGGCAATTTAATACAGGTGCATTCTTTTTGGCGGGTGCCGCAGGAGCTATAGGTGGTGCTGTTGGATTAGGTGCCGGGAACTTCGCGTTTTTTAATACAAGTGTAATTGGAAACTCAATTGGGGTATCTGCCGCAGCTCGAAGCGCTATGTTTAGCTCGGCCTTAGTAGGTGGCGGAGTAGGGTTTGGAGTAGAAAATGGTGCTCTCATGTGCCAATGATGAGAAAGTCTGAGTATGACGAAATTTGAAAACATAGCATGCGTTGCTTTCATTGTTCTTTTTATATTTGGTCTTAAACCCACGATAAAAAATTTTATGGTAGCGTATAGAAATGAAGGAAACAAAGTTTCGAAGGGCATGCGTTTGTTCTTAATGTCCTACTTTGGTGTCTCTTCGTTAGGTATGCCTTTTTTGTGTATTTTTTTGATTTATTTATTAATTACCAAAAACAGCTAATTCGTAAGCGACACATACTTTGTGAAACTTTCTAAACCCTCGTTGGGCGGTGAAATAGAGACTCAACTGCTCACAATTGTATGCGCCAGTTCACTGGTTTTTGTTGGACGATCATATATTTACAATGGAACTACGAAAGAATAAAAGTAAGCTTAAAATATTTAAGATAGCGGCTGCAAAAACCTGAATGATTAGTTCTAAAGACTATTTCAATGGATTATTATCAATTATAATAAAAAATGTTTATTCAACTTAGTACCAAACCTCATTTAAAGAACACACTAATAGTTGTCTTTCTCAACTTAGTATTTTTTGGATTTGTTTTGTTTACAATCCTTTCAGGCGAAATAAGATGGGGATTAATTGCGTTTTGTGCTATCTGCATGGTGCTTGCATTACTTTATGCGGTGATTGTTTTCTGCTCGCCTGCATCAATCGTTCTAAGAGACCTCGACATTGAGGTTTCAACAAAAAAGGTAAAAAGAACTTACAAGTACTCTGAAGTGGTAAAGTTGGAAGAGGACATTTTTGGGACGGGGTTTAGAATTTTTTTCCAGGATGGTTTCTCTTTCCATGTGACGAAAGCATTGAAACCGATCAATGTTGATTCTGATATCATTGAGCGGCTTGAGAAATTAGATACAACTCAATCCTATAAATGTGTAGTGTTGCTCGAGAATCTTCTGAAGGAACGTATTTATGATGTCGAGAAGGTTAAAATATAAATTTTTAAAATCCCGTTCACCAACTCTCCACCTCTAGGAGTCACCGCCGCTGAGGTCGCGAAAGGTATTGGTAAGAAAAGCTGCCCATAGTAGTAAGGAGTTGGGTGAATGTCTAATAACGATTTGTATGTTCAAATATGTAGAGTTGGTGGACCAATTGCTCTTTTTATCTGTACCCCAATCATAGCGCTTTGCTTTGTCTGGGTCGTGTGGAAAGCCCTGGAGCAAGGACAGGTCGTTTCGAAAAAAACAATTTTCGGGATGACTGCGTTTGTGGGCGTATGTATTTTCATTGGCATTGGAGCATGCCGAATTGGCTTAGGGTGGTTTGGTGGAAGAAGGTAGGCTGAACTTATCCTTTGTCTGAGTTTGGAAAGTACTTGAGAAGAAGAAACGGCAAACCAGTTCAAGGATTCATCTATCAAACTCAATATCAAATCACCGCAGAAACAGACGGCGCTGGCAATATCATCCGCCGTTTCGTTTATGGATCAAAAATAAATATTCCCGATTACGTCGTCACTGGTGGAAAAGAATATAGAGTTATTTCCAATCAAGTAGGAACACCCAAAGCAATCGTAGAGTCTTCAACGGGAAAAATTGTTGAGACCTTAAGTTATGATGAGTTTGGCGTGTCCCTTGATGGTAAACGCAGCTCCTACCTTCCGTTTGGTTTTGCGGGAGGGCTTAGCGATAGCGACACTAGTTTATTGCGTTTCGGCGCTCGAGATTATGATCCAATAGTTGGTCGTTGGACTTCGAAAGACCCGATTGGGTTTAATGGCGGGGATACTAACTTTTATGGCTACACTTTCCAGGACCCGGTAAATTTCGTAGACCCAAGTGGTTTACGTCCCCCGGGACAAAGCATGATGTGTCTGGATGGAAATTGCGGAGGAACTCTTAGAGATCAATTCCTTAGCGAAATTCAAATAACTCCTGAACAAGTCGGGGCACAAGATTCGGTAATTTTAAATGCTGCTGTTGGAACCGCTGCCGCTGCGGGCGCTGCTGCCATGACTCCAGCCGTTTCGGTTATTGCGATTAACATTTGCTTGAGCAATCCGGCTCAATGTACGAGACTTGGAGTCAGTTTTCTGAGCGGATTAGCATCGGGATTGACGGGTGAGAGAACTGGAAATCCTCCCAAAAACTATTCAGACTGGGCAGCTGGATTCTCGGGAAGATCTATAGGCAGTGGGGCTAAAAAGGTGATTTGTGACTAGTGAAGAAACTAAATCAGTAAAAGGCTCTGAGATTTTTTTAGCGGTCGTACTAGTTGTAATGACGCTGGCTCAGATAGCCCAGTACAAACGCGAAGGGTGTTTCACTGTGTTCGGGGAAATGCCGGACTATTGTGGGCCTTGGGCTCTAGAGTTCTTAATATTAGTGATTGTTGCTGAATTAGCCTATCCATTGTCTTTGAGTATTAAAGCTTTTAAAAGTAGGAATAAGACTTAATCCTTTAAGAACTATTAAGATAGATAGGTGCGGGCGCAGTTTCGGGAACATCAGTTGGGATTGGACTTGAGCTTGGAATAGGTCAATAGTTGAAGGATGATCGTGTATTCTGAATTAATAGTTGCGGCGATAGGAGTGATATTTCCGGGGTGATGGTCTGGCCTTGTTCAGGCATATCGTTCGTTTAATACGCACTCCACCGCTTCCAAATGTATCCGCTGCGAAACGACGTTTTGCTATTTCTTACCTCAGCTTTGGATTAGTTTGTTTGTGTTTCTGGTGTGCGATCTCCATTTTTTCGATAATTACGAGATGGAGTGAATGGACATCGTGATGATTGCGAAGCACGATTCGGCAACGTACTGGCGCGTAGGAAGATGTTGTTCTATCAAATGGCATTCATCACATCTAAAGTGAGCATTGACATGTCAATGTTTGTCACAAATTCTTTTTATATTTGCTCTGAAACTCACGATAAAAAATTTTATGGTAGCGTATTTCAACGGATTATTATCGATTAAAAATGGGAACAGCCAGTTAAAGCAAATAGAGAAAGAGTGCAACTAAGTGAACAACTCCAATAATACAGTGAGTAAAGTAATATATCCGGTTGGAATTGTTTCGGGCATAGCAATGATAATGTTGATTACCTACGTATCTATAAATCATTACTTTCAAACAGGGGAGAAAGATTTCTTTTCTTGGTTTTCAGTTGTGGCTGTTTGCATATTTGGGATTTGGTTTTTAATTCGCGTGTGCCGGAAGGAATTAGGCTGGTTCCAAAAGCAGTAAAAGACCATGTGAGAACGGGATTTGCATTTGCTGAATTAGCTATCGGTGCAGATTGGGTAATAAGCAACGCTATCAATCGTTATCTACTGCATCAAATCTGTTTTTGTAACTGATATGTTTGTTCTATCAATCACCAATTGCAGAAACGCTCTTGTCTCTTGGTCATCGTCGAGATCCCATTGGTATCCGTCTTTAAACTCAATTCTATAGTTCATTCGTGTAACAATATTACCGTTTGGCGCCTTCAATGAGGTTGCCTGAGTCACTTTCTTGATGTCGTCGACAGAATATTTTTTAGAAGTAGTAGGAAGAAAGCCCTTAATATGTATTTGTCGGTTTTGAATTGATGAAGTGGCATTTAGTGATAATGCATAAAAAGAAAAACATATAAGAATCATCCATTTATAATAGGGTTCGACGGCACTTGTGTTAAACATAGTTTTCTTGCTGGCGTAGTTATTAAACAGTTGATAAGTTTCGTTGCCAAGAAATCTAACTGAATAGTGCTTCAACAAAGGCGTTGGGGCAATGAATCCTAAAAACAGTGCTGGAAGAAGGAATACAGTTGTCGGCATCTTTAGCGTTGCGTCTGCAGTCGAGTAGAAGAAATGATTGTATAGGTTAGCAAAATGGTTAAATAGAAACTGCATAACGACCGTGACACATGCGATAGCCAAAATATAGACCGCCGTAAATGTTAACATATATTTTGAGTAGAGCTTTTCTTGTTCGGGCGAAAGAGTTGTTTCTTTCTGTTCATTAGTTAAAGCAAATCTTTTAGATTTGCCTAACAGGTAAAAAACTGTGAAAACGCTCAGCGGAACAATGATTGCCTGAATCAATTGTGCATCCATAGTTACCTCATATAAACAATAATCTAATTGCATCTCTATGATTTAGATACGAAATAAGTTTTGACCGGACCAAGGAGTAGGCGGAGCCTATGAGGTTAGTTGGACTTCTATAGAAAATTGAACCTAATTTTTTTGGAACTGAACGAATTTCTCAAGTCTTTCCAAGAAAGGAGAAATCAAAAAAACGAATAGGTCGAATTAAACCTTAATGCCGGCCATGACGGCGGATCAGATCTTCGTGGCGATCGACGTGCAAGCGGTTTGAAATGTCCTTCACTCCGAATACTTTTTCGACGGAATCTTCGGCAAGATACTTCATGTGCCGATCAGGAACCGTGCCGCGAAGGATGACTTCGCCATCCACGACATCGACATCAATGTTGTAAGCATCGACGTATTGATCACGTGTCAGCATCTCGCAGACTTCTTCGCGAATGCGTTCGTCACTGCGTTTGTAGTTTTTAGGACCTCGGCCCGTGTAAGAACGACGGGGAGTTTGTGAACTATCATAGATCGCGCTGAACGTGGATTTCGGATTGAAATCACCAGGCTGACTTTCTTGTTCTTCAACACGAGGAGAATCTTTGGCTTCATCTTCAGCCAATTGATCGGGCTGACGGCGACGGGATTTTTGCCCTAGGCGACTCATAAGCTTCTCCTTTCCAGCGTTCACTTTTAAAGTTTATCAATTCAAAGCAAAGCCTCAAAGTCACGTCCTTCAAATTTTTAAGAATCATGCTTTCACTGGCGAATTTGTTAATTAGCGCGCGACCTTTTCTCACACCATTGTCCGTGTTCCAATATTTGAATCGAATCAAGGAGGTCGTTTGTGAGAAGCATGATCTTTTTTCTTTTCATACTTGGACTAACAGGCGGAGTAAAAGCACAGGAATCCAAAGGTCCTGCTGGAAAACCTGCACATAACAAACCAATGCCTCCCGTATCGGTGATTTTAAAAGACGCTCAAGGAAAACAAGTGGGCGATGTGAACTTCACCCAAGAAGCCGAAGGTGTAAAGACGGTGGTGAATCTAACCGGTATGCCAGATGGCACCTATGCGTTTCACGTTCATGAAAAAGGCAGTTGTTTACCACCGGAATTTAAATCTGCCGGCGATCATTTTAATCCCGATAAGAAAAAACACGGTGAAGTCAAAGGAGGGCCACATGCCGGCGACTTTAAAAACGTCGAAGTGAAAAGCGGGCGTGGCCATTTAGAAGAGATCAATAAACACATCTCTCTATTATCGGGACCGAACTCACTGCTGAGAGCAGAAGGAACTTCCGTCGTCGTGCATGAAAGAGGTGACGACTATAAAAGCCAACCGGCCGGAGCCTCGGGAAAACGAATCGCTTGCGGCGTCGTAAAAACCCCCGACCGCGCAAATTAGTTTAGATTGCACGGGCGCTCAGGGACGAGCGCCTATTTTTTTGCGGAAAGAAGAGTGACGGCTTTTTGGTTTTGCGCTTTTGTTGCGATATCTAAAGCTGTTTTTCCAGATGAATTCTTGGCTTTTTTATCAGCGCCGGCGTCTAACAAAATCTTAATCGTTTCAGCGTTTCCGTGGCGGGCTGCTTCCATCAAAGGCGTTTTGCCTTCGGAGTTTCCTTTATTCACTAAAGTGGCATCTTTAGCTAAAAGCACTTTCATTGTGGCATGATCGTTCAATGATGAAGCGAGAGTCAGGGCGTTGTCGCCAAGTTCATTCAAATCATTCAAAGGCGCGTTGGCCTCAATCAAGGCTTTTGAAACTTCAGGCTGTTCGTTGGTAAGAGCATAGTACAAAGCCGTCTTTTGATCTTTATCTTTGATCGTGACGTCGGCTTTTTTAGAAAGAAGGAATTTTACAACCTCGACTTGGCCGCTAGCCGCTGCCGTCATTAGAAGAGTTTCGCCTTTTTCATTGGGCTTATTGATGTTAACTCCCGCATCCAAAGACTTTTGAAGCTCTTTGGTCTTTCCTGCGTAAGCCAGTTCAAAAGCTTTGTCGTCGACAAGTTTTTTGCTGCCAGCAGCAGGGCTCATCGAGCCCGCGAAAACCACACATGCAATTAAGATCAATCTAAAAAGGTTCATAACAAGTTACCTTATTTCATCTTCAAGGAAAGATTGTTTGATTCCGCTACCAGCGTGGATGCTGAATCGATTGGATTCATCAAGCCCACTTGAGTGTAATCAAACTTCTTCAATCGTACACGCTCTGCCAGGATAGAGACAAGGTCACGGATGTAGGTACGTGGCTTGTTTAGGTTTCTTTGGTCATAGATATCTGGCTCTGTTAGTACCGCAAAGTACAAGTTTCCATCAGTCGTCGAAAGCGCTCCACCGAAAGTGATAGCTTTATCCGCAGAACCTGTTTTACCCGTCAGCGTGTTGTCGAAAGTGTCTGAACCGTACAAAGATTTAAATGTCGAGTAGTGTTCACCGTCTCCACCCACTGCCATCACATCCGCCAGTTGGAATGCTTTAGAGCCTTTATATGCTTTAAGCATGTGATCCAAGTCTTGGATGATGCGTACGATAGATTCACATGTTACTTCGTTATAAATTTTTTGATCGTTAATCATAACCGGGTAACCAGAACCATTCATCATCACAACCGTGCTTTCATCCATACCCAAACGATTTTTGATGAAGGCTTTATAACCGTTTACACCGCCCAAACGCTCAAACAAAATATTCGGTGGAACGTTGGAAGAGTAAGCATTGAATTCACGCATCATCATATAAAGAGGACGTGATTGGAATGAATAGCCTGTGACTTTCACTTCTTCCGCATACTTTTTAAACTCAGAAGAGATCGAAGGCTTGATAGTTTTAACACGAATCTGACTGTAGTTTCTTACGAAATGAGTCAGTGCTTTTTGCGTCGTCAATGGACCATAGAACAAATCCGGATCCGCACCACGGTACGTGCCATCGTCGCGATGTTGAACGATATAAGCGCTGCCAGGCCCCATGGGAACGACGAATTTTTCGTCATAAGAAAGCTGACTGATAGAAGTACAGCCACGACCCGTAAGAATAGGTTTCAACTGCTTAAACACCGTCGACAGCATCTCTTTACCCATGAAGATATCGCCGTCACCAGCTAGGTGAACATAACAAGTTTTATCTGGATTTGTCGGAGTAATATAAAGACGAGTTTTAAAGCGGTACTCAGGGCCTAAAGTCGCTGTCGCCCAATGCGTGACTAGGATTTTTGAAAGAGAAGCGACACGAAACTTCGTTTTGATATCGGTTTCTGTCACGTTGGTGGGAGTCGATCGCACGAAGCTGCTGCCACTGTCTTTAATTTCTTGTGCGGTGGGGTTGAAAGCTTCGGCTTTATTTGTCGAATCTTTCATGAAGCACATGGCATTCATTTTATAAGAGAACGCAGATGCGGTACTTGCAACGGCGGTAGAAACGATAATGCTAGCAGCAATATTTTTTAGTAGAGAAGCCTGAGCCATCTAACGTACTCCTTTAACAACGTGTAACCCAGATACAAGATCTGTGCGCTTTGTGAACTGCCTGTATTGGATCTGAAGTGTCTCAATTTTTGACATTGACGCATTTTGAGACCGGTTTGGAAAAAGGTACCTGGTTGGGTCTTCGCCAAAGCCGGCTTATTGGTATAGGGCGGTTTTAGGCCTCTATAAAGTGAAATGGCCCCGCTATGTGAAAGGACACGAAATCCTTGGGAAGCTCGTTGCCTGACGCTTGAGGGATCGCTAGAGTCTTTAACCATGATATTAGCGCTGTTGATTCTGCTGACATTTCAATTCTTAGGAGAGGGTACGGTCGCTCTCTTAAACCTTTTTATTCCGGGGCCCGTTTTAGGGATGGTGTACTTCTTTATTGCTTTAGTGTTATGGCCGCCCTTGAAAGAAAAAGTGGAAGCACTCAGCCGTTTTATGAATGCTCACCTGGCGCTATTCTTTGTGCCTGCGGGTGTAGGAATCATCGATTACTTTGATTTATTTGGTCGTTATGGCTGGGCCATGGCCATCACTCTTATTGTCAGTACACTGATTACTTTGGGTGTGACTGCATGGTTTTTTAATCTGCTTCTCAAGATGCATCCCGAGCAGGAGCCAAAGCATGATTGAGCTCCTCTCTTTAATCATGACCTTGGGATTTTATCTTATCGCGCGACGCCTTAGCTTGTGTGGGAAAGAGCATCCTTTCTTAAGCCCGCCCGTCATCACGATGTTTGCCATTGTTTGCGTGCTTATGGTTTTTAATATTCCCTACAAAGACTACTTTGCAGGAGTTCGACCCATTCATTTTATGTTGGGCCCCGCGACCGTGGGCTTTGCTTTGCCATTGTTCAATCAGATGGCCCGACTGAAACGAGTTTTGAAACCTTTAATCTTAGCTTTAGCGGTTGGATCTTTTGTGGGAATCTTTAGTGCGGTTTTGATAGGGGCGGCATTGGGGTTGCCTCACGATATTTTATTGTCGCTGTCTCCTAAATCCGTCACGACTCCAATAGCAATGGGAATTGCGGAAAAAATCGGGGGAGCTCCGGCTTTATCGACCGTGTTTGTGATGATCACGGGAATTGTTGGAGCGATTGCGGCCGGCACTGTGATGAAGCTTATGAAAATTCACGATCCTTTGGTGAAAGGATTTTCCATGGGTCTATCGGCCCATGGCTTGGGAACTTTCAGAGCGTTTCAGGTGAATGAAATGGCTGGTGCTTTTGCGGGATTAGCGATGGCGCTCAATGGACTTATGACCGCCATCTTGATTCCGCTTTTGTTATTTTTGATTCCTTAAAAGACCGGCAAAGCCTTCGATCCATTCGCGATCGTCGTTCACACAGGGAACTAACTGATAGTCGGTGCCGCCATTGTGCTCAAAGATCTCTTGGCCACCGATGCCAATCTCTTCTAAAGTTTCGATGCAATCAGCAACAAAGGAAGGGCAGACCACAGCGACGGATTTTTTACCCTTTTGCGCAAGCACTTCTAAGGTATGATCCGTTGCAGGTTTAATCCACTCCGCTCTTCCTAGTCTTGATTGAAAAGAAACGCTCCAATGACTGTCTGGAAGATTCAAGCTTTCGGCCATCTTAGTGGCCGTGGCATAACATTGGGCGCGGTAACAATTCTTTGCGCAAGCATCTTGATCAAAACAGCAGTCTTCCGTACGAAGACAACCGTGAACTTTGCGCACTTGGCTTTCAGGCAAACCATGGAAAGAAAACAAGTAGTGATCAAAGTTTTTTCCCGATGTGGATTCTTTCACTAATCTTACGGAAGGCTTGATGAAAGAATCATCCGCATAAAACGGAGGAAGAACGCTGGTAGGTATGTCTAGATTCAGCTTTTTCAACCAGCGATTTACTTCTTTGACAGAAGAACCTGTCGTCGCCTCGGCGTATTGGGGATACAGAGGCACTATCAAAAGAGAAGAAATGCCTTCGCTCGAAAACTCTTCCAAAGCTTTGCCTATAAGCGGGTCAGAATAGCGCATTCCCACTTTTACGCTGTAACCAGTGCCCAAGGACTCCTGCAAAGCCTTGGCAAAACGATTTGTATATACGGTTAGCGGAGAGCCCTCGTTTTCCATCCAGATCTTCTTATAATTTTCGGCCGAAAAAGGAGCGCGACGAGGAACGATGATCCCGTGAACCAAAGGCCAGCGCACGAAGAAGGGGATGTTAATAATATCTTTATCCATTAGGAAGGTCTTAAGGTAGGCCTTCACATCGTCAACTTGATAAGTGCGGGGACTTCCAATATTTAAAAGCAAAACGCCTTTTTTAGACATAACGACCTGCGATTTCTTCTGCAAGTTTATCACCGCGCTCTAAGATTTTGCTTAAGCCGATTCCGCCTAAGTAATTCCCATGCAAGAACAGACCCTCAGGAAGCTCTTGAGAATTTAGATCCTTTAAAGTCTTTTCAAGTTCGACATTATAGAACGGAAGAGCATTGCGCCAGCGGAAGATACGATAATCTAGCAAGGTTTCTTTATTTCCTAAGACACGGAATCTTTCTGTCGCAATGGTTTTCAAAACTTCGGCATCAGACATGTCTAAAATAGAGTTGTCATGGGCACCACCAAAGATCCATGTCTCGGAATAAGTTTTGTCTCGTCCTGCAAAGATGTAAGAGTTCATCAAGATCCCCAAGGCTTTAAGGCCATAGTACCGGGGAATCAAGCAGCCAAATCCAGGGTATGTATTTTGGGCTTTGGCAAAGTAAACCGTTACACTCATTAAAGAAGACATTTGAATACGAGAAAGCTTTGCTGCGACATCCGCATGTGAGGACTTTAAAATTTCGCTTGCAGACTGAGCGGAAGTAGCAACAACAACGGGTCCGCTTAACTCTTTTGCTTTAACATTAGAATTCAAATGAATGCGAACCCCGAGCTCTTTCAGCTTTGCTTCAAGATGATCGATCACATCCTGCATGCCCTCAGGTCCCGTCATAATACCCTTGTACTGAGGCTGCGACTTGTCCTTCTTTTTACGGTTAATCAAGGGTCCAAGAATCAGGCTTGCACTCAGTTCATCTGTGGCATTCCCATAAATACCTTGCATGCCCGGGCTGAGAATAAACTGCGTCGCCGGTGCGCCGATAATACGGTAACCCCAGCTCTGCAAAGTTTCGTTTTCGCGCGGGGAAAAATTCTTCTTTCCCCGGGCAAGATTAAACAAAAGCTTACCGATGAATTTCACTGTTTCCGAGAAATAAAGCGGCCAAGGACGCGGTTTTTCTCGGAAGATAAATCGTTTTTTTGAGGATTCAAGAGCGCTCAGTGGCGTGAGCCCAATATCTTTGAAAAGGGCTTCGGCGTGGGCTGTACGAATCATTGAATTCGCCGCCTGTTCGGCAAGGCCGAACTGATTTTTATCTGTTCCGATAAGGCCTCCGACGCGGGGACCTTGTTCGTAGATATCAACTTCAAAGCCTTTTTGAGCCAGTCGCAGGGAGAGGCTTAAGCCCGCAAACCCTGCGCCAATCACGCTGATTTTTTTCATATAGATTGAGAGAATATCTTAGTCTGTGGTTGTTTTGATTTTAAACGTTCGTCGAAGAAAACACAGGCATTGCGCAAGAAAGGGCGGCCCTCTTCTTTAACAAGCAGCTTGTGATCTTTGATCTCAACCAAATGATCTTTCAGCATTTCGCTTAAGAACTCTTTCGACTTTGCTTCTTGATCTGCATCCGTGAATTCGACTTCGAACTCTGTCATCAGCTTCAAAATTTGCTGACGACGAATACGGTCTTCTTCAGTCAAAACGTGTCCGCGCAATGTCGGAATACGACCTTCGTTTAACGCCGCTTCATACAATGGCAAAACTTTTTCATTTTGATGGAAGCTGTAAGGAGTTTCAGAAATTGAAGAAACACCTAAACCCAAAAGAACATCAGTGCGCTGATCCGTGTAACCCATGAAATTGCGGTGCAGGCGTTTTTCATTCATTGCTAAAGACAAATTGTCTGTCTTTAAAGCAAAGTGATCCATACCGACTTCTACATAATCATTCGCTAAAAGAATGTCGCGAGCGATTTCGTAAAGCTCGCGTTTTTCAGCGGACTTCGGAAGGTCTTCATCTTTGAAAAGTCTTTGTGCGGGTTTAATCCAAGGAACTAATGCGAAACTATAAAGTGCAATGCGGTCAGGACGAAGTTTCACTGTGGCATGCGCTGTCTCGCGAATAGTTTCAGGCGTTTGTTTTGCCAAACCATAGATCAAGTCAAAGTTCACGGACGTATAACCAAGGTCACGCGCCGCTTGTGTCAATTTTTGCGTGATCTCTAAAGGTTGAATACGGTTCACTAGACGTTGCACTTCCGGGTGGAAATCTTGAACGCCCATACTGACGCGGTTAAAACCCAGGTCGCGCAAGGCTTTAAGTTGATCCACATTTGTACGGCGAGGATCGACTTCGATAGATCCTTCGAAATCATTTTTATCGACGTTCACGCGATTCATGATCGGTCGAAGAAGTTTTAACAATGATTCTGCCGATAGGAACGTCGGCGTCCCACCACCAATATGAATATGCTTCAAAGGTTTTTCTAAAAGCTCGGGAACTTGTTGTGTGTAAAGTTCCCACTCTTTTACAACCATATCCACGTAAGGCTGCTCACGCTTATGGTCTTTGGTGATGATGTTATTGCAACCACAGAAAGTACAAAGTGATTCGCAATAAGGAACGTGCAGATACAAGGACCATGCACCATCACGCTCATTTAACGTGGCACGCAAATGCTGAATCCATTGATCCTTCGTCGGATTTGTTTCCCAGTATGGAACCGTCGGGTAAGACGTGTAGCGAGGAGCGGGAACATCATACTTGGCTAGAAGATCTTTAATCATGAGAGAGCTCCTTACGGACAGTGTCCACGAAGAGTTTCACATTCTTTTCTGGAGTCTTTGGAAGAACTCCATGGCCTAAGCCGCAAACCCATCCCGCACGTTCTACAGGGCTCATGGCTTTCATTGGAGCTAAGAAGTGAGATAAGGCTTTTTTAAAATCAGCGTCGTCCATGAAAAGAAGACTTTGATCAAAGTTTCCTTGAACGAACCCTTTGTTTTGAATTTTGAAAGAATCCGGCAAATAGCAGCGATGGTCAAAACCCTGGCCCGCCCAAGGTAAATCCGTGAAAGCTTTATTAAAGAACACCGGTTGAGTGCCTTTAGAATAATAGCCGATCTTGCCAGGATAATCTTGAGACAGACGAGTCAACACGGGTTGAATCCATTCTTGGAAGAACAGAGGGGACACTTCGCCGGCTGCCGTATCAAAGATCATCACGATCTCAGCGCCACCTTCAAATTGCAGGCGGATGTTTTCTTTAAGAAGTGGATACATTTTTTCCAGGAACTGCGGGAACATATTGATCAGTGTTTTCGACTGAATCAAAGACCCCGCGTGCGAACCTTCCACGGCATAGACAAACAAAGTCCAAGGACCACCAACAAAGCCGATCAAACTTTTATTTGAGGGCAGAACTTCGCGAGTCGCTTTCACCGCGGCCTTTTGGAATTTCATAAATTCGATAGCTTCGTCCCTAGGCCCAAGCTTTGCCATGGTCTGCGGATTTAATTTGAAACCCAATTGGGGTCCATGATCCGTGTAATCAAGTCCCATTCCTAATGCTTCTAACGGGAATAAGATATCACTAAAAAGAATGGAAACGTCGAAATCAAATTCAGCGACAGGGCCTAGTGCGACCTGCGCCGCTAGTTCCGGCTGCTTACAAAGCTCCATGAAAGAATGTTTTGCACGCAAGCCTTGGTAGTGCTGGTGATAACGGCCAGCTTGACGCATGAACCAGATAGGAGGAACAGCCTGCGGAGTTCTTTGAAGAGAGTTTTTAAAAAGTGAATTCATACATTTTCCTCCACGGACCATTGGTAACCCACACCCCGTACAGAACGGATGTGTTTTTCACCGTCATCGCCCAAAAGCTGGCGAAGGCGGACAATAATATTATCGATAGTGCGATGACTTGGATTTTTATCCACACCCCAGATTTCGTTCATGATTTCATCGCGGCTAAGAACGCGGGGGGCTTTTTCAATTAATAACTGTAGGATTTTGAGGTCCGTCACAGGTGGATATTCGATCTGGCCTGATTTTTTTTGCACCGTCATGTTCGTGAAGTTCACAGTGCAAGTTTCCAATTCCACTTCACGAGCCGGAGCATGAGCATCCAGAACATGTTTCACGCGAATCAAAAGCTCTTTAAGATGGAAGGGCTTAGGAATGTACTCCTGCGCTCCCAGTTCAAATCCTTTTAAGCGGGATTCGGCATCGGCTTGCGCAGTCAGGAATAGAAATAAGACGTTTGAAATCTGACGTATTTTTGCGGCCAGCTCGAACCCAGTTCCATCAGGCAAGCCGACATCCAAAATAACCAGATCAAAATCTTTGCTGTGGTTAAACGTCATCCAGCCTTCTGATAAAGACTTCGCCCAATTGACGTCATATTCCTTTTTAAGACGTTCCGTCAGCGTTTCACCCAAGGAAGTATCATCTTCGACTAAAAGGATCTTTCTCATTTTAGCTGTCCTTCCAGTTCGATGAAGGATTTAAAGCCTTCATTTTCACGAGAGTCATAACGGATATGACCGTTCATGCGATTTAAAAGACGGCTGGTAATCAAAAGCCCCAGGCCATTGCTTCTTGCATCCTGAGATTTCAAAATTTCCGAACCCAACTTATGCACCGGCCCTTTAAAGCCCAGTCCATCATCTTGCATTTGCAGCTCGATGCGGTTGTCAGACAGAGTTTTGATTTTGATCCGTACTGTGGTGGCTTTTCCGTGCAAGACAGAGTTTTGCAAAAGATTTTTGAAAACACTTAATAAAGCACGGTGGTCGCCACGAATTGTCGCCTCGCGCTCTAGCTCAATGGAAAGCTCAGGAAATTCGTTGCGCAGACTAGAAAAGATGGATCTTAAGGAAACATCCTCATGCAAGAGTTCACCATCTTCGAGATTGGCTAATAACAAAGAATTTTCTAACTGCAAATCCAAGCGTTGGATATCTGAGATCAAACGCTTCAAGATAGGACTGCTGGCATTTGTCGTTTCTTCTTCAAGCACTTCGGCTTGTAAGCGCAGACGCGCAATTGAAGTTTTAATATCGTGACTGAATGTCGAAAAGAAAAAACGCAGACGTTGATGACGTTTTTGATCGCGATATGTAAATACCACCAAAGAGACGCCACCAAAAAGAATGGCGGCAAGCAAGATCGAACCTTCCCACACGAACATACGGTGAGACATCTTCATTTGTTCTAAGGTTGTCGTGTTGGGATTTAAGCGAAGTAAAAAGAAGACCCACCACCAAGCCACAAGTGAAAACGTGAACACAAACCACACAATGGCCAAGGCTGTTTTCACTTGAGGTTTAAGGAGCTTCTGTAACATCGCTACGTCCTATTCAGCGGCGTCGATAATAGCTTGAGCAGCTTGTTCTAAAATCTCATCTGTATGAGCCATAGAAACAAATCCGACTTCGTAAGCATTTGGAGCCAGGTAAACGCCTTTTTCCAAAGACTTCAGGAAGAGACCTTTGAAAGTCGCTCCTTGATTCCCCGGAATTTGTTCAATCGTGCGAATAGGAGTTTTAGAAGGACCGTGAATCCAGAACAAAGAAGCCGAATGACTGACTTCTAAAGGAAGTCCTTTTTTCGCAAAACCCGCGCGGATAGTGTCGGTGAATTTTTGAGTTCTTTTTTCAAGAACATTCCAACCATCCAAGCGCTGCATTTTTTTAAGAGTCGTAAGGCCGGCGCGCATGCCAATTGGATTCGCACTCAACGTGCCAGCTTGATAAACGTCTCCGCTTGGAGCGACCATGTTCATCAATTCTTTTTTTCCACCGTAACAACCTACAGGGAAACCACCACCGATAATTTTACCGTAAGTCACAAGGTCAGGGCGGATGCCGGTTTTTTCAACCATGCCTTGAAGTCCGACGCGGAAACCAGAAATGACTTCATCAAAAATCAAAAGGCTTCCGTTCTTTTCGCAAAGTTCAGCGACTTTCTTTAAGAATTCTTGTCTTTGAACTAAAAGACCATAGTTGGCAGGAAGTGGTTCAATGATAACTGCCGCGATGTCTTTACCGAAATTGTGGAAGACCTCTTGAAGTTTTTGTTCGTCATCTAACGGAGTCACGACAGTTTGTGCGGCGACTTCCGCGGGAATGCCGGCACTCGAAGAAGCCGCTGCACCCGCAAGTCCGCTTCCGGCTTTTACCAAAAGATTGTCGACGTGACCGTGATAGCATCCTTCGAATTTTAAAATCTTATTACGACCTGTCGCCGCGCGAGCCACGCGCAAAGCACTCATCACCGCTTCTGTTCCTGAAGAAACGAAACGTAATTTTTCCATGAAAGGCAGTGTGCTCGTGATCCACTCCGCAAGTTCCAAAGAGTAAATCTCTGTGGCTCCGAAAGTCCAAGCCGTGTCGACCATGCGGTGAACTTCTTCTTTTACTTCGGGATCTAAGTGACCCAAGATCAATGGACCAAAGCTTTGGCAGAAGTCGATATACTTTTTATCTTCAACAGACGTCAGGTAAGCGCCCTCCGCTTTTTTGAAGAAAACCGGAGCGCGATCCAAGCCTTTAAAAGAACGAACAGGGGAGTGAACTCCACCCGGAGCGACATTCAAAGCGCGTTGGAATAATTCTTCAGAGGTTACTTTGTGCATTGTTTTCTCCAGTCGTCTTGATCCAAGAAAATTCTTAAGCGGGAAGGATCAAAAGCGTTTTTATTTTCCATGTAAGCGCGGATCACTTTGTAAGTGTTGCCCGGGCCACAGGCGTGGTTTTTGTTTAAAATTTCTGGCGCCTCTTGCGCAGCTTGCAAGAACTGGCTGCCGCTACTCCAGAAAAAGCTTTCTTTATCAGTTAAGCCTTCCAAACTGCCTGTTGGTTTCAACGTATAAGTCGCTACCAAAGGAAGTTCAGCGGAGTTCGCAGCAAAGCCTTCGTCGTGCGAAAGTTTCGCCCACTGCAAAGATGTTCCCGCAAGAATATCAATGCGTGCGTTTTCTTGCTCCCCCAGGCTTTCTGAAGAGCCGTGAACCCATATACCTTTTTGGGCCAAGTTTTTCCATGTTTTAAGCCCTGCAGTCCAAACAAATCCGGGGGATTGAAGTTCGGAAGGCCAAGCTTCACTACGAGCCACGAAAACCGCGTTCGTGTTCACTGGCAATCCAGAAAAGTGCAGATTGTTGCGGTCGGCTTTGACGTCACTTGACCACATTTGGTTTTCATTAAACTGAGGCGCTTTATCTTTCAGCTGAAGCTCGCGGGCATCCAAGACTTGCCCCTGATCTGTCAGGCCTTTAAGCAAAGTGATATCGCCATAAGGGCGGGTCATCACGGCGACGCCGATTTTTTGGTGGCAGCCACCACCGAAACTCGAAAGAATCTCACGCTCTTTTTGAGCGCAGCGGTATGTGTCTTCATCATGGATGGATTTCAAAAGATCATTGAGGTCACGGCGAGTTGTCAGGATTTCTACCGCCAAAGCCCCTTGAGCAGCCGCATTCGGATTTATACTTAATGGCAGTACAGCCCAAGTCAGTTGTTGCATATAACCGCGCAACAATTCTTGAACTTCTTTAAACTCGGCCTGAGGGGCTGTTAACAGACGGTCTAAAGCCGCTTTGGCCACGATCAGGCCATCGGTTTCAGAGCTTTCTAAAAGTTTACGAACGCGAGTAGGGATATTTCCACGCACGCTTTCAAACTTCACGGACTGCAAATTAAACGGAAGATGAGATTTAAAAAAGTCGGTGAGGTTGTATTCACGACGAGGAGAAGAGCTGAAAACTTTCAAAGCTCTGTTCGCTTTGATTTTCTCAAAGTGCGAAGTTTTTAAAAGTAAAAGATCTCTTTGATCCGCGCGCGGCAAAGTCGCGGCAATCAGAGTGTCGACTTTGCCCTCTGTAGGAAGGTCTTTCCAAGAGTGCACAACCATATCGGTTTCGTCGCGCAAAAGCTCGCCGTAGAAATCTTCAGTGAAGACACCTTTTTCAGGAATTTTCCATAAAGGATCTGTCAGATTGATATCACCCAGGGATTCTTTGAAACGGTATTCGACTTCCAAAGCAGGATGTTTTTTTTGAAGTGCTTCGCCAACGGTGTAAGCCTGAAGGCGAGCCAAATCGCTCTTGCGAGCGGAAATTTTTATGCGCATAGATCGTCCCAACCAAGTGGGCGAAGCTCCGTTCTTTGCATAAAGGCTACGGCTTTTTCAAGAAGATGTGCTTTCAAAGCCTGAATCTTGTTGTGAGTATCCTTTTTCGTTTCTTCAATCTCTGCAAAGAATTGATGAAGCCCCATGAAAACCACGTGGGGGAACTTTTCTGCGATCAAAGAATCCAATTCGTTTTCTTCTCCGCGCAAATCAAAAACAGCTGTCGGACGTGTGTCCTGTTTGCTCATGAGTTCCAAGATACGTGCGTCGCTCAAAGGAGCCGCAATCACCATCGCCTCGCCATGAATGTATGATTCATTGTAAGTCGTGATAGTCAGATTGTTGTATTTCTCTGAAAAATTTTGCAATTTTGCAGGATCACGGCAGATCGCTTGAAGCGCTTTCTTGTGAGCCAGCCAAGGAAGAATCTCTTGTGCCAATTGACCCGAGCCGCACATTGTAACGGTCTCTAGATCTTTTGTGTATCTGCGCAAAAGGCTTCCGTAGCTTTGCGAGCCAATACCGACAAGATGCTCTGCGCGCGTCTTCTTCACTTCGGCCATGATGAAGTTCAACCATTTTTGGTGATCTCCAAAAAGCGTGTCACCCAATTGTTTACGTGACTCAACAAAGTTTTTAAATTGTCCGAAGACTTCTGTCTCACCAACAATCGGTGAGTGCAGACCGCAAAGGATTTCTAACAACAAGCTCAGGGCTTGTTCGCCGCGAAGGATGTGATCTTCTTTTTCCAGAACATCCGCGTAACCTGCCAACTCACCTTCAGTGCAAAAAAGAATTTTGCGAAGGCAGGTTTTCCAGATCGCTGCATCTTGGAGAGACTCCGAGAAGTTTCTATTGGATTTTCTGTGAACGAGAAGTATATCTTCCATGTACAGAAAGGTTTATCACTAAACTTTCAATTAAGTGTCATCCAATTGTCATCCGAAGAATGAAAATTGCTGTAATGCCTGGGAAATAGGCAGGGGATGGAGATTATATGAAGCTCACTCAAAGACCACGTAGAAACCGTAAAACTGAAGCTCTGCGCCAAATGGTGGCAGAGACCGATTTGAGACCCTCTCAGCTCGTATTGCCTCTTTTTGTTGTCGACGGTAAGGGTGAAAAACAAGCTATTCAATCTATGCCGGGAATTTACCGCATGAGTCCGGATATGCTGTTGCAAGAAGTGCAAAAAGCGGTCGAATTGGGTGTTAAGTCCTTCGATCTTTTTCCGGCTATTTCCGAGACACTCAAGGACTCTTACGGAAAAGAATCTTTAAACCAAAACGGGCTTTTGCCGACCACTTTGAGAATGATTCGCGATAAGTTCCCCGACGTGACGTTGATCTCGGATGTGGCCCTGGACCCTTATTCTTCTGACGGCCACGATGGTGTTGTTAAAAATGGCAAGATTTTGAATGATGAAACTGTCGAGATCTTGGCGAAAATGTCGATCGTTCACGCCCAAAACGGCGCCGACATCGTGTCGCCTTCGGATATGATGGATGGTCGTGTGGGCGCTATCCGCGAGGCCTTGGATGACGAAGGTTTTACAGACGTAGGCATTCTTTCTTATTCGGCAAAATATGCTTCTAGTTTTTACGGACCATTTCGTGAAGCCTTGGATTCAGCTCCCAAGTTTGGCGATAAAAAAACTTATCAGATGGATTTCCGCAATGCGCGTGAAGCCTTGCGCGAGATCGAACTCGACGAACTTGAAGGTGCGGACATGGTGATGGTGAAACCGGCGTTAAGCTATTTGGATATCATCAGCCTCGTGAAATCACACACCCACTTGCCGGTAGCGGCTTATAATGTGAGTGGTGAATACGGCATTATTAAAGCGGGCGCTAAAGCCGGCTTTCTGGATGAAACACGTGCGATGGTTGAGACACTTTATTCCATCCGCCGTGCCGGAGCTGACGTGATCTTTACCTATTTCGCTTTGCCAATGGCGGAGTGGTTGCGTAAGAACGTCAACTAGTCTTGCCCTGAACCTTTTTGACAGCACCTGCTTCCGTTATTACAATTTTCCTTTAACAAGGACGTTGTTATGAAGTTAGGTGTTGAGGTTCTTTTATCCAGTGCTCCGCTTTTAAAATCTTTGAAAGGCAAACGTGTTGGTCTGGTTTGCCATCCTGCCAGTGTCGATGAAAATCTTCAGCACAGTCTGGATTTACTTTCTAAAAAAATAAAACTGTCTTGCGCTTTTGGACCTCAGCACGGTGTGCGCGGTGATAAGCAAGACAACATGATCGAAAGCCCGGACTTCATCGACCCGGTTCATAAAATCCCTGTGTTCAGCCTTTACGGCGAAGTTCGTCGTCCCACAGCAAAGATGATGGACAGCTTTGATGTGGTTCTTTTTGATCTTCAAGATTTAGGTTGTCGTATTTACACTTTCATCACGACCTTGCTGTACGTGATGGAAGAGTGCGCGAAGCTCGGTAAAGGTGTGATCGTTTTAGATCGCCCAAATCCAGCAGGCCGACCGATCGAAGGTTTTAAAATGCTTCCGGGCTGGGAATCCTTTGTGGGTGCGGCTCCCATTCCCATGCGCCATGGACTGACAGTCGGAGAACTTGCGCTCTACTTCAAAGACTTTTACAAAATGAACTTGGACTTGAAAGTCGTGAAAATGAAAGGCTATGCGCCTGATAAAAAGCCTGGTTATGGTTGGGATCTTTCTCGCCCATGGGTGAATCCTTCTCCGAACGCGGCTTCTTTGAATATGGCACGTGCATACTCTGGAACAGTTTTGATCGAAGGAACCACTTTGTCCGAGGCGCGTGGGACAACACGAGCTTTAGAAATCATCGGCGCCTCTGATATTGATTTCAGCGAAGTTTTAAAGCGCATGAAAAAGAAAGCTCCGCAGTGGTTTAAAGGTGTTGTGCTTCGCGAGTGTTTCTTCGAGCCCACATTCCACAAGCACGTGGGAAAACTTTGTCACGGATTTCAGTTTCACACCGACAGCAAAGCCTATAAGCACGATCAGTTTAAGCCCTTCCGTTTGACGGCGCTGATGCTGAAAGTGATTCGCGAAATGCATCCTCAGTATCCAATTTATCGCGACTTCGCCTATGAATATGTGAAAGACCGTTTGGCGTTTGACGTGATCAATGGTGGGCCCGCTTTAAGAGAGTGGATTGAAGATAGCAAGGGCACTCCGAAAGATCTGGATAAGGCCTTGGCGGTGGATGAAAAATCCTGGGCTAAGGAAAGAAAAAAATATCTGTTGTACTAAAAAGAAAAAGAGATCTGGAAACCCAGATCTCTTTTTTTTAGTAATTAGTGCTGAAGGGGTTGGGTCACTGTCTCGGGTGGAGGCGGTGGCTGATTTGATGAACCTTTATGGAATTGCTCTTCGGTAGATCCCTTCAAAGCCCCTGTAGATCCTTGACCTTCGGTTATCACTTGAAGAACTTCATCGAAATATCCCGTTCCCACTTCGGCTTGATGTTTCACTGCCGTGTAACCTTTTTCCGCAGCTTCGAATTCTTGCTCTTGCAGCTCCACGTAAGCCGTCATGCCATCTGTCGAGTAGCGATGAGCCAAATCGAAAGTGTGGTAGTTTACTAAATGCCAACCGGCCAGAGTGATAAATTGGAATTTATAGCCCAGTTTACCTAAGTGATCTTGGAACTCAGCGATTTCTCCATCACTTAAATGCAACTTCCAATTAAATGAAGGCGAGCAATTGTAAGCCAGAATTTTTTCTGGATACTTTTTGTGAACTTCTTTGGCAAATGTTTCGGCTTCTTTCATATCGGGTTTTGAGGTCTCAAACCAAAGTACGTCAGCCCAAGGAGCATAAGCGATCGCGCGCGCGATGGCGTACTCAAGTCCCCCGCGAATCACGTGGTAACCTTCTGGAGTTCTTTCACCAGTTAAGAAAGCATGATCGGCAGGATCAATATCCGACGTCATCAGTGTCGCACTTAAGGCATCGGTTCGGGCGATGATCACTGTGGGAACACCCAAAACGTCTGTTGCTAAGCGGGCGGCCTGGAGTGTGCGAATGAAATTGCTGGTTGGAATAAGAACTTTACCTGCCATGTGACCGCATTTCTTTTCTGCGGCTAATTGATCTTCAAAGTGCACTCCGGCGGCTCCGGCTTCGATCATGGACTTCATCAATTCAAAAGCGTGAAGGGGACCCCCAAAGCCCGCTTCGGCGTCAGCAACGATCGGAGCATACCAATCTTCACCGCGCATGTCTTTGCCTGTTTGATTCGCGATTTGGTCAGCACGCGTGAAAGAGTTGTTAATACGTCGGACTAAATTGGGAACGCTGTTAGAAGGATAAAGGCTTTGATCTGGATAAGTCTGACCAGAAAGATTCGCGTCAGCGGCCACCTGCCAACCGCTCACATAAATTGCTTGCAGTCCGGCTTTCACCATTTGTGCAGCTTGTCCTCCGGTCATCGCCCCAAATGTATTCACGTAAGGGGAGTTCTTTAAAAGGCCCCAAAGTTTTTTTGCGCCCATTTCCGCAAGGGTGTATTGAACTGGAATCGTCGTGCGCAGTTTCGCCACTTCGGCCGAGCCGTAGTTGCGTTTCACACCTTTCCATCGTTCGTCTGTGGCCCATTGAGCATCCACTGATTTTTTATGAGCTTCCATGCCGTTCACCATCTCAATCTCCTTTGATTCCGCTTTAGTTAATTGTTCATAAGCCATCGTGGTTAGGAAATTTGGGAAGTCCTCAGTAAGAACCATATAATTTAAAAGCGAAACTGCCTTTTTCAAATGCGGTACGTCCTGAGATTCCAAATTAAAAATTTCTTCCTGCAAAAGCAGCTTGTATCGTCCGTAAGTTAAAGGCGAGCCATCCGTTAAAACAACATGGTGATGCAGCCACTGCCAAAGCTGGCTGCGCGAGATCTCTGCGGTCGCGGCGTCTTCCATCAAGTTGTCTAAAGCGGCCGCACCGATACCAGAGAGCCACTTATCCAAATAGCGGAGAGTGATAGAGATATTCGTGCGCACGCCTTCTTCAGAGACATGAACGTCCTTAGGCACTTTTAAAAGATCTTCGGCAAAAACCGGCCCGCGAGGCGCCACATGTTTCTGGTGGGGGCGGTCACCTAACACTCGGGTGAACTCTGCAAACGCCACTGGAACTAAATCGGGATGAGCCACCCAGGTCCCATCAAATCCCAAACGCACTTCGCGGGATTTATCCTCGGCGACCTTGTGAATTGCATTCTTCGTCAGATCAGGATCTTGGCGATTTGGAATAAAGGCCGCCATGCCGCCCATCGCGTGGGCTCCGCGTTTGTGACAAGTTTGAACCAAGAGCTTGCAGTACGACTCCATGAACGGAGTTGTCATTGTGACTCGCGCACGTTCTGAAAGAACGAACTCAGGACAAGCATGAAACTTTTTAATCAAACTGAAAATATAATCCCAACGACCGGCATTGAGGCCCGAAGCATAGTCCTTTAAAGCAAAAAGAATTTCATCCATTTCAAAAGCCGCGGTGATGGTTTCAATTAAAACCGTCGCGCGAATAGTCCCAGCGGGAATGTCTAACTTCTCTTCAGCAAATTTAAAGACATCGGACCACCAAGTCGCTTCTTCATGATTTTCTAATTTAGCCAAATAGAAGTAGGGCCCGGTCCCTCGTTTCATCAATTCTTTGGCGTTGTGGAACATGAAAAGGCCGAAATCAAAGAGCGCTCCCGAAATCGGTTCTCCGCGAATCATAAAGTGCTGTTCGTCTAAATGCAGACCGCGAGGCCGCACCACCAGAGTGGCGATATTTTTATTGAGCTTGTACTCTTTGCCGTTTTCGTTGCGATGAGTGAGCGTGCGACGAACGGCTTTTTGAAGCGCATCCTGTCCGTTTAAAAGATTGAACCACGTCGGACTTAGGGAGTCTTCAAAGTCCGCCATGAAAACTTGAGCGCCTGAGTTCAGCGCATTGATGATCATTTTGGGTTCTGCAGGACCCGTAATTTCAACACGACGATCTTGAAGATCCTGAGGGGCCTCCGCGACTTTCCAGTCAGATTCACGAATACTGCGTGTTTTCTCTAGGAACTGGGGGCGCGCTCCTTCACAGAATTCATTCACCAAGGTTTTTCGTTTCATCAACATGTGACGACGAAGACCATCGAATTTTTCGTGAAGAGAAATTAGAAAATTGGCGGCATCCGGGGTGATCAATTCAGCTTGAAGCTCATTAACGTTCATTGGAAGACTCCTCTCCTGATCTAAAAATCCTGAGGCTTCGTGAAGATCTAAACAAGTGAATAAGAATCCATTCATATTTGTATTTTTGCGAATGAGGAACTCACTCACATTCCCCTGAACTTAGCTCTAGAACTGCCTTTCAAAGGGTGGATTAAAACTTCGTAAGGCGTGTAGCCTAGCAACTCATTACGAAGAATTAACCCGAGCAAGGAGAATGGATGAAGTTTAAAATGACGACGCTAACGTTGATGTTTGCATTAGGTCTAGGCCAAATTGGATGTCAACCAGCGAGCTCAGGCGATGCTCTGAATGAAGAAACCACGGCCGCTATTGAAGACGGCGCTTCAGAGGATATCGCAGACCACATTCATAATGACAGTGAAGAAGCCATTGATCCAGAGATTGAGTCTTTAGGTTGTGTGAAAGCTTCTTCCAGCCAGAAAGCCCAAGTAAATTTAGGAAATACAAAAGAAGAAGAATTTCTTCAACGTTGCGCTAAAGAGACAAACAACTCTTCTTGGTGCAACCAGCTTGTTAGACCGAACAAGAATTCTGCTTCGACATTTCGCTGTACATACGGATCAAGCCAAGAACATCAGTTGATTCACCCTGATGAAAAGACATGGCAATATCCAATTGCAGGCGTAAAAATCCTTCAGGATCTTTCTGCTAGAGGAATTAAAATCAGCCATATCTATAATTGGTGGAGACCGGAGCCCTACAACAAAAACGTGGGTGGTGCGAAAGGTCGTCATCCTTACGGAACTTCTATCGACGTACGCTTTGCGAGCAACAGCGAAGCCGACCGCGCGTTCCGTGAGCTTTGTAAAATGCGCGCCCAAAAAAGATTGCGCGCGATCGGTCACTATGGAAGTGCGTCTTTACACATCGGTGTGGGTGATAAAACAGCCAACACATGGGGTAAACGTTGTAACTAGTTTTCCATATAGCCATATCGATTGTTATCTCAAGAGCCAAGTTATCTTGGCTCTTTTTTTTGTCAGTTAACTAGCCAGGAAAGAATGCATTGCTCGTCTTAAATTCCCTGAGGAGACTTAATCAGGGGGATTTATGCTGAAGACAGTTTTGATTCTTGTAGGTGCTTTGATTTTTACTGACACCGTTTTTGCAAAAAACGTGGATGAACTTGCCAAAGACTTCGCCAGTCCTCACTCCCGCTTGGATCGCTTTCCTATTCAAATCACAAATAACTATCGCGTCGGCCCTCTTGAAAACGGCAGCGTTTTAGAAATGGCTTTTCGACCTCATCTTTCTTTAGACATGGGAACCGACTGGAACTTGGTTTCTCGCAGTTTCTTGCCGGTGCTTTATCATGAGAAGGCTTTCCCTTCTTCCGACTATGAGTTTGGTTTAGGCGATCTTGTGCAAACATTTCTGCTCACTCCAGCAAAACCGAATTCACAGTGGAGTTGGGCTGCCGGAGCTGCGTTTGAAGCACCCACGGCCACAGATACTTTTCTAGGCGCAGGAAAGTGGGCGGCTGGACCCGCTGTTTCCGTCGCCTATGAAGAGTTTCAGTACACATTTGGAATCTTGGCTCACTACCTTTGGTCTTTTGCGGGTGAAGAAGATCGCAGCGATATCAGCCTGGCTTCGATCCAACCGTTTTATAACTATCGATTTGGCGACGGGCGAGCGGTGAATTTAATGTTTGAGTCCGTCTATAATGGCGAACAGGAAGAGTGGACTCATCCCGCCATTCTTAGTTATTCGCATATCTTTTCGTATTCGCAAACGGATGCGGCGGAGTTAGGGGCAGGATTTAAATATTTGGTGTCAGGGCCCGAAGAAGCTTCTGAATGGGGTTTTCGTGTGCAGTTCAGCTTTATTTTTTAACGGGAGCCGGTTCTTTGCTGGCAGACGCCTCGGAGGTCGTCCAAGCGAAGGTCTTCATGATCTGATTGCAGCTTTGCAGAGCTTTGGTGAAACGAGTCTTGTCATCGAGGCAGGTCATAATAGCCACACGGTCTTCATTTTTTAAAACCACTTGGCGGATCTGTTTGTTCTTTGATCTTGAAAGCATATCCACAACTAAAGCGGGACTGCCATTCAAAGTGAAATTCTTGGCGGAAATAACCTCAAAACCATAGTTCGGGTAATCGCGCATCCACTTGCGGGTATAAAGCTCTAAAGAGGCGTTCTTTGCGACTTTATCCGTACGAATGCTAAGACTGCCTTCCGTTTGATTGTCGCGAGGAGCGAAGCGAACCGTGTCTAGAAGGCTTTCTTCGCTGCTTGCTACTGGAACCCAGTTCGTGCCCTCGGTCTTTAAGGTGAAACCTTTGTGCAGAAAATAAAGCCCTTTTTCCGGCGCGGTGAAAGCAGAAGAGCTCGTCGCGGGATGCGGAGCTGCCGACGCTATAGAGGACCAAAATGTCAGAAAGGCGACTAAGGATTTCACTCCTTAAGAGTAGCTTGCGTGGCTGGTTCAAGGCAAGGCCCTAAATCAACTGGCAGATTCACAATGTAAATTTGTTTCTTATCCTGGAATAAGCGCGAGAAGGCGACGCGTTCAGGCTCATCATTCGAAATAGACGGAGATGACAAAGAGTCATTGCCCTTAAAAACAACCTGCGTGCAGTGCTTTTCGATGTCATAGACCTCGATTTGGTAACGCTTTTCACCCTTACGTAAAATGCTATAAAAAAGACGCTGAGGATTGCGCGGAGAGAAGAAAAGATCACGATAAATTCCCTCATTGGACTTCAGCATAAACGGAATCTTTGTTTTTAGATTGTAAAGAACCAAGCTTTCTTCGCCTGTTTTTAGATTCTTTTCAGCCCAAGCCACTTGAGTGCGGTCGGGAGTGATAGCAGGGAAGCGTTTCTCTTTGTCTTTTTCAGCGGAAATCAAACTGACCGGGACTTTTTTTAAATCCAAGCGGTAAATTCCCGAAAGCTCTCCACGTCGGGACGTAAAATAGATCGAAGGTTTTGTCGGGTGAGACACGAAAAAAGGCTGAGCATCAAAGCCCGGCTGTTGCGTCACGCGCAGAATATTCGTGCCATACAGATCACTCATGTAAAGATCTGAGGGTGGAAACTCTTTGTCGAAATTTTTATTTTGCAGAGGACTTTCTTTAATTTCATCTGTTGTCGAAGCGTATAGAATTTCTGACTTCGAAATGTAGATGGCATCGAAGGCGTCGCCATCAGAAAAGGTCACGCGACGTTCCTTGTTGTTTTCAAGGTCCATCTCATACACTTGCCAGCCTTTGTGAGACGCACGGGAACGGCTGCTGTATATAAGTCGCTTTCCATCCTCTGAAAAACGAGGATGATCATTATCGCCCAGGAACGTGATTTGTTTTGTATTTTTGGTCAGTAAAAAGTCAGAAGTTAAAACGTCTTTTGTAACGCTCAAGTGTGTGCAGGCTGAAAGAAGAAAAAATACACCTGCAACTTTCCACTGGATCCACTTCATATATCTACCTTATGCAGCACTTTCTGTAACAGGGAGGAAGGGTTGACCTTCTTCAGTTCTTTAAGTTCCACCCATTCGATGTTCTTACCACTAACGGATTTTTTCGAATGAATCTGAATAAAGATATCATGATGTGTGATGTTGTGTTTGACATCATAGTCCTTGGGCTTGTTTTTTTCCATGGCGATTTCTCCAGGGAAAATCATCTGTCCTTTCAAGAACGGCGCATAGTCGTTTTTCACCAAGGCGACCTTCCGGTCTTTGATCGCGACGAAGGGCTTCCAGACCCAGACTTCACTTTCTTTGCGTGGTTTTTTTAGAGGTAATTTCTCAACCAGATTTTTTTCACGCGACACACAGGTATTCACCCACGGACATAACATGCAGGTTACTTTTTGCGGAGTACAGACGGTCGCACCCAGTTCCATAAGACCTTGGTTTACGACATCGGCATTTCCCAATAAAGACAGCTCATCTGAGATTTTTTGCAAAGTCTCGCGGCCTTTATTATTCCACCATTCTAGCTTCAATCCATAGCGGCGTGAAAGCACGCGGATGACGTTTCCATCCAGGACACCGACTTTCTCTCCAAAGGCGATGCTGGCCACGGCGCGGGAAGTATAGGGGCCAAAACCTGGAAGCTCTAAAAGCTCTGCGGCTGTTTTGGGAAAACCTTTTTCGGCCAAAGCCTTAGCGGCTTTGTGAAGATTGCGGGCGCGAGAGTAATAACCTAAACCGGCCCAAGCCTCTAAGACTTCATTTTCAGGAGCGTTCGCCAAGTCCTGTACCGTGGGAAATTTTTTTAGAAATTTTTCGAAATAAGGAATGACCGCAACAACGGTTGTTTGTTGCAACATAACTTCTGAAAGCCAAATACGATAAGGGTCTTTGTTCTCTCTCCAGGGAAGGGCGCGTAGATTCTTTTTGTACCATTGCGTAAGTTGCTTGTGGTCGAGTTTATAGTCGTAATTTGAGCTCATCCGCGGTAATGTAGTCGTACGGTATTTGAGGAGTCAATATGGAATACAAACCGTTAAGCGGACGTGAGTTTCCCCGTTTTTCTGCGATCAAGACCTTCTTCCGGTTGCCCTACGTTTCATTAGACGCCGACTACGAAGTCGGAATCTTTGGCATACCTTACGACGGTGGCGTTTCTTATCGGCCAGGAGCACGCTTTGCGCCAACAAAATTGCGCGAAGTTTCTGCCTTAGGACGTGGTTTCCATATGACCCGTGCGGAAAACTTTTTTGAAAATTTAAAAGTCGCGGATATCGGCGATTGCCCGACAGTGCCTATTGACCAAGGTCAGACCTACGAGCGCATCGAAAAATTTGTGACTGAAATTTTAAATCACGGTAAGCGCTTTTTAGCAGTCGGTGGTGATCACTCCACCACGCTTCCGGTCTTACGGGCCCTGCGAAAAAAATATGGAAAGCCTTTGGCTTTCGTTCACTTCGATGCTCATTTGGATACATATCCTGCCGCTTGGGGTTGTGAATACCATCATGGGGCTTTTGCTCGCCATGCTGTTGAAGAAGGACTGGTAGATCCTAAGAAAATGGTGCAAATCGGAATTCGCGGACCCTTGGCCGGCGGAGATGATTTGAATTTTGTGCGCGCGAACGGCATCCGCGTGATCACGGTGGACGATGTTCGCAATCAACCTTTGAACGAATTCCTGCGCACACTTCCGGTATTTGACGATACGCCAACTTATATCAGCTATGACATCGACAATCTGGATCCTAGCTGCGCCCCAGGAACTGGAACTCCAGTCCCAGGTGGTCTGACGACTTATGAAGTACAACGCATTTTCCGCGCTTTGAAGATTCCGAATCTTGTGGGCGGGGATGTTGTGGAGATTTCTCCTCCGTTTGATCACAGTGATATTACGGCTTTGGCAGGAATGGATGCCCTGTTTGAGATGCTGCATCTTTTCCCGAAGAAGAAATAATGAACTAGTTTCTTTCGCCGTGAGAAATCACGGCGATCACGTGCCGGCGGGGATCCACCGCAATAAAACTTATCGCATTCACACTGGGATACCAGTAAGTATGAGGATCCCACATAAAACTTTCTAAATCTTTTTTGACCTTCAAAAGCTCCCAGTGATTTTTTGTTTTTAAGCGGCGCAAAGTTTCTCGGTGTTCGATTTTTTGATAGCGATAAATTTGCGCATCCATGGAAGTCATTAAAGTAGCTAGCATTTCCGATGAACTTGTTCTTTGCAGGTTGTATTCATTAGTTTCGATCAATTCTTGAAGATCCAGATGAAGCCGTTCAGGACCGCTTTGGAAGAACTCGAATTTCAAACAGGCGAAATCAGGAAAGTCTTCCTCGGTTCGGGCGCATTCCATTTTTAAGTTTTGCAGTGAGAGCGGAAGTTCTAACGGAACTGATGCAAAAGAATTTCCCGCGTTAAAAAAGAACAGAATAAAGATGAGTTTTTTCATAAAGATCTCCTCGTACCAACCCGTCCTGCAAAGGCTCAGGTCTTTTGAAAACAATCACAATAGAACGTGAGAATTAGCGCTGTCCGAATCGGGGCCAGATCCTTTTTCTTTTCCACGCTGAAATGATTCACTCTTTCGCCAAGTGGCAGACCACAAGTTTTGTTGATTTTTTGTGTATTGCGCGACACGGGTTTACAATGGAGTTGTTAAAATAAGAACAACGAGGAGGATCTAATGAAAACGCAACTTGTGACATTGTTAGCTCTGACTGTTTTAGGTGGCACTTCGTTCGCGGACACTTCCGATGATAAGGCGAAACATTCTTACGACCGTGATTCAATGTATGAATCGGCGCCAACAGGAGTTGATAGTGAAGCAACAAGCACTGCGACATCCATGCCCGCTGGCGATACCGCGATGAATGCACCTGCCAAATCAGATTCTGAAATTCAAGCAATGGCTCGTCGTAGCTTGCAACGCGACACCTCTTTATCATCCGAAGCTCGCAACGTGAACATTCGTGTTCAAAATGGACGAGCCACTTTGCAGGGTCAGGCGGCTTCACCTGAAGAAAAAGAATCTATTCGTCAAAAAGTGATGGCTGTCGAAGGAATTAACTCTGTGAATAATAAAGTTTTAATTAAAGAATGAAGTTTCAATCGTAGTGAGGGACGCAGTTCAGCCCAAACAAGAAAGCCCGCTTTTGGCGGGCTTTCTTCTTAAACAAATTATGTCGGTGTGATTTCGTTGGGAGGAATAAGACCTTTCTTTTTGATCTTCTCCACCAAAGTCGTTCGATTCAGTCTTAAAAGAGCGGCCGCCTGGTTCCGGTTCCAGCCCGTCTTTTCCAAAGCTTTTAGAATCAAAGCATTTTCGTAAGCATCGACGGCCGAGTTGAAATCCATTCCCGCATCTGGGATTTCCAAACCGCCGACTTCCGAAGAAGCGGTTTTGCCGGACTTATACTTGATCGGAAGATCTGAAATATCGACCTGCCCTTGGCCTTTTAGAATCGTCATGCGCTCTACAAGATTTTCAAGTTCACGGATGTTTCCAGGCCAAGCATAGTTCACAAGACAATCCAAAGCGTCAGGTGTGATTCCTGAAAGGCCACGGCCTTTGCTTTTATTAAAAATTTCCATGAAGTGATTCAGTAACAATGGAATGTCGGTTTTGCGTTCACGCAAAGCGGGAACAGGCAAAGGAATGACATTCAGACGATAGAAAAGATCTTCACGGAAGCGGCCATTGTCGACAGCCTCTTCAAGATTGATATTCGTTGCCGCGATCACGCGCACATTCACTGTCACAGTTTTAGTTGAGCCTACCGGTTCAAAACTGCGCTCTTGCAGCGCGCGAAGAAGTTTCACCTGCAAAGAAGGTTCAAGGTCTCCGATTTCGTCTAAGAAGATCGTTCCGCCGTCAGCCATTTCAAAGCGACCTACACGGTTGGCAATAGCGCCTGTGAAAGCGCCCTTAATATGTCCGAAAAGTTCACTTTCCAAAAGCTCCGCAGGAATCGCGCCACAGTTGATTGGAATAAACGGGCCTTGCGCGCGAGGAGAGTTGTAGTGAATAGCACGGGCGATAAGTTCTTTTCCCGTACCGGATTCGCCTGTGACCAGAACTGTTGAATCAGAATCGGCCACTCTTTCGATCAAACGCAATACATTTTGAATTTGATCCGAGTTACCCACGATTTGATCGAACTTATATTTTTTATTAAGTTCCGAACGAAGTTGCTGATTTTCCTGCTGAAGTTTTTTGTGAGTCAGAGCTTTTTCAATCAAGCTCATAAGTTCTTCAAGATTGAAAGGCTTAGTTACAAAGTGGAAGGCGCCTTTCTGTGTTGCACGAATAGCAGACTCAATCGTGGCGTGACCTGTCAGAATGATAACTTCGGTCGCGGGGCTCAGAGATTTAAGATGGGTCATGAATTCAATGCCATCGCCATCGGGAAGATTCAAATCAACGATAGCTAAATCGACAGGAGTGTCACCCTGACATAAAACTTTGGCTTCTTCGATTTTGTTGGCAGTGATGACGTTCAGGCCTTTGCGATCAAGCACTCTAAAAAGTGCGGTTCTTAAGGAGGACTCGTCATCTAATATTAGGACTCTTTGGCTTCGCATGAACCTTCCTTCCATGGTGGGTTCTTGTACTGATTCAGTACTTTCTAAAGCTTAGGGTATTTTTGACGGGACTGTCAAAAAATCCGCGCCAGGTAAGGCTTTCAGGACCATAAAACTGGACGGGGAATGGAAAAAAATGCCGCCTTTTTTGGAACTAGACCTGATAAAAATTCGAGATATTCCTCGTCATGATTAAAAAGAAGGCAGATTTAAGAAATCTGCCTTTTGGATTAACCGAAATTCAAAGTTCGTTTTTGGAAAGTGATGTTGTGACTTTCTGTAAGGGCGGTGGGAAATACTGTCCTTTAACGACAGGAAGTTCCGGACCGTAAAAACGAAATGTCAGATGATAGTTGGATTTGTCAGGTGTCGGAAGCCAATTGGCTTGCGGATAATTCTTGGGTTGCTTGTTCGCAAAGACAATTGTCAAAGAGCCGTCTTTATTTTTCTGCAACTTGGATTGATTGTTTATTAGGTATCTGTTCAAAGAGTTGGGAACGACCATGAACTTTTGTCCGTCGACGACAATGACGGACCAAAAGAACTTCGCCAAAGTCTCTGGCAGTTGATCCGCAGGAAAGGTCATAGTGTAGGTTTCGCTGCCATTCAAAGGAGTGTTCGTTCCGTCGGTATTTGTACGATAATAAACAACCTCGTCCGAAGTATTGGCCCAAATCCCCCCATAGTTAACGAGAGACCGCCAAAGATAATTACTTCCGTATTTTCCCGCAGGTGGTGTCGCGCCCCAACCATTTTTGTGTGTTCCTTCAGTCAAAAGAGCGCGCAAAAAAGAGGGAATGGCTTCTTTGCGAATAACTTCGTCCGTTCTTGCACGGAAGGCTTCATCCCCCAAATTGCGGCTAATAAGCAGGGTCTTTTCCTGCAAAGGCACCATGCCGTCGTTAGTATCTGGTTCGCTCTTTAGAATCGCTTCTGCTTTTTCAAAGGCGACGGACCCGGGAAGTTCTTTGTTTGAAAAAAGGGGGATTTGTACCGGCGTTTCAACCTGCGCCGTTGCAGTTGGCCGAATTTTGATTTGCTTTTGGAGTCTTACGGCTTCTTTTTGGTTTTTACCAATTTCCACTCTTGCCAGCACACGAAATTTATTTCCGACAACGTTGATGCGCTCGGTGCCCGTAGGGATTTTCACCGCCGCATTTTCCTGGCAATAAGCAAACTTTCCATAAGGATGCCGAGGGAAGGCCCTTTCGTTGATGTTGGAAAGTGTTTCGCCCCAGCTGTTTAATACCTGGAACGTGTAATACCTTTTTTCGATCTTTGGAATATCCACTAGAACGCAAGTTTTGGAATCTAAAGCCAACCACGCCTCGCTGTAAACGACGTCTAAGTTGGGATTGGCCCAGGCCACACCGCCAGGCTCGCGATGATAGATTTCATTCCATTTAAATCCACCGTCTTTAAAATCGATATGCTCTTGGCGAAGCACCAACAGACGGCCCAGAAAATAATGATAGGCATCGACAATATCTTTATCACTGATAGTGTTTTGATTGTTTTGTGCAGGTGAACTTAGAGGCGAGAGCAGCAGTAGACAGAACGCTACCAGGTACTTTTTGAGCTTCATAACAACTCCTTGTTTTCATATTTTAGAAAACGTCGGAGCCTCTAAGGAATGGAATTTCACAGGCGGTGGCAACAGTCAGGGAAGTGCCTTAAAGCTTCATCGTAAGAAGCTTGGACTTCAATGTGTCTAGTGAAAGAGGCTTAATAATATAAGAATCTAAGCCTTGATTTAAGGCTTCCTTGACCGACTTTTCATCGGCAACATTTGTGGTCATAACGATCTTGATATTTTTATGACGTTGAGATCGGCGCAAATCTGTCAAAAGACTCAGGCCATTGCGTTTTGGCATTTGCCAATCCAAAAAAAGAAGATCAATACCGGCGCCCATATCGTGAGCGCGTTCGATTTTAGCTAGCGCCACGGCGCCGTCTTCGGCCTGAATAATATATTGAAAACCCAGTTCGCTGAGGGCGGCGGCCAGAATCATTCGATCGGTGGTATTATCATCACTAATCAACACACGTACTTTACTGAATACCTTTTTATCCACGAGCCACCTCTAAGAAGTCATACCTTGATTTCTATTTTCTCTTCCTAAATGCAAACACGCAAGTTTATATTCAGAACGCAGCTGTAAAAACAAATACATCACTTCATCAAATTTATTTTGAGCAATGTCTTCTTCAATTTTGGAACAGAACTGAGTCATTCGACGTAAGCCCGCATTCGCACACGTCGACTTTAAATGATGAGCGATTTTGCTCGCCTCGGACCATTCAGATTGTTCGATCACCGTCTTCATTTTCTGTAAAGACTCTGGAGCTTCTTTAAACCACTCCTCGCGAATCTGTGACATCAAAAGGGGTGCTTGTGTTTCACTGATCTGGCGAAGTCGCTCCATCGCGCGGGGATCAACAATTTGGGTGTCGACGGCATCAAGCTTTGGCGACCACATCGCGAGTTTATCATCCAGCTCTGCCATCGTCAGAGGCTTCGACAGATAGTCACACATTCCTGCGCGCATGCAGTCCTCTTTGTCACCTCGAACAGCATTGGCGGTGACTGCGATAACAGGGATACCTCGACACCAAAGCGCGCCTTGACCGTCAGTAATATGTTTTGCCGCTTCATAGCCATCCATTTCCGGCATGTGGCAATCCATCAGGATCACGTCAGGTTTTTCATTTTCATAAGCGGCAATGGCTTCGCGGCCGTTTTCTACTATCGTGAAAGTGTGACCCAGGCGTTTCAACATAACCTTGATCACTTCCTGGTTTGTGGCGTTGTCTTCAGCCACCAGCACTTTCAACGGAGCCAAAGATGACTGAAACGCCGGATTCGACGGCGACGTAGAGCTATTTGTTGCCGGCAGGGAATTCACTGCCTCTAAAGGAATGTTCACCCAGAATGAAGTTCCTTCTCCGGGTTTGCTTTCTACTTCGATCGTTCCGTTCATCAGATCTACAAGTTTTTTCGTGATAGAAAGGCCCAAGCCCGTTCCACCGTATTTTCTTGTCGTGCTCTTGTCACCTTGTTCAAACGGAGTGAAGAGTTTCTTGACGGTCTCTTCCGTCATACCTGGGCCGTTATCGGAAACTTGCACCTGAAGCATGGTTTTTGAACTTTGCGCGCGGTAGGAGTTGATCTGTAACGTGACTTTACCTGAAGAGCTGAACTTGATGGCATTTCCCAAAAGATTAATAAGAATTTGGCGGATGCGAAGTGCGTCTCCGGAAAACGCGCGAGGTGTGCTGTCAGAAATAGAAATCTCGAAGTTCAAGCCCTTTGACTTCGCGGAATATTCTAAGGTGTTGTAAACTTCTTGCACAAGTTTCGGTAGCTCGAAATAGTTTTCTTCAAGCTCCAGTTTCCCGGATTCAATTTTTGAAAGATCCAAAATGCCGTTGATTAGGGTCAAAAGAGCCATTCCAGCGTCGCGGATCTTTTCAAGTTTGGCACGTTGACCGCTCTCGGGCATTTCCGCAATCATCACTTCCGACATTCCTAAAATACCGTTCATGGGAGTGCGAATTTCGTGACTCATGTTAGCTAAAAATTCAGACTTGTGTTTCGAAGCCTCAACAGCGGCATCCTTCGCCAGCTCTAATTCTTCTTCAACCTTAGTGCGTCGGCGATTCTCCATGTCGGTCAGAAGATAGGCCAGAACGATAATCGCAAAGCAAAGTCCGCTACCTAGAATCGTCCAGTCGCGATTGATACGGCCTTTGGATTCAGAGACTTTGCGATGTTCTTCGGCCTTGGCACGTTCGACACCTTTGACGGCATCAACATAAGCGCGAAGTTGATCCATCACTTCTTTACCGGCACCGGAACGCACTTTGTCTTGTGCCTTTTTTACTTGCCCGGCATTCACTAGCGCAATCATCTCGCGAGACAGATCGATTTTTTTATTTACGAGCCCGCGAAGGGCTTTATACTCCACCATATTTTTAATTTCTGGCGGAGCGCCTTGGTCTAAAGTTTTGAGGTGGCGCGGAATGTGGATGCGGGCTTTATCATAAGGTTCAAGAAAATCACTGTTAGATGTAAGGATGTAACCCCGTTGGCCGGTCTCGAGGTCAACCATTGTCTTCACAAGTTCTTCCATGACAACGACCAGGGCTTCGCTTTTTTCTTGTTCACGAATAGAGCGGCGATAGTCGCGCAAAGAAAGAAAATTGAGTATCAGAATAGAAAGAGTGACGACTGTACCAAGGGCAAAGATACCCTGAATCAAACGATTGGTGATTTTGATTTCCACAACAACCCTTTAAAGTGAAAAAGCTATGCGCGCTATATTCTCTTGGTATTGGCTCAGTGAAAACTCCAGTGTGCCTTCAAAGTCTCGTAAAATCTGCGAGGCCACTGAAAGACCTAAGCCGATAGGAAGGCTGGGGTTTTTTTCTGGCGTACCGTTATCCTTGACTAAAATATATGTCAGTTCTGTGCCAGAGGAAATTTCGATATCTAGAATTGGACGAAAGCCCTTTTCATTGCGTGAACGGTCTGTGACGTGATCAATCGCACTTTGCAGGACATTTTTCAAAGCTTGAGCCAGAAGATTAAGGTGGCCACGTACCAAAATATCCTCGCCAGGGAAATGCAGCTTCACTTCAATGCCTTGGGATTTTGTTTGCAGCTCTACGATCTTAAGAGCGCGCAAGCAGGCTTCCTTCAGGCTGATATCCCCAATCTGATCGGCATTGGGATTTCGCGTGAAACCTAAAAGGTTTTGCACGATTTCTTTACAGCGTTGTACGCCCGCTTCCATTTCCACAATGTCGGGGTAAAGAGGATTGTCTGGACTCATGTCCATCTTAATGAGCTGAGTGAAGGATAGTATGCCCCCTAAGGGATTATTCAGTTCGTGAGCGATACTTGATCCGATAGTTCCTAGCTCTGCCATTTTTGCCGACTCTAAGATCTGCTTTTCCATTTTCAGTTGTTGAGTCACGTCATGATAAAGATTTACGAATACCGGTGGCTTTTCAGAATCCAACGGAAGGCTTTGGCTGAAAACTTCGAAGGTGCGCGGAGAAGAGCTCTGACTTTGCACGCGGAAGTTCGTTCCGCGCTGACAGCCCGGACAAGGTTCCTCGCGATTGTATAAAACTTGATAACACTTGCGCGAAGTGTGTTCGCGGCCCTGCTCGCGAAGCCTGTCATCCAAAGCCTTGTTGGATTGAATGATGTCATAATTCGTGTCAATAAGAACAACGGGATCCGACATGGAATTGAAAGTGGCTTCCCATTGTTCTTTCAAAGACTCTGATTCTTTCAGTTTCTGAATACGGTCCAAGGCCAAGGCCACGGCTTCGGCAACGCGAGTGAGGAAGTCACTTTCTTCCTTCGTGAAAGGATGATCCGGACCCCGCAAGAAAAAGATGGATCCGACTTTTTCGTGATGACGGAAAAGGGGAACCTGCAGTTGCGTGAAGTTCAGCTGGGCCTGCACCTGTCTTGAAAACAATTCGTCTTGAGGATGATAGAACAAACGAATCCAAGACGTATGAACCGTCGCGGCCATAGATTCATTAAGAAGTTGTTCAATTTCCCCCACAGAGCTTGCCTGATGCACGGCCATAAGGGCGCGCTTAAATCCCTCGATACGAGAGTTTGTTAAAAACAATTTGCGGCGTGCTTCCGTCAGAAACTTCGTTCTTTTTTGCACGCGCTCTTCGAGTTCAATTTGCAAGCGTTTTAACTGTGCCGTTTGTTCGCGAATTAAGAGCGCTAAGTTTTCATCCTGTTTGCGCTGATTGGCTTCTTCTAACGCCGAAAACAAGTGGGTTTCTAAATCGGCATCTTGATAGCTCGACATCACTCGGAAGAAAGAAAACTCTTCATGCAAAAAAGAAAGCTGGTGTGCGGAAAAATCTTCTGGCACGACAGCAATAAATTGCGTCGCCGGTGAACTTTCTTTGATCGCCTGATAAAACTCAGGAAATTTTTTTCCTAAAACCAAAGTGATCGATACGGCGACAACATCGTAGGTGGAGTCCTGAATCCAATGCCAGGCCTGCTGCAAGTCGGTAGCAATATGCGCTCCCAATTCTTGTAAGCGTGCGTCCCAAGGACCAATTAAAAGAAAACTGGCTTTTAAAGTCCGCATGTCGGGATGAGGTCCTGGTGTTGGGTGATAGTAAAATCAGGATGATCTTCAGGATATTGCGGAATTTCGCCGACGTGCTCGCCATAAGCGAAGTAACAGGTGTCAGCACCCATGCGTTTTCCATCGCGAATTTCACTGGAAAGACGATTCCCAATACTTAAGAGTTCTTGCGGTTTATGACCTTCACTTTGCACAATGTCGAGGAAGGCCGATTCTTTTTTCTCTCCGATAAAGCCATTTAAAATATAGATTTTTTTAAACAGCGGCGCGATTCCTAAAGAGCGGATTTTCTGCGCTTGGGCCTCGGGAGACCCCATCGTTACTAAAAACAGATTATGAGATTTGCGCAGTTTTTGGATGTTATCCAAAGATCCTGGCATCATCGGAAGTTTTTCAGGGATCTCGGGGTTATAGAAACGCTCAAGCGCGTCGTGAATGGCTTTCCCTTTTTGGTTCGTCCCGAATCTATCGACAATCTTCGTAAAGATTTCTGTATGTGAATATTGCGAGGCCAACTCATGGCGCATTTGCAAACAAGTTTCTAAATCACATCGCAATCCCGCAGCTAGCATGGCTTCGCAAGAACGGCGGGCCGCTGCTGGAACCAGAATACCTGAGGTGTCCAGCAAGGTGTCGTCTAAGTCGAAGGCGATGGATTTATACTTACTCATGAAATTGATTTTCCTGTCAGTAGAAGTTCCAGTCCCTTTTTAAAGTGAGGCCACACTAAATTCAGATCAATGTGTTCTTGTTCTTCAATACAGATCACCGGGATCTGGTGTTCCATCCAACCGTATTGTCCTAGGCTTCCCGGTGTCGGATAACCAATGTCTTCACGCGCCTCGTAACCTGTGTCAGTCGCCAATATCTCAGCGGCTTTTTTTCCAGGCTGGCCCGTGTAGACAACGCAAGGCTCCCACGAGTGAAAGTGTACTATGAGCTGTGGCTTTTCGTCCTCAATGAGTTTTACCAAGGCCTGCACTTCCTTCTCACTTCCAGGCGAAGGGCCAGGATAATATCGGGGTGCCTTGGCTTCCGAGGACCAGTCTCGCGAAGGAAAATTGCGGTTCAGGTCTACTCCACCGGCGTTCACCCTTTGGTTTTTCGCATAACCGTCGGGGTTGATACAGGGAATCAGCAGCCACGGGCGGATAGACTCAGATTGAGTGGCCTCTACCTGCTGAAGCCATTGGATAAGTTCCTGCGCCAGGCGAACGCCTTCGGGTTCGTCGCCATGAACTCCTCCAATAAACAAAATGGGCCGTTCGGAAAAGCCACTCAAACTGTGTGATTTTTTATACAATTCGATAGAAGTTCCAAGAGAGGTTTGAGCCCAAGAAGTTTGATGAAAAATTTTTCCTTGCATGAGACAATTAAGCCTGTTTTTTTCAGAGAAGAAAAGCTTTTAAAAGGATGTTTCTAAATGTCAGTCAATTCATCTGAGAAGTTAACTGTGATCGCTCTTGCTGCCGGTAAGGGCACACGTATGAAATCGCCACTTCCAAAAGTTCTTCATCCCGTGGCGGGCCGCCCGATGATTGAAAAAGTCATTCAAGCTTCCAAAGGTGCCGGTGCCGCCGAAGTTCGCGTGATCGTGGGTCACGGACAAAATCTCGTCCGCCAGGTCGTCGAACCGATGGGTGTTGCTTGTTACGTCCAAGAAGAACAATTGGGGACGGCGCACGCCGTTCGTTGTGCCAAACCAGAAACCATCGAAGGTGACGTTGTTATCATGAACGGCGATCATCCGTTGATTGAAGCTTCGGATATCAAAGACTTCGTTCGTCACTTCCGTGATGAAAAATGTGATTTGGCCGTGGTGACAGCGGTTATTAAAACGCCGGGCGAGTTTGGTCGTATCGTGCGTCATCGTGGTGAACTTGCAGCGATCGTTGAAGCGAAAGATGCTTCGGTTGAAACTTTGAAAATCAAAGAAATCAATACAGGTATCTACGTGGTGAAAGGCTCTGTCCTTGCGGAATACCTTCCGAAGATTTCAAACAACAATTCAAAAAAAGAATTCTACATCACGGATCTTATTTCTTTGTGCATCTCAGATAAGCTGCGTGTGCAAGCCATCCAGTCGACTCCCAAAGTCGCTGTTGGCGTGAACAACCAAGTCGAGCTGGCTAAGGCCACTCGTCTTTTATTCAAACGCAAAGCTATGCGTTTGATGGAAGAAGGCGTGTTGATGATCGACCCTCGCACCGTCTACGTGGAGGAAAGTGTGGAGATCGGCGCTGGCACAGTGCTTTACCCGAATGTCTTTATTCGTGGTCGCTCCAAAGTCGGCTCTTTCACCGTGATCGAATCGAATAGTTTTATATCTGATTCAGAAATCGGCGATAGCGTGCAGGTGCGCGGCGGCAGTTATTTAGAACAAACGAAACTTCACAATAAAGTTTCTGTTGGTCCTTACGCGCGCCTTCGCCCAGAGACAGAAATCTTCGAAGAAGCTCATGTTGGAAACTTCGTGGAGATGAAAAAAGTGAAGTTCGGTAAAAAATCAAAAGCCGGTCACTTGACGTATCTTGGCGATGCCGAGATCGGTGAAGAAGTGAATGTAGGTTGCGGAACTATAACTTGTAATTACGCAGCTGACAGAAAGAAATATAAAACGAAGATTGGAAACCGTGTCTTCGTAGGCAGTGACACTCAGTTCGTGGCTCCTATCGAAGTCGGTGATGACGCCATCATCGGTTCCGGATCGACGATTACTAAAAATGTCCCAGCGAAAGCCTTGGCTGTCGCTCGTGGCAAACAATTCGTTAAAGAAAACTACGCTGTTAAAGCCACTGAACAAGAAGTGGCCGAGACTGAAAGCAAATAGGTGAAGTTATGTGTGGTATCGTTGGCTATTTAGGCCCTCAAAATCCCAAAGATGTGATTATCAGCGGTCTTAAAAAATTAGAATACCGTGGATACGACAGTGCGGGTGTGGCTATTCTTGATGGTGGCAAAACAAAACGCGTGCGTGCCCAAGGTAAACTTAAAAACTTGGAAGAAAAACTGACGTCAGAGAAGTTCGATGGCCGTATCGGCATCGGTCACACTCGTTGGGCGACTCACGGTAAACCTTCTGAAAGAAATGCCCATCCTCACCAAGTTCGCGGCATCAATCTTGTTCACAATGGCATTATCGAAAACTATCTTGAAATTCGCGAAGAGCTTTTGGCTCAAGGGGCGGAGATCACTTCAGATACAGACTCTGAACTTGTCGCGCATTTGATCGCGAACGAAGTGGAAGTGACGAAAGATCTTTTCAAAGCCGTTGAAGGCGTTTTGCAAAAAATCCGCGGCGCGTTCTCTATCCTTGTGATGTGGGAACAAGATCCAGATCGTCTAGTGGCTTTCAAAGACGGCCCACCGCTTGTTGTGGGTATCGGCGAAAAAGAAATGTTCGTGGCTAGTGACGTCCAAGCTTTGATTCAGTACACGAAAAAATTCGTTTACTTGGATGACCGTGAAATCGTGTCGATCAAAGGGGCGGATGTTCAATTCTTCTCTGCCAACGGCTTTCCGATTCAAAAGAAAGTGGTTGAGCTGAACTGGAATCCAGAGATGGTTGAGAAGCAAGGTTATGCTCACTACATGCTTAAAGAAATCTATGAGCAGCCTCGTGCGGTCGCAGCAGCGATTGAGCCGCATGTGAATCCAGAGAATTTCTCTGTGGCTTTAAAAAATGTCGGCTTCGGCGGACAGCCTGTTCAGAAACTGGAGGAGCTTGATTCGAAAGCGGACTGGGCGAAAACTCAAGAAGTCTTTAAAAACATCGACCGCGTGTTCATCATCGCCTGCGGAACAAGTAACTATGCCGGCATGGTGGGTAAATACTTGATCGAACAGCTTGCGAAAGTTCCCGTTGAATGTGATATCGCAAGTGAATTCCGTTATCGCAATCCGGTGATTCCTCCTCGCAGCTTGGTGATGACGATTTCTCAAAGTGGAGAGACGGCGGATACTTTGGCAGCGATCCGCATGGCTAAGGAATTGGGTGCGACAACTTTGAGTATCTGTAACGTGCGCAATTCAACAATTGATCGTGAAGCTCACGGGCACTTGTATATGAACTCGGGTCCAGAGATCGGTGTGGCTTCGACAAAAGCTTTCACCAGCACGATGGCTGTTCTTAACTGTTTTGCCATTTCATTGGCTCGCGCTCGCGGTGCGATGAATGAAGCGACAGAAAAAGAACTTGTGAAGTCTTTGCTAGCTGTTCCAAGTCAAATGGAAGGCGTTTTAGCTTATGACAAATACTTCGAAGAAGCTGCTTCAGGCTTGAAGTTGTTCCGTGGCTTCTTATACATGGGTCGTGGTACCAGCTTCCCAATCGCAATGGAAGGCGCTTTGAAATTGAAGGAGCTTGCTTACATGCACGCTGAAGGTTATGCCGCAGGTGAAATGAAGCACGGTCCATTGGCATTGATCGACGAGCGCATGGCGATTGTGATGGTGGCCCCGACAGATCACCTTTACGAAAAAACTATCAGCAATCTGGAAGAAGCCCGTGCCCGTGGTGGTAAAGTGATTTCTATTGGAACTGGCGAAAACGAAAAGCTTCGTGCGATCAGTGAATACTATTTGGCAATTCCAAAAGCTCACTGGACTGTCGAGTCTATTTTGACTGTTATTCCATTGCAGCTGATGTCTTACCATTTGGCTTGCAACCTTGGTTACGATGTGGATCAACCACGCAACCTCGCAAAGTCCGTGACAGTTGAATAAACTAAAAAGCCCTCTGAAAAGAGGGCTTTTTTTATTTCTAAAATTTCAAAAAAATTAAACGCCAGAATTCATTAAGTTATAAAACGACTTCACACGCTCGACGAAGTCCACTGTTTCATAACCGCGCGCAGGACCGTATTCTAATTCAGCCGCGTAATCCGGATTTGCTAGAAGCGGAAGAACCTCGCGTAGGTGTCTCCAAGAATTAGGATTGCGACCCATTTTTTCAGCGAGCTTTTGCGCATCTTTCAAGTGAGCGACACCGACGTTGTAGGCCGCCAAAGTCAAAGCCAGACGGTCTTTCGGATTTAAGTCTTTCGGAGTGCGATTCCATAAGTAACGAAGATACTTCGATCCGCCCCAAATACTTTGCATGGGATCTGTACGATCTTCGATACCCACGTGATCTGCCGTCTCTGTCGTTAATTGCATAAGACCGCGCACGCCCGTAAAGCTGCGAGCATCTGGATTCCAATGTGATTCCTGATACGCCACCGAAGCAATCAACTGCCACGGAAGACCGTGCTCTTCACCGGCATCTTTGAAAGCCTGGCGGTAAAGAGGAAGTGTCGAACGAATCTTTTTAAAGAATTGCGCAATGTCTCGTTTATCCAGTTGGGCGAGATAAGTTTTGTAACGATCCAAGGTACGCATGATTTCATCATCGCGAGAGGCTTGCTGATACCAAGCATTCATTAACTGCACGAGATCATAATTATCTGGAGTTAAAAGCCAGCTTAATGAATAAGACTCCGTCAGGGCCGTCACTTTTTCTACGGAGGTGTGATAGCGCGTATAGAAATCTCCACTGAAGTTTTCAGCGATCACGCAATCCGTTTTACGTTGCGGAAGACCGGTGAATAAATCCTGAGTTTTCGTATTTTCTAAAATTTCAAGTTGGACGGACGGAGAAAGTTGAAGCAGGCGTTGTGAAAGACCGAAGTAGTTGTCTTTATTAAGAAGCTGGATGCGTTTGCCGTTAAGATCCTGGATATTTTGAACTTGGGATTTTTTGTGGCAGTAAAGACTTAAGAAAGTCTCTTCATAGGCCGGGCTTTTCAAAAAGCCTGTATTATTGCGAGGAGTCCTCAAACGAGCGGCGGCAATATCGCCCTCACCCTTCATCAAAGCCCTTATCACCGAGTCTTCATCAGGAAGAACCACGTAACGGATCTTGAGGTTGTAGCGGTGAGCGAAGTTTTCTAACAGATCGTGGTCGATTCCGAACGCCACCCCTTTTTTCGGCTTACTATATATAAGAGGACTTTGCGTGGTGAGGACAACAACTTCGCCTTTAGCTTGAACACGGGACAAAGTTTCTTGCTCGTCCCAATAAATGGCGTCACAGCCATTCATTGCGATCGTCGTAAAACCCAAAGCGCTGACTAGAGCGACCTTGGTTAATTTCTGTCGAAATCTTAAAAACATTCCCATGTGTTCGCCCTGAGTATCCGACGACGCGCCGCAGTCGCAAGCCATAAGGGTGGTTCAGACCCTTAAAATTGTGAAAAACTGACGGTTTTTGGAAGAACTCCGTGGTGAATTAGAAAAAACTTCAGTCTCAGTGTGGGGTTGCGGTCCCGTGTTACGAAATTGGGAGAAGCTCGCGATTGTAACGCGGGCCCTTCGATTCTGCGGATCGTCGAAGCCTTTGGGCTGTCGAATGACTACGGGACACGGGCGTCCGGCCCTCTGCCGGCCAGGGTACCGCATCCTGCGGGGCCGGAGGTCCCTTCATCATCCGCCAGCCCAAAGGCTTCGCCAATCCACAGAATCGAAACCGGGTTCTTGAGTTCTTCCGAGACATGTTTGCGCCCGGGGGATTGAATGAAGAGGTTTTCAAAAATGTTGCAGCTTTAATGAGCAGCAGTTTGGGTTCTGGGTCTTCTCTATATATAGACATGCTTTCTTGGGATTTTTTGGTGGGGACGGTTTGCGTTAGTTGGTGACTCGGGGTGGGGATTCTTGGATCGTCTTTGGCTGAAGACAGTGAGGGGTCAAGTGTCTGAGTTTTCTTATGTTCAAAGTAGAGGGTGGATTGAAATCGTTGTTGGGTCGATGTTCAGTGGGAAGACTGAAGAGTTGATTCGCCGATTGCGTCGGGCGGAGTTTGCTCGGCTTCAGATTCAGGTTTTTAAGCCTATTATTGATAAACGTTATAATGAGATGGCAGTGACTTCTCATAATATGACGACGATGGATTCTTTGCCGATTCATGATGCGGAAGAGATTTGGAGTCATTTGAAGCCGGGAACTAAAGTTGTCGGTATTGATGAGGGGCAGTTCTTTTCTGCGAATCTGGTGCAGGTGGCTCAGGATCTTGCTGATCGTGGGCTTCGTGTGATTATCGCGGGTTTGGATACGGATTGGCAGGGGAAGCCTTTTGAGCCGATGCCGACTTTGATGGCGATTGCTGAAAGTGTGACGAAGCAACATGCGGTGTGCGTGGTTTGTGGTGCTCAAGCTAGCCGTACGCAAAGAACTTCAGGTGGAGACAATCAGGTTCTTGTTGGGGCTCATGATTCTTATGAAGCTCGTTGCCGTGACCACTTCAAGCCTGAAGTGGATCAGCCGACATTAGATTGGAAATTAAAACGTGAAATGGAAATCTCCTAAAGGCTTTGGCCCTTAGGGATTCCAGTTTTGCAAAGCTTCGCGAGCTAAAGTGATTTGCTTTTTCTTGCGAAGTTCTTTGTCGCGCTCTTTTTCTGCCAATGGTGGAAGAAGGGCGAAGTTGATGTTCGTAGGTTGGAAGTGCTCTGCTCTTGTAGGATCCGTGATTGCTTCTAACAAAGAACCAAAGGCGCTGGCTCTTGGTGGTGGTGTGAAAGGGCGGTCTTGAAGTTTTTGATTCAAGAAATGCGCGACCATCAGTCCCGTACACGTCGATTCGAAGTATCCTTCGACACCTGTGATTTGGCCCGCAAAGAACAACCAAGGATCATTCTTGGAGGACAAATCTTGATTCAATCTTTTCGGAGAATTGATGAAGAGGTTGCGGTGAATGCTTCCTAGCTTTAGGAACTCTGCATTTTCTAACCCTGGAATCATGCGGAAGACGCGCACTTGTTCTCCGTACGCCATGCGAGTTTGAAAGCCGACCATGTTGTAGGCCGTGCCTTCTTTGTTGTCTTGTCTTAATTGGACGACGGCCCAAGGATAACGACCTGTGCGTGGATCATCCAAGCCGATCGGTTTCATGGGACCGAAACGCAGAGTCTGAGGACCACGGTCCACCATCACTTCAATCGGCATGCAGCCTTCAAAAAAGTTCGTCGTCTCGAAATGTTTTGGTTCGATCTTACGTGCGTTTTTGATTTCTTCGATGAACCGATTGTATTCTTCTTTGTTCATCGGACAGTTGTAGTAGTCGCCCGTGCCTTTATCGTAACGGTCGGCTTTCCACGCGATTTCCGTGTTGATGGTATCGGCATCAATGATTGGCGCAATGGCGTCGAAGAAGTAAAGAAATTCATCACCAAAATGTTTGCGCATGTCTTCGGCGAGTTCGTCATGAGTCAACGGGCCGGTGGCGATCACGGTCGGACGAGGCAAAGAACTCAGTGACGTCACCACGTCATTGCGAACTTCGATGCGCGGATGATTTTTAATTTTCTCGGTGACGATTTCAGAAAAGACTTCGCGGTCCATTCCTAAAGCTTGGCCTGCTGGAACTTGTGCTTTGAAGGCCGCATCCAAGATGTGGGAATTCATTTTTTTTGCTTCCCACTTCAATTGTCCTGGTGCGGAGTGCTCTCCCAAACTGCCAAAAGAATTCGAACAAACAAGCTCTGCGAACTTGTGAGTTTTATGAGCAGGCGTCATGGTTTTATCGCGCATTTCGTAAAGAACGACTTGATATCCCATGTCAGCCAATTGTAATGCGCATTCCGAGCCTGCGAGCCCTGCACCAACCACTGTAATTTTTTGATTTTGAGTGAAATTTGTCATCTTTGTGGTAGACCTTTTCTGAGATGGATTACACAAACAAACCCAAGCGTAAATTTTCTATCGGCTCGGAAGTACTACAGAGTCTTTTTGAAAATGGCAAGTCGCCATTGTCAGAGCAATTTATGCGTTGGAAATTGTGGGCGAAATGGGAAGAAGTCGTGGGGCCCACCATTGCGAAAAATGCCGAGCCTGTCGGTTTTCAGCGCGGTGTTTTGTATGTTTGGGTGCGAAACTCAACCTGGATGCAGCAGATGAGTTTTATGGGGAATCACATTCGTGACACCATCAACCAAAAATTTGAGAAGAATTTTGTAAAATATATCAAGTTCACTCTGGACCGCCGCGAAGTTCCTTCGGCGGATCAACAGGGTTTCCGAGAGATGATTCAAAAGATCGCTCCCGAAGACGACAACGACTAAATCACTTCAAAGACTGTAAAGAGCGAATCCACGGCAGTTGGATTTTATCCAATTGCTGACGGCTTTCTTTGTTCAGGTGTGGACGAACTGTTTCTAGCGCTAGGATTACGTTCACCTTCTGCGGGAAATCCAGTTTCGTTCCATCGCCGTGAACATAGAAGCCTTCTTTGTCGTTATAAAGATGCTTGTTCATGCCGTAATAGATTTCCAAAGCCGACCACTTGTAAGTTTCAAGCTCCGTCACCTCAGCAGCCTTAAGAAGAGCGCGCAGGCTTAACGCTTGTTCTTCAGCGTTCACTTCAGGATTATTCGAAGGTTGCAGTTTATTAAGATAATAGTAAGACGGAAGCAAAGACTTCTCATTCATCAGCTGATTTGAAAGAAAGTTAGCTAAAGCGACGGTGAGAAGTTTAAGATCGCGTCGACCTTCCACTAAGGTTTCTAGAGCACTCAATCCCTCGGCATCTTTTTCTAAAAGGATCGAAGATTTTGTATTCTCAACACCTTCAGTGGCCTCTAAGAATTCAGCGATGGCTAAAATAAACTTCGCCATGTCCCGTGTCTTCACGGCGTTTGATTTTCTTCCGGCCTTGATGTCGACAATGCCGCCCATGACGGCAGTTTCAGTTGTCGTCGTATATTGATCCGCCCACAGGAGCTTCTTATCTAGCGTGAGTAGAAAAACCGGCGTGGATTTCTTCGTGATATCTTGAAGCAGTACGGCCACATCGCCAAGATTCAATGTGAAGAGCATATCTTTGGGGAATAAAGATCTATTTAAAGCCTCTGCTTGAATTTCTGATGTTAATTCCTGCGCTTTAATATTCCCAAGTGTCTTATCAAAGTTCGTTTCCTTCCAATCAGCCATCACGCGCATCATGCGGCTTAAGCCGTGAATCTGTGAGGCGAAGGCTTCTGCTGAAAAGTTTTTCTCGTAAGCCATTTCTTCGTTCGCATGAAATCCGTCTTGCAGTCGGATCTTGTCGGGGATGCGGTAAGAATGCTCAGATTCGTTAAGATTCATGATATCCAAAGGTGCTTTGACTGCTTCGACGGGAGAAAGCAATGCCGGGATCAGGTTTCCGTTCACATCGCGATAACCACCGATGCTCACGAGCTTATTTACCTGCGATAAAGCTGTTTGAAAACTGAGAGCTGTCTCTGGTTGTGAGTACTCAAGAAGAAGACTGTTTGCCGCTAACGAGGGACCGATATTATCGGCCTGAATCTCGTTCATCGAACCTTGAGGTTGCACCGAGAATGCCGTTTTATTGGAAATTTGGATTTTAACTTGCGAGGCTTCAAAACCGGGAACGTGGCCCTTTGTCTCTGGCAAAACTTTTTCTGACCATTTTGCAAAAAGATTTTTGATGTAGTCGCCATAATTGGACTGAACATTCGCCAGCTCTTTCCTTTTTTCAACAAGACCGGCATCGATTTTTTCTACGAAGATTGCCGGAAGTTCTTTTACAAAGTTTTGCGCGAACTTTTCGATTTCAGAATAAACATAGCCTTTCGTTTTTTCGTTCATCTCTTGGCGAAGTTGCTGCAAGCCGTACTTTTTAATTTTTGGAAGGATAAAGACTTTCTTGGCAATACCTTTAAACAAGCCGCCGGAACAGCCATCTTTACGAAGACAATCAAGTTCCTTATCATCTTGATTCGTCAGAAAATCATAGAGGTCTTCGTTCACCGGTTTAAAATAGCTGGCTTTTTCTTCCGGAGTTAGAATACGCCAGATATCAACAAGGACTGTGAGCCCTGCTTGAGGCTCGTCTTGAATGGCATCTAAGCCTGTCGAGATAAGGCGACCTTGTTGAAGACTTTTTTGAAGATCTGCAGGAACGGCAACATCAAAATCCTTAATTACTTTTTCAACCAGATTCAGTGTCTGTGTCAGAGTTTTTGCGTTTTGCAAGTCTTGCATCAAACGTTGGACGTCGGCGAACAAAGGTTTCGTTTGAAGTTGGAGTTCCGTTTTTACGCCCTCTTTGATCATCTCCGGCATATCTAAAGTATCAATCGAACCAAGAAGAGCTTCGGTGAATTTTTCGACGTGAAGTAAAAGACTTGATAGAGTCTCTGGCTGTTGCGGCCAGGGATAAGATCTTCCTAATTGAAGGATATTTCCGGAAAGGGTCAGTCGTGATCTTTCAAGGTCGACGGACACTTCACTTAAAGTTTTTCTTACTTCTTCCTGAGTTTGTGCGGCGGCTAAAGATGCAAAAGGGGTTTGCGCCAGGGGCACCATCGTTGTGGCGCCGGGCTGCGCATAAAAACTTTGAATCCATTGCAAGCCTTTGTTTTTTAGAACTTCGTCATCCCGCAAATTTCCAAGAGCGATCAAGTTTTCGGCTTGTTCGAAAAGGTCGGCGGTGGAAACCGTTCCCTGCCACACGAGAGGGGGAGTTTCTCTGTTAAACGAGCGAAGACGTGCATTTAGATCGGCGTCTTGGGACTTGGGGCCGAAAGCATTGCGAGGTGTTTCAAAGCGACGCTCTTCCGGTTTGGGCGCGCAAGCACTCAAGGCAAGGACAGATGAAATTAGAATTTTAATGCTCGTCTTCATTTAAAATCCCTTTAAAAAAACATCATCAAGTTCAGTTCTTGCACCAATTGGCGTTCTACGTTGACTCCCGCGATGACATCAGAAACTTCCAAGGACACGATCATGGGAAGTACGGCCGTCTTCTTAAAATAAGATTTCACAGAGCTGTAAGAGACTTCCGCCTTCACTCTTTGTGCTCGCATTTCAGTATTCAAAGCTAGAAGATCATAACGAGAATTTTTTGCGCCAGAAAAACTGTCTTCGAACTTCGTGGAATATTCATAGCCGCCACCGAAAGTCCAACTGTCATTGAGTTCATAGAATAAATTGCTGCCTAGTGATGTCGTGTCTCCTAACGAACGATCGACCTCTTCTTTTGACGCCTGATCAGGAAGAGTGTCATCTTCGTCCAAAGGTACACGCGCGGTGATTTTATCGGGAACGTTATAGATATATGAAAGATAGGGAACAAGGGTAAAACTTTTCCCCATCTTGCGGGAATAAGCGACGGTATTATTAATGTTCGTTCGGCCGAAAATATTTAATGCCGCTAGATTGTCAGGGTCATAGGCAGGGCCCGTTGGTAAGCTGAGCTGCGCTTGATAGACGATGGCTTGCCTATTGTCCTCATAAAACTTATAAACGCTAGCTAGTTGAACGTCGCCTAAGAAAGTTTCATCCTGATTGGCTAACGGTCGATAGCCTTTTTGTTTCAAAGTTTGTTGAGTGGCGACAGCCAAGTTCGTATTTAAGGCGCTGTCGAGTTCGGCACTTAGACCGGAGAACTGGGCGCGATAATATTCAATGTTAGAAAACTGCTGAGATATTGACACAGAGTTTTTGTAAGTCACGACTGGTAAACCTAAACCCAATGTCCATTTCTTAGTTAAACCACGGGCAAAAACGGGAGCAAAGTACTGCACTGTGGGTTTCGTATGAACGCGCAGAACTCCTAGATTAAAATCGCTTCCCAGATTATGAGCGCCAAAGCTGTTCAACGCATCAATCAGGCGTTTTGCATCGGAATTGAATTTCGCCAAAGTCGGAGCATCGAAGACCACAGATTTGTAGTCGCCCAGTTTCATCAAAGTGCCGTCTTCAATATACTTTTCATCAATGCCATCAATCTTCCCAAAGCGAAATGATGGACTGTTAATACCTTCAGGAAGAACGTTTGTGGACGTCAAAGCCTGGGCGCTGAGAGCGCCGCAAAGTCCAAATAAGATTAAAAGGGCTTTGACTTGTTTCATCGTCTTTACTCTAAAGATAACGCGTTTAAAGTTTTTTGAATCCAGTCCATGTGATACTGAACATTGATGTACTGACCGCGGTAGTTACACCAATCGGGATCTGGATCTTCTGTTTGCGGAATCAATGATTTTGAAACAACACCGACAACCATTGTGTCTTCACCTGCAGTCAACATCGCAGGACCACCGGAATCTCCTTGGCAGACACCTTTGCCTTTGGTTTGATCCACTTCGAAAGTAGGGAGGCTCGGATCGTAAGATGCAATTTCAAGAGTCGCGGTTCTTAAGATGCCTGCATTTCCAGGAAGAGATTTTTTTCCATTAGTTCTTCCGAAGCCCGCGGCAGTCACATTCTTAAGTTCCAAATTCTTCTTAGCCTCAGGCAACGTCATGATTGTTACGCCTTCTGGAAGAGAGACTTCAAGAAGCATCATCGCTAGATCCGCCGTATCTTCTTTCGGGTAATCTGGGTGAGGCACGATTTTGATCACATTGAAAAGGGCTTTCTTGTCTTCAACGGGAAGTTCGATACGAACCACATTGGCATTTTCCACGATACAGTGAGCGGCTGTCAGAATGATTCTTGGAGAAATAGCGGCCGCTGTACATTCCTGCACCTTGTAAGACGTCGTGATCTTATTGCCATCGTCTTTAACTTGTTTGTTATAAAGCGAGCGCAGGTGAAGCGCTTTGCGAGTCATGGCGTCTTCACGAGCCACTTCAGTGCCACCGACAATAGCCGGTGAATCCACCTGTGTCATCTCAGCCGGAGAGGTCTGAACATCGCTTTGACAGGCACTTAACAAAAAGGGAAGAACGAGCCATTTTCTCATGTCGACCAAGGCATGCAAAAAACTGGCTTGGCAGAGCGAAAATAGGTTGTTTATTAGGTGTCTAAAACTTTGATAGGCGACCTAAAATGCACCAGGGTTAAGTTTTTTTGTTCCCGACCTTGAGCTAAAAAACACTTCTGTTCAAGAAATTCAATTGAATACATTTCGAATTTAAACAAACTACTTCATGTTCATATACATATTAATGTTTAAGGCGAGGTCTTCATGAAATATCGAGCAATATTCACCGTGATGCTACTATTTAATTCTCAAGCTAAAGCAGGCGCATGGGTATCAAGTGGTGCTGATGTATATTATAACTCCGGTTTGGTTGGTATAGGAATAGCTACTCCTTCAGCTCTGCTGGATGTTAACGGAGACATTAAGGTAAATGGCATTGGTATAGGGACAGGATATGGCGGCCTAGCATCAATGTGCACGGCGGTTGGCAGCGGAGCATTGCAAGTGAATACGGGGCAGGGGAACACAGCAGTGGGAAACCAGGCTTTGTCGCTCAATACTACCGGTATATCAAACACGGCCGTAGGTCTTTATGCATTAAAAACGAATGTTTCGAGTTATAACTCGGCATTCGGCAGCGGTGCACTTTCAGCGAATACGGATGGAACCCAAAATGTCGCGATTGGTGCGGCAGCGCTAACCGAGAATACTCTGGGAAATGGGAACACAGCGATAGGAAATGGATCGCTTCAGTCGAATGATGAGGGTGATTACAATGTTGGCGTTGGCGATTTTGCGTTAAAATTTACTGTAGGCTCCAATAACATAGGAATTGGAACTTACTCTCTAGCCAGTAATACGATTTCTAATGGAAATATCGCCATAGGAACCAACGCTTTATTTGATTTGAAAAGGACTACAGACTCTACTGGGTATAATACCGTCATTGGACATAATTCCGGTTTAGGGATTATCAATGGTACAAACAACACCATTATTGGTGCACGAGTTCAATCCCTCGGGCCAAATATTTCAAATAATATCATAATTGCTGATGGTGAAGGAAACAGAAGGATTAACGTTGATTCAGTTGGGAATGTTGGCTTAGGTACTACGACACCTCAAGATCGTCTTGAGGTAGTCGGAACAATCCGTGCTGATTCCATTTGTGATAGGACGGGGGCGAATTGTAAAATCCTTTCGAGTGGGTGGACAGGAACGGGAACTGTTACAAGTATTGCTGCAGGGCCTGGTTTATCCGGTGGCACGATTACTACTTCGGGAGAGATCGGTCTCTCCGACTCAGGAGTTCAGCCTGGTATCTATGGGTCTGCTACTCAAATACCTAAATTAACCATTGATGCCAAAGGCCGAGTGACACAAGTCGTAGCTGTTGATATTGCGGATTTGAACTCTGGAGGAGGTATAGCCGGTGGAGACTTGGAAGGTACTTTTCCAAATCCGTTATTAAAGTCAACAGGGGTGGTTGCAGGTACTTATTCTAAAATCACAGTTGATTCAAAAGGTAGAGTGCTACAAGGATCCAATCTAAATATCGCCGATATCAAATCAATAGTCGTTGGCGGTTGGTTAATGGCATCAGGCCCGTGTCCTAATGGGCAGCACCTTTCATATTTAGCAATCTCAGACACGTTATCATGTCAGCCTTATAACGTAACTTCAAACCAAATTTCATCTGCTTTGGGATATATCCCAAGCAATGGATTGAAGACTGTTAGGGCGGCAGCATCCGCGACCAGCATATCTGTGGATACCGATGATGTAGTTTCTATTGATGCTTCTTCAGGCAACATAATCGTTAGCTTGCCTTCCGCTGCAGAAAAAGCGGGGAAAACGTTTACATTCAAAAAAACTGATTCGAGTTCAAACTCGGCAATAGTAAACGCAACTTCGGGTGAAAATATTGATGGTAATCCTAGTATGGTTTTAGTTTCAAAAAATTCGTCAGTGACAATTATTTCGAACGGAAGTCAATGGCTGGATATTAGTAAACCTGCATTTCGTGCACCAACTATTCAAGTATTCCTTTCCGGTTCTGGAACTTACACACTTCCAGCTGGCGTCTTATACCTACGTGTCCGCCTTATTGGCGGCGGCGGTGGCGGATCGGGCTCGGGCGGACTTCCTCCGAACGTAGTGCCTACATCAGGAGGAAGCACTACATTTGGATCATCCCTTACTGCATTAGGTGGTCTTGCGGGTAACTGGGGAGGATCAGGACCTGCGGGTGGTATAGTTTCAGTAGGTGCGGGCGCAGTAGCACTGTTGTCATCGACGGGCGGTAGCGGAGGCAGCGGTCTAACCGCACTTGCTTATGGTGCGGGAGGTATTGGTGGCGCATCTTGCCTATCGGGTAATGCAAGTGGTGGCATGAACTCCGCCGGAAAAAATGCTGCTGAGAATACCGGGGCTGGCGGCGGCGGCGCAGGTAGTAGTAGTGGCGCAAATTCAAACAGCGGATCAGGAGGCAGTGCAGGTGGGTGTCTGTATGCGCAGATTAATAATCCAGCTGGAACTTACTCATACGCTGTGGGAGATGGTGGCATAGGTGGCGGGCAGGGCTTTGGCGGATACGCCGGAGGGAATGGAGCTAAAGGTGCCATTGAAATCACAGAGTACTATCAGTAATTGATTTAAAACAAAATCTGTCATGAATAAAAATAAAAAAGAGGCTTTCGTGTTTAAAAAAAGTCTTGTAGCGACAATTTTATCTCTTGTATTCCTCGTTAGTGATGACGTCAGTGCATTCGATTCTATCTTTTTGAAAGGATCTTATGGGACTAATCCGGTAGGCTCGGCAACGTATAATATTCCCCTTGAAGTTCCCCCAGCAGTTAAGGGGCTTACTCCTAAACCAATACTAAGTTATTCAAGCTCAGGTCAGAATGGCCTTTTTGGTATGGGTTGGAGTTTTTCTACTCTTTCCGCGATCACGAGATGCTCCACTAGTCGCAATGGTTATGTAAGTGCAGTAGAACTTTCGGTTTTTGACAGCTTTTGTTTGGACGGTGTTCTTCTGGTGCACATCAATGGAGTCATAAATACCGCCGCTGAATATAAGACAGAGATCGACAATTTCCAGAGGATTTATTCCTTCGGATCAAGTACTAATAGCTATTTCGTGGTCTACACGAAAAATGGCTTGAAACTAACCTATGGCAATACGGCTGACTCCAAAATAAAAGCCCAGAATAATCCCACTGTAGTTACGTGGGCTTTGGATTCAGTAACCGACATCAATGGAAACTTCTACAAAATTGTATATCAGAATGATCAGGTGAACGGACAGTATTATCCGTTAGAGATCAACTACACCGGTAATATCAATAAAGGAATCTCTCCGCAAAATTCGATAAAGTTCTTTTATGAAATGCGACCAGATGTCTCCCCTGTATATAGAGCCAATGTTAAGTTATTTCCATTTCTGCGGGTGAAGAGTATCAAAACATATGTTAATACTAACGAAGTATTAAACTACCACTTTTCTTATAGTCAAAGTTCACAAACCGGAAGATCTTTACTTAGAAGCTTATCTGTAACGAGTGCCGATGGAACTAAATCATTAATGCCAACGACCTTTGAATGGGGCGGTATTGATGAAACCTACTCCGATGGCGTCGATCTGCCCGTGAATATAATTGGTCCTGGCCTGAGTGTAAACGCAAACTACATTGACGGCGTGGAAGCTGGAAATTCAGGTTCAGGAATTTATGCCAACGGCGGCACAGAATGGCTATCAGGAGATTTTAACGGAGACGGAGTTTCTGACTTCATTCAAGTGTATAATGGTGCTGGATCCGTTCCTCTTTGCACGGGTAGCTATAGTAACCGAGACTTCAGTTGTACCAACTTCAGGTTGCCCATCAAACTTTCGGGTAACGGAAGTTTCATTACCGGTGACTTTGATGGAGATGGACTTACTGACTTCGCGCAAATAAACGAAAGGGGGTCATTCAAAATTACTTGCTACTCAGAGGGTGACGGAAAATTCACGTGCGACAAAAGGTATATGAGGGCTCTGGTCCCAATAAGTGGTGTCAACATAAACCTCCAACAAAATGGAATGCCTGTAATTCACAAACAGTATCTTGCGGGTGATTTTAACGGTGATGGCAGGGCTGATATTTTTGCATTCTCGTTAGATAGCGGAAGTCCTCTTCTCTGTATGTCTAAAGGAAGATCCGTCGAGGATTTTTGTGTTGATACGCCAATGCCTAACGACTTTATACCGATTAATATGGTGGCAGCAGATTTCGATGGAGACGGGCGCCTAGATATTGCTTACGCACCAGTAAATCCTAGTTATTCTGGAACCCCAGAAAGTACGGAGTTACCAACGTTATCAAATGCAATACAGGTCTGCTACTCAAACGGGAATACTGGATTTACTTGCCAGTTAAAAACTGTGCGAAGTACAAATACATCTGACTGTGCACAAATTTGCTATGGTTCGTTCTTTTCTGGTGATTTCAATGGCGACGGCGTCGGCGATCTAGCGCAGTTCACAAGTGAAGGAAAAATATCGATCTATCCTTCGATTGGAAGGAATATCCAACCAGCGGAAACAGCGTCGTCAAATCTCTTTATTAATGTTGGATCATGGAAAGATCTCGCATTTATGGTTGCCGACCTGAATGGGGACAGCAAAGCAGATGTTATTACAAAAAATGGAAGTCAAACGGAAGTTTGCTATTCAAAAGGTGATGGTGATTTTAACTGTGCCCTTGGGCCCTCAATATCTCAATCAAAGATTGTTTTCGGCAACTTTTCTGGCGACTCTACGACGTCAATTGTCGGTGCTGAAGTTACTAGTAACTATTTAAATTTGTACCTTAATCCAAGTGATATTCCGGACGTCATAACGAGGTTTACGAACGGGATAGGTGAGAAAACAGATATCGATTATCAACCTCTAACTAATGACTCTATATATATTAAAGGCACAAATTCGATCTATCCTCTTCGAGATATCCAAACTCCAATGTGGGTCGTCGCAAAAGAACTCTTGGATGACGGGATTGGTGGAAAAAGAATAAAAAAGTATAAATATTACGGTTCAAAGTTAGATGTTTCTGGCAGGGGATTGCTTGGATTTTCTAAAATTGAACAAATCGATGAAGCAGCAAAAAACTTTGTCGAATCTATTTACTATCAGAACTACCCATACACAGGACAACTCGCACAGCTATCTCGTTACGTGTTTAATGACGATAAAAATAAATTTACTAAAGCTGTCCAAAGTATTTATAAATACGATTCTCAGCTTACGGGCGGTTCCGGTGTCTTCGCAACATTTTCCGTTTCCCTGCTTAGCCAACAGGATATTTCATATGACTATCGTACCGGAGCTTTATTATCCAACAGCCACGTAACAAGTCGGTACGATGTCTATGGAAATAAAGTCTTAGAGGTCACCAAGAATGCTGATGGAAATCTAGTGGAGAAACGTCATTTGATCAAAAATTTCACTGGTGATCCTAATGGAAATCAGTCGTTGTGGTATCTTGGGAGGATTGAACAGACCGTACAGAAAAATACTAACGCAGAGGGAGCATCGATTACTCGAGTCTCTACTTACGCATACGATTCCAAACACCGGTTGATAAATGAGACATTAGAGCCGAATAACATCAATTCATTTCTAAAGAATGATTTTGCCTACGATGATTTTGGTAATGTTATTCTCAAAGAAATCTACGGATCTAATCTTCCGAAGAGAAGTGAGATAATTAGCTATGATAGTCAAGGATACTACCAAATTTCTAAGCAAAATTCTTATGGTCATAGTACATATTTCGAATATGACCCTAAATATGGGCAGTTAACAAAAATAACTGATCCAAATAACTTAAAGACATTTTTTGAGTATGATTTGCTCGGAAGATTGGTAAGCGAGAAGCGTTCGGACGGCACTAAAATTCATTACAGCTTGAATGTTTGTACGTCACTAGAGTGTGGAACACACCAACGATTCTTTAGTGAATCTAGTAAAGAAGGTGGGACCACTCAATTAGTGTATTTCGATGCTTTGAACAGGCAGGTAGCAACTCAAACTGGCGGATTCAATGGTAAATGGATATATCAATATAAAGTCTTCGACAAGGTCGGCAACCTACAAGCGATTTCAAAGAAATCCGAAGGTATTCCTAAATACTATACGAAATTCACTTATGACCCTTTGAAAAGAGTTTTAACACAGGCAAATCCCGATGGCTCTGTGGTTAGCTATCGTTATGAAGGAAGATCTACTACCACTACTAATGAAAAAGGAAATATCAGAGTTGAGATTAAAAGTGCAATAAATCTGCTCGAATCTGTAGTTGACCACACGGGAAAGGCTATCAGCTATAAGTATGATCCCTTTGGTAACTTAATCAGTATCGTCAACTCGAAGGGACAGGTAACTTCTTTTACGTATAATAGTTTGGGCCATAAAATTTCGAAAACAGATTCAGATTCTGGCACGTGGCTGTATGAAGTAAATGCCTTAGGAGAATTGCTCTCTTCAACTGACGCAAAAGGAAATTTAATCTCCTATGTTTACGACAACATCGGTAGAGTGTTGAGTCAATCGACTGCAGAAGGATTAAGTAATTGGGTATACGATACCTCAACAAATGGTATCGGAAAGCTTGCGACTGCCAGTAGAGATAGCGGACATAGTAAAACTTATAGTTATGATAGCTTTGGTCGTATTTCAAGTGTTCAAACATCAATGGATTCTCAATACGTTTTTACAACTAGTTACGACAATTTTGGAAGAATTAGCAAAGTTATTTATCCTATGGGATTTGCTATTAGATATTCATATGGAATAAATGGATATCTATCTGAGATAAAAAATGATGCCGACAATTCTTTAATTTGGAAGTTAAACGATGTAAATGCAGATGGTAAATTCGTTAATGAGATTTTCGGCAATAGTGTTAGCACGATTAAAACATATGATCCACTAACCGGTTTTCTATCTCGTATTAATTCTAAAACGACAGATGGCGTGGAGATACAAGATTCACAGTTGGAATACGACTCTGTCGGTAATCTCATTGAACGTTCTGAGCTTATCAATCATAGTACCGGAGACTATCTAACGGAGAATTTTGAGTATGATTCTCTTAACCGAGTACTTTCCGTGTCGGGTAGCAATCCTAAAGTATTTTCCTATGATGAGCTCGGCAATATTACTTCTAAATCAGATGTCGGAGTTTTTTCGTATGGCAACGGAACTTCAGGCAATCCTATTCACGGAGTAACAGCGATCGCGGGCTCGAATCCTAGGACATTTAGTTATGATGCGAATGGAAACATGACCAGTGGTAATGGTCGAACGATTACGTGGACTTCTTTCAACAAGCCATCAAGAATTGCAAACTCTCAAAATACGGTCGACTTTTTTTATGATGCCAATTTGGAGAGATTCAAAGAGGTTTCATCTTCTTGTAGGGATATTTGGGGCAACAACGTTACGAATTGCATCAAATATATGATAGATCCTGCTCCAGGTGAAGGGATGCATTTCGAAAAAGAGACGAATGGTTCAGTCACATCTTATAGAAACTATATATATGCGGGTCAGGGAAATATTATTGGCGTGTATTCGACTTCTAGCCTTAATAATAGCAGTTTGAGTTATTTCCATAAAGATCATTTAGGTAGTTTAAGTCTTGTTACGAACCAATCGGCTTCCGTTACCGAACGTCTATCATACGATATTTTTGGTAAAAGAAGATATGTGAGCGGGTCAGATGATCCGGACAATTTATTAAGGAGCATTGTAACTCATCAAGGATTTACCTTGCAGGAGCATTTGGATGAAGGAGGACTGGGTCTTATTCACATGAATGGGCGAATTTTCGATCCACAGATCGGTCGATTTTTTTCTCCCGATCCCTATGTATCTGACCCACGAAGTCTTCAGGCTTATAATCGCTTTTCATACGTTAACAATAATCCGCTGAATATGACTGACCCAAGTGGCTTCTTTTCGCTCGGAAGTGCCCTGGGCATCGGACATATACCTATTGTTGATGACGTTTTGGAAGGCGCTAGTGATTTTATCGATCATACCGCCGAAAACATTAAGAGCGCTTATGGGGATGCATCTGAGTTTATAAACAGTAATCCTTGGATTGCGGACGCAGTCTATGCCGCTGCCGTCGTCGCTCTCATAGTCGTTAGTGGTGGCACCTTCTTAGGGGCGGCGCTAGCGGTGGCAAGCGTTGCGGGAGGGGCGGCGGTCTCGGCAGCAGCTTTAGCAGCTTTCAAAGGTGGCGACTTTTGGGAGAATTTTAGTAATAGTTTTCATGCTAATTTTCGTGTAGGCCTAATATTTCTTGGAGGGAGCGCAATAGCAGCAGGAGCTTTAGGAGGTGGGATCTCGGCTGCTGGTGGAAATGGATTAAATGGTTATATAGTTTCGAACAAGGGCTTCGGTCCAGAATGGATGCAGGGTGCAATGACTATGGGGCCCGCTACTAATTATAACGGAGTTACTTTGGCTACTAAAACCGGTAGTACGACATTTGGTGCTCACGAATTCGGACATACTCTGCAGTTCATAGGTCTTTCCGCGGTCAATGGTGCAGTGAAGGCGAATACAGACGGTGTTTGGGCTAGCTACATTGGGCTAGGCATAACTGGGGCTGTTTCCCCTAATAACTTCTGGGAGCGAAATGCAACTGAAGCTGGTGCATTATCGAAGTGATTGATGAAAAAGATATTGTTTAGTTTACTGGCGGTAGTAATGCTGGGGTGTGCAGCTCCGGGAGTAATTTCTAATCGCCACAAATCATACTTTAAGGAAACGGTAGGAACATACACTTGTAGAGTTTGGGTGTCGAGATTAGTAGAAACGTCTACAAACGAACGCCCATCTATAGTGGTAAACGATATTGACAGTTTCACAGACAGATACCATCAAGAGAAGGCAAATATACTTAGTGTTATTGAAAACTCTAAGGCGTGCACTAAAGTCGAACTCAAAAGTTTTGAGGATAAATTTGAAGTTCAAAACACTGCTGAACTTACAAAAAGAATTAAGTTAATGATCGAGAAAGCTCAGGATGAGGATCATACAAGAAATTTGGTTTTTTTAGTGATACAAAAATATCCGCGCCATTCGCCATTCGCTTTACTAGGCACTGCTTATTTTAGTGTTCATTTTCTTACATTTGGCCTTCTCCCATTCTGGTCACCAGCAACAGTAGATATTCTCATGCTTTCCAACATCAAAAATGAGGAGATTGACGTTAAACATCTTCATTCTGAGTCCACAGTGTGGTTGTGGACTCCGTTGTATTTTTCTCAAAATTCCATATCCGCGAAAAGCATTTTTCATACTCAATACGATCTTTTGGTACAGGACGCCGTCGGAACCAGCTTGTATGATTCTAACTGAAAGCCCTTGCATTTCTGCAAGGGCTTTCGTGCGGGGTCGAATTTAGTGAGAAGCGTGGTGAGTGGCACCACCGCCGTGGCGTCTTGTTTGCCAGCCCTTCTTCGCTGCACGCACGCGAGATGCGTGGGATTGAGTCGATTTTGACGAAGAAGATTTTGAGGAGGATCTTGAAGACGCTGATTTTGAAGATGCGGATTTAGAGGAAGAAGATGATTTTGATTTTGCAGCGGCTTTTCCGCCTCTTTTACCGCCCAGTTTAGATGGCTCGGTGTTAGAAACTTTTTTACCGGCGCCGCCAGTTTCTTTATTCACCGTGGCCCAACCGATTTGGGCGGCCCGCTTTGCTGAGTAGCCGCGCTTTTTTGCGCTTTCTTCAATGTGTTCTGCTTGGCGTTTTTGTTTGCTCGTGTATTTTTCTTTTGAACCTCGTGGCATGATGGCCCTCCTTGTTTTCACCCTCATGCTAACGACGATTTAAAATTTTTCACACATTGAAAGCTTAGATTCTTAACACTGGAGCTTAGTCCTTCGCCTCTTTTTCGATGGAAGTGCGAAGCAAAGATTTCACGCGACTCTGTTGAGTCGACCCGCCAAGCATCGCTTTGAGTTGGTTGTGCACGCTAGGATCGTTGATCAGAGCTCCTAATGTGCCTTGGCCTTTATCAATTTTCGTCAAGATAGAGTCCAGCTTTTCCACGGAGCGAGTCAGCTTATCACCGGTGCCGCCTTCATTCATATTGGTGAGGACGCGATGAGCTTCTTTGCTCATCTGGCTCATGTTAGAGCTGGCCGTTTCTAGGTTTCCCATAATACGCACCAAACGATTGTCAGCATTCAGGCTGGCCGTCAGCTTATAGAGCTCATTGATCGTATCAAAGATTCGATTTGTTTCGTTACCGCGTTCGGAAATAATGCCAATCAAATCAGTGGGTTTGGCGATGTCTAAAACATCCCCCTCTTTAACGACCGGACTTGAAGGATCGCCAGGAATAATAAAGACGAACTTATCCCCCAAGGCGCCTTGGGTGCGCACTTCCACTTGAGAACCTTGACGAACGCGACCGATGTATTCTTCATTAATGCGCATCTGCACATTAAGGGCGTTCTTCTCTGACAAGAAAGTAATTTTCTCGACGTTACCCACAGGAACACCGGATAAAGAAACCACGCTGCCTTCGGAAAGACCTTGGACTTGATCAAAGTGCGCATGCACGCGGATGTAGCTTGTGAAAAGAGCGCGATCGGCACCAAGCAGAAAGATGGATCCCAAAATAAAGATGATCCCGATAGAAAGAAAGATTCCGACTTTCAATTGGGTGCTTGTTTGTGATTCCATTAGGCACTTTCTCCGTTAATGAACTGGCTCATGGCTCCGCTGTCTGGAGCCTCTTTCAATTTTTCGATCGTATATTGTTCGCCGATTTTACCATGCTGTAAAAGTGCGACCTTGTCACAAACGGCATACACCGTTGGCATATCGTGAGTGACGAGAATTGAAGTCACACCTTTGGCTTTCAAAGCCAGAATAGACTCTTGAATGCGTTTTGTATTGTAAGGATCTAGGCCTGCCGTAGGTTCGTCGTACAAAACGACTTCAGGATGCATCATCATGGCGCGAGCTAAACCCACGCGCTTCTGCATCCCGCCTGAAATATTGCCGGGCAACAAGTATTCAGACCCCGCTAGGCCAAACTCCGCAAGCTGCTCGCGAATTTTTTCCGCGATCTCTTTTTCATTTAAATTAAAATGTTCACGCAGCGGGTAGGCGAGATTTTCATATACTGACATCGAGTCAAAAAGAGCTCCGCCTTGAAACGCATATGCCACTTTTTTGCGAATCTCATTGAGTTCGCGCTCTCTCATGCGGGCGATGTCGACGCCATCAATCAGGATTTGTCCTTGATCGGGCTTTTCAAGGCCTACCAAACTGCGCAGTAGCACGCTCTTTCCTGTACCTGAACCACCAATAAGTCCTAGACACTCACCTTTACGCACGTAAAAGCTCACACCGCTGTGAATCTTTTTAGCACCGAACGACTTGTGAAAGTTAACGACTTCTATAAAGCCTTTTTTGGATTCGCTCATAGTTTCTCCACAATCCAGAAAAGTTTTGAAAGAAAGAAGTCGCCGACCAAAATCAAAATTGAAGATACGACGACAGCTTTCGTTGTCGCGATACCTACTTCTTTGGTACCTTCTTTGACGTTCAGCCCGAAGTAGCAAGAGGGAATTGCAATAAATAAAGCAAAAAAGAAAGTCTTCCCGAAACCGGAAAGATAATCCTGCATGCTAGAAGTCGTAATCACCTTAAGGAGATAGAAATTAGGATCAAGATTCAGTTCTGTGGCGCCGACCAAAAGACCACCGGCATTCCCCACGATGTTGGCAATCGACACCAAGATAGGAAGTACGATCAAACACGCAAGCACTCGCGGAATTACGATTTTCTTAATCGGAGATGTTCCTAACGCGCGAATCGCATCGATTTGCTGAGTGACGACCATACTTCCGATTTCACTGGCAATACCCGCACCAACACGAGCGGCGAGCATAAGACTTGTAAAAACGGGACCGATTTCGCGCAAGATGGTGACTGCTAAAAGTTTGGGAACGTAAAGCTTTCCACCGAATTTCTCTAGGCCCAAACCAAATTGCAGGGACATCACCATGCCGATACTGACAGCCGTCACCAGAATCAAAGGCATGGAACGAATACCAATTTGATAGATTTGCTCAATCAAGAGCTTCCAATAAAATCGGCCTTTGAAGATTTGCTTAAACACATCTGCAGACAATAGGCCGACACCACCGACGAAGCGGAGGATCTCAAGCATAAAGGCTGTCAGAGGAGTGTTAATTGAATTCATTAAGGAGCCTTGAAGTTCTGTTTGAAGTTTTCAAAAGTGTTGAGTTCGTTTTGAAAATTCTTTTCCACGCCTCCGTAAGTCAGCGTGTAGTTGCAACCATTCTTTTTAAACACCAAAAGAGAAAGCTGTACGGAAACGCCGTCGACAAATCCTTGTGCTAAAGTTTGTCGAGCCGCGCGACCGTTGAAAGACGTGTCTTCGGATTTTAGAACTTTTAAAGAGTTCAGAGCGCTCAAAGAATCGCTTTCCAGTTGTTGCAACGTAGGTTCATTCTTGCCACCACACTCGGAAAGATAAGAAATCGTATTCCCGGTTTTGCCGCTGATCCAGGCTTTGTCTGAGCTGTCAGACTTAATTTCATTAAAGGGAGAGGAAGGAGCCGAAAAGCTGACATCCTTTGCAGACGTGACTTTCCCGCCGGGTAATTGAACCGACACACAACTTCCAAGAAGCAAAAACATGATGCAGACAAAGACGTGGTTTCTCATAGCACCTATCTATCGGAATACTTAAGGTAAATATTCAGTCCTGACCTTGGCAAACAGGACCTAAGTCCACTGTCATCCATTTGTCAGGCCTGACAGAAAATCTATGAAACTTTTTGCCCATCTGGAACATATTTGCCAATAGACCAAAGAAATGCTGGCACCGTATGTGCAACAGCACAAGGAAGGGAAAAGGTGGGTTCAAGGAGTGAACACTTTGCGATTTTTCGTTGCGGCAGGATGCCTCATCTTAAGTCTAGCGTCAGCACAGGCTCAAACAGTCAGTGGCTTGATTAATTATCAGGGCGATACCGTTCATTTTGAACTCTCAGGTCAGCAAAACTGGGATTACGACGTGAAACGTTTGGAAGTAAAGAACCAAACTATTATCGAAATGACAGTGCCAGCGATGGATGATGCGACCATCAAAGCTCTTTCTTCATTTAAAAGTGATTTTGTAACGGGTGTTGCTGTTGATCGTAAAGGTCCAGATGGTAAACACGTGATCTCTTTCACATTGTCTGGCGATGACATCGACACTTTTGATTACCTGACAGACCAACCCTCTAGACTGATTATGGATTTCTATGTAAATCCAAACAGCAAGCCTAAAAAAGAAATCAAAGCCGTTGCCAAAAAATCCGAAACAGCACCCGCAGAAGAGAGTGCTAAGCCTGCAAAATCGGTGGCAAAAGCTAAAACTGATAAGAAAAGAAAACCCGCTACGGCAGATGTCTTGAATATCGCAAATCAAGGTACCGCAGTGGCGATGAGCTCAGATCCCGTGAAGTCAGGAATCTTTGATGGCGGCGATCCTAATTATGAGCGCTTTTCTATCAAAGACTACGAGATCAAAGAAGAAGCTTTGATCCGTGCTAAAGACAATTACTACATTCCGTTCCCGATGTTGGAAACTCCGGTGAGTTACTGGGAGAAGATGAAAGTCACTCCCACGATTTACGAAATCTCTGCAAAATCTTCCGATGAAAACAAACAAGCGCGTTTGCTTTTAACTCTTTTTGAAAAGCAAAGATATGCGGTTTATTTGAAAACTCAGAATTGGTTTAAAGATAAATATCCAAAATCTGAGTACAACGAAATCATTGATTATATGACGGCCGATGTACACCTGGCTTTATGGCAGGACTCTGGCAACAGTCAAAATTACGACGAAGCTGTTCAACGTTATAAAGAAGCGATTGAAAAATATCCGCGTTCTCCGTTGGCCGAAAGAACGTCTTTGAAAATTGGCTATTTGGCTTTGGAAAGAGGCGACTTCCTTGGAGCGCTTCGTCTTTTCAATGAGCATATTGGTAATAAAAACTTCCCGGATAAAAATGCATTGTCGAAAGACTTAGCTCGCTTGGGCACTGCATTGGCTTATATGAAGCTCAATCGCTACAATGAAGCCGTCGCTCAGTTTGATGATATAGAGAAAAACTCTACGAATCGGGATCTGAAAGTGGAAGCCGCTTTCCGTCGTGGTGATGTGTGGGTGCGCGGTAAAAATTACTCTAAAGCTGTTGAAGAATATCAACGTGCGCTTAAGAAATACCCAGAAGGTCAAAACTCTTATCCGAATGCCTACTACAACCAGGCTGAATCTTTGTTCTGGATGAATAAGTACAATCAAAGCTTGGATACTTACCTTGAATTTATTAAAAAATTCCCAAGTAATGCCAATGCCCCTTACGCGATGACTCGTATGGGAGAATTGTTGGATATCTTTGGTGCCGATAAATCCCGCGTGATGGGTGCTTATCTAGAAACTTATTTCCGCTATGGTGAAAGCCCAAGTGCCGTGATTTCTCGTTTGCGTTTACTGAGCGGTCGCATGAAAGGTATGAAACCGAAAGAAGTGAACAATGCCGTTGGTGAGATCATGTCACTGGCGAAAAAGGTGGATTTGCCTAATATGGAACAGTTCGCAACTGTGATGGTGGCGGATGGTTACACGCAACGTAACGAATTCCAAAAGTCTATTGATCTTCTTTCTAAGTATTACAAAGAGCATCCGACTTCTGTGGATGTTCCTTTGATCACGAACAGAATTATTTCGAATATCAACGCGAAGCTTGAATCCGAAGTGAACCGTGGGAACTTCATCGAGGCTTTGAAAACTCACAGTCAATATGCCGACACTTGGCTAAAGAACTCGAAGCGTCTAGACACTCGTTACAATGTGGGTCGGGCATTTGAAATGGGCGGAGCTCCGGTTGAAGCGGAAAAATATTATAAAGATGTTTTAAACCGTGTGTATGCCATTCGTGGAACTCCGGAAGCTAAAGAAGTTCAGGTAAAAGAAGAAATTCCAACAGAAGACGAATTGAACCTTCGTTTGGCGGCCGTGTTCACTCAAGAAGGAAAATCGAATCTTGGCTATGAGTACCTAAAAAACATCAAAACTCCGGAGAAACTTTCCGAAGCAGCGCAAATTGAAAGAGTGAACATTGCCGTTCGTCTTCTTGAAAAGCGCGGTGACAATGAATCAGCGATTCGCTACTTAGGCGAACTTCTTCGCACATGGAAAGGCCAACCGGAACTAGTGGCTGAACCTTATTTGAAATTGGCAGAACTTCAGCAGAAACAAAACCGCCCTACCGAAGCATTGCAAGCTTTGGAAGTGGTGGATCAATTGCAAAAAGATTCTGGCAGGGTTTCGACTGTCGTGCATGCAAAAGCTCTCGAAAATATTGGCGACCTTTACCTCAATAAAGGCGACGAAGCCAAAGCCACCGAAGCTTACGGAAAGCTTTTGGAAAAGTACGAAGAAAGCCGTCCTCTTTCTTCGATTCGTTACAAACTTGGACAAATTTATTTCAAACGCGGTGAAGTGCAAAAAGCCGCCGAAGTTTGGAATGAATTTAAAGGTGAAAAAAGTGGCTTTTGGAAAAACTTAGCGCAAGAGCAGCTGAAGAATTCCGAATGGCGCGACGGTTACAAGAAATATATCCAAAGAATTCCAGCGATGTCTGAGAACGAGCAAGGGCAATAGGGAGATTTGATGTCGTACTTTGATTTTGATGCGATACACATCGAAGACAGAAGAATGCACGAAGTAAAGCAGCTAAGTTTGCAGTTGGCAGCAACGCAAGCAAGCCTGCTGATTCTTGGTGAAGCCGGTGTGGGAAAAACCAGTTTAGCTCGCTATATTTATGCTAAAAGCCGTTCGGCCCGTTTGTACACTTTGGACTGTAAGAATGCCGGCGGTTTTGATTTTTCAAAGGTCGATGGTGGCACTCTTTTGATTGAGGATTTGGATTGTGCAAATCCTGCTTTGCAAAATGAATTGATGAGGCTTGTGGAAAGAGCGGGCTCTTCTCGCCCACGTTTTATTTCTACTTCACGACGTGATCTTCGCTCCTTGGTTAAGCAAGAACAGTTCCGTCAGGATTTGTTCTATAAATTAGCAGTGGTTCATTTAGAAGTTCCTCGCCTTGAAGATCGTTTGGCTGATTTTCAGAATATTGTGACTTTTATTTTAGAAGTCGCGCAAATCATGCACGGGAAGTCTGGCTTGCGTTTGACGGCCGAAGCTTACGAGCGTTTGACGGCATGGAACTGGCCGGGAAACATCCGTGAACTTGAAAACGTTCTTGAAAGATCCGTCGTTCTTGCAAAATCTTCACTGATTGGCCCCGAATCTATTCAATTTGAGGCCATTGTTGAGGATATGGAGCTGGATTTTGCCCCTGGAATGTCCCTTTCTGAGGTGGAAAAGCGTCTTATCATACAGACCTTGGAGTTGACGGCGCAGAACCGTACTCGAGCCGCTCAGATGTTAGGGATTAGTATTAGAACATTGAGAAATAAATTAAACGAATACAAGGAGGCCGGTGTTTTATGAGTAACGGAATTTTTGATAAAACAACCAATGCCCTCGCCACATCGTTGGCGATGAGACAACTCCGCCACAACGTCACGGCTTCGAATATCGCGAATGCCGAGACTCCGGGCTATCACGCTAAGAAAATGGATTTCGAAGGCGCGTTGCAAAGAGCCCTGGATTTAGATGGCGCAAACTCCCTAAGCACAAGTGATTCACAGCACTTCGGCATCGGTGGGGTTTCTGTTTCAAAAACTAGACCTGATATCTATGAAGACCCTGAAGGTGCCGTGAATAACGATGGCAACACAGTGGACGTAGAAAAAGAAATGTCGGCGTTATCAGAAAATGCGGTTCTGTACAAAGCAGCTCTGCAACTGATCAATAAAAAAATGGCCGCTCTTAAATACGCGGCGAACGACGGCAGATAGAACTTAGGATTTGAGAGTTCTGAGAGGAGGCCAGGATGGCTGATTTTCTGACAGGGATGAGAGTAAGTAGCAGTGGTATGGCAGCGCAAAGAATGCGCATGAATACTATTGCGAGCAACATCGCGAATATCAATACGACTCAGACACCTGAAGGCGGTCCGTATCGCCGTAAGGATGTGGTTTTCGAGTCGATGCCCGACGCCAAAAATTTTGGTGAGATCATCACCTCGACCGATCCCAAAGGAAATTTCCAAAGGGTCCAGGTCACAGATATTATCTCGGATCGCAAAGCCCCATTGTTGAAATATGAACCAGATCATCCTGATGCAAATGCCGATGGATACGTCGCTTATCCCAATATCAACCTTATGGAAGAGATGACCAATATGATACAGGCCACTCGCTCCTATGAGGCGAATGTGACGGCTCTTCAAGCGTCAAAAGATATGGCGCTGAGTGCTTTAGAGATAGGTCGCTAAGACTGAAGGCCCAGGAGGAATTTTCCTAGACTGGGGCAAATTTTAAGGACTTTTTTAGTTTAGTTTTATACAATTTTTGTAAGAGGAGAAGGTGAAGCCATGGAGGGTTTTACTGTATCAAATGCAAACAGGTTTCTCGATACTGGTGTCATTCGTGACTCCAAGTCTTTAAGCATCGAGGGTCCTAAATCAACGCGTTCTACAGCAGATACTGGCAAGAGCTTCGCCGACACCCTGAAGGACGCTGTCAGCAGTGTGAACGAGATGCAAAAGTCTTCGGATAAGGCTATGCAAAACTTGGCCACCGGAAAAACAGACAACGTCGCAGAAGTCATGATCGCCGCTGAAAAAGCAGACATCGCCCTCAAAGTGATGGTGCAAGTACGTAACAAGATTATTGATGCGTACCAAGAAGTCATGAAAATGCAGGTTTGATTTAATTTATTTGGGATTTCGGTTTTAGGTCGGAGGGGTTACCTTGAACAAAATATTTGGCGGATTGGTTGTCCAGTTTAGAGAGTTCTTCAAGAATTTAGGGCCAACCAAAAGACTTTCAGTCATTGCGGTTACAGTCATAGCTGTTGTGGCTTTATTGACGATGCTTTTCATGGCATCCGGTAAAGACTATGTACCGCTTTTCACCAATATTCCGACAGAACAAGTTTCTACCATCGTTGCAAAACTGAATGAAAAGAACATCCCCTTCCAACTTCGTGACGAAGGTAAAACTGTTGCTATTCCGAAAGAGCTTCTTCATTCAACGCAAATGACGTTGATGTCTGAAATCGGCTCTCCAAAAATGGGTTCCATCGGTCTTGAAATTTTCGATAAGCAAGATTTTGGAATGAACTCTTACGCTCAGAAAATCAATTACCAAAGAGCCCTTCAAGGTGAATTGATGAGAGCGATCAACACTTTGACGGCCGTAAAACAGTCCAAAGTAATCTTGGCTTTGCCAAATAAAAAAACATTCCTTGAAGAAGGCGGCCAGGCATCAGCTTCGGTTGTGGTTGAACTTCATCAAGGTAAAGAACTTGCTCCCGAGCAAGTTCGTGGTATCCGCTACCTAGTTGCGAATGCCGTTGAAGGTATGGATGCTGATAAAGTCACCGTTCTTGATGAGCGTGGTAAAGTTCTGACTCGTCAGGAAAATGGCGCGACGACAGGTTCTAACGATCTTTTGGATCTAAAGGCAAAAATCGAAGGCGATCTTGAGAATCGTATCGAAGACATCCTTTCTAAAGTAGTAGGTCACGCTAAAGTCGTTGCGAAAGTGGATGCGACTTTGAATCACCGTGTGATCTCTTCGGTTGAAGAATTGGTTGATCCAGATAAAACGGCGATTCGTTCACAACAATCTGAGGAAGAATCTTTAGATGGTTCGCGTGTGAATCCAGCCGGCGTTCCGGGGTCTCGTTCGAATCTTCCAGGTGCGGAAGATCAAGGAACTGTAGGCTTTAAACAAGACGTTAAAAAAGAAATCAAAACGACGAACTATGAAGTTCCAAAAACAGTGCGTAACATTCGTGAAGCTGCCGGGAACTTAGAGCGCGTGAGTGTCGCGGTTGTGGTTGATGGTATTGCCGTTACAAAAACGAAAGAAGACGGTACAACAGAGACGACTTACCAACCTCGCAGTGCGGAAGATCTTAAAAAGTACGAAGACCTGGTTAAAAACGCGATCGGCTTCAATACGGCTCGCGGTGACAGTGTAAGAATTGAAAGCATGCAGTTCCAGCCGGAAGACTTCTCTGAAGCAGAGAAGATCTTAACAACATTGGAACGCAAGAAGTTGATCCATGCCTTGTTTAAATGGGCGTTGTTGGGATTCAGCTTGGCTCTCTTCTTCTTCATCGTGGTTCGTCCATTCATGCAGTGGATTACAGACAGCTTCCAAGACTCTGTGGAGGAAATGTTGCCTCGTACAATCGAAGAACTTGAAGAATTACAATCCGTGGATAACACGCTTCCTGGTATGTCGGCGGCTCTTCCTGTCCTGCAGGAATCGATCGATCCAGAAAAAGCGGAAAGCGAACTTCTCAAAGATCGTATCATGGCGACTATGTCACGAGACGAAGAGAAAGCAGCCAATGCCTTTGGTATGTGGCTTGTTAGGAAGGATGGCTAATGAAATTACATAAGGCCGATAATATCGAGTATGAACAGCTCAAAGGTTTTGATAAGGCCGCAATCCTTATCAACTATCTGGGTAAAGACGCTGTCAAAGTCCTTCTTCGTCGCATGGATGATGCTGACATTCGCAAACTTATCAATCAGATGAGTAAATTGCGTGTCGTTCCTGTTCACGTAACAAAGCGTGTGTTGGAAGAGTTCTATGAAATGATCTCTGAAACAGAAGATTACATCTTCTCTGAAAGCATCTCTGCCAAAGACACGATCGTGGATGCCTTGGGAGAGGAAAGAGCCCGTGGTATCCTGGGTGGTTTGAATATCACATCCGGTGGATCGCGCTCTTTGGAATCTCTTGAAATGGTCGATGCGAAATCTTTGGCGACGTTCTTAGTGAACGAACATCCTCAGACAGTCGCTGTGATCTTGGCGCACCTAGAGCCTGAGAAAAAAGGTGAGGTTCTAAAACGTCTTCCAGAAGCTCTTCAAGCCGAAGTGGTACTGCGTATGGCGAACTTGGAACACGTAGATCCGGAATTGATTTCTGAAATCGACAAAGTTTTGAAAAACCAATTGTCCAATACTGCAACGGTCGAACAAGCCGCTTTGGGTGGTGTTCAGCCGGTGGCGGAAATGCTCAACGTTATGGACAAGAATACCGAGACGGCGATCATGTCCCGCTTGGAAGAAAAAGATCCTCTTCTTGCCGAAGAGATCCGCAAGCTCATGTTCGTTTTCGACGACGTTGTCAAAATCGACGACCGTGGTATTCAAGCTCTTCTCAAAGAAGTGCCGAACGAAAAACTTCTTCTGGCACTCAAAACAGCCAGCGAAGAGATTCGTGGAAAAATCCTCAAGAATCTTTCTCAACGTGCGGCAGATATGTTGCGCGAAGATTTGTCGAACATGGGACCTTCTCGTTTGTCAGACGTCGAGTCTGCACAACAAGAGATCGTCAACGTGGCTCGCCGCTTAGAGGCGGAAGGAAAGATCTTGATCGCAAGAGGTGGTTCAGAAGATGCAATGGTCTAATTCCAAGCTTAGTTCGGGCTCCGGGAGCTCTAACGCCTCTCTTAATGCTAAGACGAAGTCAGTTCTTCCTAAGGAAGTGGCTGAAAAGACCGTGCTTGAGTTTGTACCCGTTCGTTTCGATCTGGGTACTCCCGAGCAGGCTTTAAACTATCTTGCCGAAAAGAAAAAGGGTTCTGACTTCCGAATGAACGATGCCGTCCGTATGCAAACGGGCATTGATGATGTCGAACAAGTCAGTGAAGAAGAAAAGGTCGAAGAAGCGGCTCTTGAAAAACTAAAAGAGATTCAAGAGGGCGCTTATGAAGAGGCTTATCGCCTAGGGTTGGAAGAAGGCCGCAAAGAGGCTTTTGAAAAAGTTTCTGCGGAAATCGCTTCCCGCATGGAAACCATGGATGTTCTTTTGAACGGCATCAAAGAAATGAAAACAGAGATGGCCGCTTTCAATGAGTCTCATTTGGTCAAGTTGGCTTTCCACATGGCGGCTCGTCTGGCGAAGACGGAGCTTCAGAATAATAATGAAGTGATGATCCAAATCCTCAAAGATGCCGTCAGTCTTTCTCAAGACGAAGAAAATATCACGGTGCGTGTTTCTCCGGGACAGTTCGAATTCCTCGAGGAGCTGAAAAAAGAATCGGGTCGCGAGTTGGAATTCGTAAAGAAAATCCGCTTTGAGCCAAGTTCTGAAGTCGCCGACGGCGGTTGTATTGTTGAAACCAACTATGGTGAAGTCGATGCGCGTATTGAACAGCGTATTGAACAACTGTGGACCGCTCTTTCTGAAAACATGCCGAAAGTTAAAGACAAGGTTGCTAGCTAATGAACGAACTTGAACTGAATCTGGAGAAGTACTCTGATGTCATCAGCTCCATCCACTTGACTCGCGATAGCGGTAAAGTGACCGAAGTAAATGGCATGCTGATTAAGGGTTATCTTCCAGGTGCCAGTGTCGGAAGTATCGTGCAAATCATCCCTTCAGGAATGGATAAGTCTTTCCTGGCAGAGGTTGTTGGCTTTAAAGACAAACATGTTCTGATGATGGCTCTCAATGACATGCGTGGCGTGGCTTTGGGTTCTAAGATCATCTTAGCTCGCCAGATTGCCACGGTCCGTGCGGGTGATGAGCTTTTAGGCCGTGTGGTGGATGGCTTGGGTCGTCCTTTGGATGACAAGGGTGAAGTTGAAAATTTCCGTGAAATTCCTCTTTACAGTGAAGTGCGAAATCCTTTGGATCGTCGCCCTATTCGCGAACCTATTGACTTGGGCATTCGTGCTATCAATGGCGCATTAACCGCGGGCCTGGGCCAGCGTGTCGCTATTATGGCAGGTTCTGGTGTGGGTAAGTCTGTCCTTTTGGGGATGATGGCCAGAAACACCAATGCCGACGTGAATGTGATCGCGATGATTGGTGAACGCGGACGTGAGGTTCGGGAGTTCATCGAACACGATTTGGGGCCGCAGGGAATGGCTCGATCTGTGGTTGTTTGTGTGACTAGTGATCAAAGCCCACTGCTTCGTATGCGTGGAGCTTATGTGGCAACAGCCTTGGCAGAGTATTTCTGTTCTCAGGGAAAAAATGTTCTTTTGATGATGGACTCCGTCACACGTTTTGCGATGGCTCAACGTGAAATCGGTCTTAGCACAGGAGAGCCGCCTTCACAAAAAGGTTATACACCGAGTGTGTTTGCTACTTTGCCAAAACTTTTAGAGCGTGCCGGTTCTTTTGAAGGAGAAGGCAGTATCACAGGTTTCTATACGACTCTCGTTGAAGGTGACGATATGAATGATCCTATTGGGGATTCAGTTCGTTCCATCGTCGACGGACATATTGTTCTAAGCCGTGCTTTGGCGCAAAAAGGTCACTTCCCGGCGATTGATGTTATGCAAAGTGCAAGTCGGGTGATGCGAGCGGTTTCTTCGCCGGAGCACGCGAAGCTCGCGCAAAAGCTCAGAGAAACTTTGGCGATCTATAAAGACGCCGAGGATTTGATCAACATTGGCGCTTACAAGCCAGGATCAAATCCAAAGATTGATAAAGCGGTGAAAGTGATCGATGCGGTGAACGACTTCTTAAAACAAAGAGTCGAAGACCCGACAAATTTCACCCAGACCGTCCGTCAAATGCAGCAAATCCTTATGAACGCTTAAGCGTGATGTACAAAGCCAGGGCCGGAGGCCCGAAGCTGGAGTAAGCAAACATGAAGTTTAAATTTCCACTCCAAAAAGTCTTAGAACATCGCAAGATTAAAGAGAACCTGGCCCAGAAGGACTTTCAGGAGGCCATGCTTCTTTTAAATAAAGAAAACGAGCTGTTGGAGCAAATGAACCAGCAAGTCACAGGAGCTCATGCTCAAGCTGGCGCGTTAGCTCATCAAGGTGGGGCCCAAGGTCCAGCTCTTTCGCAGATTCATGAATTCTTAAAAGGGCAGCAAATCCGCATCCAGCGCCAAAAGCAAAAAGTTCAAGAAATCGAAAAATTGGTCGAGGCCAAAAGAGAGATTTTGCGACAAGCCGCTCAGGAATATAAAATTATGGAGAAGATGCGTGAAAACAAGTTCGAGGAATATCGACTTGGCCGACTCGCACAAGACCAAAAAGACATGGATGAACAAAGCATCCTGCGCTTTAAAGCGGTGAAGGAATCCTAAAGAATGAAAAACGGATACGATCAATTTTTCCAAAATGCACGTAAAGTCGCCGATCAACAGCAAGGTGGAATGAAGTTCAATAAAAAACCTGCCGCGACAAAATTGCATTTGGATCTTGCATCGGAAGACGTTGAGCAACAACTGCGCCGCCGTATGAAAATGTCTCAACCAAAAAGGAAGAAAAAAGCCACGATTCCTTGGAAGATGGTGGGCGTTTCTTTTATGGGTTTGATGATGGCAATCTGGGGATTCCAAAATCACGAAGAAGTCGAAAGAATTATCAAGCGCGTGGAATTTCAAATGACCGGTCAGGCCTATGCTGAAGAAGCACCGAAAGCAGCGGCAGCTGCGCCTGTGGAAAAATCCGTGGAAAGCGCTCCAGCGGCGGCTTCTATGAGTAGCGTTGAAATTGATCACCTGCAAAAATTAAATGAAAGAAAAAAAGAACTTGATGCACGTGAAGAAGAACTCAACCGTATGGAGGGGGAACTTCAAGTACAGAAAGTGGAACTGGAAAAGCGTTTGAAAGATCTTGAAGAGATGCGCGCGAAAATTTCCGGCATCCTTGAAGAACGGGTCAAGGCTGACGACCAGAAGGTCGATACCTTGGTACAGATGTACACCAATATGAAAGCGCCACAAGCGGCCAAAGTCTTTGAGACAATGGACGAGGATTTGGCAATTGAAATACTTGGTCGTATGAAAAAGAAGAACGCTGCTGATATTATGAATTTGTTAAAGCCAGAGAAGGCTCAGGTTCTGTCTGAGATGTTCGCAGGCTATAAAAGACGTCCCGCAAGCGACGCAAAATAAATAAAACTTTTTCCAAGGAAGGAGGAAGGTTTGTTACAAAGTATCGTCGGACCCCCAATGGTGGGTGCGACCGATTTGAGGTCTCAACCGGAAAGAACGGTGGATAAAGACTTCAAAGGTTCCGGCTCCGAATCTTCATTCGGCAAGGCCCTCGAAGACAAGATGTCTGCAAAGAGCCCGAAAGAATCGAAGGAAGTGAAAGAGTCACCGCAGAAGGAAGCTCGGCAGAAAGAGGAAAAAGAACCTCAGCAAGCCAAGGCCGAAGCGAAGAAGGAACAACCGGTCGACAAAACCGAAGGGAAGATAGCCAAGAAGGCAGTTCGACAGCAGGCAATTCAAGAGTTCATGGACTCATTCGAGAGTGAATTCCAAATCCCTCCCACACGACTTGTGGAGGCGATGGCCCAGCTGGACGACAAGCAACTTACACAATCTCCCGAGGTAACAGCGGAAGCTGTGATTGATCAATTGGGTTTAAGTGAAGCAGACGCTGAAAAAGCGCAGGCCATGTATGCCGCTTTGCTTGTGCAACTCAGTCAGATGCCAACACAGCAACAACCCAAGCCGACACCAGAAATGGTGACGGGTGGCGCTGGTATGACTCAACAAAACATGCAAATGCGTGTGGCGACGGCTCAAGGCAAGCAAGATGCTTTGACCGCTTCCGTAGATCGCATGAATAAAAAGTTTTGGACGACCCCAGAGCAGCAAACTCCACCCACGGCAATGCCGTCCTTGGACGCGGCTTTAGCGCAAAATCTGAACATAGATGAAGAGTCTATGTCAGCGGCGTTAGACCAGGAAGTTCCAATGGAAGCGCCGCCGGTGATGGAAATGCCTGAAGCTCCGGCCAACGCAAAGCCATTGCCTGAATTGCCACCGCACTTAAAAGGCCAAATGAATGAGACGATGTCTCCGGCCTTGTTGGCGGCACTCGCGGCGAAACAAGCGGCGGCGAAAGCTCAAGGTGCTGAAGGGCAACCAGCAGCGGAACAAGCTCCTGAGTTGATGAATGAGTTCCAACAGGTAGCGCAAGCTCCTAAACTTGAAAAGCCTCAAGCATTGCTTGCCGGACAAGTTCCGCAGGCGAATGCCAAGATGGCCAATCAGGAATTCTTCCAAAACCAATCTCAGGGACAAATGATGCAACAGAATTCGCAGAATCTGGCGCAACAGGGAATGTCCTCTGAAAAAGAAAGTGCATTGACGAAACTGACGACGAAAAGTGCGGATTTCCAATCCAGCCTTTCCGGTCTTGAAGCGGTTCATGCTCAGCCTATCAAGGGCGAAGCTTTGGGTCTGCCTCAAGCAACACCTGTAGCCGCAGCTGTAGCGCCAACGCCCGTCAATCAAACTGAGAACGAAGCCGCAGTGAAGCAGCTCATGAATCAAGCCCAATATCTTATAAAAAAAGGTGGCGGGGAGATGAAAGTTCAAATGACTCCAGAAGGCATGGGAACCATTCATCTGAAAGTGATGCTTCAAGACGGTAAAGTGAACATGCAGATGTCAGCAGATACTCAAGAGGCTAAGAAGGCGATTGAGTCTAGTCTAGCTGAACTGAAAACCAGTCTTGCTGCTCACAAGCTCTCAATGGAAAATGTAAAGGTGGATGTTGTGAATTCAACGTCTGCGGATACAGCGATGCAAAACCAAACCAATAACAACGGCAACCAGCAGCGTGATCAAGCTCGCCAGTTCTGGAACCAGTTCAACGAAAACTTCGGTTCACAAGGACGTCGCGAAGGTTACTCTGAAATGCCAAACTTAAAAGGTTATGGAATGCGCAATCGCGATCCACTTCAACCGATCGAAACTTCCAGCACCGCTCGAAGTTCCCGCAAAGTTGAAGGCAAAGGCAGCGGATTAAATCTTGTAGCTTAAGGGCGCGAGCCCGCTGGGCGGCAACCCGCAGAACTGAAGCGCCAGCAGGCGCGGCAGCTGAAGCAGCAAGAAACTTTTTAGAAGGAGACCTCAATGGCAGTCATGAGTACCAAACTAGGAGTCAACGCATTCGGCGCAACAACTACGAAAGCCGAAAACGTGGGTGCTTCTAACATCAGTGCTCTCGATAAGGATAAACTTGGCGGCGAAAACGTCGGCGAAGTTTTAAATAAAATCGTTGATGCCAATTGGACGGATCCAGCGAAAAAAGCCCGTACAACGGGAAATCCCAACTTGGATAAAGATGCTTTCTTCAAGTTGATGCTGACGCAAATGAAAAACCAAGATCCGACGAATCCAATGAAGAGTCACGAGATGGCGGCACAGCTAGCAAACTTCTCGTCTCTAGAGCAAATGCAGAACATGAACAGAACATTGGAAGAATTGAAAAACGGACAGAAACCAACAGAAAGTTTCCAAGCGTTGAACTTGATCGGCAAAGCTGTATCGGGTGATTCTTCGAAAGTTGTTCGTGGCGTGAATGATAAAGAACACGATTTCAAATTCAATCTTCCAATGGAAGCGGCGGAAGTGAGTGTGAAAGTTCGTGATGCCGAAGGAAACATTGTTCGTTCATACAACCTCAAAGGTTTGAAGCCAGGTGAAAACAAACTGACTTGGAACGGTGAGGATGAAAAAGCAATGAAAGCTCCTCCGGGAGAATATCAATTCATCGCAGAAGCAAAAACAGGCGATGGTAAAAAAATGGGATTGAAAACAGACTTCGAAGGAATGATCACAGGCGTGAGTTATTCACCAGAAGGCCCTGTTCTTCACGTGGGAAATCAGGCGATTCGTTTCTCTGACGTGAAAAAGATCACAGACCCTCGTCTTATGAGTAACGACCAGAAAATAAATGATGTTACAAACCTAGACTTGAAGAAAGATGATGCCCTAGGACAAACTGAAAAAGAGGGGAATGTTGTTCAACAAACATCTTCCACTGCTAGCGCTCCTACGGCAAAATCGAATATCATGAAGAATGTGGGTTTGTCCCGCGACATGATGGAGAAGATCGCTAAGGAGACAGCGAAGTAATGGTAGATTTAAAGAAGATACAAACATTCGATCAACTTGTTCCGAGCCAGCCAGGGAAGATAAAACAACCTGACTTGGGTAAGGGACCTTCCTTCAAGGACACCTTGAACAACATCTCGGGCGTAACGCCTCAGAATGTTGGACAAGTAAATCCTCAAGGCCTTGCCAAGGCTGCTGAAGGAGTGAAGTTCTCGAATCACGCGATTGAGCGCATGAGAACTCGGGGGATTAGTTATTCACCTGAGGACATCACGAAGCTGCAAGACGCGATCTCGAGAGCGGCGGCGAAAGGTTCCAAGGATTCATTAGTGTTAATGAATGACTCGGCACTGATCGTCAGCGTGAAGAACAACACGGTAGTAACTGTGATGGACAAGAATGCATTGAAAGAAAATGTGTTCACGAACATCGACTCTACAGTGGTTATCTAAAACGCAAGAACACAGAAGCTCAGGAAGAGCGGATGTGGGAAGTTAACAGAGTGGACGGGCTTAGTTAGCTTTTGTTTGAAAAATTAAATAATTTTAGGGCTGGTCCTCGTAGAGGAGGCCCTCCAAACGGCGGATTCCGATTGAAGACGCCAACGACATGGAGGTCACATGGGTATTCTTTCATCTCTTTACACGGGTGTGTCTGGTATGACTGCGCAAGGCGAGGCTTTGGGCGTTATCGGGGACAACATCGCCAACGCGAACACTATCGGTTTCAAAGCAAGCCGTGCAGAATTCCAAGACATCATTTCTAAAAACTTAAAAGGTATTCTTGGTGGTAACCAAATCGGTCGCGGTGTGAAGATCGGTGCAGTAAACCCAATCTTAACTCAAGGTAATATCGACGCTACAGAAAAAGTCACTGACTTGGCGATTTCTGGTGACGGTTACTTCAAAGTAAAAGGTTCCGATGGTGAATCTTTCACTCGTGATGGTTCTTTCCACTTTGACCGTGAAGGTTACTTGGTAACGAACGACAACCAAAAAGTTCAAGGTTTCTCGACAGACGAGAAGGGAAATATCGTTAACAAAATGACAGATATTAAATTCCCTCGCGCGTTGATCCCAGCAAAGGCAACGAAAGAATTGAAATTGGATCTGAACTTAGATTCGCGCATGGAAGCGACTAAGAAATTTGATATCAAAGATCCATATTCCACTTCTCACTACTCTACGGGTGTAGAGATGTATGACTCTCAAGGTAACAAACACTTGGTAAGCTTCTTCTTCAATAAAGTGGCTGATCGTGAGTGGGAATTCAAAGGTTTGGTTGACGGTAAAGAAGTGACTGGTGGCGAAGACGGAGCATTGTCTCAAGTTGTTGCCGGTAAATTGACTTTCACAGTTGACGGTAAATTGGATTCTCAAGAAGTGACTGACTCTGCATTCAACTTCAAGGGTGGTGCTCTTCAAGGTCAACAAGTTAAAATCAACTTCGGTGACGCTATTAAAGATGGCGGTAAAGGTTTGGAAGGTACTAAGCAGTACGGTAAAAACTCGGACTTGATCTCTTGGAATCAAGACGGCGCGGCAGCGGGAACAATCACTGGTTTGTCATTCAATGACGAAGGTATCTTGACGGCAGTTTACTCGAATGGACAAGCTGCGGATCTTGCTCAGATCGCTCTTGCGAAATTCGAAAATCCAGAAGCTCTTTTCAAAGTTGGTAACAACCGTTTGAAAGAATCTAGAGACTCTGGCGCCGCTTCTTTGGGTGGTCCGGGATCTTCTGGCCGCGGTAAGTTGTTCGCTAAATCTCTTGAGAGATCAACAGTAGACTTGGCGACAGAATTCGTAAACATGATCCAAAATCAACGTGGTTTCCAAGCCAACGCGAAGACAATCACGACGACAGATGAACTTTTGAACGAGGTTATCCAGCTTAAGAGATAATAATCTGATCTAAAACCTAATGACCATGTCGACGGGCTCTCTGACCAGGAGCCCGTTTTTTTATTTTTCGCGCCTCGCCGTAAATGCGAAATCTCATTTATGCAATCCTGATTACGGCACAGTTTGATTTTAAGTTTGCAATCCAAAATGAGACGTCCGTTAAATGTATGTAATAATGCTGTGTTTACGGGGTTTTATTACATTTCCGACTTTTGTTTAGAGACAAACCTGTTATATCCTTGGGCTCAGAAATAACATGAACGTAACAAAGGTGACTCTGTATGAGATGCTTAGTAGTTGAAGACGATAACGAAATCGCAACGATCGTGAAACAGGGCTTAGGGGAACTTGAAGGCGAAGTGGAAGTTGAAGCCAACGGCCGCCGCGCTTACGAGAGAGCTTTGACAAATCATTACGACATCATCGTACTTGATCTAATGCTTCCTGAGATGGACGGTTACACATTCGCAAAGTCTTTGCGCGAAAAAGAAGTGAACACGCCAATCTTAATCCTTAGCGCCTTGCGCGAATTAGACGACCGTTTGAAAGGTTTAAGCATGGGTGGCGACGACTACCTTACAAAACCTTTTGCAATGGCTGAGTTGCAAATCCGCGTTAAAAATCTTTTGAAGCGCGCGCAAAAAGCTTCTGAAGTGACTCAATTGGTTTTCCAAGATTTGAAGTTGAACCGATTGAATCGTGAAGTGGTGCGTGCGGGTCGCAAGTTGGATCTACAAGAAAGAGAATTCGTTCTTCTAGATCTATTCATGAGCAATCCAAATAAAATCATCGGAAAACAAACGATCCTTAAGGAAGTTTGGAATTATGATTTCGATCCACAAACAAACGTGGTAGACGTATTGGTATGCCGTTTAAGAAACAAGTTAGAGAAGGATTTCCCTACACGACTTATTTATACGGTCAGAGGTGTAGGATATGTTCTTAAGTCGTCTTAAGCCGACTCTTTTCCGAATCAGCACTAAATTGACCTTAGCGTACTCTTTAGTGCTGATCCTTAGTTCCACCGTCATATTTAGCTTCCTTTACTTTCAAATAAGTCAGGCCCTGCAAAATCAGGAACGACTGGTATTGGAAGCTAAACTCGAAGAATACCGAAATCGTATCGAAATGCGCGGGCTCAAAGAGCTGACGGACTATTTTTCTTATGTTCCTGGTTACGATCAGAATGCCGCTTTGCTTGTGAGTTTAGTAAACCCGAGGGGCGACGTCCTTTTTCTTCATGAACCTATTGCAGGTACGAATGTGGATTTTGAGGATGTGAAGTCCGAGGTTATTAATCAGAAGTCTCCGCATTTTGATTTCGTCATGCCCGAAGCAAAAGGAAACGACAGTCTGTTGATTTTCGGCAGAACTTTGAAAGATGGAAATCGCCTTTTCGTCGCAAAAAGCACTGAAGGACTGGGCGTTCAATTGCGCAATCTGCAAAAAATTTTCTGGTGGTTGCTTTTACCTGTGGCCTTGGTGGGTTTCTTAGGGGGCTTGTTCCTTTCTAATAAAACGCTCAGCCCTGTCCGGGAGCTTTTGACTTCAATGAAAAAGATTGAAGGTGGCTCTTTATCGACACGTGTACCGATTGGTGGCAGTGACGACGAATTAGAAGAGCTCAAAATTCTTTGTAATAAGATGCTCGATAAGATCGAAAATCTGGTGAACGGATTGAAAGAGGCCTTTGATCACCTAGCTCACGATATTCGTACGCCGGTGACACGCTTGCGGGGTCGTGCCGAACTGGCATTGCAAGCTGAAGGTGATATCGAAACTTATCGTGAAGCTTTACAAAGCTGCTTTGAAAACTCAGATAAGATTCTTAACTTCCTGCAAGTTCTTACAGATATTACTGAAGCAGAAAACCGCAGTAAAAAACTGAAGCTTGAAAAGAAGTTTATCAGTCAGTTGGTTGAGGAAATCATGAGTTTGTACGAGATGGCTTTTGAAGAAAAAGACATCAAGATCAGCGTAAAGCTGGATGCTCACGATTGGGCCATGGTTGATGCCCGTCTGATTAGTCGAGTGATTGCCAACCTTTTGGATAATGCCCATAAATACACGCCTTCTGGCGGTGAGGTGTTGATTGAAACTATCAATCAAACTGAAAACGTCATATTGCGTGTGACAGACACGGGACCTGGTATTGCGCCAGAAGAGCATGCCGCGATTTTCCAAAAACTGTATCGCAGTGATAAGAGCCGTTCTGAATATGGTATGGGGTTGGGTCTGACATTTGTTAAAGCCGTTGTCGAAGCTCATGACGGAAAGGTCTCTGTCCGAAGTCCTGTGAAGGATGGAAAGGGCACAGAATTCGAAGTTCTTTTGCAAAAGATGTCTTAATAAAGCGCACTGGGTGCGCTTTATTCTGTCGTCTCAATCTGCTTTGTAGTAAACTTAGTTTAAATTCGAATACCAAGGGTTTTGCGGAAGAGTTTCGCAAAAGTTTTTTGATGGTAGGGTCGCCATCCTTTCTAGAAAGGATGCCCCTATGGAGCTTGGTGAAAAGTTCTTAAATCTTCTATTTATATTTATCCCGCTGATTTTCTTTGTATCACTTTTCTTTTACATGGAGTCTCGTCGGAAATCCAAAGGGGGCTCGGCCCGAGACTCGAAACATCGCTAATAAGAGATTTCAACGACCTGTACGTCCACGGTGCGGGTCGATGGATTTCCCTGGGCGTCTGTTGTTGGGACTTGCTGGCGATATATTTTCTGGCTCATTTGCGGTGAGATCGAATGCTTACCTTGCCTATAGTAAGTTTGTAAAACATTGACGTTTTTGCCATTGGATTTAAAGGCGAAATGAATACTGTCGACATCGCGTAGGTCCACATCGAAATGGATAACACCGTTTTGTGAAAGGACGGACGCGATCTTTTGTCCATTCATTAGAACATCAATGACAGCACCATTTACGGCATCTGTGAGAACACTCAAAGACTTCACGCTTTGTAAGTCTGTAGGGCTTGTAGGCGCGCCTGAAGATGTTTTTCCCGCGTCGACGATGGTTAAGGATACGCCAATGCTTCCTGACGTAGTCCCAGCCTGAACAAACAAGGATACGAAAAGAACAGTGATGAAGGCTGGAATACAGAATTTCATGGAACAAGCTCCGTTTCTGAGAGGTTTGAATGTGTTTCAACGAAGGAGCAATCACCGTGCCCGGCTGCGAGATATTAAGAAGATCTGGAGGCTTGTTTCAGAGTATAAAAACCAAAAAATGCGCATTTTTTGGCAATGCTTATAAAACTTAAACATATTTAGCCTCTTTATGGGCAAATAGGTGTGTCGATCAGACGCTTTATACGAAGTTACCAAACCTGACTTCCTAACAAATTTGGTAATCGAAACACTTGGAACAATACCTGCTAAACCCTTCCTGAATCTTAAAATAAAAGGATGGTTTATGAAAAGTTCAGTAGTTACAGTTTTGGGTTGTCTTCTTTTTACGCTCTCTGTCTTTGCGCAGGAGTCAGGAAATCGTAGCTGTCTAGAGCCTTGTACTTCTAAAAGAGATTTCCCCTACTTCGCGCACACAACTACAGGCATAGATCACGGCTACGACATGACGATAAAAAAGGAAATTGTTGGTGATGCTCAAATTAAATTTTCGCTGATCGTTGAAGGCGCAGAAGTCGGGATGCCACAGAGCTCTTTGATTTCATTGTCACGTACCGAGGATCTGCTTATGTTCCGTATGGTGAATTATAAGTACGATAAGAATTGGCAAAAGCCCGATGATTTCCAAGGCAGTATCGCACTTAAAATTTCTTTGGTGCGCGGCGAAGAATTGCTTACGTCGCAAGTTATTCCTTTTGCTGCAGACACAGTGGCTGAACAATTTTTTGTGGATGAGCCACGCGAAATTATTTTGCAGTCCAAAGCAGCTTCTGCAAAAATCACGACCGAGTTGATTGCTGCAGGAGGAATGAAATGTCGCTGGAAGCTGATTTCCTCTGGGACGATGTATTGTGATCCTCTAAAATAGATCTCTCGCTCCAAGATTTCCCTTCTTGGAGCTTTCAAGTTACGCGTTGGTAATTGACCCCGTGTAGCCCACAGAATTAAATCCTCGTAAGAATTTGTGTTTTGTCTACATGTTTAAATTCCCATAATGTTTATTCGAAGATGTCTCGAACTAAGGAGAGATCTTGTGGCTAAGCTTGATACTCATGTAGAAGCAAAAAGTCGTTCCGGAAAAAAGAATTCTAAAACACCTGTGAAGCCGATGAAGATGAAAGAGTTTTCGTCAGTCGACAAAAAAAATGTCGCACCGTCAACCTTTCTGAATTTTGAAATGCCAACAGACACAAACCCCAAAGAACAACTGCGCCAGCTTTTGTTCACGGTAAAAGCCGTGCGACGTGGTGACTTCGCGGTGAGAATGCCGGTGGGGCAAGAGGGTATCATTGCTGAAATCGGTGAAGTCCTCAACGATATCATCGAGCTTAACGAAAATATGGCCAACGAATTCGTCAGAGTTCGAAGCACCGTCGGTCTTGAAGGTAAGATGAACGAACGTGTGTCGATGGGGTCGGTGCGCGGCGCCTGGGCGACAAGTGTAGACTCTGTGAATCTTCTTATCGGGGATCTGGTACAGCCGACACAAGAGGTCGCGCGTGTCATCACCTCCGTGGCAAAGGGCGACTTGTCACAGAAGATGTCCTTAGAAATTGAATCCCGCGCGGTCAAAGGGGAGTTCTTGCGTATCGGTACCACGGTGAATGCCATGGTGGACCAGTTAAATTCATTTGCCTCTGAGGTTACGCGTGTTGCGAAAGAGGTGGGTACGGAAGGAAAACTGGGCGGACAAGCGGACGTTCGCGGTGCTTCAGGTATTTGGAGAGACTTAACAGATAACGTAAACAGCCTTGCGGGTAACTTGACGGACCAGGTTCGTAACATCGCCAAAGTAACAACAGCCGTAGCCAAAGGGGACTTGTCGCAAAAGATCACGGTTGATGCCAAGGGCGAGATCTTCGAGCTCAAAAACACTATCAACGTCATGGTGGATCAGCTTTCATCATTCGCCGCCGAGGTAACGCGTGTTGCGAAGGAAGTAGGTACGGAAGGTCGTCTGGGTGGTCAGGCCGACGTAAAAGGTGTGTCTGGTACCTGGAAAGATTTAACAGACAACGTAAATGGTCTTGCGAATAATCTAACAGCGCAAGTACGTAACATCGCGAAAGTAACAACGGCGGTTGCCAACGGTGACTTGTCACAAAAAATCACGGTCGATGCGCGCGGTGAAATCTTAGAGCTTAAAAATACCATCAACGTGATGGTGGACCAGTTGAACTCGTTCGCAGCCGAAGTGACTCGTGTCGCGAAGGAAGTGGGTACTGAAGGTCGTCTGGGTGGTCAGGCCGACGTAAAAGGTGTGTCTGGTACTTGGAAAGACTTAACAGATAATGTGAATGGTCTTGCGAATAACTTAACGGCGCAAGTCCGTAACATCGCCAAAGTAACAACAGCCGTAGCAAATGGTGACTTGTCACAAAAGATCACGGTTGACGCCAAAGGTGAAATTCTTGAACTGAAAGACACCATCAACACAATGGTGGATACGCTTCGCTCATTCGCAGCGGAGGTAACACGTGTTGCGAAAGAAGTTGGTACCGAAGGAAAACTAGGTGGTCAGGCCGACGTAAAAGGTGTTTCTGGTACATGGAAAGACTTAACTGACAATGTGAACGGACTAGCCGGGAACTTAACAGCTCAAGTGCGTAACATCGCTAAAGTTACCACCGCGGTGGCGACAGGGGACTTGTCACAAAAGATTACGGTCGATGCTAAAGGCGAAATCCTTGAATTAAAAAATACAATCAACACGATGGTGGATCAGTTGAACTCATTCGCTGCCGAGGTGACTCGTGTCGCGAAAGAGGTTGGTACTGAAGGTAAACTGGGCGGACAAGCCGAAGTTCGCGGAGTTTCTGGTACGTGGAAAGACCTCACAGACAACGTAAATAGCTTAGCGGGTAACTTAACAGACCAAGTACGTAATATCGCGAAAGTAACAACCGCCGTTGCTAAAGGCGACTTGTCACAAAAAATTACGGTGGATGCTAAGGGCGAGATCTTTGAGCTTAAAAATACAATCAACGTCATGGTGGATCAGTTGAACTCATTCGCAGCCGAGGTGACTCGTGTCGCGAAAGAGGTGGGTACTGAAGGTAAACTGGGCGGACAAGCCGAAGTTAAAGGTGTTTCCGGTACTTGGAAAGACCTTACTGATAACGTGAATGGTCTAGCCGGAAACTTAACAGCGCAAGTACGTAACATCGCTAAAGTTACGACGGCGGTCGCAAAAGGTGACTTGTCACAGAAAATCACGGTTGATGCCAAAGGCGAGATCTTCGAATTAAAAAATACAATCAATACGATGGTGGATCAATTGAACTCATTCGCTGCCGAGGTGACTCGTGTGGCGAAAGAAGTAGGTACTGAAGGTAAACTGGGTGGACAAGCGGAAGTTCGCGGAGTTTCTGGTACATGGAAAGACTTAACTGATAACGTCAACAGCCTTGCCGGAAATCTAACCGCGCAAGTACGTAATATCGCGAAAGTAACAACAGCCGTTGCAAAAGGTGACCTGTCTCAGAAGATCACCGTTGATGCCAAGGGTGAAATCCTAGAGCTGAAAAATACAATCAACGTGATGGTGGATCAGTTGAACTCATTCGCTGCCGAGGTGACTCGTGTGGCGAAAGAGGTTGGTACTGAAGGTAAATTGGGCGGACAAGCGGAAGTAAAAGGTGTTTCGGGTACGTGGAAAGACCTTACAGATAACGTAAATGGTCTTGCAGGAAATCTAACAGCTCAAGTTCGTAACATCGCCAAAGTAACAACAGCCGTTGCAAAAGGTGACCTGTCTCAGAAGATCACCGTTGATGCCAAGGGTGAAATCCTAGAGCTGAAAAATACAATCAACGTGATGGTGGATCAGTTGAACTCATTCGCTGCCGAGGTGACTCGCGTGGCGAAAGAGGTTGGTACTGAAGGAAAACTAGGTGGACAAGCCGATGTTAAAGGGGTGTCTGGAACTTGGAAAGACTTAACGGATAACGTGAACTTCATGGCATCAAACTTGACCATGCAAGTCCGTGGTATCGTGAAAGTCGTAACTGCTGTTGCCAATGGTGATTTAAATCAAAAATTCGTTCTTGAAGCAAAAGGGGAAGTGGCCGCTCTTGCGGAAACGATCAACTCTATGACAGACACGCTACGTACGTTCGCGGATCAAGTATCCACGGTCGCACGTGAAGTGGGTGTCGAAGGTAAACTGGGAGCACAAGCCCACGTACCTGGTGTTGCCGGTACATGGAAAGATTTAACAGATAACGTAAACTTCATGGCCTCGAACTTAACAAAACAAGTTCGCGGTATCGTGAAAGTCGTTACTGCCGTTGCCGAAGGTGACTTGAACCAAAAATTCGTTCTTGAAGCAAAAGGGGAAGTGGCCGCTCTTGCTGAAACGATCAATTCAATGACAGATACTCTTCGCACATTCTCTGACCAGGTAACGACAGTTGCCCGTGAGGTGGGTATCGAAGGTAAACTAGGCGGACAGGCGAAAGTTCCGGGCGCTTCGGGTACTTGGAAAGATTTGACCGACAACGTGAATCAGCTTGCCGGAAACTTAACAACACAAGTTCGTGCGATCGCGGAAGTATCGACAGCGGTAACAAAAGGTGATTTGACTCGTTCAATCACGGTGGAAGCACAAGGAGAGGTTGCGGCCCTTTCTGAAAATATCAATCAGATGATCTCAAATCTGAAAGACACGACTCAGAAAAACCAAGAGCAAGACTGGTTGAAAACGAACCTCGCGAAGTTCTCCGGAATGATGCAAGGGCAGCGTTCCGTGACTTCAGTCGCGCAGTTGATCATGTCCGAGCTGACTCCATTGGTGGACGCTCGTCATGGAACATTCTTCATGGCAGAAAATGAAGGCAATGAAACTGTCTTGAATTTGATTGCGAGCTACGCTTTCACTGAAAGAAGAAATGTTTCTAACAAATACAAACTTAAAGAAGGTCTGGTGGGTCAGTGCGCGTTCGAGAAAAAACGCATTCTTCTGATCTCTCCACCGGATGACTATGTAAAAATCAGTTCCAGCATCGTGGAAGAAAAGCCACGCAACGTGATTGTTCTTCCGGTTCTGTTCGAGGGAGAGCTGAAAGCCGTTATTGAATTGGCTTCCGTCATTCCGTTTACTCAGAACTATATCAACTTCCTGGATCAGTTAATGGATTCGGTCGGCGTTATCCTGAACATGATCTCTTCAAGTATGAGAACAGAGGAGCTTCTGCAAGAGTTGAAACGTTCCAATGCCGAACTGGAAGCGCAAGCAAAAGAGCTCGAAGAAAAGGCGAAACTTTTGGAAGTCAAAAACCAAGAGGTCGAACTGGCGTCTCGTTCACTCGAAGAAAAAGCGGAACAACTGTCACTTATTTCGAAGTACAAGTCCGAATTCTTGGCGAACATGTCCCACGAACTTCGCACGCCGCTTAATAGCTTGTTAATCCTGTCAAAAACATTGGCGGATAATAAGGATAAGAACTTAAGTGCGGAACAGGTGAAATTTGCAAGCACGGTCCATTCCGCCGGACAAGACTTGTTAGCATTGATCAACGAGATTCTAGATCTATCAAAAGTGGAAGCTGGAAAAATGCCAGTCACGCCAAAAGCAGTTCCACTCAAAGAGGTTCAAGAATACATCGAGCAGACGTTCCGTCCGGTGGCAGAGCACAAGGGTCTGGAGTTTGTTATCGAAACCAGCACGGACCTCCCGAAAAACATGTATACGGATGAAAACCGTCTGCAACAGATTTTGAAGAACCTTTTGTCAAATGCTTTTAAGTTCACTGAAAAAGGACAAGTGAAGCTGGAAGTTGTTTGGGACAAAACGCGCACTGGATACTCCAGCGAAGGCAGCAAATCTAAAGGAGCGATGGTCTTCCGAGTAACCGATACCGGTATCGGTATTCCATTAGAAAAACAGAAATTGATCTTCGAAGCCTTCCAACAAGCTGACGGCACGACAAGTCGTAAATACGGTGGAACTGGTTTGGGTCTGACGATCAGTCGAGAAATCGCTCGCCTCTTGGGCGGTGTTATCGAAGTGCAAAGTCAGCCAGGCGTAGGCAGTAGCTTTACTCTAGTTCTTCCATTGAAGTACACGGGTGCTGAATCGCAGAATGTGGGAATTCAAGCAGACGAAAGCACTCAAGCTCTGCCACTCCCAGTTGAGGCTGACTTCACAGGTCGTAAAGTTTTGATTGTCGATGATGACGTCCGTAACGTTTTCGCTCTTTCAAGCGTCCTCAAAATGCGTGGTATGAATGTGATCTTTGCTGAAAACGGCAAACAAGGTATCAAGGTTCTTACTGAAAATCCGGATACAGATTTGGTATTGATGGACACGATGATGCCGGAAATGGACGGATTGGAAGCCACCCGCGAAATCCGCACACTTCCTCAGTTTGCAAATTTGCCGATCATTTCATTGACGGCGAAAGCAATGAAGGGCGACAGAGAAAAGTGTCTTGAAGCCGGTGCTTCAGACTACGTCACGAAGCCTGTTGACGAAGCACATTTGTTATCAGTCATGTACTCTTGGTTGCCGAATAAGGAAAAAATGAACTAATTATGCGCAAAGATCAGAGCCTCGTAGACATTTTAATAGTCGATGATCGTATCGACGGCCTCATCACTCTAGAGGCCGTCCTTGATATGCCCGGCGTGAATTTGGTCAAGGCTCAATCGGGTCGTGAGGCTTTGGATCTTTTAAACCTTTATGATTTCGGTGTGATTCTGTTGGATGTGCAGATGCCAGAGCTGGACGGTTTTGAAACTGCGGCTTTGATTCGCAAGCACGAAAAATACAAACTGACGCCGATCATTTTTGTAACTGCTATCAATAAAGATGAGCGCTATATCTATCGCGGCTATGAAGCCGGTGCAGTGGATTATATTTTTAAGCCATTCGAACCTCAGATTTTGCGTTCGAAAGTCAGCGTCTTCATCGAGCTCTTCAAAAAAAATCGTCAATTGCAAGCGCAAGCCGAAACCATTCGTGAAAGCGAACGTCGGGAGCGCTATCTGCGTCTTACCGAGTTGGAAAATGAAAGTCTGAAACGATACCGCAATCTTGCAGATGCCATTCCCCATATGGTGTGGCGTGCGCGTGGGGACGGAACTTTGGATTACTTCAACAAAGGTTGGAGTGATTACACCGGACTTTCTTTAGAAAAAAGTTTCGGAAGTGGATGGCAAACAGCGTTTGTCAGTGATGATCTACCCAACTTCCTTAAAACCTGGATGCAGGCTATGGCAGACGGAAGTTCATTCGAATGTGAATGCCGCATCACCAAACACGACGGCGAGCAACGTTGGTTCTGGGTAAAGACAGTTTCCGAACTTAATCAATTTGGCCAAGCACAGAATTGGTTAGGCACTTGTACTGACATTCATGATCGTAAGATGGCAGAGATCCGACTGATTCAGGCTGAAAAGGAAGCCAAAGCGGCGAATCTTTCTAAAACCAGTTTCCTTGCTAATATGAGTCATGAAATTCGCACACCTATGAACGCTATCCTGGGCTTTACAGAGTTGATGTTGGAACCCAATCAAACGTCGGAAGATCGCATTGATTGCATTCATACCGTGCAAAGAAATGCCAGCCAGCTTCTTAAAATCATTGACGAGATTTTAGATATTTCGAAAGTTGAATCTGGACACATGACGATTGAACATGTCGAAGTCAATATGTCTGCATTGCTGGAAGATTTAAAGAATCTATTGAATCTTCAGGCCGCCGATAAGGGTTTGAATTTTGAAATTAATTTGATGAACTCGATTCCGCAGGCCATTTATTCAGATCCGACTCGTTTAAGACAAATTCTTTTAAATCTTGTCGGAAACGCTTTGAAGTTCACCAGTCACGGATTTGTTCACCTAGATGTGCAGTGGCAAAATGATGAAATGAGATTTTTGATTTCTGATTCGGGGGTAGGTATCGCTCCTGAACATGCTTCTAAATTATTCCAACCCTTTGTTCAAGAGGACGGTTCTACGACACGCAAATTTGGTGGAACTGGTTTGGGTCTTGCATTGTCTCGTCAACTTGCGCGCGCCATGGGTGGTGATGTGAAATTGGAAGAAAGCAAGCAGGGCAAGGGCAGTAAATTCCTCGTAACGATTCATGCGGAACCGGTGAATAGAAAGAGCCTGATCTCGAACTTAGAATTCGGTATTCAAAGAAAAAGAAAAAGCATCTCTGAGATCAGCGATGGTCGTTTGAAAGGCATGAAAGTTCTTTTGGTAGAAGATGTTCTAGATAACCAAGCATTAATGGTTCACTTTCTAAATATCGCTGGCGCCCAGGTGGATGTCGCCAACAATGGACAAGAAGGCATCGCAAAGGCCCTGAAGGGCAAATACGATGCGGTTTTAATGGATATTCAAATGCCATTGATGGACGGCTACGAGGCGACACGTCTTTTAAGATCTCAAAATTTTAAAGCCCCCATTATCGCTCTTTCAGCACATGCTTTGCGCGAAGAACGGGAAAAAAGTATCAGTGCCGGTTGCACAGAACATCTTGCTAAGCCGGTCGAATTCAACGTTCTGATTGAGCATCTTTCGAAGTTCAATCCTAATAAACCTAAGGAAGGGGATGCTCATGTCCGGTGAGATACCTGATGATATCCGTGAATTTATTCGACGGTATATCAGCTCGGTTTCTCTGTTAGAAGTTTTACTGTTGATGAAGCGGGATTCTACGAAAGCGTGGCGCGCGGAAGACATTAGTTCTGAAATGCGAACGAACGTATCCTACGCCTCATCACAGCTTGCAGAGTTGGCGGCGGCAAAATTAATCGTAAATAATGGCGGGGGCTATGAATTCCCTGCCGATTCAAAACAAATGGAGATCCTGAATCGATTGGAAGAGCTCTATGCCAATCGTCGATCTTCTGTTATCGGATTTATTTACTCTCAACCCATTGATAGCATCCGCGACTTCGCGAATGCCTTTAAGATTAAGAAGGACTAGTTATGGCGTTCGTGGTCTATCTTCTCTGTTCGGTTATGAGCACCTTCTGTGCCTTTATGCTGATGCGCGCTTACCTTAGCAACCGCACCCGACTTCTTTTCTGGAGCAGCGCCTGTTTTGTCGGAATCGCTTTAAACAACATTTTACTTTCTGTCGATTTTCAATTGGGACCCAGTTATGACCTGTCTACGATCCGCGCGGTGATTATCTTCGTGGCGATGGCTTCGTTTATTTACGGTTTGATTTGGGATACGGTGTAATATGGACAATCAAGAATTTAATCAGTTTCTCTATGGCGCCGTGATGATGGCGTCGATTGCCGCGGGCATTTTCTTTCTTAAATTTTGGAGGAAGACTACCGATCGTTTTTTTCTCTTATTTTCTTTAGCCTTCTTTTTATTGGCTATTGAACGATTCATCTTTGTGTTTATTCAAAGTGAAAACGAAGTTCATACCTATGTCTTCGTCTTCCGATTGTTGGCATTTATGATGATTACGGGCGCCGTGGTTGAAAAGAACCGAGCTTAAACGCCCAAGTAAGACTTACGGACCTCGTCGTTGTTAAGAAGATTCTGAGCTGAATCCTGCATGACGACGCGACCCGTTTCCAAAACATAAGCGCGGTGGGAAATTTTCAAAGCCATGCGCGCGTTTTGCTCCACTAAAAGAATCGTCATTCCTTCTTTATTCAGTTTTTTCACAATTTCAAAAATTTGCGCAACGATCAGGGGAGCCAATCCTAAAGAAGGCTCATCCAAAAGAAGCAGCTTAGGCTTACACATTAAAGCGCGGCTGATGGCGAGCATCTGTTGTTCACCACCTGACAGTGTCCCGGCCATTTGCGCGACACGCTCTTTCAAGCGTGGAAAAAGATCGAAGCACATTTCTAAGTCGGCTTTCACCTGCGCTTTGTCAGAGCGGGCATAGGCTCCCATTTCTAGGTTTTCGTATACGCTCATCTGAGGGAATACGCCGCGGCCCTCGGGAGACTGCGCAATGCCTAAGTTCACGCGTTTATGAGTAGGAACTTTAGTCAGATTCTGATTTGCAAATGAGATCTGGCCCTGTACCGGAACGAGTCCCGAAATAGCTCTTAAGGTCGTCGTTTTGCCTGCACCATTGGCGCCGATCAAAGACACAACTTCGCCTTCGTTGACGTAAAAGCTGACTCCTTTTAAAGCTTGAATGGACCCATAAAAAACTTCTAAATTTTCGACGGTTAAAAGCGGAGAACTCATTCTTTTTCCTCCACGCCAAGGTAGGCTTCGATCACTTTTTGTGAACCTTGAACCTTTTGAGGATCACCTTCTTCGATCTTCACTCCGTGGTCCAAAACGATGATGTTTTCGCAAATGCCCATGACCAGCTTCATGTCATGTTCGATCAAAAGAACGGTCAGCTTAAACTCTTCGCGAATTTTAGCAATGGTCTCCATCAAATGATGGGTTTCAGAATGGTTCATACCCGCCGCGGGTTCATCTAATAGAATAATTTTGGGATCCGTTGCAAGGGCGCGAACGATCTCAAGCTTTCGCTGTTCCCCGTAAGGCAAAGAGTTTGCGGGCTTATGAGCTTTTCCATCGAGATGAAAGATCTTGAGCAAACTCATCGCTTTTTCCTGCAAAGCTTGTTCGGCCTTACGGAAGCGAGATGTTTGCAAAAGGGTGTCGAAAAGCCCGTAGTGCATGTGTTGATGACCGGCAATCAAAACGTTATCTAAAACTGTAAGGCCTTTAAAAAGACGGATGTTTTGAAATGTGCGCGTGACTCCATGATGCGAGATCTCATAAGGTTTTAGGCCTTTTAAAGATTTACCTTCCAGAGCAACATCGCCATGAGTGGGCTGATACACACCGGTAAGCATGTTGAAGACCGTCGTTTTGCCAGCTCCATTAGGACCGATCAGTCCTGCAAGCTGCCCCTTGCGAATTTTAAATTCCAAAGAGTCGACAGCCTTCAGACCGCCGAACTGCATGGTGATCTTACGCGCCTCAAGCAGAACGTCGGACATATTTTCTCCAAACATCGGTGATTTCTTTTTCGCCGAAAAGTCCCTTCGGGCGAAGAATCATAACCAAGATTAAAAGCAAAGAATAGATGACCATGCGGAGGTCGATACCGGTGAACTCCTGTAAAGGACGCAAAGCTTCTGGAAGAATCGTCAGAACGACTGCGGCAACAATAGAACCTGTCATCGAGCCCATGCCCCCTAGGACCACCATGATCACGGCATTCACGCTTAAAAGAAAAGTAAAGGAAGAAGGGTTGATGAAGTTAGTGAAGTGCGCAAACAAGGAACCTGCGACACCAGCAAAGAAGCTGGACAGCACGAAGGAGCGTACTTTCATGCGGGTCGTGTTAATACCCATGGCCTCTGCCGCAATTTCATCTTCACGCACACTTAAAAAACCGCGACCGTAAGTAGAGTGCATCACGCGCCAAATAGTAAAGAAGCAGATGACAAGCCAAATTGAGGCAAAAATAAAAGAGAACAAGAAAGAACCAAAACCAGGAATTCCCGAATATCCACGAGGGCCACCTAAGAAATCCATGTTTAGCAAAGCCACACGGATGATTTCTCCAAAGCCCAAAGTCACAATCGCAAGGTAATCCCCTTTAAGTCTCAATGAAGGAAGGCCAACTAAGAATCCTGCGATAGCGGCCAACAAACCGCCGCCCAAAGCATAAATAAAATATTCTATGGCCTGAAATGACGGAGGAATCAAATCCCAGTGAGTATTGGCGTAAGCTGAAAAGTAAGCGCCGATGGCCATGAATCCCGCGTGGCCCAAAGAAAACTGCCCCGTGTAGCCATTCACAAGATTGAGGCTCATGGAAAGCAAACAGTTCACAAGGGCAAAAAGCAAGATGAGCTGGAAGTAAGCGTTTATTCCAAAATCAAGAATGAAACCCAGGACACAAAGAAATAAAAATACGAGCAGGGGAGATTTTAGTGATTTAATCATTAAACTTTCTCCACCGAGTATTTGCCCAAAAGGCCCGCAGGCTTAAAGATCAAGATCACAATCAAAATACCAAAAGCCAAAGCGTCGCGGTACGTACTGGAAAGATAAGCGACGACCATTTCTTCAGAAAGACCCATGATCAAGGCACCTAGAACCGCACCGCCTAAGTTGCCGATGCCACCCAAGACGGCCGCGACGAAGGCCTTCATGCCAATCATCATTCCCATCAACGGATCGATTTTAGGATATTTCATTCCGACAAGTACGCTGCCTACTCCGGCCAATGAAGAACCGACAACGAAAGTAAACGCGATGATTCGATCAGGATTCACACCAAGAAGGCTAGCGACAGAAGCATTGCTGCTCACAGCACGCATAGCACGACCGATTTTTGTTTTAAAAATAAGAAAATTCAAAGCAAGCATCGCAAGGATGCTGACGACAAGAACCGTGATATCGAAAGACTTTAATTCAACGTTACCGATATTGAATAAAACAAAGTCGTTCATCACAGAGGGGAAGACTTTAGGGTCTGCACCGAAAACAACTTGGCCGGAATACTCTAAGAATAAACTCACACCAATCGCCGTGATAAGAATATTTAACTTCGGTGCGTTTCGAAGGGGGCGATAGGCCAGGCGCTCAATGATCAAACCTAAAATACTACAACAGATCATTGAAACAATAAGAAGAGTGATCAGGGAAGAAATGCCCGGGTTGTTTTCAATGCCGATCCAACGAGCGAAGTAGTAAGCGGCAAAAGCGCCCACCATGTAAACATCCGAGTGGGCGAAGTTGATCATTTTCAGGATTCCATACACCATCGTGTAACCAAGGGCGATCAGTGCGTAAATAGAGCCAAGACTGATACCGTTGATAATGTGTTGTATGAAATCCTGCATGCACCGTCCTTATGGCGTGATCGTCGTAATATATTTGCGGTTGGTACCGTCTACTTGGATGATCACGGCACTTTTCACAGCGTCGCGATTTTCATTCAAAGTGATTTTGCCTGTCACGCCTGCAAAATCTTTCGTTTTAGCTAGTTCATCACGAATAGACTTTCCTGACAAGTCGGGAGCACGCTCAATGGCTGCCGCTAAGATTTTTCCGGCGTCGTAGCCCAAGGCAGCCAAGGCATCCGGCGTTTCATTGTATTTTGCTTTGAATTTTTTAATAAACTCAGTCACTAAAGGGTCTGTAGACTCTGTCGTGTAGTGATTCGAATAATAATTGCCGTTCACAGCTTCTTTGCCAATCTCTGAAAGTTTGTCGCTGTCCCAGCCGTCGCCACCCATCAGTGGCACTTTGATACCAAGTTGACGTGCTTGTTGAGAGATCAAGCCCACTTCTGTGTAGTAACCTGGAACATAGATACCATCTGGATTTTTTGAGCGGATCTGAGTCAGTTGCGCTTTAAAATCGATGTCTCCGGCTTGATAGCTGAGATCGTTTGTGATTTCGCCACCGCGTTTTTTAAACTCTTCTGAAAAAACGTCTGCAAGACCCACGCTATAATCGTTTTTTACGTCACGAAGAATCGCCACTTTTTTAAGTTTCAAATTCTCATTCGCAAACTTAGCCATGACGAAGCCTTGGAAAGGGTCGATGAAACAAATGCGGAACACATAATCACCAATTTTAGTTACATCCGGATTTGTCGAAGCGTGAGAAAGAAAAGGGACTTTTGCATTCTGAGCAATCGGAGCTGATGCTTTCGAGCGGCCGCTGGCGACACCACCGATAATAGCGACGACTTTATTTTGATTGATAAGGCGAGTGACGGCCGCCGCCGCCTCTTCGTTTTTACCTTGGTCATCCAGAGTCACCAAAGAAATTTTCTTTCCTTTGATTCCACCTGCGGCATTCACTTCATCCAGGGCCAAACGAACGCCTTTATTTGAACTCAAACCAAAAGTAGCATCACTTCCAGTTAAGGAATCATACTCACCAATCACGATTTCATTCTCTTTTTTTGTACAACCCGCAAAAAGCGGAAGCACCAATACCAAAGTTAAAAGCAGGCGTTTCATCAGGACCTCATTTCTAAGAGTGCAAATAGATACACACTAGAATTCAAGTTCCCAAAACTCTGGTCAAGATAAAAAGGCAGAAGAAAGGGCTTCGAATGAAGCCCTATGTAGCTAGTACGTTCGCTAAAGAAAGAAGATCTAATTGGTTCTTCTTTTCATTCTTCGTAACAAGATCCAGCGGCACTTGCACTAAGCGCTCGCCTTCGGTACCGATCATGATATCGCAATAGCCCTTCAGTAAAGAGTCTACGGCAGCGGCCCCCATCCGGCTGGCCAGTATGCGATCAGCTGCCGTCGGTGAGCCCCCGCGCTGTTGGTGGCCTAGAATGCAGACTTTCGCATCCATTCCCGATTTTTTACGAATAGCATCAGCCAGGTCGTAAGCACGACCCGGTTTTTGGCCTTCGGCTGTAATAAGAATACTGCTAGTTTTGCCGCGACCGATGGCTTCTTTAATACGATCCAGTGCTTTTTCAACAGTGGTATTTCCTTCAGGAGTGAAGATCTCTTCGGCTCCACCAGCTAGTCCAACATGCGATGCAATAAAGCCAGAATTTCGACCCATCACTTCAACGATAAAAAGACGATCATGAGAAGCGGCGGTATCGCGAATTCTATCAATCGCTTCTAAAGCAGTATTCACCGCCGTATCAAAGCCAATCGTTTTATCGCTGCCGTAGATATCATTATCAATCGTGCCGGGCACGCCGACGATTGGAATTTGGTGTTCCTCCCAAAGAGCATGAGCCCCACGGAAAGATCCGTCGCCGCCGATACAAACCATCGCATCAATGCCGGCAGCTCTTAAGTGTTGAGCCGCCTTTGCGCGACCTTCCGGTTTCATGAACTCAGTAGAGCGACCTGTTTTTAAGACAGTGCCTCCACGTTGAATGATGTTCGCCATGTCACGCAAATGAAGTTGCGAGATTTTGTTATCCATCATGCCAACGTATCCGTTTTGGATACCGTAGACTTCAAGATTTTGCGCAATACCCACACGAACCACGGCACGAATCGCCGCATTCATTCCGGGAGCATCACCACCGCTAGTATAAACACCAATCTTCTGAATTTTCTTACTGAACTGAGCCATAGAAACAGGCTACCGATCCATCGTAAAAAAGCCAAGCTGCATGTTGAGTTAGTTCTTGCCGTAAAGCGCCGAAGGCGCAATTTTGGGTAGAGCCTAGGGTTCCTGCTCTGGGCCTTTTCGCTCGGACAGTCCTCGCGCGTTTAGTCTTCTGCTGGCAATCTTGTTTTGGGGTTTTTAGTTTTTCCCGTTGTGGTGCAGATGTTTTTGGGCGCTGCGGAACTCGCTACAAGGCTCAGAGCAGGAACCCTAGGCTCTACCCAAAATTACATCTCGATGTTCTTTCAGAAGAGCAAACGTCAGCGCAGCTGACCAGAAAACCACAGAGGAACGATACAATGTCTTTTTTTATTTCCCCCAAAACTGGTTCGGAGAGAGGAAGGGTTAAACTCTGCTTCCTTGAAGCGAGTTCCGCAGCGCACGAAAGCTATGGCGGTATACAGAAAAGAAAGACACGAAAAGCAAGAATGCCAGCAAAAGACGAGAAGCGCGAGGACTGTCCGAGCGAAAAGGAAGCAGAGTTTAACCCTTCCTCTCTCCGGCACCCGAGGTGATGAAGGAAAATAAAAAAAGGCGTTCCCGTGGGGAACGCCTTTTGATTAGTTCATCGTTGTTAGACGATTACTTAACCATTGATTTGAATTCTGCGCCAGCGCGGAATTTTGGAGCCCAAGAAGCTGGGATTTTGATTGCTTTACCAGTTTGTGGGTTGCGACCTGTGCGAGCTTTGCGTTTAGCTTTAGTGAAAGTACCGAAGCCAACAAGTTTAACGTCGTCGCCTTTTTTAACTGATTTCTTGATGTTCTCTACTGCGCAATCAAGGATCATTTCAGCTTGAGCTTTAGAAACTTTTGTTTCAGTAGCGATTTTTTCGATAAGTTGAGCTTTGTTCATTTGAACTCCTCTTTAAGACACTTTTGTGTGTCCGTCGTTGTAAATAAAAATCGTGATGATAACTCTTCGTCATCCAATGACATGGTCATGAAAATGCAAAATCGGAAATTCGTCAATAGCAAAATGTGAAAACGACTCTGAGTGCGCGTTTCAGCGGCATCAGTGCATATCTTCAGAAGAGTCTTCGTCGTCCATACTTAAAGCATCACTTGAAGAATCTTTGACGGGAATTTTGTATTCTTCGCTGGCCCATGCGCCAAGATCGATGATGCGACATCTTTCTGAACAGAAAGGACGGAAAGGATTTTCTGGTGAGTACAACGCTAAACGCCCGCACTGCGGGCATTTAACTTGTCTTGGTTTTTGAGGTTCTGTCATACCTGAATCTTTGCTGAGTCTTGCCACGAGTGCAAGACGCAGAGCTTAGTACTTTTTAAATTTACCCGTTGCGAACTTCGTAGCTACGTTGTTGTACGGGTAGTAAAGATCATATGTGAAGTAACCGTCTTGCAGAGTTCCTTTTAGAACCTGAATTTGGATCAAGCGCAAGCCGCCACCATTCCAGTAGGAACCTTGAGCACGGATCTCGAAACCTTGGCTATTATTGATCAAGCTAAACGTGTTGTTGGAGTTCAAGATAAGTGGGTTGAACGCAACGCCGCCAGCATCCCAACCCAAGCTAAAGTTCCATTGGAAGAAACTTGGAGCCGGGTAAGCTTCGAAGCGCACCGCTGGTTTCATAGATGAATCAATAGAGAACGCAATTTTGAATGAACCAGAAACCCAGTTGTTACAGTCGGAAAGACCGCTGCTCCAACCCCAGATATTTCTGTCACAAACCGCCATGGCTTCTTTTAAGAATTGTTTGTAAGCGCCAGAGTTGACGATCGTCATGTCACCATTCACGGTGCCGACGCCGCCCCAACTTTGTACATACGAACGGTTGAAGTCATAATATTGTACGGGGCCTGTCACTGTACCTGGAGTCCCCGGTGTACCACCGTTCACCCACACACAGTTTACGCCGTTGTACGAATATCCCGCAGGACAAGTGACTGTGGTTGTACCACCACCACTGCCATCGCTACAGCCCACCATCAATGCCGCGAAAGACATCATCGCAACAAAGGACGTTAAAAGCTTTTTCATAACAAACCTCTTTCTAATTAAACTTCTACATCTAATCTGCAATACAGAACTCATGCCATTTCTATCTATGGGTGAATTGTGGTTATTTTGCGATTGGCAGCTGAAAGACTGTTTAAAGTCTGGAGAGCACAGTCAATTTGCGTCACTCTTGCGGGTGTCTAAAAATGAGACACTCTATTTTTCCCTCTGAAAACAGCCTTTTTTCGTCTCACAAATTGGAATCTTTTCGGTCGAGTAAAATGGGAATTTATGATAGGGTGCTAGCGCTATGATCGATCGTAAATACATCCCGTACATTCTTGGAATTTTTCTTCTGGTGGCACTGCTTGCAATGGCGCAAACTCCTCGCGTTTTATTGAAAAGCAGAACCAGTGAACGACAAGTTCAGGTGCAGGAATCGAAGTCGGATTACTTCTATCTTCCCGTCGGATCGAAGAACGTTTCAAATTTGACCGAGGTGGACTACGCCACGTTGATTGGGCAATTCCTAGTGAAAAATTTTGCAAAAGTTCAGGCCGCTACGGGCAAGAATTTGGTTATTCCGTATGAATGGCAAAGTCCTTACTTCGCGGCCTTCGCTCAGCAGAAGGAAGACTCTATGCAGATTTCCCTCTGGGGTGGAATGGCGCGAGCACCAGGTGCCACGAAAGCTGCTCTGGCAGCTATTCTTTGTCATGAGTTGGGGCATATTATTGGCGGTGAGCCTCGGCAAACAATTCCCGGTTCGGATTGGGCTTCAACCGAAGGACAATCTGATTTCTACGCGGCCTCAAATTGTTTACCTGAGCTTCTCACCGCGTATCCAGAACTTGTTCCCGTGATAGAAGACGATGTCAGAAAGGCTTGTGATCAGAATACTCTTTGTGAAAGATCCATGCAGGCAGGGCTTGAGATGATTCGTTTCGTGCAGCAATATTCGTATCGTGACTATGTGCCGGTGAATATCAATACTCCCGCAGCAGCGACAAACGAACTTGTTCGCAATACTTATCCTTCGGATCAATGTCGCTTAGACAGTTTTGTGCAAGGAAGTTTGTGCCAACTAGGAACGTGTCGAGCTCCGGTGTGTTGGCTTCCTTAAAAGCAGATATGTCCCTAACAAAATCAAGAGCAGACTGATCCAGCTTGAAATTGAGACTCCCAATGTCGGTCCGCGAAAGTCATCCCGAAAGTATTCCATGATCAAGCGGCCGATTGCATGCAAGATCATCCACGAATAAAAAACGGCTCCTCTTTTTTTTCTCGGAGCTTTTTCAATTCCCAGTAAAATAAAAAGCACACCCAGTTCCCATAAGGCGGCATAAGCTTGGGTGGGGTGTCGTCCTCCGAAAGCCCATGGCAGTTCGCAGTATTTTCCGAAACAACATCCCGCTAAAAGACAGGCGATACGGCCCATGACATAAGAAAAAGAAAGAACGGGAGCAAACATGTCCAGATATTCTTCGAAGGTGCTTTTGTTCTTTCTAATAAGATAAATAAAAGCCAGAAGCGCGGCGAACAAAGCGCCACCGTAAAAAACGAAGCCGCCGTTCCAAACTTGCAGTATGCGGACGGGCTCTTCGCGATAATAAGGAAAGTCTTCATAGAAAACGTGGAATAAGCGACCGCCTAAAAATCCCGCCACCATGATGATTAGACTAAGGTCGAGCGTCGTTTTACGCGAAAGTTGCAACTGCTCCGAACGCCTCACCAGCCACCATAGGCAAATGCACACAGTGCCACTGAGGATCAGATAATAAGTGGGAACACCGAATGTAGGTGAAAGCGGAAGGATCGGGTACAAACTACCTCCAAGTATACCGACGATAGACTTAATTTTCTTTTATTCCCCAAAATATTCAACTCGATTCTGGTCAAGCCCCGCTAACTAAATACATAATTACAAATATATGAAGTTGCACCCTGCCGAAATTGCTAAGGAAATTAAAAGTTTCTCTTTCTTCAAGTCATTCAGTGACGACTTGCTTTTACAAGCATCAGCAATGATTCATACCGAATCCGTGTCAGCAGGAAGCTTGATTCTTCAAGAGGGAAAAAAGAACACTTCTTTGTTTTTTCTAAGATCGGGCAGTGTCGAAGTTTCATTAGCTGGCGAAGTGATTGCGACATTAAATACGCCGGGTGAAGTGTTCGGAGAAATGAGTGTCATCACATCCAATCTGACGTCGACCACGGTCAAAGCTCTAACGGCAGTGGAGTGCTTTGTTATCCGCTCAGAAGATTTCGGACATGTTCATCCTAAAGACAAAGATCGCTTTCAGGCTCTCTTATTCCAGATCTACTGCTTTATCTTGACGGAGCGCTTGATGCGCACAAACGAAAAAGCTCGTTTGTTTGAAATTCTTAATCGTGAACTGCACGAAGCTCAAAGCGCGATCGAAAAAAGTGGCGGTGGCAAGGTTCTGTTAGTCGAACCAGATAAAAAGCAACAACTGCCGATTCGTATGGCCCTTGGTGGAACCGGCGTTCAATTGGATATCGCCAGTGATTCGGCCATGGGACACACTTTCTTGGCTGAAAATAAGTATGACATTGTTTTGTGTGAAGAAGCTTGTGTGGACGTCTTAAAAGATGTTCAAGACAAAAAATCCTCTCCCTATGCGGTCCTACTTACAAACAAAGACGTCCAAGGAAACTTGAACGTTCTGGAAAAAAACCGCTTCGTCGATCACATCATTTCTCGGGATGCCGAAGATAGAAATGCCACCATTCGCTATGTCTTAACTGCTTTGAGTAAGCTTTTGAACAAAGATCTTTTTGGCATCGAAAAGTATCTGACTTGGGGAGTAGAGGTGCAAACTCGAGCCGTGACTCACTCTAGTCAGCGCGAAGGACTTCGCGAAGATATTTACACTTACTTCAAAAAGATGGGGATTCGCAGCACGGTTTTAGATCGCGTTAATACTGTCGTTGAAGAAATGCTGATGAATGCGATATACGATGCTCCGGTGGATGCTCAAGGAAAGTCCATCTTCAATCACATTTCTCGTAAAGAAGAAATCAAACTGGATACTCATCAACAATCGCAGCTGACGTATGCTAGTGATGGTGTGTTGCTTGCAGTAGCGGTGAAAGATCCATTTGGTTCCCTTACGAAAAACATCATCATTGATTATCTTTTAAGCTGTTATAATGGCCAAGCTGGCAGCATGAATGCTGAAAAGGGCGGTGCCGGTCGCGGTCTGCACCAGATTATCGAGAACGCGGACTTAACTGTATTTAATGTTAAAAAGGGTGTTCGCACCGAAGTGATTTGTCTTTTCAACGTCGACGGACAAAAGCGCGAAGCTCAGCCTTCGTTCCACTACTTCTTCGTATAACTCAAGAAACCCACCAACATCTGTCCAATAAGGATGCAGGGGACGGTGGGAAGCTCTGTGGAAAATAATGAAATGCTAAATCCCAGTAGACTTCCTAAGGAAGCGATTAACAGTATTTTCGCCGTATAAGAATTCAAATTTCGACTGCGGGATGAAGCAAAGCTTGTCGCAATGAAAAGTGATCCCATGGTGTAAAGATAGCCCATGCTTTGAATTGCCATTGTCGTCAATAGCAAGGTTCCTACGTCGAAAACCAGATTTTTGCCGCTGCGATGAATGGAGCTTTGATTTAATAGCTGAAAAGAAATCATCGAAAGCTCTTTCCAGCTCCACAATAAGAATGCCCCAAATGCCAAGCCTGCTGCCAGACTCATCTGCGCACCCAAATTGCTCATCACCGCAATATCACCAAAATACGCCGCTGCCATATGAGACTCTAAAGAAGGCGTGATGGAGGTGATCAAATACGTAAGCGAAAGAAAGAATACAAAAAGAGTCAAATAAATGTGGTTTCTGTCCGAGCGGGATTCAATCCAAAAATCAGAAAGTAAGAGTGTCAACCAACCTAAACTCAAACCTAAAACCAGATTCAAACCGTGAAAGTCGGTTCCCAAGATAAGGTTTAAAACAAATCCCAATACAATTCCTAAAGAAGAGCCTTGGCCTAACACAAAAATTTGCGCACTTTTAGCCCGAGCGGTCCACTGGCCACCTATCAACGCAAGCACCGCAGCCATAACCACACTGGCCTGCAAAGCCCACTGATAAATTTTTAGCAAGTCCAAGAAGGAACTCATCGAATCTCCAAAAATTTAACTGAAGCCCAGTTTTGTACAAGCGCGCGATGAGACACCAAAATCAAAGAACTTTGTGGATTCATTTTAAGAAACTGTGCTAACGCGTCTTCCAGTACTTGAACTGAGTCCTTATCCACATGATTAAAGGGCTCATCCAAAACCAATAATTTGGGGCGTTTCGCCAGAACAGCCGCTAAAAGAACTTTTTGTCTTTCACCGCCACTGGCGGTGTTCCATTTTTTATTAAGATCAAGCCCCCGCAGCAAGGGAAGGTCTCGCGCCGTGGGGGGGACCATATCCTGCAGGGTCAAGGGAAGATGGAAATTCAAGTTTCCTAACTGAGGAACATACTGCATTTCGACCTTCGAAATGCGCAACTGAAAAGAGCCTTCATAGTATTTATGAAGACCCAAAAGAGTTTTCAATAAAGTGCTCTTTCCTGAACCATTTTCTCCACGCAGAAACAGCACTTCACCTTCTTGAAGATCAAAGTCGACCGCAGGTGAAAGATCCAGTCCTTCACGGCTGCGGGCTTTTAGATTTCGAACTTCAAGAATAGAACTCATGGAATGGATTTTACCAATAATTTTTGCAAGCCTTCAATCGTCTTTGCATCGGAATTACCAGAAGTTTGCACATAGGAAGGCACAGTGACAACTGGAATGCCGGAAAGCTCTGTGAATCTTTCTAAAGCTTTATGAGGTGCTGAGGGTGTCGCGAAAAGCACAGCCACTTTGTTGTCCTTTGCGAGCTTCGCCACCTGAGCTAAGCGCGCCGCCGAGGGTGGCATGCCTGGCTTTTCCTCTAAAGATCCGACGGATTCAAGCCCATAGGCATTAAAGAAGTAGGTAAATTCTTTGTGATACTCCATGACCTTCACTTTTTTTACGCTCTTAGAAAGTGTCGTCTGCAGGTCGGTCATTTTCTTTTTGAATGCATCATAATTCTTCGAAAACTCCGAGGCTTTGCCTGGATCTCCTTCTGATAAAACGCGCACAACTTCGTTCGCGCCTTCAACGAGCTTTTCTGGCGACAATGCAAAATGCGGATTTCCTTGAGGATGAACATCTCCTAAGGATCTGTTGATAACACCCACGGGAACGTCGACAGGCTTTACCGACTTTCCTAGGATGCAAGAGCCCTTACCACCAGGGGAGACATTCGCATTTCCGGCTTTTTCTAGAACTTTTGGAAGCCAACCGACTTCAAGTTCCAAACCGACAGAGCAAAGTACGTCGGCTCGATTTACTTTTAAAATATAATCGGGGCGGGCTTCGGCATAGTGAGGATCTTCACTTCCTTTCAGCAAGCTTTGAACTTCCACTTCGTTTCCGCCGATAGCCTGAACAATTTCTGCAATATCGGGAAGTGTCGTTACTACTTTGATTTTCGAAAAAGCCGTCGAAGCACAGAATAAACATGTCGCAAATACAAAACTCTTCACGAAATCCTCCTAGAATGAATGCGCAGGGTGCGCGCCCAAGATAGACACCAACTGCAACTCAATTTTCTGGCTCAAGTCATCCGATTCGCCCTTATAAGTTTGCACATCGTAAGTGTATGCGACGCGGAACCATGTGAACTCACTGTGCTTATAGGTCAGGTTCGGAACAAAGCCATAATCTAAATTGTCTTGTTTAGAACCATCTGATTGAAACGTGCGGGAAAGCTCCGAGAACAAATCCACACGCAGTCCTAGAAACAGACGTTCACTCAAGGACATTTGCGGATAGATGTAAGCACCGATGTCCTCTTGGCGGTCTGCTTCGGGAGCTTTTAAGTTGCGATACCAGATTTCTGATTGCAAAAGAAAACGAAGAACTTTGCCTTCCGTCTTTTTAAATACAAAATCAAACCCATAAAGCTGAGTTTGAATGCCTTCAGCATCAGTGCGGCCTAAATAATTCATTCCCCATTGCAAGGCTCCGGCGTCACCAAAATCAATGAAGTTGACCGGGTGAATATAGTGAGTAGGAACGCGCGGTTTTTCGCCCGCATCGTGGGCGTGTCCATAGGTATATCCATTTGTCACACCGGCGGTAATGTCCCAATAAGAGTCCATGGGAAGAAGAGTTGAAAACTCAGCTCCCGTATCCGCGATACCTTCTTCGTCAAAGAACTCTGTCTGCACACGAGGCGCAGAAATAAAGGCCCAATCGTGCTGGTGGAATTGGTTTAATCGACCTACGCCTAAAAAGAATTTCCCGATTTTGAACCGAGAAGAGGGGATCAGTTTGTTGGATGAAACGAAAGCCTCATGCACTTCAAAAACAAACTCACCATCTTCATTGTGAGCTGCCGCGTTTAGGTTCGCGTCGAATGTAGGATCAAGAGGACCAAAAAAAGAAAGCTCGGCAGATCGAATGTCCAGCTTATTTTCTTCTGAGCCTTCGAAATCAAAAGGGGCCACGATATCGATCGCAGCGGCGGTTTGAATGTTTTGCAATAGATTCTGTGCAGAAGCGCGAACGCCAGAAAGCAGAATAAAAAGAATGACCGTAAAACGTTTCATTAGTGTGATTCCTGTGGTGCAGATAAGACAGCTTTAAGAAGCTGTGCTTTTTCAAGTTTAAAACCCCAATTGCGGCCGAAGCCATTACCCGGGCTATTATCATAGTTTAGATCAAAGCTGTCTTCTGCAGAATTATAAAGAGTGTTGCGATGATCCATCGAGGCATTCTTGGATCCGTTCCACAATAGAATATGACTAGGATGTTCGTTGTTATGCACATCAATAGTGAATGTCAAAACACCCGTCGCATCTACAGAATTAAACAGGGAGGACCATTCTTGAGTTTGACCCTGTGCTGAGCTGAAAACAAAAAGTTTGGTGCCTTGGCGAGTGAAAACAAAATCAATGCCGTTTTTAAGCTGGGAGTCTGCGAAAGTAGACACACGAAAGCGTCCTCCCTCTTCCAACGTAAAACTCACTTCAAAGTTGGCTCCCGAAGACACTGAAGAAACCGTGTCAGCCATAAGCCCTACGCCGGGAGAAATTTCGAAGTAAGCTTGATCTCCTATTTTTTGAGCTTGTTGAAGGGCGTCCTTGTCAGGATTGTATCCGCCTCCGCAGGCCGTCACGAATAAAGCCGTCAGTGCGAACAGAAATGAATGCTTCATGATCACTCCTAGAACGAAGGCTCGCCGGGACCAGCATTGCGACTGCGATGACAATCAATTTCAGTGCCTGCATGAATGTGGCACATGAAATGGGCTTTCGTTTCAACACCATTAACTAAAGACGAAAGAGTTACAAACATCTCCGTCGCGTTTTGCCACATCTTAATGCTCGCTAAGCTGTCCAAAGAAGAAATTTTTCTTTCAAAAACATCCATAGAAGAAGCTAAGCCTTCAAGATACGCATCGACGTTGAAACTCAATGACGGAGCCGTCGAAGGAGTGTTGTTCAGTTCAGCACCCTCATGGCAGTGGGCATGGTGTTCGCCATCCTGAGAATGGAAGTGGCAGTCATAAGATGCCGACTTCACCGCATTTTCTGCGACGAAGTAAATTTTAGATGCAGCCTCGTCATCAAACGTCTCGGTTTGGAAGCTCCAAAGAAGACCCGCTCCTGAAGTCTCAAACATTTCTAAGGCTTCGACGGTCGCCGCGCTTACTTTAGAACGCTTCAAGATACTGAGATCCGTTGTGTGATCATGAGCAAAAGTGGCCGGTGTGAATGCGAAAATCAGGGAAATAAGAAAGGTCTTCATAACGTCTCCTTCGATTTAAAGCGTTCTAGCACCCTGATTTTGCAGATGCAAGTAATTTGCATTTAAAAAACGCAACGAATGGTTGCGTAATACAGAGACTTGTTGCGGCACCACCCCGGGTCCGCTATCAAGGGGTCATGCCTGGGCTGATTCGATTTCGCTGGATTGCGATATTCTGTCTAACTTTGGGGATTATTCCCCTTATTCATTGGAACCTTCTGCAAAAAAGGGACATCTTCTATTTTATTGCTGTCCTTGCATTGCTGGCGACCTTCAATGTTCTATCGCAAGGTTTGTGGCCCCGCGAAGATCACGCTCGTCAAAAGCACACCCTGGTGCATCTTTGGGTGGACCTTTTAGCGGCGGCCGGTCTGCTTTTTGTGAGTGGTTCCGCAAATAACCCTTTTGTCAGCATTCTTTGCATTCACTCGTTCTTAGGGGGCATGCTTTTACGTAAACGAGCTTCTTATCTTTTTGGAGCTTCAGTTCTTCTTTTATTAGGTCTTTTGCAGTTAGAAACTTATTTTGACGCCAGGGTCACCGTGGGCTCTGACGTGTCTGATTTAGGCTTACGATTTCTTTCGCAATGGCTTTTGATCACGGCCTCGTGGTTTGTCAGCCATTACTTCTCAGGTCTTTTGCAAAAAAACGAAATGCGCATTCGCCTTTTGCAAGATCGTCAGCATCAAGCGGATCGTTTGAAATCTTTAGGTGCATTGACGGCGGGGTTCTCTCATCAATTAGCGACTCCGATGAATTCCTTAAAACTTCGCATGGAACGTGGCTTAAGAAAATTATCCAGTGAGGAAACAACCGCGCGCGAAGAGTTAGAGAAAGCCAAAACATCTTTGGATGAATGCGTGCAAGTGTTTCAACACATGGCTTCGGTTTTTTCCCGCTCTTCGCAGGCTGAATTGCACACAGTGGAAATTCAAAAACTTACTGAGGATCTTTTAAAAGTCTGGGAAAAAGAAAACGAAGGAGTCGTCATCGAAAAGCATTTTATGACAGAACCTCTTTCGTGCCGTTTGCAGGTGCTGGCGTTTTCAAACACCTTCTTTGATTTGTTAAACAACGCTTTGGAAGCATCACCCTCAGGATCTAAAATCTATGTGCGCTTATTTAAAAAAGACTCGTGGATTCTTTTAGAAGTCACAGATCTTGGAGAAGGTCTTTCCGACGAAACTTTATCTCGCTTAGGCGAGCCTTTCGTAACCACGAAAGTGGATGGAAATGGCTTGGGACTTTACTCTGCCATGATGATGGCACAAGCTGCGGGTGGCGAGTTTAAAATCTTTAATAACACCTCGGGAAGAGGCGCGACGGCGCAAATTCGTCTTCCCATCGAGGAGGCTTAAATGGATATCAAAGGGAAAAAGCTTTTACTGGTTGAAGACGATCGCAACCTTCGCGAAGTATTAACGGAAGAACTTCAAGATCGTGGCATGGTGGTCACAAGCTTTGAACAAACTCCTTCTTTGGCGCAAATCACTGAAGCTGAATGGGCCTTGCTTGATTTGCGTGTAGGTTCTGAAAACGGCCTGCAGTTTTTGAAGGATCTCAAAGACAAATTCCCCCAAGTCAAAGTTGTTATGATGAGTGGTTTTGGCAGCGTTGCTTCTGCGGTGAAGGCTATGCAGTTGGGGGCCCACAGCTTTATCAGTAAGCCGGTAACCCCGGATATGATTATCAAGGCTTTTACTGACCAAAATGTGGGTGAGGAAGTGCCTGATCAGGAAATTTCTTTGGCACGTATGGAGCGAGAATACATCGATTACGTTCTGCAAAGTTCCGACGGCAATATAACTCAGGCCGCTAAGAAGTTAGGTTTGCACCGCCAAAGTCTGCAAAGAAAACTTCGTAAGAATATTCCGAACAAATAAAAAAGGCGCTTAAGCAGCGCCCTCTGTTTTCTCTTTTTCTTTCTTTTTATTCTCAAGGAACATCAGAAGTAAAAGAAGTCCTACTCCGCCGACAATCGCCATGTCGGCGATATTGAAAGCGGGCCAGCTCCAACGATTGTAGATATGGAAATCCAGGAAGTCGATCACGTAGCGGAAGCGCACGCGGTCGATGTAGTTTCCAATAGCGCCACCGAAGATGCTTGAAAGAGCGATGATTTGTTTTGTGTCGTCGTCTTTTACGCCACGTAAAATACCTAAAATAATGATCAACGCAATGGGTGGCATCGCCAAGAAGAAGATCTCACGGAAATCGGGATGGCTTTCTGCCAAGAATCCAAACGCCGCACCGAAGTTTCTTACATAAGTGATGTTAAAGAAATTAGGAATGACAGAGATGGACTCGCCCAGGTGAAAGTGCGTGTGAACATAGACCTTAATCACTTGGTCTAAAGCCACAAGGAAAGCAGAGATAAGCACAAGCCAGATATATTTACGTTTCATGCTGGGGAGTATAGCCCAATTACCGCGGGCCACGCAAAGACTACTTAAGTAGGGTTTTTGAACGGCTGTAGCCGATCTTGATTAGCATGCGAAGGGCTTCAAGGTCTGAGCTCAAGTTGAACTCTTCTTTGACTTCCTGAATCATGCCTTTGGAACAAGAATCTAGCATCTCCATCAAATCAGGCTGACGAGTTGTCGCTGTCACAGTTTTTTCAGTATAGGAAACCTGAGTTTGTGTCGCGGTTGTCGCCGCCGGCACTACGTGAACTTGCTGAACTTGTTGCATTTGCTGAACCTGTTGCACGGGAGGTGCTACAGTCGCTGGCGTCGGTTGAGGCTGTGCCATCACTGGACGAGCGGGGCCGTCAAGTTCACCCATCATACCAGCCAGGCTTCTTAGTTCATTTTTGAAGTTTTGGATGCTCGGTCTTTCCAACGCATGGTCGCCATCGCGAGTGGCTTTGAGATACAAACTCACCAAGATATCCGGAGTCGTCGCCATTTCCTTGATCGAAGAGTTTTGAACTGTCAGCCACTGATAGGCTTTCAGCAAAGTCTCTTTCGTGTATGCCTGTGGTGGCAACGGATTCATGGTCATTGATTAATTTTCTCCGGAAGGTGAGGGACTGAAACTACAGACTCCATTACGTCGAGTCAATGTAGAGTAACCACAAAATCCCAAGAATTATCTGCTCAAAAATTATGCATCTCTAGATGCAGGGGTTTTATTCAATTACAAAACTAGAGGCATTGCGAAAAACGAAAAAAAGGAAAAGAGTTTTTCTTGATTTTTCTTTCAGGTTTTAGGAATGGCCCAGTTAATAAAAGAAAAACCCACAAGTTTTTAGCTTGTGGGTTTCGCCGTTTTTTTAGGATTTTCTTAGTTGGCGTAGTCTTTCGCAACGATTCCGTACTTCTCAATTTTTCTAAGAAGTGTTTTCTTTGGAATATTAGCGTGCAACGCTGTTTGATTGATACGACCACGGAAAGTTTTAAGAGCCTTGATAATAAACTCTTTTTCGAAAGCTTCTTTCTGCGCATTGAAATCTAGGTTTTCGGAACCGTTGTAAGGAACGATTTCTTCGCCATCCAACTCTTCAGCGTCTGTACCCACGTCCGCATCATCGTCATCACCCAAAGTCGCATGGGCTTGAGAAGCCGATGTCAAACCCGCAGAAGCTACGTTTTGAGCGGTTTCCATCACTGGTGGAACATCGATCAAATTTGTACCTGTAGCAATCAACAAGGATTCAGGTAAAGACGCAATCGTGATTATGTTAGACATCTCTAGAACAAAAGCGTGCTCGATCACGTTTTCAAGCTCACGGATGTTTCCTGGCCATGTGTGTTTTTTAAGGACCGCCATCGCATCTGGAGCAATTCCGTTGATGCGTTTGCCGTGCGCTTGGTTGAATTTCTTAATAAAGATATTCACCATGTGATCCATATCGTCTTTGCGCTCAGCTAGTGCCGGCAAGAAGATAGGTACAACGTTCAAACGATAGAACAAGTCTTCGCGGAAAGTGCCCGCTTTGATCATGTCTTCAAGAGGTCGGTTTGTCGCGGCAATAATACGAACATTAGTTGGGAATTCGCGATTCGAGCCGACGGGAGTGAAAAGCTTTTCCTGAAGTACGCGCAAGATCTTTACTTGCATCAATTGTGGCATGTCGCCGACTTCATCTAGGAATAGCGTCCCGCCTTCAGCGAATTGGAATTTCCCGATCTTGCGTTGATCCGCACCTGTGAAAGAACCCTTTTCGTGACCGAATAACTCGGATTCAAAAAGATTCTCTGGGATTGCAGAGCAGTTGATAGCTACGAACTTTTCATCTTTGCGAGCGGAGTTGTAGTGAATCGCTTTGGCAACAAGTTCTTTACCCGTTCCGGAAGCACCACGAATCAAAACAGGAGTGTCGACTTTTGCAAGACGGTGAATGATGTTAAACACCTTTTGCATTTGCGAAGTGTGACCGATGATTTTACGACCGGCTTCGTGCATGACGGGTGCTGAAGCTGCGATATTTGAAATCAAGTTATGGGCATTTACGGCTTTATCGATCAATTGAAGTAACTGATCGCTGCCAACAGGTTTTGGAAGGTAATTGTAAGCGCCGTCTTTAACGGCTTGAATCGCGTCGTTCAACGTCGCGTGCGCGGTCATGATGATCGCAATGATACCTGGGTCGAATTCTTTGATTTGGCGAAGAGCTTCGAGCCCGTTCATGCGGGGCATGTCCACATCAAGAATCACTAGATCGTATTTCTTGTCGCCGCCTTTGATCTTTTCCATAGCGTTAACGCCATCGAAAGCCTCGTCGACTTCAAATCTTTGAGTGACTGCGAGTGCGGATTTAACGGAAAGTCTTAAGCCCTGATCGTCGTCTACAACCAAAACCTTAAGCATGTGTACCCCCTTGCTCGATTGGTAGTTCTACCGTAAATGTGGAACCATTACCATGGGAAGATTCTACAAAAAGGCGTCCATGGTGAAGTTCGGTAAAGTATTTAGCCAAATAAAGCCCCAATCCTGACCCCTTGATCGGCGAGCTTTTGGCGTTCTTGGATCTGAAAAACTTCATGAAAATATTAGGCAATTCGTCAGCAGGAATACCCGGCCCCTGATCGGCGACTTGAACGACCACCTTCGTGGAGGACTCTTCGCTAGAGATCATAATCTTCGTGTCTTCAGGGCTGTATTTAATGGCGTTTTCTACAAGGTTTGAGAACACCTGCTTCATTAAATCAGCGTCCACAGGAACGGGGAACATAGGCTCCAGTTCAGAGACGATCTGGATACGTTTCACTTTTGCAAGGAACTCGTGCTTACGGATGACTTCTTGAAGAAGATTGTTGATGTCCTTGCTTTGCAGGTTCAGCTGAACCCCTTGGCTTTCAATTTTACCATAATTCAAAATCGCATTGATGAACTTCAAAAGGTCATCAGAAGAATGACGAATCGTATCCACAGCCTCGCGCTGCTGAGGACTCAAGGTTACCGGATCGGCAAGAATCATATCCGTCATCCCTTGAATGCGCGCAATCGGCGTTTTTAAGTCGTGAGACATCATAGAAATGAAATTTGTCTTAAGCTCTTCGACCTGGCTTAGAAGTTTATTCTTCTGGTAGTACTCCCAACTGCGACGATTTTCCACGATCAAGCGGTACGGGATGAAGAAGTAGTAGCAGAGGAAGATGGTTAAAAGTGGCGCCGCCATCGGAAGCCAGAATCCTCCGATCCAGAAAGCGGCAGAGCTGACACCAATAAAGCCGACCAACGTGGCCGCAAGAACCATCAAACCTTGAGTGGGTTTCATAGTAAGGACAACATGAGTCGTTAATAACGAAGCGAGGAGAATGAGTAACCAGCTAACGTATCTGCTAGCCCTGACAGGTGCTGAGTTCGTAATGAGGGTATCGATCGCGTTTGCCTGCAGTTCGATACGTGTCATTGCCATAACATCTCTATTATAAGGGCTTTGAATATACTCGGCTTCATTCAATCCCAAATCGGTACCAATAATTACAATTTTATCTTTGAATCTGTCTGTGCTGACGACACCGTCGATGAGATCTTCGAATGAAGTTGAAGGAAAAGACTTAGCTGGATGAAAATTAATGTAAGCCTGGTCGGTCCCGTAAAAATCAAAAACGCCGCGAACGCTTTCTACGTTTGCGACACTAGGGTTAACCAATGCCGCTAGGTGCGTCGATAATAGAGGACGATCTTGATAGGTTAAAATCATTCGTCGAGTTACGCCGTCTTTAGCAAAATTAACTAAGTCCGTCGTTTTTGGAGAAGGGAATAAAGAGATTTGCTCAAAGGGCTGACTTAAAACCAATTGATTCTCTTCCCCTTTTAAAGGCGTGGAACGTCCAGCGACATAGATGTTCTCATTCGCTACGATACTAGCTTCCCATTTATTTTTTGCCTCGACGGTGCCTGGTGTTTCATTAAGGTCAAAGTCATAAACTACGGCCTTTGGATTTTGGCTCTTAATCTTTTCTAAAAGCTTGTTTTGTTCGGAAGCTGAGGGGAAACCTTGAAAGCTTTGAATTGTCTTAGGCGTTATGTAGATAAGCTCAATATTTCCGGACGTAGAGTTGATTAATTTTGTGCGACTTCGCAGGTCGTATAGATAGGACTCGATATACTCCAAATTTGTTTGCGCCAAAAGAATAGAAATCCCTACTGCGAATAAGATTCGCAGCGCAAGTGCTTGGTAGTTGCCCTTTTTAGAGGGAACTGATTTCTCTTCAGGGGAGGGAGGAAGAGTCATAAGTCCTATATTTTATTTTTTAAAAGTTAGCGAACGGGGATGCAGCCTTCGCCATTACCTGTACCTGGCCCGCCTTTAATTCCTGGATTTGGTAGTGCGGGCTTCAGAGGCTTCACTTTTTTGATATGTGTTTTCTTTGTCATATATTCCTCTTAGCAGGATTCCCTGCTGATTTTATAATATAGTAAGGCGGTGCTAATCAAGCTGCGTGTGCGAAAGCAAAATTGGCCATCTTTCTTATGTTTGCTTCCAGTACTTTGCTTATGGATGAACATACAGCCGCCACCGCATAGATAACGTGCCCAGCAGCTTTGACAGTTGTTCTTTTCGATCAAGGGAGCCTGGTATTCATTCAGACTCTCTAAATCAAGGTTGTCACCGTGGCCAACCTGTTCATTTTTATTTCCCACTTCCCACGGGCAAGTATAAAGATTGTTCTTGGCATCTACCATCAGGAAGGATTTTCCAGCGCCGCAATGATTCTCTGTTTGTTGCTGACTATCAAGTGCATGGAAGTATTGGTCAAAGACGCCGATTTTACGAAGTTCTCTCTCGCCGCCTTTTGCATACGCTGTTTTTGCGATCAGGTTCATTTGCGAAACGAATTCTCTATTGCTTACATCATCGTTGTCAGACACTGAATACGTGAACTCGTATTTATCCACGTCGAATTGACGGTAGAACTCATAGGCTTTTATTAAATCCAGATTATCAGCGTTAAAAACTCCATGAAGCGTGATGAGCCCTAAAGAGTCGCGAACAGCAGAAATTTGGTTGAGTCCGTCAACGACCATTTCTGTGCTGCTAGCGCCTGTTTTCGTTGGGCGAGACTTGTCGTTAATGCTTGCAGGTCCATCGACGCTGATAGTGATATTGGCTTGAATACTTTTAAGTACATTCAAGGTTTTTTCATTAATCAATGTTCCATTCGTTACGATGGAAAAACGTGGATGGATATTCCGACCGGCAGCCATAAGTCGCACATAGTTGCCAATTTCTTGGATCCCTTCAGGATAAAGGAGGGGTTCGCCTCCAAGAAAAGTAATTTTGAAATTGCTATTGTCGGGGAGTTTTTCCAAAAAGAATTTCAACTGTGGCAAAGTTTTTTCGACATTGATCTTTGTTTGCGCAGCACCGTAAGTTCCGTCGCCACCGGCCGCGCAGTATGTGCATTTCAAATTGCAAATTTGAGTAACGTTAATAGTTAAACTGCGAATACCTGGTTCGAGCTTTCCGGATTTAACGTCGGGGTTGCTATCTTGTTCCCAAGCTGAAAGTTCGGCCAACGCTTCATTGGCATCGTCAGTAGCTTGCATGGTCGACCAAGTCTCTTCAGAAATCTCTGCAACCTCTAGATTTCGGGCATGGAACGCCAGGGGAGCGCTTTGTCCCCATTTAAATGCCACAATGTCTTTGTAACGTCTTTGTTCCATGCGCATTAAGGAGCTGCAATAAGCGTTCCAAAATGAGACGTCCGGCCTTCGTCATAATGCCTAGTATAATCAAATACTTATGATAGATATGGCGGTGTATTTTTGGCTCCTTGTCAGGCGACCTAGGATCAAAAGGTAACTAATACACGAAGGGATAATGATTCAACAGCTGGGGAATAATCAACTTCGTATTTAATTTTCCGATAAGACAAGGTGTCTATAACCACCACAACTTTCAGAAAAATCTCGTGGATTTTCCCGTTTATCTTTGGCGGATTGTTCGCGTTTGCGTCCCTAAGTTTTAGGATGTCTTACTTAGATGCATTATTTTTAGATCTAAGAGGTTATCTTTCACGATTTCCGATTCATGACAGTGATGTTGTTGAAATCTCCATCAGTTCTTTGAAAGAAAAAAATCCTACTATTCCCATTAACAAACTACAGCAGCTCGTTGAAAAAATTGAAATGCAAAAAGCCAAAAAGATTATTTTGGCAATTTCTCCTGGCGAGATCCTAGCGTCCGAAGAGGAACTTGATCGGTTTGAAAAGCGCTTAGAAAAGTTATCGAATGTGTATTTATATTCAAGATGGGGCGCCGGTGAAGGAAGAGTTTTCGCAACTTCAAGGCACTTCGATGAATTCTCTCGACACCTAATTCATAAATTTCACTTAAATGTGTCTGACCAGAGAACTCGAAAACTCGTTTTCAGTATGGACGGAATTGGTCTTGATAGCGATCTAAAAGATTTCTTGAAGGTATTTGAGCTTCCAAACATCGATCTTGATAAAGCTCAAGGTGTCATCGATGTCCTAGGGACGAAGCAGGTTTATATAAAATTCTATTCCGCTGACAAATTAGGAACCTTTTCTTTAGATACTGAAAATTTGGTTCAAGTTCGAGATAAAATCGTCATTATTAGCTCAGAAGATCATCATTCAGGTGCAATTTCGACGCACCAGTTTGCAAGATTCTCCTTTTCGGAAGACGCGACAAATGAGGGATATTTTTCTGAGGGAAAATACTTAATTACTATAGTTAATAATATTAAAAATACCGATTGGATCAAAGAAGCGAAAGCAAGTGCCAACTTTTTTTGGATCTTTTTTGTTATTTCCTTAGAGCTATTTTTGTTGAGAAAGTTTTATCATCGTCCCGCCTTGTTTGTGGCGTGGTCTTTTATTGTTCCTACTCTAGCATTTTTGCTTTCGCTAGCCGTTTTTAGATTCTACTCGCTGAACTTGGATTTCAGTCGGATTTTGGTCGGTGGATTAATAATTCAGTATCTTGGAATTCCAATTCTATTCATTGTTTCACTTCGCTCTGCAGACAGAAAGCTTTTTGAAGAAAGTAAAAAAAGTGAGCGGGAAAAGCTTCAAGCTCGAATCATGGTCAAAGCCGCGACCACCGAAGCGACGTTGCGCATGGTAGGGCAGGTGTCGCACGATATTCGCAGTCCGTTGATGGCGTTGCAGGTGGCGAGTTCACTTCTGAAAGGGCAAGTGTCGGGGGACCTGCGGGATCTTATCGAAAATGCCACACAAAGAATTCGAAATATTTCTGAAGATCTTTTTCAAAGATATAAGACGAAGGGTTCTGATTTAGTGCAAGGGGATACTTCGCTGAAGGCGGCGCTTTCGGAACTGATTTCTTCCTATGAAAAAGTGCATGAGAAAGCGCGGTTCTTGAATCAAGTTCCTAGTGACGTAATCGTGTATTGGCCGCTTTATGCTATTCAGCGATCCTTTTCAAATCTACTGAATAACTCGTTGGAAGCTTGTTACGCCAAAGGCATTGATCCTGTGATTGAAATCAGTGCAGAAAAACAGGCGGGAATTATAGTGATTTATCTGAAGGACAACGGCCCGGGAATTCCTGCGGAGCACGTCAGATCGCTTTTTAAAGAGGGATCGACATTTAATAAAAAAGGTGGAACAGGTTTGGGACTTTATCAGGTCAAAAAGGACTTAGAACTCACTGGGGGAGTCGTGTCTTACATTCCCTCAGCGCAAGGAGCGTGTTTTAAAATTGTGGTGCCAATGGCTCTTGAAGCGGTTCGCTTTGGTGTCAGTGAAAGCGCTGTCATCGTGACTGCAGAAGACTCTGCAAGTCTACAGAAACGTTTTGAGGACGTAGGAATCAAGGTTTCTTCTTTCTCGACACTCTCTAAAGCAAAAGAATTTCTTATAGCAAACCCCGAGAAAAATCTGACTCTGATAGCGGACTTGCTTTTTCCTGGAGAAGAAGAAACGGGCTTTGATCTTTTAGACTCGCTTCCGCAAAAGCATTTGTACAAAGCCGTCTTGTGTACATCATTAGTCGAAAGTTCGGATATTCAGGAGCTTGCGAACAAAAAAGGCGCTTTGCTGGTAAGGCGCTCTTTCTTTGATTCGATTCAAATTGCTAAGGCGAAGGCATAAAAAAAGACCCGCTTATCCAGCGGGTCTTTTCTCTAATTGATCAAATTTCGATTACGGATTTGATGAAGTCGCTGTTGTGCGGAACTCACCATTGCCATCTGTGTATAGACGCAAATCGAAGGAACGGTTGTTGATGATGTTTTGGATGTACATCAACGAACGGTAAAGTTTTTCTTCATTGAAGTTGCCGAAGCTGTATTGAACCGAGTTCGTGCCTTTCGCTGATAGAATCAATTCATAGCGAAGAAGCTTAGGACGGTCCGCCTCCGAGATGAAAGACATTAAGAAGCCAATGCCACGCTCTTTCCAGATTGGCATTTGTTGCAAGTCTTCGAACGCATCAAAGCGCTCTTGGACCGTTTTCTTAGGATCAATCACGATCTTAAGACGAGCTGCCACGCGGTTGATATCGCCGGTGAATGCGGCCACCCAGTTTGTGATGTAATCGATAGGGCTGTTGCCACCCACGAATGGACGAGAGCGAGGACGACCCTTCTCTTCAATGTATTGTTTGAAGCGCGCCGCTAGAGCTTTTTCAGTCATGTAAGGAATGACGTTCAACGCTTCAGGGTTGAAGAACACTTCTTGTTTGAAGTAGCCGTTCACGTGTTTTTTTGCGTTGTCGCTGTTCCAATTGTGCCAAGGAACTTTGTTAAATTCCTTTTCGCCGATAGTGTCTTTAACCAGGCGTTGGATTTCTTCGAAGTCTCTTTTAGAAACATCGCGCATTTTCATTTCTGCACTGGAAGTCAAAGTTACGAAACGCTGTGGAACCCAGTTGGAATCCGCAGTGAATAGCAAGTTTGAAGTCATCAAAGTCTCTTCACCGAACAATCCAAAAAGGATTTTCGTTTTTTTATAGCGAGACAATGTATCTAGAAGGAAGTACTGCTCGTTATCTTGTTTGTCATAACTAAGGACTTTGTTTTCGCCATAAGCTTTACCAGCTTCGAACTTCCACAAGCTTAATCCAAACTTAACACGGGCGTCTTTATTGAATCCTTCAGAAGAGCCTTTGAACACGCGGTCGATACGACGTTGCTCAGGCGGCAATAGGCCGTCTTCCAAGGCGATGTTTTCAATGTCAGTTAGATCCGTCAAAAGCTCTTGAGTCAGATCTTTGCGAGTTACCAAAGGGTTCGCAATTTTGACGTCTTTCAATTGAACTTTATGCAGCATCAAGCTGTCGTAAGCTCTGGCAGCATCTGAATTCTTCAAGTCAAAAACATAGTCCAGCATAACGACGTCGTTCTTGCTGATACCAGAACTCAAATCAAGCGGCGTGATGCTCAACCATTTTTGAATACGGTCATCGATGATGTGCACACCCAAAATTTCAAGATCATCATCAAGATCAATACCGGCATTAGCGCCAACGCCTTTGCCGCGAACTGCGATCAACTTCACGCGGACCTTGTCGTCAGCCATGCGGAAGATATGAACCATGAATTCGCCTGAAATGAAGGCGTGTGTTGAAGCTCCCGCAGTGAATTCACCTTTAAGAACGTCGTGACTTAAAGAAACAACGAATGCCAAACGGCCTTCGAAAGCCACGAAATCTCCTGGCTCCAAACGTTCCAAAGCTTTCTTAGCTGTGAAAGGCAAGTTTCTTGGAGTGTACGGCAAAGCCAATAAAGAGTCTTTTTGGCTTTTGAACTGACGAGCGAAAACGATTTCAGAATCTTTTTCGATGTTCATGCCAACGGGCGTGTCTAGGTCGTCGATAAAGTCGCCTGGGTTCAGATCGAACTTTAAAGAATATTTGTCGATGCGAGTATAAAAGCCATCAACGTAAGATGGTTCAGATTCGATACGATAACGAAGTGAGGTGGAGATCCCTTCTAAGATTTCAGCGTTTACAAGATTAACGCTGGCTCCGATGTCCTGCTTGGCGACTTCTTTTTGGATCTTTTCCCAAATGTTTGCAGGTTTTAAAACTTCCCAACCAGCTTGAGCTGGTGCCACGGTTCCCAATAGGCCTGACGCTAACAAAAGCGCGAGTACTTGCTTTCTGATCATAATCCTTTTCCCTTCTTAAGAAGCTTCCAAGCTTCAGATACCAGAACGTCCGTTCAGGGCGACACGAAGGCTTACCAAGGAATCCTTAGAAGGCAAAAGCAAAAATAAAAAATCAGAACGAATTACCGGTAAATGTCGCTAGATACCATAAACTGATTGTGTGGAATTTACCGAAATGCTCTGATGATGGGTATGAAGGTAAAATTTATCATCGAAGGCAAGGGCACCGAGGTCATTGCTGAAGAGGGACGAACACTTTTAGACCTGGCACTCATCGCTCAAATCAATCCGCCATATTCTTGTATGGAGGGGACTTGCGGTACCTGTGAAGCCCTCGTGGAAGAGGGGAAAACCAGTGCGGATGCGGAGGGAACTCAAATTATCCGTACTTGCCAGGCAGTACCATGGTCCGAGTACGTGGTTGTGAACTACGATAAGAAGTCCAGCCCCTAATATGTTATTTGATTCGTGTTTATAAATACGTATCCTGAATCATATGTCGCTCACGATAAAATTTTGGGGAGTTCGGGGCTCAATTCCATCGGCACCTCCTCCAACGGACTGGACTTATCATATTGAAGGAGTACTTCGTAACTTCTTCTCTATGGGCTATCGTGATCCTTCACAAATTTCTAAATACATTCAGACGGCCGAAGTTCCTAGCATCGGCGGTTATGGAGCAGCGACAACTTGTGTTGAGGTTCAAAGTAATAAAGCTCAATTGATCATTGATGGTGGCAGTGGGATTCGCAATTTAAGTGAGCGAATCATGAGCGGCACCACGGGAAGATCTAAAGGCGCATTTCATATCTTCATGACTCATTTTCATTGGGACCATGTGATTGGATTGCCGTTTTTTACCCCTCACTTTATTCCTGGCTGTGAAGTTCACTACTATGCGGTTCAGCCCGAGCTTGAATCTTTGATTCGTGGAATTTTCAGTCGTCCGTATTTCCCGGTTCCGTTTGAGGCTTTAAAGGCGAAAGTGGTTTTTCATACTTTAGAACCTCGCAAGCCTTTTCAATTAGAAGACATGACCATCACGCCTTACCAGTTGGATCATCCAGATCCCTGTTGGGGTTTGAAAGTGGAAAGTGAAGGCAAGGCCTACGCTCATTGCGTGGACACCGAAGGCACTCGTGTGACCCGCGAAGAGCTTGCGGAAGATTTGCCTTTGTATCAAAACGTCGACCTTATGTATTTCGATGCACAGTACACTCTTCCGGAGTTGGCAGAAAAAGCCAATTGGGGCCATAGTGCGGCTCAAGTGGGTTTGGATATCGCCCTTCGCGAGGGAATCAAACGCATTTTATTTGCGCATCATGATCCTGGCGCGCGTATTGAGCATGTTTTAGAACTTAAAAGACAAACGCGTGAATACTATGAATCACGCGAAAGATTCGCGACTAGAAACGGCGAAAAACTTCCGCCGATCCCATGGGATTTTGCCTACGAAGGCTTAGAGATTAAACTTTAAATCAGTTCGGCGCTTTTTCGGCGTCGAAAATCAATTCAACTTCAGTCGGATCATTTTCTTTAAACGCGTTTAAAGATTCCAAAGTACTTTGATCTAAGAGCACTTTCTTCGTGTTTTCGGGCCAAGGAAAATCATCGGCCGGGAAGCGCGTCCCGATTTTTTTCATGAATTGCGTCCACACTGGTACTGCTCCACTGGAACCCGTTAATCGGTGCGGAAGGTTGTTGTCGTAACCAACCCAAACCACCGTCGTCAGATAGGGAGTAAACCCAGCAAACCAAGCATCTTTGTTATCGCTTGTCGTTCCCGTTTTTCCAGCAGCAGGGTTTTGGAATCCACTGAGCGTGATCGAACGAGCAGTTCCCGACAGAACAGTTTGCTTCATCATTCCGACAAGACTTGCGACGGCTGCAGGATCGACTGTGGGCTCGGGATTTATTTGATGAGCGAAGACTTCTACGCCATCAGAATTCAGAGCGCGGCGAACAAACGAGATTTTTTGCTTTTGTCCCATGTTTGCAAATGTCATGTAACTTTGCAGAACTTCTTTCGGATACATTTCGAAAGCTCCCAAAGTCATCGCCGGGAAGGATTTCAGTTCTGATGTGACGCCCATGGTGTGGGTGACATCAATCACGTTTCCTAATCCGACGGCGATACCTAATGCCGCTGTCGCTGCATTTAAAGAATTCTTTAACGCATAAAACATCGGAACTTGGCCGAAATACTGTTTGCCGTAATTTACCGGAGACCAAGATTGGCCTTCGTATTTGTAATTGAATTTTTCATCGTTCAGTAACGTGATTGGAGTATACGGTTGTCCTTCAGGGGTTTGATTTAAAAGCGCCGTCAGGTATACAAAGGGCTTCATGATCGAACCAATTTGGCGGTGCCCATCAATAGCGCGATTGAATTGAGTCATGCGATAGTTACGGCCGCCTACGACGACACTCACAAGGCCGGTCACATTGTTTGCTACTAGCACACTGCCTTCAAGGCTGTTGCCTTTTTCGCGAAGGCCTTTGATGTACTTGTTATTCTTTTCAAGATTATCTAGGTGACCGCGCAATGAAACTTGGGCGACATCTTGAGCTTCCAAATCCAAAGCGGTGTAAATCTTTAAACCCTCGGGATTGATATTTTGTGAAAGAAGCTGCTTGCGAACGGCATCTAGATAGTAAGGTGCGGTTTCAGAGGCTTGAGTTCTGGGCTCGCCCGGAAGTGGCAAGCGGTCTGCAGCGTCGGCTTCATCTTTGGAGATGAACTGAAGACCTTGCATTTTTTCCAGAACCAAATGGCGACGGCGTTCTGCGTTTTCAGGTTTTCGGAAAGGGTTGTACAAGCCGGGACTGTTCACGATGGCGGCCATCAGTGAGCATTCGCTTAAATTCAGATCCGCGATTTCTTTTCCGAAATAGTAACGGGCTGCTGAACCGTACCCGCGAACTTGAAACGCTCCATTTTGTCCCATGTAAATGACGTTCAGATAGGTTTCAAGGATCTGATCTTTTGAAAAACGCGATTCTAACAGGATGGACATCACGAACTCTTGAAATTTTCTTTTCAGAGTTCTTTCACTTGTTAAAAAGTAGTTCTTTACAAGTTGTTGAGTGATGGTGCTACCACCTTGAGCTCTTCGTCCCGCCGCAATATTTTTTACCAGCGCACGGAAGATACCTTTAATGCTGACTCCGCCATGCTCCAAAAATTGAGCATCTTCAATGGCCATGATCGCATTCAGACACATCGGAGGAACTTCTCCTAATGTCACTGTCTTTTGCATCAAAGGTTCATTGCCAATGTATTGAGCAAGTAATGGAGCTTCGGCGTGGGCTTCGGTCATCTCGACAAACGGAGCCCCTTTAAAAATTTGCGAGATCAAACGATCTTTTTGTACGACCAGAATTTGTAAAGAGCTGTCCACGTCAGCGGTAGCCGTATCCAATGTCACCCAACCGATGCAGGCCTCTTGATTTTCATTCAAACCCACTTGCAAACGGGCCGCACACTGCTCTCGATTGGCTATGAAATAATCTCCGGGAAGAATGCGTTGATCATAGTCGCGACGGCGATAATTCTGGCGCAAAAGCTGTCTTTCAACTTCGGAAATCTGTATCAAACTGTGAGCGTAAAAAGTCGGTGGGGCTGCGTAGAACTCTGTCGGAACGATGAACTTTTTCGATTCCAACTTTTCCGTCAGTTCTTTTTCCAGCGTGATGTAGGCATAGACGCCAACGCCAAGGCCAGAGATGATTACAAGCGTCACAAGGATTGTAAAAGCAATTAAAATGGTCTTTAATCGTGGTCGCAACATATATGTTAAGAGTAGTGCAAAACTCTCTCTGAAGCAAATGAGCGAAATTTAAATTTTCCTAAGCTTGTTTGAACGAAAGGATTGGTTGTGGCTAAGAAGAAAGCTTCTGCTAAAAAAGCCAATGTTAAAAAGGTCGTTAAAAAGACCGCTTCTAAAAAAACTCCTAAAAAAGTAACTAAAAAATCTGCTCCGGCTAAGAAGGCTCCCGCTAAAAAAACGGCGGCGAAAAAAGCTCCGGCAAAAAAGGCTGTAGTGAAAAAGGCAGCCCCTAAGAAGGCCGCTCCCAAAAAAGCAGCGAAACCTTCTGCTGTTAAGAAAACGGCTAAAGCTCCTGCGAAAGTCGCTTCTGCGCCGAAAGCAAATCACCTAGTGAAAGAAAAAGCGCCGGCGAAAAATTTGGATCTCAGCAATTTCGTAACTCCATTGGATGATCGCTTGATCGTGCAACTTTCTGGAGCAGAGAAAATGACTCCAGGTGGTTTGTACATTCCGGATACAGTGGCAGATACTTCTGGCAATCTACAAGGTCAGGTTGTTGCTGTCGGTCGCGGTCACATGAGCAAAAAAGGTCATTTGAAACCGATGGACGTTGTTGTCGGTGATAAAGTGATCTTCTCTGAGTACGCTGGCAATAAAATCAAAATTCAAAACGAAGACCTCATCATCCTTCGCGAGGGGGATGTCCTTGGCGTGGTCGCAAAATAAAAGGAATGAAAATGAATAAGAATCTTTTGAAAGCATTGGGTCTTTCGGTGGCGCTTTTGTCCACAACGGCCAACGCCATGAGTTTGGATTGGAGCGGGGGCTACCGCGCAGAATGGACTGAAGTGGATAAACCATCTTTGGGTTCACCTTCTGAAAGAAAAGCCTATGGTTTGAATTATCTTTACTTGAGCCCAAAAATCATCGCGGCTGATGGCGTAAACATCATTTCTCGATTCGATGTTTTGAACAGTTCTCAATATCCGAACTCGCAAGTAGGTGAAATCTGGGGATTGAATCAAAACACACAAGGCACTGCGACTTCGACGAACGAAGGTTCTGTTGATTTGAAAGTCAGCCAACTTTACTTGAATGTGAACCAAGAATACGGCGCTTTGATCGTCGGTCGTGCTCCCTTCGAATTCGGTTTGGGTATGACTTACAACGCGGGTAAAGGTCCTTTTGATCACTGGTACGACACTCGCGATATGATTGCTTACAAAATCGTAGTAGGTGACTGGTTCTTCATGCCGCAATTAAGCCGCAAACAATCCAGCGGTTACGGTCAGGGTGGAACGATCTCTACATTGGGTTTCCAACTTCAATATGAAAGTGAAGAGAACAAATCTTTGCTTGGCGTTTATCAAGAAAACGTTAAAGGCGTAAAAGAAGTTTTGGCTTACACGGACGGACAAGTAGCTGCAATGGGCGGCGACAGCATGAACTCAGATATGAACATCCAAAGAACGAACTTCGTTTTGGGTCGTGGCTTTGATGCTTTCGGGTTCAAATTAGAAGCTGGTTTCCAAAGTGGTGAGTCTGGAGTGACAAAAGGCACAGAAGACGTCAGCGTGAATGGTTTCGGTATCGCAGCTGAAGTTTACAGCCAGAAGAATGAATCCAAATGGGATTACAAATTGATGTTAGGTATGGCGACTGGAGATGACCCGTCATCAACAGAGTTCAGCGGTTACGCTTTCAATCGTAACTATGGACCGGCAATGCTTCTTTTCAATCACCGTTTAGGCAGAAAAGATTTCTTGAACACGAATGCGTACCGCACAGATGTTTCTCAAGCGGATGCAACGGCGGGAAATTCTGCGAATGTTGGAAACTCTGCGGATGATGAACTTGTGAGCAACACCATCTACGTTGCACCTTCAGTGAACTACGCATGGAATGAAAAAGTGGATGTTCGCAACACACTCGTGTGGGCACAAATTTCTAATGTCGTAAAAAACTCTGTTGATTCTTCAAAAGATCTGGGCCTAGAATGGGATATCGAAGTGATTTACAGACCATCTGAAAGAATTCAGTGGGTGAATCAAGTCGGTCTTCTCTTCCCGGGTGACGCCTTTAAAAATGGCAACGACGGTTTAGAGAATAGTTTTACATTTGGATTTGCATCTAAAGCCGCCATCAGCTTTTGATAACAACTTGATTGCAACTTGTACGACAGCTTGATGACTAAATGATTACATCTTGTTTGGTGGTGAGCAGGGCCCGAGGGACGAAAGTCCCTCGGGATTTTTTTTTCTGGGGCTTGGAATTGGCTTCGAGCGGGGGATTTGCAAGGGAAGTGGTTTGAAGCTTCTTGCTGCGGTCGGCACACCATCGTGGTTCATCGCCGCCGCCTTTCAGGCGGTTCGCGCATCGTGCGCCGGCGAAGGCCTTCCTTCGGAGAAGCTTCAAACCACTTCCCTTGCAAATCTTGCTGAGGCGACTCCATCTCTAAACAATAAAAAAATCCCGAGATGGGAGCTGGTGTTTTTTTCTGGGCTTCGCCGGTTATTATCTTTGATTTGATTTTTTGAAATTGCCGGAGGGATCTTTGAATTGAGTTTTACTGCCACCGTGGCAGTAAGCAGTTGCGTTAGATTTTTAGGTCGTTCGGATTAAGGAATAATTCATTGTTATTCCAGACTGTGAGTACACAGTGAAAAACAGTTTCGTCCTATAGAAAAAAAATTTTCGACTAGCATCGGTTTGATGGTGTCACGGACTTCGCTCAAATTGGATTCGCTAATAAGAACTTCGATTTTGTTTAGGGGTAAAGAACTTGAAGTGCTTTTTTGAACACTAAGCATCTTATCTTCTGGAAAAAGATTTAGAATTTGCTTAATGCGAATTTCATTGGCCAAGTTTGGACCAAACAGTTCGTCGTCCAACAAAATTTTAAACAAAGAAGATGGACTCATAGTTACTCTGGTTTCCTGTTTTTTCAGATCTATTTTGAAGCTTCTAAAATCCTTGAGTGTCTGTAAGAAGTAAAGGTAATCGAGAGATCTTGTTTTGTTTTTAATTAGGGCAAAAATCTCAGTTTGAACCCAGAAAGAATGCCTGCTGATAGAAATGCTACTTTTGCATTCGGGTAGATTCATGACCTCAATGATTTTTGCGGAATTTTCCTGATTTTGATATTTAAAACTTTCCCATGCGTGAACATTTAAAAGATCCGTACAAGAAGATCCAATTTCGGCAAATGAGGTTAAGATATTGCGTGGATTCGGTGAAGTCATAATTGATTGATACTTGTTCGTCAGCCAGTTAATTGTGGGCATCGCTGCGGTTTGATCGAGTTCATCAATTCTTTCATAAGGTTTCAAATTAGAATGCGTCGTAAATGCAGAGGCTCCATGGGAATACAATAGTCTTAGGATCTCTGGGTTTCCACGTTCGAATGCATGTTCAAGAAGAGTGGAGCCATTGAGTTGCATTGATTTTACTTCTTCGGAAGAATAGTTTTTCAGTTGGTCGTTTAACGCTTCGATAGTTCCTTCCTCTACGGTTTTAAATAGCTGTTCTTTGCGGGTAGAGTCAGAACCAAGAGTGTCGCCCTTTTTGAAAGAACAACCTGAAATTAATAGTAAAGTAAGAATTGCAGCACAGTATCGAATCATTCTGCCGCCTCGCCTTCAATAGTGTACTGAAAGCTTTCTTCAAACTCAGAATATAAGACTTCAATGGCTTCAATGAAATCAGTGTCCATTGACTTTATTTCGTCAAAAGAAATTGAGTGTTCAGCCAAGTCAATTTTTGAATCGCGGTACGATACTAGTGCGGCAGAGTTGCCGGGTGTGGGGAATAGTTCTTTAAGCTGTGAGACCTCTTTGTCTAGCTGTAAATTATTTTTGATGGACGCCCAGACAAGAATTGATGCCGTACTGAAGTGATATGATTTACCATGTTGAAGCTCAACTATAAATGTAATTGGGGAAGATGCATTCTTGGAAAGGAATTTAAGAATCGTCATGTTCCGAAATCTCGAACGAATCTGCGCTTTCAGTTCGTTTTTTACCGCGTCTTCCATATTTAAAAGGGTAGGATTCTTTGCGCAATTTCCTGTGGTCAGAACTTTTTCAACAATTTGATCTGGAATAGTGGTTTGCAAAAATGATTTTTTTCTTTCGATCAGCGCCACTAGCGCTGTAGAGCACGAAATATTTTTTTGAGAGTAGCTATCCAAAAAGGTGGAGTAGTCGTTTTGGCTGAGCAGCCTAACTAAGTTTTGATTCATTTTTCTAATTGAACTGTCCATAGCTAGCTTCATGGATAAATCAAGCTGATTTCTAATTTCATTCTTTAGAGCAGTTTGATAGGGACTAAATCCTGTTACGGAGTTTGCTACTAAAGGCGATGCGCCATGAGATAGAAGTAGATTTAAAATTGAAACATTTCCTCTTTGAATTGCTACTTCAACCGATGTTTGTCCGTTTGAAAATGGCATGTTCAATTTTGAAGATTCTGTGTTATTAAGAAAGGCCGTGAGTTCCTGTTCGTTCAAAAGCTTAATTGCCGATTGCAGGCCTGCGATTGCCGCTTTTTCTTTGGTACTTGATTCTGGCTGAAACTTAGCGTCTTTTTTTGAAAAAGAGCAGCCCATCAAAACAGCTATTATGCTTGAAGTGATAATAACTTTTTTCATGGTTGCACTCCTTATAGGAAACGGGCTCATCGTGAGCCCGTTGGAGGATTGGTTCATTTAATCAAACCTTAGAATCTTCCGCGGATGTCGAGTCTTTGTTGCAGTGATTGCGGAGTGATTGGAGACACTGTGCCGAAGCTTACGCCGTTGTTAGTTTGCGGCAGGAAGTTCGGTAGTGTAGTGCCAGGAACAGTTGTAACTTGTGGTTGAACTACGATTCCAGGGGAAACTGTTAGGTTCGCTCCTGTTCTTGTTGAAACACCTGGAACTATTGTCGTCGTTGTTCCCATGCGCCCTGGGTTTTGTAGGCGAGAATCTAAGCTTACACCTGGAAGTACAGTGGTGCCTCCGCCGATGCCAGCTCCCATGAAGTTGTAAACATCTGTATTCATGCCGTTGTAGATTTTTTGGATGTACGAGTTGATCTCAGTCATATACTGGTTCTTCAAAGTCGCACTTGTTTCAGAAGATTTCAAACCTTCAAGACCCATTTGTGTTTGGCTTAGGACATTATTCAGCAATGATTCAAGGTCTGCTCTACGGTAGTTACCTTCGTTGAACAAATAGTTTCCAAGATATGGATCTTTAGTGTCTCTGGCTTGAACATATGTTTGTTGTAGTTCAAGAGCTTCGGCGCGGATCATCTCTGACTCGGCAGAAATTAATCTTCTTCTTACATCTTCGAATTTACCTGGAACGCCGCTGATCAACTCGCGTACAAGTTTAAGTGCTTCGTCACGCATTGCCGCAGGATCTTTCATCGCGGAATCAGATTCGCTAAAGAAGCTCCATTGGCCTGGCATTACGGATGCTCTTCTTTGGCCGTTTACGATGCGGCGAGATTCAGCGATTTCGCTCAAGATTAAAGATTCAATATTTTCTTTGTAGTAGTCGTAAGCGTCTTCTTTATTGATCGATTTCGCGTTTGATTTAAGGATGCGGATATATTTAGTAGTACGGCAAGAAAGAACGTCAGAGTTGCTTTTCTTGTCGTCACATTTTTCCAAAGATGCAAATGGATTGATCTTGGCGTCGCCCGAAGCTTCCACTTCCTGCGCAGCCTCCGCCTTCGGTTTCTCTTGAGTCGTCAAGCGGGCGCCGATGGCTTTCATCAGTGCGACATTCAAGCTGTCGATGTCTTCTTTGTTTTTTACACTTAATGGATAGGATTCGTAGCCGCAAGAGTCGCAGGCTTTACCTTCTGTCATTTTCTTTGGAACTAACGCGAGGACTTTGTCTTCACCGTTATCAATGTATTTAACTGGGACCACACCGTCGGCGGTGTAGATTTTTGATGGCGTGATGCCTTCACCTTCTGTAGAGGCGAAGTCAGCAGATGCCACTCCCGCAGTGTGAGTGTTGAAAGATACATTTAAACCTAGCACAGCGAGCAGTGTCGCCGTTAAGACCCATTTGTGTGTTGGGTAAGTGAAAGTTTTCATAAGTCCTCCTATATATGGGTCTTCCAGACCCTTTTTCCTAACCTGATGTAAAGCGAGGGCCGCGCCAACTTGAGGGCTTTGTGCCAGAGGGGGTAAGTGATGAAAATTTCAAAGGGTTCTCATGTTGAGAATAGGGAATCGCAAGTGGCTCTCTGTAAAACTTCTGGTGTCCCACCCTGAGAAGGCTAAAAAAACACCTGAAATCAGTGATTTAGAGCTGACGACCGCCAACTTCAAAAAACACCCTGAAAGCGCCCATTCACGTCACTTTTATAAGACGTCTTGCCTATTAACTCAGTTTCATTCATAACCACGACGATGAAGTTTCATTTCCCTCGAAGCCCTAAGCCAGAGCATGTTTCCCAGTCTGATTGGAATAATTGGACCTGGCAGCTTCGCCATAGCTTGAAAACGCAAAGCGATTTTGAAAAACACTTCACGCTTTCCGAAGAAGAGCGTCTGGCTTTTCAAGGTGGTAAAGAACTTTTTAATATTCGCACAACGCCTTACTACGCAAGCCTTGCGGGGGAGCCTGGCGATTCGATCCGTCAGATCTTAATGCCGCAAAAATATGAAATCGAAGAAGGCTTGCAGCAGATGCTCGATCCTTTGGGAGAGAAAAGAAATAATCCCGCACCTCGCGTGATTCATCGCTACTCCGATCGCGCTTTATTCTTGATCACCGATATTTGCAGTGTCTACTGCCGCTTCTGCACGCGCAAGCACTTCACGGGACAAGAGCAAGCCTTCATCAAAAACGAAGAATACGAACAAGCATTGAACTATATCCGCAAACACACGGGCCTTCGCGAAGTTATTCTTTCTGGCGGAGATCCTTTAACTGTCAGTGATGCGCAACTTGACCGTGTACTGACGGACCTAAGAAATATTGAGCACATCGAAATCATTCGCATTGGTTCCCGTATGCCTGTGGTATGTCCTATGCGTGTGACAGATGACTTGGTGAGGATTTTAAAGAAACACAAGCCCGTCTTCTTAATGTCTCATTTCAATCATCCGCGAGAACTCACAGCGGAAGCTGTTGAAGCTTTGGAAAGATTTGTGGATAACGGTGTGCCGGTGATGAATCAAATGGTTTTACTTAACGGCATCAACAATCATCCTGCAATTGTCCAAGCTTTAAATCGTCGTTTGCTTTATTTACGTGTGAAGCCCTATTACATGTTCCAATGCGATCCTTCGATAGGTACCGATCACTTGCGGACATCGGTTGAAGACTCTTTAGAAATTCAAAAAGAGTTGTGGGGCCATCTTTCCGGACTCGCAATGCCGAATCTTTCTTTAGATATTCCGAACGGGGGAGGAAAAACGTATCTTGTGCCGAACTTCGAGGTCGGGCAAGAAGGGTTGACTCGTCACTACATCGGTTGGGACGGAGTGAAGGCGGAATACGTCAGCCCCGCTCCGGAAAAAATTAAAAAGCCAGATGTCTCTTTGTATGAAGAAGAATGGTGTGCACTTAAGAATTCAAAGTCTCTCTAAACTTTTGAGTCGGATTTCTTTTTTAAAATTATTCTTTAAGGTCTTTGTTGTTTTCCTGCCAAGGCCAACGACCATGAATCTCGACACTCAAAGACCAACTCAAAAAAGTTCGAATCAAAACGATAAGCCCTAGAACGCCTAAGTTTTGATAAGTCGGTTCTACGGCCACGGTTCCAATAATGTCTCCGGCGACTAACAACTCAAGCCCCAGGAGAATGGCGTTTCCCATACCGCTGCGATACTTGCGATATCCTTCCGGGTCTTTATTGAAATAGTGTTTTAAATATTTTCCAGTAGAATAAAGAGCACCAATGATAATGGTGCCAATGCCCGCAAGCTCAAAGGCCACAGCGATTTGTCGTACATTCTCGTGAAGCATCGAACTCCTCCAAATTTCCGGTATAGGAGCGTCTTCAGTGTCTCGCAAATTTCGGATTTGAAAATCTTTAATTCGACACTTCTTTTCTGGGTACGTTCAGACCACACACTTTCTTTTTACCTGCTGAACCACAATTACATTTTTGTATTTAGACTGTTCGCGGAGTGTTCCGCTACGTTACCGGAAATTTTGCGGAACATTCCATGGCTGTTGCGCAACTTTGAAAAACACTAAAACAACAGAAAAAAGGTATTTTATGAAATCAGTATTTGTTTCTCTACTAACATTGGTTATTTCTTCAAGTGCGTTCGCCGTTCATGCTGGAAGTTCCTGGAGTCAGATCTTCGCGGATCGCGATGCTGTCGTTGAACATGGCTACAATTTGCATGGCATCTCTTTGTCAAATGCCTGCATGACGGACTATGAGATCAGAGCCATCAGCGCAACAAGAGAGTGTGCCGAGCTTGTTCCGGTAAAAAGAAACATTCCTGAAGGTGAAGGTGGCGGTCCGATCACAGACTGGGTTTGTGCTCGTTATGAAACAGTTCACAAAACAGCACCTCGCACTTACGAAGCTCCAGAGTGTTTACGCTTTGAAGGTTCTGGCGAGCAAACACCAGTTTGCACAGAGTGGGGAACTCGTGACGTGACTGTGCCAAGAACAATTTCTACACAGGTTCACGTGACTCGTGGTGAAGCGGGAACTTCTTTCTTTAAAAGTTTCACTTTCCCAACATGTGATGTTGTTCAGCCGAGATAAACATTGATGCATTTTCCCCTGAGGCTTCTCGGGGGAAAATCTCACCTCGAAACACGAAAGTGATTCAATCTTGCGCAGGACTCGTCCTTTACAACAATCTCGTGTTTGCTATGTCTTCCTAAATTTATCCCATAGTCTTGTGAAGTTCCCATCGTGATTACCGAAAAATTTATCACGCCACGTTGAAGGAACTTATGGGAATGAGAATTACGACAAATATCGCTGCACTGAATGCACAAAGAAACTTGGTAGGTTCGCAACGAGCTATCAATGATTCTATGGCGAAGTTATCTTCAGGCAGTCGTATCAACAAGGCAGCTGATGATGCCGCTGGCTTAGCTATCTCCGAAAGATTAAAAGCGCAGATTCGCTCTGCATCTCAAGCCCAACGAAATGCGAACGATGGTATTTCCCTGATTCAAACAGCCGAAGGTGGCTTGAACGAAATCGGCAACATTATTGTGCGCTTACGTGAATTAGGAATCCAAGCGGCTTCCGATACGGTGGGCGAAACTGAGCGCGGTATGCTTAACAAAGAAGTTACTCAGCTTAAAGACGAAATGCAGCGTATTGCGAAGTCAACGACATGGGGAACGACCAAGCTTCTTGATGGCTCTGCTCCTAAGTTCGATTTTCAAGTGGGTATCGGCAATGATGATTTTGCCGATCGCATTTCCTTTGATGCCGGCAAACACGCGGCGACGATCGATGCTCTGGGATTAGATGGACTTGATTTTTCTTCGAAAGAAGGCGCACAAGAAGCCCTGGCTCGTCTTGATGATGCGCAAACAAATGTCAGCGGCACACGCGCTTATCTGGGAGCTTTACAAAATCGTCTGACATCAACCGTAGACAACTTGGGTGTTACTCAAGAAAACTTGGCAGCAGCAAACAGCCGTATTCGTGATACCGATATCGCGGCGGCTTCCAGTGAAATGGTTCGAAATAATATTTTATTGCAGGCGGGAACTTCGGTGTTGTCGCAAGCAAACCAAGCCAACCAATTGGCATTGAAACTAATTGGTTAATTGATTTCTCCGTTGGGGATGGCCGTGAAAGCGGTCATCCCTTTTTTTTATGGCTTAAGTTCAACAGTCAAGTAAGCGTAGTCGTTTTCAACACCTTGGCTGAATCTCATAATTTCTAGTTTTGACGGATTGTTAAACTGAATCCAAGACGATGTTGAAGAAAACTTCGGTGTCTTTTGATCGCGATCTATAACCCAATATAAAACTTCAAAAGCCGATTTCTGCGAATCTCTTCCCTGATATTGTCTTACTAAGAAGTGCACACGGAATTGGCGCAACCACTTGGTTCCTTTGCCGCACCAAACGTCCCAATCATGTGCATCAGGTTTATCAAAAACATGCGCACACTTTAGTTCAAAGGTTCCATCGCTAGACATGTAGTGAAATTTCACCATATCTTCGGTGATCTCTTTCGTATTGGTCAGAAAAAAACCTGCGGGTGCAGAAAAAGACAATGAAGGTAAAAGAACAAGAGCTGAAAGTAGGAGGTGCTTAAGTGTTTTCATACTTCAAGATTACAGTTCCGAACCAGCAGGGGCAACGCCCGTTGATTTTCACCAAGACTTTGCGCGGGCTCCAAATAAAGTCTGTCGATATTTTTGACAAAGACCCGCGCTAAGCGGGCTTAGCAGCTGATTCTTGTGCTGAACACTCATTAAAACAACAAACAAGCGCAAGCTTCATGGCCAACCCTTTGCAACCCGCTACCAAGAGTCTTTGGTTTTCAATGAGGTGCCCATGTTAAAATCTGTAAGTTCGCTCTTAATGATTCTTCTTATCGGAAGCACAAGCTTTGCTCAAAATACTGAATACTGGGATGCCGACAAACTTCAAGACAACAAAGAGTGTTTGCTTAAAGTCGTCCGCAATCGAATGAAGAGCACTAAAACAGGCACTGTAAATCTTAAAATTGAAAGCCAAACGGAGCTCATTGTATTTCAAGACGCCATGGAAAAATGGTGGGGTCTTCGCCCTGATTTTTTCTTAAACGTTTACGATGGCAATACCAACACGATTTATCTTATGAATAAACGATCGTCCTATAAACATCCTCGAACGCCGGTAGATTCTTTGGTGCATGAGCTGACTCACTACGTGCAAGTTATCGATCAGGGTGGTGGCTCCGGAGATGGAGATCTTTTAGAAGGGGAAGCGGTACAGGTTCAATCCTGGTTCCGAGAAACCCGCGGGCATCTGATTCAGAACGATAAATACGAAGGACCTTGTGAATAAAAAAAAGCCCAGCGAAAGCCGGGCTTTTTTTATTCAATTCTAAAATTCAAATTAGAAGTTGAAAGAGTAAACTGCAGATGTGATAGCAGCAGAACCTGCAGCTTCATCATCAAACCAGTTCCAGATTTCCATGCGCTCGATACCTAGAGCACCCGCGCCGCGAGGCAATTTGATTTGACCACCGAAACGGAAAGAAGGACCGAAAACAGTTTTGTCGTCAGCGCCATCCATTTTGATCATAGAGATACCAACACCTGGAGCCATGTATGCATTTACATTAGATGCATCAACAAGCTTGATCAAAGAGTGACCACCGAAAGAAAGGATTTGCGGAATTCCCGCATCTTTCTTTTCAGTTTGCAAGAACGCGTAACCACCGAAGGCACCCTGTTCTTGGCTGAATTCCAATCTGCCGCCAATGTTAAGCGCAGAGCTGCTCATACCCAAGCTGATGCTTGCAGTGTTTTCGCCGTTAGACGCTACAGAACGAGCTGGAGCTGGTCTTTGAGCAAAAGAAACAGATGAAACAAATAAACATGCTACAACAAAAAACTTTTTCACAGTAGTACCTCCTCAGGTAGCCGAACTAGATTTGTCAGGAACCATGATTTTGGCAACACAAAAATACAAATTATGCTCAATATCAATATTCTAGATGCGCTCTAAACGGGCATATTTCACGACGAATTTCTTCACCGTATTATCCGTGAACATCACGCTGACCTTAAAGTTTTCGCCGGTTCCTTCAGTCGCATACACAGTACCGGCACCAAAAGTGGGGTGACGAACACGCATGCCTTTGGTGAACTGACCGCCTTGCGAGCCTTCATTTTCATAGTCCGGAAAGGCTTGGCTATCATCAAAACTTTGTGGGCGTGCTTTGTTACGATCCGACGCCAACGAACCCCAGCGAGGACTGTCGAAAGCTCCATCCGTATCGTAAGAACTAGAGCCATAACGTGAAACGAAGCGAGGGCCTTCGGCAATCGCTGCTTTAAACTCAACAAACTCTTTTGGAATTTCTTTGATAAAACGAGAGGGAGGATTCATTTGTTCTTGCCCCCAAACCCGACGCATTTTGGCGTAAGTCAGCCACAGCTTCTGGCGTGCGCGAGTCATGCCGACGTAAGCCAAGCGGCGTTCTTCTTCGACATCTTCTTCACCGTCGCTATCAAGGCTTCGACCACTTGGGAAAAGATTTTCTTCCATACCGACGACAAAGACGTAAGGGTATTCCAAACCTTTAGAGATATGCAAAGTCATCAAAGTGACAGAGTTTTGCTCTTGATCTAAAGAGTCCACGTCACTAACTAAAGCCATCTCTTCTAAGAAACTTGTCAACGTACCTTCATCACCACGTTCCTTAGCGAATTGGGCAATGGCGTTGTCCAATTCTTCTAAGTTTTCAATGCGAGCTTGCGCTTCCGGGGATTCGTCCTTTTTTAAGTTCAGCAAATACTCTGTGCGATCTAAAACGATGTGATAGAAGTCGACAATTTTAAAACTCAAGGCATTGGCTTGAAGCTCATCCATCAGCTCTAGGAAGCGACGTATTTTTCCCGTCGTTCCCGCATTGAAGATACGGTCGTCACAAGCTTTGCCTGCGGCAAGATACATGCTGGTTCCGTGTTGAGCAGCGTACTCTTCCAGTTTTTCAATCGTCGTCTTACCAATTCCACGTGCGGGAACATTGATGATACGTTTTAGAGCAATATCGTCGGCGGGATTGATCGCAAGCTTCATGTACGAAAGAATGTCTTTGATCTCCATGCGCTCATAGAAGCGCACGCCGCCCACCAGGCGGTAAGGGATGGCCAAAGTGCGCATTTGTTCTTCAAGAACACGAGACTGCGCATTCGTACGATAGAAGACAGCGTAGTCATTGTAAGAGCCTTCGCCCTCATTCATCATTGTCTGGATGGTTTTTGCGACAAACTTCGCTTCATCGTATTCATTTTTTTCTTCACGAACATGAATCAAGTCACCGGCATTGTTCGAAGTGAAAAGAGTTTTGTCTTTTCTTTGCGAGTTGTTTTTAATCACCGCTGTGGCCGCGTTCACGATGTTTGCGGAAGATCGATAATTTTCTTCAAGCTTAACAACCTTCGCTTCTGGAAAGTCCTTTTCAAAATCCAAAATGTTTTTGATATCCGCACCGCGCCAGCTGTAAATCGACTGATCCTCATCACCGACAACACAAAGATTGCGATGGGCTTTTGCCAGCATCTGCACCAAAAGATATTGAATGTGGTTGGTGTCTTGATACTCATCCACCATGATGTAACGGAATTTTTCCTGATACATTTTTAAAACGTCAGGGTACATGCGGAAAAGCTCGTAGGTCTTCATTAACAAGTCGTCGAAATCTAAGCTGTTCGCTTTTTTCATTTCGACTTCGTAGGCCTTATAGACCTCAACCGTTTTTGCATCCATCAAGCGCTTCGCATTTTTTTCGAAAGCTTCGGGCGAAAGTCCCATCATCTTGGCGCTGCTGATACGGCTTTGGAAGTTTTTCGCCGGATACATCTTGTCGTTGATATTCAGAACCGTCATAACCTTTTTGATTTGGCTTAACGTATCTGACGAATCATAGATGCCGAAGAAAGGTTTGTAGTCGAGCAAAGTGATGTGCTGACGAAGCACGCGCACGCAGAAACTGTGGAAGGTGTTGATCCAAAGTTGAGCGCGAACATGCGCACCCATCTCAGAAAGGATCTTGTAAATACGATGCTCCATCTCTTTAGCGGCTTTATTGGTGAAGGTCACACAAAGGATCTCATCGGGGGCGGCAACCCCTTGGCCGATGATATTGGCCATGCGATGGGTAAGGACCCGGGTCTTTCCCGAGCCGGCACCCGCTAAAATCAGTAAAGGCCCCTCAAGAGTTTCGACAGCGTCTTTTTGCGGAGGGTTTAAATCTTTCGTAACAAAATCAAGTACATCCATGGCTTTTCCTCGTCACAAGAGGGGCCCCTTCCAGAGCCCTTTCACTGTCGAACCTTTAGTGGGACTGACAAAGTTTGTCTATCCCTAAGTTTTCATTGAGTTTTTTGCCTATTTTAACTATAACTATAACGCGTTTGGTCAATAGGCTTTAGGGACCTTCCGTTTATAGTGCTTAGAGAGGACTTTGTGAAGAACGTTTTCAGTCGGATCATAGCAGCAATTTCAGTATCTGTGTTGGCAGCCTGTGCGCCGCAAACAGATTCTGCTACGGAAACGGGCAGCGTCCGAGTTTTAGCTCCTATGAGCAACTCGAAAGGCTCCTACTCTCTGGATATATTCGAATTGAAGGGCATCACGGATCTGCAAACCGTGGCCGGTAAGTTTGTGCGTTTCTTCTTAAGCCCTCGCATCGCCAATAAACAATTACAAGGTTCCGCTCCTCAAGGTCGTTTCATTAAAAATTCGGATGGAGCTTTCATTCCTGCCAATGAAATGACTCAGCAATTAGTTACAATCTATGCGCACACGCAAAGACTGGCGCTTTTGGATGAAGAGTTAGGAGCTGGTGGAGTGAACAAGTGGCCTCGCGATGTCGGTGTCGCTGTGAAGGTTCGTGGCGGTCTGACGAACAACGCTTTCTATGATGGCAATACGGACTCCATGCTTTTAGTTCCTTATTCTTCAGAAGGTCTTCCAATTCCTATCAACGGTGGGATCTTGGCTCACGAACACTTTCATTCTTTGTTTTATAAACTTGTGATGGGTGACGAACGCGCGCAAATTCATGATCGTGAAAACTTCTTAGAGCGTGCGATCGTAGAAGATCTTTCTGTTCGTCACCGTCGTCTTCTGCCTATCAGTACGGGCGAAGAAATGAGCGAAGCCCAAATGCATATGTACTATCACCTGGCGATCATTCGCGGTTTGAATGAAGGTCTTGCTGATTACTGGGGCTGGATGTACACCGGAGACCCTGATTTTATCGCGCAGTCTTTGCCTTCTGAAAAAGCGACACGTTCTTTAAAGGTACGCGATGAGAAATCCGTAAACTCATTGCCGTCAGTGGAAAATATCAAAAGGTCTTTAAATATCTTTTATTCCGGGGCTGCTGATAAGGCGCGTTTCTCTGACTACGTTACGGGTTATGCGTATTCATTGGGAACGCAGTTCTCTCGCGTTCTTAAACGTTATACGGACATTTACTCTAAAGCGCGTGGGATCGAAGATCTTCAAGCACGTAAAGACATCGCAAAGTTGATTGTGAAAGTTCTGCCGAAAATGAAAGACGACTTCGATAAGCTGGATTTGAATTATTATACGGCTGACAAATTTTTGAAGTCGATGTTTGCCCTGAATGAGAGTTACCGTGAAGAAGAGTGTCAGTTCTTAGCTGAAGTCATTTCTTCCTCAGTCGCAACGACGGAAGAAGCGCTGACTTGCGAAAAGATGGCCGAGTCTGAATTCAAATTGGTGCCTAAAGTGGAAGTTGCTCCGGTTGAAACACCTTCAGTCACAGAAAGCAGCTTGCAATGAGAGTTCTTGTTTTCCTCGCGTTGGTAATTTCTTCTTCTGTGAGCTGGGCGCAGGAATCACGTGCAAGAATGCCGAAGGTGACTCCGGAAGCTCCCTCTTATCTGACCGTCAATCTGATCAATCCCGAGATGCGCTATGAGCGGGCAAACTCGCAAGAGATCGAAGATGTGAAGCCTTTAAATTTCTCTTTTGGTTATCAAAAAAAACGTCTCAGTTTTCTGGCTGAATATGCGCGTTACTCTGAAGATTCTGGAAACGCGACTTCAAGTATCGAGCGCACTCATCAAGAACTTTTGGTGTGGGGTCGCTACCATCTAGTTAATAAAGTGCAAAACGAATTGTCTGGCGCCTTGTATGGTGGCGTTGGTTTAGGTGGCTATCAAGAAGAAGTGAAGACAACTTTGATGGGTGACAGCCGCACCGATAAAGAAAACATCAAGATGATGTCGGGACTCTCTGTCGGTGGCGAAGGAGCTTATCGACTTCAGAACTTTGGTTTTGTTGCCGGTGTTGAGGGGCGCGCCCTTATCGCATCGGACTTCGACCCAAATCCTGTGTGGAGTGTCGTGATCCGCTTGGGTGTGCGCTTCGCTCTCTAACCATAGTCTAATGTTAACAAAGTTGTTTCCACGTTCCGTGTTCTCGCGAAAAATGAGGACATGAAAACATATTCTTTATTCGCCTTAATTACATTATTCAGTGTTATTACCGAAGCAAGAACATGGCAGAAGATAGACATTCCGGGCACCCATTGTGGAAATGGGGAAGTCTATAGCGTCTATCTTGATCGCAAAGACGATGACAGGCTGCTGATCGAATTCATGGGTGGGGGAGCCTGTTGGTCGGAAGGTACTTGCTACGGCTCAAGCCCATTAACTCGTCTTGCTCCCTTGCCGGGAGATCCCCAAACCACTGTGATGGCGCAAGAAAAGCCCAGCAATCCGTGGCAAGAGCATTCGGCCCTCTTCTTTCCTTATTGCACGGGCGACGTTTTTGCCGGAACTCACGAGGCTCACTATAAGACCGGAGCGACTCTCTATCACACGGGTGCCACGAATGTCGCAGCGGCTTTCGCTTATTTAGATCAACAGCGGATCATCGACTTTAAAAACCTTTCCGAATTGACAGTGTGGGGATGGTCCGCCGGAGCGATTGGGGCTCTTCTGCACACGGAAACGATGCGACCTTACCTAGGGGTCGGTACACGTAAAACAATTATTGCTGACAGCCCGGGATTGCATTTCGGAAAAAACTTTTGGAAGAAGTTTACTCCTTTACTGACTCAAGACTACCTTGCGCAATTTGCGAAAATTGGACTGATGGCATCCGTCGACGATGGGTTTATAGCTCCGTTGATGGGACCTGTATTCGCAAAATTGTCTGATTGGAATATTGGTATTATGCAGTCGACAAAGGATATGGTGATGTCGATGGTGTTTGGCAACATCACGCCTGAAGCTCATCGCACCTTGGTGTTAGGGCCCTCGGGAATCGCCGTGATTGCCGCTCCCTTTGCCAATGTAAAAACATGGGTTGCGGATGTCGTCACTCACACCTTTTTGCAGCGGGACCAGACAGCGTCAGTGAAAGATATGAAAGGCGAAACAGCGTGGGACTTTGCCTTGAGGGTTTACGGGATAAAGAAAAACCCCGTGATTTCTCACGGGGTTCATCAGGATTTGAAAAAAACGATTCGTGTATCTGTTATTCAGTGATTCGTTGAACGATCGCCGAACCTACTCTGCTTTTCGTAAGAAGTTCAGTGCGGTAAGACTGAGCTTCTTTTTGAGTCGCAAACTGACCCACGCTGACGCGGTAGTATTGTTTGCCTTTGATATTAGCAGGTACGTAGAACGCGCTGTAACCTTTACCTTTAAGATCCGAAGCCAGTTTTTGAGCTTCAGCTTCATCCGTGTAAGAAGCCACTTGCACAGTGAATTTTCCTACAGTGTATTGAGCAACATCTTTAGGAAGTGAAGAAGGAAGACGCTCTTCTTTAGTCACCGTTGTGGCTTTTTCCGTCGCTTCGTGAGTTGTTGGAGCTTTTCCAGAAGCGATGTTTTTCGCCGCTGAAGAAGGCTCTTCCGTTTTAGTTACTGGAGAATGCTTGTCACCTTTAGGATTTGCAGGCTTCGCTGTTTCAGCTTTTGGCTCTGTCTGAGTTTTTGTTTCAGCAACTTCGCCGTGAGCATCGTGACCGACAGTTTTTTCATCGTGAGAAGCGCCGTGGCCTTCTTCACCATGAGGAGCCGCTGGAACTGGAGCCACTTCGTCAGCCACGAATTCTTCTGCAAGCTTTGCGATCTCTTCATCCGTCATCTGCCCAGATTTAGTTTCGCCATGACCGTTGTTAACAGACGCTACTTCACGTTCGCCGTGAGCATTGTTTTTTTGCGGTTCAAGAGCCGCCAATTGATGTTGGTTGTCACTGTACTTTTTGCCAACGAATGTTCCTACAGAGAAGAACAACAATGAAACAAAAAATACTATCGAAAGCTTCACAACCGCGTCTGTTTTAGAACTCATTTTTTCAATCCTCATGTTTAAACTCACTTGAGTTAATATGCTCTGATTTTTACAAAGCATCTCTAAAGTTTAAGGCCCTTCCTTTGGCCCTTCAATCATGTTAGCTTTAAGTCTCGGAACTGGTCAATAATCAGAAGAAATGTTCAAAGGGAAAACCGTGGAAAATGGCGCAAAATCAATGGATTGGAAGCAGGTCTTAAGTACAGCAATCAAGGCTGTCAGCTTGGGGCGCGAAGTGCTTCTCAATTATTTCGGTAACTTAGAACATATCGAAGAGAAGTTCCAAGCCGGTCTAGTCAGTGAAGCCGACAAAGAATCAGAAAGAGTCATCGCAGAGCATCTTAAGAAAAATTTTCCGACAATTGAGTTCTTGGGCGAAGAAAGCTTCGCCGCGAAAAGCGCGCCCGGGGCGAAGGTCGAGGTGAAGCCTGCCGGACCGGAAGGCCGTTGGATTGTCGATCCGTTGGATGGCACAACAAACTACATTCATCGCTTTCCGATTTTCTGCATCAGTCTTGCCTTGGAGATGGATGGAAAAATTCAACTCGCGGTGATTGATGTTCCCATGCTGAATGAAACCTACACGGCGATTCGCGGCCAGGGTGCTTTTGTTAATGGCCGAAGACTTCGCATTTCTAAGAATCAGGAATTTAAGAAAGCTTTGCTTGCGACTGGCTTTGTTGCTGAACACGAACATGTCATCGCAGAGCAGTTGAAAATCTTTGATGAGATTGTTCGCAAATGCCGTGGCGTTCGTCGCCCCGGTGCTGCGGCTTACGATCTCACTCAAGTGGCTCGGGGAGTTTTTGACGGCTATTGGGAGCGAAATATCCAGCCTTGGGATGCGGCTGCGGGCATTTTGCTAGTGGAAGAAGCTGGAGGCATTATTCAGACCTATAAAGGGAATGAATACAATCCTTATAAGAACTCGATCGTTGCGGGAAACCCCGCGATCGTAAAAGAAATTCAAAACATCTGCCAAAAGCACCTGCAATCACATACACATTGATCAACTAGGTAGCGCAATTCATTTTGCGCATAATAAAAAGCTTACTATGTCCATTCAAGTTTTGAAGATCCTCAATTATAAAGGGCCATCAAGCGAGGACATAGTATGAAAACTTTTGTAACTTTCATTCTCATTGCGCTGACAAGCTCTCAAGTTTTTGCTGCGGACGCTTGCAAACGTAAAGTGGCTAAAGCAGCCGTTCAGCAAGCCCAACTGGATCGTGAAGAGTCTGAGATTCAACCCCCTGAATTGCATTTACTTTCTTCGGAGTTTCAAGGGAACAGATTGATTTCCGTTTACGAAGCCGATCTTTTGCACTGCACGCCGGGCGATTTAGATGCCTGTGGAAGTCTGACTTATGAAGTCGTGACGGCAGAAACAAATTCAACATGTCAGGTTCTAAGAATCTACATGACAGGCGAAGAATAAATTTTCAGAGTTTTTTTAAAATGGAGGCGGCGACTTGTCTTCCTGTCTCCATGGCTCCATGAACAGTTCCTTGAGAGGATTTTTTCGCAAAGGCCTCACCGGCAAGCCAAATTTTTTCCTGAATGGGTTCTGTAATACGGTGACGAGATTTTTTTCTTTCAACACCGGTGTAGCTGTAGGCTCCTAAGCTGAACGGGTCGCGGCTCCAATTGTAGGTGTAATAGGTTTCTAGATTTTCAATCAAATAGTTTTGAGATTTCCGTGTCATCTTTGAAAGAGTAGAAAGAGCTTTAAAGGCTCGCTCTTGCGATGTCCAAGTTGCCATCTCCCAAGCTTTTGGGCCGCCTTGCCAGGCAATGAGGATATTGTTGTGAATAGGCTTCTTTGTCCACCAGGTTGGAAAGTAGTGATCGGGACCTGCTCGCATAAAGACGACCGGTTCCTTTGACAGTTTCTCCCAAAACCGCTCTTTGAATTCAAAAATAATTCTTTGTACATGACCCATGTGGTAACCCTGCAAGGCCTCTGTAATTTCCGTCAGGGCCGGCGCAAACTCGATGCGCGATAGGGGCTGATTGTTTTGCAAAACCGCTAAAGGAACCGTGACCACCACATGTCTCGCTTGGAATCGAACGCCCTGTTTTTCTTTTGTATTCGTGGTGACGATGACGTGCTTTTGCGACCATTCTATTTTTTTGACGATATGCTGAAGATGAACTAGGGCATTTATTTTTTGACCAAGCATGTTTTCAAAATAGCTCGCGTATCTTTGCAAAGGCCGAAAGGCACCGTCACCACCGATTTCGCCTTCGTCCTCTTGCTCTGCAAGGGCTAAAGACTTTTCTCCAATGAGCTCAATATCTGCTCCTTGGAACCCTTCAACATAGGCTACGAAGGATTGGCGATATTCATCGGGAACATTTTTAAGAGTCTTTAAAAAATCTGCAACGCTACGATCGTTCTTTGGATTGGCATTCAGTTTGTTAATGATCTTTCCGAACTCTTTGTCGAAATTTTTTAAGGGAACCAAGCGGCGGCCTTTTAAGAATAAATGCTTTTCCGGTGCCGTGACGAATGAGCCATTCTGCTCTTGGATAAGGTCGTCGAGAATAGGATGTACCCCATGCAGAAACTCAGCACCCAGTTCAATGGGTTCTATGTCGTGAGGTAAAGAATAAATGCGGCCGCCCACACGATCACGGGCCTCTAGAACACAGACTTTTTTGCCAGCGCCTGAAAGGTGACGAGCACAGGTCAAACCTGCGGCGCCGGCACCGACAATGATGACGTCATAGATCTTACTTGCGGCCATATTGAGATTTTAAAATATGCGAAGAAGGGGAACAGTTGAATTAACGAGGAAGTGTTGACTCTCAAGAAAGGCGACAACGGATCGCTGTCGCCTGAAATATCATATTACTTTTGAAGGCGAAGGCGGTAAGAGCCAAAGCTTCTGATTTCTTTTTGGTAGTAACCATTTGAAGCGCGAACTTCGACAGTGGCACGTACAATCACTTCGAAGTCTTGAGGGTTTTCAGCTGTTTTATTCACGCTTAAAGATTGTGTTTGCGCACTCAAATTTTCAACGTCAGCTAAATTAAGAACTGAAACCACCTGATAGTTTTTATCAACGACCAAGGCTTCGTAATTTGAATACGTCAACTCAACCGCGACATTGTTATCTGCAATATAGTTTTCACGAGAAGGATTCGCGTCCATCACCCAGCGAGAGTCTTCACAGCGAACAACTGAAACTTTTAAAGATGCATCGAGGTCTTTTTGTGAGTTTGTAGCATTGATCAACTCAACCTGAATAGCCTTGCTACCTAAAGAGCCGTTGGTTTTCTGATTGCCTTGGCAGCGTACGATAGAACCATCAAATGTTTTGTAAATTTGCGCCGTTTCGGCAGAAGCCAGTTGAGTTCCCAATAAAGCGGCAAGAGTAATGAAAAGTGTTTTCACGAAAGCTCCTTGTGAGGAGGTAGTGATAGCAAAACCTCTAGTCAAAATAAAGGGAAGTTCGGAGGGCTTTGAAAGGTTTTTACGGACGTCTAAGACATAGTCTTTTGGGAGCCAGAAATACCGGTAATTTGAATGGAGTTTGATGCATTTGTTAGATGAAGGAGGCGCTTTTTGAAGCCGCCTCCTACGGGTGGCTCCCTCTAGTGCGAGAGCTTGTTTTTCATTTTATCAATGCCTTGATTTACCTTATCCGCGCCTTCGCGGTATCTCTCTTCCATGGACGACATAAGGTCGTTCACTTGTTTAGAGGCTTCTTCTTTCGTTAAACCCATTTTTTGTTGAACTAGACCACTCAGCGCTTCAGAGTTGCCTTTAGTTCTTTGGATCTCGTCGTCTGTGAGCTCGCCCCATTTTTTGCGAATTTCGCCAGAAATCTCTTTGATTTTTCCTTGGAAAATGTCCTTATTCATAACGACCTCCTGGTTGAGTTTTCTTTAAATAGGAGACCGTGGCTCAGCCAAATAGTCAAATCTTCGCGCCAAAACTTTGACTACTGTCAGAGAATTTCTTCTCGGTAACATTTTCCTGGGCGGCAAAATTTGCCTTAGATCAAATATGTTGGTTGCGATCTCCTAGACCTCGACCATGGTTGCGTTGGCATCCGAGTTGCTTTGTTTTCTGTCAGGACCACTCTGTGGTCTTTCATCATGGAGGATGAATGGCTGAAGAAAAAGCGGCAGCAGCGGAAATGTCAGCTCCGAGCGGGGGATCTGGACAAAAGCCTATTCTACTTATTGCCCTAGCGGTTATCAATATGTTGGTGGTCGCTGGCGTGGGTTTTATGCTTTATCAAGGTAAGAAAAAAGAAGCAGCAGAACCTAAGATTGAACAAGTCATTAAAGGTGAAGCCGAAGCACAACATAAAGAAGCCACGGAAGAAAAAGAAATCGTGGGTAAGGTTGTGCCTTTAGAAACATTCATCGTCAATTTAGCAGGATCAAAAGGCCGTAAGGTCGCGAAAGTAAATATGGAACTTGAGGTCAAAGGTGACCACGTTCTTGATGAAATCGAGAAGCGCAAGGCGCAGATCCGCGACATCATTATTATCATTCTTTCTTCAAAGACTTATGAAGACGTTGCAAGTCGTGAAGGTAAAGACGGATTAAGAAACGAAATTAAAGACACGATCAACTCTTTCCTAGTGCAAGGAAAGATTTCAAACGTGTTCTTCACTGAATTTATCTACAACTAAGGCAGGACTATGAATCAGGTTCTTTCACAAAGTGAAGTGGATGCTCTGTTAGCTGCGGTCTCTGACGGAGATGTCGCGTCGTCGGATACGTCCAAGCCGGAAGCGCAGAATGTCGGTAAAGTGGATGAGCGTAAGATTGTTTCTTACGATCTTACCAGCCAAGACCGTATTATTCGTGGTCGTCTTCCTCAGTTGGAAGTTATTTACGAAAAATTCATGCGTGCTTTCCGCGTTTCTTTGTCTTCAGCACTTCGTAAAATCGCCTCCATCACTTTAACTTCCACTGAGTTTTTAAAATTCGGTGAGTTTATTAATACGCTTCCAATGCCGACATGCATGAGCGTTCTACGTTTTGGTAACTTGCGCGGTTCGGCTTTGTTCGTGATTGAAAGTAAATTGGCTTACGCTTTGGTCGACAGTTTCTTCGGTGGTGCGGATCGTCCGTACACGAAAATTGACGGTAAAGATTTTACGCCGATTGAACTTTCGATCGTGCAAAAAGTCGTAGGTCTTGCAATCAACGATCTTGAAGCCGCGTGGGCATCTATTGAAAAAATCGGTTGTTCTTTTGTTCGTACCGAAGTGAATCCTCAGTTCGTAGGTATCGTGCCTCCGACAGACGTGGTTATCGCTTCGACATTCGACGTTGAACTTGAAAACGCGACAGGAACGATCTCTATCGTAATTCCTTACGCGACCATCGAGCCGATCAAACAAAAGCTTTCAACAGGCTTCCAGGTCGAATCAGATCAAACAGATAAAAAGCTTTGGACTTCGATCATTCAAGAACAACTTCTTGAAACAGATATGGAAATCAAAGTGAACCTGGGTGAAACAGAAATCAAACTTCGCGACATGATGAACTTGAAAGTCGGCGACGTGATTCCATTGGATCAGGACGCTTCCGGAGAGTTCGACGTGACGGTCGAAGGTGTAAAAAAGTTTAAAGGTTATTACGGAATCCATCACGGAACTGTGGCAGTCCAAGTGACTCGACCGGTGACAAAGTAGTAGGGGGATAAAATGAGTGACGATACATTGGACAACTTAGCAGATCAGTTGGTGGCGGAAGCAGCCGGTATGGCAGATGGCGGAGCGAAAAAAACTTCTGCAGCTCCAACAGGCCAAAGCGATCGCAACTTGAACTTGATCTTAGACATTCCATTGAAAGTTTCTGTGGAATTGGGTCGTACAAAGATGCCGGTGAGTGAGCTTTTGAATCTGACTCAAGGTAGCGTTATCGAATTGAATAAATTGGCGGGTGAGCCGATGGAAGTTTACGTGAACGACAAGTTGATCGCACGCGGTGAAGCCGTGGTCGTCAACGAAAAGTTCGGTGTGCGTTTGACGGATATCATTTCTCCAGCTGAGCGCGTGGAACAACTTAAATAAGGTAGAGGTTTTAGATGCGTTTGTTGCTTTCTTTACTTTTTGTATTTTCAGTTTCTGCTCAAGCGGCAGATTCAGCAGCCACGTCTTCTGAACAAACAGAAATTTCTGCTCCGGCGGAAGCTGGTGTCGTGGCGCATGAAGATGGAAAAATCGACAATCGTAAAGAATCCGAGATTCCATTGAACTTGGATAAAAATAAGAAAGCAGCATCGGAAGGCGGCGGTTTCTTCCGCATCCTTTTCACTCTTTCTATCTTGGGCTTGGTCGGAACAGGCGCTTTTATTTTCCTTCGTAAATACTCTGTTCCTAAAGCTAAGAAACACCAAACTCAGATCAAAGTTTTGCAACAGCATTTCCTAGGTCCTAAGAAAAGCCTGGCGATTGTGCGTGTAGCCGGTGAGTCGATCTTGATCGGTGTGACAGATCATAACATCTCTATGATCAAATCTTTGTCCTTGCTTGACGAAGAAGTGCCTGAAGAAACTCCGCAAAGTTTCGGTAAGGTTCTGGGTTCAAAAGCTTCTTTCGATGAAGATTCTCAGGAAGAAGCTTCAGCTCCTCGTAAAAAAGCAGCAGCTTCTATTGAAACGGACGATGAGTTTGCGATCAGCGGCATCAAAGATATCGTTTCTAAACGCCTTAAAGGAATGAGGTCTCTTCAGTGAGAAAAATGAATTGGACTCTTTGCAGTCTTGTACTTTTGCCCCTTGTTCTTTTATTCACTTCCTCCGCATTTGCACAAGTCACACTTCCGACAGTGAATTTGGGTTTCAAAACAACTGACAACCCGAATGAGGTCGTGAACGCGGTTAAATTGATCTTGATCATGACGGTGCTGACTTTAGCGCCGGCGATCTTAATTATGATGACGGGTTTTACTCGTATCATCATCGTTCTTTCTTTCTTAAGACAGGCAATGGGTGTGCAACAAATGCCTCCAAACCAATTGTTGGTGGGTTTGGCTTTGTTCCTGACATTCTTTGTGATGCAACCTGCTTTTAATGAAATGAATCAAAACGGAATTCAACCTTACTTAGCAGGAAAAATCTCTCAGGATGCGGCGATTGAAAATACGCTTGCTCCTCTGCGTAAGTTTATGTTCCATCAAACGCGCGATTCGGATTTAGCTTTGTTTATCAAGCTCTCTAAAATCGATGCGCCTAAGACACGTGCGGATGTTCCGACGATGGTTTTGGTGCCAGCGTTTGTCGTCTCTGAACTTAAAACAGCCTTTCAAATCGGCTTTATCATCTTCCTTCCATTCCTTGTTATCGACATCGTGGCGTCCAGCGTTTTGATGGCGATGGGTATGATGATGCTTCCTCCGGTAGTAATTTCATTACCCTTTAAAATCATGCTCTTTGTCCTTGTGGATGGATGGGGTCTTCTCATCGGTTCGATGGTTAAGAGTTTCGGATAGAGGTGAAAGATGACAGACGAATTAGTAATTAGACTTGGACAAGATGCTTTAAGAACAACGGCGATGCTGGCCGCTCCGCTTTTGATCAGCACGCTGGTGGTAGGTTTGGCCGTGAGTATTTTCCAAGCCTTGACTCAGATCAACGAAGCGACTTTGACCTTCATTCCCAAAATGATCGTGGTGGCTTTGGTCTTTGTCTTAGCCGGTCCGTGGATGATGGATGTGATGAGCACATACACCGTCAATCTTTTTGAAAACATCGCTGTGATGGTAAGGGAATAGATGATCAACTGGAGCACGATGACAGAGGCACAGATTCTGCTTTTTGCGTTGGTTTTCCTGCGCATGATCGCCTTTGTTATTTCTTCAGCGGTCTTTGGCTCTCCGACAATCACGGTTCCGATTAAAGTTCTTCTTTCTATCGTTCTCAGCGTTCTTTTATTCCCTTTGGTGAAGGTTGGAAACGTCGATTACGCATTAGTTTCCAATGAAATCATCGGCTTAGCTATCCGCGAACTGATCGTCGGATTAAGCATCGGATTTTTAACCCGCCTGTTCTTCTTCGTAGTCACAATGACAGGGGACTTGGTTTCCATGTCCGTGGGTTTAAGTGCATCTCAGATGTACAACCCTATGTTGGGCAGTAACGGGAACGTTATTGATCAATTCTATTCAACTTTAGGAACATTGGTATTTTTAGCTATTAACGGTCACCACATGCTTATTAGCGCGATCGCGCAAAGCTACGATCTGATTCCGGTCAGCTCGCTTTCTCTGAATGTGGGGCCTTTCGCCGAAATGGCTGCTTACGGCCAAGACGTCATGCTTATGGCAATCAAGATGTGTGCACCGGTGATGGTGACCATCTTGTTAGTAAACGTAGCGATGGGGATCTTAGGAAGAGCAGTCCCCCAGATCAACGTCTTGGTAACAAGCATGCCCGTAACAATCATGATCGGTATGGCAGTGGTGTTTTTGTGCCTGCCTTTGATGACGATGGAAATGCAAAGTGTAGTTGATATCACTGCTAGCAAATTGTTCGCGGTGATGAAACACTTATAGTAACAAGCTTTTAAGTTCTAGGAAGGAACGAGATGGCTGCGGAAAACGGCGAAAAGACCGAAAAGGCGACGCAGGCGAGACGGGAAGAGTTTCGCAAAAAAGGGAACGTCGCCCATACAAAAGAGCTGGCGTCAGCGGCATTATTGCTTGCTGCGGCTGGTGGCGTGTATGTTTTGGGTCGCTTTTTCTTCAAGAACTTCTACGAACTTTTCCAATACTCATTCGGTCAAGACATGGTTGTGCTAGTGCGTGAAGGCAAGTTCACGGAAGCTTTCCGCTTTAACGGTGAAAAAGCTTTGATCTTGATCGCGCCTGTTGCCGGTATTGCGGGCTTAATCGGTGCGGTTTCTTCTTTGGCACAAGTTGGTTTCTTGCGTGTCGAAGATGCTCTTTCTCCAAACTTTGAAAAAGTGAATCCTGTAGAGGGCTTCAAGCGCGTTTTCAGTCTTCGCGCGGTCGTAGAAGCTGTTAAGTCCATTCTAAAAATGGGCGCGGTCGGCTTGGTTCTTTATTTCCTTCTTCGTGGTGAAGTTCGTCAAATCCCTTACATGCTGACATTCTCTGTTGAGCAGATCTTGATGTACCTAGGTAGCATCGTCGTAAAACTTTTGGGCGGGGTTGGTGGAGTGATGCTGGTGATTGCACTGGCAGATTACTTCTATCAACGCTGGGACCTTGAAAAGAAAATGATGATGACGAAACAGGAAGTCAAAGAAGAGCACAAGCAGCGTGAGGGTGATCCCATGATCAAATCACGCATTCGTCGTATTCAACGTGAAATGGCGAGCAAGCGTATGATGGCGGAAATTCCTAAAGCCGACGTCGTTATTACAAATCCCACACATATTGCGGTTGTTCTTAAGTACACGGACAACCTTCCGGCTCCGCAAATCGTGGCTATGGGTGCTGACCACGTGGCGGAAAAAATCAAAGAAGTCGCGCGCGAAAACAACATTCCGATCGTGGAAAACAAACCACTGGCGCGCACGATCTTTAAAACACTTAAAATTGGACAAGTTATACCTCGAGAGCTCTTTGTCGCGGTCGCCGAGGTGCTTTCATATGTTTATCGTTTGCGTAGGAAGAAAAGATAATGGATCAACTGTTTCAGTTCTTAAAGCGGTTTGATAAAATTACCAAGAATACCGATCTCTTCATTGCGTTCGGTCTTTTGGCTATTTTGGCGGTGATGATCATCCCACTTCCACCGTTCATGTTGGACATGTCTTTGACTTTCTCATTAGCGATCAGTGTTTTGATCCTGTTGGTGGCTATTTACACTGACCGCGCTTTGGATTTCACATCTTTCCCATCACTTCTGTTGATGACGACTTTATTCCGTTTGTCTTTGAACGTGGCGACCACGCGTTTGATCCTGACTCACGGACATGAAGGGGAAAAAGCCGCGGGTTCCGTGATCGCGTCTTTTGCCAACTTCGTTGTCGGCGGAAACTATGTCATCGGTTTTGTGATGTTCATCATCTTGATGGTCATCAACTTCATGGTTATCACTAAAGGTTCTGAGCGCGTGGCGGAAGTGGCAGCTCGTTTCACTTTAGATGCGATGCCAGGTAAGCAAATGTCGATCGATGCTGAGTTGAACTCAGGTCACATCACAGAAGCGGAAGCTCGTAAACGTCGTAAGCAAATCGAAGGGGAAGCGGATTTTTACGGTGCGATGGACGGTGCCTCGAAGTTCGTACGTGGTGACGCCATTGCCGGTATTATTATCACTATCATTAATATTTTGGGTGGTTTGGGTATCGGTGTTATTCAAAAAGGTTTGGATATCGGTACGGCCGCTAAATACTACACTATGTTGACGATCGGTGACGGTCTTCTGTGTCAGATCCCTGCGATCGTGATCTCAACGGCGGCCGGTATCATCGTGACTCGTACTTCAAATTCAGACAAAGACGTCGGTGAAGAAGTCACGGGACAACTTTTTGTTAAACCTCGTGCGGTGATGATCGCCGGCGGTGTGTTGATTCTATTGGGTCTTATCCCAGGTCTTCCAACGCTTCCATTCCTCGTGATGGGTGGTCTTCTTTGCGGTACTTCTTGGGTTATCAAGAAAGCTCGCTTGGAAAAAGCAGAAGCTGAAAAGAAACAGTCAGATGCTGCTTTGACTGCGCCGAAAAAAGAAAACATCGAAACAATGCTTCCATTGGATATGGTCGAACTCGAAGTGGGTTATGGTCTTATCAATATTGTGGAATCAGATTCTAGTGGTGATTTGCTTGAACGTATCGTCAGTATCCGTAAGCAATTTGCTTTGGATCTGGGGATCGTTGTTCCAAGTATTCACATCCGCGACAACTTGCAATTGGCGCCGGGTGAATACCGTGTCTTGATTAAAGGAAATAAAGTCGGTGGCGGACTTCTTCGTCCCGAATCCTTGTTGGCGATGGATCCAGGAAATGTGGCAGAACGCATTGACGGTATCGCGACAAAAGAGCCTGCCTTCGGTCTAGATGCTCTTTGGATTTCACCGGCTCGCAAGGAAGATGCAGAGATCGCTGGTTACACAGTGGTGGATTTGCCAACTGTCATGGCAACTCACTTAACGGAAATTGTTCGTGCTCATGCGCATGAATTGTTAGGTCGTCAGGAAGCTTCTACTTTAATTGAGAACTTCAAAAAATCTCATCCTAAAGTCGTCGAAGAACTTATCCCCGACATGTTGTCTTTGGGATCTGTGGTTCGCGTATTGCAAAACTTGTTAAAAGAGCAAGTGTCCATCCGTGACCTTCTAACGATCTTTGAGACTTTGGCGGATGAGGCTCCTCGCAATAAAGATATCGAAGTTTTAACAGAACAAGTTCGTAGAAATCTTGCTCGTGGTATCACGGCAAAATACACAACAGATCAAGGCAACATTCCAGTCATGACGTTGCATCCTATTATTGAGGAATTGATCGCGAACTCGTTGCTGCAAACAGAGCAAGGGGTTCAGTTGGTGATGGATCCAAATACGGCGCATCGCTTGATCAATGAAATCGCGCGCACCGTAGAAAACCATCCGGAAGTGGCAAGTCAGCCTATTCTTCTGACAAGCCCGACTTCGCGTCGTCATTTATATAAGCTTACATCTCGCTTCATTCCTCAGCTTGTGGTGCTTTCGCACAATGAGTTGACGTCAGATGCGGATGTTCAATCGGTTGCACTCGTGGAGATGAGCCATGCAGGTTAAGAAATTTGAAGCCAGAACGATGAAAGAAGCCTTAGAGATGGTGAAGACCCAGTTGGGACCTGACGCCATCATTCTTTCTGCCCGCGATAACAACAAAAGCTTTGGCTTGGTCGGGGAAGGTTCCGTTGAAATCACGGCGGCCGTTTCTGAAGAAACTTTGCAAAAAAAGAAATTTGCAGAGTCTCGCCTGCGTGAACAAGATCGCGAAAAATTCCTAAAAAGCCCGGCTCGTCAGCAGAAAGAGCTCATCCACAAGATGGTGGAAAAACACGTGCAAAAGAGTCAACCTGCCGCTCCGATCACTCAACGTCGTTACATCGACATCGAGGATGAAGCCGAACAACGCCAAAGAATGATGGCAGAGGAACGTGTTCGTTCCGCGGCTCAACGCGCCTTGAATGCTTTTCAGGAGCAAGATGAAATTTTCTCGACAAGAGGAAATGCGACGAAGAAAGCTCCACAACAACCGGCAGCTCCGGCTCCTGTGGCACGCGCGGCTATTCCGGCACAAACTGAATCTCCAGAGATTGCGGCTCTTAAAAATGAGATCGCAAGTCTTAAACAAGTTATCACTCAGTTCCAGCAAATGCCTCAAAGCTTCGTCGGCACTCACCCTGGCGCTGACTACGGTATCAACTACGATTTGAGTTTTGTTTTTGAAAAATTGACCTCTGCTGGAATGGCTAGAGAAATCGCCGCAGAAATTTTAACTTCGGCGCAAGAAAGTCTTCCTGCTTTGAAACTAAAAAACAAAGCTTTGGTGGAAGCTTGGGTGGCTCGTCACGTTCTTGATAACACAAGAACTGTTAGCAATCCGACAGCAGGGAAAATTCACTGTTTCGTGGGGCCTGCAGGTGCTGGTAAAACTTCGGCTTTGATTAAGATGGCAAGTCAGATGGTGGTTCGTGAAGGCAAAAAGATTGCTCTTTTCACGACGGACACTTTTAAAGTCGGCGCTGCTGATCAAATGAAGATATATGCGCAAATTCTGAATGTTCCGTTTTCAGTGATTCGTTCACAGAATGATTGGACAAGCTTGATGCGCTATCTTCCGAACGTGGACTGTGTTCTGGTTGATTACACAGGTATGAGCTTGAAGAATCCAGATGAGATTCAAATGTTGAAATCTCTTCTGCCGCCTTCCGCATTAAATCCAAATATCCACCTGGTACTTTCCACGAATGTGAAAGACGCCGATGCGACCGAACTGGGACGCCGTTATGCGGGTATGAACTACAAAGACGTGATCTTCACTTCTTTGGATGAGTCGACTCAGCATGGCTCCATTTACAACTTTATGAAGCGCTTTGATATCCCACTTCATTCCTTCGGTATCGGACCTCGTGTGCCGGAAGATTTTGAATTCGCAACTAAAGAGCGTCTTTTGGATTTGATCTTTAAAATCACGAAATTCAAACAACAGGATTCAGAAGCTATATGAGAAACGTGAACTCATTCAATATGCATAAAACACGCACTATCAGCATTACTTCCGGTAAAGGTGGAGTAGGCAAAACAACGATGGTGGCGAATCTGGCTTTAACCCTGTCCCAAAAAGGCAAAAAGGTTTTGATCCTGGATGGTGACTTGGGCATGGCCAACGTGGATATCTTTTTTGGCGTGAAACCTTCGGGTAATATTCATGACATTCTGGCGGGGCGTAAAGAGATGAAAGACATCCTGACAGAAGTGTCTAAAGATGTCTTTCTTATTCCTGGCGGCAGTGGGGTTGTTGAGTTCAATCACATGAATCATTTCGAGCGTCGCGCAATGGTCGAAGCGGTGAGCTGTTTGCCACTGGGTTTTGATTATCTTCTTATCGACACAGCTCCAGGCATTGCTGAAAACGTTTTGTTCCTGAACTCCGCAGCCCAAACGGTTTCCGTAGTGATCACTCCGGATCCTTCCAGCTTTGCGGATGCGTATGCATTGATCAAAGTTTTAAACAAGCAATACAAGGTGAATCACTTCTCTATCATCTGCAATCAAGTGCGTGATGAGCAAGAAGGCTTGGGTCTTTATCAGCGCTTCAACGATGTTGTGAATCGCTTCCTCTACATTGGTCTGGACTATTGGGGTTCAGTTCCGAATGATGTGGTTTTGAAAAAAGCCGTGCAACAACAGCGTCTCATAGTGAGACACGATGTGGGTGCGGAATCATCCAAAGCAATTCGTCAAGTGTGTAGTCAGATCGAGAAATCTTCAAAGCAAGTAGAAAGCACCGGGGGCATGCAAATGTTCTGGGATCAGGTCGTAGGGTTTGCATAGAAGAGAAAAACAGATTTGGACTTTCGGGCCACGAACCTGTTTGCTAACATAGTTTTTAAGAGGGAAAAATATGGGGAAAAATGCGGCATTGTTGAAAAAGTACAAAGAAGAGCCACGCAAGCTCGCTGCGAATCAAAAAGATGATCTTATCAGAGAATACGCGCCGCTAATTAAGTTCATCGCGCAAAAAATCGCCGTTCGTCTTCCCTCTAATATCGAATTGGATGATTTGATTTCTGCTGGTGTTATCGGTTTGATGGACGCCATCGAAAAATACGATTCTACACGTGATAATAAATTTAAAACTTACGCTGAATTCCGTATTCGTGGAGCGATTCTGGATGAACTTCGCGCCCAAGACTGGGTTCCGCGTTCGATCCGTGATAAAGCCAAACTTCTTGATAAAACAATGGTTCAGTTGGAAGCGGACTTGGGCCGTACACCAACAGATGAAGAAGTTGCTAAAGCCCTCAATGTTTCTATCGATGAATTCCATGATCTAGTGAACCAAGTTCGTCCGGTCAGTCTTCTTCCGATTGATCAGGCGACAACATTCAGCAATACCGACAAAAAATCCATCATGGATATTTTGGAAGGTTCACGCACGAACAGTCCTTTCAATCAATTGAATGTTAAAAACATCAAAGAAGTTGTCGCGCAAGCTATCGAAGAGCTTCCTGAAAGACAGCGTCTTGTTCTTTCTTTGTATTACTACGAAGACTTGAACTTAAAAGAGATCGGTCAAGTTCTGCGTGTAACTGAATCACGCGTATCGCAACTTCACGCTCAAGCCGTGGCTCGTCTACGTGCAAAACTGGCAGCGACTATCGGTGCCGGTGAGCTTGAGATCGCTTAATTAAATTGTACATATTTAATAAAAAAGGACGCTTCGAGCGTCCTTTTTTATTTTCAGAGGTAGTTTGAAATAACTTGGTACCTTTTTAAAGCGAAGGGAAGCAAGTACTTATTTTGTGGATTTAACCTGATATCTTTTGTAACGAGAGAGAGCGAAAACTTATTTGAGCTTTTCGCGGAAGTATTTTTCTACAAGCATATTAAATTCAGAGGCACTGACGTTATTATTGAATTCAGTCATTAGCTTCTGGCTTGCCGGATCTGTTTTAAAGGCCACTCCATAGTGATTCATCATAACAATTTTAGGATTGATACGAAGCTGACCTGCGACTTCTTTTACTCGTGGATCGGCGGCCGAAAGAAATTTAAAAACTCCAGCGTCGATAAAGATATAGTCCACTCTCTTCTTGGCAAGTTTCAGAATATTCAAAGCATCGTTAGGCGCTGTTTCCAAGTTTAATTTTTTCTGCTTATGAACCGTCTTTAAAAGAGACCGAATAGTGTAACCGTTGACGTTACCGCCTTTATACTTCGCTAAGTCTTCCGGCTTCTCCCATTGAATCGGCTTATCAGCTCTTTCCACAATCACCCAGGGAGTGTCGTACACCGTTTTAGATAAAACCATTCCACGCAGAAAATCGTCGTCTTTGAATGAAGGAAAAAATCCGGTCACCGTAGGATCGAATCCCACAGTGCGCGTTCGCATTATAGGGACGAAGCGAACTTTAAAACTATAACCAAGTTTTTTAAAGATCTCGCGAATTGCGTAAGAGGCCGCGCCTTGTTCAGGCATGGCCTCACTCATAAAGGGAGGAATCTCCATCGTGATAAAGGTAAACTCTTTAACCGCCATATCCGAGTTGGAAGGCGTTTGTGCAAAACTAAGAGAAGAAAGAAGTAACAACTGTATTAGAGCCCATATGACTTTCATACTTGTTTTATCTGTCTTCTCTTGGACGCAGTCAACACTTGTAGACGTTTTGTTAGATTACAAAACCAAAAGGTGCCAGGCGGGCAAGTACGTCTTAGAGGCTTGCTCCGTCATAGTTGTGCACTGGGAATTTTGTGAAGTCGACGCCATCGAGGCAGCGCACATTGATCGCGCGCGATTTTGTGCCGTCAGGAGATGTGCCGGCACCGAAACATCCTACGCCGCAGTTTGAGCAGAAGTAGTGGTGAATGGATTTTTTGCCGAATTGGTAGTCTTTCAATGATGCTTCACCAGAAAGAAGTTTGAAGTGAGACTCAGGAGCGAAAGCCAAAAGGTGACCTTTGCGTTTGCAGATAGAGCAGTTGCAGGCAACCAGAGTTTCAATAGTCATCTCAACTTCGAACTTCACGTTTCCGCAGTGGCATTGTCCTGTGTAGGTCATTCTTTTATGTCCTCTTCCATTTTGACTTTAATTTTTTTCAAAAGACGCGCTTCCATTTGGCGAACGGCCTCACGAGTGATTTTGTACTTTTCGCCGATTTCCTGCAACGTCAAAGGGTCGTCGTTCAGGATGCGTTCGTCCAGAATGATTTTTTCGCGGTCCGAGAGTTCGGGGCGAATCTCTTCGATCTTTTTCTTTAAGATGTTCAGTTGCTCTTCTTTGGCGAGCATCTCATCTAAAGGTTGATCATTCATGTTCTTCTGAAGATCACCAAGGCTTGTTCCTGAATCTTCGTCAACGGGGCGGTCCAAGCTGACATCTCGTCCCGACATACGCATGGCCATGTCGCGCACTTCGTCTTCAGGAATTCCCAGGCGAGAACTGATCAAGGCTGTGTTAGGCTCAATACCCATGGCATCAAGAGCTTCTTTTTCTTTTTGCAGCTGATAGAAAAGTTTGCGCTGGTTTTGAGTCGTCCCGATACGCACCATGGAATACTGACGCATTAAAAATTCTTGAATATAACCACGAATCCACCAGACAGCATAGGTGATAAGACGTGCCCCTTTATAGGGATTGAAGTCCCGAACCGCGTGCATCAGGCCGACGTTACCTTCTTGGATAAGGTCGATCATCTTAGCACCGAATTTTGAATACTCGGCTGCCACTTTGACAACGAAACGTAGATTGGCTTTCACCAGGGCTTCAGCAGCGGCTGGATCTTTTCCTTCGAAATATTTTTTAGCTAAAGCCAGTTCTTCTTCTTTGGTCAAAACTTTGTATCGACGAATTTCATTCAGATACATCACCAAAGGATCGGATGAAGTGATGGATTTGGAAGAGCCGACAGTGACCGCTTTGGACTCTTGCGGCTCTTCGATATCAAAATCTTCATCGGGGGTTTCAACGGTGTAAGCTTTTTCAGCCTCTGTTGAGGGTTGAAATTCTTCTTGTGAAGAATCTTCAACGATTTCGGCGACAACACTTTTCGGCTCGACCTTTTTTTCAGGCGCGGCTTTTCCAGAAGATGCTTTTTTTGCAATCTTCGGTTTCTTTTCCGCGTCCTTTTTTGGAGTTCGAGCCTTTGTTTTCGCCATAGAGGTTAGCCAAGGTACTTAGCCAGTTTCCTTTGCAGAGTTTCCTGCACTTTACCTTTGAACGGAGTGAGCATCAACGGCAGATCCACCGTGACAGAGACTTTACTGCCCGCGCCAGAAGATGTAAGCGACATGTCAGCTTTGAACTGCGAACCTTTCAATGCGGCACTCTTAGAGCCGTCATCAAAAGAACACTGAAGTTTTGGGTCAAAGCGTCGAATATCCTGGTCGTTCGAAAGGAATTCTTTGATTTTAGAGTAAGCTTCCTCAACCGAGTGGCTGCTTTGGTGGTCGATCGTAAATTTGGGCATAAAAAAGTTCCTCTCTTGAGTTACGGTCCTTCGATTTTGAAAGTATATCGGGTCCATTTGGCAAAGACAAAGCTCTTACACTGGCCTCCGGAGATAAGGCTTACTTTTAGGAAGGATAAAAAGATGCTTTTTGACTGTATTGGCACAATGTGCAAATCTAAGCCCCAGTGCATCGTCACTAAATCCTTCCTTCACAAAAAGGTACATCTATGAAGTTTGTAAAAGAGCTTAAGCGAACAAATTACTGCGGAAGTCTAGGTACATCCCAAATTGGACAAAAAGTCGTCCTCATGGGCTGGGTGGATGTCCGCCGAGATCACGGAAGTTTGGTTTTCATCGACCTTCGTGACCGTGAAGGAATCGTACAAGTCGTTCTTGATCCAAATAAAGCAGAAACATCTTCTGCAAAAAACCTTCGTGGCGAATTCGTATTGGCGCTTGAGGGTGTCGTTCGTGCGCGTCCTGAAGGCATGAAAAATAAAAAAATCAAAACAGGGGAGATCGAAATCGAGGCCACTCGCTGTGAGATCTTAAATGAATCCGCAGTCCCTCCGTTTCAAGTCGATGATCCTAACGTGAACGAGACTTTGCGTCTTAAACATCGTTACCTGGATTTGCGTTCACCGCGCTTGACGAATCATCTGATGGTTCGTCACAAAGTGGCGCAATTAGTACGCCGCTTTCTTTCAGAACAAGGTTTCGTTGAAATCGAAACTCCGATTTTATTTAAATCAACTCCGGAAGGCGCGCGTGACTATCTAGTTCCTTCACGCGTGAATCAGGGAACTTTCTACGCTCTTCCTCAGTCACCACAAATCTTAAAACAGCTGTTGATGGTGTCGGGTTATGACCGCTATTTCCAAATCGCTCGCTGCTTCCGTGACGAAGACTTGCGCGCGGACCGTCAGCCAGAGTTTTCTCAGATCGACATGGAAATGTCTTTCATCGATCAAGAAGACATCATGCAAATGAATGAAAAACTTCTGCGCACAATCTGGAAAGAAGTTAAAGGTGTGGATGTCGGTGATATCCCTCGCATGTCTTACCAAGAGGCGATGGACCGTTATGGCATCGATAAACCAGACACTCGCTTTGGTATGGAGATCAAAGATCTTCAAAAAGTTGTAACGGGTTCCGGCTTCAAAGTTTTCGACGAAGTTATCGCTCGTGGTGGTATCGTGCGCGGTATTGCCGTGCCAAAAGGAGCGTCATACTCTCGCGGTCAGTTCGACAAGCTAACGGACATGGCAAAACGCGCGGGAGCAAAAGGCTTGGTATGGATTAAAACAGAAGCGGATGGATCTTACGCTTCTCCAGTTTCAAAATTCTTCAGCCCTGAGAAGTTGGCCGAAATGTTTAAAACAGTCGGCGCAAATCCCGGCGACTGTGCTTTGATCGTAGCCGATGATTTCGACACAGCTTGCGCAGCTCTATCAACGCTTCGTTTGCACTTGGGTAAAGAATTGAACTTGATCGACACTTCCAAGGATCATTTCCTATGGGTGATCGACTTCCCAGCTTTTGAATATTCTCCAGATGAAAAACGTTGGGTTTCAAGGCACCATCCGTTTACATCACCGAAGGATGAATACATGCAAGCCTTGATCGACGGGGATGAGTCTTCGTACGGTAAAATGCTAGCAAAAGCATATGACCTTGTTTGTAATGGCTATGAAATGGGTGGCGGAAGTATCCGTATTTACCGCACAGAATTGCAACAGGCGATGTTCCGTCTTCTAGGTATGAATAAAGAACAACAAGAGGCGAAGTTTGGTTTCTTGTTAGACGCTTTGAAATACGGAGCTCCTCCACACGGTGGTATCGCCTGGGGAATGGACCGTCTGGTGATGTTATTGTGCGGAACTGATGCTATCCGTGAAGTAATCGCATTCCCAAAAACAGCGAAAGCTTCAGACTTAATGGCGGACTGCCCAAGCGAAGTCAGCCGCGATCAGTTAACTGAAGTCGGCGTTCGTTTAAGCCCGCTAGCAGAGAAAAACTTGGAAGAAATGAAGAAGGTCTAATTGTCGTTTTCAACGGCAATAGCACCAGACTGAGTTTGAATTTTGATATGACCCACTTCTGAAGGAAGAATCTCGGAAGTGGGTTTTTGTTTTAAGTTATTAGTCACTTTGCCAGAAACCGACTGTAAATCCGTTTCATAGAAAAGATCTTCAGGCAGACGCAAAGTCACGTTGCCTTCTTCGGTTTTAATAAGAATTTTGCCTTTATACGACTGAGGCAAATAAACATCTGCCGTCAATTTTGAATCCGACTCTTGCGTGAACTCTTCGCCATTCACATTCATCTGAATCCAGTTACTAGCCAAAGGCTCTTGAAAATCCACACGCAAAATATCTTTCTCTGCCATCTGAACAATAAAAGGCCCCGGCTCAAAACGAGGAACCTTCCCATGCAAAAGTACTTTCAGAGTAGGTCCCGAATGCGTACGCACAACCATATCCACACGACGAGCATTCAAAGAAACTTCAGAAATCCCCTGAAGAAAAAACTCTCCAGGCTCTTCATACTTCTGCCCCTGCATAAACTTATCAGTCACCGACTGAAAAGCCGTAAAAACCGACTCAGGATTGTTAAACACATACCCCATAATCAAAACAAGCCCACCGACCAAAATAAAAAAGAGCGCCGCTAAACCCATCAAAATTTTCTTAATCATAAAAAAATCAACTTTCCCAAAACGCCCAAAAATATTCCAAATCAACGCGCCACCTGGCGAAGCCCAAAATCCTACCGCGTTACGGTGTAGAAGCAAAGGACCCTCGAAGACGACATAGGTCGCCGTCGCGAGTTCCGCAGCAGCATGTTCCGAAGGAACAGCGTCAGCGAGGACTGTCCGAGCAAAGGCAACCTATGTCGTCTTCGAGGGAGCCTTGATTTCCACCCTATCATATGGGACCGTTATTCTAAACGAAAACAGAGGACCCCATGCGCCGTATACTTCCAGAAACCACCTTAGAAAAAAGAATGATGTGCTTGGGCGCAGTCTTTGTTGAAGAAAATCAAGTTCTTGATGAGGTGTTTCAAGTTGTCGGGTCTGATCTCATCGATGGCAAAGAATTAGCCCCGGAAATCCGCGATCAGGTTTTAGATGAAATTGGCGAGTACTTTTTTCGTCTGGATATGAATTACGGTCCCGAGATCAAAGGGGACTGCATCGGCATTCTTGAAGAATTTTGGGGTGTGACAGACAAGGCCTCGGCTTTGAAAAACTTAGAAAATATCCGACAACAAGGTCACCGCACAAAATTTAATGTCTTAAGATCGTCTCTTCCGTCAGACGGCAGTATTGATGCTGTCTCTTTAGAGAAATTCAAACAGATCTTCTGCTTTGATCTCGAAGTCGGGCAGGAAGTGCAAATGAGCAAAGAGGATTACACGAAGCTTGCTTCCTGGATCCAACGTACAAATAAATATTTAAAAGAGGCTGGTATTCTAGGATGGGATGCCGCCCGCTATGTTCACTTGGTTCGTCTTTGTTTCGTTACGGGTTATTTAGATGATAACGAAGCTTGGGCCGAAATTTTAAAACTCGCTCCTATAGTCGAAGGTCATTTCGAATCCTGGATGGAGTTTTCTCAAAGCTTTCTGATCGGTCGTACTTTCTGGTCGGGCAGTGATGATCCGCAAGTGAAAGAGATCTGTCAGAAGCTCTTAGGTCATCCTGCAAGTCCTTGGCATTTCATTCCCTGGACTTAGTTCCAGTTTTCCTCCGTCTGTCTCAAGTTTGAACGTTTTATTCCGATACATAACTTGAAGACCAAGGATGGCCTTCAAAATTCAACACACACGGAGGTGTGGTATGGAAAAAATCAGTGGAATTCTTCCAGCAAGTCCACGAACGCGTGTTGCCGACGTCTCTGTCGCGCAGCCTGCAAGACCCGGGGCTTTGGCACTTGGAAGACCCATGGGTAAAAACTCTCTTGGAGATCGCATCTCGCTGAGCAAGCAGATGGAAGAGATGAAAATGACCGGTCAACTTCCTGAGCCCGAGGCCTCTCCCGTTTATAAAAATCCTGGTGAAGTGAAGAAGTTGAAAGTTATTGAAGATCTAAATCAAAAGTTCTTCCAGAACCCGAAATCAGTCGCTCGTGAAGGGGACATGACGAAATCGGAAGAAGCTCTAACGAAGACAACAGACAACGAAGGTCTTTTCTTTGTTGAAAAGGAATTGCGCCCACAACCATCTCCAGCTCCATTAAAAGAGATCTCAGACAATAAAATCGCCTAAATCTTGACATCTCCCGTTTCGAACTCAAAGTAACGAAACGGGAGGCTCTATGCAGCCGGCAGCACGTACTTGGACAGTGATACGTTCCACTTGGCTTACACGTAAGCCATCAGGTCGCGCGTGGTTTGCAGCATCCTGGTCCGTTCTCTTACTTATCATCGGCAGTGTTTTCTATTGGCAAAACTTCTACAAGTCTTCCACTTGGATGAGTGCTTCGCAGTTTTCTGTTTTTTCGCAGCATCAATATTGGCGGCTGTGGACAACTTTATTTGCTCACGCTGATTTAGGACACTTGGCCTCGAACTCCATTCTGTTTTTTATCTTCGGATATTTTCTTTCGGGCTACTTTGGCCTTTGGGTGTTTCCGATTTTAGCTTTTTTACTAGGCGGAGTGACGAACGCTCTGACAATTCTGACTTACGCGCCTGATATCAATCTGATCGGTGTTTCTGGAGTTGTTTACTGGATGGGCGGTATGTGGCTCGTTCTTTATCTGATGTTAGATGAACAGCGCACATGGTTGCAAAGAAGTTTACGAGCGATGGGAGTCGCTTTGGGTGTTTTCATGCCTTCGACAGCTTTTGAGCCCAACGTCAGCTATCGCGCACATCTGATTGGTTTTCTTGTCGGTGTGATGACGGGATTTATTTATTACTTGTTCCGCAAAAAAGAATTTAAATCCGCTGTGACCTACGAAATTGTGCGTGACGATGAGTTGCAGCCAGAGCTGCAACCAGAATCATCGAACTCACAAGTCGAACGGTTCTAAAAGGAATCCGTTATCCTCTAAAGAGCAAAGGCGATAAGCCCCTTTGAATCGGCGCTGTCCCGACGCTTCACGGCCGACAACGATCACGTAATCCAAAGACATTTGAATCAAACGACGAATGGCTGAAAGATTCCATTGGGGAGCGCCCATTTGAATCAACATTTCAAGACGAATCAGGGCCTGTGCGGCGTCTTGCGCGTGTAATGTTCCAAAGCTTCCCGCGTGTCCTGTTGCTAAGGCCATCAAAAAGTCTTTGGCTTCGGAGCCGCGGACTTCCCCCATGGCGATGCGATCGGGACGAAGTCGCAAAGCTCGCTTCACAAGTTGCGTTTGATCAATCGAAGGCAAAACATTTTGCGGATCTTCCCGAGTTAAAAGTTTCATGCTGGCTTTATTAGGCAAGGGGATTTCAGATGTATCTTCGATAATCACCACGCGTTCATTCTCGGGAAGCAAATTTAAAAACGAATTTAAAGCCGATGTCTTTCCCGATCCCGTAGAACCCACGACCAAAAAATTCTTTTTCTGCTCGATCAACTCTCGAAAAATACGCAAGTCTTCGGGACGGCACCAGCCAGCCTCGGCGAGTTTCAAAAACGTCCAAGGATTTTTAGGATGTCGTCTTAAGGTGAAGTGGACCGAAGACTGTGTCACATCACTGCCGATCAGGCTTAAACGGAAATCTTTAAACGCTCCGTCAGCCGCGGGAAATTCTTTGGTGATATGTGCATTGGCTTCGTGAGATAAACGGTCCAAACAGTTGCGGTAGCTTAATTCCGAAAAGAATGAATCTGGATGACGAGAAAGCTTTCCTTCACGCTCAAGCCAAATTGATTGCGGACCATTCACCATGATTTCAGTGATGCTTTCATCCTCTAAAATTTCTGCCAAAGGTCCCCAGGTATTGATTTCACTTAAGACACGTGTACGGACATCCGAGGTTTGCGATGTCAGATGTTTTTCCATGATTTGTTCCACTTTCTTTGAACGCAGAGAACTCGCTTCTTCTGGAGAAAGCAGAAATTCATTCAAAGGAATTTGTTGGATATCATCTTGAATTTTATCGTAAACGGTTTTTGCAGCAATCATCATAAAATTTCTCCACGTGCCTGAAGATGTTCTTGGCCGACGCCACTATCACCTTCCTTCAGAATCGTCGGTCGCACAAAGATCACGAGTTCAGAGCGGTTCTCGCGAAAATCTTTGCTGGAAAAAAGAGCCCCGATAACGGGGAGTCGCGACAACATTGGCAGACCCGTTGAAGATTCCCCTTCTTCATTTTTTAGTAAGCCCGAAAGAGCAATCGTTTGCGGGCGGGTCAGATCGAAGTGACTGGAAACTCGATTTGTTAAGACTCCCGGAATATCTCCGGTGCCGTTGGCCTTGTCTAAAGTCGTCACTTCCGTTTCAATTGAAAGACTGATGCGGCCCGAAGAATCGGCTTTCGGCTTCACGCGAAGTAAAATTCCGTATCGCTTCCAAACCACTTCCGAAGCTTTGTAACTTAGAATGCGAATCGGGAATTCTCCACCGGCTAAAAACTCGGCCTCTTTGCCACTGCGACAAAGAATGTTGGGGCTAGCGAGGATTTTACCGTCACCATTTTCTTCCAGCGCATGAAGATTAAATGGCATTCCGTCTTCGACCTCCCATTTGCCCGAAGGCATTAGTTTCGCGGCGTATGAAGCGGGCCACTCAATGCCATACTTCATGGCATTACTTCTTTTAATTTCTGCAACGGTGATCTGTACTTTGACTGTGGGAGCAATCTCTAAGCTGCTTTCGTCACGAGTCACCCGAATGCCGTAAGGATTCAAAGCTTTGGCGTACTTTTTATAGAGGTCGTCCGAAGCGCTGACGCGAACTTCGACGCCTTCTGAAAAAATCAGAGTCTGCGGCGGTAACTTGCCTGTCTCTAAAATTTCACGAAACAGGGAGTGGGCTTTTGTTTGAAGTTGTTCCGAGAAGCTTGCCCGCATTTGATAAGTCAAACCTCGCGCGCGTGCAAAATCAGAAAGCTTTTGCCAGTCTTGCAGCCGATAAAGCTGCCCTTTTACTAAAAGATCACCTTCGGAAATTTCAGCAGAGAGTCCCACAATGTTTTTGAGTTCATTTTGTAGCTCCGTAAATGAGTCTGTTTTCGTAGGATGAAGGACTTGAATGCGATAAACAACTGAGCCCAGCTTCAAAGTCGTTTGACCTTCGCGAGTGCCTCGAATGGTAAGGCTTGAACCTTGACCTTCAGCTTTTAAGATATCTCGATCTTGAATCCAAACGGTGGATTGACCGCTGAGAGCAAGCCTTCGTGATTCGCCCAAAGAAAGAGTGAGGTTTTTATCCTGGGCCCAAGTCAAAGAGACAAAGGATGTGATGGAAAGAAAAAGTGTTTTCATGCTCCGAGGCCAGAGCAATCTAGAAGTCGGACGCCGAGCTGCTTTTAAAAAAGCTTAGGGACGGCGTCCGGACGATTCAACCGACCGCGAGTTCAAAGAAAACCATCACGCCTTGATTGGTATTCTTAAACTGCAACTGGGATTGATGTGATTTTAAAATAGACTGACAGATCGTAAGCCCTAGGCCCGTTCCCGTCGAGTGGTGCATAACATCTTCATCAATATAAAACGGTTTCGTGATTTTATCGACCACCGAGTTTGGAAGGTGCGGTCCCTTGTTGTGAACCAAGAACCTTAGGTTCGCACCATTGCGGATGGATTCAATATGAATCTCGCTGCCTTCTTCACCGAATTTGGCGGCATTATGGATCAAACGAAGCATCACCTGTTTAATCAAACGGGCGTCTGCTTTTACCGTCACGGGTTCGAGTTTAGAAACCAGCTTCTGCTGTTTCTTTTGTAAAAGATCATTCACGTCCTTCGAAAGACTTTCATCAAATTGAGTGAACGCGATACTTTGCATATCGATCTTCAGCTGATTAGTTTCAGCACGAACCACAAGCAGCACATCTTCTACCAATGTTTTTAGGCGTTCCGCGCTCTTAGTGATTCGATTGACCATCAACTTGTCTTCATCATTCAAGTTCGATTCTGCAAGCAGGGACGAGAAGCTCAATATAGATGTTAAAGGTGTCTTCAATTCATGATTGATCAAAATCATGAAATTAGATTTGGCAACATCCAAGCTTTTAAGTTCATCCAAAGCTTTTCCAAGTTCCGCATTTTTCTGTTTAAGCTCTTGTCCGAGCGCGAATCTTTCAATAGCGTGCTCAACGGTGTTCGTAAGATCCACAGGGTCCCAAGGCTTGGTCAGGTAACGGAAGATCTGTCCTTTATTGACGGCCATGATCACGGATTCAAGATCTGTGTAACCAGTAAGAAGAATGCGAATCGTCTCAGGATGAGATTCCAAAGTTCTTTCTAAAAATTCGACGCCGGTCATTTCTGGCATTCTTTGATCGGTGATGATTAAAGAAACGGGTCCTGGATGTTCGTCGAGAACAGCCAGAGCCTCTTTACCTGAGGTGGCCTTTAGTACGGTAAATTTCTTACGAAACAACCTTTCAAGGGCGTCTACATTATCTATTTCATCATCTACACAAAGAATTGTGTGCTTCACCATAAAAGCTAGTGTAGGATTTGAAAAAGAGCAGTGCAAAGGAATTTGCACAAGGCCGGTTTGTTGTCATGGATGATAACGAGGAAGAGAGAGAAACTCTGCTGTCCCACAGCTGTTTTTTCACCTAGACAGGAGTCTAGTTTCATACTCTTTCAACATTTTTGCTCAGAAATGAGTCAAGTCTGCGTTGTTCCCTGACGATGAGTGAAACGGTAGAAGAGTTTTTTATCCTTTTCAGGAGATCGTGTATGAAATTTTGGATGCGCATTGCAACTCCATTCACGCTAGTGATGAGTTTTGCAGTTGGTGCTCAAGCTCAAATGTGGGGAACAGGGATGTATGGTGGCATGCAATCATGTCCTTACAACTACTCCGCTGCGGCAGGTTCTTCAAGCTACCTTGATGAAATCAAAGAAGCTCAAGCTGCAATCAAAGAAGCGCAAGCACAACTCCGCTCTAAAAAGACTGAAAAGAAAAGGCTGGAAAAATCCATGGAGCGCTCTCGTCGCGATGTGGAACAAGTCGTTTCTGAAGACTTCTCTGAGTTTATGTTCGAGCACATTGAAAACAATAGAACGTGCCAAGCTTACAAAGGCATTGGGACAGCTCCGGAAGAATCTGAAGCCGCAGGTGATCAAGGTGGCGTTCCGGTAACTCCAGTGGCTAACGGTGATATCGCTGGTTCTGTGCAAATTCGTGGTTTCCAAATCAATGAATGGAAAGCGTTGTGTGATCCAAATAAAGCCGGTTCTGTATCGGGTGCGGTTTGTAATATGGCTCGTGCACGTCAATCTGAAAAAGGTCGTGCGACAGCTCAAGACTGTACAAAAGGTCTTGCGGATTACAGAAAATCTTATTCTCAATCAAATAAAGTTCAACGCGAAATCGAAGCTTTGGAAAGCTTGATCGATCGTTCTAAAGAAGACATTCAAGATGCAAAACAAAACTACGCTGACGAACAACGTGAGCGTCAACGTGAGCAACTTGAAGGCGGTATCTGTACAGACTGTATTATGCAAGGAAACGGTTACGCTTATCAGAAGCCTCAAACTGACTGGGGTTCTGTGATCGGTAACATCGGTCTTGGTTTGGCAGCGACTTACATGGGTTATCAAACAAATAAAATTGCTGCAGAGGCGAACTCGAATATCGGTTGGCCGACTCAGCCATATCCTGCGTGGGGCTACGGCTTCCCATTCCTTGCTCAAGGTGTGGGTCAAATGATCGGTGGCGGTAGCGGTATTTACGGAGCAATCGGTGGCGGTATCGGTGCCGGTGGTTTCGGTTGTGCGGGTATGAATGGTGGCGCTTACGGAATGATGGGACCTTACGGCGGCATGAATGGCAATGGTATGTGGGGTAACCCATATGCAATGGCCGGCATGGGCATGGGTGGTCTTGGTGGCGGAATTTATATGCCTGGCATGGGCCCTTGGGGTATGGCCGGTCCTTGGGGTATGGGTGGACCATATCCAGGAGCGATGGGCTACCCAATGATGGGCGGCATGATGGGAATGCCTATGGGTAATATGATTGGCGGCGTGATCGGCGGAATGATGGGTATGCCTATGGGCTCCATGATGGGCATGCCGATGGGCGCGATGGCCGGCGGTATGATGGGCATGCCAATGGGTGGCATGATGGGAATGCCTATGGGTGCCATGGCCGGTGGAATGATCGGCGGCATGATGGGTATGCCTATGGGTTCTATGATGGGCATGCCGATGGGCGCGATGGCTGGTGGAATGATGGGCTACCCAATGGGTGGCATGATGGGTATGCCAATGGGTGGTATGGCTGGCGGAATGCTCGGCGGTATGATGGGTATGCCTATGGGAGCAATGGCCGGAGGCATGATGGGTATGCCGATGGGTGGAATGATGGGAATGCCTATGGGTGCCATGGCCGGCGGAATGCTTGGCGGTATGATGGGTATGCCTATGGGAGCAATGGCTGGTGGCATGATGGGAATGCCAATGGGCGCGATGGCTGGCGGCATGATGGGTATGCCGATGGGAGCTATGGCCGGTGGTATGATGGGAATGCCAATGATGGGTGGTATGACTGGTTTGGGCGGCCTGCAAATGCAACAACAAATGATGCAAATGCAAATGCAGCAATACCAAATGTATATCCAACAACAGCAACAATATATGTCTCAACAAATGCAAAGACAGCAAGTTGTGGCGAGCCTTCAGCAAGAACTTTACGGATTGTTGTATAGAATCCAGCAAGTATCTTACGGCGGCGGCAGTTACATCGGTGGCTCTATCGGAATCGGTACAGGCATCGGAACTGGTATTGGAACAGGAATCGGTAACGGTGTTCTGACTCCGCTACCGGGCTCAGCAACCGGCGGTGTTTCGACCTTCCCGGGAACAATTCCTTCGGGAGGCGTGACAAACAACCCGGCTCCAATTCCTTCGGCTCGCTAATTCTAATAATTTAGTTAAAAAAAACGAGGCCCTCTGATAAAACAGAGGGCCTTATGCTTTTTAAGATCCCGCGTCTTTACGACAGTCATACTCACTTTCTAGCGACCGGCGAATTCTCGGCAGGTCTTCACTTAGGCTTTATGAGAAAGGCCGAGGATCTGTCGCTGATTGATCTTAAAAATCCTGCCTATTATCGAAGTGACTGGATTGTCGGATTCGGTTGGAACGAAGCGGGCTGGCCCGAGGCTCCCCACAAAAACATTCTTGATAAGTATTTTCCGGATCGACCGGTGTTCTTTCCTCGCATGGATGGTCATCGTTCGTGGGTGAATTCTCGCGCTTTAGAGATTTTGGGAATGAAATCTGAATCAGGTCTTCTTTTAGAAAAAGATCATCTGCAAGCGTGGGACAAGCTTCCGGGCTTCACAAAAGAACAACAACGTCGTCATGTTCTTTCGGCCTGTCGTACATACAATAAAGCCGGTTTCACTCATGTTCGCGACATGTCTTGCACTGAATCGCTGTGGAACCTTTTGGTAGAAATGTCTGAAAAAAATGAACTGACATTAGCCATCGAAGAAAATGTGACGACGCACGAAATGTCAGACTTTGAAGGCATGTTGGACTTCTGTATTCGTGCGAAAAAAACGGAAACGCCTTTGCTTCGCATGAAAGGGATCAAACTTTTTTATGACGGATCGTTAGGTTCTGAAACGGCTTATCTGTCTAAGCCCTACAACGGAAAAGCCGAAGGACCTCAAGGTCGCACGCTTTGGCCTTTAGAAGAAGTCGAAGAAATCATGAAACGCACATGGCAAGCCGGTTTGGAATTTTCGGTGCATACGATCGGTGACGAAGCCGCTCATCACATGGTGCAAAGTGCGCGAAAGATTTCGGCACAAGGTTTTGTGGGACGACTGAATATTGAACATGCACAAATGCTCAGACCTGAAACAATTCAAATGATGAAGCCCTTGCATGTTCGTTGTCACATGCAGCCTTGTCATTGGCTGAGCGATAAAGCTTGGTTAGAACAAAAACTGGGTGATTTGTATAAATATGTGTTTCCTTGGGAGGCTTTAAGAGCTGCGCAAATCCCCATCTCATTTGGTTGCGACAGTCCGGTAGAACCACCGTCTTTTTGGAGAAATAAAGTGGCGTTAGATGAAAGTGTGAAGGCCAAGATCCGTAAGTTTACAGGGGATTTGGCTGTCGCGCACTCTCACCCAGACGCCACGTTTGCAAACAGTTATTCGATTATTGAAGAAGGCATCGTTAAAGAGATTAATTTTAACGGGTCTCTTTTATCACTTGAGTGATGTGTTCACGATGATGTCTTTGTCTTTGAGCGAATAGACAATCCCACCCAAGACAACGGCGCCGGCGACATAAAGCCATGTTTTCTTTTCCATGACCCAGGACTTCTTCGATTCGTCTTTAAATAAGCGGGGAGTGCAGCTTTCATCGAAAAAGACAGTGCCTCGGTGAAGAACGTTCATGTCTTCAATGCGGTGACTGAAGTTATCGCAGTCTCCGTCAATCCAGTTTTCAGTTATAAAATGCTGGTTCAACAGCTGTTCGTAAGTACCGTAAAAGCGAACCGTCGTTTGGGAATTCGAAACCAGCGTCCAGTGATAAGGAGTTTGCGGTGAAAGGCTGGCCATCGACTTTTCTTTGAGCGGAAAGCTCATAGATTCAATCAAAAGAGTCTCGTGGTACGGAAATTTCTTAGCCAGCTTTTCCAGCGCAACATATTCTTCGCGACAGACAAAATGGGAAGGGCCTTCGTTTAACAAAGTCACTGCCTTGCAGTAGGCATGCAGAAGTTCTTTTTTGTCTTGAGACGAAATATCTTTCGTTAAAGCCTTTTCGCTTAAATCACGCACGAAACGAAGACTTGAAAGTGTTAGAGGAGCCTGCTTCTGAATCTCTTTAAGAGAACTTATCACGAACTCCAGTCGATCGCTGAATGTATCACTCAAAGCAAATAGCTGATTTTCCTGTGACGGATTGCTTTGAATTGTCTTCTGTTCAAACTGCACCATGGATTGGGCTTCGGGATGCTTTGCTAAGAAGCGTTCATAGTTTATCTTACTGCCCGCAGGAGCTTGCAACAGGATGTTTTGCGCAAAAGATACTGCGGGAATAAAGAAAGTTAAAAGAATGAATGTCTTCATTTTTATCCCCTAGTTTTGATATTCCACGCGGATTTTTGCGGGACTTGTTGATGTTAATTGTGCGCCAGTTTCTTCTGGATTTTGTACAACTGCGATAAAGGGGCCGGTGTAACTTAGAAGCCTTGAGCTTTCAGTGTCGCGAATTAAAACGGCATACTGCTGAGGATTTAAAGGTGCACGTAGAAGCTTGAGTTTGCTGCCGACCTTAAGGCCGCCTTTTTGTTTTTCCGTCGAGGCTAGATATAGATCGACAACGCCACCGACATCGCCAATCAATGAAGCTAAGGAGTCGGCATTGGCGACTTCAATCGGCACTAAAGAAAATCCGCGAGGGATGAACGTGTCCACGGATTTAGGTTCGGGTAAAAACGTATCTTTAGGTTCCGAAGCAGGTCTTGTGGCGACGTAAGACACCAAGCCTAAAACTACGAAAGCCAAGATCATCAGATTATTTTTTGCGAGAAGTTGAAGCTTTTGTCTCATATGAACCCCTTTCTTGAGTGAGCTGATTTTTTCTATAAGAAGATTTAAGTTCGGAAAGCTGGTTGATCGCAGCAAAGATGACTAATAAAATAAAGACCGTCACCACACCGACTTCAACGAGAATTTGCCCTTTATTATTTTTGGTATCCATGCAGAGTTCTCCTCAATAAGCGAAACCGCGCAGGCCTTTTTAAAATGAAAGCGTCCTTCTAGGAACTGTGAAAACGGCTTGCGGACGGCCAAGGTGTATTGCCATTCATGCGCCAGTGCTTGTTTTTCTTCAAAAGCCGCGACCGGACTGTAGGTCGGAGCTATGTCCGAGGAGTCCGGACGGACGGCTAAGGTGGGGCGGCGGCCCGACAGATGAAAACCATTTGCGACAAAAAGGATATTGCTGAGGCCTTCTTGGGTGTTCGCAAGTTCTCGCCGCGTTTTTGCGAAGGACGAAGCCAGCGACATATTGGCTTGGTTGATAAGTTGTTTTTGTTTTAGATCGAGCTGTCGTTTTTGATTCTGTATTTTAACCAAGCGAGCCTTTGCTGCCGCTAACGCTGGAGGATTTCCAGCCGAGGCCGCTATTTTTGCGTAGGCGGCAACTTCTTCTACTTTGAGTCTGCGAGCTGTGTTGTTCAGCGACAGCAATTTTTCAAGGCTGGGAGCCACAAGCTTCTGTCCCTGTTGACCGTGCACGCGGCATTGGTATTTCATCGCTAGATCATTCTGCATAAAACCGAAGACGCTGCTCAGAAGAAGTAATCCACTGATCAAAACAGGCAAGCAAGCCAATAGCAGAATGACGGCAAAGCCCTTTTCATTTTTCATAAGGATTTCTTTAGCTCTTTCTCGATGGACAGTTCCGGCGATAAATTTACTAAGACTTTGCCTTTAACCGTTCTGCGGTTGCGAGTGATTTCGGTTTCGTAGTGAGAATTTAAAAAAAGAACTTTTCCCAGCCGCTGATGCAATTCATTTTTACAGAAGCGTTCAGATTCGTGTTGAGTGCAAATCAGGGCTTCATGCAATTGATAATCGATGTAATAAAAAACGACTCCACGATACAGAAGAGCTGTGATCGCAGAGCCGGCCAGAAAAAGAAACGGTAAAGATAAAAGGGCTTCAACAACACCTTGCCCCTGTCTGTTTCCGGTTCTCATTTTAGTTCTTAGATTTGGATTGTTGGTTCGTGGCACCGTCAAAGAAGTTGCTGAAATCCTTTTTCTTCGTCATGGATTCAGTGACTTCTTGAACTTGCACGTTTGTACCAGCGGCTTTGCCGCCCAAGACATTGGCGATGTTGGCGAAACGAACGCCGACATTGGCGCCAACGACTTTGATCACGGCCATGCTACCAACAGCAACGATGGCAACGATAATAAGATACTCTATAAGACCTTGGCCTTTTTTATTTTTTAAAACTTTGTTTGCATTCATGAATGCCTCCTCAAGGAGGCGATTTAGCAAACGGGGTGCAGACGGGGATTGCGTGAAATTTGAGAAGAGAGTTGCGGAAATAAAAAAAGTCCGGAGGTCCGGACTTTTTTTTTACTTCTTTTTGCCTTTAACAGCAGAAGCTTCTTTTTTTGCCGCTGCTTTTTCGGCTTGGGCTTCTTTTTTCGCGTCGGCTTTTTTCGCCTTACGTTGGATGATGATACGATCTAAAATATCGTAAGCTTCTTTTTGCAGATCATTTTCGAAAATGAAACGGTAGAAACCCTCGATCTCAGGGCTTTGACGGAATTTCTTTAGCGACGTGGGTAAGCTATCAGATTGAACGAAATCAATGGAGCTACCATCTTTTGAAAGCTTAACTTTATCAGCCATTCTAAATCCCCTAATGTTTTAAAGGGTTTGTACCTTATTTTGCAGCTTCGAAGCAAGGAAAAAGAGCCTACAACGAGCTATCGAAGGCCCTGGAAATGCCTCCCCAAGGGGGCGTTGTTGGGAGCGCGGTGTCTTTGTCAGGATTTTATTAAACCATTGAATTTCTTTAATAAATAGCGGACATTGGAGGGGCAATTGGGAGGTGTGAATGCTCATTCTTAATGGTAAAGAAGTCGCCAAAGAAGTGCGTTCAAAGCTGTCTCCTCGAGTCGCGAGTTTTTCACAAAAAGTGGGACGGGCTCCTCATCTGTCGGTTGTCATTGTCGGTGATGATGATGCCAGCCATATCTACGTAAGAAATAAGAAGAAAGCTTGTGAATCGGTTGGCATGACCTCGCAAATCATTGCGATGCCGGCGCACACCACGCAAAAAGAACTTAATGCTCAGATCAAGGCCCTTAATAACGATGCTTCCGTTGATGGCATCTTAGTGCAATTTCCTCTGCCAGGTCATTTGAGTTCGGATGAGGTACTTCGACTGGTATCACCGGAGAAAGATTCAGACGGTTTAACATATGCGTCTTTGGGATTTTTTTTCGCGGGAAAACCGATCGTGAAACCCTGCACTCCAGAAGGGGTCATGACGATTCTTAAGCACTATGGAATTTCTGCGGAAGGACTGCGTGCCGTGGTTGTAGGGCGCAGTAATATTGTGGGAAAACCCATGGCTCAGCTTCTGACAGAGGCCAATGCCACTGTGACTGTTTGTCATTCGAAAACAAAAGATTTATCCACCGTAGTCCGAGAAGCTGATCTGGTCGTCGTGGCCGCAGGTAAAGCGCGCCTTTTGGGACGTGAAGATTTTAAGAAAGATGCTATTGTCATCGACGTGGGAATGCACCATGATGGCCCGAACGGAAAGCTTTGTGGCGACGTGCGCACGGAAGAGCTTGATGGATGGGTGAAAGCGGTGACTCCTGTACCTGGGGGAGTGGGTCCAATGACGATCGCAACTCTTCTTCAGAACACCTGTCTTCTGGCGGAAAAGCGCGCAGGTCTGTAAGTAAAAAAGGAAAGAAATGTATACCGGTTTTTTAAAGAATGTTTGGTACGTGGGTTTACCTAGCAGTGAATTGGCTGTGGGAAAGTCTCAAGCTCGTAAGATCATGAATGAACCTATTGTCTTTTTCCGCGATTCTAAAGGAAAAGTTTCTGCCGTTCGTGATATCTGTCCTCATCGTGGCATTCCTTTGAGCTATGGTCGCGTGGTCGAAGACACTATCGAGTGTCCTTATCACGGTTGGAAATTTGACGGCTCAGGTATGTGCACAGAGATTCCTTCTTTGTGCCCTGGTCAGGATTTGAATCCGAATAAAATCAAAGTACGTTCTTATCCTGTGCACGAAGCGCAGGGCCTGATCTGGATTTTCATTGGCGATAAAGATTATGACATGACTAAAGCGCCGCAAATTCCCGTGATGAAGGCCTTTGGCAACGATGTGAAGCCAAGGCTGACTTACGTTGTTAATTTTCCGTGTCACGTAGATCACGCGGTGATCGGTTTGATGGATCCAGCGCATGGACCTTACGTGCATAAGAGCTGGTTCTGGCGCTCAGAAAAAACCATGTTGGAAAAACGCAAAAAATTTGCGCCGGTGAATTATGGTTTCCAAATGGTGCGCCATCAGCCTTCTAAAAACTCGAAGGCCTATAAAATTTTGGGTGGAACTCCGACGACAGAGATCACTTTCACTCTTCCTTGTGTTCGCGTCGAGCATATCGAAGTCGGACCTCGCAATTTTTATTCTTACACAGCGCTAACTCCGGTTGATGAAAAGAATACGCGCGTGACTCAGCTGGCTTACTGGGACATTCCTTGGTTGACGCTTTTGAAACCGGCGATCAATCAGTTCTCAAAAACTTTCTTGGGTCAAGATATGGATGCGGTGACAAAACAGCAAGAAGGATTGAAATACGATCCTAGCCTGATGTTAATCAAAGACGCCGACACCCAAGCGAAGTGGTATTATTCTTTGAAAACGGAATACCACGATCACTTAGAACAAAAGCGCGACTTCAATCATCCGGTGAAAGAAACAGAACTTCGCTGGAGAAGTTAATGCTTAAAGCCTGCGGGATTTTCTTCAGTTTATTTCTGGGATTCCAAGCGCGGGCTTTGCATTTGGAATACGTCGGTGAAACTTCCATAAAAAATGCGCAAAAATTTAAAAAGACCACGATCGGTGGTCTTTCTGGCATTGCCTGGTCAGGACATTCTCTTTACGCGGTTTCGGATGATCGAGGCCGTTTCGGAGAGCCGCGATTTTACGAGTTTGAACTTTCCATTGAAAAGAAGTCTGTAACGCTCAAACCAAAAGATGTGCTGTTTATTAAAAATCTGCCGAAACACGAAGGCAAGGAAGATGCCCTTGATGCCGAGGGCTTGGTGCTTTTACCGAACGGCGATCTTGTTATTTCTTCTGAAGGCAATAACAACGCCAAGCCTCGTCAAATGCCAAGACTTTTCCGTGTATCCAGAGACGGTCAATGGAAAAGTGATCTGCCACTGCCAGAGAAGTTTTTGCCAGAACTGACGGGCCAACAAAAGAAAGGCACCCAGAACAATGTGGCCTTTGAAGGGCTTACTTCTTTTGGCGATGGAAAATTTATTTTCGCAGCCACAGAATCACCTCTTCTTCAAGACAGCTCTTTTGTTGATAAAGCCTCGACGGGCGCTTGGATCCGCGTTCTTAAGTACGAAGATAAAGAATCTGGGGGCTATAAGGTGTTAGCCGAGTACGCGTATAACTTGGATGCGCCTGCGAGCACCGATAATGGCCACGAGGTCTTTCGTGGAGTTTCTGAAATTCTGGCATTGTCCGAAAATAAACTGATTGTTATGGAAAGAGGGGTCCGAGTTTCTCCCAAGAGCCTTCTTGGAAAGACCACGAAGCTTTATTTGGCAGATCTCTCCGCCGCCACGGATGTTTCCAAGCTGCCTCAGTTAGAGGCGGGCAAGTTTAAGGGGGCCTCTAAAACCTCATTAATTGATTTTGAAACGGATCTCACAAAATCTCGACCTGGAAAGAGTGTAGAAAATTTCGAGGCCATGGCTTGGGGACCGAAATTAGCAGACGGACGGCGCTCTCTTCTGGTAATGGTAGACGATAATTTTTCTAAGAAAGAAGTGACCGAGCTTTTGGTCTTTGCCGTTGAAGGTGAGTAATGACGACTGTATGGAGACTCCGCCCAGGAGCAGATAAACGTATTCGCAGCGGACACCCGTGGGTGTTTTCTAATGAGCTTTCGGTCAGCCCGAAGGGTCTTTTGCCGGGAACTCCGGTTGAGTTGCAAGATTCAAAGGGTCAGTTTTTAGCTCGCGGTTACGGCAACCCTCATTCCTTGATCGCTTTTCGTGCCCTCAGTTTTAATAGTCAGGAAAAGGAACCGACAAGTTTTGAATTCCTGCAGGGGAAGATCTTAAATTCTTGGAAAGTACGTAAGGCCGCGGGCTTTCGTGGAAGTTTCCGTTTGGCTTTCGGTGAATCTGATTACATTCCAGGGTTAGTTTTGGACTATTACGTTATCGAACAAAAAGGCAAAAAGGCGCAGGTCTTTGCGGCTCAGTTGGTAACGGCGGGAATGAATGAAGCTTTAAAGAATGCCGAAGATTTCTTCAAAGGTTTAGTGCAAAAAGCGCACGAACAAGGTCTTTCTAATTTTTCATGGAATGAAACGGCGGTTGTTATTCGTAACGACGTCGGCATTCGTAAATTAGAAGGCTTAAACGTTGAAGAGCCTAACGTTATTAAAGATCTTCCTGACTTTGATTTGACCGACGTAGAGATTCTTTTGAATGCTGCTGCCGATGACGGTGTTGTGGCCATGAGCTGTGATTTGAAAGAAGGACAGAAAACAGGCTTCTTTTTAGATCAGACACACAATATTCACTTGGCAGTGAACCTTTTTAAGAATTGGGCAAAGACAGAACCTAAACGCAAACTTCGTGTTTTAGATTTGTGCTGTTATGTAGGCCACTGGTCGACGCAAATCACTCGTGGTTTAAAATCCTTGGGGTTTGAAGTCGAAGTTTCTTTGGTGGACGTTTCTAAAACGGCTTTGGCTTTTGCAAAGAAAAATGCGGAACGCGAAGGCGCTGAAGTTGTTGTTCATGAAATGGACGTATCTGAAGGCCTGACTATTTTACCAAGCGCTCACTATGACATCGTGATCGCAGATCCTCCTGCCTTCATCAAATCTAAAAAAGATATTCCTATTGGTAAACACGCGTATCTGAAAATGAACACGCATGCCTTCCGCATGGTGAAGCGCAATGGGTTTGTCGCTTCGTGCTCTTGTTCTGGGTTGTTAGAAGAAGAAGAGTTCCGCGATGCTATCCGTAAAGCGTCACTGCGTAATTCGTTCGAAGTGCGCAGCGTTTTGCGTGGGGGACATGCCGCGGATCATCCGACGCTGATGCAGTTCCCTGAGGGTTTTTATCTTAAGATGTACGTGCACTACGTATAAACTATGTGACTTTTTGCCCGTGGGCCCAAAAGCCTGCGGACTCTGTCAAACCCGATAGCACCGAGTGAAAGTGCGCTTGAGTTTGCAGACGTTCTTTACCAAATCGATTTTCTAATTCTTGCTGAATGAATGGGACTTTCGCCGTACCCCCTGTCAGACATACAAGATCCACCTGATCTGATGTGACACCTGCATTTTTCAAACACTCATCTAAAGCGGCAAAGATTTTTTCTTTTGTTCCCGTAGCCCAATCGATGAATTGTTTTACGCTGAAAGACTCTTTCATTTCCAAGCCTGGATAGTCATAAGAGAACTCTGTGGACTCGTTGCCTGAAAGAGCTCGTTTGGTCTTTTCGATATTTTCAAAGAAAGGGAATATCTGTTGATCTTCGATAAGAACGAAAAGTCTTTCGACGGCGTCTGCATCTTTCTGAGTCAGCGAACACTTTTTCACTTCGCGGATGAACTCGTAAGTATCTTTCTCTTTGAGATGCACAATATGCGCGGGATGATTTAAGCGCTGCGAAACTGCGGGCGGCATAGTTAGAACGTTGCTACCCATTGGAAGGCGGTAACGGGATTTTGCTCCGAAGTATTCATTCAAGCGGTGGCTCATAAAAACACTGTCTAAAGCATCCCCTGCTAAGGGGCAGCCATCGATAGCTAAGACGTCTTCTTTAGCAAAACCTTCGGGACGAAGTTTGATCAAGGTAAAGTCAGAAGTTCCGCCACCGAAGTCTCCGATAAGAACAATCTTTTCACTTTTTAACTGACGGCGATAATCAAAGGCGGCAGCTAAAGGTTCTGGAACGAATTGCACTTCTTTAAAACCAGCGAAGGTGGCTGCTTTTTCCATGCGATGCAGGGCAAAGCCATCAGCCACCGGATCCATAGAATAACGCGCGGGACGACCGATAACGGCTCTTTCAATCGGAGTGTCTAATATTTTTTCAGCTCTTTTTTTCAATTCCAGCAGAAAGACACCAATCAAAGTTTCAAGGGTAAGAATGCGATTGTTAAGCACAGTCCCTAAATAGCTCTGATTCGGAAGATGAGACTTGAACGAGCGGAACAAGCGACCTTCCATGTCCTGTTCAATATATTGCTCAATAGCTTCCGTGCCGTAATAACAAAGATCTGGATGAGGGAAATAGAGAAGAGTTCTCATCATCGTGGGATCTTGGGATTTAGGATCTAATTGGAGGGCTTCATATCTTTGCCCTTTGTGAAAGGCGCCGACCAAAGAATTACTCGTACCAAAATCAATAGAGAGGAAACTGTCTGAACTCATTCAAGAAAGCTATCAAACATCAACAGGTTATACAATGGCTGGCCCACCTTTAGAAGAGGGCCCATCTTTGTCACCGCAATTTTCATCTTTTCAGCGCGATCACATTCTTGCTCGGTTAGCAGAAAGTCTTGGTATTCTGGCGACCGGTCGTAAGGGGTCGCTTTATGAGTATGCAAAAGAAAATTTTAAGACATTTAATTTTTCTTAGCGCGGTATTAGGAATGGTTGCCTGTGGCAATATGGAAGCCAATATCGAGCATCCCGTAGGTTCTTGGGACGAGAACTCAAGACAATTTGAAAAGCCACTTCAGGAGCTTTACGCCAATGAAGAATCGGAAGAGGTCGTGACCGAAGAGGTTCCATCGCAGGCTCCGAAAACAACTCTTCCGGTGGGGCCGGCCACAGTCAGTTCTCCCGAGCTTCCGGTTAAGCCAAAAGAGTCGGGTGGCAAGGAAACGCCGAAGCCGGAAATCAAACCCGAGGTAAAACCTGATGTGACTGCGGAGGATCCTAAAGAAGATCCTAAAGAAGATCCGAAGCCAGTTCTTAGTGGTCCTGGTGTTTTAAAACCAACCGTTTATTACTTTGCTGTTCTTAACGAGGATAAAAATAAATGCGCTGACGATGCGAAAAGAGATCTGCACGGTGCCGGCGGAAAAGTCTTATTGAAAGTCTGTGCAAAAACTTGGGCCGCGTGTTCTTTGCAAGGTTCTTGTGCGGTAATTCAAAAAGGTAAAACTCACACCTTTAACATCATTGGACGCTTTGAAGGACAAGAGCGCTTTTTTGAAATTGAAGAAGACGGTTGTCGCTATGGTTATGGCGTGAACAGCTCTTGCTTGGATCCCTTTTATACATTGGCGGCGGATTTAACTATCTACAAGCCGGGCGAAGTAATCTATGTTCCCGCTGTTGTTGGCTTGCAATTGCCGGATGGAACGAAACACAACGGCTACTTTGTTATTCGCGACAAGGGCCGTGGTATTGTAGGGCGCGGAAGGTTTGATTTTTACACCGGCTATTATAGCTGGTTAGATAATGCGAACCCGTTCAAAAAACTGGGTTTGGGAGATGTGAAAACCAATATTCCTTACTTCCGAGTCACAGGCGACGTCGCTAAAGGCGTGTTGGAAAGAAGAGCGTATCCTGATCTACCGCGTAGCAAATAAATAAAAAAGGCTCCTGAGAAGGAGCCTTTTTTATTTTTGTAGTCTTTGCTTTCAGTTTCTAGCCGAAGGCGGAAGCGCTTGTTGCACCTGCGGTTGCGCTGTCTGCTGTTGAGGTGTTTGCACCTGAGCCGCAGCGACTTGAGCCATCTGAGCCACCGCCATTTGCGCCTGTTGGGCTTGCTGGTGGTAGTAGTTCAACTTAGCAACATATTCTTTAAGAGCGGCATTTTCTTGCTTAAGCACACCCAACTGAGTCAGAGCTTGTTGAAGGTGACTGTAGTAGTCTTGAGCCTCTAAAGCCTTTTTATCCAAAGCGAGCTTCATCTCAATAATTTTTGTTTCTGCAACAGACATTAAATTTTTGAGAACATCATTTTGTTGCTGCGCCGAAGCTTCCACTTCACTGAAAGACGCCGAGATTTTCTCGATTTCTTCATTCAAAGAAGCAATATTTTGATCGCGCTCTTCGATGGTTGCTTGCATCTCGTCAACGGTTTGCTTCAGTTCGTGCTTTTCCGTCTTCAAAGTTTGAATGGCTGCCTCAAAGTGTTCGCGCTGCTCTTCCCAAAGTTGTTGTTCTTTAGCAAAGGCACTTTTCGCTTTCGCGAGTTCCATGGCAGTTTCATCTTTAAGCGCTTGGTTGAGTTCCAAATCTCTTTGCAGAGCTTTGTTCTTCTCAAAAAGAGCCTGACTGTACTTTTTCTCTTCGCTTTGCATTTGCAACGCGCGAGCTTTCAGGCCTTGGATCTCTAACTGCAGTTGCAGGCTGAGTTCTAAAGATTTTGCTAAGTCGCCACTGAGTTTTGTGTTACTGGCTCTTTCGGCAGAAAGCTGGTCGGCAAGTTGTTTGATTTGCGCATCCAATGTTTCAGGTCCGTAAGAGACGTTCTCAAGAGATTTGATTTTTTCTTTCAACTCTTCTTGGGAACCCTTCAGTTCAGAATGGAATTTTTTCATCTGAACTTGCATCTGTTCATACTTTGGTTGAGGGGGCATAGGTTCCTCTCCCTGATGCTGGGTACTTAACTCGTTTAGTTTATTGCAAATTTCGTCAAAAAGTTTTTCGTGCTCAGGAACGGAAGTCGTCATAGACTTCATTGTGATGCACAGACCGAAGTCAAGTCATCGAAATTTATTGACAGAGGTCGAGCCTCTCGATTTAGGTCCAGGGTTGTTGTTGTAGGAGGAGATACCATGAGTTTACAAAGACCCCTTCGTTTTATAATGGCCGTAGTTTTATTGATCACCTGTTCTGGCGCGCACGCAGACGACATGGGGCTTTTAAGTGACATCAAGCCTCCTCAGCAGACATCCGAGTATATCTTCCGGTCTTCACCGAAAGAGTCCTTGGTGACAGTGCAGCTTTTGGGTGCGGTCAATAAGCCTGGTATCTATTATGTGCCAGCCGGCACAGATCTTCTGAAGTTGATCACTCTGGCTGGTGGTACAACCAACGGGGGAGACCTTTCCGAAGTGATTGTTCGCAAGATGGAGCCTAAAACTTGGGCAGAGATTAAATCTAAAGCGGTCAATGAGTATCAAGGTGCTTATGAGGTTGATGCCGAAAAGCTGATTAAGTTCGGTGGGACTCGCGCGCTTCGTCTGCATCAAGACGACTTCGTCTATGTTCCTCCGCGCACTCCGTGGATCAGTAACGAAACGGCTCGTGGTATCACTCTTGTGTCCGTGATCCTTGGTATCGCTTTGACCGCAGTTCTAATTGATAAGAACACAGGAAATAACTAAGAATGATGCAAGCTCGCGACGGCCGAATTTTATTTCTTATAAAAGCTCTCGCGGCTTTGATTTTCATTTCTAAGATTTCCTTTGGGGCCGTGCTGCCTATTCCGCAAAGATTTTCGTTTTTGATCTTTCAGCAAGGCCTGCATCCTTTCGTGAATGTCTTTTTGTGCTTTCTTTTTGGGGTGCCTTTGATTTTCATGTGGTTGCGTGTGCGAACGCGCCATCATTTGAGTGGGTTCTATAAACTCTTCGTCTATGTTCTGATGTTGACCTTGACGGTGCAGACATTGTTGCAGGCTCATTATGTGAACACAGGTGAATCTGCGATCATGCAGATCGGTGCGCTAGGTGTCTCTTTGTTCATGGTTGTGGTCTATGGTTTGGTGATACCCAGTCTTTGGAGCGTCGATGATTTTTTGCGCTTTATTCAACGCTGGTCCGGATTTTTGGTTCTAATTTCATTGGTTTTACTGGTCGTGGCAAGTGGCCATGTTTTTAAAGGCGGACGCTTTATCGGCGTGTTCAAGCACATTCCTCACATGGTGACCTGTGCGACTGTGGCCTTTATTTTTTCTTTAGGAACTTTTCTTAAAGACACAAATGCGAAACATAAAATTTTAGATGCGCTCATCCTGGGTGCTAGTTTCATCGCGATCATCTTAACGGGAACAAGGTCCTCCGCAGGAGCCGCGGTTCTGGCTTTTGTAGTCACCATGATCTTACACAAAACGGCTAGCAATCAGGGGCGCATTTTTAAATTCGCTTTCACTTCCTTCGTGATTACTTTTTCGATGTTTTTCGGCGCCAAGGTCTATGACTTCGCACGCGGAATTGCGACGGGTCAGGCCGCTTTAGGTGGACGTGAGGCCCAAGACGGTATCGCCTCTCGTTGGGAAGAGGTCGAACGAGGCTTTCAAATCTTTCAAGAGCAACCCTTGTTAGGGCATGGATTGCTATCTAAATTCGCTGCTGGAAACGACGTGGACGTTTCTAATTATAATGCGATGAAAGATCCGCATAACATCTTTATTTCAGCGGGTGTTGTCGGAGGCTGGCCTCTGATTGTTCTAAGTATTGTGGCTTTGATCTTTATGTTGTTGGGTTCATTTAAAGCTCTGACATCGCAAAGTATCGCGAAACGCCAGGTCGCTATTTATTTGCTGTCCCATATTCCAATCCTGGTGATCTATCATATCCACTTATCGATTGGTGGAATGGCGGACCGTCTTTACTGGATGGTCTTTGGCTTTGTCGCTGCGTCGACTCTTCGTTCGGACGCATCTTCTGAGCAGTCCTAATATTTGTTACTGATCAAACGAGTTTAAAAAACACAACAGCGGCTAAAGTTTTTGCTCCAAAAGTTCTTTTGTCTTTTACAAAGACTAAGCCCCTACTGAAGCGGATTTCACGCCCCGTGGATGTCAATTGGGTGCACACCCCTGAAGTAATTTCAAATTCTTAATCCTCATTGCACATTAAACACAGGCCAAGGCATTAATTCAGTGGCACAACCAATGCTTGCGGGGATATGTCACAGAAGGTGGGGATATATGAGTGATCAGCATATAGAACCTGAATTAACAGTGGGCGAAATTATTAAACTTTATCTGTCCCATTGGCGCATGTTTGCTTTGTTTACCGCAGGACTATTTGCGGTAGCGGTTCTTGTTTATGTTGTTAAGATTCCTTTTGTCGCGTCTTCGACAATTGTTATTAACGATTCGCAGAACTCATCATTGCAGGCATTCTCAAACCAATTTTTCGGTTTGTCGAAGTCAGTTCAGGAATCTAAAAAAGGCAGCAGTTTGCTTTCCAAGCATATCGAGTATCTTAAAACCCGAGAGTTTTATGAGGCTCTTCTGCAGCGAATTCAAGTTCGTGGCAACAGCCCTCTTATTACCATGGAAGAGCGCAACGGCTACGATATTCTTAAAACCAATTATCTAGGTGATTTAGATAAGCCAGAAAAGCGTGTTCAAGTTCTGCAAAGACTGGACAGCTGGACGAAGATTAATATCGATTCGGACTTTGAGATACGCGTGTCTGCTGTGACACCCATTAAAGCCATGTCTTTATTCTTGTCTAATTCAGCGTCTGAATTAGCCGCAGAGATTCTAAAAAAACGTGAGATGAATGAAATCGCTCGTGTTGAAGACTTCATGGCTAAGCAAAAAGTCGATGCGGATCAAAAGCTTGTTCAACTCAGCAAACAACTTGCAGAGATGCAGAACAAAGAAGGTGCGCTTTTACCTTTAGCTTCTAAAGATAAAATGGGCGACTACATCTCAGATCTTTTGGTTCGTTCCAACGAAATCAAACTGAAGATGGCCGAAAATAATAAAATGATCGAATATCTTCAAAGAGGTCGTTCCAGCCAGCGTGAGTCTGCTCTTTACGGAGTTGGCGGTAAGATCGAAGCATTGCGCATTGAAAATAGCATTTTGCAAACGAAGTTAGGTCAGGTGCAATCCTCTATAGATCGTTTGAAAAGGGACGCTAAAGAGTTGCCGTTTGCCGCGCAAATGGTCGACGATCTTAAAAAGAAATCTGAGCTTGAATTTGCTCGTTACAAAGAGTTGACGACAAATCTTGCGAAGCTTGAGGCGCAAAAGCTATCTATCGACACTCGTTTTGAAGTCTTAGAACGCGCACGTTGGGAAAATACGTTGCCGCAGATTGGTCTCCTAAGTTTGGGTCTTTTGTCTTTGTTGTTAAGCCAATTCATCGGGTCTTTGGTGATTTATTTCAAATACCTTTGGAATCCGCATGTGGTTACGGCGCAGGCATCGCGCAACTTGGTTATCTTTGATAATCACTCTGCCGATCCACGCGTCATTATTGAGAACTCGAAAATTAAATTCAGTCTGAAAAAGCCTGAACCCAAACCTGAAGAAGCGGACAAACCGGAAGATCCACAAAAGATCTCTTGGAATGTCGTCAACGTTGGGCAGGGAACTGACGTTTCACAATAGGATGAGCGATGAAAAATTGGATTGTTACAACGCTTGCAATTGGTTTGACGGGGACTCTTGTAGGTTGCGGAAATAGTGTTAGCAGAAAAGTGCAACAAGCAGTCTCGGATAATCAAGAGGCGAAGTCTCATTTAGAGTGGGAACAATCCGAAGCGAATCCTGAAGCTCTTTTTGAAGAATGGCGTGAATCCAATGGTGGTAAGTCTCGTGATGGTTTGCCGAAAGAAATCTGCGAAAGTCTTTCGCAATTGGATTCACAATCTTTGACTCTTTTTGAAAATGAAATTCGTGATGAGCAGAACCAAGCTTTGCTTAAGGACTGCAAACAAGATCTTCTTGGAAATATCGAAAATTATTTTGCGGCAGAAAGACAGAAGATGTCTGTGAGCGTAAATGCTCTGGTTCCTGCGCGTACGACGAACAACTTCAAATTTCCTACGAATGTTCAGAAACGGGATACTTCCAATGGGTACTACGCAACATACGGCGATACGGCCCGTAAAGAAGTGATTCTGACTTTTGATGACGGACCTAACAACATCTACACGCCTTCCATCTTGCGTTCGTTAAATGAAGTGAATGCAAAGGCTATCTTCTTTGCTTTGGGTAAGAACTCTCGTTTGAATCCTGAAACTTTGAAGCTTGTAGCTTCTCAAGGCCATGGTATCGGTTCGCACACAGAAGCACATAGCTGTATTGGCAATAGCAATGCGTGCAGAAAGATGCACGGGCGTAACTTCACGTTCAGTGAAGCCGTTGAAGAGATTCGTAAAGGTCACCAGGCGATTTATGACGTTTTGGGATGGATTGATCCTTTCTTCCGTTTCCCTTATGCCGAGGGCTCTCCAGAGCTGAGAAACTTTTTAAAAGCCAGCTCGACAGCGGATTTTGCATGGGTTGTTGATAGCGAAGACTGGAAAGCTCAATCCAATGACTATGTTCTTCGCAACACCTTGAGCCAGGTAGAAGCGAAAGGCCGCGGCATTATTCTTTTCCATGACATCCAAAGGAAAACGGCTGAAATCATGCCGACATTCTTGCGCGAGCTTTACACTCGTGGGTACAGTGTTGTATTACTTCAGTCCGCTGACCCGTCAGCGAAATACAACAGCAAACTGGTTAGGAAAAGAACCCCTTAGTTTTCAAATGAAACGTCCTGATGTCGATCGCCCCTCAACTTGGAAATCCTATCGCACCGATATGTGCAAAGGCTGCTGGGGCGGCTGTTGCACTATGCCTGTGGAAATCAAAATCTCGGACCTCATTCGCTTAGGATTGACGACGGAAGATGAGGCCGCTGGCTCCATCAAAAAATTAGCGAAACGTTTAATGAAAGAAGGCTATATCACCTCGTACCGTCAAGGCACCGAGTTCTTTATGCTCTCACAAAAAGCCAATCGTGACTGTTGGTTTTTAGATTCAAAAACCCGTCTTTGTACCGTCTACGAAAAACGTCCCGATACCTGTCGTGGATTTCCCTCTATAGGGCCTCGTCCCGGTTTCTGTCCAGGTAGCACTTAGTCCTGTCTCATTTTGAGATTGCCTGATTCTTTGACAGGGGTGCGCGCTGCACGTCTCTGTCTCAGACTGATCTATGCCAAGTTCCCTATATGCGAGCCCAGGTGGCACAAGCACTGCTCTTACTACCAAGTAAGAACAGGAGGCTACAATGGGCTTCAAAGACAATAAACTAGAAACGGCGATTATCGGGTTGTCCATCGTGATGGTGGGAGCTCTAGGTTACGTTCTAAGAACCCCTGTTCAATCAGCGATTGCAGAGCTGGAAGTGATTTACGAAATGCCACGTCCTAAGACGTCATTTTTGGCAGCTCTTTTTGACTTGGGCGATCGCGAGATCTCTCGTAAATACGTAAATCCTTATGCAAAGAAAAAAGAAGACGCTAAAAAGACGGCCGACGCTAAAAATGCTGCAGTTCCAGTGAAACCGGTTGCGCAAAAGAAGGCTGAAGCTAAGAAAAAAGCGGACGAAGCTCCGAAAAAGACTGTTGACGTTCAAATCGTGGGTGCAGATGAACCGACAGGATTTGGCGACGACGGATTCATGAATTCAGGTACGGGCTCTGGGCAACAATTTGTGGATAACTCAGGAAACAACAATCCTAAGAATGAACAAACGGGTGCTGACAAAGAAACTTTAACGGGCGACCAGTGGCAAGCTCGTTTAAGAGCGCAACCTACCGCTGAAAACGTCGCTCAACTTGTCGCTGCATTCAGCCGTAGTGAAGTGAGCGAAAGTATCTTTTATTCTATCGTTGCAGATCTTTACAGTTCCAATAAAGCGGAAACGCAGGCGTTGGGTCTTGAGGCGGTTAAATCTCTTTATAACTCTAGAAGTTTTGCGGTCACAGCGAAGTATTATGAGCAAATGACTCCTGAACTGAAATCGAAAGCCGATAAATATCTTGCGGGTTATGCGGTTACAGCGCGCTTGGGTATTTTGAAATCTGTTTTGCAATCTAACGACTCTTCGGTAGTGGAAGCCGCGTTGCAGGTTGTTATTGAGGGCTATCAAAGTGCAAAGGGTGGCGTAACGCCAAACACGGATCCACGCAACTCGCGCGGGGATGTAACGACAAATGCGGTGGCAGGTTACTCTCAATTCGTACCTTTGTTTCAACAACTTGCACAAAGTTCGGATGCGACGATCGCTAATTTAGCGGCGACGGGCCTAGGGCAATTGCAAACTGCAGTCGCTTCTCTTTAAAACTGGACAGCATTCCATTTTCTGACAAGAATATCCCTAGAACTTTGAGTCCCAGGGATATTATGCGTTTAAGCCGTCTTATTTTCATTCTGACAATCTTCACCACTTGGTCGGCGAGTGCTGCTTATGATTTACCTAAAAACCTCAGTTCTGGAGACCGTGTTCGCGCACTTGAAATTCTGGGGTTTGGTTCGGCTTCAAAAATTTTGGATAATCCTTATCCACTCGGCGGTTACTCCGGTATCGAGGTTGGAATTGCGTCGGAGTATATTCCTACGGAGGATTTGGCGACTTTGGGGTCAGAAACTACGGACACGGGAGAGATCAACTACCTGACGCTGACGTTTGGAAAAGGTCTTTACTATAACGTCGACACGCATGTGTACTTCACTCCGGCTTTAGGTGATGGCATTCAAACGTTCGGTGGACAAGTGCGTTGGGGTTTTTATGAGGCCTCTTTTTTTCCTCTGACATTGACGGCGATGATTTCAGGCGGGGGCGCGAATTTTTCAAATTTGATTAACGTGAAAACTCTGGGGGCAGATCTGATTGCTTCCGTCGCAATGGATAACGTCGCAATCTATTTTGGTGGTGGCCGTGTTCGTGCGATTGGGACCTTTATCGGTGGCACCGATGGAATCACTGATGATCAGAATACCGTTGAAGAAGACATCGTCGAAAATCACACGGTGTTTGGTATCAATGTCGATATCGCGAAATTCTTTTTAGCTCTGCAAATCGATCGTTACGCGGATTCGGTTTATTCGGGAAAATTAGGTTATCGTTTCTAAAAGTTTTCTGTCAGTTCCGCAATTCTCCTTTCTGTTCAGTAAGCAATTCGATGTTCTTTACCTACAAGTCTGCAAGGTTGCTCTGTCTATCCACAAACTCCGTTCAATTTGATTGTCCCGAATAGTGATTTGGATGAAGCCTGTTTTTCTAGGGGCTTAATATGTTGGACTTTTCTATTCTGAATTCATCATTCTCTAATCCGACCTGGATCTCAATCGTGTATGCCTTTCTGTTGAGTTTCGTACTGGGCACGGTCTTGGCCGTGATCTACGTTAAAACCTTCCGTGGGCTGTCATATTCATTGAATTTCCTGCACGGCTTGGTTCTGCTGCCGATCGTGATTGCGATCGCTATGCAGGCTATTGGCGACAATGTCGCGCGTGGTATCGGAATGATCGGTGCATTGTCCCTGTTGCGTTTTAGAACGAATGTCAAAGATCCCCGCGATATGTTTTTCATCTTTGCCTCTTTGGCGGTGGGCTTAGCATCCGGAGTTCATGCTTATGGCATTGCTATTCTTGGAACCGGCTGCTTTGTTGTGGCTCTTTTGGTTCTGCAAGGTTCCTCTTTTGCGGCTGGACCACAGTTTGATGGTTTGCTGCGTTTTAATTTGTCACGAAATCCCGAACAGCAAAGACAGATTGAAAATGTGCTGGAAGGAAAGTGCCGTCACTTTGCCTTAGCAACCATTCGCGAGATGGGGCAAGGGGACCGCCTGGATTTTTCCTATCAAGTTCGGTTAAAACCTCAGACGACGTCGTCGCAACTTATCGAAGATCTTGGTAAGGTAGATTCAGTTCGCGGGTTGAATTTTATGAATCAAGAGTCTGTGATTGAGGTGTGATGATGAAAGCCGCACGCTCGTTTCTAAAGACTTTTATGGAAGATTTCGTGGGCTCGGACAATAAGTTCCTGGCCGCTATCTGGTGCGTGGCGGTGTTATTGATTTTAGGGTTCGGGTTCGTCTTGAATTCTGAGACCGTCAGTATTTTGGGAATCGCAGAGTCCCGCGAGTTTCAAGTCAATTTTGACACGGCTGTTGAGATCAAGCAGATCCACGTGATGCCCAGTCAGATCGTAAAAAAAGGGGATCTTCTTTTAGAACTGGGGCAGAAGGAGCTCGACAATCAGTTAAGAATTCTTCGATCCCGCCATGACCGATTGTTGGCTGAGCTTAAACTACGCCAAGAGATTTCTCATCTTACCAAGGACTATGCAAAGATGCCGGAAGGTGCGGACCCTTTGTTGGTTGATCTTAACGACACGAAAAAGGAAATGGATCTGATTGAAAATCGTCTGCGCAATCTTTTTGTTTTTGCGGAGGTCGATGGCGCTGTAGGCGCAGTCAATTTTAAGAATGGAGAGAAAGCGCCGGCATTTGCTCCACTTCTAACTTTAGTTCCTTTGAATCCCAGCTATATCAATGGCTACGTAAATGAAAATCTGCACGCGACGATCAATGTTGGACAATTGGTGGACGTGGTTTCTGGTAGTGGTCACAAAATTCAAGGACGCGTAGTAAGTGTTGGGACGCGTATCGTGCAAATTCCCGATCGCGTAATGCGCATTCAAAGTCTTCCGGCTTGGGGACGAGAAGTCGTTATCAAAATTCCCAATGCGAATGGCTTTTTGGTTGGGGAAAAGGTTTCAGTCAAAAAATCCTGGGGCATAACACTTTTTAGCACTGCGCAAGCCGAACAGGCAGATACCGGGATAGAAAGCTTTCAAAGCCTTGAAGAGATTTACTTTCCAACCCGTATCATCGATCAATTTCAACCAGAAATTTCTGGCCTTACCTATATCCCAGAAATCCGTCAATTCGCGATGATCTCGGACGATTACCCGGAAGACCACCCATGGATTTTGCTCATGAATGCTAAGGGTGAGGTTGCAGAGCAAATGCTTCCGGTGGAGGGCTTAGATAAAATGGAGGATATCGAGTCTATTTCTGCTGAAGGATCCGATATCTATCTATTAAGTTCGCTTTCCGCCACGAAAAAGGAAAACTTAAAAGACACACGTCAGCTTTTCGTGAAGGTCAAACGCCATGGGATTCGATTTCACTTAGATAAACAAGTGGATTTACGCGAGGCTCTTTTGCAAGCTTTGGCAGTATCAAAAGATCAGACCTTACAGGAAATTGCCAAACAAAGCCAAGGAACCAAACTGAATGACCTTGAAGTGGAAGGACACTTTGTAAAGGACGGGGATCTTTTTTTGGCGTTGAAGCGTCCTATGATCTTTGCCGGGGAAGGCTTGATTCTTAAAGTCTCAAACACAGAATCTCTGTTTGAGCTGGGTCGCATTTCAGAGAAGGATGTCAGCGTTGCGTGGCGCTTTCCATTGCGTCTGCCAAATAAGACAACCAGTTTATATCTTTCTGATATGATTCATACGAAGGATCACATCTACATCTCCACGTCGTGCGTAAGCGAAAAGTGCAGTGCGGTCTGGAAAATCAATCCGCAAAACTCCCACGTCGAACTTGTTCAAGAATTCAATGTAAAGAAACTAGAAGGAATTTCTCTAGGGCCTTCTGAGCATCAGATTTTTGGTGTTTTCGATAATAAAAAAGGTGGCAAGTTTATCACCATTCCTTTTGCGGCGGCTCAGGGGCAGCAATGACGTTCTTGATTCATTGGCTGTTAGTCTCTTCGGCGCTTGCTATTACGCCAGAACAGGTTCTTAAAACAGCCTGGAATGATAAGACCTATTTGTCATTCGAAGAGGTTCAAGCCACGGATTCTAAAAATCCTCTGCGCAGTGTGGACGGGTTTGTGTCGACCGAAGACGACGATGGCGACACCAAATCTAAGATCGGTCTTAAATTTCAGTTTAAGTCCTGGCCCGAGTGGAAAACCGGTCGGCCTAAGGGGACTGAACAAAAACTCTTGCGTAACTCCTCTTTGGGATGGGCGCTGAAAAACCGTTACAACACGTTGTTGCTGTATGAATTAAACCGGCAAAAAGCAGATAAGCTCACAGACGTGATCAGGCTGGCCGAAAGAAATGTCCAAGCTCAGACTCTGTCGCTGCGTGCGGGCAGAGCGACATCGAAGGCCTTTGTCTCTGCACGCAGTGAACTGATCAAACTCAAGCGGGCGCTCGCGTTATTGCAGCAGGAAAAGCAGATGTTAGAGACAAAAATTCAGGTGTGGGTGCCTTCTTGGAAAGAAGGAGCACTTGAGAATCTGAATTTAATTGGTGTCGAGGATGTGGAGCGAAGTCTGAAAGACACCGTCGTCAAAGGTGACTCCCTAACGAAAAAAATTGCTAATGAAGAGATTGAGCAAATCAGTCAGGAATTGACGATAGTCAAAGGCCGGGAGAAGCAATGGTTCAAAGGTTTAGACGTCAGTCAAAACCGAAAGAATGATGATATTTCTTACGAACTCGAGGTGACGGTTCAGTTGCCCTTTCTTTTTTCAGACGACTTAGCAAAGCAGAAACAAAATGAACTGATTTTAAAAAGGGCTTTAAAACAGAGAGACATCGAAGAAACCGGAAACCGCTTAGAGACACTGCGTGTTCAGGTTTTAAATCTGATCGAGATCTATAAAGACACTCAGAAACTTAGTAAGATACAGGCCGGCAGCTTGGACCCTTTGGCCAATATTGAACGCAAAATCGCTGAACAGCAGGAAGAGCTGGATTTGCTGAATCAGCAACAGGAAATATACAGTCTGTATCTGGAATACCTCTTAGAAGCGGAAGTTTTAAATAATTCACCGGAAAAGAACTATCTCGACAAATCTTTAAAGGCTCTTTTATGAGCATTCAGGTTTCGCCTCTAAACTTAGAAAGATATGAGCTAAAGTATCTCATCTCTCCCGAGTTGGTTGAACCTATATCCCGATTTGTCGAAGCTTATTGCTACATGGATCATTTTTCTGAGATTGCTGATGACAAGTATTATACGATCAATAGTTTGTATTTGGATTCTCCCTCTTATTTTATCTTACACTTCAAAGAGCGCGCAAACGCCTTTAGCTTCAATATGCGGATTCGCTCTTATGGTCAGGGGACGGCGCCACCTTATTTCTTTGAAGTGAAGTACAAAGTGCGTGAGTTCGTGAAAAAGAAGCGGGCCAAAGTTTCTATCCCGAACTGGGCGGAAATTTTAGAGTATGACACTATTCCTGAAAACGTCGACGAAAGTTCCCGAGGCAATCTTGAAGATTTTCTAAGGCAAAAGATCACTTACAATGTAGGGCCGGTGATTCTGACGCAGTATCGTCGAAAGGCCTATATTTCTCACGTCGATGATTATGCGCGAGTGACATTTGATCGTGATCTGCGGTTCCACGAAGCGAACACGTGGACGGTCACACCAAATGAAAAACTGCTGTGCCATTATGATCACCCGGATTCATTTGAAGAACCAGGAAAGTGTGTAGTTCTAGAACTTAAATGCGAAAAGAAGATCCCACTTTGGATGATTGATTTAATTAGACAGTTTGGATTAGTAGGTGGGTCGTTTTCTAAGTTTGGAAACTCGATGGCGACCCACTTGGGAATTCCTGACGTGGTTTCGTCAGGAATTCTTTATCGATAATTAAAGATCGCAGCGGTAGATAGGCTTCGTCGCACCGGGGATGTAAGTCTCTAGATCCACATCAAAGATCAGTTCTCCAGCCTGGCATTTCGAAAGCAAAATCTGTTTTGCTTTTGTCGCGTTTCCGACAAGGACGCCATAGTCACCAGAAGTAAAAAGCATCTCTTTCATAAAATAGTCTTTAGTGTATGCATCTTTAAGAGTGCGCTCAAAAGCCATGAAGCGGCGATAAGTGTTATAGCTCATGTGCTTAACCTTTTCTAGAGCACCTACGCGTCTCATCATATTTGTCTTAACGATGCCGCAGTCATTGTCTTTCAGAACCATTTCTTTAATTAATGCCGCTTGCTTACCAGCCATAAGATCTTTTTCCGCTTGTGGCACTTGCAGTTGGTTTCCAACCCATTTTGCCTCTGATTTCATGCGTTCAATTTTTTGAGTGGCCGGGTTTGCGGCGTACCAGTAGAACTTATAGTGAATATTACCGATACGGTCTTGCTGGTTCATCAAGGTATCTAAAAGCACGAGGTCTGAGACATCCTTCATCTGAGTCACTGTCTGTGCCACAGCCGCGAAGTCTTTGGTTCCTAGCATCTGTTCTACCGTTTGAGAGCCAGAGACCTTCAAGAATGGAGGCTGCTGAAGGAAACGTTCATAACGTGTTTCATAGACGCCTTTGCCGCTGACTTCGACGTATTGTTCTTCATTTTTGATGTTATCAGAAAGCGCTCCATAAATTTGGCTTAACGTACCGTCAATGACAGTGGGGTAGTTGGCCGGATTTTTGTGAACTTTCCCCATGGCGTTCCAAGAGTACTTAATATCGTCCGTGCTATTTTGGAAGTGCGCAATCGCTTTATCAGTTTGTCGAGAATGCACCTCGCGGTCCATGGAGCGAATCACGGCCACAGGGACTCGTCCCACATTTCCCAAGATTCTAGAGATGGGGTAGTAAGCAAGAATCGCGGGTGTGTATGAACAAGTCACCGATTGCTTAAACTTCGCCTCGGTTTTTACGTTCATTTTTTTTACATCGCAGTTAGAAGCATCGATAGCGGCTTTCGAATAAGTCGCATTAGGTTTCAATAAAAGAATGGCTGGATTGGTGGATGTGTATTTGGGACAAATTCCCATGTTTGTGTGAAAGTCATAGCTGCACAAATCGTTTTCTTTTTCCACGTCATCGCTGCGGTAAGAAGCTCCCGGCCATTTTTTGGGGACCACGCAGACTTCTGCCAGGCCTTGAGGCGAACGAAACTCTACGCGGCGTTCGCCTTGTAATTCAGAGAGATTAAGTGCGAACGAAGACGAAGCGCACGTACTGACACACAGAACGGAAATCCATTTCTTTATCATAGTTTTACTCTTTTCTGATGAAGGTGATGAGCCATTTATAAGATTGAAGTGAGGTGATCGCACCTTACAAAAAAGAGAATATTCTTATCTCCAGGCTTTTCGCCCTTACGAAGGGACAGGGGAAATTGGCGAGAGCCTCGTATTCTAAGAAAAGTGGGTCTAGTCTGATTGTGTGTTTCGACAAAACTTCAGCATGATCAAGACAATGAAAACAGGATATTTCAAAACCGCAATCATTTTATTCGCTGCCGTTACTCAACTTACAGGATGTATGGAAGCTGCGCTCATGAAAGGCGTGCAAGACGCCGCTTCAGGAAATGTGGGTCAAGAGGAGCCCAATCAAATACCTGACGATTCCAATTCATCTGGATCTACGCCTGATACAGGTGCAAACTCTTTTAGCATTCAAAGGGAAGCCAAGAAGTACAAGGATCGCTATGAACTTGCCGACACTTTTGCAAAACTCACGGATAACAGAGGTGATGGTGTCGATGAGCTTTGGGGCACTCGGAATTTTCGTGTTGTGCTTCACGGTGTGATGTACCGCGGGGGAGCTAATAACAAGTACCTCAGCACGCCGAGAAACAATGTAAACCCTTTGCCAACTGTCGGTCTGAATAATCTTTGTAAAGAGGATTTCGGAGCTTCCGTTTACCTCTATTCCGAAAATTTCGAATCCGCACCTCGAAGTGTGTCTTGTCAAAACACGTCTCACCAAAGCCACACCATGCAGTACAAACAGTACGCGGCGGCGGGAGAAAATGAAGCCATTCTACAAATGGTCTACAATCGTATTAAAGGTAAGTTGAATGGTCCCATCTATGCGCACTGCTGGAACGGATGGCATTCCTCTGGCTTGATTTCGGGAATGGCCTTGAAGCAGTTCTGTGGGTGGAGCAATGAAAAAGTGGACGCTTATTGGGTGAAAAACACGGATGGGAATTCTGCAGGATTCACAACGATTCGCAATCGCTTAAAGTCGTTCAAACCCTATGTGAAATTTTCGATCACCGCGGCTGAGCGCGCGGCGATTTGTCCTACGAACTAAAATAAAAAAGGGAATACAAATCTGTATTCCCTTTTTTATTTCTGAATTTCTTTGAATTACTTCTGAGCTTTTTCAATCAGTTTCGTGGTGGACTTGCCATCCACGAACTGCAAAGACATCACTTTTCCGCCATAAGACATAACAAACGGCGCGCCGACGATGGATTCAATGCTCCAATCGCCGCCTTTAACTAAAATATCGGGACGTACCTTGTGAATAAGGTTCTCTGGAGTTTCTTCGGTGAAAATCACCGTGAAATCCACAGCTCCTAATGCCGCTAAGATCTCGGCACGGTCATTTTCAATTTGTACGGGGCGAGTGGGGCCTTTAAGTTTTTTAACGCTCGCATCTGAATTCACACCTACAACCAAAACGTCACCCAAGGCTTTAGCTTCTTGAAGGTAACGAACATGGCCGACGTGCAAAAGGTCGAAGCATCCGTTTGTGAAGACGACTTTTTTTCCTTGAGAGCGAAGTGGAGCCAAGCTGTTTTCAATATCATCAAATTTACGAACTTGGCCCATAGAACTATGCCTTTTTATACAGACGAGCGCCTGTGATAGAACCCGCAAGGTCCTGTCCCAGAACAGTCGAAAGAAGTGGGAATACGATAAACCCAGTGACGATCACGAGGAAGGAACGAGCGACTACACGTAAAGAGTAAGAAGCTTTGTTCAACTCTGCAGGTTGACCTACGCGTTGATCAAAAGCCCATTCGCCTGGAGTGCAACCCATGAACAGACGATTTACTGTCAGGTAAGCAAAGCTCACCATTGCGAACAAAGACAATGTCGCAAGATAGATCATACCTTGAGAGTCTGGGTTCGTAAGGTTGCCAATCAAATCCACTTTCGTGATAACCAAAAGAATGATCATGCAAAGAAGGCTCGAAGCTACGACAAGCATGCCATCAAGCATGGCAGCTGAAAAACTCCAAGTCGCTTTTTTGTACTCTTCTTTAACAGCTGTTTGAGAGATTTTTTGTTTGCTGTTATCGAAATCCAAACGACGGTTTTTTTGAAGTGTCTTAAGAATTTCATCAACCGCGGCTGAACCGTCTCCGCCCACTTCTGTAGCACCTGGAGTCGGTTGAATTTGTGTGGAAGAGTTGCGGTTTTTGCGTGGAAGAGGAGGACGCAAAGGATCGACAGAGGATTCCTCGATCAATTCCAAGCCTTGATCCATCATACGGTTTTTAGAAAACGTTTCTGTCTGAGCTTCGTCTTTGGCTGCGCCTGTTGTTTTCTTTTTGTGAAAACCTAGACCGTCCGTGAGCGGCTTAAACTCAAATTCCTCGAAGGGATCCATTCCCTCTCCTTTCAACACATCAGATCAAAGTCATACTTTAGGACTGATACCAGAGCCATGCAAGCCGTTTCAACTCGCAAAACCTGGGGTCCCAAGGTGACTGGGCGAAGGCCTAGTTCCTGGAATTTTTCGACTTCATTGTGAGAGAAACCCCCTTCAGAACCCACGATAATCCAGATGGCTTTCACACCTTGAGGGTTTTGGGACTTCACCTGTTGAACATAATCCTTGATGCTAAGAGTCGACGGACCCTCATAAGCAAATAGACCCACATGTCCCGCGTCTCGGTTAATCAAACCTGAAACCTTCTCCAACGGAATTGCCGGTTGAACTTTCATGAGGTCGCCGCGGCCAGATTGTTGGGTGGCGGAGCGGACGATTTTATCCCAACGCTCCACTTTATTGTCAGAAAGTTTTTCGCCTGTTCGCAGGAAGCTGAATTCAGAAAAGAAAGGTTGAATGCTTTTAACACCCATTTCGACAGCTTTCTCCATGATCGCATCCATCACTGGAAAACGTGAAATAGAAAGTGCTAAATGAATGTGCGGTTCCTTTAATGGAGGAATCACGCGTTCTTCTAGAATTCTTGCGGTGGCATTTTTCTTCGAGACTTGAGTGACTTCAACGAAGTAGGCTTTACTGTCTTCGGTAAGAACCTCAAACTTTGAACCGACCTCTTGGCGACAGACATCGAAAATATGATGAAAGACATCGCCGGTGAAATTCACCTGATCTTGGAATAAATCTTTTTTCTCTATCCAATAACGTCTCATGCTTTTGACTGAGCCCAGTATCCAACCCACTCGTCTTTTTCTAAACGACGAAGAACGGTGAGGCCCGAGTTTTCCATGAACTTTTCAAAGAAGTGATTATCACGTTCTTCTAAAATTCCTGTCAGAAGAATATGACCACCTGGTTTTAGCACACGAAGAAGATCGGATTTGATGTTGATCAGAACTCCATCGATGATGTTCGCAACTACGACATCGTACTGCGAGCGCATGTCTTCGATCTGTGTTTCGGGGATGTCAATTTGTTCAAGCTTGTTCAACTTCACGTTTTCACGAGCCACTCGACGCGCTTCTGGATCAATTTCAATCCCAGTGACAAGGCCCATGCCGCTCATCTGCGCAAGCATTGCTAAAATTGCCGTGCCGGTTCCGACATCTAGAAGAGCCCACTCTTTCACGTCGTTCTTGTATTTTTCAGCGAGTTTGTGAATAAAGAAGGCCATCATTTGCGTGGTTGCATGAGTTCCGGTTCCAAACGCCATACCTGGATCAATGAAGATCGCGTGTTTGCATTCTTCAGGAGGTTGCAACCAGCTTGGAACAACCCAGAAATCACCGACAAGTTTGAAAGGTTTAAAACCTTTTTTCCACTCCTCAAGCCAGTCTTTGTTTTCTTCTTCGAAAATATTCCATTTGATGCCACCGTTGATTTCAAGAAGGCCATCAAAGAAATTTTGTGCCGGTTTTTCAGGGAAGAACACATCCACTTCGTGAGAACGGACGTGAAGAAGCTTAGGGTCGTAGGTAAGATCAGGCTGAATAAAAGCCAAAGCCTCTGTCACTCCAGAGGCTCCACATTCAAAACTATGTGTGGTGATGATGTCTTCCAGCTCTGCTGGAACTTGGCTTAGACGAACGCGGAAATAAGAATTGTCACTCATGAAGAGTGTTGTTACCAGAATCCGCCGTTTTTTCAAGGGTTTCCCCGGCGGTAGCCGAGGATGCCGCAGCCGCAGGGGCGGCAGGGGCTGAACTGCTATTAGTTGCGGCAGAAAGGATACTATCCGCTTTTAAATTGGCAGAAACTACAGGGTTCGCTCCCGCGGGGGAGGCCGGGGTAGGGGAAAGGGCTCCTGCCCCTGTGCTTAAACCAGCGGCTGAAGGGGCGACGGTGAGTGAAACCACCGTGGCCGTTGTTGCGGTCGTTTCGCTAGAGGCTTCGGCTACTTTGCGTTTTGGTTTGGGCTTAGAATTATCAATGAATGAGCCTTGAAGATCTATGCGGTCTCCGGTCATCATCCCTACTTGCTCAAGCATCGGAAGCTCATCGCGTGATAAAAGAGTGTACTCGCGCGCGACGGCGACTTTGTCGTAAACGGCGATGATTTTTAGCTGCCCAACGGGGACAGTGATTTCACCCACAGCATTGGCGCCACTGGCATCACGAATATTGAGTTTGCGAACAGCCGTCACCACCAGATTCTTTTTTAATCCTGAAGAAGGACCGGCGTTGATGTAGAAGTCTTTGTAGACAGTGTCATCTTCAGACATCGTGATATTGCGGCGAACATCCACGATGGTGATATCGGCGGCTTGAGATTTCATCGTGAAACCGGCAAGAAGCAGAATTAAAGTTATAAACTTCATAAGAAAACCCTTCCATGGTTTGTCTAAAAGCTTTATCGGCTGTCTTAAAATGAAACTTAAGGTCTGTTGCAGAAATGGCGACACCGACTCGACTTGAGTTTAGCGATCGCTCATAATTCTTTCTTACTCGAAATTGGCGCAAAGGGCGTAGCAGGTATGCGGACCGAGGGCGCTGTCGCCGTAAAACTGGCAGGACCAGGTACTCCCTGAAGAGGGGGCGGACTGAACAACACTGGTGGCCGCCCAAGAGGTTGAATAACCTCCTGACAGAAGTGTTTTTCCCGCGGGACACGTGGCGATGGCCATACAAGAGGCTGCAGCGCTATTACTGCAAGTCGCGGTGACGATCTGTGGACCCACCGAAAACTTAGTGGCTTTTACCGTGCCATTGACATCCAGTGGAGCTGTTGGAGAGTTCGTTCCGATACCAACATAACCGGCAAAGTACGATGGCACTGAAGGATCGTTCGTATAAATGGACCACTTGTTCGTCCCTTGCACTCCGTCAACGTACACTCCATAAGCATTCGTGATCGAGCCGCTGCCGCTGTTTCTAATGCGCGAGTGAAGTCCTATCGCTTGTGAAATAACTCCCGAAGCGTCATTGTTCACTTCACCCTGAACTGCCAGTGAGGATCCCACCGTCGCTGAAGATTTATTGTAAGTACCGGACCAGGAGCCCACGAGTTTAGCTAAAGCATTTGAGCCGTTGTGGTGAGTGTAGTTGATCTGCGCTAAAATACCGCCAGTGATAGCCGCCGACGTGCCGTCACTTTCAGCGCCGTTATACTGACCGACAAAAGTACTAGCGCTGGAACTAGTTGGTGCTGCCCACATGAAATTAAAAGAAGCAGCGATATTGCTGGCAGCCGTCGCATTGGAGGTTTTATTTACCTGAAGTCTGTAGCCGGGGGAGGCTGTGCCAATGCCAATATCTCCGTTACTCGTGATAGTCATTCGTGACGAATTGTTGGTCTCGAAATTCAGCGCTTGCCCGTCGTTGGTGCCGACGTTCAAAGTGGCGCCCGTGCTGTTGCCTCCATCTATGATATTTCCGCTAGAAGCGGGGAGAAGTGAAGCCGGAATCCTTCCGGTACCATCAAGCTCTACAAGATTTCCAGAAGAGGTCCCGAAGTTTTTTGTAGCCGCTGTTCCAAGCCCGGTTACTTGAGTGCTCGCGATCGCAATCGTGGTACAAGCAAATGAGTCTGTGATTGAATTCCAAGTCAGAGTTTTATCAGCAGTTGAGCACGATGCCGGAACTTGCGCTGTGCCCGTAACCGTCGATCGCAATTGCCCCATGCCGAAATATTGAGGAGCCCACGCTGATCCGTTGTGAACTAAAACTTGTCCACTGACCGGTGTGGTTGCAGAAACATCGACACCGCGGATTTTATCGTCAGTGTTAGTATCCGTGTCATCTGCAGGCGCCCAATTTGTTCCGTTGTATTTAAGAATTTTTCCAGAAGCCAGGCCCGTCATATTAACGGCGATGCCTTTGATTTTATCAACGCTTGTCGCACTTTGAGTTCCCGAGACATCGCCGCTTAAATTTCCAGTAAAGCCCGCGGAACTACCGGAAATATTTCCGCTGACGTCATTTCCATTCACAACGGGAACTGTGCATTGAAATGTGCCAGCGGGCGCAATATGTCGAAGATATTCGCCAGCGCCACAAAGAGGCACACTGGATTTTAGAATAAAGTCAGCGACTGTATTTGAACCAAGTTTTTGCGCGGACTCAGCGTACTGCGCATGGCCTGCAAAAGGAACACTGCGGATTTCGCTGTCGGGACTGATGAGCTTCCAACCTGTGCCATCATAGAATTGGACTCTTAAAAGCCTTTTGTCATCGGCGATAGGAGTGTAGGTTCCTCCACCTTCACAATTCAAAGCCGCTGCATTATTGAAGGCATCTAAGAGCTTAAATCCTGGATCGACGGGATAATTTTTTGTGCCTGTTCCGATAGGCACGTCAAAGACTCCGGAAGAATTGCGCATATCAATGGACGAAGATATTTCTTTATAAAGAACGCAAGAGCCTGAGGGATTCGTGATGGAAAATTCAAAGCGAACGCCATTAACTTCCAGCGGAAGTCCGTCGGAATTTTTGATTCTTCCCTGATAAGTTAGAGAACCTGGAACTGCGTGAGTCGTTGCAGCCCCTAATAGAGACATGAAAAGAACCAGAACGCTCAAGATTTTCATATAAAGACTTATCGGCTTATTGTGAGGGATTTTGTATGTTACAAGAACGCAAGAGCGCTAACAGTAAGGAACTACTATGTTAATAAATAAAAAATCTCCTCTTGATACAGAGGAGATTTGTCGCCAACTTACAGTAAAGATAATAAATTAATTAGAAACGATCGCCCCTTGAACGGAGCTATAAACCTTGTAAGAGTTGTCTGAAGTGGTTTGTTCGATTCCTGACATGTAGTTACCGACTGTGCTTTGCACGTGATAAGTGACACCGCCACCAGACGCAGTTCCCGTCTGTGTAGAACCAGAAACCAAGCCCGTTGTTTTTGCAGGATCTTGAAACTTAATGGTCGGAACTTCCTTCGCCAATTGCTCTAAGGAGGCTTCCATCGAACAACCCGTAGCCAATACTACTAGCGAGAGCAGAATTAGTTTTTTCACGTACAACCTCCGACTTCATACTTATCGGTTGAATTTGATGTTTTCCTAAGCACTTACTGTGAAGAAGCCGGAGCACGTGTCTCACCTTGAGACTTCAAATGCTTCACAAGCTCTTCGTTCTGTCTTTTCAATTCTTCATTTTGCTTTTGCAATAAAACCATCTGGTTTTCTAGGCGCTGCAGACGATCTTCATGATTGTTGAACCAGGATTTCACTTTGTTCTCGAACGAGGAGAGCTTTTGTGAAAGCTCTTTAATCGAGTTGATAATCATGTATGTGAATGCAGAAGGATCTACTTTATAAATTTCCGATTCTTCTTTGTCCGTCTTATTGATTTTCGCTTTTTCTTTTTGAATCATATAAGGAGCAATCGGAGCTAGTTCCTGTGCAAGGACCCCGATATAGTGTTTACCGTCGTCGACAGTCCCACCTTTGCCGTTGTAGCGGAAGCTAACCGGATGAACTTTAAGAAGATCTTCGAGCCCCGGATTGAAATCTTTGATATCTGTTTTAAGACGAGCGTCGGAAGTAGCAGCCCAAGATCCACCGCCAGGTTTGTAAGCCGTTCCGTCAGCAGCGAAGATAATTCGCGCACTTTGAGCGCCGCCTGATTTTGTGTTGAAATAGATTTGGCCGCCTTCAAGCTCATTCGTAATCGAAAGGTCAACCGTGGCGCTTGCGCCGTAACCGATCCATGCGGAGCGTGTATTCGGCGATGCTGTGCGCGCAAACAACTGTAAATAAACGTGATCGATATTTCCTGGTTTCAACGTAAGAAGTCCAGCGCCACCAGTTCCTTCACCCATCGTGACTCCGCCAGCCGCATTCACGGACAATAACGGCGTGCCTGAGCCCAGATTCCCGTTATAGAGACGCAGTGATCGCGCTCCATTCGTGTATTCGTTCGCCCAATGAAAGTTGTGAGTGGCCGTGGCATCACTTCCCATCTGAAAGGAAGAGTAGGCGAAAGCACCAGTTCCTGTGCTTCCGATATGAAGGTTGCCCAGAGGGGCTGTCGTGTTGATACCCAATTTTCCAGCAAAGTAATTGTTTGCTCCAGCATCAGCCTGATAAAGGCCGTATTTGGATGTGCCTGCGATGCCATCAATGTAGACGCCATACCCAGTGTTGAGCGTTCCACCGCCAGTGTTTGTTACCGTAAAATATCCAGCTCTTGCGGCAGAGATTGAACCAGTTGAAGTATTTAAAACAGCTCCATAAACACCCGTTGCTGTACCGAATGTTGCTGCAGATCTGTTGTAAACATCTGCTGTCATACCGATGGCGCTATTGATAGAGCCTGTTTGGCTTGTTCCGGTTTCAACACGGTTCACAGCCGCGTAAAGTGAACCTGTATAATTGAAGGCATTGTTTGGAGTAATGGATGACCATGAGCCGTGCAGATTTCCTGCAACATCGGCCGTGGGCGCAGGAAGCATATTAAAGCGAGCAACGACGGTAGGATTTGTACTTGCACTTGTGACCTCTAGTTGAGAGGACGGTGTGGTATCACCGATACCAACCCAACCATTGGCTTTAACCGTCATCCAGCGTTTTTGTCCCATCATATCCGTGAAGTGAAGATCCGCTGCGGAACCCGAGGTGAAGTTTGCACCGGATTCGATGTAGTTTACACCACCTTCTGAAAGTATGCGGAGGGCCGCAGGGGTCGTGGCGTTATTGTCTTGTAAGCGAATGTCTGCACCCGCGGCGTCAGTGATGTGCAAATTTCCTGCGGGAGCAGATTCTTTGATACCGACATTTCCACCCGATAGAATTGTTACTCGAGCGGTGTTGTTAGTTTCTAGTACAAGTGAATTGGCATCGTTCGTTCCCAATGTTGCTGTACCCGCAAAAGAGTTGCCTCCATTTACAAACACAGAGCCATTCGCAAACGATGTACATGTCATCATTCCCGTACCATCGAATGTTAAAAGCTGTCCGACCGCACAGTTAAATGCCGTGACAGCAGATCCAGTTCCATTCGATGCAAGAAGTCTGTTTGCAGTCAGTGAGGTAACTCCCGTACCGCCTTTGGAAACGGGAACTGCCGTTGGAAAATTGGCTGGGTCGGCACTGATAGTACCACTAGTGACCGCAATACCCGCGCCTACTTGCACGGCACCTTTTGCACTCGTTGTTGCATCACTAATAGAAATAACAGGCGTTGAAGTTCCCGTTGCGACGGCGATGGGAGCTGTTCCTGAAACGCTGGTCACAGTTCCATTAGTAGGTGTCACCCATTGTAAGCCTGATGCTTGTGCCGAGTTTGCAGAAAGAACTTGTCCATTGGTGCCCGCGGGCAGACGAATGTCATTTGCGCCATCGTTAACAACAAGATCACCCTTGGTTGTCAGAGGAGAAAGAACGTTAAAAGCGGCTGTTGCTGAAGTTTGTCCCGTACCGCCGTTAGCAATAGGGAGGGTGCCTGTAACTTCAGTTGCAAGATTGATGGCGGCCCCATTTGTTGCCGAAGTTAAACGGCCTTGGGCATCGACAGTGATATTTGCGCGAGTATAAGAACCCGCGGTCACTGCCGTGTTTGCAAGCGAAATAGTTCCGGTGGAAGTAATCGGACCACCACTCAGGCCAGTACCTGTGGCGATATTGGTGACGGTTCCGCCACTTGATGTATCCGTATCGTTCGCACATTCCCAGCGTAAATTTGCTGTCACCCATTTCAAAGTTTGACCGTCGGTACAGGCGACATTGTTAGGACGATAAGTCAGATATTTTGAAGCGGCGCTATTAATGTCACCATAATCAAGAGTGACGGCTCCAGTTTTTGTTGCCACAGAAGTGACGGGGAATGCGATAGCTGTATTGCTCGCAGCAGTTAAGCGTCCTTGAGCATCCACAGTGAAAGTTCCCACTTGGGTCATCGAGCCATAAGATCCAGCAGTCACAGCCGTATTCGCTAACGAAATAGTTCCAGTCGCAGTAATGGGTCCACCACTAAGACCTGTTCCCGTTGCAATATTAGTAACTGTGCCCCCGGCATTGCTATCGTTAGCCGGAGCCCACTTAGTTCCATCATATTTTAAGACTTGCCCGGAAGTTAAGCCGGTCGTATCGATATCGACACCTTTGATTTTATTAACCGAAACGGCGCCGATTGTTCCGCTAACGTCTCCGGCAACAGAAACATTGATCGCCTGACATTGAAAAGAACTAGATACTGAATTCCAATAAGGAGTTTGGTGAGCCGCACAGTTCGCGCTGCCCACTGCCGTATTAAATGAAGCATTCGTTTTGTAAGTCGCGAGTGTGGCGCTTAAGTTTGTAACATCTGAAATAGCGATGGCGGATCCTATCCACTGTGATCCATCAAACTTAAAAAACTGATTCGCTGAAGGCGCGGCATTGGCGATCGTCACATTCTGAATTTTGGCAACGGAGGGATTTGGATAGGTTCCGCTAAGATCTCCACTGGCAGCTCCGGTTGGAGCACGTGCATCACTCAAGCGTGAATCATTTCCCGCAGCCACGGTGCCTGCACCAGTGCCGACATTCAAAGTCAATTGCGGTGTAGAAGTCCCACTAGTAACCGTGATGTAAGCGTTGGCAGAAGTCACGTTTGTGACGGTACCGCCACTGGCTCCTGATACTGGCGCACATCCCAGAGCAGTTCCATCCCAGCTTAAGAATTCTCCGGCAGAACAGGCGGGTAATCCTGTTTTTACGAAGAAATCATTTTCAGTTTTAGTGCCCAATCTTTCAGACGAGTGAGCATAAGCTGAAAAAGGAACCGTGCGAATTTCATTCGAGGGAGAAATGACTTTCCAACCGCTGCCATCATGAAACTGCACCTTAAGAAGGCGAATGTCTCCGGATAAAGCCGAGTAAGTTGCGCCACCAACGCAGTCATGTGTCTTGGCGTTATTGAAAGCGTCTAAGAGGGAATAAAACGGATCGGCTGGAAATAGTTTTGTGCCCGAACCGATGGGCACGTCAAAGACGCCTTTAGAATTCACCATATTGATGCCGTCTTTTTGTTCGCGATAAATAACGCAAGTGCCATTAGGGTTGGTGACTTCAAAAATAAAACTGACAGAGTTGTGCTCTAAGGCCTGACCGTCGGCTTTTAAGATACGTCCTTGATAGGTGAATAGTGCCGGCGCCGCATGGACTGCAGATATGGCGAAAAAAACGAGAAATAGAATAAGCGACGTACCGGTTCTCATACTTATCTTATCGGAATCTTAACAACTATTTAGAAGGTCTTTGGGCCAGAATTATTCGAATGTAAGAGCGATTAAAAAAAGTGTCTCGAAGTGAGACACAGTTTTAGCGATCTTCTGTGAGCTATTTTTTGCAAAAGTCGAGACTCTTATCCTGCTTACACAAGGCCTTTTTGATCGAAGAGATTTCTTCAACCTGCGTTTTCAGTTTTTCGTTTTCTTCTTTGAGGGAAGCGATCTCTCTTTTTTGCGCGACTAATTCTTTATGAATGACTTCCGAATCTGAAGACCATCTATGGTTCAACTCCTTAATGGCTTCGATGATCGGAGCAACAAGATTTTGATAAGCGACCGATTTAAATCCCTTGCTGTCCGTTTTCACGACCTCAGGGAAAACAGCTTCCACTTCTTGCGCGATAAGACCCATTTGTTTTGTCTGGTCTTTATTTTTGTCGATCCATTGATAAGTCACGCCATGAATATTTGTGATTCGATCCAAGGCATTAAGGATTGGTTGGATATCGTTTTTAAGACGAACATCTGAAGCTTGAGTGAGGGTGCCAGAGAGGGTGGCGTTACCTGAAGCATATAAACTAAAATAACAGGCGCCGAGTGCGAAGCACATAGCATTGGCGCCAAGAGGAGCGGCGGTAGAAGAGGAAAGCCATCGCCACGCCTGGCCGCCGGCGGAGGTGTTGGTATTATAGATCATCGTATAGGCCGCCGCAGAGGAGACTGTAAGGTGTCCTGTAGGTGCCGTGGTTCCAATCCCAACATTTCCGTCAGAATGAATTCTCATTCTTTCAGCAGACGTTCCCGAAGCTATTGTACTGAAAATCATCGTTGATGATTTTGAAGTCGCAAAGTCAGATGCCGCGTAGGCGTTAATGCTTGCTGCTTGTACATAGGCAGATCCATCGTAACCACGGATCGCCAGAAATCCCAAACTGTCATTAGCAAGAACGGCGGCAGGAGCTCCCGCAGAATCGCGCGCGCGCGTGATAATCACAGAACCTTCGCCACTCGCACTGTGCTGCGATTGAATATAAAGATCATCGTCAAGCCCGCCAGTTCCTTTGATATGCAACACCCTTTCAGGAGCTGTGACCGTAGGACCAAGACCAATTCTTCCGGGCACTTGAAGCGCCAAATCTTGAGTGGCTCTCCAGTCGCCGGCTGTATTCGCATTACCGATACGCACAACACCGTTAGCCGGATTTGTCGCAGGACCAATACCCCAATATCCCGTGCTGTTCCAGTTACCAACGAACTGAGCTTGCCCCAAAGTGTTGTGATAACTTCCAACGAATATACTGTTGTAAGTCGCCTGCGCATCCCAAGCTCCGACTTGCAAGAGAGCCCCTGGGCCACTAGAACCGATGCCAACTTTACCATCAGCTTGAATGCGCATTTTTTCGTCGTTATTCGTATCAAAGATCACCGGCCCGTTAACACCGTTAGAGACATAAAGTTCGTCGCCCGCACCATTTGTAAACCCGAAAGTTCCCTTCCAAGTTCCATTGCGAAGAAAATCAATGCTAGGAATACCTGAGGCCGGACTGTCTAAACTCAGAGGTGCTTGAGTCGCCGATCCAGAACGGATCTTGAGTTTTGCATTTGTATCCACAGTCGTATTGACGGCGAGGTCACCCGCCGCACTGATTGTAAGTCGAACCGCATTGTTCGTTTCTAAATTCAATGCATTGGAATCATTCGTTCCCAAAGTTCCTGCGGCTGCGAAAGAGTTTCCGCCATTCACAAACACCGATGCATTTGCGAAAGATGTACAAGTCATCATACCTGTCGCATCAAAAGTAAGAAGCTGTCCTGTCGCACAGTTAAATGCGGTGATCGCGTTGCCGCTTCCATTGGAAGCAAGAAGTCTATTTGCCGTTAACGAAGTGGCACCCGTACCGCCTTTAGCAACGGGCACCGCTGAAGGGAAGTTTGCGGGATCAGCACTGATAGTCCCTGAGGTGACTGCGATACCAGCTCCTACCTGAACAGCCCCTTTTGCGGAGGTCGTCGCATCCGCGATTGAAATTGAAGGAGTTGTTGAGCCGGATGAAACCGAAATAGGTGCTGTACCTGAAACATTGGTGACAGTTCCATTCGTGGGAGTCACCCATTGTAAGCCCGATGCCTGGGCCGAGTTTGCGGAAAGAACTTGTCCATTCGTACCTACGGGAAGACGAATGTCATTGGTTCCGTCGTTCACGACAATATCACCCTTTGTTGTCAGGGGAGAAAGCGCGTTGAAGGCCTCTGTCGCATTTGTTTGGCCAGTACCGCCGTTTGCAATTGGAAGAGTTCCAGTGATATCCGTGGCAAGATTCACGGCCGAGCCATTGCTTGCGGCAGTCAAACGACCTTGAGCGTCCACCATAATATTGGCGCGCGTATAAGAACCTGCTGTCACCGTCGTATTTGCCAAAGAAATAGTTCCCGTCGAAGTGATCGGACCACCGCTAAGACCCGTGCCAGTTGTGATATTTGTAACTGTACCACCGGCGTTACTGTCATTCCCAGGCGCCCACTTCGTTCCGTCGTATTTTAAAACTTGTCCTGAAGACAATCCGGTCGTATCAACATCGACACCTTTAATTTTATTAACCGATACGGCACCAATACTTCCACTGACATCGCCGGCGACAGATACGTTGATCGCTTGGCACTGAAAAGAGCCCGAAACCGAACTCCAGTAAGGAGTTTGGTAAGCGGCGCAGTTCGCACTTCCGACAGCGGCATTGAAGGCCGCGGTGGTGTGATAATTAGAGAAGGTGGAATTCAAGTTTGTAACATCAGAAATCGCAATGGCTGAAGCCGCCCATTGGGCACCATCGAACTTAAAAAACTGCCCCGTTGTCGGCGCCGCCGTCGCAACTGCCACATTTTGAATTTTTGCCACTGTAGGATTTGGATAGTTTCCACTTAAATCACCGGTTGCGGCGCCATTCGGGGGACGAGAGTCTGACAAACGCGGATCATTTCCGGCAGCGACGGTGTTAGCAGTGGTGCCCACGTTCAATGTAAGAAGGGGCGTGGATGTGTTGTTAGTCACTGTGAGATAAGAGTTGGCCGATGTGACATTGGTGACCGTTCCACCACTGGCTCCAGAAACCGCGCCACAAGTTAAAGCGGTTCCATTCCAAGTTAAAAATTCACCCGTATTACAAGAAGGAATGCCTGTTTTTACGATGAAGTCATTTGCGCCTAAGTCGCCAAGCTTTTCAGCGGATTGAGAGTAAGCGGCAAAGGGAACGGAGCGAATCTCGTTATCCGGGCTAATGACTTTCCAACCCGTTCCGTCGTGAAACTGAACGCGCAAAAGACGCGTATGTCCGACAGCGGGTGTGTAAGAGCCCGCAACATTGTTATCAGCATCTGCACAATCGTGAGTCGTACTGTTATTAAACGCATTCAAAAGAGTTTTCGTCGGCGAAGAAGGGAAAAGTTTTGTACCGGCACCAATTGGAACATCGAAAACACCATGACTGTTCGTCATGTTGATTCCGTTTTTCTGCTCTCGATAGATCACACAGGCGCCGGTGTTGTTAGTGATTTCAAATAAAAAGCTGACGTTATTGTACTCAAGGGCGGAACCGTCCGCTTTCACGATGCGGCCTTGATATGTCAGAAGATTAGGAGCGGCGAAGCTTCCTAGGGATGCTAGAAAAACATGAATCAAGACAAGATACGTTCCGTGTTTCATATTCTTCTTATCGGATTCTTAACAAGAAAGTCCGAGTGAAAAGCGGAATTATAGACAGAACGTAATACTTTCTAAGAAAACTGTTTCAACTTGATACAACTTAGGACAGATCGGCGCTATCACAGACGGGATAAAGGGCCATGGAAATATTGTAGATACAGCTTTTCTGATTTTTCTTCATGTTGGATAAACGATTGATCCGATCGCGAGTCTTTTTTAAGATCTCTTTTACTTCGGGAATGTGCGTCTTGGGAATCGAGAAAGTCAGTGTCGTGTTTTCCCGTTCTGTCAGGTCGTAGATTTCCATGGCATCCACAGCCATCTTTAAAAATTGTCTTTGAATAGCGCGAAGGTTTTCCGCAGTTATGGGCCCACACATCGTACTATAATTATCGATGCCATCTTCATTTAATAAGTCCCACCTTGCCAATTCCTCGTAGGCCACCTTAACTTCATACAAAGAGACATTCAAAATTCGGCTGATCTTTTCAAGCTGATTTGGCGTTAAAATCATTATTTGCGAGAGCTCCAGCAAAATGAGGTGAAGCCAGTGACAGGACGCCACGATTTTGTGTTCTAGATTTTTCGACTTTTCTTTTTTTTCTTCTTTAAGATGGCTTTTAGTTTCGACAAGTGATTTCAAAACTATGTTTCTTTCATCCGTATTGATGTTCAGTCGTTGAAGAAGCTCCAAAGCAAAGCTAGCGGAAGGAATTCTCTCGCCACGAAGTATCTTTGAAAGATTGCTGGCATCCGTTTTCAAAAACTTAGCAAAAGCCCTGAGTGAAAATTTAAGATTTCGCTGACGCTTCATTTTAAACTCGCGAATCAGGATTTTTGAAAGTTCGTTCATCTGCTCCTCGCATGGTCGCAGTTTTTGAATCTGTGGGCATACAGTCGAGTCCGACACAGTAACTTAAGCTCGGCTAAAGACATTTCACAAGAGATGAAGAACTATGTCACGAAAGGGGCCAAGGAATGAGTTCGCTAAGAAAGCAAGTGGCGGTGATTAAAGTGCGGAAGATGGAAGATGGATCTTCGGAAAAGTTCAATATCGCGCGAGAAAATATTCAGCGCATTGTCGAATTGGCACTTAAAGAAATTGCCAGCGATCCGAATAGTGTAGGTCTTAGATATTCCGTGGGGGAACAGACCACCGTCTATTACATAAAAACAGATCAAGATAATTTCGGCCGGGTTTTGGGAAGTGGAGGTAGAACTATCAATTGCCTTCGCCATCTAGTGACGGCGATAGCGGGCCGCCACGGGTTTCGCGCCATCTTGCAAGTCGAGAACGAAGATCAGTTCTACTGAGTTAAAAGCAAATCATTTTTATGAGTGAGACAGTTATATTACGCAATTTTAAAAATTTTAGAACGTCGTCTTCTTTTGAAGCGGTACGCGAAGTCAAAAAAATTTTAAACCACACATCGTAATGCACCCAGGGTTTATTCGCAGCGAAAAATTGCCGATAAATTTGGGGAATCAACATTAAAATGCTTCATTTGTGCGTTTCGGTCGGAGGTTTTTGTGAAGTTGAATCACTCTGGCGCAGGCATTCTGCCAATGGTCGCAGGGATATCGGTTATTTCCGTATTGGGCGTCGCTGCCATGTCTCAGATGGGACTAGATATCTTTAGAAGGTCGTCTTACGCCTATTCTGAATGGGAAACAAATCTAGGGAATCAAAAAGCCTTGGGATTAGGCGGATATTTCGTCGCTCATAACCTGGTATTGTGTCGCGAAGATGGTTGGGAAGATTTAGGAAGTAATAAAAAATGCCGCTGGGGCGGTGGATACCATACTCCGCGCATTCCTGAAAGTAAGTACAATATAAAATCCGTTCGTCATGAGGACGATGTTTTGGTTCTTGTTGTGGAAAACAAAGATGAGAACAAGAAGGTTTATACCACCGAATTAAAAATGGATCTTGTTGATTGGTCGAAACAAAGCTCATTTAGATCTCTTGTGGGCGAAATTCCATTCATTAACTCTCTCTCGGATGACGATCGATTTATGGTGGTGATGACGGCGGTAACGCAGTTCATGGGAACCGACGGCCGAGCTAAAGAAGTCAGTAAAAGTGGTGCGATTCGTCGTCCTATCGGAACCCCTGACGTGCAGGTGATTAGTAATACGGGAAGAGAATCCTGCATCTTTGAATGTGAAGCCGGAAGTGTTCTGACGAACAATCCAGAATGTCGCGGCCCTTTGGGGGCTCCCCAAGATGGTGCATCGGCGATGATCGGTGTGCGCATCACAAATTTGGGGCCAGGGGCTATCTACAAGCTAAAGTATGAAAGAACGACGACCTACAATAGCGAAATTTATCCGAATCGGGAAAAAGACGTGATGCTGGTCGATGCCATGGGTAAGCAAGAAGTCTTCATGCCTGGGGAAAAACTCAACGCGGAAGTTGAGCGCAAATGCTATTCGCCGGTGCGCGTATTTCAAACTCAACGAGTCAGTCGTGAAGTGGAAGGGGACTCTGCAAGCAGCTCGACGTCGACCTCTGTCACTGTGGCTAGTAGCTTTAAAAGTCTTTCCTACGAAAAATTTGATATCAGTGTCTCTCGATATTCACCGATGGAAGCCACGAAACCTACGTTTAGAAATACTTATAATCCATACGTGGCAAGCACCTTCGTGAAGAATCCAACTTTGTCCGTTATCGAGCCCAAGCGGCTGGGGGTGCAACTTCCTGAGATAGAAGTGACGTCGCCTCAGGAGTCCGTCACGGAAACTACGACGGTCACAACGATGGTGGTCCGACCACGCCCTGTCGAAGTCCTTCAGTCAAACGGTGATGGCGACGGTGATAACTAGACTCTTTTTTGAACGTTTATGTGCGGGAGATCTATGAAAAAACACAATATTAAATCTATACAAGGTTTTTCCGTGATTGAAGGCGTGATCGCCGCGGGTATCGTAGCTCTTTCGATACTATCCATTGCTGCCATAGTCAGCCAGCATTCGACGATGGCGAAAAGTTCTGTTGCAAAACAGGAACTGCCTGGAATCGGAACTGACGTTTTAAACCGCACACGGGCGGCCCTTTTAGAAACTGCCGAGACGTCGGGGGGCCTTAAAACAAAAGGCATTTGTTCTTTATTAGAGCCAAAGCAGATTAAACCCGGAATTCAACCCATTGATCTTGTGACAACAAAAGCGCGGCTTAACACGGCGTTTTCTTTGACCGTGTGGAAAAAGGTTTTTGCACCCGAGTGGTCGGTATCAGATTATAAAGTTTCAGATAGAGGCGAAATCAAAATCTCATTAGCCCCCGTTCAGGGCAGGAACACCTTGGCGACCAGCCAAGCTATTGATTTCAAAACTTTACAAGTCGATTTAAGTATTAGCATTCGTACAATGGATCCGACGAAATCCAGCGCCGTATTTTCTCTGTTACCTATGGGTTTGCAGAGAGTCGATTCAAAAACCGCCGTCTTCATGGTTGAGGCGGTCACGAACTATGACCGTATTCTAGACAACGGAGAACGCTCTAAGCGTTCCGCAGATTCAAAAGATCTTATTTCAGTTTTAGACGTGGGCTCGTGTGATGTCCGCGATGCTAATGGTGTGATTCTGTCGATGTCACCCGCGGGCACCGGTGTCGGAGACCCTTCGGGACGGACTATTTATAATAATACTATTTTTGAAGAGTCCGGTGTCAGTCCTTTTGAAATTTCGTTTTCTGCTACGGAAGTGGTTCAAGGTCGTTACATTGATGGTCGTCTTTCCGCAGATCGAACTAAAAACGTCGTCGCCGCTTGTACAGAAACCCGTTTTCGTTGCCCGGCGCGAAATCACACGCGCGACTACAAACCGTTTATAAACGTCACGGCTTTTGCGAACTATTTTTCTAAAAACAAGTATGGTTATAGAGAACGGGTCCGGGTCAGTCCTAAGATGGAGTTTTTAGATACTAATGGGAAGAATATTCTGAACAATTCGGGAACGTCGATAGAGTACACAAACTCAGCGACGACATCTTATCGTCAACACTCCAACCAGCTTTTTTACCCGATAGATGCTCAAGGCGGAATGGATACAAGTGCTCCTATGTCGTTCAGTCCGGGCGGCAATGGCTTGAAGGTGAAAGTGAATAATGCAGAACCTCTTTGTCGCAAAGTGTGTTCTGAGACCAATCCAATTTCGGCACGACCTTCTTTGACCGTGTCCACTCCGGATTTCTTGGATAACGAAGATAAGTGGGCAGCAGAAATCGGCGCTGCTTCGATGCCACTTCATTGTACAATGTGTTTTGTTAAAGGATGCACTCGCATGGGGCTAGAGACCTTTGGCCCATTGAACGAGTTGCCGCCAGAACCTTTGGATGCGCAGATTCCTGAATGTGCTGCTGAAAACAAAGACGAAGCCGAAAAAATCCTGCCTTATGCTGAACAAAACATCACCTTGGCAGGAGGAGGCCGTTGTATTTCGGCTAAAGTTGAAAATGGAAAGCTGATCTATCAATCGCGAAATTGTAACGACAAGCTTCCTGCGATGTGTTTTGCCTTCGGTGAATATACTTTGGCGCGCACTCTGGGAACTTCGACGATTCCTTCCGTGAGTTTTGCCGAGGCTCCGGATGCCTGCCGAAATATGGGACGCGAATCACATCCGGTGACTCAGTTGCGCGAAGGTATTCTGCAACAGGGCGGGTCCGTGGCCCGCTTAGATGAGATCCCTAAAGCATCGAATCGTTATCAGTTTCTGAATCTAGCAAAAATGGGCTTCTTTGTTTCTCCACAAGGAGAAGAAGAGAGTACTCGGGCTGCAAGTGATTTGAAAAAATCTTTTGGAAGTAAAGTTTCTAGCGAATTCTGGACAGCACTCAAAGTTGAAGACGCCGGTGTCGTGGCAGATGTGCCTAGAGCCATGCTTTCAAATGACGTCGATCAACGTCACATGCTTTATTATAGTCCTGCAGGTGTACAGACCCACACCGTAGTTTCGGAAACACCTTATTCGTACGTGCGTGCGCCTGCCAGTGGCGGAACGGCCTATGTGCTTTTCAATCACGTTAAATTCCGCGGTGTTGTTCCTGTGGCCTCTGAACAAACAAGCTCGCACGAATTCCTCTGTCAGAATAAAAGCGGAGCATTCTTCGTCACTCGCGGCAAGTCATCGCAAAACTTTGCGGACGGTGGTAACGCCTGTGAATCTTCGAATGGATTTTTCGTCGCGCCTCATTCTTCTTCGGGTTGGTTGAGTTCGCTCATGGCGGTGGCACCTCATGGAAACTATTATCCGTTTCCAGAGTTGGCTTCCGAACCGCGTGCAGTATGGGTCGCTCTGCAAGGGCCGCATCTTGCACCCGCGCTTCAAGGAGAGTTTTCTAAGCTGGCGTTTAAAAAGCCCGGATTTGAGGAGCTCAGTCAGGAGCTTGTCGATAGAGACGGTGCCTTTATTGAAGCGCGCCGACTACTGAAAAAAGTCAAAGTGGATAAGAGCAACCAAGGACCACAAAGCTCGCCTCAAGCGCAACAGCAAGAGGAGTTTGAATGGGTTCCAGATCCTTCGGTGAAAATCAAAGTCGCTTGTTATTCAAGCAGAAATAGAAACATCGCTGTTAGGGATATAGCGCAAGGCTGTGGAACCGATGAAGACCGCCTACTTGAAGCTGATTTACAAAAGCCCTTGATTTCGATGTTGTGGGTGATGAAGAAGTCGAATTTTGATCTGGGGTATCTGGATTTTATTAAGGTGAAACCATGATTTTGGATAAGAAGGGATTCACATTGGTTGAGGTCATGGTGGTCAGTGCCATCATGGCCATTCTGCTTTTAGCATCAAGCCAGGCAACGATTGTCTTTGTAAAAGAGATGAAGCGTATTGAAAAGAAGCAAGAAGTGGTCAGTGAAATTCAAGAAATGGATATGTTTATTCGTCGTTCGGCAAGAAACTTAAACATGAGCCGTCTGAATATGCCGACAACTTTTTATCAAACTCTCAATACGGGAGCCGCTAGTCTAGGTAGCAACGCAGTTTCACCTGCGCCGTCAATGATTATAAATCCTCAAGAATGGGCTAAGAATGCTCAGGGAAGCCACCTGTATGAAAAAGCCACGGAAGCCATTTCAGGAACGGCTTACGATATTATTCTTGATTCCTTTTTGTTGGAAGAACATCGTCTGACCGGAAGCCAAGGTGGAATGCAAAAAAGAACCAAACGCCTTATGGTCGCACGATGTGATGAGGCGGATAAAGCTTTTGAGATAGATAATAAGTTTCCGGGTATCACCGCACTGTACGTATTAGGCGCAATGAAACGTCGTCCCTTCATCACTCATCGCAGTGATGGCACGATGAGTGTTACCTGCTGTCTTCCGAACTCGCCCAATTGTACGGAAGGATCAGTTTCTAAATTCTTCTTTAAGGCTTACTCCATTGATCTCGATAACAATGAAAGAGTGATCTCCGTTCAAGAGTTCCCTAAATCCAATGCCGGAAACCCTGTTGTAGGCGCGGGATTTGGAATGTTCTTTAAGAATGTCGAGGGAACGAACGTTGCCATTGAAACTTTCACTGTGCAAAACAACTGTTACTTAAGGAAGAACGCCTTCCCTGGTGCCTGTGAAAATCAGATTGAGTTAAAACAGTTTCTGAAAATGATTGATACCTACACAGATCTGGTTCGTGTTACTTCGAAAAGTATTTCCACGACGATCAGTAACGACATTCTTAGGACGGGTGTGATATCTCTTTAAGCTTACGGGGACTTTTTCTTCTTAGCATTCTTCTTCGATTCGCTTTCTTCGTATTCTTTTATAAAAGCGAGACGTGGAATATTCACATGGCTTTTCGCTTCGATGAGCGAGCCTTGGCTGTGATTTCTGGCGAAGTTTTCGGAAATTTTGCGGCATGGGGTTCTTATCCGGTTTGGCTGGCCTTTATTTATAAAATCTTAGATTCCATCGGTCTTTTAGAATATCGCTTGAGTCTTCTTTATTGGCTGAATCAGGGATTAGGGCTGGGCGCCGCCTATTTGGTCTATCGATTTCTGGGTCATCTTAATGTCGCTTCACGATGGCAAAACGGGGTTCTAGGACTCTTTTTGTTGCTTAATCCCATGCAGATTTATTTGAATTCGTTAAACATAAGCGAAAGCCTTTTTCAGTTTCTGACGGTGTTGGCTCTGGGGCTTTACTTTGAAACTTTCAAAGTGTCATCGTGGACACGCCATTTAGGCATTTTCATTTTATTAGGTCTCTCGTTCGCGTTAAGAAATATCATTCTGCCGTTTCTTTTGCTTTTTCCGTTCTACGCCCTCACTTTCTCCACCGAGGCAACAAGGATGTCCCGCAAGCAGACTCTGGCGGGCTTGATGCTCATGGTGTTTCTGCTAGCGGGTCTTTCGCTTGTGAACAGTCGATTTGATCGACAAGGAACAGCGTCTTTGAATTTAAATCGCGGTGCCAATATCGCTCAGGCCTGGTGTCAGGCACCCACGTTGGATTTTAAAAACGAGCAGAATTCATTCTGGTTTCGACCGCCCTCATTTTGGTCTCTTAGAGAAACGCGGTCTCTATTTTTAGAAAATGATTTTCGCGATACGTTTTACTATGTGCAAACGGCGAAGGCATGTGTGCAAGAGCGACCGTGGGTGGCGGCACTGCAGTCGCGCAGCTTGTTGAACATCTTTGACGGGCCTTTCTATCCTGATCCAATGAAAGGAAGAATGACGGCCCTCAGTAAGATCTTCGGCGGTCTTTATCTTTTTGCATTTCTTTGTACACTCTTCTGTGCTTCGCGAATTCTTTCAAATCCGATAACCCGGCTTTTCCTATTATTTATTCTTTGTCAGTGCGCTGCTGTTTTCTTCTCGAACCCCGGAGAAGCTCGCTTTATCTATTCTTTCCTTCCGATCTTAGCCATTAACTTTGCATACGTCGCGAGCCAAAACCTTTCTCAGTTTCAAAGACCTCTTGCGCTGAGTGCTGTTCTGACCACACTACTTTTGATGATTCCATCCTCAGACACGTTGATTCGAAATTTTGAACGAAATCTTTTTACGTCCAAATCCAAGGACGAAAAACTAATGGAGTTGGAAGCCCGCTTGGAAATCATTTCCGCCAAGTCTTCGGATCACATGGCGTGGGCAACACCGGGTGTCTGTAAAGGTGTTCTCCCGAAGATTTTGAACTGTCTTGAGACGTCTAATAACTGTGATGAAAAAAGTCTTATAAAGGCTTACCGTGAGGTTAACAACCGGCCGATGACGGAAGAAGTGTTGTTCTGTCGAAATTTGACGATGACCTACATTCGCGATCATTTTCAGATTCATTTTCCATTGGATGTTATTCAAAAGCCTTCTCCTTTGCCGGGGGGAGTAGAGAACAACCATCCTCTTGTGGCCATAGCGGGTCAGCTTTTGCATGTAGATTTGGTTTTGCAAGCGAATATGAAAGAGGCGCTACCGGAAAGTTATGAGTCGTTACTTTATCAGCTGACGCAGTATCAGCATCGCACAACACTGAACCGAGTGGAGTATCTGGGCAAAGTGGTAGAGAATCTGCAAAAAGCGGAGCCGTCACACAAGGCCCAAGAAATCTACCAGACTACTTTGCAGACTGTTTTGCAGTCTTTACGTTCTCACCCAAGCGCCATAAGCCCGCTGACCCATCAAGAGTGATGTAGAGTCCGTCTTCTTTCAGCATAGGCGTCGATGAAAAACTTTCCGGTATAGAATAAGATTCCAGCACCGCACCGGATTTCACATTTAGAAAACACAAAGTCTTTTCCTGGCACTGATCTATATACACATCGACCTTACCGTAACGCGCAATGAGTCCGCTCGATACGTGAAGGTGGGCATTCACCTTCCGCCAAAGCTCGGCCCCGTCGGAAGCTTGTAAAGCCGTGATGTCGCCATTTTCAGAGGGAACTATCAGGATATTTTCTTTAGAATGATAAGACGGAGAGGCCCGAGATCCCGAGCTTAACTGATGATGCCAGCGCAAGGTCCCGTTACGAACATTCAGTGCTTGGACATCTCCCTCTGTACTTACAATGACCACTGTTTCGTCAGTGACTAGAGGCGTAGAAATAATCTTTCCCGAGACGCTTATGCGCCACATTTCCTTACCGGATCGTGAGTGAAAGGAAATCACTTCACCCGCACCAGTGGCCCCAAATACCTGATCACTTTTGGCGTGGTAGCTCAGCGAAGCGTGGGCAAGTCCCTTGATTTTATTTGAACTCCAGCGGATGGCGCCATTGCGCGGATCCAGCGCAAAGAAAGTGCTGCTATCAGGCAGATTTTCTACCGCGACGTAAAGCGAACCATTTACCAAAAGGGGAGAAGAGCCAATCGCACTTCCCAACTTTACGGACCAGATCCGTTTTCCATCTTTACTGCGGATCTTATGCAAAATTCCGTCGTAAGCACCAAGATAGAGATCTCCATCTTCGGTGGTCACACCAGAGCCATGAAAGCCAAAGACAGGCTTCGGGAAGTAATCTCTCCAAAGAAAAGAGGAATTATCAAAGGCGTACAACGAACCACTATCGCTTCCTACAAACCAAAGACTCTTAAAGGCTATAGGACTGGATTTACCCGCGGAGTGAATGTTTTCCTGAAAAGGAAAGGGCAGCGAGGTGGTAGTAAACGATGTTTTCATCAGATGACGAGATTCTCCGGTCCGTTGCGGATTTTCCCGCCAATGAGAGTAAGCTTTTTCTGGTGCTGATGTCGGCGCAGAAAGTTCGTGACTCGCGTGAACCCAATCATTTAGGAAGATCGAATAGGTAATTTCTTTATCGCACATTTCTTGGTCGCGAATGACCCATGTGTCTTGATAATCGGTCTGTTTGCGTGATTTCAGGTTTATCTTAACGCTGGGGATAGTGACATCGGAAGATTGCGCGCACAGTTTTTTTGCATAATTAAAATAAACCAACGGATCACAGCGGATGCGAATCGCGTAAGAAAGCGGTTGATCCAGGTACAAATATCCGTCTTGGGTTGGAAGCTCAAACGATGCCAGGCATTCTGTTTTGGCATCAAGCATATTCAAGGAAAGCATTCTTCCCTCGGCGGTCAAAGCTTCATTCTTATTAAGCAGCTTTGGATAGAGCTGAGCCGCTAAGAACAGGGCAAAGTAGACGGGTGCAAATTTCGGAAGGCTATTTTTGAAATTAAAATCCGTAGGCCGATAAAGAAGAAATACAGTCAGCAATAGAAACATCACCGACGGATAGTAAAATCCGACGATGTGCCAGCTGAAAATATGAAAGACAACGAGTTGGGCGAAAGTAATAAGGCGAAGATATTTATTTTTGGCAAATAAAAACCAGATCAAGACTGTTTCTAACAAGATGACGTAAACGCAGGCTGCCTGTAACCAGAATCCTTGCAAAAATGTTTCGCGAAGAAGAGCGGAACCCGTGATCCATTCGGCATTGAACTTTAAAAGTCCGGCGCCGAAATAAAAAAGTGCTAACGATATCTGTAAAAAAAGCAGATGGGCGCCAGAGACCACATAAAGGGCCAACAGCAAGTTGCCCATATAGTGATAGTTACCCATAAAATCATAAGAGGAAAAAAAGATCGCAAGCTTAATGAATAGAGTCAGTGTGAAAGCGCCAAGACGAAGGGGGTCTTTAGGCTTTTCAAACAGAAACAGTAAAGGTGTCAGAAAGGACAGAAGTATATAGGCACTTGTGACCGCGACCGCATGTTCCTGAATAAATAAGACGTGCCCTTCAGGAATAAATGGCCAAGGATTCCATTCTAAATTCTGAAGCTTGTGCGACAGCCCGTAATCGAAATCAAAGGCCCGCCAAAACCAAAGGGTCACAATGTGGGTCAAAGACAGAAAGAAGCCGTACAGCCGTTGTGTCTTGTTCATGGAGAGTACACCATGCCCTGAAGTGATCTTTGAGCGTCAGAAATTGGAAGCTTCGTGTATTTATTAAATATAGCTCCCTTCATACGTACGTTTAAGAAGACACACATGTCGAAGCGGGCTCCGCGTAGGTCAGCGCCTTCCAGATTTACGTCTTCGAAATAACAGTTGCTCCAAGTCGTGTCCTTCAATGAGGTTTCGCTTAAATTCGTACGATAGATTTTAACTCCACCTAGCTTGGAAGCGTCGAGGCGATTCTTGGATAGATGGCTGTCTTTTATTATCCCACCCATCCATCGCGAATTTTGAATGTTCCAGTTCAGTCCCGTTACTTTTTCAAAAGTGTTTTCCCGGAACTCGACGGACGTCATTTGAACATTATCAAAATTTACTTTGTTGAATCCGACTTTATAGAAATGGCTTCCAGAAGCGTCCGCTCCCTTTAGAAGATCTTTTTCAAAGTAAGCATTTTGAATGTTCTGGCAACGAACAAACTGCAAGGAACCTTGAATGAAGTCGGAACTTTTGCGACCGTCGGGACAAACTTCCGCCGTTGCTACAGAGGTTATTAAGAGCAAGGTCACAGTGAAAACGTGCATATATCTCTATTTTATTCTGTTGCTTCTGTGAAGCAAAGCTTTTTACTTTTTTTGACAGATCTTAGACTGAGGATGAGATTCACACAGGGCGTCCTTCAGCAGACGATTCTGTTCTGAAAGGTTTTGAACTTCTGCTTTCAGAACTTCGTTAGACTCTTGCAAGGACGCAATAGCGCGATCTTGATTCCCATTTTGAGTCATAACCAAGGTATGAAGTTCTTTGATAGCATTAATCAAAGGAGCCACTAAGTTTTGATAAGCAACGGCCTTCCAGCCTTCTTTATTGGTTTCTACCGCCTCGGGAAAAACCTTTTCGACATCTTGAGCGATAAGACCGATCTGATGGCCTCGACCTTCAGGATTTTTCCAGTCATAACTGACGCCTTCCAAAGAAAGAATTTTATCCAAGCTATTTTCTAGAGGTGCGATATTGGTTTTCAGTCGCAGGTCCGAAGCCTGAGTTAAAGTTCCAGCTATCCACATATTGCCGTTGTAATCAAAAGTCATCTTCGAGGTACAGGCGCCACCGGGACAATAATAGAACTGCGATAGCAGGGTGGTCGCGTTGTGATGAACAGTGAACCCACGCTTAGATCCATTGTCATTAGTGACATTAAGTGCAGAATCTGCGCGAGAAAGAATTTCTACAAAGCCGGCGCCATCAGTGACATAAGCTTGTCCCGCGACGGTCAACGCATGGCTTGAAGACGTCGTGTTAATGCCGACTTTTCCACCGTAGGGATTCAGAAAGAGATCACGATTGGTCAGTTCATCTGCGGATTGAATTCCGTATTTGTTTTCACCGATCCATCCGATGTTGATATAGTCGGCGGCATTAGAAGACTGCGAGTTGAAAATACGAAGTCCGCCGACGGCTCCAGTATTAGCCATCGTGGTATTAGAAGTTATCTGTGTATTTCCACCTTTGACTTCCAATTTGAAAGCGGGGCTTGTTGTACCAAGCCCGACGTTGCCGGTGGAATCAATGTACATGCTTGTGGCATCATTCACTCTGAACGACATGGCATTTGAAAGATGTGAATAAGCAATTCCGCCTGGATCGCGATCCTCAGGATCCGAGAAGTAAATGCCACCCGCCGCCGTATTGGGACTCGTTACTTGAATGACGGTGTTGGCATTACCGATGACGGCCAAGCGATCTGTTGCTGGAACATAAGGAGCGACAGTTCCACCGGCGTTCACGGTCATAAATACCGGAGCGGCTGTTGAGCCCACACTGACAGAACCATCCGAGTGAATGCGCATTCTTTCTGTCGGAGAACCCGCGTTGGGTGTCGTCACAAACTTGACGCTAGAGAGTCCCCCATTACTTCGAGTGTTCCCTAAAACCGTGGCCCCATCTGACTCGTGAGTAAGGAAGGTGGATCCCGCTGTGGCTTCATCAAAGTTAGGATCAGAAATTCGGATCTGGGCCGCAGAAGCAGCCCCAGTTAATCCCGAACTCACATCAGGCTCTAAAGAAATAGCGCGTTCACTATTTTCACCGGCCATGAAGATGCCATCGACATGCAAGGGCGCAAGGGGAGTGGTAACATTCACACCGACATTTCCCGTCGCTAAAATGTTCATGCGAGTTGCGCCATTGGTTTCAAAACTCAAAGGTTGAGCATTGTTTGTTCCTAAGACTGCTCCCGCCGCGAATGAATTTCCATTCTGAACGAAGGTGTCTGTGATGCCATATCCAGAAGCTGTTGTAGGATTGGAAGCAGAGGTCACTCGACCATAAGTATCGACAGTCACTGAAGTGTAAGTCCCGGCACTCACTCCGCTTGTTGGTAAATCTGTGGAAGCTAAAGTTCTAAATGTTGGGGCACCCGCAGCCCCTGTAGGAGCTGCCAAAAAAGTTTTCGCGGATTTAGACGCATAGGTGATTTGCGAATCTGTGATTCCAATATTCTGACAGGTGAATGTATCTGTAAGGACCGACCAGTTCAGAGTCTTATCTGCTGCACAAGGTGAAGAAGGAAAAATAGTATTTGCTGGTGTTACCGTCGAACGAATATCCGCAAGACTTAAAAAATTCGCGGCATAATCGGTCCCATTGTAACGTAAGACTTGCCCCATTCCTGAAGGGGCCGTCGCTGAGACGGAAGTTCCTTGGATTTTTGCCACTGTCGGATTTGGATAAGTGCCACTGAGGTCTCCACCAGCAGTTCCGCCTGGAGCCAGTCCTCCATTTGCAGAAATAGTGATTGAACCCGCCGCATTCGTCACTGTCACGCCAGTGCCAGCGACAAGATTCGCGGCGACCGGAGAATTTCCAGTTCGACCCACTAGAAGCTGTCCATCAGTTAAAGCAGGGGCTTCAATAATCGCACCACCTGACGACATCATCACACGATTGTTCGTCAAAGCTGTCGTACTATTTGTACCACCGCGTGCGATAGGCAGAGTTCCTGAAGTAAAAGCTAAGTTGGATGTACCGACAGTATTCCAACCGGCGCCGGAACCCACGAAAGTGGTATTGATATCTGATGCGATGTAAATGTCACCGACGGCGCCTGTCACGGGCCGATTGGCATTGGTGTCGACCTTAATATTCGTGGCGTTGCCGCCATTGGTAACGGCATTAGATGTCCCGATATCGGCAGCGGGAGTCCACTTGCCACCGACAAATTTTAAAACCTGACCTGCCGTCGGCGCTGTCGTATCAATGTCGATGCCTTGAATTTTTCCCACCACCGTTGCGGCTTGGGCTCCTGTGACATCACCACTCAAATTCCCTGTGAAACCCGCCGCGTTTCCGATGATATTTCCAGAAATTTTTGCGCCAGAAAACGTTCCTGTTATTTGCGATTCAGAGATTTGAATATTGTAGCAATCAAATTTATTTGCCGGTGTGACGAACACCAAAGACTGTCCCGCCGAACAAGACGTTGGAAACATTGTGACGGCGACTTTGTCATTTAAAGCAGTTTGCAATCCCGTGATACTCGAAATTCCTAAAACTGCAGGCTCCCATTGACTGCCGTCATATTGAAGAACTTGTCCACCTGAGGACGGAAGTGTTGACGACACATTCACTCCCCGCAGGCGTTCGGCATTCAAAAAGCGCGCATCATTTCCCGCAGCGACAGTTCCCGCGGTTGTGCCTACAGAAATGCCAATACTTGGAATAGAAGCCGTTCCACCTTTTGTCAGCGGAGCTGTCACATTCACATCGCTAACCATACCCGCGCCACCGGCATCGTTTTGACAAGAAAAGTTGGTGCCATCATAAGTCAGATACTGTCCCAGGGCGCACGCACCGACGGATGTTTTTAAAACGAAATCATCGGCGATTTTATCGCCCAATTTAGAGGCTGATGTTGCAAAGGAAGCAAATGGCACCGCGCGAATTTCATTATTCGGAGTGATCGCTTTCCAGCCGACTCCATCATGAAACTGCACGCGTAGGATACGAATGTCATCTTCTTGTGGAAGATATGTCGATCCGCCTTCACAATTATGAGAAACCGCATTGTTAAAAGCAGTTCTTAAATCATAACCGGCAGTCGTTGGATAAAGTTTTACTCCCGAGCCGATGGGAACATCAAAAACCCCACCGGAACCTTGCATATTGATATTGTTCCTTTGCTCTTTATAGATAACGCAATTTCCAGAGGCGTTTGTAATTTCAAAGGCAAAGCTAACATTATTGTATTCAAGAGGAGTTCCGTCGGATTTAAGAATACGTCCTTGATACGTGAAGGTTCTCGGCGAAGAGTGGGCCGAAAAAACAAAGAAAATCATGAGAATGAATGTGATGGACGTTCCGGATCTCATATCTTTCTTATCGGATTCTTAACAGCATTTTGTAAGAGAAAAGACGTGATATTGCGTCACTATAAGTATTTCGTCTCAGATTGAAACGGCTGTTAAAGATTTTCTGAAGGGCCTAAGGTGAGTCTTGCTTGCTAAAAGTATTGATGACTAAAGAACCGGCGATTAAAAGAGCCCCAGAAAGTTGACGAAGACTAAGGCTTTCGTGAAAGATCATCGCGCCCATAATAGCTGCGGTCAGAGGTTCAATCATCATCAGCAGCGCGACTTCTTTGCTGCGCAATTTTTGAAGGGCCGCGAGTTCTAAGGTCAAAGGCAAGATCGTGCAGATAACCGCAATACCAAAAATGCAGCTGGCCTGAAAGCTTGTCAGACTTTGTACGTGCGAATAATCCGTGCGGTGAAATAATGACAGCGTGATCGCACCAAAGGTGATCACATAAAGACTTGAGGAAATCGGTCGCACACCCTGTTGCAATCGTCCAGATAACATCACGTAGATCGCGTAACTGATGGCCGAACCTAATCCTGCGGCAATCGCCCAGATGTTACGAACCTCAATATGACCCCAAAGTAAAAGCACCAATCCCAAAGAAGCTCCTACCAGGCAGAGCGCTTCCTTTTTTGAAATTTTATCGTGAGTGAAAAAGTGAGAAAACACATTCACCCAAAACGGATAGGTGTATAGCAATAAAGCTGCGAGTGTGACACTCAAGCCATCGATGGCTTCAAAATAAAGAGTCGAGAATAAAGCGTAACCGAAAACCCCTAAAAGAGCGGCAATCATCGTCTGACGACGAGTAAGTTTGATCCACTGAGGTTTAAATAAAAGAAGGAAGATCCAAATCAGAAGGGCGGCTAAAGTAAATCGGTAAGAAAGAAATTCGCCGACCGAAAGACCGGAAGCAAAAGCCCACTTACCGAAGATACCTAAAAATCCAAAACCCACGCTGGCAATAGAGATCTCAATCGTGCCTCTTAAGCGTGGGTTTATGGAAGACATGGACTATTTGCCTTTAGATTCTTTTTTCACACGGATACGCGAAGCGGGTTTGGCCGTCTTTTTAACAGAAGCCGTGCGGCCTTTGTAGGTGCGCTTTTGTTTTACTTCTTCCGGATCATCCGCCAAGAAGACGCGCTCTACAGCCACTTCGTTTAAGAAAATAAGTTCGCCAGCTTTCAAAGCCCCCATACGCAAGCGACCAATCGCCACACGCTGAAGTTTCAAAACATCGAATCCGACTTTAGCAAACATCTGACGAATCTGACGGTTTTTACCTTCAGTGATCACGATTTTGTACCACTCGTATTTATCAGATTTGTTGTCGCCGGATTTTTTGATTTTTTCAATATGACGAGCCGACACGCGACCGCCCACAATCGAAACACCTTTTTTAAGCTTTTCGATTTGGTGAGGTTGCGGCTGCCCATCTAATTTGACTAGATAAGTTTTTGTAACTTCCGCTTTCGGATGCATGACTTTGTTAGCAAAATCCCCATCGTTCGTCAGAAGAAGCATGCCTTCAGAGTCCCAGTCCAGACGACCCACAGGGAATACACGTGCGGGCACTTCACCCAAATAGTCCGCCACTGTCGGGCGACCATGAGGATCATCCATTGTCGTTAAGACACCTTTAGGTTTGTTGAAGACAAGATAGTACTTTTGCGACAACGGTTTGCGAAGAGGTTTACCGTCAATCATGATGCGGTCTGCAGTAGGATCAACTTTGATGCCCAACTCGTAAACGCGTTTTCCGTTTACTGTGACTTGCCCCTCTTCGATCATGCGGTCGGCATGACGACGGGATGCTAATCCTGAATCAGCTATTAGTTTATTAAGTCGAACTCTTTGAGCGGAGTTATTTTCAGACATTCTTCATCGGCCTCGGGTAATTGTTGTGAAGACAATATACCACCAGTGAGGTCAGAAGAGGAGATATTCTTACGGCCGTACTCTCCGATGGCGTGACGGAGGTCACGTACTAGAAGAGTCATGAGCTTGTCTCCCATAAAGATATTATCGAGAGCGGTTTCGGCTTTATTTAAGACGATCGAAGACCATTTTAGCGCCTCAGAATCACCCTGTTGGATTAAAGCACAAGTTCGTTCAAGTTGGCTGACCAAATCTTGATAGTAAGGATCCGTTCGGCGATCGACAAAGAATTGCTCTAAACGCTTAATCGGGAACAAAACGCGTGTCTGTTCAGCCAGAGGCTCGCTTTTCATTTCTTGAAGTTTTTGAAAAACATACCCGCGAAGCAAAGAACCTGTGACCTTTTCGCCCATCACACGGAACTGTGCTGTGATGTAAGGAGCCACTTCAATTTTGTGGGTGTGCTGGCTGCTCAACTCCAATTCGGAGTTGTAGTAAAGAACCAGATCTTTACGAAGAGGCTCCAGCTGACCATTGCGAAGTGTGAATTTGCGATCGAAGCTACGAACTTCTAAAGATTTATCTTCGCGAAGAAGAATCACGATCACGCGTTTGTTCTGATCTGGAAGAACGCGGAACTTGTCATTTTCGCCGCAAAGCGTCTTAACGTAAGTGCCAACCGCGTCAATCAAGTCATGGAAATGCTCGATTTCGATCAACTGCATGTTTTGCGGGAAACGGATTGGACTCAAGTCAAACTTCTGCTGGTAGAAGCTATTGAAATTCTCTAACAAAAACTGAACTTCGTGACCCAACTGCTGCTTATTGGACGCCCAGTGCGGGTAATCCATGCAGTAGTTAAAAAACATTTCGATCAATTCTGGGGTTAAAACGTCGTCTGGATGAGGAAAACCACGCAAAAAATTGAAGAATGACAGACGCGTGGGCGTATTTTGCGGATTTAGATCAGATACGAATTTTAAAAGTTGTCCAACCTTAAGCAAAATGCGGTTCCCCCTTCGCGCATAAAGTATGAACATTTGAAATTTTAGTCCAGAAAAAATATGATAGAAGACGTAGATTTTTTTGAAGTCCTAGGAGGGGCGTCTTATGCAGAAAGAACTAAATCCGGAACTATTTGGGGAAAAGAAAGTCGCCAAGAGTCCTACAATGGAAATTCCTACGAATATGGGCACAGTAGGAAACAACTATTTGAACACAGATCGTCAGATTTTCGAGCTGAAAGCTCAGAATCAAGCCTTGGCAGACCAGCTGAACAAGGTGGTGGCGACGGTGAATGAATTGATTAAATCTTCCAACATCAAATTTGAAAAACAAAGTCAGCTTTTGGGTCGTCTCGAGCAAAGCCACAATGGGCTTGCTACCGAGGCTGGTCAGAAGATCACGCAGCTAGCGCAACGTGTGAACGAGCGCAAAAGCCTGGATCTGAAAGTTCAAGAGATGGTCGATCGCCACAACAACGTGATCAAAAGTTTTGAAGTTCGCATGAACCACTTGCAAAAACTTTTGGCGGAAAAAGAAGCGCAGATGATTTCGTCACAAGCGGCTTTGAATGAAGCCAAAATGGAAATCGCGCGTTTGAAACGTCTGTAAAAGAAACGAACAGCTTGCCCAAAATAAAAAAAGCCGGTTTTTACACCGGCTTTTTTTTATTGTGCTGCCTTTTCCATGCGCTTTAAGAAGGCATCAGCTTTTTCAAACATCGTCAGTGTAAGGGCATCAATCCAAACGCCGTTAGGATTAATAAAGATCACGGTCGGCAGTCCTTGAATCCCATATTTCTTTTTTAGTTCGCGAAGCTTGTCTGAATCTTTTGTTGCATCAAACTTTAAGAAGACAAAATTTTGTCCCATCGCGCGCACGCGAGCGTCTGAAAACGTATGCTCTTCAAGTTCGTGGCAGGCTGCGCACCATTCTGCCCAGAAGTCGATAATCACAGGTTTTCGGTTTTTTGCAGCCTCCGCCAAAAGATCTTCCGAGTAAACTTGCCACTGAAGTTTTTGGATTTGATTTAAGCTGTCGTTCGCCATGATGCGACCGCGGATGTAAGGACGAAGTTCAAAAGCGGCTAAAGCGATGTAACCCACGCCGACCAGAAGCACAGCTTGCATAAGACCTTTGCGGATTTTGTTCAAAGGCGAAGCCACTTGATCCGCGGCCAGGAAGGCTCCGTAAACGCTGGCTAGAATAATCAGACCCACACCCAGCGCTAGGTCAAACCAACGCTCTGGCAGAAGAAGTTCTAAGTAATAATAGAAAGCACTCAACATCAAAGTTCCAAGAATGAACTTAAAAGCATTCATCCATGGACCCGAGCGAGGCAGTGCGCGACTGAGTTCGGTGAACACTCCCATCGCGATAAAGATCAATCCCAAGCCGACGGCGTAAGTAAACAGGAAAAGAAATCCCATCACTTTATTTTGTGTGGAAGCGACGTAAGTCAAAATTGCAACCAGTACAGGACCTACGCAAGGGCTGGCCACGATGCCGGCAAAGAGCCCCGTAAGATAAGCACCACCCAAACCTTTTTTCTGTTGGCCCGCGCCGAAACGATTGCGAATCGCCGCCGGCACTTGAATCTCATAAAGACCATACATGCTTAAAGCCATCGCTAGGAAGATCACGCAGATAACGGCTAAGACATAAGGATTTCCTAAGGTCGCTCCGAAAACACCGCCGGTCGATGCAGCCACAAGTCCTAGGACCGAATAAGTCGTGGCAATACCCAAAACGTAAACACACGCAGTGATAAAGTTTTGCAGGCGAGATCTTTCATTGGCGTGATTGCCCAACACGGCGAGAGTGATCGGAATCATCGGGAAGATACAAGGTGTGAAGCTCGTGAAAACACCCGCTAAGAAAACAAACAGAAGTCCGGTGAACATGCTGGCGCCCAGAAGTTTTTGAAAACTTCCAGAGTCGAAGAAAGAAGGGGAGGTCATGGCCGGTGTGGTTTCTTGTTCAACGATTTGCGGTGAGCCTTCGACAACCGTGACTGTGATAGGAACTTCAATCAACTTCGTTGTAGGGAAAAGACAAAATTGGTCAGAGCAAGCTTGATAAGTCAGCTCAAGCTTCATCTTGTCATGTTTTTTCAAGAACCGGTTGGGAGCTTCAATATGCGCTTGCAGAGTCGCCTCATTTTCAATTCCCAAGCGTTCCTTTTTTGAAAACTTATCGAACCATTTTTTTAAGGGTGCAACATTCAGTGGCGCCACCTGAAATCCATCGGGCTCCAAGATAACGACTTTGAATTGATCGTCGTAGGCGTGATAACCCGGTGGAAGTTTCATTTTTATTTCAAGAGTTCCACCCTGGCCGGGGTTCCACTCAAAAGGAATGACTTTCGTTTCTACAAGAAGAGGATCGGTGTCGTTGGTGTTGAGCTGCGCCCAAGACCAAGGACTCGTCAGAAGTAAAAGTGTGAATGCTAAAATGTACTTCAGGCTGCGTTTCATGCTTTTCCTCTTAGTCCCAGTCCGGACCATGGGCAAGTTTATTCGGCAATGACTCAATATTACCACAACTGTCTCCGATAGAGAAACTGAAGAGGTCATATCTTATGGGATTTGTAGGTATCATAGTCGTATTCGTGATGGTGTTCGGGGGCTTCATTATAGCCGGCGGTCACATGTCCGTTATCTTGAAAGCAGCGCCTATCGAAATGATGATTATCGGGGGAGCCGCACTCGGTGCGTATATTATTGCGAACCCGATGAAAATTATTAAATCTGGTATCAAATTGAGTATCAAGGCGATGACGGCAAAAGGTCCTCAGAAGCAGGATTATGTCGAATTGCTGCAGATGATGTTCCAACTTTTCCAAGCGTTCAGAAAAGAAGGTCCGCAAGGAATCGAAAAACACATCGAGGAACCAGAGAAGAGTGACATCTTCAAAGCTTACCCAAGCTTCATGCACAATCACCACGCGGTTCACTTTCTGTGTGACACGATGAAAATCACTTTGTCAGCGGAGATGTCTCCGTATGACGTGGATGATCTTCTTGATGCCGATATTAAAGCGATTCACCACGAAGAACATATGGCCGCGCACGCGGTGCAAACAGTCGCCGACGGTTTCCCTGGATTGGGTATCGTTGCCGCCGTTCTGGGTATCGTAAAAACCATGGCCCACTTAACTGAAGGGGTTGAAAAGATCGGTTCCTTGGTTGCCGGCGCCCTGGTTGGAACCATGTTAGGGGTTTTCTGTGCCTACGGTTTGATTGCTCCAACAGCATCAAAAATGGGTGCGGATATCGAAGCAGAAGGTCGTTACCTTGCTTGTATCAAAGCCGCGATGATTGCTTTGCAAAGAGGTGCGCCTCCTATCGTGTGTGTTGAGTACGCTCGCCGTACAATCATGCCTGAAGAGCGTCCTTCATTCGACGAAGTTGATAAAGCGACTAAAGAAATTAAGAAGGCAGCGTAATCGGCTGTCGAGCAGGCGAAGCGGGCTTCAGCCCGCGTAGCTGAACGGATTGAGAAATAAGTACTGAGGACGGAACCTCAAGAAAACTGGATAAGAAATGGCAGAAAAAAAGCAAACCATTGTTATCAAAAAGATCATTGTTTCAGGAGGCGGCCATCACGGCGGTTCCTGGAAGGTGGCTTTGGCCGACTTCATGACGGCCCTCATGGCGTTCTTCCTGGTGATGTGGCTTTTAGGTCAATCCGAAGAAACGAAAAAAGCCGTTTCAGATTATTTCTCTACACCGTCTGTGATTGAATACAATTTCCAGAACTTCGGTGCCGAGATCACTCTAGAAAAACTATTCTTGGATATTTTGAATGAACCTTTGAAGGCATTCCAAAGCTTTATGGAACCTGCCGATCAAACTCCAAATCTTTTGGATATGGGTTCAACAAAAGTGGTGGCGGCTTATTTGGCAGACCAGATGAATGATGTTGCCAAGAACGTGCAAGTCACTCCAGAAGGTTATGACTTTGATATTCCTGACTACATGCTTTTTGAAAGAGGCACGGCGACTCCAAATTCGAATTTCGTCAAAGTCATGGATAAGATCAAAGGCATTACAACGGGATTGAAAGACGCAGATATTAAATTAACGTCCGGATTGTTTGTGCAAGCGGTGGCCGATGGCAACGTGATGACGGCAAACAAAGTGGCGGCAGAAAGATTTGATATTGTTCGCAACAAGATCCTAGCTTCTTTGGAAACAAACACAGTGTCTGTCACCGGCGGAATCAGTGTGAAGGAAAAAAGAGGCGAGATCGATCCGGCGAAGCTTGTAGGTTTCATTCGCGTGAAGATCGCGCAGAAAGAAATCACTTCGGACGGTCGTAAACCGCGTAAGCTAGAAACTTTGTTTGGTCCTTCACGTGTGGATATGTCTGTGTATGACAACTTCGTGAATCAGATCAGCAACCGTAAAAAAGAACAAGAAGCTCCGAAAAACTTGAAAGAACAAGTAGATCAAGAGCTGAACGAAGCCGCGGGAATTACAACTCCGTCGACGCCGACAGAATAAAGAAGAAATCTCCGGCACCATTAAATTGGGAGCTTTCACTGGTTCCAGTGAGGGCTCCTTCAAAAAAGATCACTCCCCACTTTGTTCCCAGCCCCGTCCGTGCATCAAAATAAGGATTAATTTCATCAACATTGGGAGTGTTGTAACCAATCTCGTTATCCCACTTCCAACCATTGAAAACATTGAAGAACTTTCCAAAGGCATAGCGTTTTGAATTCTCGTCAGTGCCTTCCCAGTTACTAAAACTGCTGTACATAATGCGATAATCGAATGAGTTCAGACGCACACCAATGATGTTTCCATTGCGATCGCCACCGTTATAGTACTGGCTTTGGGCATAGCTGATGATCAGGTTTGTGTTCTGAGAAAAAGAGACTTTGATGTCGCCAAGAAGTCTTAAATTAAAGTGATCATCACTATTTTCAAAATTGGTATTCGAACCCCAAATTCCTAAACGAAATTGAGAGCCAAAGTGAAACCAAAATGAACCCTGCAAGGCAGGCGATTTATCGGACTGGGATAAACCGTTTTCTACGTAATGAGATAACAGGTTGATGTCACCAGATAGATCAAACGTCGGCGATGTCCCGTCGGCGGCTTGAGCTGTCCACGAACTCATTAGAATAATTATAAAAGCAATGTATCTTCGCATAGATAAGTGCTTTTCATTCTGAACTAATCGCGAGCGAAAAACAAAGACTTCACTGCCAGAGATTTCGGGGACTGGACTTTTGGCTCTGGTCGCTGACACAAAAAGGTGTTATGGTGCCTGTTCCTATGAATTTAGATCTTCCTTTGAATGAATATACCTTTGTCGCTTTTGATACCGAGACCAGCGGAGCTTATCCGGTGGGACATGACATCGTCGAATTCGGCGCGGTGAAATGGTATAAAGGGGAAGAAATTGGGCGGCTGCAATTTCTAATTAAGCCGCGTGAGTTAATGACCGATTTCATCATTGGTATTCACGGCATCACAAACGAGATGGTCGCCGATGCGCCACCGATGTCAGAAAAAATTCGCGAGATTCATGACTTTATCAAAGGGACGATTGTGATGGCTCACCACGCCCCGTTTGACATGGGATTCTTGGCGGCAGACTTCGAGAAAAATCATTTGCCGTTACCTTCCGAGCCGGCGTTGTGCACAAGTCTTCTTTCGCGTAAGTGGATACATGGAGTTGAAAATCACAAACTCCAAACATTAGTGAAGCATTTAACCATCGATGGCGGCCAGGCACATCGCGCTTATGATGATGCGAAGTCTTGTCTTTATGTCGCGTTAGCTTGTTTTCAAAAGATGAACGAAAATGTCACACTGGCTGAAGTGATCAAAAGCCAAGCGAAGAATCTTTGGTGGCGTGATTATTCGTTAGCTGCGCTGAATGAACCAAAGTTTCAATTTATCAAAGAGGCCATTTTGGCTAAACGAGATATCGACATGGTTTACATGGGAGGCTCTGCAAAAGGCGAAGTTCGCCGGATCACTCCTATCGGTATTGTAAGGAATCCGGACGGGGATTACTTGCAAGCCTTTTGTCACAACGAAAAAACAGCCAAGCGGTATTACCTAAATCGCATCAATGATGTCGCTGTCGTCTACGCTTAATATTCCATAGCAGTTTTATCAGAGGAGAAATCGAACTTTTGTTCGAAGTGTTCCGAGAAGTTATTTAGGTGGACGCATCAACGTGTTAATAAAAATTGTTTAAAAATAAACTTTAGTTGTTTGTTTATCTTCCGAAAATCCCCTCGTCGTTTTGCATGCAATTGCAAAATGTGTTGTGCGTAATTAAGGGGAAAAATCTAAATGAAAAAAAGAAGTCTCAACTTTAAGTTGGCCTTTGTGATGGCCATTCTTGTTTTTGGTTCGTTAACTATAGCAGGTATTGGTCTTACTCGTATGGAAGGCATTAATCTGTCTTTAAAATCCATCGTCGAAGAAAAAAGCGTGCGCGTTTCATTAGTTAAAGACATTAAAGCCTTGTTCTATCTGCAAATGATGAATGAAAAGAATTTGATTTTAGAAGATTCCCCAGAGGCTATGGAAACAGCCTGGGGATTGATGCAGAAACGTCATGAAGAAATGCTTAAAAAAATTGATTCTCTGCATGCCATTTCTACTGAAACTGGAAAAAAAGAGATGGAGCAATTCAAAGAAAACTATCTGACATGGTGGAATACGACGGCGGAGGTAAAAAATCACTCTACTAAAGGTGACGATAAGGCTGCTTTAGAGATGACTCAAAAAAAGGGCGCTCCGCTTAGAAAGTTCGGTGAAGAAATCATCAATTCGACGGTAGAGCGCAATGAAAAGCGCATGGAAGAAGAAGCCGCAATGGCGCAAAGCAATTACGATCATGCTCGTATGCTGATGATCTTGGTGAGTGCGTTCGCTATTCTTTTAGGGACAGGTTTGGCAGGTTTTGTCCTGGTCTCACTTGGAAGAGCGATTAATTCTGTCATCGAAAATCTTTCAAGCGCTTCCATGCAAGTTTCGGGAGCGGCTCAACAGATCGCATCTTCCTCTGAACAATTATCGCAGGCTTCCACTGAACAAGCCTCTTCGCTAGAGGAAACAGTGGCGACCATCGAAGAGCTTTCTTCTATGGTGAAGGTCAACTCCAACAACGCGGCGGAAGCAGCGTCTTTGTCGAATGAGACAAGTTCCATTGCCACTCGGGGCGAACAGGAAATCCGCACTCTAGTAGGTTCGATGTCGGGCATCTCCCAAGACTCTAAGAAAATTGCTGAGATCATCAACGTGATTGATGATATTGCCTTCCAAACAAATCTATTAGCCCTTAATGCGGCCGTGGAAGCGGCTCGAGCGGGTGAACAGGGTAAAGGTTTTGCGGTCGTGGCGGAAGCGGTAAGAACTTTAGCACAAAGAAGTTCATTGGCAGCCAAAGATATTACGGATCTTATTAAAGCCTCTGTCGAACGTATTGAAGTGGGCAGTGAGCAAGCTGAACGCAGTGGTGTTGTTCTTAGTGAAATCGTAAATGCAGTGAAGAAGGTGACTCAATTAAACAATGAGATCGCGGCGGCAAGTACAGAGCAAAGCAATGGTATTGCCCAGATTAGCAAAGCAATGAATCAGTTAGATCAGGTAACCCAAATCAATGCCGGGACATCAGAAGAGGCGGCCGCAGCGGCAGAGGAGCTTTCCGCGCAAGCTGATAGCATGACTCAGGTAATTGGTACATTGGTAGAAACAATCAAAGGGGAGCAGAAGGTTGCGGCATCGCCGGTGCCTCCTCTGGTAAAGGCGTCGAAGGCCCGTCCATCTGCAGCCGTACAAAAAACGGTCGCAAAGACGAACGAAGACTTACTGCCCTTGAATGATGTGGCTTAATAAAGAAAAAGGGAATCTTCACAGATTCCCTTTTTTTTAGTTTTCATCTTCTTTGTATTCGATGACATTGACGGTGCGCTCTTTTTTAATTTGATTTAGCCGCTCATTGATTTGTTCGGCCAGTTCTTCCAGATGTTTAAACTCATCTCCGGCTCGAAGTTTAAGAGGCGACGATGTTCCTTCCAAAGAAGTCTTTAAAAAACGCTCAAAGGCATAGAGTGGACCGGCGATTCGATGAGAGATCAAACGTCCCACCGCAAACAATATCGCGCAAAAGGCGATACAGATAATTATAAAAGTGATGACGTAAGGAACCAGAAACTTATTCAATAAGAAAGCGTTATTCCCCACCAGCTCTTGAATCGTCACTCGCATATACGTGTACGAAAACACCAAGCAAATCAAAGTCAGGCTTAGACCAACGGCCATCAGAATGAAGCAGTACTTCAACTGAAATGGCATGTTCACCCAGTATTGCTTACGAACATTGTTTTCGGGCCACAGAAGTTCACCCTCGCGAATGATCGCATATACGATCAGCGCATAACCCAGCCATTGCAATGCATCCGCTAAGTTGAAAGCCGGGCTGGAAAGAGAAGGCGTGCCCAGGACAATGAAATCCACGACATAACCCCAGATAATCCGATCGGTCACGTTGCCAATGATCCCGCCAATAAGAATAGAAAGACCGCTTCGCAAAGTTAAGGATTTGATCGGCAGAAGGTATTGAATCAAAGCATAGGTGCAAAGAAGGAAAGCTCCACCCGTAGAAAGAGACACGATTCTTAGTACAGACGGCAAATCTGAAAACAATCCCAACATCGCGCCGTGATTGTGATGCAAAACAAAGTGAACCGGACCAAAAGATTTTAGCTGTGTGATTCCTGTCGCCCAGATTTTCGTGACACGGTCCACGAGCCAGGTTGCGAGCAAAGGAAGAATCACTATAAGCCATTCGCGTTTTTTCATGCACTTCAGTCTAACAATTCACACCAGTTCTTGCGAAGAAAAACTTCAGCCTTTACTATACCTAGACGGGTAAGCCCGAGGGGAGCTGGACTTGAAATATCTTATCGCCACCATTCTGTTTTTTTCTGTTTTCGCCAACGCTCAAGCATCGGGGACCGAATCCAAAGATAAATTCGCGGATCTGCAAAAAGAATATCAGGCCCTTTTAAAAAAGTTCGGTGTGGATGCTAAAGACTTAGGCATGTATGCGACGGTCGGTGAAGGGGAGGAAATGAAAGTTCTTCTGGACACCAACGGTACGAAGGTGATGATCCCGGCGTCTATTTCCAAAATCGCCACGGCTTCGGCCGTCCTAGAGCACTTTCCTCCGGGTCACAAATTTAAAACGCAGCTTTTATCGAATGTAGAACCAAAAAACGGTGTTCTTAAAGGGAATCTCTATCTAAAAGGCGGCGGTGATCCTTCTTTCGTCTCTGAAAACATGTGGTATCTGGTCAATGCTTTCACTCGTAATAACGTAAAGAAAATTGAAGGTGATATCGTCGTTGACGACACTCTTTTTGACAAAGTCCGTTACGACCTCAGTCGACAAAAAGAACGCGTCGATCGCGCGTACGACGCTCCGGTGGGAGCGATGAGTTTTAACTGGAACTCGGTGAATATTTTCGTCCGACCCAATGGTGTAGGCTCTAATGCGCAAGTTTTTATTGATCCCGAAAACGAATACATCCGTTTGATCAATCGCTCAAAAACAGTTTCCGGATCTGGAAATAATCTTTTGGCTGATCGTGAAGATGATAAAAAGTTTCCCGGCGATGTGATTATCGTTGGCGGTTCAATCGGACAGGGCTTGAAAGAGATCGTGGTTTTCAAAAACGTACAGCAGCCCGACCTTTGGGCAGGGTACAATTTGAAAGCATTTCTTGCTCAGCGCGGAATTCAACTCACCGGAGAAGTGAAGAACGGTGTCACACCAGAGAAGTCAGATGTCTTAGCTGAGTCGGAAAGCAAACCGATTGAGCAGATGGTTGCTGACATGAACAAGTTTTCGAACAACTACGTGGCGGAAATGCTGACAAAGAACTTGGGCGTTGCGAAAAAAACAAAAGGTGCGACTTTGGCGGACGGGGTGCTAGTCATCAATGAGCATTTGCAAAGTCTCGGTCTTCCGGCGGATCAGTATAAGATAAACTCGCCGTCGGGTCTGTCGCGTGAAAATAGAATCTCATCTTTTGCCATGTGGAAAGTTTTAGACCACTTGCGTGATGATTTCCGAGTCCAGCCCGAATTTCTTACGTCCTTGCCCATTGCCGGCGTCGATGGCACGCTCAAAAAGCGAATGAAGAACTCAGCGGCAGAACGTTGGGTGCGTGCTAAAACGGGATTCCTCACGAACGTCGTATCCTTAGCGGGTTACGCGGGATTAGAGGATGGTCGGGTGGTCACGTTTTCGTTTGTTTATAACGGGTCTACGGATGAAACAAAGATTCGTGCGTTTTTTGATAATTTACTTATCTATCTAGTAAAATAAGCCGAATGAGAACCAGGAAGGTGGACGTTCGATGAAAAAGCTGAGTGTCTCAATTTTATACGCGATTTTATCTGTTGCTCCAATCGCGGGAGCGCAAGGCGATATTGCTGCGCAAGTAGTGCCGCAAGTATTAGGCAGAAGCCCTGAGGAGATTCGTCCTTGGCGTGCGCCTATTTTTGCCGATCAATCAGCTGCCTTAGGGTACAACGAATCGGCCTTCTCGATTCCTAAGGGTATGGAAAAACAGGTTCAGTTTTGGATCGACGTCTATACGAAGTACACGACGGAACAAGGCGTGATTCATGATGCGGAAAACGTAGAGACCGTTTATGAAATCGTCGACCTTAAAGGTTTAAAGACCGAGCGCGAAAAGCAAAAGAAAGTCGATGAAGTTAAAAAGATCATCGCGGCTCGTTTGGCGACTCCTGAAGAAGGTGAACGTCTGCGTTTTCAATTAGGTCAAAAAGACCGCATGCAAGACGCGATCTTTTATTCCGGCCGCTATCTTGAAGACATGGAAAAAATCTTCAGAGACAGCAAAGTTCCTGTCGAGCTGACTCGTTTGGCTTTCGTGGAAAGTTCATTCAATATCATGGCGCGCTCAAAAGTAGGAGCGAGCGGTATCTGGCAAATCATGCCTTACACGGCTCGTCCTTATAAAATGATTTCTCCGGTGGTGGATAAACGAAATCATCCTTTGGAAGCAACGAAGCTAGCAGCGAAACTTCTTCGTCAAAACTATGGGATGCTTGAATCATGGCCTTTGGCGGTGACGGGTTACAACCATGGACCTACGGGCGTTCTAAAAATGACAAAGAGTTATGAAACTCGCGAGTTGGGGGAGTTGATTCAAAATGTGCGCTCTCGTAAGAGCTTCGGTTTTGCTTCACGTAACTTCTATGCAAGCTTCCTGGCGGCACTTGAAGTGGAAAAAAACGCCAACAAGTATTACGGTTCTGTGGTTTGGTCGAAACCATTGCCCGCGCAAGATTTAAAACTTCCGGTGTCTGTGAAGTACAAAGAAATCGTCAGCTGGTTTGATGGCGATGATTCTAAGGCACAGGTTTACAACCCACATCTGACACACAAGGCACGCAAAGGGCATCCAATCCCAGCGCAAACGGTGATTTCAGTTCCTAAAGACAAATACAATGTGGCATTGATTTCGTTGGCAAGAAAAGATCGTACAGTGGCGATGGAAGATAAGAAAGGTCGCTAAGAGACTTTTCGAAAACGGAAAATAAAAAAGGGAGCTTTCGCTCCCTTTTTTATTTTCTGGGTGATCATTTAATTTAGATAAAGTCGCCTTTAGCACGCGCGCCTACGGAGGCTGTTGCTGTGGTAGTAGGTTCCATATCTAGATATTTGAAGAACATTTGCGTGATTTCTTGCACGATGCCTGCATCATGAATAGCTTCTGGTCTATCGATAGACATTGTATTCACCAAGCCGATGAAAGCATTCACTACGAGGTAAGACACTTTTTCCATGTCGCGACCAGGGATCTGCGGAAGGTTGTAACGAACAACTTCCTGGAAGAATCGGATCGACTCGGACATATAAGATGCCTCAGCAACATAATATTGGATCGTTGTCAGTTTCGCGCGAAGCTCAGAGTTGCGGCGGATTGTTTCAACAGCCAGTTCAATCATCGCTTTTACACGCTGTTCAGGTGGCAATGGAGAAATCGCACGCATTTTTTCGCTGATAATGCGTTTATCTTCTTCCACGATATTTTTGACCACAGCTTGAACGACGGATTCTTTGTTTCCGAAGAATTGGTAAAGAGACCCGATACTGACGCCGGCTTCTTTCGCGATTTTGTCTGTAGTAATAGAATAGAAGCCTTCTGAAATAAGAAGACGAGAACAAGCATCTAAGATCGTGGCTACAGTTTGCCTTGAACGTTCTTGTGTCGGAGCTTTCACGATGATCTTAGTTTTCTTTGCTTTTTCTTTCTCAATAGATTGAGTCATGACCGAGTTATCCCTTCTAAATACGCACTTTTGGATTCGTGTCCTATGAGGACAGAATAAGGAGCAATGCATAGAGGGGCAAGTCTGGTTTTTTACAGAATTGTAATGAACCTGTAATGAACAGGCTCTTAGTATTGAATGTGATCTATATTAGAGTTCGGTCACTCGAGCTCTTGCGCGCAGTAAACTTCCGCTCGTTGAGTGTTAGCGGGATACGCCATGTTCTTTGCGAAAGTGTTGCACTGTTTTTTCGTCAAAGAACGATTGAAACGGCGAAGACATTCCCAACGAACTTCATCGCCGGTGTCGGCGTATTCCATGCTTTTTGAAATAGCGTGGCACTCTTTGATCGTAATGCCGCGAAGATCATAAAGACAAACTAAGCGAGCGTCTTCAGCGTTGGTAGAATATTCCATCTTTTTAGCGATGTTTAAACAGGAAGAAACATTGAGCTGCGCTTTTTTCTGTTTCAGACATTTCAGTCTTAAGTCATCACGCTGATCCATAGCCAATCGACTTTTACCAGTAACCTGGCAAAGGCTTTGGGCATAGGCCGACGTAAATGAAAAGCATAGTATGAAGGCGACGAACAGCTTGAATTGGCGCATACGAATTTTCCCTCATGGCTGTATAGTGCAAAACCAGGGCGCCGTATGCTTCTTTATATTTGTTTTTAGGCAAGGATCCCTGTCTAACTTCGAGACAGGGGGCGAAAATGGCGGGGCTAGAGGACGCCCTTTCTAAAGTCAGGTGTGTAACAAACCGATACGATAAGGGTCATAACAATTAGAGGTTCCCATGAAAGTTTCTGCACTGATCCTCAGTTTGTTTTTTTCTATCGCGTCCTTTGCGGCGCCCCGACAGGACGTTGAAAAAAAGATCATCGCTGACACTGCTCTCAGCCTTTCGCGAATCAAGTCTCCCACGGAAGCCTTAGAAAAATTGAAACCTCGCTTGAGTGAAAGCGAAGTGAGATATTTGGAAAGCCTCATTCAAAAAAAGCTCTGGGTCGAGATGCCCGAAGTTGCCAGCGAGGATCAAGTCATTAACTACAAGTTTTCTGATGGCACGAAGATCTCTGTGGAAATCACGGACTATTTTCGCGGTGAGTTCTTGGTGAACGGTCACAAGATCGAAGTTGATCGTTATAAGTCTTTAGAAGAAAAGATGTCCTACTTGCGCCGCTTGGTCAGTATGAAGCTATTGCCGACAAAGTCAAAAGGGGCGGGCTTATGGTCTTTGTTCTTTCCCTATGCTCAGGCTTCTTTGACCTGCAATATGGTGGTGAGTTCAGGATGTCTCGAAGTTTCTATGGCGGCCTCGTTGTGGCTTGTGCGCGAAGCCTCGTCAGAGTCTCCACTGGCGCGCTGTCGTGACAATTATTATTTCAACAAGAATCAAGACATGACGAAAAAGTGTCTTTCCCAGTACGGAAACAGCCAAGCTCTTTCGAGCATTCAAGAAATCAGTGAAATGCTGGCGCAAACTCCAAAATCGACAGTTGAAATCACATGTAACAAAGGGGAAGGTCCTCATATCTGGATCAATGGAGAAGAGGTCACAAGATTTAACAAGGGTCACAGTGCATCGGATTATTCTGTAACTATGGCGCAAGATCCTCAGGTAAAACTAAATAAACTTCCGGCAGCCATGATTCGCTGCTGTCAGAAGCCTTCCGGTGATCCTTTAGCAGGTGAGTGTGAAAGTTTTGTGAATGAACATCTGGGTTCAAAAGAAAAACGGGCGAAAGAATTTAGCGGGTCCAATGTCAGACTGCGCGGAAAAGCTCTTGAAGGAACACGATAAAAATAAAAAACCCAGCGTGAAGCTGGGTTTTTTATTTTAGGGCTTAAAGATCGGACCGTTTCCAGATCCTACGGCTCTGTAGGGATTATCAGAGTATTCAATTAAATATAGAACCGGTTCTAGGTTCTTTCTTTGCACTTCGGGAATCACACCCGCCCCGGGATAAAAACCACCCGAGCCCCACCCGCTGTTTCCGGGATCCAATTCGAAAGTGAAAGAAATGATTTTGTGTTCTGCATAGGACCAGTCTGTCGTGTCTCCGCTCGCGATATAGAGTTCAGAAGATTGTTGGGGAGTGTAACCGTTCCACTCGGCCATCTTTCTGGCCATTGTTTCGTGAACTTGTTTGTCTTGGGTATTTGCGATGCTTTCATACACGTGACCCCAAGGATACAAGATCAACTGTGAGTACGTGTGGAACGAAAGAAGGATCGTGATGTTTTCGTGAGTGTCGACGTACTTTTTAATAGCTTGAGTCTCAGGTTCACTGAAAGCGTGAGGACCACGATAAGTTTCACTGTTAGGACTTGTGCTAGCGCCTTCGCCACCCCAGCCATAGGCGTAGTTGCGATTTAAATCCACACCATATGTGCCGTTGCTATTGCGTGTGCGATTTTTTCTCCAGGATTTGTAACTTCCCGTCGAAATATCGTATTCTGCTCCGTCGGGGTTTACCATCGGAATGAAGTGAATATCACGACCATTCACCAAGCGCTGAATACGTGGGTTGCCTTTGGAGTATTCTGTTAAAAGATATTCAACATAGTAAATGGGAAGTTCGATCGAAAGATGTTCACGTGCGTGATGTCCGCCCATGAATACGGTTGCGGGAAGCGTATCAGCTTCTGCGAGGTTTCCTGAAATGCGTATAGCCCAAATATCACGGCCTTCAATGGATTTTCCAATCGAAGTCATTTGTGAAATAGAGCTGTGATTATTCACCAACGTACGAAGCTTTTCGGTCATCTCTGCATAGTTGTGGAAAGCAGCGTCTTTCGCCGGGAAGTCCATGGCATCTGTTAAAGGAAAACTGACTTCTAAAAGGCCCAAACGCTCAATCGCGTTTTTTTCTTCCAAACTTCCCACGCCGACGACGAAATCTTCGCGAGTAGTTTCAATGGCAAGACCGGTGTTTGCGATCAAAGATCTTTCGAATTTATCTTTGGCGCGAACTTTCATCCAATACTGAGTGGAATCGACAGTGTGTGCATTTTGAAAAGGCAGAAAGCCTACGGCAATAAATGCGGCCGCAACGAGCACCTTGGTGATTTTCATAACCCCTCCTTGGGTTCTGACATTGCTGTCAGGAATACCTTAGTGTCTTTGATCTATGTTGAGGTACAAGTCTTTAGTCGGTGCACACGGCCTTAGGTCTAGGAGGATTTTACCAGCGAATAGGTTCAGGCTCGATTTCAACACCGAACATGTTTTTTACGTCCAGACTGACTTGGTTGGCAAGCTTCCACACGTCATCAGCGGAAGCGCCGCCGTGGTTTACTAATACCAGAGCCTGCTTTTCAAACATGCCGACCGGTCCCAGTTTTTTTCCTTTCCAGCCTGCACGATCAATCAACCATCCGGCAGCAAGCTTAAAGTTGGCATCTAGATAAGGATAACTCACCAGATCCGTATGCTTCATCAAGATTGAATCACGCATTTCTTTAGAAACGATGGGGTTCTTAAAGAAGCTGCCGGCGTTACCAATCACGCGTGGATCAGGGAGTTTCGTTTGACGTATGTGAATCACGGCATTGGCAATGGTGCGAGGATCCGCCGCTAATTGCTGGCGTTCAAGTTCTTTACGGATGTCTCCGTATTCCAAATGCAAAACATTTTTCTTTGGTAAACGGAACGTGACATCCCAGACAAGATAGCGACCCGCACCTTCTTGTTTAAAGAAGCTATCGCGATAAGCAAACTGGCATTCTTTATTCGAAAGAACTTTGGTTTCTCCGGATTTTAAATCCAAGCAGGTGACTTCCCAAAGAGTGTCTTTGATCTCGACTCCATAAGCGCCGATATTCTGAATCGGTGCCGCACCTGACGTGCCAGGGATAAGGGATAGATTTTCAAGTCCCCAGAAACCTTGCTGCAAAGTCCACTGAACAAAGTCATTCCAAACTTCACCGGCTTGGACTTTGACGAACCAGAAGTCTTTGTCATCGGCGACAAGTTCTTTACCTCGATTGGACACTTTCAAAACCAAGCCGGGGATCGAAGAGGGCAATACCAGATTGCTGCCTCCGCCCAGAATGTTCCAAGTCAGTTTTTTTAAAGAGGCGTCATCTTGAATGGCATGTAGATCCGACGGCGAATGAAGCTCGGCATAGTGTTCTGCCTGGGAACGCAATTGAAGAGTGTTAAATGAGCTTAAGTCAACTTTTGTGCGGATCTGCATGATTTACAGATTTTATTAGAAGCCAACGGCTTTGGCCATCATTCTTTCCAGAACCTGTTCTTTGTTAATGAAACAAATGCCAAGTCCCAAACCTTTGCTCCAAACAACCTCGGCCGCGACGTTATGAGTACGACGAAGACTGTCAAGTTGGACGGTCATGTTCAAAAGGTCCCCTTTTTGAGGGACGTAATCACCTTGAGAGACTTCAAGAAAAGCGCCGGTTTCAGAAAGATTTTTGAGGCTCGCAACCAGAATTCCAATATGCCCGTAAACTTCGATCTTCGCAGTTTCTTTTGTGGCAAATCGTTTGGACGTTTTCATCGCGACTCCGAAAGGCATGGTTGCTGATTCTATTGTCGGAGGAAATATCGCGTTCGTAGAGTCCAAAATTCCCTGTTCTCAAAATGAGACTGTAAATCTAGACCCTACTTGCGAATGTAGGTAAGAAACGAAAATGGAATTGGCACTTCCACATCACGACGTGCACTCAGTGTGAAAACATTTTCGTCAATTTGCGGGTAATAGGTGTCGCCCGGAAAGTCTTGATGGATAAGGGTTAGATAGACTTTGTTGGTGATCGGCAGGGATTGTTTATAGATTTCTCCGCCGCCGATAATGAAAACTTCATCTCCCCATTTTGCCGTCAGTGGTTTTGCATGGGCGACGGCCTCTTCAATCGAAGAAACAAAAACGACGGGACTTGATTCCGTCGAGGGAAAGTTTTGTTTGGATGGATCGCGCGTGATCACAATGTGGTAGCGGTTGGGAAGAGCGCGGCCATTGAAAGAATCAAAAGTCTTTCTTCCCATAATCATAATGTGACCCTTTGTGGTGTCGCGGAAAAATTTCATATCCTCCGGAAGATCCCACGGCAAACCGCCTTGAGTTCCGATCACATGATTTTTTGAGCAAGCCACAATATGGGTTAAAATCATACGGCCACCGGCGCTTTGATTGCTGGGTGCGGATCGTAACCTACGATTTCAATGTCTTCATATGTGAACGCAAAAAGGTCTTTCACATCGGGATTCAATTTCAATTGAGGAAGAGGACGGAAGTCACGAGTTAGCTGCAACTGAGCTTGCTCTAAGTGATTCGTATAAAGGTGAGCGTCACCCAAAGTGTGAACGAAATCACCAACACCCAAGCCGCAGACCTGTGCGATCATATGAGTTAGTAATGCATAGCTCGCGATATTAAACGGCACGCCCAAGAAAATATCCGCGCTACGTTGATACAGCTGACAAGAAAGTTTTCCGTTAGCGACATAAAACTGGAAGAAGGCGTGGCAAGGCGGCAACGCCATTTTATCTACGTCGCCAGGGTTGAACGCCACGACCAACAAACGGCGCGAATTTGGATTCTTTTTAATTTGTTCAACCACGTTGGTAATCTGGTCAATCGTGCGACCATCCGCAGTTTCCCACGAACGCCATTGTTTCCCATACACCGGACCCAAGTTACCGTTTTCGTCAGCCCACTCATCCCAGATCGTCACTTTATTGTCGTGAAGATACTTGATATTTGTTTCACCTTTTAGGAACCACAAAAGCTCATGAAAGATAGAGCGCGTATGTAACTTCTTGGTAGTTAAAAGAGGAAAACCTTCTTCAAGGTTGTAGCGCATTTGATAACCGAAAGTTGAAATAGTTCCGGTGCCAGTGCGGTCTTCTTTTTTTGTGCCATTTTCAAGAACGAATTTAATAAGATCGTGGTACTGCTTCATCGATCCTCCCTGAGAGGTGCCCAATGACAGTATTTTTGAAGCTGTCTTTTTTGTCTATGGAAATACAGGCATATCGCATGGGTCCAATGTTCTGTATCGTGTCATGAGGGCTTGCCATTGCCTACTTCGTGCACATCTTATGGAAAGGAAAGGAGCCTAATATGATGTATTTACGTAAATCTGAAGACAGAGGCTATGCAGAATTTGGCGGCTGGTTGAAATCTCGGCATTCCTTTTCGTTTAGTGATTACTATGATCCTCAGTTTATGGGCTTTCGCGATCTTCGCGTGATCAATCAGGATTGGATCGCAAAGTCCGCAGGCTTTCCTGCGCATCCTCACAAAGACATGGAAATTATCACCTATGTTTTAAAGGGGACGGTGGCTCATAAAGACAGTTTAGGAAACGTCGGTGAAATCAAGGCCGGCGAAATTCAAACTATGCACGCGGGAACAGGCATTCGTCACAGCGAATACAATCCTTCCGACAGTGAAGAGCTTCAGCTTTTTCAAATCTGGGTTTTGCCAGATGTTGTCGGTGCAAAACCGGGATACACTCAGCAATCTTTCACACGAGAACAAAAGTTAAATCAATTGAAGCTTTTGGTTTCTAAAGATGGACGCGGAGACAGTCAAAAAATAAATCAGGACGTCGACCTTTATGCCGCAATCTTTGAACCTGGAGTTGAACAGCAAGTCTCTCTTCGTCCTGGCCGAGGCGCCTATGTGCAGTTGGCCGAAGGGGAGCTAGTTGTGAACGGCACAACTCTAAAATCGGGTGATGCCTTGGCGATAGAAAACGAGACGATGTTGAATATAAAAGCCAATAAAGAAACAGAATTTTTGTTCTTTGATCTTCGTTAAAAAAAAGGGCCCTCATGTGGGCCCTTTTTTATTCCAGAACAGTGTTCCACTTTTCATATTCCTTCGGAGGATCTGCTTGCAAAGGAAACTTAGCTTGAGCCTTTGCGATTTCTCCCGCCGGCGAAGGTGTTGCTAACTCGATACCTCCGCGAAGAACAGTATCCAAGGCATCAATTTTTAGTTCCGATTTGAACAGTCCTAACTTCGCGCTAATGCCTGATGATCTCCAGAAAACAGTGTTCGTTCTAATGACTCGGACATAATGATTCAAAATATTGATTTGCAAAAGAACGGTTTGACCCGTTTTAGACAAAGTTTCTTTGGTTACGGTTCCGATTTTCATTCCTCTGAATGTCACAGAATCTCCAGCGCTGACGGATCCAAGGTCATTGGTTTCTAACTGGTAAGTGCTCGTGTCCTCTAACGGATCTTTCGATTCGCCACCTTCTTTTCCTTTGAACTCAGTTTTTAATTCGCCGCCAATTTTTCCGGGATCCACGGATATGTAGGCACCTTCGATCAGCGTTTCTAAACCGGAAACGCCTTGCAAGCTGACCTTCGGAGTCACCAGCCAAAACCGCGTGCCAGCAACGGCGAATTCTTCGGCGTGTTTCTGTAAAATGGCGTGGGCGATCACATCTTTTTTATCTTCAGAAATAGTGACCTTTTGGACATCACCAATAGTCACACCCCGATAACGAATTTGTGTCTTCCCCGGTTGGATTTGCGATCCGTCCTCAAAAGAAATTTTGATATGGGGACCTCTTTGTTGCCAATAGTCCCAGAAAAGCCAAACCGAAATGGCAATCGCAAAGGCCGGAAATAACCAGATATACCATCCGGCTCTCAGAGATTTTAATTTTTGTTTTGTTACTGTCTCAGTCATCGCTTTCTCTTTCCCATAACATTTGTGGATCGAAGTACGCCGAAGCGAGCATTGTAAATATCACGACAAGCAAAAACATAATCGAACCTGCTTCAGGACGAACCTCCGCCAGATTTCCCAATTTCATCACCGCCACCAGAACAGCCAATAAAAAAATATCCAACATAGACCAGCGCCCGATGGCCTCCACGATGTGATAGAGCGTAGTCTTAAAACGGGGATTCTGATTGTTTTTGGCGGTGGCCGATAAATAAAACAGAATGATCAGCTTCATCAGCGGGATTAAAATGCTCGCTAGAAACACGATGATCGCGATAGGCCAGTAACCAGTGTCTGAAAGCTGAACGATTCCACTCCAAATTGTCGACGTTGTGCGATTTCCGTAAATTTCTAAAGTCATGAAGGGAAAAAAGTTCGCGGGAAGATAAAGAATCAAAGCCGTGAACGAAAATGCCGCGGTCAGCTTAGTGGACTTGGGATTTAATCTGGTGTTGCGACTGCCACAGCGATCACAAATAATCGTCGCCCGCACATGCACAGGAACAGGCATATGATAGCCACAAACTTCACAAACTAGATATCGTGTCGGCGTGCCTGCTTCATCCATAAAAATGATTTTAGCTTGAGGCGCTGACTGGTCATGTTTCAAGGGGAGAGGTTGTTGAGATGCAAAAAAGGTTTTGCGAATTAACAAAATAAAAAAGGGAGCTGAGCGCTCCCTTTTTTATCTGACTTTGAACGAAGAATTACTGGAAGTTTTGAACTTGCGCAATGTAAGGAAGATTGCGGTAGTAACCTTGGTAATCCAAGCCATAACCGACAACGAAATCATTCGGAATTTTGAAACCAACATGGTCAATTTCGCATTTTACTTTCAAAGCATCCGGCTTTTCCAAAAGCGACACTGTTGTCAGGCTTTTTGGTTTGCGCGATAGGATCGCGTTCTTCAAGTAGTTCATTGTTAGGCCCGTGTCGATGATGTCTTCCACCAAAATCACGTGGCAGTTTTCAACCGGGCTAGCAAGGTCCAACGTCACTTTCACTTCGCCAGAAGAAGAAGTACCACCGTGATAAGAAGCCACGCCAAAGAACTCACAAGTGATGTCGGCGTTGATGTTGCGGATCAAATCTGAATAGAACATGAAGGAGCCCTTCAAGACACAGACTGCGACAACTTTTTCGTTTTTAAATTTCTTAGAAAGAGTCTCGCCCAACTCTTTTACTTTTGCCTGAATTTGTTCTTCAGTGATGTAAGGTTTCAGTGAAAGGTTTGTCATAGTGCTCTCTCCATATCTACACAAAAGAGTTGTTCATGATCTCGCCAAAGCCGCCGCCGCCAGGCACGATGTACTGTTTATCGTTCAGACCGCGCTCTTGATCCCAAAATTCCCCAGGAATAGCCTCTAAAACTGCCGCAGAAGACAGTCCTCGGTCAAGCCTTAAGGCATAGATCACGACATCAGGGTGGGCGGTGAGAACATTCTTCAAATATTCAGGGGTTACTATCAGGTTTAACGCGATAAACTTTTTCGCGGGTCCCTCAATATGGGTTTTATAGTGGTCGACCGCTGTAATCATAGTATTTCCCGTTGCACCCATGGGGTCCGGGAAGATGACATGGGCGTCTTTGACATCGCCACCGATTTTCATCCCGCCAAATTCGGCCCCGGTGACCTTGTCCTTGTTGTTCGTCACCCGCGCGGCAAAGATATGATCCTGGCGGACATTTTGAGGTTTTAGGGAAAAATGCAGGGCATTGTAACAGATGTGACTAGGATAAGTACCTGCTCGAGCCAGATTCACGCTGACGGCCTTTTGCTCATCAGATAAACGCACGCCCTGAAGCTTTTTATCGGGATGAACATCCGTCATACGCGTGGGTTGTGTGAAGTTTTCAAGCTTGAACTCATTATTCATGATGATGGATATCAAGTGAGTGTAAAGCACTTCCACAATGCGGTTGATTTCCGGTTGATAGCAGTCCGAAGAGCACAAGCGGGCTAGAAGACCACTCAGAAAAGGGCTGTCAATAATGTGCACCTGAGAACCGTATTTGTGTCCCAGCTCTTGATGAAATCCCATAAATGACCTTTGGTGATTAGTTGCCTTTAACGAACTCGATGAAAATCACAAACTCGCTGTCACCGGCTCTAAAGCGTGGCGAGCGCAAAATTTTGAAAACATCAATGGCTGTCAGTTCGTCTTCGTTTTCAAGATTCGAGTGGGGAGGCATCACTCCCGCTAAGAAAAATCCAGTGCGGCCACCGATCTCAAAAATCGCCGGAAAGGATTTGCGCTGAACCTCAAAGGTTCCAGCCGGAGTCGGGTCCTTCCAAGTTCTTTGAATTTCCAAATTGCCGCGAAGGATGTTGCCCTCAATTTCGCTGATCTCAAAGAAAGTCGTCAGACCAATTTCCACGGACGGATCGCGGCGATCTTTGATCGAATATGACCACTGAAGCGTACGTGCTCCATCCAAGGCGCGATCTTCTTTATGAAGAATTGTGATCTGCGGGCGGTTGATATTTGAGTCGACCGTGGGAAGAATTCCTGCGGCATAGTCGTTAAAGTTCATGAACTGACCGGTACTGCGGCTGGCGCCCATGATAGCATTCAGACTGCCACGTCCCACTTCAGCGTAGTACACGATCAAGTGCGAACCGTCTTTAGCTCCCGCGCGCGCAGATTTTTCGGCAGGGGTCGTTGTCGGAGTTGCCGTCGCCGTTGGATTTGCCCCTGCAGCCGGAGCCACTTTAAAGGCACTCACGGAGCCATCACTGGCATCATTATCAGAAGCAGTCCCTGCAGGTTCTTGTGAAGCTTGTTCTGTGGGCTCTGAATCAACGGTTTCGGCTAAAGAGGCAACAGAAGTGGTGGACGAGGGATTGATTTGCACCGTGGATTTTAAATAACTCACACGACGCTCAAGATTTTGCTGTCCTTTTTGGTAAAGACTTATTCCGACGCCACCAGCAACGACAACTAAAAGCGACAGTTGCACCAGGGGATTTCCAAAAACCCTTTTCCACATCGGGGGTGTCGCGGGTTTGAAGTTCTCCATATCGACGCCACACTGCGCGCAGTATTTATCTTTCGGTTGCTGGAATCCACAGCGTGGACAGTTGATTAACATAAAATCAGGTTAAGACAAAGCGACTTGACGCTCAATAGAATAATTCATACCTTGAAATCTCACGGGAATTCCTTACAGATCAGAGAGTCCGCAGCTATGAAAAAGTACAAACCGAAATCCGGCGAAAGAGTAGAGATCAAAGAAGAAGTGATCCCGCCCAAAGTCGAGCTGCCATTTGAGTTCTCGCCTGAGCACTATCCAGTTCTACTGCAAGAAGTGTTAGCCGCATTTTATCCTTATCGTGAAAAAGAAAATCCAACTTACTTCGATGGAACTTTCGGGCGTGGAGGACATTACTCAGCGATGCGCTATGTGATTCCCCAGATGAAAGCCACGGTCATGGACCAAGATCTAGCAGCTATCGGCTTCGCGCAAACCCGCTTCCAGACGGAAGTCGAGCAAGGCCAGTTAAAGATAATACATGGAAATTTCTCTCAATTTTCAGAACACAATCTAAATAACTTTGATATGATGCTCTTAGATCTAGGTGTGAGCTCTCCGCAATTAGACCAGGCCGAACGAGGCTTTAGTTTTTATCACGATGGCCCCCTAGATATGCGAATGAATCAGCAACAAGGAATGACAGCAGAGATGCTTGTGAATACGGCTTCAGAGGATGAACTCATTCGAATCTTCAGAGAGTACGGCGAAGTGTATCGTCCGGCTCGTGTCGTACGCGCGATTGTTAACGATCGCAAAACCAAAGCATTCCAATCAACCAGTCAGCTTGCGGGCCTCATTGAACGCGTTGATGGCTGGCAAATCAAAGGTCATCATCCCGCTACAAAATATTTTATGGCTCTGCGCCTGGCAGTGAATTCGGAACTGGAAGTTGTCGAACAAGCTTTGCCCGCGATGATGAAAGCTTTGAATCCCGGTGGCCGTTTGGCCGTCATTTCTTTCCACTCTTTGGAAGATCGTATTGTGAAAAATATCTTTAAAGAGGCGGAAGATCTTGGCAGATCCGTTTATAAAAAAGTGATCGTTCCCACTCAGGAAGAGTGTGACAAAAACTCTCGCTCGCGTTCCGCGAAATTGAGAGTCTTCGAGAGGAGTGCTCAGGATGAGCTCGGAAAACTTTAGGCAGCTAAAACCTTTTTTTAGCATTCTAGTTATCATCTTTACTTTGTTTTCCATCGTCTTCCTGCAAATGGAAGAACGCCGCATGGGCTATAGCGTTTTGAAGCTGACTCGCGAGCATAAAAAAGTGTGGGAAGAAAAACGCACCAAAGAAATTGCGCTCGCGAAAATCACACGCCCCCAACTTTTGGATACGATGGCTCAGCAGAAGTTCACTCTTAAAAAGGTGCAGGCCAATCAGATCATTCACTTAACGGGCCCCGTGACGAATGATGTAGAAAAAGTAGTGAATAAAGACATTGCGAAAAAGGACCTGTAGTTGAAATCACGTATTGTCATCATCTTTGTTGGTATATTGGTTCTGTGGTCGGCGCTTATCCTGCGTGCAGGATATTTGCAATTTCTTCCGAACGACCGATTGAATTCGTTGCAGAACCGTCAATTTCAAACCAAGGTCACGTTGCAGGCCCGCCGCGGAGCCATTGTCGATAGCAATGGACGTGACTTGGCGATGTCAGCCGCAGCGTACTCTCTTTATGCAGATCCCAAAATTATTGAGAATCGCAAAGTCGCTGCGAAAAAATTGGCGAAGGCTTTGAATCAGTCTTATGAATCCGTCTATGCAAAAATCAAAGATGGCAATCGTCGATTTGTTTGGATTCAGCGTATGTTGGATCAGGCGACGGCGGATGAAATCAAATCCTGGGATATTCGCGGCCTTTCTTTCGTTGAAGAGTGGCGCCGTGTGTACCCGAACGAAACATTGTTAGCGCAGACTTTGGGATTTCTGGGAATTGAAGGTCAGGGGCTTGAAGGCTTAGAGCTTGGATACAATCAACTTCTTGCGGGTAATCAAAAGAAAGTATCCGTGAAGAGAGATGCTCGCGGACGTCCCCTAATCAACGATGGTTTGATGTTTATTGAAAATCCAGAGGGCAGTGAGCTTCGTCTGACCGTGGACTCTGAACTTCAATACCGACTTGAAAGTGAACTCGCCAATGCGGTTTCTACGTTTGAAGCCGATCATGCCGTGGGTGTGATCCTGGATGCAAAAACTTCTGCGGTTTTAGCTTTGGCTTCAGCACCGACGTTTGACGTTAATAAAGCGATGAAGGCTCCGGGCGAGCATCGCCGTAACAAAATCGTGACCGATGCTTTTGAGCCGGGTTCAACGATGAAGACTTTCGTGATTGCGGCCGCTTTGCGTGACGGTTTGATTCAACCAAACACGAAGTTCTATTGTGAAAAAGGAAGCTTCAAGGTAGGTGATCGCATCATTCGTGAAGCGGAAACGAAAGAAAAGTTCGAAGATCTGACAGTGAGCGAGATTCTCGCGGTTTCTTCAAATGTCGGTACTACGAAGATCGCATTTAAGATGGGATCGGACAAACTTCGCCAAGGTCTTTTGGATTTTGGCTTTGGTCAAAGGCTGGGCGTAGATCTTCCGGGTGAAGCTCGCGGCATGGTGCAAGCCCTTCCTTGGAGACAGCACTTATTGAGTAATATCTCTTTCGGTCACGGTATTTCAGCGACTCCTTTGCAAGTGGCGAATGCATTTGCAGCCATTGCCAACGGAGGGGTGTTGAACACACCTTACATCGTTCAAAGCATTCGTGACGCCGAAACTGGAGAGTTGAAAGAAACGGAAGTGAAACCCATCCGTCGCGTTCTTACTGCCGAGCAAGCCGCTCAGATGCGTGCGATGCTTGTTGGGGTCACTACTACGGGTGGTACGGGTGGCAATGCTCGTGTGGATGGATTCATGGTCGGTGGTAAAACTGGAACGGCTCAAAAAGTAAATCCGAACGGACGGGGTTACCTCAAGGGCGCCTACATTTCTAGCTTTGGCGGATTTATTCCTGCGAATGATCCGAAGTTTGTAATTTACGTGGCGGTGGATTCTCCCCGCAAAGCCTATTACGGTGCGACGGTCGCGGCTCCTTTATTCTCGCGCATGGCTTCGTACGCGGTTCGTAAAGAAGGGATTGCCCCACTTCCAATGGCCGAAGTTTCGACAGTCGATAAAAAAGTTCGTCGTATTGCTGCTGAACCGAAACCAGTTGTGAAAATTCCACCCAAAGAAGTTTTAACGGCGACAGAGTTAGACAAAGCCACCGAAGTGGTTACGGGCGAAACAGTTCCGAACTTAAAGAACATGACGACTCGTGAAGTACTTCGTCGCATCAACGGTCAAGACTTGAAAGTGAAATTTGTCGGTCAAGGTGTTGTCGCAGATACAATTCCGGATGCGGGTTCCCTGGTGCCGGAAACAAAAGAAATCACGGTTATAATGAAATAAAAGTAAAGGGAAGATTGCAGTGATCTTCCCTTTTTTTTGTCCGAGGTTTCTTCAAACATCGGCCACTTGTGTCAGCCTTTTACTCCCCAGTTAAAAGCTATTCCCAGTTCATTCTTTGCTCGAATAGTTTCAAAGCGAAGGCCAGATTGTTGTTGCCTCGCTGAATTCTTTCACAGAAAGTACACGGGTATGGAAATCCAGCAGGCGTCGCAGTCAGATCTTTTAAGAAAGTACTTCAATCTTCCGCAGTTTCGTCGCGGGCAAAAAGAGATCATCGATGCTGTGCTAGCCAAAAAAGATGTCTTAGCCGTTCTGCCTACGGGGGGCGGTAAATCTTTATGCTATCAATATCCGGCTGTTCACTTTCAAAAACTCGTGATCGTCATTTCGCCTTTGATCGCTTTGATGAAGGACCAAGTCATGTCTTTACAAAGGCTGGGTATTCCGGCGGGATGCTTGCACTCTGGTCAGTCAGACGATGAAAAACGCGATGTTTTTGCAGAGTTGAACAAAGGCGGCGCTTTCGTTTTGTATCTTTCTCCGGAAAGAGCACAGAAGGAAGGGTTTCAGAAATGGATTCAGCATCGTCAAATCGCCCTTTTTGCGGTGGATGAAGCTCACTGTGTGTCTCAGTGGGGGCATGACTTCCGAGAGGAGTATGCACAATTAAGTATTCTTAAAAAAATCTGCCCACATGTGCCGATCCTGGCGTTGACGGCATCAGCGACACCGACCGTTTTAGATGACATCTCAAAGCATTTGAATTTGAAAAATCCAGAACGCATGGTCCATGGATTTTATCGCTCCAATCTTTACTATCAGGTGGAGCTTTGTGAAAACGAAGAGGCGAAGCTGGAATTGCTGCTTCAGAGCATTAAGTCTACGCCTCAGGGGCGCATTATCGTTTACTGCGGGACTCGCAAGGTGACGGAAACGACAGCGGCTCTTTTGCAAAAGAAATTTAAGCAAGTGGGTTTTTACCATGCGGGTTTAACGGCTGAAGTTCGCGCGCAAACCCAAGAAGCTTATGCCAATGGGGATCTTCGTATTCTTGTGGCCACAAACGCTTTCGGCATGGGCATCGACCAACCGGATGTGCGTTTGGTTGTTCACTATCAAATTCCAGCTAATATCGACGCTCTTTACCAGGAGATGGGTCGGGGTGGTCGTGATGGTGCCGAGTCGACATGCATGGCTTTGTATTCGAAAAAGGATAAAGGCCTGCAGTCTTACTTCATTCACAGTTCGGAAGCCCCCGAGGAAATAAAAAGCGCCCGCTGGAGAAACTTAGAAGCTCTAGTAAATTACTCTGAAGGTGGCGAATGCCGTCATGCCGAGATTCTGACTTATTACAAGGATTCTCAGCGTATTGAACGCTGTGGGCACTGTGATAACTGTGATCCGAAATCGTCTCGTCGTATCTTAAAACCACTGACGCCTTCTTTGGTTTTGGATCAAACATTAGAAAAAATCAAAACGTCCTTAAAGAAATCCAAGAAACCTAAAGCTTCCGATTTGGATTTTGTTTTGGATGAGATTCAGGAAAAGCGTTACGAAGTTCTTCGTCAATGGCGCAAAGCCAAAGCCAAAGAGCTCGATGCTCCGGCCTTTGTGGTGTTCAGCGATCAGACTTTGAAGCACCTGGCAGTTAAGAATCCACGAAATTTGGAAGAAATGAAATCCGTTTACGGGATCGGAGACGCAAAAATCGAAAAGTTCGGTTGGGATGTTTTAGCAGAGTTAACCCGCTAAAACTTCACGTCTTATATCGTAGTACTTAAAATTCTCTCTAGAGATCCTTTCATCGACCCGCCATACTTTCTGTATGGCGATGGAATTTGATAAAAATAAAATCATTCAATCCTTAGTTCAGAATCTTCAGCAGTCTGATTATGCAGAAGGAGCTTGGTTGGGGGGATCTTCCGCAACCGGCTTCGAGGATGATCTTTCTGATACCGATATTGTCATTATAAGTACGGCTCCCGATGAAATTTTCCAAACTGTGGAAGACACACTTCAGAAGATGGCTGCCATCACCCATATTTGGAAGGTGGAAGATTCCCCATGGAAAAACTTTGCTCAGAAATTTTATGTCTTAGATCAAACTTCCGAGACCTATTATTTAGATGTTGGCGTTTTTCAGTCTTTGGTTCCGGAGGATTATTCCGAATATTTCAATGTCGAACGTCACGGTTCTCCTCAGGTGCTTTTTGATAAAACAGATATTCTTAAGCAAGCGTCCCGACAGCCTCGCTATGAAAGTTCAAAAAATATCGAATGGTCTCAATGGATTGCGCGATTTGAAATTCTGTACCGAACTTTTCTAAAGGAATCGCTGCGGGGAAAGTACATTGACAGCTACACGTTCTATCAGAGACTGGTGATGATGTGGGTGCAATTGGTGCGTAGACATAGGACCCCACAAAAGCATGACTTCGGGTTGCGATATCTGTATCGCGATTTGCCAGTGGCTGAGTCGCAGTACATTGAAAAACTGCTGCAAGTGCCGGATTTGAAATCCATGCAGGTCGCAGCTGCGGAATTAAGATCAAAAATTTTGACGCTTCAGAAGGACGTTTCAGCATGAAGATTCTGGTATTAGGTGGAACTCGCTACTTCGGTAAAAGACTGGTGCATTCTTTGATTCACGAAGGTCATGAAATTTGGGTTCTTTCCCGTGGGCAACAGGAAGATGATTTCGGCGCCCGTGTGCATCGCTTAAAAGGGGATCGAAAAAACAAAGAGTCCTTGGCTTCGGCCGTAGGTTCTTTGAGCTTTGATGTTGTCGTCGATCAGGTCTGTATGACTCCCGCAGAAGCCGCTGCGAGCTGCGAAATTTTTGCGGAAAAAACTTCTTACTACATCATGACTTCGACCATGTCAGTGTATGCCTTAGGTGGAGATCTTCAAGAGGAAGACTACAACCCCTATCTTTATCAACCGACCGCTCCTACGAATCCCGCTGAAGAATACGGAGAAGGCAAAAGAGCGGCAGAAAATTATTTTGCCACGAACGCACCTTTTAAATGTTCTTTTGCCCGCTTCCCCGTCGTTGTTGGAGAAGACGATTACACCGGGAGATTGTTAGGTCATGTTCAGAAAATAAAAAAGGGGCAACCTTTGTATTTTCCCAACTTAAACGCCAAATTTTCTTTTATCACCTCTGAAGATGCGGCGCGAGCGCTGTTGTGGCTTGTGCATACGAAGCATGAAGGACCTTTTAATTTTGCCTCTGAAGATGCCATTCCTTTGAAAGAGCTTGTGAATGATATTGAGTCCATCACGGGACAGAAAGCTCAGCTTCTGACGGAGCCATCGCCAGAAAACTGGTCACCTTATGGAATTTCTGAAGATTGGTTTTTAAACGTCGAGAAAGCCAAGACGGCGGGCTTTCAGTCAAAACCCGCACGGGAATGGCTGCATTCTTTATTAGTCAGTTTGAATCGAGTTTAGATATTCGCCGATTTTAATAATCACCGGAGCTGGGATTTCGTGACCGCCGCGGAAACTCAGCATGGGGCCCTTCATTCCATTTTGATTCAAAAGTGTATTTAGTTTCTGTGCTTGTTTGTGGCCAAGAACTTGATCCATCTCGCCATGGCTTTGAAAGAAACGCCGTCCTTCACGGGCTGGCACCAACTTTTTCCATTCTTCCTGGTGCAGCAAGGTGCCTGACATAATGACAAGTCCTGCTGGCGTTTCGGGCGCACGCAGGTAAAGCTCGGTGGCGAGCATTGCACCTTGGCTAAAGCCACCCAGCACAATTTTGTTCCAAGGCACTTTGAGTTGGCGAATCATTTCCATGGCGGCATCGTAAGCTTTAGAAAGACCCTTCGGAGTGTCGTTGCTAAAATCACGATGTTCACCGCGGGATTGCGCTTCTTGGATTTCCATCATATTGATCGTCCACCAGGCGCGTCCCATCCATGCCGGACCAATGGGAACTTCTAAAATTCCATTCGGGAAAAGCCAGTTGTAAGTTTTCTTCGTGGAAATCATCTCTCCTAAAGAAAAGAGGTCATTACAATCAGCGCCAAAGCCGTGGAAGAAGATCACCCAGGGCGCGTTATCGTCTTTATTTATTTCTTGGCAATGTATCTTTCCGAGTTGTCTCATAACTTAGTCATACGCTATTCTTGAAACCGAGTCTATGAAACTGAATAATCTCTTTTCCATCATTCCAGGAACTTCGAATTACACTTTGTCTGAGGCGGAAGTCAGCGGTGTCTTTAATGACGCACGTCTGGTTGTTCCTGGCTCTGTTTTCGTCGCAATCCGTGGCAGTAAATTGGATGGGCATAGTTTCTTAGGCGATGCCGTGGCCAAAGGGGCGGCGGCTTTGGTCGTTGAAGATAAATCGAAGGTTCCCGCGGGATATGCCGGTTTTGTATGGCAAACAGAAAACTCGCGCGAGACTTTGGATCTTTTAGCCAGTCGCTTCTATCTGGATCCGGGGCAGGAACTTTTCTGTGTCGGTGTTACAGGTACGAATGGAAAAACTTCCGTCACTTACATGACTGAAGCGATCTTGAATGCCGGAAAAATTCCGACAGGAGTTATCGGCACCGTCAATCATCACTTGTTAGATAAAGTCTGGCCTTCTGAGATGACAACACCGGATCCGGTATTTTTACAAAAACGCTTGCGAGAATTCCGTGATGACGGAGCGATGGCCGTGGCGATGGAAGTTTCTTCCCATGCTCTTGATCAAAAGCGTGTCGACAGTGTGCCATTCAATACCGTGATCTTTACAAACCTCACGCGCGATCACTTGGATTATCACGCAACCATGGATCAGTATTTTGAAGCGAAACAAAGACTTTTCACGGATCTTCTTTGGAAGACCGAAAAGTCTCCCTGTTACGCGATTGTGAATACAGCGGATAAGTATGGACGTCGTTTGAAAGTGGCGGATCCCGCGGTGCTTTGGACATATGGTTCCAAAGATTCCGATATTCGCTATGAAATTTTAAAGATGGATTTTGCTTTGACTCATTTCAAAGTCCACACGCCCATGGGGGAAGGGGAAATCCGTCTTCCTATGTCCGGCACACACAACGTGATGAATGCCTTGGCCGCTTTAGGGGCGGGTTTATCGGCAGGAATCCCGTTGGATATTTGCATCAGCGCTTTAGATAGTTTCACGGGAGTTCCGGGGCGTTTGCAGTCCGTTCCCAATAAGCAGGATCTTGCAGTCTTTGTTGATTACGCCCATTCTCCGGATGCTTTAGAAAATGTTTTAACGGCTTTAACGAAAGTGCGCGAGAACTTAAATTCTCCAGCGAAAATTTGGACGGTATTTGGTTGCGGTGGCGATCGAGACAAAGGAAAACGTCCTTTGATGGCGCAAATGGCGTTGCGTTTTTCGGATCATGTGGTCATCACCTCAGACAATCCTCGCACCGAAGACCCGCAAAGTATTATCAATGATATTTTGGCTGGTGTTGCCGGCGCGGATAAATCAAAAGCCACTGTCTATGTTGATCGTAAAGAAGCCATTCATCAGACTATGAAAAAGGCTCAGCCGGGCGATGTTGTTTTGATCGCGGGCAAGGGCCATGAAGACTATCAAATCATCGGCAAAGAAAAATTCCCGTTCAGTGACGTGAAAGTGGCCGAAGAAGCCTTACAAGGGAGATAAAAACAATGAGAGCCATGGATGTGCAAACCATTGTGAAAGTCACCGGAGCTGAAACTCTGGGACTGAAAGAAGATAAATTTCAAGGAATCGGAACGGACACACGAGCGGATCTAAAAGGTCAACTTTTCATCGCCCTCAAAGGTGAAGCTTTCGATGCACATCAATTTTTAGATAAAGCGGTTCAGCAAGGAGCTTCAGGACTTTTGGTTCATGAAGACAGCGATCTTGTACAAAAATTAAAGGGCCAAGTGACTATTTTGAAAGTGCCTGACACATTAAAGGCTCTTCAGCAGTTGGGAACTTGGGCGCGCCGTCAATCTAAAGCCAAAGTTTTGGGCATTACGGGCTCTAATGGTAAGACGACAACGAAAGAATTCACGGCTGCCCTGATTGGCTCTGTTAAAAAAGTCCACTACAACAAAGGTTCTTTCAACAATCATTGGGGTGTTCCATTCACCTTGTTGCAAATTCCAGCGGACGCCGAAGTCGCCGTTGTAGAAATGGGCATGAATCACGCCGGAGAAATCACAGAGCTAGTGCACATCGCGGAACCCGATGTGGTTGTCTGCACGATGGTGGGACGTGCGCACATGGAATTCTTCGGTACAATTGAAAAAGTTGCTGAAGCTAAAGAAGAAATCTATATCGCTTCTGGGGCTAACACTCTTCGTATTTACAATTTAGACAACACGCAAACTCATAACATGTACGTGCGAGCGACCGAAAAATACCCACACGAAAAACTTCTGACGTTTTCATCAGAAGACCCTCGTGCCGATGTGCATTTGACGATTGCTTCCATGAGCATGGGCGAACTATCAATCAAAGGAAGCATCGGCGGTCAGTCAGGCTCTGCCAATGTTCAAGTCTTTGGATCTCAGAATTTGACGAATCTGATGGCAGCAGCAGCTTTGGGGCTCGCGGCAGGAATGAGCCCTTCTCAGGTGTGGGCAGGTCTTCCTCACTGCAAAACAAATTGGGGACGCAATCAGCTTGTGAATTTGAAATCAGGCGCGCAGATGATTTTTGATGCTTACAACGCCAATCCTGACAGTATGAAAGCTTTGATCGATAATATGAAACTGTTGACGGTTTCTGGTCGCAAAGTAGGTGTCTTCGGGCAAATGCGTGAACTAGGAAGTGCCTCAGCCTCCTTACACGAAGAGCTGGGCACTTGGGTGGGGCAAGCGGGATTCGATAAGGTTTATTTTATCGGTGACGACTATGAGGCCTTCGGGAAAGGCCTGCAAAAAGTCGGCTATAAGAATCCATCCCTGATCGAAAAAGATTTTAAGGAATCTTCAGGCCAGGATCTGGGTCAGTTTTTAAAATCTGGAGATATCGCGGTAGTGAAGGCGTCACGCGGGACAAAGCTGGAACGTTTTGTGTTCCCTTGTGAACCTTTAGATTTCGCGGAGAAGCAGTAACACGCTGAACCTTTGGCAGGTTCAGCGCTCTGGTAAAAAGCGCGAAATACATAAATTACTCCCACTTCTTATGGAACTTTTCGATTTTTTCGACGAGTTCTTTTTTCTGTTCAGGCGTTAAGCTTTTATGAAGAGCGGATACCTTATCAATGTATTTATCCGTTCTTGCGTCCATGCGCGCCTGACGTTGTTTGATCACTTCTTTGATTTTGGCTTTATCAAGTTCTTCAGAAAGCAGCATTGTTTTGAAATCACCGTACAAAGACTGACGAACGGCTTTTTCTTCCGCGAAGTCTTTTTTCACGTCAGCGGCGATATCATTCAATAAGGCTTTTTGTTGTTCATTGAAATCAAACTTATCCGCGATTTTTTCGCTGACGGCATTGATTCGTTCTTCCGGACTGCGGTGGCAACCCGTCATCAGACCAACTCCAGCGACCGCTAAGACAACGCCTAAAACACGAGGCCATTTTCTTTTACTTACGATTTTCATATCAACTCCTTCGGATGAGTGGGTTTCTTAAATACAAGTTTAGGTGGTTCCGAGGGCGAAGTGGTTGCCGGATTGTTAATATTTGTAACAAATTGTAACTGCTTGATTATTCAGGGTTTTGGGGCTTTCACGAAATACATAAATAGATTAAGATACAGCTATGAATCGCATTGCCCTGATCGATGATGATCAAAAATTAGGAGAGCTGTTGAAGCAGTATTTCAGTCAGTTTGAGCTGGAAACTGTGCAGTTCACCCTTCCTTCTGAAGCTTTGTCTGCTTTAAAGCGCGAAAAATTCGATGCGATTATTCTAGATGTGATGCTACCTGAAATGGATGGCTTCGAGGTGTGCAAAAAAATTCGTGGATTCAGTGATCTTCCGATTCTGATGCTCACAGCTCGCGGAGAAACCTCTGACAAAGTTTTAGGACTGGAGCTCGGCGTGGATGATTATTTGCCCAAGCCTTTTGAAGCTCGTGAGCTTGTGGCGCGAATGAAAAGCCTGATTCGTCGGTATAAAAAGACTTCAGTGAGCGGAAACAAACTGCGCTCAGGATCTCTTGTGCTGGATACGCAGCTTCGCACGGCTTTCCTAGAAGATCAGAATTTAAATCTCAGCACACACGAGTATGAATTATTGAAACTTTTAATGTCTTACGCGGGTCAAAGCCTTTCCCGGGATCGTATTATGGATGAACTTCGTGGCGTGGATTGGGAAGCTTACAACCGCAGCATCGATGTCGCCATCAGCCGTCTAAGACAAAAATTAAAAGACCCAGCTAAGACTCCGGTCTTCTTGCGCACCGTGTGGGGAGAAGGTTATTGCTTTATCGCTCCTGTGGAGGAAACACTGTGAAGCCCCGTGGAATGAAACTTCTTATCAAAGTGTTTCTGGCCTTTCTTCTGACCTCGCTTTTGATTGTCGGAGGCTTGGCTCTTTTGGGACATTCATTAAGCCCCGAAAAATCTTTGTCGCCCGTGATAGAAAACAACGCTGCCAATTATTTTCAGAGTTTGAGCGCCAAGATTCAAACCGAGGACGACATACGCCGTCTCTATAAAGACTTGCAATTGCGTGTACGACGGGAAGGTTTTGAACAACTGGCTGACAGCCAGGGGCTTCCCAGTTTTGCGACCACCGAAGAAATGGATAAGGATTTTTCAAATAAACTTTCTTTAGGAAAAACCAACGGCTTTTACTTTGCGGAGGTGAAAGGAGTCACGCCACGGACTGTTTGGTTTATTTCCTATGATGAAATTCCGCGCGCGTGGTTGTTTCCTTTTTTATGGGTCGCCTCTTTTATCTTCTTTATCATGGCCATCAGTTTTTTAACGATTCGCTGGATGATGTCGCCGATCAAAGTCGTCGTTGAAGGAGTTAATAAAATCTCGGAAGGGAATTTGAAGTATCGTATTAAAACAAATCATCGCGGCGAATTCGGTCTTATTGCCGACTCTTTTAATAACATGGCCGATGGCCTTGAAAAAATGATCGTCGCTAAAGAGCAACTTCTTCGTGATGTCAGTCATGAACTGCGCAGTCCGTTGACTCGTGTCGGGGTTGCTGTAGATCTTTTGGCCGATGAAAAAATGAAGTCATCTATAAAAGATGATCTTTCTAAGATGGAAGAACTCATTCATCAGATTTTAGAATCTTATCGTCTTAAGGAAGGGGCGAAGTCGCTAAAAAAATCCAATGTGAATTTGAGCGAGCTTATTTCTAATGTCGTCTCTGATTACGAAGGGGCTTTGAAGGTGAATCTCAATATGCCTGCAGAAGCTTCACTGCACATGGACGCGATGCAAATGGAGCGTGTTCTGCGCAATCTCATTGAAAACTCGATGAAGTACGCAAAACCTTCTGAAGCCAATGAACTTACTATTTCTTTACAAAAAGACTGCGATCATTGGGTGTTGAAGTTGAAAGATCAAGGGATCGGAATTTCCGAAAAAGATTTAACTCATATCTTTGAGCCTTTTTATCGTGCTGATACGGCGAGGTCTCCAGGGAAATCGGGATTTGGATTGGGTTTGGCCATCGCTCGCGCTGTGATCGAAGCCCATGAAGGAACGATCACGGTTACCAGCAAAATGAATGTGGGAAGTGAGTTTACTATCCGCCTTCCTAAATAGCCAATTCGCGATACATTGTCTGTACTTCGTTGATACCGTATTTTCTTTCCAATCGTCGTACAACGAAGTGACCCCGAGCCATGTCTTGAAAGTGATCCATAAAAATAACGTTCACCGTGGCCCCACCCAATGCTCCCACCAAAGGCATCAGTTGGGCCGCGGCCTTTTCGGCAACCACCAACTGAAAACGTGATGCCACACTGGCCAGCAGTCGCATCATGATGGGCGCACTTTCCTCTGCCAGGCTTTTACCAAGAAAGGCTTTGGCTGCATCCGTGAAGGCTTTTGATAAAGCGGCCCGAGTCATAATATAACCCGAACCAGCCGCATCGTCGGCCGTGCTCAGTCCACCAAAGGCGAAGACTTCAAGGCAAGCTAGTTTTGTATCAATGTCAGAAATGTCTTCACCTTCACTTTGGGCAATGTCGATGATGGATCTCATCATCAAAGTCGTGGAAATAGGGAGTTCGATAAGAAGGGAAGCCGGTCCGAAAAAACCACCTGCGCCGCCAGTCCCTGCAACCGCAAGCTTATGACCCAAATTGTGCGAAGTCTTTTCGCTCGTAGGCGGAATGGTGCGCATCGCAAGGTCATAGGCGACGTGAATGGATTTTTCCGCTGCTTTATGCACCGTTTTTTGAACTTTGTCCGGTAAAAGTGAAAGGCCTTTTTCAACGGGGGCTCCGATCTTAGCGGCGATGCGCGCCGTGATTCCCGGTTTTTCCAAAAGTTCCTTAGCCAGTCGAAGTGATTGCAGGTCTATGGAATCCATTTGCATCGAAATCTCCTTCTGTGAATTTGCACTACCAGTAACGCTATTTTACACGAAGTCTTATATTGCTGATTTGTTTTTTAGTTATCACAATAAAGTCACCACTTTTAACAATGAGGTTGGACATGGAATTTAAGCACGATGTTCAGGGTCACAAATTTTTGACGATGGTTGAAGGCGGCGAAGCTCATCTGCTTTATCGTCGTAAAGGGGATGTCTTCGATTTGTATGCCACGGAAGTGCCGCCAGAGGCGCGAGGGAAAAATGTTGCGGATCAATTGGTGCGTGAAGCCCTTAAAACAGCGAAGCAAGAAAACGCCCAAGTGATCGCAACATGTCCTTATGTCAAAAAATGGTTCGAAAAACATCCTGAAGAAAAATCCATCTTAAAGCACTAGTGATGGTCTTCCGTTTTTTTAGGTGAGGGATGAACCACAGAGGAGCGTCCCGCACCGATGTCGGTATAAGCGCCCGTCGGTGAGCCTTCCACATCAGGCTTTGCCATGTCGACGGCGCGCCCTTGTTTGTCTGTGTAGCCCGAAGCACGGGCATCACGTTCATTCATTTTTCCATAATTCATTTTATGACTGGCGAATCTGGGTTTCGTAGTTTTTTCTTTATTCATACAATCCCCCTTATCAATGTTAGATACCCGCTTGACCTACCAAGTAGGCGGCTCGTTGCAGGGCCGGATTTACTAAGATCTCGCTCAAATTCCATGTGCTTGTATCTTCTTTTTTCAGTACTTGATGAAGAACGACAAGCATGTCTTCTGTCGTGACAATACCTACCACTTCATCCTCTTTAGTGATTAAAAAGGCCGAGACTTTTTCTTCAATCATCGCCTCCACGACATCATCAATGGGAGTGTCGATGTCGAAGGTTTTAATAGGTGAGGTCATAATTTTGTCGACGGTCACTTCTACAGAAGAAGCCCGCATTAAATCGCGGTCCGAAAGCATTCCGACAATATAATCATCTTCTTCATCCATCACCGGCAGATGACGAATCCAATAGTTGGCCATCAAGCGTTGTGCCTCTGCAGCTGTGGCTGTTTTAGGCACAGTGATTAGCTTACGACTTATGTGATTTTTCAATACGAGTTTCACAACGGACCTCCTTCATCACTTTTCAATTTTATCATTTCTAAATGTCAGTAACATGACGACTGTCATCTCTCATAAGATTTTTAAAACAGCAGTAATATCATATACTTATAAAGTTTTTCTTGCTTTTGCGAATCTGTTCATGCTAAACCCTTTAAGTTCCTAGGAAATTTAAATTTACAAGTCACTACAGAGGATATCTTCAGCATGCTTTATCAATGGCTTTATTCGATGGCGGATCAGTTTTCGCCTCTGAATGTTTTCAGGTACTTAACTGTCCGTACGTTTATCTCGTTCTTCACGGCCTTTTTGCTGTGTTGGATGTGGGGACCTTACTTCATTCGTCGTTTGCAGATGAAGCACTTTGGGCAAGCGATTCGCGATGATGGTCCTCAAACGCATAAGAAAAAAGCGGGAACACCGACAATGGGTGGAGGATTGATTCTTCTTTCCACTTTGATTCCGTGTCTTCTTTGGGTCGACATGACGAATGCTTTGGTGTGGGCGGTGCTGCTTATCACTTGGGGCTTTGGTTTGATCGGTTACATGGATGATTGGCTCAAAGTGAGTAAGAAAAACTCCAAAGGTCTTTCTGGTAAAATCCGTTTGGCCGGAGAGTTTTTAATCAGCGGTGGAGTGATCGCTTATTTGGTTCACTATCACGGACTAAGCACAGCGGTGACAATTCCATTTATTAAGTCCGTTTCTTTGGAGCTTGGCTATCTCTACATCGTGTTCGCATCTTTAGTGATTGTGGGCACAGCTAATGCGGTGAATTTAACTGACGGATTGGATGGTTTGGCTATTGTTCCGGTGATGATCTCTGCGGCGACTTTAGGTTTGTTCGCTTACGTCACAGGCCACTTTTCAATCGCGAATTACCTGCAAATTCCGCATGTGATCGGGGCGGGTGAATTAACTCCGGTCGCGGCGACGATTGTTGCTGCAGGAATGGGATTTTTGTGGTTTAACGCGTACCCCGCACAAGTGTTCATGGGGGACGTGGGATCGCTTTCATTGGGCGGTTTCTTGGGCACCATGGCCGTGATCACTCAGAATGAGCTTTTAATGGTTGTTCTTGGTGGTGTGTTCGTGGTTGAAGCGTTGTCGGTCATCACTCAGGTGATTTCATTTAAGATGACCGGGAAGCGTGTGTTTAAAATGGCACCGATTCACCATCACTTTGAATTGGGTGGTCTAACAGAAACAAAGATCATCGTGCGTTTCTGGATCATCTCTATTTTGCTTGCAGTATTAAGTCTTTCGACTCTGAAGTTGAGGTAAGAAAATGTATAAAGAGTTTAGCGAATTAAAAGATAAAAGAATTCTTGTCGTCGGTCTTGGTAAGACGGGGGCCTCTTTGGCGCACTTCCTGACTAAGCATGGCGCGCAAGTGACAGTGACGGATCATAAATCCAAACCTGAACTTTCGACTCAGTTAGAGCAATTGGGTGATTTGCCAATCAAGTTTGAATTGGGCGGTCACAGTCCAAAAACTTTCATTGCGCAAGATCTTGTGATCTTGTCACCGGGCGTGCCTAGCAATTTGAAAATCTTCGATTACGCAAGATCTCAAGGTATCCGCATTACGGGCGAGTTTGAATTCTCTGCAGGCTTTATCAAAGAACCTATCATTGGATTGACAGGAACAAATGGTAAAACGACTGTTGCGAAAATCACCGAAGCGATTCTTAAAGAATCCGGCATTAAAACTTGGGTGGGTGGAGCGAATGAAAAACCTTTGGTTGATTACTTGCGTTCTGAAGAAAAAGCGCAAGTGGTGATCGCAGAAGTTTCTAGCTTCATGCTTGAACACTGTGACACGTTCAACCCCATGAACATCGTGTTCACGAACTTGGCTGAAAATCATTTGGATCGTTATCGCTCTATGGAAGAGTACGTAAACGCCAAAAGACGTATTTTCAAAAACACAAATCAAGCGACAACAAGCATCTTGAATGCTGACGACAACGCGGTTGTTGAGTTGGCGCGTGATCCAGCGGTTCAACGCGGAAGAATTTTCTACTTCTCTCGCAAACCGGCTTTGGAACCACAAATCATGAACATCGGTGGTGCCGTGAATATCGGTGATGAGATCCGTGTTCGCACAGGTCCAGAGATCGAAACTTTCACGATCAAGAACATGAAAATGCGCGGGAAGCACTCTGTTGAAAACGTGATGGCCGCGATCCTGGCATCTCGTGAACACGGAGCAACTCGCGAGGCTGTTCAAAAAGTGATCGACACCTTTACGGGCCTTCCTCACCGTATCGAGTACGTTCGTAAAGTCGGCGGAGTTCTTTTCTACAACGACTCTAAAGCAACAAACGTGCACGCGGTTCTTCGCGCTTTGGATACTTTCGATGAAAACGTGATATTGATCGCGGGTGGTAAAGATACGAATTTGAATTACGAGCCTTTACGTACTGCCGTAAAAAGAAAGGTCAAGACCTTGATCTTAGTCGGGGAAGCCAAAGAAAGAATCAACCGTGACCTTGGTGACTTCTCTGAAACTTTCTTGATCGGTACATTTGAGGAGGCGGTTCTTATCGCTTACCAAAAGTCCAGAATCGGTGACACCGTTCTTCTATCTCCAGGCTGCTCAAGCTTCGACATGTTTGACAGTTTCGAAGAGCGCGGCGATTATTTCAAAGAAATCGTGAGAAAGTTTCATTGACCGGCGGCAGCCGGCAGAGCGCAGGGCGCGCGCACGCGCGCCCGTAGCTGAAGCAGCTCACAAGCATCAGACCGTCCAAGAAGGACGGTCTTCTTTTAGCCAGGAGGCTTAAGTGTCCCAACGTCTTTTCATCCTCTTCACATCGTCCGCTCTTCTTCTTTCCGGTTGTGCTTCCGGAACTTTTAAAGCTCGCCAGGAGCAACGTGAAAAACTAGCAGCAAGCACCGGAATGTACTGTGAGTTCGTCAGTGGTGATTTGAATCCTGACTTGGACGTGGAGCTAAGCATGCAAATGGCACGTCGTTGCGACGCTAACCGCAACTTCTCAATCACGAACTACAAAAACTCTTCGGACCAAAACGGCGTGATCTACTGCTGTGCTTCGACAAAGAAGGGCGCGGTGACTGCCAAGAAGGCGACTTCAACGCCGGCTCCTAAGGTGGAAACTGAAGATCCTAACGCTGACGTGATCTCCGAATAAGCGGGTCCAGCTTTTAAAAACCCAAATTCAGATTCATAGACGATAAATTGGACTTCTGATTAACTAAAGGTCGGGAGTCCCATCTATGTTGAGATATTTGTCTAGCAGCTTGTTTTTAGCCATCATCACTCTTCTGGGTATTGGCCTTGTCCAAGTTTATTCCTCCAGCTTTATTTTCGCGATCGAATCTTACGGGGACGGTCTTTTCTTCTTCAAAAGACAGTTCATCTTCGCTCTGATCGCGTTTGCTGTTCTGATTGCCACCATTCATATTCCTTTTCGCTACATCGAAAAATACGGTTGGGCCTTTTGGCTTTTAGCGACGTTAGGTGTCTTAGCGACGTATGTTCCCGGTTTAGGAGTTCGTGTTGGTGGGGCGATGCGCTGGATTCAGCTTCCGTTTGGAATTCGTTTTGAACCGGGCGAATTGCTGAAGATCTCTTTCAGTCTTTTATTCGCAAGTCTTGTGGTCCGCCAAGAAAACTTCTTAGCGCGTGTGAAGTGGCATTGGATTGTGCTCTTTATGATTTTCCCTATGGCGCTTTTGTTAAAGCAGCCTGACTTCGGAACGTTTGCCATCATCATGATGGTGGGCGTGACATTGCTTTTTGCGTTCGGCTTACAGTGGAAATACATTATTGCGTCCTTTGCGGTTTTGATTCCTGCGTTTTATTTTCTGGTGATGTCGGTTCCTTACCGTCGGGCGCGTGTTTTGGCGTTCTTGGATCCTTGGTCCGATCCTGCTCAGAAGGGCTTCCAGGTGATTCAGAGTATGCTCAGTTTTCACTCGGGTGGCTTGACGGGTGCAGGATTGGGACAAGGCCAAGGAAAATTGTTCTTCTTACCTGAAGCGCACACGGATTTCACAATGGCGGTGTTGGGTGAAGAGATGGGTTTCATCGGTTTTGTGGCGATTCTGGCTCTGTACGGATTCGTAGTTTTCCGCGGCATCCAGATCGCAGTGAAAGCTGAAGAACCCTTTAAAAGAGCTTTGGCTTTAGGTTTGTCAGTGACTTTTGGACTGAGTGTCTTTATCAATGCGGGGGTGGTTATGGGACTTCTTCCGACGAAAGGTCTGACTCTGCCATTCTTGAGTTACGGTGGAAGTTCTTTGGTATCATTGTGTTTTATGTTTGGTTTGATCCTGAACATCGAAAACTCTTTTGAAGAGGATAAATTTTCTCGTCGATTCGGATCACGCTGGACACATGCGAAGGTGAAAAACTAATGAGTAAAAAGACGATTGTGATCGCGGGTGGTGGGACCGGTGGTCACATTTATCCTGGTATAGCAATCGCGCGGGCTATTCAAAAAATGGATCCCAGTGTGGAAGTTCATTTTGTCGGCACGGCGATGGGTTTAGAAACGAAAATTGTTCCTCGCGAAGGTTTCCCCCTTCACTTGATTGAGTCCGGTAAGCTGAACGTCAAAAGTCCCCTTCAAAAGCTAAAAACTCTTTTCAAAATTCCTTTGGGCGTTTGGCAGTCGATTCGCCTGCTGGGGCAACTGAAGCCTTTGTACGTGATCGGCGTGGGCGGTTATGCCTCGGGTCCTTTCGTACTGGCTGCCAGTATCATCGGTTTTAATACGGCCATCTGGGAACCGAACGCGATGCCAGGAATGGCAAATCGTCTTCTGGCGCGTTTCGTTGATAAGTGCTTCGTTGTTTTTGCTGAAGCCAAGAAACACTTAAAGAGCGATAACGTGATTCAAGCCGGAATGCCCGTGCGCGAAGAAATCGAAAACGCCCAGACCGAAAAACGCGAAGATGACAACTTCCATCTTCTTTCTTTCGGTGGCAGCCAAGGTGCACGTGCGATCAATAACTGTTTAAGCGACGCCATCATGTCCGGTGGGGATTGGGTTCGTAACTTGTCTGTCGTTCATCAGTTGGGATCTTTGGATTTTAAAACCATTTCAGAAAAATATCGTGGAGCTCCATGCAGTGTTGAGCCACAGGAGTTCATCTACGACATGCCAAAATACTATCGTTGGGCCGACATCATCGTCAGCCGAGGTGGTGCGAGCTCTATCGCTGAGGCTGCGGCTTTCGGGATTATCCCGATCATTATTCCTTTGCCAGCGGCCGACAATCATCAGCAAAAAAATGCTGAAAGTCTTGTGTCAAAAAATGCAGGTCGCATGATTTTACAGAAAGATTTAACTCCGGAAAGATTGATTTCAGAAGTTCAATCTTTAAGAAACGATAAAGCTTTGCGTGAACAGATGGTTCAGAATATAAAGAACTTCTACATCCCTCAAGCGGCGACCACGATCGCAAAGGAAATCTTGCAATGAAGTTACAACAGGCCAAATTTCATTTCGTAGGTATCGGGGGCATCGGTATGTGTGGGCTCGCGGAGCTTCTTCACAATATCGGCGCAAAAGTTTCAGGAAGTGACATCGCAGACAACGCCAACACGGAACGTCTTCGCGAAATTGGAGTGAAAGTCTTTAAAGGACATCAATCCTCCAATGTTGGCGATGCGGATGTGGTGGTTTACTCTAGTGCCATTCAATACGGAAACCCAGAGATCTCTGAAGCCCGTGCACGTCAAATTCCTTTAATCCCAAGAGCTGAAGCTTTGGCGGAAATCATGCGTCTTAAGCGTGGAGTCGCTGTCGCAGGAACTCACGGAAAAACAACAACGACGTCAATGACGTCAGCAATTTTCTTAGAAGCTAATTTAAGTCCGACGATTGTTGTCGGGGGACGATTTGAATTGATCAAGTCAACGGCGATGTTGGGATCTGGTGACTGGTTGGTTGCTGAAGCTGATGAGTCTGATGGCAGTTTCCAAAAACTTTCTCCGGAAGTGGCGATCATCACGAATGTGGATTCCGACCATTTGGATCACTATAAGACTTTTGAAAACTTGCAAAAAAGTTTCTATGACTTTGCTCAAAAGGTTCCATTCTATGGAAAAGTCATTGCTTGCGGTGATGATCCCGTGATCCGTCAGATTTTTGAAAATTTCCCAAAACGTATTTTATTCTACGGCTTTGATGAAAAGAACGATCTGGTTCTTTCTGGTGAGCAAGGCAATTACTCTCTGTATCGCAGTGACCGTCTTTTAGGAACGCGCCACTTAGTGGGCGAATTCAGTTTGAAAGTTCCAGGTCGTCACAATGCTTTGAATGCGACAGCCGCCATTTGTGCGGGTGTTGCCGCCGGAATTCCATTTGCAACTTGTGCAAAAGGTCTTCAGCGCTTTGAGGGGGTGGATCGTCGATTTCACTTCAAAGGCGAAAAACGCGGCATCAGAATTTACGATGACTACGGTCACCATCCCACAGAAGTGCGCGCAGTCTTGCAAGCCTTCCGTGAAAAGTATCCGGGTCAACGCTTGGTCGTCTTTTTCCAACCACATCGTTATTCACGCACGCAACACTGCTGGCATGATTTCACAACGGCTTTCAAAGAAGCAGACACGGTTCTTCTGACGGATATCTATGCGGCGGGTGAAGCGCCGATTCCGGGAATCAGCAGTGAAAAGCTGGCTTTGGATATGAAACATGCCAATGCCTCTTATTTCCTTCGTGATGAGAAGGCGACTCAGAAAGTGCTGGGTCTTCTTAAAGAAGGCGATGTCTTCGTCACCTTAGGGGCTGGCGACGGATGGAAGCTCGGGCTTGATGTTTTAAATCAGCTTTAAAATCCGCAGCCTACGATGTTCAGAATTTCAAATTATTAAATAACAAAGTCCTCGGCGTTTTTTGCGTCGAGGATTTTTTTTGGTGCCTCATGGTTTTGTTTTTTAAAGGCGGTTCATGCAGTTCCAGTTGGCTTTGAAGCGGTTGCCTTGGATTCGCATTGAGGAGGCTAGGGCTAAGCACTCGGAGCGGCTCAATTGGTTTTGGTCGTGGAGTTTGCTCCAGCAGTACCAGCGGATGTCGTCGGAGTTTTCTGGGTCTTGGTTGCGGTCGGCTGAAGCTAGGCAGGCGCCTAAATGGATTTTTGAATTGAATCTGGTGAGGCAGTTCCAGTCTATGCCTGAGACGCTGTTGGTTTCGAATTGGTCGGCGACTTGGTGGCACTTTGCTGGGGTGTCGATCAGGTGTTCGAACTCTTTGTAGCAGCCCCAGCGGTAGCCGTCGCGTGAATCTGCTGTGTCTTGGCGTTTGGCTTTAAGCATGCAATGTTGGGCCATGGGTGGTAAGGGGTCTTGTTGTTTTTGGTTTAGAGTGTACAGGATGTCTTGGTGGTCGCGGACGGGCCATGCTGAAGAGGCGATCAAAAGATCTTGGACTTCTATTGGTGTTAGGCGGGGAGCCAATGCGCGAACGGCTTCGCGTCTCCACGAAGGGTCATCCATTGTTGCCATCGCTTTTAATAAATCTTCCATGCGTGTGTCGTAAGAGCCAAAGCACTGAGCGACTCTGGGCATGAAGGGGATGCCTACTTTGTCTAGCTTGATCCAATCGCCCTTAAGTTCGATGTTTTTAAGATGGTCTTTCATTGTGCAAAGCTGGTCGGTGATGATGAAGTTCAAGCCGTTTGCTAATCTTTGACGGATGAGTTTTTCTTGTTGTTCTCGTTTTACCATCTCTGGCATCAAACCGAGCTTGGCTTGCAATTCCAAGAATTGGAATTTCATTTTCATCGGTAAAGATTTTGCTGAACTGATTTGTGCGAAGAAATTTTCAAAATTTCTGGTGATTTCCGGCGAAGGAAGCACGGTGTTTTGCAATTGGGCTAAAAAGGACGGGTTTTCAGAGGCTTCTAAAAGAGGCTCGTAGTATTTTTTTAAATTCGTTTTCTGAGAAATAAACTCGATGGCTTCTTTGTTGTGAGTCGTATCTTTCGAATATGTCTTACAAGCAAGATGGCGGTAGTTCGGATCCATTTCTTTTTTAGGCTCTACAATACGGTAACTAGTTCCTGCAAAAACATCTTTGAACTTTTGGATGTTCGGGCCTTTCGTGAAAAATGTTTCTTTGGAAATATCTTTCAGAGCTCTGCGCATCATCGGACCTGCAACACGGCCCATGGGACCTGTGCTCGAAAATCCGTGCAGTCTTTCCGACTGAGGAAAAGCCGAAGAAAAAATCTGGCTGATGCTCATACCGTAATCGGAATAGCGAGAAAAGGCGACGCGCTCGGCGAGATCACGTGGAAAACCGTTTTTAATTAGAACTTCGACGTATTCTTCAATGGAGCGTTTGTCGGGGACTTTGGTCGCCAAAGTGTTACATCCCATCAAGAAAACATCTTTGGGCTTGTTCAAGATGCCGGGACACGCATTTTCACAACTGAGCTTTTCAATTTCTTTAAGATCTAATGTGGTACTGACCCCTTCACCGAAAAACACTCCACCGAAATGTCCCGATACTAAAAGCACATCGCATTCAATACCGCTTTGACAGGCTTTTTGTAGCCATTGAGGATCCTTGTTCGCAGGAACAAGTTCGGTGACTTCGACATCGCTGCCCGCATAAAGACTTCTTAGAACTTCGCGCTCGTTTTCAGAGTTTAAAGTCATCGTGCAGATTCTTTTCGGAGCGGCTGTGGCGCCGACCGAAAATAGAAGGGATCCTAAGATTAAAAGCAGACATGTCTTCATGCGCATAAAGAGTGCAAGCTCTTATCCACATCGAGTAAGGCGGTGCTGATTCTGAGAGTAAAAAAGGCTGACAGGTGACGAAAAAGGACGAAGTCTCAATCTGAGAATTCGTCCTTTTGCTAGCAGAAAAGAAAATTTATCAACTAAGAAGCATCGTCTAAGGGTAACAAGTCATCGTGGTGCTTCGAGGCACGCGCTGCTGTCTTTGGTGCAGGGTTTGACTTCTTAGTCGGTGCCGTTGACGTTGATCGAGGGATAGGAGCGTGTAACGTTTCTCCCTTGGCCGACTTACCTTCCATAATTTGCGTCAACTCTTGAACCATCGAGTGCATTTGGGCAGAGCGATCGGACAAGATTTCTGCATTGGTCGCACATTCTTCAGCGGCAGAGGCATTGCCTTGAGTGACTCGGTCAATTTCGTTGATGGACATGTTAATCGACGTCACACCTTGAGCCTGTTCTGAACTTGCCGTAGAGATTTCGATATTCACCGAAGTCAGCTTTTCAATGCGTTGAACGATCTCTGTCAACATGGTTCCGCTGGCCTGAACGACTTCGTGGCCGTTTTCGATTTTTTCGACGCTATCACGAATCAAATCTGAGATTTCTTTCGCGGACGTGGCACTTCTTTGTGCCAACGCACGAACGGCCTCAGCGACGACGGCAAAACCTTTCCCTTGTTCACCTGCACGAGCTGCCTCCACGGCCGCGTTCAAGGCCAAAAGATTTGTTTGGAAGGCGATATCGTCGATCACTGTAATGATTTCTTCGATTTTCTTTGAGCTCTTCGCGATCTCGCCCATGGAGAAGATCAGTTTTTCAACTTCGTCTTTACCAGCGCGCGCTTTTGTTTGCGCATCTTCCGCTAAATTTTTCGCCTCACGAGTGTGTTCGGCGTTGAGCTTAATCATGCTCGACATTTCTTCGGTCGCCGAAGTCGTCTGTTCAATAGAAGCGGCAGCCGTTGAAGCTGCAGTGCTGAGATCTTGTGAAGACTTCGTGATTTCGCGGCTGGCTTGGGCAACACCTAAACCTGTTTCTTGCAGCTTTTCTGCGATACCCGCTAAAGCCTTCATCGGTTTTTTCAAGAACATAAAGGCGATAAACATGGCGAGGATGGAAAGACCTGTCGACCAACCAACAATGTACCAAGTGGCATTGGCCGCCGCGGCTTTGATTTCTGCTTTACTCGAGATGACGGCGAAGGCGCCATGGAGTTTTCCATCTCTCCAGTTTTCCATTGGGTAACCTAAAATATCTTTGCCATTTTTCCACGGAGACTGAGCCGGATCGCCGTGGCAATTCATGCAGCCTTGTGATTCGGAAAGACGTACGGGACGATAAACAATAATTTCGTTTTCTGTGGTTGAAGAAAGTTCTTTAAGAGAAGGGTCCGCTTCAAATTTTTTAAGGATGGCCATCTCAGTATCCGTGGCGCGATTGTCATCATTGCGAGGCTCACCTGAAAACACGCGGAAAGTGTATCCTTCTTCTGAAGCATTTTCTGCACCTACCTTCATCGCGGCGAAGATAGGAACCTGTTTTAGGATTGTCAGCTTTGCATCCTTCGACAAGTTTCCGTCCGGATGCTCCGTGATAGCGTCTTGAATTGTATTTTTCAGTCCACCTTGAGAGGCGATGTACGAGCGAACCGATTCTAAGCGGGAAAGTATGGCACGTGATTTTTCGATTAATTGCGTTTCACCCTGTAAAGAAATACGGGATGTAGAAACAAGAACGGCCGCGGTGGTGCAGATGATACAGGCTAAAAGAATGCTCAACATAACCTTGGCGTTAAACTTCATGTGGGTCGCTCCTTAAATTACGATGTTTTTTCGATGTCCTCCTTATCGAACTCGTGTTCCTTGCACATAAGTTACAAATTTAGACAGCGAAAACTGAGTGGGTCGTAAAAAAGCGGCTAGGCCTTGGGAGGGAATTTTGTTTCTCTGTGCGTTTAAATATATTAGGAGGCCCGAATTGAATAAAAACAAATCTGAGTTTGATAGTAAACTCAGATTTGATTGTGTCTAAAAATTAATAATTGGAAGAGGTTAGGCTGCGTTTTTACCAGTAATGATGTGGTTCAAATTTTTAACGGCTTCGTCCATGACGGTGGACTGAGTGGCCAATTCTTCTGAAGCCGCGGCACATTCTTCTGCGGCGGCCGCATTGGCTTGAGTGATCTTATCCATTTCAAAAAGCGCTTTATTTATTTGAACGATGCCTTGTTCTTGTTCACTGCTGGCAGTAGAAATTTCGTCGTTAAGAGTAGAAAGATGTTCGATGGTCTTAACAATCTCTTTCAAAGAGACTTCACTAGATTGAACGACCTTTTGGCCTTTTTCAATATTCGTAACACTTTCATTGATCAATGTAGAGATCTCTTTCGCGGAGGTCGCACTTCTTTGCGCTAAGCTGCGAACAGCGTCCGCCACAACGGCAAAACCCTTACCATGCTCTCCCGCGCGAGCGGCCTCAACGGAAGCATTCAATGCCAGAAGGTTTGTTTGGAATGCGATGTCGTCAATCACTGTGATGATCTCTTCAATTTTTTTCGAGCTTGTCGTGATTTCGTTCATAGAGACAGTCAGCTTACGAACCTCTTCTTCGCCAATGCGCGCTTTTTCCTGCGCTTGATGAGCTAGATCACGAGCTTTGCTGGCGTGCTCTGTATTCATCTTAACCATGCTGGACACTTCTTCTGTGGAGGCGGAAGTCTCTTCAATGGAGGCTGCCGCAGTGACAGCGGCATTACTTAAGTTTTGACTCGAGTCACGGATCTCTTGACCCGTACTAGAAACTTGCGTGCCGGCGACATTTAGTAAACTGATAGATTCCAATAAAGCCGCCATAGGCTTACGCACAAGGATGATGGAAATAACTAGAATCGAAACAGTGATTAACAGAGCCCAGCCTAGAATTGAATAAGTCGTATTCATCGCTGCCGCGGTAACTTCTTCCGTGGATGCGGTGATAGCAAAAACTCCGTGAAGTTGACCGTCCTTCCAGTTTTCCATTGGATAACCTAAGATATCTTTTCCGTTTTTCCAGGGGCTCGTCGCCGGATCGCCGTGGCAAAGAAGGCAGCCTTGTGCGGCTGAAAGACGTACGGGGCGATAGACGATCACGGCATGGTCTGTGTCTTCGACAATTTCATTCAAGTCTTTATTGGCCTCAAATTTTTTGAGGATCTCAAGTTCTTTAGAAGTTGCTTTGTTGCCTTCGCGACGTGCTTTGTCTGCAAACACACGAAACTGGTAGCCGTCGTCTTTGGCATTTTCAAATCCCACGACAATTGATGCAAAAATAGGAACTTTGCGCAATAAGCTTTGACGCTCTTCTTCTGGAAGTTTGCCGTCGGGAAATCTTGTCACTGCGTGAGCAAAATCATTTTCAAGCTTTCCCTGGGTTGCGATGTAACTACGGATCGCTTCAAGACGCGAAAGAATAGCCTGAGATTTTTCAATTAGTTGGTGGCGCCCTTGGTTATGAACCTTTGACGAAGAAATGGCAACCGCGGCAAGTGTACAGATCACACAGGATAAACCCACGTTTAAAATAATCTTCGTCCCCAGTCTCATAGATGTCTCCTTGGTAATCTTTCTATCGGTGGTTGAGAGAATAAAAAAATACTTAAGAACTCGTGTTCTGCATTTATTTCGCAACTTTAGCGAAGAAAGTGTTTGAAGCGCTGGGACCTAGGTCTTGCTTCCGGCGGGAAAGAAAATCTCCTCACTTAAATAGCTTCAAAGTAGCACCGGGTCTTGCTAGTCTAAAATCTACGACAGCAAAGGATTTGCTCGGAGAACCTCGTGAAGAAGCTCGTTTTACAACTCATCTTTGGATTTATTGTTTTGCCTGTAGCTCTTGCGGGTTCCCTTTTTTATCTTAATAAAAATGGTTTCTTCAATATCACGAAAATCGAAGTCATTCTTGAAAACCCTCCGGCAGGCCAAGAACAATTTTTAAAGCCTCATGTAGACCGTCTTGAAGCGTCTTTGGCGAAGTACAAGGGCATTTCACTTTGGAACATCAAACTTAAAAAAATCTCTCGTGAAGTTTCGGATTTAAATTGGGTGGAGCAACTGAATATCAAACGCAGCTGGCCGGCGACTCTTGCTGTGCGCGTACGTCCTTATGAAGTGAAACTTCTTTATATGGGTAAGGGTGGAAAACTTGTACCTATTATTAAAGACGGAAGTTTTTTAGATCCTGTTGAAACCAAGCAAGCTCCTGATGTGGCTCTTCTAGACGGCGAAAGTTTTCAGAAGAAAAGTGAGCTTAGAAAAAAAGCAGTGGAAGTGATCGAACAAATTCCTGCTGAAGGATCGTTCAGTAAAAAAACGATTTCTGAAATTCGCCACGACTCTAAAGAAGGTTTTTGGATGACGATGATAAAGACCGGAATTCAAGTGAAGATGGGCGAAGACCAAGTTTCACTCAAGGCCGCTCGAGTCTCACAAGTCGTCGACTATCTCGAATCTCGCCAATTTGACGCGCGCGTCATAGATGCGAATCTGTCTAAGAAAGTCCTTGTCAGGTTGCGTAAGGATCCCTAAGCTTAAGTCTGGAGGACCGATCAAAGTCGGGTCAAGCTCGCTTTGAAAACCCTTTGAAATGATTTTATCGGGTGGTTCTACAACATTAGATTAAGCATCCGTGAGGACTTAAGGATGAGTACATCAAAACCGAAGGCACCGGTATTGGCTGGTTTGGACATTGGGTCTACCAAAGTCTCTTTTGTGATCGGCACAGTCAATTCCGACGGAAAAATCGAAGTCGCTGGCGTAGGAACTGCTCCTAATACGGGCATTCGCCAAGGCGTTGTGGTGAATATCGAGGCCACAACGGAATCCATTAAAAAAGCTAAAGAAGAAGCAGAATTGATGTCTGGCTATTCCGTCTCTGAGGTATGGGTCGGCGTTGCGGGCACGCACATTTCCTCTTTTGATTCAAAGGGCATGGTCGCAATTAAAAATCGCGAAGTGACTCCTTCAGAAATTGATCGCGTGATCGAAGCGGCAAAAGCCGTAGCGGTTCCGGCAGATCGCACGGTTCTGCACATTCTTCCAAGAGAATTCAAAGTCGACGGCCAAGACGGCATCACAGATCCTGTGGGTATGTCAGGCATCCGCTTAGAAGCCAACGTTCACATCGTGACGGGCAGCCAAAGCGCGATCAACAACTCGGTGAAATGTGTTGAAAAAGCGGGACTTAAAATTTCTGGTTTGGTGCTGGCGCAATTGGCTTCAGCAACCGCAGTTATTTCTAATGACGAAAAAAATCTGGGCGTGTGTGTTGTCGACATGGGCGGCGGCGCTTGCAACGCTTTGTATTTCGTCAACGGAAGTGTGGCGCATTCATCGACAATTCCGGTGGGTGGTCAGCACTTCACTCATGACGTGGCTGTAGGACTTCGCACTCCACAGTTTGCGGCAGAGGCTTTAAAGAAGAAGCATGGCTGCGCCATGGCTTCTATGGTGAATGAAAATGAAACTATCGAGGTCGAAGGTGTCGGCGGCAGAAAAGCCCGCGTGATTCCTCGCAAAGACTTAGCAGACGTGATCGAAGCAAGAGCAGAGGAAACTCTGAACTTGATCGCGAACGATTTGCGCATGAGTGGTTTGATGCCAATGTTGGGTTCGGGAATCGTTCTTACCGGCGGCGCAAGTCAACTTGATGGTCTGATTGAGATGGGTGAGTTTATTTTTGATATTCCGGTTCGTCGAGGGACTCCTCAGCAAATCGGCGGTCTGACAGATGTTGTGAAATCTGGAGAGTTCTCAGCAGCCGTCGGACTGTTGTTGTATGCACTAGCACAAAGAAAAGATTTGCAGGCAGGTCATCAGCAGCAAGAAGTGAACATCGGCGAGTCTCTCGACGGTATCACGAAGAAGATCAAAGATTTTTTCGGACAGATTTTTTAAAAAGTTTTTTACTTGCATCACCGCCGTAGCCTGGGCTGGCGGTATTAATAGGGGAGGGTCGAATGTTTGAGCTAGAGGAAAATATCAATATCGGAGCGAATATTAAAGTTGTCGGTGTCGGCGGTGGCGGAAGCAACGCTGTAACGACAATGATCGAGTCTAACATGACCGGTGTTGAGTTCATCGTTGCCAACACAGATATCCAAGCTTTGAATGCAAATAAAGCTCCTAACAAAATTCAGTTGGGTCTTGATTTGACTAAAGGTTTGGGCGCAGGTGCAAACCCAGATGTGGGTCGCAGAGCTGCGATTGAATCGTATAATGAAATTGTTGAGAAATTGGAAGGCGCGGACATGGTGTTCGTCACTGCGGGTATGGGTGGCGGAACAGGTACAGGTGGCGCTCCGATTGTTGCGAAGATTGCGCGCGAACTTGGCGCTTTGACAATCGGTGTGGTCACTAAGCCCTTCCTGTTTGAAGGTAAAAAACGCGGTAAACACGCTGAAGGCGGTTTGCAGGAACTAAAAGAGAACGTAGATACTTTGATCGTTATCCCGAATCAAAAACTACTTTCTATCGCAGCTGAAAAAACTCCTCTATTAGAGACTTTCAAAAAAGCAGACGAAGTTCTTCTTCAAGCGGTGAAAGGTATTTCCGACCTTATCAATATCCGCGGTTTGATCAACTTGGACTTTGCAGATATCCGCACAGTTATGTCTTCTAAAGGTATCGCGATCATGGGTACTGGTGCAGCGAAAGGTGAAAACCGCGCTGTTGAAGCTGCGACAGCTGCAATTTCTTCTCCACTTCTTGAAAATGTTAAAATCGATGGCGCGACTGGCATCATCGTGAACATCACGGGTGGATCTGATCTTTCTCTATATGAAGTGAACGAAGCAACAACTCTTATCACTGAAGCAGCTCATGAAGATGCAGAAATCATCTTCGGTGCGGTTATCGATGATAACATGGGTGATGAAGTTCGCGTGACTGTGATCGCAACTGGTTTCGATTCTCACGATGTGAAACTTGTGAACGACATGGCTCAAGTAAATCAAATGCAGAATTTCTTGAACCAACAGGCCACGGCACAATTTGGCGGAATGAACATGATGCCGCAAATGCCTCAGATGCCACAGATGCCACAGATGCCCCAAATGCCGGTGATGCCGCAAATGCCGCAATTCCAAATGCCGCAGATGCCTCAAATGCCGACTATGCCACAGATGCCGCAAGCTCCACAGCAAGCGGCCCCTGTTGAGTTGCCACCGATTGCGACTGTTCAATCCCACGTGATGAACTTTACGCAACCACAACAGGAGGGTCCCTCGGTAACTGAGACGGTTGTAGTTCCGCCAGTAGCTCCGGTGACTCCGCAAGTGGCGCAGCAAGCGGCGCAAAATATGATGGTCCAACAACCTCAGCCACAACAACAAGAAGTAGCAACTCCAATTCAACCACAAGTTGAAGCGGCAGTTTCTCCTCGTGATATGTTGCTAGCGAAAGCGCGTGCTTTCAAAGAAAGCCAAGACTTGAAGGCTCGTCATAACAACCCTGAACAGTTGTCTATGAACGTGGATCATGAACAGCAATCTTTGGAAGAAGCTCGTCGCATGGCTCGCGAAGTGTTGAGCTCTCCATTCTCTAGCCAAAATCTTGAAGTACCCGCGTTCATTCGCAAGAAACAAGGTTTTGATTTGAATAAAGAATAGTGGAAGCCTGGTTTTTATCTGACATTCACTTAAAATCCGCAGAAGAGCGCAATGGGAAAATCCTGTTGCGCTTTTTGCGTTCTTTGCTTCAGCAAAATCCTTCGCAAGTTCACCTTTTCATGCTGGGGGATATTTTCGACCTTTGGGTTGGTGGGCATTCCTACTTCGCTAAAAAGTTTCCGGATTTAATCGCAGCGCTGCGAGATCTCCGCAAAGCCGGAGCCCGCATCACCTACATCGAGGGTAATCACGATGTTCACGTCGAAGGCTTTTTCCAAAAGCAATTAGGCGTCGAAGTTCACGTTGAGGCCCAGTACTACAATCTGGACGGGCTTATCGTTCGCTGTGAGCATGGTGACCTCATCAATCTGGCGGACGAAAAATATCTAAAATACCGAAGCATCATCCGCAACCCTTACATCAAACCTTTGGGCAACATCATTCCCGGTAAGTTCTGGGATTACGTCGGAAATCGAGCGAGCAAACGCAGTCGCGCGCGCAGTGGTCACTATCGCGCCACCAACGAATCTCAGCTAGTGCAGATGATTCGGGCCCACACGGAAAAGGTTTATCAAGAAAAGCCTTTCGATATTATTATCTCGGGCCATATGCATGTCTTTGATGACCATGTCGTTGATATTCGCGGCAGAAAAGTGCGCACGGTGAATTTGGGCTCGTGGTTCGAAGAAAAAGTTAAGGTCTTTCATATCAAAGACGGCCAACCGAACTGGGTCTATTTAGAGTCCTAAAACGGCAACACCTGCCAGCTCGTTAAACATCTGAAACTTGTCTTTCTTCGAGATGAAAGCCAGATCTCATTTTGAGACAGCCTTTATGCGTTTGGCACACTTTGCAGTAATAACTGCAGGTGGCTATGAAAACATCGAACTTTAAATTCCTAATTCCTGTTCTGTGCGCCTTTATGATGGCGTGCCAGACTGTCTCTAAAGAAAAGCTGGAGGCGGAATTTATTCTAGATAAGGCCCTGCCCACAAAGGCTTCAGAACTAAGAAGCCGCATCGTAAAAGCGGAAGATAAAAGAGATGCGTTAGCGGCCGCTGAACTGAAGCTCGAACTAGATAAAGTTTTAAGTAAGATGGAAAACAATAATCGTAAGAAGGGAATGCTGGCGAAAGCCTTGAATATTTCTTTTGAGCGAACCGAAGGGCAGTTGTCTGCCGGAGCCAACCGAATCTATTCCAATCAGTCTTATCTGTATTCGCGAACGGCAGAGCCGATGCTTCTTACCAACGGCACCCGCGCGTATTCGGATATGGGGAACTCATCGTTATTAAATGGAATGCAGTAATTATTTTTTACTAGAGCAATAGAACTTCTGCACATCTACGTTTAACTCTGGTTCTTCATTACACAGAGATTCATCCAGCGAAAGACCTCTTTGCTTAGCCTCTGAAAGAATCATCGTCATTTTTAAATAAGTCGGAGTTAAAGTTTCGCGAATCTTGAAAACCACATCACGATAGGGTTTGCGCGGATTTCCCGCCTCGTATCCGCGAGCGCAGAGTTCTTCATTCACGGATTGTTTCACAGTTTTATAAGTGCCTACCCAAAGTCCCCAAAGACCCGCAAGGTATCCTGTACGATCTTCTCCGACGGTGCAATGAAAGTAGATGCTCTTATTATCTTCGACCGCTTCTTCAATCGTGCGCAACGCTTGCATCGTCATTTTGCAGGAAGAGTTAAAGTCGTGAAGATCTTTCCAAAGAAAAGGAATATGGGTGATGGAATTTTTAGCGACACCCAAACTTTGTAAAGTGGTGATCTGTTTTGCCACTTCTCCTTTGGTGTCGTTTTTAAAGATTAAAAACTCTTCCACACCCAAAGCCAGAAGTTCTTCTATTTGTTTTTTATTGGCGGGAGCTTTACCGCGAATAACGGCCATGTCGCCTTCAGTGTAGACCACGTGAGCGTTAGGAATTGAACTGCCTTCAACGGCGGCTTGAGAGATAGAGGCCAAAGATAAAAGCAGGAAAGAGATAAGTGTTTTCATGGGGCTGTTTATACAAAAGGGCCCCAGGAATTTAAAGGGTCATAGTAAATAAGTTATTATTCCTAACTAGAATATAAAAAAAGGGCTCCTTGATGGAGCCCTTAGGTGATCGGACATAGGAACAATTTAAATTAAAAATTCATTGTATAGCCAATAAGGCCCTGAACGCCTGACATGGTCGTTCTTAAGTCAGAGTTGCCTCTTTCGACTTCAGAACCATCACCACATTGGCTGATGCCAGGGATCGTGCCCCCTGTACAATTTCCACCTGTGGATACGTTTCTTTCGATAGGCATATAGCGCATATTCCCTTCGACTGTTAAGCAGTGTGTATCTGTGAAACAGAATTCAGCCCCGATACCACCCATCGCTCCAAAAGCGCTGCCCTTGAAATCAAGATTATTGGCTCCGGCCGTGATACTGCCGTTGAGACTTCCATAACCAAGGCCCGTCTGCATATAGAATTTAATGAAAGAGTTTTCCAATGGGTATAATCGGAAGATAGGGAAGACCGTATAACCGGTCAGTTCGTATTTATACGAGTTGCTGCCGTCAGTTTTTTGCATGAAATAAGATGGACGGAAGACAAAAGCGTACATCGTTCCGCTAAAACGATAGCTCCAGTTTGCGTAGATCTCTAAAGCTGAGCCCAGATTCTTTGCATTAGTTGCGCTGGCATTAACAGCGTCATCAATCGCGCCGTTCAAGTCGTCTTGATCCGCTGACACCGTTGAAATACCAATGCCCAACGCCATATCGCCCGAAAGGCCACGGCCGCCACCGAATCTTCTTTGCGCGTTTGCATCTTGGACGCTCAGAACCGAGACAGCGAGAACTGTTGAAAGAAAAAGTCCTACTTTATTCAACGTCTTCATAAAAGAATCCTCCTGATTCCCACCATAATTGAATCACTATTAGAATCTTTTAATCTACATAGTGTATGCAACTAACATTATACAGGTTTAGGACAAAGGACGGGATCATCTTTTGTCCAGGGGAGTTATAATGAGACAACGCCTTCTCGGTATGAGACTCTTTGTTTTATGAAGCATCTTGAAGAAAAAACGCTCTCGACGAAACAGATTTTTAAAGGCCGATTCCTTCGCGTAGAACAGGATCAGGTCCAGGCTCCCGATGGTCGTACTTACACTCGCGAATACATCCTTCATCCAGGTGCGGCGATGATGATACCTCTTCTTCCGAATGGAAACGTCGTGATGATTCACCAATACCGTCATGCGGTTAAGCAGGTGTTTCTAGAATTTCCTGCGGGAAAACGGGATCCTAATGAAGAAACTTTATTAACAGCACAACGCGAACTTTTAGAGGAAACCGGTTATCAAGCTAAGGACTGGAAATTCTTAACAACGATTCATCCCGTCATCGGTTATTCCAACGAACACATAGATCTTTACTTAGCACGCGAGCTGAATTTTGCGCAGCAGAAGCTGGATCATGGTGAGTTTATTGAGGTCGTCGAAGTAAAGCCAGAAGACCTCATGCATTTGGTTCAAGAGGGAAAAGTCTCGGATGTGAAAACCCAGATCGGGGCTTTTTGGCTTGATAAAATCCTGCGAGGGGAGTGGAATTAAGACGGGGGACGTCTTATGCACATTCAATCCAAAGACAGCTTTAAAACAAAAGAAACTCTTCAGGTGGGAGCGAAATCCTATACGGTTTTCAACCAACAAAAAATCTCTCACCCGAATCTTCAAAAACTTCCTGTATCCATGAAGGTCCTGCTAGAAAATCTTCTTCGTCACGAAGATGGAATGCATGTGACGAAAGAAGATATCGACTCTCTTCTTAGCTTGGATCCTAAATCTTTGCTTCGCGAAATTTCTTTCTTCCCAGCGCGCGTTCTTATGCAAGACTTCACGGGTGTTCCTGCGGTTGTCGACCTAGCCGCGATGAGAGACGCGATGAAAAATCTGGGCGGTGATCCGAAAAAGATCAATCCGTTAGTTCCTGTGGATCTGGTGATCGACCACTCGGTGATGGTGGATTCATTCGGAACCAATCGTTCTTTTGATGAAAACGTAAAAATGGAATTCGAAAGAAATCACGAGCGCTATGTGTTCCTAAAATGGGGCCAGAACGCGTTTCAAAACTTCAAAGTCGTTCCTCCGGGTACGGGTATTTGCCACCAAGTGAATCTTGAATACATTGGTAAAACTGTGTGGAATTCTCACGGTCACGCGTTTCCAGACACACTTGTCGGAACAGACAGCCACACCACGATGGTGAATGGCCTTTCTGTTTTGGGTTGGGGCGTTGGTGGTATTGAAGCCGAAGCGGTGATGCTGGGGCAACCGTTGAGCATGTTAATCCCTGAAGTGATTGGCTTCCGCTTGCATGGCAAACTTAAAGAAGGTGCTACGGCGACGGATCTAGTTCTTATGATCACTCAGATGCTTCGCAAAAAAGGCGTGGTCGGAAAGTTCGTAGAGTTCTTTGGATCCGGTTTGGCGTCTATGCCTCTTGCTGACCGTGCGACCATCGCGAACATGGCTCCGGAGTATGGCGCTACTTGTGGTTTCTTCCCCGTAGATGAAGAGACGATCAAGTACCTTCGCTTGTCGGGCCGCCCTCAAGAAACGATTGAACTTGTAGAAAGCTACGCTAAGGCGACAGGCTTGTGGCGTTCTGAAGAAAATGAAAAGCATTATTTCTTCCAAGATATTTTAGATTTGGATCTTTCGACTGTGGAGCCCTCACTGGCGGGACCGAAGCGTCCTCAAGATCGTGTGGTGTTATCAAATGCGCAAAAAGATTTCCAAAGCCAATTGGTTTCAGGATTTCAAGTTGCTGACAATATGACATCCAAAGAAAAATCGCAGATGGCCGTGGAAGGCGCAAGCTACACGGTTGGTCACGGTGACGTCGTCATTGCCGCTATTACAAGTTGCACGAACACTTCAAATCCTTCCGTGATGATTGGCGCCGGCCTGGTGGCGAAAAAAGCTGTTGAAAAAGGCTTGCAAGTAAAACCTTGGGTGAAGACTTCACTAGCTCCGGGCTCGCAAGTCGTGACAGATTATTTAGAAAAATCCGGCGTGCAAAAATACTTAGATCAGTTGGGTTTTAACCTTGTAGGTTACGGTTGTACAACGTGTATCGGTAACTCGGGCCCGTTGCCTCAACCAATTGCGACAGCGGTTGAAAAAGGAAACTTGGTTGTAGCGTCCGTTCTTTCGGGAAATCGCAACTTCGAAGGTCGTATCAATCCGCATGTTAAAGCAAACTACTTAGCATCGCCGATGTTAGTGGTGGCACACGCACTTGCGGGAAGCATGCACATTGATATTACGAAGGATGCCATTGGCGAAGATAAGGCCGGGAAACCTGTTTATCTCAAAGATATCTGGCCAAGCAATCAAGAGATCCAAGATCTTGTGAATAAAACTGTTGAAACAAAGATGTTTGATTCTCGTTATGGAAACGTTTTTGCGGGAACAGATGACTGGAAGAAAATCAACACGACGTCTTCGCAAACATATTCATGGGATGAAAGTACTTACATCAAAAATCCACCGTACTTCGCCGGCATGACGATGACGCCAGAAAAGTTAACGGATGTGAAGGGCGCGCGCGTTCTCGCGATTTTGGGAGACTCCATCACGACGGATCATATTTCTCCGGCGGGAAGTATCAAAAAAGATTCTCCGGCGGGTCGTTATTTGATTGGTAAGGGCGTTGCACCACAGGACTTCAACTCTTACGGTTCTCGTCGCGGTAATGACGACGTTATGGTGCGCGGGACATTTGCCAACATTCGCATTAAAAATGAAATGCTGGGTGGATTGGTTGAAGGCGGAATGACAAAGCATATTCCATCCGGTGAAGTTTTGGCGATCTATGATGCTTCGATGAAGTATCAGGCTGAAAAAACACCTTTGGTTGTTGTTGCTGGTAAAGAGTATGGTACTGGGTCGTCTCGTGACTGGGCGGCAAAAGGAACGCGTCTTCTTGGAATTAAAGCGGTTATCGCAGAAAGCTTTGAGCGCATCCATCGTTCCAATCTGATTGGTATGGGTGTCTTGCCATTGCAATTCCATCCGGGCACAGATCGCAAAACTTTGCATTTAGACGGATCCGAGACTTTGGACATTGTGGGTATTGAAGCGGGCATGAAAGCTCAGCAAGATCTTACTGTTCGCATCACTCGCAGCACTGGCCAAACAGAAGAAATCAAAGTGCGTTCTCGCATCGATACTGCTGTTGAGCTTGAGTACTACAAGAACGGCGGAATTCTTCACTACGTTCTTCGCAAATTGACTTAAAGATTCTTAAGAGCAGCCCCATCTGAGAGGGGCTGCCTTTTTCTGCTCTTTTCCTCTTAAAATCGTTATAAAGTAAAAATTACATGTAGAACTTCTTAGCGAAAATGCCGCTCACGGGTGAAAACGAAAATCCGTTTTTGGCGGTTTCTATTTAGTTTTGTTCTGAATGCCTATTTTCTTGGCAGGGTAATTGCTCTCCTGTTTTCGTCATTTATTTTTATGGACTGGAGTTTTTATGAACGTAATGAAGTATGGCGCCATCGTAATGACGTTGGTGGTATCTCAGACAGCGTCGGCGTCGTTCTGGGGTAAAGTTAAAAACACGTTTAACGATTGTAAATACAACGAGCAGGAATACGCAGAGACATTGGCGTTTGAGAAGCAGACGACAGAAAAGTTACCGGAGCATTTTAAAGGTCGTTTTTCTGAAAGCGATTTTGATACAAAACCTTGGATGCGTGGTTTTCGTTATGTCATCGTAGTGAACAAAGCCTCTCGCGGTTACGAAGCCCAAACGATGAAGGTTTACGAAAACGGCTATTTGATCCATAAAACGAAGGTTTCTACAGGCCGTGAAGGTTTTGAACTTCGCCGTAAAAACAAAGTTTGCACAGGCGCGCCTCCAAAATCCTATTGGTCGCAAACACCTACGGGATATTACACTCCGAAATATTTGTCTGAAGACCATAAATCAAGTTCTTGGGACTCAGATATGCCCTATGCGATTTTCTTTGATATCGAAAACGGTTTGGCCCTTCACCAAGTCTACAGAGGTTACGTAGACATGTTGGGAAGCCGCGCTTCAGGTGGTTGCATCCGTCAAGACAAAGAAACGGCTGAGAACCTTTTCTTCCGCGTGAAAGAAACGGAGCGCTCTGTGGTTCCGGCGGTGAATTTGGATGGAACTCCAGTTCTAGATGAAAATGGAAATGTGAAATACATCTCTCAACAAGAGATCGTACATAGCAGAACCGGTCAATTGATGAAGTTTAACACGTTCAGTGCATTGATCATCGTTGAAGACGTGAACTAAGATTTCTAGATAAATTTAAAAGAAAAAGGCCGAGTTTTCACTCGGCCTTTTTTATTTTACGTTCTCATTCACCATCAGGATAAAGGCATACTCGGTCGCCGTTTCCTTCAATTGTTCAAAGCGCCCGGAGGCGCCTCCATGACCTGATTCCATATTCGTCTTAAGCAGAATCAGGGAAGGTCCTTTGTTATGATCGCGCAGTTTAGCGACCCACTTTGCAGGTTCCCAATATTGAACTTGGGAATCATGCAGACCCGTTGTCACTAAAGTGTTCGGATAAGCTTGGTCTTTGACGTTGTCATAAGGTGAATAGGATTTGATATACTCATACGCAGCTTTTTCGTTGGGGTTTCCCCATTCATCATATTCGCCTGTCGTCAGTGGAATCGTATCATCCAGCATTGTTGTAATCACATCCACAAATGGAACCTGCGCCACAATACCTTGATAAAGGTCAGGACGCATATTCATCACAGCTCCCATCAATAAGCCACCGGCACTGCCACCCATGGCATAAACGCGCTTTGCAGAAGCGGTTTTATTTTTTACCAAGGCTTCCGTGCAATCGATGAAATCATTGAAAGTGTTCTTCTTATTCATCGTACGCCCCGTGTCATACCATTCACGTCCCATTTCGCTGCCTCCACGTATGTGTGCTTTAGCGAAAACAAAACCGCGATCCACTAAGCTAAAGACGTCGCTGCTAAACCAGGGATCCATGCTGGCCCCATAAGAGCCGTATCCATAAATTAAAAGAGGAGACGTGCCATCAGCCTTATGATCTTTCTTCATGATCAATGAGACAGGCACCTTCACGCCATCACGAGCCGTGATAAAGATGCGTTCCGATTTGTAAAGTTCCGGGTTGTAGTTAGGAACCTCGTGCACTTTTTTTAGAACCTGCTCGTGAGTTTTCATATTGAACTCATAAACAGAAGGGGGTAGGCGCATGGATTCATAATCATAGCGCACCCATTCAGCATCAAACTCGCGATTGTCGCCGACGGAAGCCATATAACTGCCGTCTGCAAACGGGATGAAATAAGCATTTTTGGCTTTTTTGTCAGTGATATGAATTTGAGTTAATCCATTCTTTCTTTCATCCAATACCAAATAGTTCTTAAACACTGTCACATCTTGCAAGAATGTGTCAGCGCGATGTGGAATCAGGTCTTTCCAGGATTTAGCATCCGTGTGAGAAAGGTCCGTCGTCATCAGCTTGTAGTTTTTAGCTTTTTTATTTGTGATGATGTAAAAGCGTTCGCCATCGTCCGTCACCGAGTATTCATGCTCGCGTTCACGAGGATTGAAGACGCGGAAGGCTTCAGTGGGTTTGTTAGCCTCAATGAATCGAACTTCCGTCGTTAGTGTGCTGCTAGAGCCGATATAGATGAACTTCTTTGACAATGATTTGTAAACGTAAGTACTGAAGGTTTCATCTTTTTCGTGATAAACTAAGTCCTTCTTTTGCGTGCGCAAGTTGTAGCGATAGATCTTTTCACTGCGCAAAGTTTCTGGATTTTGTTCGGCGTAAAATACGGTTTCATTATCATTGGCCCAAGTAAGATTTGAGGTCATGTTGGGAATTGTGTCAGGCAGAAGCTTTCCACTTTCAAGATCTTTGAAATACACGGTATAAAAGCGACGTCCCACTGTATCCACTGCATAGGCCATAATCTTGTGATTGGGACTCATGCGTGGCCCTGTAGATTCAAAGAAGTCATGTCCTTTCGCTAGTTCCGGTATATTCAAAAGAATTTCTTCCGTCCCTTTTGGTGAACCCTTGTAGCGAACATAAAGCGGGTATTGCTGACCTTTTTCGTAGCGAGCGGCGTAGTAGTAATCGCCGTCTTTGACGGGCGTTGAAGATTCATCTTCCTTTACACGAGACTTTAACTCCGAGAAAAGTGTTTGTTCCAAAGATTTCACCGAACTCATTGCCTGGGCCGTAAATTCATTTTCTTTTTTCAAATGATCAATGACTTTTGGATTCTCGCGTTCACGCAGCCAAAAGTATTCATCGGTTCTTGCGTCTCCATGCTTATTAAGCGTCACCGGAACTTTTTCAGGTTGCGGATAAGATTGAAGATCTTTGTGCATGCAGGAAACTCCCAGAAGTAAAACAGCGTAAGTGATTTTTTTCATGGGATTTAGGCTATCACGTCGAGGGGAGGGTGGGTATAAGCCTCTTGGATTTCCAAGAGGCTCTACGTCGACTCAGACTAAGGTCGGGCTTCGCCGCCACGTTGAGTCTGTTGAAAGCGCACTTGATTTTGTTTTGCCAGTGCTTTGTTGTAAGCATCCGCAAAAGTAGTGCGAGCAAACTCTTCGATAGAAGTAGCGGTCGTGTTGATTTTATTGCGCTGGAAAGTTCCTGCGATAGTTCCGTTCCCGAAGGCCTCTTCCATTTCGAGATAAACATCGGCCCAGTCTTCACTCAATCCTGCACCAATATAGTAATTGCGCATTTCTTGCGGTGGCACTTCGACATATTCAGCATCCGGGCGTCCCACTGCATTTCCCAGAATCTTAACGGCTTCGTTCATGGAAATATCTCTTTCTCCCAACAAATATTCGACATTGTGAGATTTGAAATCAGGATTCATCAATAGGAAGGCGGCACGAGCGGCAATATCTCGAGTCGCAACCATAGGAATCGGAACATCCCCATTGATTGTGCCAAAGAAACGGTTCATTCCGATCAAGCTTGAGATATTATTATTTAGATTTTCCATAAAGTAAGTACAACGCAAGTGCATGATGTCGGCATGAGTGATTTCACTCAGGCGCTCTTCTTGATCGTGCAATCCTAAGATGGGGCCTGTGCCACTTTCTAAATCCGCACCAACACTGCTTAAGTTGACGACCTTTTTGATACCGGCTTCCTCGATAGCCTCGGCAATCACTTCGCCAAATTTATTTTGATAGAAACGCGACTCTTCGGCTTTGGGGTTCGGTGGAATCATGGTGAATATTGCCGAGCAACCGAGCATGGCATCCATTAAGAAGCTCACATTATTTGCGTCGCCTTGGGCGAGTTCTGCACCTTGGAAGTTTTCTTTATTGGGAAAGTGTCGGGCCACGCAACGCACTTTTTGACCGTGAGCTAGTAAGTGGGTAACGATTTTAGAGCCAATATTACCCGTGGCTCCCATGACCAGAATCATAAAAAAACCTCCTTATTTGCTCCCATTTTACTTGGGGAAATAAGGAGGCTCTACTTACGAATTCTTCATCAGCTGTTAGGCTTGAGCCTCTGCCAAAAGTTGTTCGGCGTGGGCGACAGAAGTCTTAGAGATTTTCTCGCCACTGATAAGGCGAGCCAGTTCCTGCACACGATCTTTTGTCTTGAGTTCTGACACAAGCATCGCCACAGAACCTTTTTGCGGAGATTTCTGAATAAAGAAGTGAGCGTCACCAAAGGCAGCCACCTGCGGAAGGTGAGTGACACAGATCACTTGCTGTCCTTTAGCAATGGTCTTTAGTTTCTTTCCGACTTTTTCGGCTGTTTCACCGGAAACACCAGTATCTACTTCGTCGAAGAGATAAGTGCGAGGTTGATTTGTAGAGCCCACCACACGCTTCAAAGAAAGAAGGATACGGCTCAATTCGCCCCCAGAAGCAAACTTCGCCAAAGGACGTTTTACATCTTTTGCGGAAGTCTGACTCAAGAATTCCACGTCACTCATGCCCGAAGAAGAGAGCTCCATCTTTTCAACTTGTACGTGGAAGGTCACACCCTTCATGTTTAAGTCTAAAAGCTCGGCATTCACGCTTTCTGAAAGCAAATCTGCACCTTTCAAGCGACGCTTGTGAAGATCGGCTCCCAAAGTTTCTAGCTCTTTTAAGATCGCTGAAGCTTCTTTCTTTAAAGATTCCACTTTGGATTCAGAGTTTTGCAGATTGGAAATTTCAATTTCCATATCCATCAAGGCTTTTAAAATATCATCTACTGTTGAGCCATATTTCTTCTGCAATTTGCGAAGATCGCTCAAACGACCTTCCGCTTCTTCCAAACGCTGAGGATCGGCATCGATCTTTGAAGCATACTGACGAAGCTCGTAAACGGTCTCATCAATCAAAGCTTTTGCTTGCTCAAGATTTTCAAGCTTGGTCGCGATTTGCGGATCCACGCCCGCAAGTTCAAGGCCTTTTTTAAGAACCGCATTCAAACGGCTGATCGCCGAATCATCATCGGTGTAAAGCGCTTCTTCGGCTTGATCGACGAAAGAACCAATGCGCGAAGAGTTTTTAAGCTTCTTTACTTCCACTTCAAGCTCAAGGTCTTCACCCGGAGACAAATCCAAGTTCGCAATTTCATCGCGCTGATAAATTAAGAAATCCAAACGCTGCGCCTTTTGTTTGGCATCGCTTTCTAATTTTTTGATTTCTTCAAAGATGGCGTGATAGCGATTGTACTTTTCAGTGAACAAAAGACGCTTATCCCAAGTGCCCGCATACTGATCTAAAAGATCTAAGTGGTAAGCTTTGGACATCAAATTGCGGTTTTCATGTTGACCGGTCATTTCGATCAAAGGTGCCGAGTGACCTGCTAGCTCCACCAGGGGAGCCACGATGTCGCGCAAGCTGTTCAATGTACTAAGACTGCCGTTCAAATAAACTTTCGATTTATCACCCGCACTTAAAACACGACGAACGATCAAAGTGTCTTCATCCACTTCAATGCCCATGCTTTTTAAGTTGTCGATGATGTCATAGCGTTTACTAATATCAAACGAGCCTTCGATCGTCGCTTGAGAAGCTCCGGTGCGGATTGTGTCGCTAGAGGCTTTTCCGCCCATCAAAAGACTGAGGCTTTTAAGAAGAACGGATTTACCGGCACCCGTTTCACCACTCAAGATGTTAAGTCCCTCTTTGAAGGTGATGTGCAAGTTTTCGATAATGGCGAAATTAGAAACTTTCAGCTCTAGTAACATAATATCTCCTGCAAACTAGCTTTCTAGCTGCGATCTCCGAATTTAAGTTTTTCGCGAAGCAAGTGGAAGTAGTTGTGATTAGGCTCACGCACCATCATGTGATCGTAACAAGATTTTGTCACAATCACTTCGTCTTGAGGCGTGAGTTCCGTCATCTTTTGACCATCTACGATGAAGTGCGCTTTTTGAGTTTTCCCATCAAGCTTGAAAGAAAGTTCTTTATTATCAGGGAAGATCAAAGGACGAGACGTTAAGGAGTGAGGCGCGACAGGCGTCATCACAAATACCGGGGATTCTGGATCAAGCAAAGGACCGCCCGCAGCGAGATTGTACGCTGTCGAGCCCGAAGGACTGGCGACGATAAAACCATCGGCCTTCACTTCGCTAACCAGGAATTTCTCTGAATAAATAGCCGTGTTGATCAATTGGCTCATCGAGCCTCTTTCAATCACGATGTCGTTGAGCGCATGGTGTTCTTCACGCACTTTACCGCGACGAAGAATTTTCGCAAAAAGCATAGAGCGGGGACGAAGAACCATTTTTCCCGCAAGAGTTTTATCGATGACATCAAAAACGGACTCCGCACTGTGGGCTGTCAGGAAGCCCAAAGACCCCATGTTAAAGCCCAAGATCGGCGTGCTGCGGCCTTCAAGCAGGCGTACGGCGCGAAGATAAGTTCCATCTCCGCCGAGAACGATGATCAGCTTAAGCTGGTCCAACTGTTTTTTAGTTTTTGCGGCTTTGGTTCCGGGAATGATTTTTTGATCAGGGCCTGTGTAAACATCAAAGCCCTTGTCTTTCAAATAATCAGAAACCTTCTTTGCTAAAGAGACGGCTTGGGCCGTCTCTAAGCGATAAACTAAAGCAATGCTGCTATTTTCTTCTAGAACTAATTTACTGTTTTTGCTCATCGAAACTTTTGCACTCACTAGATCAAACCATCACGTCTTAGAAGCGCATTTGGATCTGGCTCACGGCCACGGAACTTTTTGTAAAGTTCCATTGGGTGTTCCGTTCCACCTTTGCTAAGAACATTGTCTTTGAATTTCTGAGCCACTTCGGCGTTGAACAAACCTTTTTCTTTGAAGAACTCAAAGGCATCGGCATCCAACACTTCCGCCCATTTGTAAGAGTAATATCCCGCCGAGTATCCACCTGCAAAGATATGGCTGAAGCTGCAAGAGCTATTCGCGCCATCGATCTTAGGGAAGAGACGGGTTTCGGCCGTAGCTTTTTCTTCAAACGCATCGACGTCTTTGATTGTCGAAGGATCCGTTGAGTGCCAAGCCATATCCATCATACCAAATTGCAACTGACGGCAAGACGCATAACCCGCTTGGAATTTTTGCGACGCTTTTAATTTTTCAATCAAATCTGTTGGCATCGCCGCATTGGTTTCATAGTGACGAGCAAAAAGATCCAAACCTTCTTTTTCACCCACCCAGTTTTCCATGATTTGCGATGGAAGTTCTACGAAGTCCCAGTAAACATTGGTGCCGCTCAAAGATTGATAAGTCACTTCAGACAACATGCCATGCAAAGCGTGACCGAATTCATGGAACAATGTGCGCACTTCATCGTAAGTCAAAAGAGAAGGTTTTGTTGGCGTCGGCTTCGTAAAGTTACACACGATGCTGACGTGAGGACGTTTCATCTCGCCATTAAGCAAGCCCTGACCACGGAACTGAGTCATCCAAGCGCCGCCTTTTTTGGTCTCGCGCGGGAAGAAGTCTGTGTAGAAAAGACCCATGTACTTACCAGATTTATCTTCATAGATCTCGTAAGCTTTTACTTCTGGATGATAAACCGGGATGTCTTTGTTTTCTTTGAAAGTCAGGCCGTAAAGTTTCTTTGCGTGAGCAAAAACACCATCGACAACTTTTTCAAGTTGGAAGTAAGGACGAAGATCTTCTTCATTGAAAGCGTATTTATCTTCTTTCAATTTCTCGGAATAGTAACCGAAGTCCCAAGGCTGGATGTCAGAAACGCCGTCTAATTTCTTCGCATATTCTGTCACTTCCGCTAAATCTTTTTTACCGGCGTCTTTAGAAGCCTTCAAAAGCTTAGAAAGGAATTCAGTCACTGTTTGAGGATTCTTCGCCATACGCTCTGCCAATACGAAATCAGCATGAGTTTTGAAACCCAAAAGTTTAGCGCGTTGATCGCGAAGCTGTACGATCTTCAAAACTATTTCTTGGTTGTCGAAGTTTCCTTTGTAAGAACGAGAAGCGTAGGCTCTCCACATTTTTTCACGAAGCGCGCGATTTTTCGCGTACGTCATGAATGGCAGGTAAGACGGAATTGAAAGAGTGAAAAGCCATTTGCCTTTTTGGCCTTTGGCTTCCGCCATGGCCGCAGCTCCTTCAAGGATGCCCTCAGGGATGCCTTCGACGTCTTCTTTTTTATCCAAGAACATTTCAAAGGCGTTTGTCGCCTTCAAAACGTTTTCAGAAAACTTTGGTCCCAGAACAGAAAGTTCCTGATCGATATTGCGAAGAGTTTCTTTGTCTTTTTCAGAAAGCAAAGCGCCGTTGCGAGTGAAAGAAAGATATGTTTTTTCTAACAAGCGCGCTTGTTCTTTGTTCAAGTTCAAAGAATCGCGTTTATCGTAAACGGCTTTCACGCGTTTAAAGATTTCTTCATCCAAAGAAACATCAGACGCAAAGGCAGTGACCTTGGGGTAAATTTCTTTCGCTAACGCTTGCAAAGCTTCATCTGCGTGCGCCACTTCAAGGTTTGAGTAAATCCCTGTAATACGGTCCGGAAGCTCAGAAGCCGCTTCTAAAGCCACAATGGTATTTTCGAAGTCAGGAGCAGCAGGATTGCTTTTCAGTTTAGCGATATTTTCCTTCGAAATTTTGATCGCTTCATCCAAAGCCGGAAGGTAATGCTCCACCTTGATTTGATCAAAGGGAACAGCTTGGTCTTTATGGGTAAAAGGTTGTAAAAGAGGATTGCTCATGATGTGCCTCCAAGAGAGTTAAAAGACTCTTCTTTTCTTTCACGAACCAGAGCAGAAATAAAGCAAAAATTGGGTGTAAAAAGGCGTCTAAAAATGGAAAGGGCCCTTGGTGGTTTTATCCGTCCAAGGGCCCATGATATTGCGGCGTATTATTCCGTAAAAACGGTCGAGGAGTGCCGCACTCGCTCTAGTAAGTACATACTCCAAGATTTGATCCGTAGATCACTTGGCGGCACGTCGCCCCTGCGCCGCAAGTGTTTCCCTGATCCAATAGGCAGCTCTGAGTTAATTTATTTCTGCAGGCGCTGGCACTATTACTTGCTCCCGGTACGTTTGAGATTTGTGGAATATTGATCGTCGTTTGTGGAGCTGCAGTCGTGTAGCCCCAAGTGTAACCCCACTGCCAGTAGTAAAGAGTGTTGTAGTAAGGGTTGATCAGATCATTATGAATACAACCTAAGCCGAAGCTTCCGTTGTAAGTTGCAGAATATCCTGCCGGGCAACCGCAGAAACCATATTGGTTAAAATAATTTGTGTAGTTGTACGCGTAGTTGAACATGCCCGGATAAGGAATAAATCCGTAGTACTGTGAATACACCGTATTGTTGCAATAGGCTTGTCCCGTTAAACAGCCTGTGTTCAACGGCGTTACTACTGTTGTAGTCCCCGCACCACCATCATCGCCCGGCTGGCAGGCTGCGAGGAACAGAGCAAAGACAAAATAAACCAACTTTTTCATAAGTGGCTCCTTAAATAGTTCTTTCAACAGTGACCTAAGGTTCAAGTTTGGTGCCTTATGAGAATTTCTCCAGCTGGGATATATTCGAATCCAGTCGCAAAATTTCCAATCCAGGTGCCCAAAATGGGCACCCAGCGCCCAAAGGTGCCTGCTTCTTTTTTGTACTGCTCTGCATGACAGAAAAGAAGCAGGTACTTTTAAAAAGCAGGTGCCTTTTAGTTTTAGGGTTGGCAGGGGAGGGGTCTTCTTTTACTCTTTTAGGTGAGCATCGAAAGGAGTCGATCATGAAAAACATCGGATGTGTTTTTGCTTTCTCTTGGGCCGTTATGTTGGCCGTACCTGCAGTTGCCGCAGTTCCTGCACAAAAGGCAAAACCGGTTTCTAAAATTCTTCAAGGTCAAGGTGTGAGTTTCGGCGGAATCGCCGGCACGGGTTTCACTTTGATGGATGTTCGTCGCACGGCGGATACAAAGAAAAAAGTAGAACGTATCGTGATGGATATCGGCGATTTGAATGGGGGTACGATCAAGGGACTTCCAGGTTATTATTTTGCCGAACTGAAAAAGAATCCTTCGCGCTTGGTGATTGATTTTTCACAGATGCCGAATGCGAACATCGATCAAACTCGTCTATCGGGATTGATGAAAAACTCAATGGCCGTAACAAAAACATCGATGAGTCTTGATCCAATCGACAGCTCTTTGAATCTGACTTTGGATCTTAAGAAAGATACAAAAGTGCGCGTTTATCAAGTGGCTGGCAATAAAACGACAAGCAAAGTCGTTATCGATCTGATTACGGAATAGACCGTGATGAAGTTCTGGCTCTTACCGCTTTTGCTTTTAACGAGCACGGCTCAAGCACGAGTGTTCAATATTCAAAAAGAAACTTTCGCCGCCTACTTCCTGGTTTCAGGGGGAGGTTCGGCTATCGGGACGGAAGGGCTGGATGGCGAAGCCAGCTCTAGCATTAACTACAGCGGGGGAGTGAATTACAACTACTCCGGTGAATTCGGTTTTCTCTACTCAGTTCGCTACTTGAATTTCCGCTTTGGTTTTGAAATTTTAAAACCTTCGACATTGGATTCAACGGCAAATAATGGAACTGCGGATCTGTACTCGGCGAACAGTCAGATTTTAGGATATGTTCCGAAGGTGGGCGTTGAAGTTAATTTGCAAAGTACAGCAAGTTATCGTTCCTTCATTTCCGCGACCGCAGGCCTTGCTAGTGTCACGATGAAAAATGCCTACACCTTAACCGCGGACGGCCAAACGGCGTTCCCGGGTGTCGCCGACCACACAGCCGAGTCCAAAGGTTCGGGAACTTCTTTGCAAGCTTCTTTAGGTTATGAAGGTAATTTGTCAGACACGACAACCATTCTTGTCGAGTTTGGTTATCGTCAGCTAAAAATAGATAATTTAAAATACTCGAAAGATGTCACAACGTTTTCTGGTGCGAAAAGCAGTGGAGACGCGGTCCTAAATACATCCGGTGAACAACGCGAGTTGGATTTTTCGGGCGGTTTTATTTCTTTGGGCTTTCGCTTTTACATGTAAGGAATCACCAGCATGAGTGGACTGTATCGTCTTCGTGGGCTTGAGTACTCTTATCTTTGGAATAAACAACAGGTTCCTGTTCTTAAGGGCATCGATCTGGAACTGGAAAAGGGCTGCTTCACTTGTATTGTAGGCCCCAGTGGCACTGGAAAGACGACTTTGCTGAATCTGTTAGGATTGATCGACACTCCATCGAATGGTCATATTGAGTTCGCTGGTGAAGATGTGACTCGTCTTGAAGAAAGTGAAAAAGAACAAGTTCGTCTGCATAAAGTCGGCTTCATCTTTCAGTCTTTTTATCTGATTCCGACTTTGACGGTGTTAGAAAATACATCTTATTTTCTTCCTTCCTTGGGCTATAATCACGCCGAAGCTCAGAAAACGGCGTTAGAAACATTAGACCTTCTGGGGCTGGCGGATCACGCCAAGAAAAAACCACTGGAGCTTTCGGGTGGGCAACGTCAGCGCGTCGCCATTGCCCGTGCTATTGCTAAGAAACCGGTCGTGGTTTTAGCAGATGAACCGACGGCGAATCTGGATTCGGTCACCGCAGAAAAAACCATCAATGCTTTTAAAGAACTGCAAAAAGCCGAAAACACCAGCTTCATTTTTTCCACGCATGATTCGCATCTTGTGAGCTTTGCTAAGTCTGTTTATCCGATGAAAGATGGTCGCATCCAGGAGAGTCGCTAATGTTTGAGCTGATTAAAATTGCTTGGCGCAATCTTTTTAGAAATCCCCGCCGAACTTTGGCCAGCCTTTGTACTGTCGCGCTTGGTGCCGCCGGCCTTTTGATTTATCAAGGTTTTAATTCGGGTGTGATGAATCAATATCGTGAAAACGTTATTCACGGCTATTACGGCTATGGACAAGTGTTTCCGAAAAACTATTTCGGCAAAGTACATGAAACTCCTTGGAAGGCTTGGTTTGAAAATCCGGAAGAGATCGAAAAACAAATTCGTTCGTCATCGTCAGTGACTCAAGTCTTTCCTCGGGTTTCTTTTTACTCTTTTATCGTCAAAGGCGGAATCACCTTAGGTGGTAAAGGGGAGGGCGTCATTCCCGAAAGAGAAAACGCGTTTTTCACTGACATGAATTTTATTTCTGGCGGAAATTTACAAAGTGTCGATGAAGTGATCTTGGGTAAGGGGTTGGCGGAAAGTTTAGACGCTAAAGTCGGTGATACGGTGACGTTATTAACTCAAACCGTGAATAACCAATTGAATGGGGCTGATCTTAAAGTGTCAGGTATTTTCTTTACCGGTAAGAAAGTGATTGATGACTCTTTTTACCGTGTGGATCTGAAGCAAGCGCATCAGCTTTTAGATACAAATCGCATTGAGATGTTTTCTTTAGCAACAAAAGGTGTGGAAGCCTGGCCTCAAGTTGAAAAAGACATTCACGATGCCAACTCGAATGTCGAAGCCATTCCCTTTGAAATCTTAGACAAAAACTATTATCAGAACTCTGTCGACTTCTTGAATGCGCAGTTTGCTTTCATTCGCTCCATTATTCTGGTGATCGTGGCGATGGGTATTTTCAACGTGATCTCTGTCGGACTTTTAGAGAGAGCCGGAGAAATGGGTGCCCTTCGCGCTAACGGTGAAAAACGCTCGCGCCTTTTCCGCATTCTGCTTATTGAAAATAGTTTGTTAGGAATCCTGGGGGGCTTTTTAGGAATCTGCCTGGCGGTCCTCATTGATAAGACGTTACTGCGCGGAGGAATTCCGATGCCGCCAGCGCCGGGGATCACGCGTCAGTTTATCGTGTATTTAGATATTATGGCTCCGCACTATGTGCAGGCTCTTCTTTTGCCGATGATTGCAACTGTGTTAGCAAGTCTTTATCCGACGGTGAAACTTCTGAAGAAGTCGATCCCAGAGCTGCTTCGCTCGACATAGATTCGCAAGAAATCTTTTTTCTAATAAAATCCCGCGACGATCTCGCGGGATTTTTTATTCTGAATTTCCTCTGATTTTTTTCATTACGCGTTTCAAATGTGGGTACACAGTGTCCATCTCTTAGATATATGAGTCGGTGACATCCTGACTCTTGCTTATTGTGTCCACTGTCTGTACAACGGTGCCAAAGTGACGTTTTTGGTCATCTTCTAGAGTGCCAATTCTATTTTAGCGCTCATGACTCCAAAGAACCTTAGGTATAAGAATTGCTTTTGTGTTCCACCGAGGACTAAATTTTATGAGAGTATCCGTTCTGGTAAATTCAAAAGCCGGGTCTGTGAATGCAGATCTGATTGAAGCGAAAGTACGCGAAGCATTGTTTCGCTGTGACCTTCGTTTCAGCCGTCCGCAGACGCTGACGGAGATGGCGGATTTCCTTAATGAAGAGATGTCTCATAAAACCAACGCCATCATAATCTGTGGCGGTGATGGTACCATCAATGTCGCGCTTCAATGTTTAATGAAGTATGATGACTTAAGTAAGATTCCACCTATCACTATAGTACGTTCGGGAACTGCGAACGATTTGGCTCATGAAATTGGAGTCTCTCACCGCATTGACCGTGCGGTTCGCAATATCTTTGAAGGTGTTGTGAAGAATATCGATGTTATCGAAGTCAGTTCTCCTGAACAAAAAGCTTATATGTTGACTAACGGAGGCTTGGGCCTTCCGGCTGTGGCTGCGGAACTTGCAAATAAATTTAGAAATCATCTTCGCACGCTTTCGACTTGTCCCAAATCAGCAAAAGCTTTCCGCTATCTTGCAGAAAAAAGTTATTATGCGGTAAAGAAAATGGGACCTGGTGTTTATTCGATGATGACCGCCGAAGCGATTCGCACTTGGAATCCCGATGGTTGGGGTCTTGAAATTGAAATTCCGGGCAAGGTCAACGTCGAGACAAATTCACCCATCGTTTTAGTCAGCAATCAGCAAAGCATTGGTGCGAGCTTTTTACCCGCTCCTTATACGTCCAATACCGATGGAACCGTGAACTTACTTTTATCTGAAACTAAAACAGCCCAGCAACATGCGATGGCCGCTTTGCGAATTCGTAAAGGTAATTTAGAAAAATTCAATGCCTTTAAAACTTTCGAACTTCGAGAGTTCAGACTAAAGAGCCAGAACCCCCGCCGCTCTTTGACTTTCTTTGGGGATGGCGAGATTCTTCTTAAGGACGTGCAGGAAATTTCAATCCGCTGCTTACATCGCGGACTTCCTATCATGGTCCGACAATAATGATATTTCTGGAGGCTCCGTGAGCAGACCTCGTATCCTCGTCACCGGGGGCACTGGCTTTCTCGGAAAATTGGTCGTTCCACTTCTTCGTGAAAAATTCGAAGTAGACGTCTTGTCTCGTTCGGGCCAGACAGAAGTCCAGGGGGACCTGACTCACTGGAACGCGGATCTTAACTTCGAAAGTCTTCGCTCGAAAAAATATTCCATTATTGTGCACATGGCAGGGCTTTACGACCTGAAGGGATCTTATGTTGATTGTTTTCAACATAATATTTCGGCGATGGGAATCGCATTGAAAGTCGCTGAAGCTTTAGAGATTCCGTATTTCATCAACACCAGCACAGTGGCAGCGGCTATCAACTCGACGCTTTCGATGGTGAAGCCTTACGATCTTAATTTTTCAAAAGCCTTCCCTGATGCTTATTCAGATTCGAAAGCGTTGGGCGAGCAGGTTTTACACAACTGGCCGGTGAAGAATATAAAATCACGTATCAACCTGCGTTTGGGTGTTCTCGTCGGTGATGCTCAGAAAGGTCGCATCGAGCGTATCGACGGACCTTATCATGCTCCAGAATCTTTTAAAAAAATCCGTCCCTTGATTGAATCACTTCCCACGGCGTTGCCATTGCCAGGAAATGAATCGGTGAAAATGCCGATCGTTCCGGTAGATAAAGCTGCGGAAGCTATTGTAAAATTCTGCGAATGGGCCTTAACCGAAAAGCCAGAAGGTTATAAGAGCTTTCACGTCACACCAACATATGGCTTAACAGCGAAAGAGCTTTATACGGCCACGTTAAAGCGTTTAGCAATCCCCAATAAGGGCATTAGTCTTGTCAGCAAAGTGCCAAAACCTTTGATGATGAAGGTTTCAAGTTTGGTGGCGCGTTTTCCTGAAGAAGAACTTTTTTATCTTATGAATTTTCCAACTTACGACACCGAAGCGACTCGCAAAGTTTTAGGTCCTTCATGGTGTCCTGAGTTTAAAGAGTATGAACAAGCATTTTGGAGCGGGTATGAAGCATTCGTATCGAATCGCCGAAATTAGTTTCGGCCGACCGCACTGGGATGCGGCTTATGAATTTGAATTCAATGGCAGTCACTTTGAGGTTCAGCGCTTCAGTGTGAATTTCTCTGTGGATGGTGTGCGCCGTCTGATTGAAACGCTTCGTAATCAAGTGGATGCCTTTGCTTTAACCAGTCTGCCTCCGGTGATCAAGCTTGAGCAAAAAAGCTATGTTCATCGCCAGTATTTAGAAATCATGGGGATTCCTTCGCCGGTACCTTTGTGCGACGGGACGGGACTTCGTGAAATTGCGAACATCAATTCCTTAGTTAAAAATATTGAGTCCGGGAAGATTCAACCTGAAGGCGGCATCTTTTTTCCATCTGCGGTTTTCTGTGCCGAATTGGAAGAGTACATCCGTCATCGCTATCGCAAGTCCGTTTATATTGGTGATGCTTATTCTCTTTTAGGTGTGCCTTGGTTGATTCAACCTTTTCCGGGTTTGATGACACTTTCAAAGCTGGTTTTGAATGTCGCAAACTTCAAGGATCTTCGTAACAATACTCCTTTGGCAGAAACGAAGTTGCAAAAAATGAGTCGCTCTTCTTTAGCGGCGCAAGTTGAAAATGTTCAGTACGTTTTCTGCGATCTTCCATTTTTACTGCTGTTTGATTCGGCAGCGACAGAGTTTGTACGCGGAAAAGATCTGGTCATCTGGTCTTCGCATCCTTTGATGGAAGCTGAAGTGAAGAAGTACAATCCTCGCAGCATTATTAATCTGTTTCCAGAAAATTACCGCGTTCATCCTTACATGAACTATTCGGTTTTGGATGCGACTTTGCGATTGGTGCACAACCGCACCGCGCCTTTAAGTATTGAAGAGTGGGAACAATTGATGACGGAAGATACAGAAATCCGTCAAGTGGCGCGCAAGTATGTCATGACTCGCAATACATCCACCCAAGCCAAGATCTCTAAGGGCATCAACGTCGTTAAGAATAAAATTTTAAGTGAAAAAGAACCGGACTTTGCGTTTGTCATTCATGCTCTTTCTCATAGTGACTTTATGCGTGTGCCGGGACTTTCTGCACTGAAGTACATGCCGAAAGAGTGGAATGATTCATTTGATAAAATGGCATCGAAGGTTCCACCTTTCGTTCATGGTCACGTGAAACATGTTATCAGCGAAGAATCGGGTAAAGAGATCAATGGTATTATTTATGCTTTGCCGGCGACCCCGAAAGTTTTGAAGAATACGGATCCTGAAGTCGTGTACCGCAAGATCGAAGGCATCTGCTACGATGCCGCCAATCGCGGTGCAAAAATGATCGGCCTTGGCGCTTACACGAAGATTGTCGGTGACCAAGGTATCACAATTAATCAAAACAGTCCGATTCCAGTCACAACGGGAAATAGTTTAAGTGCTTCAGCGACTCTCTGGGCATTAAATGACGTCGTTAAGAAGATGCGTCTTTTGAATCAAGATCCGCGAACGGGTATGGTTGACGGGATGGCGATGGTCATTGGTGCCACGGGTTCTATTGGGCAAGTTTCTGCAAAACTTCTTTCATTGGTATTTAAGAAATTGTGCCTGGTTGCGCCACGTATGAATCGTCTGCAAGAACTGAAAGAGACGATTCAGAAAATGGCTCCGGATTGTGAAATCACAATTGCTACAGATGCCAACGAGCTTGCTCCACAGGCGGATGTTCTTGTGACGGCGACGTCCGCGTTCGATCATAAAATCGTGGACGTCATGTTGCTAAAACCGGGCGCGGTTGTTTGTGATTGTTCTCGCCCTTTGGATTTTGACATTGAAGACGCGAAGAAAAGACCGGATGTTTTAATCATCGAATCGGGCGAAGTGATTTTGCCGGGCCCGGTGGAAATTGATTTTGATATGGGACTTCCAGGTAAAGCGGTTTATGCGTGCTTAGCGGAAACGGCGTTGCTGACTTTGGAAGGACAATTCGAGGCCTTTACCATGGGCCGCGATATTGAATGGAATAAGGTTAAGCAGATCTATAGAATGGCCCGTCGCCACGGAGTTCAATTGGCGGCGATTCAAGGTCATACAGGAATTATCACGGATAAGGAAATTGAACTCACACGACAACTGGCTCTTTCAAAAAGAAATAAATAGGAGATGTCATGAAGACACTTTTAGCCTTGTGCACCTTTGTATTTGCAGTTCATGCGGTCGCGGAAGAAAATCCCGCAGAGTGGGTTAAAAAGGCCGACAATATTCGCAATCCTGCAGAATCTTATGAAATGAAAATCCGTGTAGAGACTCCGGAAAACAATTCAGTATTCCAAGTTTTTTTGCAGGGCCAAGATAAAACCTTGATCGTTACTAAAGAACCGGCTCGGGACAAGGGTCGCAATATGTTGATGTTGGATCGTGACTTCCACGCTTATGTTCCTAACTTGAAGCGCTCAATGCGTTTGTCCTTGGCGCAAAAACTTTCAGGTCAAGTTTCTAATGGCGATATCTCGCGCACGCGCTGGTACGGCGATTACGATGTGACGAAAGAAGCCGACAACGGCAAAGAAGTGCAGCTTCTTCTTAAAGGCAACAAAGACAATCTGACTTATGCGTGGATTCGTCTTTGGTTGAAAAAAGGGAACTTCGAACCATTGCGTGCGGAATATTTGGGATTGAACGGAAAAACCGTTCTTAAAAGAGCCTTTTTTGAAGACTACAAAAGTATCGCCGGTGCGACGCGCCCGACGACTTTAAAAATCGAAGATACAAATAAACAAGTCAGCTTCGTGCGCATTCTTGCCATGGGTAAAAAGACTTTCGGTGAATCCTTTTTTACCGTTCGTAACATGGAAAGCATGAAGTAGTGAGATTTGGCCTTCTTCTGATCCTTCTTTTAAATTCAGCCGTCGCGATGGCGGACCTCACGGTCGCGCCTCGCTATGAGTATATTCAAGGTACAGAAGAAGAGTTGGCCAACCGCTTGATTGTCAAAGGGAAGCTGAACTCGACTGTCGGGCCTTTCGGAATTTTCATCGAAGGCTTTGGCGAGTTTGAAGGAAATGAAGATCAGGCTTTCGTGCGCAGGTCGCCTTCCCATGGATATCTGCAAGAAGCTTACTTTGAATTCAACCTCGATTCTTTTTATGTGCGGGTGGGACGTCAGGCTTTGCGTTGGAGCGAAAGTTGGACTGTTCCCTCCTTGGATGTGTGGACGGGACGCCGATGGAACCGCTTGTTCTTTGATCCCTTGGCCGATCAGCTCACTCATTCCACCGGAGTTGTTTTTTCGTATGCGCGGGAAACTTACTCTTTGGAGTTTGTGGGTGTGGGGGAGCTTGCTGAGTCTTATTATCCTGTACCTATTCCTCAACCCGATGTCGAAGAGAACACCAGCTTCGGTGGGCGCGTGAAATGGAATTGGGGAAACTTTGCATTTTCGGCTTTATCTGCGCAAGTCCTTACCACCGATCACTACGGCGTCACGGGGAACTATGCGTTTGAAAACGCTGTTCCAAAATTTGAATTGGGATACGTTCATGATCGGAAAGCCTTAGAAAATCAACAGGACCGAAAGTTTGCAACATTGGGTTGTGATATCTTTTGGGGGAACTGGATCTTGCTGACTCAAGTCAGTCGTTATGAAACTTTGGTGACGAACGGATTGGCTTACGAGACATCTTATTACCTGACGGGACAGTGGAACCCAAACCGTCACGATGTGCAGCTTCAGGCATTCTATAACCCGGATGCGGAAAGCAATTTCGGAAGTTTTAGTTACGGTTACAATATTACGGATTATTTTACGGTGTCGGGCTTTGTGCAGAATTATGCCGGCGTCAGTGGTCTATATAAGATTTATGAAGAGATCACCGGTGGCACTGTGGTGGGTTTACGTTTAGAATTAAGTGGAAATTTAGCGTTTTAAGGAGCATTCATGGCAAAAGAATATTTTTCTGATTTGAATTACACCTTGTCCAATGAAGACACGCGTATCGAGTATGATCTTCTGCCAAATGCGGTGGAAAGAGTGTTCAGTATCGCCGGCTCTGGGGCGCGCTGTTTGCCTTTGATGGCGAAAAATCCGAAGTATTTGGATGTGATCGACATGTCGGTCAGTCAGCTTTATCTTTGTGAACTGCGTTTACAAGCCATGAAGACGTTAACATATGAAGAGTATCTTTTCTTTATGGGATATCGTGGAGCTTTGCAGGCGGGGAGTGATAAAGGCGACGATCGTGAAGCCCTTTATAAAAAGCTGACCTTGTCAGAGGACGCAAAAAAATATTGGAACGAACGTGTGTCGGGCTGGAAGCCCAGAGGTTTCATCTTGCTGGGACGTTGGGAGTCGCACTTCCAAAAACTGGGATATCTTTTTCGCGAAGTATTGCAATGCGATTTCAGCAAAGTTTTTGCGGCGCAAAGCTTGGAAGAACAAATCGAGCTTTATGAAAAACATTGGCCGAAAATCCGTTGGAATAGTTTTATCAAAGTCGCTGCCAGCGAGTATGTTTTCAATAAGTTCTTATACAAGGGACATTTCAGCGGGAAGTCCGAGCATAGAACAGAGCAGCGCGCGCCTTCTCAATTTATTATGGAAGAGTTCGATCGTATTTTCAGGACTCAGTTGGTTCGTAAAAACTACTTCATGCAAATTCTGTTTTTAGGCCGAATTGCTTATGAGGAAGGTTTGCCGTTAGAAGCACACTTTGAAACCGTAGAGGCTGTCAAAAAGTCCAGTACACAAGTCCGTTATCTTCACGGGAATCTTTTGGAAGAGCTTCCTAAGCATGCTTATGATTTTATCTCTTTGTCAGACACGATTTCTTATCTGTCAGAGCTTGACGCCAATCAGATTTTACAAAAGCTTTCACCTGAGACTCGAAGCCAAAGTCAGATGGTCATTCGCTCGTTTATGAGAGCGCCGACAGCCATTGATACGAAAAATTGGGAGCCATTGTCTGATCGTAATCTTTGGGCCCAAAGCAAAGACGGCACTGGGGTCTATCAGTTTCATATTTTCCGTAAAAAATAGTGTTTCATTCCGAGATCGTTTCAGTTTGAAACTTAAAGCTTCCCCTCGTTTTTACCGATAAATGAGGGGTCGATGAAAAATTGGAACGTCAGTAAGATCAACATTTTGAGCATCTTTCTTTTGGTGGCGGGCTGTACGGATACGAATCCAACGGTCTCTATCTTACGTTCTATTGATGGCTTCAATTTCACCAACAATCATGTGATCACTGCGAGCATGAATTCCGTGGCTTTGCAGGCAGAGTGCTCCGCTTTTGTAGGCCAAGTGCAAATGAGTTTTGATGGTGGTACGACGTGGTTAAATCCTGCGGATTACCAAGCGACGGCGAAGAACTCCTGCGAAAACGGAAAATTCGAAATCACCCTTTCTGACGCAAAAGCTCCTTGGAGTTCGATGACTTTCGCGAATGGGGATACCGTGTCGGTGAAGTTCCGCGCCCAACCACGCGTGGGTGATTTCATCTATCGCACCGTCAATGTGAAATACGTTCCGTCTTCGCCTATGTCTCACGAGATTTTAGCTGGATCACAGGTGCAAACCGGAACGGGCTTGCATTTACGTGGTCGTGTGCGCGCGCAAGATCAGCATGTGGCTTCAGGCGGGGGATATAAGATTCGCGGAAGGATCACTCAATGAAGTCGATCTTAGCGCTTCTTCTTTCTTTAAGTGTTCAAGCCGTGGCGGCAACCGGCCCGGGGCCGATGTTGACGTATGAAGGTATTTTGACGGATGCAACGGACACTCCCATCACGACAGCACAAACAGTGACCTTTGAAATTTTGCAAAGTGGATCTTGTGTTTTATATCGTGAAACGCAAACGGTGACTCCCGGTTCTGTGGGGCAGTTCAGCGTGATCGTGGGAACGGGAAATAGGTCCGACTCAACGTCGAATACTTTAGAGCGTGTTTTTGCGCAAAGTGGAACGGTGAACTGCGAAGGTTCATCATCTGTAGCTGCCGGCAACTCCTCATCTCGTTCTTTGCGTATTACCGTCGGAGCGACAGTTTTAACTCCTGATGTGACAATCACTTCTGTTCCTTACGCGATTCAAGCACAGCGTTTGGGAGATAAGCAGGCGTCTGATTTTGTGAATGTCAACGCGACAACGACTCAAGCGAATGTGGATAGCCTTTTTGCTCGTTATACAACTCTGGATTCTATTCTAAATATTTTCCCGACCACGGCACCGGCAAACGGAAGCATCTTGATAGGAAATGGTTCGGTTTATCAGCCCGGGGTTTTGACTGCGGGAACAGGTATCAATATCACAAGCGGAGCGGGTTCAATTACGATCTCTGCAACAGGCGGTGGAGGCACGGGAACGGTCACGAACGTGGCTGCAACCGCTCCCTTGAGTGTGACGACTCCGACGACGACTCCGCAGATTTCCATTGCTCAGGCCAGTGGAACCGAAAGTGGTTACCTGAGTATGGGTGATTGGAATACGTTTAATAATAAACTTTCAGGGACCCTGCCTGCCGGAAATATATTTGTAGGTGATGGCAGTAATAAGGCGATGGCGGTGCCATTAAGTGGTGACGCCTCATTGGCAACAAACGGTATTTTAACTTTGAGCTCAGTGGGAACTGCCGGAACTTATTCCAAGGTGACAGTCGACGGAAAAGGGCGCGTGACTTCAGGTGGAAGTTTAACTGCGACGGACATTCCGGGTCTTCCGTGGTCGCAAATCACCGGCGGGACGCCGACATCTTTAGCTGGCTACGGTATCACCGATGCAGTGAGAAACGCGGGCAGCACTCCGAGTATTCAATCGGGTACAGATACAGGAAAACCAACTGCGGGAACGGCGGGTCGCCTTTACGTGACGACGGACACGCAAAAAATTTATCGTGATAGTGGTTCCAGCTGGGAGCTTTTAAGCTCTGGCATATCTACCGGCGCCACGGGGACTGCCGGCGGGGATTTATCGGGCACTTATCCGAACCCGACAGTGGTGAAGCTGCAAGGACGTGATATCGCAGCAACAACGCCTAGTAACGGACAGTTTTTAAAATACAATGGAACAAACTGGTCACCGGTGATGATGAGTTTTGCCGATGTGACTGGAACTTTGCCTGTCACTCAAGGGGGAACAGGCGCTGCTTCGTTACCTGCAAATAGACTTTTGATCGCTAACGGATCGGGATCCGCAATCAATGGTTTTAGTTGTACAGTTGGCCAACTAGTTTCGTTTGATGCGACCGGCATGGCGACGTGTGCGAATATTGGAAATACAGGAGCTATTGTTAAGGATGGAAACTCTTTTGCTTCTGCGGTTACGCTTGGAACTAATGACAGCTATCCGCTGAATTTGGAAACTGCGGGTGGCACGAAGGTAACAATTACTCCTTCTGGGCTTGTCGGAATAGGTAGAACTGACCCGCAAACAACGCTGGATGTACTTGATGAAGGTGCCTCTTCTATCATCTCTTCTACGACGGTATCTAACACGGCCACTCATTACTCTGCATTCTACGGATATACTGCACGTGGGACTCGCGCAGCCCCTCTGCATCCGTTGGCAAACGAGGGCATCAGTGTATTCTATGGTCGTAATGCTATTGATCCAGTTGGGTACGCGGGTGTGAGAATTTACGCGACAGAAAATCATTCTGCTTCTGCGCAAGGGATGGGGCTTGATTTAGTAGTGAATCCTAATGGAGGAACGACTCCTATTTATGGATTGCGTGTTGCAAATGACGGTAAAGTCGGAATAGGCGCAGGGGCTCCGGCTTATAAACTCCATGTAACCGATGATTCCGCAATCACGCCTCTAGCTGTTGTAGGAACTGCATCGAATACGGCTGGTGCTGGCGTGAGACTCTGGTCGCAGAGTGCGGGAGGAGGCTGGAGCGTCTATCAAGTTGGCAGTGCAGGCGGTACGTATGGTTCGCCCGGGGCTTTATCGTTCAGGCATGACGGAATTTCGGGAGGACCTGTACTTTCTATGAATCCAGACGGTGGAGTGGTGATCAATCATGTCGGCGCGACGTCAAACAAGCTCTACGTTAACGGTGCCGCGGGAGGCACGTCCGCTTGGACATCGACATCAGACCGTCGTTTCAAAAAGAATATTAGTATTTTAAATGGAGCCCTCACCAAGGTTCTTCAACTCCGTGGTGTTTCCTATAATTGGGATAAAGAAGCTTTCCCTGAAAGGAATTTTTCGGACGCGCGAGACATTGGCGTGATTGCCCAAGAAGTTGAAGCCGTTTATCCAGAGGCTGTGAACACGGACATTGATGGATACAAATCGGTTGCGTACTCCAAACTCGTCGCACCACTGATCGAAAGCACTCACGAACTTTACGGCATGTGCAAAGCGCAGGAATCACAGATCGTGGCACTCGAGCGTAAGATCGCATCTTTAGAAGAAGCCAAAGTCGTAAACGAACAGCGCATGCAGAACTTAGAAAAAGAAAATGCGGCTCTGAAAAAAGATCTCGAATTGATCAAACAGAAGTTAGGCCTCTAATTTCCGTCTCAGTCGTAGACGGAGTCATCTCATCTTCAAACAGCATCATCATTTTATCTCCATGATTTTTCCTTATTTGTTAAACTTATAGATATAGGAAAAACCAAGAGGTACGTGTAATGGGAAAATCACTGATAGTAATGGCATTGCTATTATCCTTTTCGGCCGAGGCGGGCTGGCTTATAAAAGACATCCGCTATGAGCGTGGGCACCTTAAAAAAATTAAATGCTCCTTTTCGGGCGTTAATAGAGCACCGGCTTCAAAGCCCCTTGAAAATGTAACCTTTGAAGATCCAGCAAACACCGTGTGTACTCCGCTTTCTCAAAATGCGGGGACGACACCCGAAAGTGGATTATTGGGAAAGCTGATTCTAAGAACTCCAGAGATGGGTCAAAAGATTTCAGGGGTGATGGACTATTACAACAAAGGTTTAAAGCTAGATGCCAAGCTTTACTTTGCTGACGTGAATGTTCCTACGTCGCCATTTACGGCGGGTTTTAAAAACGTGAATGGTGAATTCTTGGTGGATGCTCAAGGCCATAAGTTGATTGAGAACTTTGCTATCGAATACACTTCTGTCCTCAAACTTTCCGACAAAGATAAAGAAGGTCACTACGAAATTGCGACGTTGTCTGACGACGGTTCTCGTGTGTTTGTGAAAGAGAATAATCAGTGGAATGAAATCATCAACAACGATGGAGACCATTCGACACGCATGGGTTGCGCTTTCCGCACGGTGGAAATGAAGAAAGAAACAGAGCTCCCTATTAAGATCCTTTATTACCAAGGGCCTCGCTATCACATCGCCAACGTGATGATCTGGAAGCATCATAAAAAAGCACATACTTGGAAGAAACAGAACAGCAATCCATTGTGTGGTGTGGCGTCGAACAAGTACTTCTACAATCCTGATAACGGTAAGAAATTGCTGCCGGTGAAATTCTTAGAGCAATTGGGTTGGTCTACAATTGCGGCGGCAAATTACAAAATGCCTGCGCAAACAACGAACCCATGTCCCCCTGAAGAACCGCAAGTGGACTTAGCATTGTCTGATTTCGTCGTTGTCTCTGCGGCGGCTCCAACGGCGGTTTTAACTTGGAAGACCAATCTTCCAGCCAACAGTCAGTTGAGAATTCTTAATGTGTATACCGGGGAAGAGATTTATACTCCGGTGGATGCGAACTTAGTGACGGATCACACAGTGAACTTAGATGGGCTTGTTCACGGTATTTACTACTTAGCACAAGCGATCTCGATCGATAAAGACGGTCGCAAGGTCATCAGCTCGCAAATCGTTTTATTGCCGTAATTTATAAGCTTTTCACTCGAGAAAGTGTCTAGTCTCTAGACACTTTCTTTTTGGCTTTGAAGATCTTTCATCGCGGTGGCGGACTTTGTCACCGGTTCTTTAGATGTTCCCCAATATATGATAGTTAATGCCTCACTTTTTAAATCACGAAGTGAGGTCGTATGAATTTCAAATTTATTCTTGGAGCTTTCCTGTGCCTTTCAGGAATCGCTACCCCAAAAGCACACGCCTACTTTATTGCCTCTGAGCCGGCTACGATCCGTGCGGGCGTACCAACAGACGTGTTTGTAGCGGGTTTTGGTGCAGACCAGGGCAACCAGTTTTTGAAAACCGCTATATTGGCGGCTAAAGTCTCAAGAGACCGTTTTCCTGAGCGCCAGCGTGTGATTATCAGCCCGGTAAATGAATACTTCGAGGCTGAGCGTTCTATGCTTTCTAGCGCGGGCTTTGGCTTCCGCAAGGCTGATAAGGATGAGCTTGTGAAGAGCCGTCTCATTTTGGCAATGAAATATTTAAATGCGCCTATTAGTTCTCTGCAGTTCTTCGGGCACGCGAATACATATAATGGTTTTCGTCTGCAAGACAAACGTGATCGTATCAATCACGAAGACGAAGAGTTCGCGCAAATCGGCAGTCTTTTAGCTCCGAACGCGATCGTTGTTTTCAACTCTTGCAACTCAGGCTGGTTGTTGGCACCAACGGGTGCGAAATTGTGGCGTCGTCCTGTGTTTGGAAGTATGACGTCTTCAGACTTCCACGAGCCGATGAGTGATGGTCAGTGGTACGAGCACAATCCTGGTTCTTTCCCAGAAAACCTTTCTCGTATAGGTCAAACAACGAGTGTGATCCGTGAAAGTCTTGATTGCGGAACTCGTAAGTGTCTTCGTCTTCGTCCTGTGAATACGGCTTATTACGATGATTTTGGAAGATTCAGCAAAGGTTTGGGTTTTTATAAGGTGTTTTCACCGGTGGAAAGCTTGATCCCTCAAGCATTGATTCACTATACATTGCTAAGCCCGACCGTGACGCCACTTTCAAAACAGTCTTCTCGCCAAGAGATGATTAACGCGGTTGTCGACTGGATGTGCCCGGTGGATAAGAGTAGCAAAAAACGCAATGCATGCCGTGAAGCGATTGAAACCAAAGCTTACGAGTCTAACCGCACAGTGAATTTCTTCAGCGGAACTCCGGTGGCTTGTGGTAATACGACTTGCGCGACAATCGTGAAATGTAACGTGCTTAAAGCTGTTGTCGGCGCGGTTCCTTGTAAGACCGTTGATTTGGATGACACGAAGTCCACAGTGTTCAGCGATCAAATGAGACAGATCATGAAAGGTCTGGATCTTTTCGAAGCGGGACAGCTGAAGTTGTAATTCGCATTTAAAAAGGTGAAGAAAAAAGCGCAGTTTGAACTGCGCTTTTTTTTTGGAATGAATGTTAAATCTGAATCGCTCTGAGCTTGGAAAACATTGAACGACCGTATAGTTGAATCGGGAACTAGCATGACGTTCACGCTTACTTCCACCGTGGAAGTAAAAGTATCAGCTTGGGGTAATAACAAAAAGAACTATCCCGCCGTCAGCCAAAATTCTAACGGCGTTGTCAGAAGACTGACCAAAAAAGCCAGCGATGCAAGAACTACAACTGTTGCGACCTTTTTCTCATTCGCCATATACACGAAGTAAGCGAGCAGATTCAGGCTTAAACTTGCGATCAATCCAAAAAGCAGTACTTGCTGGGTCATATGATAGGCTGAAAAGATCGTAAGTGCCTGCATGAACAGTAAAATCCAAACGATTTTTTTAAACGCAAACTTCTGAGTCAGATAATTCAAGTTCAAAACGGCAAGCCAGATAAACAGGTTCAATAAGAAAACAAAGATGTTCGTGAAGACATGAGCAGAATGTTGAACCGAAGCCCGCAGAAAAAGTGCAAGGCCGATCACAACGGCAATCCAAACAAATATATGAACGGGGTGTCTTTTAGGAAGCATAGAAAAAGGCTATCACAGGGTCGAAACGGTGTCTTGATTTCGCAACCCAATGACGTAACCCATCAAAGAAAGAAGGGCCATCAGCACACCTAATTGGGGAACCCAGTGATGTTGAATTAGGAATGCGCCAAGGGGAGGACAGATCACATGGGCGAACGACTGCAGAGAACTGGAAAATCCCAAGGCGATGCCTTCATCTGAGTTGTGCAAAGACTTTGTCAGCCGACTGGTGATTGTCGGACGTATCAAAGAATTCCCAATTCCGAAAAGTCCGCAGGCAAAAAAGAAAAAATAGACATTATGAAAGAAGCCTACACCCAAATATCCCAGGATGGTTAAAAGGAATCCCGACAAAGTCAGATTGTGATTGCCAAAAGTTTTTTCTAAACGAGGAAGAAGTAGCCCTTGAACAACAATCCCGATCACTCCCAGAACTCCAAAAAGATAGCCGATCTCAGAAGGCCCATAGCGACGTCCCTCTGAAGTGAAGAACCGGCTTTCCATAATCAGACCCAAACCGGATACAAGAAAAGCAAACGAACAGAAGAAAAGCAGGAATTGTAAATAGCACTGGCGCGTGCCGGTTGTTTTCCAGAAACTGCGCAAAGTTTCTTTGATTGATTTCCTGGCGACAGTCGCCGGCATTTTGTTCGGAAGCAATGTCGCACATAAAAGAAAACTCAAACAAGCGAGCGAAAAACTCACGTAGATAGGAACTGTCCAGTCAATTTTGGCAAAAATTCCTGTTAAAGCCGGGCCGATCGTAAGACCCAATCCTACGATAGCGCCGAACAATCCAAAAGCGCGGGTGCGCTCCTCTTCCCGAGTGGAGTCAGCGATCATAGCTTGCACTAAAGATAAATTGCCAGCGCCCACTCCCGAGAGAATGCGTGCCATAAACACCATCGTCACACTGCTGGAGGAAGCTAAAAGAAAGAATCCCGCTGCCAAAAACACCTGACTCAGCAGCAAGAGTTTCTTACGGCCATAACGGTCTGAAAGCCTGCCAAGAACGGGACTAAAAAGAATTTGCATGACAGCATAGGCGGCGGTGATAAGACCGGTCTCGAAGACAGAGGCCCCCATCTTCATCGCAAAGAATGGCAGAAGGGGAATGATCATCATCATTCCCAGAATATCTACAAAGACGACAAGAAACAGAGGGACAAGAGTCACAGGTCTCCCTATGAGTAAAGTTCCTCGATCTTATCCTTGAATTTTTGATCTAAGACTTTACGTTTTACTTTTAAAGACGGCGTTAATTCACCACCCTCGATAGTAAACTCGTTGGGAAGAACTGCATACTTTTTTATGGCCTCATAGCTAGCCAATTGTGAATTGGCATCGGCCACGGCCTTACGTGCAATTTCTTGTACAAAAGGGGAGGCGACCAAAGAATTCCAGTCGGTATAACTGATGTTTTTTTCTTTCGCCAAATTTTCAACCGAAGGTCGATCCAAAGTTAATAGCGCTACGATATACTTCTTTTGATCTCCGTGAACATGTACGTGAGCAACGTAAGGAGACAATTTCAAAAGACCATCCAGTTTCTGAGGAGCCACGTATTTACCGCCCGCAGTCTTGATCAAATCTTTTTTGCGATCCGTGATCTTAAGATCACCACCAGGAAGAATTTCACCAATGTCGCCGGTGTGGAACCAACCGTCCGTAAAGACCTCTTTCGTGGCTTCCGGATTGTTGTAGTACTCTTTCATGACCTTATCACTTTTCACTAAAATCTCGCCGTCTTCAGCGATCTTCAGCTTCACTTCGCCAATTGGGCGACCTACAGAACCAAAGCGATAGTTAAAAGGAGTATTCACGGTGATAGCGGCCGTCGTTTCTGTTAAGCCATAGCCTTCTAAAACCAGGATTCCAGCTGAATGAAAGAACAGAGCGATGTCTTTGGAAATCGGAGCTCCACCACTGATCGCAAAGCGCAAGCGGCCCCCGAAGGCGTCTGTGATTTTTCCTAAAACCAGCTTGCGGGCCAACTCGTACTTAACTAATAAGTCCAAGGGAAGAATCTGACCGCTCAGTTTGTGCTCGCCAACTTGACGACCAATTTCTAGGGCCCACGAGAACACTTTCATTTTCAAGGGTTGCGTTTGAACTTGCGCCCAAATTGCCGCATAGATTTTTTCAAAGATACGCGGTACTGAAACCAAAATCGTAGGACGGATTTCCGTCAAATTCCCGCGAATCTTTTCTAAGCTTTCAGCAAAGGCCATCGTGAAACCAATATACAGATGACCCCAGTGTTCAATGCGACCTAAGATGTGGGCGTAAGGAAGAAAGCTCAAAGAAATATCTTTTTCATTCGCGCCACAGTAAGGGAAAGCCTCTGAAACTTCGCTAAACGCTTGAAGGTGAGTCAGGATCACGCCTTTAGGTCGCCCGGTGGTTCCTGAAGTGTAAAGAATGGTTGCGGTATCTTCTGGTTTAATTGTTTCGCACAGACGACGATAACTATCCGCATGTTTCTTCAAATGACTTTCGCCCATTTGATGCACGCGATTCCATGTAATGGCATCGGGATTCGGGCAGGTGTTTTCAAACACAATCAGTTTTTCAACCTTGGGACAATTGTGTTTCACGGATTCGAAAGTTTTTAAAGGCCCGCGACTTTCGCAAACCAAAACTTTAGCTCCGCAATTATTAAGAATGTATTCCACATCTTCGGCGGTATTATTTTGATAGATAGGAACGGTGATAGCTTTGATGCCAAAGATCGCTAAATCCATGACGGACCATTCATAACGGGTGTTCGCCATAATAGCTACGCGATCACCTTCTTTAATTCCCAAGGAAAGTAAAGCGGCACCGACATTCTCAATATCGCGATAGTATTCGGCCCAGGTTTTAGACTGCCAAGTGTTGTTAGTTTTAAATTTCACGGCCACGTGCGCAGGGTTTCTGTTGCGCATGGAAAGAATAGAATGGCCCAAAGTGGTTGGCTTCGTCATGATGAAAACTCCCTAGCTGCCCAATGTATAACGAAGGGGATTACTTCAAATACAAGTCTAAAATTTTACGTTGGTCTGCTGGCACTGTGACAGTGGTCTCAGCAGAAAGCCCTGTTGTTTTGTTGAGGGCTTGGATTTTTACTCCCACTTCCGCTTGAATCAAGTAGGCATCACCTGTGGGTTTAATATTAACAGGAACTCCGGCAATGCGAAGCTCTGGATTCGCTCCACCGTTGACGATGTTAATAATCACGGATGCGACACGAGGAAGTCTTTGTAAAGTGCCGTTAAAAGAATAAGCTTCGTAAGTCGGGGTGATCGTTGTCACTAAATCTGTGTAGCCCTCTTTCACCAAACGAAGGCTGAATGGAGTATTGGCTTTCACCGTTTTACGAGCGGGAGTGAATTCTCCTGTATCAACACCATCAATCACAACACGCGCACGATCTGGACTGCTGTAAATAGTCACAGTGTATTCCGGAGACGTCGCGGCCATGTCTAACTGCTGTGTGCCACCGTTCGCAGCGGTATTCGGAGTATTCGGTGCGGTCACAGTACCGCTCACCGCAGGAGCTTTCGGAGTCTTCTTAGCAACGAAGTTATTATAAACCCACCAGCCGCCCACAACCACAACCAAGCCAATCACGGCCTTCATCACAAGACCTGTCATGTCCTCCATAGAAGACGAAGAGGCCGATCTTGGAATCGAAGTGCGAGTGCCACCTTGTGAAATCGCTGATGGTGTGCGAGTCATGGTTCCTGTGCCAGAAGCATAAGCTCCTGTTGCGGAAGTACGAGTTTGTGTGATGTTCGTGTTCGTTTGACCCGCTGAAGGCATCGCCGGTTTAGGTGGTGTCTTCAGATTATCAAGATTCACACGAATATCTGTCGAAGTATCAATATTTAATTTTTCTTCGGCTTCGTCAGCAATCGGCGGGGCCGCTTGAGGAATCGCACGAGCTTGTGTGCGCATGTCCGTCTGCGTGACCACGGTTTTATCATCCGGGTTTGTCGCCTGGATTTTTGCAAACTCAACAAGTTTACGGCGTTGCTCTAGGAAGGCCGCCGAGAACGCATTTTTCATGAACACGCTGAAGTCATGCGGAGAAAACTCCGGATACTGCGTATTTAGGAAACGGTTTAAGTCACGGTGCAAGGCCGCAGCTGTTTGATAGCGAAGGCTTTTATCTTTTGCGAGAGCCTTATTAACAATTCTTTCTAATTCCGGAGGAACAGAAGGATTGATCTTACGAATAGAAGGAACCTGACACTCACGAATCTTACGAAGAATCGCCGCTTCACTGTTTGAAGTGAAAAGGCGGTCATTCGCCAACAGTTCCCACAGAACGATACCCAAAGAGAAAATATCCGTGCGCGTGTCGATGGATTGACCGTCGGCTTGCTCTGGACTCATGTAGCCGTATTTCCCTTTGAGGGTTCCAGCTTTTGTTGCTTCCAATTGAGTTTCTGCTTTAGCGATACCGAAATCGATGATTTTAACTTCGCCTTCGAAGCTCACCATGATGTTTTGCGGACTCATGTCACGGTGAACGATGTTCAAAGGTTTGCCCGTTGTGCCGTCAAGGCAACGGTGAGCGTGATCCAATCCCGCCGCAACCTCTTTCATCATGTAGACGATCTGCTCGATAGTGAATTGCGTGTTGGACTTTTTTAGTTCATTCAGAATTTGGCGAAGGTTTCGGCCTTCGACGTATTCCATCACCAGGAAGAACTGACTTCTTTCAACCCCGAAGTCGTAAATAGAGACGACGTTCCCGTGATTCAAGTTCACGGCGATCTTCGCCTCTTCTTTAAACATCTCAATAAATTCTTGATGGTCGGAATATTGGGGAAGAATACGTTTAATAGCGACAAACTTGTTGACGCCCACGGCACCCGTTGACTTAGATAGGTACACTTCCGCCATACCGCCTGCGGCGAGACGCTCAAGAAGGATGTACTTACCAAACTGCTCTACGGCTTGAGACATGAAAACTGATTCCCCTTTGTGAGGTCTATCGGTAAAATAAAACTAATCCTTAAGGAGAATTGTCTATGAAATGGATAGGACTGACCGGAGGTATAGCTTGCGGTAAGAGCACTGTAAGCCGTGCGCTTAAAGATCATTCTATTCCAGTTGTAGATGCGGACGAAATTGCCAAAGAGGTCGTGAAGTCCGGATCACCTGGACTGAAGTCTGTGATTGATGTCTTTGGCCAAGACTTCCTTTTACCCGATGGATCTTTGGATCGTCGCAAATTAGGACAGCATGTTTTCGGTCATCCTGAGCTTTTGCATCGTCTTGAATCTATCTTACATCCTTTGATTCGAGAGGAAACTCGTCGCCGTCGTCGACTTCTTGAAGATATGAATCATCCCGTCGCGGTGTACGACATCCCATTGCTTTTCGAAACCAAGGCACAAGATCAGTTCGATGCGGTCGTCGTCGTGTCATGCACAAAAGGACAACAAAAAGAGCGTTTACGTCGTCGTCAGAATTGGACGGATGATGAAATTGATATGCGCATCGCTTCGCAGATCCCTATTCAGTTTAAAGAGCAGCAGGCCGATTTTATTTTGCATAACAATCGGGACGAACAGCACCTCTTGAAAGAAATCGAAAGGTTGCTGGCGTGGTTAGAAACCTTAAAAACCGAGAAAGCTTAAAACGCGAATTGATAACCAAACTGAGCAAATAAATCTGGCCCCGTGACGGCAGCACCGACTCCGAATTCAGCATTGAAAGTCTCACCCATGCCCACAGAGGCCCGCGCGCGCCAGCGGCGAATTTCCACCAGGCCTGCAATTTCATCGGCGCCTTCTAAATACAGATTCGCGGAAGCGCGAAGATAAGGGTTGAATCTGTCATCAGGGCAGCAGTACCAGCGATAACCGGCTCCCAAACCTACGAAGTTTGCCGTGTTCACCGCGACTTCGTAATCCCAATAGATAGAGTCATCTTGGACGGGGATAAAACGGACAGATAAAAAAGGTCCCTGATCCCACTCATCACTTTCTAAGTAGTTTCCACCTTCAAATCCCAAATATGTTCCTAACAAAAATGTTGGGATGGAAGCACGCGCCTCAGGATCTCGTGTTGCCAACAACGGATCATCTTCCCCACTTAAGGGTTGAGTTTCTAAAGTCGTCGTTGTTTGCGGCGCTGCCTGAGAGACAGAGACGCTCAAGACCAAGGTCAAAAAAAGGAGAGAAAGAATAACTCGCATAAGACAAAGTATAATTTAGGACTACAATCATTGTTAACAAATTTGGAGGCAAATTTATGTCGAACCGGGGATCTTTATTCCTCACGGGTCTTTTTGCGCTGTTAACTGGACCTGTTGCCCAGGCAGAAAGCATCAGCACCACTATTCATCACCATTATCAAGCTCCTCGCGCTTTAGGGATGGGTGATGCCTTTGTTGCCGTAGCCAATGACTATTCCGCGATTTTTTATAATCCCGCGGGTCTCGCCAGAAGAGACGACGGTCAGATCAATCTTTCATTGAGTGCCGCCGGGACTCCGGGCGCTTTGGATTTCTATGACGAGTATTCAAAGATTGAATCTTCGAATCAGTCCGAGACCGACAAGCAAACGGCGTATTTGGAACTTATTCAAAAGCACTATGGAGATGTTTATTCTTTAAGACTGGCTCCGTTAGAAGGCTTTTGGGTCCGCCCCAATTGGGGAGTGGCTTTAATCCCGATGGATGTCAGCGTGGAAATGGCCATGCATCAACAAGTCGGTCCGACTTTAAATGCGACGGTTTACGCAGACACCACTTTGGGTCTTGCTTACGGCGATGATCTTCATTGGTTCGATCATGGCCGCCTTTCATGGGGTATTACGGGGAAATTTGTGAACCGTGGATTTTTCAGTCAGCCGATCAGTGCGACAGACTTAGCCGCTAGCGACGAGATTGTTTCTAAAGAAGATCTTTTGGAAGGTTATACCATCGACGCGGACCTTGGTGTCTTGTGGACGCCAGAGCTACCTGATTCCGGGTTTTGGTCGGTTCTTCGCCTAGCTCATCCCACCTTCGGTGCGGTTGTTCGTAACGTTGCTGAAACCGGCTTTGGCCAGTCTATGCAACTAGTAAATAAAGAAAAACAAAACGGCACGCCGGAAAAATTGCACCGCGTGTTCGACTTAGGCTCTCGCTGGGAATATCCGTCTATGTGGATCTTTGGCGGCCGCGGAGTGCTTGATGTGCGTGATTTAGGACATCCTGATTTCACGTGGAGAAAAGGCATTCACTTAGGTTTTGAGTTTGATTGGACAGTGACAAGCTGGTGGAAAGGGCAATACCGCGTCGGCATGAGCCAAGGTTTCTGGACTGCGGGATTGTCTGCCGAACTAGGGATCTTTAACTTGGATGTTGTTTCTTACGCCGACGACGTAGGGACAAGAAATACGCCGATTGAAAGTCGGGTGTATGCGACAAGATTGAACCTGGATTTTTAAGCTCACAGAGTCTAAAAATAAAAAAGGCTTCCACAGGGAAGCCTTTTTTTGTGGCTTTTGACTTGGGAACTATTGAGTCCATTGCTCCAAAAGCTTTTTTCCAAGCTCTACGATTTCGGCTGGATCTGTCGTTGCGATATCAACTCCGGCTTGACCCAAAGCTGTATTAATCTGTCCACAAATATCATCGTTAGCTGTCTGTGTACCACCGCAAGTTGTCGTATAAACTGTCTGTACCACCTCAGTGACCTGAGTGATAGCTTCTTCGGCATCCGCCACTTCAGTAGGGTCGCCAGACGTGAGGCCCGCGATCAAGTTGTTGATTGTCGATTCGATTTGAGCCGCGTCGCAGTCAGAAATGGAAGTGCAAGAACCGAAGGCTCCACCTGAAAGGTTTGAAAGCAAGGTCGCACTTTTTGCCATGGCACCAATCAACGCTAAACCATCTTGGCCGGAAGCATTGCAGGCGGCAAAAGTATCATTCATAAGATCTTGGCGCGGAAATGTTAAAGCCGACAGAAGAGCTGTCGTGCCTTGGTTGTCTTGAATAGCATTCAGAGCATTGGAAAGATTTGCAGGGTCCGTCACTTCGGCAGCGATGAAACCAGCCGCACAACGAAGTGCATAAGCACGTGGAGAACTAAGACCTGTGATCTTACTTGTACATGCCATCGCCGAAGCTTCATCTGTGGCCTTATCAAGGCAGAACTGGGCTTCTGCGATCATGTCCTTTTCAGTTTGTTCACCCTCACATCCCGTAAGGACCAAAGCCAAACTTAATGTCGCTAGCACAGCTGCAGATTTATGGATTTGCATTGAAGTCTCCTTCATGAAGTCTTGAAAGTACTTAGTACTTATCGGAATCCGAAGGGGGGCCTTAACTCAGATTTTGATTAAAAGAATGTAGTTTCGTCTTAACTTGAGACGCTAGAAATTCATTTCCATTTCTAAAGCATAAATGGGATGTGATTCCCAGTTTTGAGCTGTGTGAAACTGTGCGGATTTTTCCACAGGGCGGTAGATGATTTTAAGCATAGGCTCAAAATGAGCTCCTTCATATTTTATAAAAGGAGCCACATCTAGTGTATGGAGGTTCTCGGCAAATGTGGAAAGACGGCTGATTTGATTTTTAAATCCGGTCGCAAATCTTCCCCAAAGATAAGAGGGTGAAAGCTCGAGCTTGGTTTGGCGAATTTCAATATCGTCTTCCGTCTTTGTTGGAAGATACTCGGCGTGCTTCAATCGCAATCGCGCTTTACCCCAGCGTTGCAACGGAATATTCGTGCGAATATCTAACATTAAAGAGCCATCGCGGAAGTCTTTAAGGCGCTGTTCTTCTCGAAGAATGTAATTGTATGTCAGTTGGGTGCGCCATTTTAGTTCCCAGAACTCTTGAACGACTCGTAGACCTAAAGTCGCTTCTTCCATTTGGGACCTTGTTTCTTCGTCATCGACTTTGTGTCCGACTTGAGCACCGAAAACTGTTCCGTAATTTTCAGACCACATACGTGTTATTTGAAGATCGGCCTCTGTCGTGTATCCGTTCACGTTCTTATCTTTATCGAAGGTTGACTTGGCTTCCATTTCGACTTTGATATTCCACGATTTTTTTGGTGATGGATCCCTGATAACGCTGACCGCCTCTTGTGCAAAACCAGGTCGGCACATCAAAAAGAACAAAAATAGAATGAGATGGCGGAAAGTCAGCTTCATGGCCTTTTTATATTGGAAAATTCACCAAAATTATTGTTAGGATTCAGTCAGAGTTTTATCAGTCGACAGATTAGTTATTGTCGATAAGTCCTTGACCACATATACCAGACTAATGGGGACAAAAATGCGTAAATACATTGCATTAACACTGCTTGTTTCGACGGTGGCTCAGGCGGCGCCGGCAGAGAAATACTTGATCCAATCTGAAAAGCCCCTGTTTGAAAATTCGGAAGGTAAGGTGTTATTAGGAGGGCTTTCAGATCTTGTCTATGCTCCGACAGAGTCCTCAAAAGAAAAACGTGTTTTTTACTCTATCACGGATCGCGGACCCAACGGGAAAGAAAAGGGTGATAAGAAAACTCCTGAAAGAGCTTTTCTTCATCCCGCTTACAATCCGCAAATTCTTAAGTTTGAATTTAAAAACGGTGAAGTGAAGCTCATTCAAAGCGTTGGTCTCAAGGTCAAAGTGACATTGAAACCTGAACCGATTTTAATCACCGGTCTGCCGAATGTGAACCCTAAGGTCAATCCAACGGGTGCCGACGAAACTCCGATGGATGCCAAAGGCACTGTTTTAAAGTTCGATGCTATCGGACTTGATCCAGAAGGTTTGGCACTAGACGAGCAAAAGAATTTCTGGGTGAGTGAAGAGTATGGGCCGTCACTTTTGAAGGTGAATGCCGACGGGCTTGTGCAAAAAAGATTTCTTCCTAAGGGGTCTTCCAAAGAGCGCACGGGGATTGAGGAACTTCCGTATTTCTATGCTAAAAGAAAATTGAACCGTGGATTTGAAGCCTTGGTCTTTACACCAGAAAAAACCTTATTGGTGTTCCTGCAAAGTGGCGTTCCTGATCTTGATAAAAATCGGGCTCCGGTCTTAGAGTTTGATCCAATCAAAGAAAAAACAGTGGGCGTTTACTTTTATCCTCTTAGCAAAGAGGGCGGTAAAATTGGAGCGGCGACTGTGGGACCTGACGAGCGTATTTGGGTCTTGGAGCAAAACGGGAAGACCGGCAAAAAAGCGTGGCAAAGAGTTTTTGCCATGGATCGCACGAAAGCCAGCAACGTCGTGCATGAATCTTTGGCTTTGGAATCTTTTAAAATTCCTAAAGACGTCAAAGCTATTGAAAAAACCGAAGTCTTGAACCTGACTGAAAAAGGCTTACAAGATTTTGAAAAATTAGAAGGCATGACGACGGATAAGGATGGTCAAGTCTATATCGTTAACGACAATGACTTTGGCGTGCATGATGCCGAGGTCGGAAGTAAAAACTATTTGTTCGTAATCAAAAAAGAGGAAAGCAAGTGATGAGGACTCTGACTAAGGCTTTGCTGGGACCGATACTTTCTGTTGTCGTAAGCTCGTCGTTAGCGAACGCGAAAGATGACAGTATAAAAAATCAAGTCGAAGCGGGTTTCAACCTCAAAGAAGCCGCCGCTCAAAAGATTTTGAAAAAATATGCTTTCACTGGCGAAGAGCGCATCGACTATTACGCAGACATATATGATGGCAGAAGCTTCCTATTAATCCCCAATCCCGAGATGTATAAGTTCCGTCTGAAAACTACGAAAGGGAAAGCTGTTCTTCAGGCCAACACGAAGATCTCGATTCTGCCTTCAGTGTGTTCCGAGGGGTGGACTTTCAAAGTTAAAGAAAAAGCTGTCGGAGAGTTGAAATTGAACAGCCATGATCGCGAAAAATTCGCGCGTGCCGTCGTGGAGCAATTAGATGCTTTGAATGGAGCGGATTTATCAAAGGCTGTGCATGATGTTCAAAAACTTCACCAGCAAATTGTGGGACTCAAGCTTCCTCTTTTAGACAAACTGCTTTCTGTGCCCGCAAATAACCACTGGTACTTTACGGCGAGCCATTTGACGAAAAAGATCAAGTGGACGGCCCTGCAAGATATGGGTTGGGGACGCGTGGAAGTTTCTATCACTCAAGGTGAAGACTTTGTCGGTAGTACATTCATTCAAAAGAAATATGAAATTGAATTTCAATTGGAAGATGAAATGTCTCAAGAGGACTTTGCTCAATCCATCTGCGCATTCATGAAAGAGCAAGACCTTCAGCCTGAAGATTTGCAACCTGGTCGCAGCAAACCTCAGTTGGAAACCTTGAATCGTCTTTCGCGCATCAACTCTCTTCTTGGCTTTTAAAGTCGGAAGAGAGCCCTTCTACACGACCAAGGACCTTATTTTTCCTTCTTGTCTCAATATGAGCCCCCATTGAACCGATAAGCCTTTTGATATATTCCACGTGTTTTTAGCGAGGTATCTATGAAAAGGATTTTGTGGATCGCGCTCTTTCAAATTTTTGCATTGATGGCGTTCACTTACGAAGTGAATGCACGAGAGCGTCGTAGTTTTTATTCAGGTGTTCGCTGCCAAGCAATGGGTGGGGCCTGTATTGCTGTTACCAATGATGAAACCGCATTGATAGTAAATCCTGCAGCCTTGGGAAAACTTCGAGATTTTTATGGCACCATCATCGACCCCGAAATTGAACTGGGTTACAACGCTCCTGGATTCTACAGCGAAGAAGCCTTTTCTAATCCTTTTTCATTAGAAGACGTTGCGCCTGCCTTGGACAAAAAGCGCAGTTCGTACTATCACGCCAAAGCTCAAGTGTTTCCTTCATTTGTTGGCAGAAATTTCGGTGTGGGACTTTACGGAAATTATCTGTTAGATGCTGAGATGTCCGGCGATGGAACGACGATCGACACTTACTATCGTAATGACGTGGCCTTCATTCTGGGATTTAACTTCCGTTTCTGGGATGGACGAATCAAGCTTGGCTTTAACACGAAACTTATCAACCGCATCGAAGTGGACAATCAAACTTTGAGTGCCACAGGTCCACTGGATTATGATTCCATCGCAAGTGAGGGGGTCGGCCTTTCAACGGATGTTGGGTTGATCCTGGCGGCGCCTTGGAAGTTTCTGCCGACGGTGACAGCCGTCGTGCGTGATGTGGGCGGCACGAGCTTCGATCAAGCAAGTGGTATCCGATTAGACACAGTCAACCGTCCCAATTTGATAAAGCAAGACATCGATGTGGCAGCGGCTCTCTTTCCGATTCACTCGAACAACATTCGTTCCGCTTGGACGGTAGAGTACCGTGGCTTATTAACATCAGGTGATGAAGAGGATAAGGCCAAATTGATTCACGGTGGTTTCGAATTGAACTTCGGGGATGCCTTCTTTTTCCGTGGAGGATATAATCAAAGATACTGGACCGCAGGCTTTGAGTATTCTACAGAACACTTTCAATGGCAGCTTGCATCTTACGGCGAAGAAGTCGGCACTCAAGACGAACCTAAAGAAGACAGACGTTATACTATGAAGTTTGCTTACCGGTTTTAAGGATGAGGCATGAAATATTTTAGACATCTCTTTATCATTCTAATTTCTCTGTCGGTGGCGACTTCTTGTAGTAATCAGGAAAACGTTTTGACCGAATATGCATCTACGGATTCAGATGCTGCTCTTTATTTGGAAGCAAAAAAGAAAATGGATGATTCTGCTTGGGACGATGCGATCTCGATTATGACGACGCAATTGTCAGCGGATTATCAGGCCCGCAATGACGTGAAAACCAGTTTAATGCATGCGTATGGCGGTAAATGTGGTATTTCGTTCTTCGATTTAGTCAGTGCGCTTAAAGGTGTTTCTTCGACGAAAATGTTTGAAATTGCACTGCAAATTTTCGCGGGAAAAGCGACGGATGTTGCGGCCTGTGATAACGCCATCGGCATTCTAATGAGTATCGGAACCACGGCGGCACAACGAACAAATGATCAAAATCTTTTTGCTGCCATCCTGGGACTTACTCGCATGGCGACGACATTAAAATCAAAATTTGATACTGATGCTGCGGGTCTTGGAGACGGCTCGCCCGATGGGGGAGTCGAAGCCTGTACTGTCAGTGCTGCCGCCGGAAAACTCAGCGACGCGGAAGTCGATCGCATTGTTACGGGTGTCGGTTTGGTCTTTGAAAACTTAACCGCTTTAGGCGATGAATTGACGTCTGGAACCGCAGGGGATTCTTTTGGTGATGCCCAAACCCTTTGTCAAACAGACGTGGTTATTCCACCTATTGGAACGCCTCAAGATCATGGCGCTCCGATGGGAGTGACTTGGGTTGATTTAGGAATGCCTTCAAACACACCGACTTATCAAGATTTCGGTTTGGGTGCAGACGTGGCAGATCCTATTGTATGTACGACAACTCAAGATGCGGATGTCACTCCAAAATTGCGTCGAATTTTTCGTCGTATGATTGAAAGCAGCAGTCTTGGTGTAGGAGCTTGTGATATCGCCGATATCGTCGTGAACTACACGATGGGATCTCCTCCTACTATTTCTGTGAATGCGGATTGTTGTCCGGGGATGCAAGCTCCATGAAGTTGATTTTTGCCGCACTTATCCTGACATTCAGTGCACAGAGTTTCGCGCAGTCTTTGGGTGAAACAACACGCTCTATTCGCGCACGCGGGATGGGGGGAGTGTTAGTGCCGTTTGTAAGTGATGCGGATGCCTTGTTCGTTAATCCCGCAGCTTTAAAAAGAGCCGCCGCCATTGATATCAAGCTGATTGATTTAATGGCCGGAGCGAATAAAACCTTGGTCGACAGTTTGGATGACTTGCAAAATATCGATGCCAATGACCCTTCCACATTCAACCAGTTCTATGGGAAAAAACTGTGGGCCCAAGGCGTAGGGAAAGCGGCGATTTCGTTGCCTTTAATTTCTGCCGGCTATTTGTACGATACGGAAGTGACGGCCGAACTTCACAATCCAGCGTTCCCGCAGTTCGAAACCTACTTCCGCAGTGATCAAGCCATTTATTTGGGGACAGCCTTTTCTTTAGGCCCCTCCACCTATTTTGGAATGAGTGTGAAGAGGGTGTCTCGTCAAGGGGGCTCGACGCAAGAGTTGAGCATCAGTGATATTGCAGACTCGAGCAGTTTGTCGGATATAGGTGATCGCTTTGCCAACAAAGGGCAAGGGTATGGTGCGGATCTCGCGATCTTGCATGAGATTCCTTTGCCGATTTTAAAGCCAACACTCACGCTTGTGTGGCAGGACGTCGGTAACACGGCATTTAAGAAAACAGAGGGCGACGATGCGCCCGTTCATATCGAGCAGAATTTAGTCTTTGGTGCGGGCGTTGGAATGGATTTGCCTGGCCTTGATTGGGTGATAGGCGTCGAGGGCCGCAGACTCTTGAATCCTGAAATCGAAATAGGTAAGAAACTGCACGTCGGAACGGAGATCTCTCTTCCACTGATCGACTTGCGCGCGGGATATAATCAAGGTTACCTCAGTTACGGTGTGGGTGTGAATTTTCTCATATTCCATCTTGATGCTGTAAGTTACACTGAAGAGACCGGTCTTTATCCAGGCCAAGACGGGGATTCCCGTTATATGGCGAGTCTCAGTATTGATTTAAGCTTTGATGCAAACTTCAAATTCACGGATAATAACGGCAAGAGACGTAAACTTAAACAACGCCGGTAATTCGTAAATGTTGCAAGTCATTCCTATAGAAAGTCGAACTCAGATCGCACAGATTTTTGCGAACTACAATCCACGTTCACAATCGTGGTTGGTCTCTGACTTGCGCACAAAATTCGAACTTCAACAAAAAATTCTGGCACGCGAAAGACAGTATGTTGATGAGTCTGTTTTGCGCGCCAGTGATCTTTGGAAAATTCTGTTGAAGCGTTTAGATCCGGGTTTGCGTTTGGTGAGCGATCCTTTTGCACGATCTCTTCTGCGAACCATTATGGATGAAAATGCCGAAGTTCTTGGCGTCAACTCTTCCGCAGAGGACACGGTCTTTTCTTATATCGACCAAATGGCGGCGGTGCTTTTCCATCCGGAGGGAACGTCCCGCCTTGAAGAGTGGTTTGAAACTCACCCTGAATCTAAGAACCGTTGGCGTGATTGGTATCTGCGCGCTCGTTTCTGTGCGCTGAAACTCCTTCAAGACCACCGCGTGATCACTGCGGACTGGATCACGGCTTATTTGCAAAACTTCAATGAGCTTGAACGCGTCTGGGACATTCCTTTGATCGTCGATCTGAGCGGGGAAATCTCACGTGTCGAGGCCGAAATCCTGCGCGTGCTTTCTCGTTCCGTGGACGTGATTGTTTTAGAGCCGAATCCATCTTGGAAAAAAGATTTCCATTTCCTTCTAAAGCCTTACGAAGATCTGCGCCAACAAAGTCAGAAGGTGCAAGAGCTTCCTTCTGTCGTAAAAAAGGAAAAGCGCCAGGATGTGATGCGTTTTTCGGGAATGCTAGCCGAAATCAAACACAGTGTCGGGCAGGTGCGCGAATGGTTGGATGAAGGAAAGTCCCCCGAATCTATTGCCATCGTTGCTCCTGATATCGAAACCTACTGGCCGGTTTTGCAGTCGTATTTGCAAGAAGAAGGCATTCCGGTTCAAAAGGATATTACGCACAAAGCGCAAAGTCTTCCCTCAGTCACACGTTGGCTGGCTTTACTTCGCTCTAAGAGCGGACGGCTTTCCAGCTCGGACCTTGAAATTTCTTTCTTCGATAAAGAAGAATCTCAAGAGCTTCGCTATGAAGAATTCCGTTCGTTGTTTAAGAGCCTTTACGTGAATGAAGATCTTGCCCGCAATGAAACAGTCTATAAGGTCTTCCACGAGCAATTGGATCTTACTGGAGTTTTAAGTCGCGACGAGTTTGTCGCCAAAGCCTTGATGTACTGGAACTCAGCCGAGACTGACATTGTGCAAGTAATCTTGCGCGAGCTCTTACAAAATGCCATTAGCTCGACCAAACTTATTTGGAAAGAATGGCTGAGTTATCTTGAAAGCATCGTGGCCGCTAAAGAGTACACTTTAGAAAAAGGCCATCCTCGCGGCATCATGGTGACAAAGCTGATGTCAGCGCATAGTGAAAAGGCGCAGTACCGTATCTTCGTAGGTCTGACTGACGAGGCTTTGCGTGCCAGAAATAAAACGCAGCTTTCGGGTCAAGACTATTTTGAGTTAGCAAAAGACATTGGTTTCTACTTGGATAATCCAGATCAAAGTGATTTGGATTTTGAACTTCGTTTGTTGGCAGAAGCTGAAAGCACTCACGACATTTTCTGTTTTGGTGCTACAGATTTAAGCGGTAGCCTCTGTTCTCCTTGCACATTCTGGATGAGCTTATCTGGCGATCACGAATCTTTAAATCTTCCTAAAGAAACTCGTTGGGATGAATTGCAGCACTCTGATCAAACTGCGGGGCGTCCTTGGGTGGATGCACGTAAAGAAAATATCGAAAGACGCATTCAACAGGATATGGGAAAGATGGAGCTTGAAAATATTCAAGTGCCAAATTTACCGCGAATCTCTGCGTCCTCTGTAGAAAGCTTCCTAGAGTGTCCTTTCGTGTTTGCAGCGCAAAGATATTTTAAATTAAAAGACCTTCCTGATATTGATCTGGATGTGGATCATCGAACTCGTGGTCAGTTGGCCCATGCTCTATTTGAAAAACTGACGGCAGAGCCGATGCGCTTTAATTGGACCACGGAAGAGTTGGACCAGGTTCTAGAAGAAATCAAAACGGAAAAGAAACTTCTTTTCGCTGATGATCGTCTTTGGAAACCATTCAAGAAAAAACACATTCATTTAGGACAGCGCTTTTTAGAGTTTGAAAAGCGTTGGCGGGATGAGTTTAAGAAAACACGTACTTTGGCCCGAGAAAAGCGTTTCGAATTTTATCTAGATCCAGTGACCGAAGAAATTTCTCGAGAACCCAAAGACAACTGTTTCCGTATCTCTGGTCAAATCGACCGTATTGACGGGGATGGTGTCAGTCAGTTGGTTGTTCTGGATTATAAGAGTTCCGCAGGTGGAATCTCTTCTCATGCTTCGTGGTTTAAAAACCGCGAGCTGCAACTTTTGTTTTACATGTGGGTGATTGAAAAAGGCCTGCTAGAAGACGTTGGCGGAGAAGTCATCGGTCTTTTTTATTACGTCTTTAGGAACTTCGAACGCAAAGGATTTAAAATCGAAGATTTTGCCGGAGGTTTGTTTCCGTCTTCAAAACGGAAAGATAAAAATGCCACGGCTGAATCCAAAGAAAAATATCTTTCTGAATTCAGCACAGTTCTTATGGGAACTTTAGATCGCATCAAAAAAGGTGAAAGTCAGGCAAAACCTGCGGACTTTAAGACCTGTTCTGGTTGTGAATGGAGGCGACAATGTCGAGCCCCACATCTGAATTAAAAAACACCATTCTGCGCGCAGGTGCCGGTGCGGGTAAAACCACAACGTTGACTCAAACTTTTTTGAAGTTTGCTAGCGACTTTAAAGAAAGAAACGGCAAGTTTCCACGCATCGTCGTGACAACCTTCACGCGCAAAGCCACGCAAGAACTGAAAGAACGTCTTTTAAGTAAAGCTTTATCCGAAGGACGTGAAGATCTTTTCCACTATGTCAGTGCAAAGTCGCAAGTTCAGATTTCAACTATTCACGGGGTTTTAAGTCTGTTCTTATCTCGTTATGGTTCGAGCATCGGACTGACGCCTGATTATAAAATCATGAGCGATTCCGAGATCCGCAAGGGCGCGCGTAAAATCATGCGCAAGTACTTGTTAGAAAATCCTTCTTTGCAAGAGCTTCTGGAAGAATACGACTTTCAAACCCTGGAAAGCGCCTTGCTAAAGTATTTCTCTGAAAATGTGATCTTTCCCAACATGACCTTTATTGAAAAAGGGGACATGCAAAAGGAAACTGAAAAAGTCGTCAAAGATATCGCAGGTAAGCTGAAGCGAGTCTGCACTGAGATCGGACAAGAAGCCTCCAATGAAAAGTGGCAGGAATACGCTCAATCTTTAGCGAACTTCTCTTGGACAGTGTCGTCTTGGGATGAATTCTTTGCACGCCTGGAGAGTTTCTGGGAACACACTTCGAAACCTCAGTTCAGAAAAGCGACGCCGCCATTTTCGCTCACTCTTCATGAAGAATTAGAAGAATTGCGTGAGCGTATTGATAAGCTCTTAGAAGAGCCCCGCTATCGTCCCGTATTTTGGGAAAAGCATCAAAAGAACTGTGAACTTTTTGATGAACTCGCGGCTTTCTTCTGTCGTGACTTTATGAGTACGAAACTAGAGCAGGGTCTGCTTTCTATGAGTGATCTTGAGACTCTATCGTACAAAATCATTCAAGAGTCCCCAGACGCTGCCGTGAAGTTTTCGCAAGAGTGGGATTTTTGGATGGTCGACGAATACCAGGATACAAGCCCTGTGCAAGTGCGGTTGTTGCGTCACCTTATCGGCGAGCGTCCTTTGTTTGTGGTGGGAGATCCTCAACAAAGTATCTATCTTTTCCGTGGAGCCCGTTCGGAAGTCTTCCAGGAAAAGGTCAGCGAAATCCAAAGCCAAAACGGTGATGTGCAGATCAAACTGACGAACTACCGCTCATCGCCAGAAGTGTTAGAATTCTTCAATCACTACTTTACGAAGCTGAGCAAGCAGTTTGCCGCTATGACTCCGGCTCCAGATAAAATTCGCAAAGGAAATGACGATCCTGTTGTGCAAGTTTTACTTTCCGAAACAGGCGAGGAAGATGAAACCTCCGCCGAGGTTTTAACGACAGTGGCCCGTATCCAAGAGCTTCTGGCGGAAGGCGTGAGCCCTGAACAGATCTGCGTGTTAGGACGTACTCATAAAACTTTGGAAGATATTGCGAAGGTGGCCCAAGAGTACGGTGTTCCCTTGCAGCTTCATAGTGGCAGTGGTTTTTATGAGCGTCGCGAAGTTTTAGACGCCTTGGCTATTTTGAAATTCTTGGTGAATCCTCATGATAATGCCAATTTCGTGGCTTTGTTAAGATCCCCATGGTTGGCGTTGTCGGATAGTGAAATTGCAAGTTACTGTCACAGCTTCAAGCATTCCTTTTGGAAAGAGGCGCAAAAGCCTTTGGAGCAAAAAGATGAAACTCATCCGTTGCGCATTCTTAGAACTTTGATTGCGCAAAGTGAAACCAAGGGACTGTCTTGGACCTTTAAGCGTGCTTTGATTGACCTGGGACTTTTTGATTATTCCGCAAAAATTGATTCAACGGGACGTCGCGAGGCCAATCTGTGGAAGGTCGTAGCACTTCTTAGCCAAGAGGAACGCCGACCGGGCTTTAACTTTTTAGATTTCTTAGACTCTAGCCTTGAAACTTTGTCGACGGACGAAGGCGGGGAAGATGCTGATGCGACGCCGGTGATTGAGCCTAAGCGTGTGAACTTCATGACCGTGCATGCCTCCAAAGGGTTGCAATTTGATCAAGTGATTTTACCAGGCATGGGACAAGATCCTCGCGCTAGTCACGCCCCTGTGCTCAGTATCAGAGAACAAGATGGTTTGTGGTCCCTGAAAGTTCGCAATGAAGAAACTCAAGCGATGACCGGAAGTATTCTAGCTGATCAAATCACGGAAGAGCTTCGTCAGCGTGAAAGTGAAGAGTTCAATCGAGTGCTTTACGTAGCCATGACTCGCGCCAAATCCGGTGTCTCTTTAATTTGGGACCGAAAGATCGGGAAGAAGTCATGGGCCGCGCAATGTCCTTTGAACCTGGAAGAAGGTCTGCATCAGGAAAAAGATTTTTCTTATGTGGTGCGCGTGGAAAACCTATTGCCAAAGAAAATGCAAAGCGAGGCATTGGAACATAAGAATCTTCGTCCGGCATGGCAAGGCGAAGACGTAGAAGCTAAACGCAAATTTATCTCTGTCACGGAACTCGTAGCACCGGAAGCGATCTCGGGCTCTGCTTACACTCCGAAAGCTGGTGCTTTAGGGCAAGGTCTAGCTCGGGCTCAGCAGGGTACGAATGCCCATAGATTGTTTGAAGCCTTAAAATACACCTCTTACGAAGAACTACTAAAGGTTTCAGATGAAGATTTAAAAAAGCCTTTGCAGTTCTTAACTGAAACCAAAGACATTCCTCTTTTAGAGATCATTGAAAAGGGACATGTCGAGTGGGGTTTTGCTTTGAGTTTTAAAGATGCTCTGATGCAAGGTCAGATCGATCTTTGGGGCATCGTTGATGATACTTTGTGGATGGTGGACTATAAAACTGGCTCTCAACGGTATTCAGAGACCGCGTTTAAACAGTTAGAAGCCTATGCATGGGCTCTTTATCAAATGAAGTATTTAGACGGCGTTCATAAAATCAATCTTGCTGTTGTTTATCCGATGGAGGGATTGGTGAAGATAGAGAATGTCCGCAGTCTGGCAGAGATGAATTCTCGAATGGAAAAAAGACTTCTCGAGTACATACAGTCGTCGGAGTCCTGACTTTTGTTTTCCCTTGTCTAGTACCAAGGGCTTTCTTATCATTTGGGTATATGAAAAGAAAACCCTGGTCCTTGATCGTTCTTGCACTTCTTCATGTTTTCGCACCCATTGGAAATCTTATTCTTAATGCCCTCCGCTCGGGACGTACGCTTCCGCAGCAGTGGACTTATTGGTTTGAGATTTTACCGAAGCCTTTGTTGCTTCTATACGTGGGCGTACCGATTCTTGCGGGCATCTTCATTTACATCTGCCGCCGCTGGAGCTACTGGGCGTATCTTGCTTGTATCGCTTTAGTTCTGCTGTCGAATCTTTATAGTTATTGGACAAGCATGAACTGGAATACGTTGGTGGTTCTGATCGCAGTTCTTCTTGTCGATGTTCTGATTGTTGCCTACTTTGTCGTGCCTTCTGTACAGCAAGTTTACTTCGATCCCCGCATGCGTTGGTGGGAAGCAGCTCCTCGTTATAACTTCAATCAAGAAGGAACGGTTAATGGCGCAAAAGCTTTCATTAAAAATCTTTCGCAAGGTGGTTTGTTTCTGACGGCGGGACCAGAGCTTGCTGAGGGTGACAAGGTCGACGTTTACTGGAAGTTTGATGATTACGAAACTGTTGTTTCAGGGCTGGTTGTCTATCGTGTGAATCATCCAGGCAGTGAAGGTTGGGGAGTTCGTTTTGAACATACCAACGAAAGCCAAAAACAGGTGAAGCGCGCGATTGATAAGTTGCATTCGGATAATAAGATTGTAGCAGAGCGATTGCCGGGGCCTGAAGACAGTTTCGGAGCTTGGTTGAAAAAGCTCGTAACGAAGGGCGAAGGACTGTTTCCTAAATTTAAGTCATAAAAAAAGGGAGCCGAAAGCTCCCTTTTTTTATTGAGAATTACTGACGTTTGTAAACGCAACGAGCTTCACCGCGATTTAAGCCCGCAAGTCCGTCCGCCGTTTTACGAACCGCAAACAGGGTGCTCTTGTCGTCTGAAAGTTTCAAAGCTACAGCGTCCTTCACTCGGGAAGCGGGAACACCCAAAATGCTTTCAATACCGCTAAATTGAAAAACCAGAGTGCCGTCGTCCTTCAAAGTCACGGAGTCTTTACCTTTGGTTGTCGTCATCGCCTCCCCATGAGAGCTGCGTACTTCACGAGATGAGTTGAGTTCACTCTTGACCAACGCGAACTCAGTAATGTCCGAACGATAAAGAGAAATTTCTTTTCCCTCTTTGCTAACAATCAGGCCTTCATAACAGAATGTCCCGTCCTTAAGTTCTTCGCGCTGTAAATCATAGCGGCCGATATAGTCCTGTATGCTGGCAAATGCAGAAGAACTTCCTAACAATAAAAGACCCAAGAGAACTGTTTTTTTCATTATGGACTCCGTGGTTTGGAAAATAAAAAACGCGACCCCAGGAGAGAGCGGGGCCGCGTATATAAAATTCGTATTAGTAGATGTACTCAGGGTTTAAGATGCTTGTGTAGCGAGCAAGATCTTCGATCGCGTACATCAAGTTTTGCTGTGAGCTCGACAATGGAGACGCATCCATCATCAATCCCATCACCACATCACCCGACACTGGGCCACGGTCTTTAAGTACGATTTGTACTGAAGACACGGCTTGAACTAAAACTTCCTGACCTAGCGCTAGCAAATCCAAAGAATTTGCAAGAGTCGTGTTGTTTGATTTCAAACCCGCCAACTGTTGCAATACGTTGTTCAACTGCTCTAGAGGAACTTGCTCAAGCATTGGTTTTACTTGCGTGAAGTACGACATAGATCTGCTAGTCATGCTTCTTAACATCAACACTTGCTTATCCAAAGCGAAGTTTGGATTTGCTTTGATCTCTTCAGCCGACACGATCGCGCCGTTTTGGTTCAAAGCTGTCAATGTCTTCACGAGCTCGGCTGCTGCTGCATCACCCTTTGCGGCTACCGCTTTTAACTCTTCAGAAGAAGCCACGATGTCAGCAAACGCCTTGTCTTTCAATTTTTCGTCTGCTTTCTTAACTGCAGCTACTTTCGCACTCAATTCCATATCTGCTTGGATCATTTGGATCATACCTTGAGCCAAAGTATCTTTGTTTTCTAGAAGCGCGCCTTTGCGCGCCGCTTTGCTTACTAGAACCTGCGCACCGATCGCGTTATCAGCAGCGAAGAACTTAACACCCGCAGCTGATTTTGAACTTTGACCGTAACGAGTCGCCATCAAACGATCTTTAACTGTTTTTCCACCTTTCAAAGTTCCCACTTTGAAGAACTCTGCGAAAGTGTCCAAACCTGGGTAACGGTATTGGTTCGTATCAGCCAAACCACCCAAAGTTGCAGAATCAAGCAAGTTTCTGTTCACATTCACTGGCAATTCTACTGTCTGCAAGTTGTGGTATTTGTCCATGAAGCCCGCGTTCAATGTGCCAGAGATGATTTCAAGAAGCGTCAACATGTTTTGAGACTGAGCCGCATGTTGAACTCCCATGAAGTATTGTTCGAATTCGTTGTAACCAATCCAACCCGTTTGCGAGTCATCAGTCATAGCTGCTGGATTTGCAGTCAACAAGAACTGAAGGGCAAACTGCTTGTCGTAACCGATACCCAAAGTATCCAAACGATCGCTCATCGGAGCCGGAGCCGCATCGTAAACACGGCGAGCTTCAAGGATGCGCACGTCAGGAGTTTGTTTAAACACCGGCTGACCATTAGCATCGACAGCTTGCTGGCCGTTTTGAACAACGGGTTCGTTCAACATGTATGGAACTGGGATCAAACGTTGTTTGATTTCTTCTTTCGAGTTACCGAAAGCCAAGTTCGTGTCAGGGATACGGATCACTTCGTGGAAGAAATCGTATCCAAGGTGAGAAGCCTCACGGAAGTCAGCCATTTCAGCGTCTGACAATGCCGTACGGTAGATCACCATTCTGAAGTAGTCATCCAAGTAAGCGCGGATCGTAGAGAATCTAGAGATAGAGTTTCTGATCACGTTTACTTTTTGTGGCCATCCGAAGTTCAAACGATCAGACGCGTGGTAAGAAGTCGCGTAAGATCTGTGGTAGTTCTGGATTTCGTTTTTAACAACTTCAACCGCAGAAGCACCTTGGTCATAGCGCGCACAACCTGGCTCTAGACCCACTTCCATATCGTTACATTGACCGTAGTGCTTCAAAAGACCTGTTTGAGCAACAGTTTGTTTCGCCATATCAGAGAAATATCTGAAGCCTAGGATCTTCTTAACATCTTGGAATGCGATGAACTGACCACCTACCGTGTTTACAGACACTTTAGATTGGTTCGTCAAAACACCACCTGTTTTAGCAACCATCGCTTTGATGTCATCACTCAACTCAACCAAACCTGTGTAAGCCGCGCGCAATGCATGCACGTCGTATGTACCTGGACCCTGGTATTCCATCTCTGGAGCCGCGATATAATCCATGATGGATGTATAGTTGCGGTTTGTTTCTTCGCCAGCAAAGTTGAAGTTTGCTTTATCGAAAGAACCTTTGAAGTTGTGCACAAGACCGATCGCGTGACCTACTTCATGCAATAGTGTCGCTTTGATCTCTTTCTTGAATAAAGTGTTGAAGTCCGAGTTCAAGAACTTGTCGTTGTACTCAGTACGAGTGTACAAGAAGCAACCGCCACGTTTTTTAGCTTGTTGGTCAAATCTTGCAGACATCTCTTTCATTTGTGCTTGTTTCAACAACAGTTGTTTCATTTGTTGAGACATGCCATTTTCAGTGCGAGCCAACTCACGAGCGATGATCGCTTCCATCATGATTGGATCGTTTTTTAACTCTTGAGAAAGAGCGGCTTGCAATACACTGCGAGTGAAATCTTTGTTCGAAGTCACTTTCGCATCAGAAACTACGTTTCTGCCTTTAAGAACCTTAGCTTGCAAAGACTTACCAGCTTTCTTAACAGCCACGTTCGAAGCGTACTTAGAAGAGAAGCGTTGAGCCGCCACTGGGCGTGAAGACAACACTAGTTTCTGTACGAAGGAACCGTAAGATTTCGTCAAAGATCTTACTTTTTCAGCTGCTGCAGATCCCGAAGCTGCACCCGCAGAACCTTCAGCCGCTGCTGAAGAGCCTTGTTGCTGCTGTTGAGCTGCCAATTCTTTTTGGAATTCAGCCAAAGCCTCTTGTTTTGCTTCGTCCAACATTTTTTCGTATTCACGAGACTCTTTGTAAGATTCCATCATGCGACGGATTTCCATCTCAGAGTTTCCAGAGTAAACCATCACGTTGTTCGCGATGATGGTACCAGAGTATGGATTTGGAGCCGGTTGTGCTACACCCAAAAGACCGTTTTCAGTCGGTTGGTCAAAGAACCACAAGTAGTTGCGGTCCAAGTCACCCAAGTGGCCTGTGTCATCATCACCTGTGTGAAGAACGATGTAGTCACCAGAGCGCTCAAGGTTCGTACCTTTGAAAGCTTTGCGGAAAGCTTCATTCCATTCGGCAACAACTTCCACTGCCGCTTGAGTGATAAGAGCTTTTCTGTCAGAAGGAGCATTTTTCAAACCACCAACCCAGTAGTGCAATACTTTGCCGTTACGGAAGTCATGAACAACGGGACGGTACACTTCGCTGTTTTCACGGCCTGGACGAACATCAGTTGAAGTGATTGTTTCACCCATAGTGAATGTTGCGAAATTCAAAGAGCTTTGAACGTTCGGTGCAATGTTTGGTGCCCATTGAGCATCGTCAACTTGCGCGTTCGTGCGTTTCTTGAATGAAAGACGCTCGATCACGTTGTAGTTGAATTGAACATTCCAACCCAAAGCGTAGTTGTTCGTTGTTGGGGCATTATGGCAACCTGGTTTAACCGTGTAAGAACCAGACAAAGAGAAGTTCAAGATACCATCGTTGTTTAAACGCATATCCATATCAGTGACTTGTTGAGAAGTCTCTGCAGCCCAGCATTCACCGGCGTCGAAGAAAGCCAACGGAGAGTTTGCAACTGGGATTGTATTTTTCGTCCAGTCGATTTCTACGTATTCAGCATCTTCTTTTTTCGCGTCAATCAACTTTGGAACGTGAAGAGCCACACCATCAGCATCGACAGTCTCAAGTTTGAAGTATTTAACAGGAACAGACATCAACTCTTCTTTGTCTTTCGCTGTTTGACCTTCGTACTTGATCAAGGCTTTTTGATTGCGAACAACCAAACGGTCTTTTTCAAGTTCGAATTTTACTACTGAAAGATCACCGCTTGTTCCGGATTTACCGATAAGCATCATATTAGAAGCATCTTCGAAAGTTCTTCTGAAGTAGAACTCACCCTTAAGATCCGCAACTTTGATTGTATTCAAAGGATCGATGATACCTGTTGGACGAGCGCGCTCTGCACGCACTTCGCGAGCGATTTCAACCAGGCCTTGAGCTTGCGCTTTAGTGACCTTTTGAAGTTCGATCGTGTTAGAAGTGTTTTCTTTAGAGTCAGCAAGTACTAGACGAGCATTTTTATAAGTCACTGGAACTTTCGCCACCAAGCGAAGAACACAGTTCTTATCCGCAGAAGTCACGCCAGAGTCAGAGCAACGGATGATTTCGCCCGCTGCGCGACCTGTATTGATAAGACGTTTTTCATCGTCAGACAAAGAACCAACCGTTGTTAGTTCGTAAACTTTCATGTCGTCAGAATCAAGCTTCGTAAGAACTTGCGAATCGTCAGCCACGAACTTCATGTTGAAGTTGTAGCGAGATTGAAGGTCTGCAGCTCTGTGGATTTTGTTATCCAAAGACTCCATCGTGAAGATTTGGTCCATTTCGACTTTTTGGTCTACGCTGCCCACGTCTTTACGAGAGTCTGAAGTGATGTTCAAACGAATGTGAGTCGCTTGGCTGAACTCAGTTTCGCGCAGCTTCAATGTCGAAGTGCTTTCTCTTAATTCATTCTTTGTTCTTTCAAGAACACCTTTTTGAGCGATGTCATATTTGAAAAGAGGCACTAGCACGTTGATGTTAGCGCGGTTCAATAAGGAAGCTGAACGGGCTTTTTGCGCCGTTGCCATCTTATTCATGATTTCTTTTTTAGCTTGAGAGGAAGTGGCTTTTTGTAAATCAATAGAAAGCTGAACTTCGCTTGGAGAGACAGCGAGTTGCTTTTCAAGACGAGTTAAGCCTTCAACATTATTTGTCAGCTTGTACGCCGTTACGTATTTAGAGTCTACGCCGAACACGATTTTGAAGTCTTGAGCTTCCTGACCGGAAACTTCTAGGTTTTCAAACATGAAGCGCAAACGTTGAGGGATGGAAGAATCTGATGTATCGACTGCAACCAAGCCTTTTTCGTTTGAAGCCTTGTTGCTAGTTGCTTCAACTAAAGACTTCTCGCGCGCGCTGGATTTTGCGATGGCTTTAAAACCTTCACTCGACGGGGTCGCGAAGTCAGAAATCGCAAAGATCTCTAGAGCTTCTGAATCCGGTAAAGTCGCATCACGCTTTTTCGTACAACCCGCGGCCACGAGGGCGAAGGTCAACAAAGCCGTAAATGCTTTTGTGTACTGAGGTTTGTGAGCCATTTTTCTCTCCATTCCTAAATTGTCACTGCTCATGACGCCACATCGAATATATGGGCCTAGAACAAAGACACTCTCCTTAAGGGATATAAATGCACTGAAAGTGCCACGAGCTTCCGGTTGCGGCCGTGAATTAAATGCATTACAGGCAGATAAGCCGTCCACAGAATATACAGGGGACAATTCAGGGAGATCTCAAAATGAGACACCGTTTTTCTGATTTAAAACACCGGTTCATGTGGAAGCTTGTCCTGGAATTAAATCTCGGATTTCATTCTGAAAAGCAGGGGGATTTATGAGAGGGATTTTTGTCTTTTGTGGTCTGTTTTTTCTAGCGATATACGCCCATGGATTCATCGTTTACGGCGAAGAGGTCGCGCTCGGTGAGGGCACGGCAAAGGCATTCGCGGACATTGGTGAAGATGGTACGCCGTACTCGGTCGGATTGGCTTTAACAGAGGGTGCCCTGAATGCTTTGCCTCAACATGAGCCAGGGGAATACACACTCAAACTTCCATCCGTTTTGAACATCCCGCCTTACAATCACATGGTCATCGACTGGATGCCGCACGGTCATGAGCCTGATGGTATTTACAACCGACCTCATTTTGATTTTCATTTCTACTTCATTGATGAGGCGACCCGCAAAGCTATCACCTGTATGGGCGCCGATCGCGAAATCTGTTTGAAGCAGCCGGATCCCGATAAGCTTCCTCCGTTCTATGTCGGAGGCCCAGAAGGTGTTCCTCAGATGGGCTGGCACTGGGTGGATATGCGTTCGCCCGAATACAACGGCAAGCCTTTTACGACGACTTACATCTATGGCTACTACGACGCCAATCTGATTTTTATCGAGCCGATGATCACGCGAGAGTTTTTGCTAAAGAAAAAGAAATTCGAGCAAGAGCTGATGTTGCCAAAGACCTTCACCCATTTAGGCTATTATCCGCAAAAGTATTCGATACATTTTGATAAGACACGGGCAATGCACTTTATAACTCTGAAGTATTTAAAAGAAATGCAGTAAATTTAGAGTGCGAAAATCTTGCGGCAGGCCTGTCCCTTTGAGGAAGGAAGCAGGTCTTGCCCTTGTTTTAAAATGAAAGGATTTTTTGAGTCCCGAGTCCACAGCTCTTGGGCGACGGATGAAAAATCTTTTCCTGTGCTTGCAGACTCTGCAATGGCGTTTTCTAAAAGAGCCAACCAGACAAGGGCTTTGTTGCGCTCCATCTTCCATTCGATCTCGGATGCCGGAAAGAATTTTTCTCCAGCACGTGAAACATCAAATTTCTGTTGGAAGTTGAAATGACCCAAAGAGGAAACGGATTTTAAAGGTTTCACGGCGAACTCAGGCTGATCGTCGATCAGAAGAGTGTTCTTGGGATTCCAGTCGGGAATTCCCTGATTCAAAACTTTTTTATGCTGCTCAGAGAATTTCAAAGTCTTGTTTTGAGACACTATTGTCAGATCCTCATAAGAGAGAATACGGTGACTGATATCCACGAGGGACCGACCATCAGAAAGCTTCACGCTGTCCAGTAAAGTCATATTACGTGACTTCGTTCCACCACTAAAAAAACTGATGCGTATATCTGGATGGGTCTTCAATAAGTGTTCGATGACTTCAGTTAAATGATCGGTGGGGCGGTAGGTTTTTCCCTCAATTTGAATACTCTTGGAGCTGCGTTCATTCGCGTCTTCGGGGTGAACGGTATAAAAGGTGGTCCAGTCGATATCAAAGACAATATCCAGAGGAGTGCCGGCCCAGGAGGGTTGGAAGCTTAGAATAAGAAGAAGTGCTACCAACCAGGCTTTCATGGCAGTCCTAGAAGACTACAGTTGCAGAGGCGTAAACAAGTGAAGTGTTTTCATTGATCAACTGCACATTGGAATCATCACCGTTAGGTTTTAAAGAAGAACCTGAGTTTGTGTGTCCCGCAGCGATGGAAAAGGTGGAGTTGATTTCGTAGCCGATCTCTTGAGTCATTTCAAAAGTGTCGCGCATCACATTTTGGTAAGACCATGTGTTTCGGTGAAGAAATTCTGCAGAGACAGAAATACCCGTCGTAAAAGTGTACGCCATCGAAAACATTTGCGAAGAGGTCCACTGCGTGTTCACACGGCCATCTAAAGCAGTTTCGTACTGATGGAAGTTGCGACCTGCTGAAATAGAACCGGCGATATCGAGTCCCGAAATAAGACGGTCTGGATTGATCATGCCATTCACTGTTGTGGAAACAGAAGCAATCAGATTCTGACGGGTGTGAGAATCTTTGGAAGTAGGAAGACCTGTAGCCACACGGTAACCCAACATGATTGTTTTACCTAAAGCCATTGGCGCGCGTCCTAAACTGACGGACGTGTCAGAGAAATCATTGTTTTCAGGATATTTTAAGTCTTGTGAATAACCACCCTGAACGCGCATAGAAAACTTGTCATTAAATTTCAGATTCAGACGCATCATATAGTCCATCGCGTCCTGGCGAGTGCCATCTTCAAAGTCATAAGGACTTGTCGAGCGACTGGCATTTACAAAACCACTCCACATGCGCCCTTGTTTTTTCGGTTGTTGCACTAGCGTCGTCGAAGAGGTGACAGATGCATTGGCAAAGGCTTGGCTTGCCAGCAAGACTGTCGTCAAAAATCCGATAAGGGGGCGCATAGCAAAAGACATAAACACTCTCCTTCGGGATTATTTTGCAGGGAGGGTGCCAGAAGCCAACGGCCTTAAATTGCAGCCTGATAAGATTTACCTGTCTAAGTATTGGTCAGAGGCCCGTCTCTGGCATCCAGCGCATTGACATAAGAAAAGCGCGCGATGACCATGAGCTGTGGCAATAAAAGTACGCGATTATATTTTGATATTCTCTGATGGCGCTTGTTCTGGAAATCCCGGTCCCGGAGGTTGGGGAAGCATTGTGCTTTTACCGAACGATCAGGTGCAAGAACTGGGAGCGGGTGAGCGCTCTACGACGAACAACCGCATGGAGATGACAGCCGCTGTTGAGGCGCTAAAGTTTATTTCTGCTGTGCCAGGTCCTGTGCATTTCTATACGGACTCCACTTACTTGATTCGTGGAATCACGCAATGGATTTGGGGCTGGAAAAAGCGCGGTTGGAAAACCGCGGAAGGTGCGGATGTTTCTAATCGAGATATCTGGGAAGAACTGGCGCAAATCATTCAAGCGCGCGGTCCCGGAAACAAAATCGAATGGAAATATTCTCGAGGCCACGTGGGCACGCCTGGTAATGAACGCTGCGATCGCATCGCTGTCGCCTTTTCAAAAAATGATTACGTGTCCTTGTATCAAGGGCCGTTGAGCTCTTATCCGATCAACATGCTGGAAGTTCCGGCCGACACCGCTTTGCCAGAAATGCGCGCACCGGGTGAAAAGAAAGAAGCTTTCAGTTACTTAAGCAATATCGGAGGCTTGGTGTATCGTCACAAGAACTGGCCTTCGTGTCAGAATCGCGTGAGCGGAAAATCTGGAGCCAAGTTTAAAAAAGCGACTTCTGCCGCCGATGAAATCGAAATTCTGAAATCCTGGGGATTAAGTCCTCAGACCGTCATCAAAGAAGGATAGTCCGCATGGAAATCACAAACCGTCATATTCTTATCACAGGTGCCAGTCGTGGGATTGGAAAAGCTTTTGCTAAAATGTGCGCCGAAGACAAAGCGAATCTTCATCTGGTGATGAGGCAGTCTGATGACAGTCTGGTGAAAGAGCTTCAGGCGGCAGGTGCTAAATCAGTCACAGTGTGGGAGGCGGATCTTTCGACACGTCAAGGTGTCGATGCGCTTTTGCATAATCTAAAAGAAACCTCGATTGATATCCTGTTTAATAATGCGGGAATGTTGACCGGTGGCTTGATAGAAGAACAGCCCTTAGATGACATCTACAAAATGTTTCAGGTGAACGTGAATGCCTTAGTTCATTTGACGCACGGATTGTTGCCAGGAATGCTTGAGCGTAAGCGCGGTAAAATCATCAATAACTCCAGCGTTTCGGCCTATATGCATTTTCCCTGTGCTTCGACCTACGCAGCTTCGAAGGCGGCTGTCATGGCGTTCACCGACTGCATTCGTATGGAGCTGAAAGACACGGGCGTAACGACATTGTTGTTGGTCACTCCGGGAATCAAGACGCGCATGTTTGATGAGATCGAGACCTTGTACTCGAAGAATTTTGTGATTCCGACGGAGTCGATTTCTCCCGCAAAATACGCGCAAATGATTCGTGAAGCGATTCTTCATGATATCGAGGTTTTAGAACCTAGCGGATTAACGGGTGTCGGATTGAAGATTGCGAAATTCGTGAAGCCACTTTTTGATATTGAAGTGGGAAGACGCTTTAAGCGCAATTAAGGCAAAAAAAAGTCCGTCCTTTTCAGACGGACTTCCTAGAAAAACTTATTAAGGTTGGAAATTTAAAACGCCAGAGCCGACAGCACCCGTGATAGTCATTTTCATCGGTTTACCTTCGATAGAGCGCATAGGAACCGGGAAGATCACAGAGTAGGGTGTGTAAAAACGGTTGTGGTAAGGATAAAGACCTTCGATTTCTGCTAACTGCAATTTAAGTTTCTTAGCCTTGCCTTCGTAGCGACGGCCATCGACATCCAAAAAGATTTTCCAAATCGTCGTATCTTTAAAAAGATCATCGTTCTTTCTTTCTGGAGTGTAAAAGCTCAAAAACACTTCCGCTTCTTTGCTCAGGCGGTTTTCGTACTTTCCTTTTTCTTCAGTGAAACGTTTTTCATCCCACTGATAAAGCATACTGCTTTGAGCTAGTTGGGCCTGAGCCACTGTTGAATTCAACAAGGTCGCTTGGAAATCCAAAGTGTTGTAAAAGCCCGAATACTGGCGCACTTGATCGGAATACTTTTCGATCACTTCCATATAGTCATCTTTAGTTTTGATCGTGTGACCTGCGGGAGTGACTTCGTAAGTGCTGGCACATGCAGAGAGTAAAAAACAAAGGCTCAAAAGGTATTTCATTATTTAGACTCCAAGAAACCGTCTAAGAATTTTTTGATATCTGCAAAAACTGTCGTGCGCATGATATCGTTGACGACTTCATGTTTTGCTTCAGGGTAAATATAAATTTCTTTTTTCTGACTGCCTAACTTATCGTAAAACTTTTTTGCTTCCAAACTGCTGACTACGGGATCGTTTTCAGCGATGACAAATAAAGCAGGCTTTTTGATTTCGTTCGCACGAGGCAGAACGTATTCAAAAGATTCAAGGAAACCCAAGAACGCCCCTGGGGAAATACGATTGTGGCGAAGAGCGTCTTGTTCAAATTCGCGAATCACATCCGGATCGCGCGTGAGCATATCATTTGTGAGCTCGTTGCCCATCGTGATCGTTGGCAGCAATGAGTTTAAGATCACCGCACCTTTGGATTTATAAACAGGCACCGGAACAGAAACTCCCAAAAGCGGAGAGCTGACAACAATGCCATCGCAGCGAGTATCGGGATTGCGTAAAAGAGTTTTAAGCTCAATCAAGGCACCCATCGAGTGACAGAAAAGAATCACCGGGCCTTGTTTCACTTTTTCGTTCTTAAGAACCATGTCCAAAAAGATTTTATAGTCTTTGCAGTAATCATCAAACTGCGCAACGTAACCGCGACGACCTTCAGAGCGGCCGTGCCCTCGTAAGTCCCACCCATAAAAACTCCACTGATCATTTTCAAATGCTTTGATCAGGCGGTGGTAAGATTCCGAGTGTTCTCCTTGGCCGTGATTGATTATAACGGTTCCACGAGCATTGGGGTTGTCCCAAATTTGAAAGAACAGGTTGATGTCCTGATAACCTTTAAAAAAGCCTTCAGATCTTTTGTACATACCCTTTAGATTGCCGCGAGAGCAATCAGCGGGCAAGTCAAATCAGGCCCCGGACCACGATTGTATCGTGCGGTTCCGGACTGGATTCAGGATAATCGATATTGAAATGGATGCCTCGCGATTCTTGGCGGCGAAGGGCGCATTCCACTGACAAGTTGGCAACGATGGCGATATTGCGCAGCTCTAAGATGTCCGAATGAATCTTCATGTGAGAATAGTATTCTTTCGTCTCTGCCAAAATATTCTGCAAGCGATGTTGAGCGCGTTCCAGACGTTTGTTAGAGCGGACAATTCCCATGTAGTTCCACATCAGGCGGCGAATCTCGTCCCACATGTGGTTGATAACGATCATCTCGTCATCATTCGATTCTTCGGGGTGAGTCCAAGGTTTGGGATCCATCGGGAAGAACTTATCCGTGTCCCATTGCTGCTTGATTTGCTCTGAACAATTGTGGGCCATCGTTAAACACTCAAGTAAGGAATTCGAGGCCAATCGATTTGCGCCATGCAAGCCCGTGCAAGCCGTTTCTCCAACCGCCCAGAGGCCGGGAACATCCGTGCGACCATGGAGGTCTGTCAGCACGCCACCACACAAGTAGTGGGCTGCGGGAACCACCGGAATCGGGGATTCACTCATGTCGATGCCGTACTCAAGGCACTTGTTGAAAATTGTGGGAAAGCGACTTTTCAAAAATTCGCGATCCAGTTTTGTCATGTCGAGATAAACACATTCGGCACCGGTTTTTTTCATCTCTTTGTCGATGGAACGAGCCACAACGTCGCGAGGAGCCAGTGATCCGAGCTTGTGATATTTCTGCATGAAAGGGTGGCCAGCGGCATCGATCAATTCGCCACCTTCACCGCGAAGAGCTTCTGAAATTAAAAAATTGCGCGATTCGCGATGGAAAAGGCAGGTGGGATGAAATTGCATGAATTCTAGATTCGCGATACGAGCACCCACACGGTAAGCCATGGCGATGCCGTCACCTGTCGCGCCACTCCAGTTCGAAGTGTACAGGTAAACTTTTCCCGCACCACCTGTAGCCAGAATGGTGTTCTTCGCTAAAAATGTATGCACCTCGCCATCATTTTTGTTCAAAGCGTAGGCACCGATGCAATGAACCGGGTTCATGTCATTCGGATCGACTTCTTTGTTCACAATCAGATCAATGGCGTAAAAGCGTTCAAGCAAAGTGATGTTGGGATTTTCGCGAACGCGGGCCAAAAGAGTGCGGTGAATTTCTAATCCCGTTTGGTCTTCGAAGTGAAGAATGCGACGGAAGCTGTGTCCGCCTTCGCGCGTCAAATCGATTTCATTGGTCTCTTCTGAGCCTCTTTTTTTAACGTCGAAATGAACACCCCAGTTTTGTAAATCCTGAATGCGTTCAGGGGCTTGCTCTACATAATTGCGAACTACAGTTTCTTTGCACAAGCCAGCGCCCGCAACCAGTGTATCCTGGATATGCGACTCGAAGCTGTCCTCCTCTGACATAACGGCAGAGATTCCCCCCTGAGCCATGGCAGAGTTCGTTCCGCCCGCAGATTCTTTGGCAAGCACGATCACTTTTCCCAATGAGGAAAGTTTTAAAGCCAGCGCCAATCCTGCAGAGCCAGAACCAATAATCAAAACATCCGAGCGATGAGTACTCATAGTGGCATCTTCTTACCGCTTTTGTTGGCATTTGCAAAGGACTCTTGCTTGATTCTTACCAGTTTCTAAAACTACAATAAAATCAAAGACGTCGAGCGGAAGTGACAAGGCAAGATGCTTTGGGCCCCGCCGGAGGACTGTTACAGGGAAGGAACCGTCTCAATGAAAGTAAAACTCATCGCCGTCCTCGTTGCTGTTGCCGCGATTTTTATCGGAGCTGTTTTGTGGCGCACAGATAGCTTCGTCTACGGTGACAGAATGAGCTGGGTGGAAGCCCAAACGCGCACACAAGTCGGTGCGATCAATCATTCCTTGGCGACAGAGTTGAAAACTCTGCAAAGAGTTGTCGCGACTTTGAATTCAGAAAATTTCCAAAAAGGAAAGCTCAACTGGAATGCAATGGCGCCTTACTATGCGGCGGCTTCCTTTTCCGTCAATGGTGGCAATCTTGAGCCTCAAGTCATCGTCGCTAAAGAAAATTCCAAAGCCGCAAATTGGACCACGGAGTTTGTAAAATCCGCGGTAGGTAATATCGCGAACAGAACTTCGGATTTGCGTTTTTATGTGAAGCCTTTTCAGGATTCTCAACGTGGACGTTATGTCGCGTTGGTATTTTTAGAGGGCAGCAAGGCTTACGCATTATTTGGTTCGGGCGAAATTTTTCAATCCGTGATTGATGCGCAAAGAGGCGCCCTCAGTTCGTTTTCAATTGTGACTTCGACCGGTCTTACCGTGGGTCATTCTGTGCCCGAGTATTTGGGAACAGTGATGCGCGATGATCCAGTTTTCAAAGAGGCCCAAAAAAGCGGGTCCTCTCACGGCAGCAATACGTTTCAGTTAAAATCGGGTGATCTTTACGGAATGTACGAGATGATTCCGCAAAGTAATTTGCTTGTGTTGAGCTCGGCTCCTTTGAAGGAAGCGATGAAGGGGCGTGCAGGGTTGTGGTGGCAGTTCCTTCTGATGGGCGCGGGCTTGATGACCGTTGCGGCGGCAGCTTTGTTGTGGTTAACAACGACGACAGAAAAACAAATCACAACCCTTGAAGAGGAATTGCAAGCGGCAAAGTCTCGTCCGTTAGCGCCTCCGGTTCCTGAAAAAGTGATCGCGCAGGATCCTGAAATCGTACAAAAAGAAAAGGTTCAAGCTTCGATGAAAGTGGCTTCGGCCTTAGCGCACGAAATGCGCGGACCTTTGGCTTCTATCTTGGGTTATTCGCAAATGATTCTGGCGAAGTCTCCCGAAACAGACATCGTACAAAGCACGGAGTCTATTTTGCGAGAAACGCGCGCGGCGCGCGGTGTGCTGGATAAACTTCTGGGCTACGCGGGCGAGGAAGTGCAAGAGAAAAATTCCATGAAGGTCGAAGGGCCTTTAGTGAAAGCTCTGAAAGAGATGGAGCCCCTGTTTGCGCAAAAAGGTGTGAAGCTGACGAAGAATATTCAAGACAATTCAGCTTTGGATCTTCACGTGGATGCGATCATGCGTGCGATTTCAAACGTTCTGCATAACTCTGTAGAAGCCATGGAACGTATGCCGAAAAAAGAAATCAAAGTGGATCTTTTCGAGGATGCCGACGGTGTGCACTTGAATATTGAAGATACGGGTGAGGGGATTGAGGCGGCAAACGTCGATAAGATTTTTGATCCTTTCTTTACGACACGCTCTTTCCACAATCACATGGGCTTGGGGCTTTCCGTGGCTTTTGGAATTTTGAAAGAACACAACGCCGATGTGCGTGTGGAGTCGCAGCGTGGTCAAGGGACGAAAGTAAATATTCTGTTTAAAAAAGTTCAGTCGGTGTCGGTTCTCAAAGCTCCGGCCGATGTGCTTGTTGCAAAGGAAGAACCTCTAGTGATTTCCCCAGAGTTGCCTAAACTGTCTGAAGAGTCTGTTCATCAAGAAGAAGCCCAGGCGCATTTTGAGGAAGTGAAGGCTTCAATGGCTCCAGCTTCACCGTTGGATGTGAATATCGATAATCTTTTGGAGCTTCCTGAAGTGACAGAGGTGGCTCCTCCTCCGGCACAGGAAGAAACAAAAGTCGAATCCGCAACGGAATCTTCGAAACCAAAAATTTCAACGCCGATTGTGTCGACGTCTTCTGTGAAAGCGACGCAACCTACGGCACCCGCATTGGGGAATGATGAATTTAGTTTTATCGATGGCTTCCTGGGTGAAGAACCCAAAGCGCCCGTGGCAAAAGCCACTGCGGTGGAAACTCCTGCGCCAACTCCGGTGACGGAAGTGGTCTTGTCGGAAACTGTGACTGCCGATGAAGTGGCAACGACAATTGACGCGGTACCGGTGGTTGAGCCTGTGAGTGCGCCAACTTCGGAAGAACTTGCAACGATGAGTGACGAACTAACTCCGGTGAATTTTGTGATGCCTCCGCAAATGACCGCGAAGGCAAAAACAACCAAATTGGATACTTATCACGTTGAAATTCGTCGACCTGGAAAGAGGCCTTAGTTGAATATTCGCGATTATAGTTCTCAGTTTACGGTTTTTGTTTTCACCACCGATGTGGATGCGGGGGCTTCGGCGAAAGTGTATCTTTCGCAAGCGGGCTACGACGCTTACTACTTCCAAGATCCGGAAACTTTAGAGCAGCGTTTAAAAGAAAATCCACCGCATCTTCTGGTGTTTTCAACTGCCGCATTAGCGGGGTCATTAAGTGATTTCGTAAAAATCGTGCAAGACATCAATGAAGAAATTAAATTCATTGCGGTCTCAAGCGTTTCGCAATTTGATATTTTAGCACAGTACAATGGCTTTGGTTTTGTTGATGTGATTTCAGATGAATCGGCGGCTTTAGAGTCCCGTATCGTCTGGTCCGTGGATCGCGCCTGCGAAAAACTTTACCTGACCTATCAAAACGAACAGCTTTTTGATGAGCTGCAAGTGACAAAAGCGAAAGTGGAAGAAGTCCATGCGGCTGCCGTCAGCAGCTTGAAGCAAGCTGAGACTGAAATGTCGACGCCGAAGGTTTCAATGCGCATTACGGATTATCGTTCTGCGCAAAGCAAGGAAGACTTAATTCAAAAATATTTGAATCATCTTCCCAACGCCCTTTGTATTTTCTTTAAGTTTCTTCCTTCAGTGCGATCTTTCGTGGCAACCCACGCGCAAGGTATTCCTGCATCCGACATTCAAGGTGTCGGTGTCCAACTAGAAGCTGGCGACACGAAAGATTTAACGACACAGATGGCAATGGGACTTTTGCCGGCACGTTTTAATGACATGTTGGTTGAGGCATTTCATTTCAATCCACCCAAGGCATTGCCACTTTATGCGCATCACGCATTAGAGGGTGTCTTCGTCTATTCTGGTAATATCACTCAAGCTGAAGCCAGCCAACTGGCGGAAGAATTCAGTCTTTTGTCTCTTTGCTATTCGACTTTCACATTGGAAAAGAAAGTGGATTCCTTAGAGGTCCAAGATTTTGTGACCGAACTGTACAACCGCAACTTCTATCAGAAAGCCTTGAGCGATGAAGTGTCGCGGGCGCGTCGATTGAAGCAGCCTATCTCGGTTGTAAAGATCGCCATGGATGATTTTTATGAGATTGAATCATCTTTAGGTGAAGCAGTGAGAGATGAGTTGCTAAAATCCGTCGCAACCATCATCACTAAGACCAGCCGTACCAATGATCTGACGTGCAGAACTTCGGCCAACGAAATTGCGATGATATTACCTCACTGCTCTAAAAAAGGAGCCGCACTTCGTTCAGAAAGACTACGTCGAATTATCGAAGGCACGTCTTTCATGGACAATGGCATGAAAGTATCAATCAGCTTGGGCGTGAGTGAGTATCCATCTTTGTGTGACTCCGCGAAAACTTTGGACGAAACATCGACCAAAGCTCTTCTGCACATCACGGACAAAGGCGGAAATAAAATTTGTTTGTATAAAGCTCCGGAAACTCATCGTCCCGAGTTTGAAGTGGCGCCTGAGTAGGCGAATGGAAAAAGTAATTTAATGGAAATGTATCGACACACCTTTGCGGAAATCAACTTAGATCACTTGGCGCACAACATACGTTTGTTGCAGTCGTCATTTCCGCAAGCTCCTTTTTTGTGTCCGATGGTAAAAGCCAATGCTTATGGGCATGGCGACGTGCAATTAGCGCGCTTCTTAGAATCTTTAGGTGTTAAACATCTAGGTGTCTGCCTGATTGAAGAAGGTCTTTTACTAAGAAATTTCGGAGTGAAAGCCGAGATTTTAGTCTTCCGTGGTTTCGACAGAGAAGGTGCTGAAAAAATTCTTCAGTATCAAATGACTCCGGTGGTAAGCACTTGGGAACATATCGAGCATCTTGAAGCGGTGGCCGATCAGCCGGTGAATATTCATCTGAAGTTTGATACGGGCATGAACCGTTTGGGTTTCCGTCCCGAAGAAGGCCAAAAACTTTTTGATCGTCTGTGGCAGAACAAAAAAATCCGTCTGAAAGCTTTAGTCACTCACTTGTATAACGGTGATGATGCATTAGACCCTCAGGGGCAAAGTGCCGAACAGTTGCGCAAGCTCGATCAAGTCAGTCAGCTCTTTAAACCGTTTAACATTTTCTGCCACGCCTTAAATAGTTCCGGCATTTTGAACCTGATGGCTTTAAAACAGCAGGGTGGAAGTAAAGATCATCCTTTGCTTTTGCAAAACTGGGGTTTGCGTCCGGGCCTGATGATCTATGGCTATAATCCTTTAGAGGATAAATCAGTCTGCCAATTAAAACCTGTTATGACTTTTAAGTCCCAAGTGGCAACATACCGTCACGTCAAAGCGGGTGAAACTGTGTCTTATGGCGCCACTTGGAAAGCCACACGCGATTCGGTTATCGCTGTCGTTCCTGTGGGGTATGCGGATGGTTTTCACCGCATTCTTTCTAATAAAGCGAATCTGTTGTTCGCGGGAAAACGAGTTCCTATTGCCGGCACCATCTGCATGGACTATTTGATGCTTGATGTGACCGACGTTGTAGGAAACGAAGATTTGAAGAAATTTAAAGATCAAGAAGTGATCTTATTTGGATACGGCAGCGGAGGAAGCTTTCTTTCCGCCGACGAAATCGGAACACTGGCTCACAGTATCACGTGGGAAATGTTGACCAGTGTTGGTGAGCGTGTGCCTCGCGTTTACACTGGCGTCGATGCCCGTTTCATCCGTGACGAAGTTGGGGGAGAGTAAAGTGACCTTAGCGGACAGATTTTATACGATCATCTCTGGCATTGGCGCCTTTGTTTTAAACAAAGTGCGAGATGGTATCGCCGAGACCGGTCAGATCATGATGTTTTTCACTGAAAGTGTGCGTTTGATCTTTGCTAAACCTTCGCGTTTTCCCGAAGTGATTCGCCATATGGAGTTCATTGGAAATCAATCTGTCGGCATCATCTGTTTAACAGGGGTGTTTACGGGTCTGGCTCTTTCATTCCAACTTTATTTAGGTTTTAAATTGTTTAACGCCGTGAACATGGTGGGGCCCACAGTGGCGCTGGGAATCACGCGTGAGTTAGGGCCTGTTCTAACGGGCTTGATTGTTGCTGCTAGAGCGGGAGGCGCTATGGCAGCCCGCTTAGGAACCATGCGTGTGAACGAACAAATCGACGCCTTGGATGTGATGGGCGTGAATACAAAACAATATTTGATCTCTCCTCGAATCGTAGCCGCTGTCATTTGTATGCCTTTATTGGTTGCAGTTTTTGACTTTGTCGCGATGTTGGGAAGTTACTTTCTTTGCGTGAAACTTGTTTCTTTAGATGAGGCCGTGTTCTGGCAAAAGATTGCTGACTTCATCGAGGTCAAACACATCAACGAAGGTCTTTTCAAAGGAATGATTTTCGGTGTTTATTTTGCTGTGGTTTGTACTTACCGCGGATTTAATACCACCGGCGGCGCCAAGGGTGTGGGGGATGCGACGAATCAGGGCGTGGTGCAAAGCATGGTCGGTATCATCATTCTTGATTACTTCGCGACAAACTTGATTCGCTTCTATTACAACATCATGGGGATTTCTTAATGAAACAAGAATCAGCAGTGTCCTTAAGGGACGTGAAAAAATCCTTTGATGGTGGAAAAGAGTTTGTTCTTAAAGGTATCAACTTAGAAATCCCCAAAGGCAGTTTGACCGCAATCATCGGCTTTTCTGGAACTGGAAAAAGCGTGATGCTGAAGCATCTCTTGGGGCTGTTTAAGCCCACTTCGGGAACAATTGAGGTTCTGGGAACCGATATTGGAACTTTACCGCCCGATGAGCTGACAAAATTTCGTTGTAAGTTCGGAGTTCTTTTTCAGTCGGCCGCACTTTTTGATGACATGACAGTGTTAGAAAATGTGTGTTTTCCCTTATTCGAGCATCGCCGCGATTTGAAGGAATCCCAAGTCCTTCGTATTGCCGAAGAAAAATTGCAGCAAGTCGGTTTGGAGTCCAAACATTATCACAAACTTCCAAGCCAAATCAGTGGTGGGATGCAGAAAAGAACCGGTCTAGCTCGGGCTCTCGCCCTAGATCCAGAAATCTTGATCTATGATGAGCCTACCACGGGTTTAGATCCCATTCTGACTGAAATGGTGGATAATTTGATTCTGAGTACTCATAAATTAAGAGCTGGTGCGACGACTTCTATCATGGTGTCCCACGATTTGTCCGCCGCATTCAGGATTGCCGACTATATTGCGATGTTAGATAGTGGCCGAGTTCTATTATTTGGTACTCCAGAGGATTTCTTCAACACGGACATCGAGCTTGTGAAGAGGTTCGTGAATAAAGGGATGAAACATCAATGAATTGGCTTCGCGCTGCAGAGTTTAAAGTAGGTTTGTTAGTTGTCGTGGTGGGATCACTGATCGCCGTCATGTCGATGCAGGTCAGTGATGATCCTTCATACCTTGGTCGTTCCAAAAAAGCTTGGTTCTTACTTCCGAATGCAGGGGGCTTGGTTAAAAACTCGGCCGTTCGTTCTGCCGGTATTCCTGTCGGTGTGATCAAAAACATTTCTTTGCAAGACGGAAAAGCGCGTATCGATATCACGGTAAAATCCGATGTTCCTTTGACGACTTCGGCTTCCATCGAGGTGAAAGCACAAGGTATCTTGGGCGACAAGCACGTGGAAGTTTATCCGGGTTCACCGACAGATCCTCCCTTAGAAGACAATGCACAAATCTTGATTGTTCGTGATGGTGGATCGCTAGATAACCTGATGACTCAAGTTTCTGAAGTGACCAGTTCTTTGAAAGAAGTTGCGAAAAACCTGCAAGAGGCAACATCTGAAGATGGGACTCGTCGCCACGTTCTTGGTCGTATCGTTAAGAACATCGAGACGCTGACAGGCGACTTGGCGCAAATGACGACGGAAAACAAAGACAAAGTGGGCGACATCGTGGATGACATCCATGACATCACGTCTTCTTTAAAAGAAGTGATGAACGACCAAAGCGAAACGGGTTTGAAAGAGACTTGGAAGCGCTTGTCGAACTCCGTTAAAAACCTGGATGAGATCACATCGAAAATCAATAAAGGTGAGGGCGCGATCGGTAAGCTTGTCAGCGATGAGCAAACCGCTGAAAATGTGTCTTCTGCAATTGATGGTCTGAGCGGTATGTTGGATTCGGCGAATCGTATTCAAACGGCCTTTGATTTCCGTGGTGAGTACTTGAACGATGTCGGGGCGACAAAGTCCTACATTGGGGTGCAAATCCAACCGGGGCTAGATCGTTATTACTACATCGCTGTTGTGGATGACCCTGCGGGCTTAGTTGAAAAAACAGGTTATAAAAGAACAGGTACGGGGCCGGAATCTCCAGCTGATTACACGGAAACGAAAACTTATTATAACCAGATCAAGTTCACCGTTCTTTACGCGAAGAATTTCTGGGACCTGACTTTAAAGGGTGGTTTGATCGAGAACTCGGGTGGCTTCGGTATCGACTACTTCTTCTTCCGTCGTAAGTTGAAATTCACATTAGAAGCGTTTGATTTTGAAAATACAAATGTTCGAAGCTCTCTGTCTTACACTTTGTATCGCGGTATCTATATTACTGGTGGTATCAACGACGCCTTCAATCAGGGTGACAGACGCTCTAGCTATTTGGGCGCGGGTCTATTCTTAACGAACGACGACTTAAAACTTCTTTTAACGAAAGCACCATTCTAATCTGATATGAGTACAGACAACGTGAACGGCAACGAAAAAAATTGGCTCGTCAAATCCTCAACCAGGATCCTGGGCCCGTTTACGTTGTCCGAAGTCACGGAGCAGCTTCGTACAAAACAAGTTTCTATTATTGATGAAGTCCGTCTGCCTGAAGGACGTTGGAGTTACATTCGCGAAAACAAGGTTTTCATGGATATCGTCAGAAATATCCGTGAAGAACAGGACTCTCAATCAGAACAGACGATGACTCAGTCGATTGCTCATCACACGATGACTCGTACTGATATCATTCCTGTGACCGATGATTTAACTCCGACACCGGTTCCACCGAACTTAGATTTAACTCCACCGCCTGTGCGCGAGACGGGATTTAAAGATGTGACTCCGGTTCGCGAGCAGCCCGTGTCGCGTTCGACGACGGCTCCGGCGGCCGCAAAAAGTTATGGCGCTTCCGGTGACACTCGTCTTCAAGGAAAAATTCGTCAGAAATCCAATGTTCTTCGTTGGAGTTTGATTGCAGCCTCCCTGGTCATCGCTGGCGTCGTCGTGCTTTCTTTGTCACAAAAAGGTAAGAAGAACAGCTTGGGCTATGATGAGCTGATGTCTCAGGCCATTCGCTATAAGACGTTAGGACTTTACGAAAAGTCTTTACAGACCTATATGAAGGCCACGAAGCTGAAAGAGCCGGATGCGGAATCTCAAGTTCAGATGGCCTCGGTATTGATTTCAGAAGACCGTCAAAGTTTGATGGGGCGTCGTATTTTAGAAAGAGCCTTGGTTAAAGAGGGCAGAAGCCGTGCTGAAATCGTGGATGCCTATTTAGGTATCGCTGTTTCTTACATGATGGACGGTGATTTAAAACAGGCCGAGGACACTCTGCAAAAAGCCATTGGTCACGAGCCTTTCAATGTTTCTGCGTTGCTGAATTTAGCAATTATCCAGCAGAAAAAAGGCAATTATGGCGAAGCTATGCGTGACTTCGATGGTATCTATCGTAAAAATCCAAATTCAGTGTTAGCTCTTTTTGGCCGTGCGATGTCGACCGTAGAATATGCAAAAGCAAATTCGGATGCGGCCGCTTTGCAGAATCTGGTTCGCGATATCAAAGCCAACGTTCAAAAAACCGGCTATCTTCGTCAGGAACTTCTTCTTTTCAATGTCTATGCGCAGAACCTTTTGGGAGATGTTGATGGCTTGAATCAAGCCGTTGTGCAGTTCCTAAGTCAAATGCCTGGTCAAGCTCGCAACTACACACATCCTTTGCATGTCGAGTGGCGTTTCACGCAATGGGATTATTTAGAAAAATACTGTGACGAAATTTATCAAAAACAACCTCCAAATCCGGAGCTTAAAGCTTTGCGTGCGGTGTGTTTGATGGAAATCAATCGTGACAGTGATGCCGCAAAACTTTTGCAAGAAGCGATGGCTGAGGCTCCGAAAGATGCTTATGTGCTTTCGACTCAAGCTAGTTACTTAGCTAAAATCGGTCGTTTGCCAGAGTCCACAGCGATTCTTAAAATGCCAGAGCTTTCAACTTTGTCAGTGAAAGATCTTTTGATGGGCGATATCTGTATTAATACAGGTGATGTTGCTTGCGCACAAAAAGCTTACACGGATGCGTATAATAAAGATAAACAAAGTGCGTCTGCACTTTATGGTTTGGCTTGGGTTATGATGAGAAACAATGATCGCACGGCAGCTTATGATTACGTTCGTGCGGGACTTCAATCAGAACCTAACTTTCTTCCGTTGCTAGAGTTGAGGGATCAACTGGAGTACGAGTGATGATCAAGTTCGTCCAGGTTTCTATATTCTGGATGTCTCTAGTTCTTGCAGGCTGCACCTCAGATCCTGCGGGTTATCACGTTTCTGAATATCATGACGTTAAATTCGAAGACTTAGCCGAAGACTTAAAAGTTCCCTCAAAAGTGTGGGACATGCTGGAATTCAAAGCGACTCCGGAAGGAGCGCACGCCGAAGGTGGCGGTGGCGAACATGGGGCGGCTCCAGCTCCGTCGGCTGTTGGTAAAAATCTGGTTTTTTCTGAAGTGAATGTTTTCTTAGTCGAAAAAAATGACGGCATTGTCGAAAACAAAGCTGTGAAGCTCTTATTACCTAAAGGTGGTGGCACGGTGGATTTATCCCGTTACATCACAAAGAAGCAGGGATCTTTCTTTGTAGGGTTTGAGTTCCCCCAGTTCGAAACGGCGACGGCAAAAAAAGTTATCTTTGTCAGCAAAGCCCGCAAGCGTCGCCTTGGTCAGCAAATTTTTGGCTCCGGCTGCAATCAGTTCTTCGATATCACTGATCGTTTCTTAAAAGAAATGGCAGGTGAAGGTATTAAGGTCAACACCACGCAAGAACGCTATGTCAGTGTTTTGGGCGGCACTTTCTTTTTCTCCGCCCAAAAAGACAATGATGTTTACTTAGCGCAAGTCACTTTCACGCACCCAGAATATTCACCACTTTTCTGTGAGGCCCCGTAATGGAAAGAAAATCGATCCAAAGTCTTCAGGATAAAGATGGCGTAGACATGACTTTCTTAGTGAAAGAAAAGCATGTCGGTATCGGAAAAAATGGACGTCCTTTTATGGGTCTTCAGTTGGGTGATGCCACCGGAAGCCTGGACGCACGTCTTTGGGATCGCGTGGATGAGCTGGCAAAAGAATTCGAAGTTGGTGACGTTGTTAAAATTAAAGGCCAGATTCAACTTTTTCAGAATCGCAAGCAGCTTGTCGTGCACCGTTTGGAGAGAGTGGATTCTTCAACGGTGAATTTTGAAGACTTTATCGCAAAATCTTCGCGTAATACCGAAGACATGTTGGTTGAGCTTTTGAACATGGTTCGCACCATGAAGAATGATCACCTTCGTCAGTTAATCTTAGATACTTTAGAAGATCCAGAGATTCGCCCGAAAGTTTTAAGAGCTCCGGCAGCGAAATCCATTCACCACGCGTGGACGGGGGGATTGCTTGAGCACATTCTTTCGATTTGTAAGATCATGGACTTCATGGGATCTCACTATCCCTTTTTAAACCGAGATCTTCTTTTATTCGGCGCTATTTTTCACGACATCGGAAAGTTGTGGGAACTTTCTTACGACAATGGTATCTCCTACACAGACCGCGGTCGTCTGATTGGTCATATGCAAATTGCCTGTGAGCTGATCGATAAAAAAGCCTCGCGCATCTTGGGATTCAACGAGGAACTGCGCGATATTTGTAAGCACATTATTTTAAGTCATCACGGCAAACTGGAATACGGTTCCCCGAAAAGACCTAAATTTTTAGAGGCGATGGTGATCGCCATGGTCGATGACTTTGACAGCAAAGTAGCGACGTTAAAGACGTTGATGGACGCGGAAAGAGGCTCGGGCGAAAAGTGGTCCCGATACAATGAACTCTTTGATCGCTATTTCCTGCTCGATGATATGAATGAGAAGTTAAATGGTTAATGGTATTCTAGAGTTCTTGCGCACGTATAAAAACTATGATCCTGCTGCCAAATCCCTCTGGGAAATTGGTCTTTTGTATCCAGGGCCGAAAGCATTGTTCTTTCATCGAATCGCGCATGCTTGTTACAAAGCCGAATTATTTTTCATCGGCCGTTTGGTGGCCGAGATTTCAAGATTGCTGACAGGAATTGAAATTCATCCTGGCGCTACCATAGGTAAGCGTTTGGTGATTGATCACGGCATGGGCGTCGTGATCGGCGAAACTGCTGTTATCGGCGATGATTGCATTATCTTTCACGGAGTCACCTTGGGGGGCTTAAAGTTCGATCCGGTTAAACGCCATCCGACTGTAGGTAACAAAGTTCTTATTGGTACCGGTGCTAAAGTTTTGGGACCCATCACTGTGGGTGATGGCGCTTTGATCGGCGCAAATGCCGTTGTGACTAAAGATGTTCCACCAGGAGCCACGATGGTAGGCCCTCTTTCCACACAAAAATAGGAGAGCTATGAAATCACTGGAGCAATGGTTTTCTGAATACAGCGAAAGTCATCAGAATCCTAAGAACCAGTTGATTCATAAGATCTGCGTGCCCTTGATCTTCTTTTCTATCGTGGGTTTATTGATCCAAATTCCGTTTTCTATGGGACCTATTCGAGTGGGGGAGGTCCTTATTGCCATCGCCCTTGGATGGTATATGACCCTCGGAGCCCAGGCTTTCTTGGTAATGTTGGCGCAAGTGATCCTCAGTTACGTCCTAACTTACGCGGTGAGTCAGCTAGGAAGCCCCGTTTATATCTTGTCGGTTATATTCGTTTTAGCTTGGATAGGCCAATTTAAGGGTCATCAAATCGAGGGTAAAAAGCCTTCATTTTTCAAAGACTTACAATTTTTGCTGATCGGTCCTTTGTGGGTCGTACAATCTCTGTTTCGGAAGAAATAGTATTCTCAACCTGTTTTCATGACCCAAGACTAATATTAAAAGCGTCGATTGATGCTCTGCTTCTCTGCGACAATGGATGGAGTTCTTAATCTAGACGAAAGGAGTTCGGCTATGAAGCAGACAGAAACAATCCAGACGGTGCCAACTTCGACAACTCATCAAGAGAGCACAGGAACAAATATTCCAGTTCGCAAAAGAAATCGCCGTCGTCGCCTAACTGGTTGGTAGTTTAGGCGAAGTGAGATGGGAAAAAGGTTTAATAAGAACGACCTTTTTCCCATCTTACTAAATTCGTGATGATGAAAAAGGCCCATCTGACTGTGTTGTCAGGCCTTTTCCTTCACTCCGACGTGCCTCTAGCACGCCTCCGTTTCGGAAAAAACCCTCCGCCTTGCATATGAGCCTTTTTGATCATCACTCGGTTCCCGGTATGGGGAGCGGTGAAGACTTTTTTTACTCAGCTTTTTCTTCGCATGTTGCTGTGGCGAAGTAAGTCGCTTGGCCGATAGTGCCGAAGATTTCCCAGCCGCCTTCTTGGCGAGTTAAATAGCGTTCTGCTGTGTCTTCAGCAGGAAGAGCGATCCAACCTTCAGTGTAGTCTTCAGAGTCGATTTCGATAGATTGAGTCTCGCCAGCAGGAGAAGTCAGGACAAGTTCCAAAGAGAATTTTTTCGCTGGGTCTGCGTAAGTTTGAACAACCGCAGTGCTGATGTCTGCTTGGTCGATGTGTTTGCAGTTCAAAAGAACTTCCGTAGAGGCCAAAGCATTGAATCCAACTAATACCGTCGCAATTGCTACAACAAATTTCATAGTGCCACCTTTTTGTGGCCCGGGTTCTAGCATAGGGAAGAAGCTGGTTTCAACTTGTTTTCAATCTCAACACGCTTTCATTCCGTTTTCTTCATACTTTCATTGATCCAGAAATTTTAGGAAATTCTGTTCTTTCACCTCAGAGGCTTTTAAATCATCTGACGATATTGTGAAGGACGAATAAATGAAAAGAACAGGTAAAACTCCACGCTTTAAAAGACAAAGACGTTTACTCACGGAACTTCCTGGTATGGGGAAGTCTGGCGCTTTAGAAAGACGCCCTTATCCTCCGGGCCAACACGGCTTGCAACGTCGTAAGTATTCTGAGTTTGCTTTGCAATTGGAAGAAAAACAAAAAATCCGTTTCCACTACGGTCTGCGTGAAGAGCAATTCCGTCGTATCATCGCGAAAGCGCAAAAATCAGCTTCTACAAACTGGGTTGAAGCTTTGGTAAACCTTTTGGAAAAACGTTTGGACAACGTGGTTTTCCGTCTGGGCTTTGCTTCTAGCATTCCAGCGGCGAAACAATTGATCTCTCACGGTAAAGTTTTGGTGAATGGTAAGAAAGTGAACATCGCTTCCGCTATTATTAAGGTCGGCGACAAGGTTCGTTTGAAAGACGAAGCTTACGACAACCAAGTCTACTTGCAGGCGAAACAAGCTCCGCGCCTTCCGCTTCCGACATTCATGGTGAAAGAAGAAGTTGCGGGTAAAGAAGAAGGCCGCCTGACTGATGAACCGAATTTGGAAGCAGTTCCTTTTGCTTTCGAACCAGGTCTTGTCATCGGTTACTACTCAATGAGGGGCTAATGAAAAATTCTAAATTCATCGAGGCAGAACAAATTGCCTTCGAAGAAATTTCCGATTCTTATGCTGCGCTAAAACTCGGCGAGGAAAAGTTCGTGATCGATATGGACACTTTATACGATCTGGCTTTTCGCTCTGCCGCGTTTCTAGCGTATCTTGAAAACCGTGAAGAAGAGCTTGCGGAGGCGGACGGCGACGAGGCCGTTTGTGCTTGTAAGCGGGTTCACTAGTTTTGCTTCGAGCGACGGATTTGGGAGTGGGGGAAGGCCCCTCTTGAAGCCCGTCGCTTCGGTCGGCACGCCATCCTGGCTCAATCGCCGCCGCACTTCGTGCGGTTCGCGCCATCGTGGCGCCGGCTAAGGCCGAGCCTTCGGACGGGCTTCAAGAGGGGCCTTCCCCCACTCCCAAATCTGTGCTGGAATCAAAATCTCTTCTCTGTTACGGCTTGAGTGGCTCCTTGGTTCTTTTTGCTTTCGGTTTTTATTTTTAAATCGCTAGAGATTTTTATGGCTGTGCTCAATGCAGATGTGGTTTCTGTCGGGTTTTTTTGGTTGAAAGAGCTTTCGATACTTGAAAATCAGTGGCAGAACCGTCCGCAGTTACCGCCACGGTGGCGGTAGATTTGGACCGCTTGCATGCCCCATGTTTTACTTCCACCGTGGAAGTAAACTGTACACTTTGTCCACATGGTTAGCTGCCTGGAGTTAGAAAATTGTATCACTGATCACAAATTCATGGGTACGTGGTGGAAACTCGAAATTGATCTATACAGGGCAAACCCCAACGTCGGCGGATGCCGACCCAAACCCAACAGCGAAGCTGAATAGCCTTTCTTCTATCTAGCAAGATTTGCCTTAGAAAGCTTTAAAGTAGAGTGTCGTAGTGAGGGCCTTTGCCGGCGCCACGATGGCGCGAACCGCACGAAGTGCGGCGGCAACTGAGCCCGGACGGCGTGCCCGAACGAAGCGACAATCTACTTTAAAGCTTTCTAAGGCAAATCCCGCTCGAAAGAAGAAAGACTAAAAGCGACGGCGGCCTTTGGCTTCCGGCGTTCCATCGGCAGGATCTTCCGGCCATTGGTGTTTGGGATATTTGATGCGCAATTCTTTGCGCACTTCGGGATAACCGTTTTTCCAGAAACTCTCTAAGTTCGATGTCACTTGGACGGGGCGGAAGTTCGGTCCCAATAAATGAAATGTTAACGGAATTTTTCCGAAATACACTTTGGGTGTCTCCATCATGCCGAAGACTTCTTGAATTCTTACTTCTAAGTACGGCGCTTTATCTAAAGGGTAGTGGACTTTGATATGACTGCCGCTAGGAACCTGAATTTTATCGGGCAGTTCTTTTCTTAAAGTCTGAACGACTTCTTGGGGGAAGACGTTTTCAAAGAAAAAGACCAGGTCTTTTTCCATCACAACCTGCATTTTAGTTTCACCCATGCACGCTTGCGTGAACGCTTCTAATTTCAAACTTTCTAAATCCAAATTCTGCGGTTCTTGTTTCTCCAAGAACTCCAGGCGTTGCCACCAGTCAGCAAGTTTTTCATTGGATTTAAAAACGAGTTCTAATTTTTCGCTCAAGATTTGAGGCAATTTGTTTGCGATGTCTTCACTGGAAGCAGGTGATAAAGTCGGTTCATCTAGGGCCAAGCCATGCAATGATCGATATTCGCGCGAGAAGAACTGGCCTTTTTCCTCAATGAAGGTGACATCTTTCACCTTCGTGATGCTGTCTTTGAAAGTCTGAAGAATAAAATCTTTCTCAAATCCGCAAGCCAGGCTGACGACAGTTTCTGCGTCAGAGCTTCCTTCGACGCCGTTCAGCGCCACAAAGAATTCTGAATTCTTAACCAAGCTTTCCGGTTGAAGTTTGACTCCGCGACCGCCGACCATAAGGGCTCTTTCAGACTTTCCTCGGCGACGGCACAAACGATCGGCATAGGCTAACAACAAAATCTTTTTCGTTAAAACCTTTTGTTCATCCTTCGACAAGGACTTTTCTTCCTTATTCAGAAGGCGTTTCGCCAATTCTTCGGTTTGGCGAGCGGCTTGGTCGACGGTCTGTAATGCGAAAAAAGCGGCTTCCTTCGGCGCGCGTTTGTCTTTACGGAATTGGTGCAGAACTTCCAGTCTCGCAGAAAGGTCACATTCTAAATTATCACCGATAAAAGAATTCACGCCTTCTTTGCGCAGTATGTCTCTCTCTTGAAGCAAAGCCGCCATTTCAGACGCAAGTTCCGTCGCTTTCAGTTCCATTCCAACAATCATGAGCTTTGCTAAGCGCACCGGCAGAGGGAAGTGGAGCATGCGCTTTCCGAGTTCGGTGATTTTATTAGCGCTATCAATGGCGCCCGCAATTTTTAAAAACCTCGATGCATTCTGAATCGCCACCGCGGCAGGCTTTTCAAACCAACTAAAGGCTTCAAAGTCCGTCACTCCTTGAGCACTCAGAAAAAGCAGGCTTTCGGTCAAATCCACTCGCTGAATTTCAGCGATTTCACTTTTACTAAAGGAAAGTTCATCGTGCTTATTCCAAAGACGATAGCAAACGCCGGGAAACTGACGAGCGGCGCGGCCGGCTCTTTGAATGGCGCTTGATAAACTGATTCGGCCAAGCTCAAGGCGTGAAAATCCCGTACGATGATCTTGCTTCATATTCTTCGCAAGACCCGAATCAATCACGGTATTCACGCCATCAATGGTCACCGAAGACTCCGCGATATTCGTAGAAAGAATCACTCGTTGACGAGAAGACTTTTGCAAAGCTCGTCGTTGATCTTCGATATTTAAGGATCCATGCAAAGGCACTAGCTCAATGTTTTTTCCGTCCGCCCAGGCTTGCAAAGCATTCAGGGCTCGATCAATCTCTCCCACGCCGGGAAGGAACACCAAAATATCCTTATCAGTCTGAGCTTGTGCTTCTTTCACCGTTTGCAAAACAGTGTCGTAAAACCCAGGAAAGGTTTGCAGATGCTGAGAAGACTTTTGATAGCGAACATCCAGCTCAAAAAGTTTTCCGGGTACGCTGATAATTCCAGAACCCCCAAGATAAGCAGAAATTTTGTCTGCCTCCAATGTGGCAGACATGACAAGAATCTTAATATCACGGCCCAGCTCTTGAAGTTCACGCAATAGCCCCAACGCCAAGTCCACATGCATGGAGCGTTCATGAAACTCATCCAGAATTACCAGATCCACGTCTTGCAATTCAGGATCTTGAATCATCTGTCTTGCAAGCAAAGCCTCAGTCATAAAAATAAGACGAGTTTCTTTTGAAGTCTTATTGGCAAATCGAACTTGATATCCAACTTCACGGCCCACTTGCCAGCCTTGTTCTTCAGCGATGCGATGAGCAGCGGCAATCGCGGCCATTCTTCTTGGCTCAAGAACAATCACCTTTTTTGCAACGACACTTAAAAGAGCTGGGGGGAGGCGTGTGGTTTTACCAGCACCGGGCGCAGCGGTGATCACAAGGTTGCTTTCACTTCTCAGTTTTTCCTGAATAGCGGGAATAAAGCTATCAATGGGAAGTGAAATCAAATTCGTCATTAAGGATAGATCAGAAGCATGAATTCTGCTTTTTCAAAAGGCACCGACGACATCACTTTATCAATCGGTCCTTCCAAAACTGTTTCATCTTCTTGAGAAAGATTGAGCGTTAAAAGTACTTTACGATTTGAAAAATGCTCTTTCATATCATTCAAAGTTTTTTTCAAACGATAAGGAGTGTCCATCACGATGATGGCGCGCTTTTCTTTAGTCAGTTCTTTAAGCGCCCGTTGGCGGCTTTCAGTTTCCGCAGGCAAGAATCCACGAAAGACAAATTCATCCAGTCGTTGGCCACTCAATGAAAGAAGGCCCATCAGTGCCGAGGCGCCTAAAGCCGACTTTACCGGAATATTTTTTTGACGACAAAGGCGAACTAAATCCGCCCCCGGGTCGCAGAATCCAGGAGTGCCACAGTCCGTGACCAAGGCCACATTCTTTTCCGCACAAAGAGGAACTAAGGCCGCCTTGTCTTCCGCAGTGGAGTGTTCATCGAGCACTTCATAATTTTTGCCGGTGATGCCGTGGGCCCGCAACAACTTGGAAGCTTCTTTCGTGCTTTCACAGATGACGATGTCGCAGGACTTTAGAATTTCTAAAGCGCGTAGGGTGATCTCGCTCGTTTCTCCGATAGGTGTAGCAACAAGATATAACACGCTAGTTGGCCTTTTGGTTTAGCAGATAATTAATAATGCGAGGAAGTTTCGCCGGAGCCAGTGCCTTACCTGAATGAGTGCTCTCAAAGAAAATCATTTCCACATGCGGACAGAATTGTTCCAGATGCACTAAATTCACGGGTTCATTTTCAAAGAAGTAGATCTTTTTAAAATTCTTCTTATCGTTTTCGATAAACCAATCGGTTTTGAATTGAGCATCATCCATGCTGCGATGAGGTTTTAAAACGAGCTTCGCACGATCATTCATCGGGAAACCCCATTGATGAAGAATTTCTGCAGAGCCAATACCCATGCGTTCCACATCTCGTCCTGTAAGGTAGGCGATGTCTGCTCCGGCTTTTTCAACTTCAAGAACAAACTCCAAAGCACCATCATACAAAGAGTCGAATTGAAGATAGTGATTTGAAAAGAAATGTTTCTGCCAATAAGCGCGAATGGCCTCTTGAAATTCGGGATGAGCACCATCAAGACCTGCGCGTTCCAAAGCGGCGGTGATACCCCAATCTGAGCGCATGGTTTTAATGTTCTTAAGCAAAGTCGTTTGCTCAGGAAATTTCTTTTGATTGATGGGGGAGGCTGCGAAGTCGAGAAGAATTCTTTCCACCCGCGGACTGACATCAAAAAGGGTGGAATCTAAATCAAATACAACCAGGCTTTTTTCGCCTTGTTGAGTGATCGCTCGAATATTATCAAGAACCTGCTCTAACATAAGGGCCATCTAGCCATACAAGTCCAGTGAAATCAAAGACTTTTCTTGCCCTGTCAGAGTGATTTTCTATAATAGCTTTGGAGGCTTACAGCATGACAAGACTTCTTACAATGGTCCTGATCAGTTCGTTTTTGGTATCGGGATGTAACTTAAAAAAAGATGCCTTGGGCACTGAAAAAAATCCTATCAAGTTTCATCTTGTGCCTGCTGTCGATGCTAAGGTGCTTGCTGATAATGCCAAAGTGCTTGAAGAGTATTTAGAGAAAAACACTCCCTACAAGTACGAAATCACCATCCCTCAATCTTTCGTCGCCGTCGTTGAAGCTTTTGGCACAAAAAGGGCCGACGTGGCCGCCATCAACACTTATGGCTATTACCTTGCCCATAAGCAGTACGGTGTTGAAGCCCGACTGACGGTGATTCGTTACGGAATTGCGACGTATCAATCTCAGTTTCTCGCTCGTGCGGACAGCAAAATCAAAACACTGAAAGACTTGGCCGGAAAGAAAGTGGCGTTTGTCGATCCCGCCTCCACCTCCGGATATCTTTTGCCGCTGAAGACTTTGAAGGATCTGAAGATCGAACCTAAAGACACTGTGTTTGCGATGAAACATGATTCGGTGGTGACGATGATTTATCAAGGCCAAGTGGATGCCGGAGCTACCTACTATAGCCCGGCACAGAATGGCCAGATTGAAGATGCTCGTCGTTTGGTGAAAACTCAATATCCTGATGTCGAACAGAAAGTAAAAATTATTGAGCTTTCTGAACCCATCCCCAATGATCCGATCGTTTTCAGAAAAGACATGCCAGAAGAGATGAAAGAAAAAATCGTGGACACACTTCTGCAATTTGCGGCAACTCCCGAAGGACTTAAAGCTATTGATCTGATGTTGGGAGCGACGAATTTTAAAAAAGCCACCGACAGCGATTACGACAGCGTTCGTGAAATGCTAAAAACCTTGGCGCCGCCTGAAGGAAAATAAAATGACCACTCCTTTACTGAGTGTGCGAAATCTTTCAAAGACTTATCCCAATGGGGTGCGCGCTTTAAAAGAGGTGAATTTAGAAGTTCAACCTGGGGAGTTCTTAGTCATCATCGGCTTAAGTGGTTCAGGAAAGTCGACCTTGCTTCGCTGTCTGAATCGTCTGCATGAACCAACGTCAGGACACATCTTTTTCGAAGGCGAAGATGTCGGCCAATTAAAAAAGGGTGAAAACATACGTCGGCTGCGTAAGAACATCGGCATGATTTTTCAGCACTTCAACTTGATTCCTAGGCAAAGTGTTCTGAAGAACGTGTTGATGGGACGACTGGCAGAAAAATCGACGTGGCAAAGTTTCTTCGGTTTATTTTCTGACGAAGATAAGAAAGAGGCCCTGCAAAATCTAAAACTTGTCGGGATTGCCGACAAAGCGTTGCTAAGAGCGGATCATCTTTCAGGAGGACAAAAACAGCGTGTGGCCATTGCGCGAGCGCTGACTCAAAAACCGAAGTTGATTTTGGCGGATGAGCCCGTGTCGTCTTTAGATCCCGCAACCTCGCATGCGGTGATGGATTATCTTAAAAAGATTAATCAAGAGCTTGGTATTACGGTGATCGCGAATCTGCATTTTCTTTCTTTAGTGCGTAAATACGCCACACGGGTGGTGGCGCTCAAAGAAGGAGAAATTGTTTTCACCGGAAAGCCAGAAGAGATCACCCAAGAGTGGTTCCATCGTATTTACGGAGAAGACGCCCATGACATTTCGTAAAATTATATTTGATGGAATTATTTTTGGGTTCTTTCTTTCCGTCTTAACGGTCGCTTTTTTTGTTTCTTCAGAGGACGCGATGTTGAACCTTCCGGTGGTGGCGGGCAGTGCGCTTGCATTTTTTGCCGTCGGATGCGGCTTCAGTATTTTATTAAAAAAAATGAAGGTCGTTACTCTGGGTGACATCTTATTTAAGACCTCGCCACCCACTTTAGAAGACAAAGCTTGGTTTCGCCGCTTCTGGGGGTGGCAGCTCATCATTTCGTTACTGACGGCTTTGATCGTCTCTATTTATAAAACGGAATTTTCGCTAATAGAAATTCTAGATGAAAACGGCTTTGCTGGCGCCGTTCGACTTTTTAAGGGGCTGTTGGACCCAAATTGGGAAGTTCTTCCAAGGGCTGTTTTAAATATTATCGAAACGATCTTTATGGCGTTCTTAGCGACAACATTGGCGATACCTGCGGCATTTGTCCTGAGCTTTCTCTGCGCTAAAAATATCATGCGCGGACCGTTTGCAAAAACGGTGTATTTAGTTTTACGCACGTTTTTAAATATCACTCGCTCTATCGAAGCGCTGATTTGGGCCATCATTTTTTCTGTGTGGGTTGGCATCGGGCCGTTCGCGGGCATGCTCGCTTTAATGATTCACTCGATTGCTTCGCTCGCCAAACAATATTCTGAAATGGTAGAGGCGGTCGAAGAAGGTCCCATCGAAGCCATTGAATCGACCGGCGCCAATAAACTGCAAACAATTTGGTATGCGATTGTTCCTCAAGTGCTTCTGCCGTATATTTCATTTACGGTCTATCGCTGGGACATCAATGTGCGCATGGCCACCATCATCGGTTTGGTTGGTGGGGGAGGCATTGGAACAATGTTGGTTCAGTATCAGGGCCAAGCGATGTGGCGCGAAGTCGGTTGCATTATCGCCGTGATCGCCGTGGTAGTGTGGGCGCTGGATTTAGCCTCCGCACATATTCGTGAAGCTCTTAAATAGAGGTGGTTATGTCAGAATTAAGTCCTTTTAAAATCACAATCAAAGAACATCATGTGGACTCATACGGGCACATCAACAACGCCACGTATTTGCAAATTTACGAAGAGGCTCGTTGGGAAATCATCACGCCGCGCGGGTTTGGTTTTAAAGAAATTCATCAAAAGAAGATGGGCCCGGTCATCCTTGAAGTGAATATCAAATTTTTAAAAGAAATTCGGCTGCGCGAAAACATCACGATCGTGTCTAAAGTGACAAGCTATAAAGGCAAGATTGCGACCATGCTTCAGCAAATGATCAAAGAGGATGGATCGGTCGCAAATGAAGCGACATTCGTTTTCGGGTTGTTTGATATGAAAGAGCGTCGCTTGATCGAGCCTACGCCAGAGTGGAAGGCCGCTTTGGGAATGGAATAAGCTTTTCTGGAGCAGAAAATAAAAAAGGCATCCTGGAGGATGCCTTTTTTCATTTAAGACCTTCAGATCTTAGAAGTTTTGAATGTAATCAACCAACTCTGGGAAATCGATGAACGGGTTGCGATTGCCTTGAGCTTTTTGGATCTCATTATTTCTGTGCATTTCTTCTTCATCAACTGGATCTTCAAGATGCCATTTGCGAAGAACTTTTTCTTGGTTAGAGCTGATTTGAATGCTGTAGCGAACCGAGAAATAGAAAAGAGCGCGAGCGACATTTCCTTTGTGCGCCGTTGGTGGTTCAAAGATTTCTGCACTTCCACCAGTGCCTTTGCCGGTGCGTGATTCTTTACATTTAAGGATTTTTGAATCTCTGGAAACTTCACCGAATTCATTGTTGCCGCGAACAGAGTTCATTTCAGAGTCGGCGGGATACAAATGGTGAAGATCTGATTTTTGCATGCCTTTGTTGAATTTGCCAGTGAAGCGGCTTTGAGGCCATGTGTGCTCTGTATTCAGAGTCGTGCTGTCGGGGATGACGCGAGGACCAGGAGGTGTTCCACGGAATTCGTGGCTGTGTCTGATATTACCGCAGTAAACATCAGGAAGACCGTAGTTTCCGTTTCCTTCATCGACTAGGTAATAAACGCCTAGAAGGAAGATGCGGGCACGGTCATAACCCAGTGAGATGTGTTGGTAACAACCGTTAGAGCCGTTGCAGTTATCCGTGATTTCATCCAGGTGGCCTGGGATCGCACGGTGTTGGCTGCTAAGCACGGTGTGCAAACGCTCAACCAATTCTTCATCTCGAGCACCCGATGAAAGATCGTTATAAAAATCTTCACCGTAGTATGGAATTTGTTGAGAAATGGTGGCTGCATTAACAGAGCCAGAAAGAAGAACAAATAGAACCGACAGTAAACTTGCTGTCATATAAACCCCTCCATAGACAGACATTTTAGGTGTCTTGTAGAAACGCTGCGCCCTATTCACAGCATATACGGAACGTATGAAGTTTAAATATGAAATTAGGCAGCGAAGCAAGTACATAATCCAATGCGTACTGCGCCAAAACAAAATACTGACATTTAAAATATGAGGGATTAAGCGACTTTAGCTATCGGGGACGCGACAACGGTCAGATAAAAGTGCCCTTTGCCCGTTGAAAACGGAATCATCATGCCCGCAGCTCCCGGAGCACTGTGCACAGTTTGCCCCGCGCCTAAAATCACGCGTGGAACCGTCATCTGCACACCGTAGTTGGTGATTTCAGCCTTGGCATTACCGAAGATGATATTATTGATCTCACCCACGGCATCTTGATTGTCTTGCGTAAGCTCTGTTTGCTCTTCCATCAACATGGTCGAAACAACTTCAAGGTAACTTCCTTTGTCAAAAGAGATCGTCAAGTAACCTTGGAACGACTGGCTTTTGATATCAATCACAGAAGAGACTTCGCCCATCAAAGGTTCATGCGGGGATTTTGGTCCTGCCTTACCCATGTTGACTGACGTCACGCCAAACTGCCCAAGAACACTGGTCGTGGCTTTGATGACAGCATTGATCACGCGCACATCCACGGCATACTTTGAAGCCGCGACAACCGGAGGTGTTTCTTTCGAGGCCCCATGATGCTGAATATTTAAAATTGAAATCATCGCATCAATCAACTCGCCAGGAGAAACAGGTTTTTTAAAGAATTTCGAATTTTGCAAAGACTCGGGAAGATCCGTTTCTTCACGTTGTGAAATCACGATCACGTCAGCATCTTGGGTATTTTTATAAGTATGAATGCCATAAACGAAGCCGCCGTCCATCAGACGGGGAACTTCTGTATCGATGATCACCATGTCGAATTTCTGATTTTCAGATTTGATAGCCGCTTCCGCACCGTCTTTGGCTCGTACAAGTATGGGCGCAACAGCTGAATTTTCCAGCTGCTTAAATAGTGGTTCGCGGAGCTGGTGCTCCAAATCACACTTGTTGTCCACTATGAGGATATTCTTTCTAGTCTTCATTTCTTTCTTCTGTACAAAAACCATAAGCTTCAATCAGTTTGAGCATTACTAACCTTAACCACCAGTAATCTGATCGGGCTTTCATGAGGAAGGCTTTAACCTTATTTTCGTCAAAAAGTTCGACGAAACATAACGAATTTTCTTTGAGAAACTGTCTAATTTCCTACAGTTAAGTCAGGTCTTGTTTGTGCCGATAGACTTTCTAAGGAGTATTCTGAGATGGCAAAACAGTACTATTTATCTAACAATGGGACCCATATTGGACCGTATACGCATGAGACGGTTCTTAAAAAGATCGAGGCCCAGGAACATCAATGGACAGATTACGTTTACGACGACAACGTCGGCGAATGGATGATGTTGTTAGAGCACCCCGAGTTTGCAACCAAGCTAGCCCAAAAGCCTGCGGTTCGTCCTGGCGCTTCTCCGGCACCGGCACCTAAAAACCTCAAAGACAAAGAGTGGTTCATTCTGAAGGAAGGCAATAACTATGGCCCTTTCTGCAGACTGGAGCTTGTGCAAATGCTGCAAGAAAAAACTCTTTTTGAATACGACTACATTTGGCACGCAAAACTTCCTGCCTGGAAACGTGTTGCTGAGGTGGACGAGTTTTCGTCACAAAGTATCCGCGGAATGAAAGAATCCAAAGATGCCGATGTGGCAGAGATCTTTTTCCGTCGCCGTCATGCGCGAGCTTCTTACGGCGCTTCTTTGATCGTTCATAATAACAAAACCGTTTTCCGTGGTCAGGCGCTTGAAATCAGCGCAGGCGGAGCCGGTGTTCTTATCGACACTCCGAATTTGCAACCGGGTCAGTCTCTCTTCTTGCATTTCCAACCGGGTGATGGGGTTCCTCCTTTCAATGCTGTCTGCCAGATCGTCAGCAAGCAGTTTGTGAAAGATGCGGCTCCGGATTCTGAATCTGTGAAGTACGGTGTGAAGTTCACGACCCTCAGTCAGTCGGTCCGTGAAAGCATTAAGAACTTTACTACAAAAGCAGCTTAATTTTTTCGGGGGAGGTTCCCAGGCCTCTTCCGCAACTTTTAGAGGAACTATGAAAAAAGGATTTTCAGCATTGTTAGTGGGCGTCAGTGCGATGATGCTAATGGCGTGTGCACAGGATGTGAAGTTCGATCTACCGGCGGATTCCGACAACTTCGATCAAAATGTCACCTACAATAATAAGGTGGATATTCTTTGGATCGTCGACAACTCGTCTTCGATGTTAAAACATCAGCAAAGTTTGTCGAGTCAACTGCCTGATCTTGTGACGAAATTAAATTCCTTAAAAATGGATTATCACATGGCGGTCGTCACGACCAGCGTGGGCGGTACAAATCCCGACGGCGGTAAATTCATCGGTTCGCCAAAGTTTGTGACGAAGTCGACGCCTGATTTAGTGAACAGTTTAAAAAGTCGGATGATCGTGGGTGAGGCGGGGAGCTCCAATGAACGCGGTCTTCAATCCATGGAAATCGCCCTATCGCCCTCCTATCTTGCTGGGGAAGGCCGTGGTTTCTTTAGGGAAGACGCCTTGCTTGTCGTCATTGCTTTATCTAACGAAAACGACAAGAGCCCGGTATCAAATCCAGTAGCGTATTACACGAATGTTTTAGATTCCTTGAAAAGACCTTGGGTGGACGGCAGTCGTTCTTGGGTTTTCAATTTCATCGGCGTACTGCCTACCAGTATTAATTGCTCCACATTCAATGATTACTCTGAGTCTGGTTTGACTTTTATTGATATTGCGAAAGCGTCCGGTGGCGTGACAGAGTCCATTTGCAGTTCGAGTCTGACTACAGCGGTCACGAATATTAGATCTCGCATCTATCAGATTTTGACGGACTTTAAACTTTCAAAAAAACCTCTGGTGGAAACTATCACGGTTAAAATCAATGGTGTCTCCATTCCTCGTAGCAACGTGAATGGTTGGGACTATATTGAGTCTAGCAATGCCGTTCGTTTCTATGGTTCCGCCGTGCCAGCAGCGGATGCATCCATCAAAGTGGATTTCAAACCTAAAGAAGCAAACTGATAATACAGTCCTTGGGCTTTCATCAATTCTGCGTGAGAGCCCACCTCGGCCACTTCACCCTGATTTAAAACAACAATGCGATCGCACTGCTCAATCGTTGAAAGACGGTGAGCTATGATAATGCTAGTACGGCCTTTGGTGATTTCTTTTGTCGCCTCCTGAATGATGTGCTCACTTTCAGAATCAATATTTGCTGTCGCTTCATCCAAGATAAGAATATCGGGGTTGAATGCCAGAATCCTAGCGAAGGCAATAAGCTGTCTTTCGCCGACAGAAAGATTGGCGCCGCGTTCATCGACGGTACTTGAAAGATCGCGTCCTGTGCGCAGAAGCAACGACATATATCCCGTTTTTTCACAGGCTCTTTGAATCTGTTCGTCCGTGACCTTTGGGTCGCCGAGTCCGATATTGTCGCGAATCGTGCCACGGAAAATAAAGTTATCCTGTTGCACGACGCCCACGTGATGACGGATTTCATGACGGGCAATACGTTCTAAAGCGACGCCATCGACATAAATCGACTTTTCCGGAGCATCGTAAAAGCGCTGAAGTAAAGAGATGAAAGTGGACTTTCCGCTTCCAGTTCTTCCCACGAGAGCTATCGATTCACCGGCTTTGATATGTAAAGAGATGTTCTTTAATACCGCAGGAAGCTCGGGCTCGTATTGAAATGTCAGATCGCGAATTTCAATATCGCCTTGAACGACTTGGGGACTGTGAAGGTTCTCTAGTTCAAACTCTTTCTTTTCGTCCATGAGCGTGAATATACGCTCAGCACTGGTTAAAGAGTTTTGAAACTGTTGATACTTTTCTAAGATTTCGCGCAGAGGCGGGATGAAGTCCTGAATGTTCATCAAGAAAGCCACCAAAGAGCCAATCGCGATTGAATTTTGCGCACTTAATAAACCACCGAAGTACAATGCTGAAGTGATTGTCGTGGCATTAAACAGGTTCATAATCGGCTGCATCAGCGCATACGCACGGATCGAACGCATGTTTGTATCACGATAATCGGTGGAGAGTGCTCCGAACAGCTCCCGATTGCGGGTGACACGATTGTACAACTGAACGACTTTAATGCCGTTCAGATTTTCCGCTAAGAAAGCATTGATCAAAGAAAGTTTCTTCTTTTGTTCGCGTAAGATCTCGCGAATGCGATTGCTCAAGTAGATCGAAGCGCCAATAAAAAACGGAGCTAAGATCAAAGAAACCAAAGTGAGTTTCCAAGAAATCAAAGACAGGGCCACCACGACAGAAACAATCACCACGCTTTGAGTAAAGACCGCAATAACGCCTTCAGAAAAAAGTTCCCCTAAAGACATCACATCATTCGTCAGGCGAGTCACTATTCGTCCTGTCGGGGTTTTATTAAAGAACTGCAGAGGCAGGCGCTGGACATGCGACATCAGATCTTCACGCAAGTGAAAAAGCATGCGGTTTCCGAATCGTTGAAACAGGTACACATTTCCGAAAGAAAAGATCGAACGGCAGATTTCTAAAGCCAAATACGCATAAGCGACATTGATAAAAACGCTATAGTCTTTTTCTTTCACACCATGATCGATCGCGTATCCCACTAGGAATGGAATCATACGAGCGACGGCCGCGCCACCGGCGACAGCCGCGATGGCTGAAAATAGCAAAAGCTTTTCCTTGCGTGCGTAAGGCCACAGGCGACGGAATAATTCGGGGTAGGTGATCTTAGTTTTGACTAGATCTTCATGCATGAAATTTTCACTCATGATGATCCCCCTTTCCTTGAATCTGCACAATTTTTTGAAACGTCGGACTTCTTTCCAAAACCTCGTTATAAGGACCCAAAGCTTCGACTTGTCCGTCTTTTAAAATCAAAAGTTTATTCACGGCTTTCAAAGATGAAAGACGGTGAGCCACAATAATACGACTCATCGTTGAGTGACTTTTGCTTAATTCGGCCTCGATGGCTTTTTCTGTCTGCGTATCAACCGCGCTTAATGAATCGTCGAGCACAAGAACTGGCGTTTTCATGATCAATCCACGCGCGATCGTCAGACGCTGCTTTTGTCCGCCTGAAAGATTCACGCCGCGTTCGCCCAGTTGGGATTCAAATTTATGCGGAAGTGATTCAATTTCAGTCGTTAAATCGACAACTTCAGTCATACGAACGATGTCTTCGTCGGCGGCCCGAGCTTTGAGGCCGAAGCTGACATTGTCAGAAATGCTTTCGCTAAATAAGAAAGCCTCTTGCGGGACCAGGAGGAAAGTTCTTCTTAACGATTCCTGGGTGATGTTCTCGATAGGGTGCCCGTTGATCAATATCTGACCTTCTTCCAGCGGATACATGCGCGAAAGCAGGTTCAGTATTGTAGTTTTACCGGCACCGACAGGCCCCATGATGCCCAAGGATTCACCGGCGTTCAGAGTGAAAGACACATTTTTAAGAACGTAGACCGAGCTGCCTTTATGCTTATAAGACACGTTTTTGAATTCTAAGGTTTGGAACGAAGTCAGCTCGTGCTTTCCCAGATCGGGAATATCAGTCTCTGTTTGCAGAACCTCTTTAATACGATCAAAAGAGGCATAACCTTTTTGGAAATAAGAAAAGCCCATGCCCAATGCTGTCATAGGCCACACCATCTTTTGGATGTAACGATGAAAAGCGACGAAGGTGCCAATCGTAACGGCGCCAGAATAAATATCATCGCGAGCGACAAAAAGCAGAATCACACTGCCCGAGGTGACACCGAACTCCATCACAGGGATAAAGAACGCATCAATGCGTGCGACTTTGTTACAGGCTTTTTCAAAAGCGGAGCTGACGTTATTGAAAAGCGTTGTGCGATTGTCTTCCTGAGCAAAACTTTTGATAACGCGGATGCCGCCCACGGTTTCTTGCGCAACACCAGTCAGCTCAGAGAAACGGTCTTGTTGAGTTTTGTAGTTTGAATGAATTAGGCGCATCACTCGCCAAATTAAAAAGGGAACGATCGGCAAGAACACCAGGGTTTTCCAAGTCCATTCCCAGTTCAAAGAAATCATGATCGGCAGCACCACGCCGATAATGATAATGCCGTCTGCGAGGATTAAAAGTCCCGGGCCGATGGCTTGGCGGAAAGATTGAACGTCATTTGTAAGAAGACTCATCAATTCGCCCACTTGGTTTTTGTGGAAGAAGTTAGGTCCTAACGAGGTGACGTGGCGGAAAAGTTTTTGACGAATATGTTCGGCTGCGAAAGTGTGAAACTTTCCGAAGTACGCGCGCCAGCCATAACGACTGACAGCTAAACCTGCCATGATCGCGAAAAACATCGCGCATGTTTTACCGATGTCATCGAGCGGAACTTTTGTTTCGATCTGATCAATTGCCGTTTTCATAATCAACGGATAAATTCCGTCCAGCGCATTGGTGATCAACAAAAAAAGCATCCCCAAGCTGAAGGCTCGGGGATTGTTTTTTATGTAGAACCAAAGAGGGCGATTAAATAAAGAAGAGTTCTCTGTCGCAGATTGCATCGTCGGAACTTTAGTTAATCCCAGCGGACTCTGCAAGAGTTTTGGGTTTCCCCTCGATATTGCTCTTGGCGTCGTTCGTATGCTCTTTGTTCCCAGCCATAAAAGAAAGGGCGAGACTGGAATAAACGGTCTACTAGAAACTTCAAGATGGCCATAAAACCTCCTACAGTGCCTTGTCTCTAGGATCGGCAGGTTGGTCCTATTATTCAATACCCTTGCTTAGAGTATTAAAATACGCTACCCTCAGTTTTGGGGGTTGAGATGTCGCAAATTGACCAGTTTTTAAACTCACTCAAACGCGCTTTAAAAGCGAAGAATGTTCTATATCGTGACTTGGCGAAACCCTTGGGTTTAAGCGAATCTAGCGTGAAGCGCATTCTTTCCAACAAGAGTTTAAGTCTTGAACGCCTGGAAGAAATCTGTCGCGTGGCCGATATCAGTTTTTCTGAAGTCGTGAAATCCGCAAATCTGGAAGAGGCCAATCAAGCGGTCACGCTTTCCGACGAACAAGAAAAGGCCCTCGCGGAAAATGCGCGCCTTCTGCATTACTTCATGATGTTACAAGAGGGGAAGACTCCACAGAAGATTGAGCGCGACTATCAGATCGCCAGTTCTGAATCGAAAAAATATCTTTTCCAATTAGACCGATTGAATTTGATCGAGCTTCATCCTCGCGACAAAGTGAAGTTCAAGCGCCAAGGCTTTTTGCGTTTCCGTCGCGATGGACCTGTAGGTAAAGCCTTGTTCGATCAAACAAAGACCAGCTATTTGAGTTACGATTTTAGGCCCGAAGACTACATTCGCTTTTCGTTTCTAAAAATCAGTCCTCCGGCGCTGGCCAAGTACAAAGCAAAACTCGAGCGCATTTTGTTAGAGATGCAAGAGGAGTCACGCTTTGAAGGGGAGCACAACGTGCCCGTGCAAGACACGGGTGTCTTGTTATCCTTCCGCCCTTGGCAGTATTCGTATATGGGTGCTATTAAAAAGAAAGAGGGTAAAGAAGATTAGGCTTTAAAGGCCTAACTTCTTCTTGATCTCTTCAAGATCTTTGCTTTGTTTTTCAAGCTGCTCTTTTAAAAGACGATTTTCTTCTTTTAAAGACGCAATCTCACGATCATGACGTTGCAAACGGGCATCTACGGATTTCATTTGTTCTTCAGACTGTTTACAAATGCCATGAAGTTCTTGAACGGCGTTGACTGTCGCCCAGTGAATCGGATCGACGTTCAATTCAAGATAGCCGTCCGCTCGAGTTCTTACCGCATCAGGAATAACTTTCTGAACTTCCTGAGCAATGAAACCCGTCATCCTGTGGTCAGATGGAAGTCCCAAAGGATTTCCTTTTTTATAGTTGAAGCGAACTGTGTGTAGTTTCAGAATTTCATTCAATCCGTACTCATAGTCGCCTTTAATATCTTTCAATCGGATGTCCGAGGCATTGATCCATGCTGTTCCTGAGCTTAAGCCCGCACTACCGATAACGTGAAGGTTGTAAGAGGGACCCGCAGTTCCGATTCCCACATTTCCGTTATTAAGAATTGTCAGTCTGTTGGCATTCGAAGAGGCGTCGAAAATATCAAAGCCTGCAGGACTTGATTGCAAACGGAATAAATATCCTCCTGCACTTTGGAACTCTTGCACGACATTGCCCGAAGGGTTGTAAAAGTAGGCCCCGTCACCGGTCACGCTCAGTTTTCTAGGAGCTCCGCCGCCAATTCCTAAGTTACCCAATCTATCAAGTTGGACGTGGTTGCCGGAGCCAGATACAGCGACATCCGCAGCGCCGGCAGCTGAAGACGTCGTTAAATAAAGAGTGCCTGTCGACGGACTGAATCCAATACCGCCCGCATAACCCGAAGCCCCACCATAACCACCGTATCTCTGAGTACCGTTATGATAGCTATTGAAGAAATGAACTAAATCCCCACCGGTGTGCAGGAAGTGTCCTTTATTAATTTCCATTGTTTCTCGAGGGCTGGCAGTATTAACCCCGACGTATCCGTTTCCTTTGATAGAAAATCTTGCATTGCCATTGGCGCGAGCGTACAGAACGTTCACGTTAGCATCGCTTGAAGCGGTGTAAAGTTGGAGTCCATGAGCATTTGCTAAATTGGTCGAGTTAAAAAGTGTCGTCGCATATCCGGTACCCGCAGCTTCCCATTGCAGTCCTCCAGGACCGATCCCATTTCCGTTGATCGCCGCAATAGTTCCCGAGTCCCCAAGGTTGATGGTCGTATTTGAAAGCATACCGGCGGGAGCCGTGATTGCTCCGACAGCAATCTGGCCTGAAGGAAGAATGGTCATTCGTGTTTGTCGAGCCGTGCCGCCAATCGGCGTCGTTCCAAAATCAATGCTCGTCCCTTGCGCCGTACTTGTGAAATTTTCAGCGGCAAGAAATTGAATGGCCGCGGAGTTATTAGAAATGTTCGTCGCATCGTAGGCGCCAGATCCATAAAGTCCCATCAAGCGGTCGCCCGATTGAGCGGGTGTGCGCGCCGTGTTTGTCCCACGAGATTTGGCAAAAACTATTGTGGCGCCACCATTATCATTGGAACTTTTTTGAACAAGAATGCCGCCATTGGCATTTCCGACAACGTGCAAAGGAGCTTGCGGAGATCCAGTTCCCACACCGACTTGCCCGTTATCAACCAAAAGATCCGGTGTTTGATTTGTGTTGTGAGCAAAAAGAGCGATCGGACGGGGAGAAACTCCAGCCGTTCGCGAATACAACCAGCTCCAACCATTTGACGTATCGACACCGAAGCTTAAGCCATTGTTTGAAGAATCTTGGAAAGTCGCAATTGCATAGTCAGTTTGAACACTCGCGGCGCCGTGGACTTGAAGCTGAGATGAGGCGCCGGAAGCATTCACACCGACTTTCCCAGTGCTGCCGATGGAAACACGAGCCACGTTGTTAGTTTCAATGTCTAACCCAAAGGCATCATTCACACCGAGGGTGGCATTTGCACCAAAAGAGTTTCCTCCGTTGATATAAGCTCCATCAGCGCCTGTCGTGGGAAGATCGGAAGAGGCGATCGTTCTAAAAGATGGAACGCCACCGGCTGTAGGGGCTGCCAAGAATGTTTTCGCCGCTTTGGAAGCGTAAGTGATTTGCGAATCACCAATTGCAATGTTTGTACAAATATATTTATCCGTCGCAGATTCCCAATTCAAAGTTTGCGCGGCACTGCAAGTCGTAGGGAAGAATTGCGCATTTCCCGCCGCCGTAGAGCGAATATCTGCGACGCCAATAAATCCCGGTGCCCAATTTGTTCCGTTGTATTTAAAAATATTGTTTGTCGCTGTCGGTGTTGTACTGACAACGCCGGTGCCCTGAATTTTTCCCACCAAAGTCGCGCCCGTTGTTGAGATCGTGACGTCTCCCGCAGGTGTTACGGCCGTCGCAACATTCGATCCGTTGCCAATCCAGATGTTTCCTGAATTGAGTGTTGTGCCCAATTTACTATTGAAGCTTGTCCAATCGGCACTGGAAAGGTAACCCGCTTGCGAACCATTGGCCTGTTGAATTCCGATGGTCGGCGCCGATGCCGTTCCCGAATTTACAATCGGCGAAGTCACACCCACACTGGTCACGCCCACAGAAGAAAGGCTTGTCCAAGAAAGATTTCCTGCCCCGTCATTTAAAAGCAATTGATTGGCGCCACTTTGCGCTGACGGAAATTTAAGTACATAGCTCGTAGAGACTGCCGTTGGTGCCTGTAAAGTCACCGTGTTAGAGCCAGAATCTTTTAAGACGACTCGGTTTAGCGTTGCATTGTTCGCAATAAAGTTTCCGGAGGCGTCTCTTTTAACAATCGTTGAAGCCGTGTTCGCGTCCGTTGCCGCATTAGCGGCTTGAGTCGCGCTATGAATATTTGCCGCCGTCGAGCCGCCGACAGAATTCACTGTTGCCGTCACCGAACCTGAGCCGCTCGCCGTCACATCGCCAGTCAGTGCCGTGATAGTTCCGCCACCGTTATTGTCGTTAGCGGGAGCCCAACTTGTACCATTAAACTTCAATGTTTGTCCTGAAGTAGGGGCCACGGAAAAATCGAGAGCCACGCCTTTGATTTTATCTACGCTGACTGAACCAATAGATCCACTGACATCACCTGCAACACTGACGTTGATCGCCAGACACTTAAAACTGTTTGTCGCCGCTTCCCAATACATTGTTTGGTGCTGAGCACAGTTCGCACTTGCGACTGCGGCACTAAAATACGATTGCGTAACATAACCGCTTAAGGTCGCAGCCAGTCCTGAGACATCGGAACTAGTAATGACCGCCGGAAGCCATTGAGCTCCGTTGTATTTTAAATATTCGCCGCTGTTAGGAGCGGTGGTAGAAACCGCCACGCCCTGAATTTTTGCTACTGTGGGATTGGGATAAGTGGAACTTAAATCTCCACCGGCTGCGCCCGTGGGAATACGCGCATCTGAAAGACGTGGATCATTACCAGCGGCTACGGTGTTAGCTGCAGTTCCAACATTCAACGTGAGCGTGGGAGTGGATGTCCCATTGACGATAGTTAAGTAAGAATTAGCAGACGTCACATCGGTGACCGTTCCTCCGCTCGCGCCCGCGACACCAGAGCATGTTAATGCCGAGCCATTCCACGATAAAAAAGTTCCCGAGGCACACGTAGGAATTCCGGCTTTCAAGAGAAAGTCAGAAGCGCTATTCGTACCTAGCTTTGTTGCGGAATACGAATAGCCCGCAAAAGGGACCGAGCGGATTTCAGAATCCGGCGAAATGACTTTCCAACCGGAACCATCATGAAACTGCACGCGCAAGCGTCGAATATCATCATAACTTGGGCTGTAATTAGAACTTCCATAACAGGCTAAGGAGCCTGAGTTCACAAAGGCATCTAAGAGTTTAAAAGAGGCGTCGGTCGGAAAGCTTTTGCTGCCACTGCCGATGGCGACGTCAAACACGCCACCAGAATTTGTCATGTTAATGCCATTCACTTGTTCGCGGTAAAGAACGCAAAGACCATCGGGACTTGTGATTTCAAACTGAAAACTGACGTTATTAAATTCAAGCGGAGAACCGTCAGCACGCAGAATACGCCCTTGATAAGTCAGCGAATTGGGCCCTGCCCACGCCGCCGTTAGAAACAGAAATATGAATAAGAACGTGCCGGTGTATTTCATACTCTCTTCTTTTCGGTCTTTATTTGTCGAAATCTTAACAGTATTAAGTGAAACCGCCTTGTATTGGTGATAGAGCGTATCAACTTGGGACGTGAGCTCGACCAAAGCAGGAAGAATGACTGGGTCGTAAGAATGTCTAAAGCTTAGACAAGCCTTCCCTTATTACAGAGATTCTTGAGCTCACGGGGTGGACGAAGGGGACTATGCTATAACCTCTCTATGAATTTCAGCCACGGCCTTATTTTTATTCTAAGTTTGATGTTAGGAAGTGCAAGTTTAGCTGCCGGTACCAAACCGCGCGCCTGTTTGACTGAACACATTGATGAAGCCTTGGAGTTGAATAAAAAAAGAGCGCCTCACTACGAAAGGCTCTCTGACGGGAAAAGCAGAAAGGTCACCAAACTTTTGATCTCGATGGAACGAAAGCTGCGACTGATTTCTCCCGTTGCGGATCTTTTGGTTCAGCCGTTTCAAAGAGTCGGCATCCCGATGACTTGCGATTACTTCATTTCGATGAACGAAACTCCGAAGTTCAGAGCGGTGAATCCTGCGGGTAAGGACTCTTTAGATAATTTCCGTCCTGCCGCCGTGGAAGTGATGCAGAAGTATCTTTTGCAGTTCTATAAAGAACGAGAATACACGGAACTCGCAAACTATGCCGATGAATTGATCCATGAACTGGAGCGTGAACCACGCTATAACTGCATGGTTCGTCATATTTTGGAGTCTATCCGTCGCATCGCTGTCTTGATTCCACGTCACGAAAAAATGGCGATGGAGCGTTTGGGTGACTCCACGATGTTCATTGCGAATCTGATGTTGCGTTCTCATATTTATCTACTAGAAGAATCATCGGAGATTGACCAAGTCGCGGCTCCGCTTCAAGCAGACGCCTTACCGATTGTGTGTCAGGACGTACCTTATATTCCCTGGCCGTAACGTCTAACACTGTTTCCGATTCTTAACTTGCGGGTCCCATCATTCCCCGCAAGAGTATTCGGATGAAAAACTCTTTGCGTTTCATCGCCGTCTTTCTATTCATAATTTTTCTTACCGGTGTGTCCTTGGCTGAATCCCTCTTCGAGCGAAGAATCGCTGACGGCCGCAAAGTTTTTGACGTGTTCTTACAACAAGGCATTCCCCAAGAAGCCTTAGATCTGACTTTTCGCATGTTCGACTACAACGTAGGCCTGATCCCGAATACCGAGTACGTAGTGATTGTCAATTATTCGGAGCCGTCGACGGTGAAGCGGCTTTATCTTCTGCATTTGGATTATGGATATGTTGAAAGATTTTATGTCGCGCACGGGATTAATTCCGGCGTTCTTGAAGCGCGCAGCTTTTCAAACTACGTGGACTCTTGGAAAAGCTCTCTGGGATTTTACTTTGCGCAAGGAACTTATCTGAGCAAAGTGAACGGGCGCTCGCTGTATCTTGAAGGGATCGATAAATCCAATGATCGTGCTAAGGAACGCGCCATTGTTTTGCATGGCGCCGGTTACGTCAGCGAAGCATTTATCGCACAAAACGGACGGCTGGGGTGGAGTGAAGGTTGCTTTGCAGTCAGTCTTCAAGACCGTGACTATTTGATCGATGTTCTGCAAAATGGAAGTTTGCTTCTGTCCTATCACAAAGACCTCATGCGATCATCTCGACTTTCGCCTTGGCAACAAGAGCTCGCAGGCTCTGAAATTATTCCGCCCGGAGTAAATCCAAGACGTACCTCTGGGGAAGGTGGCGGAGGAAGGTGAGATGTGCCTCATTCTGGCGCGAAAATCAAAAAGTGTTTCGGAATATTAAGAAGTTACTTCAGCTGCAAAAATATTTTGACGATGTAGCCCTGGGCCATTCAACCCAGGGAGTATTCCATGTTGGATCGTATTTGGAAAACGCGGAGCTATCGATATAAAACCTTGGCGTTACTCATTGTAGCGATCATCCCTCTTTGGGCAATTGTTCTATTCTATGTTCTTCCTTTGGTCCGCGACAATATGTATGAAGATCGTAAGGTGGCCATCCGAAGCACTGTTGATCTCGCGACTAAAATCATTGAGCACAAGTACGAGCTTTTTCAAAAGAAAGAGATCACTGAAGAACAAGCCAAGCAACAGGCCCTAGCAGCTATCAAAGCTCTTCGCTATAGTGGTAATGAGTATTTTTGGATCAACGATCTTCACCCTCGCATGATGATGCATCCGATTAAGCCAGAACTTGATGGCAAAGATCTTTCTGACATGAAAGACCCGACGGGATTTAAGCTCTTCGTAGAATTTGCACGCATCGGTCAAACGGCCGAAGGCGAAGGGTTTGCAAACTATATGTGGCCGAAACCAGGTTCGCCGCAGCCTGAACCTAAAATCAGTTTCGTGCGTCAGTTCAAGCCTTGGCAGTGGATTGTAGGAAGTGGTGTTTACGTTGATGACGTTGAAAAAGCAGTGGCTACCTTCCGCGACAAAGTTCTGATTGGTTTTTCATTGGCTTTCGTCTTAGCGTTTGGGGTTTTCTATTTGTTTGCCAGCCGTCTTATGAATTTTTTAGCACAGACAGTGACCGACACGAACACGGCCAGTCAGCAGGTGTTAGAGGCATCAAATATGCTTTCAACGGCGGGGCAAAACGTGGCTCAAGGAGCTGTGGAATCTGCTGCGCGAATTGAAGAGACTTTGCGTTCGGTGACAGATTTAAATGAAATCGTGAAGGCCAATCAAGATCGTGCTAAGGCAGCGGCAGAACTCGCGAAGACCTCCGAGGTGGGAGCCTCTGAAGGTGCCAATGAAGTAAAGAAATTGATCGAAGCTATTACCGTCATGTCCAAAATTTCAGGCGAAATCACGTCAGCCATGGATATTATTGATGACATCGCCTTTCAAACGAACTTGTTGGCCTTAAACGCGGCCGTCGAAGCGGCCCGTGCTGGAGAGCAAGGAAAAGGATTTGCAGTTGTTGCAGAGGCTGTTCGTGGATTGGCACTTAAATCAGCCAGTGCCGCGAAAGAAGTTAAGACTGTGATCACAAGCAGTGTAGAGCAAACACGAGTGTCGCTAGAACTTGCAGAAAAAAGCGATAAAGTTCTGGATGGAATCGTGAGCTCCGTGCAAAAGGTGACAGTTCTCAATCAAGAGATTTCTGAAACGTCTTCCCATCAGTCGGATGGTATTAAAGCCATTCATGAGGCCATGGGTTCTTTGGAAAGACAGACTCAAGCCTTTTCGGCAGCGGCAGAAGAAACTGCCGCAACCTCTGAAGAAATGTCCGCTCAAGCCAATACACTTCAACACATGGTGAATAGCATGGCTAACGAAGTGATTGGGAAAAAAGTGGCTTAATTCTCTAAAACTAAAACGTCTTCAATAATACCAGCTCTTGTGATCATCTCTAAGAGCTGCGTTACTTTTTCCGCATTCAAAGCATGTGAAAAATCCGCCAAAGCCGTCGCCACTGATTTTCCTTCTTTCAAATCCAAAAGAATTTGCGCTTCCACGGCGTCGATTCTTTGCACGTAGATCTTTCGTTGCTTTTTATAAACCAAAAGATGCTCTGGATGGCTCCAGTGAATATCTTCAAAGTGATATGAGCGCTCGTTTCGCTGTCTCCAGACATCATAAATCGAATAAGGGCTTTCAAAGACATGCATAGATTCGATGAAGTGGATTTTGAAATCCTCTTCGCGCAAAAGTTCTTCGATATGCTCTTCCGAAAGAGGTTGCGGAGTCGGTGTGTGATGCATGTCTTTAATCGTCCACTCAAAGCGCGCCAATTCATAAATAAAAGGAATGTTCGTCGTGGCCGACGATGTCTTTAAGAAGGCCGGAAACTCTGCACCGTGAGCCGCAAGGTCATAGGACAACGAAGGCTGTGCATTGATATAATCGGCGGCCACTTGTTGAAATGAGTCCGCTCCTAGCACCCAGAAGATGGCAGGATAGGTTTCTTTCAGGCTTTCCGTCAGACGGCGAATGTAGCTATGATTATAAACCTTAAACGCACGCTCCAAAGACATCTGTCCCACGGCTTTTAAAGTTTTTTGAAATGCCTGATCGTTTTCGCCAAGAAGGCCTTTTTTAAACAGGTTCTGTGCTTCGTTCAGATTCATGAGAGCCCTCCAAGATGTAAACAGCCTTCATCACTTCGACTTCCAGTTCTTTGAAGTCCGGGATGTCTTCGTCGCGTTCAATTAAAATAGGTAAGTGGCGGATTTTGGGTGCCATCAGTTTAAATAAGTCCCATATTTGTTCCGGAATTTCCTGCCCATGATTGTCAAAAAGAATGTCTTCGAACTTCGTCGGTCCCGACATGTGAATTTGCACCACGCGCTCCAGAGGAACGTGGTTTAAGAAATAATTCGGATCAAAACCGTGATTGTAAGAGTTCACATAGACATTGTTCATATCGAGCAGAAGACCACAACCTGAGCGGCGACTGACCTCGCTGATGAAATCCCATTCGTTCATTTCGTTATTGCGATAGCTGATGTAGGTGGAGATGTTTTCCAAGATCAGCGGACGTCGCAAAAAGTTTTGCACGAAATCAATGTTGTTCACCAAAGTCTCGATGCTGTCTTCTGTAAACGGGAGGGGCAGAAGGTCGTGAAGATTTTGCTCCGGAGATCCAGTCCAACACAGATGATCTGAAACAATAAAAGGCTCAACGTGCTCAATCAGTTCGCGCAGTTTTTGTAAGTAATCTAAGCGCAAACCTTCGGGGCAACCGATGTTCATTGAAAGACCGTGCAAAGCGACCGGATAGTCTTGACGAATCAGTTTGAGCATCTCTAAAGGACGCCCGCGCGAATTCATATAGTTTTCAGTGATCGCCTCAAACCAAGCAGCTTCTGTTTGAGGTCGCGTTTCTAAATAGGAATAATGGGGCTGGCGAAGGCCTAAGCCCACTTTATGTGTTCTTGATGAGGGGTGCATGTCAGCTCCTATTTTTTAGCCGGAGCTGCGGGTTTTGCTACTTTTGCTTCGCCATCAATTTCAATTTCGATTTCGTCGCCGACAACCCAGCCACCTTTATCCATGGCTTTGTTCCAGTTCAAACCGAAATCTTTGCGATTCACTTTGGATTCGGCTTCAAAAGAAATCACGCGATTTCCCCAAGGATCGTTCACGGCGCCTTTGTAGTCGATATCAAACACCGCCGACTTGGTGATACCGCGAATCGTTAGATCCCCGTGAATCTTGTCAGGTTTGCCATTGTCATAGTCCACTTTCGTACCCTTGAAAGTCATTTCAGGATACTTATTTACATCAAAGAAATCCGCCGTGCGCAGATGCTTATCACGGTCTTTTTCATTTGTGTTCAAAGAGGTGGTGAAAACTTTGACGAACACATTTTCAAGTTTTTGAGTTTTTTCGTCAAAGTCGAATGTGCCTTCGAATTTTTCGAAACGGCCTTTGACTTTGGAAACCATTAAGTGAGGCGCCCTGAAGCTGACATCCGTGTGAGACTTATCAAGCTCAAACTTCTCGGCAAATGATGTTGCAGAAAAAAGAGTAGTGGCTAGAAATGAAAAAAGTAGAACGCGCATCTTTGAAATCCTTTCGGTAAGTGCTCGTTCTACTTTTTTAGAGGTGCTAAACTTTTACAAATTAAGTTGATGAAAGCTTTAGTAATTCATCAAAGCTTTAACATCGAGCTTGCCGTTCGACACAGATTTTCCGTCTAGAGCTTGAATTCTACGAGAAGAACCCAAGATCGCCGCTTTCACATCCTGCCATGATTTTTCCGGATGAGCCGACCAGTAAAGAGCCGCCGCACCCGCGACGTGAGGAGCTGCCATTGAAGTTCCATCCCAAGTCGCCTTGAAACCAAACTTGTCGATCACTGTGTCTGTGTAGCCTTGAGCGACAACTGTCGAAAATACTTTGACGCCGGGAGCGCCGATATCAACCGACTTGTGGCCCCAGTTTGAGAATGAACCCAAACGATCATTAGAATCTAAAGCCGCAACAGCGATGATGTTGTCGTGCGGATAAGAAGCCGGGTAGGCAGGGTTGGCATCGTTGTCGTTATCATAACCAACACCTTTGTGACCGTTGCCCGCCGCCGCGATAAATAGAACGCCTTTGTCTTGTGCGTATTGAACAGCATCACGCAAAGCTTGGTTTTCCGGAGCGCCGGGCTCTTCACCTTCAGAACCCCAAGAGTTGTTTAAAACTTTCGCGCCATTATCAACAGCGTAACGGATTGATTTGATCGCATCCGCTGTTGTTCCGCCGCCAGTCATGCCGATGAAACGCAATGACATGATTTTTACGTTTGGTGCAACACCTGCGATGCCTTTACCGTTGTCTCCACGAGCCGCCACGTTGCCTGCACAGTGAGTTCCGTGACCAGGGTTTCCACCTTTAAACAATCCATCCAAAGTATCGACAGCCAGGTCGTAAGGCTTGTTGTCGTTTCCAACAAAGTCCCATCCGATCACGTCGTCCACATAACCGTTGCCGTCGTCATCGATCCCGTTGTTTGGAATTTCATTCGCGTTTCTCCACAGATTTGGAAGAAGGTCTTCGTGAGTGTAGTCCACGCCCGTGTCGATCACGGCAACGATCATATCTGGACTTCCTTTAGTCACTTTCCAAGCGTCGACAACGCCGTTATCGATCATGCCCCATTGTTTTGAAAACAAAGGATCTGCGCCTGTTGTAGTTTGCGGAGCGTCAGGAATCACTGGATTGTCCTGACGAGCGGCTGCGCGAAGTTGAGGATTTCTAGAAAGCATTTTTGCCAAAGCAGCACGGCGCAATGGGTCTTCAATGCGATAATCTTCAAGTAATTTCACTTTGTAGTTCGGTTGAACGTACTCAACAGCTGGATTTTTCTCCAGTGATTGAATGCTCATGCCGCGAGGAGCTTGAACGCGAACCCAGGATTCGCTCAGTTTTTCGATTTTTGCTCCCTGCATTTCGAACTCAACAAAGCCCGGTGCTAGTTTAATGAGCAAATCTTGTCTTTTTGAATTAGCTTGCGCCCCTAAGCTGATCGCAAGCATGGCAGAACTCACGTACAGAGCCATCTTCTTCATGCTGTTTTCCCTTCTTATCGAGGTCCCCTCGAAGTCCTGCTGATCAACAACTGGACTTCTCCTCGAGTGATGTTAGGTGGAAATTAAAGTTTGAAATGAGACGACTAGAGAATCAATTTCAATTACCTCGTTTCGGAATGCCGCGTTGAAGAAATCAGACGCGCCCCTTATATTACTTATCTAGTTGTCAGGATTACGGATTTTCAGTAACTACTTAATGATAGCTAAATGAAATTGCAGAGGTGTATTTATGCACAAAGATCAAGTGCAGGGTTCTGTGTCTCTCGCAGGCGCAAGCGGAACTCAAGCCATAGATGATATGTCACGAGATGTTGCTTTCACATCAAGGCTCGATGCTTTGGTGGCGTGGGGGCAAAAAAATTCTTTGTGGCCAATGCCTTACGGTACTGCTTGTTGTGGTATCGAGTTCATGTCAGTGATGGGACCGAAGTATGACTTAGCACGGTTCGGTGCTGAGGTTGCTCGTTTCTCTCCTCGTCAAGCGGACTTGCTTGTCGTTGCCGGAACTATCACAGAGAAAATGGCACCGGTTATCACTCGTATTTATCAACAAATGCTTGAACCAAAATACGTGATCTCAATGGGCGCCTGTGCAAGCTCAGGTGGTTTCTACCGTGCTTACCACGTTCTTCAAGGTGTCGACAAAGTCATTCCTGTCGATGTTTACATCCCAGGTTGCCCTCCGACACCAGAAGCGGTGATGGATGGAATCATGGCATTGCAACGTATGATTGCGACTCATCAACCACGTCCTTGGAAAGACAACTGGAAGAATCCATATGAACAAACTTGAGACTTTAAAACAAAACCTGGCGGGTAAATTCAAAATCGAGAACTACAAGTTCATCCACGCTGTGGGTGATGATGTTCTTGAAGTTCCTAAGGAAGACGTTCCGGCGTTGCTTTTGTATCTTCGTGAAAGCGGGCAGTTCGATTTCTTGATGGACGTTTGTGGTGTCGACTATCCAAACCGTGAAAAGCGTTTCGATGTTGTCTATCACTTATTCTCTTCCAAAGACTCTTCTCGTTTGCGCGTAAAAGCGCAAGTGGGTGAAAACGAATCTATCGGCACAGTTCTTCCGGCGTGGAAGGGGGCTGACTGGTTTGAGCGCGAAGCTTACGACATGTTCGGTATCAAGTTCGATGGTCATCCGAACTTGCGCCGCATTTTGACTCACCACCAATTCGTGGGTCATCCGCTTCGTAAAGACTACGATGCAAACTTGCAACAACCTTGCACGTCTTCATTGCCAATTCATTTCAACAACGAGCCAGGTTCTCCAGGTGATGTGTTGAATGATAAATATGTTCCTTTGAATATCGGTCCTGCCCATACAGCGATGCACGGAACACTTCGTGTGATGGCTGAAATGGATGGCGAGACGATCGTTCGTTGTAACAATGAAATCGGATATCTTCACCGCTGTTTCGAAAAAATGGCAGAGACTCATCCGTACAACCAAGTGATCCCGTACACAGATCGTTTGAACTACTGTTCAGCGCCAATGAACAACATTGGTTACTGCAAAGCAGTAGAGCGCCTGTTGGGCGTGGAAATCCCGCCGAAAGCGCAAGCGATGCGTGTGATCTTGGCAGAGCTTTCTCGCATCATCGACCACACGATTGCTATCGGTACCGGTGCGATGGACTTGGGTGCTTTGACTTCTTTCTTCTATATGTTCGGTCTTCGTGAACAGGTTTACGGATTGTTCGAAAAACTTTGCGGAGCTCGTTTGACTGTATCTATGACTCGCGTCGGTGGTATGGCTCAAGATGCGCCAGAAGGTTGGTTCGACGAAGTTTTGGCTCTTTGTAAAGAGATCCGTAAAGGCACAGACGAAATGGCATCGATGGTTTTGGACAACAAAATCTTCATCCTTCGTACGAAAAACGTGTGCCCGGTTTCTGCTCAAGATGCGATTCAATGGGGTTACACAGGTCCTCTTCTTCGCGCTTCGGGTGTGAACTTGGATTTGCGTAAAGCAAAACCATACTACGGTTACGACGCTTTGGACTTTGATGTTCCAGTAGGAACAACAGGCGACATCTACGACCGTTACTTGGTTCGTTTCGAAGAAATGCGCCAATCTGTTCGTATCATCGAGCAAGTCTGCAAAAACGTTCCTGGTGGCGATTACACGATCCGCGACAAAGGTATCGTTCTTCCAGAGAAAAAAGATGTTTACGGAAACATCGAGGGTTTGATGAATCACTTCATGTTGATCATCAAAGGTCTTCGTCCTCCAGTGGGTGAAGTTTACGATGCGACGGAAGCGGCCAACGGTGAGCTAGGTTTTTATCTAGTGAGTGACGGCTCTGCAAATCCATACCGTTTGAAAGTTCGTCCACCATGCTTCGCGATCTACCAATCGTATCCAACGGTGGTGAAAGGCGCGATGTTGGCAGATGCTATCGCAACTGTCGCTTCGATGAATCTTATTGCGGGTGAGTTGGATAGATAGTGGGCGACAGCCCTCAAAGCGGAGGGTCACAAGACCCGAAGCTAAAGCAGCTTAGAGTTTTGAAAAATTTAAAGGAAAAAGAATGTTTCAACTAAGTGAACAAGGTTTGGCGGAAGTAAAAAAAGAATTGAATCGCTATGAAGCGAAAGATTCTGCGATCATCCCAAGCCTTTACATCGCACAAAAAGAAAACAACGGTTTCGTCACTGCAGAAATGATCACATATCTTTCTAAAGTGATGGACATCCCTGAAGCACGTATTAACGAAGTTTTTAAGTTTTATACGATGTTCAATCAAAAGCCGGTGGGTAAATACCACGTGCAAGTATGCACGAATATTTCCTGTGCTCTTGAAGGTGGTCGTGAGATGGCTAGCCACATCTGCCACGAGTTGGGTGTGAAATACGGCGAAGTCACTTCAGATGGCCGTTTCACAGTCAGCAAAGTGGAGTGCTTGGGTTCCTGCGGAACGGCTCCAATGATGCAAGTAAACGACACGTATCATGAGAAACTCACTCCGGAATCAGCAATGAATCTGCTACGAGGAATGAAATAATGGCTGAAACAAAATTACTGACGGAATTCTATCACTTGCCAGAGTATCAAACTTTGGCTGGTTACAAAGCTAAAGGCGGTTACGAAACTTTGCCGAAAGCTTTGAAAATGCAACCTCAGCAAATCATCGACGAAGTGAAAGCTTCTGGTCTTCGTGGTCGTGGTGGTGCGGGTTTCCCAACGGGTATGAAATGGGGCTTCCTTCCTAAAAATGGAGAACCTCGTTACCTTCTTTGCAACGCCGATGAAGGGGAGCCTGGAACATTCAAAGACCGTATGATGATGGAGCGTGCTCCACATCAATTGATCGAAGGCATGATTATCTCTGGCTTCGCGGTGGGGTCTAATAAAGGTTATATCTACGTTCGTGGTGAATACGTTTACCCGATCGAATGCTTAAATAAAGCGATCAAAGAAGCTTATGCAGCAGGCCTTCTTGGCAAAAACATCTTGGGTTCAGGTTTCGACTTTGACCTTGATGTGTACCGTGGTGCCGGCGCTTATATCTGCGGTGAAGAGACTGGCATGATCTCTTCTTTGGAAGGCTTGAAAGGCCAACCAAAATTGAAGCCTCCATTCCCAGCGGTTCAAGGTTACTTGCGTAAACCGACAATCGTGAACAACGTGGAAACTTTGGCGGCTGTGACTTACATCGTTCGCGATGGCGCACAAACTTACCGCAAACATGGAACTGAAAAATCTGCGGGAACAAAATTGTTCTCTCTTTCTGGAAACGTGATGACTCCAGGAAACTACGAAGTTCCATTGGGCTATCCTTTGATGGATTTGCTTATGAAAGAGGGCGGAGGCATGAAACCAGGCCGCAAACTCAAAGCGGTTATCCCTGGTGGTTCTTCAGCTCCTGTTTTGACAGCAGAAGAAGTGGCGAAAGCAAATCTAGATTACGAATCATTGGCGGGTCTTGGAACCATGCTTGGTTCCGGTGCGGTGATCGTGATCGACGACTCTCAATGTATGGTGGATATGTTGGGTGTTTTAACTCACTTCTATGCGCATGAGTCTTGTGGTCAATGTACACCTTGCCGTGAAGGTACAGGTTGGTTGAACAAGATTCTTCACTCGATCTTGGAAGGTCGCGGTCGTTTGCAAGACATCGACTTGTTGATCAAAGTTGCTGACAACATGAAAGGGAAAACAATCTGTGCCCTTTCAGATGCAGCCGCTCTTCCGGTTTTGAGCTTTGTGACTAAGTTTAGAGATGAATTTGAATTCTATGTCCGCGAAGGACGTTCGAAAGTAAAAGGAACGACATATGCCGAAATGCACCATTAATGGCAAAGAAGTCGAAGTAAAAGAAGGCACGTCGATTATCGAAGCCATGCAACAGTCTGGCGATCGTATCGCGCACTACTGCTGGCACCCTGGTTTGAGTGTCGCAGGTGTATGTCGTCTTTGTATGGTGGAGATCGAAGGAAATCCACGTGTACAAATCGCATGTAACACAATGGTTACGGAAGGCATGAAGATCAACAACACGTCTGAAAAAGTACGTGATGCTGTAAAGTGGGGCTTGGACTTCCACTTGATCAACCATCCTTTGGATTGCCCTATCTGTGACCAAGCGGGTGAGTGCGGTCTTCAAGACCAATACATGGAGTACGGTAAGTACGATCCAGAAATGGCTGAAGCCAAAGTAAAAAAACACAAAGTGGTCGACTTGGGTCCAACAGTGGTTTTGGACTCTGAAAGATGTATTTTGTGTTCTCGCTGTGTTCGTTTCACTGAAGAAGTTTCTAAGACAAATGAGTTGGGTATCTTCAACCGTGGTGATCGTTCTGAGATCGGAACTCACGAAGGTGTTGAGCTTAACAACAAATACTCATTGAACACGGTTGATATCTGCCCAGTGGGTGCATTGACGTCGAAAGATTTCCGTTTCCGTCAACGTGTATGGTATCTCAAGGACGCTGAAACAGTCTGTAACGGTTGCTCAAACGGTTGTAACGTAAAAGTGTACTTCAACAAGGAAGGTTTCTTCCGCGTGAAGCCTGTTTACAATGAAAAAGTGAACGGATACTGGATGTGTGACGAAGGTCGCGACATCTATAAGTTCGTGAACAAAGAGACTCGCTTGTTGAAAGCGCAAGTTCGCGGTGCTTCCGGTTGGACAGAAATGGCTGGCGGAGCAGCAGCGAAGAATGCTCATGAAGTTTTGAAAAACACTTCAGGCGACTCTTTGGCTCTTGTTTTGACAGCACAATACACAGTGGAAGAATTCGACGCGATTGTTTCTACATTTGTGAATGAATTTAAAACTAAGAAGGTCTTCTTCTGGATTAACAACAAAGAAACTTTCGACAGCTTTGACGGCCTTCTTCTTCGCGGTGATAAAAATCCGAATACAAAAGGTCTTCTTAAAGTTTTGGAAAAACACGGTATCACAGCAACTTGGGCTGATTTGACTCAAGGTCTTGGTAACGGTTCGATCAAAACTGTGGTTGTTGCGGGTCCTGAAAACCAAGCGGTTTTCCCTGACTTCCAAGAGCGCGTGAAAGAGCTTTCAAAAGCTCAAAACTTGATCTGGTTGCAAGCAGGTAAAAACGATGCGTTGATGTCTTTGACTGGCAACGTATGGTTGATCCCAACAAAAACTTTCGTGGAAAAAGATGGCACGTTCATCAACCACGCAGGTCTTGAACAGAAGTTCAAAAAAGTAACGACGATTGTTTCTGAAGCTCTGACTTTGACGGAAGCCGCGTTGTTGTTGGCAGGTAAAAACCTGACAATCCCAACAGCGACAGCTCAGCCTTTCATGCCGATGAATCAGCGTGAAGATCAGGTGACTTTGGAAGCTCGTAAAAAGAACGAGTTTGTATTTAGAAGAGGCAGCCTATGAGCGTAATGCAAAATAACTCTGAAAAAGCAAAGTGGTACTTGCCCGGGGTCCTTGGTGGCCTTGGCATCACCATGAAGCACTTGTTGGTGAACCTTTTCAACCGCAAGAAAATGATGACGTTGAACTACCCAGAGGAAAAGTATGAATACTCTCCTCGCTTCAAAGGGAATCACGTTTTGACAGTGAAAAAAGACGGTTCACTTCGTTGCACAGCTTGTATGTTGTGCGCGACAAACTGTCCTGCAGAATGTATCAAAATCGTGGCTGCGGAACACAACGACCCTCACGTCGAAAAATTCCCGATCAGCTACGAAATCGACATTCTTCGCTGCGTATTCTGCGGCTACTGTGAAGAAGCATGTCCCGTGGACGCCATCCGTTTGGGCCCTGAGTGGCAAACTCCAGGCGTGAACGGCGCGAACTTCATCTACGACATCAACCACCTGGCTTACCGTCCAAACCTAAAAGGCGGTATCCAAACCCACGTCGACGACGAAGAACGTCTAAAATCAGGCATCTAATCACCACAAAAAAAGGAGCTAGAAATAGCTCCTTTTTTTTGAGGTGCCTGCTTCTTTTTTGTAACCCATCGCATAAACAGCATTTGCGAGTCCCTTAACATCTGTTCCAAATACAAATAAACAACAATTCACGATCTTAATTTCTTTGTAGTACAAGTCTGTCGTTTCTTCGTTGAAACGGCATCGAGGCCTATGTTACGAGGCTCTGGAAAGTTCTAACCGAGGAGTTTTTATGAGAAATCTATTTGTAGCTATCGTGGGCTTTATGCTTCCTTCACTGAGCTTTGCTTGGTGGGTTCCGCAAATGCAATTCCAAGTGACACCTCAATGGGCGGCTGTTCAGGTTTACAACTACACGGGTTTCAATGCTTTCTGCCAAGGACAAGTTTTCGGTCTGACACAAACAGGTGTGTGGATGAATTCTTGGTTCCAAGTATGGGTGCCAGCAGGTGGCTTCCAGTACGCTTATGTTTACGCGAATGGACCGTACTACTTTGTGAATGCAACGGCCAACGTACAGTGCCAGTAATTCCTGAAAGAACAAAAGGAGTCGCAAAGACTCCTTTTGTTTTGAGAGAGTATTAGATTTCGTAAAGACGAATAAACATATTACGGGCTTCTTTCGTTTGCGAGTTGCTGTATTGCTGAAGAACCTGAAGAAAATCCAAAGTAGCTTTAGTCAAGTCACCGCAACGGTCCGCACCTCTTAAAACAAGATCAAAATTCCCAATCGAGTCTTCGATGCTGTTTTCAGTATTTAGAAGCATTTTAAAGCTGCTGTGCAGGTCTGTTAGTGAATAAGTTTTACTGACGAACATCGCTCTAGAAAACACATCTCGCGCATAGTTTGTATGGTTGTTTCCCAATAGCAGAAGTAGTGAAGTGAAAAAACGATTGGCCTGTGAAAAACTTGCGGGTGATGAGCTCACTTTTTCCGCCACCAGAATAAAATTTAATGCCGCGTCTTCTTTAGAGTTCTCTGCTCTAAGAAGTTCGATGTAACTCGTAACAAGCATATCCAGAGTTCTCGGTCCACGAAGCGCTTGAAGGATTAGATTGAAGGCTTTTCGGGTGTCCGCAGTTGCCCCGCCGCCACCTAAGGCTTGCTGTAGATGAACGAAGTTGTCGACGACGTAACGCAAGTTCAAGTTGTATCGCTTTTGTGCAGCTTCTACGATAGCCAGATTCTGTTCAGCATCTTGAGTGCTGTTTTCAACTTCTAAAAGAACCTTCAATGCATCGAAACGATTGTAAAAACCATTGCAGGAAACACCCTGAGTTCCGCCGCAGCGATTGTCAGCATAAGCAAGGCTCGAAGTGGCTGAAACCAAAAGGGCAAGTAAAACCAATTTTTTCATAACAGGAACCTTTCTAGATTTTTGATTTTTTCCAACCAGGTGAAGTTAGAGTTTCCTCAGAAAAAATTCCACTGTAATGATTTTGACAGGGGCCACTTTTGCGCCGTTGATATTTTAGGCACTCTAAACTAAATAAACCTGCCTATACCCATAAGAAGCGAGAGAGTGACACAAATGAGCCTTAATTTAGGTCCTTCCTATAGCGAAAAGCATTGTTCCTATATAAGAAAAACGCGCGCTCAGCGTACGTGTTTGACAGCTTTTTTATTGAAGAATTCTGTTTAGTAAGTTGTGGAGAGAGCCGCTCCGCTGTTGAGAGATCCGATTTGTTTTGCCTAGATTTGTGTGCCTTAATAAGCTTATACAGGGGTCAAGGGAATGCAGATGGAATTTTTTTATAACACCAAACTTTGGGTGATATTCATTGTGCTTATCGTTTTTTTTAGCGCGGTTTCACTGCTTTCTCACTATATCGCCGGCAAAAAAGATAAAGCCGAACCGGGTTCGACAGAATTTCTCTCAACCACGATTCTCGGTCTATTAGCTCTATTACTGGGATTTACTTTTTCAATGGCAATATCAAGATTTGATACGCGCAGCTCGTTGGTATTAAAAGAGTCCAACACTATCGGCACAGCCTATTTGCGCAGTGACTTGTTTCCCCAAGATCAAGTTCAAGAGTACCGAAGACTTTTAAAAGAATACACTCAACAGCGCATTGAATTCTTCACGTCGATTCGTAATGGAAAGCGCGAGTTCATCCAGAATATGCAAGCTCTGCAAACCAAGATATGGCAAGAAACCACGAAGCTTGTAAAAAACAACATGTCCCCTGTTGCCGCCACGTTCATTCAAGCGAATAACGATCTGATTGATGTAGACGGAGAAAGACTTTTTGCTTCTGAAAATCACGTGCCCGAAGTGGTCTTCGATGTTCTCATTCTGATTGCGGCGATGGGCCTCGCCTCATTAAGTTATTCCCTTGGAATAAAAAAGCACAGCGCCAAAGCACCTCTGGTTCTAGGAATCCTCTTTGCCGTCGTCATTGTGCTTATCCAAGATTTAGATAGACCCGGGCGGGGGCTCATTCAGCCACATGAAGACGCCATGATTCGCGTCTTAGAAAGCATGTAGCAGGTGCCTGCTTCTTTTTTGCAACCCTGTGCGTAAATTTAGAGCATTTGCATTGATTCACAAGCTTGGGTCTTTCAGACTTTATGAGTAGGGGGAACTATGATGAAACTACTTCTTTTCGCGTCTTTGATTTTTTCAAGCGTGATGGCTTCAGCAAATGACGTCACAGCTCTGACTGTGGAGCCAGGCAAGCAACAGGACCAATACTATAGTTACAACTTTGGTTCTACTTGGGTGAATAGCCGTATGTATGCGGATTTTTCTTTAACTGCGGGTGACCAACAAGTAGATCTGCAAGGGATCTCCATTCGTGGGCAAGCCTACGATGCAACTTCGAATTGCCCGAAAGTTCTGCCTCCGCGCCAAACATGCTGGACAAGAGTTTTCTTCTGGCCGCAATTTGAAGGTCATTATTATGGCGATTTGATGTTCTATTTAAAGAACAGCACTATCTACATCCGCCTTTACGGATGGGCCCACAGATAAAGCAAAGGGAGCGTCAGCTCCCTTTTTTTATGGTGCGATAATCGGGAAAGCCTCTTCTTCCACGAGCTTTTCTTCGCCCGAAAGAGGGCAGCGTAAAATCGGCGTATAAACGGGAAACACGCCTTGAAGTTTTGATTCATAAAGCACGATTTCACTCACATGAATTTTTCCAAAACTTTTTCTTTTAAATGGTGAAATCATGTCTTTCACGCTGCGGGGATTGCGAAGTCTTCCGAAGGTTAGATGAGGTTTGAATTCGCGAGCATCCGGGTGTTGAATCAATCCGCGTTCTAATAGCAGATCGTCCAGAGCATACTTAAATTCACCTAAGTATCTTTTATTTTGAACACCCAGCCACAGAACTCGGGCGTCGTGTTCATTAGAGAAAGCTCCCATATCTTCAATTTTTAAGTCAAAGGGAGTGAAGAGGGTGCAAACCTCCTTTAAAGCCTCCATCAAAGCCGGAATATTTTCTTCAGGCTGTTCGCCCAAAAAACTGACGGTGATGTGAAAGTTATCAACGGGAACCCACTTCACATTGATTTCTCGCCGATCGGCATTGATTTTCAATTTTTTGTAAGTGGGTAGGAAGGATTCGGAAAGAGGATCCGTGGCATTAAGAGCGAAGAACAGTCTTCTAGTCATAAAAAGCCCCCTAAGATCATTATCCTGATCTTAGGGGTGCTTGTCATTTATTCTTTGGCTTAATCATTAAAGAAAGTGCCACCGAGCCACCGATAAAGAAAGCGATGATAGCCAGAGACCACAGAATAGGGAAGTGGCCATCAAACAGCTTGTTCAGCCACACCATCTTTAAGCCCACGAAGATAAGCACGGCAGCTAGACCATACTTCAGCAAATGGAACTTGTCGACGACACCGGCAAGCAAGAAGTACAAAGAACGCAAGCCTAGAATCGCAAAAATATTCGAAGTGAAAACTAACAAAGGCTCATTCGTGATCGCAAAGATCGCCGGTACTGAGTCCACTGCGAAAATAATGTCCGTGGCTTCAAGGAAAATCAAAGCAACGAACAATGGAGTCGCATGACGAATGCCGTTTTCAACGATAAAGAAATGATCTTCATGCATACGTTCGTGAACACGCACGTATTTTCGCATGAACTTGATCAACCAGTTTTGAGTGGGATCGATTTCTTTTTCCGGCTGAATCATCATCTTTAGACCGGTGATAATTAAGAAGACACCGAAGAGCATAACTACGGCTTGGTACTGCATCAGCACTGAGCCTAGAGCGATGAAGATGGCACGGAAGATCAAGGCACCCAAGATACCGTAGAATAAAACACGATGCTGGTATTTCGGTGGAACGCCGAAGAATCCGAAGACGACGACGAAGACAAATATGTTATCTATAGATAAAGATTTTTCGATGACGTATCCGGTAAGGAATTGCAGGGCAACGTCTTTAGCCGTGGTAGGGTCGGGGAACTTATTTAGGGCGTAGTAATAGAGTCCAGCGTTAAATAGCAAAGCCAAGCTGACCCAAACAATGGACCAAATCGTAGCTTCTTTAAAGCCTACGGTGTGGGAATGTTTATGAAAGACACCCAGGTCCAACGCAAGCATCGCCAAAACGAAGGCGATAAAACCAGCATAAAACCACCAATATTCTGCAAAAGGAAACAATAGAGTCTGCGTCACAAAAAAGGACCTCCGGACTCAGAGTATAAGGGCTTTTCTAAATTATAAAAAATCGATAATCTTTAACAAGTTATTTGATTTTAACGAAGAGGTCTTATGCCTGTTAAAGTGGCAAACCAAATGCAGTGGCTTAATTATCATCACCTTCACTACTTTTATACAATCGCTAAAGAGGGGAGCATTGCCAAAGCTGCTGAAAAACTTAAAATTGGACAACCTTCCTTAAGCACTCAGTTGCGCCAACTGGAAGAGTCATTAGGCAAAGATCTTTTTGAACGCCGCAAGCAAAGGCTGCATCTGACAGAAGCCGGAAAGTTGGCTTACGAATATGCGGACCAGGTGTTCCATTTAGGTTCAGAAATGGTGGAGGCTCTGCATGACCGTCTTCAAAACAATCGCGTGCACGTGCAGATAGGCGCGTTGGATAGCGTGCCCAAACACATCCTGTTAGAAATTATTTTGCAGGCCCATCAGCAGGGGAACTGCTCAGTCTCGGTCGTCGAGGGGGGAGGAAGCGAACTTCTGCGCGAACTCAGTGCGCATCAGATCGATTTGCTTCTTGCCAACTATCCTCCCAATGTCGACACGAAAAGTATTTACGCAAGACCCATTGCCAAGCTGGATGTCGTTGTGTGCGCCTCTGCGAAGTATAAGCATTTAAAAAAAGGCTTCCCGCAATCTCTCGAAGGGCAGCCGTTCGTGTTTCCAACCGTGCATAGCAAATTACGTCGGGATTTAGATCACTATTTTAAGGTCAATGGCATCAGGGTGGACCGCATCGCGGAGACTCAAGATACAAGCTTACAAAAGCTTTTAGGGCAAGAGGGGGTAGGGCTCATTCCTATTTCGCTCATGGCCGCAGATGAGCTTATCAAAGAAAAAAAACTGGTGGTTTTAGGAACGTTAAAAGGCGTGAGCGAGGAAATCTGGCTTGCGGCGGCGGACCGTAAGATCAATAATCCGATCGCCGCAAAACTCATGAAGGGCTTTAGTTTGTAGTAGGACTGCAAAGCGCATTGAGAATCTTCATCGCCTCGACAGCCTCTGGCACTAGTCCGCCGTCACGGCTGGTGGAGTTTTCAATGCGAACTTTCGTGCGCTGACAAGTCGAAGCATTGATATCTTTCATGCGGATCAAATTCACGTAGTTATCGTACTCTGTCAGACTGCGGTATTCCTCTAGTGCCGGATGGTCATCAGGAGTTGTCGCAAGATCTGGAATCTCGATCGTGTTAAGACGCTCGAATAGAAATTGTTTGTAAGTCTCTAAGTATTGCAGGCGAGCGACGATGTTGTCCTGGCGCTGCAAGTGCGCAATAAGATTGTCGGCTGTTTGCAAGGTCAAAGAGTCGGTAAAAGCCAAGGACGATTGGGAAGCAAGTAAACAAATCATCAGAATTAATTTACGCATGATCCACCTCCAGCATTCTTTTCGATATCGTTCAGTGTTTTAGTAATCGCAGGGAAATAAGATGACGTTTCTTTGCGACGTGCGGAACTCTTATTCGCGCTCGCCGGGAACTTTTGCATGTACTGTTGCATTTGGTTGATGAACTCATCCGCGTTCGTCACCTGACGATTGCGGTAGTAAGTATTCAACAGAGTCTTCGCTGGAGTCCAAGTTCCTGCAGGGCCCGTGTTATGAGACCAAACCATCAAAGCTCTTTTCACTTTGTTCATGTCATATTCGGAAAGACGGAACTTCGATTTGTAATTTTTGTTACTGAAGATCATCGAGTTCATGTCTTTCTTAACACCTTTAAGATAAGCGTAAGTGTAGATCATGTTTGTCACAGGGTTGCCACGCTTTAAAGAGATACGATCACAAGCATAAGATTTTTGCGGACGAATCGGTTGCATGGAATCCAAGAACTCCATGGAAAGGCGTGAACACAAACGGTTCTTGCTGCTCTCTAAAGCGATACGGATGTCATTTAATTCATTCGTGTTGACATCTTGAATGGCTGGTTGCGTGAATTGACCGATACCTCCAGCCCCCGTGCCGCTCATCGCGTTCACGTGGAACCCAGATTCAACGTTAATAAGAGCGTAAACGGCGCGAACATCCAGCTTTTGCATCTCTTCACTTTCACCTGGCGCAATGAAGTCCTTCATGCATGAGCTGACGACGTCGAAGCTGTTGTTGATAAGTTTGAAATAGTTTTCAGAGATACAAGGACGGAATGCTTGAGATGTAGTTCCGTTCGCAGCGCATTGGCGGAAAGATTTACTGCTAGCCGAAAATTTTGCTTCCATCGACATGCGCATGCACATCGGCTTAATAATAGAATTCACGCGAATAGGGGAGCGAGTGAGGGCCGATAGCAATGAGTTCCCTTGCGAAGTCTGCGCAAGTTCTTTTTCCAAGTAGTCATTTTGACGGTTGCACTGATTATAGCGCAGATTTGCCAACTGTTTTTCACAGTCAGGGCAGTTCTTATTGCTCATATTGTTCAGACTGCCTAAAAGGTTTTGAACATTCTTAGCTTTATCAATCTGATCAAGAGCATGCTCGATGATGGGAGCTGGCTGTTCATCAATATTAAATGGAACAGAAAGACCTTTATCACTTGAAGCGAATTCGAACGTAGAAAAGACAGGCGAACCCAAGCTCCAACCCACGCTGAAACACAAGTTCAACAACAACAGCTTATATAATAGTGGTGTTCCAGTTTTCATGGATAGATCTCCTCACAGGACTTACAAAGCAAGAGCTTTGCCAAAGACGGATCAATGATTTCAATAGATTACAAAGCGGATGGATGTCTCAGAGTGAGACAATCCTGCGTAAACGCCTAAACGGTCATAGCCACGACCAAGACTTAGACAGCTAACCCGAGCTGAATTTTGCTTCGCTTCGAAAGTCCAGTTACGGAAACCCAAGATTTTTCCGAAGAAGGGGAAACGGGGGAAATCCTAATGAAAAAATGCTTACTTCTAGGTTCTGCCTTTTTGGCACTGGCAGCCTGTCAAAGTCCCTTTTCAAAGACCGGCGAGATAGAATCCTATCGTCGTCCCGCCAGCACGGAAGAGCTTCTGACGGGCAGTCAAAAAGTGTTGAATGATTTAAACAATCCGCAGATCTTTAATCCGCAAACTTGCGCGAAATTCGTGAACCAAGTCACGGACTATCTTTATTATCTTCCAGCGGATCATTTCATTCCTAAAACTCCTGCAGAAGTAGAGCTATTAAAAACTCGCGGCAGTGAAGTGATGGACACGATCTTCCAAATCCGCGTTGTCTTGCATGATAAACTTCAGGAGTTTGATTCTCGCAACGAACTTTCAAAAGAATGTATCACAGAGATCCGTGAAGGTTTCCAGTATGCGCGTTTTTCTGAAGAGTATCTCTTAGAGTGGCTGTATAACCAGAAAGTCTTTAAGTTTGAAAAGGCGCCGATTATGGCAAATACAAAGCCTAGCACTTGGACGAATCCCAAGTTTGCGGATTTCAAACTGAAAAGCGGTGACGTGATGCTTGTGCGCGGAAAATCGCACGTGTCAGCGATGATCGCTCGTATCGGCGATGAAGAAGGTAACTTCTCACACTTGGCCCTTGTCGGCGAAGATAAAGCCGGTAAGAAATTCGTCGTGGAAGCCTTGATTCAGTATGGTGTGATTGTGACGCCACTTGAAGAATGGAGAAAGGCGGAAGACGCGCGCGTTGCTTTGTACCGCCAGCCTGATGAGGCATTAGCGAAATCGGCCGCAAGAAAAATGTACGATATTGCTAAGGCAGCATTAGATAAGAAAAAGGGCATTCGTTACGACTTTGCGATGGATGACGATGACTACTCAACGATCTTCTGTTCTGAAGTGATCCGCATGGCTTACGATAAAGCTTCCAATGGTCGCTTTATGGTTCCGAAATATCGCAGTGGCGCAACAAAGTTTAAAAATACCGACTATCTTAAAAGCTTAGGTGTTTCTAAGACTTCCTTGTTCGCTCCTTATGATATCGAAGTGGACCCAAGATTTGACTTCGTTGCGGAATACCGTTGGTATCCTCTGCTTCGTCAAGTGCGCATGCAGGATGCGGTTCTGCAAAGTATCTATTCTTGGATGATTGAGAAGGGCTATGAGTACCACTGGGCTCCGCAACACTCGATCAAGTCTTATTTTGCTAAGTTTGTACGTCAGTTTGGTATTGCGGAAGACACGCTTCCTAAATACATGCCGATCGGAAGTATTAAAACAAACGTGCAATTTGAAGCGGTCGCGAAAACTCTTGAAAAGAATATTTATGCGAAAGAGGCCGAGTTCTATAAAAAGAAAGGCTATTTGCCCTCGTTCCAGGACATGATGAAGATTAACGAGGAATACCGATATCAAGACTGTAAGAAGCAGCAAGCTTTCCGCGAAGCCAACAGATATCCGAATGATAGGGATATCGGTGGGAATCCGGAGTCTTCTCAATTCCACTATTTCTTCTATAATAAGTCGAAAGACTGCAAATAAAAAAAGGGAGCTGAAAAGCTCCCTTTTTAGTTTCTAAACTGAATTTCTTAAACCGATCTTAGACACACCTGCCACTGCTTCATGCCCATTTGGAACTCAAGCTTGGCAATTTCCATCTCGCGTTTGATTTCCGCAAGTTTTAAATCGTAAGCTTCTTTAAGATCTTCGCGTTTACGAACCGCATCCACTTTGAATTGTTCATAATCGTCACGAAGCTTTTTCATTTTGTTTTGAGCTTCTAAGATTTTTTCTCTCATAGCTTGCAGTTTTTCTTCCGCAAATCCGTGTTTCGTTAACTCCGCGGCTTCGGCCTGCAAACGCGCTTTCAGAATTTCTGCATTTGAAATCTGGCGAAGTTTCGTGGCAAGGCCCATAAGGTTCAAAGATTTGATAACCCATTTTGTTGGATCCCAGTGATACCATTTAATTCCGTTGCGGTAGTCGATTTGGAACTTATGATGGAAGTTATGATAACCTTCACCATGCGTAAGAACCGCCACAAACCAAGAGTCGCGAGCCGAGATTTCTTTTGAGTAAGTTTGTTTACCCAAAGTATGGCAAAGAGAGTTCACGAAGAAAGTGCTTTGTTGAGTCAACGCGATACGAAGACCGCCGCCGATAACCAAGCCTCCCAACGCCGAACCCATCGCCCAGCCGATCAATGTGGGAAGAGCAAAGCCTGTCAAGATCGCCAGAGGCACATAATATTTGTGTTGGAATTCCACCATCCAGTCTTTTTGCAGATCAGGAGCGTGGATTTTTTGGTCGACAGAGTCTTTAAAGAACAACCAACCCATGTGGGCGTACCAGAAACCTTCATTGATGTTGTAAGGATCTTTTTCTCCATCAATGTGAGTGTGGTGACGACGGTGATCCGAAGACCATTTTAAAGCTGAGCCTTGAAAGCCTGATGCACCTACAAGCAAGAAAAGCGCTTTAGCCACTGGGTGAGCATCATAACTTTTGTGAGAAAATAGACGGTGATAGCCCGCTGTGATGCTCAAGTTTGTCGCGGCCGCAAAGATCAAAGCGAAAAGAAGAATGTCTAACTCGAAACCATAATAGTAGAAGTAAATTGGAGTTAGAATAAGCGTGACCAGCGGATTGATAATCAGGAATAAGGCGACTGGCCATTCGATACGTTTTTTTGTCATTAGCACCTCTCAGAATCAAGTCTAGCAGAGGTGTGTAGATTTCGACACTTAAATAGAAAAGCCAAGGATAATTTTGCCGTAAGTTCCACTCATATTAATGTCTTGCGTGGCTGCATTACCCGTCGCGTCTTCTGCGCCATCCCAGCGAAAATCAAGGTAACCGACTTCAGCTCCAACAACGAAGCCTGTCAGTTTCACTCCACCCTCTAGTCCCAGGCTGTAGGATTTCACGGAATCACTTGAAAAATCTGCTTTTAATACACCACCTTCTTCCGCCTTGAGACGAGTCGAGTGAGACAGTCCCCAAGTGAAAATAGGCCCCAAGAAGAACAAACTGTCGATGGGACGCCAATTAACTAGCAATGCTGTGCGAGTGTAATCCATCGTGTAGTCAATACCGCTTGTCGTGAAGCTCATGTTTTCATAACGCAGACCTACACCTGGAACGAAAGGGAACGGAATTGTTAGGATCGCGTCAGCGCCAAGACCATAAGCATTAGAAACAGAGGGAGTTTCTGCAGCACACGTTGGACATAGGGGATCTAAATCAGGGTTGTTCGCAAGCATTCCGTAAGTCACGCGCGTTTCAAAAAGAGCGTGCGCAGGAGAAGACAAAGCACCGACGGTGAAGAAAGCCATAGATAAAACAAACATATTCCATTTCATAAACGTACTCCCACGTGAACTTAGTAAGTTTACTTTGGGATCGGGTCAACACTCAATTTCCTGATGAAAATAAGACCTTCGTCGCACTCTCTTTTGTGAGGGAATCTGCTAAATTTTAAAGATGTTTATCGACGTTGTACGACCGGAAGCTTGGGAAGAATTAAATGATCAAGTCAAAACCGCCTTAGGTTTGGAACCCAAAGCTCGTGCACGTAGTTTTCCTGGTATTGCCTCTGCTGTTTTTGAAATTTCACAAAGCACAGCACAATTTATGTCCCATAAAAAAGCCATCGGTGTGATTCAGGGGCAAACTTCTGTGTTCGAAAGTCTGCTTCCTTACTACTACAAAGAAACTTACGAAGTGGCTGCGCTTTCACATTTAAAACTTCACGATGTGAAAGAATGGGTCGAGAGTTTAAAGAAAGAAACTTGTTTTGTTCTATTTGCCGAAGATCATCCGGTGACCGGAGAGGTTTTTCCGTTCGCAGAAGAACTAGACAAATTGCTCAATGAAAAACGCATCTTCTCTTTTCGCGTTTCCCACGCAAAACATTTTCAAGAGTCGATGGCAATTCGTCCTTACACTGTCCGGTTATGCTCGTACACGCCCTCGGTGGCGGTCGCTGTTGTCGGAGAAAGATTTCGTTCGCCCGCGATGATGGCGCAGAACATGAGTTGGAAGGCGGAAGCCTTTGTTAAGGAACTTTCTGAAGCGCGTAGCGAACATCAAAGCAACCCCCTGTTAGTCGAAAATTTCGAAAAAGAAATTTCAGTGGTAGCTAGTTTGTATTTTCAATCTGGAGCTGCTCGTTTGTTTGATCGCGCCGTTTTTAGTTTTTCGGATGTTAGCGCGGAAGCCGTTGCGGAAAATCTTTTTAATAAACTGGGTCTTTCAAAAGCTGAGGGCTGGCAGAAAATGGCGAGCACCAATATGTGCCACTGGTCAGCTATAAAAATGTTTCGTCACTGGTGGGAGCCCACACCAAGCCTTGAGCAACTGCGCGGCCTGTTGATTGTGGGATTGGATCTTCTGAATACAAAAGACTTTGCCAAGCTTGTGATATCTTCGTATGAAGAAGTAAAGCTTCAGCAAAGTTGGGACGTGTGACTCAAGGCAAAGACCGCTTCATCATTCTAAGAAAAATCAAATACTCGGAAGCCGACTTGATTCTTCACGCGCTTTCGCCAGTAGGGGAAAAGCTGTCATTCATCGCTCGGGGTGCCTTGAAAAGTAAAAAGCGCTTCGGTGGGGGAGTGCTTGAACCCACCCATTTCGTGAGTTTCACCTATAAACAGGCCGAGGAAGGACAGCTGAATGTTCTTCAAGAAGCGACTCTGCTGAACGACTTCCCTGGTATTCGTAAAGACTATGACCGCCTGGAACTTGCTCTGCACATGATTGATTGTGTGAGCAAAGTCAGTCAGGAAGGTGATAAATCTTCTGAGTTTCTTTTCAACCTTTTAGGGAATGCTCTAAAGGCTGTCGAGACCGCAAAGGATCCTCTCGTTTTAAAGATGCACTTTTATATCAAGTTTCTTCTTCAGCAAGGTGTTGTGAATGCAGAACCTTGGATGGCGCCTTTCTTTAAGGCTCATCTTGCGGATACGGACAAGCTTGCTCCCCAACGTGGACTTGTGGATCAGGAACTTCGCAATGTCGAAGCTATGGTCCGCCACTATCTTGAACACGCGACTCTGTAAAACTAAGCGACAATTTCGAATATGCTTTATACCTATTACAAGTTTTGCACGGCGAATTTTGATCTACGACGAAGATAGCTTATAAAGGCCTCTCTCGGAGGTTTTATGAAATTCGTATCCTCACTTATCGCGATAGTTTTATTTTCAAACATGTCTCACGCTCAGGGTCTACAGCAGTTCCTAGGAGCTTACTCCGTGAACCAAGAAGAATGTGAATTAGCTCCGGGAAAAAGAGCTTACATCAGTTATAGCAAGCAGACGTCTAATCCGAAGGACATCGAGATCAACGTTTACGGCGAAGAGGCTGTAGGCTTTCTTTTAGAAGAAGGTTTTCGCCGCGTAACTTTAAAGGAAGGTCATTACTCTGCTTATGACGTTGTCGGAACCGTCGACGGAAATGTTCTTACTCAAAAAACTATCATGTATCCTCTTGTCGGTGAGGCCTATCTTTCAGAGACTTATATTCTTACGAATTACGGTGATAAAGTGGTTTTGGCGCTGGATGAAGGCGCGGGTTATCAGATCACGTGTGAATTTATCAGAAAGTAATCACTTTCCTTTTCCCAGAGGATGCAGATTTTCAAGCGTCCTCGCCAATTGATCGATCCCTAAATGAGTGTATTTTTCAGTGGCCTGCAGACTTTCGTGGCCCAATAGCTCTTGCAACGTTCTTAAGTTGGCTCCGCTAGATAATAAATGAGTCGCAAAACTGTGACGAAGAGCATGCGGATGCAATGGCTTTAAAAGCCCTGCACGCTGACCACTTAATTTTACCATGTCGTAGGCCGTGCGAGGGTTTAGCGGTTCTTCGCCAAAGACGAATTCGTTGAAGCCACTTTCTTTCTTCCATGTATGCAGCACTTGCACCGTCAAAGTGGGAAGAGCAATCACGCGCTCTTTAGATCCTTTACCTGTCACACGCAGAATTTTCTGCGCCATGAAGACTTCGGACCATTTTAGATTGCAAGCCTCACTGACGCGCAGGCCACCACCATAAAGAAGCAGGAATAAGACCTTTTCTTTCAGTGAAACCTCTTTGTCGCTATCAAAGCTTTTAAAAACTGCCAGAGCTTCATCGACGCTTAGAAAGTGCGGAAGTTTTTTTGGAACCTTCGGACAAGTGATTTGCAGAGACAAATCTCTCTCGGTCAGTGACTCGTCAAAAGCCCAGGAAAAGAAGCTTTTCAGAGTGGCGGCTTTGCGATTCCGGGAGGCCAAAGAAAGGTGAGCCCACTGGTTGAAGGCTCTGCGAGCCGTAGCCAGCAGTTCAGCCTCGCTCAAAGAAGCCGACGAATTCTCATAATTAAAAGCCTGCTTAAGATCTAAGCTATAGTGCTTGATTGTGAGGGGGGAGGCCGACTTCACAAAAGTCATGAATTTCAGATATTTATCAATGTTTTCGGCCAGTTTAAACGGCTTTGCCATGATGCTGAAATCCTATGGGTTGAAGCATAGGCCCTAAAAAAAATTTAACGCCATGCAAAAATTTACTTGCAAAACTTACACGACCAAAGTTATAACTCAATGCGTTGCTGCGGTGTATCAGAACGAGATATTCAATCTGAGACACCCACCCAGATTTATAAAGTACGTTACCGAAAGGTGGAACCCATGAACGATAACAACTCTATGATCTTGCCCTCTTCTCAGAATGCAAATCAAGTGATGTGGAATACAAATACAACTTCCAAAGTTTTGGAAAACAAGACCATCGTCTACCAATCTGAGGTGATGGGAAGCTTGATGAAGATGATCGACCGCGTGGCTCCTTCCACGGCGAACATCCTAGTTCTTGGTGAATCTGGAACGGGTAAAGAACTTATCGCTCGTTCTATCCATGATCGTTCTAACCGCAAAAACAAAGCTTTCGTAGCTATCAACTGCGGCGCTCTTCGCGAAACTCTTCTTGAGTCTGAACTTTTCGGTCACGAAAAAGGTTCGTTCACGGGTGCTTACAATCGTAAGATCGGTTTGGCTGAAGCGGCTAACGGCGGAACTTTGTTCCTTGATGAAATCGGTGAGTTGGATCCAGCGATCCAAGCTAAACTTCTTCGCTTCATCCAAGAAGGTGAAATTTACCGCGTGGGTGGTAAAGACCCTATCAAAGTAGACATTCGCTTGATCTGTGCAACGAACAGAGAGTTGGACCAAGAAGTTGTTAAAGGTAACTTCCGTGAAGACTTGTTCTATCGTATCAACACGATCGTGGTCAGTGCTCCGCCTCTTCGTCGTCGTAAAGAAGACATCCCGGCGTTGATCAACCACTTCTTGAACAACTCTCAACACGCGTATTTGAATCGTGGTCGTTCAGTGAATGAAGAAGCGATGAAAGCTTTGATCCGTTATGATTGGCCAGGAAATATCCGTGAGCTTCAAAACGTGTGCGAAAGACTTCAGATCCTTTCTGAAGGTCACATGATCATGTTGAACGATATTCCAGAGAATATCCGTAACGGTGAGACTGAAAAAGATGTGATTGAGTATGATCCTACAATGACTCTTCACGACCTAGAGAAGCGCTATATCTTGAAAGCTCTAGCGCACTTTGGTGGTAATAAAACTCAAGCAGCTAACAACTTGGGTATTACGATCAAGACTCTTTATAACAAACTTCATGAGTACGGCGAGTTCGAAAAATTCGCAGTTCACACGAAGCCCATGAAATAGATCTTAAGTACGAAAGTACGAGTATTACTAGCTAGCCCGAGGTGGTTTTCTCTCTTCCCACCTCGGGCTTTTTTTTGCCTAAAAACTATCCAAGCCAGCGTTTTCACGAGCCAAACTGAATTGTCACTCTGTAAAAACCCTCGCCACGTCACCGACCTAAAAACCGTATTAAAACGAGATGACGTGGCCTATGCCTTGCAAAACATAGATCCGGATTAAGAGGTTTATATGAAGAACATTCTTGCATTGGTCCTAGTGACTTTAACATTTGCAAACCAAGCACAGGCTTGGGGAAAACGTGACAGACAAGTGCCACCGCCGGCGCCTCATTACGTTTCTCGTGAAGAGTGTTCAGCAAATCTATATTCCCAACTAGGTACTTTCGAGTCGTTGACGGATCAAGCTTGTTCTTACGGCCGTACTGATTTCGAGTTCCAAAGATGTACGGTTGAGTTGGCTCGTTATAAATTTGGCGACGGCAAAGTAGATGTTGCTGGTTTTTTCTGCGCAAAAGGAGTTTTGGATTCTCGAGTTCAAGACTGTACTCTTCAATTGTCTGCGAAGGTTTCAAAAGACTATCAAGACTATTTCGTTTCTATCTGTTCGCAGGCGGTGAACCCACGCTTTGCTGAGTGCGCAGCTGATATGTACATCAACGGCGGACAAGAATTTGAAAACCTTCGCGCGACGACGGATGTCTTAAGACTTTGCCGTAATCAAACCAACTTTGAACTTAACACATGTATCAAAGATGGAGTTCGCCGCGGTCAGAACTCAGATATCGTCGCAAGAGCATGCTTAGAGAAACACGATCCAGAAATCAAGGCACGTCGAGAAGCACAACGTCGCGCTGCCGAGCAAGCGCGCCTCGAAGAACAAAGACGTCAGCAAGAAGCGCAAAGAGTGGCAGAGCAACGTCGCATCGAAGCACAGCGCGAAGCTCAACGTAGAGCCGAAGAACAACGTCGCCTTGAAGAGCAACGTCGTCAGTCACAAACTCAAAATCAAGAACAAGCTCGCAGACAAGAAGAGCTAAGAAAACAAGAAGAAGCTCGTAAAAAAGCGGAAGAGCAAAAACGAAAGCAAGAGGAAGATAAGAAAAAAGGTTCTTCGTCATCTTCGGGCACTTCGACAGGCTCCACAGGATCTACGAGCACAAACTCAGGTACTGGCAGCACGACAAAAACGGAAGAACCTGGAGTGATTCCACCTCCACCAACAACAACGATCGACGATCTTCCGGCGTTCGACGAATAAAACAAAAAACCCACAGCTCTCACTGTGGGTTTTTTATTTTTTCAGTTATAAAATATTTTATTTATCAAAAAGGCGAGAGTAAGTCCTTACGAAGCGAGCGGCTTTCTCTCCGGTGACTTCAGGCGGTTCCTCATGCAGGATATGATCGAAAAAGAAAATCCCGTCTAAAAAAGTATCAAGATGTTCACAGATCTCTAAGACATTGGCGCCTTCTTTCAAGCGGCCCTTATCAGCTAACATTTGCACGCGATCAATAAGTTTAGGGTCAATGAGCAGTGGAATCGTTTCACGTGCTTTCTTTTTAAATTTTCTATCCACTAGACACTGCGAAAACACGATACGCGCAAACTCTTCGTGCATACATCCTTGGTTCACACGAAAGCGCACATAATTTTCAAGTTCCGCAGCTAAGGTATTCTGGGGAGGGTAGGGAAGTTCGTCTTGAATAACTTGCTCTAAGAACTTTTCAATAATGGCAATCAACAAACCTTCTTTGCCATCGAAGTAACGACCGATCAGTGATTCATTCACGTCGGCTTTCTTTGCGATCATTTTTGTCGTTGCACCATTAAATCCGTTTTTCGCAAAGATCTCTAAGCCTGCCTGAATCAATCTTTCTTCAGAAGCAGAACGGTCCCTTTTTTTGCCCTTAACATGAGCAGGACTTTCGTCATTTTGGATCTTAACTTGAGATGAATCCGTCATTGAAAATCTCCTGACATTTCAATTAAGTAATTGAAATGTCTTATCTTTATATAATGTATCATAAGCTAAATCAGTACGCAAGAAAGTAATTGATTGCATACTTAGGGGTCTTCGGTTAGGTTAAGTATGTAAGCGATTACATAACGGAGTTATGAAATGAAAAGATCCGACGTTTTAAACATTGCTAGCTTCTCGCTGATTCTCGCAGCCACCCTGGTTGGAAATTCGGCGTCCGCAATGAATCTGAGTGAATATCTCGATCAAGTTAAACAACATAGTTTAGGGTACAAGGCGAGCTCTGAGCAGGCCGAAGCTTCTCAACTAAAGACACGCGAAGCAGACTTGTTCTTTACTCCGCGTCTTTTTGCCAATGCAAGAATTGGCTACGACGGTAAAGAGCCTTTTGGTTCCACCATTACATATGATGAACTGAAAATGCAGAATTACTCTTTAGGAGTATCTCAAGATTTCAGTTTCGGTCTTGAAACAAAACTTTCCTATGCGATGGATCGCACGGAAGTTGTCGGAGCAGATCTTCCAGCAGGAATTCCGAACAGCTTTTGGGATGCGACTCCGCTTCTAGAACTAAACATGCCTCTTTGGGGAAATGGTTTCGGTCGCACGGCACGCGCGAATGAAGAATTGACTCGCCAACAAAATGTCGCAGAAAAATTCGGAGCAGAGGCAGAGTCTGTTGGAACTTTGGTTGAAGCCGAAGCGGCTTACTGGTCACTGGCATCAGCTCAGGAACTTGTGCAAGTTCAGAAACGCGCTTTGAAACAAGCTCAAAGTATTTTGGATTATGTCTCTCGCAAAGCTCGTATGAACCTAGGCGAAAACGCCGACGTTCTTCAAGCCAAAGCCATGGTGGAAGCCACTATCTTCGGAGTGCAACAAGCCGAAAATAGCGAAAAAGCCGCTCGTCGCGCCTTCAACACTTTCCTAAACAGAAAAGCAGAAGAACCAGCTCCGGCATTAGACGGTATCAACTATTCTTCTTTAGGAACGGTTGAAGTTCCTAAAGCAAGACCGGGCGATCGCTATGATGTGAAAGCAGCCGAAGCACAGTCCCGTTTGGCGCAAGCTTCTGCCAAAGTCACTGAAGAGAAAAACAAACCGACATTAGATCTTTATGGCAGCTATGCTTTGAATGGTCGTAATGAAGAATTAAATGACGCTTTAAAGGCAGCGGGTGAAGACGGCAGAGACACGGCTTTCGTAGGCCTGCGCTTCAATCTTCCCTTAAATGTTTTCGCTTTGAACGATGCGAAAGCCGGAGCACTGAAAGCGAGCAAAGCGGCAGAGTTTTCTTACCAAGCAAAACAATTCAATCAAGAACAAGAATGGACGAATTTAGTAGAACAAATGGCGGAAGCTAAAGAAAGCCTTCGTTTGGCTACAAATATCGTCAACGCGCAAAAAGCCAAATTGGACAATGAGCGCACACGTCTTCGTCAGGGAAGAACTACGACTTATCAAGTTCTTCTTTTTGAACAAGACTTCTCGCAATCTGAAGTGAACCGCGTGCAAGCGGCCGCTCAGATTCTTGGACTTCAAGCTAGAGTTAAACTTTACCAAGCCTCTGTTGAAGGAGGAAAATAATCATGAGCTTACCTAAGATATCTATCAGCAGACCCATCTTTACAGCCTGTGTGACGATTGCCATCATCGTTGTGGGTTGGGCCTCTTTCAAATCGATGAGCGTGGACTTATTCCCGGACGTCAGTATCCCGGTTGTCACCGTTCAAACAACTTATCCTGGTGCGGGACCTTCCGAGATTGAAACCTTGGTCAGCCGTCCGATCGAAGAAGAAGTGAGTACCATTTCCGGTATTAAACGTCTGACTTCTAAAAGTTTAGAAGGTGTTTCACAAGTTATCGTCGAGTTCAATAGCTCGGTCGACGTGAAGTACGCTGAACAACAAGTGCGTGATAAAGTAAATATCGCAAAACCAAAACTTCCAGACGATGCTGAAGATTCTGTGATCAAAAAGTTTGACCCGTCAGACACCCCGATTTTGATGGTGTCTTTAACGGCGAACAACCTGAATGATGCGCAACTTTTCGATATCGCGGACCAGTTTATCAAGCCACGTCTTGAGCAAGTGAACAACGTCGGTGCCATCGAAATCTTCGGGGGCCGTGAGCGTGAGATTCACGTGATCTTGGATCGCAATAAGCTGCGTGCGCGTGAAATTTCTGTCAGCCAAGTGGCTGGCCAAGTCGGCGCTTCAGGCGAAAATATTCCCAGTGGTAAAGTGGAACAACAAGGTGGTAAAGAGCTTGTGTTCCGTGGTCTGGGAGAGTTCCAGTCCGTGCCCGAAATTTCAGACACTCTTGTGAATCTTTACGGAAACGAGGTTCCAACACGTGTCGCTGATCTAGGTAAAGTTGTCGATACCATGCAGGATGAAAAATCCCGCGCTTATTTGAATGGCGAAAAAGCGTTGTTCTTACAAGTGTATCGTCAATCCGGCTCAAACACCGTGCGTGTGGCTGACGACGTTATTAAACAATTAGATCGTATCGGACCTGAATTGGCGAAGCTTGATGGTGCGCCCAAAGTTCAAGTCGTGACGAATGGTTCAATCAAAATTAAAGATAATATCTATGACGTGAATGAAACGATCATTATCGGTATCGTTCTTACGATCATCACCGTGTTCTTCTTCCTGGGCAGTGCGCGTTCAACATTGATCACAGCCCTTTCGCTTCCGATTTCCTTGATCGGTGCCTTCATGATTATGAAGGTGGCAGGATTCTCGATTAACATCGTATCGATGCTGGCATTGACTTTGGCCGTAGGTCTTCTGATCGACGACGCCATCGTGGTTATCGAAAATATTTACCGTCGTATGGAGCTCGGCGAGGACTCACTGACAGCGGCAGAAAAAGGAACAACGGAAATTCAAATGGCCGTTATGGCCATCACTCTGGTTGTTATCGCCGTATTCGTGCCGGTAGGTACAATGTCGGGAACTATCGGCCAGTTCTTAAAACAGTTCGGTATGACTGTCGTGTTCTCTATGGCTATCAGCTGGTTCGTGGCGATGACGATCATTCCAATGTTAACGGCTTACTTTGGTGGTGCAGGTCACGGTGCCGGTCATTCTCCGCAAGATCATAATACACTTTATGGTAAAACGCTGGGTCGCTTGGTGCGTGGGTTTGACCGCTTCCAAGGCTGGTTAGAAAACGTTTACGAAAAATTATTGCGTGTGACTTTACGTCATCCATTGATGACGATTGGTGCGACGTTCATGGTGTTCGTACTTAGTATCTATACTGTCACTAAAGTTCCTGGTGCCTTTATCACGGATGACGACTCGGGTGAGTTCGCCGTCACATTGGAAATGGAACCAGGCACAAGCTTAGATGGTATGAATAAAGTAGCGGACGAAGTGGATAATATTCTTCGCGCGAACCCTGAAGTGAACTACACGGCGAAAATCGTGGGTAGCTTGTACGGGGAGTCTAATAAATCACAGTTCTACGTGCGTATGAAAGACGGCAAAGAGCGTGGTGAGTTAACGACGGAAGAATTCCGCGATAAGATTCGTAAACAGTTAGCTGGTTTCACAAACGCAAATCCGGTTGTGAAACAGTACGATGCGTCCGGCGGTATGGGTGATCAACCATTCGTTTTGAATATTATCTCTGCAGATCCCAAAGAATTGGAAGCTTCAGCAACGAAAGTTCTCGCGACAATGAAGGCGGATCCGCGCTTCAAAGACGTGGACTCTAACTTCCGCCCTGGTAAACCCGAAATGCAAGTGCATGTGAAACCAGGAGCTGCAAAATTATACGGTATTAACACGAAAACAATGGGTGGCGAATTGCGTGCTCAAGTGGAAGGTTTAACACCGGCTAAGTTCCGTGAAAAGGGACGTGAATATGAAGTGCGTGTGCGTCTGTTGCCAGAGCAACGTGATATTAAACAAGCCTTCAACCAAGTTTATGTTCCCAACGTGAACGGAAAATTAGTGAAGCTTTCTGACGTAGCGACAGGCGACTTGGCGACGGGCCCTGCATCTATCGAACGTCAAGACCGTGGTCGTTATATCCAAGTGACAGCGGGTCTTGCGCCGGGCGTAGGTTTAAGTGATGCCGTGAACGACGTTGTTAAATCTATGACAACGGGTCCAAATGCTTTCCCTCCAAGTGTGCGTTACACATTCGGTGGTGATGCGGAAAACATGCAAGAGCTTATGACATCAACGGTTCTGGCTCTTGGATTTGCGATCATGTTCATCTACTTGATCCTTTCAAGTCTGTATGAGTCCTTCATCACGCCGATCACGATCATGGTGGCCTTGCCACTGGCTCTGTGTGGTGCGTTCCTGGGCTTGTTCTTGATGAGCGAAACATTAACGATCTTTGCGATCTTTGGTTTCTTCATGTTGATCGGGGTTGCCGGTAAGAACGGTATCTTGCTTGTCGACTATACGAACCAAATGATGGCGCAAGGTAAATCCAGAGCGGAAGCTTTGGTCGAAGCTGGTAAGACACGTCTTCGTCCGATTTTGATGACTTCCTTTGCATTGATCGCAGGTACACTGCCTGTGGCGATCGGTATGAATGAGGCTTCGAAAACTCGTACGGCGATGGGTGTGGCAATTATCGGCGGTATGATTTCATCAACGATTTTGACTTTGATCGTCGTACCTGCGGTGTTCACTTATGTCGATCGCTTCAGAATTTGGGCTAATAACCTGGGTTCTCGATTCACGACACATATGAAGAAAGAAAAAGCAGATCGTCATGTTGAAGTGAAAGTGGGCTCTGAATCGAAAGGTTCTGTCGAGTCCAACGAAGTAGGTTTGTCAGAAGGATAATAGAATAGGAGTATGTTATGGCTAAATTATTCATTCAAACTCTGCCTTCTAAAGAAGAACTAAGAGTCTCGGCGTCGCGAATCCACGACGCCGTGGATTCACAAGCGCTCTACGCGAATCTTCTTTTCATGAAGGTGGCAAATGACATGGAAAACTATTTAGATAGTTTGCTAGCGCCGCACAACTTGTCCAGCGGTCGATTCACGTTGTTGTTCCTATTAGGGGACGCACCAGAGGGAATGATGCCTTCTGAGCTTTCAAATCGCGTGGGCGTAACTCAGGCCACGATTTCAGGACTCATCAATGGACTTGAGAAGGCTGAATTGGTGAAGCGTGAGTTGCATGAAAAGGATGGACGTTCTTTCGTGATCAAGATCACAGAGAAGGGACAAGCTTTGGTGAAGGAAATCTTCCCGCAATGGGCGCCAAAGATTTCTACGTTCTGGAATCAGATCAACAATGAAGACTTAAACAGATTCACTGGGGTTCTGGAAAACATGGTGAAAAGCACGGGTGTTTTAACCAAATAAAAAAAGCCTCCTGAGAAGGAGGCTTTTTTCTTTTTAGTAGCAAAGATTTAGTTGTCGTACTTGTCTTTATTCACTTCGTAGCAAGAAAACTCACTGCCATCTTTACCGATCAGTGTGTAAGAGTCATCGCCGTTTTGAGCAATCACATTTCCTTTAAGGTCGAAAACCAATCCGTAAGCGTTGTCACCTGGATAAGACTTTGTTTCCAAGTATACTTTGCCGGTTTTACGAGATGTCAATTTAAGGATGTAAAGTTCATCGAAGCCATTAGCAAACGCAGCTTTGACGTCCTCAAACGTAAATTCTTTAGGTTCTTCAAAGCTGATGTAGTTTAAGTGAGCGTTGAGCATCTTAAGCTCAAGTTTAGAAACGCTTGTTGCTTTTCTTACATCAAAGATTTCTTCAGTGATAAAAAGTTCTTCGCTAGGTTCATAAAGTTCTAAAGTGCAAAGCTCAAGATTTGCGGGTTCTTTAGTTGCAGCAACAGCCGAAGTAGTAGAGGCCAAAATCAAGGCGATAGATAAAAGTGTTTTCATGGATAGCTCCGTTTTGTTAATGACGAAGTATCTATCGTCCTTTACGTCCTTCCGCAATAAAATAGGAAACAACTATATATGCACTAAAAGAATGATAACAAATACGTCATGCTTTATTCGGAAGTCTGCGGCCCGAATCGAGAATGCAACTGATGCGGAAATAGCTGCAATTTATGCTAGAGTCCCAATTCTGTGCACCAGTTCTGAAAGATCCCCATTGTCATGATAGAGGCCGAAACCAAAACGCAACCGGGTCCCTCGAGAATCCGTTTGGACTTTTGCTTGCTTAAGCTGGTGAACAAGGGCCTGAGTGGCTTCAACGCTAGGACACTCAAAAGTCAGAAAGTGTCCGTGCTCGGTGGTGGCAGACGCTGAGATAAATAGATTCTTGCGGTTCAATACCGGATGTTGAAGTTCTTCTAAAGAAGCTAAAAAGGTCCGTTGATTGTCTTTGATCACTTGATGGATTTTAGCGACATTCAAACCCTCAGATTTAAATTTTTCTAAAACCGCAATCAGGCGGTAAAGTGCGGAAAAATCCATCGTGCTTCCCGCATATTGAAGGGCATCTTGCGGATATCCCACTTGATTGCCTACCGCAGATAGGTGAGAAAGTTCTGCAAACCAGCCGGTATGAAATGGGCGGTGTCGCGTCTGCGGTGGAACATAAAGAAAGCAAGCCCCTTCGCCACCTTGAGCATATTTATAAGAACCCGCGATATAAAAGACGCGATCTTGAAGCGCAGAAAAATCCAAAGGTACAGCCATAAAACTATGGTACCCATCAATAACGAACATGCTTCCTTGCGGAGCTTTCGTGGCTAAGCGATGGACCTCGCAAACCAAGCCCGAGTTGAAGAACACATGGCTTAAGAAAATCAGATCCCAAGTACCGCGCGCCATCTCGGCTTCAAATCTTTCGTGGAAAGTTTCAAATGGTAAAGTCGGAACTTTGACCACTTCAAAATTTTCCATCTCGGAAAGGCGGTTGATCTGACGGTCAAAACTGTAAAACTCGGAATCCGTCGTTAAAATACGGATCTTCTTTTTCCAATCCAAAGAGCTTAACAGTCGAAATACGAACTCGTGTGTATTCGGCGCAAAAACGATTTGCTCCGAATGCGAGATATTTAAAACCTCGGCGATCAGCTGCTGCGCCCTTGGCACCTTCACCGAAAAAATATGCGCCCACTTATCATCCACGTAACGAGCAGAATCATCCCAATACTGAATATGAGCGTCCCGAGAAACATCCGGCCAATAGTGATGACTGTGGCAGGCAAAATGAAGTTCTTGGGGATGGGCTTCTAAAAAACGCTGGTAAAGATGCTTGTACATATAAAAATCATAAACAAAACCGGGGGCGTTGACTACAAAGACCGGTCACTTCGCGCTACAATATCGACATGACTCTTCTAGGCATTCTCTTATTTTATTTTCTAGCGGCGGAACTGTATGTTTATGGATTTTCCCGCAACGGCTCACTGACTGATTATGACTACATTCTTTTATTGGGTGCGAACGGGGATTTAACGAGTACCGTGACCCGCGATCGCGCCAGCAATGCGGCAAAAGCTAAAAGTCGTTGGCCGCATGCGCAGCTAATACTTTCTGGCGATGAAAGACGGGGAGAAGTGGCCGTCTATAAAATCCTTCTAGCGAAGGAAGGTCATACGGACTTTCTGGAAGAACGTGAAAGCAAAAACACCTGGGACAATATGCAAAACAGCCGGCCTTTAATGGCTCAGACAGATCCCAGAGTTTTGATTGTCACATCAGAGTATCATCAACCGCGAGCCTTAGCGATGGCTCGGTCTTTAGGAATGAAGGCAGAGGCGTTTGGAGAAGATCCTCGCAGATACAAAAAAGCGCTCTTGTTTTTCATCAAAGAGCGCTTTTCCAATCTTAAATATTTTCCGCAAATGCTCTTTCATAAAATCTTCTAGAAAGAGCTTCGCAGTTATTTAGATTTCAGAATTAGAAGTAACCTTCGTCGTCGCCGAAGTCTTCATCTTCATCGTCTTCGTCGTCGTCATCATCGTCAGATGAAGTGACGTCTTCAGACTCTTCGTCTTCTTCGATAGAACCTTCTTCGTCTTCAGATTCCATGTCTTCGTCATCGGATTCAGTTTCCCACTCGTCGTCAGAACCAGTGTCTTCTTCTTCGATGTCGATCATGTTGTCCATTTCCGCTTCGTCGTCGAAATCAGAAGAGATTTCTTCAACTGCCGGAGAAGTGGAAGGTTTCAATACTTCAGCAGCACCCGCGCCAACGGCTGCGGCTTTAGCTACTTTTTCTTTTTTTGGAGCCGCTTTTTTCGCAGCTGGTTTTTTAGCAGCAGACTTTTTCGCAGCTTTTTTGGGAGCTGCTTTTTTAGTAGCGGCTTTTTTCGTCGCAGCTTTTTTAGCGGGTTTTGCTGCTTTTTTAGTGGCAGCTTTCTTCGCTGGTTTTGCAGTTTTCTTAGTTGCTTTTTTAGCAGCAGCTTTTTTAGCAGGTTTTTTTGCTGCTTTTTTAGTTGCGGCTTTCTTAGCTGTTTTCGCTTTTTTCTTTGCCATTGATCGCTCCCTGAAAATGCTAGAAGTCAAACTTCGTTCAAAAATGATTAGCCCCCTTAGACTAGCGACATTTAAGGGGGCAGGCAAAGAAAATTAGAATGAGATTTTCAGAGTCTTGTTTAGTTGATAATACCACTCAAGTGATCATCAATGATTGCAGCCAAGTCATTCGGCATCAAGAAAGACAGGAACAAACCACCGTTGTTAACGCCTTGCTTAGGCACGATGGTAAAGTACCCCAGGGTTCTGGTACCTGCTTGGTTTTTAATCGGAGCAGTGATGCCCACATATTCAGGAAAGAATGAGCTTTCCACGAAGAGTCCGACCGCATTGACACCTAAATAAAGGTAGATCTTGTTGCTGGAGTTCTGATTAAGACCCAGGGCTAGGGAAGGGTATTCTCCGCTCGGCATCATTGGCAATGTTCGGCCACCAGGCAAAGTCGTTGCCGGTGGGAGGGTCACTTTGTCTTTCACGATCAGGCGCAGCGGAATGCTGACGGCTACGCGAGCTTTCTGTTGCGAGTCCAGAACCGTCTTCACCGAAACACCTTTGACGCTAGGGACATCAATGTACACGGAACTGAAAGGTCCAGGAGGCAAAGGAAGATAAAGAAGAAGTGCCTTATTAGCCTTGTCCAATGCCAGCACTTGCTCATTTTCATAAGTACCGCTGCCAACATAAGCATTCATATCTAATTTATCGAACGCACTCGGTACAGGCGGGGGAGTGCCTTGGCCAGAATCATCGCCCGGGGTTACAGATCCCTGGCCTGAATTGCCGTCCGTAGCCAAAGTTTCAAAGCCGCCTTTACTGCAGGCTGCAAGTAGGGATGTCGTCATCAATGCCATCACCAGTAATCTTGCTGTTTGCGCCGTGTTCATAGAATTCCTCCATGCTTCTTACATATTTTCGGCGGAAATTCCTGGATACTTGAGCTAAATATTTGAAATTATTGGTAAATAAGTTTTACAGTTTTTTGAAGAAGTCAAATCTTGGACAGGGTGGTGTCTAAACTTTGTTCGCTAAGCAGATTCTTTTGGTGTCAGTCCTTCGCCAAAAAAAGAAAAACCCGATGAGCGAACTCATCGGGTTTTTAGTAAGTTACGTTTTTAAGCGCTACTTCAGTTTCGGGCGTCGCCCTGCACTCTGTGCGCCTAGCGCAATTAACCGATCAACTTAAGAGCCAATTGGTTAGATTGGTTAGCTTGAGCCAATGTTGAAGTACCAGCTTGCAACAAGATGTTGTTACGAGTCATCTCTGAAGATGCTTGAGCAACGTCTGTGTCACGAATACGGCTGTTAGCTGCAGACAAGTTCTCTTGAGCAACACCTAAGTTGTCAACAGTCGAAGTCAATCTGTTCTGAAGGGCACCAAGGTTAGCGCGAGTTCCAGAGATTGAAGTCTGAGCATTATCAAGCATTGCAAGAGCATCTTGAGCGCCTTCTTTAGAAGAGAAGTCTACACCACTCAATCCAAGAGCGTCCAAAGTTGCAACGTTCTCACCAGCGTTGAAAGAGATACGATCTTCTTCAGCGTTGTTGAACAAACCAACTTGGAAATCAAACTTCGGAGATGAACCATCTAGAAGTTTAGTAGTACCCCAAGTAGTTACAGAAGAGATACGTTGAATTTCAGATTTCAATTGCTGAACCTCTTTATTCAACATGCCACGCTCTGTTTCACCAACAGTGTCAGAAGCCGCTTGGATTCCCAACTCACGAAGACGAACCACGATGTTACCGATTTCGTTCAAGCCACCCTCAGCAGTTTGAACCATTGAGATACCATCGTTCGCATTTCTTTGAGCTTGTGCTGCAGAACGAATCTGAGCTTTCAAGCCTTCAGAGATCGCAAGACCTGCTGCATCGTCTGCCGCTTTATTGATACGGCTACCAGAAGCAAGTTTCGCCATTGAGTCGTTGATCGCTCTTTGTGAACCAACTAGGTTACGTTGAGCATTGATCGCGCTGATGTTAGTTGTTACTCTCATTCCCATTTTAAATTCCTCCGTTAATATTTATTTTTCATTTTCAATACCCTCCTTGATTTGTTTTTTTGGCTTGGCAGAACCTACTCTGCTTCGCCGAGCACTGACATCCGAGTCTGTGCTAAAAGTAATGGCCTTTTTATTCTTTCGAACCTTTTCGCTGGAATTTCTAATCAGGGATCTTTCCCTTTATTGTTCCTGCTTCCAGCGCTTGAACAATCTGTTGTTCTTTTCTATTTCATCCTTGAAGGCCCTCCTTTCGGTTACACAGAGAGAGTGACCTTCTCTCTCTGACTCCTTCTGAGTGAATCATTGATACACATTTGATCGGGATTTGAGACGATGTCTTGACAGGACGTCAGGCGGGTTTTGTCTTTTTTCTACAATACTAGTCTAACGACAGATCGGGGAATCAGGACGTAAGATTGTCCTGAACCACTTAGATACAATACTTTCAGATGGAAAACCGGGATTTTTCTGGGCGAAGGCTCAGTCAATTTCTAAGAAGCGACAAAAGGCCATATTGCCCGCAGTCTCGTACTGGTGAGTTTGGACCGCACGAAGGTGATTTTGCGGGTTGTAGCCAATGGTGCAAACGACTTTTTCGCCATCAAAGTGGGAACAGTCCTCACACGAAAAGCGTGTTTCATAGCGCATGTAATCTTGAGGGTTCACAGTGTCTTTTTTAATAGAAGGGTGGATTCGCGGCTGCGATTTGTTTTTTCCCTTGGGATTTACGATTCCCACAGCCATTCTTAAAACCCTCCATTGACAAAGCTAAAATAAGACTCATCCTTTATTCCAGATGGAGGTTGTATGAGCAACGATATTGAAAAAATGACGCGAAAAAGCCAGGAGGCCATGCAAGCGGCCGCAAAGTTGGCTGAGCGTAAAGGCAGCCCCTCTGTCGAACCAGAACATCTTCTTATGGAGCTGGTGCAGCAGTCCGAAGGCATTGTTCCTCGATTGCTGGATAAAGTGGGCGTGCAACAGGCCCAATTCCTGACGGAACTTAGAAACAAAATTGAGCGTTTTCCGCAAGTCACCGGCGGTAGCCAAAAGCTTTTTGCCAGTGCCCGATTAGAAAAAGTCTTTAAATTAGCTGAAGATGAAGCCCAAGCCTGGGGAGATTCTTACATCTCTACCGAGCACTTCTTCCTTGCGATGTTAAAAAGCGGGGACCCTGAATTAAACGGCCTGTTTAAAAAGAATAAGGTTACTTCGGATAATATTAAGCAAGCCTTGCAGGAAATGCGCGGCAATCAAAAAGTCACGGATGACGATCCTGAAAACAAATACGAAGTTTTAAAGAAGTATGGACGTGATCTGACGGCTCTAGCGGCCGAAGGAAAATTGGATCCTGTCGTAGGCCGCGATGAAGAAATTCGTCGCGTGGTGCAAGTTCTTTCTCGTCGTACCAAAAACAACCCGGTTCTTATTGGTGAACCCGGGGTGGGTAAGACGGCGATTGCTGAAGGATTGGCTCTAAGAATTATCAAACACGACGTGCCCGACAATTTAGTTGGTAAGAAACTCATGTCTTTAGATATGGGAGCTTTGATCGCCGGCGCCAAATACCGCGGTGAATTCGAAGATCGTTTAAAGGCGGTCATTAAAGAAGTGACCTCCAGTGATGGGCAGATCATTTTGTTCATTGATGAGCTTCACACGTTAGTAGGTGCAGGGAAGACGGAAGGCGCAATGGACGCCGGCCAGCTTTTAAAACCTGCCTTGGCTCGCGGGGAATTGCGCTGTATCGGGGCGACGACGTTAGATGAGTATCGTAAATATATCGAGAAAGACGCCGCGCTTGAAAGACGTTTCCAAACAGTGATGGTGGAAGAACCGAGTGTTGAAGACGCCATTACCATTTTGCGCGGCTTAAAAGAAAAATACGAAGTTCATCATGGTATTCGCATCACCGATTCAGCGTTGGTTTCGGCCGTGAAACTTTCTCATCGTTATATTACGAATCGCTTTTTACCGGATAAGGCCATCGATCTTATCGACGAGGCGGCAAGTAAACTCGGTATTGAAACTCGCTCGGTTCCTGAAGAGATCGATAAGATCGAACGCGAACTGATGCAGCTTCGTATCGAAAAAGAAGCATTGAAGAAAGAAAAGGACGAAAGTTCAAAAGAGCGTTTGGGAGTCATCGAAAAAGAACTCACTCGCTTGAACGCGCAAAACCAACTTTTGCGTGAGCAGTGGGAGTTTGAAAAAGGTGGCATTGATCAGATTAAAAAACTCAAAGCCGACATCGAGGATTTGAAGCTTGCAGTGTCACGCGCTGAGCGCGAGGGCGATCTGGGGAAAGCGGCTGAACTGAAATACGGAAAGCTTCCCGAAGCTGAAAAGAAACTCAAAGGCTTGGAAGAACGTAGCAAAGAGCAAAAGAGCACGACGGAAAGTCGCATGTTGAAAGAAGAAGTCGGCCCGGAAGACGTGGCCGAGGTTGTGGCGAAGTGGACAGGTATTCCGGTCAGCAAAATGCTTGAAAGTGAGTCCCAAAAACTTCTGAACATGGAAGACGCTTTGAAGAAACGCGTAGTCGGCCAAGATCATGCATTGACGATAGTTTCGGATGCCATTCGTCGCGCACGCGCTGAAATTTCAGATCCGAATCGTCCTATTGGAACCTTTATGTTCTTGGGGCCAACAGGTGTGGGTAAAACTGAAACGGTCAAGGCTTTGGCGGAATTCTTATTCGATGATGAACAAGCCGTCGTTCGCATTGACATGAGTGAGTACATGGAAAAACACTCTGTGGCTCGCTTGATCGGGGCACCTCCGGGATACGTGGGTTACGAAGAGGGTGGTCAATTGACAGAAGCCGTTCGACGTCGTCCTTACAGCGTCGTCCTTTTGGATGAAGTTGAAAAAGCTCATCCGGATGTCTTTAACATTCTTTTGCAAGTGTTAGATGACGGGCGTTTGACAGATGGACAAGGTCGCACTGTCGACTTTAAGAATACGGTTTTGATCATGACCTCCAACGTTGGCTCGCAGTCGATTTTGGATCCAGCCATGAACGAAAATGCCAAGCGAGAAGCGGTGAATGAAGCTTTGCGCGAACGTTTCCGTCCAGAGTTTTTAAATCGTATTGATGAGATCGTGATGTTCCATTCTTTAGGTGAATCACAAATCTCTGGTATTGTGAAAGTGCAGTTAGACCTTGTTGCGCAAAGATTGAAAGCGAAAAAGATCAATATTGATTTTGATCAAAGCGCGGTCGATTTCTTGGCAAAAAAAGGTTACGACCCGGTGTACGGAGCCAGACCTTTAAAACGTGCGATTCAGTCAGAACTTTTGAATCCGCTTTCCAAAGAGATTATTTCTGGCAAAGTAAAAGCCGGTGACACCATTCATGTCAAAGGGAACGGACAACAACTGAGCTTTTAAGAGGTAAATCTATGTCGGGCCTGCAAGTCATTGCTCTGTTTGAATTCCTAAAGGGATTGACGGTGCTGACAGCAGGCCTGGGTTTTTTAGAATTCCTGCATTACCGCGCGCAACATGTCGGCGAACACTTCTTAGCACACGCGGGTCTCAATGCGCATCATCAGATTCCTAAGCCGCTAGCTCAGTATATTTCAGGTCTTACTGAACAAAACATGCAGCTTTTGGCCATCGGAATCATTGCCTATTGTTTTATGCGTTGGCTTGAGGCCTATGGATTATGGCGCGAAAAATCTTGGGCTAAATGGTTGGGAATCTTGTCTGGAGGCATTTACCTGCCCTACGAATTTTACGAACTTCTATTTCATTTTTCGTGGATTAAGGTGCTTATCACTTTGGTGAACATTACGATCGTGGTTTACCTGGTGCGCACGCGTGAACAAAAAAGAGTTTGACCTTCCTTAGAGCCCGTCCGCACAATATTCTAATGAAAAACTCTATCTTGCTCTTTGTCGTTTGTTTTTTTGTTTCCCTCTCATCTTTTGCGCAAAATCGCTTTACTTATGATTTGAGTGGTTCTTCAGGTACGCGTGACGGAGAGTCCTACTCAGAAATTCATCTGGGACTTAATTACTATGCGACGAATTGGTTGAACTGGCGGAACTCTTTATTCACTCAATTCGGCACTGAAATAAAAACGGTGTACGGTTTGGATTCCGCCGCTTTATTCAACTATGACTTGTACACTCAGAATCGCGCTTTCGGCGTTGAGTTTTTTGCTGGTCCCGGCCTGCGCGTGGCGACGGAAAAATCCAACGCGGTGTTTGGAAAAGCCGGAATCACCTTTGGACTCGGTGGACTTCGCATCGGTGGTGGTGTGCAGGCCTTCCATTATCTAGAAGACCGCACGGATAAAAATGATTTTGTTTTAGGGAAGGATGAAGTCCAGTACTTCATCACTTTGTCGGGCGGCGGTAGTTTCTAGTCGCCCGTTTCAACAAGTCTTACCTCACCCTGGCAAGATATGCCGGCTTGCAACCAGCAAGAGGCTCCCGCGGCACAATCCCAACCGTAAAGAGTGTTAGAGACAAAGGCCTGATGATACTCATTCCATGTTGAGGCTAAAATAGCTTTTACGAAGTGAGTTTTAGTGATGCATCCTTGGTTCGGAGTGCCTCTGCAAATACGGACTCCGGCTTTCTGATGAAGTGCTTTTAGCACTGTCGATTCTTTTAAAAGCAGTTGTTCACGAGCTTGGTCTTCTGAAAGGCAGGCTGTGTTTGCTTGTGCCGAAAAGCCCATTAATAGAGTGAAAATAAGAACCAAAGTTTTCATAGGATCTCCTTCTTCGTGCCCGCTTTAAAACACAGACGCCATGAATCTGAAAGTTAAGATTGTGTTTGGAAGATTTTTCCGAAGACTTTTCATTTCAAAATTTTCTGAACAAGACTTCGACAACTCGAGTGTTCACTCTACGAACATCCCGTATAAAGTTTGATGAAAGAGTCCAAAGTTTCGACACACATAATTTTTTTGGTAAATGCGAATTTTTTAGGTTGTCTTTGAAATCAATTACTTAGCGTGTCTCAGGCTGATATCGGTTTTGTTTTTGCAAGTCGCTTCGAACACTTAGCGCAAGTTTAAGGTCTAGCTCTTTTTCTCCGTATACTGTGCCTGTATCGCATAGGGGCGCAATGAGTGGAAAGGGATGGACTCATGAAAGCACAAAATATATCGAAGAAGATTTTTAAAGCAACGATCCTGGTAGCCGGCGCTGCCATGACGATGGGGAATCAAAAGTGTGAACAACAACCCGTTGCCACACCACCTCGCGCTTTAAAGAAGATAGTTGAACTGGGCTCCATCCGTTCTAGTTCAGTGATGTTCCCGGGGGGGACGGCCTTCGATTTCCAATTCGTGGCAAATCAACAGATTTACAGCGTGCTTTTAGACAGCAAAGAATTCACCTTGAAATACAACCCGCCGATTGCGGTCCCGCCATCTCAGGCCAGAACGGGTGACGTCGGTTTCTTCAACTTGACTAAAACAGACGGTCAGATGATGAAGGCGTTCGCCGAAGCGGCAGGCAAAGACAATTACAGTGTGCAATATGCGAAGACGGCTTGGTGTATGGTTAACATTCCTCAAGCGAAGATTTCGGGCTCAGTGAATTCGTTTGAATTGATTGGTGGTGGCGGTATCACTCTGGGGTTTAATCCAAGCGGAGCATATCCAACCAATGGATTGGCATCAGCAGGTATCAACTTAGAATGGGCTCAACTTGACTTGTCCATGGTGGCGACTCGTCCTTTAACTTCTAAAGTGATGGCTGCAGCGAACGTAACTTCCAAACAGACAAAAACCAAAGTGAGCTTTGGCCTTAATTTTGGCGCATTCACGTTGGGACCGAGTGCGTACTATCAAACGCCACTTGCGAATGTAACTAAGAATGCATTAAACCTCGGCGTCACTTCACTGAATAACCAACTTAAATCCGAAGAGTGGTATACGCGCGTGATGGCGAATCACGACACCCATCTTATTATTGTGGGTGGGGCGGACGTGAAACTAGAAGCGGGCGATCAGTTGCTTGTGTATAACGAAGACTATTACTGGGATGGAGAGCCCTGCAACTCTCGTTATCTTGGTGGTGGTGCGCAAGCAAGTTCAGCAGTGGCAAAAATCGAAATCGACTGGGTGGGTGACGAAATTTCTCGTGGCCGCGTGATCGAACAAAACGATGAAAATGCGGTGATTGGTGCGAAAGTAAAGCTTTTCAAATTCCATGCTGCCGATTACAAACCAGCAGATCCCGGCGTTACGCCGGTGACTCCGGTGAATCCAAACCCAGGATCAGGAGCATCGACGAAGCCAGGGCGCTAAACTAAGATTTTTAAAATAAAAAGGGAGAGTCAACGACTCTCCCTTTTTATTGTTCCGTGTTTATTGCAAACTTCTATCTGACACGAAAGACCCTCCAAGCAGAGTTAATTGCCCTGCGATAAGGACCGTCGGGCTGTAGATGACGGGAACGTATTTGTTCCAACGAAGCGTATAATTAGAGTCCATTCTTTGACCAGACATATAGCTAATATCATCAAGTTTTATTTCATTGATCATGCCGAAGCTTGTGATCACCTTTCTGTCATTATCAAAAAGCGGGCACGAAGGAGTGTTCTCAATACGAATTGTACGTCGGCCTTCTTCGTTAATTCCGTACAAATCTTCAATCGCGCAACGGATTTGCTCGCCGTTAGCAAAGCGGAAGTACAACTTGATGCCATTTAAAAATTGCGGCACGGAACTCAGTGGATTTATCGTGCTTACCCAAATGTCCTTTCCCGTATATTCCCAAGTATAAAGATATTCGTGGCGAGTGGTGTAGCTGCAACGATTTTCGATACCAACGCGTCCCGTACAATCATTCCAGGTGCGATGATTGATTAAGGTTTCTGTTTCACGCTTTCTTCTTTCCCACGTGTAAAGAGAAGGCTTGAAGTGAACTGTAGAGCCTTTTTGAGGTGTGATCCCTACGGTGTAAACGTTGAAGGGATTTGTTTTAATGTTAAGGTTTTTATTCGAGAACTCTGAAGCATTGCTGGCACCGATGGCACTGTCTTGTCCAATCGTGGTTTGTTCATCGTTGACGGGGCGAAGTTTTGAACCTAAGCGAAGAACCTTGTCCATTCGCATGTTCTCTATCTGCGACCATTGGACTTCAAATTTTTCTTCATGCTCAAACTTTTGTTGTTTTACGGTCAAGCACACCATTTTCGAGCATTTCCCTGCGGAAGCGCGGTCCGGGTTCGGCGGCATTTTTTCAAAAAAAGCGGTGATGGCATCGCTCACAATGCGCTTCATCTGATCGTTGTAGTCACCTTGGATGTGAATGTGCATTTTCATTGATTTCATCGCTTTTTCCACGGCGTATTCGACTTCCGCTTCTCCATACGGAGGGTAGGACGCCTGCAAATTGACGAAGATGGCTTCATAGACCTTTTGCTTATCAAAGCGAACGGAAAGCTCACTTACCGGTACTGGCACCATGATGGCGTAATTGACTATGACGTCCACCATGCTGGCGCGAAGAGCATCACCAAGAATATACTGCGCTACATTTTCTGGAACTTTCAGACTGACGGTGAAAGGTTTATTGATTTCACAAAAGTCCGATTCCGTTAAGTTGGGGGGAGTGACGTCATAATTGAGTCCGCCTGCCGCCACGGTGATTCTTGAGGGGCAACCCGGAAGTGCGCCGATGGCGAATTCATCTGATTTTTGTGCACTAAAGCGGGCGACTTCTTCAAGAAGTTGGCGATAATTTTTTACGCGTAAAGATTCTGGAATCTCTTGTGTTGGACCTGAAACGTCGGCGGTGTGAACCCGGTTTGTTAAGCCATCAATCAAAGCGATATTAAAAGGAATAACAACCGAACCATCACTGTTTCTTATAAAACTATTCAGCCGGGATCCGCTATATACGAAAACCCGCGGTGACACCAGATACTGATCTTTCACGGACTGTCCGGAAAGTTTGTAAACAGTGGCGGAGTGTTCCGGTGACACGGGAATCGGAGTCAGAGAAGAGGAGCGTTTTTTCTCTTTCAATTTTTCTATTTCGGCTTCTGATTTTACTTGTCGGGAAATTTCTCCGACCTTTTCGTTGTTCACGTAGATGTCAGAGGTCATGCTGACCGCTTTAGGTTTGGCCTCGGGAGTAGAGTCTCCCTGAGGGGCGCAAGCAGAGAGGGCTGCTAACAGAGCCGATGATAAGAGGGCGTTTTTTAAAGGGTTCATGGTTTCTCCTTTTATGAGTTTGTTTTGCGAAATCCCTCTAAAGCATTTGGCGTTCCGGATCTTGGACGGCTGTAGTGGCGTTATATTTGAGCTGACGGGAAAATCGCTTCGACTTTGTCCGAACCCTCGGACAAGGTCTGAGATCTGGGATGGATTCCTTGCCTTCCCGAGGGCAAAAGTGTAGTTTCCTGGGCATCAAACCGAGGCCCTTATGTTTTCAGGAATCGTAGAATCGGTGATGCCTATTCTGAGTTCTCAAGAACTCGATAATGCCTACCGAATTCAAGTTAAAAAACCGAGTGAATTCAATGACATAAAGCTTGGCGACAGCATCGCCTGTGACGGGGTTTGCTTGACCGTTGAAGCTTTCAATGACGAGCAAATGACCTTTGCTTTGGCGGCAGAGACTATCAAAGTTCTTAACTGGAATCCGGAAAGCTGGATTGGCAAAAAAGTGAACTTAGAAAGATCCCTGCGTTTTGGTGATCGTATTCACGGCCACCTTGTTACTGGGCACGTAGATAGTTTGGGTGAGGTTCTTCGTTCTGATCTTGAAGGCGAATCCCTGTTCATTGATGTGAAGGTGAAAGACAGCATTCTTCCGTTTGTTTGGAAGAAGGGCAGCATCACTTTGAATGGGGTCAGTCTGACGGTGAACGAATTGAAAGACAATATCGTGTCGGTGTGTTTGATTCCTGAAACTATCAAACGCACGAATTTAGGCGAAATAAAAAAAGGTTCTTCAGTGAACGTCGAGCCCGACTACATGGCTCGTGCGATTCAGCGCTCTCTTGAAGTAAGGAAAGACTAATGTCATTTAATACAATCCCTGAAATCATCGAAGACATTCGTAATGGAAAAATGGTCATCCTTGTCGATGATGAAGATCGCGAAAACGAAGGAGATCTGATTCTAGCTACGGATCATGTCACGACTCAGGCCGTGAATTTCATGATTACTGAAGCCCGTGGTCTTGTGTGTTTAACGGTGACGGCTCAGCAGATCGAGCGTTTGCAACTTCCTTTGATGGTACGTGACGACATGAACTTTGCGCCGAACAAAACTGCGTTCACGGTGAGTATCGAGGCCTCTGAAGGAATCTCGACCGGTATTTCAGCGGCGGACCGCGCTCACACTCTTCGTGTGGCGGCGAACCCTCATGCAAAACCTTCCGACATTCATATGCCGGGGCATATTTTCCCTATTCGTGCTCAGCAAGGCGGTGTTCTAAAGCGCGCCGGTCACACAGAGGCCAGCGTGGACTTAGCTCGTTTAGCGGGATTGAATCCAGCAGCGGTGATTTGTGAAGTCATGAATCCAGATGGCAGCATGGCTCGCGTCGGTGATCTTAAAGAGTTCGCGAAAAAGCATAATCTGAAAATTGGAACCATCGTTGATTTGATTGCGTATCGTTTGGCCAATGAAACTTTGGTCGAAGAACTGGCAAGCGTTGATTTGCCAGCCTCTTTCGGTGAGGGTTTAAAAGCTCGTGTCTTCAGAAGTACCGTGGATGGACTTGAGCACTTGGTGATCCAAAAAGGTGAAATCACACCTGAGACTGAAACTTTGGTGCGTGTTCATGTCGATAATTTCACTCGTGACTTCATGGCGGTCTTACAAAGAGGCGCCTCCACAGTTCTTGAAAGTATAAAGCTCATCAATGAGCAAAGCTCGGGCGCTTTTGTCTTGCTTCGTGGAAACAACCGCACGCAAGGTCTTGTGCAAGAATTGAATGTTCTTGTTGGTATGGAGGATGTTCGTCCTTCAACGCCGCTGATGGATGAACGTGATTATGGTATCGGTGCACAAATTTTGCGCGAAATCGGTGCACATAAGATTCGACTTTTGACGAACAAGCCAGAAAAGAAAGTCGGCCTGAAAGCTTTCGGAATTGAAATTGTAGAAATCGTAGCTATTGAAAATGTAAAGGGGCACAAGTAATGGGACTTAAAGTTGGAGTAGTAACAGCTCGTTTTAATAATGAAATCACTGAAAAACTGGAAGAGGGAGCGATCTCTTACTTAGAGTCTTGCGAAGGTGTTGAGATTTTCGCGGCTTTGGTTCCAGGAGCGGTAGAGCTTCCCTTGGCTTGCCAGGCTTTCCTTGATGCAGGCTGTGACGGCGTTATTGCTTTGGGGGCGGTGATCCGTGGTGAAACTTCTCACTACGATTATGTATGTAATTCTGTGACTGACGGTATCACTCGTTTGATGCTTGATTACAAAAAACCAATCGGTTTTGGCGTGTTGACGACGGAAAATGAAGAGCAGGCTTTGGCTCGCGCTGGCGGCGCTCACGGTAATAAAGGTGAAGAAGCGGCTCAAGTTGTTATGGAAATGATCGGTTTGACTCAAGAGATTCCTGCAACTTTGAAAACAGCAGCGATGATGGCCAAACCTAAGGCGGCGAAGTCCTCGAAAGCCGCATCAAAAACACAAAAAAAGAAGAAAAAAGCAAAAAAGTAATCTAGCATAGGGGTGATGGAAAACACCCCTGTAAACGACGATTTTTTGCCTCCTGGTCCTCAGGAATTTAAGAAACGACGCCGCGAGATCTTTTTAGTTCTTTTGGTGTCGTTTTTATTTGGTCTTCTGACGTGGTTTGAAATTCGTCTTTTCGCCACCAGCCAACAGCTTCCGTTTGTTCACAGTATCTTTTTCTTCGGTCTTGTAAACTTCAACATCATCTTGTTGTTACTTCTTCTGTTCATGATCTTCCGCAACGTTGTGAAGGTTTTCGTCGAAAGACAGGGGAAGGTTTTCGGTAGCAGCCTGAAAGCCAAATTGATCGCCGCCTTCGTGGCGTTTAGTTTTGTTCCGACCGTCTTGATGTTCATCATCTCGGTCTTTTATATCAATTCGAGTTTTGATAAGTGGTTCAGTGCAAAGATGGCGGGCGTTTTAAAAAGCTCCATCGAAGTCACGAACGCTTATTACTTTAATGCGAAGAAAGACAATTACCACTTCGCTCACAAGATCGCAGACTCTATTCGCACGGTTAAAAATCCGAACGAGATCAAAAAGCGCATTGAAAACTTGCGTGAAGAATTCAGTTTGGATGCCGTGGAATACTATCCTTCATTGTTCGGTAAGCGTGTAGTTTCTGCGGCCGAAGATGATACCGTCCCTAACGTGCCGGCGGTGTCTTTGGAGTTCTTGCAAAAAGGTATTAAGCTTCAGGCCGAAGCCAGTATCATTCACCAGTTCGGCGACGGGAACTTGGTGCGCGTGATTGTGCCTGTGCAAGAAGGTTCAGAAAAAGGAGCGATCGTCGTCTCTAGTTTCTTGCCATTGTCGTTGATTTCCAAGATGAATGACATCTCGACGGCTTATGACGAATTCCGAGATATCAATCCGCTGGAATATCCTTTGAAATCGATCTACCTTTATATCTTGGTTTTGATGACCTTTGTGATCCTGCTTGCCGCAACGTGGTTTGGATTCTATCTGGCAAAACAACTTTCTATTCCGATCGTGCAACTAGGTCGTGCCACTCGCCGAGTTGCCGGGGGCGATTACACACCTTTGCAAATTCAGGCTGGCTCTGAAGAAATCAATGACTTGATTTCAAGCTTTAATCAGATGACCGTAACCCTGGAAAAGACGCTGGAGGAGCTAGATCAGCACGCGCGTTACACAGATACAGTTTTAAAGAACGTCAGCGCGGGTGTTATCTCCGTTGATGAACACGGTGTTGTTACAACAATCAATCGTCATGCGGCTCATCTTTTGAAGATTGATCCTGAAAAATACATTGGGAAGTCTGTTCGTGATCTTTTAACGTTGGAATACTTCCGCACTTTCGCTGAATTGCAGAAGACCATGGCTGATCACAAAGTCGAAAGTATTCAAAAGGAGCTTCGCCTGAACGTGCAAGGGGAGGCCTTGCCTCTTTTGATGACTCTTTCGATTTTGAAGGATGAAAAAGGCCACGAGATGGGCAAGATCTTGGTGTTTGACGATTTGACTCCGATTGCCAATGCCCAACGCGCGGCTGCTTGGACGGAAGTGGCCCGTCGTATCGCGCATGAAATTAAAAATCCACTGACCCCTATCAAACTTTCCGCGGAGCGCCTGCAAAGAAAGTTCGGCGCTTCAATCACGGATCCGGCATTCAGTGAATGTACGACGATGATTGTAAAACAGGTGGATGGATTGAAGAACCTGGTGAATGAGTTTAGTAATTTTGCGCGTCTGCCGCAAGCACGTCCGGTGGTGGCTAACCTGAATAGCGTGGTTGAAGAATCTTTAGGGCTTTATCGACAAGCTCATGGGAACGTGAAATTTGTTTTCTCGAAAGACACTGACCTCCCAGACTTTAAATTTGACCCCGATCAGATCAAACGAGTGATCGTCAATTTGGTCGATAACTCGGTTTCCGCTGTTGCAAAAGAGCCACAGGCCACAGTGGAAATCGTGACTCGATACGACAAGGACATCAAAACCGTGCGTTTGACGGTGTCAGACAATGGTGAAGGTATTCCTGCGGCAGATCGAAGTCGCATTTTTGAGCCATACTACTCTACAAAAGAAGGCGGAACTGGGCTAGGCTTAGCCATTGTGAAAAGGATCATCGAAGATCATAATGGATTCATTCGTGCGACAGCCAATGAACCCAAAGGGGTCAAGATGGTGATCGAAATGCCAGTCAATGAAGTAGGTGCTTGGAAACCTGCTGGCGAGTAGAAAGAGGTCTTAGATGACAGCTCAAAATACAAAAATTCTGATTATTGATGACGAGGCTCCGATTCGTGATGTGCTTTCGGCTTCTTTGAAAGACGAAGGCTATCAAGTTTTTCTAGCTCACGATGGAGAGTCTGGACTGAAAGCTATTCGTGAAATTCAACCTGATATCGTCTTTCAAGATATCTGGATGCCAGGCAAGTACGATGGTATCGAAGTGCTGACGATGGCTCGTAAAGAATTCCCTCAGTTGGAGTTCGTGATGATCTCGGGTCACGGAACTATTGAAACTGCGGTGAAATCGACGAAGTTAGGCGCTTGGGACTTTATCGAAAAGCCGTTGTCCATGGATAAAATCCTGATCGTGATTTCAAACATTCTTAGTTACCAACAACAAAAAGAAGAAAAAGCGCTGTTGTTAAATAAACTCCGCAAGTCCATCGCGCTTATCGGTGAAGCGGCTTCCATCATGCAGACGAAACAAATCATCGCGCGTGTAGCACCGACAAACTCTTGGGTGTTGATTCAAGGCGAGGCGGGCACGGGTAAAGAGCTTGTTGCGCAAAATGTGCACTACATGAGTGCGCGCGCCAGCCGTCCGTTTGTTGAAATCAACTGTGGTGGTATTCCGGAAGACCTTCTTGATTCCGAAATCTTCGGTATCGAAAAAGGCGCTATGCCGGGTGTAGACCGAGTTAAAAAAGGCAAACTCGATCTCGCCCAAGGTGGAACGCTTTACATCGCAGAGATCTGCGAGATGAACAAAGAATGTCAGGCGAAACTTTTAAAATATCTTGATGAAAAAAAATACTCCCGCGTTGGTGGTAATGAACTGATCGAAAATGATGTTCGTGTCATTGCTGCTTCTTCTAAAGATCTCGAGAAAGAGGTTAAGGAGGGGCGCTTCCGCGAAGATCTATATTATCGTCTGAACGTTATTCCTTTCCGCATTCCTGCACTTCGTGAGCACATGGAAGACATCCCTGTGCTGGTGTCTTATTTCTCTGACAACGTGTCGCGCGAAAGCGGTTATCCAAAAAAAGTTTTTTCTGAAAAAGCGATTGAAAAAATGATTGCTTATACTTGGCCGGGGAACGTGCGCGAACTGAAAAACTTTATCGAGCGCGTTTATATTTTGACTCCAGGTGAATTCGTCGACGTGCATGACTTGCGTTTCGCGGGTCTCATCGACAAAGACGATGAAAAAGCGGTAGAGATGCAGGATCTTTCCACATTCCGTGAAGCCCGCGCTCAGTTTGAAAAAGATTATCTGCTTCGTAAGATTTCCGAGAATAGCGGAAACATCAGTAAGACAGCAGAAGTCATTGGTCTTGAAAGAAGTTATCTTCACAGAAAGATCAAAGCCTACGGTATCGATACTAAAGACAATTAAGAAAGAGAAGACAGATGGCAGATACAGCGATTGTTCCTACACGAGCACAAAATTATCCTGAGTGGTACCAACAGGTGATCACAGCAGCGGACATGGCGGAAAACTCTCCGGTCCGTGGTTGTATGGTGATCAAACCTTGGGGCTATGCTGTTTGGGAAAACATGCAGGCTGTTTTAGACCGTATGTTCAAAGACACGGGACACGTGAATGCTTATTTCCCTCTGTTGATACCTTTGAGCTTCCTGGAAAAGGAAGCGGCTCACGTTGAAGGTTTCGCGAAAGAGTGCGCAGTGGTCACTCATCACCGCCTGAAAGGTGATGGCACTGGCAAATTGGTTCCCGACGGAGAACTTGAAGAGCCTCTGATCATTCGTCCTACTTCTGAAACTATCATCGGGCACCAATTCGCAAAATGGGTGAAGTCTTATCGCGATCTTCCTATCTTGGTGAACCAATGGTGTAACGTGATGAGATGGGAAATGCGCACGCGCATGTTCTTAAGAACAGCGGAATTCTTATGGCAAGAAGGTCATACTGTTCATGCCACGGCGAAAGAGGCCCAAGAAGAGACTCTGCAAATGTTGGATGTCTATGCAGAGTTTGCTGAAAAGTACATGGCGATGCCGGTGATTAAAGGTATGAAAACGCCGGATGAAAGATTCCCGGGAGCGGTGGACACTTACACCATCGAAGCTTTGATGCAAGATCGAAAAGCACTTCAAGCAGGGACTTCACATTTCTTGGGTCAAAACTTTGCTAAGGCTTCTGAGATTAAATACCTCAGCGCGGAAGGCAAAGAAGAGTTCGCATGGACAACATCCTGGGGCGTTTCAACTCGTCTTATCGGTGGTTTGATCATGACCCACAGTGATGACAACGGCTTTGTGGCTCCGCCAAAAATTGCCCCTCTTCACGTGGTGATTATTCCTATCTATCGCAATGACGAAGAAAAAGCCCAAGTTCTTGAGTATGTTCAAACTTTGTCCAAAGAACTTAAGCAACAAAACTTCTCTGGATCTTCAGTGCGCGTGAAAATTGATGATCGCGATATGCGTGGCGGAGAAAAAGCATGGCAGTACATCAAGCAAGGTGTTCCCGTGCGTGTAGAAGTCGGACCACGGGATATGGCTAAAGGCGAGGTCTTCGTCGGTCGCCGTGATCGTGGCCCTAAAGAAAAAGCTTCGCAAACGAAGGCGGATTTTGTCGCAAATATCGGAAATCTTCTTCAAGAAATCCAAGATGGGCTTTTTGAAAGAGCAAAGAAATTTCGTGACGACAACATCAAGCGCATCACTTCATTGAACGATTTTGAAAAGTATTTCTCGGGCGATGAAGCATCGGCTCCAGGATTTGCAATGGTGCCATGGTGTGAAGAAGGCATGGGGCATGAATTGTTGGCAAAACTTAAAGTGACACCAAGATGTGCGCCTTTGCAGCAGGAAGGGGTGACAGGAAACTGCATCTTCTCTGGTAAACCAGCGACGAAATGGGTCCTGTTCGCGAAGTCTTACTAGATATTTTATATTTGCTAGATAACAAAGCCTCAGCCTCAAAGCTGGGGCTTTTTATTTTAGAATATCTATATCCTCGCGGGGTGTGTTTTGCCCCTGGAAGAAATAGCGTATGACAATCATCAAGCCGTATTGATCTGAAAATTCGTCGTGCTTTTTTGTTAAAGCCCAGGAGTAACGGCCTTCCGTAGTGAGGGCATAACGTCCACGGGACCAGAGCTCGGCCTGCAAACCAAAATCCAAACCTGTTTCAGCGTTTTCTTGGGCGTACGTTGTCACGGGATTTCCGGGAAATGTATTATAGATTTTTTCCGAATCTCCAAGAGGGTAGGATGTATAAAGGGACATCACCGCACTGAATCTTTCCCCAAACCAGCGGCGATAACCGGCGGCAGCGTGCACCACTTGAGTTTCTTCAATAACGACATAACCATCGTCGCGACCTACGAATTGTTTGTTCATGAAAGTCGTTGTGAACTCAAGACTGCCTCGATCATTCACATCTCCGATAATGACCCAATTTACTCCTGTTTTATATCCTGGCTCTGAACCTTCTCCGTCATAATTGGTGCGAAAAAAGTAGGGACCAATCGATGTGTGGACGTTGCCTCTTTGGGGAATATAAGCTTCAGAGTTTTCATTGAAAGAAAACAACAAAATAAAGGACAAGATACTAAGAATTAGTTTAGAGTGGTCCATGTAGGGAGATTAAATTTTGAGCGAGAAAATACAATCAAAATCTTCAGGCAAAAGGAACTTCACGTCGTGGAAGGCCTTTTTATGTCTTGGATTTTTGCTGTATGCTCCTTCAAGTCTCGGGGCTTATGAAACTGTCGAAGAGACCATCATTCGGCAGAACGTCAATGTATCCGAGTGGCTAGACAGCGTGGCCGACGGTTTGGACGTGTTTTTGGCGGGAGAACGGTACACACAGCGTCCGAATAAAACCGTCGTCACCCTAGAATCTTCGGGTTATTACACCGAGCTCGACGGCACCTCGGGCGCCTTCAACTTCAATATCGATCTTCGTCTTCCGAACGTGGAAGAGTACTGGCAGCTGACCTTTACCAGTTATGATGAAAATGAAGAAAGAGATGCAAAAACCAAGTATCTTCGTACAGAGCCACGTGAAAGAAATTACGGGGCCTCCTTAAGCCTTTTTAAAAGAATGGGTGATATTAGAACATCATTTCAGCCGCGTATCACTTTTGAGGGAACCCCCGCGATATCGCACTCTTTGAAATTTGAAACTATCGTTGAAGAAAAATCCTATCGTATCAATCCAGAGCTTGAGTTCTATGCGACCCCAGGCAAAGGGGCCGGAATCTTTGAGGCGCTGAATTTCAACTGGCCCTTAAGTGCGAAGTACTCAGTTACTTTGATTAACGAAGGAGACTACCAAAGTCGTCCGCATATTTTTACGGTCACGAATGGTTTGTCTTTAGGACAAAGTTTTTCTAAGAGTCGTTCTTTGTCGTATGCCATTTTCGTCACATCATCAAATCGTCCTAACTATCAGTTAGCAGGTTATAACTTTTCAGTGACATGGCGACATATCGTTTTAAATCGTATCCTTGATTACGACATCATTCCCAATATCGATTTTGTCCGAGAGACTAACTTCGTTAGAAACCCTGGCGTCACCGTGAACGTGAATCTGCATTTTTAGTCGCTGCCTTTGCGGACATCCTTCGTACACCCTCGTCAAAAGTTTATTCAGACAAACTAAATAATATCGTCTTGAGCCCCCCTTCATCGCGAGAGTAGCGTTGAGTCCGGTCTTTTTACGACTCAGAAAAATATGAAGGAGACACCATGAAGAAATATCTTTTGCCGCTCTTGTTGTTGCTATCGCTGAACGCCCAGGCACAAGAGTCCTTAGAACCTCAACCCCTGGATGACTTGATGTCACCCGATGAAATCGCTGAAGAAAGCGGTTTTCCGCGCACGGAAATTCCCATCGTCGTTAAATCTATCGATGATATCGCGCGCACCGAATCCATGGATATTTTTCGTGAGTTTCGCGTTATCTTAATCATTAATAAAAAAGCCGCAGGGGTCGGTGCCCAGCGCATGCGCGTATACCTGAACGGATTTTTAACTTATGACTGGCTGGTCTCGACAGGACGAGAGCGATGGGAAACGGCTAAAAGTGGTCGCACCTATTTCTCCGTGACTCCTACCGGATATTTTTATCCTTACATGCTGAATAAAGATCATTATTCAGAAACTTGGAAAACTCCGATGCCTTATGCCGTCTTTTTTAATGGTGGAATCGCCGTGCACGCTACGACTCCGGGACTTTATAAGCAGTTGGGATCCCGCGCGTCGGGAGGCTGTGTCCGTCTTCAACACGAAAATGCCGCTTTTATCTTTAATCGCATCCAAACCGAAGGACGTGGCCTGGTTCCCGTGATCAACCGAAATGGCACCGTTTCTCGAGATCGTCGTGGAAACGTCATCCGTCGGGTGAACTATCGTACTCTGATCATCGTCGAAGATCGCTAATTGCGTTTCAATAGAGGTGTGGCTTGTCAGGCTATCGTCTTTGCGATAGAAATTCTGCATGAGCCATTCCCTCAAAGATGAATTTAGCCAATACAAAGACCTTTCTATCGAGGGAGCTTCTTTTCTCGCAGATTTAGAAAAAACCATCGCTCAGGATCTTTGGCAAAGTGCCGGTGGCCATTGGAGCCTAGAAACAACCCAAAATTTTCGAAAGCTAGCCATGCAAAAGCTTGCGGCAGAGGTGCAAGGGCCTTCTCGCAGTGACTTTCAAAGTGCATGGATTTCGGTCATTCGTGATTTCCATAAAAATCAGTGGGGCGAACAAAGGTTACTTAAAAAAGAAAAGAAGCCTGAAACCAAAGAAGACAAAATTTTTTGGGAACTCTTCTCTTATATTTGGATTTTACTGCAGGCAACCTTGGTCACAAAAACCGCCGTCTTTTATTTCGGTATCAAGTCAGCTGAAGAAGACACGACAGAGGGACGCATTTATGTGCTTCTTGCTATTGCCTTTTCCTTTATTTCTTTAGGGGTATTTGCTTATCGCAAATCGAAAAAAAAGAAGGACCCCAAGAATGATGGTTCGTCTTCGGCCATGTAGTTGCGCATGGTAGTTGAACTCAAAATGAGAAAACAAAAACTGTCTTCCTGTATCGTGAAAAACCATCGCTGAAGCGAGGATGCTTTGAAGCTTTTATTATGGATTGTCATTGGAATATGTCTGGGGCCTGGTGTCTTGAATCTGCCCCTTCCTACGGGATTCAACACAGCGGCCCAGTTTTTCGGTGCACTTTTTCTTTTTTTAGCGGGGTGGGAGCTTCAGTTCTTTCATCTCTTTAAAGAGGCCCGATTTTACTCCATCACCTTCATCGGTACTTTTTTAGTACCATTTTTAACAGGTTACATTCTTTTCGAAAAAAGCTTTTTCGTCGCCACGGCGTTTGCAATATCTGCATTACCGGTAGCGATACAGCTTTTGAAAGAAAAAAAGTTGTACAACACTTTGCTGGCAAGAAGAGTCATTACTCTGGCCAGTCTGTGTGATGTGTTGGCGTGGATTATTCTGGCATTTCTATTACCTAAAAAAGATGTCACGGGTTGGTTGTTCAGCCATTGGGTAGTTCTCTCATTTTTTCTGGGCATCTTCTTTGGTCGCCTCAAATCGTTCCCCCCAAAAAAATCATTATCTTTCTTGCAGATGGGAATTTGTGCTCCCGTGTTCTTTATTGTCTTGGGATGGAGTTTAAACTTCTTTGCCTTATTCGAGTTCAAGACGTTCCTACTTATTTTTGCTGCGGCAGTGACATCAAAGTATCTGGGTTCTTATGTGGCGGCTCGATGTGCCGGCGCCTCCCATGCGGAAGCTTTCAACTTAAGCTCTCTTCTAAATGCTCGTGGGGCCATGGAGATACTGGCTGCGTCTTACGCGTACAAAGCCCAAATTATTTCTGCGGAAGTTTTTGCGGCATTGGTATTGTTGGGAATCGCAACAGCTTTGCTTGCAATTCCGACGGTGAAGTCGGCTCCGCATTCGTAAATTGTCTAGGTGTGTTGAATTGTCAGGATTGTGTTAGGGCTCTTGACCGAACTCTGTCACAGTCGATAGCGTTGGGCATCCTTTTAAATCTTCTAAGTAGAGAGTGTATGGCTCAGCGACTGTTCTTAAGAAATTCGCTCTATGGCCCTCCATCAGGGGGCAGTCCGGGGGAAAAATCCCGACTCCACACCCTCCGTGTGTCTGAATACCCGAAGTGTCTAAAAAATTTGAATATGTATCTTAATAAAAACGGCGTCTCTATGACGCCGTTTTTGTTTTTTCAAGGGGAGTCCTAATCCATGTGTGGAGTCGTTGGTCTGATTGGAGAAGAGAAAGCCGGTCAAAAACTTTATCCTGCTTTATTCGCTCTTCAGCATCGTGGTCAGGATGCCGCGGGAATTCTGAGTTATGATTTTGAACGTTCTCAGTTTCATCTTGAAAAAGACCTTGGCTTGGTCGAAGACGTTTTCACTTCTGAAAGGCAGCTTCGATTAAAAGGTTCCATGGCCCTAGGGCACACCCGGTATTCGACGATAGGAACGGTTGATAAAGAAGATCTTCAGCCTTTGTTCTTAAGTTATCCCTATGGAATTGGCATGATTCACAACGGGAACGTCACAAATTATGACGAAGTCGTTGATTATCTTCGCAATCGCAAACTGCGTTGGACTTTCAGCCGCAATGATCTAGAAATTCTGCTGCACATGACGGCGATTGGACTTGCTTCCCGGAAAGAGTCTGGAGAGCTTGCGCAAAATCTTTCGGAATCAATTCGTGAACTCTTGCAGCAAGTGCAGGGGGCTTACAGCGCCATTGGGATGCTGGCGGATCAAGGACTCTTTGCTTTCTGTGATTCTCACGGAATCAGGCCTTTGCTTTTAGGGCGAAAAAAGAACGGGGATAAGTACAGTTACTGCTTTGCTTCGGAAAAGCAGGTGTTCTTCGGACTGGGATTTGAATATTTCCGTGATCTGCGCCCCGGAGAACTCGTCTTCGTTGATAAAGATTTAAATTTGCATTCATTCCTTTTGAGTGAAAAGAAAGCCCGTCCCTGTATGTTTGAATGGATTTATTTTGCGGGGTCAGAGACAGAGTGGCATGGCCGTCCGGTCTATGAAGTCCGATTGAATCTAGGGCGAATCTTAGCGGAAGAGGTTCAGAAAAAAGGTTTGGATGTCGATGTCGTTGCGCCGGTTCCCGATACGTCTCGCGCAGCTGCCTGCCGATTGGCAGAGGTTTTGGAAAAACCTTATCGTGAAGTTCTGATTAAAAATCGTTACGTGCAAAGAAGTTTTATCGTCAATCAGCCCGAGCTGCGAAAAATGATGGTAAATCTAAAGCTGTCTCCTGTAGAAAGCGAAATTCGCGGAAAGAAAATTCTTTTAGTGGATGACAGCATTGTGCGGGGAACGACGTCAGCGCGAATCATTCGTCTTTTGCGCGAAGCGGGTGCTGAAAAAGTTTATCTAGCAAGTACGTGTCCTCCGATTCGTCATCCATGCTTTTACGGCATTGATTTTCCCGACGGAGAATCTCTAGTAGCTCACAAAAAATCGGAAGACGAAATCGCCAGGGTTTTAGAAGTCGACGGGCTGGTGTTCTTGCCATTGCCTCGTCTGCAAGAGGGGTTAGGGCTATCCAATCTTTGCAGTGCCTGCCTTGACGGAGATTATCCAGTTCCAGTGGCTACAGAAAAATTTATGAAAACAAGACATCACAATATTGGTGGAGATGGTAAAAGCGAGGTGCCTTTATGAAAATTCAGGTTTTGTTCGGCAGTGCGAGTGATGAAAGAGTCTTCGGTCCTTTGTGTCACTCATTAGAAAAGTGCGGTGAAGTAAAAATGGAAGTGGCGTCGGCCCACCGTCATCCCGATCGCGTGCGCGAAATCGTCACGACATGCGGTGCAGACGTATTTGTCGCCGGTGCGGGATTAGCGGCTCACTTACCAGGCGTTGTCGCTTCTTTGACAACGAAGCCCGTGTTCGGTGTTGCCGTGAATGGTGCATTTGCAGGGCTCGATTCCTTTTTGTCGATCGTTCAAATGCCGAAGGGTGTTCCGGTCATGGCTGTGACGGAAGAAAATTACAAACATATTTCAGACCTTCTTCTGCGCTGGAAGAACCTTCCAGAAGACAAAATCTATCTTCACTGGAACCGCAGTCTTGAGTCTTATTCTCCGATTCAAAAATCTTTAGAGGATATTCAAAAGGACAGCGGCGCGGAAGTTCAATGGTGTTCACACACAGATGAAAAATGTCTGGGTGAAATTGTCAGTCCTTGGGAGCTTCCCAAAGTCATCGGCCTAAACCTTTTCCTTTGCGAAAAAGAGCAGATTACAAGCTCGAACTTGGCGTTGGATTTCTTTGCAAAAGCACGTCACTCAGGAGCCTGGGTCGGTGCCAACAATATCGGTAACTTTGTTTTGCAATGGAAAAAGCTTTCTGAAATGAGGAGATCGGCATGGAACTAATTTATAAGGGCTCAGTCAAAGATCTTTATAAAAACGGCGACAGCCTGGTCTTTAATTACAGCAATCGTTACTCGATCTTTGATTGGGGTGAAATGCCCAATGAAATCCCGATGAAAGGTGCGGCCTTGGCTTCTATGGCGGCTTCTTTCTTTGAATACTTATCAAATAAAGGAATTCCTTCTCACTTCGTGAAAACGACCGGAGAAAATACGATCGCCGTAAAGCCCGTTAAAGTGCTGCGCCCGGAATGGTATGAAGGCCAATACGATTACTCTGTCTATAAAGATGTCCCTACGAATTGTCTGGTCCCTTTAGAAGTGATTTTTAGAAAATTCCTGGGACAGGGAAATTCCTTAGAAGGTCGTTTAAAGAAAAATCCTTCTTACCTGCAAGATTTGCAGCTTACAGAAATGCCAAACGCATCGACGGTTTTTAATCCGGCGTTGATCGAGTTTTCGACCAAGCTTGAAACTTCCGATCGCTATCTCAGTCGTGCGGAAATCGCACAAATGAATATTGTATCTGAAGAAGAGCTTAAAAATCTGCGTCTTCACACCCAAGCCGTCGTGCAAGAGTTGGAAAAGCTTTTTGCGTCTTTCGGTGTGAAATTGTGGGATGGAAAATTAGAATTTGCTTTTGGAGATAAAGGTCCCTCTGGAGCAAGGACGCTCCTTCTTGTTGATTCTATTGGTCCAGACGAACTTCGTCTGACTTATGAAGGTCTTCCATTATCTAAGGAATTCCTTCGCCAGCTGTATGCGCCAACGTCTTGGCATTCCGCCGTCAAAAAAGCCAAAGAGATGGCGCAAGAACGCAAAACTCAAGACTGGAAAGGGATCTGTCGCGAAGAACTTCGCGAAGTTCCTCAAAGCTTAAATGCCGCACAAATCGAAGTCAGTTCACTTTTGTATCAAGCCTTGGCCAATGAAGTGGCTTTTGTGGTCGGCCGAAAGAAGCCTTTCGCGGAAGAGTTGAATTTAAAACAGTGGCATCAAAAAGCGCAAAAAGTTTTGGAGTCATAAAATGAAAGTCGTTGTCGTCGGTAAAGGTGGAAGAGAGCACGCATTGGCGCAAAAGCTAAAAGAGTCTTCTTTAGTTCATGACCTTTGGGTGTGCCCTGGGAATCCCGGTATGCAGGTCGCGGGTCTTCAATGTAAGGCAGCCGAATCACCTGCTGAAATTGAGGCTTTTTGCCTGCAAAACCAGGTGTCCTTGGTGGTCGTCGGACCGGAAGCCGCAATTCTTTCTGATCTGAAACAACGACTGGAAACTCAAGGTATTTCTTGCTTTGCCCCTTCAGCGAAGGTGGCCGAACTCGAGTCTTCAAAACTTTTTTGTAAAGGTATTCTTAAAGAATCTCAAGTTCCTACGGCCGCTTGTCACGTAGGATACTCTGAAAAAGAAGCGATGACATTCCTAGAGCAGCACGACTTCCAGAAACCCATCGTTGTCAAAGCCGATGGGTTGGCGCAAGGAAAGGGTGTTTGGGTTTGTGAAAGTTTAGAAAAATCCCAAGAAGCAGTTCGTGTTTTAGGCAGTCAGTATGGCTATCCCTTACTCTTAGAAGAGTGTTTGATTGGAAAAGAGCTTTCTGCCTTTGCTTTGTGTGACGGAAAGGACTTTGTTCTTTTGGGAACAGCTTGTGATTATAAGCGCATCACTCCGGATCCCTTCAGTGCGAATACCGGTGGCATGGGAGCTTACAGCCCGTGCGACTTTATCACCTCCCAAGACGAAGAGACAATTCGACAGATTTTTTCTAAGACTTTGTCTTGCTTGCAGGCGAAGAATCTTCCTTATCAAGGTTTTTTATTTGCGGGTTTGATGAAAACCAACGAAGGACTTTTTGTTCTAGAGTACAACGTCCGTATGGGCGACCCCGAGACACAAGCTCTTTTGCCAAGGCTAAAAACAGACTTGGCAAAACTCATAGTCGCTGCCGTCACTCACGAGTTGAAAAATCAAAAGTGCGAGGTGAAAGCAGAAACTTCTGTGCATGTTGTGGCCGTCAGTGAAGGTTATCCCCAAGGTCCATTGAATACGGGACACCCGGTGATGATCGAATCAAAGGTCCATCATCAGTTGTATTACGCTGGCGTCAGTGAAAAACAGAACGCTTTGGTTAATTCTGGCGGACGGGTTCTAGGTGTGACGGCATTGGCGTCATCGCGCAAAGAAGCTCGTGAACTTGCTTACAAAGACATCCAAAAGGTTTCTTTTAAAGGAATGTACGTGCGCGAGGATATCGGACTATGAGACCTGTGCGTATCGCTCTTTTTGCTTCGGGTACAGGATCTAATGCGATGGCTCTTGTCGCAAAAGCTCAAGAGCTTTCAAAAGAAAAAATCGACGTCGCCTTTGTTCTTTCTGACAAATCGGCAGCTCCCGTCCTTGAAAAAGCGCAGAACGCCGGCGTGCGAACTTATCTTGTGGAAAAGAAGACAGATCGTAAAACGCACGAAAGTGAAGTCTTAAAACTTCTTCGTGAGTATCACATAGACTGGATTTTCCTTGCGGGTTACATGCGATTGCTTTCAGCCGATTTTATTCAGCAATTTCGCCACTGGCATGCCGGAGCGGAGCAAATTGTGAACATTCATCCTTCTTTATTGCCTGCTTATCCTGGTGTCGACTCTATAGCACGCGCTTTTAACGACGGAGTCAAAGAAAGCGGCGTGACTCTTCATTTGGTGGATGAGGGCATGGATACGGGACGGGTTTTAGTTCAAGAAATTGTCTCGCGCAAAGAAGAAGCGAATCTTGCGAAATGGACACAACAATTTCATGAAGTGGAACACCGCCTTTATTGTCAGTTTCTAGAGAAAGTGGCTTTGGGAAGCCAAGATACGGTCTATTTTAAGGAGACTCCGTAATGCAAAGAATTTCTGTTCGCAGTCTTTATGATCACAGTACCGAAAATGCTTTAAAAAAGGCTTTTGAAAAAGAAGCGCCTTTGAAAGATCTTCGTCTGCGTCGTGTGTATTGGCTGTTAGAAAAAAAACCAGGATTCGGCAAAGAACTTCGCCTAGACACATTGATGGATAAAATTTTTTTCGATCCTGTTGCTGAAGAAATTCAACATGGCTTTCCAGAATTCCGCTCTCAATCCACCTACGTTGAACTGCGTTTCTTAGCGGGCGTGACAGACAATCTAGCAAGATCAGCAACCGAAGCTTTGATGCTTTTTTCTTCGCAACATAATTCTTCTTGGCAGGATTTTGGAATCGAAGCGCACAGTGGCTGGGAACTTGAAATAGACGGGGATTATTCTCAAAAACAAATCGAAAAAATTCTTTTTCAATCTTTGGCAAATCCTCTTTTGCACAAACTGGAAATTGCCCGAGGAGCTGAACTTCAGCGCTCCAATCCTTGGAGAGAATTTCGTCAGTTTTGGCAGTCACCGGTTTTAGAAGATCGTCGTCTTCAACTTTTTGATCTGAATTTGGAAACATTGAAGCGAATCAATGAAGAGCGCGGTCTGGCCTTGGTGGATGAAGAAATCACAACGATTATTCAGCACTTCTCGTCTTCGGAAATGCATCAAGCGCGAGCTTCTTTAGGGTGGGCGAATAAAATCACGGAAGTAGAGCTAGAGTGCTTGGCGCAAACTTGGAGCGAGCACTGTAAGCACAAAATTTTCGCAGCGGAAGTCAATTACACCGAAGAAAAAGGGGACTTCCCCGCCGTTGGAAATAAAAACATCACAAGTCTTTATAAAACTTATATTCAAAAGGCCACAAAAGAACTGGAATCATGTGGCTACCTAGTTTCGGTTTTTAAAGACAATGGCGGTATCGTCGATTTCGATAAAAACATCAACGTCTGTGTTAAGGTGGAAACCCACAACAGTCCGTCTGCACTGGATCCCTTCGGCGGAGCGCTGACGGGGATTCTAGGGGTGAACCGCGATATCCTTGGTTGTGGCTTAGGGGCTAAGCCCATCGCAAATACGGATGTCTTCTGTCTTTCCAAGAAAGACTTATTTCCTTCTGCAGATTCACCAAAGCGTCCTGAACTTTTGAAAGAGCCCGCCGTGATTTTCCGTGGCGTTCATCAAGGGGTCGAAGAAGGCGGAAATCAAAGTGGCATTCCGACCGTGAACGGGAGCTTTTATTTTGCCAGCGAATTTGCTGCAAAACCTTTGATCTTTGTGGGCTCTCTGGGAGTGATGCCGAAGACGGTGCACGGGCGTCCGAGCGAAAAAAAGCAAATCAAACCCGGCGACTTGATTGTCGTTGCCGGAGGACGACTGGGAAAAGACGGTGTTCACGGGGCGACATTCAGCTCTTTAGCGTTGCATGACCAAGTGTCTTCGAACGTCGTGCAAATCGGCGACAGCATCACTCAGAAACGTCTCCTTGATTTTACATTACAGGCTCGCGATCGTGGTTGGATTCAGGCTATCACGGATAATGGTGCTGGCGGTGTCAGTTCTTCCATTGGTGAAATGGCGCAGTTTTCAGACGGCGCCAGAATGGATTTAAGTCAGCATCCTTTAAAGTATGGAAATCTTGAATTCTGGGAGATGTTGGTCAGCGAATCTCAAGAGCGTATGTCCTATGCGGTGGACCCAAAAGATATCCAAAACTTTATGTCTCTTGCAAAAGACATGGGTGTAGAAGCCACCGTCCTGGGGGAATTTACGGATTCAGGACGATTTGATGTTTCTTATGGGGAAACTCCTTTGGCGTCGTTAGAGCTGCACTTTCTCCATGAAGGCCTTAGCCGCATGAAGATCCCGGCTCACTTTGAAGGACCCAAAAACTATCAGGAATATCATCGCGAATCTCCTCGTAAGACGGCTCCACAGAAAAATGCAGAGGGACTTCTTTCAGCTCTTAAAAATGTTTTAGCGTCCCCTAATGTCGCGTCCAGAGAACCTCTTGTGCGCTACTATGATCACGAAGTGCAAGGTGCCACAAGAGTGAAGCCTTACGCCGGTAAAACTCAGAACGGCGCTAACGATGCGGGTGTCATTGATTTGTCTGTCCATGGTGGTGAAGCAAACAATGCCGTAGCGGTGTCCAACGGGCTGTGTCCTCAGTTTTCTTACTATGACACTTATTTGATGGCACAAAAAGCGGTGGACGAAGCTGTTCGCAATCTTGTCGCAACGGGTGTTAATCCAAAGAAAATGGCCTTGGTAGATAATTTTTGCTGGCCAGATCCCATTGGTAAAAAAACAAATCCTGATGCCGCTCACAAGATGGCGCAATTGGTTCGCGCTTGCGAAGGGATGTACGAGGCCGCTCTTGCCTACAAGGCTCCGCTTGTCAGTGGTAAAGACAGCATGAAAAATGATTTTATCGGAAAGACAAAAGGCGGAGAGACTGTCAAAATATCTGTTCCTCCGACTTTGTTAATGACAGCGATTGGTCAAATTCCTGACGCTGATAAAATCACTCCAGGATTTTTTCAGAATGCAGGCGACGAAATTTATGTCGTCGGAAATTTGACACACAGTTTGTATGCTTCGGCGTTTGCGCAAGAGTTCGAAGTCCAAAGCGATGTGAAACCGGAGTATCCTGTCTTGCACAAAAACATCGAACTTTACCAAAAGATTTATGAAGCTCACCAAGCTTCTGTGCTGTCTTCTTGCCACGATATTTCGGAAGGGGGATTGATGACCGCTCTTGCTGAAAGTGGTTTCGGAAATTCTTTGGGAATGAAGCTTTCGTTCAAAGATCTTTCTTGGGAAGAGCTTTGGTCCGAGACGGGATCCTTGTTCGTGGTCAGTGTTCCTGAAGGTAAAAAAGTCGCTTTTGAAACGCATTTCGCCGGATGGTTTAAACACCTTGGCACCGTTTTAAACGAGCCGGAATTCAAAGTGGAATTTGCCGGGACCTCGGCGAACACATCTTTACAGAGCTTGCAAAAACCTTGGTCCGAAGGGGTTAAAAATGTCTATGAAGCCTAAGTTTTTAGTTCTTTGGGGTGATGGAATCAATTGTGAAAACGAAACGGCGCGAGCGATTGATCTAGCGGGCGGTGAAGCTTGCAAAGTGCATGTGAACGAGCTCCTAAAAAATCCCGCGCTTTTAAGGGATCATCAGGCCATGGTTTTTCCAGGAGGATTTTCTTTTGGAGATCATCTTGGAAGTGGGCAAATTCTCGCGTTAAAGCTCGAGAACACGTTGAAAGAAGAGTTGCAGACCTTCGTGAAAAGCAAACCCGTTCTTGGAATCTGCAATGGCTTTCAGACGCTGGTACGATTGGGACTCTTGCCAGATGCAGATTTTCAAAGATCTTGCGCCTTAGTGAAGAATGAACAAGGTCACTTCATCGATCATTGGACGACACTTGAAAAAAACTCTTCATCGCCTTGTATTTGGACGAAAAACTTACCTGCAGAATTTGTGCTGCCGATCCGTCACGGAGAAGGTCGCTTTGTTTGTCAGGACGAAAAGGTTTTGGGACGCCTCTTGCAAAACCAACAAGCCGTCCTTCGCTATAAAGAAAATGTTAACGGAGCCACCGAGCGTATCGCCGGTGTCTGTGATCCTTCGGGGCTGGTCTTTGCCCTGATGCCGCATCCCGAAGCCGCTTTGCACGATTGGCATTTGCCATTCGCGGGAAAAGCCTGGGGTCTTGAATTTTTTAAAAGTGCAGTTGAATTCTTAAGGGGAAAACTATGAGACAGATTCGTCGCGCCTTATTAAGCGTGTCTGATAAAACGGGTTTAGTAGAATTAGCGAAAGCTCTGGCGGCAAAAAATGTCGAGTTGATCGCTAGCGGTGGAACGGCTAAAGCTCTTGAGACTGCAGGCCTTAACGTCACACCTGTTGAAAAATTGAGTGGGCATGGAGAGGCCTTTCAAGGCCGAATGAAAACCATCAGCTTTGAAATTGCCTCAAGTCTTTTATTCCGTCGTGACGATGCCGGCGACATCGAGCAAGCTGAAAAGCTTGGGATTCAGCCGATTGATTTAGTCGTCGTAAATCTTTATCCTTTTCATGAAACCTTGAAAAAGCAAAGTGGCTTTGAAGAGTGTATTGAAAACATTGATATCGGTGGCCCCACTCTTCTTCGTGCGGGAGCAAAAAACTTTCAGTCTGTGACTGTGCTTTGTGAATCCAATCAGTATTCAGAGTTTGTTCAAGAATTTGAGAATACGGGTAGCACTTCTTTTGAGTTCCGCCAAAAATGTGCATCGCGCGTCTATACGATGACAGCTTTTTATGACATGGCCATCGCAGGTTTTCTGACTCAGAAAAGTGGAGAAGCACTTCGTTACGGTGAAAATCCTCACCAAAAAGCCTTCGTTCTGAAAAATCCATTTGAAGAAGGTTTGGCGCACGCAAAATCCCTTCAAGGAAAAGAGATGTCTTACAATAATTATTTAGACGCGGATTTTGCTCTAAAGACTTTGCAAGATGTGCATTCATGGCAAAAAGACAGAGCTTTACCTACCGCTGTAGTGGTGAAACATAATACGCCTTGCGGTCTGGCGATTGCGGAGTCGCCTCTGCGCGCCTTAGAAAAAGTCTGGAAGGGCGACGAAAAAAGTTCTTTCGGCGGAATCATTGCTTTGAATTTCCCGGTAACCGACGAAGTCGCGACATTCTTTTCCGAAAAATTTGTCGAAGTGATTCTAGCGCCTTCTTTCACCGACTCGGCTCGTGAAAAGTTGAAAAAGAACTGTCGCGTGATGGAAGTCGGCTTAACACCCCATTCCTCTTGGCAAGTGCGCTCGATTGAAGGCGGTGTGCTGATGCAAGAACAAGATAGTTTTGATCTGTCCCAGATGAAAACCGTAACTCAGAAAAAGTTTGCAGTGGATAAAGAAAAGCTCGCGGGATTTGCGGCATTGGCCGTTAAAAATCTAAAAAGCAACGCGATTGCCTTGTGTCGACAAGAGGGCCCTGAGTTTGAACTCCTCACCATGGGGTCAGGCCAAACAAACCGCGTGGATTGTATTGAAAAACTGATCCATTCACGTCTTAGTGATAAAGGCATCAAAGATATTTCTGATGTCGTGCTTTCTTCAGATGCTTTCTTTCCGTTTGCCGATTCGATTCAGGTTGCTGCGAATTTAGGGGTTAAATATATCATTCAGCCGGGCGGCTCTATCAAAGACAGCGATGTGATCGCTGAAGCGGACCGTCTGGATATCGCGATGATCTTTACGGGTCGCCGTCATTTTCTTCATTAAGAAAGGAACAAGTATGTCACAAGTAGATTACAAAGAAGCCGGAGTCGACATCACAAAAGCCGATGCCTTTGTTGAAAGAATTAAAAAGCTTGTTCCGACAACATTCAACGATCAGGTGTTGCAAGGAATTGGCGGATTTGCTGCCGTCTACAAATTGAATGACCAAAAATATCTCGCATCTTGTACCGATGGCGTAGGGACTAAGCTGAAGATTGGTCAGCACCTCGATAAACACCACGGTATCGGAATTGATTTGGTTGCGATGTGTGTGAACGATCTTTTGTGTGTTGGTGCGCGCCCTTTGTTTTTTTTGGATTACATGGCTTTCGGGAAGCTGGATACACGCATCAGTGAAGAATTGATTACTGGCATGGTCGACGGCTGCCGTCAGTCAGGCATGGCATTAATTGGCGGAGAAACCGCCGAAATGCCGGGAATCTATAAAGACGGAGAGTATGATCTGGCAGGCTTTAGTGTCGGGGAGTTAGCGCCTTCAGAAATGTTCAAAGAAGAACACATGAGCGAAGGCGATGTCTTAATCGGTCTAGCCTCCAGTGGTTTTCATTCCAATGGCTATTCGCTTTTACGAAAATTAGTGAAGGATACAGAAACAGACCTTTTAGAAAAGTTGCTTGTGCCAACGCAAATCTATGTGGAAACTTTCACTCATCTTCGCCAAAAGTTTCAACACGGAATTCTTGCCGCCGCCCATATGACAGGGGGAGGTATTCACAATATTCCACGTATGAGTGATAACTTCGATTACACGATTTCCTATTGGCCTTCCGTCGACGAGATGGCGCCTGTTTTTAAACCCATGCTTCAGCGAGCGGATTTATCACAAGAAGAACTTTTCCGTACGTTCAATATGGGTGTTGGCTTCACCGTTTTGGTTAAGAAAGCTCAGGCCGAGGAAGTCCTTGCCGAATTGAATGCTAAAAAAATAAAAGCGTGGAAGTTGGGACAGATCTCTCGCGGTTCGGGTCGAATAACGATGATGGATTGGAAGCTATAAATAAAAAAGGGGAGTCGAAAAACTCCCCTTTTGATTTTTTTAGAACGGCCAAATGCCTCGGCCACGAAGGTGAATGCGGATGTCTTCAGCTCCGGTCATTTCTATATCCAATCGACCATTGAAGTTCCCGATATAATTTGGTCTAAAGTAAACGCGCACCGAACATCTTTGTCCTGAGAAAAGCAAACGTGGGCAGTTTTCGTTATACCAAAATCCATTTCCACTGATGTCGAAATCATTGAAATAGATTGGTAAGCCTCCCGTATTACGAATATAAAAGCGGGCCGATTTTGTTTGATTCAAGTACGTGCGACCGAAGTTGTAGTAAAAATGGCGGGTTTGCGCTTCAACGTCTCCTTGTTCACCTAAAACAATTTCAAACGTTTCTTCATTCGACGTCTTATCATTTACATCCTGCGCGAAAGCAGGAGTGGATAAAGCCATACTTAATAGAAATGGAATTAGATACTTCATGGAACCTCCTTTGATGGCCTTATTTTTTTCTGCTTCAAAGGAAGTCGCAAAATTTTTTTGATTTCTTCTTTTTATTTCATGGGAAGTCCATCTAGGCTGGTGTCGAAGAAGTGTCTGGTGCTCAGGCGCAAAAAAGAGTCTACTTGATTCGTCTTTTTAAGATGACATTGATGTCGTTGATTTCTTCCCGGAAATAGTCGTGCTCACGCAGTTTGATTTCCTGCGGAATTTGCTGGGTTTCAACGGCATTATGAAGAATTCTTTTAACGTTGTACAAAGGACCGACAATTCGACTGGTCAGTTTGTTAAAAACATACACTCCAACAATCATTCCGAAACCGACCGGAATCAGTTGATAGATCAAAATACTGACTTTGTACTTAGCGACAAATTCCAAAGCCGTCATATGACTGACAACGTGTTCAAGCTGGCTTAAAAATATGTACATCGCCAACGCTTGAACCGCAAAGACGGACATGACAAAAATGCCCACGTACATAAGCACATCGTATTGAACTTCGCGATTGACGATCAGACGGCGTCTTTGATTGAAGATTTTCATACTTTTCAGCCTTTTTCTTAGTATAACTCAGCCGCCAAGGTGGCTAAATGAATTCTCTAAGCTGAAAAAGAGGTGTCTCTGGGTGAGACGACCCGCGCCGATAGTTGCCTCGTTCATCCCCGAATGAGAAACTGCAAAAATCCATTATGTCAGGAGTCCCTTTGAAAAAAAATCTTCGTGCTCATCCGATGAGAAATCCGATTATTTTAGCTCTCGACGTCGACACTCGCGATCAAGCCTTAAAAATTGCTGATGATCTCAGTGAGATCGTGGGCGGATTTAAGCTGGGTCCGCGCCTTTGTCTTCGCTATGGCATGGAATTCGTAAAAGAGATGGCGCAACGAGGCCCGATTTTCCTGGATAACAAACACTTTGATATTCCTTCCACAATGGAGGCCGCTGTTCGCGCAAGTTTCGAAGCAGGGGCTTCTTTAGTCACAGTTCACGCTCTCAGCGGAGCCGAAGCCTTAAAAAGGATGGCCGCCGTAGAAAAAGAGCTGCAAAGCCAAAGGCCTTTTAAGATTTTGGCGGTCACTATTCTAACATCTTGGGATCAAGCCTCTGTCCCTGGGAATATGAAAGAACAACCGATTGCTCAGCACGTGACCGATCTGGTGAATTTAGTCAGCTCTTCGGGCCTTCAAGGCGTGGTTTGCTCTCCGCATGAATTAGACCTTTTACAAAACCGCGATCTTTACCTTGTCACACCTGGAATTCGATTTAGTATGCAGGATTCCGGCGATCAAAAGCGTATCATGGGTCCCAAAGAAGCTCTTCGTAAAGGAGCTTCGGCACTGGTCGTTGGAAGACCCATCCTTGAATCAAATAACATCAAGGAAACTGCAACAGATTTTGTAATGGCTGCTTATGAAGAAAAATAATTCTCGTCCGTCTCGTGGTTCTCAATCTCAACGTCCGCAACAAAGCGGTGCTCGCTCCTCTGGGGGAGGTCGTCCTCAAAGCGGCCGTCCACAGCAGGGACGTGGTCCTCATCCTGCCGCTCGCTCTGAAAATCAGATTCCACGCGACTGGCGTATCGTGATCGGGACACATGCGATCAATGAAGTCTTAAACGTGCGTCCTAACCAAGTGAAAGGCATGTGGATCCGTCAAGGATGGGAGCATTCCGGTGACCTTCGCGACATGCACGATCTAGCGACAGAGAAAAGAGTGAAGGTCGATATCAAGCCCGAGAACGTGATCGAAAAGTTCGGTTCTTCACAACAGGGTGCTGCGATTTTCGTCGATGGCGCACCGACTTTGGATATGGATGGTCTGGATAGTTTCGATAAGTCCGTCGTGTTAATGTTGGACGGTATCGAAGACCCGCACAACCTGGGCGCAATTATGAGAACTTCTTGGCTTACAGGTGCTCACGGCGTATTGATTCCCGAAGATCGCGCGGTGGGTCTAACTCCGACAGTTCATAAAGTCGCTTGTGGTGGAGTTGAGCACGTTCCGGTTGAGGAAACGACCAATTTTGCTAACTATGCAGAAGAATTAAAGAAAAAAGGCTATTGGATTTTTGGTCTTAGTCCGCGTGGAAAAAGATCTATTTTTGAATTGGATCTTCCAGATAAAGTTATTTGGGCGATTGGTTCGGAAGACAAAGGTTTGAGAGTGACAACAGAAAGACTTTGTGATGAATTGGTCTTCATTCCGCAGGCTAGTTCTTCGGCGAGTTATAACGCTTCTGTAGCGACAGCTATGGCGTTAACTGAAACTCTCAGGCAGCACGCACCGCGCGGAAACCGAAAAAAATCGTAATCTGGCAAATAATTATCTTTGACGGACTTAGATTTTATCCGTAAAACATTTCGGTTATCTCAGTAAGGCTGGTTTAGCTCAATTGGTAGAGCAGCTGATTTGTAATCAGCAGGTTGCGGGTTCGAGTCCCATAACCAGCTCCATTTTTTCTGGGTCAACATTCACAAAATGGGTAGGTGCCCGAGTGGCTAAAGGGGACGGACTGTAAATCCGTTGACTTGCGTCTACGAAGGTTCGAATCCTTCCCTGCCCACCATTTTGAATGTTAACCCAGATGAAAATGGGAAGAGGAGTTTACTCTTCTTCGGGCACTCTGATAGGGCGGGAATAGCTCAATTGGCTAGAGTATCTGCCTTCCAAGCAGAGGGTTGCGGGTTCGAGACCCGTTTCCCGCTCCAAATTTGTCAGAGTTGGGTATCGCGAGATAAGTTTTCTAAGTTGTGAGGAAGTGCTTCGACAGGTAAATCTTATCGAGGCGCGACCGAGGAAGGTGTGCACCGCACACCGACGACAAAGCAACGAAGAGAAGATTTATCTGGCGATGCACTTGCCCATGTAGCTCAGTGGTAGAGCACACCCTTGGTAAGGGTGAGGTCGTCGGTTCGGCTCCGATCATGGGCTCCACTTGTTACTCGGATAATTTGGAAATTGAAGTTAAGTTTTTAGTTAAAGCGTTTACGACTTTTATAATAAATCTCTGCAGGAGGAATAATGTCTAAAGAGAAATTTAACCGCTCGAAGCCGCACGTAAATATCGGCACAATCGGTCACGTTGACCATGGTAAAACAACTTTGACTGCTGCTATCACTACTACTCTTGCAGCAGCTGGTAAAGCTCAGGCGATGTCTTACGATCAAATCGATAAGTCTCCTGAAGAAAGAGAACGTGGTATCACTATCTCTACAACTCACGTTGAGTACGAAACTGACAAACGTCACTACGCTCACGTTGACTGCCCAGGCCACGCCGACTACGTAAAAAACATGATCACTGGTGCCGCTCAAATGGACGGAGCTATCCTAGTAGTTTCTTCTGCTGACGGTCCAATGCCACAAACACGTGAGCACATCCTTCTTGCTCGTCAAGTAGGTGTTCCTGCTCTAGTTGTATTCATGAACAAAGTTGACATGGTTGACGATAAAGAATTGTTGGACCTTGTTGAACTTGAAGTTCGTGAGCTTCTTTCTAAGTACGAATTCCCTGGCGACGAAATCCCAGTAGTTAAAGGTTCTGCTTTGAAAGCTTTGGAAGGTGACACTTCTGAAATCGGTCGTCCAGCTATCATGAAATTGATGGACGCTTGTGATGCTTACATCCCTGAACCAGTTCGTGCTACTGACAAAACTTTCTTGATGCCAGTAGAGGACGTATTCTCTATCTCTGGTCGTGGTACAGTTGTTACTGGCCGTGTAGAGCGTGGTATCGTTAAAGTTGGTGACGAGATCGAAATCATCGGTATCCGTCCAACTCAAAAAACGACTGTAACTGGTATCGAAATGTTCCGTAAACTTCTTGATGAAGGTCAAGCAGGGGACAACTGTGGTGTTCTTCTTCGTGGTACTAAAAAAGAAGAAGTTGAACGTGGTCAAGTTTTGGCTAAACCAGGTTCAGTAAAACCTCACAAAAAATTCAAAGCTGAAGCGTACATCCTAACTAAAGAAGAAGGCGGACGTCACACTCCATTCTTCAATGGTTACCGTCCTCAGTTCTACTTCCGTACAACAGACGTAACTGGTGTTTGTACTTTGAAAGCTGGAACTGAAATGGTTATGCCTGGTGACCGCGTTGAATTGGCTGTTGAGTTGATCGCTCCAATCGCAATGGAAAAAGAATTGCGTTTCGCGATCCGCGAAGGTGGCCGTACAGTTGGCGCCGGCGTAGTTGTTGAAATCGTTGAATAACGATAACGCAGCATAGGCTAAATTAAAATCACCTGGGGGACTCCTTGACAAAAGGGTCCCCCGCGGTGTTTCTTGGCATGACTAAAAAATAAAATTTTTAGTCAGTTTAAGAACGACTTTTAGACTGCAAAGTTCTCCCAAATAGGGAGATTCTTGATGAGAATTGCTTAGGCCCGAGGCGCGACCGAGGAGAGCGTACTAATAGTACGCCGACGACCGAGCAACGAAGGGAATAAGCGATTGTCATCAAGAAGATCAGCAGGGGTGTAGCTCCAGTGGTAGAGCGAACGACTCCAAATCGTTAGGTCGTGGGTTCGAATCCCTCCGCCCCTGCCAATTTTGAAATCCAAACAAAGAGGAACTATGGAAAAGGCCAACTCTAAGATTTTGACAATCAGCTTTGCCATCGCAGCTATCTTGGTCGGTTTGACAACATCTCTTCTCATCAAAGCTTTCGCGGGCGCGTTCGGGGTTGTAGCAAGAGCTGCGGACTCAGACGTTATCCGTCACGGTGTTCCGGTCGCTTTGGGCTTGGTTGTCTTCGCAGTCCTTCAATTCAATCCTAAAGTAATGGCTTGGGGTGAAGAAGTTGTCTCTGAAATTCGTAAGGTGGTATGGCCTTCTCGTAAAGACACCACTGCCATGACAATTGCTTGTGTGGTGATGGTTCTTATCTCTAGCGTGATCATCAGCTCATTTGATTTGATTTCTGGCTTCTTTATCAACTACCTCATGAAGTAAGGAACGGACCATGGAAAAAAAGTGGTATATCGTTAACGTTCAAACAAGTTGTGAAAACACCGCTAAAAAGGCGATCGAAGAAAAGATCAAATCCAATAAAATGGAAGAATTCTTCGGGGAAATCCTTATCCCTGCGGAAAGCGTTGTTGAGCTTGTAAAAGGCCAAAAACAAACTAAATCGCGTAAATTTTTCCCAGGTTATATCTTCGTTCAGATGTTTTTGAATGATGAGACTTGGCATTTAGTACGCAATTCGTCTAAAGTGACCGGCTTCGTAGGCGGGACTAAAACTCGTCCTCCAGAAGTACCGGAAGCTGAAGTTCTTCGCGTAACGCAGCAAATGGCGGGCGTAGCTGAAAAACCGAAGCCAAAAGTGAAGTTCTCTGTAGGTGAGAATGTGACTGTTATCGACGGTCCATTCAGCAACTTCCAGGGTTCTGTAGAAGAAGTGAACGAGGACAAAGGTAAGCTGAAAGTCCTTGTCAGCATCTTCGGTAGACCAACTCCAGTGGAATTGGACTACATTCAAGTTGAAAAACAATAATTTAAGCGCTACATAGGTAGCACTTTAAGCACGGGGCGCTTCGAATAGGTCGAGGCACTCTTAAAACAAACCTCTTGCAGGAGTGGGTCATGGCAAAAAAAGTTACAGGAATGATCAAGCTGCAAATACCGGCAGGGAAAGCTAATCCAGCTCCTCCCGTTGGACCGGCACTTGGACAGCACGGGGTAAACATCATGGAATTCTGTAAGCAGTTCAACGCTCGTACACAAGCGTTGGGTGATAGCATCATCCCTATCATCATCACTGTTTACCAAGACAGATCGTTTACTTTCATTACGAAAACACCACCGGTGTCTTCTTTGATCAAAAAGGCGTTGAAATTGGAATCTGGTTCCAAACAACCGCAAAAAGACAAAGTAGGCAAAATCAATAACGATCAAATCAAGCAAATCGCTACAACGAAATTGCCTGACTTGAACTGCTTGAAAGTTGAATCCGCAATGTCACAAGTTGCTGGTACAGCTAAGAGCATGGGCATCGATATCGCATAGGGGTGATGTATGGCAGGTAAAAAATTCGAAGCAGCCTCTAAGAAGGTTGATTCTCAAAAAAAATACTCTGTTGAAGAAGCATTCAAACTTGTGGTAGCGACTGCTCCAGCTAAATTTGATGAATCTATCGACGTAGCTTTGCGCTTGGGTATTGACCCTAAGCAATCTGACCAACAAGTTCGTGGCGCGATCTCTTTGCCTCACGGTCTTGGTAAAGAAGTTAAAGTTGTTGTTTTCGCAAAAGGTCCTAAAGAGGCTGAAGCGAAAGCGGCTGGCGCTGACTTCGTTGGTGCTGACGACCTTGTAGCTAAAATTCAAGGTGGTTGGTTGGATTTCGACAAATGTATCGCGACTCCAGATATGATGGCGACTGTTTCTAAAGTTGCTAAGATCTTGGGACCTCGTGGTTTGATGCCGAATCCAAAAATCGGTACTGTAACTATGAACGTTGGTGAAGCAGTAGCTGCCGAGAAAAAAGGTAAGCTTGATTTCCGCGTTGATAAAGCAGGTATCGTTCACGCTGGTATCGGTAAGAAATCTATGGGCGATGCTAAACTTCGCGATAATTTCCTAACTTTGTTGGGTGCTATCGTTAAAGCTAAACCAGCAGCGTCTAAAGGTATCTATCTTAAAACTATCTCCGTAGCTTCAACTATGGGTCCTGGTGTTAAGATTGAGCCAAATGCGGCAGCAGCTCTAACTGCTACTAACGCATAATTTTAAATGTAATTAAAAGCTCCGGTGCAAATCGGAGCTTAAGTTTTTATTGCGATCAGAGACAGTAGGTTTCTTTTAGTAGATGTAATCCCACGACGGTGTGGGGCCTACCGAGATAAGGCAAAAAGTTTCCTAGTTCTAGGTGACTCCAAACCAACCTGAATCGCACAACCTACTTCAGCAAACTGGAGTAGAAAGAATCTAACGAAAGGAGGCTCACTTATGATCACTCGCGCAGATAAAGAGCAAGAGATTAAGCTAATCACGGAGAAATTCGGAAAAGCTAAAGGAGCTTTCATCGTTGACTTCAAAGGCATCAAGGTTGAGCAAGTTACTACTTTGCGCAAAAAATTGAATGCTGCTGAATCAGAGATGAAGGTTGTCCGCAACACTCTTGCAAAAAGAGCGTTCAAAGATCACCCAGCTATTGAAAAGGCATTTGCTAATTCAATGAAAGGTACTAACGCCATCGTATTCTCATACGGTGAAGTGAACGCTACTGCAAAAACATTGGCTGAATTCGCGAAGGACGTTGAAGTTCTTCAGATCAAGTCTGGTGTTATGGACGGTGAAGCGTTGGACGATGCTAAGATCAAATTCTTGGCGACTCTTCCAGGCAAAGACCAACTTCGCGCTATGTTCCTCGGTACACTATTGGGTGCAGGTTCTGCACTTGCTAGATGCTTAAATGCTTACGCTGAGAAACTTGGTGGCGGTGCTACTACTGAAGAAGCTCCACAAGCGTAATAGTTACGTTTGGGTGCTGAATATTTGAATTAACAATAAATTTATATCCTTTGGAGGATTTTAAAATGTCTCTAACTAACGATCAATTAGTTGATGCGTTGTCTCAAAAAACTGTTCTTGAGATCGCTGAACTTGTAAAAATGCTTGAAGAAAAATGGGGCGTTTCTGCTGCTGCTCCTGTAGCTGCTGCTGGCGCAGGTCCTGCTGCTGCTGTTGAAGAAAAAACTGCTTTTGACGTTATCCTTGTTGACGCTGGCGCCAACAAAATCAACGTTATTAAAGAAGTTCGTGGCTTGACTGGTCTTGGTCTTGCTGAAGCAAAAGCCCTTGTTGAAGCTGGTAACAAAGCTGTTAAAGAAGGCGCTACTAAAGAAGACGCAGAAAAAATCAAGAAAGCTCTTGAAGCTGCAGGCGCGAAAGTTACTGTTAAGTAGTTTTTGCTCTTCTTGCGAAGAATCGAAAGCCTCGTGGAAACACGGGGCTTTTTTTTTGCCTTTCGTTCGTAGCGGGGCCGCCTTGGAGTGGAAGGGTGAGGTATTTTAGAAAATTCAGACGCGCGCATCCGGCGCTCGCCGGCCTTGAATACCGCATCCTGCGGGGCCGGAGGTCTGAATTTTCTAAAATACCTCACCCTTCCACTCCAAGGCTCCATGCTACAACGAAAGAAAACATCAAGCCCGTATCAGGGCATTTATCTGCATCAAAAATTAAACTCTTAACGACGTCCTTTTTATTTATCGAATCAACGCTGTCGCGCCGATTGATGGGATGATTTGCTATTCTCTGCCCAAAGGTACCTGCTTCCCTTCGTGTTAATAAGGTACCAGGTTCCTATTTTCGTGAATAGGAAGCAGGTATTTTTTTTCTTTAATTTCAGACGTCATCCATTTTATCAGAAATGAAACTCTTCAGCTTAAATAAGGGTCCTTTGAGGTTTTTTTTTGTTGGCGCTTACTTTGCTTTATAGGTCCGGATTCGATCCCTCGAGTTTTATAGAAGTATTAAATATTTTCGGAGAGGTAAACAAACTATGAAGCACCAAAAATTTCCTGACGTAAATGTGGAGAAATATATAACTGATTTCGCGAGAGAGTGTAATTTTGAAGTCTTTGACTATCGATATACTCCTTGTGAGCAAATGGATGAATATTTAAAGACACTTAAAAATGACAGATGGGCATGGAGTCTTCGTCGACCGGGAAGTCTGGTATGGATGGATATTTCCGTAAATTATCCTTCCTACTTCACGTCGATAATGTTCCAGACTAGCAGCTCTAACCTGAAACGCCATGTGCCTGCGTACTTTCTATTTCATCTGTATTTAGAAAAAATAGTGCAAGCAAAATGGGAAGTTTCTCAACGTCAAAAGGTGGTTTCGGAACAAAGCTGGCCATTGAATTGGAATTTAGAGTTGGAGTTCGCAAAAGAACATCTGAAAGGACATCTTAACGAAGTGGTAGAGGGCCGGGATTGGCCGGAAATTTATTTTAGTTGGGATGATTTTGTTTTGCCGGAAGATGCTGACAAAATTTACGAAGATCAGGTCGCTGTGATCGAAAAAGGGATGAAAAAGAAGGGACAAAGTTGGTTATATCTTTTGAATCCCTTTAAAAAGTGAAAATTGACAGTGTATACCTAGAGAAAATAATTCGGGCCCCGATACTGCTTTTGATAACTTTGTGCAGAAGTTGACGGAAGTTTTAAGAGGGCCTACAAATAGATGGTGATTTACTTCATTCGTCTTTTCTTTTTTGCGTTTGTTATTCTACAAGCCCCTTGGGCGTTCTCTGTACCTTTAGGGACTATTCCCACAATTGAAGAACAAAATCTGCAAGTGCTTTTTAGCTTTCGTTCGGATCTGTGGACTTCTCCTTATACTTACAAAGATTCTCCGGTGCGTATTTTTGATACCGATATTCGCATTCCTCTTTATAAATCTGAAACCTGGAGCGCTTCTGCGAACGTCTTTTCAGAAAGCTTAAGTTTAGGGCGCACTCAGTTTACCTTAGGAGAGCAGGAAGTCTTCATTGCCAATTCTTTGCAAAACCAGGGCGCTGGCTTCGGCGCGCGCCGTGAATTTTCTAATGGCGGACGTTTGGGCTTTTTCGCATCCTATGCGACAGCCAGTGACGTGCCTTGGGGCGAGCCGCGCAACGACTATTTTGATGGAACTATTGCCTATCAAACGGCGCCGGCAGAAAACTACCACTGGATTTTTGCGATCAACCAATCTGACAATCGCGGCATTCACGATGGAAAGCCCTTTCCGTACTTTGGGGTGATTTATAATCTGAGTGAAAATGTAAGAACCACCGTCGGTTTTCCTTTCTTCCGTATTGAATGGGGAGCAGACGTGAATTGGCTGCATAGTTTTGGAATTACCCCATTTGGAATCAACTACTGGGCGCGAAAATTTCTTGAAGATGAGTTTGTTTTTGACGGCAGGGTGGGACTGACGGTTCGCTCTTACATGTTCGACTCTCGCGCCGACGATGAGGATCGTCTGTATTATCAAGAGATCTTCGCCGAAGCTGCTTTCAAAAAATTTGTGACTGCAAAAACGGGAGTGACCTTCGCCCTGGGCGCTGCCGTCGACAGGCGCCTTTATGAATCCGAAAGAATCTATCATCCAAATTCCAAGGTCACCCAGATTGACAATGATTTCTATGGTCGCTTGGGTGTGGAGTTTAAACTATGATCAGACTCCTTTTTTACATCACCGCATTTGTTTTAACGAGTTCTTGCGCTCCCTTTGTAGATTCGCCTTTCTCTGACAATTTGTTACGGCCTGAGCGAAATTTGAATAAGCTTTCGCTGGATAAAGTAGGGAACCCTGAAAGCGATGGCGTGATTCGCATTGCTGTATTTTCTGACCCTCATCAAAACTATAAGGCCACCGACAAAATGGTCTTCCAAATGAATCAAGCCGAAAAGTTTGACTTCGTTGCGGGGCTAGGAGATTTCACGAACTCGGCATACAATCTCGAATATGATGAGTTCATCGAAGCGATTAACCCACTTCGTCAACTCGTCATCAATGCGGTTGGTAATCACGACTCTATCGGTGCGGGACCAGAACTTTATCGCAAGGCCTTTGGGCCTTCCAATTTCTATTTCGAATCCGACAACTATCGTTTTATCTTCTTTAATTCGAACAATCTCGAAAATCCTCAAGAGTTCGACCCGGATTGGCTGAAGGCGCGCGTAGATGAAACGGCGAAAAACATCATGATCTTTTCGCATGTGCAATTACGCGATACGGATCGCTACTTTGACGATGTCGCAGCGACCTTGGGTTACGTGATTGAGCACCCCAGAGTAAAGGTCATCTTTAACGGACATAATCATGTTTATGACCTTTCCACTGATCACGACACTATCATGATGCAATGTGGGCGAGTGGCCGGTGAAGAGGGGACTCACTGGTTAAGTATCACAGTCCAAGGAAATCAATTTTGTGTCACACGTATGGATACAATGGGGAACACATGCTTAACTATCAAGCCTTAGCGGTAGCATTCCTGTTTCTTTTTGTGTCGTCGGCGCGAGCCGATGATTGGCGTGCCGTGGTTGAACGCGCAGGATTCATGGGAACTGTCGCCGCAGGGGCCAGTTACGAGTTTGAGCCTGAACACGCGGTCGATCTTTCTTTGGGTGGTTATCCCATTGATGAAGAAGTTTTCTATCAAGCGAATCTGGTCTATCGTTATTCGCGATGGAATACTCCCGTGCGCGAAGATGTCTGGAGGCCTTTGCAATTTGGATTCTTCTTGGTTTACGCCCTTAATTCTGACAAATACTTTCTAGAGTCGCCAGACAAGTATCCCTACCCTGATTATTATGACTTTACGGCGCTTCGTTACGGGGCCGAGTTTGGAACAACATATACATTTATGCGAAGTCGCATTGGCATCTCATATCGCATCCGCATCTTTGATAACGGTGTGATTGCTATTTTCAATAATAATAATCGCGACCTTCAATACTACATCTCTTCCGGTCTTTCCTTGCAGTATCTGTTCTAATCCCATTTGAGTTGTCAGTGAATTTCAAATAGGACTTTGTGTATCTTAGGCGTCGTGATTGAGGCCGATACCGCATGATGCTCTACTTTTCTGAAAAAAGGAGCACCCTATGCGAAATATTTTAAGTATTTTTATTTTATCTTTTCTGTTGGTTCCGTGGGCTCAAGCCTTGGTTCCCACAGATCATACCATCGTTTTAGTTCACGGAGCTTTTGCTGATGCCACAGCCTCGTGGAGTCGTGTCACCACCATGCTGCAAGAGCGGGGATTTAAAGTCGTTGCCGTTCAAAATCCGTTAACGTCGTTTGCTGATGACGTCGCTGCGACGGAGCGAGCTTTAGCAAATGTGAAAGGACCCGTGGTTCTAGTAGGGCATTCCTGGGGAGGATTCGTCATCACACAAGCAGGCAGTAAGCCGAATGTTCATGCTCTAGTATATGTAGCGGCGTTTGCTCCTTCCGAAGGGCAGTCTGTTCTAGATTTGACGAAGGACTATCCAGCATCTCCCGGTTTTGGCCAGCTGGTGATTGATTCTTTTGGCTTTAGAACTTTGACAGAGATGGGGATGAAAAAATATTTCGCTCAAGATCTTCCACGCAAAACAACCTCCCTGATGTTTGCAACACAGATTCCCACGGCGGCGACTTCATTTGCGGAGAAAGCGACCATCGCCTCTTGGAAAGCTAAACCCTCTTGGTACGTGGTCGCTGAAACGGACCATATGATTCAGCCAGCTCTTCAAAAAGCCATGGCCTCCAAAATCGGAGCAACAATGACGGCTTATCCAGGAAGCCACGTCATTATGCAATCTCAACCTCTTCGTGTCGTGAACGCCATTTTGGCCGCTGCGGGAGTAGAAAAGTAATTCGCGGGTGATGAGCTCCTCCCTGCGGTAACCCAAGGAGGAGTCTCGATTGCAATTATTTACGAAAGAGTTTCAGCGACTGCTCAGAAATATACTTAAAGAGCCCTTTTTGAAAGGGCTCTCAATTACCACCGCTGGTACAAAGAAATAATTTTGCTGATATCGTAGAAATAAACTTTATCATCTTTCAAGCCAGCCGAGATCAGTGTTGATCCATCCGGTGAAACCTCCAGTGCCGTTGGCTGGGCGCCTCCGACTAAAGTGAAAACGATCTTTCCGTTGCGGGTGTCGACGATATCAATTTTTCCTTTAATTCGCGGATCGACCTTGTCGTCATCTTTATAACTCGTAGTTCGCGATGAAACAAAAAGGTAACGATTTTCCAAAGGATCTAAAACGATGGTGTTGGGGTGCGCGAGATCCCATTTTTTACCGGGGAAGTTAGGATGATCTAACGGGTAATCTTCAAGTATCAAAATTTTTTTAAGTCCTTTCGGAGTATTAAAGGGAACAAAAAGTCTGTTCCATACACTTGATGGCAATACGGGAGTCATCGACGTGGCGGCGACTTTTGCGATTTCCTCCATCAGCTTTTCCATATCAATCCGCGAAACGGCGTTGCCGCGCATATGACTGAAGTAAGCCAGGCGTCCATTCTTAGTAACAACTACATGACGTAAATTAAGTGGTCGGCCCGCAGTGGAATCTTCAATCGGAGAAATTTCCGCGATCTGCTGATGGTTCAAAGCATCGACGATGATAAGACTGCCGGTTTCGGTGGCGAGAATTAATGCGTATTTTCCGTTAGGCGTAAAAGAAATTCCGCGGGGAGCGATCAGATATTTTTTAATCGATGGATTTGTAAAACGTGTCTGCAAACGGATTTTTTTCACAAGGTGACGGCTGCCATCCAAATTGCCATCATCTTTAAGATTCGTGACATCAATCACACTGATGTCATCAGAAAAATAATTGGCCACGTATAGGATTTGTTCCGAAGGTCTTTCGGCGACGATGGGACGTGAGGCAATGATCTTAGAACCTTCACCTTTCGTCGGAATGTACTTCACGATGTTTTGAGTTTCCGTATTCACGACACTCAAAAGCCCTCCGTTTTTAAAGACCTCCGCTGTTTTTCCTCCCTCCGCGCGAGAAATAAAAGCAAACTTCCCATCTATGGAAATATCCACTTCGGTATTCGCAAAAATGCCGTCCGTAGGTCCCGCAGGTGTCACCAATGTTTTAACCAAGGTTTGCTTTTTCAAATCGAAAACGGACGCCGTGGGCATGCGTTTGTTTTTCGCGGGATCTATTTTTCCACACATTTCCGCGACGTAGAGGAAGTCTCCGGTTTTATCGGCCTTCATTCCTTTGGGCATGCAGCCTGTGTCCGCCTTCTTAATTAGAAAGTCTTTCGAAAAATAGGCCGACAGATCGCTGGGCCCCGCATAAGCGCCGAAGCTCGTGACCATCATCGCAAGAAAAGGGACCAATGCTTTCATAGGGATCTCCTTGTTTGCTGAAAGCCTAGCAAATTAGGAGTTTTTCAAAAGTGGGGTCGGAGGATTACAAAGGTCACTTAGAAGTTTTAAAACGACCGCGCAAACAAGAAGATCCTTTGCAAAACTAGGAAAAGGTTGTTTGGCCTGCGTATTTTTCAAGCATTTCCCGGTTCTTCGATTGAAAAAAGGAAAAGGTTTAAATATGAATGCGGCTCAGAGGAGGTATGGCTGCGACGCGCAAACAGACTGAAAGTCGATCAATGCGGTTTAGGAAAACGCTTTTCAAAACGACCGCGATCCTTTAATGACGAAGGCTCAGCTCCATCGAAATTCTTTATCGAAACTTAAAATTCCTTTATATTTCAATAAACTAACGCAATGCAATGTGTGATCATGTGAAGGATTGATCTTCGCTTTAATGTCTCCGTCAAAAACAGAACTCGTGGGGTAAGGTCCTTACTTTATCGGGACCGCACGGCTCCCAAAAAAATCATCAAATTTTAGGTTTCTAAGTCCCTCGAAGAGTCTCTTCTGAACCAGGCGGAAAGTATTATAATCACTTGATTTCCTTAAAACTTCAGGTAGGTTGAGATGCTTATCTAAAGATTTAATGTGGGCCTTGGATAATTCCCCCCGAAGCGAATGTCCGATTTTCTACTCCGGCCCTGCCGGAGTGCAAACAGATCAGGAGAGTAAATTGGAAAGAACTCCAGTTACAGCTTCTAACATCCGAGTTAGAAAGTCTTTTGCAAAAAACAAGCAGGTCATTGATATCCCAAATCTGATTGAATTGCAGAAATCTTCTTACGAAGCTTTCATTCAAAAAGATATGGATCCAGATCGCCGTGGCGATGCGGGTCTCAATGGCGTTTTCAAATCTGTATTCCCAATTACAGATTTCAACAACACAGCAAGCCTTGAGTTTGTATCATACACTCTAGAGCCAGCTAAGTACGACGTGGACGAGTGCCGTCAGCGTGGTATGACTTTCGCTGCTCCAATCAAGGTGACTCTTCGTTTGATCGTTTTCGACGTTGACGAAGAAACTGAAGCACGCAGCATCCGCGACGTGAAAGAACAAGAAGTTTACTTGGGCGAAATCCCATTGATGACTGCAAACGGTTCTTTCATCATCAACGGTACTGAGCGCGTTGTTGTTTCTCAGTTGCATCGTTCTCCGGGCGTATTCTTCGACCACGATGGTGGTAAGAACAATGCTTCTGGTAAATTGATTTACTCTGCACGTGTGATTCCTTACCGTGGTTCTTGGTTGGATGCTGAATTCGATCAAAAAGATCTTATCCACGTACGTATCGACCGTCGTCGTAAATTCCCTGTGACAATTCTTTTGAAGGCTCTTGGTTACAACACTGAGCAACTTCTTGAGTACTTCTACGACCTAGACGAAGTTTACGTAAAATCTGGAAAGCTTTATCGTAAACTTGATATCGAGCGTATGTCAGGCCAAAGAGCATTGACAGACGTTATCGATCCAAAATCAGGTGAGGCGCTTGTTAAAGCAGGTCGTCGTATCACTCGTGCGATCGTTAAGAAAATCAAAGATCTTAACATCACTGAGCTTGAAGTTCAGCCTGAAGACCTTGACGGAAAAGTATTGGCGAAACCACTTATTGACGAGTCAACAGGTGAGATCATCGCTGATGCCAATGCAGAATTGAACTCTGCGATCATCAAGCGTTCTATCGAGTCTGGAATTGATCGTTTCTTCATGATCTTCTTCGACGGTTTGACTGTAGGTCCTTACCTTCGCAACACGTTGCTAGTTGATAAAGTTTCTAACAAAGATGAATCTTTGGTTGAGATCTACAAACGTCTTCGTCCTGGTGAGCCTCCAACTTTGGAAGCCGCTACGACATTCTTCGGTCGTTTGTTCTTCGATCCAGAGACTTATGATCTTTCTGAAGTTGGTCGTATTAAGATCAACCACAGATTCGGCATCTCTATGGACGAGTGCCCACCTTCACACAGAACACTGACTCATAAAGATATCTTGAGCACTATCAAAACTCTGATCGACCTTAAAAACGGTCGCGGTGTTATCGACGATATCGATCACTTGGGTAACCGTCGTGTTCGTTCTGTAGGTGAGTTGCTTGAGAACCAATACCGTATCGGTCTAGTTCGTATGGAGCGCGCGATCCGTGAACGTATGTCTCTTCAAGATGTTGAGACAATGATGCCTCACGATCTAGTGAACGCGAAGCCAGTGAACGCGGTTGTTAAAGAATTCTTCGGTTCTTCTCAATTGTCTCAGTTCATGGACCAAACAAATCCATTGTCAGAGATCACTCACAAACGTCGTTTGTCAGCTCTCGGCCCTGGTGGTTTGACTCGTGACCGTGCCGGTTTCGAAGTACGTGACGTACATCCTACGCACTACGGTCGTATCTGCCCGATCGAGACTCCAGAGGGTCCAAACATCGGTTTGATCGCGTCTTTGGCGACTTATGCTCGTATCAACAACTACGGTTTCATCGAGACTCCGTACCGTAAGGTTGAGCAAGGTTCTATTTCTAAAGACATCAACTACTTGTCAGCTTTGGAAGAAGCAGGTCACTACATTGCTCCTGCGGCTCGTGATGAAGCTGGTAATAAAGCTATCCAAACTGCGACGACGATCACTCGTCGTGACGGTGAGTACGAAATCGTTGATAAAGACAAAGTTGCTTTGATGGACGTTTCTCCATCTCAACTAGTATCTATCGCGGCTTCTTTGATCCCATTCCTTGAGCATGACGACGCCAACCGTGCGTTGATGGGATCGAACATGCAACGTCAAGCGGTTCCATTGTTGCGTTCTCGCGCACCACTTGTTGGTACAGGCGTAGAGCGTTTGGTAGCTCGTGACTCTGGTACATCTGTTGTTGCTCAAAACGACGGTATCGTTGAAGAAGTCGATGCATCTCGTATCGTAGTTCGCCGTTTTGCAAAAGGTGGTGAGTTGGGTGCGAACGTAGACATCTACAACCTGACTAAGTACCAACGTACGAACCAAAATACATGCTTTAACCAAAAACCAATCGTAACTGTAGGTGACAAGGTTTCTAAAGGCGACATCATCGCTGACGGTCCTTCTACAGAACTTGGTGAATTGGCTCTTGGACAAAACATCCTAGTAGCGTTCACTCCTTGGCAAGGTTACAACTTCGAAGACTCCATCCTTATTTCTGAGCGTTTGTTGAAAGACGACGTTTACACTTCCATCCACATCGAAGAATTCGAGTGTGTGGCTCGTGATACAAAACTTGGTAAGGAAGAGATCACTCGCGATATCGCTAACGTCGGTGAAGAGGCTCTTAAAGACCTTGATAGCTCTGGTATCATCCGCATCGGTGCGGAAGTTCGTCCAGGCTTCATCCTCGTTGGTAAAGTAACTCCAAAAGGTGAAACTCAACTTTCTCCTGAAGAAAAGCTTTTGAGAGCGATCTTCGGTGAAAAAGCGGGTGACGTTCGTGATACATCACTTCGTGCGCCATCAGGCGTTTACGGTACAGTGATCGACGCTCAAGTTTACTCTCGTGAAGGCGCAGACCGCGATGAGCGTTTGTCGTCAATCATCGAAGAGAAAAAACGCAAACTTGAGAAGGACTTGGCTGTAGAGCAAAACGTTATCAAAAATAACGCGATCTCTAAACTTCGTGACATCCTTGTTGGTAAAACAACAACGGGCGTTCTATTGAACGAAGATGGAAGCCAAAAGCTTCTTAATAAAGGTCAAATCATCACGGAAGCGGACCTAGAGACAGTTCCATTTGAATTGTTGAACTATATCCCTCTTGAACAAGATCTTGAGTTCCAAGTGAACAAGATCATCGACAATGCTCGTAACCAACTTGACGCTGTTAAATTGGTCTTCAACGAGAAAATTGATCGTCTACGCAAAGGTGACGAATTGCCTCCTGGCGTAATCAAGATGGTTAAAGTTTACGTTGCTATTAAACGTAAAATGCAAGTCGGTGACAAATTCGCCGGCCGCCACGGAAATAAGGGTGTCGTCTCTAAAGTATTGCCTGCGGAAGACATGCCATACCTAGCTGACGGTACACCTGTTGACATGGTTCTAAACCCACTGGGCGTTCCTTCTCGTATGAACATCGGTCAGATCCTTGAGGTTCACTTGGGTTGGGCTGCGCACAACTTGGGTAAACAATTAGGTGCCCACCTTGAAAAGTGGAACGCTGAAAATGCCCGTAAAGACATGAAAGACATCTTCAGTGATAGCGACATCTCTGCAAAACTTGATAAAGCAGATGATGGCTCATTGAAGTCTATGGTCACTCGCATGAAGAACGGTATCCACGTGGGTACGCCAGTCTTCGACGGTGCTCGTGAATCTGACGTAAAAGGCTTGCTAGAAAAAGCGCAAGTTCCAACATCTGGTAAATCGATCCTCTTTGACGGTCGTACAGGTGAGCCGTTCACGAACCCAGTTACTGTGGGTATCATGTACATGTTGAAACTTCACCATCTCGTGGAAGAGAAGATCCACGCTCGTTCTATCGGACCTTACTCTCTTGTTTCGCAACAACCTCTGGGTGGTAAAGCTCAGTTCGGTGGTCAGCGTCTAGGGGAGATGGAAGTTTGGGCGATCGAGGCTTACGGTGCCGCTTACTCACTACAAGAATTCTTAACTGTTAAGTCTGACGACGTGGCAGGTAGAACTCGTATGTACGAAAGCATCGTGAAAGGTGAAAACATCCTTGAACCAGGTCTTCCTGAATCGTTCAACGTTCTAGTGAAAGAGCTTCAGTCTCTTGCATTGAATGTTGAGTTGATGGAGTCCGACATCCTTAGCGACTCAGACGATGAGTTGACTGATGACGTTATCGAGGGTGAAGAGGCAATTGTTCCGGCTCCAACTGAGCCAGAGCAACACTAATTAATATTTTAACAACAGGGGTGTTCTTTGAGAGACTTGTTGAATTTTTTCGATAAACCAAAAGATCCACTTTCGTTTGACGCCGTACGAGTATCGTTGGCGTCACCGGAAATGATTCGTGATTGGTCATTTGGTGAAGTTAAGAAGCCTGAAACTATCAACTATCGTACATTCAAACCAGAGCGTGACGGTTTGTTCTGTGCGAAAATCTTCGGTCCTATCAAGGATTACGAGTGCTTGTGCGGTAAGTATAAACGTATGAAGTACCGTGGCGTCGTCTGTGAAAAGTGCGGCGTTGAAGTAACACAAACTAAAGTTCGTCGTGAGCGTTTAGGTCACATTGAACTAGCAACTCCAGTGGCACACATCTGGTTCTTGCGTTCATTGCCTTCTCGTATCGGTAACCTTTTGAATCTTTCTTTGAAAGACGTTGAAAAGGTTCTTTACTGTGAAGCTCACGTGGTTATCGATCCAATGGAAACTACATTGGAAGAAGGTCAGATTTTGACTGAAGAAGCTTACCAAGCGGCTCTTAATGAGTTCGGTCCAAGCTTCAAAGCAGGCATGGGCGGTGAAGCTGTTCGTGAATTGCTACGCAAAATCGATCCTGAATACTTGTCTCGTAAACTTCGTATGGAAGTGAAAGACACGAAATCAGAAGCGCAAATCAAAAAATTGACGAAACGTCTACGCGTTGTTGAAGCTTTCAAAGGCTCTATCAACAAGCCAGAGTGGATGATGTTGGAAGCACTTCCTGTTCTTCCTCCTGATCTTCGTCCGTTGGTACCACTTGATGGTGGTCGTTTCGCGACTTCAGATCTTAATGATCTTTACCGTCGTGTTATCAACCGTAACAACCGTTTGAAACGTCTTCAGGAGCTAAACGCTCCAGACATCATCATCCGCAACGAAAAACGTATGTTGCAAGAAGCGGTTGATGCGTTGTTGGATAACGGCCGTCGCGGTAAGACTTTCACTGGTCCTAACAAACGTCCTCTTCGCTCTCTTTCTGATATGTTGAAAGGTAAGCAAGGTCGTTTCCGTCAAAACCTTTTGGGTAAACGTGTCGACTACTCGGGTCGTTCCGTTATCGTTGTAGGCCCAACTTTGAAACTTCACCAATGTGGTCTTCCTAAGAAGATGGCTTTGGAGCTTTTCAAACCGTTTGTTTACAACAAACTTGAAGAAAAAGGTTTGGCGACAACTATTAAGCAAGCAAAACGCCTTGTAGACCAAGAAACTGTAGAAGTTTGGGATATTTTGGCTGACGTGGTTAAAGAACATCCAGTTCTTCTTAACCGTGCGCCAACTCTTCACAGACTTGGTATCCAAGCTTTCGAACCAGTACTTCACGAAGGTAAAGCAATCCAATTGCATCCTCTAGTGTGTACGGCGTTCAATGCCGACTTCGACGGTGACCAAATGGCGGTTCACGTTCCACTTTCTGTGGAATCTCAAGTTGAAGCTCGCGTATTGATGATGTCTACGAACAACATCCTTTCTCCGGCATCTGGTAAGCCAATCATCAACCCTTCACAAGATATCGTGTTGGGCTTGTACTGGTTGACTCGTATTCGTCCTGGAGCAAAAGGAACTGGCAAGATTTTCGCCAGCGTTCAAGAGGCTCTTTACGCTTACGAAACAGGACTTGTTGACTTGCAAGCGGCTTGTAAAGTTCGTTTGAACGGTAAAGTTCAAGAGACTTCAGTAGGTCGTTCTATCTTGTCTGACATCGTACCAAAAGAAGTTCCGTTCAACGAAGTGAACGTAACAATGAATAAGAAACAAATCGCTGCTTTGATCGATAAGACATTCCGTCTTGCTGGTGCAAAAGCGACTTGTATCTTGGCTGATAAAATCATGGAACTTGGTTTCAAATATTCTACAGCAGCGGGTATGTCGATCGGTATCGACGACATGGTTATCCCTGCAGCAAAAGCAACTTTGATTGCTGATGCAGAGAAACAAGTAACAGAGATTCAGCAGCAGTACGACGAAGGTTTGATCACAGATGGTGAGCGCTACAATAAAGTGGTGGATATCTGGGCTCAAACTGGTGATAAGATCGCTAAAGAAGGTATGAACGCGATTGAAAAACAAACTTTTCATGTTGATGGTAAAGAAATCGTAGGACCTTCATTCAACCCGATCTACATCATGGCTGACTCCGGAGCCCGTGGTTCCGCAGCTCAGATCCGTCAGTTGGGTGGTATGCGTGGTTTGATGGCGAAACCTTCTGGGGAGATCATCGAAACTCCGATCACTGCGAACTTCCGTGAAGGTTTGACAGTTATCCAGTACTTCATTTCTACGCACGGTGCGCGTAAAGGTTTGGCCGATACTGCATTGAAAACAGCGAACTCTGGTTACTTGACTCGTCGTTTGGTTGACGTGGCTCAAGACGTTGTTGTGTCTGAAGTGGACTGCGGTACGACAGATGGTTTGGAAATCACTCCGGTTTACGAAGCTGGTGAGATCATCCAAAATATCGGCGATCGCATCTTGGGTAGAACAACTCTTAAAGACGTTGTTGATCCAATGACAAACACTGTGATCTTGAAAGCCGGACACGAAATCACTGAGTCTGATGTTAAGCGCGTAGAAGAGCTTGGTATCGACAAAGTTGAAATCCGCTCTGCTCTAGTCTGTGAATCTACTCGTGGCGTGTGCGTGAAATGTTACGGCCGTGACTTGTCTCGCGGTAACACTGTGAACCTTGGTGAAACAGTGGGTATCATTGCAGCACAATCAATCGGTGAGCCAGGTACTCAGTTGACGATGAGAACGTTCCACTTAGGTGGTGCGGCTTCTCGTGCGGTTGAGCAATCTGTTCATACAACTCGCCATGACGGTGTTATTAAATTTGAAAACGTTCACGCAGTAACAAACCGTAACGGTAAGTTGACTGTGATGAATCGTAACGGTTCTGCCCTTGTGATCGACGAAACAGGTCGTGAACGTGAAAACTTCAAACTTGTTTACGGTGCGGTACTTAACTTCAAAGAAGGCGACAAAGTGACTAAAGGTCAAACTGTTGCTGAGTGGGATCCATATTCGAATCCGATCATCGCGGAAGTTTCTGCGAAGATCCAATACCACGACATTGAAGAAGGTTCGACAATGCAGGAACAAGTCGATGCGGTAACTGGTTTCGCGACCAAAGTTATCACAGAGTCGAAGTCTTCTGACATTAAGCCGACTGTATTCCTAGTTGATGGCAATGGTAAGACATTGAATCTTCCTGGCCGTGACATCCCTGCGAGATACTTGATCCCAGTGGGTGCGCAACTTCTGGCTTCTGACCAGCAGGAAGTTCATGCCGGTGACGTTATCGCGAAGATGCATCGTGAGACTTCGAAAACGAAGGATATCACGGGTGGTCTACCGCGCGTTGCTGAATTGTTTGAAGCTCGTAAACCGAAAGAAGCAGCTATCATCTCTGAGATCGATGGTTATGTGACATTCGGTAAAGACGTTAAAGGTAAACAACGTGTGATCGTAACTCCTGAAGTGGGTGAGCAAAAAGAATACCTCATCCCTAAAGGTAAGCACGTTGCTGTAAGAGAAGGTGAGTACGTAAGAGCCGGTGAGGCGTTGATGGATGGTCCAACAAATCCTCATGACATTCTGGCGGTTCTAGGTGCGAAAGCTCTATCAGCATACCTTGTGAATGAAATCCAAGAAGTTTACAGACTTCAAGGGGTTGGTATCAACGATAAGCACATCGAAGTGATCGTTCGCCAAATGCTACGTAAAGTAGAAATCAGAGACGCTGGTGACAGCCGTTTCTTGGCGGGTGAACAAGTTGAAAGATATGCTTTCGACGAAGAAAACAGTCGTATCAACCGTGAGGGCGGACAACCTGCTACTAGCAGCCCGCTTCTTCTAGGTATCACGAAAGTTTCTTTGAGCACTGACAGCTGGATTTCAGCGGCGTCCTTCCAAGAGACGACTAAAGTTCTTACGGAAGCAGCGATCAATTCTCGCACAGACCATTTGCGTGGCCTGAAAGAGAACATCATTATGGGTCGCTTGATCCCAGCGGGAACAGGTTTGACTTCATACAAACGTTGGAAAGTGTCTGTAGCCGAAGACGACGATACTTCATTTGTGGCGTTGCCAGGAATGACGGCGTCAGCTCAGCCTCACCAAGGGTAGTAACTAAAGAAACCTGGGCGCCGATTTAGGTCGGCTCCTGGGGCAAAGTGTAAAAAGATCAAAAAGCGGAGCTCACACCACTTTTTGGGCTATAAAAATAACAACAAAGTCTTGACCAGGGCGCTTTTGGCAATGTAAGTTCCAGCGTCTTGGATTAGATCTGCACTCCGACTCGTCGGAGTATTGAAAAATCGTTTAAGGGGTTTTAAAGTGCCTACTATTAACCAGCTCATCAAAAGTGAGCGTAAAGTTCAAAAGAACCAAACAAAGTCACCTGCGTTGGTTTCATGTCCTCAACGTCGTGGCGTTTGTACGCGTGTTTATACTACGACTCCAAAGAAGCCGAACTCTGCTCTTCGTAAAGTAGCAAAAGTCCGTCTTTCTAATGGTTTCGAAGTTATCTCTTACATCCCAGGTATCGGTCACAACCTTCAAGAGCATAGCGTTGTCTTGATCCGTGGTGGTCGTGTGAAGGACTTGCCGGGCGTTCGTTACCATATCGTACGCGGTGTATTGGATCTTCAAGGTGTGAACGGTCGTCTGCGTTCTCGCTCTAAATACGGTACTAAGAGACCTAAGAAATAAGGATTGAGAAATGTCACGTCGTAAAAAGACCTTTAAAAGAGAAGTTATTCCAGATCCAGTTTTCAAGGATCTAGTAATTGCTAAATTCGTTAATAAAATGATGATCCAAGGTAAAAAAGCTACTGCACAGAAGCTTTTCTACGGAGCATTGAAAGAACTTGAAGGTAAAATTCAAGGCGAAGAGCCAATGAACATCTTCAAGAAAGCTCTTGAAAACGTAAAGCCTTCTATCGAAGTTCGTTCTCGCCGTGTTGGTGGAGCGACTTACCAAGTTCCTGTAGACGTACGTCCTTCTCGTCGTTTGGCACTAGCAATGAGATGGTTAGTTGAGTACTCTCGCGAGCGCGGTGAAAAAGATATGGCTAAGCGCTTGGCTGGCGAATTCGTTGATGCTTACAACAATAGAGGTAACTCTATTAAGAAGAAAGACGATGTTCACCGTATGGCTGAAGCAAATAAGGCTTTCTCTCACTACAATTGGTAATCTGTTTACATGTCAGCTAAAGATCCTAAAGTTGTAGCTGATCTCAAGTATACTCGTAATATCGGCATCATGGCTCACATCGATGCCGGTAAAACGACCACTACCGAACGCATTCTTTACTACACTGGTAAAAGTCATAAAATCGGCGAAGTTCATGATGGCGATGCTACCATGGACTGGATGGTTCAAGAGCAAGAACGTGGTATCACAATCACTTCTGCTGCGACCATGGCGTTCTGGAAAGATCACAGAATCAACATCATCGATACTCCCGGACACGTGGATTTCACTATCGAAGTGGAGCGTTCTTTGCGCGTCCTTGATGGTGCTATTGCGGTATTCGACGGTGTGAACGGTGTTGAGCCTCAGTCTGAAACCGTTTGGAAACAAGCTGACAAATATAAAGTTCCAAGAATCTGTTTCGTTAATAAAATGGATCGCGTGGGTGCTGACTTTGTGATGTCTTACGGGACAATCAAAGACAAGCTCAATGCGAATCCAATTCCTGTTCAAGTTCCTATCGGCATGGAAGACACCTTCCGCGGTGTTGTCGATTTATTAGAAAATCGCGCTTACATGTGGGACCAAGCAGGAATGGGTGACCATTTCGAAGTTACCGATGTTCCCAATGACATGAAGGAAGAAGTCACTCGCTTCCGTACAGAAGTCATTGAAAAGATCGTTGAGTTTGAAGACGAACTTTTAGAGAAGTATCTGAATGGCGAAGAAGTGACTGTTGCTGAATTGAAGCGCGCTCTTCGTAAAGGAACTCTCGAACTTAAAGCTTTCCCAGTATTCTGTGGGGCGGCTTTCAAAAACAAAGGTGTACAACCTTTGCTCGACGGCGTGATCGACTATTTGCCTTCTCCTATTGAAGTGCCAGATATCGTGGGTCATGATCCGCAAAAACCAGAAAAAGAAATTGTATGTAAGACAGACTTCGAAGCGAATGTCGCAGCCTTGGCTTTCAAAATTGCCAATGATCCATTTGCTGGAACTTTGACTTACATCCGCGTGTACTCTGGCGAAGTGAAAGTGGGCGACCAACTTTTCAATCCGCGCACAGAGAAAAAAGAACGCATCCAAAAATTAGTTAAGATGCACGCGAACTCTCGTGAAGAGATCACAAGCTTGAAAGCCGGCGATATCGGCGCAGTTGTGGGTCTTAAATTCACGGCGACAGGAGACACTCTTTGTGAAACGTCTCACGCTGTTGTTCTTGAATCGATCACTTTCCCTGAACCTGTTATTTCTGTGGCGATTGAAGCGAAGTCTTCAGCTGACCAGGAAAAAATGCTTCAGGGCTTGGAAAAATTGGGTAAAGAAGATCCTTCCTGCCGTCTAAGAAATGACCCGGAAACAGGTCAAATTCTTTTGTCGGGCATGGGAGAGCTTCATTTAGAGATCCTTGTTGACCGTCTTTTGCGCGAGCATAAAGTTCAGGCCAACGTCGGTAACCCTCAGGTGTCTTATCGCGAAGGCATCTCATCTTCAGCTACAGTTGAACACGTTTACGAACGTGAAGTGGCGGGTGAGCAGCAGTACGCGAAAGTCTCTTTGACGATTGAGCCGATTTCTCAACATGACGGCATTCAGTTCGTATCCAAAGTTTCCGTGTCTAAAGAATTTACAGCTCCCTTCTTAAAAGCGGTCGAGAACGGCTTTAAAGAGGCTGCCGAAGTAGGCCCTCTGGCGAGTTACTCTATGATCGGTATTAAGGGGACTTTAAATTCCGTAGAAGTGCGTCCCGAGGCTTCCAGTGAAATGGCCTTTAAAGCGGCTACTTCCCTGGCTTTCCGTGATGCTGTGAAAAGTGCGACTGTTGAACTTCTAGAGCCCATCTTTAAGTTAGAAGTCACTTGTCCCGATGAATTCGTCGGCAATGTGGTGGGGGATTTAAATTCCCGCCGTGGAAAAATTCTCACGATGAACGCCAAAGTCGGTGGCGGTCAGGTGATTTCTGCGGAAGCCCCATTAGCGAACCTATTCGGTTATGCGACCAATGTGCGCAGTCTGAGTCAGGGAAGAGCAAGTTTCAGTATGGAATTTTTGGAATATGCCGTGGTTCCGGCCAAGGCAAAAACCGAAATTCTCCACAAAATGGGAAGATATTAAAAAATTAATAATTTCCCTTTGACAAAGGGTTTTACAGTGCGCATACTCGCGCACTCATAGCGTCTACAACTTACAAAAAACCTCCCGCGTGAGTGAAATCGCAGGCCGCAAGGGCTAATTCGGGACAAGTTTTCGATGGGGTTAAAGCGCATTTTAGTAAATTTGCTAGTAATTACGATACTTTAAAAAGAAGAAGAGTGTCCATATGCAAAGTCAGAAGATTAGAATCAGATTGAAGGCATTCGATCATAAATTGCTTGATCAATCGACGAAAGAAATCGTCGAAACAGCACGTCGTACTGGTGCGAAGGTTGCGGGTCCAATCCCTCTTCCAACTCGTATCAACCGCTACACAGTGTTGCGTTCTCCTCACGTAGATAAAAAATCTCGTGAGCAATTCGAAGTGAGAACACACAAGCGTATGCTCGATATTTTAGAACCCACTCAGCAGACTGTCGATCAGCTCATGAAACTCGACCTCTCAGCTGGCGTTGATGTTGAAATCAAACTTTCAGCAATCTAGGAGTAAACAGTGAGCGAAACTACACAAACTACAAATTCAAACGAGCAAGGCCTGAAGCTGAACGGCCTGTTCGCATTCAAAGAAGGTATGGCTACCATTTACAATGAAAATGGTGAGGCAGTTCCTGTAACAGTTCTTCGTTATGAGCCTTGGTTTGTTTCTCAAATCAAAACTAACGAAGCTGATGGCTACGAAGCTATTCAAGTAGCTTGCCATCCTAAAAAAGCTAAAAACTCAAACAAAGCAGAAAAAGGTCACTTGGCTAAATCTGGTTTTGAAAATGGCGCGCAATTCGTAAAAGAAATCCGCCAATCAATCCCTGAAGGCGTGACTGTTGGTGCGCAAATCTCTATCGATTCATTGGTTAAAGGTGATTTCGTAAAAATCACTTCTAAATCTAAAGGTAAAGGTTTCGCTGGTGTTATGAAGCGTTGGAACTTCGCCGGTGGTCCTGGTGCCCACGGTTCTAAATTCCACCGTCGTCCGGGTTCTTCTGGTAACAGAACATGGCCGGGTCGTGTAATGCCTGGTAAAAAATTCCCTGGTCATTTGGGTAACGAAACAGTGACTGTAAAAAATGTTGAGATCGTTCAAGTTCTAGCGGACGAAAACGTTCTTATGGTTAAGGGTCCTGTTCCTGGTGCCAGAAACACTTTAGTTAAGTTGGTGAGAGAATAGTATGGCAACAGTAAACGTATTAAACTGGAAAAAAGAAAAAGTTGGATCAGTTGAATTGGCTGCTGACGTGTTCGAAGCTCCTGTTAAAAAGGAAGTTCTTCACACTGTAGTTCAATGGCAATTGGCGGCTCGTCGTCAAGGTACACACATGACTAAAACAAAAGGTCTTGTGTCTGGCGGTGGTAAAAAGCCATTCAAACAAAAAGGTACTGGTGGAGCTCGTCAAGGTTCTTCACGTTCTCCTTTGATGCCTGGTGGTGGTACTATGTTCGGTCCACAACCTCGTAGCTACGCTTTCGTTCTACCTAAAAAAGTTCGTCGTTTAGGTTTGAGCATGGCACTTTCTCATCTTCAAAAAGAAGGTAAGTTGTTCATCGTGGACAGCATGCAATCTGAAGGTAAAACTGCTGAGCTTAACAAACGTTTGAAAGCTTTCGGTCTAACAAAAGCTGTTTTGGTTGACGCTGCTGTGAACGAAAAGTTCGGTCGCGCTTCTAAAAACTTACAATCTTTCAAATACTTCCCAGTTGAAGGTTTGAACGTATTCGATCTATTGAAATACGATGCAGCAGTGATCACAAAAGACTCTGTAGCAAAAATCGTAGATCGTTGCTCATTGGAGAAAGCGTAATGAAACAAGTAATTAAAGCTCCTCTTATCACAGAGAAAAATACATATCACAACGCTGCTGGCGTGTATGTGTTCGAAGTAGATCTTAAGTCTACTAAGACTGATATCAAAGCTGCGGTAGAAAAGAACTTCAAAGTGAAAGTAGACAGCGTTAGAACTAGCGTTTGCCGCGGTCACTCGAAGTACACTAAATTCGGATTAACAAAGGTCCCTTACTGGAAAAAAGCTTACGTTAAGCTTGTTGAAGGTGAGAAGATCGCTCTTTTTGAGGGAGTATAAAGATGGGTATTAAAACATTTGCCCCACGCTCTCATGGTCGCAGAGGAATGACTGGTTTCGATTTCAAAGAAATCACGAAAACAACTCCAGAGAAATCTCTAGTTGAACCTCTACATAATAAAGCTGCTCGTAACAACCACGGTCAAATCACTATCCGTCACCAAGGTGGCGGTCATAAAAGAAAATACCGTTTGGTTGATTTCAAAAGAACTAAAGTAGACGTTCCAGCAAAAGTTGTTGCGATCGAGTACGATCCAAACAGAACTTGCCGTATCGCTCTTATCTCTTACGTAGATGGCGCTAAGGCGTACATCATCGCTCCAGTTGGATTGAACGTAGGCGATACAGTTCTTTCTTCTGATAAAGCCGACATCAAACCAGGTAACTGCCTTTCTTTGGCTGCGATCCCAGTTGGTACTGTGATCCACAACATCGAAATGCGTCCGGGTAAAGGTGGTCAAGTTTGCCGTGGTGCAGGTGCTACTGCAACTTTGGCTGGTAAAGGTGAACAATACTGCCAAGTACGTATGCCGTCTGGCGAATTGAAGCAAATCTTGTCTGTGTGCAAAGCTTCAATCGGTCAAGTTGGTAACACTGACAACGAAAACATCAATCTTGGTAAAGCAGGTCGCTCTCGTTGGAGAGGTATCCGTCCTTCAGTTCGTGGTATGCACATGAACCCTGTCGACCATCCATTGGGTGGTGGTGAGGGTGTTGGTAAAGGGCATCACCCAGTAACTCCTTGGGGTCAACCTTGTAAGGGTTACAAAACTAGAAATAACAAGAGAACCAACTCTTCAATTATCAAGAGACGTAAGTAGGAGTAAAAGGTGGCACGCTCGATTAAAAAAGGTCCATTCGTCGATTTGCATCTTCAAAAGAAGATCGACACTGCGATCGAAAAAAATGATAAAAAAGTTATTAAAACTTGGTCTCGCCGCTCAACAATTCTTCCAGAGACAATTGGACTGACTTTTGCGGTTCATAACGGAAGAAAGTTCGTTCCAGTTTACATCACTGAGAACATGATTGGTCACAAACTCGGTGAGTTTGCTCCAACAAGAACTTTCCAAGGTCACGCCGAGAAGAAAGCAGCTGCTCCTGCTGCTGCGAAGAAGTAATAGAGGTTGATTATGGAAGTTAAAGCAAGCTTGAAATATGCAAGAGTAGGCGCTCAGAAAGCAAGATTGGTTGTTGACCTAGTTCGCGGTAAAGACGTGAACGAAGCAGTAAAAACTCTCACTTTCTTGAATAAGAAAACTGCTGGTATGGTAAAAAAGCTAATCGAATCTGCGGTTGCTAACGCAGAATACAAAAAGGTTATGGATGTTGATAATCTTTATGTTAAAGCTATCTGGGTTGATCAAGGCCCTGTTCTTAAAAGATTCCGTCCTCGCGCTCAAGGGCGTGCTTTCGGAGTTCGCAAGAAGACCAGCCACATTAACGTAGTACTCGAGGAGAAATAGTCGTGGGACAAAAGGTTAATCCAATTGGTCTAAGAGTTGGTGTTATCAGAACGTGGGACTCTCGCTGGTATGCGAAGGGTAACCAATATTTTGAAAATCTCCACGAAGACATCCGCTTAAGAAAGTATTTGAAAAATAAGCTTAAGCACGCGGGTGTGGCGAAAATTGAAATGGAACGTGCAGCAAAGAAGATTAAAATCATCATCTCTACTGCTCGTCCAGGTGTTGTAATTGGTAAAAAAGGTACTGGTATTGATTCACTTAAAGCGGAAGTTCAAAAACTTACACCCAACGAAGTTTTCTTGAGCATCCAAGAAGTGCGCAAGCCAGACCTCGATGCTCAGCTCGTCGCTGAGAGTATTGCTCAACAACTTGAGAAACGTATCTCTTGGAGAAGAGCACTTAAAAAAGCTATTGCAGCTGCTATCAAAGGCGGCGTGAGAGGTATCAAGATCCGTGTTTCAGGACGTCTTGATGGAGCCGAAATTGCTCGTTCAGAGTGGTACAATGAGAAGAGTGTTCCTCTTCATACATTGCGTGCAGATATCGACTACGGTACTGCTGAAGCTTTGACTGCATACGGAATCATCGGCATGAAAGTATGGATCTATAAAGGCGATATCTTATCTGCTCGCGAAGTTGAGGAGGCAGGTCGTGTTAAGTCCTAAAAGAGTAAAATGGCGTAAACAATTTGTAGGCCGCGCAACTGGTTTTGCTTACAGAGGTTCTAACCTTGATTTCGGAGACTACGGTCTTCAAGCTATCGAGGAAGGCCGTCTGACAGCTCGTCAGTTGGAAGCTGGTCGTATTGCTATCTCACGTTCAGTAAAACGTGGTGGTAAAATCTGGTGCCGTGTGTTCCCGAACATCCCAGTAACTAAGAAACCTGCTGAAACTCGTATGGGTAGCGGTAAAGGTAATCCGGAGTTGTGGGTAGCACGCGTTCTTCCTGGAAAAGTTCTTTTCGAAATGAACGGTGTGACTCGTGAACAAGCTAAAGAAGCTTTCGAACGCGCAGCTCACAAACTTCCTTTCAAAACTCGTTTCTTGGTGAGGGAGTAGTTTTATGAAGTTCGTTGAGATTCAAGATCTTTCTGTAACTGAATTGAAGAAGAAAAGAGCAGCTCTTTCTGAAGAGTTGTTCCAAGCACGTATCAAGAATTCAATTGGTCAACTTTCAAACCCAATTGAAATTCGTAATCTTCGCCGCAACATCGCTAAAATCAATACAGCGATTGTTAAAAAAGTGGCGAGATAGAGGTAGAGAATGACTGAAACTAATACTAGAGGACGTAAAATTGAAGTCGTAGGTGAAGTTATCAGTGACAAGATGGATAAAACTATCTCTGTCCTCATCTACCGCATGGTGAAACATCCAAAGTACGGTAAGTACGTTAAGAAGACATCTGTTTTCAAGGCTCATGACGAAAAGAACCAAGCTAAAACTGGTGACATCGTTAAGATCCGTGAAACTCGTCCTCTTAGCAAAACTAAGCGTTGGACTTTGGCTGAAGTTGTTGAAACGGCTAAGGCGTAAGGGGAGTTGTCATGATTCAAATGCAAACTAGACTAAATGTAGCTGACAACTCTGGCGCTAAAGAAGTTATGTGCGTAAAGGTTCTTGGTGGTTCAAAACGCCGTGTAGCATCTATCGGTGATGTTATCGTTGTTTCTATCAAAGAAGCTTTGCCAAACGCTAAAGTTAAAAAAGGTGATGTTGCTAAAGCAGTTGTTGTAAGAACAGTGCAAAAACTTCGTCGTCCAGACGGATCTTACATCCGTTTTGATGATAACTCTGCAGTTCTTATCAACGCTTCTAAGGAACCAATTGGAACACGTATCTTTGGCCCAGTTGCCAGAGAATTGAGAGCTAAGTCGTTCGTTAAGATCGTATCTTTGGCTCCGGAAGTTCTATAAGGGGTGATGAGATGAATCGCTTACATACAAAATACAGAAAAGAGATCGCTCCCGCTCTTCAAAAACAATTGGGTGCTAAAAACGTGATGCAAGTTCCTCGTTTAGAGAAAATCACTCTAAGCGTGTGCTTGAGCGAAGCAGTTCAAAATCCAAAAATTTTGAACACTGTTGTTGACGAGATCACTGCGATCACTGGTCAAAAAGCTGTTATCACTAAAGCTAAAAAAGCTATCTCTAACTTCAAATTGCGTGCTGGCATCCCATTGGGTGTTCGCGTAACTTTGAGAAGAGAAAAAATGTGGTCTTTCATGGATCGTTTGAACACTTTGGCACTTCCTCGCGTAAGAGACTTCCGTGGTTTGCCAAATAAAGGTTTCGACGGCCGTGGTAACTACAACATGGGCTTGAAAGAACAAATCGTGTTCCCTGAGATCAACTACGATAAAGTTGATAAAACTCGCGGTATGAACATCACTATTTGTACAACTGCTAAAAACGACGCTGAGGGCAGAGCGCTTCTTGAAGCACTTGGCATGCCCTTCAGAAAGTAAGAGGGGTGTAACTTGGCTCGTAAAGCAAGCATTGAAAAAAATAATAAAAGAAAAGAACTTTCTAAAAGATACGCTCAATATAGAAAAGAGCTTAGAGAGAAAGCTGTCGACATGAAGCTTTCTGACGAAGAAAGAGATGGAGCTCGTAAAAAGCTTCAAGCTCTTCGTCGTGATACAAATCCAAACCGCGTTATCACTCGCTGTGAATTGACGGGTCGCCCTCGTGGTAACTACCGCAAATTCGGTTTGTCTCGTATCGCTTTCAGACAATTGGCTCTTGACGGTAAATTGCCTGGCGTAACGAAAGCAAGTTGGTAAGAGGATCACTATGGATACAATCTCTCAGTTCCTTACAATGATTAGAAATGCTGGAGCAGCGAAACACGAAAAAGTGGATCTTCCTGCTTCAAAAGTAAGAGCGGGTATTGCTCAAATCCTCGTTAACGAAGGTTTGATCAGAAGCTTCAAAGTCGCTAAAGACAGCAAACAAGGCATTATGCGTGTTTACTTGAAATACGACGAAGCTGGAAACCACGTGATCAATTCTATCGACCGCGTATCTCGTCCAGGTCGTAGAGTTTATGTTAAATCTGACAAGATTCCGACAGTTCGTTCTGGTATGGGTATGTCCATCATCAGCACTAGCAAAGGAATCATGAGCGGTAAGCAAGCTACTGAGGCAAAACTCGGTGGTGAATTGCTTGCGACACTTTGGTAGGTGAATTATGTCTCGTATTGGTAAAGCACCCGTTATTTTTGATAACACAGTACAAGTAAGCGTAACACCTGCTAACGAAGTTGTCGTTAAAGGTGCGAAGTCTTCTTTGAAAATCGGTATGCAATCAGCTGTTTCTGCGAAAGTAGAAGGCGGTAAAGTTGTTTTGGTTCGCAAAGATGACTCTAAAGAAAGCCGCGCATTGCACGGTCTTTACAGAGCGCTTATCCAAAATGCAGTAACTGGCGTAACTAAAGGTTTCACAAAAGGTCTTGAACTTCACGGTGTCGGATATCGTGCAAACGTATCTGGTAAGAAGTTGGAACTTTCTTTGGGTTTCTCTCACCCTGTGATCTTCGATATCCCTGAAGGAATCGAAATCAAGGTTGATAAGCAAACGAACCTTACAATCACTGGCCCAAGCAAAGAGTTGGTTGGCCAAGTGGCAGCTAAAATCCGTTCTTTCCGTCCGCCTGAGCCATACTTGGCAAAAGGTGTTCGTTATGCTGGTGAGCATATCAGACGTAAAGCTGGTAAGTCGGCTGGTAAATAATTGAGGTAATGTATGAAAATTAAAGTAAGCAAACATACAAGTGAACGTAAATCAAATCGCCTCAAAAAGAAGATCAGAATCCGTAAGACTGTAAACGGAACTGCGGAAAGACCACGTCTTTGCGTATTCCGTAGCGGTAAGCACATGTACGCTCAAATCATCAATGATGTTGAAGGTACAACTCTAGTTGCGGTTTCTTCTCTTGGTAAAGATGACAAGTCTGGTATCGATATGGCGAAACTTGTTGGTAACGAAGTGGCTAAAGCAGCTGCTACGAAAAACATCAAGAACGTCGTTTTCGACCGTAATGGTTACTTGTACCATGGCCGTGTTAAATCTCTAGCAGAAGGCGCTCGTGAGGGCGGCCTTAATTTCTAAGGAGTGATGTGTGGAGAAAGTTCAAGCTCAAGCAGCTGAATTAGAAGAGCGTGTAGTTGCGATCAACCGTGTAACGAAAGTTGTTAAGGGTGGTCGTCGCTTCTCTTTCGCAGCTCTAGTAGTAGTTGGAAACAAGGCTGGAGACGTAGGCTTCGGTTCTGGTAAAGCAGGCGAAGTACCTGAGGCTATCGGTAAAGCTAGCAGATCTGCAAAAAAATCTGCTAAATCCGTAGCTCTTAAAGAAGGTCGCACAATCCCTCACGAAGTGATCGGCAAGTTCGGTGCAGCGAAGGTTATTATGAAACCTGCTGCTCCTGGTACTGGTGTGATCGCGGGTGGCGCGGTGCGTGCAGTTCTTGAGTCTGTTGGCGTAAAAGACATTCTTACTAAATGTGTTGGTACTCGTAACCCTCACAATGCAGTAAGAGCAACAATCGACGGCTTAAAGCAGTTGAAACAGCTTTAATCGGAACGGTGGCATAAAATGGCAAAAACATTTGTTCTTACATTGAAAAGATCATTGATCGGCTGCACTCAAGACCAAAAAGATGCAGTTAAATGCTTGGGGCTTAAGAAGCGTCATTCTACTTCTGAAGTGAAAGACTCTCCAGCGGCTCGCGGCAATATTATGAAAGTACAACATCTAGTAGATGTTGTAGTTAAGGGGTAATCCATGAGCTTGCTTAAAACACTTGCTCCCAAAGCGGGATCTAAGCACAGCCCAAAAAGAATCGGTCGTGGTATCGGTTCTGGTATGGGTGGCACTGCGACAAAAGGTCACAAAGGTCAACTAGCTCGTACTGGCGGACGTGTTCGCCGTGGTTTCGAGGGTGGTCAAACTCCTTTGCACCGTCGTTTGCCTAAGTTTGGTTTTAGCAACGTCGCGTTTGCTAACAAATTTGAGATTGTTAATTTATCACAACTTGCTAAATTTTCTGGAGAGGTAACTCCTGAAACTCTTCACCAAGCTGGCCTAATCAATGGCGGCGCGGTTAAGATTTTGGGAAATGGTGAGCTAAAAGCAGCTTTGACTGTTAAGGCTCATAAATTTTCAGAAAGCGCTAAGAAAGCTATTGAAGCTGCTGGCGGCAAAGTCGAGGTAATTAAGTAGTGTCTGCAATTGAGAGCATCGCAAAGAATTCTGATCTTCGTAAACGCATCTTGTTCACATTGGCAATGTTGGCTATTTACAGAATTGGCGTACACGTTCCGACTCCTGGAGTTGATGGAACAGCTGTATTGTCGTTCTTCCAAGCACAAAGCCGCGGAATCTTTGGGTTATTCAACACCTTCACGGGTGGTGCTCTCTCCCAATTCAGTATTTTTGCATTGGGTATCATGCCGTACATCTCTGCTTCCATCATTTTCCAACTTCTAACTTCAGCGATTCCATACTTGGAATCTTTGAAGAAAGAAGGGGAGCAGGGACGTCGTAAAATCAACCAATACACTCGTTATGCGACTGTGGCTTTGGCGATTGTTCAAGGTTACGGAATCAGCAGCTGGTTGATGAATTCTACAAGCCCAGATGGTCGTCCATTAGTGATCGCACCAGAAGTGGCGTTCCTTCCATTCCAAATCATGACAATCATCACGTTGACAGCAGGTACATGCTTCATCATGTGGTTGGGTGAGCAAATCACTGAAAGAGGTATCGGTAACGGTTCTTCTTTAATCATCTTCACTGGTATCGCAGCAGCGATCCCTGGTGGTGCTCAACAGCTTTGGGAACTAGTTCGTACGGGTGAAATGCGTTTTGTCCTAGCATTGTTGCTAGTGCTTTTCATGGTCGCTATTATTGCAGCGGTTATTTACATGGAAGTGGCACAACGTCGTATCACTGTTCAGTACTCTCAAAGACAAGGCGGCGGCGGAATGCAATCTATGCAAACTCCGACAAGTCACTTGCCTATTAAAATCAATTTCTCTGGGGTTATCCCACCAATCTTCGCAAGCTCCTTGTTGATGTTCCCTGCGACTATGGCGCAGTTCGTGAACACTCCTTGGTTGAAGTCTTTGCAAGATTCTTTGAACCCATCGGGCACGATCTTCAATATCATGTTCGTGGCATTGATTATTTTCTTCTCGTTCTTCTATACAGAGATCGTCTTCAATCCGAACGACGTTGCTGACAACCTTAAGAAGTACGGTGGTTTCATCCCTGGCGTTCGCGCGGGTAAAACAACTGCTGACTACATCCAAAGAGTTCTTGAGCGCGTAAACGTATTGGGTTGTATCTATCTTTGTACGATTTGTATCCTACCGGGCATCATGGCGACTCAGTTCAACGTTCCATTCCAATTCGGTGGAACAAGCCTTTTGATCCTCGTGGGTGTGGCGTTAGATACTGCTCAGCAAATTCAATCTCATATGATTACCCAAAAATATGAGGGCTTCCTTAAAGGAGCTAAAATTCGCAGCAGAAGGGTTCAGTTCTAATGAACGTGATCCTGTTTGGTGCCCCTGGGGCCGGAAAAGGTACTCAATCTGAACTCTTGATTAAACGCTTGGGAATGACGCAAATCAGCACCGGCGATTTGTTCAGAGCGGCCATTAAGGGGCAAACAGATCTTGGTAAAAAAGCCCAAGAATATATGGATAAGGGTCAGCTAGTGCCGGACAGTATTGTGATCGGCATGGTTGAAGAGGTTCTTCAAAAAGGAACTAAGAACTTTATCCTCGACGGATTCCCAAGAACTGCAGTGCAAGCTCAGGCTTTGGATGAGTTGTTAGTAAAAATGAATCTCTCCATCGGAAAAGCAATTTTTCTCGAAGTTCCGATGAGTATTTTGATGGATCGATTGACTGGAAGACGGGTTTGTAAAAATTGCGGATCTGTCTACCACATAGTCAGCAAGCCTACCAAGACGGAAGGCAAATGTGATGTTTGCGGCGGTGAAGTCATTCAAAGGAATGATGACAAGGCAGAGGTTATCGAGACTCGGCTTAAAACCTACCAAGAACAAACAAGCCCTTTAAAAGAGTTTTATAAAAAAGCAGGCAAATACGTAGAAGTGGACGGTAATAGAGACTCCGAAGAAGTCTATAAAGAGATCGAAAAAATAATAAAATAAGACGGCTGTATTATTTTTATCTCTAGACTTTAATGTTTTTCGGTGTTAGCGTGCCGGACCGCATTCGTGTTTTTGCTGATATTTTCGCTTCTTTTTCTGAAGCGGAACGAAGTATGGGAAGACAGTATGAAAGTAAGACCATCAGTTAAGAAAATCTGTAATAAATGTAAAGTTATCAAACGAAAAGGCGTTATTCGTGTTATTTGCGAAAACCCTAAACATAAGCAAAGGCAGGGTTAAACATGGCACGTTTACTTGGTGTCGACTTACCTAGAAATAAACGAGTTGAAATTGCTTTGACTTACATCTACGGCATCGGTCGTCCTCGTGCGGCTATGATCTGTAAGCAAGTTGGTATTCCTCACGATCTAAGAACTGAGGGACTAACGGACGAGCATATCGCTAAAATCCGTGGCATCATCGAGCAAAGCTTCAAAGTAGAAGGTGATTTGCGTCGTGAAGTTGGCCTTTCTATTAAACGTCTTATGGACTTGAACTGCTTCCGCGGTATCCGTCATCGTAAGGGCTTGCCTGTACGTGGTCAGAACACTCGTTCTAACGCTCGTACTCGTAAAGGTCCTAAGAAGACAGTAGCGAATAAGAAAAAAGCAGTCTAGGGAGTAGCTAGCACATGAACACTACTGACAATAAAAAAGTTGCTAAGAAAAAAGTTAAAAGAAACGTTCCTCAAGGGAACTGCTATATCCAAGCTGGCTTCGGTAACGTTATCGTTACGATGACTGATCCGAACGGAGCTACGGTGTCTTGGTCCTCTGCTGGACACCTTGGTTTCAAAGGAAGCCGTAAAGGCACTCCTTATGCAGCACAGTCCGCGGCAGAAGACGCTGCAAAAAAAGCTATGGAAGCAGGCATGAGATCTGTGGACGTTTATCTTAAAGGACCAGGCGCTGGTCGTGAACCTGCAATCCGTGCACTTGCTGCTACAGGTATGAGAATCTTGACTCTTAAAGATATCACTCCTGTTCCACATAACGGTTGCCGTCCGCCTAAGCGTAGAAGAATTTAATAGGAGTATATCGTGAGCTGCATTAACGAAAGCGTTTGTAAGCTTTGCCGTCGCGAAAACGTGAAACTTTTCTTGAAGGGTGACCGTTGTTACACTGATAAGTGTTCTTTCGAAAGAAGACCTTATCCTCCAGGACAACACGGTCAATCTCGTTTGAAGTTCTCTGAATTTGCACTTCAATTGCGTGAAAAACAAAAAACTAAGAGATACTACGGTGTTTCTGAGAAACAATTTGTGAAATATGTTACAGAAGCCAGCCGTTCAAAAGAATTGACGGGCACTGCGCTTCTTAAATTCCTCGAGACAAGACTTGATAACGTTGTATATGCTTTGGGATATGCAAACTCTCGTCGTGAAGCAAGGCAGCTTGTTAAACACAACCATTTCTTGTTGAATGGTAAGAGAGCTAACATTCCAAGCATCATCGTAAATAAAGGTGACGTTATTACGGTTGCGGAATCAAGCCGCGAAATGGGCAAAATCTTGGGCGCTATTCAATCAGTTGCTCGTAGATCTGTTCCAGCATGGCTTGAAGCTGATCATGCTAAATTCACTGGTACTGTTAAAGATCTTCCAACTCGCGAAGACGTAACGGTTGCTACTGAAGAAAACATGATCGTTGAATACTACTCAAGATAATTTTACCTCTCGGGGGAAGCATGCAAGAGCACTATTATAAGTTCTGGAGAGAGATGATCAAACCAAAGGGATTTGAGGTTGATCGTGATACTCTTCGTGATGACTACGCTAAATTCATTATCCGTCCCCTCGAAAGAGGTTTCGGGGTTACTCTTGGTAACTCCCTAAGAAGAATTCTTTTGAGTTCTATGATGGGTTCTGCAATTACGGCTGTTAAGTTTGAAGGCGTATTGCACGAGTTCACTACGATTCCTGATGTTCTTGAAGATGTTACTGACATTATCTTGAACCTTAAAGAAGTGCGTTTTAAACAATACACTTCTGATTCTGTTACTTTGAAGATCTCTAAAAAAGGTCCAGGCAAAGTAACTGCTGGCGATATCCAAGTTTCTGATAAGATCGAAGTTTTGAACCCAGATCTTCACATCGCTACTTTGGGTGGAAACGCAAACTTCAACGCGGAAATCGTTGTAAGTTTCGGTCGTGGTTATGTTCCTGTTGAAAACAGAGAAACTGACCTTCCAGTAGGTTTCATCGGCGTAGACGCTCTTTACAGCCCGATTAGAAAAGTAAATTACAACGTATCAAATGCACGCGTTGGTCAAAGAACTGACTACGATGCTTTGACACTTGAAGTATGGACAGATGGTTCTTTGAAACCAGAAGAGGCAGTTGCGCTTTCATCTAAAATCATGAAAGAACAACTTCAAATCTTCCTTACTTTTGACGAAACTATGGAGCCAGCTGAAGAAGCTCGCGAAATGGGTTCTCCTTCATTGAATGAGAATTTGTTCCGCTCTGTAGACGATCTAGAGTTGTCTGTACGTTCAGCTAACTGCTTGAAAAACGCTAACATCCGTTACATCGGTGAGTTGGTTGTTCGTTCTGAAGCAGAGATGCTTAAAACTAAAAACTTCGGACGTAAGTCTCTTAACGAGATCAAAGAGATCTTGGGCGAGATGGGTCTTGGCCTCGGTATGAAAATCGAAGGCTGGCCACCTCCGGGTTGGGATCCAAGTCAACCTCCTCAAAAGAGAGAGACTCCTCAGTAAGATTTAAAGGGAGTTCTGCTTAGGTAGAACTCCCATCGTTTTTTTAAGAATTGCCAATGATGGTGTTCTGGACAAGTGACCCTTGCGGGGGTTGCGGGGCAAGGAGCCCTTAAAAGTGACCCTTCGGGGTTCTATCGTGCTGATACCTAATACGGTCAGCCCGTTCAAACGGAGAACAAAATGAGTTCACACAGAAGAAGAGTAAAACATTTCGATCGTAAATCTGGCCCAAGAAAAGCTTTGTTGAGAGGTCTTGTAACTTCTCTTATCGAGCACGGCCGTATCACTACAACTGTTGACCGTGCTAAAGAAGTACGTCGTCACGTTGAAAGAGCTATCACTCTTGGTAAAAAAGGTGACTTGGCAACAACTCGTTTGTTGATGTCTCGCTACCCTAACAAAGAAGCTGTTAACTCAATCGTTACTGATCTAGCTCCACGTTTCAAGACACGCCCAGGTGGTTACACTCGTATCATCAAAATCGGTCGTCGTCCTGGTGACACTGCTGAGATGGCTTTCCTTGAGTTCGTAGACTACGATTTCGAAGCTAAAGGCGCTGCTAAAGAAGACGCGAAAGCGACTAAAGCAGAACCAAAAGCAGCTAAAAAAGCTTCTGCAGCTAAGAAAGCAACTACTAAGCAAGTAGCGGCTAAAAAGAAATCTGTTAAAAAGACTCAAAAGAAAGACAGAGCAGCAGCTCGCGCTTAATTTTGAATCTCAAAAATAAGTTTTCAAAAAAGGCTCTGAGTAATCAGGGCCTTTTTCTTTTTGTGCTTAGTCCTTAATCATTAATCATTAATCATTCTTCTCATTTATTTACGTAATATGCGTTTGTACTTTATTGCGGGAATCGGGATGTAAACTTCCTTGGAGGCAATTCCTCGATTAGCTGTTACATTAAATTGGGGTGAGTAACGGCGCTTGAACCCGGGAGTCTGTTCTTGCGAACCCGAAGAAGCTCAACAACTCGGTACAGATATTAATGAACTTGGAGCTGTATGAAGAATTTTTTAGCGATTTTCACTTGTGCAGAGAATAGTAAAGCTCATGAATCTTGGAAAAAGTTAAGTCCCGAAGAGCAAAAAGAGCGCATGAAAAAGGGCACCGCCGCGCGCGAGCAGTGGGCGACAAAGTACAAGGATGCTGTTGTCTATGAGGGTGGGCCCTTAGGGAATACGAAGCTAGTGGATAATCAAGGTGTTCAAGATATCCCGGCGCTGCAAGGGAACTTTATCGTTGTAAAAGCAGAGTCTCACCAAGAGGCGGCGCAGATGTTTTTAGATCACCCTCATTTTGCGATTTTTCCGGGTGATGGAGTTCAGGTCATGGAGATTTTGTCTGCTCCAAGAGGCTCTTCAAACTTCACAAAGAGTGACGCTTGAAGATCTCCTGAACGACCGTGACCGCTACAGTTCCGCTAAATCTAAAAGACATCTAGTGGGCTGGCCGCGGTGTCGGCTCAAAAAACCAAAATGAGTGTAAAACAGTCTGCCATGCAACCTTTTGTCGCTGGCTTGGTATTGCGGGGCTCATTGATTGCTCTCCTCACGAGATTGGCCTACAGTTTATGTGCTATCTGCATGTAAGGAGTTCCTATGAAACAACATCTTAAAGCTATTATCGTCGTTGTTATCTTCGCTGTTTTAGGAGTGTGGGGATTTAATCATTGGATGGGCTCACGTGTGGAAGAGACGGGTGCGAACAACTATTCTGCTTTAGAGCGTATGGAAAAAGAAGGTGTTCCCAATTTTGAAGCGAAGGACTTAGAAGGCCAAAGCTTTGATCTGAAATCGATGGAAGGTAAAGTCGTTATCCTCAACTTCTGGGCTTCTTGGTGTGGACCCTGTATCGAAGAAGTTCCTTCTTTGATCAAACTTGTGAAAGAATTCAAAGGCGAAGTTCAGTTGATCGCAGTTTCTGGCGATAGCCTGCGCGAAGATATCGACGTCTTTATGAAGTCCTTCCCTGAAATGAAGGGTGAAAATATCAAAATTGTGTGGGACCAAGATCGCAGCCTGATGAAGCAGTTTCAAGTGGCGCGTCTTCCCGAGTCGATGGTTTTAGGAAAAGACCAGAAGCTTGTTAAGAAGATCGTGGGCACGATCGATTGGTATAACAAAGATTCAATTGCCTACGTAAATTCTCTTTTAGGAAGGCCAGCGCAATAGAAAAAGCCTTCGCCGGATCCTTAGCAAAGGCAGGAATGAGATTCTTAATCTTTACAGTCGTACATCAAGTCGATTTGCGTTCCTTCAACTAGCGGGTAGCTGAATTTCAAAACTTTTCCATCGAGTTTGATGCCGGGGACTTCAAGTCCTCCGATTCTTACTTTCAACGTACCCTCAGCAGGGTCGCACTGTAAATTCAAAGAAGACAAAGAGTTCACGATTTTGTCGCGGAAGTTATTTAGGTTGGCGCTGTAGTCGGCATCACAAATGCTGCCGACGCCTCCGTCCGTAAGGCGCGACATTTCGGAATAAACGTATCCAGGATGGCTCGGCGAAACGTTTTGGTCTTGTTCCGCTTCGCACACAGAATCGCCTGGCTTCACAATGATTGAGCTGAAAGTAAAGCGTAAATCTTGTCCAAAAGTGCTGTGGGCTACATCTAACAATGTCGTAGGTTGGTCAGAAGACTCCAGAGGTTGGAAAACGCCGTCGGCATCATTGGGCTTCACGCGGCTGGCGTTGCCACCGACAGAGCGCTCGTCTTCGTCGGAAATTACGATGACGGAAACAGCGGCGCCAGGACGATAACAGCTGTGAGAAGTATCTAGGAAATTATCGTGAGTCGCTTTGATGGCGCGCTCATCACCTGAATTAGAGCCACCAATAGTTAAAGCATTCACTGTGGAAGTGAAAATCGTATTGAGGTTCGCCGTGCCTTTTTTTAGCAAGTAAGCAGGGCCCGACGAAGGAGAATAACTGCTCCAATTCAGAGGCTTCCCGTAAACGAGTGAACCGCCTTGAGAAGTTCCTCGCGTCGTCGTTAAGCACATTTGCCAATCGATGTTGCTGGCGTCCAAAGAGTTTACGAAGCTCGACATACGCGCCGCTAGTTTTTGCAGCTCGGGAAGCATCGAGTTTGAATCGTCCAATACCAACAGGAAGTCGACTTGCTTATTTCCATAAGCAACCACTTCCGTGGATGTCACCGTTTTAGAAGGCGTTGGCGGGACGATAGAAGCCTTGTCCTGTTCGGGAACAGGGGTGAAGTTCATCTTGGCGCAAGCCGTGCCGAGGGTGGCGATCACACAGCTAAGAATCAATTTTGAAGTTGGAATCGAAGCTTTCATATTTACCTCATCGTCAGGCTAGCATGAAAACTTGTGCTAAAAAAAGGGGCAGGTTCAAAAAAGTGAGGCGAATTTAGAAGTAAAAACAGTAAGTTAGGGAATGTGTCGAAGCTCTTTACAGGTCCTGTAGAGAGCTTCGACACTCTCAAAAAAATATCCTAGACAGAAAAACCGGAAACTTTAGAAGCCGAATTTTTCTTTCAAAGAGTCGAGAGCTTTCTGGCCTTCTTTTTCCAGCTGTTTGCGGCCTTGGTTCTCGGCATCTTTCTTCGCTTGATCGATGCGGGACTCTGCTTGTTTACGTTGAGTTTCTATTTGCGCCTGAGCTTTTTTAACTTCGCCATCGAACTGACCACGCAACTGATTTAGCTGAGCCTCTACTTGGGCGCGTTGCTTACCGATCTCTTGGTCAACGACAGCTTGAATGCGCGCGCGCGCTTCATCGACTTTCGCTTGAATTTGTTTTGAAAAACCTTGCTGCAATTCAGGTCCCAAGTTCGAGTTGATGTTAAGTGGAATATCCGGGAAGTCACCTTGTCCATCTACTGTGAGAGTGACCACAGGGATCCCCGCAAAAACCGCCTTCAAAATTTGATCAGCGACTTCGTTCTTAGCAGAAATGGCATAGTCGACTTTGGTGAACTTATTGTTCATCGCCAAAACGATATTCTTAAGACCAACAACCTTACCTTCAATCCCCATCGCGCCTGTGGCTTTGTTGAAAGCGATAGAGACATCTGGAGTTTTCACTAAGTCTTTACCCAGAATTGAATAAGCATCGACATTGAATTTATACGCGATCTCACTTAAAGCTTTTGTGTTGTCCAGGGACAGACGCAACAAGAAGCCAAAGATTTCTTTAGAAGGGAAGTCACCTGCCAAAGTCGCCACGGTCGGCTTACCCACAAGACGTTGATTTGAAGTAATATCTAAAATTTCACCTTTGATGTTGCCGGCATCGGGAGTCACACCCGCTTGAGAACTTACGGCTGTACGCTTCACCCAGAAAAGGGGATAAGAGTTCGCGCGGCCAAATTCGTAGCTAATACCTTTTTCGCGAGGGTGAGGTTGGATCGCAATGTCTTCGCCTTTTTTATCTTTCTTCATCAAATTTGGCGGAAGGTACTTATCTGCCATTTCTTTGTAGCGATAGAATTTTGATTTGTAAGGAGCCAGGTACTTATTGAACATCGCACGAGTCATGGCCTTCGCATCTAATTGAGGAATACGGAAGTGCTGCTCTAAGGACTTGATGTCGGTCTTCACTTGCTGTTCGATGTCTTTGTACTGAGTCTCTACAGCTTTCAGATCTTTTCCCAGATCGTCGCCAGTCGTTTGCACTTGCTTGTACATGGCGTCGCCGTCTTTAAGAACTTTATCCAGCTCTTGCACGGAAGTTTGCAACTCTTGCGGCGTTTTAAAATCTTTGTACTTAATTTTGTTCAAGCGATCATTCAAAGCGCGAATGTCTTTTTCTTGAGGCAAAGTTTTAAGACGGGCATCCCAAGCCTGTTGTTTGCCTTTCAGTTCCGCATCGAATTTTTCAAGCATGGCCTTCGAAGGAAGGCTTTCTTGAAGCTTTTGCAGTTGGGCGTTGGCATCGGTCCCGCCGAGCATGGCAATGACGTCCCCAAGAACGTTGTCGCCGTATTGCTCTTGAGCTTCTTTCAAAGCTTGAGCCTTCAGTTTTTCAGTCATGCTAGGTTGGCCATCGTCGGGCTCGGGAGGCTTCACCTTGCCTGGTTTTTTTCTTAGAACACCGAATTCAATTTGTTCAACGGCGGCTTCGTTAACAACCACCTTGGCGCGAAGAAGGGCATCCCAAAGCATCGAAAAACGGATGTCGCCAATTTTGATGGAGTCGTGTGTGGGACGTTCTGCGTCCGTGACTTCAATCCCTTGAATGCGAAGACTTGCATTAAAGAAGCTCGTTTCCAGGTTTGCGATGTTCACTTCCGCACCGACGGCTTTGTATCCGGCCCATTCAAGCGCGCGGCGCAGATGCGTATCAAAGAAGAAGTGGAAGTAAAGCGCAATGATGGCACAGATGATCGCAAAAGGAATGATGGCTTCCCAGCGGATGATACCTTTTTTCTTGAGGGGCTTTGCAGTGTCTTGTGTTGTGTTTGCCATGTTTATTCCGCCTTATCCGTAAAGCTCATCGTATTTAAGATACCAGTTGTAAAACTTCGTTGCGGCGAACGCTTTCCAGAACTTCGTGTTCTTAAAGCGAGCCACCACCGTTGCGCGATATTTGATGATCATGATTTTGAAACCGACAAAGGCGAATGGCAGAAGTAGAAGAGATACAATCATGGATCCCATCACGATGCTGTTATTAAAACGGGTCATCGGAACAAAAGGCATGTTGTACATCGTTGTGAATAAAGGTCGAAGGCCTTCGGTTTCTAAAACGGCTTTACCCAAAAGATGCGCGGGATAGTCGAAAAGAAATGCCACGAACTTGAAAAAGAAAGCCGAGATAAAAGCGGCGCCGATTTGCACGCGGAAAATAAAAATCAAAAAGAAAACGATCAACGTTTGAATGGATAGGACGGGAGAGAATCCAAGAATTAATCCCAGTGATAATCCCACAGCCAGTTGATTCGTTCCTGTGTCTGAATTCAGGAGCTTTAAAAAATTGAAGATCTGCTTCAGTAAGAGAGTCATGTCGTTCCTCCAGGTGAAATTCTAATAAGCTAAAATGCAAGGCGGCAAGTAGAAAGCCGAGGACACGGGAGGCAACTTGTCGTAAAATAAGGCACAGAAAATCAATGGCTTCTGACACGGGGATTTTTAAGATGATGCAGTGGGAAACTCTGATTCGGGAAACAGTTCAAATGGGTGGACAGATTGTCTTCCTTAAAGACAAAGCTCCGGCGGATCAGGATATGTATCTTGAAGCCTTGTTAAGCCATTTTCGTTACGAGATCCCTTTTGTCAGACGCTCGGTCGCAGATATTCAATCGGCCACTTTTCGTACCAAGGCTACGGACCTGATTCTGTTTTTTGAAGAGCAAGGGGAGCTGGTCGATGCCTTGAACTCGGTTCTGCAGGGACAGCGTTTGATTCTCGCGAAAAAGAATTTCGTTAAGACTCCTTTTGTCGATTTTGTATGGTCCGATTGCAGTTTGAATGACTGGACGCAAGTTTTAGGATCATTGAAGCAAAATTGGAAAAAGCTTCCGGCAATTCCACAGTTTGGGGAGGCTCGTCAGGCTCCGTGTCTTTTCTTAGATCGAGACGACGTTGTCGTTAAAAATGTCCCGTACAATAAAGAAGCGCAAAAAGTGCAATTACTGCCAGGAATCATCGAACTGATCAATTCCGCTCATAAGAAGGGTTACTGGGTCGCTCTGGTAACGAATCAATCGGGCTTGGGGCGCGGTTGGATTTCCTGGAAAGAGTATCAAGCCGTGCACCAACAAATGCTTTCGCTTTTGGCCGAAAAAGGCGCCTGGATCGACGAATGTGTTTGGTCGAGCTTTATCGAAGAAGGTGTGCCTGTTGGAAATCTTTATGCAGGCCTTCGTAAGCCTCGCGCCGGTATGTTGCAAATGGTGGATGAAAAGCTTCACGTGAGAATGGAGACGTCAATCCTGGTGGGTGACAGTGCTTCTGATATTCTTGCGGGATATTCTGCGGGAGTGGGTCGTTTATATCTTTTGTCTTCAGATAAGCTCGTTAAAGAACAAGCGTCGTTAGAAGAATTTAAGAAAAAGGATCCGCGCCTTCAGTATGAGTGGGCGCAGACTTTCGCCGACATTATTTTGTAGAACTGCCCCTCAGCTTGGGAGCACAAAAAAGCTGTCTTGATTTATAATTAAGTTTCTTGTTCAATTTCTTTTGTTTCGACGCGATCTTTGCGGCGAAGGTAAAAGAAAGCTCCGCTTAAGCTGATGACGAATGTACCTACTTGAAAAGCAGTGATCACGGTAGGGCCTAACTCAATTTGTTTTCCTACGTAGAGATTAAATAGGAAGTAAAATGCAGCCTGTCCTACGCCGACGCCAGCAGGGGAGATAGGAATCGCCGTCGCCATAAATCCAAGGGGTGCAACGAGGAAGTAAGTTCTTGCAGAGACCTCGTCAAAGCCCGCCATTCTGCCGGCGAGGTAAAGAAAAGCGATAGAGCAGGCTTGGGACACCAAGCTCATCAAAATCACGGCAATAAAACGTTTTCCATCTTTTCCATAAAGATGCATGCTTTCGTAAAGTTTTAAAAACTTCTCTGAAAGTGGAAGCACGGCAATACCTTTTTTAACGGCGCCACTATCATAGAGCTTCACAGAAAAGATCATGCTTAAGGCAATAAGAAACGCCACGAACAAACCGCAGATAAAATAAAACAAAGTCAAAAGAGCCGGTGTCTGCACGATGTGATTTAGATCGTAGAACATCACTAACAGCGCGAGTAAAATCATCGCAAAAAGCCCCAAGACGCGATCCATAAGAACGCTTGTGACGGCCACAACTTTGCTGCCGGGATTTTCGCGTGTGAAGTAATAAGCCTTAATGACATCTCCGCCAACGCCACCGGGCATTGCGAAATTAAAAAAGGCGCCAATTAAAGTCAGCTTAAAAACAGGCCAAGAACGGGCCGGAAGGCCTTGAGAGCGAATCAGAATACGCCAGCGTTCACTAGCGAAGAAAATATTAAGCGCCACCAGCGATAAAGCTGTCACCGCCGCCCAAGGAGTCAGAAGATTCTTGAGAGCAGAGAAGTTTAATTTTCCTGATTGGATCAACCAAAAAATAATCGCCGCAGAAAAGGCGATTTTTAAAGACTGAACCAGGAGCTTTTTCGTGTGCTTAACCATGGTTCAGTCTTACTTGAATTCAGGACGGAACTCTACTTAGAAATGAGTCGTCCAGATTTTTTTAAGGTTCGTAAGAACCGTTTCTAGGTTCTTTAGTGGGAGTGACGTTGGTCCATCACACAAAGCCTTTTCAGGGTTTGGATGAGTTTCAAGGAAGATACCATCAACCCCTACGGCCATCGCCGCACGCGCCAAAGGCCATACCATGTCACCACGACCTCCGCTGCTTTCACCTGTTGCACCTGGCAACTGTGTCGAGTGCGTGCAATCCATGATCACTGGGAAACCCAAACGGCGCATTTCTACGAGGCCCGTCATATCGTTGATAAGACGGTTGTAACCGAAAGTCGTTCCGCGTTCGCAAAGAAGGATCTTATCGTTTCCAGCGTTCACGGCTTTTTGAGCAATGGCTTTCATATCCCAAGGAGCCAAGAATTGACCCTTCTTGATGTGAATCACTTTGCCTGTTTTCGCTGTTTCCACTAGCAAGTCTGTTTGACGAGAAAGGAATGCAGGAATTTGCAGTACGTCTGCAACTTCTGCCGTTTCTTTCACTTGGATTGTTTCGTGAACGTCTGTCAAAAGAGCACAGCCCAACTCGCCTTTGATTTTTTCAAGGCTTTTTAGCGCCGAGTTCACACCCGGGCCACGGAAACTTGTAGCACTTTGACGATTGGCTTTGTCGAAAGAGCATTTCAAGATCCAAGGAATGCCCAAAGCTTTTGTGACTCTTTGGATTTCTTTTCCTGTCTCTAAAACCATGCCTTCATCTTCGATAATATCAGGACCAGCGAACAAGACGAAATTTTTGCCGTCGCCCCAAGTGATAGTTTCGCTGCCGTTTTTTAGTACGACAGGTTTATTCAACGGACCAAAACCGGTATTCATTAGAACGCCCCTTTAACTGCTGCGATGATTTTATCTTGAGTCGCATTGTCCATATCAGGATACATTGGCAAGCTGATCACGTGTTCTGCCGCCCAACGAGCCATCGGAAGTTCCTGTTTTGGATCTGCCGTGTGCTCTTTGTACCAAGGTTGATCTGGCATAATACGTGGGTAGTGGATAGAAGTCGGAACACCCGCATCTGTCATTTTCTTTTGGAAAGCGGCGCGGTCTTTCACTGTCAAAGTGTATTGAGCCCAAGCAGACTTGTTGTGAGTCTCAACAAATGGAGTTGTGAAGCCATCAGCTTTGATTGAAGAGAATGCGTCGTTGTAACGATCTGCTACGCGCTGACGTTGTTCCAATTCCCAGTCGTATCTTTCCATTTTTGCAAGAAGGATCGCACATTGGATTGTATCCAAGCGACCGTTGATACCAAGACGAGTGTGATAGTAACGAGATTCAGAACCATGCTCGCGGATTTCTTTGATGATTTTTACAAGATTGTCGTCATTCGTGAAGATCGCGCCACCGTCACCATAGCAACCCAAAGGTTTTGCCGGGAAGAAGCTTGTTCCAGTTGCCGTTGTTAAGCTGCCACTGCGTTTGTCTTTGTAGCGAGCACCGAAGCTTTGCGCAGCATCTTCAATAACCGCCAAATTGTGTTTCTTTGCGATCTCGTTGATTTTGTCCATCTCTGGCATTTGACCATACAAAGAAACAGGCATGATGGCTTTTGTACGTGGAGTGATGGCCGCTTCAATTTTTGTAACGTCGATGTTGAAAGTTTTTGGATCGATGTCGACGTAGATAGGTTTTGCGCCTGCAAGAACAATAGTTTCTGCTGTGGCGATAAAAGAAAAAGCTGTCGTGATAACTTCATCACCTTGACCGATGCCCAAAGCCATCAAAGGAACCCATAAAGCGTCCGTACCGTTGGCGATTGTTAGACAGTGTTTTACACCGACGTATTTTGCGAGTGTTTGTTCAAGTTCAACAACCTCAGGGCCGTTGACGTAAGCGCCGTGATCCAAAACTTTTTGAATGCGAGAGTCGATATTTGTTTTTAAAGCCTTGTACTGAGACTTAAGGTCGATAAAAGGGATAGACATTTTGAGAGCCTCCAAATTGCTGTTTTTAAAACAAAAAAAGTATCCTCCTCTTCGAGGGAAAAGTCCACGCTGACAAGGCTTTACGGCTTTGGGTCGAGAGCATTTTTGTCCACTGTGGTGAGGAAGCTACGCCGGCTGTTTACAAAAGGCCTCAGTTTTATGACCAAATGCCCCAAATCTGTGACTATAATTACGCACTTAGACGGTTTAGTGATATAGATTGTGAACTTGGTTCGGAGGTAGTTTTGATACCAGTTATACTCTCTGGGGGAAGCGGAACGCGCTTGTGGCCGGTCTCTCGCCAGCATATGCCTAAACAATTTTCTGAGATTTTTGATCAGCCTTTGCAGACGATGACTTTGCAAAGATGTTTAAAATTGGGCTCTCCGTGGATCGTAACCTCCAAGGCGTTAGAGACTTTGACGGAGCTTAATTTAAAACAAAATAAAGCCACTTCGGTGCAAGTGGTTTACGAACCCATGGGTAAGAACACCGCACCCGCTATTGCGGCTCTTTGCCATCTTTTGGCAAAAAAAGGTCTGAGCAATGAAGTCGTGGCGATCTTTCCTTCGGATCACCTTATTGCAGAAGAAGAAAACTTTCTTGAGGTCGTCAACTTCGCGCAGAAAGTAGCGGAAGAAAACCGTGTTGTCACATTGGGCATCACGCCTTCGTACCCAGAAACTGGCTATGGCTACATCCAAACGCGCGCGGTCAGTTTGAAGGAACTGGGCGCACTTAAAGCTTATTCTGTCGTGAAGTTCCACGAAAAGCCGGATCTGCAAAAGGCGAAGGAATTTATTGCACAGGGCAGTTTCAGTTGGAATGCCGGAATTTTTGTTTTCAAAGTGTCTCACATGATCAGCTTATTTGAAAAACATCAGCCAGAGATGTGGAAGCAGATTTCAAATCTGAAAGAAGACTCTTCAAACCTGGCTGACATCTATAGCAAAGTGCAAAGCATTTCTATCGACTATGCGATCATGGAAAAGCTGGGTGGAGAAGAGTTGACTTGTATTCCGGCGGAATTCGGCTGGAGTGACGTGGGTTCTTGGGATGCGGTTTCTTCTTTGAAGAAAAGCCACGATCTCATCAACGTCAAAGGACATAATAACTTCGTCTTTGGTCCCAAAGAAAAAAATTATTCTTTCGTGGGTTTGGATGATGTGATCGTTGTCGATACTCAAGATGCTTTGATGCTTGTAAAAAAAGGCTTATCGCAAGATGTTCGCCACGTCGTGGAAACTTTAACTCAGCATAAGTCCTCTTTGGTCAAGGATCATGTTTTTGAGTATCGCCCTTGGGGTTACTTTGAGATTTTGAAAGACACACCTCATTTCAAATCCAAAGTCATCCGCGTGAACCCGCATTCTCAAATCTCGTATCAGTCACACTCTAAGCGTGAAGAGCACTGGACGATCACGGTTGGTGCGGGTGAAGTGGTTTTGAATGATGAAGTGATTCCGGTAAAAGCCGGGACTCATATCCATATCCCACTGGGAGCGAAACACCGCATTCGCAACAACACGAATGAGATGCTCGAGTTCGTGGAAGTGCAGTTAGGAAGCTACTTCGGTGAAGATGATATCGTACGATATCAGGATGACTACAAACGGTCTTAACAATAAAAAAAGGGATGCTGTAAAAGCATCCCTTTTAAATTTTCAGGACTCGCAAAAAATTACTTTTGATCTGTGGGCGCCGGAGTGGCGATCTGCTCGCGAGGTGCTGGAGCGGGAACTGGAACAGTTGCCAGCTCACCCACAGACTCTTGCTTCACTTCCGCGGTTTTAATGGGAGCGCCGCCGTTACGAATGGATTCTTCCTCACCCGGTAAATCAATATCTTCATCGTCGCCATCGTGTTCTACTTCTTGAAGGGTCGGGTTCTTCGTTGAGGCTTTGATTAAGTCTTTATGGTAAGCGTAGATCACGCCACCTTCTTTAAAGTTATTGATCATTTTAGGCAGGATTCCTGGAGCTACGGCCGGGCATCCCCAGCTGCGACCTAAGCGACCTTGTGATTTCACGAAATCTTCAGATACATAGTCTGCAGCGTGCATGACAATGTCGCGTTCCGCAGCTTTGCTATTCGTAGACTCTAAGCCATACAGATTCAGGGATTGACCATGGGAACCATAGTAAGTGGTGCCGCCAAGATAGAATCCTAAAGAAGACATTTTTGAACCATCGATATTTGAAAACTTCGAAGCGACTTTCACTCCGGAACCTTTTCCGTGCGCCACGAAGTGTTTTGAAACCGCACCTGTTTTAAGATTCATAACGAATAAACGACGCTCGCTGGAAGGAAGAGAAAAATCGATAATGGCCGCCATATTATCATCTTTAATCGTAACCTCTTTTTCAGCCATGAAAGTGCTCGTGCGGGCGCGCACTTTGGTACGGACACGAACGGTTTTCCCACCATTGACATCCAAGAATTCAAAAGTCCTTTGAAGAGCCGCCTCAGGAACGCCCTGTTTTTTAAAGACATCATAAAGAGGTACGTTCTTGATTTTGACGTCGTAAATGCTGCCAGCCCAGCTTTGTAAGCTTAAGAGCGTGACGGAGATAAGGCTTAGTGCTTTGAACATGAGAGGTTCCTTATTCTAAATGATTCCACAATCTGGGGTACGTAATACAAGGTGTGTGCCAGGGTGTTCGGGGTACCATAAGAAGCTGGTTTTATCTCCATGATCAATCCTTGTTGCCGAGTGCCCTTTCCCGTCCCCAGTGGCCATAAGTTTTACACAGGTCCAAGAAGTTCCATCGAAACGTCCGTTGTATTTGTTAAGCCCTAGAAATCTAACAGAAGTTTTATTTAATCTACTTTGCCCGAATGAAAATGGACCAGGCAGATACGTAGAAGTAGATTCCCGTGCTGGATTACACAATAAAGGGTGGGTGACTGATGGCTAAGCTACAAAAGGCGCTGATTTCAGCGTTTATCGCTATCCATATTACGATGCTAGTAACGGCGGGACTTCCAGACCGAAGTGTCGTTGGAGATCGAATTCTAAAATCACTAGCTCGGTATCAGATTTTCTTTGCGCTGGATCAACCATGGAGCATGTTCGCTCCAAATCCTTCGGCAGTGAACTCGTATTTAACGGCCACTATTAATTTCAAAGATGGATCTACAGAACAGTGGACGTTTCCGCGCCCGTCTCAAATGGATAGCTTTGACCGCTTCACGTCGGGTGAAAGATTCAGAAAGTTTCAACAAGACAATCTTATACCGATGGAAAAGACCGATCTCTGGTCCGATCTTGCAAAGTATGTTTCCCGCGAAGTGATGAAATTAGAAAAGCAAGGGCGAGGACGCGAGTTTGAATCCCTGGAGTTTTATCGTCATCACAATATTGTGGCGGCGCCAACAAAAGTTTTTGTTCCCCACGGGACCTTAAGCAGTAAGTTCACTTCTGAAAACGTCTTCCAATTTAAATCTAATCAGCAGGTTCGTCATGAAGCTAACAACAATAACTAATTCTTTAAACGACTTCTTTTTTAAACCTCAACCGGTTCACAGTGTAGCTCTTTTGCGAATCGCATTCGGAGTTATCCTTCTTATCAACTGGTTTATGATGTGGAGCCATTTAGACATATTCTGGGGCGTTGACGGGATTTTAAGTTTGCAGACGGCACTCAAGTTCAGTCACGGATTCCGATTCAATCTGTTTGAATTATTTCCGAATCAAGCAGGGGTTGCGGAGCTTTTGGCGCTATTAAATCTTATCGGCGCGATCGGCGTGCTGTTGGGATGTTATACCCGCACTTCTATCGCAATCACATTTTTCACACTTCTATCGTTCCACAATCGGAACGTCTTTGTTTTAAATAGTTCTGATGTGGTGATTCGAAATTTCTTGTTTCTTTTATTTTTCACTCCGGCCGGGGCGCTTTATTCTTTCGACCGTTGGCTTTTAATTAAAAGAAAAAAGATTTCAGCCGACAACGTTCCCGAAAAGGCCCCGTGGGCATTGCGTCTTATGCAGATTCAATTTAGTGTAATTTACGTCGCGACAGTGATGTTTAAAATGAAGGGGCCCTTGTGGGCAGATGGCACCGCCGTGTACATCGCGACTCGCTTGGATGAATTTATGCGTGTGCCACTTTCTATTTTGAATGACATGATGGTGATTAAGTTTTTAACCTGGTCTACTTTGATTATCGAGTTTTCTTTAGGAACACTGGTCTGGATTCGTGAGTTCCGTTACTGGGTTTTACTCGCAGGAATCGGGTTGCATCTGGGAATTGAAGTTTCCATGAGCATTCCCCTTTTTGAGTGGGTGATGATTGTCGGAATGCTTTGCATGGTCGAGTCTCGAGATATTCAGTGGGTGCTTGAAGCCGCTAAGAAGGGAACTTTGTTTGCAAAGTTTTCCCTTCCTCGCGGACTTCTTAAAACCGCTAAAGCGAATATTCGTGGATAAGACTTTCGCACATCAAGTCGCCAACCATAAAGGCCAGGCGGCGGGCGTGGGTTTCCCATTCCTCTGGGGAGCCCTTAGCTAAACTACCGATCTGCTTCTGGAACACGGTCCACTTATCAACGAAGTTCGGAACAGAGTCCTTCATCGCTTTACAGTTTTTGAAATATTCCATCAATATCGGCAAAGCTTGTTCTTTTTCAAAGGCCCGTAACATGTCTAGAGAAAGCACGTTCGTCGTTCCTTCCCAGATTGAAAAGACTTGGGCATCACGTAGAAGTCTTGGTAAACCCGTGTCTTCGACGTACCCAGCGCCACCGAACATCTCAACGACTTCACTGGAAATATGAATTGATTTTTTTGCCGTATATAATTTCAGAATCGGTGTTAACGAACGCAAAAGAACTCTTTGTGAGGCTGAAATCTCGCCAACCTCTTCTTGCCCTAGTAAATGAGCAACGAAAAAGCTGAATGCAAAACAGCGGCGGAAGTCTTCTTCTAAAGCATGAAGTGTTTCACGATGTAGAGGATGATCAATTAAGAGCTTTCCAAAGGCCTTCCTTTTACGTGAATAGTCTTGGATAAGATCTAAAGCGCGTCGCATGTGGCCCAAAGCGCAGATGGAATTATAAATACGCGTGATATTTAGAACACTCGCAATTTTTTTAATTCCGTCGCCTTCGCCGCCCACTATACGGGCGGGAGTCCCTTGTAAGCTGAGTTCCGCCGTCGGAAGAGCTTTTGTACCCAATTTATCTTTAAGACGGTGAATCTGAATGTTGTTCAACTGACCTTGCTTGTTGCGAAGCTCAAGATAAAACAGACTTAAACCTTTAGAGCCCGCCGGAGCGCCTTCGGGCCGAGATAAAGTCAAAGCCATTTGCGAAGTCGTTGCTGAAGTGAACCATTTGGTTCCATGCAAAGCATGAGTCGCGGAAAATGCGCTTTCGCCTGAATAGGGAAGAGCATCTGTCGAAGTCTCGCTGACATCCGACCCACCGGTTCTTTCAGTCATCCACTGTCCTGCCGTCCAAAAAGTTTTTGGATCACGAGAAAGCAGGTGAGGCATCGCACGTTCTTTCAAATCGTTTCCAGCGTAAAGTTCTAACGCGCGGGCCGCACCATCGGTCATGGCAAGTGGGCATGAAAAAATCGCCGAACTGGGCGAATATAGATAAAGCAGCGCCATCTGATAAACGCGAGAAAAAGCTCCGAATTTTCGGTCATAGGCCGTAGCAACAATACCCTCCGTCGCGGCCACTTTTTCTAATTCCTTCCAGCCGTTGGAAGTTTTAATCTCATCAATCCTTCGCCCCCAGGGATCGAAGGGAACATGTTGAGGAGGTTGCGCTTCGGCTTCAGCGGCCCATGCAAGCATATCTGTCGCCGCTCTTTCGCCCAAATGGTCTAAGTGGGGAAGAGCCGTTTTTTGCACATCGGCCGGGAGGACTTTTTTTAGGAATTTCTGAAGAGTTTCATCAGCACGATAAGTGTTCGTAAGGCTTGGGCCTTCTTGATAAAAATTTTTCATACCTGATAGTTTAGGCTTTCAGAGGAAAAGGGCAACAATATGTCATTCGACCAAGCCTTTTTTTAAAAAGATGTTGCTGATTTGTAAGCTTGTTTCTATAAGAGCCCTCTTTTGTTTTAGGGGTGGAAATGTCTCGTATTATCTTGGTTTTAGGTCTTATTGCTTTGGTGTCCTGCACACCTAAATCTCAACTGGGTGTGGAAGTTAGAAAGGACGCGGCAATCATGGGTGGCAGCATGGTCGCGGAAAATGCCCCCATCGTCTCTGGAATCGTCGGTATTTATGACACCCAAGACAATTCGATCTGTACGGGTTCTTTGATATCAGAAAATTTGGTTTTGACGGCGGCTCACTGTGCAACTTCAAAACCTTCGAAGCTTAAAATTGTTTTCGGCGTGGATATTGATGCGACGATGGCGATTCGTGAACCTGATGTTCAACAAGAGCTCACTCGCACAGTCAGCCTTATCCAAGTTCATCCTTCTTACAAGCCGGAAGAACAAGAAGAAAAAGAAACCGACTGGGGTGATATTGCTATTCTTAAATTCCCGGGAAAACTTCCTGCGGGTTATAAACCTGTTGCTCTTCTTCAGGATGACAGCATCCTGAAAAAAGGTTTTGTTGTGACATTGGCAGGCTATGGAGTTTCTCATATCGACCTTGAGCCGATTGATGCCCGTAAGGTGCGTGATATTGAAGAGGCTATCGAGTACGGCGAAGTGATCTGTGATGACAACTTAAAAAACTGTCTGAAAGTGGATATGTCTGGTGACGGTGAGCTTCGTCAAACGACAGCACCTGTTTCGTTTTTAACTGAAACTGAAGTCTTTTTAGATGAGTCAAAAGGTCGCGGAACTTGCAGTGGTGACTCTGGCGGTCCTGCCTATGTACAAAAGAATGGCCAATACTTCCTGTTCGGCATTACCAGCCGTGGTAGCCAGCTTTGCGATAGTGTGGGCGTTTATACCAACACAGTTTACTACAATAACTGGATTCGTGAGACAGCGCTTAAGTTAAGCAAATAATCCGTTACCGCAAAACGAAAACAATACGAAATGGGATGGCAGAAACATAAGCCATCCCATTTGTTTTTTTGCAGACGCCGTGCTGGACGCGCAAAACGTGTTATCATTTAGATTGGAGGAGGACTCATGACGACTCTTTCAGGACTTAAGGTTCTCATTGTTGATGACATAAAGGACAACCAACTTTTGGTTGAACGCTATCTTCAAAAAGTCGGTGTACAGCACATGGATTTTGCGGAGAATGGGGCCGAGGCTGTTGAAAAAGCGAAACAAGAAGCTTACGACTGCATTCTTATGGACTTACAAATGCCGGTTATGGACGGTATGGAAGCCACGAGGACGCTGAGAAGAAGTGGTTACACGCGTCCGATTTGGGCGTTGACCGCGCACGCTCTGCGTGAAGAAAGAGAGAAGTGTTTAGCGCAAGGTTTTGATAAACACTTCGCGAAGCCATTGGATCGCAAAGCTCTGATCGACGATTTGGAACTTCTTCATCGTCGAAAGCAGAGCGAGCAACATGCTTAAACCTTCATCCGCTTAACACGTTTGATCTTTAATGCGGCTCCTAAAATAAATGCGCTGGCAATCAGGATGTGGATGATGTGGTCAGCTGTTCCAAACTCCAAAACTCCCGGAATTAATTTCCACAAGAATCGGTCTTCGGCGACATGCCCGACAGTGGCCATGGCGGTTTTTCCTAGCGCAAAACCGAGGAGCGCCAGGGTTCCATACACCGCCCCAAAGGCGAATGAATAAATGCGTGCACTTCTTTCGCTATCAAAACCAAACCACAAAGCCAGGGCGCCACTAGCCAAATGAATCGAATTGTGTGAAGCGCTTAAGTGAGCGGAAAATAAATCTGTAACGACAAATCCGATGAGACCAATCGTCAAAAATAAAATTCCTTGAATGACACACACTTCGCGCGCGTAGGTGCGCTCATTGGGCATGGCAAGTTCTTCTGTGGGTGCCGTGTAAGTGCGAGTGACCGTCGTTGGGGATACCGGTGTCGGCCCTCGCGCGGGAGTACTTTTCGGTGGCGTCGGCTTTCTTCGGGGTTCTCTCTCTAATTCCATTCAAGACCTCCTTACTCAGCTTAAATTATAAGTGGAAAGATTGTTCCGACGAGGTCTGTTGATGGAAAACACAAAGGCGATCTGGTGTCTCTCGACAACCGGAATTTTGCATTTACCATGTGCTTGCGGGAAAAAAGATGTGGTGGAACGATTGTTGTATGTGTTTCATCCGTCAGCTTGATTCCGTTCCGGTCTTTTTCCTAAATAGTGTGAAGAGCATAACGTACAACTTAAACGAAAAGGAGAACACGATGAAAAAGCTCGCCGTGATTTTAGCACTTAGCTTCGCAGGAATGTTTGCCAATGCAGACACAACAACACTTCAACCTACAGGTGGTGATATGCATGCTGCCGGTGGTGCTTGGGTTTGTGGTCTGGCTTTCAAAGGCACTTCCAAGGGAATTAAAGTAATCGTAGGCCATTTTAAAACAGTGGCTTATGGCACATTGTCATGTAAAGGCGTGGGCCAAAAGTATAGTCAAAATGTGAAGATCGAAATCGGTCATCACTGGATTGGTGCGACTGCAGGTGTTGGATACTTCAAGCTTGCCGGCGTCTCCTCTGAAATCAGTCTTTTCAATAGTTCACCAGAAGTTTTGTTGGGTAAATACGCTGTCGCTCAGGGTGAAGCCGCTATCATTGGCGGTGTAGGTGCATTCACGGCGGTGAAAGTGGGCTTACCACAATTGGCTTTCAATGTGTCTGTGCAACTTCTTAAAGGTATCGGCGTGCAGGTCGGTATTGATAAGTTGACAATCAGTGCTGTTGACTAAGGTTTGAAAAAACACAAAAGCCCCTGTCAGAAAAGGCAGGGGCTTTTTTATTTACTGCTTCTTTACGTAAGCATTGATGCGCATTCCGCGCGCCATCGAACTTGTTACGGTCACCGTCGTGCCCTGAACCAAGTCTTCTGTTTTCTTGCCGCTAAAATCAATATTGAAATCAACTGTACGTGAACGGTTGCTCGGGCAGGTGAAAACACCTTTGAACATTTTTCCGCTCGCAAAAGTTTTAAAATCCCAGAAAAGTGTGGGGCTCAGACTGAAAGTCCCGTTGCAAGTTTCGTCCACATTGCCATTGGAATAATAGCGTTGAAGCTCGAACTCTTTGGTGTTGACGACTCTAAAGTTGAGATAAACTTTCTGGAAGCCCGCTCGCGCTTCGACTTTGTATTTGCCAATCAGATTCCCTGGCGTGATTTCGGCGGCAAGTGCTTGCGAACCGATAAATAGAAACAGTGCTGATGTTAATAAGTACTTCATTTCATCCCTCCGTTGGTGATGCATTTTTATACGAAGGGAAAAAGTTCCGGACAAAATAAAACCGGTATCTGTGAGGTTTTACAAGTGCCGGAACCTTTCACTTTTTAGTCCATGGAAAACATCAAGTTAAAGCCGACAGCTTTGTAGTTTCCAAGTCCTTTTGCCACGGATCCATTGACCCCATCGAAATAGAAATTGGCACCAAATTTGGGAGTGATCTTGAAAATCCCGCCAAACACCATCGGAAAACTAGGCGTATCAATATCGAGGACACGACAATTCGGATTTCCGGAACAGGAATCAGCAATGTTGATGGCCGCAATAAATCCCAGATAGACGCCGAATTGTTCATGCGGTTTAAAAAGAATGTCGATGGGGATATCGATGTAATCCAAATTGTATTGAATTTTTTCTCCTGTAATATCGCTTTCAGATTCTAAAGGACGTTGAGTGTAGAAAAGGCCCGAGCGTAAATGGGCTACACCACCTTGCAAAGGCAGATGCGCAAAAACACCTCCTTGAAAACCTGTTCGTGCATTGGCGGAAAAGTTTAAACCAGCGACATCGCCGGATTGTTGGCGTACGCCGGCTTCTAATCCATAATCTAAGGCCGCGTTTGCAGTGTAAGACAAAAATATCAGAGCTAAGCTCAACCAAAGTTTTTTCATAGAAACCTCATTGTGTTTAAGGTTCACGATAAAAGAGTGCCCGGTTTCTGGGAATGTCCAGTGGTGAATTACATCGGCTTATAAATTTGTACGACGCCAGTGCCGCGGATCTCAGGAAGCTTCGTAAGCTGTAAAGAGGGCGAAAGAACTTTTCTAGCCTCTTCAAAAGAGTTCCAGCCATGTTCTTGAAGATCGCGCAGTAAGACGAAGGCATTTCCATGGGGGCGCAACGAGTGCTCGATGGCATTCAGAAGAGTCTTAAAATCTGAATCCAGATAAAAGCGACAACGGTTTTTAAATTCCGACGGCGACATTTTTCCGTTTCCGGAAAAAAAGTACGGAGGATTACACAGAATCAAATCATAGCGATCTTTAAATTCGCCACTGAGAAGTTCAGAGTAGTTTATATTTAAAAATCGCAAGTCAGAATTTCCGATTCCTGAAGCGAAGGCATTTTCTAAAAAATATTTCTCGTAGATAGACTGAACTTCAAGAAAATCAAAACTCTTTGGAACTGCATTGAGATTTTTATGGCAGTGAAAAAGAAAATCCAAGCCGATGATTCCACAACCTGAACAAAGATCTAATGCGATAAGGTCCTTCACATTCTTGTCTGAGTAGAGCTCGTAAACTTGACGCGCTAAGAAGACGGAGTCGTGCGAAAAGCGATACTCTTCCGGCTGAGTGTATTTAAATGTGAAATGGGGATTTATGGACGACATTTCGGCCACCATAGCACTGAAGTTTGTGTAACATCAAAGTATTTCCTGCAGCTCCACCTTGCTAATGGCCAATTCGAGATCATAATAAACTTATGAAAAAACTTTCCTCTACTCCTTTGTCTGTTCTTGATCTGGCTCCCATCGCGGAAGGGAAAAATATCGCTGATTCCTTTCACAATACTTTGGATTTAGCAAAGCATGTGGAAAGTTTAGGGTACCATCGCTTTTGGTTGGCAGAGCATCACAATCTAGAGGGAATCGCGAGTGCGGCGACATCGGTATTGATTGGCTATGTGGCAGGGGGGACCTCAAAGATTCGCGTGGGTTCAGGGGGGATCATGCTTCCGAATCACGCGCCCTTGGTTATTGCGGAGCAGTTTGGGACCTTGGAAACCCTTTATCCTGGGCGGATTGATTTGGGATTGGGGCGAGCGCCGGGAACAGATGGATTTACAATGCGCGCCCTTCGCAAAGACTTTACAAATAAAGACGTTGAGTTCTCTGATCAAGTGCAAGAACTTCAGTATTTCTTTGCGCCAGCAGCTCCAGGACAAAAAGTAAAAGCTGTCCCGGGAGCTGGAATTGATGTTCCAATCTGGCTTTTGGGTTCGAGTCTTTATAGTGCGCAGCTCGCGGCCGTTCTGGGATTGCCTTACGCTTTTGCCGGTCATTTTGCGCCCGAGATGATGATGCAGGCCATAGATCTTTACCGCGTGGGCTTTCAAGCTTCTAAACACTTGAAGTCACCTCGTGTGATGATCGGTGTGCAGGTCGTTGCCGCAGATTCTGATGAAAAAGCAAAGTATTTAGCGACGACGAATTATCAACGTTTTCTAGGTATCATTCGTAATCAGCGAGTTTTATTAAAACCTCCGGTGCAGGACATGGATTCACTGTGGACCCCAATGGAAAAAGAGCATGTGCTGCAAAAATTGGGAACGGCGGTGATTGGTGGTCCTGCAAAAGTCAAAGAAGGTTTGCAAAAGCTCATTGATCAGACTGGTGCTGATGAGTTGATGATCGTCTCAGACACATTTGAGCATGCGGATCGTCGACGATCTTTCGAAATTATTAAAGAGGTTTCAGTCTGAGCGCTGAGTTTTAAAAGCGCTTAAACCATTCAATTAAAGTTGTAATAACATCTTCGGCGTTGTCGGATTGTTTTAATTCAGTCGAAACACTCCATGGTCCACCGAGTCTGCGGCGCACGGTGAATTGTTGGGATGTTTCAAAATTGGATCCCAGCGACACCGATGTCTGGTCATCTAAGCGCACTCGCGCCGTGTAGCTTTGTGTGCGCGGATCGAAGTACACGCTTTCAATCGGGGTTGAGGATAATAAGAATAAGGAAGCTAAGCCAAAGGCTTCAGATAACAAGGCCTGATCCAGCTGACCCGCGGTGTTTTTATCTTCGTCGGCAAGTTGCTGCAAAGATTTGTTAAACAGGAGAATTGAAATGATCTGCTGACGACTTAATGGCGGATCACTTAAAAGCTCAATGCGTGGTTTTTCCGTTGTTCCGACAATTAAGATTTCAATTTTCACTTCAGAAGTACGATGAATTAATAAACCATCTAAATCTTGCACTGTTGAGTCCGGATATTTTTTGAGGATAAATCTTTCCACCGCAGCTTTCTTTTTAAAGACTTCCACATTCATCTTTCCGATAGATACAGTGCCGGAGAGGGACTTGGTATCCTTCAATTTATACTTGATGTGGATAGGGATGGCTTCATCTAACAAGCGTGTCTTCAGGCGAAGGGGTGTTGCGTCCGTGTGAATAGCGAGTTCTTTAATGATAAATGTCGAGGGGCCCTTTGGCGCCGGTGGAGCTTGCTCAGTTTTTTTCACGAAGCGAGAGTCCGGCTTAAACTGCGGAGGCGCTTCAAACCCAAGATAGGGAAGTTCTAAAGTGACCTCGGTCAGGCCGATATCCCCTTGAAGAGTGAAGATTGTTTTTTGAATATCAGCATTCAGCTCGACATTCGATAAAGTTTTTAAAGCTTGTCGTGGGCTGGTTAAATCTGTTTTTAATGACGCCTTCACATTAAAGATTTTCGTCAATAAATCTGTAGGGGGTCCTTCGGCTCGCAGTTCAAGGCTTCCTTTTAGGACGTGTAAAGGGGCCGGTAAAGAATAAGCACTTTTCACTAAAAGGCTTTGCCAGTTTTCAAGAGCGGGGATTTTTAATAGTGCCTGCAATTGATCCACTTCAAGCTGTTTCAGTTTTTTCTCTGTCAAATTCAGTGTTGTCTTAGCGGCAGCATCGACGGACAACTCCACTAAAGCGGGCTCTTGCATTCGCAGCTCCGCTTTAGGCTGCAGTTGCAGAGTATCCTTTTTAATATCAATCGGGGATTGAACCAAAGAATTGAGAACTAAAGAGTCCGGCAGTCCTTTCAAAGGCACTTTTCGAATCTTATGAGCTTCTATTGCGCAAGGCCATGTTAGTTGACCGGGAAGGCCTTTTTTAACCGTGATAGAAATATCACAATCTTGAATTGAGAGACGCTGGAACGGCAGACGGCTGTCTTTAAGGTCCGCCAGCAGACTTAACTTCCACAGATCCTTTTGCAGTTCCGCTTTAAGACCGGATTGCAACTGCATTTTTTGATATTTCATCAAACCGTCTAATTCTACTTGCAGCTTTTCCAGCCATTGAGCTTTGAGATTTGTTTTTACTCCGAAAGAAGGAAGTTCAATCACCCCTTGGGCTTGCAGTTCTGCCGGTGAAATGAGAGTCATAGAGGCATTCATCTGGGCCTTTACGAAAGACTCTTTTTTCATTTTCATTTCAAAATCCGTATTCAGGCGAACATCTTTTCCTTCAGAGCGGACTTTGGTGGACGCTTCCATTTCGGTATCTGGCATCAAAAAGATTTTGGCACCTTGAATATCGATGTGAATGGATTCAATCGCGTCTTTGGGAAGTAAAGCCAAATACCGCGACAGGAATGAGTCGAGGGGGCCGAATTCAAAAGCAGGCCATTGAAATGCTTCGGCGGGTTTTGGCTCTGTGGACTCGGGGACCGTGACAAGGATGTGGTCCGAAATGATATCCATCTTTAGGTTCTTGATCTGCACAAAAGGCATCTTCGTCATAAATCCAATAGAGGTATCCAAATGGATTTTTTTTGCGCAAATGTCTATGCTAGGGTTCGCATATTTAAAGCAAAGATTTCCCGTATTCAGTTTCAAGTATTTCGCCGTGAAGCCATCGTTCGTGATCTTCAAATCTAAATTCTGCCAGCCCAGTTCAATTTGAGTTTTTTGCACGACCTTGCGAAGGTTGGACTCGTTTAATAACCAATCAAGATTCATCCACAGAACGCCAAGAGCTAGCAGCAGAAGAACGACAAAGCCTAAAAGGAAGAGGAAGAATTTCTTCATTAGAACTCCCTTCCCAAGCTTAAGTAAAATTGCCAATGCGGTTCAACATCCACTCCATCGGCAAAAAGAACTTGTCCTTGTGAAACGCTTGCGCGCACAGGACCTAAGAAGGAAGGCCAACGAATGCCGATGCCTGGGGAGTAATAAAGCGTGCGGTACAGCGTCCAGATCTGATCGCTTTCCCATCCCATATCTAAGAAAATAAAAGGCTGAAGTTTAAACGGGAAGACGTCGCCGGCGCGCAATTCGAGGCCTTGGTAAAGAAACGTCGCGGATCCTAAATTAGAAAGTGGAATCTGTTTTCTGGAAAAGCCGCGCAAAGTCCCATCACCTCCCATATAGAAGCGTAAGTTTTCGGGAACCACGGAATAAAATTGCGAATCATCCGACATAAAAAAGGTGCCGGCTTTAAAGCGCCAGCCGATCACCATCAAGGGCGGATCCCACAAATTAAAGTTCCAAAGATTCTGTTGCTGATAAAGCCATTGATGAAAAGTTTGGTCCGCACCAAGATTTTCATAGGCTGAGCGCAGATTGGATGAAAGCTGCCAGCCGGAGCGGGGTTCACCCATATAATATTCGTAGTCATGGCTTTGCAGATAAAGTTCCACATTGGATGTGGCGCTTAAAAGAACATAGTTGGATACATCACTCTCGACATTGTTGTACGTATAAAAAGGCCCGAGCTGAAAGCGCGAGGTGAAACTTTCAAATTCTTTAGTCAGACCCCACTCGACTCCCAGTTCGGCGGTGAAGGATTCATACTGGTCTTCCATCTCATTTTTTAAGTTGAGCTGTGGAGACCAAAACGTTCGGTCTTTATAGGGCCGCCCTTCGTAAATTTGAAAGGCATTGTCCCAAGTCTGTTCAACAAAAGACAAAAACATCTTACTTTCAAAGGTGCTTCCTGATTCATCCAACTGTGAGTGCTTGTACCGAATCTGTGCAATCGCTCCCACCTCCGTATTGAAACCCACGCCGGCAGAAATAAGCTGTGGATCGCCAGTCACCAATCGGGGAATTATTTTAAGTTCTTTATTGGGTAGGCACTGAGTTTCAAAATAAGCACTTAAGTGATACTCATCGGTGATCATACGATTGGAGGTCAGTTGCAAAAGACGGGCATCAAACTTTTGATTGGGCAAAAAGGCGCTGTAACGACCAATCGAGATGCTTTGAGTTGTGCCGCGGACTTCAACATCTTCACTGGATGGAAAATTATAAAGTTCGCCGGGCGCCAAGGTCACCGTGATGGATTCAGTTGAAGGCGCAGCTTGGATTGTGACTTCAGGGCACGGATATCCCAGATTTTGTAAGTGCGCTTTGCTCCAGGCTTCGACTTCATCCAGAAGTTCCGGCGTCAGAGGACGGCCTTTCAGTTTGCGTCTTTTTTCGGAATGAAATGCTGGAGGCTCGTTGATAAACGTCCATTCCTTTAAGAAAGTTTGCGGCCCCGTTTTCACAAACAGTTTGTTTTCGCGAATTTCGAACTGGGGATTGTGAAAGGCGCGTTGTTGTAAAAAAGATTTGAGAAAAAGCTGCGCTTGCCACGGGGGGATGTTTCCCCAAGCGTGACTGTCTTTGTCTCCGCAAATCCATTTGTGCTCGGTTTTTGTCAGTTCTACTTTTTCTGGGGATTCAATTTGAATATTGGGGCAAGGATGATCCGTATGAACATCTTCCGCATTCGCAGAGGCGCCAAGGCTGATCAGCCCTGCTGTCAGAAGAATTTTCTTGAACGTGACAAACATCCTTAAACCCAACGTGCGAATTAACAATTCTAAACAATCTTTGACTGGGAAAGAATAAACTTCCTTCTCTAAAAATAGAAGATATTTGCGTCGGTTTTTAATGAAGATCCGCTGTGAGTTAACACGATCCCGCGGCTTTGCATTCTTAAATTGAAAGCATTTGCACTGCCATAACGGCGAGTACTAAAGAACCTATCAAAGTGAAGATCGGCCCCATTTTATCAGAAAGATGGCGAGCTAAATACAACCCCACGAGTGTTGTAAGAAAAGCAAAAATTCCAATAGAGACGACGTAGTAACTAATATCCTTATTGGCGATACCAAGGCTGATGCCCACACCTAACGCGTCCAGACTGGTTGCGAATGAAACAATCAATACTTTTGTGAAGCTATGAAACTCATTGGACTCCTCCGCTGGTTCTTTTGAGCGAAGGGCTGTAAAGCCTTCGTGAGCCATGTGGGCTGCGACCGCCGCTAAGAGTGAAAACGCAATCCAGTGATCATAGTCAGCAATGTGGGAAATGATTTTTGCTCCCGCTAAAAATCCCAAGAGGGTGACGACAGCTTCAGCTCCGCCTGAAGAGACCGCAAATTTTAAAGCATCTTTTCTGGTGAAGGGGCGTCCGCCCATTGCCAATGCGGCAGAAAAAGAATCCGCACTTAAAATCAATCCTAAAACGATAACTTCGATCATGAAAGCCCCACTAAAAATGCCGTGGGTCTGTTTTTAGATACGAGACGACACGGCGTTTGTTAACACCAATGTCAGTCTCATCAACAAGATTGGGATCTTGCGGAAAGGCCGGAGTTCATCACTCAGTATGTCGACCTCACCTTTAGCCTCAGGGGACTAAACGATTACTCCCTAACGAGTCCTCAAGATAGGGGATGGAGGTCATTTCTGTCAACTCGGATTCAAGATTAGCGACGTGATCCCATCCAGGCTTTGTTCTTTTCCAGAACTTCGGCGGGGAGCTCCTTTACCAGTTGCTCCATAATCATAGCAATTGTCGTATTACGCAGTTCTTTGCGCCAAGCTTCGTCCGCCCGGTACATCACTCGTGCAATATTGCAAGGGCGAGGGCCGATTTTGAATTTTCCTAGGCAGGGATTGTTTTTACGAATCTCTGCGCACTCGAAGGTGGAGGTTTTTCCCTCCACGGCTTCGACGATTTCTAGAAAGGTGATTTTATCTGGCGTCTTTGCCAGGCGGTAACCACCTGTCGGGCCTAATGTTGCCTCGATAATCTTTGCGGTGGAAAGAGCCTGCAAAGCTTTCGATAGATATTCTTTAGGAATACCATGAAACTCCGCCAAATCTTTTGTTGCTAAATACTGTCCCGGTTCTAGCGAAGCTAAAACTGTGCAGCAATGTAAAGCCCATTCCACCTGATTGCGAAGTACCATTAAGATAAACCTGCCTTATCTAGTCCAAATAATTTGTCCATAGTGCCTGGAGTAGAGCGGAAAGCAACTCCCAAGCGATTCCAAGCATTGATAGAAACAATCGCCATTGTCAAATCAGAGAGTTCTTTTTCAGAGAAAAACTCACGCACTTTCTTAAATTCATCATCGCTAATGCCTTCGTGAGGGATGCGAGTGAGAAGTTCCGCCCAACGAAGTGCGGCTCGTTCACGATTTTCGAAAAGCGGGGATTCGTGCCACACGGTCAAGTGGTAAAGACGCAGTTCTTTTTCGCCGTCGATCTTGGCTTCTTTGTGGTGCATGTCCACGCAAAAAGCGCATCCGTTCAGTTGGGAAACACGGATTTTCACCATATGAATTAAGTTTTTTTCCAGTGATGTCGTCTTTAAGTAAGCTTCAAGTCCCATAAGACTTTGTACTGCGGGGCCAGATTGTTGATTGTAGTTGATTCGTTGGCTCATTGAGCAACCTCCTAATTAAGGATAATTTATATCCTTAATTAGGTTTTGTCCAGAGCCTTGAAAAAAATCCCCTCGTTTGTATAGGTTTGAAACGTTAAGTGCTTGAAGTTTCATCATTTTGAATTATGGCCCAGAGCTTCAAACACAAGAGGGTCATGACAGTCGGCCGTTTCAATTGTCTACTAAGAGCGTATGTCACTATAAGGGGTTGCCGATTTATGACATTTGAACAGTTGATCACTTTGGAAATGATTGTAGAGAAAGGCAGTTTTAAAGCAGCGGCCGAAGCCCTGTACAAAACGCAGCCGAGCTTAAGTGTGGCTATCAAAAAGTTAGAAGAAGAATTCGATGTTCTGCTTTTCAATCGTGATGAGTACCGCCCGACATTGACCGACCAAGGTAAAACTTTTTATCGCTGGGCGCAGAACTGTTTACGAACTTTCCGTGAGCTTGAAGTCAAGGGGAAGGAGTTAGGCAAGCAGGCTATCGAACCTCGTTTGAATATCGTCTTAGATCCTCTTGTCCAGTTTGAATCTGTGCAGCCCGTGTTCGAGGCACGTTCTCATCTGCCTAGCGTGACGGAATTTAGTTTTCAAACAGAAACTCTCGACGGCGGGATGCAGTTTCTTATAGACGGAGAGGCCGACTTTGCGATTGCTCCCAAAATCAACGAAGACGAAAGAATTGAGAGCCTGCCTTTTGCAAAAATTAAAATGATTCCGGCGGTGGCCAAAAAGCTTTTGAAGAACGAAAGCGTGGACTACAACTGGCTTCGCAATAATCGCCAAATCGTCGTCTCAAAAAATGGAGGAAAGAATTTTGATCCCTCTAAGGCGGCTAAAGGTATGTTTAGCGACGGGCCGAAATGCTTTGTGACCGATCACACTCTTAAGCGCAACCTTGTGGTGAATGGTTTTGGTTGGGGGCGCCTTGCCACCTATGAAGTTCAGAATGAGCTTCGTAAGGGCACGGTGATCGAAATCAAACATGATTCCATTGTGCCAATTACTTTGAATTTGCATATCATGCGTTCGAAGTTAAAACCCATGGGGCCGGTTGCGAAAATCATCTGGGAACAGCTTCTTAAGCAGTGTGAGTCTTTGCCGTCGAACACGAGAAAATCAAAGAAGAAAAATTAAGCCCGCTTCCGTCTGCTAAGTCACATCTGAATTTTTCGTAATTTGAAATGAGAAGTCGACCTTCCTAATTTGAAAAACAGGAAGGTTTATGAAGACATTAAGCACATGCTCTTTTGTCCTAATGCTATTCTTTTTAAACTCGGCGCGGGGGGAGTCTCGTCTGGTGGGAACTTGGGTTTCTCAGTCAGGGGATGCCACTTGGGCCCGCCTTGAAATCAGCCCTGATCTTTTGGTGACGGCTTATCGCACATGCGCCCCTGATAAGAGCTGTGAGGGGCGCACGGAATTTAATCTGGTCTCTTATGGTCCCTTGTCGGGATTGCACCACATGGGGACCGGGGAAATTATTGATCGTCATAGCAAAACAACCGCGACGCAAATTTTAGAAGTCAGATCCGGCCGACTTTTTTTAAAAGAATACAGTCAGCCTCTTGCGGTGAAGCATAAAGCTTATAAAGAACTCAAGACTACTTTCCGAATGGTCTCGGGGGCCGCGTCGACGTCGCGAACTAAACGATAATGAAGAAGCCCAAAGGAGGGTTCCTTTGAGCTTCGATAAGACGGGAGGGGAAAGAAAGCAAACCAGTTTAAGCAAGATCAAAAAGCATAAACTCAGAGTCTTGGTTTGCTGACATTTTCAGGGCTTGTTCCTGGCTGACTTTAAGAGCATCCCCGGTTTCTAAAGTCTGACCATTAACATTGATTTGTCCTTTGATGGCCTGAATCCACACGTGTCTTGAAGGACGCATTTTAAATTCGACATCTTTTCCGGCTTTCATGCGTGAGATGTAAAGATCGGCATCTTGATTGATGCTGATCGAACCTTCTCGGCCATCTTTAGAGACAACTAAGACCATATCTTTTGAATTTAAGTCTTCTTCAAAAGATTTTTGTCCGTAACCGAATTCGGTACCGTGGCGATCTGGCAAAATCCAGATTTGGAAAAAGTGTGTCTCGGAATCTGCGGATTTATTGTATTCCGAGTGCATGACTCCCGCGCCGGCACTCATTCTTTGCACTTCTCCGGGTTTAATCACGGCTATATTGCCCTTAGAGTCTTTGTGTTCCAAAGCTCCTTTAACAACGTAAGAGATGATTTCCATATCACGGTGTCCGTGCATGCCAAAGCCAGTGCCACCATCAATGCGGTCTTCGTTGATCACTCGCAAAGCTCTGAAGCCCATGTGTTCGGGATCATAGTAGTCTGCGAAGGAAAATGTATGGCGTGATTTCAGCCAGCCATGATCAGCAAAACCGCGTTCATTAGATTTGCGTAGTTCAAACATAAAACCTCCATTGTCCGGCATTGAAAAACCGGGCGCAAATTTCTTTGCGGCCCAGCCTGCCGCTAGTGATGAAAGCCCGAAGAGGAAAAAACGTCTATTGAAGAATTTTTCTCGGAGCTTCATCGTTTACTCCTTAAGCTTGTTTCACAAATTGCACATCAAGAGAAATTGTGACGTCGTCTCCGACTAAAATACCACCTGTTTCTAAAGCCGCATTCCAAGTCAGGCCGAAGTCTTTTCGATTGATCTTTGTTGTCGCAGAAACACCCACTTTGATATTTCCCCACGGGTCTTTCATTTCTGCCGTAGGACCCTCGACGTCAAGGTTCACTTCCTTCGTGATGCCATGAATGGTCAGGTCTCCTAAAACCTTCAGCTCTCCATCACCAGCCACTTTCACGCTTTTCGACTTGAATGTAATTGACGGGAACTTTTCAACATCAAAGAAGTCGGCACTTTTTAAATGCGCGTCTCGTTGGGGTTCGCGAGTATTGATGCTAGCAGCTTCAATGGTTGCTTCCACTTTAGCTGCTGTCGGATTGGCAGCATCAAATTCAAGAGTGCCTGACATCTTTTCAAAGCCGCCATGAACTTTGGCAATCATCATGTGTTTAATGCTGAAGTTCGCAGTGGAGTGGGAAGGGTCGATTTGGAATTTCATAGTGTTCTCCTTTAAATTTGGGCGATGCCCTTACATGAACTACTATCGTCTAAATCCAGAATTAAAAAAATTATTAAGAATTCATGTTCTATATAAATTGAATTTATATAGTTCTGTTCATTTCAAAGCGTGGAATGTTTAAGAGTCGTCGTCGCGTACGGGAGGCCTTCTAGCTTTAAGACAAACGTCGTGTTTCATTCAGAGATTTTCGTAAGACATGATGTGCATCATATTGCTTCTTCAACCCCAGGCCGAAAATGAGGACATCAAGGAGGCAACAAATGCCACAATCATTCTTCCAATGGGACCCAGTACGTTTAACTACACACGTCGATGCTATGGATCGCGAGCATCAAAAACTAATCGAGATCATGAATCGTCTTTATGAAAAACATCAGGCCAAAGCGCCTGTTCATGAATTGAAAGCCCTGGTGAATGAATTGGCTTCGTGGACGGTCACTCATTTTGATCACGAAGAAAAATACTTCGATACGCTGGAGTACGCGCAAGCAAATGTGCACAAAAAAATTCACAAAGATCTTTTGGCACGCCTTGGAACTTTTAAAGCTGAATTTGAAAAGACGGGAGTTTTAACAGACGCGTTCTTCCAGTTTCTAAAAACTTGGCTGAGCGCTCACATCATGGGCATTGACGTGAAGTACAGCGAAGCGAAAAAGAAATCAGCTGCGTAAAAAAAAGAGCCTGCGTACAGCAGGCTCTTTTTACTGCATCTATTGATTCACAAGTTCTGGTGCCTCGCCATTGTTGGCTAAACCTACATAAGATCGGTATCGAACGTCGCTTGCCCAATCTTCCTTCGCAAGTCTTTTTAAGCTCGTCATTGCTGGGCTGCATGTTGTATTCGGTATATTTAAAATTCTCAGAGCGACGCATATGCCATCAACTGATGCGACCGCTTCCGCTCGTGCATTTTCATTGCTGGGCATAGCCGAGCCATTGGCTCCCAGGTAAGAGTTGTTAAGAAAATCGACCACCAGTCCGCCTCGCTGATGATCTGCATGGTAAATCTCCATAGCTCTTTCTACGATGTAAGTTGCTACTAAGTTTCCTCGATTCTGGTGCTCTAACAAGATGGCCTTAAGTGTATCAAGCGTCTCCTGTGTGTTGTTCACCCAGAGGCCTTGAATCGCTTTTTTGTGCGCTTCGAAGCCAGAGACACCGTCACACATTCTAGTCCACTTAGCGATGTTCACGCGCTCAGTGGAATCTGGCGGCAAATTATTTACAGCTTGATAATATTCGTTCCAATCGTGGGTGAAAGTCGCTGTCTGTCCGGGCAGTAAGATATAGTTTTGACATGTGCTGTTTGAGTCGTACCAGGACGGATGATTCACAATGCCTAAGTCTAATCCGAGTATCTTTCTTCTAGCCGCTGTCGCGATAAAAGGAATCTCTGAAGATGGAAGAGTTAAGGTTGAATACTTATCAAGCAAAGTCATGACTGTCGGATCCGGGAGAGCTATTCTGTCGAAGGACCGGATTAAAGCCTCCATGCGTGGAGACGTATCTGTCGTTTGATCGAGAATTTGTGCATCACTAACTAGTACTGGTAGGGAACTTCCGCAGCCAAATCGACTGATTTCGTTAATTGTAGATACCGTTTCATCAAATGAGGGCGCGTTTGCCAAATCAGTTTCCAGAGCCAGAAGCCTGTTCATTTCATTTTGAGACACGTAACTACAGTCCGCTGCTAATTGATATATTTCCTGATATCTCAAGGGTAAGGCTTGTTGACTTGATATTGAAGCTTCCTGCAAGCAGCCACACAAGCTAAGAGCTGAAATCAGGTAGAGAGAGTTCTTCATACACACCTCCGTGCTTGTCCTTTATTATAGAGACTTCGAGCGGCTTCTAAACTTCTTTTTATTTTTGTATTACAGAGAGAAAAATCACTAAAAACTGTGACTTTTAAAAAACACGAATTTTCAATATGGAACTGTTAAGGTTTTTTATTTAGAAATCAGGATTGTGACTGGCGGAACTGAATAATCATGCCTTGTGGAATATTCAAAGGAAGGAACGTTGACAGCGATGTTGAGGCCGACTACTCCTGAGAGAAACGGAGGGTTTTCTATGAAAGGGTTGGCTCAAGTCGCTGTTTGTTTTTCTGTGATGTTTGCAACTGTTTCGGCGTGGGCCTGGCATCAAGTCGCGCAGACGACAGTGTTCGCGGATCATTCTCCGTTTCAACAAATCATGCTTCGTCCAGTTCCTGGAAAAGCGACGACGACGCATCTTCGTTTGCAAATCTTGAATCCATCGGGCGCGCGCTTGCAAAGAGTGGAGTTGATCTCTGATCGTGGATTTTTTCCTCTGTTCGCTTTGCAAGGGGATTATCGTTATGGGATGGAGCGCTTAACGGCTCATCCGGCGGCTCAGGGGCGCACATTGCGTTTAGAACTGCAAAGTCTTCGTCGCGGGGAGCCTGTGACCATCTCTGTTTGGGCTCAATAGTCTAGAGATACAAATTGTTTTTAAATCCCCGGGGTTTAACAAAGAAATTCTTGAAATCATTGAGCTAAACCCCTATAAAGAAGGCTCACAGCAATGTGATACAGCGTGGTTCCGTAGCTCAGCTGGATAGAGCATCTCCCTTCTAAGGAGAGGGTCGTACGTTCGAGTCGTACCGGAATCACCATTTTCCTTCTTAAACCCCAAAATTACACGCCGCATCTAAAGCGTCTTCTTGTCGAATGACGGAGTGGTTCGCTCGTTGTTGCCTCCAAAACTCGAGCTTTAGACAATATTTTGGCGGAGGCTCGATGACACAGAAAAAGATCGCCAGCGACGCTGCCTTGGTCACAGACAGTGACTATCTAAACGCCCTTTTAAAACTTTTGGATCAAGCTGAAAACGAAATCAATATTCTGGCTTATTCTTTTGCTATCGGAAGTGCAGCGGGAAAGCTGAACATGAATACGGCTCCGTATACCATTGCGGAAAAAATCAAGGAGCTCAAACGCAAAAAGCCTGAATTGCGCATCCGTCTTTATATCGAGGGAGTGCGTGACACCTCCGATCGAAACATGGTGACGGCACAGTTTCTAAAAAGAGCCGGAGTCGAAGTCGTCTATGGAAAAACTCACGCAAAAGGTTTCAGTATAGACGGTCGCTACGTTCTTTTCGGGTCGACGAACTTAACTCATCAATCCATCGTCAAAAATTACGAAACGAATCTTCTTATAGACAACAAGGTTGTTGCGAAAGAGTTCAATCGCTACTTCGAGCATCTGTGGCAAGGGGGAGGGCATGGCGGCATCGAGCTTCGTCCTCCGATGCTTGCTGATGGAGACTTTAAAAACGTTCTTGTGGATATGATCCACTCTGCAAAAAGGACTTTGGAATTTTCCATTTACTTTTTTGATCATAAAGAAATTCGCGACGCTTTTATCGAGGCTCATCGGCGCGGAGTCAAAATCAAAGGTTTTGCTCATCACCACACGGCCTTTGCTTTAAGTTATGTGCGAAGAACTCGGCGAACCATTGAACGGTTGCAAGAAGAAGGAATCGACAGTCTTTACTTTGCGCCCGGCAGCTTTTTTACTCACTCAAAGTACTTGATCAAAGATAAGGAAGAAGTTGCATTGGGGACGGGGAACTGGTTGGTGGAGGATGTGGAAATTCATCCGCAGCTCTATATTCATTTAAAAAATAAGGAACTAGCTCAACAGCTTTCAAAACACTTAGCGAAGCAAATCGCTAAGCAACGTGACGCTTCTGAAGAGACGCACACAAAGCCACGCCTGCTAAGATCACGTACCAGATCGTCAGAATCCAGAACAGCAAGATAGGCAGAGCGGCAAACGAGCCATAGATTTTATTATAGGCAAAGAACTTTAAAGCCAAAGCGGCGTAACTTTTATGTACGCCATACATCACCAAAGCGGCGACCACAGCGGAAATAAACGCCGCACTCTTTTTCACATAAACAGTGGGCACCAGTTTATAAATCAGAAACAAAGACCCGACTAAGACTATAGAGTTTGAAACAAAAGCGGGTACCACACGGTGAACAAATTGAAATTGTTCCAAGGACTGAAAGCCGACATAGACGGCAAGTAAAACGGGAATAAGAAGAATAAGGCCCCATTGATAGATCACGCGTTTATAGAAAGGTCTTGTGTTCTTTTGATTCCAGACACGATGAATGCCGACTTCCATATCCAAAAGCATGCGGATAGACGTAATGAAAAGAAGCACCGCCCCCGTAGTTCCCAATTTGCCCGCGCTGATGTTTTTTAGAAAAATGCGAATGAACTTTGTGACATCCGAACCCGCAGCCTCGCGGATATTCCTTAATAACAAAGATTCTACTTGTGGATAAAACGCTTCAAGACCGCCGATAGATTGGAAGGTTGCAAGAACGACGGCAATGAACGGAACCAAGGCAATGGCCGTGGAAAACGCCAATGACGCTGCGACAAGCTGGATTTCTCCATCCCGCATCTGCTGAAGAGTGTCCTTCAGGACTTCGCCAAGAGTTTTTAATCTTAAAGACTGGAACAACGGACTCATTAAGCCGACAATAGCATGCTTAACGAGGTCCGCCTAATTCTTTCCTAAAGCTGAAATCTTTTTTGGACGGTGAAATCGTGACCATTGCGTTCGATGACAGCAGCATCACAGTAGGGATCATGTTCAAAAAATAGATACCATTTTTGGTCTGCAGCCTGACTTAAGTACTTTTGTTTTTCTTCCATCAACGTCAGTGGGTGCAAGTCGTAACCCATCAGCCACGGAATCTTGACGTGCGAGCTTGTCGGAACGACGTCGCCACAGTAAAGCAGAGTGATGCTTCCGTCTGTCACTTTCACCATTTGTTGAGCTTGAGTGTGCCCGTTAGAAAGGAGCACCGAAACTCCGGGAAGAATTTCTTTTTCTCCCTCCAAAATGTTAAGCACACCGGCATCCATCAAAGGCTGAAAGTTCGCCGGATAGTAACTGGCGCGCTCGCGCAGGTTGGGTTTGCTAGCCGTTTCTAAGTTTCCCTTTTGAATCCAGTATTGGGCGTTGGGAAAGGTGGGCACCAGCTTTCCGTCTTTTTCCGTCGTAGCGCCGCCGGCGTGATCGAAATGCAGATGAGTCAGAATCACGTGATGAATATCTTCGGGCTTCAAGCCAAAGCCGTTTAAAGACTTTAAAAGAGAAGGGCCGCTGTCGTCGATATTGTACATCTCGGCAAACTTCGTTCCTAATTTTTCACCGTATTTTGCAACAAAATCTTTGCCTAGACCGTTACCTGTGTCGATGAGGATGTTTAAACCTTGAGATTTTAACAAAAGCCCGCGAGCTTCCATCGGGATGCGATTTTTTTCATCAGGTGGATTTGAGCGCTCCCACAGAACTTTGGGAACTGTTCCAAACATCGCGCCTCCATCCAAGCCGAACTCACCCGTAGGAATGGGGCAGACTTGGTAAGGGCCGATGGTCAGTGATTTTTTTTCGATATCAGACTTGTTCGGAGTCATCTTTTGTTTCTCCTTCGCCTTCGTTCGCTGTTTCGTGGAAGGCATTCGGATTGATCGTCAGCACCCACTGCTTATAAGCAGCATACACCTGCTGGATGGGACCGGGGGGATGAACCGGACCAACGTGCAAAACCAGTTTTCCCGGAAGAGGAATAGGCTGACCTTTCGGCCATAACTCCATATTGCCTTCAAGATATGTGAATAAAAGAGGCGTTTGCGTGCGCTCTGAAAATATAGAAACGCCTCGTTTAAATTCCTGAATTTTTCCGTCTTTAGAGCGAGTGCCTTCGGGGAAGATAATCAACCACATGCGTGGAAGCTCGGTCAAAAGTTTCAAAATCAAGTTGATGGCCTCACCACGACGGTCTTTGCGATCAATGGGGATGGCTCCCAAGCAGTGTTTAGAAAAGAATGTGAAAAGAGCGTTCGTAAAGAAGTAGTCCTTTGCCGCCGCGATATAAAGGTTCAGCCAGTAACGGCGTGGGATGGAGGCCGCAATGGAAACGGCGTCCAAGTGACTGGCGTGATTGCTGATAATGATCAGCTTGGGTTGCGTGCGATAGATCTCTTTGAACGGAGTTCCTTTTACTTGCAGACGGATGTAAAACTTAAAGGCGACGTTTTTAAGAAAGATCGACCACAAAAAACGCATAAACACGCTGAACATGTCAATATGACGAGTGAACAGCGGCAGGTGTTTTAAGTAGGTCGGCAGCTTGGTCCACTGCTCGTTTTCGTAGTTCCAATCCTTCATAGAATGACCGTCATCACGTAATAGTAAATAGGCGCCACGAAGATCAATCTGTCCACGCGATGTAAGAAGTCACCGCGACCGATAATGAACGGGCCGACAGTTTTCATTCCGGCATCACGACGAACCACCGTCATCACAAGATCCCCCACGAAGCCTCCTAAAGAAGCGACGAGGCCTGAAGCCAACCAATACTTGTCAGACCCATCAGGCAATAAGAAGCGCATAGAGCCAGCAAGGAACAATGTTAGAAGAATCGACGTCGCCGTACTTCCTACGGTACGACGGGGATTGATTCCAGGGAACATTCTCCAGCCACCAATGTAGCGACCCACTGCTAAGTTTGTGTTGTCACAGAACTCCGTCAGGATCACAAGATACATCACCTGATAAACGCCATTGGGGAATTTCAAAATCAATCCTAAGTGCATGAACGACCAGCCCAAGAAGATGAAGGCTAGCAATGTCAAAGACATGTACTGAATCATGCGTTTATAAGAATTGCGGATCAGCGGTACCAGGCAACTGGCCCCCAACACGATCATCGGCATAGAGTTGTAAATATCAAGACGGTCATACCACGCACAGATTCCAAGGCCAATAATACCGGCATAACAAAGAAGGACGAAATAGCTGCGGTGGAACATCCCCATGATCTGGAAAAAGATTTTCGCACCTAAAATCGCAAGGGCCGTCAGGAACACCAAAGGCCAAGGCTCTGGCAGACCCATGACGATAAACATCAGCGGAGCTGCAATCAACCAGCTTTTAATGCTCGCCCAGGATTGAACGAAGTAATAGTTCTTGTTACGGAAGAAGAAGGTGATCGCGCCGGAAACAAAGATGATCGAAAGAACAATCAAAACAGTTTGACGGTAAATATGACTTTCCCAGGCTGTGGGCATAGAGATGCGAATGGGAAAACTAAAATCAAAAAAATCCATTACGATGGTTCCTCATCAATTTTGTAGTCTTTGATCTTCTTGTAAAGATTGGATCTAGAGACTTGCAGTACTTTAGCCGCTTCCTCAACATCACGAGTTTGTTTTAAACACGTGCGAATGGCGTGCGCTTCAAACTCTTCGACAAGAGTGTTGAGTCCTTTGTTGAAATCAATTGCCGTATACGAAGGAGCTCCCGGAGCCGTTGCTGTGGGCTTCAACCAAGCTGCGACATCTTCCTCGCGAATGAAAGGAAGGGGAGAGGTCAGGCTGAGTTGTTCGCAAACACGTTTGAGTTCGCGTACATTTCCTGGCCAGTTGTATTTTTTCAAAGCTGAAAGCCCATCGTCTGCAATGGTTTTATTACGGCGGGGGCGTTCCGCTTCGAGAAAATGCTTAGCTAGCTCATCGATATCCTCAAGGCGATCTCGCAGGGGTGTCAGCTCGATACGCTGAGACGACAGTCGATAAAGCAGGTCTTCGCGGAATTCGCCAGCAGCCACCATCTTTTCTAAAGAACGGTTGCTGGCAGCAATCACGCGTGTTTTTACAATCGTACTTTCTTTTGCGCCCACACGACGAACTTCGCCGGTTTCTAAAAAGCGCAGAAGCTTTGCTTGCTGAGACAGGGGGAGGGCTTCAATCTCATCTAAGAAAAGATCGCCACCGTTAGCGGCCTCAGTCAGGCCCACCTTGTTTTGGTCGGCGCCGGTAAAAGCCCCTTTAACATGGCCGAACATTTCGGATTCAAATAAATTTTCCGGAATGCTTGCTAGATTCACGGCAATAAAAGGTCTGTCACCTTCTTGCTCGTGCAGAAGTCGGGCAACGACTTCTTTTCCGCATCCTGTTTCACCTTCGATCAGTACGGCATTTGTTTCACCGCGAAGATCGGCAATGCGTTTTTTTATTTTCATTGAAGCAGAAGAATTTCCCACCCAGCGAGTGGTATGGCGAGAAGAACTCGGATCCATACTTCGTAAATCCCAAAGTGCTTCGATTTTTTCTAAGATCAACAGGATTTCTTCAGGCATTAAAGGTTTAGCGAGAAAACGCTGGGCGCCGGCTTTAAGACAGCTCTCCATCAAAGAACGACTTAAATCTCCGGACATCGCAACCACTTCAAGCTGGTTGTTATGCTTCACTAATTTTTCGATGACCTGCGGACCTGCGGCTTTAGTGGTGCCAGGCTCTAAGTGCATATCCACGAAAGCAGCGTGATAGAATCGTTCATATTGAATGGCTTCTAAAGTCGGCGCAGAAAAAACTTTCCAATGATTCGGCAAGCACATCTTCAACGATTGTTGAACTAACGGGTCATCATCGACGATAAGTAGAGAAAATACTCGAGTTGTTGCCATAGGTATTTAGTCTCTCTTGGGAATATGACTTTGACTATACTTTGCGCACTTCGTCAGCAGGACTCTCTCTGGCAAGCGTTCATTTTTGAAATGACTTATAAGGCCGTCGGATTAAACTAATTCTAGCGGAGGTGCGAGTGAGCGCTCTTAGAATTCTTCTTGTTGAAAACATCCATCCGGTAGCGCAGCAAACTTTGATTTCTGAAGGGTACAAAGTGGACCTGATCCCGCATGCACCTTCTGAAGAAGAATTACTGAAGATTCTTCCTAACTACGACGTTTTAGGCATTCGCTCAAAAACAGAAATCACCGCCAATGTTCTAAAGAGCAATCCTCACCTAACAACGATTGGCTGCTTTTGCATTGGTACAAATCAGGTCGACTTAATGACTGCGCGAGAGTCTGGGGTTCCTGTTTTCAATGCCCCTCACTCCAACACAAGATCGGTCGCAGAATTGGTTATCGCTGAAATGATTTCTTTGTCCCGCCAATTGGGTGACAGAAACACGAAGGCCCATGTTGGCGAGTGGGTGAAATCGGCTGAAGGCTCTCGCGAAGTGCGCGGTAAAACCTTGGGCATTGTCGGTTATGGTCATATCGGAAGCCAGGTCAGTATTCTTGCGGAATCGATGGGCCTAAAAGTCGTATTTTATGATGTGATTAAAAAACTTCCTTTGGGGAATGCTGTTGCTAAATCTTCTTTGGAAGAATTATTGAAAGTCTCCGATTTTGTGACTTTGCACGTTCCAGAAACTTCAGAAACCAAAGACATGATCGGCGCTAGGGAACTGGCGATGATGAAAAAAGGAAGTCACCTGATCAATGCCAGCCGTGGTACGGTGGTGGTGATCGAAGCTCTGGTTGAGGCGCTTAAATCAAAGCACATTGCCGGTTGCGCGATCGACGTGTTCCCTGAAGAGCCTGCCTCTAATAAAGAAAAATTTAAATCTCCACTTCAAGGAATTCCGAATGTGATTTTGACTCCGCACATTGGCGGTAGTACAGAAGAAGCTCAATATGCCATCGGCATGGAAGTCGCAGAAAGTTTCCGTCGCTATTTGAAAATTGGATCCTCGTCTGGAGCAGTGAATTTTCCGAATGTGGATCTGCCGGTGAAGCAGGGAACATCGCGTATTTTGAATGTTCATAAGAACGAACCGGGTGTGTTGGGTGAAATCAATGGTTTGATTTCTAGAGCTGGCGCCAATATCGAAGGCCAGTACCTGTCGACGGACGAAAAAATCGGTTATCTGGTCATGGACGTTCATTCGGCGCAAGCTCAAGCGCTCGCAGCCGACATTGGTAAGCTATCACGTTCTATCCGCACGCGTGTCGTTTACTAAGACCGACTGCAAAGATGTTTTCTATTCGTAAAGCAGGGTGCCGTCCGGTTTGAATTTTTTGACGGCATCGTTACTTTTATCCACGACAAAAAGACTTCCGAAGGCATCGGCAAAAATGCTCCAGGGTTGGTTGAATTGATTTAATTGCGTACCTGCACTGCCGAAATTCGTGACGTAGGTCCCATCAGCTTCATACTCGTAGATTTTGTTTTTGATAGTGCCTGCAATATAAACGCGGCCATTGCCGATTTGAGTGATGCCTAAGGCAGTTCCTACATCGACGTCGGCACCGGCGGCATCGAACGTATCTAGCAGAGCTCCCGCAGCACTGAATCTTTTGGGGATGGATTTAGTACCGTCAAAATCCAGTACCAAAATACTTCCGTCTTTGGCGCAGTGGACGCCTGAGGGAACTCCAATCGCTCCAGGAAAAGCAGAGGCTGTGCCTAATGCCGTTGATAGAACCTGCAAGCCACCGACGCCAAGATCGGCGATGTAAATATTGTCGTTGGCATCCACAGACATACTGTACGGAGCCGCAAGGGCTGGCACAACGACGGTACCTAAAAGATTTCCATCAAGATCGTACTTATTAAGAGTCGTCGGAGTAGAGGCGTTTGCAACAACAAGGACGTTACTGCTAGTCACTGCAAGAGCAGTGATCTGAGTCACGGGCCCGAAAGTTCTTTGCCAGTCGCCCTTGGCATTAAACTGCTCAACGCCCTTATCGGTTCCCACATAGAAATGACCGTTCTTAGCTTGCAGAACGCTGGTTGGGTTTTTCATTCCCGGAAGGTAGTCTTTTACGTAAGCTCCCGTGGAAGCATTAAAAACATACACGGTCTCGCGATAGCCGACATAAAGACGGTTTTCCGAAACAGTGGCTGTCGTGAGGTCACTCGTTCCCCATGCAGCGCCTCCACCTTCGGAACCATTGAGTGAAAAAAGAAGAGTCCCTGTCGGATCGAAAAATGTGATGCGAGCATCACTGCCCATACGCTCGGTAAGAAGAAAGTTTCCGTCAGCATTTTTTTGAAGGTCTTCTAGCATCGACATAGCAATTTGTCGTGGCCAAGTGAATTTCGAATTGTAAGTGCCATCGGCATTAAAAAGCTGCACCCGGTCTGACCACATGTCAGCCACATAAATACTTCCATCGCTGTTCACAGTGAAGACCGGAGCTCCATTGATCTCACCGTCATTGGCGGCTTGAGTTCCCGTACCGAAAGTCAGTTGGTGTACACCCGCTGAATTGTATTTACGAATTTCAGCGTTGAATGCCACATAGATGGAACCGTCGGCCCCAATGCGGGGTTGCGTAGGAAGTGGCACATAAACTCCAGCGCCGGGATCTTCATCTCCATAGGTTACAATTTCACCCAAGTAGGTGCCGTTAATATCGTATTTTCGAATAAATCGGTGGGTGTTTTCATTTGGAGAAGCCGCAGCGCCCGCGAGGTAAATGTTTCCGCCGCTGTCAACGGTCAGACCATTAACGCTGAAAGTATCTGCGGGAGTAAAACTTTTTAAATAAGTGCCTGATTCAGAGACGACATAAATGTCATTAAAGGCATTAGCGAACACGAATTTCTTGTTGGGTGCGGCTCGCAGATAATTTTTAAATTGTCCGGTGAACGGTGTCATCAAAGGGAAGTTGCCTTTGACTGCTTGCAAGTTGTCGCCGCCCGAAGAAGACCCTTTTGATTTGGAACTTCCGAAAAGAGCGGTGTTGATTGAACAGCCGACAAGGATCAGCGATAGTCCCAAGCATAAAGTAACGTACCGTAGAGTTCTCATGAATAATTCCTAACAAGGTTCTTAGCCCTAGGAAGCTTTTCGGAATATTCAGAAAATTTCTCGAAGTAAAACTATGCAATGTCGTGATAGTTGCTCCATCTTCATCCGCGGCAACGTCTTTCGTCCGTTGTTGAGACGTTGTTTACCCCCGGGGATGTGAGCTTATTCTTATCTTATATGACTTTTCCCGGATTCATAATCATGTCGGGATCAAACACTTTTTTGATTGATCGCATGATTTCAATCTCGGCTTCAGAGCGGGTGTAAGAAAGGAAAGATCGCTTTGTCATACCGACACCGTGTTCAGCAGAAATGGATCCCTTATACTTTTTTACCGTCTCAAAAACCATGATGTCGACTTTGCGGCACTCTTTCACGAACTCTTCTTTGGTCATTCCCGCAGGACGCAAAATATTGATGTGCAAGTTGCCGTCACCGATGTGACCAAACCACACGACTTCCCAAGTGGGGTAGGCTTGCGCCAAAACTTTGTCTAAGTCATCCATGAACGGTGGCACTTTTGAAATTGTGACGGCAATATCATTCTTGTAGGGAGAATACTTTGCCAACGACTCAGAGATGTCTTCACGGTAGCGCCAAAAGGTCGCCGCTTGAACGTCGGATTGACTGATGACTCCGTCAATCACCCAGCCTTCTTCTAAGCATTTTTCAAAAACGCCCAAAGCATGTTCTTCATCTTGCTCGTTGCGAGCTTCCACTTCAGCTAACACATAAAAAGAAGCTTTGGTTTCTAGCGGAGCCGGCAGGCCGGTGTTTTCTAAAACCTTGTTCAAAGCTTTGTCCGAGAACATTTCAAACGCTACTAGTGAAGTCTTGGTTTTAAATTCCGCAAAGACTTTCATAACGGCATCAAGACCACTGACGGCCATCACCAACACCTTCATAGGTGGGGGCGCAGGAGCCAAACGGATTGTCGCTTCAACGATAAAACCTAAAGTTCCTTCAGAACCGATGAACAAGTGGCGAAGATCGTAGCCTGTGGCATTCTTAACGAGGCCATTATTCAGTTCAAGAACCTCACCAGAACCCGTCACCACTTTCAGTCCGATGATCCACTCGCGAGTCAAACCATAACGAACGACTTTGATGCCGCCCGCGTTGGTTGCGATATTGCCGCCCATTTGCGACGAACCTGTCGCCGCAAAATCAACGGGATAGAAAAGATTTTTAGAGTGAGCGAACTCTTGTAAAGCTTCAGTGACAACACCGGGTTCGATCACAACAGATTGATCCACTGAACTGAACTCTTTGATTTTGTTCATTTGGTCAAAAGAGACAACGACTTCACCTTGAGAAGCCACAGCAGATCCTGAAAGACCTGTACGTCCGCCAGAAGGGACCAGAGCGACTTTGTTTTTGCGGGCCCACTTTACAATAGCTTCAACATCGTCGGTGCTGCGAGGAAAAACAATCGCAGTGGCTTTGATGTCGAAATAAGTCGTCCAGTCCTTACCCCAGTATTTGAGGCTTTCCTCGTCGGTTTTGATTTGGTCTTTTTGCAAAAAACTTTCAAGTTCGATGAGGGCCGTGGACATACAACATCCTATTCTTCGTCAGGAATCGCGCGATGATAATCTTTCAGGGTTCTTATTCTAAAGAAGGCGTAGACAGGACACAAGCCCCAAGCAGCGGTGATGAGGCCATACAAACCGATGTAAGCCCAAAAGGGACCGCCGGCGATGGCGTACGCAGTTAAGAATACGCCAATAACAAACCTTAAAATGCGGTCCCAAACGGCAACATTACATCTCATGTTATTTTAGAAGCTCTTGCAGCTCTCCAGATTGGTACATTTCCATCATGATATCGCTTCCGCCCACCAATTGTTTGTTGATGTAAAGTTGCGGAATTGTCGGCCAGTTGCCGTACTCTTTGATACCTGAACGGATTTCTTCGTCTTCAAGAACATTCACGTCATGGAATTGAACGCCGATGTCTTGCAAGATCGCGCAAGCACGTGCAGAAAAACCGCACATAGGGAATTGTTGAGTGCCTTTCATGAAAAGCACGATTTTGTTTTGATTTAGAATGGAATCAATTCTTTCATGAGTTGTCATGGGAACCTCTTTTAAAAAACTTACTTAATCTTAGTCTTGATTGAGAGTGCGTGAACCTCGCCAGTCTTTAATTCTGGACCAAAGCAAGCCATCACATGCTGATGCTGTTGAATGCGAGTCATCCCCGCGAACACAGGGCTTTCCACGAACACCTCATAGTGATCTTGAGTGCCTGTAAGATCGTAAACTTCGATCTTCGCGCCTTGGTAGTGAGATTCTAATCTTTCTTTCATTTGTTCTGGTGTCATAGAGGGGGAAAGTAGCAGAGGCACAGAGCTAAGTCCACTTGAATGACACGGGCGGTCGATGTACTATGGGCGATATGTTTGGACCGACGTCACGGCTGCTAAAAGTCTTTGCTTTAGCGCTCTTAGCCCTGCTTTTTTATTTCTTCGCACGCGTAGAGTTTCTGCTATGGAATTGGAGCCTTTTTAAATCCAAGGCAGTTTCAGACATTCTGTGGTCCTTCATTGTCGGTCTGCGCTTTGATATTTCGGCGGTCTTAAGCCTTTCCGCCCCTTTGATTTTAGCCGCCATGGTTCCGTGGCCTCGCAGCTGGCAAAAAGGGTGGCAGTGGCTTTTGGCTTTGGGTTTCACGGTCCTGCAGATCCCTCTTTTTATTTTAAATCTGGGCGATACGGAGTTTATTAATTTCGTGGGCCGCCGCTTTACTTATGACAGCCTTTTTATTATGGGCGAGTTGCAGGGGAAGATCTGGAATTTTATTTCCAGTTATTGGATTTTATTTCTGATCAACACCGCTTTGGTGGTGTTATTTGTTTTCGCGATCTTCCGTCTTAGTTTTAAAGAGCAAAAAGGCGTTTACTGGACAGGGCAAAGAAAAAAGCCGCTGGGGTATTGGCTATCGCACGCCTTCTTGTCGTTCGTAGCGATTGTGATTTCGGTCATAGGAATTCGCGGAGGTTTGCAAAGTAAGCCTGTGAATTTTGTCAGTGCCAATGTGTTTTCAGCGCCGTTATTAAATAATCTCGTTTTAAATTCGTCTTTTACGTTTATTAAAAGTTACGGCGCCCAAGGGCTTAAACAGGAAAAGTACTTTGAAAATAAAGACGACATGTTAAGACACCTAAATGGTGCTTACGTCGGTTCAAAATTGGAAGGACTTCGTTCGCCAAAACCTCAGAATATCGTTTTGATTATTTTGGAAAGTTTTGGGGAGGAGTACTTAGGCCCTGTGAATGGCAAAAGCTATACGCCCTTCATGGATTCTTTAATGGAAAAATCTTTGGTCTTTAAAAACGCCTATGCCAACGGTCGTCGTTCGATCGAAGGTGTGGGCGCGGTGATGGCGGGGATTCCAGCCTTGATGAGCGAGCCTTTTATTTCTTCGCACTTTACTTCGAACTACTTTTTGGGCTTAGGCACATTGCTTTCGCAGAAAGGCTACTCGACGAGTTTCTTCCACGGCGGTCATAACGGTACGATGTATTTCGACTCTTTTATGCAAAGTGCAGGTGTGGAAAAATACTTTGGTTCAAAAGAATACAATAATCCTTCCGATGACGATGGCGTGTGGGGGATTTGGGATGAGCCCTTTTTGCAATGGATGCTGGTGCAACTGGACTCTGTGCCTCAGCCGTTCATGACTTCGGTGTTCACTTTGTCTTCGCACCAACCTTTCAAAGTTCCGGCGCAGTACAAGGATCAATTCCCTGAAGGACCGATAGAGATTCTAAAAACAGTTGCTTACACGGACTTCGCTTTAAAAAAATTCTTCGAAGAAGCGGCTAAAAAACCTTGGTACAAGGACACTCTTTTTATTGTGACGGCCGATCATACGTCCATGCACTATCGTAAAGAGTATGAAAATGACCTGGGCAGCTACCGTATTCCTCTTTTCCTGTACCATCCTTCATTCAAATTTCCTCAAGTGGATACCGAAAAAATTGTTCAGCAAATTGATATTCCGCCGACAGTTTTGGATTTTTTAGGCATTCCTGAAAAAGATAAGAACTATTTAGGAAGTTCGATGTTCGTGGACGGGGATAAGTCGGCGGTGAATTTTATTGATGGACGTTATCTTCTTTTTGCCAATGACTTTTACCTGCGTTGGACGCCAGGGCATAATGAGCCGCAGATGTATTCTTTATTAGACCGTGATGGTGTTAAAGAACTGCAGGGCTCTGAAATCACCGTTGATCAACGGGCTCGCAAACTTGCATTGGAGCAAAAGCTGAAAGCCACTATTCAGTATTTCAATGAAGGTATGTGGGACAACAAACTTTATTATCCTACACGCTAGCACTGAATCATTTAAGATGCCGGCCACGAATCAGTGCTGCTGGCGAATTTCAAGATTGTTAATGACGCTTTTAACGCCCGGGATGTGTCTAGCGCAGACTAGAACTTCTTCAAGCGCTTCGCTCAAAATAGGCCCGCTTAAAGTGATGCTGCCTTTTTCGACCTGCACTTGAATTTCTTTTCCTGGTCCCAGGATTTGGCTTAATTCCGAAAACACCTTCATTTGCAAGCGGTCGTCGCGGGTTGTTCCGGTGCGGAAATATTCCTTCGCGTCAGCTGTGATCCTTTTGCCGGATTCGCTTTGAGTGAAATAGACATACGCCGCTCCGACTGCGGCTCCGGCAATCAACCACGGCCACAGACTTGATTTTTCTTCGGTCATTTCTTCCACTTCTTCAATCATATCTTCCATGGCGAATCCTTTTGATAGCTCGGGCGTTTCTCAAAGATTGCGGCAAAGAGCGTTCGAATTGAATCAAAAAGGAGAGTGCGTGATTAAGATCATGAAACCCCGTGTGTAATTACAAGGTTTGGTGTGCAGTCACAGACTTTCAGAAAATTTTTGTAAGGTTTTCTGGAAAAGGTCCTGATGATGCATATCAAACGTCTCTTGCGCGTGCACAGTAGCTTTTTGAATGCGATCTACGCGGAAGGCTCTTAGATCCTGGCGGAGATGATCCCAGGCCATGACGTACCAGATGGGAAAACTGAGCAGCAGATAGTGAGGCTCTATCAAACGTTCTGTGATGTTTTTCTTTTCGTCACAGTAGGCAATCTTAAGACACCGCATTTCAAAAAAAGCTTCATGCAAAGAGTTTTGTACGTGAGCGGGAACGTCATCATAGGTCACACGCACGCTTTCGGCAGCGTAAGTCGTTATGTGGACTCTTTTACGAATCAATTGCAGTTTCTTACGGTGTTCTTGAGGAAAGGATTGAAATACTTTGTCTCTTAATGACTTCACATTGGAAAGTAGTACCGGAGAATTAAATCTTTCCGCAATCGCTAAGGATAATAGCAGATCTAAAGACTCTTTGTAGTTCAGTTGCAGACGACCTAATCCCCATTGGGCATTTAAACGTAAGCCTCCGCCACGTCCACGATCCGCTTCTACAGGTATACCCGAAGCCTTGAGCTCTTCCAGATCGCGCATTAAAGTGCGGTGGCTGACTCGCAGCTTTTTTGCTAGGGACAGACTGGTAGAGTGGTCCTCTGCCTTCAGAAGGCCTAAAAGGCGGTCCATTCGATCTTTTTTACTTTGATAACTGCTTTTCGCCATAATCTTCTTTTAAAAACAAATATGCCATATTTTGACATATTTATGCCTACACTGAAAGTACCAAAGAGTTTTGAAAGGACGTTTTTATATGGCAGAAAAAACTTATCACGGCAGTTGTCATTGTGGATCAGTCAAGATCAAAGCCAAAATAGATCTTAGCAAGGGGACTGGAAGGTGCAATTGCACGTATTGTCGCAAAGTGCGCAGTTGGAGTGTCATCATCAAGCCAGAAAACTTCGAACTGCTTGCGGGCCAAGAAAGTCTTTCTGACTATCAGTTCGGTACTTTCAGCGGGCATCATCTTTTCTGCAAAAACTGTGGATGTCGGCCATTTGGTCGGGGACATGTCGAAGAAATCGGCGGAGATTTTGTGTCCATTGCACTTGCGTGCCTGGATGATGTTGATGCGCAAGAGCTGATTGATGCTCCGGTGACGTACTTTGATGGTTTGAATAACAACTGGTTTAATAAACCCGCTGAAATCCGGCATCTTTAAACGGGGCTTGGCCCCTTTTTTAAGCGGCTTTTCTTCTAAAAAAGATTTCGCGCTGAAGATCTGTGAGTGATGTCACAATCTTTTCTTCACTGGAGTTTGCCAAGTGATTGAATTCCACACCTAACACCAGTTGCGTATCATCCTTCACGCGGATATTTTTGATCACACCTTGAACCATGATGGGTTCACGATCGCCCAGAAAGATTTCAGCTTCGACTAAGTCTTCTAGGTGAAGATTTGCACTTTCTTGCATGATTTCTACGGCACAGCCTTCCGTGCTTAAATCAATAAGACGGCAGGGGTGAGAGCAGATGGACTGGTTCAAATAGTTAATAACAAATTCGGCAGAATAGTTTTCTGGCATCACATAACGATAGTTGCGGCGTCTTTGTAAGTGGAACAGATTTAACACCGTCAACGTCACGTAGTGTTCAGAGACGACCGGATGAGTTTCGAAAAGATATTTTTCGCCGCCAATTGAAAAGCTGGCGGTGAAGGTGTCTTTCTCGTTCGTGTTCATCGTCGTGTCTTCGGGATGATGACACTTAATCTGATTGTTCGAGTTGATGCTTACTGGTTTTAAAGCAATAGCGCGATCAAATTTATCACGAAGATAAAGAGTCTCTTTCTTAGCCAAAGCTTTTTGCAAAAGCATTTGCTTGTCAGAGTCGCTGCTAATGGCTTTAAAAACGATCAAGGCCTCACTCATCTTAGGCCGCCGCTACTATTTTATGACCACATTCGTGGCAGAACTTCGCGCCCGCTTGCAATTCCACGGCACATGCCGGGCAGGCAGGGCCACCCGCGGTCTTTTTCTTCGGTTTGTCTTCTTTTTCGTCCATATCGACGAAACCTTTTTCGTTCCATTTTTCAATTTCGCGAAGCATCTTCCAACTCTGGAAGACGGAGCGGAATTCTTTCAGTTCAAATTGCAGAATAACACCGGTGCTACCGGTTTTACGCTTCATAAACACACCTTTACCCTCAAGGCGGGCAAAGTGGTCATTGTTCAGGTTGATACCGAGTTCATTTTTGCAGTGCTCGCTGAATTTTGCGAATTCTACCCCGACGATACCGAAGCGATCCGGTTGTTCGTTCTCGCAAAGTTTTAAAAGAGCGTCGAGCATTTGCTGACAAAGCTCATCGACTTTCAAAAGATCTGAACGATTTTTGAAATAGTAATATTGATAGAATTCAAAGAAGCTTTCTAAAAGACCCAAATCCAAGAAGTGAACTTTTTGAATTTCTTCGGGTCCATCTGGATTGTCCGGAGCTTTACCCATTTCGTAAAGTGCGAGCTTCAATTTTACAAGGACGTTGATGACTTGCTCAACACGCTTCGGGCCTTCACCCATCACACGTTGAGAGTACTGCTTCATCATATTCCAATCGACAACGACACGACCTGGAGTCGAGCGATCTCCCTTATGGTTGGCCGTATGGAAAACAGCGCCAAAAGCTTTCGCTACTTGGTCTTCTGGACAAGGAGAAGAATCTTTTTCAAGCTTGCTCGAGCGAACATCATTTACCGCCAGACGAAGACGGTCGGCCAGGGATTTAATAATCACCTTCAACATCTGAGGAGCGCCCTCGTACTGTTGTTTTAAAGTTTCAACGGGGATTTCTAAAACCTTTGTTTCCGTCGTTGCGACCGCGGATGTTGGGTGCGTGTTTTGACCCAAAATCACCTGATCTCCAAGGATGTGAGACGAGCCCAACTGGAACAAATCAATGGTCTTTTTTCCACGAATCAGACACTGATTGGCAGCGCCAGTTTGAATAAGATAGACCGACGTGATTTTGTCGCCATCTTTATAGATCACTTCGCCCTTTTTAAAGGTTTTTACTGACATACGCTCGTTCTCCTTCACGTTGATATCGGTAAAAATCCCTTAAAAATGAAGGTATTCGCGGCTCTTCAAAGGTCTAGAAACTTGCGGTCAGACCCGACTTAGATTATAACAGCCCCATGGATTATTTCTTTTCGGCAGCTCCTCCGGAGCACCAAAAACGTGAGAAAGCAAAGGCCCGCGAGCTGCGCCAAAGCCAATGGTGGAAGCAAGAGCTGGGTAAAGGCCTTTGCTATCACTGTGGCGAAAGATTTAAGCCGGCCGATCTCACAATGGATCACTTGATTCCCATCGCGCGAGGTGGGAAGTCCAACAAGAACAACTGCGTTCCGTCATGCAAAGACTGCAATACAAAGAAGGGTTATAAAACCCGCGCCGAAATGGCTTTGGATGAGCTGTCTCAAACTTCTAAGCCCGAAACTTCCGACGAAGAATAAACAAGCTAGGTTTAGGTCTAAACAAATTGTTTTGACTTAACTTCATATCCCTTTCATTGCCATCATGGATTAAACAATTTTTTGTAGTGAGGGCGTGTGAGGAAGGTTCTTTCTTTTGTAGTAGCGTTTTTAGTTTTGTCTCCCTTGATGGCGCAAGAGGCGGCATCTCCATTAGAGGTGGGACAAGAAGAAATTCAATCGTCTCTGCCTGAAGCAACTGCACCAGCGGCATCTGTACCTGCTACCTCGTCAGTTCCTAGTGTAAATTCACCTCCGGCATTGGCTCCCTCAGCTTCTGCTCCTGTGCAAAGTGCCGTTGCAACATCCCAAACACCCACGAATGTATCGTATAAAGTGAAGCAGATCATTCGCAGTCACAATGTTGTTATTGTAGAAGCCAGTCAGCCTATCCCGTTAGAAAAAGGAAAGCTTTATTTAGTAACATTGAAGGATGGAACTCAGTGTTCATTGTCGCTTGCAGATATAGAGTCTAATCTTTTAACCATGGAATCGGCGGATTGTACGGGATTGGTAGTAGGAATGCCTGTTGAACCAGCGCTTTTAAAAGCCAGCGGCAAAACGGTTGAAAGCACGGACATCTTGCTGCCTGAAGCAGACAAAACCGGTCCGCGTGTCAGTGTTTCGCTTTATTATTCCACAGCTACTCAAGCTCGATTCGAAGACACCTATGTTTCCACAACTTCAGGCTCTGGCTACGTCGATACCACTTATACGATGGATTCTTCGGCGGGCTTAGGCGTAAGTTATTCCAAATTAAATCTGCAATCATGGGGATTTGTTGGTTCCATCCTTTGGGAGCCTAAACGCAAAATAAAATCTCTAGAAGTTGAAGGGCCGGGTGGAACTGTATCTGGTGATCTTATTGACTCTCCTGAACTCACGCTGCTGATTTTTGAAGGCAATATCGCCTATCGATGGGAGAATATTTATATTCCGTTCGGCTTGAATTACTCGGCTCCATTTTTATCTTACAATTCCTCAACAACGTGGTGGAGTGTTTCCGGCGCTTTGGGCGCGTATGTGGGGTTGGGCATGATCATGTCGCCGAACTTTACGTTAGAATTGTTTATCCGTTCTGTAGGCTTGGAAATGACGGCGGCGGACAGTACAGGAACTATCGATTTTAAGCGCGGGTCTTTGGCGGGATTTGGCGCTGGTTGGAAATATACGTTCTAAATTTAAATATCTACTGCCATGGTGGCAGTGGATATGCCCCAACGTCCCCAATCTAATTTACTTTACTGGTTGAGTTTGAAACGCAGGTTTCCCATTGAGGACTGTCTCTTAGGTGAGTGGGAAGAGTCTCAGGACTTGAGCTCTCCCAGAAAACTCCATATCCTTAAGACCTCAAAGTAAGGAAATCCCATGAGTCTATCGCGTGTTGTTGTCAGTGCTGCTTTTGTTCTTCTTTCCTCTCTCGATCTAGCTTCGGCGAAAGAGATCCCGGTCCAAGGTCGGCTTTTTGCGGGTTTGGAAACGATTGATCCAAAGAACGTGAACGAGACGATCGAAGCCCAAGGTCTTAAGAAATTTGAAAGCATCAATCGACTGGGAATAGAAATCACTTATCCGTTACATCGCTATTTAGATATCGGGGTCAGATACACAAAACGCCTGGCCGACGTGGAGGAAAATCCCGAAAATGCCTCGACAGATTACAGCGCCAAAATAGATCAAGATTCTATGTTGCTATTGGCGCGTGTTCCCTTATTTAAAACGGATCTTTTATATTTCGATCTTTATGCGGGCGTTGGAGGAAGTAATACGACGTTAAAAGTTAAAACTGCGAGTCAAGACGGAGAGTTCACTCGTCGCGCCTCGGGTGATTGGGTGGCGACACCTTACGCGGCTGCGGGGGCTTCTTTCGCTATTGGTTATAAAAAGTTTTATCTGGTTTTCGAAGGTGGTTACGAAAGTAACAAAGTGGATGGTTTCACTCGAACAGGTTCTGCGAGTACCAGCATCGATACCTTAGATCTTTCGGGCGGATATTTTTCATTGGGACTTATGTTTGATGGAGTCCCTGGCACTATCAAATAGTTCTCTACTGAGAGGTGTCTATCATCCTCAGAATTGACCGCGCTCCGAAATAGGCATCATTGTAATTATAATTTAATAACAGCTCTAAAGAACTAAGACTGTAGAATTTGTTTTCCATAAGCTCAATGTCGTATTCTCCGACATTTTCGCCGACGTTGAATCTTTGTTTAACACTCTCAATGAGGATCCAGCTACCCGGAGTAAATCCCTCCGTGAATACAGCCGTGCCTTCAGTGGGATCTGTAGCCAGGAAGTAGGCCGTGCTGCCACTCCAGCCTATGTCTAAGACATTGCTGGGAACATTCGTGTAGGCAGACCAAGTTCCCCCGTTGTCGGTCGATGTGAACATGCTGGCACCTTCATAAACATAGATTTCCCCCACGGGACTTACTTTGAGAGTCGATGATATATTCCAGTAAGAGGGCTGTGAAGGCCCACGCAAAGCTTCAACCCAAGTTGTTCCACCGTCCGTAGAACGATGAAGAACGACAGTCCCCGCCGCTCCCACGCGCTCAATGGCTAACAGATACAGATTGCCAACAGCATCGACAGTCAACGATTGAAAGCCCATTTCACTCACGCCACCTGGAGGCGAAAAGGTTTTAATTGCCGACCAAGTCACGCCATTCGTTGTTTTGCCAATGATGATGTTCAAGCCATCTTTGGCGGCAAAATAAGTGGCAGAGTTTTTCACCATTGCAAGCGCGTATTCCCAAGCGCCACTGGCGAAAGAGTGAACGTCTGTCCAAATCGTACCATCAGCCGATCGTCGGATGATGGCGTTACTGTCCTTCCGGCCGATGACATAGAGGTTGTCATCATGCCCCTGAATAATGTCAGCGGCCTTTGTGTCGTCTAAAGCGGTGACAATGTGATCGGCATCTTGCCAGGTGATTCCATTGTCTGAACTTTTTTTAATAACCCACGGCCAATTTCCATCCATGTCTCCTGTTTCCCAAATAGAAAACAACTGGGTTGCAGAAGTTCGAATGATCTTCGAAACAAAACTATAGAAAGCCCATTGAAATCTAATTTCACTTGCAAGACTCCAGGAAGTGCCATCATCGTTAGAGTAAGCCACAGCGGCTTGATAACGTCTTTTATTAGAGGCAATGGCTAAAACCTTATTAGCGGTAGGGTGTGCGACAATCGTGATTCCGTGAGGCTCATTCGGCGGAGCGAGTGTGGCATCTAAATCTATCGGTGTCCAAGTCACTCCATCTGGAGACGATACGACTTTCCAATCGTTGGTGGGACTTCTGCTGCCTCCCGTGGCGATCAGTTTTCCCGAAGCTGTCACCGTCATGCCTTGTAAGTAATTTTGACCTACATAAACTTCCGACCAATTGTCGCCGCCGTCGGTGGTTCGATAGACTTTTCCGGAGACGCCATGTCGACAAGAAAAATAGGCGTTGTTATCGTCGAGGACTTGTAAATTTCCTCTGAGTTGATAATCACCGAAAATTTGTGCTCCCGGAATAGAAGTAGCCGGTGTCCATGTCCATGCCCCCGCACTGAAGGTCCCTTTTAAAAAATACATGATTGAATTTGCGGCACCCAGCACAAAGAGGTGGCCTGAAGGAGTCACTTTAATTTGGTAGGCGACTTCTTCGCCGCCACCGCCGACTGGAGCCGCTTTATAAATTGTGTTCCAAGTTTCCCCGTCGTCTTTACTTTCGCGAATCACCCAGACCATTTCCGAAGTGGATTCAGTGTAACCTACGGCATAGATATAACCTGTTGTTGGAGAGACCGCGATATCATAACAGACATGGTTCATCTGAGGGACCTCCCACCAATGATCCGAAGTAGACCATGTTGTTCCTTCGTCCGTAGACTTACGAACGAACCAACCGGATAAAGGGTCTGCAGACGTGTAATTGTATTTATAAGCATACCCGCAAACGAACACAGTATTGCCTTTAGCTGTCATCGCTAAAGGATGGGACTCTCCATGATAATGGTAGCCCATGAACTGATCGACGCGAGACCAAGAGGCACCGTCATTGTCGCTGCGATAGGTGGCCCATCGTTCTCCGTCGTAATCACTGCCAATAGCTGTTGCTAACACCTTACCGGAAGTAAGCCAGACTGCATCGGTCACGTAGTTTTGATCTTGCGATGCGGATTGCGGTAGTTCGATTCTTCGAAATTCGCGAAAGCCTTTGCGACGAACGGTGACCGAAAATTTCTTTCCCATGCTATCGATGACTTCGAAGGTTTCATTCATCACCTGGGCATTAACGGGAATGCTGTAAGCCCCCGTTGAAGTGTTTAAATATCCCGATGTTGAAGCTTGATAAGTAAAAGGAGGAGTGCCGCCTGAAGGCTCAATGAGTTTCGTTGCGCCAACATCCATAGTGATTGAAATGGGAATGACCTCATCTGTGATCTTAGATGAGATATCCTTTTCAAGTAATGCTTCCAGAGTACATCCGGCCGAAAAAAGCATCACATAGAAAAGAAACAGCCGGCGAAACATATCTGAGAACGACTGAATCATGTTTATTTTATCGGATTTTTGTGAGGAGGAATTTAGAAAACAATGATTATTTTTCGAAAAAGTGTCTCAGAGTGAGTATTACCAATTTTACTCGTTAAAGCCCGACAGCCAACCAGTCTATACGATAGTGATTTGTATTGTGTGGGAGCGTTGTCGTATTGCAGGTCGTGGAGTCGAAGCTTCCAATCAGGTTGATGTAAATTCTAAAACTCGTGGCTGTGGCATTGTAAACAGATGTGGCTCCGGTAGTGACCCAATGTCCTCCGTCTCCTTGGATAGATGGAAAGTATTTAAATACGGTCGAGAAGCCACAAGCCGACGTATCTATATTCATGTAAGCACCGCACGCCCCGGTGATACCCGCATTTAAAGCATAGAAAGTCCAACCTGAATTCGCTCCGGAACCGGTACACATTCTTAGAGACGTGCCTGATGTGTCTTTCACCGCGCCCACGAGATTGCCAGTGACTTTCGCACTACCGACGACTTCGAGTTTGGCCGTAGGAGTGGTCGTGCCGATACCGACATTCCCATTGTGATCAATGCGCATGCGTTCGCCACCGTTGACTTCAGTGTTCGTCGTCGTCGTGAATCTTAAAGCAGAACCGTGGCCGCCCGTACTCCAGTTCTCGGTCGCTGTCGCACTAACTCCTGTGGGTTGCGCTTGACCCGTGAAGCCTGCGCCATCATGACCGATAAAGGCCATCCAACCGAAGGTGTCATTTGTTTGTGTTGCGGTAGGAGTGCTGGCGGTACCGCGAGCTCCGCGCGTTTGAATAAGTCCGCCGGGGTTAGCGGAAGAAATTGTTGTTGAAGTGATCCCTCGGCTCGTATTTCCCGTGGTCTCCAAAACCTCTAAGCTTGTTGCAGGCGTCGTCGTTCCAATGCCCACTTTTCCATCGGATTTAAATGTCACCCATGGGGCCGTGGTGTAGGACGGAGCAATTCTTAAATCTTTAGCACTGCCGATACTCGTATCAAGTCCTGATTGAATATAGTTTGCATTGTTATCGGTAGTCATGCGAATCGAACCTTGATGCGTTGTCGAGGGAGAAAATAGCACGCTTGAGCTTGTCGCGGAGTTTGTACCAATACCTAAAGAGCCTTCTACGGATAATTTCTGCGTAGGATTTGTATCACCAATGCCGACGTTTCCACTGGGAAGAATCGTCATGGCAACGGCGTTGTTGGTTTCAAAACTTAAAGAGTTGTTATCGTTAGTACCAAGAGTGGCCGTAGACCCAAAAGAATTGCCGTTATTCAAGAAGACAGAACCGGTTGTAAATGTGGAGCAAGTCATCATGCCTGTCGCATCGAAGCTCACCATTTGTCCCACAGCGCAGTTGAAAGTGGTTAGAGCGGATCCCGTACCGTTTGAAGCCACAAGACGATTTGCGGTGATTGAAGTTGCTCCTGTACCACCTTTACTCACCGGAACTGAGGAAGGGAAGTTTGCTGGATCCGCAGACACGACGCCGGCGCTGACAGCAAGACCACTTCCTACTTGGACGGCTCCCTTAGTAGAAGTGCTGGCATCGTTAATTGATATCGCCGGAGTAGTTCCACCCGAAGAAACGACAATAGGCGCGGTTCCAGTGACGTTGGTCACAGTTCCATTTGTAGGTGTCACCCATTGAAGACCCGATGTTTGAGACGTATTCACAGAAAGAACTTGTCCGTTTGTACCCGTAGGTAATCGAATGTCATTCGTACCATCATTGACTAAAACATCCCCTTTGGTTGTCAGGGGAGAAAGAGCATTGAAAGCCGCCGTCGCTGTTGTTTGTCCTGTACCACCATTGGCGACAGGAAGAGTGCCTGTTACTTCTGTTGCAAGATTAACGGAAGCTCCATTGCTAGCGGCCGTTAAGCGTCCTTGTGCATCGACGGTGATATTGGCGCGAGTATAGGATCCTGCAGTCACCGCTGTATTCGCTAATGAAATAGTTCCCGTTGTAGAAATAGGCCCACCAGTTAATCCCGTCCCAGTGCCGATATTAGTGACGGTTCCTCCGGAAGAAGTGTCTGTGTCGTTCGCACATTCCCAACGGGAATTGGCCGTGATCCATTTTAATGTTTGCCCGTCGGTACAAGCGACATTGTTAGGGCGATAAGTAAGATACTTTGAAGCGGCACTATTGATGTCGCCGTAGTCCAACGTCACGGCCCCTGTTTTTGTCGCAACACTGGTCACGGGAAACGCGATCGCGGTATTGGAAGCAGAAGTTAATCTTCCTTGGGCATCGACCGTAAATATTCCAACTTGTGTAGCCGACCCGTAGGAGCCCGCAGTCACCGCAGTATTAGCTAAGGAAATAGTTCCCGTCGAAGAAATAGGACCGCCAGATAACCCAGTGCCTGTCACGATGTTCGTAACCGTTCCGCCAGCATTGCTATCAGAAGCCGGGGCCCATTTAGTTCCGTCGTATTTTAAAACCTGCCCTGACGTTAATCCGGTCGTATCGACATTCACACCTTTGATTTTATCGACTGAAACAGCACCGATAGTTCCACTGATGTCACCGGCGACTGAAACATTGATCGCCTGACACTGAAAGCTACCCGAGACCGAATTCCAATAAGGCGTTTGATAGGCGGCACAGTTCGCGGAGCCAACAGCAGCGTTAAATGCCGCCGTTGTTTGATAGTTGCTTAACGTGGTATTTAGATTCGTCACATCGCTCATCGCAATTGCAGCTCCAGCCCATTGAGTGCCATTGAACTTCAAATACTGTCCTGAAGTTGGAGCTACAGAGCTGACCGCGGTGTTCTGAATTTTCGCGACAGAGGGATTCGGATAGGTGCCTGATAAATCTCCACCGGCTGTTCCACTTGGAGTTCTTGCATCGCTGAAACGAGCATCATCACCAGCGGCCACTGTGCCTGCCGTTGAACCCACGTTTAAAGTTAATGCTGGTGTGGAAGTGCTATTAGCGACTGAAACATAAGCATTCGTCGAAGTGACTTGAGTTACGGTTCCTCCCGCAGCTCCCGAAACCGGAGCACAGGAAAGGGCCGATCCATTCCAGGTTAAAAACTCATTCGCCGCACATGTAGGGACGCCGGTTTTTAATACGAATTCATCGGCAGATCGAGTTCCAAGCTTTTCTGCTGAAAGCGCATAGGCCGAGTAGGGAACAGAACGGATTTCGTTTGACGGAGAAATCACCTTCCATCCCGAGCCGTCATGAAACTGCACTTTCAAAAGGCGGATGTCAGAAGAGGCGGCGGTATAAGTAGCGCCTCCATAACAGTCATGAACCTTGGAGTTATTAAAAGCATCCAGCAAAGTAAAAAGAGGATCCGTGGGAAAAAGCTTCGTTCCTGACCCAATCGGTACGTCAAAAACCCCGTTGGAGTTTAAAAGATTCACGCCATCGCGTTGTTCACGGTAAATAACGCAGCTTCCGTTAGGGCTCGTGACCTCGAAAATAAAGCTGGTGTTTCCATACTCCAGGGGTTGGCCATCGCTTTTTACGATACGGCCTTGATACGTCAAAGCATTGGGAGCGGCTTGCGCAAGCATCCCAAAAAGAGACATGAGAATAAAAAAGTACGTACCTGTTCTCATCTTTTTTACTTATCGGAAGGGGAAGAATTTTCGTTGAGTTAAAGGGATGTAAGAGGAACTCGGCTCGTATTTCATGTCACCATCTCCAATTGGTTTTAATTTGCCGCTTAGCATCAGCGAGCCTAAAGTCTTGCTTTGACCCCCTGCGTTCGGCTTAACCTATGAAAGTCATTCATTAAAATTCGTTAACATCTCGTGAAGGATCAAGCGACCGTGAGTAAGATTACCAAAAGTAGCACCGCTGAATATTTTGCGAAGAACCTCCAACAAGTGGGATTCTCGTCTCCTTTGAAAGCCGTTTTGACGACTTTAAAAGAAGCCGTGGACAACTCTTTGGATGCGTGTGAGCAAGCGGGCATTCTTCCTGATCTTCTAGTTGAAGTCACAAAAGTAGGAACTGGTTCTACTAAAAATACTGATTTAATTCGCATCGTTGTCGAAGATAACGGACCTGGTATCGAAGCTGAAGACCTTGCCAAAGTTTATGGTGAGTACTTAGCCTCTTCTAAATTTGGTCGTGGACAGTGTTCGCGCGGTCAACAAGGTATCGGTATTTCTGCCGCTACGACTTGGGCGCAGATGACCAATGCCCGTGGTGTGAATGTTATTTCTAAGACGAAAAAGATGCGTAAAGCGATCTCTGCGCAAGTGGACGTCGACATCAAATCTAATACAGGTGTAGTAAAAAATAAGGAAACGATCGATTGGGATCGTGACCACGGAACTCGTGTAGAATTCGTTCTGGATGGACGTATTCAACTCAACGGTGACGGCGGTATTGTGACTTATATTGAGGGCACAATCCTTGTGAATCCTCACATGACCATCACTTATAAATTGATGGAAAACGACTACGTGACTGTGAACCGTGTCAGCCAAGATGTGCCTCAAGTTCCTGAGGCTTCTTTGCCACATCCTCATACCTTTAAACTGGGTGAGTTCATCACGCACTCGACTTTGTTCGGAAAAACGACGCTTTCTAAGTTCCTAAAAACAGGATTTTCGCGTGTTTCTGATCAATCTATCTCTGAATTCACGAAAAAAGGTCTGCCAAAAAATCTTTTGGAAAAGCCTCTGACGTCATTGACGGAAGAAGACTTTAAAAAGGTTTTCCAAGCGGTTCAAAATACCGACTTGATGGCGCCTTCAACGAAGTCCGTTTTGACAGTGGGCGAAGAATCTCTTTCGAAATCTATCACTCGCTTGGGTGAAATCGATTTCTTCGCGGTTGTGACTCGTAAACCGACAATTTGTGACTTTAAACCGGTGGTGGTGGAAGTCGCGTTGGCGCGTTTCAAAGATCGTTACCAAGAAGCAGACAGCCCGGTGACTTTGCTTCGTTTCGCGAACCGTGTTCCTTTGCAATTTGATAAATCAGGTTGTGCGATCACGTGGGCGATTGAGTCTGTGAACTGGAAGTCCTATGGTTTGGGACAACCTAAAGACAGCTTGCCGCTAGGTCCTTATATCTTTGCCGTATCTGTGGTTTCTCCGTTCATCAAGTTTAAGAATGCTTCGAAAGAAACTATCGATGCGTCTGAAGAGCTGGTCGCGGAAATCCGTTTGGCCTTGATCCAAGCCGGTCAAAGACTGTCTCGTCACATCAAAAAAGAAGTGAAAGAGGCGGATCTTGAAAGAAAGCTCGCTCACATCGAGCAGTTCGGTCCTATCTTGGTTGAAGGTTTGGCTCGTATCATTAAAGCTCCGGAAGCTCGTAAGAGAAAAGCCGAAGAAGGTTTGAAAAAACTTTTGGGCCGTGATTCTGAAGAGGCGATTGCCGATCTAGAAGCCGCAGAATCTAAACTTCTTGAGCAAAAAAAGCGCGAGAAGAAAAAGGGTATTGATCACGAAATCGAAGAAGACGTGATCAGCAGTGAAGATCTTGTCGAAGAAGCTTCCGAGCCGATTGGCACCAAGAAGACGACGACTAAAAAAGAAACGACTAAAAAAACAACTGGTAAAAAGAAGTAGGTTGAACGATGGGAAAACTACTCAGCATTCGTGAATTAAAAATTGATATTCCCAAAGAAGCCCGCATCTTGGCCGACAAAATGCTTAAAGACCTTGAGTCTTCTAAGCGTCCGGTTCTTGAAGCGGTGAAAACTTCACTTGATAACTCTTTGTACAACTCTAAAGTGGGTTACCTGACTCCGGGAGACAAAGTTGTTCGTACAGAGCTGAACGTATCATCTGTTCAGAAACTGGCGCGTGTGGTTTTCGTATTGGAAATCCTTTTGAACAATCTTGAAAAAGGCGCGGTAAATACGAAGCGTGAGCTTTATTACATGTGTAAAGGTTTGATTAAAGGGAATCCTCGTTTGAAGCCTTTGGACTTCGACGACCAACCTGAATCAGATGCGATCATCGACTTCATCGGTGATATGCTTGAAGTGTACCGTGAAGAATTGAACTGTTTTGCCAATGACCGTGGTGGACAGACTTACTCTCAACAACTGGTTGTGACTGAGACTTTGCCAGACGGGGATAAAGCGGTTGTCGACCTTTCGACTTTGGGTACGTCTCCATTCCAACCGAAGAACAAACCTCAGTCTTTGAAGTTGAAAGCAAAAAAGAAAATCGATTTCTGCTTGATCGTCGAGTCTGAAGGTACGGCAAATACGTTGGTAACGATGGGTTTCACTCGTCGTAACAACTGTATCGTGATGGGTGCTCAAGGGGTGCCGTCGAATGGTGTTCGTGGTTGGTCAAAATTGATCCAAGAAGAGTTGGATGTTCCAATGTACTTCTTCGGAGATCTCGATGCGTACACATTGCAAAATATCTTCCGTACTTTGAAAGCGGGATCCGCGGCGTCTTTGATTCGTAACGCTGACTTCTCGGCTCCGAACGTGAGATTCTTGGGTGTGTTGCCTGAAGATGTGAAAAAATATGATCTTCCTCACTACAAAGTGAAAGAATCCGATCCAGCCGAAGCCCGCGCTTTGAAAAAAGCTAAGGACGCTTTGGAAAACGATCCGTTCTTCTTGGATAAAAAGAACAAGAATTTGGCGGACATCCTTCGCTGGTTGATCAAAGAAAAGATCCGTTGCGAGCAACAATCTTTCTTCTCTGTAGACCCGAACGATCCGATCAAGACCGAAAAATTGATCTTGGAAAAGATCAAAAGAGGTTCTTACGTTTAGTGATACGAAAACCCGCTGTAAAAAGCGGGTTTTTTTGTCCAAAAGGTGCCGGTTCATTTTATCTCGATTCATTTTTTAATGCGGCCGGTATTTGCTAAAAAATGCGCAAGTTCCTTTTTAGTTTCTTGGGTTTATCTCTTTGAGTTGTTTGCATTTCCATTAGTCGATGATGATCTACTTTTTGTGTATTTTTTTCTCTGAGATTTTGGTCTTCGCAGCCCGCTTACCTTTTGACGCTGATGCTTACCGCCACGGTGGCGGTAGATTTTGTGTTGTAGGTAATTGTGCTTCTTAAGTTTATCTTAGGCATCTTTTAGTCTCTCGCTTTCATCGACCTTTATTTTTAACGCATTTGCTTACTGCCACCGTGGCAGTGAAGTGCGGCTGCTTCCGATATAAAAATTTTGTGAATTGAAACATAGATTTTACTTCCACGGTGGAAGTAACTTGAGTCCGTTTGCTGATACAATTTTATTGGCAGTAAGTGTTCAGGAGCTTTTGATTTCTAAAAAATCTCGTGAATTTTAAAGCTTCACTTCCACCGTGGAAGTAACTTTTGAGGGTCGAAATTTTTAAAACAAAAAACTTTAAGACCTACCAACTTCAAAATATTTTTTCCGCATATTGTTCCCAGCAAAAAACGATGTTAGCGTTTTTAAAACCCTTACATCTGGAAGACACCTATGAAAATTCTTTCACTCATCCTCGCAGCATTTGTGATGACCGCTTGTTCGGCGACATCGAAAAACTCCTCTGAAAAAACGAATCAAGAAAACTTTTTCGCCAACCAGAAAGGCTGCTTTCTTTTGTACAATATGAAAACGGGCATGTACGACAAAGTGATCGGGGATGAAGAATGTAAAACTCGTTACCCGGCTTGCTCCACTTTCAAAGTTCCACTTGCTGTGATGGCTTTCGACGCAAAAGTTCTTAAAGACGAAAATCAAGTTTTGAAATGGGATGGTCGTAAAGATATTCGTCCCGAAGTAAATAAAGATCACAACGCAAAAACTTGGATGAGTGATTCGGTGGTTTGGTTTTCTCAAAGAATTACACCGAAGTTGGGTAAAAAGAAGTTTCAGACATATTTGAATGACTTCGATTACGGAAATAAGGACATCTCAAGCGGTATCACGACAGCGTGGCTGAATCCGCCTCAAAAAAAGGGACTTCAGATCATGGCTTACGAACAAGTCGACTTCATGAAAAAACTTTGGACGAATCAATTGCCAGCCTCTGAAAGATCCATGGAGCTGACTCGTGAAATTACTTATCTAGAAACTTCACCGAACGGTTTTAAACTCAATGGCAAAACGGGTTCGAACTTTTACGATAAAGAGCGCAAGGTCAACTTCGGTTGGTTCATTGCTCACGTTCAAAAAGATGATCAAGAGTATATCGCAGTCACGAACATGAGTGATCTTGCGCCGACTGAAGCCGGTTACGGTGGTCCTCGCGCTAAACAAATTACTAAGGATATTCTGAAATCAGAAGGTCTTTGGTAGTCGGTATTTTCACTTTACTTTCATTTGGCCGCGCCAAATCGAACTAATGCGCCCTCAGGCTCTCAAAGCCCGGGGGCGTTGAGTTTTAAGGGGTAAGATCTTATAAACCTGTCTTACCCATGTCTGAAAAGCGATTCTCATTTTCTTTAAACATCAATAAGTCCGTAGCAATCTCGTTGCTATTGCACGCGAGCTTTTTAGTGCTGGGTCTTTCTTTAGCAGCACCAGAAATAGTTCCACTTCCGCAAGGCGTAGAGTTGATGTACGGCGAGGGCGGCACGGTTCGCACTCCGAAAGTGGAAGAAGTTGTCAAAGCACCAAAAATCAAAGCCGCTGTGGTGAGTGACAACTCCGATGCGCCCGCATTGAAGAACGAAAAAACTGTCGCACAACCCGAGCAAGCTCCAACAAATGGCAAGAGTGCTGGTTCACTAGCTGGAACCTCTGATAAAGGCGCATTGCAAGGCCGAGAAGGCGTTGCCAATGGCAGCGAAGTGTCGCCGGAAGCAAGATACCTTTACGAAATCAAAAAGCTACTAGAGCGTCGTAAGCGCTATCCAGCGATGGCAAAGAAAATGGGTCAGACGGGAACCGTAACCATGCGATTCACTTTGGCAGCGGACGGTTCGCTAGTTACAAGTGAAGTAGTAGAAAAAAGCCCGTACGAATCTTTGAATCAAGCTGCGCATGATCTAGTGAAAAGCATCAGCGGTATGAAACCATTCCCGCAAGAAATCCAAAAAGCCAATTGGAGCTTCACGGTTCCGATTGAGTATGTGTTGAACTAGTTCAATAAAATATTGTAAATAAAAATTGTTTATATTTTAACGGCGTTGGCTACGTGGCGTCAGGTAAACATGTTGGAGATTAGTGAGTTTTGACATTACCGTATCCAGATGACATACACAAATATCTGTTTTCTGCTAACAACTGCTTTGTTTTTAGTTTTTAGTCCTACACCCTCGTTCGGTCAGGAAATCAATAAGTATACAACTGACTGTCCGTTAGCGAAGACAAGTACGGGGGGCACATTCCATGTTACTATTCCTATCGATAATAGATTAATGTGTGAAATCGAAAATGATGGAACTGCGTTCGTCTATTTCCCATCAAGTGAGATTAGCGCCATTGACTACGAAGACGCCTACTACTTTTTTCAGATTATCGGAGGCGTGCAGCCTGGTTTTAAGACTTACATAACTTTTGAGCGTGACAAGCCAAATACCTCAGGTCTCAAATACACATTTAAAGGCTTCAATGGTTCTACCATAGTAACGTTTACGTATATTATCGACGGATATGTACCGAGGCCGTACCCAGAGCCGTCACCTTCGCCCTCGCCTAGTCCTACGCCGACACCTACCGATCCCGATGCGCCAACGAGCCCCACTGATCCCACTCATGTTGAACCATGTAACTGCATAAGGGAGCGACCTGGTTCGGTCATACGTATAGATAATCTTTCTTTTGGTGAATCAGTCCCGATAGTAGGTGCAGAAGTATTTTTGAGTTACTCCAGTGAGCTTATGCCCGAATACGTAGTGCTTCCATCACTAGCAAATTCTAGAATTGTTTCGTTCAATCCAGAAGGCTGGAGTATAAATCTCCTCCATTACTACGACACTCAATCCGGCCGTCTTTATCACGGGTCCGGACGATCATTTTTGAAAACGAGCCAGCCGATATCAACTTCAGAAATTATGGTCGTTGATGGGGACGAGGTGTATATTTTCGATGCGAATAACGGAAGGCACCTGAGGACACGAAGTACCCTTACGGGATATATTAAATATTCAAATGTCTTTGACTCTGCTGGGCGACTTATACGAATTGACGACGCTTTTGGGAATCAAACGCACTTTTCACGCAACGGTAGCGGTACGCTACAGTCAGTTATTTCACCATTTGGCAAGATAACAAGTATTGAAGTTAATAGTGCAGGTCTGATTAATAAAATTACAAATCCCAAAGGTGAATTCTACTCCGTTGAATACAAACAGGGAACTTCTCTTCTTGAGAAGTTTATCAGGCCCTCCGGGAAGCAGACGACCGTTAATTTTGATAATAGAGGACGTCTGAAGGAAACAATCAAGTCTGGGAAAAAATGGTCTTATGAACTCATGGGAGACGGAGACGGTCTCTATATGAGGGAAACGTCCCCGTCAGGAAAGGTATCGAAATATCGCACGGGGAGAAGCACTTTTGATGGATCATATGAACGATGGGAAAAGAAATCTGACGGTTCAGAGGTATTATATAGGGAAGACCTTGATGGAGGTAGCACGACGGACCTCGAGGATGAAACGATACATGAAGACTTCGTGCCTGATGAAAGATTCGGATCTTTACAGCAAAAGCTATATTACAAGTCCTCTAAAAAGAGTGATTTAACAAAAGGAACAATATTTTCTGAATACGTTTCTGGATTTTCCGGGGATCCGTTCAGCTACTCTCAAATCGAGAAATGGATCAGTATTAACGGAAAATTTTCTCACGAGTCGGTTTTTGATAAAGCTACTATGGTCGAAACGGTTACCAGCGCTGAAGGTGTAATTGCCAAAACCAAAATAGACTCTTTTGAGCGCCCTATTGAACTGTCACGAGGTAATGAAACACCCTACACAATTGAATATGATTTGTTCGGTAGGTTTAAAAAAATGTATCAAGGCGTAAAGAGAACGCTTGAATATTTTTATGATTCCGCCGGAAATATAGAAAAAGTAAGGAACGCAAGAAATGAGGAATTCAGTTTTACCTATGATTTAGCAGGCAGATTAACAGCATCAATGTTGCCGAATGGTAGTGTCACGCAATATTACCGAGACGGAGATGGCCTATTGATTGGTGTGAAACCTCCAGGAAAGTTAGTTCATGAGCTTATATACAATGATCATGACCTGCTGTCGCAGTACAGACCCCCAGCAATTCAACAAGATACCTCTACGCGATATAAGTATAATGATGATAATCAGATAATTGCTATTCAGACTCCAGGAAATGATTCTATCAATTATGTGTATGACGAAAAAGGCCTGCTTCGGGAAATTAAATACGGACGACAGACGCAAAATTATTTGTATAAAAATAGCTCGAACAAAGTAATTTCAGCTAGGTCTTTTGACAATGTTGTTAGCCGTTTCCAGTATTTTGGGGACGAGGTTAGCTTGGAAGAACAAGATCTTTATCATGGCGGGGGCTGGTCGAAAGTTCAATATAGATACGATAACTTTCATCGTGCTGATGCAATAAAAGTATCTTCGAATTTTATTCCAAAACCGAGTTTATGGAGCCATGTTTATGATGATGATAGCCGGCTTATCAAGGTGGGCGATCTTCAGCTAAACTATAATGCAAATGGCCGTTTATATGAAACTTTCATAGGGAAAGTCCTTGATAGAAGAGTTTACGATTCATTTGGAGATTTACTGAGCTATACGTCATTCTATAAGGAGAATGAAAACTCATCTCCATCTGAACTCTACTCTTACACTCTTACTAGAGATTTGAATGGAAGAGTAATCTCAAAAACTGAAAAAGTTCTTGGGGTGACCTCTACTTTCCAGTATGAGTACGATACAGTTGGCCGTTTAACTCGAGTCATTAAAGATGGCGGGCAAGTTTCGAGTTACAGCTATGACCTTAATGGAAACAAGATTTCCGGAATTGAATTCGGAAAAGGTTTTACTGCTACTTATGATGCGCAAGATAGACTCTTGCAGTTTAGAAACTACTCTTACGAATACAATTTAAATGGGGACTTAGTTAGTGTTCAATCGGGCATTAATAGACCTATGAGGCTTTCCTACGGACCCTTTGGGAAGTTGAAGCAGGTTGTGTTGCCGACTGGAGAAAGCTTTTCTTATGTCTATGATTCGTCGGGCCGCAGAATATTTAATTCAAATGTAAGAATAATATATGACAGCTCACGTCCAATTGTTCATTATAATTCGAATGATCACTCTTATGTGGAGTACGTTTATGCATCAGCGTCTCACTCGCCAGATTACATTGTAAGGAAAGGCAAAGCTTATCGACTCCTCAAGGACCATTTGGGATCACCTCGTTTAGTTATATCGGTTGTTGATGGAACGGTAATGCAGAGGATTGATTATGATGTTTGGGGCAAGATCACTTTTAATTCAAATAAAAACTTTCAGCATATTGGTTTCGCAGGTGGTGTAATTGATTCAGCGACTGGCTTAATTCGTTTCGGGGTGAGGGATTATGATCCTGAGGTTGGGAGATGGACTTCTAAAGATCCGATTTTATTTAACGGTCGGGATACAAATTTGTACGGCTACGTTTTCAATGATCCCGTTAACTTTACGGACAGCACTGGTTTAGTTACTGACGAAGATATTTCAAAGGCTTACAATAGAGCTAAGACTTGGGGAGTTGCCGGAGCTGGTATCGGTGCCGCTGCAGGTCTATGCTTTCCGACTGCAATAGGAGCCCTGCCTGGTGCAATCGGAGGGGCTGCGATAGGAATCGTAGGCGGTGCAGGATCGGTTTTAGTGCCAGCTGTAATCAATGATTTTAAAGACATGGTTAACCAACTGAACGGCAATTAGCGGGAGCGTGAATTTAATGACTTTTTATTTTAATACTCATGGAGATCTGGAAACTAAGTTAAATATTGCAGATGCTAAGCTGATAATTGCCGACTGCATGAGAAAGCTTGGGGAGGTCAGTGAGGAAAAAGATGACTATATTCAAGGCTACGTGAGATATGGATTCGTCAAAGTTCCATTCAGAATATCTTGGATTTCAACTCAGGATACAATTTGTCTGACGGTACAGAGTGAAAGTAACGATATTTGGAATCATGCGGGAAAAAAGGTCACCGTAAGAATAAAAGAAGTTCTTCGGAATCATGGAAATTCTGGATATCAGATTGACAGGCTTGGGCTTCCTAAATTGGCTTTGGCCGGACAGGTATTCCTGTTTGCGATTTTCATTCTTCTGGCTCTTTTTGGTCTTAAGAAGCTTGGATTATTACCCTAGGAAAATGACTTGCCAAAATTTTTGGCGAAAAAGCGTGACGAGTGCCAGAAATATTTTTGTTAACCCCTAGAAAGCGAATTTTAATGGAATTGTTCTGTAATTTAATTTTTGCGATGATCGTCTGCTTCCTGGCTTTTTTTCCATTCAAGTGGGTTTTAAAAATATTTAAGGGAAGGAAATTTACAGACGAGCAGATTAGATACAAGGCTAGGATCGCATCCGCAGTTCTCTTTATAACGTTCGGTATGTTTGATGGTAATAAAAATAAATGCGAGGGCCAAACGGTGGCCAAAAGTTCACAAAAATTCTCGAAATTCAGCCCCAGACCCCCTTCGGGTCTAGGGCCGCCCTCGATTCTTGCACGGACTATTTCTCCGCAAGGGACCCAATTTCAAATAGTCTAATTGAACAAAAAATTTATATTCTATAAGAGCGTGCCTAAATGGACTTTGGATCAAGGAGTCCTTTGAAGTGCAAATATGCATACCAGATTGACCTGCATCGCGTAACGAAGTCCATGTAGTCATAAGAGTAAATGTCGGTTCCTAAGTAGATCGACACTTTGATGAATTGCTTTTCATTGAAGTGGTCATACTCACGATGAAAAGCAACGTTTGAGGCCATGGATGGTTTACTAAGAGTAAGATGCTTAAGTCCCTTGGCAAGGTCTCTGCATATTAAAAACTCAGGAAACCAATAAAGTTCGCAATTGTCATGATCTAGTTTTTCTCTCAGTGATACCTCGATATAATCTTTAAGATGAAAGCATGAGATGACAAAGGCATATAGAAAATCTACTGCATCCACGATATTCTCATCTGACAACGAATTAATTTCAGTAAGTCTAAGTCTCCATCGTTCTATCGCGGACCATTGAAGCTTCCAGCTATCGTCTCAATTTCCATAAGATGCCAGCGTATGATTGTGAAATCCACCTTCACCTGGCACCCAAGAATGCCTAGAATCAATGTTATTCGGATCAATGATTCGAGTTTGAAGACCTTTAGCATGAAGGTAGGACTCGAATGCTTTTATCGTGTCAGAGTTAACTTTTTTCATGGCATAGTTTTTAAGTGAGAACGGCTTTGGAGGCAATGAGGAATATTTAATTAAACTAGAGGAGAAAATACAAAAGAAATATCCTCCTTAACCTATAGGTGTGAGAAAGCCAAAGGTAGTCACGAGTTTGTATAAGTTTTTAAAAGCACAGATGTCTTTTCATTTCTTTAAAAAACTGTGATTTTCAATTGTGACTGGCTTGTGACTAGGGTGTGACTGCCTTGTGCCCCCCATTGTGACTATCTAGTTTTATAAAGAATTTCGGTGGAACTTTTTCGATCATCACAAACTATGATGATGGCCACAGTCGTGAGTTCTGATAATTAAGGAGTTCGGAAGTTTAGAAAAAATTGGAGGCCGCTGTATGGCCAAAAATTCAAAAAGATCTCGAAATTCAGCCTCAATTTGTAGATAATTAGATGTGGTTGGTGCTTGAGCTGTCTCTGAATTTGTCATGACGAAAGATTGCTCCGCAGATCGTGGGCTTCGTTTCAGTCATTATGATCCTGAGATTGGTAGATGGACGAGTAAAGATCCGATATTATTTGAAGGGGGGGATACAAATTTGTTTGGTTACGTTCAAAACGATCCCATAAATTGGATTGACCCTACCGGAAAATCCATGGCCGGATACATTTACGATATGACGTTAGTAGTATTAGATAAGTCGCTTAACACTGATGATGGGCAAAAAGGCAGATCGCTTTCACAAACCGAAAGAGAAATTAGAACGCGTCAATTGATTTTGGACGAGATTGACAAAGGTTACGGCTCTTGCCCTATACCTCGAAGTCGCGAGCCAAAACAGCGTCTGACTCCTCAAGTTCCTCCGAAAGGTTTGCCACCGAAAACATGGAGATTCCCTGGTGTCTAAAAAAAGGAAATTTTATTTGTTGGCTTTATTGATAGCGCTGATAGCGATATCGCTTTTTTTCTGTAGAGGATATTTTCGAGATGAAATGGATAAGAAGATGTCTCCACTGATAGCTGAACCAAAAAGTTTACAAGAGTAACACAGAGTTGTCAGTTTCGATCCAAAGTGCGTCGCGGCTCTTACTTAATAATTCATTCGATGACCTCGTTCGGAATTATTTGAAAAGGGTACTTTAATTTTACCACTGAATTTGTATGGGATATGTTGGTACTGTCGGAAAAGTCCCTGTAATTGAGACGAATCTCTATGGCTACGCTTTTTCAGATCCGGTGAACTTTATTGATCCTGAGGGGCTAACGGCAAGAAGTCCCGAAAGTAGAATGATGCCTGATGCAGATAATAGGGTTGGTCGCCCTCCAATCTGCGATACATTAGCTTCATGTAAGAAGTTTTCCGATGCGCTCACGATACCAGGTTTCATCCCTGGTAGCGTCGCGGGGGGCTTAGGTTATTTCATCAAGGGTTTTAAGTGGGGTTTTAATCGTGCGACCCAACCAAATGCTGAAGAGCAGATGCAATGTGAAATTGGAGACTAAATGAAAGAGTTATTTTCCGAGAGAAATGTTATCAGAGCGATTGTCTTTTTAATTCTTTGTGTACTTTCGTATTTCAATTGGGAGTGGGTTGTTGAATCAAACACAAATATTTTTATTTCACTAATTTTGTTTTTTGCCTTTGAATTCGGTATCGGTTTTATATGGGACACGTTAAAATATCCGAAAAAGGTAAAGGCTGATGACAAAGGGAAATAAAGGACAGCACTCATTCTTTGATTCCGATTACTATTGCGAGCAATTGATTCCAAAGACCAGCTTCTTTCGACGATTTAGAGATGTTGTTGGTCCATTGATTACTGACGATTTTGACTTTGGCCGAAGATTTTTTTTCAAAAAAAACATTTTTCTGAGGAGATTCGGAAAAAATCTTTGAAAAACAAAATTCCAAAACGAAAGTTCTCTTTTTTGACCGGGTTTTCCGACGGCATCACGTGCAAAACGATCCAGTTAACTTCATCGATCCGACCGGCCTCTTTCAGGTTTGTTCTCGTCCATTAGATATGGCCGGAGGTTCGGCACTTCAAAGTCAAGACCCAACGCTCTCACATCAATATATCAAATTTGAGGATGGCTCGACAGCATCATATGGAAATTCAGGGATAAATCCGTTGAAGGGGCCCGGTACTCAATTAAATGAGTCTGGAAAAGGAGCTAAGTGTAGCAAAAACATCAAAGTTGGCGATACCGCGGAGAATAACATGAAAGAATATGCAAAAAAGAAGTACTCGCAGACGTACCATCTATTGAATAATAATTGTCAGCATTTTGTAACTGACGTGATTCTAAATGGAAGCGGACTCTAATGAATTTCTCAAAGAGTGATCTCATAAAAGTAAGTTTATTAGCGACGTTCTCTCTGGCTATAGTGGTTTTTTCAACGACTTGCCTCGAAAGAGACGGGCACTGCATAATGCCTATCTATGTAATGCTGTTGAGTGGGCTTGGAGTACCACCAGCTGTTTTTGCGTTGGTCGTAGCAGCCTTGGTGTGGTTTTCTTTAGGGATTTTTTCGGCTAAGATTTCATCCTATATTGTTAGCTTTTTTAATGTTGCTACAACTCTAATAGGTGGTTGGTGGCTATTTGGCTCTAAAGAAATAGCTATGACATATTCTTCAGTTGCATTTTATGGATTAAGTATTGCCTTATTTGTAGTGATTCAATCTTCGTGTTGGTTCTGGGGATTTAAGCTAAAAACCACTTCGAAAGTTCGTTATACTCGGGCTATTTTGACGATTTTTATTACCTTGAATCTAAGCTGGACCTTCGTGACGTCGTTCGGAATTCACTAATATACAATCTATTAAAAATAGGATGACGCTCTTTTTGCGGCCGCCCAATAACCTCTCTCAGGCGATTTAAGGTAGAGAGACTGAAATTAGTGCAAATAGATACTGTGCTGAAAAGTGCTGGAATCTTTATCTCGGTTCGATAGATTGAATCTGATTATCTAGGAAAAAACAGTCGTAATCTTTACTTTCATCTAATGAAATGGATTTTGCCGCCAGGTATAAACAAAAAATCTTGTTTTGCGATCCTGCAATTCTCATTGTTTGCTTAAAAACATAAATTTATTTATGTGGAGGTAAACATCATGCGGATGCGGACTGTTGGATTGCTCGTGTCTCTTTTATTGTCATCAAGTATTTCTTCTGCAACCGTAGCGCACCGCTACTCGCAAAAAATTCAGAAACTACTCTCTTTGTCTGAAGAAAAATATTCGATTGCAAAAATCTCAACACTTCCGGCAGCTCCACAAGTTGGCGATCCGGTTTCATTTGCAATTGAACTGTCCACTGAGTTTCAAGGTCCATCTGACATTGATCCGATTTTAGTAACGGTATTAAATGGTGCCCCTATTAAAGTATTCCATCGCGGTGGGGGATTGTGGGTTACTGAATCTACGATCGTAAGTGTGGAGGGGATCAATAACTTCGAAGTTAATCTTTTCATCCAAGATAAGAGAGTTTCTGAGGATGTGAGGAAACAACTCGTAGAAGTTTCTGCAGAAATTGATAACTTAAACAGGCAAATAAACCAAGAATTAGACCCAGCGAAAAAAGCCTATTTAATTTCTCAAAGAGATCTTAAAGCTTTGTACAAGACTGATCTTGAAACCAGTCTTGAGTCTCTTAAGCGAGCTGTTTCCTCTAAAACGCATGCTTTCAAAGTTGTTCAAGGCTCACTTCCACCTAATTACCCTTCTCTAGTTTCTTGCTTGCCTGCTTATGGCGATATGAGTGGCGGTGTAGCACTTACAGTGCAGACCAGTAACCTTCAAAATATAAGTAAACTAATGATCGGTGGAGTCGAAATTCCCTCTTCAGCGTATACAGTTACCGGGAACACATTAACTTTCAACTCTCCCATTTTGACCGAAGGTTTGAAAGATATTACAGTCGAAACTTCATACAATGGGAATACAGCGAACATTTTATTGAAGAATGCCTTCTTCGCAATCGAGGTTCAATCAGGAGGAGAGCCGAGTCTCCCTGCTTACCCAGTTGCCTTTGCTGGTTCACCCAAATCTACTCAAGCGGATATCCCGGTTACCCTTGACGGTAGCGGGTCGTACAGTCCCGACGAAACAGCTCTAACATATTTGTGGAGTGTGATTTCAAAACCAGATGATGCACAACCTACAGACGGTGTATTCAACGACAACACTGTGGTTAACCCAAGTTTTTCGGCATCAGTTCCGGGCAACTATGTGGTCGCGCTAACTGTTTCAAATGGAATAAAGCAGAGTACTCCTTCATTAACAGTGGTAACTGTAGGAAGTAAGTTTCCTATTACAATCACTCCAGCGCAAATAACGGGTTCTGTTGGTCCTGATGGTATTTATGTCGGCATGTTTAAAGCATGCAATAATCTTACACAGGAAATCCGTTATCAAATCTATGATGCTAACAGAATTGTTTTGTCTTCTGGCTCAAAGAACGGAGGAATACCTAAAAAGACGTGTCAAAATTTTCATTTTTCAGTCGTGAATTTTGGCAATACGACTCTTTCATTTGATGTTCCATTCATCGTGCAACATCCAACGGCATACACAAAACTCATACATATGGAAATTGCGCCTGTTACTGTGCCTGGGCTTTCCATTTTAGTATCATACGATTCCATGCAGTGGATGGGCGAGCGAGATATGGAAGTCCTATCTTCCTATTCGCACGTCCCATTATTTGGAACATTTGACGAAGCAAGCATTACGCCGATCATTCTCAAGAACTCAACTGCCAATGACATTTCAATTTCTAACCCTCCTGTAATTAGCCATCTAAATGGAAGTTCCAATGTTTTCAGTATTGATTTTCCGTCGCAAGGCTTGGTCGTTCCAGCGAATGGTCAACTGTTGGTCGATGTAGTTGTCAGTCCAGGCACTTTTGGCGCAGGTGAAAGTGCGGAAGCACTATTAACCTGGGAAGTTCAATCAGGCACTGCTCCTCGTACATTGATGTTACAAACCCACAAATTACCGGCTCCGGTATCACAAACATTTACAGTGGATTTTGGGGAGTACGAGCTTGGAGACTATGTCCTTAGGGAATATTTAAGAATTCCTTCGGACTTTTTCACTGACTTGCCAAACTTTACAATGGCCTCAAATCTAAATGTCACGAACAATGCTAGTGGATTCTTTTCTATTGATACGTTTGAATGGCCAGGTTCACTTATCGTGGGCAACAATGATTATATTCAATCGCGAGGAATGGACATTCCAGGGCGATTTACAGATCCCACTTTAGGGACTCACAATGCCTCGGTGCAATTTAAGCTGAAAGGATATCTGACGCCATTCACTTACAACTGTTCCATCACAATTATTCCTGCGGGGACGAAGTAATGAAAAGTCTAATACTATTATTAACGTTATTTGTTTCCGCAGTTGCTGTAGGTTCGCCCGATTTTATTGAACTACAGCCTAATAGCTTTTATTACAGTGTCGGTGAAAAAGCTGTCCTAGTTAGTTCTGTTCGTAGCAGTCCGACCAATCCTAATTCTGAGGTATTCATGAGGGCGACCCTTGATGGCGCCCCTATAAAAATAACTAAGTTCGCTGAGACGGAAGCAGCCTCAATTACCCCCGTTTTTGCTAGCGAGGGTACGCATGTTTGGACGGTAAATGCTTATTTGCAAGACAGGGAATTCGTTCGAAACTTAGAGCTTAATATTATTAAGTCTGAGGAAGAATTGACAGTCTTGCGCGAAAAATTGGAGACTGAAACTAACTCAGACAAAATTCAATTATTAAACGAAGCGATAACTTTTTTTGAGACCGATATTTCTGCGTTGGAATCTCGTATTGAATCGCACCGAGTTTTAGTTCAGCAGGAAAGCCTCGAGTTCGAAGTTCACGCTCTTAAACTTCTTAGTTCTGGACCGACGCTAGAAATTAGCACAAGTTCACCGACAAATACTTTTAATTACGGCGACCCCGTAACGATTTATTTTAAAGTCATAGAAGGAACTAATGGACCCGTTAAAAGTAATATCGCGGCAACTGTAAACTACAACCAGCAAAATTTAGAACAAGTAAATGAAAATCTATATAAGGTGGATGTTGCTTACTCTGATCTTTTTGTTGGTTCTCTACAAATTATAGCCAATTACTATTATAAAAATCGTTATTCGTCGGATTCGCTTTTAAAAGCATACATGAATGCTGGGGTACGGACGGCAGAACTGGAAGTGCTGAGAGATTCTGCGATCAATGCTTCCCTGAAGTCATACTATCAACGTGAGTTAGATGATGTCGTGAAGATCAGAGAAGCTTTTTTTGATATTGAAGGACGTCTTTATATATCTAGCGGATTTTACGAATTAGTAGGCACGATCAATGAGTCATCACCTGTCTTCAGACGTATTTCAACGGGATCGAACTTTAGTTGCGGAATCTTTCAGAGTGGTGTGAGGTGTTGGGGGCAAAATACTTTTGGTCAGTTGGGAACAGGCGATAATGTCGCAAGACTCTCCCCCTCAAGTACCTCTTTGCAAGGTCTCGATACAAACGTATGGTCCCTTACCACTGGCAGTGAGCATGCTTGCGCAATAAGAAATAAAGACGTGATGTGCTGGGGAAAAAATACGTATGGTCAGCTAGGTACCGGTGACCAGGTCAACTCAAACTATCCACAGTATGGGCCTTTGTACGGAGCTTTGAAGATATCGGCCGGCGAGCGCCATACGTGCGGCCTCTCAGGCGGTAAAGTCTATTGCTGGGGGGCGAATGACGTTGGACAACTTGGTGACGGGTCGTCAGTAGCAGTATCTACATCGGCGGTAGAAGTGGAATCTTTAAGCGACATCGTGGATATTTCCGCGGGAACAAACTTTACATGCGCATTAAAAGAGAATGGCGATGTTTATTGTTGGGGAAGAAACTATTCTGGCCAACTTGGAGCGGGCTTTTATACGGATTACGAAAACGTTCCTCATCCTGTCTACAATCTTTCGGATGTGAAAGCTATTTCTGTAGGACTCGAGGTGGGATGCGCCCTAACTCTTACTGGGGGAGTAAAGTGCTGGGGAGACAACAGTAGCGGTCAATTAGGCGCTTATGCGACAAGTGCGGACCTATCTTCTCCTATAGATATACAGGGAGCAGAAAGTAACGTGACTTCAATAGATGTCGGAACAGAATCTGTATGTGCGGTTATAAATGGCGCATTGAAATGTTGGGGTAAAGCTACGAATGGTTCTCTTGGCAATGGTTTTGGAAATGGGCTATTTACTTTGCCAAGTGGTGTGAGTGGAATCACGTCAAATGTTGGGTCTATTTCACAAGGAAATAAGTTTGGCTGTGCAATCCACAACTCAGTATTGAAGTGCTGGGGAGTCAACTATGGCGGCAATTTGGGAAATGGGACAGCTAGTGGGGTGCATTCTCTAACACCGTCTACTATAGCAAACCCACCTTCATTTCTAAAAAAGGATCAGTAGTATGAAAGCGATTCTTGTTTTTATTTTCGGCATTTCAGCATCGAGTTTCTGTTTCGCGCAGGATGCAGCGACGTTAAGAACTGACAAACAGAGCTACTTATCAAATGAAAAAGCGGTACTTTTGGTATCTCTAAAGCCATTGCCTCAAAACAGTGCTGACGAATATTTTGTCATCGGCACATTTGAGGGGGGCGATATTCGTACTTTCAAACTTGCAAACACTGAGTTTGTGGCCATAACCCAGCCATTACAAAGCGGCAGCAAGTCTTGGAATGTAAATATCTATTTGCAAAATAAAGCTGCAGTGGAAAATCTCGGATTGCAAATAGTAGCGAAAAAAAATGAATTGAAAGTTGTCACTGCCCTACTGAAGGGTGAGACTGACTCCGCAAAAATTGCAGACCTCACAAATGCCAAGACATCATTAGAAGGTGAGATTGTATCTTTAAATAATCAGGTTGTTGCAAGTCGTACTTTGTTAGAATCAAAGTCTAAAACATTCAATGTAGCTTCAGCTACTATCAGAAGTAAGGCGATCAATGATGCATTAGTACTTTCTTCTAGCAGTTCCAACAACACTTTTGTGAGAGGTGAAAACGCGACGATAACTATGACTGTCGCGCCAGAACATTTCGGAGCTATTGAAGAGCAAGAGACGGATATATTAGCTTCTTTTGATGGGATCAGCGTCCTTGCGAACTCGGATGGTTTGGGTGGATACACTTATGATTTTTCGACTAGCGCCTTGGCCACCGGTGATTTTGTATTTACGTCGAGTTTATACCTGCAGGATAAGGCAGCATCTCGATCCATTCGTGTTGCTCTTCAAGCAGGTGGAGTAAGAAAGATTCAACAAGAATTATATAGGGACAGTACATATAATAAGAAACTAGCAGACTACTACCAACACGAAGTTGACGACCTTAATTATATTTTGAATGCTTTGCACTCTATCTTAGCTAGCTATAAATCGTTAGCTGTTACGAAGAGTTTAACTATTACCGTTGTGCCTCCTCCTCCAGTGGTACTTTCTGTGACTTCATTAGCTTTGGAAGAAGGAGCGGCTTTTGTGGCATATACAGTTACGCTCAATAACCCGCCAACTGGAGACGTGACGGTAGCGATAACAACAAATTCAAATGATATTGACTTGTCTACTGACCAAATGGCGACTCAAAAAAGTCTGAATCTGATTTTCACGCAACAAAACTGGGCCGTTCCCCAAACCGTGTACACGCAAGTTCCCAATGATTCAGTAATTGAGGGAACGAGAAGTGCTTCGATCAATCATACCGTATCAGGAGGTGGATACGATACGGTCACAGTTCCAAGCATAGCTGTAACAATCAACGACCCTGTTGCAGCGCTGGTTTGTGATCCATCAACAATTTATATGTATGGATCTTGGGCCTACGACTCATATAACGTGACGCTTCCACATCAGCCAACTGGTAGTGTCGAAGTTACAATAGACACGCTAGATGGATATCATTTCATTCTTAATTACGGGTCGCAAGGAATGGGAACGACATTGTATTTTGACCAATGGAATTGGAATCAACCTCAAACAGTACAGATAACTCAGTCAGGTTGGGGAGGATTTACTCAAATCTATCCGTTTATTCATACGGTGACTGGCGATGCCTCAATCAAGGGCTGCGACTTCGCCGTCGACTACACTGCATTCTAATTAAGCAATCGGTGTCAACCTCAGTTGGCACCGAAACTATCTACTGCGTAATCCCCTGAAAATTCCGACAGTAATAAACATTAAAAGTCCGAGCATGTTCACCATGACGGAACGTCTTCAACGTCTCTTTCTGACAACCATCCCACTTAGCCCATTCCATCGGATCGGCAGGATATTTTTCTGTACTTACGAAGATCGCGTCCTGACCTTTAAGATTATTCATCTCTTCTTCCGACTGCATCACCGTGTAGTGACTGCGAGTCGAACTTAACATGTACACCTTCTGCTTCGTACCCCATGTCGTCTGCGCGGTATTCTCATAGCGGTGAGCCGCGATGAAAGGCTTGCGACCGCTTTCCGCATGGATCTCACGTTGACGGCGATTCACGTAGCGACCCAAGTCTTCCCAACCGGTGAACTCGTTACTGAAGTCCCACGTCGTTTGCCATTCACCCGATGGATTAAAAAACTTATAAACTTTCGGCGCCCACGGATAAGCGAACGGAGTGTAAGCAATCAACGCCAGCGGAATAAAGAAACCCAAGATACCCCAAGTGTACACCTTGCTGCGCGCCTTTACGATGCGCTTAGACCCCCAACGCAAACCTTGTGACCAGATGAAGCCCACACCCATCAACAACAGCGTGTAAGCAGCGCCACTCCAGTGCGGTTTGTATTCGGCCCACAAAGGTTGCGGATAGAAAATCGCAAACGACGGCACGGTCAGACAGAATAAAAATCTCCATCGCGCCTCTTTGAATTTCAATAGCGAAGTGATGAACGCCAAAACAATCAACACGTACAAGAACGGAGTCGCAAACAAAAGCTGCGCGCCAAAGAACACAAGCCAACGATTAAAACTAAAGCTAGAACCCTGATGGCGATCATGGAACTGGAACTTAAATCCCGGCCAATCATGCGCGATATTCCAAATAAAGATCGGTGAGCAAAGTACGGTCGCGATCAAAAAGCCCACCCACGGCCACGGTGTCAAAAGATCCTTGCGGCGCGAAGGCGTCGTCAAAAGATAAAGACCAAATCCCGGAGCCAATAGCGCAATGATGAACTTCGAGTTCAGACCCAAGCCCATCAATACACCGAGCCACAACCAAGTTTTCTTCGTGCTCCAACGTTTATCGTCCTCACGCACCCCTTGCCAGAATACGTAAGCCGCCGCCACCCAACAAAGCATGAATGGAGGTTCTGGCGAAGCGACATAACCCCCGAATCCCCAAAACGGAGACCACAACATCACAAAGCCCACAAAGATCGCCGCCCACTCGTCGTGGAAAAGATCTTTCGTCAGTTTGTAAAGCAGAACGGTGATACCGATAAAGCACAAAAATCCCGGTAAGCGTACGCCCAGGTAGGTGTCACCGAAAACGCTGGTCGTGATCGCTTCAAGCCACGCAATCATCGCGGGGTGATCGAAATAGGAAAGCTGCAACCACTTGGCCCAAGACCAGTGATAAGCCTCGTCATCGATCAATCCAATGTTAAGCGAAAAGAAAGCTCGGAAAATTAAGGCCAGAATGAAAAGAATTGTGACTTTCTGCGATGTGCTTTGCTGCTTCCAAAATTCACGAATCACGGGTGTTTCCTTGTATCGAAGTGTCAGGACTCAGTCCTAATATTTCATAGCGCGCAAGGCAACACATCCGGATATGACAGAGAGTGTAAAGTGTGAGATTGTGAGCTTATGAAAAGGTCCATCATAGCAGCAGCGGGGTTTTTGGTGTTTTCGGGGTGTCAAAGCTTCAAATACTACGATCCAAACAAACCACACCGGGGTAAGACTCAGTTTTATAATAACTATGACAATTCGCCTAAAGCGAGTTTCTGGAAGTGGCAATGGGAGCGCCTGACCAACAACGCGCCGACCGAGCCGCCCTTCCAACCCGAAGTTTTAAAAACTGACACGGCTTATTTGAAACAAAATCGCACGGAAAACACACTAACTTGGATTGGTCATGCCTCGGCCCTTCTACAAGTTGAAGGCCTTAATATTTTAGTCGATCCCGTTTTCTCAGATCGCGTTTCGCCTGTAAGTTTCATGGGGCCGAAAAGACAAGTGGCCTTGCCATTTCCTATTGAAGAACTGCCACCGATTGATGTCGTCGTGATTTCGCATGCGCACTTTGATCACTTGGATCTTCCGACTTTGCGGAAACTGGCAAAACAAAATGACAAAGCCTTGTTGTTTTTAGTGCCGCTAGGATTAGAATCCCTGCTTAAATCCGAAGACATCGACAACGTCAAAGAATTGGACTGGTGGGAAAACACGCAAGTCAAAAACGTGACACTGACTTTCACGCCCGCACAGCATTGGAGTCAGCGAAGTCTTTGGGACCGAAATAAAACTCTTTGGGGAGGCTGGTACATTCAAGCGCCTTCGCTCAAGTTTTTTTATTCGGGTGACACCGGATACTCGAAAGATTTCTTAGACGTGTTCAATCGCTTCGGTGCCTCGGATATCGCGATGATTCCGGTAGGGGCCTATGAACCGAAGTGGTTTATGAAACAGCAACACGTGGATCCAGAACAAGCTGTGAAAATGCACCTGGATCTACAGTCCAAACTTTCGATCGGCGTGCACTGGGGCACATTCCGATTGAGTGATGAGGCGATGGCAGCGCCTCCTGAAGATCTAAAAATCGCTCTTCAGAAAATGAATGTCAGCCCCGAAGTTTTCCGTGTGATGAAGCACGGCGAAGTATTGAAATTAAAAAAGTAAGGTGAAGTTATGCAGAATTTTAGAGTCGAAAAAGATCTGTTAGGTGAAAAAAGAGTTCCCGCGGGAGCCTACTATGGCGTGCACACTGTGCGTGCGATGGAGAACTTCCAAATCTCGGGCCTTCCGATCGGCGCTGACGCTTTATTTATTCGCGGCTTGGCTTTAGTGAAAAAAGCCTGCGCCATGGCTAACGGCGAGTTAGGGACGATCTCTCCCGATATTGCAAAATCTATTGTCGAAGCTTGCGACGTGATTTTGGCTGATCCAAAAAAGTGGGGAGCCCAATTCCCTTCGGACGTATTTCAAGGCGGCGCAGGCACGTCTGTGAACATGAACGCCAATGAAGTGATCGCCAATATCGCCTTAGAAAAACGCGGCCTTGAAAAAGGCACTTATTCCGTGATCAATCCGAACGATCACGTGAACAAGTGTCAGTCGACGAACGACGCTTATCCGACAGCATTCCGTGTGGCATTGTACGAACATTTGACGGTGGTTGAAAAGGCCATCGAAGATTTGGCGAAGGCTTTTGAAGCCAAAGGCCAAGAGTTTAAAAATGTTTTAAAAATGGGCCGTACACAACTGCAAGACGCCGTCCCTATGTCTTTGGGACAAGAGTTCAATGCGTTTGCAACTTTGTTGAAAGAAGACAGTCGTCTAATTAAAACAGTTCAAAAACTAATTTTAGAAGTGAATTTAGGAGCGACGGCGATCGGCACGGGCATTAATGCTCCTGAAGGTTACGCGCCGTTAGCGGTGAAAAAACTTGCTGAAGTAACGGGGTATCCTTTTGAGCAATCGGAAGACTTAATTGAAGCTACGAGTGATTGCGGCGCCTATATCATCATTTCCGGCGCGCTCAAAAGAACAGCCGTGAAGCTTTCTAAAATCTGTAATGACTTGCGCTTACTAAGCTCAGGCCCTCGCGCGGGCCTTAAAGAAATCAATCTTCCAGAGATGCAAGCAGGAAGCTCGATCATGCCAGCAAAAGTAAATCCGGTGATTCCCGAAGTCGTGAATCAAGTGGCCTTTAAAGTGATGGGAAATGATTTAGCCATTACATTAGCGGCAGAAGCCGGGCAGTTGCAATTAAACGTCATGGAGCCCTTGATCGCCTCTAGCATCTTTGAATCCATCACTTTGATGACTCAAGCTTGCATCACGCTTAAAGAAAAGTGTGTGGTTGGTATCACTGCAAATGTCGATCGTTGCCGTGAGTACGTCATGGACAGCATCGGTATCGTGACCTTCCTCGATCCTATCATTGGTCATGATGAAGGTGATAAGATCGGAAAGATCTGTGCACAGACGGGACGAAGTGTAGCGGAAGTGGCGCTTGAAAGAGGTGTCGTCACTCAAGAACAACTGAATCAAATTTTCTCCATTGAAAATTTACTAAATCCAAAATACATCGGCGAAATTAAAAAGTAATTAGGAGCGTGGCGGGTTGTCCCGCCACAAAACTTGGGGGTTGGCCATCACGACTCCCAGAAGTCCGAACAAGCACCCAATACCTGTGGCTTGCAAGCGAATTAAAGGCGTATGTAAGTCACCGGTCGCAATACTCGGTAAATCCAAAAGTACTAAGAGCATAGTCACAATCACCGCAGACCCCAGCCAGTAACTGCGACTTAAAGACCACGGCCCCCAAAAACTAATAAACCCAATCAAAGGAATCGCAATCCAAACGGAATGCACACTGAGGATAATCAACTCGGCAATCAGCACGCCCACCAAGGTGCCAAAGAATCTTTGAATGATGCGATAGATGCTGGCCTTGGCCTCGGGGCGCATGATGATCAAGACAGTGCCCACGGCCCAATAGCCGTGACTCATTTGAAAATAATCAACGACCAGCAGAGTGATTAAAACCGCCAAAGAAAAACTCAAAGCATAAAGATGTCGGCTCTTTTCTTTCGTTAACGACTTTTTAAAGGTCTCGCGAATACGTGCAAATGGATTCGGATTGTGACGGCGAACAAAAACCAAAATAGAAAGCGCGACGATCACGCAAAGATAACCCAAAAACGCATAGACTAAACTCAGTGAAAGATATTTAGCAACAGCAGGAGAATAGGCACCAGCTAGAATCTGAAATACCGAAAACAAAACCGCACGTTCTAACTCAGCCCCTTGAGTGGAAATAAGTCCCAACCAATACGTCAATCCCAGAAGCAAGGGTATCAGCAAAACTTTTTGTCCACCGGTAAGAACTCCTAAAGTTAAACCCGCCAGTAAACATAAAAATGTTAGTGTGATCACCCAAAGCCTGTGTCCTAAGGTGCCCAAATGGTCGTTGAGGACTAAAAGAAAACCGAACAGGGCTCCGAAGATTGAAATCGGAAGCTGATGCAATAATGTGCCGACAATCAAAGGAATCATAGTCGCAAAAGCACAGACGACCATGCGTGGCCACGGTGAAGGCGCCGGGTTGATTTTAAGAAGTTCGTTGACGTGAAGACGTAAACCCATAATGTCTAGTATAAGCGCGAGGTGGGATTATGAAAAAGAAAATCGTCGTTGAGCTTGTTGTGGATATTGTTTGTCCCTGGTGTTACGTCGGAAAGAAAAATTTCTTAGATGCCGTGGCAGAGCGCAAAGATATCGACATCGAAGTGAAGGTCCTGCCTTTTCAACTAGATCCTGCCAGCCCACAAGAAGGTGTTCCTCGCAAAGAATATCTGCGGAATAAATTCGGAAATGACGAAAACTTTAAGGCGGCGGAAGCAAGATTGCTCGGGGCAGCTGAAAAATCCGGATTGAAAATGAATATGGAGAAAATTAAAACTCATATCAACACTCTGGATTGTCATCGCCTGATTTGGTGGGCGGGAACAAAAGGAAAGCAGCTTGATGTTACTAACGCACTTTATGCGGCTTACTATGAAGAGGGCTTAGATTTATCTAAGATCGAAAATCTTCAGAAAGCATTGTCACCGATCGGTTTCAAACCGGAAGAAGTTTCTGAATTCCTTACAAGCGATCAAGGCCGCGAAGAAGTCGGTGCCTTGATAGGTGAAGCTTATGACTTAGGAATCAGCGGAGTGCCGTTCTTTATTTTTGATCGTCAAATTGGGGTGTCAGGAGCTCAGCCCAAAGAAGTTTTTCTTCAGGTTTTTCAAGATCCTGCTCTGCAAGGCGAAGAATAACATTTTCTGGCGCCGGATTATTTCCGAACCATTTTTTATAAATGGCTTTGAATTGTCCGCTGCGCTTGGTTTTTTCTAAAGCATTCTTCCACTGCTGAATAGTTTCAGGTTCAGTGTTTTTAGAAAACGCGTAATAGTAACCGACTCTTTCGAGTGTCGCGACTTTTATGAACGCATCTTCCGGATAACCCGCCTCCTGCATCATGCGGGTGACTGCCAGCACATCTTCACAAATCAAGTCCACGCGACCGGCCATCAACATTTTCACACCGCTTACGGGCGAATTGACGGGAACGATCTTTTTATATTTTTGTCGAGTCAATGTGTCCTGAAAAGCCGTGCCTCGGTGAACGCTGACCGCCATCTTTTTCAGTTTTTCTTTATCTGAAAGATCCAGCACCGTTGTCCTGCGAGCGAAGAGCGCGATTTCCCCCTGAGCAATAGGTCCCAAGAAAGTAAAAAGATTTTTTCGTTCGGCATTATCAATCATCGTGAAAAGTAAAACGTTAGGTTGATTCAACACAAGATGATAAGCGCGAGGCCAAGGCAGAACTTCAATAGGCTCAGAACGATTCATTTGTTTTTGTAAAACTTGAGTTAGTTCTACGGCCATACCTTGAGGTTTGCCATCTTCTTCAAAAGTCACGGGAGGCCAATACTCAGTCACAACTCGCAATGAAGACGAATTGGAACCAGCCCAAGAAGGTGAGGCCAGTAAAACAAGAAAAAGACCTAAGAGTGACTGAATCATATGTTAAGATTAACACAAAACACCGTCCGAAGTGAGTTACGATATGCCAATTTTAACAAACTTAAAATCCGAGAATAAGCCAGTAAAAATATGGGCTCCGGAAGCTGAAGTAGAGTCGCAAGCTGTGCGTCAGTTGCAGAATGTGGCCTCACTTCCATTCGTGTTCAAACACGTGGCGGCGATGCCCGATGTGCATCTAGGAATTGGTGCAACTGTAGGCAGCGTTATCGCCACAAAAGGCGCCGTTATTCCAGCGGCTGTGGGCGTGGATATTGGTTGTGGCATGATTGCGGCCAGACTCAATGTCGAACCACACCGCATCCTGCATGATTTGGATAAACTTCGTCACTCCATCGAGCGCTCCGTGCCAGTAGGACATGAGTCCAATCGAAGTCTCACATCTTCCGTCGAAAACTGGGAAGGCTGGAAACATATTCCTGAGTCTGTTTCAAATTTGCGTTTGAAAGATAAAGCCGCTCATCAGCTGGGAACTTTAGGCGGAGGAAATCACTTTATTGAAATCTGTACCGATGCCGATGGAGCCGTATGGGTGATGTTGCATTCGGGTTCTCGCAACGTCGGAAAAAGCCTCGCCGAAGAGCATATCCGTCATGCTAAAAGTGAATTAAAGAAACTAGCAACAGCACTTCCAGATCCCGATCTTGCCTACTATGTCGAAGGCACGCCCGAATACGAAACCTACATGCGCGATTTGGAATGGGCGCAAGAATACGCATTAGAAAACCGCGAAGAAATGCTTCGCCGAGTTCTTCATGCAATTTCATTCCATATCGGAATGAAGGGTGCTCCGGTGCCATTTTCGATGAAGGTCAATTGCCATCACAATTATGCGACTCGCGAAATTCACTATGGTGAAGACGTGCTAGTCACACGCAAAGGAGCCGTGCGCGCCGAACGCGGTGACATGGGCATTATTCCCGGATCGATGGGCGCACGCTCTTACATCGTGCGTGGCAAAGGCAATCCGGAATCTTTTAATTCTTGCGCTCACGGAGCGGGCCGAAGAATGTCGCGCAGTGAAGCGAAACGCCGCTTTGATATCACCGACCTGATTGAACAAACCAGTGGCGTGGAATGTCGTAAAGACGCGGGCGTGATTGATGAGATTCCTTCAGCCTATAAAGACATTGATCAGGTGATGAAAAATCAAGAGGACCTGGTTGAAGTTGTTGCCGTTCTTAAGCAAGTTCTTTGCGTGAAGGGTTAGCGGGCGCGAACCACTACGGAATATAAATATGCTGTTCGTACAAAATAATTCCCGTTGTAGAAAGTTTTGAAGCGGTCACGCGGGCAATATAATCTTTAAATTTATATTCGTAACTTAAGGCCTCTAAAGAATGATCCAACTCTTCCGGTGTCAAAGAAGCGGGACTCCGGCTGGGAGAACCCAGACGCGAATTCAAAGATGCAGAAATACTTCCAAGAAGCGACAAAGCTTTGTCCGTTTCCAGTTGGCGGTGTAAAAGGCCGACGAAAATAAGTCTGTTATGCGCATCAATGGTGAAGTCAAGTTCCGCAAAAGAATTCACATAGGGAAGTCCTAGCGCCACTAAGGGAACTTTTTTGCACTTAATATAGTTATAACCTTTAGAGCTTTTCGAACAGGCAATCTTACGATGGCGAATCCAGTCGGCAAGCTGCGCTTCGGTCGTTTCATTCAGTGTTAACTCCCACACTTTTTTTGACGGTGATGGAAGAGACCCACGCTGGGCCTGAAGAGGCTCGCGGCGCATTTCATCAAGGTCTTCGGCATTCACTTTTTGACTGCTAAAGGGAGTGTTCACCCAGATTAAAAATTTTTGTGCAGTGACGTTGGAGCGGATCACAGGCTCAAGGCGAGAGCCGAAAAGCGCCAGAAACAAAAGGCTTCCACCGATAAGTAAGGATGTGAAGAAGAGTCTATGAAACATAAAACCTCCACCAAGACGTCAGAAAAAGACTACCCTTGGGGAGGTTTGATGATGGATATGTTTTTTTAAAACCGTCTTTAGTTGCGGCGCTTTTTTGCCTGATGACGGTGTTCTTCGTGCCAATTCTTTCGTTCAGCAAGAGTTTGATCTTTGGATAATTCAGACTTCGGCAAATTTTGTAAACTAGCACGAAGCTGTGAATGCAAAGGCAGCAGGGCGGTGCCTGACATAAGAAGCTCGCGGAATTGTTTATTGAAAGGTTCGTCGGAATTTAAATCAATCAACATTCTTTCAATTTCAGAGCGAGCCGTTCCCAAGTGTTGTTCGGTGATGAATTCAAGCTCGGTCATGATATCGATATCCGCCATCAACGTCGTCAATTCACGAAGCCAAGTGTAGCGATCCGCTGTCATTAAAACTTGGAACCATTCTGTCGGAGCGGCTTGATAACCGTTTTCTTGATCGAATTCTGCTTTAAGAGAATTTAAAACTTCTTTTTGAAGATCCCACAACGCGTGGCGTACTTGAAGGGCTTGAGAGTGTTGAGGCGATTTGGACATCGGCTGGGCTCCTGGTGTTTAAAAGCAGATTCTAACGCATTTTTGCCTTAAAGACATCTACTTTTGCCGACCGGAAGCCCCGCCAAATTCAATCTAGCGGCAACGTTGCCATCTTAGATGGTAGATAAGGCCTGAAGTCACATCGGCGCTGTCCACTGTCGCCAAAGTTTGCTCACCGCGAGAATTCGCTTGAGCCATCATCGACGTGTTGATTCTTAAGTTCACGCTCGCTCCACACGGAGACCACACTTGTGCACTTGCAATCAAACCATCGGAGATCGTGTAAACATCGCTCACCGGACCCATGAAAGTTCTAGAAACGCGAGGTCCACGCGCACCCGCCCAGAAGTATTCCGCGTCAAAGCGAGAAAGACCTCCGCGAGGCACCGAGTTAAAGCCACGGTAGTCCACTTGGAAAATAGAAACACTGTATCCAGAAGGCACATGCACAGGAACAGAGATGTTGCACGATTTACGATCAATGCGACGACCGCCACCGGCTTCCGCCACATAGTTATCAAATAAGATACTTAAAGCCTGTTGATCAGGACTCAAAGTGACACTTGCTGATCCCGCAGGACAACCTGTACCACCGTAAGCTGGCTCACCCAAGCGCACTTGCGCATTTGCTTGCAGACTGAGCGCTGACATCACACCCAAAAGACCCATTAACATCATTTTTTTCATACACTTCCCCCTTATGGTTTATTTTTCCATTTAAAAATTGTTATTTGGTTTTTCTAATTTCTGTTTTTGATTATCTGTATCTTGGTGGACGACCTGGATCGCGAGGCGGCGCGGGACGTGGTGTGCCTGGATCTTTCGTCGGTGGTGTCACTCGTGATGGAGTGCACTGTTTCCATGCCAGCGAGTAACGCTGCGACTGCACTTGTCCATCGATGCTATCTAAAGAGATTGTCGATTCAACAAGTGAAGATAGATTTAAGTTTCGAGCCATTAAGAACGTTGTGACATAAAGAGTTTGCACTGATTGCGAGCTGCATGGAGCCCAAGGTGCGACTCGTGGATCGATATTGTGTTTGATGTAATAGTTGTCGTTGTAAGGACCTCTGAATTCTTGAGCACGGAAGTTGTAAGTGCCGCCGTTTTCGTAGCCCGGTCTTTCGTTTTTAGGTTTACTACCATCAAAAGAATAAAGAGCTTGGTGTTGTGTGACGGTTCCCGCTTCAGCGTAAGCAAAGCCACGGTAATCGGCGCTAAGAACCGCAAAAGTCCATCCGGCTGGAACATAGAAGCTGACTTTCAATTCACACATCAAACGAGCGATGGGATTTTGCATTGTCGACGAGGCGACAAAATTATCTAATAGAAGAGAAAACGTCTGACCATCTGGTGAAATATTAGCACTGTGTGAACCCACAGGGCATCCGCTGCCAACAGCTTGAATGCTTTGAATGCGAACTCCTGGTGGAGTTTGTGCGTTGGATTGAACTGAAAGAGCCAAAACAAAAAGACCAGTAAGATGTGCGAGTCCTCGCCACATAGTTTCCCCCAAATTAACTCTCTTCCCCCGAAGAGTGGTGACATCGGTCACCTGGTTAGGGGTATAGCAAGGGCTAGGCCAAATGGATCTGGTGGCATTTTGGGTGGGGTTTCTAGCCTTTCTCGCAAATGCTTTCTTTATGGTGTTACCAATTTATGTTAGTTTGAACGCAAGAGGAAAAATATGTCAGAGACAAAAGGTTACGTATTTAATCATACGATGATGCGCATTAAAGATCCTAAAGCCTCGTTGGAATTTTACACGAATGTTTTAGGAATGAAGTTGGTTCGTAAGTTGGATTTTGCAGAGTGGAAGTTTTCCCTTTTCTTTCTAGCGTATGTTCCTGAAGGTGAAACCGTGCCTTCAGAAAACGAAGCCAATGCGAAATACACCTTTGGTCGTCAAGCTGTTCTAGAATTAACTCACAATTGGGGCACGGAAGAGCAAGAAAAGACGCCTTATCACAACGGAAACACGGAACCTCGTGGTTTTGGTCATATCTGTATTTCTGTTCCTAATATCCAAGAAGCCTGCGCTCGTTTCGAACGTATGGGAGTGCGTTTTCAGAAGAAATTAGGTGAAGGCGGCATGAAAAATATCGCCTTTATTAAAGATCCAGATGACTATTGGGTTGAGATCGTGCAACCAGGTCTTCTCTAGAACGTTATTCATGAAAAAATACTGGCCCCGAATTCGAAATTGGATCAAGAAGCTTGTGCTGCTCTTTTTTGTAAGCAGCTTGGGTGCCGTTTTGTTTTATCGATTCGTGCCGGTCTTTATCACGCCCCTGATGGTGATTCGCTCGGTGGAGTCCCTGTGGGGTGAAAAGTTTGTGGGGATCTCGAAAGACTGGGTGTCCCTAGAAGAAATCTCGCCTTCTGTGCAAAGAGCTGTTTTAAAAGCCGAAGACTATCGCTTCTTTGAGCATAACGGCTTTGACTACGACGCCATTCAAAAAGCCCTGAAATACAACAAAACCCATAAGCGTAAAAAGGGTGCGTCGACCATCAGTCAGCAAACAGCAAAGAATGTGTTCCTATGGCCACAAAGAGATTGGATTCGCAAAGGCTTTGAAGCTTACTTCACAGTTCTTATTGAGTTCGTTTGGCCGAAAGAGCGCATCTTGGAAGTTTATCTAAATGTGATCGAGTTAGGTCCTGGCGTTTATGGTGTGGAAGCGGCTTCACAAAAGTTCTTTAAAAAAACTGCTAAAAGACTTTCTCCGGCAGAGGCTTCTCTCATTGCAGCCGTGTTACCTAATCCCCGTCGTTTCCGCATTGATCGACCGTCGATTTATGTGATGGCTCGGCAAAGACGTATCTTGAATCGTGTGGCTCCAGAAATTCCGAAAGCGGCCGATGCTTCTTTGTTAGATTTCCTCGATCTTAAATTCGAATCGGAAGACGAAATCAACTAGCTCTTAGCATTTAGCAAATCCGTGATGAACTACACATTGACCTAAGTGCATTCTCTTTCAAAATGGGGAGGTGCAAATCTTAGGAGGCTTCATGAGACTTTCGTCTTTCTTCGCGGTCTTGCTTTTATCTGTCTGTTTTAGTGCCTGCAGTGGCTCCAAAGATGAGAACGACAAAGAGGGAACTTTGGCACCGGTGGGCGATTCTAAGCCCGTGGCGGCCGAGGATCTGCAGTTTTTCATCGTCAGCCGTGAAGTCTTCGCAGCCAGCTGTTACGAATGTCACAATCGGGCGCAGGGAATGATCCGCGGAGGCATCGGAACTGATGTGTATGAAGAAGTTCTGGAAAACGCGCAACGTATTTATCAAAAGACTATTGTTGAACGTGCGATGCCGATGAACGCAAGCCTCACCCCCCGACAATATAGTTTGTTAAAAGCATGGTTAGAGGCTGGTGCTCCGATGAAGACCGAGTTAGACTATTCTAACTATGACGTCGAAGACTAAAAAAAGAAAGATGGTGGAAGCCATCGAGCGCCGCGGGTGTCTTTTAGTTTATCCTTTGCAAAATCAAAAGGAACCTTCCAGTCTGTGGTCGGAGCTTTATCCGCGCAGTGAAATGGTGTGGGGCTGGGACTCCGATGCCGATGATCGTGTAGGAGAAATGTGGATTTTGCGCGAAGAACTGTCTCGCAGCGAAGAAGTCGTCTATGCGAAGTGGTTTCGCAATCGGGCTACGTTCTTCTCTAAAAAAGTATTCATAAATTTATTGGCTTACCTGGGAACATCGAAAGGTTTTATTCATTTGCCGAAGGCCTCGCAAGAGGCTTTGGATAGCTTCCTGATGGATTCGCCCCAGTCGACAAAAATCATCAAGGAAAATTTGGGCTGGCCGGGGAAGATGATGGAAAGCCATTACAATCGCGCGATGAAGCCGTTGTGGAATTATCTTTTCATTGTCGGATTTGGCGAAGTCGACGACTCGAGTTTTCCTTCGCTCAACATGGCAGCGACACAGACTTTGTTTGAAGACCTGTGGTTGCAGTCTCAAGAGATCAGTGAAGAAAAGGCCGAGGCCTTCTTATTAAAAACCCTCGGCGAAGAAAATTTATTTATGAAGTATGCGAGGCGTGTCCGTGGTAGCGCCAAAACTTTGGAAGACAAAACGCCGTCACGATAACCGCCACAGCGCAGATCGCTCCGCCCACGCTGATACTAAAAGGCACAGAGACTTTCGCAGCCATCCAGCCCGCACGCGCATTGCCAATCAGGGGGCCTGACATATACGAGATCATTTCTATCCCGGAAAGACGTCCCCGCAACTCATTCGGAACGGTTTCATTCCAGATAATACCGCGGAAAAGTCCGCTCATCATGTCGGCGGCGCCGGCTAAGCCAAGGAATAAAAGCGCCACCCAAAGATGTTGGGCATAGCCCACTCCGATAATAAATACGGCCCACAGTGTGGCGGCGATCACGACGGCTCGACCGTGTCGAGAGACCTTGGATGTCCAGCCGCTAAAAACGGTCATGACCAAAGAACCAACCGCCATGGCAGAGAACAAGAACCCCGCAGCGGAAGCGCCTCCCCATTGTTCCGACATAGAAGGGAATAGCGCCACTGGAAAGGCAAAGGCCATGGCGACGATATCAATCAGATAAGTCCCGATGAGCTCCGGCTTGGAAACCGCATACTTAAGACCCTCTTTGGCGTCAGTCCATGGAGAATTATCCCTTTTCTCTGGATTCGGAATCTTGGACATCAGGTAAAGGGCAATAAAGGCCGCCACAAAGCTGATAAAATCAAATAGGTAGGCTCCCTTGATTCCAAAGCTCGCAATCAAAATTCCACCTAAAGCAGGGCCCACGATGGCGCCTGCAGAATAGCGGAAACTGCCTAACGCCCCGACGGCGGCATAGTCTTTTTTATCAACGATTTTCTGAGTCAGAGCATCCATGGCGGGACGGTGAAAGCCCAGGATGCTTTGGAAAAGCGCGACCAGGATAAAGATCAATGGCACCGAGGGTTTGTCGCTCCAAGCGTTTAACGTCAAACCTAAAATCATCAAGCTCATGAAAAATTCAGAAACTAGAAGCAGCTTCCTGCGATCCAAACGATCAGCGTAGGTGCCGCCCAGGATCCCAAAGATTAAAACGGGGCCCAACTGCACCAGGCCCAAAAGGCCGACCAGCCAGTTGTCTTTGGTCAATTCGTAAACCTGATAGGGGATGGCGACATAGCTCACCATGCTTCCTAAAAATGAAATCATTTGGCCGAAGAAAAGAAGTCGGAAATCGCGGTACTGTCTCAAGGGAGAAATATTTATAAACATCTCTGCAATTTAGATTTGGCCGCAGGGATTGTCAGTAAAATTCCTTGTCAAAAAGGAGGTGAAAAGGGCATGAAAAGCCTCCCTCATGTATTTTCACGTCGGCGCACGGTGATGATTCCTCGGCCATGAAAGCGGAATAAGAATAGAACTATGAAAAAATATATTATCACTTCCTTATTATTCGCGTTTACAGCCCATGCGGGACCGGATTTGACTTATTCAACCTCTTGCGATGGTCGCCATCAGATCGCCACTCTTTCTTTTGTCGGTGATATTCTTATTCACGACATGCTTTACAAATCAGTGATGGCGGGAAGTAAAGACTTCTCTCAGATCTGGAACCGCACGAACGGACTGATGCAAAAGGCTGATTTTTCTGTGGGGAACTTAGAAGGCCCCGCAGCTTTGGGTATCGATAAAATGGGAAGAGACCACGGCGACGTGGGGTTTACTTACGACTTGAATATTTACTCTGGCACGAACATGGTCTTTAACTTCCATCCGCGCATTTTGTCGGACTTGCAAAAGTCAGGATATGATCTTTTGACGGTCGCCAATAACCACTCCTTGGATCGCCACGCGATCGGTGTGGATCGTACCATTCAAGCGGCTCGAAATATTGGACTTCCAGTTGTGGGAACTCGCATCGCCGAAGAACGCAATGCCGACTTTCATCGTATCGCTACCATTCGCAACATGCGCGTGGCTTTTTTAGGTTGCACGGAAATGACGAATGGGCGCACGGATCACAAAGACCAAGTTCTTTCCTGCTATAACACCGAAAGAATTCTTAGCATTATCAAGAATCTTTCGTCGCGTTCCGATGTTGATGCGGTGATCGTGCTTCCGCACTGGGGCGTGGAATACAGTCATACTCCCGATAGCAAGCAGAAAAATTTCGCTCGCAAATTCTTAGAGGCGGGGGCTACCGCCGTCATAGGCTCTCATCCCCATGTTTTACAGCCTTGGGAAAAATACGTAACGACCGACGGGCGTGAGGCTTTGATTGTATACTCCTTAGGGAATTTCGTGGCTTTCCAAAAAGATGTGCAAAGAAAAACCGGCACTGTGGCCTATGTCGGTCTTTCTAAAGAGGGAAACCAAAAAGCGAAGATCTTCGGTGTAGGTTATACACCGACATACCGTGATGGCTATGAAGTTTATCCGGTAGGCAGCGGTTCCTTCAAGAATGCCCTTCATCACGCGGCTCAAATGTTTGGAACACGTGCTCGTGTCGAACCGACGAATGCTTTAGTCCCCGCGCTTTGTGCGAATAGTAAGTAAAAAGCTTTCATTGCTTCTGTTGCAAGGCAGGTGCTAGTGTCATAGGTGATGACTGATAAAGAAAAGTTCCCTATGACTCTGGCGATACGTGAACTCCTGGCTCATAACGTGAGCTACATGGGTCATCTTTTTCCGTATCAGGAAAAAGGCGGGACGAAGCATTCCTCGCAGCAATTGGGAGTTGACGAACACATCGTCATTAAAACTCTGATCATGGAAGCTGACGACAAGTCTCCGCTCGTTGTACTTATGCACGGTGATTTGCAAGTTTCGACCAAACAGTTGGCGCGTGAATTGGGTGTGAAAACGATTTCTCCGTGCAAACCGGAAGTGGCCGATCGACATTCGGGGTATCAGGTCGGAGGGACATCCCCCTTTGGTACTAAACGAAAAATGCCCGTGTATATGGAAAAAAGCATCGCTGATTTAGACGTGATCTATATCAATGGCGGCAAACGAGGTTTTTTAGTTTCCATGTCGCCGAAGGAAGTTCTTCGCCTTTTAAATCCTCAACTGGTCACGGTGGGAGTTCGCGAATGAGAGTCTGCACCTTCTTGTTGATTATCTTAAGTTTCTATTCAGCCTGGGCCCAGGCGCCAACAAAAGCTCCGCAGACGATATATTGGCTCTTTTTTGATCTGCCGCCGGCTGTTGATTTTCGCGCCAGTCCTCCAGGATACATGGTCGAGATCCATCAACTGCTCACGGCTCGAATGCCTGAATACAAACATCAAGTCGTCGAAGTGCCTTTCTTACGCATTTTGCAGCAGTTGAAAAAAAAGATGAAAGTGTGCTCGTTGATGGTTTTAAAAAATCCGGAGCGCGCGAAATTCATTGAGTTCGGAACCCCGCTTCTGCAAGGATATCCAGCGGGCGTGATTACGCGAAAAGATGACCCTAAGATTTCAAAGTATGTGGTGAAGCCGGGCTTGATCGATTTCGATCGGATTCTCAAGGATGAAAGTCTGACTCTCGGTTTGGTTGCTGAAAGATTTTATGGCAAGAAAATCAACTCCAGCCTAGCAAAAAAAAATGAAGTCAAATTGGTGGAGAAGAAAAGTTTGAATGTCGATCATGAGCTCAAAGCTTTATTAGGATTGGGCCGTATTGACGTTTATCTAGGTTATCCCTTCGAAGCCGACAACGATAAATTCACCTTCTATTTTGTGAAAGAGGGTCTGGAGGTGTTGGATCCACGTGTGGGCTGCGAAAAATCTGAGTTCGGTAAAGAGGTCGTCGCTAAAACTGAGTCTTTGCGCAAGGAGTTTAAACTCGATGCAGAGTTCATTAAGGTTTATAACCGGTATTATTCGCCGGATGCGCAGAAGAAATATAAAAGCCTTCAATAAGTGAGTCTTCTGTCTTTGGTCTAGAATGGCCGCAGAACATTTCATTTCAAGACGTAAATAGCCGAAAAGATGCTTATGAATTCAGCATCGTTTTTTAAAACTTTTGTGGCGAAATGGGGAGTAGAGCTAGCCTTAGTTCTTTTCTGTGCGCTCGGAGTTTACCTTTATCAACATCCTGGTTTCCTGACGAAGGTGGCAGCGAAAGAAACTCCCCAAGAGGTTATCGTTACTTTGCATAAGATCGGCGAAATTATTGAACGTGCTGAAGCGTCCGAGAAACTTTTTATCCATCACCGCAAAGCTCAAGACTTAGCTGATTACAATCAGCAAGTCTTATTGCTGAATTATCAGATGGGTTTGTTAACAAAACTTGTAACGGGTGATGCCGCCCTTCAAAAGAAAGCCGTGCAGCTGAACCGAGTTTTGCACACTCATTTTGAATCTGTAAATAAAGTTTTAACAGAGCGACAGCAAGGGCGGACGATACGTTTGCCAGCCAGCGCTTCGGTTTTAACGGAAGTGACGAAGATCTTTCCTCTGAATTCGGCTTCGGCCCCTTTTTGGCAGCGTATTGAATTCTTAGGAGTGGTCGTTGGTCTTTTAATGGCTCTCTTGGTTTTCAGTCGTGTCTGGCAAAAACAGGAAGCGCGTAAGCAAAAAACTTTGGCGGCTTCCTTACAAACCCGCTCTATTCTTTTAGATACGATTTTAAATAGTATGAGCGAAGCTTTGGTTGTCACCGACAGTAAAGGCTCCTTCACTCATTACAATGCGGCAGCACAAAGAATCATCGGCACGCATGTTAAAGACGTAGCGACAGAAGTCAGTGTGGAAGAAATCGGTTTTTTCAATGTGGTTAGTGGTGAAATCTACACTCAAAAGAATCTTCCATTTTATCGCGCATTACGTGGCGAACAAGTCGATGATTTAGAAATATTTGTGCAGAATGAAACTCACCCACAGGGCACTTACATATCGCTCAGCAGTCGGTCCTTGAATGATATCGACGGAGGCATCGCCGGAGCGCTTGTTGTTTTCCGTGACGTCAGTCGTCGGAAAATGATTGAACAAGAATGGGCTCGAGCCCGAGAAGCCGCTTTAGAAGCGTCTTTAAAGAAATCAGACTTTTTAGCAGCCATGAGCCATGAGATCCGTACACCCATGAATGGTGTCATTGGGATGACGACACTCTTAGCGGATACGCCTCTGAATGAAGAGCAAAAAGAATACGTCGGGACGGTTAAAAGATCGGCGGAATCTTTACTGATGTTGATCAACGATATCTTGGATTATTCAAAAATTGAGGCGGGCAAAGTCAGTTTAGATCCTCAGGCTTTCGATTTAAAATTCTTGGCACGAGATATTACTGAGATGTTTAAGGCCACGGTCGCTGAAAAGAACGTGGGCTTAAAGATGCATATCTCTGACAAAATGCCCAAATACTTCGTCGGGGATGCAGGACGACTTCGTCAGATTTTAATGAATCTTATTGGAAATGCAGTGAAGTTCACTGACAAAGGCTTTGTCAGTTTGGATATCAGCGCAGTTCCGCAGGGAAATTCTTATGCTTTGAAGTTTGAGGTCAAAGACACCGGCCCTGGCTTAAAGGAAGAAGAACGGCGCTCCTTGTTTCAAAAATATTTTCAAACTAAGAATGGCGCCAAAGCGGGCGGCACCGGCTTAGGTCTTTCCATCTGTAAGCAGCTTGTGGATCTCATGCAGGGTGAAATAGGCGTCGAGAGTGTCGTGGGTCTGGGATCGAATTTCTGGTTCACGGTGACTTTGCCGATAGCAAATGAACAGGACATTCCTAGGTTCAGTGATACGAAGTTTGCAAAAATCTTTAAAGGCACTGTCTTAGTTGTAGAAGATCAAGTGGTGAACCAACGTGTAGCACAGAACTATCTGCGCAAACTGGGACTGGATGTGGATCTAGCAAGCAATGGTCTGGTGGCTTTTGAAAAATGCCAGCATCAGAAATATGATTTGATCTTTATGGATTGCCAGATGCCGGTATTAAACGGTTTTGAGGCAACGAAACGCATTCGTCAGCTGGAAGGTGAAAAAGCTCAGACGCCGGTCATTGCACTAACAGCTGATGCAGGTGGTGCGGATAAAAGTATTTATACCGAATCCGGCATGAATGGCTTTTTAGCCAAACCGATTGAACTTCAGCACCTGCTAGAGGTTTTGCAACGATGGCTTCCGGCTCAAGAAATCACTTTGGATTTAAAAGCTCTCGCTCAATTAGAAAGTTACGTTGTAAAAGATCAAAACCTCGTGGCGGTCTTGATTGAGGATCTGGAGTTTTCAGCTCCCGGATTGATTTCATCTATGAAAAAATCTTTCCAAGAATTTGACGTGACCGGTTTAAGCGAAGCGGCTCATGCCTTAAAGTCAGCGGCGGCCACTTTAGGAGCACAAAGATTGGCAGAGCTTTGCGCGACGGTGGAACAATTGACCGAAGTGCCGTCGGCCGCAGACTTCATCACACAGATTGAAGAACAGTTCACAACGTCTTTAAATGAACTCAAAACATATTTAGCAGAAAAGAAAGCCGCCTAATCAAGGCAGGAAGGAGAAGCGATGGCAAAAATATTAATTGTAGATGACCAAAGAAGTGTTTTGTTAACTCTGGAAGCGCTTCTCGGTAAAGATGGACACCTTGTTACTGCTTGCACAAATGCCGTAGAAGCTTTGCATTCGTTGGCGCAAAGCGCCTTTGACCTCGTGATTACCGATGCCGTGATGCCTGGAAGCGGTGACGGCTATGCGCTCACTCGCACGATCCGTAAGCAACCTCTTTTGGCGAAAATACCCGTGATACTTTTGACGGGCAAACGAGAAAAATCGGATATTGAAAAGGGGATAGAATCCGGTGTGAATGACTACATTGTGAAGCCGATCGACCCCGAGTTGCTTTTAGCGAAGATTCGCAATCTGTTGGTTAAGAAACCTGAAGACACGGTTCAATTTTCCTCTGCCAGTGTGCGCTTTAAGGCGGAATGGGAGACGAAAACAGAGATCACCGCTTTGTCTGAATTGGGAGTGACTATTTCTTCTTCAACAGCGGTGCCCGTAGGCAAAATTCTACGTATGAACTCACCCTTATTTGAAGAAATTGGTATTCCCAAAATTCCTCTGCGTATTGATTCTTGTGAGGAATTGACTGGTACTGAGCCCTTATTCAAGATTCACGCTCATTTCGTCGGGATCACGGAAAAAGAACTTTCGCCGATTCGCCTATGGATTCGTTCAAAGCGCAGCTACTAAAAAAAGCCAAGGCCCCGGAATGGGGCCCCAGCGGTGGTTTTAAGATTTTCGCAAAGACGGATTATTTACAAAGCGGAAGAGCTCTGACCATCGAAGTGATCTGACTGATCTTTTGATATCTACTGTTTGTTTTAATCACGGCCCAATAAGCACCAGTTCCTAACTTAATGACACCTTTACGTGCCACTTGTTTTGCCATGATGCCGACGCCACAGTGAAGATTGATATACGGATCAAGAATCGTCTTCTTAGGGCTTGTCGCGCTTAAGTATTTATCCTTGTTCCAATCAAACTTACAGAAATTCCAACCCGTGATGTCTTGATAAGAAAGCTGCAATAGACCCTCGGAATACACGGGTTTTTTCGTGATAGGATCAGTACCCATCGTCGTTTCGTGCATTCTAGACAGAGGATTGTAATTGCTTTCGAATTTTGTCATTGCTGAAAAAAGCTGCGCCCACACGTTGGCACGATCATGATTGCTCAAAGAAGAGTAACGTGGACAGAAGTCTTTCATGTCACTTGCGCCGTTAAGCAATGAACTCCAGTCGTTTAAAAGAAGTTTCATGAGGTATTGTGACCATTGCTTTCTTTCGGGATTGCTTGAAGTCTCCCAAGAAAGGGCATGCATGGCATAAGTGCCGTCAGAAGGAACCGACGGAACTGAAGGAGCTTCGGTGCCGCCCGTGTCGACCACGGCGTAAACCATACTGCCACCTTTTAGATACTTAATAACGGCATCACGATTTTCCATCGCGACTGCCGGGCATCCCCAGCTACGACCTTGAATCACATTGGATTCTTGGACGTAGTTCGCACCATGAATGACGATAGCGCGTGAACGGGCATTGGAGTTCGTCGAAGAAAGTCCGTCAAGGCGCAACGAAAGACCATTGCTGCCGTTATAAGACTCTGCCGCTTTATAAACACCCAAAGAGCTGGCATTGGAACCAGAGACGTTGCTGAACTTCTCAGCCATGCCGTCGTGGTTGGAATCCGAACCCTTTCCATGGGCTACGTGCATCGCCCATACGCTTCCGGTTTTCATATCAATGATATAGAAACGTTTTTCTTTAGAGCTTTGCCCGAAGTTGATAATGGAAAGATAATTTTGATTCGAGAATCGCGATTTGTTTTGGTGGAAGTAAATAAGCGCGTCTTCCAAAGATTTATAAGGGACTATGTGAGAGGGATCGACGTGGTCATAGTTTTTGAGAATGGCTTCTCTTTGTGAGTCGGTCACACTTCCTGGTGTTTCGGTGATGGGTTTTTCCACCGTTCCCGAAGGTGCTTCGGCTGCTCCTTCTGATGTCGGGTCATCCGGGAGAGCGACTTCTCCTCCGCCACCGTTGCTACAGGCAACCATCGCGAGAAGAGATGTAGTTAAAAGCGCAGTGCTGAAACGTGAGAATAATGTTTTCTTTTTGCTAATCGGCATTATTCCTCCATGAATTTGTGCGTTAACAAACACTAACGGAGGACTTACCCGGACTGTGTAAAAAACATTACGAATACTTCAAAATCAGGACAAGGGTTTTGAAGAACAGGACGTCATTCTGTAATAAACCAGACGATGGATGTGTAAAACGAGAGAATGTCTTGAAAGCCGCGCGGGGAGCGGTTCTTGTGGCTAGTTCCAAAATGTAACTGCAAAAAAAGAATGTTGAATAGATGTCGTTTTCAAATTTGGGTTGATGCGGCAGGAAGACCTGTTTCGTTTTATAGGTCTTCCCGCGCGAAAGATTTAGTAAGTATTTGATGAGCGGTGACTGCGGTTGACTTCATCATAGTCATCCATGTCATCATCCTCATCTTCCCAACGGCTGCTACCGCTGCGTCCGTATCTTGTATCTTCTTCGTCGTCGCTGAAGTTTCGGCTCATGCGGTCGTCGTCAAAATCACGACTGCTGTAGTTCGTGCCTTGACCGCGACTTGAGCTTGAACCTCCACGACCATAACGTGAAGAGCGGTCATCGTCGAAGTCTTCAGAGTAGCGACGTTGACTCATGCCACGCTCTTGATCGCTGTAACGACCTGAACCGCCTCTTGAAGAGCCGCGTTCTTCACTCCAACGTTCGCTGCTGCCATAACCACGAGATGGTTCTCTTTCCGAACCATAACCGCCGCTATAGTTGCGTGATCCTTCATAACGACCGTAGTCTTCTCTGCCGTAGTCGTCTGATCCGCGACCACCACCGCGAGATTCGTACATGTCGTCTCTGCCTCCGTAATCTTGATAGCGGCGAGAACCTTGGCCACCATAGTCTTCATAGGAGCCACGTCCGCCACCACGAGATTCGTAGATATCTTCGTAACCGCGACCCGACGAGCTTCCTGACGCACGACGAGTGGATTCACCGCCAGAGCGAGAGCTTGATCCGCCTGAGCGAGATGATGATGTGCTCGAGCGTGAGCCCGAACCAGATGACGAAGAACGAGTTCTGCCAGTAGAGCTACGGCCTGATGAGCTCCTTGAGCTGGTTGATCTAGTAGCCATGTCTTCCTCCTTGTTATGGCTGAAATGTCAGCCAAGTTATTAATTGTGAGGGCTGCGGGCGTGAACGACATCGGGTTCCGACCGAGCCGGCTTTTTAATTTTTTGCGCTTCCGATGGGCGAGTCGTTTTTTTGAAGTAGTCGAGTTTGACTGGTCTACCGTATCGCGCTGACTCAAATAGAGCCTCAATAATCTTAATATCAAGAAGACCCTCTTCTGCGGAAGGTTCTGGTTGTTGATCTTTCAAGATACATTCAGAGAAGTATTCCAGCTCTGGACCAAACTGATCGTGTTTTTTGAAAGTGTAGGTTTTGTCTTTTCCATTGATTGTCGTCGTCAGCTCCATGTCCTCGGCGTACTCATAAGCGTTCTCTAAACGCAGGCAGCCCTTGGTACCGACAACGTCATATGAAGCGGTGTCGGAAGCACCGAAACTGATCGTGAAAGTAGCCACACGAGTTTCAGGAAAACGCAATGTTACCGACATCATCTCTTCAACTTCGCTAAAACGTTCATCAGAACTATTCATGGTCCAAGCAAAGCATTCCACAGGCTCATCCCGGAAAAGGTAACGAGCGGCATTTAAACAATAAACACCGATATCTAAAAGTGGTCCGCCACCTTGCTCTGCCTGAAGGCGGATGTTGGTAGGATCTGTCAGTTGATAGGAAAATAGAGAGTTGAAAATGCGCAACTCGCCCAGCTTGCCACTTTGTGCAATCTCAATGGCCTTAAGGTTGGCTGGATCAAAGTGAAGACGGTAAGCCACCATCATTTTCACATCATTCCGGTCGGCGGCTCTCATCATCGAGATCGCGTCAGAGACCGTAGTAGCGATGGGTTTTTCAGTAAGGACGTGAATGCCGTGATAGGCCGCTTTTTCCGCAAATTCACGGTGATGCACATTCGGCGTGGCAATATAGACGGCATCAATCAAACCACTGCTCAGACATTCTTCATAATCATCATAGTGATAAAGATTTTCGACCTTATATTTTTTCCCTAACTTTTTCAGTTTGGTTTCGTCGCCAGAGACCAAAGCGGTCAGTACTGAGTTTTTGGCATTTTTGAAACCCGGCAGAACGGCCGTCTGCGCGATATGTCCTAAACCGACAACGGCATAACGGATTTTTTGATTGTCTCTCATAGTTCCTCCTAAAGTTGTTGATACTGTGTTTTGAATTCCGCGTGCTTTTCGCTGTAGCCGTTGGGATGAGTGCGATGCCAGTTCCAGGCGTGGGCGATGATGGTGTCAATGTGCGGATACATTCGTTGCCATCCTAATTTACGTTGGATTTTTTGACTGCTGGCGACCAGCACAGCGGGGTCTCCGGGCCGACGCTTTTCTTCTTTGACGATAAATTCAACCTGCGTTGCTCTTTCGCAGGCTTGCAGAATTTCACGCACGGAAAAACCTTTTTCACTTCCGATATTATAGACTTCGTTATTACCGGGTCTTAAAGAAGTTAAAGCTAAAGTATGCGCGGTCGCTAAATCCATGACGTGCACATAATCGCGTACGCAGGTTCCATCGGGCGTGGGATAGTCGGTTCCGAATATTTTGACCTCGGGCTGGGCTTGCAGTGCCGATTTTAAAATGCGCGGAATCAAGTGAGTTTCGTGCGGATGATCTTCACCTATCGTTGCATCGGGGGCTGCTCCGCAGACGTTGAAGTATCTTAGGATTGCGTACTGCAAGCCATAGGCTTTGGCAAAATCCTCGATGACCATTTCAACCATCATTTTACTTTTGCCATAGGGATTTACCGGTTGACGCAAGTGATGCTCTTCGACCGGAATTTCTTGCGGTTCACCGTACACTGCGGCAGTGGATGAAAAGACCAGCTTTTCTACTTTCGCTTCATGCATAGCGTGCAAAAGTGTCACCGTATTTGAAACATTGTTGTGATAATATTTGTATGGGTTCTCGACGCTTTCTGCCACTTCGATATTTGCGGCAAAGTGCAAAACAGCCTCGATTCTGTATTCTTGAAAAGTTTTAACCAATAGTTCCGAGTGGGCCGTGCTTCCGGGAATAAAAAGAGCTTCCGGATGAACCGCCTTTAAATGCCCCTCTGACAGATCATCAAGGACCAGCACTTGGTGACCTTCCTCAATAAGTTGGCGAACCACGTGACTTCCGATGTAACCGGCGCCGCCAGTAACTAATACACGCATAACTTTCCTCCTTTAAATCGGAGAATGGCTAAAGCGGGGCCATTCTGCTGTGTTTTTGTCTAAACATACTTTGGCAAGATCTAGGGATTCGCCGATCACGACATGCATGTCGAGATAGCGATAGGTTCCGAGGCGACCGATGAAGGTCACATTTTTTTCTGACTCTGCAAGCTCCATGTATTGTTTTAACAACGACATGTCTTCAGAAAGACGCAAGGGATAGTAAGGCGTATCTTTTTCGGTACACAGGGCGCTGTACTCTTTAAAGCAGACCGTCTTTTGGTGTTCTTCCCAGGGGGCGAAGTGCTTGTGTTCGGTGATGCGTGTGTACGGGACTTGTTCTTCGCAATAATTGATGACCGGATTTCCTTGAAAATCGCCCTCGGCAGTAAAGCGCTCAAACTTCAAAGTGCGGTAGCGCAGACGTCCTAATTTAAATTTAAAATACCCGTCCATAGGACCACTCCAAAAGATATGATGGAACTTGGATTTGTCTTCCGGAGACAGACGCGTTTTTAGACGGACCTCAATCGCAGGGTGATCCAGGATTTTTTTGACAATAGCCGTGTATCCTTCTTGTGGGATGCCCTGGTATTTCTGATTGTAGTAGTTGTCGTCATAGTTAAACCGCACGGGCAGACGCTTTAAGATCGAGGCGGGCAGTTCTGTAGGTTCAACACCCCATTGTTTTTTCGTGTAACCATAAAAGAAATTTCGATAAAGATCGGGTCCTAAGAATTTCAAAGCCTGCTCTTCAAAAGTTTGAGGTTCTGAAATATCCTTCTTACTTTGCTCTTTAATAAATTCTTCGGCTTCTAGAGGAGTCATTTTTTTTTGAAAGAACTGATTGATGGTCAAAAGATTGACTGGCAAAGAGAAAACACCTTTTTCCGTGACGGCCTTCACACGATTTGTAAAAGGAATGAAGGGGGACCAGCGGTTGACATAGTCCCAGACATCTTGGCGACTGGTATTAAAAATATGCGGACCATACTCATGCACCATAACGCCGGTTTCGGGATCACGAACGGTGTGACAGTTTCCCGCAATGTGTTCGCGCTCATCAAAGACCGTGATTTTAAAGCGACCCGTCTCGGCAAGTTCTCGGGCTAAAACGGCTCCTGCGAATCCAGCACCTGCAATTCCAATTTCCGTTTTCATGTTGTCTCCTTATTGAATCGCTATTTCCAGTTGTTGAAAGTATCTGTCCAAAGCATCTTCTAAACGCGGCAGCAGTCGATAGCGTTCACTGCTTAATGAACTGTGGGCTGGCCGACGTGCCACGGCTCCCATTTCTTGGTACGACTTTTTGATGATGTAGTCGGATTTGTTTTCCGGAAGATGACTGGCCGCCATCGCGGCAAAGTCGGACCAACTGACATCGGCGTCGTTTGTTAAATGAATCAATCCTTTTTCCTGATCGACCAGAAGATCCAAACTGGCATTCACGAGATCCGGCACATATGTCGGCGAAACCTTCGTGTCTTCCGGTGCATAAAAATTCAAATTACGATTAACAGTTTTTAAACATCGAGTGACAAAGTTGTATTCGTCCCAGGGGCCAAAGAAGGAACTTGTGCGTACCACCAGGGCCTGATCGTAGGCGGTCAGAACTTTTTCTTCAGCTTGAGCTTTAGATCGTCCATAAACATTTAGCGGAGCTACCTGACTGCTTTCTAAATAGGGATTCTCTTGAAGCCCATCAAAAACCATGTCGGACGAAAAAGTCAGAAATGCGATGTGATCCTTTGCGCATTCTTCGGCTAAGATGCGAGGACCTTCGACATTTTCTTTAAAACATTTCAAGGCCTCAAATTCCGCGCGATCGACTTTGACATAGCCTGCGGCATTGATCACCGCCCAAGGTTTGATATCGTTCAGAATCTCGCGCACCTTTTCGCGGTTGGTTATATCCAAGCGACTGCGATCTAAAAGAAAGTAGGGGATGTTTCGAATGGCACACGCGCGAGCAAATGCGCGACCCAAAGTTCCTCTTCCTCCAGTAATTAAAACGGCTTTGCGATTTTTTGACGGTACGGAAAGTTCTGAATACAGAGAAGCCGGAGCATAGAGCGCCCGGGAGGGATTTCGCCAACGCACAGTTTCGTTTAAAAGAGGATGCTCAAATGTCCCTGTTTCCGAAAGCGACTTCACCATCTTCGTCAAAACGGTGGCGCGAGGTTTACCGTCGGGCGTGCGCAGATCATACACTCCGGGTTCGTAAAATCTTTCATCACGTGTGCACAGCGTATTCCAGTTGAAGGTTCCGAGAAGACTCCAGGCCGTGACCGCACGAATATCAGCACCCTCTGTCAAAAGCTTCGTGGTGGCTTGCCAAATTTCTGACATCCACAGCATTTGATCTTCACGGTACCCGCGCGTATGAACTTCGGTGACGGCGAGCGGCAGATGGTAACGATCACAGACTTCTTTGAAAATAGTGTAAGGTGACGCAGAGACAAGTTGCCCGGTATCGATAGCACCGACATCCGCATAAGCGTGCAGATGATTCCCTCCGTGCAGGAAAGAAGGATAGTACTCTAAGCGTTCATCTAAATAGCGATTGCTAAGCTGGTAGTGATTAATACCTAGAATATCAGGGATGCATGGATTGTCTTGCAGCCATTTTAATTCGGCGTCGGTCACACCGTGTTTTACATAAGTGTAAAGAGGATGGACAGAATCGACTTTTCCCATTAAAAGATCAAAGCTTAACCAGCGACGATTGTTTTCAAAATCGCGTTGGTAAGTCAGCAGCTCCGTGCTTTCAACACGTCCCATGTCTTCGGTTTGAATCAGTCGGGCCTCGGGGTTGATTTTGCGAATCTCCTGCATGGCCAGGGACGTGGCTTTGCACTGTAAGTACAGCGCTTTCGTGAAACTACGATCGTCGTGACGATGAGGAAACCAATGACCATAAAGACAGCTAAAGCGGGCAGTGGTTAGAATTTCGTTGATGGGAGTGTAGTCATTAATCCAAGGATAGCGGCTTGCGAAGTCGCGCGCATAACGCGCCAATTTTTCAGGGAACTGGGGATCTAAAAGATTCGTGAATAGGGGACCACTTCCATGATGAAGCAGTCCTGCGATGGGCACAAGTCCCCGTTTTCGAAGAGCGTCCAAGCGCTGGTCCATGCCCTGCCAGCTATAGACGCCTTCTTTGCTTGAGACCTGCTCCCAAACACAAGGATAGCGAATGCGTTTAGCACCTAATTGGGCAAACATATCTAAGTCGCTATCTCTAAGAAGGTGGCCGTTATAATCAAGCTGGTTGAAGTATCTGTTACCAACCCGATTCAACGTGCATTCCATGCCTATCCAAATTTCTGGTTTGGTCACAAATCACATTCCTCGTAAAAAGTTGATGTTCATGGAATCCGCGTTCTTCAGTCCCGGTAGCATGGCTTTGAGACGGGTATGATGTGTTTCTAAATGCGCCATCTTTTTCCAGGTCTCGTCCCAAGTGATGTCTTTTAAAAATTCATCAACAACATCCAGCCAGTCGGCATCGTACTTGTTGCGATCCAGAGCCTCTTCGATATGAGCCACAAATTCTTGAGCGGTTTCGCCAATGGCGACAAGTTTGCGATTGCCGTAGGGCTCAACCACATCGCGAATAGGTGTGGAAACCACGGGACAGCCGGCGGCCAAATATTCCGGAGTTTTAGTGGGACTGATAAAACGAGTGGCCTCGTTGCGAGCGAAAGGCATCAAGGCGCAATCCCAACCCGCCATGTATTTTGGAAGATCGGCGTAGTCCTTCTTACCTAGATAATAAATATTGGGAAGCTTCGGTAAGCTTTCTGGATCGATCTTTACGACGGGGCCAATCATAATAAAGTTCCAGTCGGGACGAAGTTCTGCCGTCTGGCGAACAAGATCAATATCCATTCTTTCGTCGATCACGCCAATAAAGCCCATGCGTGGATGAGGAATGTGTTTTTGATCTTCGGGATCATTCTTATTGCCTCGAGCCGTATTGAAGTGATGAATGTCGATTCCACTTGGAAACGGATGAACATGTTCATGTCGGTCTTTTTTTGCTTCATACAGCGAGTAGCCACCGGTGAATACCAAGTCGGCCTTTGTTAATAGTTCTTGCTCGCGGTCTAATAGTTCGCGGGGGGCTCCGTGAAATTTAGAAAGCTCATCCATGCAGTCATAAATAGTCACGGAAGGCGAAAGATGACGACTGAAGTTCAGCGCCATCGGCGTGTAGTACCAGGCCGCGTAGTCTTCAATCATTTCTTCATTCATTAAATTATCCAGCAGCTTTTGCAGAACTAAATCATGATCCTTCGCTCCGATTTTTTCTGGGAGGTGAGGGACGACCACGGTCACACCTTCTTTGGACTGATGAAGTTCCAACTCCGCTTCATCAGCCGAATGAAAAATCGGCTCTTCGATGAAGTACACTCGACGAAAGGTCGCGAAACGCGACATAAGATGTTGAGGTCTTTGGAATACAAAGTTCCAGCGGAGATGAGAGAACACAAGCAAGTCTGAAGCTTCACAAGTAAGACTCATGTTGCACCTTTCGAAAGTTGTTGAGGGAAAATGTTTTTTGGTGAGTTTTATTTTGAATCCAATTTGAATGCGGTTTCAAAAGGTCTCCGAGGCCGGTGCCTAAATACATAGTGCGAAAACGACAACAGGCTTTCATATTTAGAAGCAGTTGCGCTCTAGCTAACGCGGAGGGTTCCATGCCACAGCGAAATGAAATCACCTTAGATCCGTATCCTCGAAAAAACTTTCAACGAAGTAATTGGATGTCACTCAACGGCAGTTGGTCTTTTTTGTTTGATGATGCACAGGTATTTTCACACCCGTCACAAATTAAAGAATGGCCACTTAAAATCCAGGTGCCTTTTGTGCCAGAGTGTAAAGCCAGTGGAATCGGCGATACGGGATTTCATCCTCGCTGTTGGTACCAACGTCGTTTTGAGGTGCAACGAATTGCACGCAAGCGCATCTTATTGCATTTTGGCGCCGTCGATTATCAAGCGAAAGTGTGGGTGAATAATTCGTACATCGGCTGCCATGAAGGTGGTCACACACCTTTCACTTTGGATATCACGGAAGCGTTAAGCGATAGTGGCGATCAAGTGATTTCAGTCTGTGCGGACGATGATCCTTTCGATTTGGCAAAGCCGCGTGGAAAGCAGGACTGGCAAAAGGACCCGCATAGCATCTGGTATCCCCGCACGAGCGGGATTTGGCAGACCGTCTGGATTGAAGAAGTCTTTGAGACATATATAGAAAAACTGCGTTTGACTCCTCTTATCGAAAGATGGGAAGTCGGTTGCGAAGTTTTTGTTGCCGGTCCTTGCGCCGACGGGCTGCAAGTGCGGGTGCGCATGGAATGCGACGGCAAACTGTTAGCACAAGACTCTTACGACGTCGTTCATAAGGAAGTGCATCGTCGTATTGCTTTTTCGGATCCAGGAATTGATGACTTTCGCAACGAACTTTTGTGGAGCCCAGAAAAGCCCACACTGATAACAGTTCATGTTGAGTTGTGGGATCGTAATTTTCTTTTAGATAAAATCAAAAGCTATACCGCACTTCGAAGCGTCGCCTTTCATGGCGATCGATTTATGTTAAATGGTCGGCCTTATTATTTGCGTATGGTTCTGGATCAAGGGTACTGGCCTGATACATTTATGACACCTCCTTCATCCGAGTCTTTAAAAACGGACATCGAACTGATTAAGGCTGCGGGATTTAATGGAGTTCGTAAGCATCAAAAGATTGAAGATCCCGAGTTCTTCTATTGGGCCGATGTTTTAGGACTTGTAGTTTGGGGTGAGATGCCTAGTGCGTATCGCTTCACGCATGAATCGGTGGAAAGAATCCTGAAAGAATGGGTGGAAGTCATTGATCGAGATATGAACCATCCCAGTGTGATTCTATGGGTGCCTTTTAACGAATCCTGGGGTGTTCCGGACTTGGCTGAAAAAGAGAGTCATCAGCACTGCGTGCAGGCTCTGTATCACATCACAAAAACTTTAGATCCGACACGCCCCTGCATTGGCAATGATGGTTGGGAAAGCACCGCCACAGATCTGTTAGGAATTCACGACTACGATGATCAGCCAGATCGTCTTTTAAAAAAATACACCTCTCATCAAAATATTGGTGATGTCTTGACGAAGTATCGCCCCGGCGGGCGTGTGCTAACCGTTGAAGGTTATCCGCACGGAGGCCAACCGGTGATGATCACTGAGTTTGGCGGCATCGCCTTTGTTGACCCATCTGAAAGAACATCCACCTGGGGATATTCTTCAGTGCAATCTTCAGGAGAGTTCAGAAGAAAATATGAAAAGTTAATGGACTCTATTCACCGCATCGAACTTTTTTGCGGCTTCTGTTACACGCAATTTACAGACACTTTCCAAGAGGCCAATGGTCTTTTTAAAGCCGATCGCACTCCGAAGTTTTCAATCAATGCGATGGCGCGGGCGACACGGGGGGCGGGTTATACTCGAGGTGAGTTGTTATCGACTCCGCAGCCGCCACCATTGCCTCCTCCTGAACCCGATTTGGATGTTTAATTTCTAAGCGAAAGGAAAATTCATGGAAAAAGAAATAGTCAGTTCAAAGGAAAGCCAGCGCGTGAACACCTTGCCCGATGATGTCTATACGGAAGAAGCCATCACCATTAAAGCTTCCGCTCAAGAGCTTTATAATTTCTGGCGGGATGTGACTCACTTCACTCTTTTCACGGAGCAGTTAGAATCCGTAGTCGTGACGTCAGAAACAAGATCTCATTGGGTGTGGAAGGCCCTGAAGGGAAAAAAAACCATTGAATGGGACTGCGAAATTGTTCAAGAGGTGCCTTTTTCTTTGATTGCCTGGAAATCAACCGGGGCGACGGAAGATCTTCAGCATTCCGGTCGGGTGGAGTTTTTAGAGTTGCCTTACGGACGTGGTACGCAGGTGAAAGTGAAGCTGGCATATGATCTTCCAGGTGGGAAAATCACTGAGCTTTTCGAAAAACTTCTTGGAGAAAGCCCCGGCAGAAATCTGCGTTTAAATTTGTTTAAGTTGCGTGCCCTCTTTGAAGCCCGAGAAATACCGACCGTCGAAGGGCAGCCCGCAGGAAATAATCGAGAACACGAAACTAAAACGGCACTTCATTAAAGGAGGCACCGATGAGAGCAGTTTGTTGGCAAGGAAGTAACCATGTTGAAGTTGAAAAGGTTCCAGATCCACGCATTCTCAATCCTCGCGATATCGTGGTGAAGATCACCTCGACGGCGATTTGTGGTTCTGATCTGCATTTGTACGACGGTGTTATTCCGACGATGCAAAAAGGGGATATCTTAGGTCATGAGTTTATGGGTGAAGTTGTTGAGCTGGGTCCCAGCGTGAAAAACTTAAAGATCGGTGATAAAGTCGTTGTGCCGTTTAATATCTCATGCGGTCATTGTTTTTTCTGTGAGCGCAAGGATTACTCTCTTTGTGATAACAGCAACCCTAAACCCGAAGTTGCCGAAAAAGTTTATGGTCACGGCGGCGCTGGACTTTTCGGTTATTCGCACATGTATGGCGGTTATGCCGGCGGCCAGGCCGAGTATGCGCGCGTCCCTTACGGGGATGTGGGACCCCTGGTTGTTCCCAAAGATATGGACGATGATAAATTACTTTTTCTTAGTGATATCTTTCCCACAGGATACATGGCGGCGGTGAACTGCAATATTCAAAGAGGTGATACAGTCGCGGTCTGGGGATGTGGTCCCGTCGGACTTTTTGCAATCCAAAGTGCGTATTTGCTGGGAGCCGAGCGCGTGATCGCAATCGACCATGTTCCAGAGCGTTTGCGTATGGCCCGTGAAGTTTGCAATGCCGAGACCTTAAACTATGAGGAAGTCGACGTGTTGGATTCCTTAAATATTATGACGGGAGGACGCGGTCCCGATTCTTGCATTGATGCGGTGGGAATGGAGGCGCACGGGACGGATCTTTACAGCAAGTACGAGCATGTGAAAATGGTGGCGAAGATGACGACGGATCGACCTGTAGCACTTCGCCAAGCGATTCAGGCCTGCCGAAAGGGGGGAACCGTCTCGATTCCAGGTGTTTATGGAGGCTTGCTTGATAAAGTTCCCATGGGAGCAGCTTTCGGGAAAGCTTTGACGATGAAGATGGGACAAACTCATGTCAAAAAGTATATGCCAGAACTTTTAGATCTGATTTTGCAAGGAAGAGTGGATCCATCGTTCCTTATCACTCATCGCATTTCCATCGACCAAGCACCGGACGCATATAAGATGTTTAAAGATAAACAAGACAGTTGCGTCAAAGTCGTTATCAAAAACTAAATTGAAAAGCCCGCGATAAACGCGGGCTTTCTTTTAATAATTTCCTTTGTGGTGTTTGTCGTAGCCCCGGGTATCACGGTCACTGTATCCCAGATCATCTCGCGTATAATTGTGAGTGTTCTTTTCAGGGGTTTGGCGCATATTCTGTCTTCCGCCGGTGGTTTGATAGCTATCCCGCTTTTTATCGCGCTCGGTGTCTTTGATATGACCTTTAACGGATCTTCCATGGGTATGCATAAGACCTCCTGGTTGTTTCACTTCTTCATCTTATCAAAACTCGTCATTTTTTCCCCTCGACGAAGACACGGAAACGACCACGTCATTCGACACAGGATGTGCTCACTCATATTTTGAAAAGGTATTGTGGAGATTATAAGGATAAAAAGGGGGGTAATTATGGCAAGCATTTATGACATGCTGAAAAAAGACCACCGCGAAGTCGAACAACTTTTCGAAAAAATCGAAGACTGCCTGGACGGCGAAGAATACGCTGAAGCTGAACATCTTTTCGATACTTTAAAAACAGAACTCACGGCCCATGCCAAAGCTGAAGAGCAAGTTTTCTATGAGCCCTTAAAAACGGCCGCTAAAGAAAAAGAAGGAGAAGAGCTGGCGTGGGAAGGCGGAGAAGAACATCACGTGATGGCGCTTCTTTTAAATGAGCTTTCTCGCATGGATGCGGAAGAAGAAGAATGGAAAGCAAAAATAAAAGTTCTTTGTGAGATCGTCGAACACCACGTCGAAGAAGAAGAAGGCGAAATCTTTCCGCAAGCTAAAAAATGGTTTACGAAAGAACAAGAACAACAAATTGCTGAAGATATGAAAGAAATGAAAAATAAATACAAAACCAAAGTGGAGGAAGCTTTGGAAGAGGACATAGAAATTCTGATGCATCCTCTCAGCCAAAAGCACAGCCATTCGAGCTCTCATCAACGTCAGATCTAAAAATGAAAGCCGTGTTGCCAAACAGCAATACGGCTTTTTCCCAAGAAATTTTTGTCCCGAATCAAGCGAAAATAAACTCTGTGGACAAACGACAATAAAAAAACTCAGGGCGTAATTAAAAGTCAGAAATTTTAAGATCGCCTGTTGGCTTGCCTACAAAACGACGTGTTAATTGTAGTGGTTGCAAATGGAGCTGCTTCATGAAAATCGTCAGTTTTAAACCGATCTATGGTCCCAATGTCTATCACCATCTTCCTGTTATGGTCATGAGAGTGAGTCTTGAAGAGTGGACAGATAAGCCCAGCAATGAAATTCCTGGTTTTGTCGATGGGCTTAAAACAGCTCTTCCCAGTCTTTACGATCATACGTGTTCACCAGGCGTTCCTGGGGGATTTTTCCAACGCTTAGAAAGAGGAACCTACATGGCTCACATCATTGAGCACGTGGCCCTAGAGCTTTCTACGATGAGCGGAATGGATATGACTTATGGTAAGTCTCGCTATGCGGGGAAACCGGGCCTTTATGATGTGATCATTCGCTTTGATAATGAGGGAGGCATGGTGGAGTGCCTTCGTTCGGCTTTCAATCTCGTCGAAGATGTGTTGCACAACACGAGTGTCGACGTACCTTATTTCTTAAACAATATTAAAAAAGCATGCAAGCGCAGTGCCTTGGGGCCAAGTGCCGACTGCTTAGTTAAGGCCGCAAAGAAAAAGAAAATCCCGACAAAACGCATTGGTTCAGAAAGTCTGATTCAGCTGGGTTATGGTGTGAAGCAAAGACGCGTGCAATCGGCTATCACCGATCGGACAAGCCTGATTGCAGCGGACCTGGTGCAAGACAAAGAGATGACGAAATCTCTTTTGCGACAGGCGCTGATCCCTGTTCCCCATGGAGTCACTATTTATGATGAAGAAGAAATTGCTTCTGCCATCGAAGGGCTTTCCGCTCCTTATGTTTTAAAACCTTTTGATGGTCATCACGGCGAGGGAGTTCACTTAAACCTCCAAAACGTGGAAGAGTTAAAGCAGGCTTACCATAATGCGAAGGCCCTCTCGTCGCGTTTCATTATTGAAGAAATGCAGCAAGGCCGGGACTATCGTGTGTTGGTTATTGATGGCAAGTTCGCTGCGGCGGCAGAGCGAGTGCCTCCTTTTGTTATCGGCGACGGCCAAAGCTCTATCTCGTTATTGATTGAAAAATTGAATGCAGACCCACTTCGTGGTGAAGGCCACGAAAGTTATTTATCTAAAGTGGTTGTGGATCCGATTCTGATTCAACACTTGGCGAAGCAAGGCTTAACTTTAGAAAGTATTCCGGGCGCAGAACAAAAAATAACCCTTCGTGGAAACGCAAATCTTTCAAGTGGGGGAACGGCGATTGATGTGACCAACGTCGCATCGGCCGAGGTTCGAATCCTTTGTGAGCGCATCGCCCGTCTTGTCGGTCTTGATATATGTGGCATCGATATCATTTCAAAGGACATCTCGAAGTCTGTCACCGAAAGTGGTCTGGTTATTATCGAAGTGAACGCGGGTCCTGGTTTGCGTATGCATCTTCTGGGGAAAACAGAAGATGAACCTCATGTCGGCTCCATGATTGTGGATATGATGTACAAAAATGAAGAAGAAGCCCGTATTCCTATTATCAGTGTCACCGGGACGAATGGTAAAACCACCGTGGCTCGGCTTCTTCACAAGATCATGTCTGACAGTGGAAAAAAATGTGTCGGCATGACGAATACTGACGGAATCTGGATTGGTGAAAAGAAAATTTGCTCAGGGGATTGTTCAGGGCCTTTATCGGCCGACATGGTTTTGAGTGATCAAGCCGTGGATTGTGCTGTTTTAGAATTGGCCCGCGGAGGCTTGCTTCGCGGTGGTTTGGCCTATGATTGGTCGGATGTGGGAATCATCACCAATATCCGTTCAGATCACATCGGACAAGACGGTATTGAAACTGTCGATGATATCTTATGGATCAAATCCCTGGTCGCAGAACGCGTTCGTCGCGGAGGGACCCTAGTTCTGAATGCGGATGATGAGCACTGCATGTCCCTGATCAACAACAACCGGGTGAAAAAACATGGTTGCAACATCATCGTTTTTTCGACGAAACCGGATAGTCCGGGATTCGATGAACAACTGGCGATGGGACGAGATGCCTGCTGGCTTGAAGACGGACACTTAGTCATGTCTTATAAAGGTCGTGTGCAAAGCTTGGCGTACGCTAGTGATATGCCGATCACTTTAGGGGGCATGGCGGAATTCCAAATTTCAAATATTCTGGCGGCGTTAGCGGCGGGAATTGCGATGGGTGTACCGGCAGAACGAATTTTAGATTCCATCCAAAACTTCCACCCCGCATCAGAAAACAAAGGCCGCTTGAATCTCTATCGTGTCGGACCGGGATATGCGATTTTAGATTATGGTCATAACGCCGATGCCATCACGAATGTTGGAGAAATGCTTCGTCGATGGACGAACTTTAAAAAGACTGTGGTGTTAGGATTGCCGGGCGATCGCTCCACCGAAATTGTTCTTTCGGGAGCTAGAAAAGCAGCAGAGTACTTTGACAAAGTTATTTTGCGCGACGATGCCGACCTTCGTGGACGCGCTCCAGGTGAGCTTCCCCGGCTTATCACGGACCTGTACAACAAAGACTTCCAAGGCTTGGAACATGAGATCTGTCTGAAAGAAGAAGAGGCGGTCAGCCAAGGTCTTTCAGAGATTCAGGAGGATGAAATTCTCGTGATTCTGTACGAGGATGTCAGTGCCGTGATGAAGGCGATGCGCGAATATGATCCAGTTTCTGTGTTGTCATTGCCACAACCTGAAGAAAGACCTTATCAGGAAGACTCACACGTAGCGTGGCAGTAAGATGTTTATATACTTGCAGAAGGGTCAGTATTTCGATGGTACACAGTTTCTGGGACAAGATATTTTTGTCTCAGGGACTAGTATTAGTAAAATCGGAAAACTTGAAGCAGCAACGCTTAAAGATCTTGAAATCGAAAGTCTGGATTGCTCGGGCTGCTATCTGATCCCGGGACTGATTGATCCTCACCTGCACTTAGCGGGGGGCAGTGGCGAAATCGGAGGCTTTCATTCACAGTCCATGAGTATTTTATTATCCGAAGCCGTCGCTGGCGGTGTGACGACACTGATCGGCACTATTGGAGTCGATACGACAACAAAGTCTATGCCCGAGCTTATCGCTCGCTGTAAAGCCTTCAATGAGTTAGGGCTGACGGCTTATTGTTATACGGGTGGGTATGATTGTCCTCCGAAAACTTTGACGGATTCTGTTCGCAACGATCTTATTTTTATTCCCGAAGTGATTGGTGTCGGAGAACTTGCCATCGCCGATCGCCGTGCTCCAGAGCCCGATATTAAAGACTTAGCGAAAGCCTGCATTGATTCCTATGTTGGCGGGATGTTGGCAAATAAGCCAGGCATCTCTCACATCCACGTGGGCGATGGCATTCGTCGAATGCAGACCTTGCGTGATTTGATGGAAAAACATGTCGTCTTACCCGGAAACTTTCACATCACTCATATCGGTCGCAGCGAAGCTCTTATCAAAGAGGCTGTCGAGATGGCGCGACGAGGATGTTACGTGGATCTTGATTTGTGGGATCGTGATTTCAGTTATTGGTATCAAGTCTATTTGGAAATGAAAGGTCCCTTGGATCAATTGACCGTGTCATCTGACGCCAGCAAAGGCCCACCTGCAGATCTTTGGTATGAATTAAGAACCTGTGTGCTTAAACATGGTTTTAAACTCGAGGATTTGTTAAAACATTTTACTAGCAACACGGCTCAAGCCTTGAAACTCAGCCGGAAAGGGCGCCTTGCCGTCGGCTGTGACGCCGACATCGCTGTGTTTGATAAACAGACCTTTGAGATGAAACATGTAATTTCCCGAGGACAGATCCTGATGAAAGATGGAAAATTAAATTTCATTAACAGACCTCCTGAATCAAGAAGGGAATTTGATGTTTATGGAATCCGCAAAGAAAAAGATCCGTCGATCTGAAGCCAGACATGTCAAAGTACTCCATCCCCACGGAACACTCATTATCATTGGGGGACGTGAGGATAAAACAGGAGAAAAAAGAATCTTAAAAGAAATCGCCGCACGAGTGAATGGCGGAAAGCTCATTGTTATCACCGCCGCTAGTGAAGTGCCCGAAGAAGTTTATCCCGAGTACCGCGAAATCTTTAAAAAAATGGGTGTCAAAAAAATTGAACACTTTCACTGCAATCAACCCGAAGAAGTGCGCAGTATGGACCTGCAAAAAATGTTCGATAAAGCGAAGGTGGTTTTTTTCACCGGTGGGGATCAGTTAAAGCTGACCAGTAAGCTTGGTGGCACCTTGGTGATGGATTACATCATCGACGTTTTTAAAAAAGGAGGAACGCTTGCAGGAACATCTGCCGGAGCAAGTGTGATGGGTGAAATCATGCTTGTTGGAGGAGAAAATGCCGAATCCCACAAGGTGGGAAATTGGATGATGGCTCCGGGAATGCGATTTGTGGAAAGTTTAATCATCGATCAGCACTTTGCTCAGCGGGGTCGTATTGGCAGACTTTTGGGGGCGGTCGCCCTAAATCCCGGCGTCTTGGGAATTGGGATTGATGAAGGGACGGCGATCATCGTTGAAAATGAAAAGTTTCGTATCATGGGTGAAAATGCAGTTTACGTCTTAGATGGCCGGGGCGTAACGTACACAAATATTTCTGAGGCCTCTGCGGACCAGACGATGTCGATTCATGATGTGAAGCTACATGTTCTTTCTGAACCTGAAGTCTTTGATTTGAAAAAACGCACGGCGCTGTCCCTGTCTTAGAACAAGCCGGCTGACGCCGGACTTGCCACCGGCTCCGCGCGGTTGAATCATAAATTTTTAAAGCGAGGATACTATGCTTATTTATGAAGCTCTCCGTAAAGATCATGACGATGTAAAAGAACTCTTAGCCCGCTTGCTTGAGCTTGATGAGACTCGAGAAGCCTCGAAAGAACGGTCCGACTTAATTGAGCAGATCGTCGAAGCTCTGATTCCACATGCGCGCGCAGAAGAGGCGGTGCTTTACAACTCTCTACGTATGCTAGAGGCGTCTAAAGATGAAGCCATGCACGCGTATCGCGAACACATGGAAGCCGAAGGTCTGTTGCGTGTCCTGCAAGTGCAAGACAAAGCAAACTTACCGTGGAAGGCCACGGCAAGGAAACTCCGCCAGTCCTTAGAACATCACATTCAAGAAGAAGAAGGCCACATGTTCACCACCGCACAAGGTCTTTTTACTGATGAAGAAGCCGAAGCGATGACAGACGAATTTTTGGATATGAAGATGGAAGTCAGTGAGAAAGGATTCATGGGAACAACCTTGGATATGATCACGAACCTGATGCCCCCAGAAATGTCGGATGCGCTTCGTAACAATAACAATCGCCATATTCAGTAATATTTATTTTCAACCGGCGCAAGGATCGTTGATCTCGAGCCCCGCCGGTCACTTTGAGGCTTTTCTAGGAAACGCGGGCGCGGCCCTTGAGGGTTCCGCAGGGAATGTTTTATTCAATCCAGCGGGTTTAGCGTTTGCTGCAGATAAAAAATCTTTTTTGTCTGTCGCCGGAACCGCCATTGGTTACTCTGAATTAGGTCAACGGGAAGGATTAAAAAGCGAAGGGCAATTGAATTCTCGCCCGCTGTTTACAGGCTATTCGTCTCCCTATGACGAAAATCTTCGTCTCAGTCTTTTTTATTCCGAGTTTTCGAATTACACCCAGTACACACAAACTGCTAGCTCCGATTCAGAAATCACTTATGAAAGATCTTTGGTGGGTCTTTCTTACGCTGGCCCTATTTCAAGCAAAACGGCTTGGGGGTTTACAGTGGGAGTCGATTTCCAAGAAAAAGACGTTATGACTTTTCAAAAAACGCCTGTCGCCTCTGAAAAAGATTTTCAACAGCAAATGTTCTTTTACGTACAGCCCGGACTGATGTGGCAAGTTTCAGATAAATACACGACAGGTCTATCTATCAGTTGGCGAGCCCTGAATCTCGATTCCGAAGGGAACACAATCACAAGTTCTGTCACCAACGATCTGCGCCGCTACTCCCCGGACCGAGATCCTCTTTTAGGAGTGACGATGGGGCAGGGGTGGAACATGGAGCGTTGGAAAATCTTAGCGGATCTGAGTTATGCCTTTGAATCACCCCAAGATAAATTCTGGAGTCTTTCTTTGGGAGCACACACGTATCGCGGATCTGAAATGGATGTGCTTTTTGGTTTTCAGCACATGTCTGGTGCATCCTATTTTCGTGATCTTGGAAGTATCGGCGTGAATTTTAAACAAGCTCATTATCAATCGACCATGGGTCTTTATTTTCAGACTTTCAATGGCCATGAAGAAGGGGCTCTAACGTCCAGTGAATTCGGAGTGATTTTTTCTGCGTCTTTTGAATTTTGGCAGAAAGATCGCTAAAAACAAAAGTCGCTTTGACTGAGTTCTGGAACGAGCATCCACTAATAATATGCGGGGAATATTTGCAGCCCTTTTTGTGGTGACCCTAGTTTTGCTGCCTGCTTTTTGCTGGGCGCAAGAAGATGCTTATGCGGACGACGCGAATTCTAGCTACAATCAATCACAAGCGAGGGTGTATTCAGATTTCGATGATATTGATGCTTTAGATTCGTTGGATCGTCGAAACTTGAATGCGGCTAAACCCACTGAACAATTGCCGGTCAATCCCCAAATTAAAAACAAAGACTCTGAATGGGTGCTTGCTCCTATTCCATTTTACAATCCGTCACAAGAATGGGGACTGGCCTTGGTGGCGCAGTATATTTTTTCCCACAAAGAAGGGGAGTCGCCAAGTGTCATAGGTGCGGCCGCCTTTGGAACCGAGAAGAAATCTTATGGAGGAGCCATTGGTTACTTAGGTCGTTTGCGTGAAGATCGTTGGCGAGTGGGGGTTGCGCTCGGAACGGCTCGTATGTTGACCAACTTTTACGGCGTGGGTCGCTTTCCGCAAAACAAAGAAAATTCAGTGCTACTTCAGCAAGATGTCAAGTTTGCAGGTTTGCAAGTAACACCAAAAATTTTCGATCGTCTTTATGTCGGTCTGACATTAGTGGCTTTTGAATTGGAGAATACTTTTCCTGATTTCAATATGCCGGCTTTCATCGATGAAAAGTTAACAACATCCACGTGGGTGCCCGGTCTTAAGATCGAGTATGATTCCAGAAATGACACCTTTTATCCCACCAAGGGCGGACTCTTAAGTGGAAACGCTTTATTCCATGACAAAGACTTCGGAGAAAATCATGACTATCAGACCTACAGTCTTTCCTACAATCGCTATTTTGGTTTAGCTCCGGCGCACGTTCTCGCAATGAGGGGGCTTGCAGAAACTGTCTACGGTGATGTGCCGTTTTACTCTTTACCCATGTTCGGATCTCAAAGTGATTTGCGGGGGTTTGAAGCCGGTAAATACCGGGACCGCGTTTTATGGGCGGCGCAGGCGGAATATCGCTATCGCTTCACTGACCGCTGGGGGCTTGTTCTTTTCGCCGGGATGGGACAGGTGGTGCACGATCTGGATGAAGTGAATTTCGATGACACCTTGACCAGTGGAGGAACGGGGTTGCGCTTTAAGATCGCCAGCAATAATCCCGTCGATTTTCGTGTCGATGTTGCCAGCGGTGATGGCGAAATTTCCTGGTACTTTAGTGTCGGTCAGGCTTTTTAATCTTCGGAGGAGATATGAAGAAATTTGTCATGGTTTCGATGCTTTTATTTTCGTTAAAGGCTTTTCCCGCAACACCTCCGGCGGAACAGCCCCGCTGGCCTCAAGAATATAAGATTGCGAATGAACGTAAGGTCACGGTGTTTCAACCTCAAGCCGAATCTTTGAAAGATAATGTTTTAAAAGCGCGAGCCGCCTTAAGAGTCCAAGACGGAAAAAACGAAAGTTATGGCAGTATGGTGGTTACCGGATCCGCCATGATTTCGAAAGATCAAGCCCGTGTGGATATTCAAGATTTAAAAATACAAGAGGTGACGCTGCCTTCTCTTACGGAACAGGAAAAATCTTTGAAAGAAGAAATGGAAAAACAGTTCACCGGAAAAAGCATGGAAATTTCCTATGCTTCGCTCTTAAAAAATTTGGAGGTCAACGGGGAGCAAGTAAAAAAAGTGGCGGATCTTAAGAACACGCCTCCACAGTTCATTTTTTCAACGGTTCCTAGTCTGCTTATTATGGTGGATGGAGAGCCCGTATGGACCGACATCAAAGGAGTCAAAGGAGTGCAAAGGATACTCAATTCCTCGGCTCTTATCATGCATGAAGACAAAAAGCCTTATTATCTTTGGGCTTTGGGAAAATGGTTTGAGGCTTCTGAACTTCATGGTGAATACCGAATCAGCAAAGGTCCTTCCTCCAAATACGAAATGACCAAAGATGATTTGATTAAGGAAAAAAAAGTCGATCCCATTGCGGGAAAGACCACGGATGGCAAAAGCATTTATGGCAATGCAACACCTAAAATTTTCATCGCCACAAAGCCCACTGAACTTTTGCAATCCGATGGGGACCCTCAATATCAGTCCATCTCTGGCACAAGTCTTCTTTATATGTCCAATTCTTCGAATTCCATTTTCTTGGATTCAAAAAGTAACGAGTATTACGTCTTGGTGTCCGGAAGGTGGTTTAAGAATAAAGATCTTTCTGGGGATTGGGCTTATGTTTCCGCTAAAGAACTTCCAGCAGATTTTAAAAAGATCCCTGCGAACAGTCCCGTCGCTGAAATCTTGGTCTCCGTTCCAGGAACTTCACAGTCGACAGAGGCGTTGATCGCGACACAAATTCCCCAAACGGCGACGGTGAAACGAGATCTGAAGCCACAAAAAATCGAATGCGATCAAGGTCGAATTCAGTGGGAAAAAATCGCGGGCACCTCGTTAGAGTATGCGAAAAATTGCAATTCGCCGCTCATCAAGGTTGAAGATAAAATGTACTATGTTGTGCAGAATGCCGTTTGGTTTTCTTCAGACTCACCGACAGGGCCTTGGGTTGTAGCAGTGGCGGTGCCAAAAGAAATTTATAACATACCGGCCTCCTCACCACTTTATTACGTGACCTACGTGCATATTTATAGTGTTGCGAAGGATGTCGTCACTGTCGGTTACACTCCTGGATACAATGGTACTTACGTTTCGCCAGATGGAACTATCGTCTATGGCACTGGCTATAACTATCCGTCTTATCAAAGTTCGACGGTGTGGTATCCAGCCTCGGCGACTTACGGATTCGGCGCGGGTTACGGCTGGGGCTACACCGATGGATTTTTTATGGGCTTTGCGATGAGCACGATGATGTATCCTTGGGGATGGGGCACATGTTGCTGGGGCGGCGTTTATGTGAATGTCGATGTCACGAATGTCTATACAAAATGGGGAAAGCACTCAGTGATCACTGGGCCCACGGGGCGAGGTATGACTGTCAACACCATCGGGGGTGCAAAGTTCGCTCGGGGTAATAACGACAATATCGTCTACACTCGCAAAGACGGACAAGTCTATCGTCGTACGGGCAAAGACAGTTGGCAGCGCTACTCAGGTCCCGGTACGTGGTCGGATGTGGCTCGAGATAATCAAAGCGTTAAAAATGAACTAGAGAACATGCATGCCAGCGGAAACTTTAATGAGCGTCGCGATTTGCCCGAGCGTCCCGCAGGGGATCATCAACCTTTACTTCGCGGTGGGGGCGGGTTCGGCGGTGGCGGTTTTAGAGGTGGAGGCTTCCGACGCTAGGTCTTTTTTCTTTACCACGTAGAACGCCCACAGAAATATGATAAGAATCCGTGAGGGCTAAAGCTTTGTGCCAATAGCCTGCCGGAATGTACAACCAGTCTCCGGGTTTTAAATAACAGCGCAACTCCGCGCGATTTGTTTCTTTTTGCAAGTCCTCAAGTTGCGAAGGCTTTTGAATCAAGGCTCCCGGATTCACCGTGTTCTTGCGAAGACGAAATTCTTTTTCTCCATCGCTTTGAATGACGAACACGTCTTCATAATCATAGTGCCAGTCAAAACCTTCTTGTCCTGAAGGTGTACAGTAAAGTTGAACATCGACTGGTTCGTTGAATAATCGATAAAAATCTCGCGCGACAGCAGCGAACAGGGGATGGGCTTGTTCGGCATGACGAACTAAAACCGTGCGGCCTGATTCAAACCCTTTGCGTGCCTGACTGAAAGTCAGTTGTCCCGTGCAAAGCTCTTCTTCTATAGGAAGCTTTCCCTGTAAAGGGAGCCAGCAATTTTTATGGCCGGTATAGAGGATTTCATTCAGTGTGTTCCACGAAAGGCAATTGCGAAGAAAAGACGCTTTTTCCGGCGCCGCATAGGGTTCCCGCGACAAATGAGTTGTCGAAAAATCTGACAGTGTCATGGGAGCGAGAAGTTGTTCCAGGATCGACATCAGTGCTTCCTTCGGTCTAAGAGCGGAAATCATTGAATAATCCCCGAAGGGGGAAAGTACAAATTACGGTTAATTACAATTTAGGGCAGCCCCTGGAATTACTTCATGTAAAAAACGGGAAGGACGCCTTGTACTCCAACTGATTTGCTTTTAGCCGTGCCATGCTTCTTGCTTTGCCTCCATGTGCAATTAAACGGAGATGACATGAAAAATTCATTGATCAATGCCGCACTCGCGGCATTAGTGGTGACAGCTTCAGGCGCGGTAACCTACGCGCAATCAGCAGGGACTCAGCAGGCAGTATCCAAAGACCAACTGGTGGTGGGAAAGCGCTATTATATTTCAGCCGATTCCTTGAACGTTCGTTCTAGCAACTCGACCGCTCCAGGCAATATCGTCGGGAAACTTTATCGTAACGATATCGTTGAGGTGTATGATGTGTTGAATGCAGCGACCCCATTGGTGCAAGTGAAGATCGTGAAGTCTTCCAGCATTTCTAATCAAGGTGAGCTCTATGTCTCTAAAGATTATTTATCTGAAAAAGAGTTCGTTCTGCCTTTGTCGAAATATTTCGTGATTCAAAACGTAGCGACGGAAAAAACTCGTGTGTATGAGCGTTGCACGGTGACTCCGGATTGTCCTCATACTTTGGTGATGGAAACAGACATGGTTGTGGGACGTCCTGAGGAAGGTTCAGAAGAAGATCCAAATGCCTACAAAACCTGGGTCGGTCATGGAAAGATTTCTGAATGGGTGAAGTTCTATCAAGACGGTCTTGGTTTTTACCCGCGCTGGTACACCAAAGGTCAAGATATCAGCACGATTCCAAAACCAATTACGGACAGCATGAGTCTGTACATGGGTTCACAAAGATGGATTGTTAAAAACGACCAAGGTAAGAAGTCCAATTATGGTGCTTTTGGTTGGTATGCAGCGAAGCTGACTCCGGAAGGTGAAAACGGCGGTGTGAACTATCAATGGATTCACGGAACGATGGGCTGGGGTAAAGACGGTTCCAAGCCGATCGAAATCACTCGCGGCAAAATGATTAACTTCTTTGCCAATCCGGGCTCGCATGGTTGCACGCGTGTTGAAAATCGCGCGGTGGCCTATATGCGCCATCTTTTACCGGTAGGAACTGATGTTTACCGTGTCTATGCGCGTGAAGCCACTCGTGAAGGTTATCCTTACCGTCGCTACGCGAATCAAACTTCGTCGTACAAATGGCAATACATGTTGTTGACGAATGGCGCTGGTGAATCCAACGGTCTAACTTCGGATGCCGCCACGATCCGCGCCCAGGGCATTCGCGCTATTCTGAATGTGAATCTGATCGAGCAAGGTGTCTACGAAGTAGATCGTTATCCTACTGTAGCTCCGCTTGATTACTCGAAGTCAGCCGCATCTGGAAAATCGGGCGATCGTTATGAGATCGATGACAAAGTTAAAAACGGTTCGAACTTCCGTGGTTACTTCCTAATTGACGAAGGTCGTTTTGCGAACTACGCGCATCCAAGCTATCAAGCGACAAATGGGGCGGTCCGTACCAGCGGTTTGGCGGACTTTAGAAACTCTGTTCCTGAGTTCTTAAATGCCAGAGCGGGCTCGTTTGTGATCACACCGGTAAACGGCAAATAGTGTTTGATTGCACGTAGCTGTATAATTTCAATATAAAGAGGAGTCTTTGGACTCCTCTTTTTTTTTGTCGTTAGGATGGTAATCGTGTGGGGGTGTATGATGTGGCTGGTGGTGTTGACGTTTTTGTTTCCGAGCACCGTGTATGCTCAATCCGAAGATGCCCGCACACGTCACTTAGAAATGCTTGCCAAAAAAGCGACTATTTATGCCTACCCCATGGTCGAAAATGTCCGTGTTATTTACGATCAATTTTATAACCGCGATTCAAAGTCTTTTAAAGCCACGGTGAATACTTTGCGCACCACAGTCTCTTTGCCGAATGCAAACATCCGCGTTCCTTCGCAAAACCTCGATGTGGGCTACGGTTACTTGTTGATGGATTTACGTGCAGAGCCTTTCGTGATTTCTCTTCCTAAGATCACGAAGGATCGTTATCACTCTGTTCAAATCGTGGATCTTTACACCTACAATGAAGACTACATCGGCACTCGAAAAGACGGTAGGGAAGACGGGCCTTTCTTAATCGTCGGGCCGCATTGGAGCGGAAGCACTGCGGGATTTCAGCGTGTCATTAAGGTCGAGACCGAATTTGCGCTGGCATTATTTCGCATGCAAATTTTAAATTCTGAAGATCTTGATAAGGTTCAGTCCCTGCAATCTCAATATCAGGCGTTACCTTTGAGTGCTTTTCAGAAGACGGCATCGCCTCCTGTAAAGCCAGCTGTGACTTTTCCACCTGTTCTGGATAAAAACGATCCAGATGCCTATTTTTCAGCCTTTAATTTTGTTCTCAGCTTGGCGCCGGTGTTGAAAAATGAAAAAGCGCTTCGCGCGGATTTCGAAAGTTTGGGGCTTATACCGGGAAGCTCTTTTGAACTAGCGAGACTGAATCCTGAACAGCGCGCGGCTCTTCGAAAAGGGTTCGCCGAAGGTTTGGCCGAGATCCAAGAGGTCGCGCACAATACGGGTGACACCCGAAATCTTTACGGCTCGCGAAAATTTTTTAAAGAGAATTACCTCAACCGCGCAGTGGGAGCTTACATCGGACTCTATGGAAGCTCTCGAGAAGAAGCGGTGACTGTTGCTTGGCGCGTGGATGAAATCAACGACGGTGAAAAGTTAGATGCTTCGAAGTATAACTACACTTTGCGATTTACAAAAAACAACCTGCCGCCGGTAAAGGCTTTTTGGTCCTTAACCATGTATGACGAAAATTTGTATCTGTCTAAGAATTCGCTGAACCGCTATGCGATCAGCTCAAGTGCGCTTTCCGAGCTTAAGCGCGATAGTGACGGTGGCTTGACGGTTTATATTCAACGGCATTCTCCCGGAACATCAAAAGAAGCCAATTGGTTGCCCGCACCTTCCGGACCCTTCGTTGCCGTACTCAGAATGTATGCTCCGACAAAAGAAGTGCAAGAAGGGCTTTGGAAAAAGCCAAGCATGACAGCCGTCAATCCTTCGGCACTTTCCAAAAAATAGCTTTCGTCACTGCGGACAATTCTATTTCATCTAAAGGCATTGATGGCACCGGCTTCGTTCGCGGATGGAGATGTGTTGACCTCGTTGCCTTCGCGAACAATAATGAATTCCACATGTCGCTGGTTCAACTTCGGTATTACATCATTGCGTTCTCATTCCTAGTTTCTGCGAATGCATTTGCAAGCATTTCAATGAATTTATCGGCGGGAGTAAGCTCTCCTCAGATAGAAAATCCCGCAGATGTCTCATTTACATCTTTTCAAGAGCCCGAAATTGCCATGGGCTATAGCGCAGAAGATCTTTGGATCCGAATCGAATTGCAAAACGAGTCACCGACAATCGAAAAGAAAATTTTGTTTTTAGATTCGCCATTGGCAGGCCGTCTTTCATTATATGGAGCAGATGGTGTTGCGCAAATTTCCGGTCCCGGTGTTCCTCTTAATAGACGTCTTTATCCCTCAAGGCTCGGCGCGTTTCCCCTCGAACTTCCTCCTCATAGTGAAGAAGTCCTGTATCTAAAAAGAAGTTCCCATCACGCCTTAAATACAAAAGTGCAGGTGATCGACGAAGCGACATTTCTTAAAGAGGAAGAAACCGCCAAAGCCGTCTTCTTCTTTTATATAGGTGGGATTCTGTCTTTGGTTGTTTATAACTTCTTTGTGGGTCTGGCGACCTCGCAAAAAGATCATATTAGTTACGCTTTTTTCGCGTTAAGCTTTGGTGTAACCGCCATGGTTCTTCATGGTGTTTTTGATACGTATTTAATACCCACTCCCGACTTCGTTTTCTCAAACTATTTAATGTTCTTTTCGTCAGTGACCCTTTTTACTGCTTCAGTCTTCGTTCGACGGTTTTTGAATATCACTAAAAATTTTTCCGTGGGTTACTACGGAACAGCCGTCTTCTGCGGGTTGGGGATAGTGACGATGCTTGCGAGTTTTTTTGCTCCCACCCATCGTGAACTCTTCATTTTTGGATACTGGATTGATCTTTCCATCGCTGGAGCTATTCTCTTTTTTATTTTCTGTGGCGTCTATTCATTAGTGAAGTTTAAAAACAAATTGGCGCTGTACTTTCTTGCTAGCTGGCTTGTGGTATTCATTGGAACATTTTTCTGGATTGGTTCGTTGCATGGGTTTGTGAAAGCAAATTCCGTCACTCAATATTCGTTGCTTTTTGCGAATCTTGGAGAAATGTTGGTCCTGTCATTGGGACTGGCGTACAAACTCAAAACATTGGACCGTGAAAAGCGCCAAGCACAGCAGGCTGCGGGGGACAAAGACCGTTACCATCGTTTGGTTCGTGTCCTTTCTCACGACGTAGCAAACACCGTATCCGGTTTGATGTACCATTCAGAAATGCTCGAAGAACTGGCCGAGCACCCTAAGGTTCGTGAACACGCGCAAAAGATCAATCTTACTATTCAGCGTCTGGATAAGATCCTGCATTCGGTTCGTAATGAAGAAGTCGTCTACTCCTTGAAATCCAAGGCTCCGTTACAACTGGTCGAGTTAAGTCTGGCCTGTGCAGAGGCTGTTCAGCACTGCGCCTGGCAATTAGAAAACAAAAACATCCGGGTTCATTCGCATGTTCCTTCAGGAAAATACGTCAAAGCAGATCATTCAGCGCTGGTAAATCAGGTTCTTCTAAATCTTTTATCTAATGCGATCAAATTTTCCGCATCCGGAAAGTCAATCACTCTTTCCTACGTCGAACGCGATGAACATATCGGCATTGTAGTGAAAGACGAAGGGACCGGCATTCCTCCAGAGGAGCTTGAGAATATCTTTAAAGGAAAAAAGCTCTTTTCTCGCCGAGGTACAGCTAACGAAACCGGTACAGGGCTAGGCACGACTCTGGTCAGCGATTATATGCGACTTTTTGATGGAGTCATCGAAGTGCAATCCGTGCATTCCGCTGTGGGCGTGGATTCTGGGACGACGGTCACCCTGCTTTTCCCGAAACGTCTCTTGACGACATAGGAAGTCTGAACAAACTTTCGACAAAAAAATGAACTTCTAAAAATCCTTTTTAAAGCGTCAAATCTTTAGAGAGTCCACTAAGTCATGATGATCCAACACCCTTAAAAAAGTTGAGACCGTACGAAGATTGGGTTGAGAATTAAACATAAGAATTACCAACCCAGGAGTTTTCCATGAACAGAGGGATGCGTTTAGTTGCAACAGGATTGTTGTTACTGTCGGTGGGGTGTCAGAAGGCTCAAGAGAGCAGCGAAGTGATGGATCTATCCAGTTCCACGCTGACCTGCAAACCAGGTTCGCAAAAGGTCAGCACGGCCAACCTTAAAATCGAAGGTGAGTCGGTAGGCCAGACCAACGAAGCGATCCAATACAAGCTCAACGAGCAGTTGTCCTGCGATAGTGCACAAGAAGTTGTGTGGAAAGCTGCAGGGGGTTCATCAAGAACGGCGACCAGCGTAACATCGGTCTATAAAAAGGCCGGTACTTACGTGATGACGGCGTCAGTTCAAGACGTGAGCGGTACGACGTCTCAAGAAGTCTCTTTTAAAACAGTGGTTGTCGCCAGTGAACCTGTGATGATCGCTCCTACCGTAGGTGTAGCCGGTCAACCGGTGACATTTGATGTTGGTATTCCTGAGAATATGACTTTACTAGATGCCTATTGGACATTTGGTGACGGGACTCCTTCTGTGAGTTCTATGGACGCCATCCAACATACTTACGCTCAACCTGGTACTTACACGGTGAAAGTGTTGGTTGTCGGCAATCCGGGTGGTGAAAAAATGCTTTCGCAAACCATCGTGATTTCTGAAGAAGAAGATCAAGTGGTTTGTACAGCAGCGGCGGCGATTTCAGGTCCTTCTGAAGCCAAAGTCGGTTCCCCAGTCAGCTTGTCTTTATATATGCCGCAATGTTTGGCGGATCAAGTAGGTGCAATCCGTTGGGCCTTCGGTGATGGCGGAAGTGCTTCAGGTCAAAACGTTCAGCATACTTATGCGGCTGAAGGTACTTTTGAAGTGAGCGCCGTTTTATTAAAAGGCGACACAAACCAAGTTCTTTTCAACTTGAAGCATTCCATCACAGTGACTAAAGGAACTGTAGATCCTGAACCAGAACCCACTCCAGAACCAGAAGTTCCTGGTTCATGTCAGGTGAAAGATCAAATCCGCGAATCTCAAGGTGACATCTATTCAGAGACGGTGGCCTGCGGATTAAACGGGACGAAAGAAATTTCTTACCGTGACGTGATCAAAGAACAGTGTCAGTTGAGTGGTGAAAAATTGAGCTGGGTAGAAATCTCTCGCTCAAAAGAAGTCACTAATGAAGGTTCTTGTGAAGGCCAATCTTGCAGATTGCCAGATGGAAGTGTTCTTCCTCATGGTGGATCTAAAGTATTGTACTCGACTAGCACTCCTGCAGGTTCTTGCGCGAGCGTGTCTCAAGAAAGAGTTTGTAATAACGGAGTTCTTTCTGGCTCAGATACTTTCAACCAAAACTCTTGTCACAATGGTTGTGGTGACTTCGGTTCCCATGGCACTGTAAAAACAGATGTTGTGACCGGTGAGGTGAAAGTTCCACTGACTTGTGCTTTCGGTGAAACAGGTTTCTTTGATATCTTCACAGAAGTGTCAGATCAAACTTGTAAAGACGGTCAAATCGTCAGTTCAAATACTCACCAGGGTTCTATTAAAACTCCAGGTGCATGTCCTACATATAAATACGTTCCGACAGAAAACTTCACAGCTTGTACTGCGGACTGTGGTGGTAAACAGTCACGTATCTTCGTGTGTGTTGATGACAAAGGAACACAAGTCGGTAACGAACGTTGTGCCGGTCAAGCTATGCCAGTGGAAGAAAGAGTTTGTGACGGCAACCCAGAAGCTGTACGCAGACAAGAATCTTCGACTTCGGTTGAAGAAGCTAACAGCTCGCAAACATGTCCAGCAAATCAGATCGGTGTGATCGTGAATAAGCGTGATGTGACGAAAGTCAGCACTTACGCTTGTATCGACCACAAAGTTCAGTTGGAAGGTACAGAGACTCAATATGGTCCTTGGGTGGCTGAAAGTTACTGCCGTGACTACGTCGCAAGACGTTGTTCGCAAGACAGCTTAAGCAATTCTCAAGCGCAAGGTCGTTATGAGTGGATGGTGAAATGTCAGGATCAATTGCCAATCATTAAAGAATTCCTGGCTCAGTTCGATGACGTGAAAGTGAAATCAGGTAAGACATCTGTGGCTCTGAATTCTAGCGGTCAGCACTTGTATCCAACATTCATGGATCGTGCTTACAACCCAGAAAAACCATGGATTGCACCAACTTCGAAAAATGCGGCATGTACTATGCCATCTACGGTGTACGTAGCGACAGTGTGTGTGTCTTCATGTGCCACACCTGAACAGCTGATTCTTGCCCAAGAAGCAGGTAACACGGATATGAAGTACGTTCCATTCATCGAAGCCTTGACGAAGAATTATGCCTTCGTAGCTTCATTGCAAAGTGCTCAAAGCATGGGAAGTAAAGCTATCCAAAAAACGAAAGTGGATCAGTGGGTGACAGAGCTTCTTGATACGGAACACGACATCTTATTGATGCGTATGAAGTCAGGCCGCTCAATTAAAGTGACTCCAAACCATCCACTTGTAGCTTCGAATGGCTTCATGCAGTCAGCGAAAGACTTCAAAGTGGGCGAGGACCTGGTGCAATTAGGTGGTGTCTTGGATGAGATCGTGTCGATCACACCAATGAAATACACAGGTAAAGTCTATAACATCTTCGTACAGTCAACAGCGATCCATCACAATATCCTTGTGCTAAATGGATACTTGAATGGTTCGGCTTACTTCCAAAATGACGGTGCGAAAGAGTTGAATAGATCCTTGTTCAGAAAAACTCTCACTCGCGGAGCATTCTAAGATGAATAAAAAACAGCTAGCCATAGCGGTGGGGGCGGTTGCAGTCGGAGGAGTCATGCTAGTCATGACTTCTCTTTCTGTTAAAAAAGACAGCCCTAACGAAAAGCCCAGCGTCGAGCAACATTCTCCCGAGGCGCCAGCGTCTCCGGCGTCAGACGGTCCGACGGCGATAGTGCAAAATCCCACATCGGAGGTTCCTGAGGCCCGCAAGGGTGAAAGTGCTCCCGTGTGGAAAGACTACGCCTACAAAAAAGAGCTCAGTGCATTTCATCGCATGCATCGGAAGGTTTTCTTGGATGAAACAGAAAAGAAAGAGCGACAGGAATTGCTAAAGAACCACCGGGTGATTTCATCACTCAGTGAGCTTTTGCAAGCCCCCGCTTTGACCGTCGATGAGGTGATCTTGCAAAACGTGGCTTTAGACCTTCTTTTAGAGTCGCTGCAAGACGCCCCGAATGGGGAAGCTTTAGGGGTTTTAAAAGATGTCGTGAGCAATGGATATATCGAAGATAAATCAAACAGTCTGGAAGCTCGTAAGTCTTTAGGAGAAGTGAAAGCGGAAGTGCTTTATCAGTGGTCCGCCTTGCAACCTCAGAAGAAATCCGAGATTGAAAGATTGTTGCCAGGTCCGGTCAGTAAAAAGATCTGGGAAAACGTCAGATACCAGCAGGAAAACAATCTTGCTGAATCTTCTTTGGAACTTCGCAAATAGTTTTAATCGCCCTGCAGTCCCAACTCCCAAAACCGATTTCGCATTTTCTCAAAGTTTGATTTCCCGCCTGCACTGGTGATGTCAGGGTGCGGGTCTGCGGATACGGAAGCGGCCGCTTTGCTTCCACCCGGTAAATACTTTCTTAATTCTGAATCCTGACTTGGGACAGTCTCAGGAGGAGAAGAAGCTAGTTCGCGACGAGAGTTGGGCGCCTCGATGGCCACCGCATCAGACGTTCTATTCGCTGATTCCGACGCTGCGGAGCTAGTTGGGGAGGACGAGAGGCTTGGAGCTACTTCCGTTGCACGGGTCGGTGTTGCTGAAGATTGTGAAGGCGTCGCAGTTTGGGACGATGTTGTTTCCTGCTTTTCACTGAGCGCGACAGCCGCGGTTCCGCCACCACCACCTTCGCTTCCGTTTGATTCTTCATCGCAGGATTTACCCTGCTTTAACGATGATACAATGGATACCAAAGACGCCGCGGAAGAAGCCAAAAGAAGACCGTAAGTCTTTTTGCAAAGCTGCTCTTTGGAGTGCAGAGTCTTTTTGCTTTGGAGACTGATCTCTTTTTTCATCTCTGTGTAAGCTTTGTTATACAGTGATTCTAACTGGCTCATTCCTTCCGTGCACCCTGCGCCGGTCTGCCCTGGTGTGCAGGTGGCTTTTGAAACGTGCAGGGCTTGGATCATTTCTTTCATTCCACTCGCAGCTGCTGAACACGATAAATCACATTTCTTCTGCATGGCCCCGCAGGCGACGGTGTAAGCCGTGATTCCGGCCTGAGCCAAGGTCATCGCTTTTGAAAACGACTTACAGGCGTCGTTGACGGCCAAACTGTTTACTCCTGCTAGAACCAAGTTCACACCTTGCAAAGTTGTTTGCAAGTTCGGAGAAGTTTCTTCGCGACATAGTTTTGCTGCACGGGTTTGGTCATTGATGCAGGTTTTGCGATTGGCTTCATAAGCTTGAAAACCTTTTTTAAAGGAAGGCAGTTCCGGGATGACCAGTTGGGCGCCTGGATCCATAGCGGAGACCGCGGCGGGAAGAACGTCAATTTTTTTAATGATGGCTTTTAGGTTGACCGGTACTTCTTCAAGGCCGACAGCGATCAATTCATCGGGTGTCAAAGGTTCAACCGCCGCTGTCGCAGCACCCGCGGCTGAAGGCTCCGCCACAGCAGGTAATGACAAAGACAGAACGGATAAAAATGTCATGACGGTTTTCATAATTTCCCCATAAATTCTTGTCGGCTCTTAATTCTGGTGCTGAAGAAGTTTGCTGTTTCAGAATGAGAATGAACTCTACTTTCCACACTGAATGGGTAATTTCGCGACCGTCTTTTTGTTTTTCCGAGAAACTTACGCGAAGTTTTCAATACAATGTCTGTCACTTCACAAAGAATTATATGTGAACCCACAAAGAAGGATGTGTCATCACGCAAAATAAACGCCCGAACTAAAAGATCTCTCAAAATGCACTCAGCACTTGGTCCTATTCTTTGTGTTTTAGTAACGATTTTTTCTGCGAAGTAATTTTCATCCGCTAAGGTTTGTTCATGCACATCACACACAACTTTGGAGGTTGAATGCAAGTGACTGTTAACAAATCGTTCTTTTCTCGTTTCACAGCAACACTATTGGTAAGTTCTTTATTATCCCTAGCGGCTTGTGCGGGAAATGGCGGCAGTGATACAGCCAGTCTGCCAGATGACACTACAGAGGAACAAATCGTCGATAATCCAGGCGCAAATGCCACAATCCCTCGCGATGCTTCAGAAAGCCTTTCTGACTCTCAACGTGAAGGCATTCTTCAAAAATACAACTACGTAGATCCAACACGTATGGTTCGTACGGATGCACTGGCAAAGGCTTTGGTTTACTTCGACGCTAACAAAAACAATTTCAGAAATCAGGATTACGTATCCGTGATTGATTTCGCCAAGCACTCTTCAGAGCCTCGTTTCTATATCATTTCCATGAAGACGGGAGCCGTGTGGGCTATTCGTGTGGCACACGGTAAAGGTTCAGATGCAAACCACGATGGATATGCGGAAAAGTTTAGCAATACATCAGGTGCGCATGCCAGCTCTTTAGGTTACTACCGCACGGCTGAAACTTATCAAGGTGGTCACGGACTTTCACTTCGCCTTGATGGATTGTCATCAACGAACTCGAAAGCTCGCTCTCGCGCCGTTGTCATCCATGGAGCGAACTATGTTCAAGACACGAACGTGAAGCAAGGAAGAAGCTGGGGATGCCCTGCCGTTTCGATGCAAAACTTGAAAAACGTCATTGGATACATTAAAGGTGGCAGCCTAATTTATGCGGTAAAGTAAGCGAAGAAAATCAGCTTATTCTTCAAATAAAAACGGAGACACAATGTCTCCGTTTTTATTTGTGAACCCTTGTTTCTTGTTCGAAAATAAACAGAATCTTAACCACACAAAGTGAGAAAACTCACATGCCAGCGGTGAGTCTCCAGAAATAATACAGAACAAACTTACAATTTTATAACACTTGCTTCAGATCGTTTTTAACCGATCTTCACGTTTTCTTCACAATTTAGCAAATTGCTAGGCTACCGAAATAGATATCGGACCCATAATATGCGGGAGATTCTCATGAGCGTTGCCAGAAAATTTGCGGAAGAGACAAACTCTTATAGCTCTACGGTGGACGAGCTGACACTTCTTAAAGAACAAATCAAAGCCCTTCACCGGGTTCAGGCGGTCATTGAGTTTAACCTTGATGGGACCATTCTAACAGCCAATGAGAACTTCTTAGGAGCTGTCGGTTATTCACTTCCTGAAATCCAGCACCAGCATCATGCTATGTTCTGCGATCCCGAGTACGCACAGACGGCGGAATATAAATCCTTCTGGCAGAACTTGGCAAAGGGCCAGTTCATTGCAGGTGAATTCAAGCGTTTCGGTAAAGGCGGGAAAGAAATCTGGATCAACGCTTCTTACAATCCCGTGTTCGACTCTGAAGGCCGCCCCTTTAAAGTCATCAAGTTTGCCACGGACATCACAAAATCAAAAAGAATGAATGCAGATTACGAAGGCAAGGTGGCCGCGATCGGTCGCGCTCAAGCCGTGATCGAGTTCAATTTGGACGGTACTATCATCAACGCCAACGAAAACTTCTTAGGCGCTGTCGGGTATTCATTAGGTGAAATTCAAACAAAACATCACCGCATGTTCTGCGAAGAAAATTATGCGAACTCTTCGGAATATAAGTCTTTTTGGGAACAGCTAGCTCGCGGTGAATTTGTGGCCGGTGAATTCAAACGCTTCGGTAAAGGCGGCAAAGAGATTTGGATCAATGCTTCGTACAATCCCATCTTTGATGCTGATGGGAAACCCTATAAGGTTGTTAAGTTTGCTACGGATGTCACTCAATCAAAAATGAAGACGGCAGAATACGAAGGTAAGATTGTTGCCATTGGTAAAGCTCAAGCAGTGATTGAATTCAATATGGATGGCACAATCATTTCTGCTAACGAAAACTTCTTAAAGACGGTGGGTTACAGCTCTGCAGAGATCGTGACAAAACACCATCGTATGTTCTGCGAACCTGAATATGCTCGCAGTGCAGAGTATGAAGACTTCTGGAAGAAACTGAATCGTGGAGAGTTTGATTCCGGTCGCTACTTGCGCTTTGGCGCTGGGGGAAAGCGTATTTGGATTCAAGCGACCTACAATCCAATCATGGATATGAACGGACGACCTTATAAAGTCGTCAAGTTTGCATCAGATATCACAGAGCAAGTGGAACTTGAGCAGGCCGTGAAACGCAAAGCTCAGGAAGATCAAGAAAAAGTGGATTTGTTATTGACCGTCGTGAATGCGGCTGCAAGTGGAAACTTAACATCAGAGATCACTGTTAATTCAGATGATGCGATCGGGCAGTTGGCCCAAGGGCTTAAAAAAATGATTTCCGACTTGCGTGGGGTTGTTTCGCAAGTAGTCACTTCAGCTAATAATTTCGGTTCGTCCTCGAAAGTGATAGCGACACAAAGTTCTTCTGTCGCTATCGGAGCGGCCACTTTAGGCTCTACTGTTGAAGAAATCAATGCTTCCATCGAGGAGTTCACAGCATCTATCTCATCCATCGCGGATAACACTCGTCAAGCCAATGAACTTGCAAAAGTCACTCAAAAAGAAGCTGAGGCGGGGAACCTTGCAATTGGTAAATCCATTGAAGCAATGGAGTTGATCAATAAATCTTCAGAAGATATCAGCGAAATTATCAAAGTGATCAGTGAAATTGCCAGCCAAACAAACTTGCTCGCTTTCAACGCAGCCATTGAGGCCGCTCGTGCCGGAGAACATGGTTTAGGATTCTCCGTTGTCGCGGATGAAGTCCGTAAACTTGCTGAAAGGTCCTCTCAGGCGACGAAAGAAATCTCTAAGCTGATTAATGAGTCCGTCAAACGTGTGGAACAAGGAAGCTCAATTTCGAAACAGGCCGGAGAGGCATTTGGAAAAATCGTGGCCGGTATCGAAAAAACGACGATGTCGATCTCAGACGTGAATGCTGCGGCTGAAGAGCAATCGAGTGCAGCTAAATATATCGCCATCGCGATCCAGAATATCTCTACTGAATCCGAAAAATCAACGGCCGCTGCCGAGTCGATTGCGCATTCAACGCAAGCCTTGGTGGATGAATCCGAAGAGCTGAATAAAACCGTTTCCAGATTCGTAGTTTAATCCAAAGGAAAACGAATGGATGCAGTATCTGGACAAAAAAAGCTACGGACCGCGAGCACTCAGATGTTCGCGTCCTTTCGCTTAAGTGACACGGAACTGGCTGTCTCTATTTCTTCTCTTCAGGAAGTGGTGAACTTTCCTGACAAAGTGTCCCGCGTACCTTTGGCTCCAGAATATCTGACGGGGTTGTTCAATCTTCGCGGCATTGTTGTGCCTATCGTAGATATGGCGAAGCTTTTGGATCTTCCGACGACAGCCGGGCAGGATAACAAAAAAGTCGCTATCATAAATATCCATAAAGTGCGCATCGGCCTTCTTTTTGACGCGACTTCTGAAATGCTCAATGTCAGTGAAGACAATATATCTTGGATGGATGAAAAAATAGAGGGCCCCAAGTCCGTCGTCAGAGGCGTTTTAAAGTTGAATGGCGGGGACCGTATTATTGAGGTCATTGATCCTGCGCTGCTGATTAAAATTGAAAACATTCCGCAGATTTTAGAGCAGGCTCAAACTTCAGAGCGCACCGAGGTCGTAAAGAAGAAGTCAAAGCGATCTCAGTGCATCAGTTTTAAATCAGGCGGCCTGGAATTCGGCTTAAAAATCTCTGGTATCAGTGAAATTATCAAAGTTCCCGAAATCAAACGAAGTGTTCTTGCCGTCGATCATTGTATCGGCATGGTTAATTTGCGCGGTACGATCATTCCCATTTTAGACTTTCAGATGTTTCTAAAGCTTCAAAAGCCGGAAGCCGTCCCCGAGCTTGAAGAACGCCGTATTGTGATTTTGAAGCTTGATAAAGTTCAAGTGGGATTCCTGGTTGATTGTGTTGACAGCATCGTGACGTTCTTTGAAGAAGACATTTTACCAGTGCCGATGTTCAAGCAAGAAAAAGTGGAGATGATGCAGGGGCTGGTATGCCCGCAGCCGGATCTGCATATTTTGCTTCTTAAAGAAACGCAAATCCTTTCAGATCAAGAGATCTTAGCGATCACGCGAGGTCACCAAACGCTTTACGGCAAAAAAGAAGAAAGTGCGAAGGAACATCAGAAAAGAGCCAGTGACCGAAAACCCTATTTATCTTTCCGTCTAAAACACATGCTTTCGACGCGTTTAGGGGCGGTCGACGAGATTGCCAAATACACCGACGACATGGTTTGTCCTCCAGGCTATCCAGACTATATAGCCGGTATGATGAATATGCGTGGGGAAGTTGTGATGGTTGTGGACCTTCGCGTTTTCTACGGAATGACAGCATTATCGGATCGCAGTCAGTCGCGCGTTTTGATTGTAAAAGGAGAGCGAGCGAAGTACGGACTTCTTGTAGATGAAGTCGATGCGATCAACACGCTGGATGAAGGAATGAAACTGCGTATTCCCGCTGTACTCACTCCGCAAGCCAATAAAGATCTTCAAGGTGACATTAAGGAAGTAGTAGAGATGAATGACGCCTTAGGAAACAAACGCACCTTGATGATTTTTGAAGTGGCAGAATTTGTTAAAAAAATTGAGGAGCATGCCGCGGGTGTTCCCGCGGCCTCTTAGTTAGAACCAGTATTCCCCACCTAAAGAACCATTAAATCCTTCAGAGTAATACGTGTAAGTCTCTTCATAGCGGTGATCCGCTAGATTGTTTAAACGAGTGTACACCGTCATCTTTTCATTGAGTGCGTAAGAATATGCCGCATTGGCTGTCACATATCCAGGTAAAGTCACAATACCCGTAGCGCCGAAGTCAGAACGTGTGCCCGCGCCAATCAATTCCACTGAACCGGAATGTTTTCCCCAAGCCTGAATATAGCGAAGACTGCCATTGACCAGAGGGCGACGAAGCAACCAGCGGTCGTTTTCTAAATCGCGAGGCTCCTGGTATCCGTAAGTTGCCACGACGCTAGCGTCCGTAAAAGGACGGATCGTGTAGGCCACATCGACACCGCGAGTTTCACTTTTAGCCACGTTGTTGTACTTCATGTTGCCCGGGGAACCCGTGATTTGCAGAAGATTTGAAAATTCAGAATAGAACAAAGTCACGGAAAGATTCTGGCTTTCATTAATGTTCCATTCTTGCATCAAGCTGTATTGGTTGGCATTTTCAGCTTTCAAATCTGGATTGCCGTAACGGGAGTACAATTGGAACAGCGAAGGGATCTTATAGCCCGAAGCGACTTCTAGTTTTGTATGTTCAAAGAGGGTGAGGCCCACTTGGAATGTGCCCACCGGGTCTTGATCTCCCCAGTTTTCAACACGTCCTCCGAGAGCCAATGAAAAATCCTTGTTCCAAGCGTAGTCGCCTTTTAAGAAAAGGCCACGTTGTTCAGAGAAGGTATTGACCTGTTCAACACCCTTACTTCTAAAGACGAAATCTTCATAAATATAGCTCAAGCCACCGATCACCGTCAGGTTGTCGCCTTTATAGGGAGTAAAATCCAAGCGCACCGTGCGAAGATTTGCGCCATAATCCTCCTCTGTCCCTGTGGGATTATCCACGGGAACCACAGTAGGCCAATCGTAATCGCGCAGACTGTTTTGTGTGCTCAAAGCCAAACGTGGCTCCCAAGCTGTTTGAGTAAAGCGTAAATTCGACGAAACACCGATCTGGCGAGTGAACTGATCAAAGTCCACCGTGTCGTAAATGCGATTGTTCACGCGACTGGAAGCGGGTGATTCGTTCAGGTCTTGCAGAAAAAGCGCCTTCAGATTTCCTTCCACCGCTCCTTTCCAAGCATAGGTCCCTTCGGCATTCCAGTTATTACGAGCGTAGGTTTCTGAAGATCCTAAAACGGGAGACTCTGCATCTCTCCACGCGCCATGTCCGCGTACGATGAAAGCATTGTTTTCATCCAAAGCTTCAGTGTGAACGGCGGTGATGTCGCGGAAATTTTGTGTGCCGATCTGGCCTTCAAGTCCGGTCTTTGTTTTAAACTCTTGAGGAATTGTGTCGATTTTGATCACGCCACTTAAGGCCTGGCCACCGTAAAGAACCGTCTGGCCCCCTTTGATGATTTCAATGCGGCGAACGGATTTAATATCCAGTGAGTTTAAATTAAAAGTGCGTTGAATGGTCGAGGCATCATAAAAAGGAACGCCATCAACAATGATCATCACATGACTAGAGTCACCACCACGAATGAAGATGGAATTGGGTTGAAAAGGTGTGCTTGTCACGGTGATATTGGCCTGGCTTGAAAGCAGTGTCGTGATGTTCGGAGCGCGAGATTCTTTAATAGTCTCCTCATCGATAACGACTTTATTAGAGGTATTAAAAACGACGTCTTCGACAACAGTTTCGAAAGACGGGATGTTTTCTTGCGCGTGCGCGGCAGCGCCTAAAAGTGCAGTCAGTAAGAGACTCGAGTATTTCACAGATGTTTTCCTTTGAGCGGACTAGTTAACTTCTAATTTAAATCTATAGGTGTAGCGGATCTTGACGGCAACAGATTCTTCGCCTTTGAAAGCTGGTTGAAATTCGAATTTTTTCAAGGCTTCGATGGCGGATTCATTCAGACCATGGCCGGGGCCGCTGATAAGTTGAACTTCACGCACTTGACCCAGTTTGTCGATGATAATTTCTAAGACGACCGGCCCATCAATGCCTGATTTTTTGGCTTCTTCGGGATATTGAGCTTTGATTTCTTTTTTCACCTTGGGAAATCGGGTGATCTCGCTATAGCTTGCCGTTCCACCGCCAAATTCACTGCCTGAGGTGGAGGTCCCATCACCAGGTCCGTCTTGCGCGACATCTGCTGCGGCGTCTTGTGCTTTCATCGCTTTTTCTGATGCTGTGCTTGTGGAAGGATGAACTTTGGGTTGAGAAGTGGCGGGGACCGCTAGTTTGTTCTGAGAAGAGCCGCCACTCAGCGGCGCATTCATCACCGTCAGATCGACGACCTCAATAATATCTGAAGACACGGGAGTGGAACCCCAGTGCAAGGCTGTGACCGCCAATAAATGCAAGGCAACTGATAATATAATCCAATATGAAAGTTTCAACCCTTTGAACTTCTCACAAAACGATCTGAAGTCAAATGCCTTTCAGACTTTCAATAATTTGCGCTGCCGACTTGGTTGGTGGGCGCTCGTCGCGATCTCCACGACGACTCTCTAAAGCTTTGACTCCGAATAGCTGTGATACGAATTGGGATGTGCGCGCCACTGTATTAAAGATGGCCACCGGATTTTTATTCGGAGAATTCACAAGCTCTGTCTCTTTCGCTAAATTTCCTGCGGCGGGTCCCACGGCATAGATCGGAAGTTTTTCGCCGCCCACTTCTTGAAATTGGCGCGCCAAAACTGTTTCGGTCAAACCCAACTCTTTCAATGGTCCGACAACGTCCACGAGTTCGGGTGTTGTCACGGCGTCCGTTAGTAGTTTCCCGTTTAAGTTCGTGTATCCAGTCGAATCGACAATCATATCGCCCTCGGCTTGGCTGACGATATTGTTCTTCGCATCTTTCACCGTGACAAGATAGCGACCCGAAGGCAGGACTTCCACCTTTTCAACGTGACCGGGAACACCCGTCACACGTCCTTTTTGATAGTGCGGAACAATCTTATCTATGTAGCGGTCCCAGCCTGATTGGCTCGCAACGTATTCTTCGGCTGTTTTAAAGTTGTTGCCGATCCAATGGATTTTAAATCCTTCAGGTAAAGTCACATGTTTATCATTCAAGGCTTCAACGGCAATGCGAGAACCATCGCCATTACCAATCAAAATTATTTCGCGAGGAACACGCACGTTTTGATTTTTTAAGCGGTTTTCTTTCAGTGAAACCAAAAAAGCATCCGTACTCATGATCGGTTGCAGGGAATCTTTTTGCGCCTCATGAGAAGTTAGGAAATGCGCAAAGTCCTTTTGGTAACCACCATCTTTCACTTTCGTGCCGACTTCTCCTAAGCCCGTTCCCAACAGAAGATTTTTCGTGCGGAAGGTAAGGCCGTCTTGAGTAAGAACTTCTAAAACGGTACGGCCGCCGTCTTGAACTTTCTTAACCGCGACAATTTCTGTTTTCAAAAGAACAGGAACTTTCGATGCATATTGCTGACTTTGAATGTGGGCCGCCAATTGAGAAGAGTGCGCGTAACCCTGAGACGTGAAGTGAGCAAGGCTTCCGTGGCCTCCTGGGAAATCATGCATGGAAACCCGGCTGGCCTCGAGGCTGTTAATATAAAAATCTTTTTCAGCAAAAGTTTTTGCCACCAGATCTGTCTTTTCAACAACCAAGGTTCTTAGTTTCGTGTTACGTAAAACAAGAGAAGCCGCAGCACACTGAGGGCCGGCTCCTAAACAAAGAACATCCAGTTCAACAATCTTGTTTTTGTATTGTGATTTCAAGGCTTGTGATTGCGCGCGCATTTCAGTCATTAAAAAATCAGAAACTTTGACAGCCTCACGTTGTTCGTGGGCAATCTTTTGCAGTGAAATCAGATCATCAGGAAAAGGTTTTCCGCCATTTTCCGACCAGACGCTCGGAAGGAAGATGGAATCACAACGGGGCGCCGAAGCCCACGAGGCTGGGCCGATTAAAACCAAGGCCAAAGCTAAGGAATAGATAAAGGGTCGTTTCACGTGCCGCTCCCGAAAAATTTAATTCGGAAGCTTAGATCCAAAGAACGTGCCGAGAAAGAGGTCGTTTGGAAAGACCTATATTTGAGATCAGGCAAAGCCTTCTGTCTGATCCTTAGACAGAGGCCCTTTTTTTCGCGCTCCGTTTAGCCAGGGCCGGTTGAAAGAAAATCACCACTCCCGAAACCGTGAGGAAAAGAACTCCCAAAGCCATGGGTAATGCGATTCCAAATCGGCCGATATCCCCCAGTCCCAGATAAGTGGACTCGTGAATTCGCACGAGAAGGCTTGAGTTGCGTTTAGCAAGACCCAACACCGCTCCCGTGCTGCCATCGACGCCAATCTCGTAGTCACTGTGTTTAGAGCGCACCGTGATAGCGCCTGAAGCAGGACGAATATCAATGCGACCTACATCATTCCACGTCTGAACTTGCAGCTCTGGAACACTCTGGGCGGCTTTTAAAATATCGGAAAAGGGGATGGTGATTTCTTTGGCGACCGGGGCCGGCATTTTGGGAGAGATCCACTCTATCTTACCTCGGAAAAGTAAAAGTATTCCCGTCACGATCGTCATTAAAAAGGGAAGAGTGATAAAAATAGAAATCCATCTGTGATATTTGCGCCAAAATTTCATAGCGGTTTCATAAAGCAGGTTGCCGTCGCGGAACAGCAATAATTCTAAATGAAAACGAAATGCGATGTTGCAGGTTCATTCAGAAGAAGGCACGATCACATTCATGAATTCTCATAATATTGCTCGTATTTTATTTCCTTTATTCGCTGTTCTTTGTTTTCTTCCGCAAGTGTCTTCCGCCGTTGCTTTGATCGCGGGAATGGCTTTGGCATTGACCTTAGGAAATCCCTATCAAGAGCGAACGAAAGCTTGGACGTCACAACTTTTAAGTATTGCTGTAGTGGGCTTAGGAGCGGGCATGAACTTGATCACTGTGAGCCAAGTCGGTGTGCGCGGGATCGGATACACGGTTGTGGGAATTACATTTGGTCTTTTATTAGGAACCCTGATGGGGCGTTTCTTAAAGGTCGAGAAAAACACCTCGACTCTGATCACTGTCGGAACAACGATTTGCGGAGGCAGTGCGATTGCGGCTGTCGCTCCGGTGATTCGCGCTCGTCCCCCGGAAGTGACTGTTGCGCTGGGAACGGTGTTTTTGTTAAATGCTCTGGCTCTATTTATTTTTCCTCATATCGGCCATTATTTTAATTTGAATGAAACACAGTTTGGACTTTGGAGTGCCTTAGCCATTCACGATACCAGCTCCGTTGTGGGCGCCAGCCTTCAATACGGGCCTCATGCTTTGGAAGTGGGGACGACAGTGAAGCTCGCGCGCGCTTTATGGATCGTGCCCATCGCTTTAGGAATTGGTCTTCTGTATAAGAATCAAGGACAAGAAGCGGGGGAGGCTAAAGCAAAGCGTCCGTGGTTTATTCTGGGATTTTTGATCATGGCCGGTATCATGACTTGGATACCAACACTGCAACCCGTAGGACATGGAATTGAGTGGGTGGCAAAACGTCTTTTAGTTCTAACCTTGTTTTTAATTGGTGCGAACCTGACTCGCGCGACAGTCCAAAGTGTCGGCATCAAACCTTTTGTCATGGGTGTGGCACTTTGGGTTATCATGGCCACCACTTCATTGGGCGCCATCTTAGAAAATTGGATACGTTAAAAAGGAATGGGTCTTGTCGATACACTGGTTTTGATACCTAAGACCTGTGACATTTGATCTAAGGTGAAGTCATTATCTTTCTTGGTGTTAGAGGCGATACAATCCTTTGGCACCCAGATCTTAAAGCCTCGCATATGAGCGTCGTTGGCCGTAAAGAAAACACAGATATTTCCTGCGACTCCTGTCAGTATCAGATTTTTCACCCCGAAATCTTCTAAAAGAATATCTAAATTCGTGCAGTAAAATCCGGAATGTCGAGGCTTTAAGATAAAATAGTCATCGTCTTCGGGTTTTAAAATCTTAGCGATCTCTGAACCCAGAGACGCATCATGCGCACAATTCAGATAGACTTCTTTTGAATCCGAGCGCCATTGACCGAAGTTGTCGTTAAGATAGATGACGGGAACTTTTTTCTTTTTAAGTTTCTGTTTTAGAGCTTTGACTTTTTGGGCAACAGGCCATGTGTAGCGCGCAAGATCTTTCCCCTCGGGAAAATCAAAAGTGTTTAGCATGTCGATGATAAGAAGAGCCGTCGAATGACGACGGCTCACGTCGTTGGGTTTCATAGATCAGTGACGCGCATGGGATTCTCTTTCATGGGGCGCATCCATGCCACCACGCTCAAGAATTTTAGTTTTAAGCTCTAAGAACAGCTGCCCCAATTTTTCGCGATCACTGCTTTCAGAATGTTTTTTGAAATCAGGAAGAAGCTCTTCCTCTTCTTCTTCAATATGATGCTCTACGAGTTCTGCCAAAACCTTGACTCGGGCGCTCCACAAATCGTCATCATCGGTGCGCATGATTTCTTCGACCATTTGATCAGCCAGTTGATGTTCAACATCCCCTTCAAAACCGCCTTCACGAAGTTCTTCATCACCTTTCATATAACGATAAAGAGATTGTTCTTCTGGTTTTGCATGAGAAATTAAAAGCGGAGCAAACTGGGCAAAAGCCTCTTGTCGTTCCTCAAGTTCCTTTTCAGAATCTTTCATGACTTCGATCAACTCTTTCAGAGGCTTGTGATCCTCCAAGATCATATTGATAATATCCAGTTCGCTGCTTTTTCCAGAGGAAATTTTCGTCTGCTTTTTACTCATAGGATCCTCCTTAAGTATAGACTCTTAAACAGCAATTGGGATGCCAACAGACTTCTTCCCGAAAACCAAATGAGATTGCGGTCAATTTCAAGATGGGGTTTTCTTCATCACGTCCTGTGGTGAATTTCCCTCTATAATTCACAGTCTAGAAAGCCGTAAGCGATATGAGTAAAACCTTGCGCTTGCAGTTTGTCGGCCAAGTTTTCATAAGCTTCTTCCACGTTTTTATTTTCGTGCTTCACGACATATTGTGACCTTGCTAAGTGACGCAACACTGATCGCAACGGTGCCGGATTTGGCAGGTCAGGAGCATCGTAATCATGCTGCTCAAGAGTCCATTGAATTTTGGCGGTTGGAAAAATGTCTTGGCAGAGACGAGGCACTTCCCACTCATTCGATGTGGCATTGCCCAAGGTCCAAGTCAAAAAACAGGCGCGCACCGGGACGGAATTTTGTTCAGAAAATTTTTTAACTAACTCAAACGAGGCTATCTGCAAATCGGCGCCATGCTCACCACCGCCGGAATTGAGCGCCAAAGAACTGTCGTCCGGGGCCGGTGCGAAGGGAACATTGGTTAAGAACAAAGTCTTACCTTGCAAACGAAGTGGTGTGGGAAATTTGCGGTTCATGTCATTGAGAAGACCAAAACAATGTTCAGAGGCAAGATCATTGATAAGGGCATTGAGTGAAGCAAATGTCAGCGCTCGGGCATTGGCATCACAGAAGATTCTTTTGGCGGATCCTTGAAAACCCAGAGGTGTGTGACCACAGCCCGCGGCCGGATCAATCACCCAATCAGCCCAAGTGTGTAGTCCCTTTTTTTCCACGTGCTTTAAAAGAACCAGTGCTTCATCAGGGTCGGGGAAAACACGCATAGGACTTTGTACCCAAGCTCCGTCGGTGATGAACAATCGGGAACCGATCTGATTGACCTTCACCAGAAGCCTTGCGCCGTCAATAAAACCCACATGCTTTAGCGTCGGAAAAAGATCCGGAAGGCTTAATTCAAAAGGGGTGCGTGGTTCTGTCTTCCACCAGCCTTGGTAAGTGGGTTCTTGGAAAAGACGTTCCAGTTCACCGTGCACCTTCTTTTTTAAAGAAGAGTTGCTTGAAAGAGTCAGCCAGATTTTGTTGAGGTTTTCAGTCTGTAGCATGAGCCCATTATGAAAGGGGACCACCTGATCTTAAAGATGTTTAATTGCACAGTATGCAACGAACGGGGACCAGGCTTACTTTTTTCGTTCTAGGTTAAGAAGAAAGGATTTCGTCGGAAGACCACCCGCATAACCTCCCAAGGTGCCATCAGAAGCAATCACGCGATGGCAGGGAACAATGATTGAAACCGGATTTCTTCCATTCGCGGTCCCCACGGCGCGACAGGCTTTGGGATCACCTAGGGCCACCGCGATTTCTTTATAAGAACAAGTTTCGCCATAAGGGATTTTTTGAAGATGAGACCACACTCTTTTTTGAAAGTCGGTTCCAATGAGGTCCAGGGGAATATCAAATTCCTGACGCTCGCCCTGGAGATATTCTTCGATTTGTTTTTGAGTTTTTAAAATAAATTGCACGGCCGGATGTTTTGTATCGGTTAAATTATCAAAAGGCATATTCTGCTTTTTCCAGAAAATACCTTGAAGCCCTTGTTCAGAGGCCACGATATGCAAAGGGCCTAAAGAAGATTTCATTAAATACTGCTTTTGCGAATTCATCAGGGATTCCTTTTTTTCGCGATCTTCGATTTCGTTAAGTCTTGCGAATAGTTCTTCCAAAATAATGCTGCGACATAACCGCGCCAGGGACTCATCTGGTCAATAATCTTTTTGTCGTGAATTTGCAGCGTACGCGCCAAAATCAAATCACTGGCAGGAAAGGTGTCGGTATGTCTTAGCGCTTTTAATGCCATATATTGCGCGGTCCAAGGCCCGATCCCGCGGAGTTTTTGCACATCCTTCATAAAGACGTCAACGTCCTGGGTGGGCGATAACGAAATCTTCTTTTCTAGAACGGCTTTACAAAATTCCATCAAAGTTTGCTTGCGAGCTTTGGTGGTTCGCAAGCGACTTAGATCCGCATTAACGATGTCTAAAGCCGAAGGAAAGAGTTTGATTCTTTTACCATCTTTTTCGTAAAGGCTTTCCTGGCCCGCAATCTCAATAAGATCATGCACAAGCTCTCGGCCCATTTTCACACTGACAAGCTGTCCAAGAATTGTCGCGACGGCAATTTCAAAGGCGTCCCAGCCTGAAGGAAGACGAATTCCCGGTGATGTTTTCAGAATCTTTTTAATCCCCGTATCTGTCTCTAAAATATTAGCGATCATCACCGGATCTGAATCCAAGTCAAAAAGGTGACGGACGCGAGAAATGATCGCCGGGATTTGAGTCGTGTCGGGAAAATCAATTTCGACATGAAGGCAGGACTTTTCAGGATTATCTGAAATGGCAATCACACCCACATGTCCGTTCAATGCCACCACTCGATACATGGTATTTTCGTCAAACCATTCCAAATTTCCCACCCGGTGATTTTGATACGATTGCAAAAGTCCCTGGAAATCAAAAGGAGGACGGTAAGACAGACTTATTTTTAATCCTGATCCAGGTGTGACTTTGTTACGGCGAATATCGCGCGGGGCTTTTTTAAAGCGGTCTTTAAAAGCATCGTTAAAGCGACGGATGGATTCAAATCCCGAGGCAAATGCAACTTCAGTGATAGGTAAAGAAGTTTCTACAATCAGTTTGCGTGCGAGGTTCAAACGATTTTCAAAAGAGAGCTGCTTTGGAGTTTTACCAATTTCTTCCATAAACAGACGCCGCAAGTGTCGCGCGGTGACTCCGAACTGAGCGGCGAAGTCATCTTCGTTGAAACTTAAGCTTTCTTTCGCATTTAATACTTTGACGGCTCTTTGCACGACCGCGGATTTTCCCACCCACGCTGGGGAGTGCGGTGCACTTTCAGGTCGGCAGCGCAAGCAAGGACGATAGCCTGCTTTTTCAGCCTGCAAACCATTAGAAAAAAATTCGACATTTTCACGTTTGGGTTTGGCCGGGCAAATCGGACGGCAGTAAATACCCGTGGTTTTCACGCCGATAAAAAACTTCCCGTCAAAGCGGGGGTCTCGGGCTAGCATGGCTTGATAAAAGATATCGTCCTTGTTCATGAAGCCCACTATATCCTATGTTTTAGGAAAAATGTGGCTATTTTCGGACATGATCGCCGAAGGCGATTTTAGCGTAAACTATCAGTAACAGCTTTCGTGATTGCCGCGCGTTCAACGGGCTTGCGCAGGCCCTCTTCCGCGTTGAACACGTCCATCCACGTATTCAAATCATCGCGTCCGCTGACAAGAATTTTTTTCACCGAATCAATCTCTGGCATAGCAGCAATCTTTTCGTAAAAATCCATTGTCGACATATCGGGAAAAGTGAGGTCCATCACAATAAGATCCGGTTTGTTTTGGGTCAGATATTCTAAAGCTTGGTGAGCTGAAGTTGCCGTTGCAATTTCACAATCAGGGCTTTGCAAATAACGTTTGTAAAGCATAAGCAAGTCTTTAGCGTCCTCGATGATCAGTACTTTTTTCGCGCTCATGCTACAGTCCTCCTGAGGACAATTTTCTTACGTGTCGAAAAGGTTTGCCAGTGAAGTCCTGTGAAGGGAAGGGTTCCTTTCAGTTGTTTCATTTATGTAATGACTTTTGACATACATGCTAAAGGCGGCTTGATTGGATCTTAACACCCCAGTGATGACGCGCGACATTGCGTCGATAGATGTTCGCAATTCTTTGATAAAATACTTCGTATGAAAAAGCATCTCGTACTAGCAGCTATGGAGAGTGAGTTTTCAGAACTCGCTGCCCTCCAAGGTTTTATATCTCGCAAACTCAAACACTCCGATGTGACTTTGTGGGAAAAATCCACTCCTCGAAATTCAATCACTCTAGCGAAGACCGGTGTCGGACCTATAAGTGCGGCTATTGCTCTGACACAAATTCTAGCAGACTCGACATATGACGATGTCTTGATGTTAGGGCTTGGCGGAGGCATTGATGCTGAACTCGCGGTCAGTGATATTGTTATCGCTGAAAGAATCGTTCAACATGATGCCCTTTGTACTTTTGATGACCGCACTGAAATCATGGCGTGCGGAGAGCTTCACCTGTCGGTCTCTGCAGAAAATAGAAAAAGTATTTTCATGCCTGCAAATGAGGACCTAAATAGAAAATTCGAAAGTCATCTGAAACAGAAATCCTTCCGCGTTTTTCGCGGGGACTTGTTGTCAGGAAGTGAGTTCGTGGGATCGCTAGAACGCAAGAATCTGCTGAAAGCGCGGGTCCCTTCTGCAAAGATGGTCGATATGGAAGCGTGCTCGATCGCTTATATCTGCCAACAGCAGGGCCTTCCGTTTGCCATCGTCAAGACGGTGGCGGATACTCTCAAACCTCAATCGACACATCAATACAAGGATTTCCTTAAGTCGAGCGCTTTAAAGTGTGCGGAGTTGGTCTCATGTCTTGAAGAGCTTTAGCCTGTCGGAACTTCGGCAGGTACCGATGTCTCGGCATGAGGCGCTGTCGGCCGCCCGGCAGAGGGTGATTCAGAGCGAATCTATTCGTTTATAGAGCGAAATCCGGTGGCACCGCCTGTGCTTTTAAGTCTGGTATCAACTGACTTGGAGGCAAATATGAAAGCACTATATCAAGGTTACATTAATACAAACGCAGTTCCTGTTCTTCCAGGAAGCACTTCTTTAGACAATATTCTGTTGTTAGGCGGTTTGGCAGAAAGAGACGCCGTCGCTCACTTACAAAAAGTGGTGCATGAATTCTATCCGCAGGCTTTCGGCTGCAAAGCCTTGGATCTATCATCCGGTCGCGGAGTCGCCGCGATGGCTTTAGCGGAAATGGGATTTCGTGTGGCGGCTTATGACGTGTACCGCTCTTCAATCTCTGTAGTCCAAAAATTAGCGTTGGCGCAAGAGCTGGACATTGCATTCGGTGTTAATGGCGTCACTCAGTTAGAAGAACTTCGTGAAAAGTTTGACCTTATCCATGACCGCGACTGCTTATCAAGCATCATCGATCGTCAAGAGCGCATGCAGTTTTTAAATTCTGTGCGCAATTCGTTGGCTCCGGGTGGGAAGTTTGTTCTGACTACAGATGTCTGGACCGAAAACTATGATCCGGAAGACAGCTTTGAATCCGTGCGCTTGGATAATAATTATGTGTTATGGAGACAAACTCCCGAGTGTGATATTCCGGGAGTCAAGGCCATGGAAGGCAAATTCTGGACGGCTCAAAAAAGAATCGCTCCTCCCGAAGAGATCCGTTTAGAAGTTATGTCCCGAGGATTCAAAATCTTGATGAATAAACTCGAGATTCCTGCCGGAAATGGCCCCGCACGATTGAAACTTGTTCTTACTAGCGCGTTTGCGCGCTAGTAAATTTGAATTTCTGCCATCAGCGGATAGTGGTCCGAAAAAAGTTTTGAGTCCTTCGTTTTTAAAACTTCAGAACTTTGAAAAAGATTTGAGGGGCGACACCACATTCGATCCAATCGTAAAAACGGGGCGCGAGTGGGAAAAGTAGGTCCTGATGGGATCGGGTGCAAAGCTGTGTTGAGTTTTTTAAGAGCGCCGGAATAAGTCTGCCACTCATTAATATCTCCGCCCACGATCAAGGGCACTTCGCTTTTTCTTGCTAGCAAGTCATTCAACTTTTTCATCTGTTGATTTCGTTCGGAAGGCTTTAAACCTTTGTGTGTATTCACGACGTGCAATGGGCCCTTGGGCGTGTCTAAAAAAACTTCTAAAATATTTCGAGGTTCCCTTCCGGGTGAACTGATGTCGATGATGTTGTGGTTTTTCATTGGAAATTTCGACAAGATGGCATTGCCATACCAGCCGGCAGAGTTTTCCATGGTCGGGGCGGCGATGAAGGTTTTGAAGTGATCCGTTTTAAGCTCTTCGACATCCGTGATTGAGTCGCGGTCATGAAAGCGAGTGTCCATTTCTTGAATCAGCGCGATATCAATATTCTGATGCTTTAAAAAAAGTCCAATGCGCAGGTAATCTCTTTTTCCGTCGATACCTCTTGCACCGTGAATATTGTAGGTCACGATTCTAAGGATCATACTGCTTCCTTTTACGCCACCATCGCGTCAGAAAGTACGAAGCCACGACGAGCAACATCCAGAGCAGAATTCCTAAAGCCAGCATTCCAACGGTGCGCGGGGTGGGATGTAGAAAGATTTGCGTGATCGAATCTCCAACAAGGCCTTTCACGATAAATGCTGGCAAAAACCCAAAGAAACTTCCCAAAAGAAAATCAGAAAATCGCAGTGAAGAAATCCCTGCGGCAATATTAACAATACTAAACGGCGCCACGGGGATCATTCTTAAGACCGTAACGCCAATAACCCCGGCCTCACGGAATTGATGATCGATCTTACGCAGGCGATTCCCTAAAAATCCTTTTACGCCTCTGTGGCCCATCCACCGTCCCAGATAGAACATGACCGTGGCACTGATAAGAGCTCCTGACATTCCATAAAGAGGGCCTAAGATGGATCCAAAAACCGCCGCCGTGATGAGAGACATAAGCGTTACCGGAAATAATATAAAGCCACCGACAATGTAAATTCCCCAAACTAGAAAAAGTGCCCACGGAGATTTCCGGGCCGCTTTCAAGAATTTTTCAACGGATTCAGGGCTGAACCATGACAGGTGTTCATTGATAAACCAGACCAATCCACTGACCGCGACAATTAAAAATAAAGCCAACGGTACGATGTATTTACTGGGATTGCGAAAGATAAAAAGAGCTTTTCCTTCACTCACTTGCGGATCGGCGACGCTGTTGGCGATCTTTTTAAAATTTTGAGTGGTGAATTGTTCGTCATCCATTTCAAAAAGGCAGTACGCACCTGGTTGGCAAGGAAGCATCAGTTTTTTAAAAGAGTAGGGCTCTTTTAAAATGGTTTCGATGTCTTCGATCTTACGGCCCGCATGTTCGGCAATCAGATCATTTCGAAAGTGCATAATACGACGCCGCTCTTCTATGTCGTGAGCTTGAATGATTAAATCACACTCCGTATCAAAGGTCATAGAGCGGTTTGTGAGATTCGATGAACCCACAACCATAAACTGGTCGTCTATGACGATGATTTTTGAATGAATGCGCTTATGAATAATTTTACGTTTTTCGTTCATCACACCTGAGCAGGCAAATTGAACGCGTCCTTTGGCTATGCCATCTTCAACGCTTCTTTTAAAATCGATGCGACTGGCCCACATGCCTTCGGTCTCAAACACCCCTTGCGGATCATAAGAGCTTACTAAAAGTACACGCAGATTTTTTTCTCGTCTCAGCCGATCATTTAACGCCACGGCGATTTCCTGCGAGGTTAGAAACTGATTTTCAATATAGATAAAGTCTTTGGCTTGATTGATGAGGTCGATATACATGTTAAAGACCTCACGCGAACCTCGATCCTCTTCCGTCGCTGGAAGGGTGCGGGCAATGGCGGCTCCCATATCCGTAAATAAATAATCGAATTGAATCGGCCACACGAGCGGCAAGTCGGAAGAACTGCTGGTTTTACCATCGTAAGGTAAAGCCTCATAGCCTGCAGCTTCAAGCCAGCGGTGTCTGGCCAATTCTGCAAAGTGTTTGACGATGGGACCATCCATCATGATCTGCACATCATGATAGGGCCCGTAAGGCCCATTGGCATCAGAGCGTTCCGGTTCATAAATGTGATGAGAGCGCTCATCCCAGCGCTGACGTGCGATATCCATCCCACCCGAAAAGACAATTTCGTCATCGACGAGAATCACCTTTTGATGATGACTTCCGCCTAAAGGGATTGTTTGATCCAAGCAGAAATGAATATTTTCTAACCCTTTGTTGACCCAGGTGTATTCCCCCATGAATTCGCGTTCGCCCAAGAACACGATGGAGGAATCCCAGGGAAGAATATAAATTTGTAAACTTGGATTTTCTTGCGCTTTCTGCGCCAAAAGATCGACAAGAATAGACGGGCGAGACGCTTTCATTTCGTCTTCTTTGCGTAGCAAACGGATGCTGCTGTCTACTTCCCAGCCAATTATAAAGACAGACTTTTGCGCTTTACTGAAAGCGTAGTGCAAAGCTCGATAAAAATCCGCACAATCAATCAAAACACTGGCATGACGAAAAAGATCCACGCGCCAGCAGTTGTGTCCTGGTCGAAAAATAGTTCTCTCTGACGATTTAACTAGATCGCCTCTCATGCACGTTCCTCTATAAGAACTTCATGTTAACAAGAGTTTGGACTCAGCGAGGTCGAGTATTTTGACAGATGGGATATCATGAGAGGGAAACGTGAAATTGCATTTCAACAAAAATAAAAAAGGCGCGGGGTGCGCCGCGCCTTTTTGAGTTTTACCAATAACCTAAAATTTTCCACCAGCCCGCGCAACCAAGAACCCAAATGATCAGATTGAGCACGCTGACGACAAGACCCCATTTCCACCATTCGCCCATGCTTACGTATCCTGGTCCAAAAAGGACTGGCGCAGATCCAGTTCCGTAATGTGTGATAGAGGCGCAAAGCGAAGACGCAAATCCTAAAAATAAACCAAACATCAATGGAGGAGCTCCCAAGGCGACACCCACTCCAAAGAAAGACGCAAAAAGAGCCGAGATGTGAGCGGTATTACTTGCAAATAGATAGTGAATATAGACGTACAGCACGATCAAAATAGCCGACGCTTCAACCCAACCCAATCCCATCTTAGCGATATCGGTCTGCACGGTATTTGAAAACCACGCAATAATTCCAAGCTTGTTTAAGAAAGTCGCCATCATCACCAAAGAAGCAAACCAAGTGACTGTATCCCAAGCGCCTTTTTCTTTCAGCAGATCATCCCAAGTCAAAACACCAGAAAAAAGTAAAACACTCAAACCCACGAAGGCTCCGGCCGTAGGGTCGATATCAAAAAGAGGACTGGATGAAATCAATTTCGGCACTCCGGCCCAAATGAAAAGAAGTAAGAAGAAGACGCCCACCATGATCCATTCTTCCAACTTGATTGGTCCCATTTCTTGCAATTTCTTTTTTGCGTATTCCGCCGCATTCGGTGTTTCTTTGATCTCGGGCGGATAAAGTTTGTAAAGAGCAAATGGGATAATCAAAAGGGCTAGTAGACCTGGTACGATCGCAGCTATCGCCCAATCACTCCATGAGACATCGATATTTGCCACGTCACGGATCCCAGCAGTCACTAGCGGATTGGGTGCTGTCGCCGTGATAAACATGGCCGACGTGATGATATTGACCTGGTAAGCGACCAAAGTTAAAAACGCGCCCAACTTTCTGCGAGAAGCTTCGTCGGGATAAGATCCCATCGATTCCGAGATGGAGCGATTGATGGGATACATGACGCCACCGCCACGAGCCGTATTACTTGGCATCACGGGTGATAAAACTAGCTCGGCAAAAGAAAGACCGTAGCTGATCCCCAAGGTTTTCTTTCCGAAGACTCTGACGAAGTGATAAGCCAAGCGTGCGCCCAAACCCGTTTTGATAAATCCGCGAGAAATAAAAAATGAAATCCCAATCAACCAAATCAGGGTATTTGAGTAACCACTCAAAGCATCGGCCATGGCTTTTCCTGGATTGCCTGGGTTGGTTACTTGCGTGATGGCGACAAGCAGGATGCCTATCATCGCCGCACCACCAATGGGCAGGGCTTTGCCGATGATAGCGACAATCGTGCCGACAAAGATGCCTAACAATCTCCAGGCATTGATATCGACGCCTTCAGGGGGCGCAATCACGAACCAGAAAATGCAAGTTACGATAAAGGCAATGACGGCGGGAACGACTTTGACGTGAGGAAGTTTCATGGAGAGCCTCCGGGGTGTAAACACAGTGCTTTTATACTGACGTAGTGATGCTCTGAGTTCAACGAAAACTGTGATGACACTCGCGCTTCCCTTATAAAAGTTGCGTGCTTTTAAACAAAAAAACCACTAGCGTTTTTGATATTCGGAAGGACGTTTCATGAGATTTATTCTGTCTTTGGCATCCCTTGTATCTTTGGCCGCTCCAGCTTGGGCGGTGGAAGTGATTCCTGACCTCGCGCAAAGTTCGCCGTCATTGCATTGGCACTTTATTGAAAATGAATCTGTGCGAGTGATTTATCCTGATTACCTTCAAGCCGAATCTGTCTATATCGCAAACCTGGTAGAGCATTATTCGCGCGTGGTTGGGAACACTTACGGTATTGAAACGCCGAAGAAGTTTGATCTGGTGATTCGCTCTGAAGTTGCTGAACCCAATGGCTATGTGGCTTTGGCGCCGCGAAGAAGTGAATGGTTCACATCTTCCATGTTTTTTCCTTACGTCGGTTCTACCGAATGGTACCAAACACTTTCTATCCACGAATACCGACACGTAAACCAGTTTGATTTCTTCAATCAACACGGTACGCGCGTTCTTTACTTTCTGATGGGAGAGTTCGGCGAGCAGTTGGCCATGGCGATGAGTTTACCTTCTTGGTATTTTGAAGGGGATGCGGTCTGGACGGAAACAAAGTACACCGACGGCGGACGCGGACGCTCGCCACGTTTCATGGCGCGATTAAAGGCCTTGGTGTTAAGTGATAAGATCCCGACTTATGATCAATTTTTAAATAGATCCTATCGCACGGATCTTCCGAACCAATATGTGTATGGTTACGCGCTGATTTCTTACGGAACACAGAAATACGGAGAAGATATTTGGGAAAAGGTGATTCGTGAAGTATCAAGACTTCCGATTCCATTGCGTCTTTATGTGGCTTTCAAAAATGTGACGGGACAAAGCTTTCAGGATTTTTATAATGAAGCCATGAATGATCTGCGCACGAAGTGGAAAGACGACATGCCAGGGGACGAAAAGGTCGTGGATTTCCGCGAACACTCTGCTCCTTACAAGATCGGCGATTCCTTGTACTTCATTCGTCAAACTCTGGACACTCATCCACAGCTGATTCGTCAAAAAGGAAATGAAGAGCAGGTGGTGGCAGAGTTTCCTTATAATCGCGAGATCATGGGTTTTGATTTATCGAACGACCACGCCGTTTACACGCAATTCCTTCCGGATGAGCGCTATGGTCATAAAGGCAGTTCGGACCTGGTGGTCTTAAATCTAAAATCAGGTAAAAAACTGCAAGTGACTGATGGAGAAAGAATCTACAACCCGAGTTTTAATAAAGCGGGATCCAAAATTATCACAACGCGTTTTATGGCGGATCAATCTTGGCATATCACGGAATTTGATTTGAATGGGAAGGTTCTTAATTCTTTCTCTCTTCCTGATTTAAAAGTGGCGGAAGTTCGTTATCTTGATGACGACAGCGCGGTGGTTATTGTCGGAGGTAAAACAGGCTTAAAATCTTTAGTTGCTGTCGATCTTAAATCTCAAAAAGTGACTAAAGAAATCCTGCCGCCGTCTCGCAACATGCTTCATTCACTTTTTGTTGATCCCAAAAAACAGGTTCTTTTCGAAGGCCAGTATCAAGGGCACACTGAAATCTTTAAGTTTAATGGTCAAAGCATTGCTCGCTGTACTTCGACGAAGTTAGGCGCTTACACGCCGACGTCCGACGGAGAGAATTTTTACTATAGCAATCAAGACACATTTGGATCTGTAGTTTCTTCGGCACCGCTTTCAGCATGTGGTGAATTTGACGCGGCTCAATTGGTTGATTTTAAATATTTAGGGTCCTCGCCTTCAGACAACTACAACGGGTTTGCTCCGCAGGCATTTCCTGACCAAGCCGATCTTTATACAAAGAATGCGGATCAATACCAAGCTCAGGCCTATGGGGATTTCGATAAAAAACTTTTCATTCCTCACACGTGGGGGCTGAATGTGGGGCGGGGCGGTGGTTTAGGGCTCAAAACCGATAACTACCTTCGTACTTTAAGTTTTTCCGCAACATTGGGATCGAGTGCTGAGGAAGGAAAGGCTTTTGCGGATTTGAATTTCGATATTAAGAAGTATTACCCGATCTTCCGTTTGCAACTTGAAAACCGCAATCGTCTGGTTGAAGACTTTAATACGGATGATCAGCTAGAGTGGACAGAAAAAACAGCGGGGCTGGGTGTACTGATTCCTTATATCAAACAAAGTGGACTGAATAATTTCACCGGTGTTCTAAGTGGAAGTGCGGCCTATACGGATACATCGTCTTACGAATTCAATGATGTTGTTAACGAAGATGCGACCTCTTTCTTTTATAAAACATCTTCCTCATTAAGCCTAACCTGGAATAAAAGTCCGAAGCCCCGTTCTATTATTGCTCCATGGCTTCTAAGCTATACGATCCGTTATGATGATGCTGAACAACCTGATTATTCGGTGGCGTCTTCTTATCGCGTCTTGCAAAAAGCCATGTTGAACACGCCTGCTTTTGCCGATAACGACGGCTTTCTGGTGACCTACGATGAACAAAAACAAGAGGCTTCGTTGACATCATATCGCTTCCTTCCAGATGAAACCGTTGTCGGATATGTGTTTTCGCGCGGCTACGATTACGAGAACGTACCGTTTTATCAAAAGGTTTCTGGGAACTATGTGGTGCCTGTGGCTTACCCTGATTGGAATTTGGGTGGGTGGTATTACTTGCGTCGAATGTATACGACGGCCTTCTTCGATTCTACGTTCGTGAAGGATGAAGATGTGAACGCCACCTTGAACAGCTATGGTGCGGAAATGTACTTCGAATCACAGATTCTTCGTTTCTTGCCGATGACTTTAGGAGTCCGAGTGCTGCAAAGACTGGAAGACAATAAAACCATGGGCCAATTCTTTTTAGCTTCGGCCTTAGGCTTCTAAATTTTTATTGAGGCCCATTCTAATACACGAATGGTGCCTCAATCCCTCCGAAAAAAGTCCTAAGATATCTTTTTTTAAAGTCGCTTGGCATAAGTTCCGTTCGCCTTTTGCTTGTCACCATTAAGACTTCAACACCGTTGCTCGGCAAAACGAATCTCCGGATCCTAAGGATAATCAGGAGATGATTTATGAAATTCATTTTGCCTATGTTAGTTCTATTTGCTTCTTTCAACGCTCATGCGGCCGATGCTCCTAAAGACATCAGTTCTGCCGTGGAGGCCTATCGCTTTTGGTATCCGACGGTTTCTATGGAAGGAATGATGAGCGGGATGCGAAGCTTGGGTGTTAAAGACAACGCTCGCATGTTCAGTGCCCAAGGAGATGCAGGTGTACTTGCCTTCACCGCCAATCAAGATACACCTTATGCGGCCGCTCTTCTAGATTTGAAAGATGGACCGATGGTCGTGGAAATTCCCGCAGGACCTTTCATGGCACTCGTGGATGATCATCATCAGCGATGGATTGTGGACATGGGAATTCCCGGACAAGATGGCGGTAAAGGCGGTAAGTATCTCATCTTGCCTCCGCAATATAAGTCTGAAGTTCCTCAAGGATTTAATGTTGCGCAATCAAATACCTTCAAAGTTATGTTGGTCGCGCGGGTCATTCCTCAGGCGGGGCAAAGCATGAAGACCACGCAAGAACGAATCAAAGAGTTTCGTATCTATCCTCTTTCCACAATAAAGTCTCCAAAGTTAGTGACTGTTTTTGATGCCACGGGGAAAAAAGGAGATACCTCTTTGTTGAAATGGGAAAGCAATATTCAGTTTTGGCAGCAGTTGGCTAAAGTTATTAATGAAGAGCCGATGGACTCTAGATATCAAATCATGTTTGATCAGTTGAAAGCCTTCGGCATTGAAAAGGGGAAAGAATTCAAGCCAGACGCCGCTACAAAAAAAATGTTAGAGGCCGCAGCGAAAGAAGGTAAAACGCAAATGCTCACAACCTCTTTTAGTTCAGATCGTCCTGATCGTATTAAATGGGGAGACCGCAAGTGGGAGTGGCTGCTGCTAAACTCCGATCCAACCTGGGCTACAAATCATGATATGGATCCGGTCGCTCGTGATCGCTACTTTGCTCAAGCCATTGTGATGTCGCCAGCAATGCTGAAGCGGGATGCTTCAGCGGGCTCTCTTTATTGGGGAGCATTTAAAGATGCCAATAACAAAGCCATGGACGGAGGCAGACATTATAAACTGACAGTGCCCATGCCCGTTCCCGCTCGCCTTTTTTGGTCTGTCACCGTTTATGACACAGAAACAAGAAGCTTGATCCAGAATGGCAGACCCAATGCTGCGATTCGCTCTTTGGTGGAACTCAAAGATATGAAGGACGTAAAATCCGTGGATCTATATTTTGGACCTAGCGCACCCGCGGGAAATGAAAAGACGTGGGTAAAAACCATTCCCGGTAAAACTTGGTTTGCTTACTTCCGAATTTATGGTCCCGATAAAGAAGCCTTCGAAGGCGCTTGGAAACCGGGGGACATCACTGAAATTAAAAATGAAACGATGGCTTCTTTCGATTAATCGTAGCGCGATCATTGATAATTTTAAAAGGCGCTTCACAAAAAGCGCCTTTTCTTTTGAACACACTCCTTTTCTAGGTCATGCTTAAGAACAAGTTAAGGAGACTTATGAACGAGGTTTGGACCAGAGATCAGGATCTGAAGTTCTATGGTGTGAGCATTGGCGCGCGCATGACGGCAATTCGCTTTGATTCAGGAGACGTCTTTGTTCATTCTCCGATTAAACTGACCGAAGAAATTGTTCGGGACCTTCAAGCGATGGGAACGGTCCGCTGGGCTGTGGCTCCCAATAAAATGCATCACCTTTACGTTGCTGATTTAAAGAAGCATTTTCCGGAAGTTCAAATATTCTGCGCGCCGGAACTGGATAAAAAGAGATCCGATTTTAAATTCGATGGAGTTATCACTAACGAGCAAAGCTTTCCTTGGAGTTCAGAAGTGAAGCATGTTTTTATCGAGGGAGCTCCTTTTTATAATGAAGTTGTATTTTTTCATCCCAAGACGAAGACTCTGATTGTCTCGGATCTTGCTACAAATTTTCAGCAAACAGATTCATTGCTGACGAAGATGTTTTTAAAGATTTTAGGCAGCTATGGGCATTTTGGCTGGACGAAGACGGAAAAGCGTTTGTTCATCAAAGACAAAAACGCTTTTTATAGGTCCCTCGATAAAGTGCTGAGCTTTGATTTTGATCGCATCATTCTGGCTCACGGAGAACCCGTACTCACGGACGGAAAACAAATGCTGCAAAAGGTTTTTGCTCGTTAATTAGAAATTAAAACCACTCTTGGTGATCATATAGACAACGTGGGGTTCGCCGTCTAGTTCGACATTGCTTACAAGCTTGCCCCCCAGCTTTTCAATGGCTTTGCGTGACCTTAAATTGTTCACACCGATTTCAAAAGTCACGTTGTCGACGAATTTAAAAGCATGCTCTAACATCAACTTTTTCATTTCGCGATTGAACTTTCCGCCCCAGTACTTGCGCGCTAGAAACGTATATCCGATCGACACTTGGGATATCTCGGGTCGAAAATCATAAAACCGTGAGCTTCCAATCGCTTGACCGTGGTCCTCAATGACAAAAGCTCCGCCAGATTTGACGGCGAGAGTGAAGAACTTTTCGAAGACCTCTTTTTTATAGCGCTCCCTTTGAGGATGAAGCTCCCAGATCAATGGATCCGATGCAACCTCAAAAAGGAGTTCGAACTCCGTGGCCTTTAAAGGTCGGATTTTTAGAAGATCTCCGCTCAGGGTGGGTTGAAATTCAAACTCTCGCGTGTTCATAGAAACATCTTGGCAGGAATACTTGGGCTCTCAAGTGTTATCTTGGATCATTATTGAACTGCAGCATTGAGTCTTTCTCATAATGTAACAATGAAAGTTGCATTATGGATTCGAAAGGTGTAGTTATGGATTATTAGTCAGGAGCTTTCATGTCTGTCTTATTTGAACCCCTTAAACTTGGTCCCTATACCCTCAAAAATCGCATCATCATGGCGCCGCTCACGCGTTCGCGCGCGGTAGGCGAAGGCCGCATTCCCAACGATCTGATGACGAAATACTACAAACAAAGATCTTCTGCCGGAATGATCTTGACCGAAGCCACCGCGGTCACGCCGATGGGTGTGGGCTATGCACATACGCCGGGTATTTGGTCGAAAGATCAAGTCAACGCATGGAGAAAAATCACCGATGCCGTTCACGCGGAAGGGGGCGTGATCTTTATGCAGCTTTGGCATGTCGGCCGCATTTCTGATCCGATGTTTTTAAATGGTGAACTGCCGGTCGCGCCTTCCGCGATAAAACCCAAGGGACATGTCAGCCTCGTGCGTCCCTTGAAAGAGTATGTCACCCCCAGAGCTTTAGATCTTCATGAGATTAAAGAAGTGATTGAAGCCTATAAAGTCGGCGCGGCCAATGCGAAAGAGGCGGGCTTTGATGGTGTTGAACTGCATGCTGCCAACGGATATCTGATGGATCAGTTCCTTCAAGACAGCACGAACAAACGCACTGATGAATATGGTGGGCCTATCGAAAACCGTGCGCGATTGCTTCTTGAAGTGACCGACGCTTTGATTTCTGTTTGGGGCGCCGATAAGGTCGGAGTTCACTTAGCTCCTCGTCGGGACTCTCATGACATGGGTGATTCAACGCCTGCGCAAACCTTCGGTTACGTGGCTGAAGAACTGAACAAGCGTCAAATCGCTTTTATCTTCACCCGCGAATACGAAGGGGAGGACAGCTTGACTCCCATGATCCGTCAAAAATTTAGCGGTGTGCTTATCGCTAACGAAAAGATGACGAAAGAAAGTGGCGAGCAGGTTATCGCGACAAAAAAAGCCGATGCCGTTTCATTCGGTCGTTGGTTTATTTCAAATCCAGATCTGCCAAAACGTTTGCTTTTAAATGCTCCGCTGAATGAGCTGAATCCGCAAACCATCTACGCTGCCGGTGAAGAAGGATACACGGATTATCCTTTCCTTCCGGCTTAACTCTAAGAATCGACTTCCGCCATGGAAGTCGATTTGTCCTTACCGCGACACTCGAAGTTCAAAAGGTTTTCTAGCCATCTTTTGGTGGAGTTAAATTTTTTTTACAATTCCATTTGAAGACGGACTTTCAACCGCAATATTGGACTCGGTATATATAGTCTCCAAAATAATAGAAGTCTGATTTGTGAGACTCAGCAGAATTCGGCACTGTTTGTTTACACCCTAAAGACGCCGTGATTTACCTGGCAAGGCATTGGGTTGACGATGTACTCATCTTCAACCCGAACCCAGGAATTCTCATGAAGTATTTCGTTTGCATTGTGGTTCTCGTGTGCATGTCACAATCGTTTGCGGCCGATCCTCTTCCTTCCTGGAAAGAGGGTGAACTAAAGAAATCCATCATCACATTTGTAAATGATGTCACTAAAGCTAACGGACCTCGATTTGTAAAACCCGAAGACCGCATCGCAACTTTTGATAACGATGGTACTTTGTGGAGCGAGGTCCCCACGGTCGAAGTCGAATTTACCAAGATGAAGCTTCACTTGGTCTTAGAAAAAAATCCTCGTTTAAAAAGTAAAGAGCCTTATAAAAGCTTGCTCACAAAAGGCAAAGCGGCGGTCCCTCAGCTAAGCCAAAAAGACATTCTGGAAATCATGGCTGTTACACATTCCGGTATGAGTGAAGATGAGTTTGCAAACGAAGTGCGCGAATTTTTCAAAACGGCGTTGCATCCGAAATATCAAGTTCCTTACACGCAAACTGTTTACCAACCCATGCTGGAACTTTTAACTTACCTGAGAGACAACGACTTTAAGGTTTTTATTTGTTCCGGCGGTGACATCGCTTTCATGCGTACGGTAGCGATGGATATTTACGGCATTCCATCTCAGAATGTGATCGGTTCTTTTATGGTTGATAAAACGGAAGAGCGCGATGGCAAGCTTCAGATCATGCGCACATCGAAGATGGGAATGGTAAATGACAAAGAAGGGAAGCCGGTCTCGATTGTTCGTCATATTGGCAAGCGGCCGATTCTTTCTGTAGGAAATGAGCGCAACGGTGGGGATATTGCCCACCTTCGCTATTCGCGGGAATCGGCAGGTCCCAATCTGCAAATCATGATTGATCATGATGATACGGATCGCGAAGCCTCTTACGAAGAAAAAGACGGCGCGTCTTTAGCAGCCTCTAAAAAATTTGGATTTAAAGTTTTAAGTATGAAGAATGATTGGAAGCAGGTGTTTCCAAATCATCAACCAATAGCCAAGGATTAATTCACTCTAATAAAAAGCAGGGGGAAGTATGGTTAAGAGCAACGAAGCGAAGTCTCAAAAAGGGGACGGAAAAAGCGCAAAGCCCAATATTCTTGTCATTATGGGCGATGACATCGGTATCAGCAACCTAAGCTGTTATAGCCACGGTATGATGGGTTATAAAACACCCAATATCGACAGAGTTGCTAAAGAAGGCATGATGTTCACCGATTCTTATGGTGAACAAAGTTGTACCGCAGGACGGGCTTCGTTTATCACAGGCCAAAGTGTGTTTAGAACAGGGCTTTCCAAAGTCGGTTTTCCTGGTGCACCTATCGGAATTCGTCATGAAGATCCCACTATAGCCGAGCTGTTAAAACCGCTCGGCTATGCAACGGGGCAGTTCGGAAAGAATCACTTCGGTGATCGAAATGAATTTTTGCCCACCGTGCATGGCTTTGATGAATTCTACGGAAATCTTTATCACTTGAACGCCGAAGAGGATCCTGAAGATCCTGATTATCCTCAAGGGGCCTTCAAGAAAAAATTTGGTCCTCGTGGCGTTCTTCGTTGTAAAGCGACGGATAAAGACGATTCAACAACGCATGAACGTTGGGGGCGAGTCGGAAAACAAAGCATTGAAGACACTGGCCCTCTCACAAGAAAACGAATGGAGACTTGTGATGATGACTTCGTTTCTGCGGCGAATGATTTTATTCAACGTAAAAATTCAGAAGGGCAGCCTTGGTTTGTCTGGCTTAATACCACTCACATGCACTTTCGCACGCACACAAAACCGGAAAGCATCGGTCAAGCGGGAGAAAGCCAGTCGCCTTATCACGACACAATGATTGATCACGATAAGAATGTGGGACAAGTGCTTGATCAGTTGGATCAATTAAACATCACTGACAACACGATCGTTATTTATACGACGGACAATGGTCCCCACATGAACACATGGCCGGATGGAGCCATGACTCCTTTTCGCAGTGAAAAGAATACGAATTGGGAAGGAGCTTTCCGTGTTCCGTTTCTTATTCGCTGGCCGGGACAAATCAAGGCCGGCTCCATCTCAAATGAACTTGTTCAACATCACGACTGGTTGCCTACTTTGCTTGCCGCAGCCGGGGAGCCTGAGATTAAAGAAAAACTTCTTCGCGGACATGAAGCTGCGGGCAAAAAATTTAAAGTTCACATCGATGGGTACAATTTGTTGCCTCTATTAACAGGTAAGGAAGAAAAAAGTCCGCGTCCTGGATTCATCTATTTCAGCGACGACGGGGATTTGGTCGCGTTGCGCTTCGGAAATTGGAAGTTTGTGTTTATGGAGCAAAGATCTCCGGGAACATTGGGTGTTTGGGCAGAGCCTTTTACTCCGCTAAGAGCGCCGAAACTTTTCAATTTGCGAACGGATCCTTATGAAAGGGCAGACATCACTTCAAACACCTACTGGGACTGGTATCTTCAGAAGGCTTATTCGTTGATGGCGGGTCAAGAAATTGTGAAGCGTTTCATGGAAACCTTCAAAGAATATCCACCACGTCAGAAAGCGGCAAGCTTCACGATCGACCAGATCCTCGAGAAGATGACAAACGCCGCTGGCTACGCTCACCAAGATTCTGAAGGTCATATTCCGTCACAGGAAGGTTCTTCGCAGATGGGAAGTATGTCACAAAAAGGGAAGTCCGAAGGGGAAAGGCAGCGCCCCACTCATTAAGAAGGAAATAGCACGTGAGCAGCACAATATTAATTGAAAAAGAAAAAACGGAGAAGGAGTTAACACCTCCTTCTCCGAATATGGTTTGGATTCCTGGCGGAACTTTCACGATGGGCTCAAACGATCACTATGCCGAAGAGGCGCCTGCCCATCGAGTGAAAGTCGATGGGTTTTGGATGGATCGATCGCCAGTCACGAACAAAGACTTCAAAAAATTCGTCGAAGACACTGGCTACGTGACGTTTTGTGAAGTCGCACCCGATGCCTCACTTTATCCTGGTGCAAAAAAAGAAATGTTGACGGCGGCTTCCGTAGTTTTCGTAAAGCCCTCGGGGCCAGTTGATTTGCGAAATCCTTATCAGTGGTGGCATTACACGCCGGGAGCAAGTTGGCGATATCCTCAAGGACCTGGAAGTTCCATTGAAGATCGTATGGATCATCCCGTCGTTCACGTTACCTGGAAAGATGTGCAAGCCTATGCAAAGTGGGCAGGAAAGAAGTTACCCACAGAAGCGGAATGGGAATTTGCCGCGCGTGGAGGTCATGAAGGGCGTGAGTTTGCGTGGGGAGACGAGTTGCTTCCTGCTCACGGACATCAAGCCAATATCTGGCAAGGAGAGTTTCCTTGGCAGAACTTAGCGGCCGATGGATTTGAAGGCACTTCTCCTGTCGGAAGTTTTCCCGCTAATGAGTACGGCCTTTACGACATGATTGGCAATGTGTGGGAGTGGACTGTGGATTGGTATGCTCCTCAACATGCAGAAGAAAAGCACAAGGCTTGTTGCATTCCAAAAAATCCTCGCGGAGCCGCAGAGGCGGAAAGCTATGATCCTCGACAAACACTGCAGATACCCAGAAAAGTGATGAAAGGAGGCTCGCATCTGTGTGCGCCTAACTACTGTCGTCGCTATCGACCTTCGGCGCGCATGGCGCAGCCTGTGGATACGTCAACGTCACACTTGGGATTCCGGTGTGTGATTCGCGGAGAGCGCACATGACCGAACCCGAGTTGAACTCCAATGAAATGGCGAAAAAACGTACGGAAATGGCAGAGCATCGAACCGGGCTCTCGGATCATCGCACGGATTTGTCTGAGCATCGTACCGACTTGTCAGAACATCGAACTTCGCTTTCAGAAAAACGAACCGAGATGGGCGAGGTCCGAAGTAGCTTGGCGACGATGCGCTCGCATCTGGCGAATGAGCGCACTCACTTGGCTTATATGCGAACCGGAATTTCTTTGATTAGTTTCGGTATTACCATCAATCGCTTTGCTTGGTTTCTTATCGATAACAAAACGATGTCTCGCTACGGACATTCCTTTTTGCACGACACGAAAGACTTGGGAATCGGCATGGTTTTTTTAGGATCTGCGATGTTGATATGGTCCTTGTTCAATTATCGAAAAACAGCAGATGCGATCACGAACAATAACTACACTCCCTCACATAGATCGGTTCTGGCATTTACTCTGGCTTTAATTTTAGTCGGTGTTGCATCAACGGTGTGGCTCATCCTCAGTTAGGAGAATTCAATGGAGTTCCGATATATAGCGGGTCCCTCAGAACTTTTTACTATCTTTTTTATTATGGTGGGTCCCTTAGGTCATCTTGCACAGTTTGCGAAAGTCACACGCGAGATGACGCAAGAACAAATCAACACTCTGGCGTTCAAGTCTTTAATCATCATAGTACCCGTGATTGTGGTGTTGGGACTGCTTGGTAAAGAGCTCATGTTGAAATGGCACATTCCGCCGCCCGTATTAGGTCTGACAGCGGGTATCATTTTTGCCTTGGTAGCCTTTAAGATTTTATTATCTTCGGATGCTGAGATAGAAACTGCCGGAACACATCAAGCGGAAGTATCCCCTCTTACTGTGGCTTTAAAGATGCTGATCAATCCTCATTCCGTGGGGGCTTTGATCGTCTTATTAGCGTTAAGTCATGACTGGGATCGCACGGTTTTGGTTTTGAGCCTTTTCGTGGCTAATCTAATTCTTGATGCCTTGGCTTTAAAGTATATTCGAATTTTGATGGGGAGGGTTGGCAAAGTCGTTATGTTGATTCTTGGCTCTGTGCTTGGGGTCTTACAGGCGGCCTTGGCGCTAACGATCATTCACGCCAGTCTTATGATGATCGCCCAGAGAGGATAATTTCTTCACGCCCACTCAATCTTGACAATTCTTTTTCGAAAAATGCGCTATAAGACTTCCAATTCTATTTTACTTTTTAAGGAGACTGCCATGAAGTCTATTTTAGCTCTTTTTGTTCTTCTTTCTTCTGCTCAATCATTTGCTGCAAATCCTTGCGAAAATCACGCTAAAGCGGCAGCTATCCGCACTTACAAAGCGGCTGTAGGCACGGTTCAAGGTTCTGAAGGAATTCAATACTCTTCTGTGAAAGAAGAAGGCTGGAACAATCCTTACCTTTACACAGTAACTATTGCGGACAACAACGAAGACGGCGAAACTTGGGAAGTGGACTACGAAGTTCAAGTCCAAGACAAAGCGGGTAAATGCAAAGTGCTCTCTGTTAAAGAAGTTGCTAGCAGATAATCAATCCCAGTCTATGATTTTTATGAAAGCCCAACATCCTGTGTTGGGCTTTTTTTTTTGCCCACAGATACTGCCGTAGTATTTTGACACTTCTTTCTTCACATCTTTTTGTTTCTGAATTTGAAAGATAAATTGGGGACTCTCACAGAGGAGGACTCTATGTTTGCCGCTCGGTACGTTCCCGGCGAAAAAAAACTTTCACTCACTGATATTCCCAAGCCAAGGCCCGGCCCGCGAGATGTTCTATTAAAAATCCGCGCCGCAGGAATTTGTCATTCTGATCTTCATGTTCTGGCCGGAGAAGTTCCTTATCCGCACACATTCACGATGGGTCATGAAGCTTGTGGCGAAGTTGTGGAAAAAGGAAATGAAGTCTCCGCGGATATTAAGGTAGGCGGGCTTTACGCCGTACATGGTCCCAATCCCTGTGGCGACTGTACGTACTGCCGAACGGGGCATGACAACTTATGCAACGGACCTGGCAGAACTTTTGTGGGGCTGGGACAAGATGGCGCTTATGCTGACTATTTAGTTGTACCGGCGCGAAACGTTGTCGAAGTGCCCAAGGGAGTTTCACCGGAGGTCGCCGCAGTGGCGACAGATGCTGTTTTAACCCCTTATCATGCAATTAAAACCCTGGGCGAAGTGCAAACCAACTCGAAGGTTTTAGTGATCGGCTTAGGAGGCCTGGGCATCAATGGTGTGCAAGTTGCAGTGGCTTTAGGAGCCAAAGTCACCGCCACCGATCTGCGCGAAAGCAGTTTAGAGCTCGCAAAAAAAATCGGCGCCAACGAAACAGTGAACTCTAAAGAGATTGATAAAAAAATCAAACCCGCCTCGTTTGATGTGGTTATAGATTTTGTTGGTCGGGATTCCACTTTCACTCAAGCGCAAACTTTTGTGCGCCCCGGGGGCACGATTGTGTTAGTGGGCTTGGGCTCTTCGCATGTCCCGGTGATCAGCACTCCGTTGATCAGCTATCAAGTGCGAGTTCAAGGGGCTTTTTGGGGAACACATCAAGAGATGCATGAAATTTTCCAATTGATTGCCGAAGGAAAAATCAAACCCCAAGTGGAAACAGCACCGATGAAAGACGTCAACCATTGGCTTGAGGAATTAGAGGCGGGTCGAGTAAAATCTCGCATGGCCTTATTACCATCGCAGATGTAAGAAAGGCTAAAGGGGCTTTGAGCCCCTTTAGATGAATTCTATTACTGAACTTTCTTGTCTTTCCTTTGAGCTTTAGCTTGTTTACGTTCCTCCTTTTTTTCGGCACGCATTTGCTTACGCTCTTCCTTTCTGGCTTCACGCATTTCTTTTTTGTCGTCGCGAGACTCATGCTTCTCGTGAGCTTTGGCATCTTGACGGTTCATTCCAGAGACCGCCTGACCGATAGTGCTGGGGTGAAGGCCTAGCTCTTTTGCGATTTTACCCCAACCCATTTTATCTTCTGTTCTCATTTTTAAAATTTCATCAACTGTTTTACCGGATTCTTTGCTTAAAGCTCCGACAACGGCAAACTGCGATTCAGATATTTTAGAATCCTTCATGGCTTGAATCTGTTCGTCTGTCAGATTGTATTTTTCTTTAAGACGAGCTTCGTAATCGGGCTGAGCGGCCTCTTCGGTGATCTGTGTTTCAGCGGCAGCGATTTCGTCTTCAGCTCTAGCCAGCATCGGATTCGTCAAAGCCAGGACTAAGACGGAAAGAATTAATTTGTTATTCATTTAACACTCCTTCGTTAGAAAGTGATGAGCCACTTTGCCAATATTTCGTTTTCTTTATAATCTTGATAACCACTGCGCGAACGCTGTTGATAAGAACGCACCACAATACTGCCAGATGAGTTGACTGAAAAACGGCGCATGGCTTCACCTGATAGATACAGTGCGCTGTAAGTTTCTTTTGAAGTATCCACCTGACTGACCACTCTACCGTTTTTGCGGGTGACTTGGGTTTCAGTCGTTAAGTCACGACTTAAAAAGCTAGTTTGTTTTAGTCCCAGTTCCGCACTGAAACTCCAGAACCTGTTCAGCGTATACTCCGACAAGATGGACATATCGATATAAAACGCGCTGTATTCGCTCGCGGAAGAAAGAACCACGCCCGCTTCACCATAACCCTCGATATAGGCTTGCGAAGTAAGGTCGTAACCCAAAGTCGCACTGCCGAAGATCGAATTATCAAAACGACTTAGTGAAGAAAAGCTGCGCGCTTCATATCCCGCACTTAAATCCAACGTCAGACTTTGACGGAGATCTTTGCTTTGGGACACAGTTGCAGCGAATGCATAGTTATTGAAAGAAGAGTCCGTTGTTCCCGGTTCTCCGTGAACGTATTCTTGACCTTTCAATTCAAATTCGCAGGTTCTTTTACCAAAACAATCAAGCTCATCTGATACACCAAACGAAAGCAAATCATTGGTGTCCTCTTTGTTATAGTCTTGATATTGAAGGCGTAGGCCGAGTATATGGCCGGGGACTGAATAAAATTTATTCGACATTCCCGCCAAGAAGAAAACATCGCCCTCTTTTTCCGAATCCGTTCGTAGTGCGTTGTCCGTCATCCCGACTTCCAATCTGTTTCTTGAACTCCACTCTGCTAGCGCATAAGAAGAAAAAACCAGGAAGAAAACATTGAAGACAACAAGCTGTCGTAATAGTTCCATAGAAGTCATTATAAAAAGTCAGTGAAAATTGAACAGAACAAACGCCATATGAAATATAATGATTTCAGCCTGATACGACGGTTTATAAAGAGATGGCCAATCCCGATAATGCTATTTTTAGTGCCAATCTTTTGATCAGTGGAAAAGCGCAAATATGAAGGGAAGTTTTAAGAGAATCTCTTAGGCCGTGCGCGAAGAAGTTTCATGACTTCTTCATCTGGCACTTGGTTGAAGGTCTCGTAGAACTGTCCTACGAAAGCGAAGCCGTCTGTTTCAATTAGACAAAGTACATCGGTGATTTCTTGGCGCATTTGTTTTGACGCTCTTGTTGAACCCGCGGGAACCACCAGATAAATTTCTTTTGCGCCTTTATCCCGAATGTATTTTGCGGCGACCCGAGCAGTTACACCTGTTGCGAGACCGTCATCCACCAGATAGACGGTCATTCCTTTTAAGTCTTTGAGGCTTTTGCCATTCCGATATAATTGCAGACGTCGCTGAAGTTCCGCCTTTTCATCATCAATAATTCTTTGTACTAATTTTTGCGATGGTCTGAAGTCAGGAGGAATCTCGGGGTTGATCCAAAGAATGTTTTCCTCTGTCAGGGCGCCGATTCCGAATTCGGCATTTTCAGGATGACCAATTTTTCTTACGATTAAAACATCATAGGGGATATCCAATGATTGTGCCAGCTCATGAGCAATAGGAACGCCGCCACGAGGAAGTGCTAACAGCACGGAGTTGGGACTGCGGGGATGCCCTTTTTCTTTTAAAAATGCGGAAAGGCGGTGGGCGGCATCTTCTCGGTCAATAAACTTTGTGAATTTGATAAGACACCTCCAGACCTGATTTTAGGGATAAAGAGACCTTCCGGATATTCATTATTGTGTAATCAAGAAAACTACATTTAGTGAAACCTGGCGTTTTGGTGTATGCTGGGTCGCATGGAACACTCACCCCTCCGCAATCTTTTATGGATTGAAGAGCTTTTACCTGTTGGTTATGACTGCGCCCCTAAAAACGGGGGGATGGCTTATTATGTCGATATGAAGCTTGTCCTTATTCTGGTCGAGCGTCGCGGGCTTTATGAACACAAAGGCGTCAGTTATCCGTTTGAGCTTTGGAATGGATGCATCTTTCCAGTTGAGAAAAAAGCTCAGAACGCTTTTTTTCTGAAATATCTTTTTTTAGAAAATCATCCGGCAAATAAAGACTGGCTTTATATTCCGGCAGAGTCTGAAAACTTCGAAGACGAGGTCAAGCAGATGATGCGCGAAATTTCGCGCGGTAATATGTTACTAGGACTTCCGGTAAAATCTTCTGAACTCACCAAAGCCGAAAAGACAGAGAGACCCGTCAAGAAGACGGTAACTCCGAAAGCCAAGATCAGTAAGAAGGGCGAAAACGCGTTTCTTTTATCCATTGCTAAGAAGAATCGAAAATAAACGCGGCTGTGCCGCCTTAGTTTTGGCGGGCAGTGACGAAGCTCTTCGTCCAGTTTTGCCAATATTCACAATCCACAACCGGATCTTTAATTCGCACGGGGTCGTGGAATTCCAATTTGGCGTGAATTCGCTCTAGACCAAAAAGATTGAATAAGTGTGTAGGCAAAAAGTCATCATCAATATACGCCGCAGCTCTTAAGGGTAAGTAGGTGATACGAAAAGGCTGAAAGAGAAGATTCTTTTCGTGCGCGATTTCAAATGCCCCTCGACGCCACGATTTCTTTTCATGCATGCAAGTGGTCCCAGAAGGGAAGATGGCGACACGCTGGCCGCGGGTCAATGCGTTCTGAATAGACTGCCTTGCGAGCTGCCGGGAGGAATCGCTTTCACGTTTCACGAAGACAGTTTCAATTTTTTTCGCCGCCGATCCGATAACGGGCCACGAGCGGACCTCTTCTTTCGCGACAAAGGAAAGACCCCTGACTGTGCTCATAAGAAGGGGAATATCTAAATAACTCACGTGATTCCCCAGGAACAGCAGGGATTTCTGTTCTGAAACTTTCCCGGAAATTTCAAGATCAATGCGCAGGCGAGAAAGCATGTCTTTGGCCCACTGAAGTTTAAGGTCTTCAACGCTGGCTTCAGGATGTTTTGATTTTTGCAAATAGTGATAAGTTTTTGCGAAGAGTCCCACAGAATCAGTGAATGATGTAATGGCTTTCATGACCTGATCATAATGGCCTGAATGAAAGAAGCAATGTTTTGATTAAGTCAAGACAGCCTGACAAAACCATGACACGACAAAATGTATTTTTCCTTTCACCCTTTACTTAATGAAGGAAATCAATTTTCTGGGCCTCGGCTTTGAAGTCGGCCAAGAGCAAAATGGACTCAAGAGCTCTCACGAATACTTTCGTCAGTACTTTCCTTTCCTGAAAAAGCAGGGATTCAATTTGGTGGATTGTGGAGAAGTCCTGTGCCCCGAACCTTTCGGAATAAAGCTGCGTTCTGCAGACGAAATTTCGGCTTTTAACTGGCTTCCTTATAAAGAAGCCTATGCAAGAATTCAGTATCTTCTGAAACAGCCTGAAGTTCTTTTAAATTGGGGCGGCGATCACAGCGTGGCGTTGGCCACAGTGGGAGCCTTTGCTTTTCAGAATCCAGAGGGGTACGTCGTTTGGGTTGATGCGCATACGGATGTGAATCTTCCTGAATATTCATTAAGCGGGAACTTGCACGGCATGCCTTTGTCCATTTTGTTAAACGTGCAGGGAGTTGCGTCCTCTCATTTTCCGTGGATTCAGAATTCTCTTCGTGCGGACCGCCTTATTTACGTCGGTGTGAGGGATCTAGACCCTTTTGAAAAAGAAATTGTTCGCGAGTTGGGGATCACGGCTTTTACCGCCTCAGATGTTCGCACTCAAGGAATGAGTGCAGTCTCTCGCAAAGTTCTTTCTAAGGTTCAAGGAAAGCCTTTGCACGTAAGTTTTGATATCGACAGCCTTAGCCCCGAAGTCGCTCCTTCAACGGGCGTTCCTGTCTCTTCGGGCCTCACATTAGATGAGGTAATGACACTAGGGCGGACTCTTTCGCAGCATTCGTCTTTACGTTCAGTGGATGTCGTCGAGGTGAACCCCTTTTTGGGAAGTGCTGACGATGTCTTTAAAACCTATTTTGCAGCTCTTCAATTTTTAACGTCCTTGTTTCACCAGGGGGAAATCTATGATGGCATTGGTCGATCAATTAAAGCAGACTACACAGCTTCGTTGGAATCGAGTCCATAAGTTCAAAGCCAAAATCAATATGAATATTGAAGTGGGCTCTTATGTGATTAAAACCGCAGAGACGCCTGAAGAGTTGATTGAAAGCTTTCGTCTTCGTCATGAAGTGTTCAATCAAGAGTTCCGCGGGATGACAGGGGCGGGATTGGATTTTGATAAATTTGATTACTACTTTGACCATTTGATCATCGTTCATAAGGAACTAAAAAAGATCATTGGCACTTATCGTGTGAACTGCTCAACCTTTTCAAAAGAGTCTTACACCGCTTTAGAATTTGAATTGCAAAATTTTTTTAGAGAGAATGATGGTCCCTTCTTAGAGCTGGGGCGCGCCTGCATTCATAAAGACTATCGCAAAGGCTCTATCATCTCTTTACTGTGGAGAGGAATAGCAGAGTACATGAACTTAAGCGGCGCTAAAGTTCTTTTTGGCTGCTCGAGTTTAAAAATCAACTCGCCTCGGGAAGCGGCGTTGACTCATAAGTACCTTGTGGACCAAGGCTTGGTGTCACAAAAATATCCTTGCAAGCCTACGAAGAAATTTACGATGCCGGATTTTAAAAATTGGTTCGAGTACTTCGATAAGGGTTTGACCGAAGAGCAATCAGCAGAAGCTCAAGACCTAATTCCATCTCTTTTGAAATCTTATCTGAAGTTGGGCGCCCAGGTTGCTTGCGAACCCGCTTTTGACGAGGACTTTGATTGCATCGATTTATTGACGGTTTTGCGTAAAGAAGATTTGGCGCAAAGTTTGGCGTCTCGTTTTTCAATAGCGAAATAGGTATTGAGGCTCGACTGTGCGGTCGGGCCTCCCGCTAAATATCGGCCTAATTGATGATTGGTAAAAGGGTGTTGGCCCCTCTAAGGCGGGTATAATTTTCAGCTAAATCTACTTAGCGACCTAACCACCCCGTAGTTGAAAACCTACTGACTACAAAATCCCGATTCTTTGACTTTCGCTCTGATATGGCCGACAACCCGCCAACACAAAGTGAAAGGAAATCTGTCATGTCAAAATTGATCGTTGGCGTTCTTTTGTCTCTAGTTGCAAGCATCAGCTTCGCTAAAACTGATAAATTGGTCGTTTACTCTTCTTACGACGGTGCTCGTTTGGGACCTATTTTTGCTCCCTTCACTCAAGCTACTGGCATCCAAGTAGAAGTGGTCAATGCAGGTTCTGCTGATCTTGTGAATCGTCTGGCAGCGGAAGGCGCGAACACGCCCGCTGACTTGTACCTTGATAAAGATATCGTTTACTTAGGACAAGCTGATAGCAAAGGCCTTTTGCAAGCTTTCAATGCCCCGTATGTTACTCAAAACATTCCGGCTCACTTGATTGACGCGAACAACAGATGGTTTTTGATTTTCTATCGTGCGCGCGTGATCATGTACAACACAAACAAAGTAAACCCAGCGGACTTGTCGACTTATGAAGACTTGGCAGACTCGAAATGGGAAGGCCACCTTTGCCTAAGAACTTCTAACAACTCTTACAACGAAGCTTTGGGCGCTTCTTTCGTTCACCACTTGGGTGAAGAAAGAACGGAGAAGATCTTTGCTGGTTGGGTGAATAACTTAGCTCTTGATCCAATCAAAGGTGACACAGATCTTATCCACGCTATTGCTAGCGGCACGTGCTCTGTAGGTATTGCGAACACTTACTACTTGGCTCCTCTTGTTCGTGACAACCCAAGCTTCCCAGTGAAACCTTTCTTCTCAAACCAAAAAGACGTTGGTGCACACATCAATGGCGTTGGTATCGGTATCACGAAAGCTTCCAAGAACTTGAAAGAAGCGAACATGCTTCTTGAGTACCTTGCTTCTAAAAAAGTTCAAGAAGTAGTCGCTAACGGTTTCAGCCAATACCCATCTAACCGCACAGCTGAAATTGCGCCAACATTGATCAACTTCGGTGCATTTGTTGAAGACACGACAAATGTTGGAACAATCGCTGAAAAAGCTCCTAAGGCGAAAGAGTTGATGAATAAAGTTGGTTACAAGTAATTAGCATTTATTTTTTTAATTTTTATAGAGCCACTTCCTCCTGAAGTGGCTCTTTTCTTTTCATGGGACCTGCGTGCTTAGACCGACGTGCAAGTCTTGATGAAATTTTGCAAGAAGGTATTCCAGACGCGTGAACGTGAAGAAGCGATTGGCTTTGCTTTGAAGACCTTTTTGAATGCCTTCTAAAATTTCAATATCTTGTCCGATAATCACTTCAAGAAAATCGATTTTTTGCTGGATCTTTGAATCTGTTTTTGAAGCTTCACTAGGCACAAGTGGAATCGCGCGAAAAAGCGTCTGATTGATCGAAATCGGTAGCAATGAAATCAAAGCCACGTGGTCGTCATAAAAGAGCAAAAAACTTGAAGGAAAAATAAAGTACATAACTTGCGACCATTGCAAAAGGGATGTGTCGTCCGAAGGCTTTCTTAAAGGTACGACGATCCGGCAGTTTTCCCCCTGCGTGTCTGAAATACTGAGATTGGGAAATTGCAACTGTGCGAGATAAGGAGCATGGGCATGCGTAAAGTGATAAACTTCAAGAAATGCCTCTACGCCAAGCTTCCAATTGAAGTTCGCAATAAATGATTTTTCCGTTAGGGCGTGCCTGGGGAGGAAACCGAGCTCTTCACGGTCTTCGAGTAATTGCTGAAACGCGGATGGGAAAGAAAATTCGTCTTGCGAAAGAATAATCCAGATCATACCGGCTGCTTCATACGCAGGAAGTTCTTTTAAACGAAAGGCCGTCGAAGATACGCTCGCAAAACAATTTTGCCTTTCGGGAATTTCCGAGGGGTTTCCGTTGGTCGAATAAGACCAGCCATGAAATGGACACACCAATTTTATCTGTTCTTCTTTCACTACTTTAAGCTGTGCTCCACGGTGTCGACAGGCGTTGAGATAAACGCGGATTTTACGCTGCTCATCGCGAACCGCGATTATAGGCACTCCCAAAAATTCGGCGCTGTAGGATTCACCGACATTTTTTACTTTAGATGAATCAATCCAGGGTAAAGGTCTTTTTTTAACGATGCCGTCCATTTCTTTTTCATACAAAGCCAGATCTAAATAACTGCTGACAGGGTTTGCCGAAACAGAGGGACCTAATTCCAGACGACCGTGCTCCATGTGAAGTAGCGCTTGTTGTTGTATCTGCTGCAGTGTTTTCATGATGTGACCCCTTTTGCAAATTCCGGAAAGCACAACGCTTCTTCCCGCCGGCAATAGGCCACAAGATTCGCGTGGCTAAGAAGATCTTTTTGTAACGGGCTCGGTATGGGTTGTTTTAGAATCGTGATAAGAAAGGCATAGGCCGTGGCGTCCAAGGTCGTAAATTCCTCTCCTAAAAAATAGGCCTTATCGCCAAGAAAATCAGACAGCGCTGTCATTACTTGTTTTCCCAGTAAATAAACCTCTTCTTGGGAATGTCTTCCTAGACCTTGCAGATAGGCTTGGCTGCGCAGACGACGTCGCAAGAAATGCAGAAAGGGTGTGCCAACAACGGGCGGAAACAATGAAGAAAAATCTTTCTTTATGACCTCCCAACCCCTCGGATCTATCCAGCGGCTGTAAAGCAAAATAAAGTACAGATGCTCTTCAATCATTTTTTGAAAGGCGACTCCTTGAGCGTGATTCAGAGCTGATAAAGTGGAGGTGGTGTAGGCGTTTGAAAGATGCTGCAAGATAAAAGAAGAGTCGGGAACGACTTTATCGCCATCGCGAATAAAAGGCATCTTTCCCTTGGGACCGCGTGCGGGATTCTTTTCAACGATCACGCGATAGGGAATGTTTTTCTTTCTTAAAAACATTTCCACCTTGATGCAAAAAGGGCTCAAGCTGGGTAATCCCCAAATGGCTGGATATTGATGAAGCTTGATCATGAGTGTCTCCCGAGTAGAGTTTTAATGAAGGACGTGAAATCCAATAGATCAAAAACGCTTCCTTCAAAGTGCAGGGTTTTTAAAAAGCGAAGGTGCAGCTTTGAAGATTCTTGGCAGCGATGCAAATAATTCTCGAGATATCGTTTGGTAAAGCTAGGGTGGGTTTCTGAACCCAGCTTCGAAAGTAGATAGGGAACACGAAGTAAAGCCTCCGCGTCGCTGTGGTACTTTCGGCTTGTAAAATATTTTTGAGAAAGCATTCTCTTTAGAAGCAGGGCTTGCTCCAAAGCCACCGTCATTCCCTGGCCAAAAACGGGATTCAGCGAACAAAACGCATCGCCTACCACAACAAGATTTACCGGAAATCCGACAACTTTATGCAAGCGGCGAAGGTGCATGTGGGACTTGTGGAAATAGGCGGGTTCCCCCAGTGCTTGACCATCTTTCAGAAGGGAAAAACAATGTTTTCCCGGAACAAGCAACGCTCTTTTCATAAAGTCTTCGAAATCTGCTTTGCCTTTCAGCGAAGACGAGTATTCGATCAAAGTGGCGATATACCGACCATTTTCTATCGGTGCAATCACGGCCCCTCTCGTGTCTGTGGGGGGCGAGAGCTGATAATAATATTGTTTGAAATCTTGAAATTTCAAAGAGGCCTTTGTGAACTGAACGGAACGATAGGTGATGTTGATGGAAGTTTTTTTTGTGGAGCCATCTATCGACAACGTGGGTAGCAGTCTTTTTAAGGGAAAAAAAGCACCACCAGCGATGACCACAAGATCCGCCGTGAACAGGCGATTGTTTTTACAACGCACACTTTCAACGGTGTTTTGTTCAACGAAAATTTCTTCGACCTCGGCTTTGTGAAACACGATCCGTGATTTCTGGGAGACGTGGAAGTGCATGTGGCTCTCTAGACGAGGACGGCTCATGGCTTCCGTGCGAATCAGTGACGGATAGCGGGGAAAGAGGCCATCTCGATTTTCCCATGCGGTATCGTGGGACCAGTCAATGTAAGGGCAATCCTCGAAGTCTTTTTCTATTTTTGGAAATAGCTGACGGAGAATTTTGTGTCCGCGCTTTAACAAAACATGAAGGTGACGCCCTTGAGGGACACCGCTGCGTGCATTGTTAGACCCAATGCTCGGGTCTTTTTCAAGGACGGTGACCTTCTTAAAGTGTTCTGATAGAACTTGGGCTGCAGCCAGGCCTGCGATTCCGGCTCCTATGACCAGCGCGTGATCGCGTTTCATATTTGGCCTTCCAGATTTTGATGAAGTTGATTCAGGGCTTGTAAGCCAGTCGCATACTGTACTGTCGAGAAAGTTTGTATTCCTTGATTTTGCAACTTCGTAAGGATGTCGGCAAACTCCTGGTGCAAAGGATTTTGATAGTTTTCCGACGATGTCATAAGTATTTCGTTCGTTAGATCGCCTTCGGATATTTCTCTTCTCAAGGTGAAAAGAAGATTGCTAATACGCCCGGCGCGTTGACCTAAAATAAATATTTCGCGACAAGTTCCAAGTTCGCGCCTGTCAAATCCCGAACTCGCCATCAGGTCAATGGTGCCTGCGGCTACCATTCCCATATTGTAGGGTCCTAGAAGACGTGACTCAGTCAGATTTCTGACAGCGGGAAGTTTTGTCATCAACTCAGAGTATTTATTACTGATGTAGAATTGCTCAAGGTCAAAACGAAGAACGGGGAATAGCTCTTTATAGTGGGGAAAGTGCTGAAGCAAAAGAGCAAGTCGCTGAAAGAGATATCGAGCCAAGTTGAAGACTTTTTGATCCTGCAGAGCCAGACTTCTTGCCGGCACGTGGTCTATTCCGACATTTAATTTGTATAAATATTTGAGCAGCTCTGGATTGTAGTACCGAGGATGATCAGCAAGATCATCATAAAGAGTGACTATCATTCCCAAATGAATTTTGGCGAAAATCACCAGATCTACAAAGCGGCCATCTACAGAAGTCAGAGTTGTAAAACGATAACCCGTCGGTAGAAAATCTCGAAATAAAACCTCTGGACGCAAGGTTGAAGACTCTCGATAGGTTTTTGTTAAAGTTTCGATCTCATCCCGGAGATTCGTGAATGGAAATTTAGTCATGGATTTCTCCAGCCCGAGAGTGGAGGAATATATATTGATTTGGCAAAGGATGAAGTGTGATCAGCGGCTCTGCCTGAAGAGGCGCGGAAGGGCTTGAAATCTTGAACTTCTGACAGATTTTTTTTAAGACAATGGCGGCTTCAAAATACGCTAAGCGCTCACCGACGCAGGACTTGCCTCCGGCTCCGAAAGGAATAAAGGATAACGGATGTTTGAGTTTTTCTGCGAACCGTTCGGGCCTAAACTGACCGGGATCAGGAAAAAGATCCGGGCTGCGATGCATTTCAGTGATGCCGATAAGAACCTGATCGGCTTTTCGTACGGAACAACCTAACAGATCATCATCTCGGGTGGCTTGTCGTGCCAGCATGTACGCCGGCGGGAATAGACGAAGACTTTCTTTATAAACGGCCATCGTCGCTGCCTCGTCACCTTGAGCGATTTGGTCTTGATATTTGGGATTTTGCGCCAGAAGTAATAGCGTGAAGGCTAACGAAGCGGCCGTGGTCTCGTGTCCCGCAAAAAGAAAAGTCATGCAGTGATCGATCAGGTTCTCATCACCGTCAAATGCCTTTGGAACGCCGGACTCCCTTTGCAAATGCTTTTCAAGCATCACGCGAATCTCTTTTTGCAGGCAAATAATTTCTCGATTTTTACGGGTAGGGATGAACAAATGTGCGGGAGCTAAAGAGCGCATGCGCAACCCACAGAGATAATTAAGACGTAAAAACTTTTCTCCGATTTTAGACGCCAGTTCAGGAGATCGCACGCCCAAGAAAATCGTTAAAGCTGTTTGTAAAATCAATGAAGTCATTTCTGCCGTAACGTCGATCTTATTTTGGGTTGCCGCTTTTCTCAGAAATTCATCGCAATAGTCTTCGATAATCACTCGTGCCGTGTCTAATCCGGCGCCGTTAAACATAGAACGTGATTTCAGGCGTCCTGCCTGCGACTCTTTTCCGGAAAGCTGCACCAGGCCTTTTTTTCCAGTTACGGGTTGTATTCGATCGAAAACGGTGCGGTTTTGAACGTAGATGTCAGCTCGCTTAATAAGAATTTCTTGGGCTCGCTCCGGATCAAAAACAAAGACGAAGCGTTTAGGGCCCAGGAGCAAGCATTGAGGCTCACCTTGATGATCCATATCCCGCATAAATTGGACAGGCTCAGACATAAATTCGGTCAGATTTACAATTGGATTTAGTAGGCGCATACTTTCTCCTTGGAGTGCGGTCTCAAAGAAGTAACCCATAAAACCGTTGAATATAATTTCATTATGGATTAGGAATGTTAACCAATGGATATCAATCGCATTCGTTACTTTTTATCTGTAGTAAAAACCGGCAGCATCACTAAAGCGGCGGAACTTCATCATATTTCCGCCCCCGCATTATCAAAGGCCATCAAAGTTTTTGAAAGGGAGCTGGATGAAAAACTTCTGTTACCCGATGGACGCGGTATATTGCTCACTGACCGCGCCCGCGCTTTGGCTCCTGCTTTGGAAGAAGTTGTCAAAAAACTTGATGGCATCATTAATAAAGCTGATTTGTTTGGTTCTTTTGCGGGTGAATTGAAGCCTTTAAGAATTGCGACGTTTGAAGTTTTTTCGACGCACTTTATGGAGCGCATTTTAAGTAACACGTTTAGTGGACGATCTTTCCTGATTCATGAACTGACGCCCGGCCGGATGGAGCAGGCGGTAGCTGGGCGTGAAGCCGACTTCGCTATCACGTACATTCCGGTTCCGCATCCCGAGCTGGATCACCTGCGCGTGCAGGCGATTGAAATGGGGATTTTCGGTCTTAAGAATAAGTTCAACGAACATGCTGAAGATGTTCCCTTTGTAAGTCCCATTGGTCCTATCGAAGGTTCACCGAACAGGGTGCGTGGTTTGGACGGCTGGCCTGAAGAGGCGTTTCCACGCCACATTCGTTATCGTGTTGGAATGCTTGAGACAGCTCTGGGAATCTGCCGTCGCGGTCTGGCGGTCGCTTACATTCCAAAATTTATTGCGAAGATGCATAACGAGATCGTGAAGCCTGAATTTGCGCTAGAAGAAAAACCTCTGCCACGTCGTTTTCCGCGCAGAAAAGAATATGTGTACCTAGTGAAAAGAAAAACGGATTTAGAAGACGAAGCCGCCAAAAAACTGGGGGCCGCACTCAGACGCTATTGTTCGTCATAGTCTTGGAATACAGCGTATTTAGAATCAGCGGCGGCGGTCACTTGTCCCTAGAGGCTTGTCGTTTTAGTAACCTTCGCAACGGATTCGTGATTAGGAAGTAGATTTTTTGTAGACCTATAAATCATCCACGCTAGCTGCGCACCCAAAGGTATCATCATAGGAGCAGTTTGAAGATTGCATGATGATTTCGCAGACCTGTTTGAAAGAGGTTCCGCTTCTAAGATTTACAGTAACAAAGACGTGGTATCCTTCGTAATTTTGATTGCTGGCGAACAGATGAATTTGATCTAAAACTGCCTTTTCGCCGCGATGAAGCCCTTTTGACAGTATGACACTTTTTGCGCGCTCTTCGCATTTTGGTTCCGCAGCAGAGGCTTCGGAGTGCCCGCCAAATAGTATTAAAGTGATTGTCAAAGCTAAAATCTGCTTCATAAAGTCCTCGCTATTATAATTGCGTTTTTATCTGCAATTTTTCCGCCGAAGTCTTAGTTTTTAGAATCCGTTTTGATTTCAGAGAATGACTGGTAATTTGAATGTGATCGCAGATGCGGGGTGACGCTTTGTTAAGGTTCAAAAACTTGTTCCCAAAAGGGAAGAGAGCCGAAGGTGGAATTCTCTCCACCATAGACCATCAGATGTCCGTTCTTTAAAACCGTCGCCGTGTGATGACTGCGGGCTTCTTTCAACGGCTGCGCGAACGTCCACTGATTTTCTACTGGATCATACACTCGAACATTTTGATCAGACGTTGTTGAAATACCTACCAAGCCACCAGTAAGCACGACCTCGCCGGAAGGCAGAAGATTTGCTACCGGAAAGAGCAGTGCCGTATCCAAGGTGGGGCCAGCACTCCAGGAGTTTGTGGTTGGATCATAAATCTCCGTCGTGGTGGTGGGGGTGCCGGTGCTCCCATCCACTCCTCCCAGAGCCAGAACTTTTCCAGAGGCCAATGTGATCGCCGTATGGTAAACGCGCAGTGAGGTCATTGAAGCCGCCGCAGTCCACGTATCAGTAAGAGGCTGATAAAGATTAACTCCAAAAGGGCCTACAAATAAATACTCCCCTGTCTTTAAGGCAACGGCGAGATCGTAAGAACCATTGGGGCGATCTGAGGAAGCCGTGCAGGTGCCTAGTGCGGGATCACAAATTTCATTTTTGGTGGTTATAGATGTGATATTGTTGATCCCACCCGAAACAAGAACTTTCCCTCCAGGCAGAGGGATTGCCGAATGGAGCATGCGAGGTAGGACCATGTTTATCGTTGTGATCGAATTCGTGTCTGGATCATACACGTCAGCAGTCTGGATTGCATCGTTGGTCGCATTCATTCCGCCCGCGATAAATACTTTTCCCGAAGTTAAAAGTGTCGCCGTGTGATATCCGCGGAACGTGGAAAGATTCGGTCCCGGCGTCCACGTGTTCGAAGAAGGCGTATATATCCTCGTGCTTGTTGCAGGATTTGCGCCTTCAACTCCGCCAGCGACGAACACTCGGCCATCGTTCAGCAAGGTCGCAGTGTGATAAGATCTGCCTGGTAAAAGTGATGGAGCTTTCCATTCTGGAGAAGCAATCGGGCTAAGACTGTAAGATTCAACTGTAGCCATGGCATTTGCTGGATCTGCGCCCCCGACCAGAAGAAGGCGGCCGTCATTCAAGGTGAACATAGGAGACATCGCTCGGCCTTCATTGAGGGCTCTTTGATCCATGGTCCAAGTGTTCGTGGCAGGATCATAAATTTCAGAACTGACAAGACCGGCACCAGCTGTTGATTGACCACCAATCACTAATACTTTTCCACTCGCTAGTGCGACAGCTCCCGCGGCATTTCGCGCCACTAAAAGCGAAGCGCCTGCGCTCCACGTGTTGCTTGCGATATCGTAAATTTCAACTGTGCTTAATGCCCCCGAAGGACTATAGCCCCCGGCCACAATAAGTTTTCCATTCAAATGAGTCACGGTATGACCCGATCGCGCTTCCGTCAAAGGTGGCGCCACTGACCAAGAGTTCGAAGCGATATCGTAAACTTGCATTGACGCCAGAAAGGTGGTCGACGATCCGCCAATGACAAAAACTTTTCCACCTGTACTATCAGGTACCAGCGTCGCAGTATGGAAGTAACAAGGAGTCGGCATATTCGGAGTTAAGCTCCATGAGTTCGTCGTGGGATCGTAAATTTCTGCGGGTGCGGGTAGGGACGTACCACCCATATCGCCTGTACCACCGATGATCAGAACTTTTCCGTTCGGTAAAAGTGTCGCGGTATGTGCAGAACGATAGTGAGACATAGAAGGTCCCGAACTCCAAGTATCAGAATCAGAATCATAAATGACACTAGAATTAAAAGTACCTGTGGCGTCTTGACCGCCAACGACCAAGACTTTGCCGCTAGCAAGAACAGTCGCCGTGCTGCGCACACGTGCAGCGGGAAGGGGAGCCGCGGCACTCCAAGTGTTGGTAGAAGGATCAAAGATTTCACTAGATGCTTGAAACACAAACGTCGGAGTCGTAGATAAACCCCCAGCGATGAGTACTTTACCATTTTTCAAAAGTGCGGCAGCGGGAATGAAGCGATCCACTGACATCGAGGCTTCTGATTTCCACACATAAGCAGAAAGATCCAGTTTTTCAGGAGTGGCGTGAACAGATGCGGTATTACTTGGTGAAGGAATTCCGCCCAGAACCACTAAATATTTTCCAGCGATATTTGCCGTGTGGAAGATGCGCGGTCCAATTTCCATATCATCTAAAGGGCTCCATTGATTCGTCGATGGATTGTACATCAGCGTGTCTTTGTAAGCCGTGGTAGCTGTTCCTCCACCGACAACAAAAATTTTATCCCCGACAAGAGTCGCCGTGTGAGACTTGCGAGCAACGCTGAGCGAGGCTCCCGCTGAAAAAGCTCCATTAACCCCCATCGTCGGATCAAAGATCGTAGTATCAGTGAGTTCGGTCGCGCCATCGACTCCGCCGATAATAACGACCTTTCCATCTGGAAGCAGGGTGGCCGTGTGATCTTTTCTGGATTTAGTTAAAGACTGGCCCGCAGCCCACGAGTTGCTGCTGGGGTTGTAAAGTGCTGTTGTGAGCAGAGTAGCTGTGTTTCGTCCTCCGACGATAAGAATTTTTCCGTTTTTCAGTAAAACGGCGCTGTGATAAGCGCGCGCCGCCGACATTGCAGTGGCTGATGTCCAGACGTTGGTTGCTGGATTATAAATTTCGACAGAGTTGCTATAGTTTGAAGTTGTAAGAACATTGGTGTTGGTCGTTCGTCCACCCATAACGATAACACGGCCGTCTTTCAATAGAGTCGCCGTGTGATAACAACGGCCTGTCGTTAAAGATGCGGCTGTGCTCCAGGTGCCTGAAGTCGGGTCATATAAGGCCGTGGTGTTTAGACAAGCGGAGCTGTCGTTAGCCGTAGTTCCACCAATTAGAAGAACTTTTCCGTCTTGAAGTAAAGTGGCGGTGTGACCCAGTCTTGCCTGCGGAAGATTTTCGGCTTGTGACCAAACTCCTGTTTCGGGATCATAAATCTCTACGCTTGTAAGTGCTGTCGTAGCCGAGATCGGAGAGGCGTCGTAAGCGCCGCCAGCCACAAGAATCTTTTTATTCAATAAAGTCGTTGCGGTATTTAGAGCTCTTTTAATCGAAGGATATTGATTTCTGGAAAGCTTAGACGTGTTTATTGTTGTATCAAGACTAGGAAAAACGACTTCATCAGCGGAGTTGATTTGGACTTCCAAAGTACAACCACTCAACAGCGGCAAAAGAACCAACATGATTGTCCAAAGGACGGTACCGGCTACGTTCCTCATAAATATATGATTACTTATCGGGTAATTATGGAGGCCTTATTAGGCAATAGGTGGGGAAAGGGGGTTTTAATTTGGTAATTTGGGCGTCTCAAAATAAGACGTTATCGTTTGAAATCTTATAGTGCTGCAGAAAGGAAATTTTGCGTTCCGCGATAGACTGGATCTGGAACACCACTGAAAACTGATGAACTGATATGGTGTCGTGGTGGTGCAGCACGACGTAAACAGCGAATTCTTGAATGAAGTTCGGATCCAAGGCGCTGCGCACAGCCTTAGTCCAAGTGACTGTCTTTATCGGTAAAGTTTTGTATACTGGGCTTGAAGATTTCGCAATTGTTTTAGAGATACTTAATTTTCGAGGCTCAATAATGAGAAAAGAGTTTTACATCGCCCTTGTGGTCGTGTGTGTGTTGAACGTTTTATTTTATTTCTATTGGACGATCGGGTTGTTATCTCTCTTCTTTTTCGTTCCTTTTTTCGCATTGGGCATTCGTGATATTCGTCAAACTCGTCACGCGATCAAATCGAATTTTCCGGTCTTTGGGCATTTCCGTTATCTTTTGGAATCAATTCGCCCCGAGATCAATCAATACTTTATTGAGTCGAATACAGATGGTCGCCCGTTCAGTCGTGAACAACGTTCGGTGGTTTATCAGCGCGCCAAAAAAGTTTTAGACACTGTTCCTTTTGGAACTCAGCACGACGTTTACAAACAAGGCTATGAGTTTGTGACTCATTCCATGTATCCCAAACATGTTAGTGAAAAAGATCTGCGTATCATGGTCGGCGGAGAAAAATGTAAACAGCCTTACTCTTTGTCCTTACTAAATATTTCAGCGATGAGCTTTGGTTCTCTTTCGACGAATGCGATTCTATCCTTGAATGGCGGCGCTAAAGATGGCGACTTCGCTCATAACACGGGGGAAGGTGGTATTTCTCCGTACCATCTAGAAATGGGTGGAGATCTCATTTGGCAAATTGGAACAGGTTATTTCGGTTGCCGCACTCATGACGGCGTTTTTGATCCCGAACTTTTCAAAAAGAATTCACGTCATCCTCATGTGAAAATGATCGAGATCAAGCTGTCTCAAGGTGCTAAGCCAGGTCACGGCGGAATTTTGTCGGGTAAGAAAGTCACGCAAGAGATCGCCAACATTCGTAACGTTCCTTTGGGGAAAGACGTGATTTCTCCTCCGGGACATAGTGCTTTCCACGATGCCGCAGAGATGTTGACCTTTATTGAAACCTTGCGCGAGCTTTCCGGCGGAAAACCGGTTGGTATTAAACTGTGCTTAGGCCATCGCAGAGAATTTGAAGAGCTGGTGTCTTTAATGGCGCAAAAGAATTCTTACCCGGACTTCATCGCAGTTGATGGGGCGGAAGGTGGAACCGGTGCCGCACCTTTGGAGTTCTCAAACTACATGGGGATGCCCGGCATCGACGCTTTGGTGATCGTCGTAGATACTCTAAAAAAATTTGGCGTGCGCGATAAAGTAAAAGTATTGGCGACAGGAAAAATCACCACCGCATTTGATATCGTGAAGCTTCTTTGTATCGGTGCTGATGCCACTTATGCAGCCCGCTCGATGTTGTTGGCCTTGGGTTGCATTCAAGCACTTCGCTGCAACAACAACAAGTGCCCGACTGGTGTAGCAACCCAAGATCCAAATTTGGTAAAAGGTCTTCACGTTCCCACGAAGCGCGAGCGTGTTAAGAATTTCCACGGCGAAACCCTGGGAACAGTGGCGCATATTATCGGCGCTATGGGATTCTCAAGACATCAAGATCTCAGCCGCGCGGACTTGTACAAGCGTATTGATGAAAATCATATTAAAACCTATCATGATCTTTACCCTGAGCCGGTCGTGCTGAAATCGAGTCACGGTGAGGAAGTCAGAGCGACAAATCTTAAGCCGGAAACTGTTTAAGAGTTTTTGTTGGAGGAACCAGGGTAGCATGCTAAACCTCAAGTAAAGTTGAGGTTGGCATGTCTGGCGCAAATGAATTAGGACAAACACTGAGTGTTGGAGAGTTATCGAAAAGATCCGGCGTTCCTGTATCTGCTATTCATTTTTATGAAGAAAAAGGCCTGATTAAATCATGGCGCACGGAAGGCAATCAAAGACGCTTTCCTCGAGGCATGTTGCGTGTAGTTGCTATAATTAAAGCGGCGCAAAGTGTTGGCTTTTCTCTTCTGGAAATCGCAGAAACCTTGAAACTGTTGCCTCAAGATCGGTCGCCCTCACAAGCTGACTGGCAAAAGATATCGACGAAGTGGAAAAAAGATCTTGAAGAGCGAATCACGCATATGACGAAGCTGAAAGATCAACTGAATAGCTGCATTGGTTGCGGATGTTTATCTCTGAAAGAGTGCCCGTTAAGAAATCCAAAAGACAGATTAGCGAAAAAAGGTCCCGGCGCCGCTCTTCTCTAAAAGAAAGCATCCCCGCAACCTTTTGCATCTTGACCTCAAGTTAACCTGAGGTTTTAGAGTGGACCTTTATTAACTAGCGAGGTCTTTATGGAATATTTAACGTATAAAACACTTCATATCATCAGTATCGCGGCCCTTGTTGTCAGTCTTGGATTTATCATTGGAGGATGCTGGATCGGCGGCAAAAACGCTCTTCGCAAATGGGGCTTCATCACCCACGGCATCAGCTGGATTTTAGTTTTCGTGACAGCATTCAAGTTGGTGGGCGTGCTGGGCATGCACGAGAATTTTCCAAACTGGGCACAAGCAAAGACAGCATGTTGGATTCTTCTTGGGTTAGTGGCGTTCACTATTAAGAAGAAGCCCAAGTTCGTTGCGATTCATTATGGCGTGATTTTGATTCTTTCGTCGGTGGCTATTGGACTCGCGGTTCTTAAGCCTTCTTTTTAGTTCTGAAAAAATGGATCTTAGATCTCTGGCTTTTAGCCGGAAACTCCATGTTTCTAAAATTCAAGAGCCGAGGATGGTTGCCGAATTAGAACATTTGATCAAGGAGTTCGTCGAGCTGTTGGAAGTAGCGCAGGCTTTGTTTCTTCGCCGAGGTAACGTTAGATCGGCGCACCATCGCCGTCGCGATGGCGCTACCGTGGGTGAAGTCTATTAGAATATCTAACCACATCTGTCTTCTCTTCGGGGAAAGAGCTGTCGCTTCCAAAAGTTCGGACAAAAGATCTGTGATGCGTTTTGCCTCAGTCGAAAATGCTTCTGGAGTTGAAAAGACGGTAAGGGTCAGATTGGGGTACCGAAGTCCCATCTGGTAGTAGCTCGTTAGGAGGTGCTTGATTTTAACTCGTTCGCCGCCTTGAGCAGATTCAAAATTCTTTACGACTTGGCTATAAACTGCGTCAGATAACGCCTTCATAAGTGCAGCCCGACTGGGGAAATAGTGATAAATCGCCATCGGGGTAATCTTAAGGCTTGAGGCAAGAGCCCGCATCGAAAACCCATGGGGGCCGGTTTGCTCAAGCATTTCTAGAGACGTTGTGAGGATCAAATCCACACTTATTCCGGCGTCGCATTGGGGGCGTCCTCGCTTTGAAGTCATCGGTTCACTTCGTATTTGGATTGAATAAGGCCCGATGGAAAAACCTGCGTTTTGATGTGCGTGAGAGAGATGTCTTCAATCAGCGAGCCGAACAGCGGACGTCCTCCGCCTATGAGAACCGGAACAGAAGTGATCACGAGATCAGAAATCAATTTCTCTCGAAGGAAGGACTGAATGGTTTGACCGCCATCCACGTAAGCCCTCCTCCATCCTTTTTTCTCTAAATGCAACAGTACCTCTCGCGGAGAAAGTGCTGAAATTTGAACCTTATCTTTGAGATGTTCGGGCACGTCCTCTTCGGTAAGCGTTTTCGAGAGAACGACCACGGGAAGATTGTAGTACCAACTTTCGAATGTGAGAGCTTTTTCGTAGGTTCCGCGGCCCATGACAATTCCGTCAACGTCCTTAATGAAGTCGTTGTAACCGTGATCCTCGTTCGGATCGTCCCGAGTGAGGAGCCATTCGATATCGCCGTTCATCCGGGCGATGAAACCGTCAAGACTCGTAGCGATGAAGACGTGTCCAGTAATCATAGAGACTCCTTTAAAATATACAGTGTATAATTAATTTATTTAATGTCAAGCATGCCATAAGTGAGTGGGTCCGCAGACGCTATGAGACCCAGTGATTTCTGATGAGAGAAATATAATAGGTGGATGCCCCCTACGGACGACGCTTGATCTTTCTGGGTTATTGAATTCACTTTTGATTGCTTGAAAAATAAAAAACCGGGGACTCGGTCTTCCCAGGTTGGGCTCCTGCCCAACCTTCCAGAGCCGGGGCCGTTCGCTCAGCCGGCCATCGTGGCCGTCTGCCCCATATCGAATGCTCCTAAGGTCGCATCCGACATGGGTCGCTCTCTCTTTTCTCGTCCTGCTACCCTGAACCCGGGGTCCAATTTTTCATCTATCTTCAAAATGCGAGTTCCACAGGCGAAAGATAAACGACTGCGAAGCCAGAATTAAAATTCAAGAGCCGAGGACTGTCTGAGTATTTTGAAGATAGATGAAAAATTGGATGGGGTAGCAGGACTCGAACCTGCGAATGACAGAATCAAAATCTGTTGTCTTACCAACTTGACGATACCCCAATTAGAAGACTTACGAATCGCTAAATTACGGATTTTGCCCTGCAAAAGCAAGAAAAGATTCAATGCGTCAACAGATCGTTAAGAAGGGGACGCAAACCAAAAGTCCCCTGGCACCTTTTGGATAAAAAAAGCCCGTCGGGATCGACGGGCTTTAAAGGTTCCATGGGTTTTATTTGAAGCCGCCTCCCTTGTCTTCTCCACACCAGAAAACAAGTTGGCGATGAGCAGGGAACTTCAACCTTAGTAATCGTCGCCGTAGTCGCTGTTAGGCGCCTTTTGGCGTTTCAGATTTACTAGGGTTTCTCCCATGGATTTTAATTCTTTTTCATAAGCTTCAAAGATCAGGTCTTCGATCATTGTTCGCGTTTCCTGATTTAAAGGATGTGCGATATCGCGGAACTGACCGTCTTTGCGTTTTTTACTGGGCATCGCCACGAAAAGGCCGCTGGTTCCCTGAATCACTTTCAGGTCGCGGACGACGAAACAATTGTCGAGAGTGATGGACACGTAGGCCTTAAGGCGGTCCTCATTGACTGGAAATACTTTGACCTCGGTGACTTTCATGTAGTGTCCCTTTCGCGGTGTCGTTCTTGTTGCAAACTTTGGAGCCATACTATGGTCCGTTATTCTTCTCGGAAGACCCGAAAAAAACTAAAGACCTAGGTCGAGGATTTTTTTAATTCATATTCAAAGCCCCGGCCGCCTTGTCCCGGAGTGAGACAAAGTGCCCATTTGTATAGCATGTAAACAAAGAAATCCCATATTACGTATGCGTATTGACGCGCTAAAAATAAAAAAAGCCCACTTCAAAAAGTGGGCTTTTAACGCGCCGGATTCCAAAAAAGAAGCAGGCACCTTTTAGTTGGCGGTGATGTTGATGATTTGGATGCGGGTGTTGCGGGCGATTCTGAGAGTGTTGTCGCCTTTTTTGAGGTGTTTGAGGACGTCTTTCGTGTTGTCCACAGGCTTTTTGTTCACATCTAGAACTACGTCGCCGACGCGCAGGCCTCCGCGGGATGCGGCGCTGGAGCGTTCAGTTTCAATCACGACCGGTTGTTTCATGTCTGAAGGAAGACCCCATTCGGTTCTTAGTTCTGGAGTTGGATCCATCACCGAGAAGCCTAAATTGAATGGAGCTTTTTGACCCTCGTAAGACTTTGCCTGAGCTTTGACGATGCGTTTGTCTTCTGCGCGCTCAGCCACGTTCACTGACAATGAAACTTCTTTGTTGTTGCGGATGACTTTGGCTTTCGCCGGTTTTCCGATCGGGGAGTCAGCCACGGCATCCATCAAGTCTAAAGAGTTGCGGATGGTTTTTCCGTTAAACTCTGTGACGATGTCGTAAGTTTTCATTCCTGATTTGAAAGCAGGTCCTTTCGGATCCATGTTTGTGATAACTGCACCGCGAACATCGCCAAGCCCCAAGTACTCAGCAGCGTCAGGATCCAAATCTCCCAAGGCCGCGCCGATGTAACCTCTTGCAATCCTCCCTTTGGATTCAAGAATTGGCAGGATGGCTTTCACTTCATCAATGGGAATCGCAAAGCCGATACCTTGCGCCCGCGCATCGATCGCAGAGTTCACGCCGATCACTTGTCCTTTTGTATTTACAAGCGGACCGCCGGAGTTCCCGGGATTGATGCTCGCGTCTGTTTGGATCAAAGGAATTTTATTGATTTCTGTGATGTCGCGACCTTTTGAAGAAACGATACCTTTAGTCATCGAGTGACCGTGACCAAACGGGTTCCCGAAAGCCGCCACCCATTCTCCGACTTCGACATCCTTAGAAGAGCCAAGAACAGCGTAAGGAAGTTTTTCACCAGCCTTCGGAGTGATTTTGATAAGCGCGATATCTGTTCTTTCATCGCTTCCAATCAAAGTCGCTTCGTACACGTCTTTTGATTTTTCGCTCAGTTGAACGTTAATAACGTCAGCACCCGCGATCACGTGATTGTTTGTGATGATCAAACCATCTTCACGGATAATAAAGCCTGTGCCCAAGCCCATTTGTTGCGGACGTTGTTGCTGTTGAGGTTGTTGCATGCGGAAGCCATAAAGCTGTTCCAACATATCTAACATCGGATCACGACGACCTGGCATATTTTTAGGAAGAGCGGTGGTAGAGATATTTACAACCGCAGGATTTACGGCTTTTGCCAACTCAACAAAAAGATTTCCCGGAAGAGGATCGCTGAGTTTTAATTTCGGTGCGTCTTTTGGTAAAACTGTTTGTGCTTCGGTCACCGGTGCAACCATGGACACCGCAAGAAGCAACACTAAGAACTTCTTCATACAAAGTCTCCTTTAGATGGACACGTACTTCATTTGCAAATCACTTATTAAGTTTTCCAAAAATTTGGTTTCATCGCCAGTCAGATTTCCTTTGGTCTTTTCTTGAAGCACCAGAAGAAGGTCGATATTAAAGCGAGCCATATTCTTGTCTTTGGATGTTTCGCCAGTTTGCGGATTGGGAGCTAGACCCATGGCCATAACGGCGGAAGAGGCAATGGACATGATAAGTACAGAAAAAGAGGCTTCTAATTTTTCACCCATAATTAAACCACCTTATAAAAGCTTGAGTTGTGAAATCCCTCTGTCAAGTTAGATGGGGTAGTAACCCATCAATTTTTGCAAACGCACTTCAATGGCAGGGTGGGATTTCAAAAATAAATTCTTTTGTTTAAAACCTTCTGGATTCACCATGAAAAGGTGACTTGTGCATGGCGGAATCTCTAACGGATTGGTCTGAGCCAACCCTTCCATGCGCCACAAAACTTCGCCCAGTCTTCCGCGATTTTCCAGAAGTTCTGAGGCCATCAAATCATTCTCAAAAAAAGATTTTTCGCCGACAACAAACTTAATAATGAGCCATCCTACCGGAGACAACAAAGGCATAAAGAACTGCAAGTTGTACGGAAGAAGATTGTCTAAGAATTGCCCCAAGCCCACGATGGAATTGGCGAGTGTACTGCTGACGCCAAATGCAAAAGTATCGAGGCGACGGATGTGACAAATTTGATGGGCGACCACGGCTTCTAATTCTTTTTCATCGAGCTTTTGTAAAAGTCCGGCAGTGAAGCCCAATGATCCGCGCTTCCAAGAATGCCCCACGCAGAAAGCATTCGCCGACGTGTGCGGTGTGATGTAGATCGCGGGAGCTGGCATTCCAAGTTCAGCAGAGATTTTTTCTACTTTAGAAATCAAACCCCAAGAGTCTTGGCCTTTAAGGCGTTTTGCATTGAGCTTCGCAAGAACGCGGCTTTCTCCGTAAAAGAAAACGAAGAAGTTTAATAGCAGCGACAGCAGGAAACCGATTAACAACCCCAGGCGTTCGCCCAACTGATAACCGACGACAAGAAGTGCTAAGCAGCTTGTAAGAATGAAGATCCAGACTTTTGTATTGTTGTTAATCATAATAATTTTGTCCCACTTTCTGCCGTCCTTGGCAAGGGTAGAGGAAGCACTGTCCTAGAAAGTCCAAGCTTGCGAACTTAATAGGAAAATTGTGAAATAGAGAGGTTATCTTCCGAGGAGGAATAGGTGAGCGAAGTTGACATCATGGCTCTGAATGCTGCCATCAAACAAGAAAGCCAATTTATTGAAAAAATGATGACGGAAATTAACAAAGTCGTCGTCGGTCAAAAAGAAATGGTGGAAGGCATCATGATGGGTTTGCTGACGGGTGGACACATCTTGCTAGAAGGTGTCCCTGGTTTGGCGAAAACTTTAACCATCGCCACAGTGTCGCAATCAATTTCTCTGGATTTCCAAAGAATCCAATTCACTCCGGATCTTTTACCTACGGATTTGATTGGGACGATGATCTTCAATCCAAAATCAGGGGAGTTCGCACCAAGAAAAGGTCCGATCTTCACGAACATCGTTTTGGCCGATGAGATCAATCGTGCGCCTGCAAAAGTTCAATCCGCACTTCTAGAGGCCATGGCGGAAAAACAAGTCACCATTGGTGAAGAGTCTTATAAACTTTCGAATCCATTCTTAGTTCTGGCGACTCAAAACCCGCTCGAACAAGAAGGAACGTATCCGTTACCGGAAGCGCAAATGGACCGTTTCATGTTCAAGATCAACGTCGTTTACCCAGGTAAAGGTGAAGAGCTTGAGATCTTAAACCGCATGGGTTCAAATGAAAAACCTGTCGTGAATCCGGTGATCTCGAAAGAAGATTTGCTGCGTGCTTCGGCGCGTGCGGATCAAATTTATGTGGATGCAAAAATCAAAAACTACATTGTAGAAATCATCATGGCTTCACGTAAGCCGGGTGAGTACGGTCTTAGCCGTATCGCAAACTTAATCAATGTCGGTGGTTCACCGCGCGCGACGATCAGTTTGTATCGTGCCGCAAAAGCTCACGCGTTTATTCGTGGTCGCGGTTACGTGACGGCAGAAGACGTGAAGGCGATTGCTTATCACGTGATGAGACACCGTTTGATCCTGACTTACGAAGCCGAAGCCGAAAACATCAAGTCAGACGACATCATCAAAGAAATCCTCAGCCAGGTTGAGGTTCCATAGTGAGTTTACCTCCAGAGGTCTTAAAAAAGGTTAAGCTCTTAGAGATCAACACAAGGAAGCTTGTGAACAATCTTTTTGCGGGCGAATATCACACGGCTTTCAAAGGCCAAGGGATGACCTTTGCAGACTTCCGCGAGTATGTGCCTGGAGATGACGTTCGTAGTATCTCGTGGCCCTTAACTGCGCGCACGGGAAAACCTTATATCAAAACTTTTGAAGAAGAGCGTGAGTTGACCCTGATCTTAGCGGTCGACGTCAGTGGTTCCAGTGATTTCGGAACGGGTCCTTATTTTAAGGGCGAAGTGATGACTCATATGGCAGCTCTTTTGGCTTTCTCGGCCGTGAAGAATAACGACCAAATTGGCTTGTTGCTATTCAGTGACCAGGTCGAACATTTTGTGCCCCCGAAAAAAGGGCGTGGTCACGTTCATCGTTTGCTTCGTGATTTGTTTTATTATCAACCCAAAAGTCATCGCACGAAACTTTCTCAAGGCTTTAGCTACTTGCAAGGCGTTTTGAAAAAACGCGCAACGATTTTTGTGTTCAGCGATTTTATGGATCAAGGATTTGATCAAAGTTTACGACTTCTTGGCAGAAAGCATGACGTCGTCGCCTGTGTGGTGAACGATGCAGCTGAATACTCGCTTCCCAAAATGGGAGTCATTGAGGTTCAGGATGCTGAAACGGGTGAAGTCATCACCGTCGACACTTCATCAGAAGCGTTTCGCACTCAGTATGAAGAAGCTGTTCAAAAAAACAAGGAACAGCGTGATCGCCTGCTACGTTTGTCGCAGGTGGAACGTGTCGATGTAAGATCCAGCGAAGACTACGTCAATCCGCTGGTGGCGTTTTTTAAGAAGAGAAAATAATGGCAGCTATTCAGTGCAAGACAGAAATACCTTCGGTCGAAGGATTGAACGACAACCAATTAACGGTGGGTCGCGAATTTCTTTTAGTCTGTGACGGAGATTTCCCGAAAGACCTTGCCCAAGAAAAATTGCATTTCAGTTTAAAGCCTGAAGAGAAATATCAAATTCATCTTTTGGGATTTGAGTTTAGAACCACCACTCAAGCGGATGTGAAAGTCACCGCTTACAAGGCCGGGAATTTTCAGTATCAAGATTTACAACTTTCCGATGGCACGACGACTCTTAGTTTGGGTCCGATTCAATATCAGGTAGAGTCTGTTTTAGAAAAACCAGAACCTGGTCAGCCACAGGTGAAACAAGAGCCCTTTGGTCCTATTGGCCCTGCGTCTTTACCGGTACCGATGTTGTACTGGGCTCTTTTGGCAGGTGTTATCGGATTAGTCATCCTTATGCTTGCCGGAAAAGTCTATCGTGTGGTTCAACGTCGTAATATGCTGGCGAAGTTGAAAGAGCATGACTCGGCGATGTCGCCGCTCGCGCAATTTCATCAAAACTTGCGTCGTCTTCAAAGAACGAACACCGTTTTCTTTGGTGGCAAGGCTGATCCGAACCATATTCCTGAGGCCATCACTTTAACCTATGACATGTTAAAACTCTTCCTTACTCGTCGCTATCAAATGCCAGCGATGGAGTGGAGTGACAGACTTATTTTAAAAGATCTTAAGAAGTATCATCGTGCCGTTTATGTCGAATACGGCCCTGATCTAAAGAATCTTTTTAAAGAGTACAACCGCGCTATTCAAGATAAAGAAAAATTGAATGAACAAGATGTTTTAAACATCACAACTCACTGCCGCTTATTGGTTGAGAAGATGGAGAGATTGCCATGACTTTTCATTCCTTAGCGGCTTTCTGGTTGATCCTTCCTTTGGTTTTAATTTTGGCGTGGGTTCTTTGGAAAAAAAGAACAAAGACGCCGACGTTGCAATTTGGATCTGTTGAACTTTTGAAATCAGTCAGTCCCAGCTTGCGTTCGCGACTTATGCATCTTCCCATGTTGCTTAAGGGTGTGGCGCTAATTTTTGCCATCATCGCATTGGCTCGTCCGCAAACAACGAATACAAAGATCCGTAAGAATGTCGAAGGTATCGATATCGTCATCTGTCTGGACGTTTCTGACAGTATGTTAATCGAAGATATGAAGCCTTTGAATCGTCTTGAAGCGGCAAAAGAAACGATTAAAAAGTTTATCGAAGCTCGAACTTCCGACCGTATCGGTCTGGTGGTTTTTGCGGGTGAGTCGTTCACTTTAGTTCCCCCGACATTGGATTATCAATTAATCCTTCAGCGCGTGGGTGAAATCACCAGTGCCTCCAGCGCCAAAATCAAAGACGGAACCGCATTAGGTGTTTCAATGGCAAACGCGGCGGGGCGCTTAAAAGATTCTCAAGCAAAAAGCCGTGTTATGATCTTTATGACAGACGGTGAAAACAACTCAGGCACCATTGATCCTGAAACGGGCTTAGAGATCGCTAAAGGTTACGGCATTAAGGTTTACTCTATCGGTATCGGAAAAGACGGACCGACAAGAATCCCAGTTTACACTCGAGACATCTTCGGCCAAAAGATCAAAACTTATCAGCCGTTTGAAAGTGCCGTGAACGATGATCTTTTAGGTCGCATGGCTTCTGAGACCGGTGGTAAGTACTATCGTGCGACGAACGAAGGCGCGTTGCAAAAGGTCTTTAACGATATCGACAATCTAGAAAAAACGAAAATCGACGTGAATAAGTTCACAAGTTACACGGAAGAATTTCCGCCTTATCTGGTGATGGCTTTGATTACGTATCTTGTAGCAATTCTATTAGGACGATCTTGGTTAAGGAGGGTGCCATAATGTTTCGCTTTGAAAACATCGCCGCCTTTAACTATCTTTGGTTGATTCCCGTTATTGTCGTGATTGGTTTCTTCTTTGACCGTCGCTCGCGCCAGGTTTTGCAAAGTGCGATTGGTAAAAGACTTTATCCATTCCTTTCAAGCTCCGTATCGTCAAAGAAAAGAGCTATTAAAAACATTCTGCAGCTTTTAGTCGTCTTTTTCTTCGTCCTGGCTTTGGCTCGTCCACAAATGGGTGAGAGTCAGCAAGAGGTGAAAAGTGAAGGTGTGGAAATCATCTTTGCCGTAGACGTCTCTGAAAGTATGACGGCGGAAGATGTAAAACCTTCGCGCTTGGCTCAAGCGAAATCAGAACTCAGTCGTTTGATCGATCTGATGCCGGGAAATAAAGTGGGCGTGGTGGCGTTTGCCGGTTCCGCGGCGTTGCTATCTCCGCTTACGAATGATCCGGGCGCTATCAAAATGTATTTAGAATCATTAGAACCTTCATCCGTATCTACTCAAGGTACGAACTTCACTGAAGCTCTTCGTATTTCTAAAGAGGCTTTTGAGCGTGGTGGCGTTTCAACGGACAACACGGTGAAAGTGACTCGCGTTGTTTTGATTGCCTCTGACGGTGAAGACCATGAGCAGGGCGCTTTGGATGAAGCTAAGAAAATGGCTGATGAAGGGGTTCGTATTTTTTCTCTCGCTTATGGAACTGAAAAAGGCGGAGCCATCCCTGTTCGTGACGGTATGGGTTTTTTAAAAGGTTATAAGAAAGATCGCCAAGGACAGACCATCATCACCACGGTGAAGGGCGATGCTTTAAGAGCTTTAGCTGAAGCGGGTAAAGGAAGTTTCTATTTTGCCACTTTCGGCGGCGATCAAACGAAGCTCTTAGTCGAAGACATTGGAAAATTGGAACGCACGCAATTTGATACGACGATGGCCGTGCAATACGAAGAGCGTTTTCAAATGATCTTATTCATAGGTATTTTGTTAGCTCTTTTAGAAATCTTCTTAGGCGAACGTCGTCATTCTTTCCGTTTCTGGAAAGGACGCTATGAGGTGCCACCACAATGAGGAAGCTTTTAGTTCTTGCCCCTTTATTGTTTGTGGGATGTGGACCGGGAAGACCACATCTAAAAACATTGGAATTAAACCGCGAAGGAAATAAGCAGGTTCAAGCGCAAGCATACGGACCGGCGATGGATAAATATCTTGAGGCTTTGCGCTTTGATCCTTTCGTCGGCCAACTGCATTTAAATTTAGGGTTGAGCTTTGAGGGTCTGCAACAAGCTGAAAAAGCTCTGCAATCCTATCAGGAAGCCGAAAACTTGGCTTTAAAAGAAGAAAAGTTAGAGCTTGTTTTTATGGCGCGCTTTAACCGTGCTCAACTTTTAGGAAAAGCGAAGAAAGTGGATGAAGCTTTGGCCGTATATCAAAAAGCCTTAGAAATCATTCCGACGTCTAACGAAGTAAAAACCAATATCGAACTTCTGACTCAGTCCCAACAAGGACAGGGTGGAGAAAATAAACAAGATCAACAAAATCAGCAAGGCGATCAAAACCAGCAGCAGCAGCAAAATCAAGACGGCAAAGATCAAAAGGATAAAGATCCCAAAGATCAAGAGCCCAAGGATGATAAGAAGCAAGTGCAACAGTCGCCGAAATACAAGCCTCGTCCTTTCCAAGGAAAGGAACTTTCAGAAGCTGATGTTAAAAAGATTCTGGGCGAGTTGAAACAGCAGGAAGAAAAAATCCGTGCTGAGTACAATCGCAAAGAAGTGAAGGAGCAGCCTCGTGACAAAGACTGGTAATTTCCTGTTCTTTCTAAGTGTCCTTATTTTTGGATTCTTCGCACACGCCGCGCCGACAGTGCAGGCCACAGTGGATCGCAATGAAATCGGTCTTACTGACACTTTCACAGTGACCGTCTCTGTTGTATCGACAGAAGATCATGACATTGCAGAACCGCGCATTCCGGACTTAGATGGCTTTGATCTATTAAATAGTTCTCAGTCCACGGCGGTGGCGCAGAAACTTGTCGGAACTCCGCAAGGAATGCAATTTCAAACACAAAGACGTAAAGAGTTTCATTACACGATGGGCCCGAAGCGTACAGGGCAATTAAGTGTGGATGCCTTTGAAGTCGTGGTCGATGGAAAAGTTCATCGCACAAAACCTATTCTTGTCACTGTGAGTGGGCAAGGTTCGGCGGGAAGACCGCAGAAGCGTCCGACACAACCTGGTTTCGATGATCCGTTTGAAGCTATGGATCAGGCCGATGAAGAAATCTTCAATCAGCTTTTAAGACAACGCCAAAGACTTTTGCAGCAACAGATGGGTCAAGTTCCTGATGATATGAATTGGCCATCCGCAAACACCGGACTTCCGGAAGCGGCTTTTAGAAGTCTACCAACGAATCCCAACGAAGCCTTTTTTATTTCTGTTGAAGTGGACAAGACCGAAGTTTATGAGGGCGAACAAGTCACCGTGAACTGGTATATTTATACCCGCGGACAGATGGAAACTTTGGACCGTTTGAAATTCCCAAGCTTAAAAGGCTTCTGGAAAGAGATTATTGAAGAAGTTCCCTCTATTCAATTCACAGAAGAAGTTGTGAACGGAGTGGCTTGGAAGAAAGCTTTGCTGGCATCTCATGCTTTGTTTCCGATCAAACCAGGTCGCGCGGTGATTGATGAATATAAAATCAAATCTCGCGTAAGAACCTTAGCGCAGTTCGGTGGTTTTTACGGGAAGCCTTACGAATACACAAAAAGTTCGGCTCGTGTCGACATCAAAGTAAAACCTCTTCCGACGGAGGGACGTCCGCAAGATTTTACAGGCGCTGTCGGCCAGTTTGAAGTTCACTCAAGCGTTGAAAATCAAACAGCTCCAGTGAATCAACCTGTAAGTCTGAAAGTGCGCTTTGAAGGCGCAGGGAATGCGAAAGTCATCGATCTTCCCGCGATTGCATGGCCGACGGGTCTTGAGCAATACGACACTAAATCAGAATCGAAGTTCTTTAAAAACGGTCGCAGCTATAAAGAATTTGAAGTTTTAGTCATTCCTCGTCAAGAAGGCGACATGGTGATTCCTGCTTTGAGTGTCAGTATGTTTGATCCTCAATCGGGTAAATACTATACGCGCACGACTCAGCCGATCACTTTAAAAGTCGTGAATAATCCCAATGCGCCCGTCGGTTCCTCATCTCGTTTAGCAGATGGAAAGACACCGACGAAACCGGCAGTTGTTGAAAATAAACTGCCAGATCCGGTGATGAATTGGGAACCTTCGACCGAGGCCAGCGTTCTTTATCGTCCTTGGTTGTGGGCGATTGTCTATGGCGCAATGGGCTTGGGTTTGTTAGTGAAAGCGCAAAGAGATTTCGGGTGGGGACGCCGTCGGCGTACATTGAAAGAGCTTGTTCACAAACGCTATAAGCAAGTCGACAGTGCCCTTGGGAAAAACGACTACCGCAAGGTGGGTGTAGAGATGACGAATATCTTCTACATGGTTTTGGGTGAGGTTGCTGGTGAAGGTGGAGCTTCCCAAGAAATTGAAAGACTTCTAGGCTTGATGCCGCCAAGTTTGCGTCGCGATCACGGTGATGAGATCGCTAAGAACTTTGAGATCTTTCAAACCATGAGCTTTGCGCCGGAAGAAATGCTGGGATCATTAAAAGATCCTTCGACCATGAAATCCAATGTCGAGAAAGCAAAAAAAGTTATAAGCTCCGTGATCTCGGCCGTAGAAGTAAAATAAGAATCTAAAAAAGGGGTTTGCTTAATCAGCAAGCCCCAATTTCTTTTTAATCATCTCTAAATCTTGATTCTGTTTTTCAAGCCGCATCTTCAGCAAAGTATTTTCTTCTTTCAAAGAAGCGACTTCACGTTTTAGTGCAGACACCTGCTCTTGAGACATTTCGCATTTGCCATTGAGTTCCTGAACAGCATTGACGGTCGCCCAGTGAATAGGATCGACGTTCAACTCTAAATACCCATCCGGACGAACCTTGACGGCGTCTGGAATTACTTTTTGCACTTCTTGAGCGATAAAGCCTGTCATCTTATGCTTCGAAGAAAGCTTTAAAGGGTTGTCTTTCTTGTAGGTAAAACGCACGGTACGAAGTTTTAAAATTTCATTCAAACCGTATTCGTAATCTCCTTGAATATCTTTAAGTCGAATGTCTGACGTATTCGTCCAAGCTGTTCCCGTACTTAATCCCGCCGTTCCTTCCACTTGAAGATTGTGTGTCGGTGTTGCGGTTCCAATACCGATCCTGCCTGCAAAATACGACGGTGCAGTGGCATCATTCGACCAGATGGACCATTTCGCGGTGGCGCTGACAGAACCTAAATACAATCCGTAACCAGTGGCAATAGTTCCACCATTTGGATTGTAGACATCGGCGTAATATCCATAGGCCTTGTCAATCGTTCCCGTGCCGTCATTCCAAATTTGACTGTAAGTACCGTAAGCATTTGTGGTAGTGCCCGCTCCTGCATTAAAGACCTGATTGAAATTACCGTGAGCGTTTGTGATGGTTCCTAAACCATTATTAGAGGCCACCGTATAAGTTCCATACTGCGTAGGCAAAGTGTTGCCGGCATCATGAGTCGTCTTTGATAAAACTCCGTATTGGGACGCCGCCGTTCCCGAGTTGACCGAGGTTGCAAAAAGTCCGTGTTGGTTCGTCACCGTTGAGCCACTCGAATTGACTGCGGTGCCTTGATAAGCCGTTTGAACGGTGACGGTCCCTGAAGATGTATTTGTCACAGAAGAGCTTGTTCCATACTGGTTTCCAAGAGTTGTGCTTGCGCTTGCCGAAGCCGTCACCTGAAACCCGGCCTGACTGGTTGCTGTACCTTCTTTCAAGAGGCTTCCGACAATGCCGCCGACTTGGTTGCTGACGGTGCCGGACCCATTCTTTGTATTGATGACCATAAGGCCACGTGTCCCCTGCAAATTGAATGCGCCCGTGTTGGAGTTAATATCAAAGACAGCGGCGTTATATTGGCCCGTGCCATTCGCAGTTTGTGTAGGTTGACTAAGGACTAACAGACTCGCTTGTCGGCCCGTCGGCAAATCGATGGCATCATTCACTAAAACCTGCGTCGGCGTGAGTGCTGCGGCCGTTGACGAGGCTGTGGCGAGTAATGAGTTCTGAACAGTTAATGGAGCTGGCGGTGTTGAAGTTTGCACTCCTACTTGCCCCGTGCCCAGGATGCTCAATCGGGGAGAATTATTTGTTAGTAGACTAAGATTGAAAGCATCCTTTAAACCAATGGAAGAATTTGCAGAAAATGTATTTCCACCATTAATCAAGACACCATCAGCACCCGTTGTCGGTAAGTCCGAAGAAGCGATCGCGCGAAAACTAGGAGCGCCGCCTGCGGTGGGGGCTGCAAAAAATGTTTTCGCTGTTTGCGAAGCATAGGTGATTTTAGAATCGGGAATTGCAATGTCGGCGCAAATGTATTTATCTGTCGCCGATTCCCAATTCAAAGTTTGCGCTGTCGTGCAGGTCGTTGGAAAGAACGTCGTATTGCCGGCGGCGGTCGATCGCACATCTGAGATTGTCACAAACCCCGGAGTCCAACCCGTGCCATCAAATTTTAAAAGATTGTTTGTTACTGTAGGTGTTGTCGAAGCCACGGCCACGCCACGAAGTTTGGCAACATCAGGGCTTGGATAAGTCCCACCAAGATCACCACCTGCGGCGCCCGTAGGATTTCGTGAGTCCGTAAAGCGCGAATCATTCCCCGCGGCGACCGTGTTCGCCGTCGTGCCGACAATCAAGGTCAATGCGGGAGTCGAAGTTCCGTTAGTGATACTTAAATAAGAGTTAGTCGAAGTCACATTGGTAACGGTTCCGCCGTTAGAACCCGTCACACCTTCGCACGTCAAGGCAGATCCGGACCACGACAGAAATGTTCCTGCTCCGCAGATAGGAAGCCCTGTTTTAATAACAAAGTCTGAGGCTGATTTGCCTTCTAATTTTGCTGCTGAGAAAGCAAAAGGGACAGAGTGTATTTCTAAAGCAGGCGTGATCGACTTCCAGGTAGATCCGTCAAAAAATTGAACACGCAGTTTGCGCGTCTCGATCGCCGTCGGCGTGATCGGAGCGGTGCCATCACAATTTATAGAAACACCACTTTGAAATGCCTCACTCAGTTGAAAAGCGGTGGTGGGATAGATTTTTGTGCCACTGCCAATGGAGATATCAAAAACACCTTTGGTCGCAGAAAGGTTTACACCGTTCACCTGTTCACGGTACATGATGCAAGTCTCTGCCGCATTCGTGATCTCAAAACTAAAGCTGACATTATTATATAAAAGAGGAGTGCCATCCTCTTTCAGAATGCGCCCTTGATAATTCAAAGTATTAGGCGCAGCCCATAGCAGAGCCGGTATGAGAGCCCATATCAAAACGTTCAGAGGGAATAAAAATCTCATGCAAACGTTTCGGAATATTATTAAGAACTCTTGATCAGGCTGTCTACTTTTGGATCGCTAGAAGGACGAGAAGGTGTATATTACTTATGATGTTCTCTAAGAGATCCCATTTAATTTTTGATGTAGTAATTTGGGTCTAATTCAGTATGTCGACGGTCGACCGAAGTTCCATTATGACCGTGAGACTCTTTTCCTAAAGAAAGCTGCGCCCCTTCTTCGGAAATTTGCAAAAGCGTGAATCGAGTTTCGCCGGTGCGTGGAGGAGCATAGTCATCGCAGATCAAGTCCGTGACGATTTTCTTTTCTCCCGTTTTCCAGTCATGAAACCCACAGTAGGCAATCATATTTAACGCTTCTGTCACAGTGTCCGTCAAAGTGGTGTAGGAGGCTTGCGTCGCTTGGAGATCCAAGTTCACACCATCAATGGTAGCCGCAAACTTTTCTTCATAAATGATGTACGGCTTAGAACAGCTTTCATCTTCATATCCTGTGTGCGTGAAGGTCCAATCTGAATTTTTAATATTTAGAACCGAAGCCAAAAAGTCCGTGTCGTCTTCATAACACGAACGCAGAAATTCACCTTGTGGGTTGACAGGGTTTGCGAAGACGAAGTTGGAAAAAAATGTCATGGCAAGAAGAAGTGTTTTCATAGAATCGAGCTTATTAAGAATTCGCGAAATAACAAGACAAAAAGCCCATGGCAGCAGGCAAAGCTGTGTTTCGTCAAATCCATAAGAGTAAAATAGGGGTGTAAAGACATTGGAGGAGTTATGAAAGATTTCTCTCACTACCACAAACCCACTTCATCAGAATTGAAGCACAAGCTCAATCCCTTACAATACGAAGTCACCCAGATGGAGGGCACGGAGCGACCGTTTTTAAATAAATACTGGGACAACCATGAAGAAGGTATTTACGTCGATGTCGTTTCTGGTGAACCTCTTTTTAGCTCGCTAGATAAGTTTGATTCTTCTACCGGATGGCCTAGTTTCACCAAACCTTTGGATGAATCCTATATCACGACGAAAGTAGACCGCAGTCTTTCTGTGCCACGGATTGAAGTGCGCAGCAAACTTGCGGACTGTCACTTAGGCCATATCTTTAATGACGGGCCCGCTCCCACAGGCAAGCGTTACTGTTTAAACTCGGCGGCGCTCAGATTCATTCCCGTCCGGGATTTAGAAAAAGAGGGCTACGAAGAATATCTGCCTTTGTTTAAAAAGCAGAAGGACCGCGAAACCGAGGCTGGCGCGCCAGGTTATTAGGCATTCTCAATGCGCTTTCGTTTTGAAAAGGTCAGGGCTTTGTCGTTGGCATTCCTGATAAAAACACCTAAACATGCCTTCGCTAATTAAATAACGGAGGCATTTTTATGCGTATCTTACTTGCACTTGTTATGGTGTTGTCGGCGTCTTCTGCATTGGCAGCGGGCTGCGATAAATACATCCGCAACGAACGTTTAACAACAGCGATCAAAACAGTAGCTAAGCACACTCAATGGGGTTACCAAGAAATGTGCAACCACCCAATGATCCTGGATGTGGAAGCAACACCCACTCACACTATTGAACTGGTGAACGGGGAGTACGAAGAAATTCCTCACACACGTGTTCAACTTCACAGAGCTGAAGACAGCTGCTTGTACATGGTTCGTGATGCTTCACAAACTATCACTTCAAGCCGTTGCTATTCTGGATTCTAATTCTTATTTAGATTTGGAAATAAAAAAAGGAGTCGAAAGACTCCTTTTTTATTTTCAGATGTGCTTTTGCAGAACTATCTAAAATCGTAGCGGAAATAGAGCATAAAGATCATGTCGATTTTATTAGTTTTGATGTTCTTAAGATTGTAATCGACATAGTTCAAAAGTTTTCCATGCTTTTGCATGATTCTAAAACCGATTCTCCAGTTGTTTTTTCCTGTCGAGATATCGGCATAGCCGGTGCCTTCGTAGCCTGTGTTATAAAGCTTGGACTCATGACCTAACTCCGCACGATAAGTCAGTGATGATGGAGAGCTTTGACACCACAAAATACCACCAACATTCGCTGCAACGTAGCTGGCTTCATTGATTGTAGAGCCGCGACCACCGCTTTCGGCAAACGCACGCACGCGACACATATTTTTCGCCATCAGATATTCTTTAGCGATACCAACGTACAATCCCAAGATCGCACCATTGCGAGTGTCTTTGCCGTTATCTACGTTGATGGGAGTTTTCATTTTGCCATTCTGGGCTTTATTGATCAACGCGTGGAACTTCGCCTGTTGAGTCGCGCCTTCAAGATATCCTCCTGAAGAGTCGGATTTAAGTTGTTGCCATCCAGCTTCCGCTTTCCAGTAAAAAGTCTTACCGCGGTTTTTATCGATATTATCTAGAACGATTTTAAGAACGTTTTCATTCGTAAAATGCTGGCTGACGTAACGGCCACCATCAGGCAGTTTGTAAGCCGTCCCATCGATCGGTTGAGTATAAAGGTCCGACGAGTATTCAAAACTCATGTAGTGACCTTGCGGCAAGAATCCGCCGATCACGATTTTTGAACCGTGCGTGTAGCCGTTGTCATCGGTCTCAGCCTCAACACCAACAGGGCTCAACACATTGTAGTCGTTTGTTAAAGCTAAATAGATGCTGACTTTACGAGGACGATCAAAATTTTCTCCAGGCAAGTAGCTTTTAAAAAGATCCGGGACATCACGGAAGTCATCAAAATCAATTTTCAAAATCGTGTTCAAGCTTTCTTTCTGCACATACAGATGGGATTTGATCATATTGGCTTCGTACGCCTTGGATTGATCAAAGGGAACTTGCCAGTAGTGGTCGGGACTTGAAGAGGGAAGCTGCCAAAAGGAATTCTCTTCGGCGAAGGCCGACGAAGACATAAGAAGCGAAAGAGCGAGAACCGCTTTGTGCAGCATAAAACCACCTTTTGAAAGTGACACTAGAGTTAAAGCACAAACATGAGAATAGCTATGCGTATTCAGGGCTCGAAGTTTTTTACCAAAAACAGTCAAAACTTCAGACAGTTTTCACTCTTAGGAATTGCTGGAACGGGAGATTTTTACTCTAACAGTTCTTTAATAAAGCGTGGAACTTCCGTCGAGGCGGGTCCCACGAAATGCGCATCAAAGGAGGGAGAGATCTCGGTGTCTTTCAAATTGATCTCAATCTTTTTCGCCTTCCACGCCAAACGCACGAAGCCTGCTGCCGGATGCACATTGCCACTGGTGCCGATGGAGATAAAGTAATCAGCTTTGTCTAAAGCCGCATAGATTTCTTCCATGTGGTGAGGCATTTCCCCAAACCACACGATATCAGGGCGCACGCCGCCTTTTCGCCCACAGGCCTCGCAGCTTTGATCGACCGCCAAATCTTCGTTCCATTCGTAGTGCTCATCACAATGGAGGCAGAAAACCTTGTCCAGGCGACCATGCATGTGGAGTAAGTGGGAAGAGCCGGCGCGGCGATGGAGGTTGTCGACATTCTGGGTGACTAGCAGGAAGTCCCCCTCCCACAGGCGTTCTAATTCAGCTAATGCGAGATGAGCCGGGTTTGGCTGGATTTTCGGGTCTTTCAGTTGAGCCCGTCTCAGGTTATAGAAGCGCTGAACCAACTTGGGGTCTCGAGCAAAAGCTTCAGGTGTGGCGACGTCTTCAATGCGGTGCTCTTCCCAAAGGCCGTCCTGGTCGCGAAATGTGCGAATCCCGCTCTCTGCCGAGATTCCAGCCCCCGTTAGGATGACGATGTTCTTAAATAGTCTTAAGTCCATTTATGCCTCGCGCAAAGCCGCGGATTCGTTGAGCTTTCAACTGATTTTCATTATGATCGGGCGTTCTTCAAAGAAAGGCAATAACAATGGCTTCGAAAATCGAAACGTCACCAGAAATGGTACAGAACGTTTACAAGAAGACAGCTGAAAGATTGGCTGTAGTTCGCAATCGTTTGAACCGCCCTTTGACATTGGCGGAGAAAATCTTGTTTGGTCACTTGGATGATCCACAAAATCAAGAGTTGGTTCGTGGAGAAAGTTTTCTTCTTCTAAGACCAGACCGTGTAGCGATGCAAGATGCGACAGCGCAAATGGCTTTGTTGCAATTTATGCTTGCGGGTAAAGATGAAGCGGCCGTTCCTTCAACAGTTCACTGCGATCACTTGATCCAAGCTTACAAAGGGAAAGACGCTGACATGGCGGCTTCCAACATGTCGAACAAAGAAGTTTTCGAATTCTTGGCGACAACATCTTCTCGTTACAACATCGGCTTCTGGAGACCCGGCGCCGGTATCATTCACCAAGTGATCCTTGAAAACTACGCGTTCCCAGGCGGCTTGATGATCGGTACAGACTCTCACACTCCGAATGCGGGTGGTTTGGGTATGTGTGCTGTCGGCGTGGGTGGTTCTGATGCTTCAGACGTGATGGTGGGACTTCCTTGGGAAGTTAAAAATCCAAAACTGATCGGTGTTCACTTGAAAGGTAAGTTGGGCGGTTGGGCTTCTGCGAAAGACGTGATCTTGAAACTTTGCGGAATGCTGACTGTAAAAGGTGGAACGGATAAAATCGTTGAGTACTTCGGTGAAGGCACTTCTTCCATCTCTTGTACAGGTAAAGCGACAATCACAAACATGGGTGCCGAGTTGGGTGCGACATGTTCTGTATTCCCGTATGACGAGCGCATGGGCGCTTACTTGAAATCAACAGGCCGTGATCAATTGGCGTCTATCGCTGATGCTCACAAAGACATCTTGTCTGCGGATGCAGACGTTGTTGCGAATCCTGGTAAATACTTCGACGAAGTTTACGAAATCGACTTGTCTGCTTTGGAACCACACCTTGTAGGTCCTCACACTCCAGACTTGGCTCGCCCTATCTCTGCTCTTAAAAAAGAAGTGGCAGAAAAAGGTTACACAGCGAAAATCTCTTCAGCCTTGATCGGTTCTTGCACGAACTCTTCTTACGAAGATATCGGTCGCGCGGCTTTCGTAGCAAAACAAGCTATGGATATCGGCGTGAAAATGAATCAACCGTTCTTGGTTTCTCCAGGTTCAACACAAATCCAAAAGACCATTGAGCGCGACGGTCAAATGACGACGTTCAACGAAGTGGGTGCCACTGTTCTTGCGAACGCTTGCGGTCCATGTATCGGTCAATGGAAACGTGACGATGTGAAATCGGGAGAGAAGAACACGATCGTGACTTCTTTCAACCGTAACTTCCGCGCTCGTAACGACGCGAACCCAGAAACTTTGGCGTTCATCGCTTCTCCAGAGATCGTGATGGCGTTGGGTCTTGCAGGTCGTTTGGATTTCAATCCAGCGACAGATGAGCTTGAAGGACCAAAAGGTAAAATCAAGTTGCAAGCTCCGGTAGCTCCAGAACTTCCAGCTCAAGGTTTCATCCCTGATACGGAAGGTTACCAAAAACCAGCGGGTGCTCAGGCGCAAGTGGCTGTCAGCCCGACTTCAGAGCGTCTGCAACTTCTTTCTCCGTTCACGAAATGGGATGGTAAAGACTTCGTTGATAACTACGTTTTGGCAAAAGCTAAAGGTAAGTGTACAACGGATCATATCTCTCCGGGCGGTAAGTGGTTGAACTACCGTGGTCACTTAGACAACATCTCTAACAACATGTTGTTGGGTGCGGATAACGCATTCACAGGTGAAATCGGTAAAGGTCGCAACTTGATGACAGGTCAAACAGGTGTTGAGTTTGCTCAAGTCGCGCGCTCATACCAAAAAGCCGGCAAAGGCTGGGTGATCATCGGTGACGAAAACTACGGTGAAGGTTCTTCTCGTGAGCATGCAGCGATGTCTCCAAGATTCTTGGGTGCCACTGCGGTTGTGACGAAGTCCTTCGCTCGTATCCATGAAACAAACTTGAAAAAACAAGGTGTATTAGCTTTGACTTTCGTAAATCCAAAAGACTACGACAAGATCCAAGAAGAAGACCTTGTAAGCCTAGTAGATCTTAAAGATCTTGCTCCAGGTAAAAACGTGAAGATGATCCTTAAACATAAGGATGGTTCTTCTGAAGTTATCGAGTTGAAACACACTTACAACGCAGAACAGTTGAAATGGTTCCGCGCGGGAAGTGCGTTGAACTTGATTCGCGGACTTTAATTTAAATCTTTAAGATTTGATTGGGAAAGCCCTCGTCACAAACGAGGGCTTTTTTATTGTCGACAAGCCCCCCCTTTGCCGCTAAGACTTTGTGGCATGTTGTCTTTTCAAGAGCGCGTTCTAGGAATGTTATGGGGTTTGCACGCAGGGGATTCTTTAGGAGCCCCGTGGGAATTTTTGCCTCCGCAAGCCTCTTGGAACACGAAGACTGAAATCGTCGGCGGTGGAAAATTCAACTGGAAAGCCGGCGAAGCGACGGATGACACGGATTTGATGCTATGTCTTTTGCGCGCATTAAAGAGTCCTCAAGAAATCTCGTTGGATATTCTTAAATCAGAAATGTTGAAATGGTATGCTAGTAATCCACCGGATATTGGCACCACAACAATCAAAGGACTGCAAAACCTTAAAGACGGTCTGCCGCTCAAAGATTGTGGTTTTGTGAACAATGATTTTCAAGGTAATGGTTCGATCATGCGTGTGGCACCGCTAGCCCTTCTTAATGAAGATGCTCGGGGAAACTATGAAGCTCAAAGTATTCAGGGCTTGCACGAAATCATGGTCACACAAACCAAGATGACTCATGGGCACCATCACTGTGTCGATACGGATTTGATTTTTGTTCCCACGATAAAAGCTGTCCTTGCTGGAAAAAACAAAGAAGAGATTTTCGCCACCGCTTTGCATGAAGCCGAAAAGGTCAGTCCATTTATTTATGAAAAGCTGAAATTCATCCCGCAAACCGAATGGAACGAGCTTTCCACTTCTGGATTCTGTGTAGATACATTGTGTGCGGGATTGTGGGCTTTTATGAAATTTGATTCGCTAGAAGACGCTTTGGTCGCGGTTGTCAATCGCGGCGATGATTCGGATTCTTGCGGAGCTGTCGCGGGCGTCTTATGCGGAGCTTATTATGGCCCGAAAGCCATTCCTGCGCGTTGGCTTGAAGTTCTGGAATACAAAGAAGAGATTGAAAAACTGTGCGCCGCTTTCTTTAAGAATTGAGGGGAATTTTAGAATGAAGCTGCTTTTATCTTTACTCGTGTTGAGTTTGATCAGTGTAGAGTCCCAGGCATTAAGCTTGGAATACTTTGCTGAAACATCTATTCCCACTGGAACAAAGTTTCAAAAAACAACGATCGGGGGACTATCTGCGATCAGTTTTAATAACGGAACTTTGACGGCTCTTTCTGATGACAAGGGTCGCGCCGGGGATCCACGCTTTTACGAATTTGATCTTACAATCACTTCCGACAAAAAAGTGACGCTGACACCGAAAGCCGTTCGTTTTGTGACGGGACTTCCTATGGATGGCGATCGTAAAGCCATGTTAGATCCAGAAGGACTTGTGCGCTTGTCTTCAGGCGATTTAATTCTTTCCTCTGAAGGCAATAGCGACGCAAAACCTCGCGCGATGCCACGTATTTTTAGAACTTCACCTGAAGGTCTTTGGAAATCTGATTTTCCAATGCCAGATAAGTTTCTTCCAGAGGCGACAGGCGTCGAGACTAAAGGCATTCAAGGAAACCTGGCCTTTGAAAGCCTGACGACATGGAATGACGGTCAGTACGTCTTCACGACGACGGAAGCCGCTTTGACTCAAGATCTTGTAAATGGCAGAGAAGCGGAAGGCGACACCGTTCGCATTCTGAAATTTGAAGATCAAAAAGATAAAGGGTATGCGCCCATCGCTGAGTACGCTTATCACATCGACGCCTTCAATGAACTTCCGGCAGGAAAAGAAGTGATGAGAGGGGTTTCTGAAATGCTCGCTCTTTCAGAAACTAAAATGCTCGTGATGGAAAGAGGCGTGCGTGTTCTAGGCCCGAAAAAATGGGCGCAAACAGTTGCTATCTATTTGGCAGATTTATCAAAAGCTCAAAGTGTTCATGAGGCATCAAAACTTGAAGCCGGGACGTTTCAGCCGGTCGATAAAGTGAAGCTCGTCGACTTTGAAACAGATCTTCTTCAAGTGCGCGGTGAAAAGGTCATTCAGAATTTTGAGGCCATGGCGTGGGGGCCGAATCTTCCCGATGGCCGTCGCAGCCTTTTAGTCATGGTCGATAATAACTTTTCAAAAGCCGAACTGACAGAGTTCATTGTTTTTGCCGTAGATGGTGAATAATCTCTGAGTGTCTCAGGCTGAGACGCTCATTTGGTCTTTAAATTGCTTTTAAGATCTTCGACAGCTGAAGGTCGATCTAAAGGGTGCTCGCACGGGCGCGCGCCTTTTTTCGCCCGACAGGTGTCGAACTTAGGAGCAGTCCATGAAAAAAGCATTCTTAACAGTCACTGTGATTTCAGCCGTATTCACCTTAGCCGCTTGTGCGAAAAAGGATTCCGAATACGCAGCGAAAATGCGTCAAAAAAATGCCGGCGCGCAAGTAGGGCAGACGGCGACAAGTCACAAAGATGGCGTTCCTAAAAACGAAAAGAAAATAGCAACGAATCTTTGCGAAAAGCCGAAAGAAACCGTCTGTGCCATTCAAGAAGCACCGATCGCGGAAACGATTCGTAAAGAAGGTCGCGAAAAAGCCCTGACTCAGCTTAAAAAAGAATTTCCGCAGTTGTCGGCGGAATTCAAAGGAACCCGTGAAGAGTTTCAAGCAGGGAAACTGTACAAAGAAGAACTGCGCTTTTTACATTTATCAGACGCGGCCTATCGTATGATCTACGACTATGACAAAGACATCCAAGAAACCAAAGCACTTGTGCAGAAGCTTTACGCTGAACATATTCAGGCAAGCACACTTTCGGATGATGAGAAAAAGCATCAGATCAGTGTGATCAATTCCACAGATGTGATGTCCATCTCCCAAATTATTGAAACGACTTATCCAGGCAAAAACGCGATGACCATTCTTGCGACCAGCAATTGTGAGGGGGATGGTCTAGGTTTAAGAGCGCACTCGTCATTACTTCCGGGAGCTTCCGCGGGTGTGATTTTAATCTGCCCTGGGCAATTACTTAAACTGGCTGGTAAAGACAAAGAAGATCGTATCACTTCATTAGTGATGCTGCTGGCTCACGAGATGTATCATCAACTTCAGTTCCAGACGCGCGTCGACGTTCAAGATGTCGAGGCATCGAAGTGTCTTCGCAACGCAATGCCTGAGCGTGACGCTAAATACTTTGAAACTCGCGAGCGAGAAGCTATGGCCGATATGACCGCAGGGCGTATTCTAATGGCTCACTTAAAAGCCGTGACAGATGTGAAGACAAAGCAAGACAGGATTTCCTTGGCTATGAACTGGTTATGTCATATCCCCGACGCGCACGAAGGCGACTCGGCAACACATTTTACCAACGAAGAGCGTATTAAAAATCTCCTCAAAATCAAAGAAGCTGACGTTCTGAGTTGTGGAGAAGGACCGCGCTGCTAATTTTTTCGTGAAGCGGTGACCCCTGGACTTTGTTTTTAGGAAAGTTCAGAGCATAATAGGTGAACTCAAAGGAACCTAATGGCTCTGCAACTTTCTTTCAGTGTTAGCGACAAATGTACGACCATCCTGCTTAAAGGCAGTTTGAATGAGTACTCTTCGGCCCTTGATGGGGTTGAAGTGAATCCTAATTTCGATTTAAGCATTGACCTTAAAGATCTGCAGGCGATCAATTCTTTAGGTATTCGCAATTTTCATAACTTCATTCAACGGGTGCGCTGTCAGCGCTTAAAGCTTTTTTATTGCCCCCGCGTTTTCGTGAATCAGTTAAATATGGTCGAAGGTTTTCTGCCCGATAAAGCAGAGATTGAAAGTTTCTTCGTGCCGTACTTTTCCGAACAAAGTGGCGAAGATGCGCAAGTGCTTTTCACCAAGTTTTTGGAATATAAGAAAGTCAAAGATAAGATTGTTCTGAGTATACCTGAAATGCAGGACTCTCAAGGAAACCGTATGGACTTGGATGTCTTTAAGGACCAATACTTCCGCTTTTTAGACAAGTACTACTAAGGATTTTTAGTCGCCGGAGTTCTTCTGGAACCTCCGTTGGATCTTGCTTCATTTGGTTCTTCACTCAATGAAATTTTTAAACCGTGTTTGGCGGCGATCTCATCAAGCGCATGAGTGTGTTGCAGTTCGCGCAACTTCGTTTGAAATTTCTGAAATTCCAAGGCAGAAAATTTCTTGCGAGAAAAAACAATCGAGTATTCCGTAGGCTCACCCAGCCCTGTCACTTCGACAAGTTTGCTGCGATTTTTTTTAATCCAGGTCTTAGCGACATCGGCATTGGCGTAGGCGAGGTCATAGCTGTTGTTTTCAACTTTTCTTAAGGTGTTGATCACGGTTTTTTCAGGATAAATTTTGAATTTCTTATCTACGTATTCGTGAACTTGTTGCAGGCTCACTTCCGTCATAGAAGGGGAAAAGACGCCGACTTTCAGGTGGCTCAAAGAATCATAGTCTTTGATTTTTTTAGCAACAGCGGGGCGCGCAAAAAAAGAATAGCGAGTGTCGAAGACCTTTTCTGAATAGTAGTAAACGCGTCCTCTTTGAGGAGAAGGACCCAGTGGGCAGCCAATATCGGCTTCTCCTTCTTTCAACATGCGTAACATGTTACGTAAAGGTGCGATTTTAAATTTGCAGCTTTCTTCGTTGGATTCGCAGAGTTTTTTGAGGATGTCGTAGCAGGCTCCCTGAATTCCCGGACCGGCATCACTATAATAAAAGGGATCAAAATCGTGACCGACGACGACATGCGACTGGCCCTTAGCAGAGAGAGCCAGCGCTAAAAAAAATAATAAGCCTGGCAGAATGTTTTTCATGCTTTCAGCATAACTGAAAAGGGATCCTATTAATCACGTCGTGCTGAAAAACAGGATTAAAAACGTGAGCTAATAATTTTTAAAGAAATATTTTGGACCAATTGTCAGCCAAACGTAGAAGGCAAAAGAGTTAAACACGATGGCCCAGAGCAGGCGATTGCGACTGGTCTTAGTCAAAGGTACTTCCTGGCGCAGGACTCTATAACCCAACACCATCGAATAGAAGTTGCAAAGAAGAGGAATAAAAATACAGCCTAGAATCGCATTCCAAAGAGCCTTCTTGGCCATAGCTTGAGTTGTTTCCAGATCATTCTCATGAACGATTTGAATTCTCGGCGGCTCTCTTCGTTCTAGCTCTAAAGAGGCTTCCATATATTCGTGTTCGGGAATTTCCAGAGTCAGTTTTCCCAGAAGTTGTCCCAGATGGGGAGCCACGGTGCGGGTTTGTTCATCGCGCACACGCGGATGAAATCCTTGAGATTCCAAAAAAGATTTCACAACTTGCGCTTCAGAAAAATCAGCACAATCCATTAAGAACACAAAATTGGATGTCGAATTGTTCATGCTTAGGATTTTACTTTGTCGTCCCAGACCTGTACACAAGCATTTTTAGAAACTTTGCGTTCTTCAATCCAAGGGAAGACTTGTTTCATTCCATAGAATCCATCCATCCCGGACGTGTAATGAAACTGCTTTACTTGCTTAGTACGTGCATTAAATTTTTTCGGGAATAAAACGGCTTCAGTCGCAATCCTCATCGTATTTTCCCAGATATCCTGCTCAAAAGGCGGAGGTTTGGCGCCGGTCCAGAAGGCCTTGTCCTTACTTGATGGCGGGCAAAGACCGTGGCGCAGACTTGGATTGTCTTTACCATCAATCTTTTTAAGCCACAGTGAAAATTGAGAAGGAGATGTCACAACTTTTGCCAAAGGAGTTTTAATAGCGGCATGATCGCCTTTAATAAATTCGGCTTTACGCTGTGATGCTTCAGCACGATTGATGGAAATTTTTGCCACTGTCATCGGGTAGTGAAGACCATGTTTGTAACAACGAGCCATCTCTGCATAAAGGGTGCGCGCCAGGGCATCGACCTCGATCAAATCTTGTTGGGTCATGAGGGTGCCATCTTCTCTTTTAATTTTCGGTACACCTTGCTTTTTTAAAGCCGGAAGCACGTAAGCATCGTAGGGATTTCCGCCCGCATACGGCGATGGCGGATTTTTAGGATTGATCACGCAAGCGCCAACGTACGGCGACAGAGCTTTCGCCGTATCTGTGACCGAGTGATTTGATAAAGACTTTTGCAAAGGTTCTAAACTTTTTTGTATATCTTTAGCCGGAGTTTTTGCGCCCGGAGGACATTCTTCTTTTTCAGCCGCGGCCGTTCCATAGAAAGAACTCTTTTTAGCATTAGTCACATAAGCGGCGTCAATCCAACCCTGACCTTCTTGCGTATAGACTTTGCCATTCACCGTGCGCTTATAGCGGTACTTCACCTGAACGTATTCTTCCATTTCAAGTTTACCGGTGTACGGATCTTCAACCTTCATTTTTTTGACGGGAGAAACAACTTCGATTTGGGCCGAGCTATCGGGCCACGCGACAGATTTACATTTGGCATCGCCCGCACAGTTTTTCCAGTTCATTCCGGGTTGATTGAATACGGAAACAATCTGACCGTCTTCAAGGTCTAGGTAGGCTTTTCCATTCGCCCAAAGGGTGCCGCTCGCAAAGATGAATAAAAACAAAAAGGCAATAAACCGCATAAGTTCTTTATCGATTTATTGCCTGTGAGCTTAAGGATTTTCTGTCTTCATTCTCAAATTAAGACAGAAGTTTTTTATTTAATAAGCGAGGAAACTTCAATCGCTGCTTGGTGAGCCGCTTCAAAGCAAGGAGTCATCCAGTTATCTTGGTTCGCGAAGTGAATCACGTCGTGAATAGATGCAGAGGCAATCTGTGCTGTTCTTGCAGCAAGAAGACCTTTAGCCGCGACCGGAAGAGCATGTCCCCAGCGAGTCATGCGCACACCGTGAATGTCGTTTTGTGATAAACCCAAGGCATTAAGAACGGGCTCAATATCAGTAAGATACTTCGCTTTGTATTTGTCATGGGAGGCTGGGTTGAACAAGAACTGACGAGCACCATCGTAAGCAATGCCTTGATACAAAGTCAGAACACTGTGCTGAGTTTTTTCTTCTTGAGCCCAAGTTCCAAAACAAATGTCGGTGAAGCTTCGATCGCCGCGCTTCATTGCCGTCGGCGAAGGAGGCATTTTTCCTGTTAAACAGTAAAGCTCATAGCTTGGACTTTGAATCGGCTTTTTCGTGATGATGTTTCCGACCAAGTAAGCACGGTAGGGAAGAAGATCAATCGTTGTATCTTGTTGCTTTGGCATTTGCGGAAGCAAACGACGAGCGACAAACTTAGGGCAAGCCATGACAACATGATTTGCTTTGATTTTCTTTAATACGCCCATGCCGTCAACATAAAGCACCGTTGCTCCGCCGCCTTCAGCCTTCACTCTTAAAACCATGCAGCCAGAGCGCAAGGATTCTTTGCCGGCATCTTTGCGAATTTGGATCGCCATCTTTTGCGCAACATAAGAGTTCCCACCTGGATACGCTAAAAGCGCTCCGGTCTCAGAACTGATGAAACCCAAATATTGAAAAGCAGAAAGTTCATCGATAGAGCCACAGAAAGAACTCCAGCCGTAAAGCTGCATGTACTCTTTGATATGCGGATGAATATTTGGGAATTCTTTATCGACCCACTCTTCCGCCGTCATTTGGTCATATTCTTTGGCGAAATCACTTTCGAAACCAAAGTCTGCTTCATTGAAGATCTGCTTTAAGCGTGCGTGGAACTTTTTAAAGTCGGCGTGAGCATCCGCACTGGCGCCTTCCCAGAAAGGACGCGCGAATTTTTTATTATAGAACACGGTGGTTTCATCACCCGTCTCACGACGGGCCTTATCGTGAATATCCAGCTCACGCAGTAAAATGCCTAATTGAGATTCGGCATCGGGTTCAGCCAAGTAAGCCGCACCAATGCTGTAGATCGCATCTTTGTACATTTCTCCCTTGGTGTTGCCACCCAAGCGATAATCCTGTTCAAGAAGGGCGATTTTTTTATGACGAAGATAGTAGGCGCTGGCAAGGCCACCAATACCGCCACCGACGACAACGACGTCCAACTCTTCAGAGACTTTCGGTTCGCCACCTTGTTTTTCGATGTAGCCGTCGATATTCCAAAGAATGTCGTGCGGGCGATCGATGTTGTCGCCATTAAAATCGAGGCTTGAAGATTCGTTGTCAGAAAGGCGTGCAATAGGCCAATCGTCAGTCAGGTTTTTGGATACCCAAGAAGAACCTTGAGCCAAGGTTTTCGTTGGAAGAGAAGAAAGGGCCGCCAATGTCGCTGTCGTCTTTAAAAAATCACGTCTTTGCATGGCGTCTAAATAAGTTTTCCAACTGAAAATCACAACTAGAGAAGCAGGGGCTTCTCTAGTTGAGAAGTAATTGAAATCCTAGTGCGGCTGTACCACGTCGTTACACGAAGGAACCGTGTAAGATTTTCTAAATAGAAGCTCTTCACGTTCTACGTTGCGGTTTGAAATACGCTTGTAAACCGGGATCGTCACGGTCAAGGGATATGAGCCATAGACGTCGACGTCTTTGCAAATACGTTGATTTGTATTCCAGAAGCAGTCTTCCACGGTGTGAACATAACTGATTGGAGTTGATAGATATTCACGTCCAACGACCACAACTTCCATGCGGTCACCGCCATAGCTGCGAGTCTCTGTGATGTCCACAGGCTTTTGTGTGCGCAAACGATCGCCATCTTGGCAAACGAACATGTAGTCAATAGAGCGACCCATGTACACTGTAGGGGCCTTCGGGTGAAGGTATTTTGAACGGTTGATTTCGTCCCATGACATATCAGCAGAGTAAGCGTGAGCAATCGCCGATGTAGAAAGAATTCCTAAAAATAGTGCGATGATTTTTTTCATACGATCTCCTTTAAAAGTTGTGATGATGGTTTTATTTCTGTTGCTTGAAAGTTCTCAACACAGGAACACCGGTTTTTGTTTTATGACTGATCCAACAGATTTCATTTGAGGCCAAAATGATGCTTTGAATCACGAGAAAACTCATGCAACACGGAACCCTTTCGGGTAAGGACTTCGTTCATGAATATTGCGATGCCTGAACTTACCGAAAAGCTGAATAGACCTGAAATCATCAAAAAATCCTGGGTGATCACTCTTTCCGGGACACGTTTTAATATCTTGGATCCAGACCCAGCAGCAGTGCGTATGGAAGACATTGCTTGTGCATTAGCTCGTCAGGCGCGCTTTAATGGACACACACGTTTTTTCTATAGCGTGGGTCAGCACTCTTGCTTAGGTGCAGAGGTTTCTCCAACGAAAGAGATCGCGTTGCACATGTTGTTTCATGATGCGACTGAAGCTTATGTCGGGGATTTGGTGTCTCCGGTAAAAGCGCTTCTACCTGATTTTGAAATTATAGAGTCGCGTATTCACTGGGCGATCTCGCAGAAATTCAATTTGGAATTCCCACTTCCCAAAGTCGTAAAACAGATCGATCGTCGTTTGCTAGCAACTGAGGTTCGCGACCTGATCACAAAGGATTTAGCTTCTTGGAATATCGGGGAGGATGAGCCTTTTGAGTTCCCTATCATCCCGTGGCCGCCGGAAGTGACAGAGGCGCGCTTCTTAGAAATCGCCCGCAATCTCATGAAATAAAAAAAGGCATCCCTCGGGATGCCTTTTTATTTTGTCTTTTCTAAAACAAATTATTTTTGCGCGTTCTTAGGAACTTTAGATTCATCCACCGTGATTTCGATTTCTACACGGCGGTTTTTAGCGCGAGCTTCTTTTGTTTTTCCTGGATCAACCGGGTTAGCCGCACCCATGCCCACTGCTGTTGCTGTGTTTGCAGGAACGCCTGATGCTACAAGCTGATTGCGAACAGCTTCTGCACGTTGTTGAGACAACGGGTTGTTCACCATTTGGCTGCCTGTATCGTCTGTGTAACCGCGAACTGTCAGAACATTCTCTGGATACTTCTTCATGATCGCCGCCAATTGATTGATGTTTTCTTTGGCTTGCGGTTTTAGGTCTGCTTTACCAGTGTCGAACAAGATATCACTTTTAAGTTTTGTGATAAGACCCTGCTCTGTTCTTTTTGTCTCCGCGATTTTCGCCAATTCTTTTTGTTGCTTATCCAAACGGTGACCAACAGCTCCGCCAAGACCTGCACCCAAGGCCGCACCGATCAACGCACCTTCATTGCGACGACCTGTTTGGTGACCAATCACGGCTCCCACAACAGCGCCCACACCGGCACCGATACCAGCACCTTTTGCTGTGTTTGGATTTTCGTTCGCTGTTGCACAGCCCGTAGCAATCATCGCCACTGCTGTCCCGATTAAAATTAACTTTTTCATGAATGAACTCCTCTAGGGCTCTATTATCAAAACAAAGCCGAATGAAGCGCAATATTAGAATCAATGCGTTGGACCTCGCGAAGAAGTTTACCTTACCTAGGGCCTGGATTAGAATTTTGAGGTAACCCATGGAAAGGGGAATTTATGAGTAAGATTTTAAGCTGTGCTCTTATAGCACTTACTTTAGTGGCGTCTGCGGCTCACGCAGACAACTTGATTGTGGTCAACGGCGTGGCCGAGCGAGGCTTAGACCCGAATCTTGTAAACATCTCTATCAGCGTGTGGGCAAAAGCTCCAGCAGCAAAACAAGCCCAGCAAATGGCCGCTAGCCAGTTCAAGAATGTAAAGAAGGTTTTTGAAGATTTCAAAATCAAGAAAGAAGACGTTCAAACGGACAACTACAGTTTGAATCCTGAATACGAGTACGATCAAAAAACTCAGCAAAACAGAATGACGGGCTTCCGAGTGACTCAAAGCCTGCAAGTGACTTTGCGTAAAATTGATGACGCTGGAAACTTCTTGGACGCAATTGTGTCTGATAAGAAAACTCAGACTTCCGGAGTGAACGTTGCATCATTAACTTGGGATTCAGACAAAAGAATGCAGGTCGAAACAGCTGCTCTGGGGGACGCCGTCCGCGCCGCCAAAGTAAAAGCCGAAGAAATCGCCAAAGCGGCAGGAGTTAAAATCAAAGCCGTTGGTAAAATCACCAGCAACCAATCCCAATCACCACCGCAACCGTTCTATGCCACTTTCAATAAAGCCATCGCCGAAGCCGCATCCACAGACGTAGCTTCCGGCCAAATCAAAGTCCGCGTAGAAGTCACCGCCGAATACGAAATCAACTAAAAGGTGCCTGCTTCTTTTTTGTCGTGCAGAGCAGTACAAAAAAGAAGCAGGCACTTTAAAAAAAAAGAGGAGCTTATCGCTCCTCTTTTTTTTTAACACGAAGGGAAGCAGGTACCTATTGGACTGGGAATAGGTACGTCGTTGTCATGGCGTTTTTCTCAGTGATCGAGTGGATCTCGTAGATTTCAACGACGGCTTCAGTTTGTTTTAGGTTTTGTTTTAGCATGTAGTCGTTCACACGAGGGTAGACTTTCATAGGGCCAATGCCGGGAGAACCTGTGAAGACGGCCACAACGTATTTGCGGGCTGGGATTTCGCCGGATTTGAAGTCTTCAGGTAGGTTTGCTGGAACTTCAGCAACGATGCAACCCACTTTAGAGCGAAGGCGTGCTTCCTCTGTTGTTTGTGGATCATCCATGTATTCACCGAAAGTGCGACCACAAGGTGCGCCTTGTGAAGCCATGAATTTTTCCACTTTTTCGATCACTTTATTTACTTTGTGATAGGGGCCTACATGCTCAAGGTACACGGTTTTAAAAGGACCTTGCTGTGATTCAGAGATGTCGACGCCTTTCCAAGCTCCCAAATAGTTGGAAAGGAAAAGACCGAATGAAACCATCGCGACTAGAATGAAAAATAAAATATACTTCATGCTGTTATATCCATTTGATTGAGCAGCCCATAGAGGCCGTTTGTTCTTCAGAAACTTTTTGATCTTTTATTAAGGTTTGCACGGCTTCGTAAAGTTCGCGCTTTGTCACTTTGCTAGCATCTTTCCAAGAGTCATCCAGGCGACCGCGGTACGCAAGCTTGTGATTTTTATCATATACAAAGAAGTCCGGTGTACAGACCGCGCCGAACTTGTGAGCGACTTCTTGAGACTCATCGTAAAGATAAACAAACGGGTAAGATTTTTCTTCCGCACGTTTTTTTAGATTCTCAAAAGAGTCTTCAGGATGGGATTTCGCGTCGTTAGAGCAAATAGCAACAACGGATACGTTTTGTTTTTTCAAATCCTGACCCAGTTGAATCAGACGGTCTTCAATGGCTTGAACATAGGGGCAGTGATTGCAGATGAACATCACAACCAAAGGATGTCCCGTCGGGAAATCTTTTAAGGCATAAGTTTTCCCATCCGTTGCCGGAAGCTTAAACTCTGGACAAGCATTTCCTAAATCGGGGAACGGAGTGAATGTCAAAGCCATGATTTCCTCCTAAAGAGTCGTCCAATTGATTTTTTTATCGCCAATAAGCAGGCTGCCATCAGCCTCCATGCCGGTGTACTTTTCTTTCAACAAAGGATGTTGATTCAAAGCCGTCAACAAGGACAATTGATCTGTCGGACTTAAAGCTTCATCACAGTGAGAAACCGCATCTGTTAATTCAAATAACAAACGGTCCAAGAAGGCCATGTAGTCTTGACCCAATAGGGGAGCGCCCTGCGGTAAAGATTCAATCAGGCTTGTTGCGGTTTCAACCTCTTCAGGAGAAGCAGTGACATTAAAGCCCAGGCCAATGATCAAACGGACGTCGCTTCCTTGAACCAGACTTTCTAAAAGAATGCCCGCGACCTTTTTGTCTCCGATGTAAATGTCATTCGGAGCTTTCAAGTTCCAAGGTAAAAAAGGCCACGTTGTCGAACAAGCGCGGTAGACGGCGAGCCCCACCAAGCAAGAAGTCGTCGGTTGCGGTTTGATTCCCAAAAGAAAAGACCACGAACTTAGCAACGCACTTCCGTGATGGGCATCCAGCCACGTGTTTTTACCGCGGCCACGTCCAGCAGTTTGATGGTCCGTCACGTAAAGACACAAAGACTCTTCCAAAAGACTTTCTTCAAAGGCTTCTTCTTTAGCGAGAGAATTTGTGCTGTCTTGTTGTGTTTTGTAAGAGACATACAAGTGATTGCTTTCCGCCCACTGTGATGTCACTTGCCCAATACGGATGTCAGCTAAAGGAGTATCCATTAGTCCTCCCAGTGGAAGATAAGGCTCACGTCCGCGCAAGGTGCAGAGTGAGTCAAAGCACCGACGGAAATAAAGTTCACACCGATTTCTGCGACAGAGCGAACGCGCTCTAGATTCATGTTTCCGCTAGCTTCCGTTTCAACTTCGGCAGGGATCATTGTTAAAGCTTTTTTCAAAGTCTCGTTATCCATGTTGTCTAAGAGAAGGCGTTGAACGTTCAGACCGACAGCCTCTTTCACTTCTTCCAAAGTGCGAGCTTCCACTTCGATGGGAAGCTGAGAGTGTTCACGCACGCGATTCACCGCCGCTGTGATTCCACCCATCACAGAGATGTGATTGTCTTTGATAAGAATCGCAGTACTTAAATTCATGCGGTGATTCACACCACCCCCATGAACGACCGCGCGCTTTTCCAGTTCACGGAAAGCCGGTGTCGTTTTTCGAGTATCCAGGATTTTAGTCTTAGTTCCGGCAATTTGTTTCACGAAACGACGAGTGTGAGTAGCAATACCAGAAAGATGTCCCAAGAAATTCAAAGCTACACGCTCGGCTTTAAGAATTTGTACTAAGTCGCCTTCGATAGTGCAGATGATCTGATTTTTTAAAATCTCGTCACCTTCTTCAAAGTGCCACTTCACGCGGGCGCTGGGTTCTAAGGCTTGCATGGATTGTTCAAAAGCCATGGCTCCAGAAAGAACAATGTCTTCCTTGGCTTTCAGGCGAGCACGGCCCATGCGTGGTTTAAGTGCTAAAGATTCGGTAGTGACATCGCCTTGAGGCATGTCTTCTTTGATGGCAGCGCGGATGAGCTCCAACAATGTCATAGCAATCGACCTCTTTCAAAAGCACCAGGCTTTTATAAAGGCTGATGCTTAAATAGATTTCTCTGTTTCGCGGAGGATTTTATTGATCTCTTCGCGGATGATTCTTTCCGCGATTTCAGGAAGAACTTTCCAGCAAATAGACTCAATCACTTCGCGAGCTTCCTCACGAATAACCTTTTCCATCATATTGCCGTTTAAGTCTACTTTGGATTGAGAATTGGGCTGAGCATTAGAAGGTGCCGCTTTTTGTGGCCCTTTCGACAATGTTTCCATCATCTGCTCTTTCACTGATTTTTCAACTTTGTTAATGAAAGAGTCGGACTCTAAAGGAATCTTCGTCTTTGTCTGTGCCGCAGGCTTTTCAAAGCTGATTTCTTCAAAATCACCAGCGACTTCAATATGCGCTTGCGATAATTCGTCATCCTGCGGGATGACAAACTTAGAGGCAAAATCGTTATTTTCAGTCTCAGGCAAATTGATTTTAAATTTCGTCAAATCTTGATGAGCCCAACCACCTTCGTCATGCTCATCCGCCATTTTTGGATTCGTCAATGGAACCGAAGAAAATTCTTCGTCGTTCAACTCCAAAGGATTCACATCGGGATTTTCAATTTCAGGAATATGATCGAACTCATTTTCACCGGCTTCAGGAATTGCATAGATATTGCCGCTTTTTGAAGCCGTAACTTCCGCAACCTGCTGTTCTTGAGGGGCTGAAGGCGCTTCTTCAAACTCAGGCATATCCGGAAAAGCCAAGAAATTGCTGATAGGATTGGACTTGGTCTTTTGCACCAAATCAGTGACAATCGAGCGCAAAAGATCCGCATCAAAAGGCTTTTCCAAGCGACGATCGGCTTGGCATTGAGTGGCTTTGGCTTCGTCGATCTCCATGAAACCGCTCCACATCAACACAACCGGGATGTGAGCTGTTTCAGAATCGTTCTTAAGATCAGAACAAACTTCGTAACCTGAACGCTTTGTCAAAAGTACGTCGGCAAATACAATATCGGGTTTGAAGCTTTTGGTGACGGCTAATACATCAAGTCCCACGGGAACGGCCTTCACTTCGACACCGAAGTCAGACAATGCCAGTTGCATTACTTTTTTGATTGTGGAACTCTCATCTGCAAGCAAGACGCGTAAAGCCATATGGAAAGTAGAATAGGAAAACCGGGAGTAGTCAAGTGAACAGAATCGACAGATACACAACATGGCTGTTTTGGGGATATTTCCTGGGTGGTCTTTTGGTGTTTTCGACGATCTTCACCGCTGTCGACGCCATGTCTACGATGGTGAATTATAAGAATGTGGCTCCCTCGGCGCTCTTAAATTACTATCTGTATTCGCTCCCTGAAATCATTTCGAAGCTTCTTCCGGTTGCCTGTTTGTTGGGCACAATCTTGACGCTTTCAAGTTTGAATAAGGCGAATGAACTCGTCGCGTTATTTGCGAGTGGAATGAGTCTTCTGCGTATTTCCGCGCCGATCCTTATCTGCGTCAGCTTTATTTCTGTTCTGGGTTATTACGCCTCGGATCGCTTGATTCCAAAAGCGACGAAAGAAAAGAACTACATTCTTTATTATGATCTGAAAAAAGAGCCGCATCGTTTTTCGACGATCAAAACTGATAAGATCTGGTACCGCTCTAAGAACTCGATCTTCAACATTCAGACTTTGAATGCCAAAGGGGACCGCGCTCAAGGTTTGACGATGTACTTCTTCAACGATGCTTGGGATCTGGTGCAGATGATCACATCTCGCGAAGTCATCATTCAAGGCTCGCAGTGGCTACTTGAAAACGGTGCCGTCACGGTCTTTACCAAGAACTCCAGTTTTCCTTTAACGACACAGTTTAAAAAGAAAAACATTGTTATGGCCGAGGACTCCAAAGACCTGCAAAGCGCGGGTCAGACGGCCGATATGATGTCGCAGGCGGAGCTAAAGCACTTTATCGAAAAGAACAAAAACGCGGGCCTGGATACAGTGGCCTATGAGGTCGACTATCACGCCAAGGTCAGCTTTGCCTTTGCCGGCCTCGTCATGTGTCTTTTAGGCATCCCTTTCAGCGTCGGACGAGCTCGTTCGGGTGGTACAATGCTGAATGTCGGGATTTGCTTAGGGCTGGTTTTCGCCTATTACGTGTTTTATTCGTCGGGAATCACTTTAGGGCAGCATGGGACTTTGCCTCCTTATGTGGCTTCATGGATGCCCAACATTGTCATGACGGTCGTGGCCTTGGTCCTTCTCAAAAGGCTGAAACGCTGATATAATGGGGGCCTCTCGGAGGTTCCTATGATCATGAAAATCCTCACATTCCCAGATCCGAAATTGCGTGAAGTTTCTAAACCTGTCACGGAATTTGGTCCTGAGCTAAAAAAGCTTTCCGAGGATATGATCGAAACTATGTACGACGCGAACGGCATCGGACTTGCGGCTCCGCAAGTGGGTGAGTTGGTGCGTATGGTTGTTATCGACACTCGCCCTAAAGATGATAAAGGTCGTCGTTATAAGTACGAAGACATGACGGATCTTGAAAAAGCCGTTCCTCAACCGTTGATTCTAATCAATCCCGAAATCGTTAAAGGCGAAGGCAAAACAACTTTCGACGAAGGTTGCTTGTCTATCCCTGGTTACTACGAAACTGTGGAGCGCTATAACTATATCGAAATGAAAGCTTTTGATTTGAATGGCAAAGAGTTCATCGTAAAAACCGATGGTCTTCTTGCGATCTGTATGCAGCACGAGCTGGATCACTTAGAGGGAACTCTTTTCGTCGATCACTTGAGCTTCGTTAAAGGCAATAAGATCAAAAACCAAATCAAAAAGTACGGCTACCCTGTGAAAGATAAAGACAAAGAGGGGGATGCTCCGTCATCTGGAAAAGAAAAGTTGGAAGTGTGAGTAAGGTCCGCGTCTGTTTTCTTGGAACCCCTGAATTTGCCGTGACCTCTTTGCAAGCTCTTCTGAGAGATGAGCACTTTGAGGTCGTCGGAGTTGTCACTCAACCTGATCGTCCCGCAGGACGTAAATTGCAACTGACACCAAGCCCGGTGAAGGTTTTAGCTCAAGAACATAATTTAAAAGTTATTTCTCCTGAGTCCTTAAAAGCGGACGCTGCTGCCGTTGCAGAAATTGCTAGCTGGGGAGCAGAAGTTGGTGTTGTCGTCGCCTTCGGGCAAATTCTGACACAAAGTTTTTTAGATTCTTTTCGTTTTGGCTGCGTGAATGTTCACGGATCTGTTTTGCCGCGATGGCGGGGAGCGGCTCCCATTCAACGTGCGATTGAAGCGGGCGATCTTGAAAGTGGCGTGACTCTACAAAAGATGGTGAAGAAGCTCGATGCCGGAGACATCATCGGCATTCGTCGCGTGAAGATCACTCCCGAAATGAACGCTTTAGAGCTTCACGATAAACTTGCAGAGTTGGGTGCGGATCTTTTGCGTGTGGAGCTGATGGATTATGTGCGTGGCAACTTAGCGCCGACGCCGCAAGATGAGTCGCAAGTCACCATTGCTAAAAAAATTGAAAAGCATGAATCGCAGGTGGACTGGAATCTTTCTGCAAAAGCGATTGACGGGAAAATTCGTGGTTTCGTTTACGGGCCTGGAGTTTTCACTTTGCTTCAAGGTAAAAAGTTGAAATTGCATAAAGCGGTTCCCGTTAGTGGACCGGTGAGTGCAGAGCCGGGAAGCATCACGACAGTCAACGCGGATCACTTGTCTGTGGCGACAGGTGATGGCATTTTAAAGTTATACGAAGTTCAGCCAGAGTCTCGCAACCGCATGAAGGTGGCAGACTTCTTAAAAGGTCACGATCTTAAAGTAGGAGACAAGCTCGGTGTCTAAGATGGTCGCTCCCTCTATTTTGTCAGCGGATTTTGCGAATCTTGAAAAAGAAATCAAGGCCGTTGCCGAAGCGGGGGCAGACTGGATTCACGTGGATGTGATGGACGGGCGCTTTGTTCCCAATATCACGATCGGTATTCCGGTTGTTAAGTCTTTGAAGAAAGTGTCTCCACTTCCCCTGGATGTTCACTTGATGATCGAAGAGCCCGAGCGCTACGTCGAAGATTTTATTAAGGCGGGCAGTGATTATTTAACCATTCACGTGGAAGCTACCAAAGATCCTGTTGCGGTTCTTCGCCGCATTCGTGAATTGGGTGCTAAACCTGGCATCACTTTGCGACCTAAAACTTCGTTAGCGACTGTTCTTCCGCTTTTGCCATTGTGTGATCTTGTACTAGTGATGACGGTAGAACCTGGTTTTGGTGGTCAGTCTTTCATGCACGACCAAATCGAAAAAATTTCGAAGCTGCGCCAGGAAATCAAAACGAAGAATTTGAATTGTTTGATTGAAGTCGATGGTGGCATCAACGCCGAAACTGCGAAACTTTGTCATGAAGCTGATGTATTTGTGGCTGGCAGTTATGTTTTCGGTAAAGACTATAAGACGGCGATTGCTGCTTTAAAGTAATGTCTTTAACTAAATCTAAAATCTAAATTAATAATTCCTAGGTAAAAAAAATCGGCGCAATTATTCGTGATTATAAATTCACGAACGGAGATCCGTTTTCCAAGTAAACCGCGCCTTTCTTTTCTTCTATCGCAATCAGGCTATGCCCGACACGTTTTGCAACCGAAGGAGTGAGAAGTGTTAGCGCTTTTTCAATATCGACAAATTTATGATCGCGAAGCTCGTAAGGGTCTAAGCGGATGCTTTGTGCTTGCACCTCTGTCAGCTCTTTGGCGGTGAAAAGAAATTGGATGTATTCACCTTTGACGTCTTTATTGGAAATATAATCGACGGATACTAAATCACGCGGCTCAATGGCGATCGACAGTTCTTCGCGCACTTCACGGTGCAAACCTTCCAGAGGAGATTCTTCACCTTCGACAGTGCCTCCAGGCAAAATCCATCCCGGATTATAAGTTGGCTGCACTATCAACAAATCCCCCTTATAGAAAAGCAGTACGCCCGCGCCAATACGCTTTTTGGGCAGGGAGGCATAGAACTCTTTGTCATCCTTGAAGGTTCGTAACATAAGCGTTTCCCCTGGACTGGTTTTTCAACCAGAAGAACTCTTAGAAGGTCGTGTACGCAGTGGAAGTGTCATTGACCTCTGTAAAGAGTCCTTTCAAAATTTTAGACGAATCCTAAGTGTTTTGGATTACAAAAGGAGAATTTTATGAAAAAGCTCATGGCAGTCTTTGCTTTGATTCTAGGCTTTACAAGCGTGTCGCACGCCGATCTTTTAGTGGAGCCATATCTTGGCTATGAGATGGGTAAAACTAAAGATGACGATGGTAAAATTGACGGTACTCAGTTGGGGCTTCGTTTGGCCTACAAGTCGCCGATCATGTTTTGGGCGGGTCTTGATTATTCCATGGGTGTGAGTGCGGAGTATAAGCCAGATGCAGGCGCTAATGAAGATGCAAAAAGAAGCACGGCATATGGCGTGGTTGGTATCGACTTCCCAATTCTTCTTAGAGCTTGGGTTGGTTACGGCTTTATGAATGAAATTAAGTTGGATGATTCCGGTAAATTGAAAGGTTCGAACTACAAAGTAGGCGTGGCTTTTACAGGCTTGCCATTCGTGTCTTTGAATCTTGAATATTTGAACGAAACTTTCACAGAACGTGACGGAAACGATCTTGCGACAGATTTCAAGAACGACTCATACGTTCTTTCCGTTTCTTTGCCTCTTGAGTTCTAATAAAAAATCTAACAGCAAAACTAAAAAGGAGTTGGTCACCCAACTCCTTTTTTTATTTCCAACACCTTCTAGGCGCGAGTACTTTGCACATTCACGAGCTTCCTCTATCCTCCCGTATTGCCTAGCCAAGACCAGGGCGGCGATAAACTCATTTTGACGAGCTTTGCAAAGGAACTCTGTTTCCTTTTAAAGAAACGTTCCAAGACGACGCCATTAGGCGCCGCCTAAAAAAGCCCCAAAATTACGCAAGGCGCAAACCACACAGAAAGTACCTAAACTAGAGTCCTTGCGCTAGGATGCGGTTCGTTTTTAAGGGAGTCAGTTCTATGCAAATTAACGGTGAAAACATCACTTTAGAAAACCTTTACCAAATCGCGACCACACCTAGCATGAAGGTGGAGTTGGCAGCCAGTGGTAGAGCGGCGATGCAAAAATCTCGTTCCTATATTGAGGGCCGCATTTCTAGTGGTGAAGTGATGTACGGAGTGAACACAGGTTTTGGTGCCTTTTCTTCCGTTCGTATCTCTGACGCTGAAATTGAGCAATTGCAAAGAAATCTGATTCGTTCACACTCAGTGGGTGTCGGCACTCCGTTCACGAAAAAAGAAACGCGTGCGATGATGGTTCTTCGTGCCAATGCTTTGGCTAAAGGTCACAGCGGTATTCGCCCGCTGGTCGTAGATAAAATTCTTGAATTCCTCAACAACGACATCATCCCGGTAGTGCCTTCACAAGGCTCCGTAGGGGCGAGTGGTGACTTAGCTCCGCTTTCTCACTTAGCACTAACAATCATCGGCGAAGGTTTGGCGTGGGGTAAAGACGGTCAAGCCGTCGACGTTCGTGAATTGTTAAAAGAAAAAAACATCGAGCCTTTAGAGCTGAAAGCCAAAGAAGGTCTTTCAATGATCAACGGCTGTCAGGTGATGACGTCTGTCGGTCTTCTTTCATTGTGGGAAGCACGCCGTTTATTGTGGCTTGCGGATATCGCAGGTGCGATGTCTTTAGAAGGCCTTCGTGGCACACGCAAAGCTTTTGATCCCTTGATCTCGGCCACTCGTCCTCATCCAGGCGAAGCGAAAACAGCGCGCAACCTGATGAAAATTTTGGGCGAGACCAGCCAGATTTCTGAAAGTCATTCCATCAACGACCCTCGCGTACAAGATGCTTATTCACTTCGTTGTATGCCAGCAGTTCATGGGGCCGCTAAAGATGCTCTTCGTTATGTTGTTAAAGTTTTGGAAACTGAAGCCAACTCTTCAACAGACAATCCGTTGGTATTCGCCGATGAAAATAAAGTTCTTTCATGCGGCAACTTCCACGGAATGCCTGTGGCGCATGCGATGGACTTTGCCGGTATCGCCATTTCTTCTCAAGCCAGCATCAGTGAGTGCCGTATTTCTAAAATGATCTCAACTCAGATGAGTGAGCTTCCCGCGTTCTTAACTCCGAACGGTGGTTTGAACTCAGGTCACATGATTGTGCAAGTGGCGGCGGCTTCCTTGGTCAGCGAAAATAAAGTTTTGGCGCATCCTGCATCGGTGGATTCCATCCCGACTTCAGCGGAAAAAGAAGACCACGTATCAATGGGCACGATCGCCGCAAGAAAGTTCGCGCAAATTCTAAGAAACGCAGAACATGTTGTTGCTATGGAGCTGTTGTCGGCATGTCAGGCTATTGACATGTTAGCGCCACTTCAACCGAATGCGGCCGTGAAGGCTGTGTTTGATCACATTCGTAAAACAGTTCCATACGCTAAAGAAGATCGTATCTTCTACAAAGACATCGAAGCTATTAAAGCGATGATGCTTTCAAACGAGCTAGTGACCGTGGCTGAAAAAGCCGTCGGTCCGATGGAATGGTAATTTAATTTTTTATTTTGGCACCTTTTGGAGGGAAAATGTCTCGTGTTGTAAAGGCTCCTACAGGAAATAAAATGGTTTGTAAGGGCTGGTTGCAAGAAGCTGCTTACAGAATGATTCAAAACAATTTGGATCCAGTGGTGGCAGAGCGTCCGGAAGATCTGGTTGTTTACGGCGGTATTGGTAAAGCCGCTCGTAACTGGGAAAGCTTTGATAAAATTCTTGAAGCTTTAAAAAATCTAGAAAACGACGAAACGCTTTTGGTTCAATCGGGTAAGCCGATTGGAATCTTGAAAACTCATGAAGATGCTCCACGCGTTCTTCTTGCAAACTCGAACCTTGTACCGAAGTGGGCGACTTGGGAACACTTTAACGAACTCGATAAAAAAGGTCTGATGATGTACGGTCAGATGACGGCGGGTTCGTGGATCTACATTGGAACTCAAGGTATTATCCAGGGAACTTACGAATCATTCGTTGAAGCCGGTCGCCAACATTTTGGCGGAAACCTCAAAGGCCGTGTGATTTTGACAGCGGGCCTAGGTGGTATGGGTGGAGCGCAACCTCTTGCGGGTGTTTTTGCAGGTGCCACAGTTTTGGCAGTTGAAATTGACCCAACTCGTATTCAAAAACGTCTTGAAACAAAATACGTCGACGAAGTCGCTACAGATCTTGATGATGCTTTAGCACGCGTGAAAAAATACACAGCATCTGGTGAAGCAAAATCCATCGCTCTTCTGGGCAATATGGCGACCGTCATTCATCAAATGATTGAAAAAGGCTTCACTCCGGATCTTTTGACAGATCAAACTTCAGCACATGATCCATTGGTGGGTTATATTCCTGAAGGTTACACGGTCGAGACAGCGAAGGAATTCCGTGAGCGCGATCAAAAAGCTTATCTAGACGCAGCTTATGCTTCAATGGCAAAACACGTTCGCGGTATGCTTGCAATGAAAGCTAAAGGGGCCGTGACTTTTGATTACGGTAACAACCTTCGTGCGCGCGCTTACGAAGCAGGTGTGACGAATGCCTTTGATTATCCTGGATTCGTACCTGCATTCATCCGCCCTCTATTCTGTAAAGGCAGTGGTCCTTTCCGCTGGGTGGCTTTGTCCGGCGATCCTAACGATATCAAAGTGACAGACGATGCGATGAGAAAGCTTTTCCCTCACAAGAAGGATCTACTTCGTTGGTTGGATATGGCTGAAGAGCGTATTGCGTTCCAAGGTCTGCCGGCGCGTATCTGCTGGCTTGAATACGGCGAGCGCGCTAAAGCGGGCTTGATGTTCAATCAGCTTGTGGCGGAAGGAAAAGTGAAAGCGCCGATCGTGATTGGTCGTGATCACTTGGATTGCGGTTCTGTCGCAAGTCCAAACCGTGAAACAGAAGCGATGAAAGATGGATCTGATGCCGTGAGTGACTGGGCTCTTCTAAATGCCCTCGTAAATACAGCTTGCGGAGCAACGTGGGTGAGCTTGCATCACGGCGGTGGCGTGGGCATGGGATACAGTCAACACGCAGGACAAGTTATCGTTGCCGACGGAACTGAAAAAGCGGCTCGTCGTTTAGAGCGCGTTCTCACTGCCGATCCAGCAATGGGCGTATTCAGACACTTGGATGCGGGCTATGAGCTTGCAAAAGAAGTCGCTGAAGAGCGCGGTGTGAAAAGTCTTTGGTTATAAATATGAAAGAGCCTTCTGATAAGAAGGCTCTTTTTCTTTCAATCTTTAGTCAGTACTATCGTCTTCCTGCGGGGTTGACAGCATTCGGTTGTGAAACAGATCTTTGTCTTTCGCGAAAATCGCCACTTCCTTTTCTTGAAAGTTTCATCTTTGGCTGCGCTGTTAAACCTTCTTCAAGTTCACGTGCAGGTTCGCGCGGAGAATCCATTGTGGTTTCAACTCCGGCTTTAGCGCGAGACTTCTTAGGTGATGCGGGAGGGGCTTTTTGAGTCGCGCGACTTTTTTTCATTTCCATTTTTGTTTGGGCTAGCTTTGGCGCTTTTTTAGTTTTCGCAGAAGCGGATTTTGCTTTTTTACGAGAAACTGTTTTCTTCTTTGCTGCCGCCGTAGCCGATCTTCTTTTTTGTGCCATGACTACTCCTTGGTTTACTGCAGTATTACGGAAGACCTTCATTTAACAAAGTTTCAGAAATGACATCTGTAGGCCGACATTGAAAAGGCCTGTCATAAGACTTATTGCGGGTCGGGTCATTGCAGCGTTTACTGAAATGGCCGTGCTTACGGTGCATCCGACAACAAAAGTACGGCGTACTTCACGGAGGCTCGTTTATGCAACATCTTGGTGTTAAGAAGAACGGTAAGAATTCGAAGTTGATTTTGGGTTTCTTCTTCCTCTTACTCTTAAGCATCTTTAATTTAGATGCGAAAGCGGCTCCCGACTTAGTGCGGGTTGGTAACCTTAAGTTCGCTCACTACGGCGCTATCAGTTATCTTTCCGAGTATTGCCATAAGTATAATTTAAATGTCCAAGAGCGGGTCTTCGCCAAGGGATTGGATATCGTTCCAGCCATTATTGCCGGTGAAATTGATGTGGCGGCCAGTGCGGCCGATGCCGCGATTGCGGGAAGAGCCGGGGGGGCACCCGTCTTTGCCGTTGCGGGTTTTTCTAAGGGAGGGGCCCGTATTGTGGTCGCTAAAGATTCCGGTATCAAAACAGTAAAAGATCTTAAAGGCAAAAAAGTCGGAGTCGCTCGCGGGGGAGCCCAAGAGCTCTTACTTTATGCGGAACTAGCTAAGCACAATCTTACGTGGTCCGATCAACCCGGTAAAGATGTGCAAATTGTCTTCATGGCTTTTGCAGATTTAAATCAAGCTCTTCAATCTAAAAATATCATGGCGATGTCCCAAAGCGAACCGCAGTCTTCACAAGCTATTAACAAAGGCTTCGGCGTGGAACTTTTAAAGCCCTATGACACCGCGATGGGAGAGCCGATTCGTACTATGGTGATGACCGAAAAAATGTACAAAGAAAAAAGACCCGTAGCTGAAAGATTTATGAAGTGTTTTGTCGAGGCGACGAAACTTTTCATAGATAAACCCGAGATCGCCGAAAAGTTTGTCATTCAAAAAATGTTCAAAGGTCAAATCACTTCGCAAGATTTCAAAGATGCCATGGATAATGCGGATTACACTTACGACTTAACTGTCGAACACATGCAGATCACAACGGACATGATGGCAAAATACGGAGTGGGTCGTATGAAGAACCCTCCGAAGGCGGCGGACTGGGTGAAGTTAGATCTGTTGGCGGATGCAAAAAAAGCCGTCGGTGTTAAATAGTAGGAGATCATTTTGAAGAATTGGTCCTCATCTTTAAAGGGTATTTGGGTTCCTTTTTTGGTCGTCGCCCTTTGGGAGTTGGTGGTGCGTGCCGGATGGGTGAATCCCCAGGTCTTGCCAGCACCCTCATCTGTTCTTATCAAGTGGTATGAATACCTCTTACCCTATGAACCTTACGATCCCGCCAAAGAGTCATACTTCTCCTGGATGTTTTCCGGAGAACTCATTCGCGATTTGATCTCAAGCACCTACCGCGTGGCGGTGGGTTTTTTAATTGGGGCCGGCTTAGCGTTGCCATTGGGTCTGATGATGGGGGCAAGCACTCACGTGTATGATTATCTGAATCCCTTGATTCAAGTGTTAAGACCGATTCCGCCAATCGCTTATATTCCGTTGGCGATTTTGTGGTTCGGTCTTGGAGATCCGCCGGCTGTCTTTCTGATTGCTCTGGGCGCTTTCTTTCCTGTCTTGATGAATACAATTGTCGGGGTGCGCGCGGTGGACAGCATTTATATTCGGGCTGCCAAAAACCTGGGGGCTACTCCGGGGGTCATGTTTATGAAAGTCATCCTGCCAGCAGCGATGCCTTACATCTTAAGCGGCGTGCGTATTGGTATTGGAACAGGATTTATCTGTATGATCGTGGCCGAAATGATCGCGGTGAATAATGGTCTAGGCTATCGTATCTTGGAGGCTCGGGAATTCTTTTGGTCTGACAAAATTATCGCCGGTATGTTCTCTATCGGTCTTTTGGGATTAGCCATCGACTCTGCTGTTAGCAAACTAAATAATTATCTTCTACGCTGGCATCGGGGGCTTGAATGAGCAAGGCGGCCCACATTGAAATCGAGCACGTTCATAAAGTCTTTAAAGGTGATGGTGGAGATGTCGTCGCCTTAAAAGATATCACCTTCGATATCCAACCCGGAGAGTTTGTGTGCCTGCTCGGTCCTTCCGGCTGCGGTAAGAGCACACTGCTTAATGCGATTGCGGGCTTCTCGTTACCGACCGAGGGACAAATCAAAGTCGAACAAAAATTGATTGCCGAACCCGGCCCGGACCGCGGCATGGTCTTTCAAGAATATGCGCTCTTTCCCTGGATGACGGTCGAAGAAAACATCGTCTTCGGTCTTAAGATTCGTAAAGAGAATCCAGATAAAATCACCAAGAAGTTGGATGATCTTTTAAGAATTTTAAAACTAACGGATTTCAAAAAACGTTTCCCCAAAGATCTTTCCGGAGGAATGAGGCAGCGTGTGGCCATCGCAAGAGTCCTTGCTCTGGATTCACCAATCATGCTGATGGATGAACCTTTCGGTGCCTTAGATGCCCTCACTCGGCGAAGTCTGCAAGATGAGCTTTTAAAAATTTGGAGCGAGTTTAAAAAGACCATCGTCTTTGTAACGCACTCGATTGAAGAGTCTATTTATCTGGCGGATAGAATCATCGTCATGAGTTATCGCCCGGGAACAGTGAAGCGTGATATTCATGTGGGAATTCAGCGGCCCCGTAATCCTGCATCGCCGGAATTCAATGCGCTTAAAAAGGAACTGTCAGAGCTCGTAATGGAGGAACAGAATCGCTTTGAAGAGGCGCAACTGCGTGGGACGACCGGAGATTAGTCGTCCTGCAAAGCGCGGGTGTTGATTTTGCCGCGAGATAAGCGAAGAACTTTGTGGCGGGCCCAACGCAAAACATAACCCAGAAGCGAAAACGCAAATCCAAATCCCAAGGTCGTCGCTGTTGAGATCAAACCTAAATGCAAAAAGTCTTTCATCGAAGGCGCTTCGGAATAAGAAAGCTTCAGTGAATTGCGAATGAGCAGGGGAAGAATGTATCCCAGTGTTACCAGCAAAGAATTTTCAATGATGTGCAGGAATTTCTTCGCTGCAAATCCGTGAATTAAAAACAGCAGGCATAAGAAGTTGACCGAGTCGCCAAAGACATTCCAACCAAACGCTTGATAAAGCAAAACGGTCGAGCCTGAAAAGAAAAGTACATAGTAAGTCCACAGGCTTCTAGAATGTAAAAAGGACTGCGAGTTTGGCATAGATCAAAGACCCTCTAACATTTACTCTATCAGAGGGGCTGTGATTTGAAATACTGTGACAGCAACTTAATGCGGTCCTAGACCAAGGAAGGTCCTAAGGACATTGGCAGGCGCGCAGACGGCAGGAAAGTACTTTTCCGTGATTGTCATACTGGAATTCAAAGGCACGCTGGTCGTGCATTTCAAGACTGACACTCGATCCATCTTTAAGATCTAACTTTGATTTCACTTCATGCTTTGTCACGGTTCCTTGAGCGAGCAAGGATTCGACAGTTTCATCGCTTTTCAGCGGAAGACGTTCGGGATACCCTTCGGCATCCAATTTGAAATAGCGGATTTCTTTTTTATCCGCAGAGTTCGTGTTGTCAGCGGCAATCACGTGAACGCGACGAAGAGTTCCGTCTTTCAATGTCAGATGATAATTCTCAACGGCGATTTCTTCACGTGCTACACCTACACTTTTTTGCAAGTACTCAAGCAAAGCTTCGGGTGTTGCAATAGCTTGGGCTGCAATTTCAGGAGCACAAGCTTTCAAAGACGCTAGGAAGTTGTCCTGTTGAGGCAAACTGTTTGCTGATTCGTCGCTGGCGTTGCGGTCAAGAAATGAAGAGTCAACCCCCGTCTCTGGAGTCGGTTGGGCCGCTGGCGTTTCAGCTGGCGTACCCATCGCTTCGATGTGCGTTCCATTGCCGTTTTGTTTTTCGTGAAAAAGAATGTGTAAGAAATAATAATCTGCAAGGACGCCAAGGATGAATAACACCAGCGCCCACAGAATCCATACTTTAAGAGTGATCGGTTTCATAGTTCCTATCTAGTTATTTGAAAGATCCGGACTCCAAGAATCCCACGATTGACATGATCTTGCACGCTGCGAAGGTCCACGCGCTTCGCCCCAGCGATATTCGAGGTCATCGTGCGGATTATTGGAAATGAGGCCTGCAAACATGCGTCGCTTGAACTCAGCCAAATCCATTTTGCGTCCCGGGTAATATTCAGTAACGCAAACCGAGGCGCTGCTAACACCTAAAGATGTCATTTTAGAAGCTTCGTAAGCCGCACTTTGTTGGATGAATGGGAAGATCTTATTCAATTGCTGAACAGAAGCCGCACTCAGTTGATTGCCACCATTGATTTGCAAGATCTCGCGGTAAGCGCGACGCAAAGACATCATGTCGTCAAAAATGCGTTGATCACGATTTGGCGTCGAGTAGTTGTCGTAAGTTGCGTAGTTCATGCAGCGCGGATTCTTTTTGATATAGTCGATACCTTCGCGCGCATAGTTCACGCGGTCTGTAAAGCCCACGCAAATAGTTTTCAACATACGTGCGACCATTTGATCGTCCGTTTCTTGACGAAGTGCCAAGCGATTTTGCACGTAACGAACCCATTTGTTCAATGGAATGCGGTACTGTTCTTCGCTGTAACCTGGAACTTGCCACACGGGGATATTCAAAGCAGAAGCCGGTCTCCAAGCGCGGAAGCCCGCGTGTCCGGAAGCTGCGTATTCTCCCTCGAAAACCCATTCAGGATTTGGCCAAGATTGACGTTCTTGCAAACCCAAACCCGTCGTTGCACCCACAACAGAGTTGTAAACTAGGTGAGGCACACCGATAGGCAAGATCTCTTTCACGGTCCAAGAGTGATGATTTTTCTTCGTCGTTAAAATCAACGAACCGGAGCGAATCACATTGCGGTTGATGGCGACAGGGTAAGTGTCATTCGGAAGAGAGCGAGTGCTCATCGTTTCATAGATGAACCACAAGAAATTGCGCACGCGGTTGGTCTCGCTTTGACCATCCCAACGGCTCATCTTATTAGAGATCGTTCTTCCTGAAGATGTCGGATCTTGAGCGACGAAAGGCAGACGATTTTCATACGCAAAGATAATACGCATTGAATAAACCGTATCGGCACAATCGACTTTCAATCCATAATAAGGATTGCTTTGACCATTGGGTAAAGTGCGACGAGAGAAGAAGTCCGTGCGCCATTCAGTGCGCACCCATTCTGCATAACGATCTTCCCAAGCAGAAGACCAATCGTTGACGGACGTCCAAACGGCCGCAGACGCAGAAAAACTAGCAAGAAAAGTCGTTGTTACTAATAGTAGACGAAACATGACACCATCCTTAGAAGTGTTACACGGTGGCAGGGGTATATTGCGGCGAAGTAAGGATCAATGAATAATTTTTACTGCGTCGCGTGCCCTGTCGAATTTTCCAATGCAAGGCGTTAACATCCGTGTCCTATGCATAGAAACCCGCTTAAATTAGCACTCGTCCTACTGTTAGGACTTTCGTCGTGCCAGTCAAAAGAAGATCCCATGACCCGAGAAAAAGCACTTTCTAAGGGATTTTCTTTGTTGGATGACGGACGCACTGATGAGGCCGTTTCCTACTTCACAGACTTATCCGCAAAAGACCCGCACTATCATGTGAAGTTGGCTTTAGCATCTGCCTATGCTGCGCGGGCGGGTGTGAAGATCGAAAAGATTTATTCGTTTGTCGCCGTCAAAGAAATTCCCCAGATAGAAATCGCGCACTCGAAGACTACAGAACCGACAACGGGACTTTTAAATGTGCTTCGCCAGATGTCTGCGCATTGGGAAAAAGTGCCAGAGCTTTCTTCCGCTCCTAGGGAAGATATATCGCGCGCGCTGCAAGTTCTTCATGACGTCACAGAGCCAGGAGCTGCGTTGTATTCCGCCACCTTAAGAATTGTGTATATCAAGTCCCTAGTGAGCGAAGGTCTGCGGAACTATCTCATCACCACGCAAGGTCAAGTGTGCACCGAAGAGTTACGACCCTTCTTTGCATGGTCGTTAAATATTTTAGATGTTGTGAAGTTGTTAGTGAAGGATGTGCAAAAATCCTTTCCTGAAAGACAAAAAGATTGTGAGCAGCTTCAAAACGACATTGAGAGAATAAAATCGGAAGCCTTAGCCAAGCCGTGGCCGCGGGAGACAGTATGCTTCTAAGGCTGATCTTATTTTTATTTTTCATTTCTTGTTTGGCTTCAGCAAATACGCTGCCATCCACCTTGCGTGATGGATCGACTCGTTTTTTGGCGCGTTCATTGGGCAGTTCTTGTTACACGATGGATAGCGTTCAAAAAGGTCTGCCGTGCAATCCTGCCGCTATCGCCAAAGATCGCGCCCGTCGATTCGATGCTGATATTTTCATGGGAAGCAATCTTGAGTACATCAAAGAAGCGGAAGATCTTTTGAAAGGCAAAGAGGACGAAGCCGCCGTTGCGAAGTTCTTTTCTCGCCGAGAAAATATTGAAGGAGAGTTTTCTTTTGAAGCTTCTTTTCAAGCTCCGAAATGGGGCGTGTCTTTTGAACCTTATCGCATCGTTGCCATATCGCGTATGGAAAATCCTTCTTTGCCGATGATTGATTTGCTTATAGCCGAAGAGCAAAGCGTGAAAGGACAGGCGGGAACTTATTTGTACGAGAATCTTTATGCGGGTATTCAGGTGCGCTACACGCATGTGCGATTTATCGGACAGTATTTCGCTTTGAGCGAAGCTTTTGCCGGAAACTCTCAAGAAATACTTGCTTCAGAAACACAAGAACTGGTGTACGTCGAACCGGGCCTTCTTTATGCCTGGGAAGATTTAGCTTGGCAGCCTCAGATTTCAGCGATGCTAAGTCAATGGGGCTTTTCGGATAGAAAAACCGAAGAGTATCCGATCAAACCTGAAGGACTTCTTGGCGCTTCTGTGAAACCTTTAGTGCCATTGGGGCTTTTTGAATTGGGTGTGCAGTTTCATCTGCATTCAGAAACTGAAAATGCCCGGGATGCTTTTCGCGTGGCGGCGGCTTACGAGTTGGGTATTCTTCATGCGGTGGCCAGTGTGTCTGAGTATGATCATTCGGCTGGTTTTCTTTTAACATTTAAAAACTTCACCAGCGGTTTGACCTACTGGAGCGAAAAAGTCAGTCGAGGCGTCTTTATCCAGATGGGGATCACGCTATGAAGCTGAGTCTCTTCTTGCTCATTCTTCTTTTAAGCCCATTGAAATCATTTTCTGAAGACGGACATTATGACGGTCCCGTTCAATGGAACGAATTTCGTAAACATGTTTTAGAAGAAGAAAAAGCTCAGGAAGTAAAAGGATTGAGTTACATGATTTCAGGCGCGGTGGCGGCTGTCGGTGGAACGGTAGGATACTTTCACTCTGAAGAGATTTTCAGTCAGACACTTTTTGCGATAACATCGAATGTGGGACTGGCAGCGATCGGTGTCGGTGCCAGCTACTATTGGGCGGGAAGCGAGACCTCGTCTTTTTATTATGCGTTAGAGGGTTCATCGCTCTCGCTTGCGCAGAAGAACGAAGTGCTGCAAAGATATCTTTTGAAACAAAACGAATTGCGGGAAAATCGCCGGTGGATTCGAGTCGCAACTCATGCTTTGATTGCGGCTGTGAATATTTATAGCGCCAGTCAATCCGAAGACGAAGATATGCGCGGTCTTTTTTATTTCTTAGGCGGGGCGAACGCCGTCCTGGCTATCTCTTACAGTTTCTAAATTTCACCGTCTCAAAATTAGAACTCTTCAAGAATTGTGGAAGCATCTGGACTTTCGTACCTTTAGTTTTGCTTTGAATAAACAGATAAGAAGCTGATGCACTATCAAAAAGGAGAGTAGGGTGAAGCAATCAAGGACATCCTTCTGGCTTTACACGTTTTGTTGTTTTACTTGCTTTGCAGTCTTCGGCTGGTATGGCTTGTATTACCGACCTGACGGAAGCGATTTCGCTTCTTCAGCAGAAGAAACAGTCATTCAAAAAATCAACTTGGCGAATCAGTCCGTTTCGACGATGACGGCTTCTCAAGAAGACATGACTTGTAACTGTCAATTTGGCAGCACACCTAATATTTTGAGCTTTGAAAAGCCTGAAGATTGCGGCAAAGACCGTAACTATCTTCAAGACAAATTCGAAGCTTTCAAGAAGGCAGATCCACAGGGATTGTTTTCTGGAACTCGTGACTATTCTAAAACGGCGGAAGTCCTTCCACGTAAGTGCGCTCTTTATATCATGAGACGTTTCTGGAAGGACCGCGCGTTGACTCCGGAAGAAAAAAGAGAAGCCGACATTGCTTACAATCGTACAAAAGGTCCAACAGAACAGCGGGAAGTGAAAGACGTAAAAGATTATAAGCATGATCCGCATTTGTTCTCTAAATGTGATAGTGACCCAGAAGGGACGCCTGTGCGTTACGGGCACAAAGCCTGTGTGACAGAAGATTACGTTAACTTGGTTTATAACTCTTTGATTGATGTGGCTGACTGTCTTGATGTGCCTGCGAAATTCATTGCACCCAAACTTTCAAATGAAAGTGGTTTGCATGTGAACGCGTTTGGTCTGGTGAATGACGGTGGTATTGGTCAATTCACGGATCAAGCCCTTGTCGACGTTCAGCAAAACTATCCAAATTTCAAAGGTCGTATCACGAACAGCGAAAAAGAGTCTTGCAAACGCTTGATGAAGATTCCTGGCGCCGTTCCGAAGAATGCGGAAGATATCAAAGCCGATGACGCCAATCGCTGCCATGCGATTTCGTCTCCGCCAAATCCATTGCGCAGCCTTGTGTATTACGGAATCTTTTATCATGCGACAAAACGCAATGCGAACAATGCCTTTGCTCGTTCCAAAGACACTAAAGATCCGAACTTCAAAGGTGCTGAACAGTTGATGAAGGATGCAGGTATTGATAGCTTTGACAAAGAGACCATCAAAGAGATGCTGTTTGTTATGGCTTACAATTCAGGCCCGGGCCGCCCTGCGATGTTCTTCCGCGAGTGGTTGAAGTACCGTATTGCCACGTTGAAGAAGTATCCGATCACGAAAGCCGATTTCGATATGAACTATTGGTACGAGCCGGGTCAGGGTAAATTCAAAGCAGGTGAAGCGCGAGCAAAAGTCATCTCTAAAGGTGGTAAGCCTTTGACGTTGGCGCAATACTTGTTTGCTTACAAAGATTCTATTTATATCCCAGCAGTGAAAGCGCAAGCACGTGTGTTGGATAAAGGTTTAGGAGCAGGAACATGCACAGAACAAAAATTCTTAGAGCTTTAATTTCTGTTTCTCTTTTTACCGCAGGAACTCCGGTTGCTGCGGCGAAAGTGGATGTGTTTTCAGAGTTCAATAAGAAAGTAGCGGCTTTAGAAACAGAGTTAAAGAAAGAAAAAGACGTGAACAAACGTTTCGATGCTTTCTTGAAAAGCTATAAAGACTTAAGTGATTTGCGTGCAAAGAACCCACGTCAATCCGAAGAAAAGGAACTGAACATGAGCCTTTTCATGGAGTCTTTGTCTTACATGCCAGATAAAAAAGAATTTCAGGCTAAAAAGTGCCCGGAGTATAAAAAAGAAGTGACGTCTATGATGAAGTCTTACGATAAGAGCCAAAAAGAGGCCTATGTTGATAAGGCATTCCAAGTCGTGGATCTTATCTGTAAGTAGAATCCTCTTACGGCAAAAAAAAAGCACGGTGCTGAACCGTGCTTTTTTGTTTTTAAAGGTCCAATCTATTGGAGAATGTCTTTTCTAAAATATCTGTTCGGTTCGCAATCATGTTCCTGATATGTCATGGGCACGGAATACGTGCTGCCATCGACGCTGAAATGCGCAGACACTTTATGCGACTTAAAATCTCCGGCGAAAGTTTTTTCCGTCACTTCTGAGGAAGTGAAAGACCAACCGCTGACTTTGAAGCCGTTCACATCTTGTTCGTCAGTCGTTCCCATGCAGGATTTTACTAATGGGCCGTGGTATTCACACTTCGTTCTCGGCCATTCAAAGCGTAAAATTGTCGGAAGTTTGCTGACAACGTTCGCGCGTTTTGCAATAGTACCGAGGTCGTTCGGAGTGACGATACCGTCATAGACGGGACGGTACTGCGGACCATTGTGATTGAAGATTTCAACAATCACAGTGTCTGCAGCTTCGCGGACAACGAAGCTTGTAGATGGGAACTCTGTAACGCAAGCCATATCCATTTTGTTTGATGCGGCTGATGCAAGTGAAAAAAGAATAATACTGATGGTAAATAGACATTTCATTGTGGTTCCTCAAACGTTCTTAATTAAAAAAGTATCAGCATTTAGGCTTTCCCCACAGTCGAGATTGCTAAAAACGGGAAGTCATACGATAAAAATGTTGGAGGCGAGCATGAAAAGTATCTTTTTAGCGGCATTTACTTGGCTTTTAGTCTTGGATGCTTCGGCAGCGATCCGCCAAGAAGTTCCCATTCAGAGCCAACGCAGTCTTCGTCAGCAGGTGGATAGCTACGCCGAACTTCTGCAAAAAGAAGTCGTCAAAGCACGTAATAATAAAGAGCGCTTCAGCTCTGTTCATAGGGTGCTTGGACAAATCAAAACTCTTCGCGATAACAGTGCTCCGCAAGGGGCCTTGGATGAAGCGCATATGGATTTAATGGTGAGCGTGTTAGAAAGCCTGCCTCAACAGAAAAACTTCAAGCGTCGCGACTGTTATAAATATGAAAACGATCTGGTCAGCCAGTTTGAGCCGACGGCGGAAGAGGCTCCGATTGAGCCCGCGGTTCGACCGGGTTGGGATGTGCTTCAGTCACTTTGCCGATAAAATAAAAAAAGCCTTCAGGATCTCTGAAGGCTTTTTAGTTTTTAGAACTTCAAAAATTACATTTGTCTTGTGCGTTTTTCTACGCCCAAGGCGGCTTCGCGAACCGCTTCACTGAGTGTTGGATGCGCATGGAAAGAGCGAGCTAGGTCTTCACTGCTGCCGCCGAATTCCATACAGACAACCACTTCATGAATGAGCTCAGAAACACTTGGTCCGACCATGTGCGCGCCCAAAATACGATCTGTTTTCTTGTCAGCGATGATTTTTACAAATCCCTCTGTGAAGCCTTTCGCGCGGGCACGGCCATTCGCCATGAATGGGAATTTACCAACGTTGAATTCAATGCCTTTTTCTTTCAATTGCTCTTCTGTCAATCCGACAGCCGCGATTTCTGGGTGCGTGTAGATGACGCCAGGGACTGTGTTGTAATTCACGTGTCCAGCATGACCTGCTAGCATCTCTGCTAAAGCCACGCCTTCTTCTTCCGCTTTATGCGCTAGCATTGGGCCCGCAATAACGTCACCGATGGCATAGATTCCCGGAACATTTGTTTGGAAGTGTTTATCAACGACGATGCGACCTTGAGGGTCTTTTTGGATACCCATTTCTTCGCAACCCACACCGTTTGTGAATGGTTTACGGCCCGTCGCGACCAGAACGACGTCGGCTTTCATGGAAGATGTTTTACCATCTGTCAAAGATTCGTAAGTAACTTCAATGCCGTCATTCAATGCTTTTGACGCTGTCACTTTAGTCGAAAGAAGGAAGCTCATGCCTTCTTTTTCTAAACCGCGTTTAAGCACATTCATGCAGTCTTGGTCCATTGTTCCACCAAGGCGATTGGCGTATTCGATCACTGTTACTTTAGCGCCCAAACGCTGCCATACAGAGCCAAGTTCAAGACCGATCACACCACCGCCCACAACGATCATTGTTTTTGGAACTTGTGAAAGAACCAAGGCGCCCGTGTTAGAGACGATGCGTTTTTCATCGAATTTCAAGAAAGGAAGCTCAACCGGTGCAGAGCCTGTCGCGATCACGATGTTCTTTGTTGTTAGAACTTGCGTGTTGCCGTCGTCCGCTTTCACTTCCACTTTACCCGGAGCGACGATTTTACCGAAGCCAGTGAATGGAGTGATTTTATTTTTCTTAAACAGGAAGTTAATTCCTTCCGTATTTTGTTTTACGACTTTGTCTTTACGAGCCAACATTGTTGGAAGATCTAAATCCACTTTAGAAACTTTAATACCGTGGGCAGCAAAATCATGTTGAGCGGCCACGTAGTGTTCAGAACTTTCAAGAAGTGCTTTGGAAGGAATGCAACCGACGTTTAAGCATGTACCACCAAAAGTTTTATCTTTTTCGATAACAGCTGTTTTTAAACCCAACTGTGCGGCACGAATCGCGCCTACATATCCACCGGGTCCAGAACCAATAACGATTAGATCAAATTGTGTCTCGCTCATAGAAGCATCCTTTAGTGAAAAGCACTTAAAGCTTTTATACGATATACTAGCAGAAGGGTCACCAAAGAATCATCGCATTACCCGGACCGTTGAAAAAGGCCCATCCGGCTGCGTTGTCGGGTCCCTTCTTCTGCTCCGACGTGCTATTAGCACGCCTCCGCGGCAGAAGGGGCCCTCCGCCTTGCGGCTGGACCTTTTTGAACGGTCCTAGTGTTTTGGGTTTTGGGTGGGGGATTATTGTTGTTTTTTGTAGACGAGGCTATAGCTGCTTGTGGAGCGATTTGTTGTTTTATGCCATAGGTCTATGGGGCGATTTGATGGCCTTATTATTTTCGATAGATGAGGTTGGTGTTTAAAGAGTTGGGTCTTCGGGATTCTGAAGTTCCGTCGCGATCGGTGGATCTATAGCCGAATCTGAGATCGCCGGTTTTGCGTCCTATGTAGGGATTGTCTGTCGTTGCTACATCGAACAGGTCATAGTTTTTGTTTCCTGTGGATCCTATGGTCTTTCCATCGCAGGTCTGACCCATGATGTCCTTTGGTATATTGAGCTGCCAGTCCGTGAAACCACAGTAGGCGGATGTGTTAAGCGAAGTTTCTGCATCAACGGAGAGGGGCCTGACCGTCGCTAAAGAAAGTATCCAAGTAAGGTCTCCGGAATGGTCCAGCTTCGTGTTCGTGATACGAGTGATTCGAAACGTGCCGGTTTCATCAAGAGCTAAAAGCTTTGTCGTGCAGTTCGGGTCCGAGTAAGTGATGGTTTCCAACCTATAAGTGGCGTCCTCATTCATCAGAGCGTTGATTTTTGCGAAGACGGTTCCTTCGCTTTTGCAACCCGTTGTCCAATTTCCGTAAAGACTCTGAATCGAGCCGTATGTTGCCGTTGATAGTTCGCCAGTGCAACCTGCACAAGTCAGGGCGAAGAAACACAATGAAGATTGAAAAAGAGACTTCATGTCAGATAAATCGGATATTGTTTTATCTAACTATAAACAAATTTTGGTAAATAAAAAAAAGGCCCGGTTTGATACGGGCCTTTTTTTGGGTTTTTATTATACTTCTAGTAGAAGTCTTTCTGGATCTTCGACAAGCTCCTTGATTTTTACAAGGAAGCTGACGGCTTCTTTCCCGTCGATGATTCTGTGGTCGTACGTTAAAGCCACATACATCATAGGGCGGATTTCTACTTTTCCGTCGATCGCCATAGGGCGGTCTTGGATTTTGTGAAGTCCTAAGATAGCTGACTGTGGGTAATTCAAGATCGGAGTTGAAAGCAGAGATCCGAACACGCCACCGTTTGTGATTGAGAAAGTCCCACCGCCTAAATCATTCGGAGTGATTTTTCCATCACGGCCTTTTGTAGCCAAATCACGGATGGCCATTTCAATTCCAGCTAATGAAAGAGTGTCAGCGTCTTTCACGTTGGGAACCATCAAGCCTTTTTCCGTCGATACTGCAATACCGATGTTGTAGTAATTGTGGTATTCGATATCAGAGCCTGTGATCCATGCATTCACGGCAGGGTAGGCCTTCAATGCTTCAACCGCTGCTTTTACGAAGAAGCCGTTAAAGCCCAAGTTCAAGCCGTATTTCTCTTTGAACTTGTCTTTGTACTTCGCACGAAGCTCCATCACTTTCGTCATGTCGATTTCGTTGAAAGTCGTCAAAAGCGCGGCCGTGTTTTGTGCTTCTTTTAGTTTTTCAGCGATACGTTTGCGGATCGTCGTCATCGCCACAAGTTTTTTATCACCTTGTTTTGAAGGACCACGAGCAGCCATTACATCAGCCGCTGAAATTTGCGGAGCTGCGGACTTCGCAGGGGCTGCTGCCGGAGCGGCTTTCGCTTGAGGTTGTACATCAAGAACATCACCCTTCGTCAAACGACCGTCTTTACCAGTTCCTTGAACAGAAGAAGGATCTAGATTTTTTTCAGTCACAATTCTTTGTACTGCAGGGGAAAGGTGCGCCGACGCATCTTTACCTGTGGAAGCTGCTTGTTGAGGAGCCGCTTGAGTTTGTGCTGGAGCCGCTTCTGCTTTCGCAGGCTCTGCCGCCGCAGCGCCCGCCGCTGGTTTTGCATCAGTATCCAAAGTAGCTACAGTCGCACCGATTTTTACCACGGCTCCCGCTTCGCTGCCTGGAAGAATAGTCAAGACACCGTCATTTTCAGCGACAACTTCAACACTGGCTTTGTCTGTTTCAAGCAGCATTAAAACATCGTTGCGTTTTACAAAGTCGCCGGATTTTTTTGTCCAGCTACCGATGGTTGCTTCTGTGATGGATTCCCCAACCGTAGGAACTTTAATCTCTTGTTTCATTTACAAAGTCCTAAACTGCGCCTTAGGCGCCAAAAATGGATTTAATAATTTCAGCCTGCTCAATCGCGTGACGGTATGTAGAGCCCGTCGCCGGAGAAGATCTCTCTGGACGGCCCGCATATTCAAAGCCCAGCTTCATGCCGGCTTTGCCAACCACATCGACAAACTTGAAGTACACATTCTGGAAAGCACCCATGTTTTTAGGTTCTTCTTGGGCCCAGATCAAAGTTTTTGCCTTTGGATAAGACTTTAAAACTTCAGTGACTTGTTTTGCAGGGAAAGGATAGATCTGCTCTAGTCGAACCAAAGCGATATTGTCCTTCTTCGTTTTTTCTCTTTCTTCTAACAACTCGTAGTAAAGTTTGCCGGAAACAAACACCACTGTATCCACTTTGGATTTATCAACAGTATCCGCAATCACTTCTTGGAATTGACCATTTGCCAACTCTTCCAAAGTTGAAACCGCACGCGGGTGACGAAGTAATGACTTCGGTGACATCACGACAAGTGGTTTGCGGAAATCACGGTGCATTTGACGGCGAAGAGCATGATAGATCTGCGCTGGAGTCGTTAAGTTGCACACTTGCAAATTGTTTTGCGCTGCCAGTTGCAAGAAACGCTCGAGACGAGCCGAAGAGTGCTCTGGTCCTTGACCTTCGTATCCGTGAGGCAGAAGCATCACAAGACCGCTCATTTGTTGCCATTTAGATTCGGCGGCCGCGATGTATTGGTCGATCACAATTTGGGCTCCGTTAACGAAGTCACCGAATTGCGCTTCCCACATAACTAGGGAACGAGGATCTTGGTTTGAGTAACCATATTCAAAACCAAGTACGCCGTATTCTGAAAGAATACTTTCAGCCACAAGCAGGTTGGCTTTCGGGTTTAGATCGGCAAGCGGGAAGTACGCCTTGCCTGTTTTGAAATCATACATACCCGCATGACGATGAGTGAAGGTGCCGCGCACGCAGTCTTCACCGGTCAAACGAACGCTGGAACCTTCGTGAAGAAGAGTTCCGTAAGCAAGAAGTTCACCCATACCCCAGTCGATAGGATCTTTTCCTGCGCCCATATTTTTACGGGTCTCAAGAAGTTTGATCAATTTAGGGTGAGGAGTGAAACCCTCTGGGAAAGAACCGATTTTTTCGCCGATCTTTTTCAGAGTGTTGATATCGAATTTTGTATTAGCTGGTTTTTCAAAGTCCGCGTCCGTCGCGCGACGAAGACCTTTCCAAGGGCCCTCGAATTTGAAGTTCTTAAGCTTCGGCGCTGTTTTCTTTGTTTCTTCAAAGATGGATTGCAAACGATCCATCGCTTTTTGGTAAAGATCGTCAATAAATTTTTGATCTAAGCTGCCTTCAGCGACAAGTTTTTTGCCGTAGATTTCACGCACTGTCTGGTGAGCTTTAATGAGCTCGTACATTTGCGGTTGAGTGAAAGCAGGTTCGTCACCTTCGTTGTGTCCGTACTTACGGTAACAGATCAAGTTGATAACAACGTCTTTGCCGAATTCTTGACGGTAGCGAAGAGCGATGTCCATCGCACGCACAGCACTTTCAACATCATCACCGTTCACATGAAGAACCGGTGTGAAAGTCATTTTCGCCGCATCAGAAGCATAGCGAGTAGAACGAGTATCAAAACCATTTGTTGTGAAACCAACTTGGTTGTCCAAGATCACGTGAATAGTTCCGCCGACAGTGTGAGATTTGACTCCCGCCATTTGCAAAACTTCTTGCACAATACCTTGGCCCGCGAAAGCCGCATCACCGTGGATAAGAACTGGAACGACTTTTTTACGGGCGTTGTCACCCAAAGCATCCTGAGCTGCACGAGCCATACCTACCGCCACAGCATTGACGGTTTCTAAGTGAGAAGGGTTGTAAGCCATCGTCACTTTGCAAGTGCCGTTCGCTGTTTTCTTTTCAGAGACATAACCTAAGTGGTACTTCACGTCGCCATCAAAACCTTCAACCGGTTCTGCTAATTCAAGCGGTCCGTTGAAGTCACCGAAAACGTACTCTTCACCTTTACCGAAGAAGTTCACAAGAATATTCACGCGACCACGGTGAGCCATGCCGACGAAAACTTCTTGAACTTGCAGGCCTGTGCCTTTGTTCACCAAAGTGTCCATCATTGGAAGAATGGAATCTGCCCCTTCCACAGAGAAACGTTTTTTACCCACGTAACGTGTGTGCACGAATTTTTCTAAAGTCTCAGCCTTCGTCAAAGACGACAAAGCGTTTTTCTTGTCATCCAAAGAAAGTTTGCCGGCGTTTGCGGACTCAAACTCTGTTTGCAACCATTGAACTTCTTTGGGAGAAGCGTCGGCGGCTTGCAACGCCAAAGTGCCGCAATAAATTTTTTTAAGTTGCGCGATAATGTCTGAAAGTGTTGCACCTTGTTTGCCGATCAAAGAGCCTACTTGGAATTTTGCAGACAAATCTTTTTCGCTCAAACCGAAGCGTTTCAAAGAAAGCAATTCGCTTTCTTTCGGAGCGTAAAGAGGATTCAAGTTCGCTTCTGTGTGGCCTTCAGCGCGATAGGCTTGGATCAATTGAAAAACTGCGAGCTCTTTGTCGGACATTCCGAATTTGCCTTCTTGAGCAAACTCGACTCCCTCAAAAAAACTTCTCCACTCAACGGCAAGCGAATCCGGATTGGATTTGAAATCTGCGTAAAGCTGTTCAATGTATTCAAGGTTGGCGCGATTGATGCCACTGCTATTGTTCACGGTGTTTTCTCCACGTTTTAGACGCCTGCTAATTTTTCAAAATCTTAGGAGTTTGACACGCCTTAATGCGCGGCAATATCACAAGCTTTTGATGTAAAAGAAGGCCCTGCCATGATAGCTCTTTTTCTATGTAAATTGAAGGAGTTTAAACTGTGTATAAGTTAGTTCTAATTCGACACGGTGAGAGTGTGTGGAACCAGGAAAACCGTTTTACCGGATGGCAAGACGTAGATCTTTCAGAAAAAGGTCGAGCCGAAGCTCTAAAAGGCGGGAAAGCACTCAAAGATAGAGGCTTTAGCTTTGATATCGCTTACACCAGCATGCTCAAAAGAGCGATCAAAACTCTGAATTTCGTATTAGATGAAGTAGATCAAGTGTGGCTTCCAGTACACAAAGACTGGCGCTTGAATGAGCGTCATTATGGAGCTCTGCAAGGCTTGAACAAAGCTGAAACCGCGGCTCGTCATGGTGAAGACCAAGTGAAAATTTGGAGACGTAGTTATGATGTTCCGCCTCCAGCAATGGATGTGAACGATCCTCGCCATCCTTCTCATGATCCGCGTTATAAAGATGTGGACCCAAAAATTCTGCCAAGCCAAGAGTCTTTGAAAGACACGGTCGCGCGTTTCTTACCTTTGTGGAACAACACGATCGCTCCAACGATCAAATCGGGAAAGAATGTCCTGATCGTGGCGCATGGGAACAGCTTGCGTGCCTTGATGCAACATCTTGAAGGTATGACTCCCGATGAAATCATGGGAGTGAATATGCCGACGGGTATTCCTATGATGTATGAGTTGGACGCAAACTTTAAGGTCCTGAAGAAGGAATTCATCGGGGATCCTGAAGAAGTGAAGGCGGCCATCGAAGCCGTCGCCAACCAAGGGAAAGCGAAGTAGCATTCCCGAATCGAAACGGGGAGTGTTTCATAGTGAATCACTAAGAGTGAAAGTCAGGTAAAACTGAGGACCTACCGGACTTTTGTATCTTAAGTTTGATATCCTGTGTGTCGATATGGACAGATAGGAGATTCGCCATGAAACCACTCTTCTGGCTAGAACGTTCTATCTTGAAGCCGAACAACAAAGGCAGCGCCTTTGTCCAAGCCCTCGTCGCCGTTGGTGTCGTGGGCGTTATGCTTTATTTCTTATCTCCTCAAGTCATCAAACATCGTCAACAAGTTACAAAGACCGCTTCTATCATCACCGCGCGCTTGGCGTTGCATTCGATGATGGACTTTACGTTGTTTGGTATCAAACAGCGTTGGTGTTTTTCTAAAGACTGGATGCCGGAAAAATGCGGCGATAATATGAACGGAGTGCTTGCGCATCCGCGCTCTATCGAGCGTATGTTGATGAAGTCCGAGACGGTGAACTTTTTGCGTTTGGCCGGTGTTACAAATCCAGAAAAAGCTCCCTTGATTCGATTTGGCGAGACGATCAACTTAAAAACTTTCAGTGCTCTTCATCCTGTTTACAAAATTGTGTCTGAGTTGAAGGGGTATAAGACGGAAGCGATTCGCATCGACATTGCTCGTGATAATCGTGGCGTTATTCCTGAATATGGCCGTGAGCTTTATCTTACGGTCAAAATCAGTTTGTTGGATGGTTCAGGGAAACCGATTCTGGTCGGCGGCAGTGAATTAACGACGACTTCAAAAATCGGCGTATATCCTCGCGAAGTGGGAAGCTTTGCTTTGCTCGTGGCTGGTGATCTTCACTTAGATAAAGAGAATAGATCCGGTGTCCCTGAAGCAAAAGGGGATGCAGCCCTAAAACAATTTTCTTCTAGAAATGATCGTTTAAGATTTCCAGGACTTATTTTTGAAAGTCCGGTGTTTGTAAATGGAGCGGTTCGCTTACCAGCGGCACCTGATTTAGAGTCTGACGAAAAGGGCGTTGATACAGTTTATACGCCAGTAACATTCAAAGATAAGATCATTTTAGGTGAAGGCCCGGTGCTTCGTAGGAACGCCGAGTTTCAACCTCGAAGCGCGGGAGCCGACTCAGATCAGTTCTGGGCGAACATCCGCCAGTTTGGTGGCTTTCAAAAAGGGGTCGAATTGGATGGCGCGCGCGACATCGGTTTAGACTTTCTTTCCGGCTTTCAGACCAGCGGCGATACGGTGGATCCTTCGGATTTAAAAAAATGTGTCGAGTACAATCTTTCAAAATATGATTTGAAAAGCACGATCAACAGTCAGCTGCGTGGTCAAATTTTACGAAATACAGGCAGTAAACATCAGTACCGTCTGGGTATGACGGACAAAAACCGATTCAATCCGCAAACGGGTGAAGTCGATGCGCCGAATGCAATCCGCGGTATTCTGAATGCATTTAACCTGACAAAAAAAGAAGCCGCTGTAGCGAAGTTCACTATGAGCTTCGGTCAGTCCGTTGTCGTTTTGGGTGAGATTCCAGATAACGGAACAGTGACGTTAGAGCCGAAAATTGATCTTTCTGGCTTAAAAGACACTATCAAACGTAAATTAGCAGACGCTCAATTTGCCAAAGAAAGACTGGATCAGGATCTCAGAGACATTGAAAATGCGTTGGCTCGCGCCAACAGAGATCTTGAGCAAGCTGAGGATAATTTACGTGAAGCGCGTGATAAAAAAGATCGAGACAGGGTAGCTCGCCTTGAAGATCGTATCGAAGACATCAAAAGACAGATTCGTGAGCTCAATCGCGCGAAAGAGCTTAAAAATATGGATCTCGCTCGCGCCACCGAGCAAATTACGACTTATGAAAGACAGTTGGCGGCGGTTGAGTCTAAAGAAGGTATTCAACCCAAAGTCCATATCACTTTAAAATATCCTCAAGATCCTAACAATCCGAACTCCCCCAGCACGGGGAATGCTTCATTCCGCGATCTTGAAGTGTCTTTCGAAAATGAAGAGATGCTGCTTGATAGTAACGGCAATCCGCTTCCTCTGAACATGCGTCTTGAGGCGTATGACGTCTCTTATTATAAGAAGTATTCTTTAAGACCGTGGTCCAATAATAACGTAGGTACTTTGCAGTTCAGTCGTGAAGGTACGGCGATTAAAGGTTCTCAGTATCTTGGTGACCAATATGGTCAATGGCGTGGGGAACTTCCGAATGAAAACGCTTATAAAAACTACGACATAATTTGTAAAACTCCAGAAAACTCAGCCTTCGGATTGAGTGACTGGGGACTGTCGTTCGCGCCGAATTCAAAATTCTCTTGGTCGTTCACAGACAAGTATGAAGAGCGGGCTGACCTTGTTTTGGATGGTAATAACTCGTACAAGTCGGGAAGTTTTTCAAAAGTTGAATTCATCGTAAAGTCCATGGCTCGTCGCTGTATTATTAAGAACACAGCGAATTTCGTAACGGGCTTCTTTACGTGCGAGAAGTTGGTGATTGAACCACGCAATTCAGCTCTTCGAATTATTGGGAGCTTTATTGTGACCAATGGTATCGAAATCGACGAAACCGCCTACAACGAAGGAATTCGTTGGAGTACGATTTATCATCCGATGTCCACTTATGAGTTGCGCCAAGCACGTGTGCTTAAAGGTGTGAACGGGCAGGATTGTTCGACGATTGCTCGTTATCCAGTATGGCACCCTTATCCTTCGATGTTGAATGTGGCAAATCTTTATCGCTGTAACTCGATTGCTCTTCGTTCGAAGGCCGATCCGTTCCGTTGGACTTCGGTAGACCCGGACTGTGGTCTTTCAAGTTCGACTGGAACAGCGACGACTTGTAAGAACCGTCTTGTTCATTTTTATGTATTAGAAATTTCGCGGGAGTCCGGCATATGATGTCGCAACTCAAGAACCAAAAAGGTATTTCGATCTTAGAATCGCTGCTTGGAATGGCCATGATTACGTTAGTTGGTTCGTTCTTTATTTCAGGAACTATCAACATGCGTAAGGTCGCCAAAGAAAGTGGTACAAAGAACTCTTTGTACAAGCAGATCAATGATGTGATTGAGAATATCCGTCCGAATGTTCGTATGTACCAGATCAACTATTCCACTTCCGATAAATCGCGCAGCGAGGCTCTGGCTTTAGACAAGCTTCCTATGGCCTGGGGAAACGGCAAGATTTTGCCAGCTAAAGAATGCTCTGAATGTCCGGGACGATATGGCTTCGTGGTGCAGGCATCACCAGAATTTAAGGGATTGTATTTAGTAACGGTAAGAATGAGTCATAAAGATTGGTCGCAGGCTCAAGGTGACGGAAGTCTTCCTAGCAATCCAGCCAACTATGGCTTTCAAGATTATCAGTTTGTGGTGAACTCACAATGAAGTTGAATCAAAAAGGTTTCTCATTAGCAGAAATGGTTGTCGGTGTGGCCCTCCTCGGGATCATGGGGATGGTTGCGGCTTCTTTCTTTGTTTTTACTGCAAAGACCAAAGATCAAATCACCAATGAGATCGAAGATAAGGTTGATAACATCATCGCTGAGCGTATGATTCTTAAAGACCTTAAATACTCTGAACCTTCTTTCAATAATGTGTTGATTCCCGACGATACAGGCTTTCGTTTCTTCGACTATGTCTCGGATTCTGGTGGAGACCAAGAGTTCGATGCTCCAAGAAAGCTGACGTTGGAGTTTGGTCGTCGCAATGAGTTTGTCTTTATGACTTCCAACGACAAGTTGGGAACGATGATGTACACGCCGGCCTTGGCTTACGATCTAGGGGCTCTTCCGGCAAGTGCGAATCAAGAGGCGGCTTTAATCTTCCGGTCTTTGAACAAAGGAAATGAAGTTTTAAAATCCAATCCGGGATTTTGGCAGGTAGGGACGATTTTGATGTTGGACTCTCCAGCAGCTGTTCGCGAGATGACTCCGACAGGACCCAACTACAATGTGCCAGCCCGCTCTCCGATTTTCGTGGGAATTGTAAACGCGCCGGGGGAATCAAGACTGACCCCCTTCAACCTCACAGGTTTCTTAAATAAGACTCATCCCTTGTATCCGAATGAGACAATCAACGATGAAGATAAGTTCTTAAGGGATATACCGCCGATGGGGGGCGCTGCTCCTCTTGTGCGCTTGAAAGCCGTGAATATTATCAAGTATTATTTAGAGAGAGACCCGAAAACGAAGACAGTCAATCTTTTGCGTTCTGTTTATATGAATAATACGTTTTCTAAGGGTCAATTGTTCGCAGCCGATGTAACTAGAGTTGTCTTCTCTAGAAACAACGCACGGGATTCTTTGATTTATTACCAAATTATTCGTCCACAAGATGTGGGTAAATAATAGGGCACGTTAAGGGGAAAACAAGGGGGCTTGTATGTTTCTTAGAAGATGGCTACCACTGCCACTTTTATTCGGCATCGGGGTTTACGCACACGCGGAACAAGAACCCGCAGCCGTCAACTCGGGCGTGGGTGGCACGGCCGGTTTCCAAGGGGTTGTGCTTTCGGGGCAAGTGACTCGAGCCGCACAGAACTCTATCACGGTAAATATTACGAATACTTGTTTTGGTACAAACCTTCGTTCGGTTTCAAACCCGATCGCAAGGGGTGCGACTGTTGAGTTCAACGTCGCCATCAATGACAAAGGGACAATCAAAAATTTCTTCGTCAAATATCCATCCGATGTTGTCTCTAATGCCGGGAATGACACTGTGACTGATATTACTGGTGCGAATGTTTCTCCGGGCGTAACAGCGTCCTTTGCGGGAAACAGCGTGCGCATGGTGGTTCCAATCTCGGTCACCACGACAGTGGATGAAGAAGGAAATATCAGTGAAGATTTCGATGTTAAACTTCACGGAACTTCTTTCACTCAAAGATTTGCGCCAAAAGCGGGCCAAGAGTACATGGGTACTGACGGTCCACTTTCAGCCAGCGTTTATACAAGTTCTTCCAAAGACGGTCGCCAATACAGTGTTTCTGCTTTCTTCCCTGGAGAAAACGGTTACTGCGGCGGTTACTTCTCTCCATTAATGGTCTTCTTCGACGACAATCGTCCTCGCTTTGACGGTCATTCAGAGTTCCCTCTGAATCCTTCAGGTAAGACGTCATGGCCAGAAAAGAAAGCTCCGGGAGCTTTCGTGGCTATCGACCGTGATGGCGATAAGAAGATCACAAAAGTGGACGAGCTTTTTGGTAATGAAGGTGAGAAGTTTAAAAACGGTTTCGAAGCCCTGCGAGAGTTTGACTCTAACGGCGATGGCGTGATCGATAAAAACGACAAAGACTTTGCAAAACTTCTTCTGTGGTTTGATAAAAATGGTGATGGTAAATCGCAGGCTTCCGAGCTTGTACCATTAAAGTCGCGCATCAAGTCGATTTCATTGAAATACGATGACAGTGCGAAGACACCGTTTGGTTCTCGAGCAGAAGCGCGTGAGCGCAGCACCTTTGTCTTTGTAGAAAAAGGCAAAGAGAAGCAGGGATCCATCATCGATATGTGGTTCTCGCCGCAATAATATTTTATTACAGTTAAGATGGTGAAACGGCGCTCTAAGGGCGCCGTTTTTATTTTTGCTTGATCCTAGGCGTGCATGTGTTTGAATAAACCATGGGCATTCTTTTAAAAAATATTTCCACACTTCTGACATTGCAAGGGGCTTCCGCAAAAGGCGGGCGTCATGTGCAAGAAGAAGATCTTAGCATCCAAACGAACGCTTCCGTACTGATTGAAAAGGACCGTATTGCTTGGGTGGGGCCGCATAAAAAACTTCCGAAGGAATGGTCCCGAAAAAAGAACTTAAAAGAAATCGACATGAAGGGGCTCACGGTCCTGCCAGGTTTTGTGGAATGTCATACGCATTTGATTTTTGCAGGCGATCGTGCCGCAGAGTTTGAAATGCGCAATCAAGGTGTCAGTTACCAAGAAATCGCTGCGCGCGGTGGAGGCATCTTGTCGACGATGAAGAAGACACGTTCGGCGAAAGTTTCTGAACTTGCGAAAGAGGGGCAGGACAGAGCAAACCATTTCATCTCTCAAGGGGTAACAACGGTGGAAATCAAATCCGGTTATGCTTTGAACTTAAAAGATGAACTGAAAATGCTGGAAGCGGCGAACACGATAAAAAATTTGCGCACAATTTGTACATTTTTAGGAGCGCACGCGCTCCCGCCGGAATTCAAAACCTATGAAGAGTATTTAAATTTCCTTGGCGATAAAGTTTTACCGGTGGTTAAAAAGAAGAAACTCGCTCGTCGCGTAGATGTCTTTATCGAAAAAGGCTTTTTTCCGAAAACGGAATCCGAAGCGTATTTGCGTAAAGCTCAAGAGATGGGGTTTGAAATTCTGATTCACGCCGATCAAATGTCTTTAAGCGGCGGCAGTGATGTGGCTGTCCGCTTAGGGGCTTTGTCAGGTGACCATCTTTTACAAGTCTCGGATAAAGAGATTCAAGCTTTGGCGAAGTCTGAAGTGACTTGTGTCCTTCTGCCCGCAGCCGATCTTTATACAAAAACAAATTATCCACGCGCCCGCGATATGATTGAAGCCGGTGCGCGCGTGGCTTTAGCGACTGATTTTAATCCGGGGACTTCACCCACGCAGGATTTGAATCTTGTGGGGTTGTTAGCACGTCTGGAAATGAAGATGACACTTCCTGAAGTGATTGGAGCGTACACCGTCGGAGCTGCTCATGCTTTGAATCTGCAGCAAGAGGTGGGTTCCATTGAGGTCGGGAAGTCTGCTGATATTTTGTGCATCGAGAAGGACTGGCGAACCCTGTTTTACAGCGTGGGGGATGCGCCGAAGAAAGCGGTTTTTTCGAGAGGAAAGAAGGTTTTTAGTAGTCTTTAAATAATCTGCTGCGTCAGAAAATTTAAGATTCTTAAAATTTCCTTTGAATAAACACGGCATTTCTTCCTAGTCTTGAGCTGTGTCGTGGAGGGGAAGCTACAACATGAGATCGTCATACACCACTTTAATGCAGTCGAAGTATTTTAATCCTGCTTTTAACAGTGCCATCTTTGATGGTCCCGTTCGCATTTACTTTGCTCAGTTTCATGAAGCTCTGGCTTTGAAAATCTATTTCTTGATTCAACAGAAGTTGGGCGCGGAAATGGCGAAGGCCAAAGAAGTTTCTAAAGCTTCAGGAGCAAACATCCTTGTGATGGTTTATCCTACCGTAGATAGTTTTGCTCTTTCCTTCGAAGGCGCCATCGGAAAACCAGGTCCTCTGGAAGTTGAAAAGTGGCACGACGACGTGGTGATTGGACTTCGTGGTCCTATCGAAGACGAAAACCTAGATCTTTTGATAGAGACTTTGCGTCTCACAATGGAAAACTGGCGTCCAGCTGTCACTGCTCCTGCTTTAGCTCTTGCGGAAGTGTGATATCATCTAATTCATGAATAAACGTGGTCAAATCGTGGTGGAGTATGTGCTCCTCCTCACCATCGCCGTCGGACTTTCCGCCTTGCTCGTAAAGCAGTTGGCCAGTCGTAATTCCGAAGAGCCGGGTATTCTTGTCTCAAAATGGCACAACATTCTGAACGTTGTCGCTCAAGACGTTCCTGATAAACGTAAGCAATAGTCTTATAATTTCGTGCATTTCCCACCGCAGTCTTTCAACGGTCTCGATATTTCTTTCTATAGTTCGGCCCCCACTGCTTAATTTTTAAGTAATTGCTTGATTACTTATTTGGGTTGGGTGTAGTCTGCGTTCATATAAGTAAGTAATCACATACATACTTAGAGGTCGAAAATATTAGAGGTTCTAAATAGTTAGTTCGGCCCACGAGTTTGTTTTTCATGTGGTTCGTGGAGCTTTTTATGAACTTCCGAGTTCATGTTCTTAGTCTGTTCGCGGTTCTTTTCAGCGCGTCTTTGGTTTTCGCCAATCCCTCGCAAGATAACACCTCTTCTGGAATTACTTTTCAGCAGAAGGTCCTGGATTTTTCCGCTGTCTATGGTGCGCAGTGGACGGTCTATCTGATCACTCAGAAAGATACGATCACGGATCATGGGTCTTGGGATAACTTCTTCAGTTATCCGCTTCATCCCGAGTTTGATAAAGACAGTTTTGATTTCAATATCTTTAAGCACGCGCTTTCGGGAAATTACTATTATCTTTATTATCGTTATCGCGGCTACGAACAAACAGAGGCGTTTCTGTGGACGTTTCTATCATCACTCGCTTTTGAATTCGCCGTCGAAACTTACACCGAGAAACCCAGCATCCAAGACATCTATCAAACTCCCATCTATGGAACTTTGGTGGGAATGGGATTTGAGCGGTTAAGCACTTACTTCCGCGCCAAAGATTCCGTCGCCTTAAAGTCTTTAGGATACATCTTAAATCCATTCACTTTGCTGCCGAACCATCCTGAAAACATCGCAGCTCTTCCGCAAGTCTCAGATCGGTCTGTCGGCTTGCAGGTTGTTGTGGGGTTTTAATGAAAAAGTGGATCTTTCTTTTCACGATTTTATTTTCTGCTCCCAGCTTCGCTGACGAATTTACTCCGTCATATTGGAGTGAAGGGATTCATCTTCTTGCGGGTGGAGGTTTGAATTCTTCCGTATACATCTCAAAACATGAGCGTGACGATGCGGGCTTGGGACTGAACTTAAAAACCGACTTGCTCTATGTCTTTCATCCTCAGTGGGCGGTGGAGTGGAGTGCGAATGTTAAATTCAATCGGGTGCGCAGTTACCTTGTTTGGGACACATTATTCACTTTAGGTTTAAGAGCGCAGATCCCCGATCTTGAAACCCCTGAATGGGGAACTCCTTATGCACGCCTTTTTATTGGCCGCGCTCCGACAGTGATTTTTTTAAACGGAGACACGCCATCAAATGTCTCGGACCCTTCCGTCAGTCGTATTCACTTAGATGGGCCCGTCGCAGGAATTGGTTGGGGTTTATTAAATAAAACGCAAAAAGGCCAAGTTTGGTTTTCAGAAATTTCCTTCACGATTCAATCTTTAGAGCAAGAAGACGACGTCCGCATGGATGGAGACGTGCCTGTGGTCGTTTCTTCAAGCTCCAGGACGGACAACTCAAACATCTACAGTTTGAGTTGGGCCGTCGGAATTTTGGCATTTTAAGGAGCGCCCATGTTGGAAAAACTAGATCACGCGCTTTTTCACCTGATCAATCTTACGACGGCGAACGAGGCCTTTGATGCTTTCTTCCCGTTGTGGACGGACTTTTTTAAAAGTTCCATTTTTTATTATTTTCTTTTACCTCTTCTTTTGATCGGAATCTTTTATAAAGAAAGATGGAGGGGACTCGGAGTTCTTCTGGGCGCGGGTGTTGTCGCCAGTCTCGCTGATGCTCTATCAGGTTCTTTTCTTAAAGATATCTTTGCAAGACCTCGTCCAATGAATTCGAATTTACTTGAAGAAGTGATCTTGCGTGGTCCCTTGGCCGGGGGATTTTCATTCCCTTCAAGTCATGCGGCGGATGCCGTTGCCGTCGCGGCCTTTGTCAGCTCTTTTTACCCCAGATCGGCATACCTTTTATATCCGCTGGCCATTTTAATGGGGTATTCACGCATTTATTGTGGAGTGCATTTTCCCTCCGACGTGATTGCAGGCTTCGTTCTGGGATTTCTAGTCGGAAAACTTTCATATCGCTTTCTGCGATCTGTTAGCAAAAGAGTCCGAGGTGCCTGATGAAATACCTTCTGTCTTTTTTGATAGTTTTAAGTGGTCCCTTTGCTCACGGGGACGATATGAAAGAGAATCTGAAAACTCTTGAGCCCCGCAATTTCTGGGAGTACGAGCTTAAGCCCACGATCGTGAACTCTTTTGATACCGGTGGGCAGATGATTCTTTTAAGTGGAGCTTTATCCGTCGCGGCAACGAAACAGTATGACCGAACCATTTATCTTCATAATCTGCGCGAAGAAGATAAGTGGATGGATTCCAATGTGGCGGATATTGGTGGTTACCTTGGAAGTGGTGGGCCGGGCATTGCCATTGCCGTCTTACAATTAGCGTTGGATCCGGTGAATGGAGTTGCTCACAGTAAAGCTTTGATGCTCACAGCAGCCACCCACATCACCACGGCCTTTGTTGTCAACCGCGAACGTCCCAGCGGTCGGGATCGACTGTCGTTTCCGTCGGGGCACTCGTCTTCCGCATTTGCGACGGCGACATCGCTGGCTTATGCCTATGGATACAAAGCGGGGATTCCTGCTTATCTGGCAGCGACCTTTATCGGTGTCTCGCGGGTGAATGAAAATATCCATTGGGCCAGTGACGTGGTGGCCGGAGCGGCATTGGGAATTTATTGGGGAAGAGCGGCGGCGCTGAATACCGGGAAAAGTTTTATGACGGTGCTTCCTATATTTGACGGGGAAACAAGAGGTCTTAGTCTCGCGATGGAATTTTAAAGAAATGGATTTCCGCGCTTAGAAAGCTCTTCTTTGATCGCCTCTTGCATTTTTTCTTGAATGTCTTGGGCGATTTCATGCACAAGCTCGGAATCATTTACGGCGCTTGGTTTATAAGGAAGATAGATCGGCTCTAAGAAATGAATGCGCCACTTTGCCGGCAAGGGAACGATATTCAACGGCAATGGAATGACACTGCCTTTTAGGAATTTCGTGAATTTCAATTTCTTTAAATTGATGTGGGTTTCTTCCGCACCTAAAATAATAGCCGGTACGATGGGACACTGGCTTTCTAAAGCCATGCGCACAAAGCCACGTTTAAATTCTTGCAGCTGATAGCGTTCTGAAGTGGGTTTGAAGTTTCCTTGTTCGCCCTCAGGGAAAAGCACAATGGCATTACCTTTTTTGAGTGCGTTCATGCCGTTTTCAAAGGTTGCTTCAGTAAAACCCATTTTTTGTGCGGGGATGGCCGTCGTTTCGGTCAAAAACCAAAAGTGATGAGTCAAAACACGGGGGACGCGGCGAGCTTCTTCTTGAACAATATGCCCCAAAAGAAAAGCATCAAATCCAGTATAACCCGAATGATTAGGGGCAATGATGACCGGCCCTCGGCGAGGAATGTTTTCGGCGCCCGTGATCTCCAGGCGGAAGTATTTGCGTAGGATCTCTAGAAGGAATCTTGGCAGCACGCGAAAAATTAATGTGTCTCGGTCAAGGTTCCGAAGACCAAAAATTTTTTCGTTGGGTTTCTGCAAGAAATTCTTCATGATGTAGTAACGTCCATCTGAATCTGGGGGTAATATGTCTTCTACTTTTATCATGGCGATTGACCAAGGTACAACGAGCTCTCGGACTTGTATTATCAATCAAGCCGGAGGTCTTGTCGCAGAGGCCCGTGAAACTTTCAAACAAATTTTTCCCAAGCCAGGGTGGGTGGAACATGACCCTGAGGACATTTGGTACTCAACACAAAGATCCATGCGTTTGGCTCTAGAAAAAGCGGGTATTAAAGGATCGCAAATTCAAGCCATCGGCATCACCAATCAGCGCGAAACAGTGATGCTGTGGGATGCGAAAACGAAAAAGGCCCTTCACAACGCCATCGTCTGGCAGTGCCGCCGTACACAAGAAATTTGCGAAAGATTAAAAAAAGCTAAAAAAGAAAAAATGATTACGGCCAAAACAGGTTTGGTCCTGGATCCTTATTTTTCAGCGACAAAAATTCAATGGCTTTTTAAGAATGTCCCTAACGTCATGAAAAAAGCCCGTGAAGGACATGTGCTTGCCGGAACTGTTGACACCTTTCTTTTGTGGAAACTCACCAATGGTCAATCTCACAAAACCGATGTCAGCAATGCTTCGCGCACGATGCTGATGAATATTCATACGGGTTGGTGGGATGAAGAGCTTCTAAAACTTTTCAATGTACCGGAATCCATTCTTCCAGAAATCTGTCCTTCCAATGCGGATTTCGGGCGCACTCAAGGTTTGGGCTTCATGCCGGATGGAATTCCTATCACAGGTATTTTAGGGGACCAACAGTCGGCCCTCTTCGGACAAACTTGTTTTGATATTGGTGACTCCAAATGTACTTTCGGTACTGGCAGCTTTTTGTTGCTGAACACCGGAAAAAAGGCAGTGAAGTCGAAGAACAAACTCCTAACAACGATTGCTTGGAAACTGAAAGACGGCGAACTGGTTTACGCGTTGGAAGGTGGCGCCTTTGTTTGTGGAGCCGCTGTTCAATGGCTGCGTGACGGATTGGGATTATTCCAACAGTCATCAGATATCGAAGCTTTGGCCAAAACCGTGGATGACACTCAGGGTGTCGAGTTCGTGCCTGCGTTGACGGGACTCGGGGCGCCTCATTGGAAGCCCGAAGCACGCGGAGTTATCAGTGGTCTGACTCGGGGAACGACAAAGGCTCACGTGGCGCGCGCGACCTTAGAAGCCATGGCTCTTCAGAACGTGGATATCTTAGTAACTATGCAAAAAGATCTGGGTAAAAAAATCCGCAGTGTGCGTGTTGATGGTGGCGCGGCTGCGAATGATCTTTTAATGCAAATGCAGGCGGACTATTGTGGCGTGAATGTAGTGCGCCCGCAAAATCTGGAAACAACCGCACTGGGAGCCGCCTTCATCGCGGGCCTGGGCTGTGGAATGTGGAAAGACTTAGAAGAAATTCGTCGCGTCTGGAAGATCAACAAAGAATTTAAAGTAAAGATGACTCCGGCAAAACGCAAAGAGCGTATGCTCCGCTGGGAAAAGGCTTTGGAGAAAGTTTAATGAATTCGAACAATCCCAATGCCCCGCAAATGATCTTTAAGAAGGTCGCACTTTCGGAAAAGAAAATGCTTTTCCGCGAAGTGGCTCACGACAAAATGCAGGTATCCGTTAAGGGTGCTTCTCAAGAAGATATTTTTCATTTGATCGCGGTGCAGACGGAAAAGGATGAAGCTCTTTTATGCCATCACACGGCGGATTCAAAAGGCATTGCGACCGCGCAAAAGTGCGTGGTGAATTTTGCATTTAAAAGTGAACGTTATTTCTTTCAGACCGAATTGTATTTTGAAGCGGGATGGGCTGTTTTAAAAATTGATACGGATTTATTTCAGCTTCAACGCCGTGCCAACGCGCGCATTGATTTGCCCGATAAGTACGATGCTGTTTTTATTCTGACCAACGCTGGCGGTAAAGCTTACTTTTTAGATTGTCGCGTGAAAGATATCAGTGCGGGCGGAATTAAGATTGAGCTTCCGGCTACGGCCCCCGAAGTTAAAATCGGGGATGTCTTAAAGGGCAATCTCCGTCTGGGAGTGCGCCGCGCGATCGAGTTTGAAGTGGAAGTGCGTTTTGCCCAAAAGAAAGACCCGGTTGGGGCCGCTCCGCCCACGCAAATGGCCGGGCTGCAATTTCTACACGTTGATAATCTTCTTGAAAGCCGTCTTTTAAGCTTGATGATGGATTTGCAACGCGAAATTTTCCTGAAGTACCCCAAAAAATAGCTCTTCGTGATCAGGCTGGTGTCATCTTGTCCGGCACGGATCTTGGAATAAGGGCTCCTTGTCTGATTTAACAAGGAGTTTTTATGAAACCACTTTTAACAAGTCTTTTAGTTTCTGCGGTTCTTTTGCAGGCACCTGCGGCCTTCTCTCAAGACCGTGGTGGCCGTGATAATCATGGGCCCGTTCGTCCTGGACATGACCGTCACGATGACCGTCGTGATAACGATCGTTATGAAAGAGACCGCCGTGATCGCGAAGAAAGAGATCGTCGTGACCGTGAAGAGCGCGACCGTCGTGGGCATAATCCTCCTCGCCGTGATCCAAACCCTCCACCAAGATATCCGGATTACCCAAGACATCCTACGTATCCGTCGCATCCAAATTATCCAACATACCCGAACTATCCAAACTATCCGACGTACCCTACGCCGCCGTCATCTTATGACAACAGCGTGTACTTCAGTGATATCACTCGTCGCAGTGGGGGAGAATGGGTGCGCGTGAACTTCAGCTATCCATCTTACGTAGATCATGTTCGCGCTTATGCTTCATCGGCTTCTATCCTGGTGCATGAAGCGATTCTTCATACTCAAAGCGGTCGTCAGTTGGTGATCCGTAACTTGGCGTCTCAGATGTTGTATCCTGGAAACTCATACACTTCTGAGTACATCACAGCCGGCGAAAGAATCGTAGCTATCGATCTTCGTTTGGAATCTTACGGTAACTACGGTGATGTTCGTTTGACTGTAAGTTCTAGCAATGGAACTCCACAAATCTATGCAGTTCGTTACCCCTAAGCTATTGCATGGATAAAAAGCAAAAAGCCCCAAGTTTTCTTGGGGCTTTTTTTTATTCGTGTTTTTTAAATTGTTCGAGCTCGCGTACTTTTTCGGTCATATTTTGCAAGCGATCCACGAAGGACTTGAGCATGCATTCCGCCCAAGTGGGAAGCTCTTCTAAAAGCTGTTTGAATCCGTCTTCAGAAACTTTCACCAACACCACATCCGTGACGGCTTGAGCAGAAGCACTTCTTGGCATTTTAGAAATCAGCGCGAATTCACCGAAAGATTCGCCATCGACAATATCGACGATAGGAATTCTTTTTCCCATCTGATCTTTAGTGAAAATATTCACGACTCCGGTTTCCACGATGTAGAAGTGATTTTCGATGTCACCTTCAAAGAAGATGAAATCGCCGGGCTTATAGGTTTCTTTTTGAATGGCGCTGAGTGCGTCTGTCATAGTTGCTAAACCTCTTTAGATCAGTTTACTCAAATCTTGCACGTTTCGTATAAAAGAAATTTTCTTATCTTTGGATAATTTTAAGTCCGCAAGGTGGCGCTTGTTCGAATAAGGAATGACGAAATGCTGGAATCCCAGTTTATCGCCTTCTTTAATACGATTTTCCACGAATGAAACTCCGCGCACTTCGCCGGTCAATCCGATTTCGCCAAAGAAACAAGTTTTGGAATCTAGATCACGTCGCCCTTCGGTTGAAAGAATGGCGGCCGCGACAGCAAGGTCAGCCGCAGGTTCAATCAGTTTAAGCCCTCCAACAACATTGATGAAAATATCGTTATGGCCTAAGCGAATATCCAAGTGGCGATCTAAAACGGCGGTCAATAAATGCAGACGGTTCACGTCAATACCCAAAGCCGTGCGACGAGGCATCGCCATGGGACTTGATAAAGTCAATGCTTGCACTTCACACAGTAAAGGACGCGTGCCTTCCATCGAAGCAAAGACCGCCGAGCCAATAAGTTGGTTTCCACGCTCTTCTAAGAAAAGTTCTGAAGGGTTCGAGACTTCTTCCAAACCTTTTTGATTCATTTGAAAAACGCCTAGCTCTTGAGCCGCACCAAAACGATTTTTCAGGGCGCGCAAAAGACGGAAGTTGTAAGAGGCATCTCCATCAAATGAAAGAACACAGTCCACCATATGCTCAAGCACTTTAGGACCTGCGATATTTCCATCTTTCGTGACGTGACCAATGAGGATCACCGTGATGTTATCTTGCTTTGCTAGGCCCATCAGGTGACCCGCACACTCACGGACCTGTGATACTGATCCCGGCGCTGCTTGCAGATCCGGCAAATACATTGTTTGAATAGAGTCGACGACAAGCACATCGGGCTTTTTGTGGCGTGCAAGTTCCATGATGCTATGAAGATTGCTCTCGCAACCGATTTCGATCAGTGGGGAGCGAATGCCTAAACGATGAGCACGTGAGCCGGTTTGCGATACACTTTCTTCGCCGGAAATATAAAGAATCTTATGCTTGTTCTTCGCAAGGCCGCCCGCCATTTGTAAAAGCAAAGTCGACTTTCCGATGCCGGGAGAGCCGCCCAGCAGCACAAAACTTCCGCGCGCAAGTCCGCCACCCAAAACGCGGTTGAGCTCTTCATACCCTGTATCAAAACGATCCAATTTGACTTCTTCAAGGCTTTGGTCTAGTGAAATCGGCTTCGCTGCCGGAGAGCCTTTTTCAGAGGTTCCCGTAGACCAACCTCTGGTTTTCACCTCTGGAAGCTGCAATTCTTCGACGTAGGAGTTCCACGCGCCGCAGTCCGAGCATTTTCCTTCCCACCTTGGTCGTTGGGCTCCACAATTTTGACAGGTATAAATACTTTTCGCCTTCGATTTTGCCATAGTTATTCGGTATCATTATTGGATGAGAGATACAAGGACTGTACATATGAAGATTGCACATGCGTGCTTAGCCGTTTCTTTGTTTGTGGGCTCCATGGCCGGAGCACAAACCCCAAAATCCGATTTAGACTCTTTTAAAAAGGCGCTGGAGCAGTTCCGCTCTTCGAAATACGAAGAAGCTATCACTGGCTTTGAAGCTATTTTAAAAGAAAAAACCACTCTAGAAGAATACGCGCGCTTTTATTTGGCGCAGTCGTTCATGAAATCCAGCAAACTGGATCAAGCGGAAGTGGAGCTTAAAAAAGTTCTCGATCTTTCGCCGAATGTGAAAATGTCCATCGAAGCTTCAAATCTTCTGGGACAAGTCGCACTTGAGAAGAAGAATTTTAAGCTGGCGAGCAATTATTTCGTCAAACTTGAAAAAAGAACCCGTAACACGGAAGACTATCCGGACGTGATCTATAATTTGGCCGTGGCCGAAAAAGGTCTGACTCGTCATGGTCAAATGTGTAAGTGGCTGGTTAAACTTTACGAGCGCTATCCGGCGTATCCCAAAGTTCAGGATTGGAGCGTAGATCTTTCCAAGAATGAATTTGAAGGAAAACCTACGGACTGTAATGTGACGACGGAAGATTTCCGCACGCGCGTTCGTTATCTGTTATGGGCCGGTCTTGATCAAAAGGCTCAAGGCGAAATCAATATCATGAAAGAAAAGTTGGCAAAGACAGATAAGTATCTTGCCGACAAGCTTCAGGCTCAATTCTTCCTTCAAGAAGGGGAAGTGAATAAGGCCGTTGATATTTTAAAACCGTACTATGAAGCGAATAAAAGAAACTTCGACTATTTAATTCTTTTTGCTTCGGCGGCAGCTAGAGCCGGTGAAGTTCAATTGGCGGTAGGGTCTTATTACTCAGCTTATAAATTAAGCCCTCGTTCTAAAACAGGTCGTCAGGCACTTTATCAGTCGGCGTTCCTCAGCTACCAGTTTCAAGACTACGATGGAGCGGCTCGACGCTTCCAAGAGTTCATGAAAGTGTATCCGAAATCAGGTCTGAATAAAGATGCTCAGTGGCACCTGGCCTGGTTGCAATATCTAAAAGGCGACTATCAAGGTTCTTATAAAGCGTTTTCTCGTTTGAATGAATTGAAACGCAGAAATAAAAGAGCCTGGAAATCATTGCCACAAGATCGTCTGGAATACTGGATGGCGATGAGTCTTTTCCGCCAAGGTAAAGTCGATCAAGCGAAAAACATGATGGAAGATTTGGCGAACGATCCGTTGATGGGCTATTACTCGATCACGGCGCAAGCCCGTCTTAAGAAAATGGCTGAAATTAAAACGCCGAAGTTAGCGGCCTCACCTCTGCCAACACAACCGCGCGTGATCTCTCGATTCTCTGCCGGTGAATTCTTGATGCCAACCAATCAAGAAGAGTATCGCGGGGATGAAACAGAGTCTGAAGAAACATTGGTTCTGACTCAGTATTCTGCTGATGATGAAAAGAGTGAAGACGAAGAGGCAGATGCGGTTGATAACCCGGATCTTAAATCCGTGGAAGTCGTGACGGATGAGGCTCTTCCTGATGTCGGTGGCGAAAAGGTGACGACATTCTCAAATCCAGTTTTGATGAAGCGCTTTGAGCGCGCGCGTGACATGATGATCTTGGGTGAGTACGAATGGGCTCGCTGGGACCTTTATGACATTGAAAGAAAAACGTCCAACCGTGAATATCTACGTACTTTAATGGGCGAGTACAATACGGCGGGGCACTTCAATCGCTCGTCCTATATTGCGCAAATCAACTTCAGCGGCCAAAGAGCGGCTCACGGCCTTGAAGGTATTCGCTATCTTTGGGAGTTCGCTTATCCTCGCGCCTACGGTGAGTATGTTGAAAAGTACACCAAGAAGTTCACAGTACCTGAAGAGCTTGTTTGGGGTATCATGCGTGCAGAAACAAACTACCGTCGCGATGCGATTTCTCCTGTGGGAGCTTTGGGCTTAATGCAAGTGATGCCATTCACTGGTCATAAAGTGGCTGTTCTTTTGGGTGAAAAAGAATTTAAGGCGCCTTTGTTATTGCAACCAGAAACTTCGGTGAAAGTCGGTTCTCGTTACTTGAAGCGCTTAATGGATCGTTTTGAAAATGCAATTCCGTTGGTGGCGGCCGGTTACAATGCAGGACCTCACCGTGTGAAGAATTGGTTGGCAAGCTTTGGTAACTTAGAAACAGATGAATTCATCGAACACATTCCGTTTTTAGAAACGCGTAACTACGTGAAGCGCGTGGTTTCAAATGCTTATATTTACTCTAACTTGTACGGCAACAAAAAAGATCTTTTCCCTTACATGGCGGGTTCAGTGCCAGCAAAACACATGGCCGATCTTGCAGGAAAAGAAAATTGGGATGACATTTGAGCGGAAACGTTTTTCGGTTCGTTTGTAAAAAAATATTCGAAATTATAGCGTCGCTAGCAGTCCTAGCGGCGCTAACGTTTTTTTTGCTTAAGGCACTTCCTGGCGGCCCCTTTGATGAAGAGACGGCCCTCAATCCTCTCGTAAAAGAAAAACTTCAAGAGCACTGGAAAGTCGATCAATCTTGGGTCGGGCAGGCGACGTCTTATCTTACTTCTTTAGTTCAAGGTGATTTGGGCGTGTCTATGACTCGACCTGAGCGCACGGTGACCGAGATTATCTTTCAAGGTGTTGCCAATACTTTGACCTTAAACGCCTTGGCTTTGCTTTTTATTTTAATCGGCGCCTTTGTGATTTCGTTGGTCGCGGTTCGTTTCAAAGACACCTGGGTTGAACATCTGATCGATCAAACGGTGATCGCGTTTCTTTCTTTACCCAGTCTTTTCTGGGGGCCTTTGTTAATTTATTTCTTTGGATTTTACTGGAATGTTTTCCCTGTGGCCTTTTTGACGGGGCCTTCTCACTACGTGTTGCCGCTTTTGACATTGTGTCTTCGTCCGTTAGCGGTGCTAATTCGTCTTTTGAAAAATTCTTTAAATGAAAACTTACAACAAGATTACGTACGAACCGCGCGCGCTAAAGGTGTGAAGGTTTGGAATATTCTTTTTCACCACGTCCTTAAGAATTCTTTGATTCCTTTTTTAAGCTATGTCGGACCTTTGATCGTTTCTCTTCTTTCAGGTTCTTTCTTAGTGGAAGTTCTTTTTGCCGTTCCCGGATTGGGAACAGAGTTTATATCTGCGCTAAATGACCGCGACTACACGCTTATCGTGGGTCTGACATTGTTCTATGGTGCTTTGTTAGTTTTAGTAAATTCATTCATCGATGTTCTGATTAAAATAGCCGATCCGCGATTAAGGGAGGAAGCATGAAAAAGCTTCTTCTGATTTTCGCGGTGAGTTTTCTTTCAGTACTCGCTGTGCTGACGATTTTTTATCCGTGGCTGGGATTCGGCACTGGTTTAGAACAAAACGTCGATAATATTTTATTGCCAGCAGGGAAGAGTCATCTTTTTGGCACAGACACCCTAGGCCGCGAGCTTCTTTCTCGCGTTCTTTTAGGCGGAAGAATTTCTCTTTTAGTAGGACTCTTGTGTTCTTTATTATCCTTTATTTTCGGATTTATTTATGGTGCCATCGCCGGATGGTTTGAAGGCGTTACTGATCGAGTGCTGATGCGCTTTTTAGATATTCTAATGGCGATCCCAAGCTTCATCCTAGTTTCGATTTTGTGCATGAGCTTGCAGGTGATTCTGCCCTTTGAAGACATATTTCTAAAATCGTTAGCAACATTATGTCTGGGTATTTCCGCCACTCACTGGATGAGCTTAGCCCGTGTCACACGCGGGATGGTTCTAGAGATAAAAAGAAAACCCTTCGTTGAAGCCGCGATGGCCTTAGGCGGAACAAGAACACACATTCTTTTGCGCCACGTTCTTCCAAACATGTTAGGAACTTTGTTAATCCTAGTAGCGCTGCAAATCCCCACAAACATCTTATACGAAAGTTTCATGAGCTTTATCGGTTTAGGAATTCACCCACCCTATACAAGCTGGGGTATTCTTGTACGCGAAGGCTGGAAAACCCTCTCAAGCTTTCCACACCTCATTCTGTATCCATCATTGATTTTATTTTTAACAGTCTGGAGTTTCCACATCATCCTAGATGCCCTAAAATCTAAGTTCCGTCTTTAAGGTGCCTGCTTCTTTTTTGGGTCTACGCTGCATCAATTGATGCGCTGTAGACCCAAAAAAGAAGCAGGCACTATTTCGGGGGTTGCCAGCCGCCGAAGGTGGCTTCGATGAACTCGGCGCAGGAAAGGGTGAGATGATCTTTCATGTGACCTGCGACAATTTGGATTCCTAGAGGAAGACCTTCGGAGTTGAGGCCTGTCGGTGTTACTGTTGCCGGATGGCCAGTGGTAACAAAGATCGCTGTATAGATAAAATCAAACGGCGACCATAAAGGTGCTCTGTGTTTTGGTGCGACTCTGGGGTGTGGAGGGAGAAGAAGAAGTCCTTCTTCACCTAACATCTCATCAAGTTCAGCTTTCATTTTTGCTAAAGCCTGCATGTCTTCGGCGAAGTCTTCGCCTCCGATATTCAGTTTTTCGCCTAAGGAAACGAGCAGATTTGGGAAAGTGTAATCGCCACGACCCAAAGCTACTTTCAGAAGTTCTTTACCGATAGAGAAATCTTTTTCAGGTCCCATCAGTGTTTCGTAAAGATGGCGGTTCTTTGAACTCTTCAATGCCGAAAACCAAAGGCTTGTCGCATGCACGAAGAATCGTGGATCGAGTTCTTGAACGTCAGCTCCTAATTCAGAAAATAACTTTCCGCAGTTGCGAACCACTTGCGCAAGTTCATAATCTGTCGAACGTGTGCGATGGAAAATAGGCTCAGGGCAGATTAAAATTTTTCTTCCAGCCCATTCTTGAGTTCGCTCTTCCAGGACGGGCTTTTCCATCGTGTGAGGATCAAGTCCATCGGCACCCATCATCACTTTTAACATCGGGTAAAGATCCGAAGCCTTACGACTCATTGGACCCATGGAGGTGTAAGGATACTTTTCTTCGCTCAGACCCAAAAGCTCTTCGCGCTCAAAAGGGAAGTGTCCCGTCAAAGGAACAAGCTTGCGTGAAGGTTTGTGACCAGAGACTCCACAGAAGAAAGCCGGCATACGAATGCTGCCGCCGATATCACTGCCAAGTCCCATTGGCGATGCGCCAGCTCCTAAAAGAGCGCCTTCGCCGCCACTGCTGCCCCCACAAGTGCGAGTGACATCGTAAGGATTGTTCGTGCGACCATAAACTGGATTGAAAGTTTCAAACCAAAATCCCAGCTCCGGAACGTTCGTTGAACCCATTGGGATCGCGCCTGCATTTTTCATTCTTTCAACGACGGTTGCATCCCAATCAAGGATGAGTTCTTTTTTATGAATGCTGCCACCGGTGCGCTTCATGCCTTTATAGGCAAACATCTCTTTCACAGTGAAAGGCACTCCGAAAAAGACGGGAAGGTTGGTGTTGTCCTTAGCCACGCGTTCGTCTTGCTCTTTAGCAAGCTTGCGAGCGCGCTCAAAATCTTTTTCAACCATGGCATTGAGTGACGGATTCACCGCTTCGATGCGCGCAATGTGCGCTTCTAAAACTTCAGATGGAGTCACTTCACGACGAGCGACTTTTGCGGCAATTTCGGTAGCAGAAAGTTTCAGCAGTTCATTCATAAACTAAAAAGGGGCCTTGTGGGCCCCTCTCCTAAAAGATGTTAAACGTTGAAGCGGAAGAATAAGATGTCGCCGTCTTTGACGACGTACTCTTTACCTTCAAGGCGGTATTTGCCAGCCTCTTTAACAGCTTGTTCTGATTTGTAAGAGAACAAGTCTTCACAGTGATAAGTTTCAGCACGGATAAAACCTTTTTCGAAATCCGTATGGATCACACCCGCTGCTTGAGGAGCTTTCGTTCCCGCGCGGATCGTCCAAGCACGCACTTCTTTTTCACCCGCAGTGAAGTAAGTTTGCAGACCCAATAAAGCATAAGCTTCACGGATCAAGCGGTTCAAACCTGGCTCTTCCGCGTTCATAGCTTCAAGGAAGTCTTTACGCTCTTCCGGTGGAAGAAGCGCAATTTCTGCTTCCATCGCAGAACAGATAAGAATTGTTTTATTGTTTTCTTCAGACGCGCGCGCAATCACGGATTTTGTCCAGTCATTGCCGCCAGCTGCGAAATCTGTGTCAGATACATTCATCGCATAAAGAACAGGTTTTGCTGTTAGCAAATGCATCTCACGAAGAATCGGAGCTTCCAATTCATCGACAGTTACCGAACGAGCAGGAAGGCCTTTACCCAAAGCCTCTTTCACGCGTTTAGCAACTTCCACTTCTTTGATAAGCTTTTTATCTGTCGAGTTCTTCGCTTGTTTTTCAGTACGTTGAAGACGTTTTTCAACAGAGTCCAGGTCAGCAAGCAAAAGCTCGGTGTTGATGATTTCGATGTCACGAAGTGGATCTACGGATCCTGCCACGTGCACGATATTTGGATCGTCAAAACAACGAACCACGTGAACAATCGCATCAGTCTGACGGATATGTGAAAGGAACTGATTACCTAAACCTTCACCTTGTGAAGCTCCTTTAACGATACCCGCGATATCCACGAATTCCATCGTTGTCGGAATCACTTTTTGAGGTTTGATGAAGCCCGTGATTTTATCCATGCGAGGATCTGGAACTGTCACCACACCCACGTTTGGATCGATTGTACAGAAAGGGTAGTTCGCTGCTTCTGCTTTTGCTGAAGTCAACGCATTGAAAAGCGTACTTTTACCCACGTTGGGCAAACCAACGATACCAACCTGTAAAGCCATGAAAACCTCATTTTTCGAGAGTCAAAAATCAACTGACTCTAGCTTAACCGTTGAATTTTGTCGAAGCTTTTTGAACTCCATCAAGGATAATGCTCTCAATCGCGTCTATACCGCGATTGAGGAAATCAGGAAGTTTGTCGAATTCGTCTTTTGAGAACTTCCCTAGCACATGGTCAGGGACCGGGATGTGCGGGTTTTCCGGGCGTCCCACGCCCATTTTCAGACGAACGTAATCGGCAGATCCCAATAAACCTGAGACACTTTTAATGCCGTTGTGACCGCCATGCCCGCGATTTTTATGAATGCGAATGGCGTTGAAAGGAATATCGATTTCATCGTGAATCACAATCAAGTGATCAAGAGGGATTTTATAAAAGCCCATCAAAGGTTGAACCGACTCACCAGAAAGATTCATATAAGTTTGAGGTTTGCAGAAAAGAAGCTGATGTTCCTTCCACTTCACTTGCGCTACTTCGGCTTTGAATTGATTCTTAATCGGAGGATTGCCCAGGCCTTGCATGAAATAATCAACGGCCATAAAGCCGATGTTATGACGAGTGAGTTTGTATTCTCCGCCAGGGTTACCAAGACCAACAATCAACCACATAGTTCTTCCTCAAATAAAAAAGGCAGCTCGATGAGAGCTGCCTTTGAAAATGCATACTTGACCTGAAGCGAATTATTTTTTCGCAGCAGGAGCTTTTGCAGCAGCTGGTGCCGCAGCAGCAGGAGCAGCCGCAGGAGCTGCAGCTGGAGTCGCAGCAACTTCTTCTTCTTGAGCGTTAACAACCGCGATAGTTTGTTCTGCACCAGTGATAACTTTAACAGAACCAGAAACTTGCAAGTCAGAAACGTGAAGAGCGTCGCCTACGCCCAAGTTAGAGATATCAGCAGTGATGAACTCTGGGATGTCTGTAGGCAATACTTCAACCTCAACAGAACGAAGAACAACGTTCAACAAACCGCCTTCAGAAAGACCCAAAGGTCTGCCTTCAAGACGAACTTCAACGTTAACGCGAACCGCTTTCTTAAGATCCAAAGCGAAGAAGTCTACGTGTTGAGGACGGCGAGAAAGTGGGTGAACGTCTACTGATTTAACAAGTACAACGATACCGTTTGCTTTTTTGTCTTCAGATTTCAAAGTGAAAAGAGCATTCTCGTAAGCACGAGTGTTGTATTTCACGATTTCTTTTTCACCAACGGATACGTTGATAGGCTCTACAGCTCCGTAGATAACTGCAGGTACGTTACGAGAGTTGCGAAGTGCGCGGCTGTTGTGTTTACCAGTTTCGCGAGTTCCAACAGATAGTTCGATTCTGTTTTTCATTTTATCTTCCTTCTAGTCCAATAGAGGATGTTAATAATAAGCTCCCTTGGCAGAGAGCGGTTTAAATTTAGTCAAACAAAGAACTGACAGAATCGTTTCCGTGAATTCTCTTAATCGCTTCAGCCAAAACCGGCGACACAGAAACCACTTCAATTTTTCCACAGTTTTTCGCCGCTTCAGATAGCGGGATCGTGTCAGTGACCCATACTTTTTCGATAGGGCTTTCTTTCAAACGATTGATCGCAGGACCCGATAAAACGGGATGTGTAGCAACGGCGAACACACGTTTTGCCCCATTTTTCAGAAGGCTGTCAACTGCTTGTGTAAGAGTTCCAGCCGTATCAATCATATCGTCAACGATAACAGCGGTTTTACCCGTAACATCCCCGATCAGGTGCAGGGCTTTGGCCTCATTTGGGCCAGAACGTCGCTTATCGATAATCGCCATTGAGGACTCGATGCGTTTAGCAAAGGCGCGGGTTCTTTCAACCCCACCAGCGTCTGGACTCACCGCGACAAACTCAGTGCCTTGGCCATAGGCCTCACGCCAAGCGCGAGCCAAAGTCGGAATTGCGAATAAGTGGTCCACAGGAACGTTAAAGAAGCCTTGAATCTGAGCGGCATGCAAATCCACGGAAACCACACGGTCGGCACCCGCCGTCGTGATCAAGTCGGCCATAAGTTTTGCCGAAATCGGTGCGCGCGGAGCGACCTTACGATCTTGGCGGGCATACCCGTAATACGGGATGACGGCTGTGATGGAGGCAGCGGAGGCTCGGCGTAAAGCATCGAGCATCACAAAAAGCTCCATGTAATTCTGATTCACGGGAGGGCAGGTACTTTGAACAACGAATACATGTTGTCCCCGTACGCTTTCGTGAATTTCGACTTGGATTTCCCCATCGGCAAAGGTGCTGACTTCACAGTAACCGAGCTCTACTCCAGCAGCTTCGGCCACCTTTTTAGCCAGGGTCGGATTGGCATTGGCGGTAAAGATTTTTAGGCCCTTCATCACTCGTAGTCTCCTGAGTGTTAAATGGTTTTCAGAACGGTAACAAAGGGGAGGGGGCTTGTCCACTTTTTCGCAGAAGGTAAAAGGATTTTCCCTCTGAAAACGCGTTTAATAATGCTGATAAAAACGGCATTAACTTTTAACGAGGGCAAGATGGAAAAAATTACGAAGTGGGGAGGGCTCTAAGGTAAAAATTGAAGTTAAAGAGGTCCCACTTCAAGAGGGAAACAGCCCGGCAACCGTCACGAGGGGTTTGCTTCCACCGTGGAAGTAAACCTTTGAAGGAGCCAAGGGCGCGTAGAACTACATTTTTTGAAGGCGCTCTAAGAACGCTTTCACAGCTTGCGAACGGTGAGAGTGTTGGCTCTTATAACCAGCTCCCAATTCCGCCAAAGTCTGAGTTTGTCCTTCAGGGATGAACACCGGATCATAGCCAAAGCCATGAAGGCCGGCGGGTTTTGGAGCAATCGTGCCCTTCATCTCGCCCGTGAAAACCCATTCTTCTCCAGTGGGCGTGTAAACCACCGTCGAACACACAAACTTCGCGTTCTTGTTCGGCATTGGTTTTAATGTGATCATCTTTAAAAGCTTCGCCACGTTTTCGCTGTCCGAAGCTTTAGGGCCCGCGTATCTTGCGGAGTGAATTCCTGGAAGACCGTTAAGACCTTCAACAACAAGGCCCGAGTCTTCACCTAAAACCCACACATTGTTTTTCACCGCGCGCAAAGTTTTGGCTTTGATACGAGCATTGTCTTCGAAAGTTTTTCCATCTTCAGGACGGGGAGTGAAAGACGGAATATCGCTTTGTGAGAAAATTTTTAGTTCCGCGATTTCGCGCAAAAGCTGCTTATATTCAGTCAGCTTGCCTTTGTTCCCAGTGGCAATCCAAAGTTCCATCTTATCTTCCCGCCAAACGATAGATTTCATTTACAACAGAAGCCTGGTGAATGAAAAGTTCACGGCAGCCTTTTTCTGCGACATCCATCATCGTGAAAAGTTGTTCACGAGAAAACGGCGTGTGTTCGGCAGTGCCTTGCACTTCCACGAAATGACCTTTATCGGTCATCACGAAGTTCATGTCTGTTCCGATCGCAGAATCTTCGTCGTAGTTTAGATCTAAAAGAACATTGTTATTATGAAGACCGACGCTGATCGCAGAAACATAGTTGATCAAAGGGAAGGCTTTGATTTCGCTGACATCAACAAGTTTTTTACATGCTAATGCCAAGGCAACAAAGCCGCCCGTCACAGAAGCCGTGCGAGTTCCGCCGTCAGCATTAAGAACATCACAGTCGACGATGATTTGTTTTTCACCAAGAAGTTTTAAATCCACTGCCGCGCGAAGAGAGCGACCAATCAAGCGTGAGATCTCTTGCGTGCGTCCACCGGTCATTGATTTTTCACGTTTGATGCGTGTGTGAGTCGAGCGAGGAAGCATGCCGTATTCCGCCGTCACCCAGCCTGCACCTGTTCCCATCAACCATTGTGGCGCTTTGGATTCGTAAGTGGCTGTGCAAAGAACTTTGGTTTTACCAAACTCAACGATGCAAGAGCCTTCGGCATATTCAGAAACGTGAGGAGTGATTTTTACTTGTCTTAATTGATCAAAAAGACGGCCGTCGGCGCGCATGAATAACCTCCAGGTGGGAATGGGGCTAATCTAATGTCTTCGCTGTGCGGTTGTCCATCTTTTCTTTGTAAGAGAGCAGGGCGCTGTAGATTTTTTGAGCAAGATCACTCTGGTATTCCGTCGTTAAAAGCCTTTTGGCTTCACGAGGATTCGTCAGAAAGCCAATTTCAATAAGCACTGACGGCATTGACGTTTTTGAAATGACATAGAAGGGAGCTTGTTTAATCGTGGCATGAGTCGCAGTGCTATCCGCATTCCAAACTTGCGTCAGAGTTTTGGATAAGTGCAAGCTGCTCTCCATACGGTTTTGACGGCGCAGGTCTTCCACGATCGCCGCGACGTCGCCCTTTTTTGAAAGCTCATCGCCTCCGGAAATATCGTGAAGTTCTTTGCTGTTCAGAACCATCTGATTTTCCTGGCTGGCTAAAAATAAACTTTCTTCATCAGGGGGAAGATTGTTCTGAAAAAAGAATTCAACACCTTTTGCGCGCTGATCGGAAGCGGCGTTGGCGTGAAGGCTGACGAACAAATCAGCTTTCGCATCTTCTGCCATTTTCACGCGTGAAGGAAGTCCTAGATTGCGATCCGTCGTGCGCGTGATGCTAACCTTGAAGTCGGTGTTCTTTTCTAAAATAGTTTTTAGACGTTGAGCGACTTTTAAAACCAAATCCGCTTCTTTTGCGGCTCCATGCACGGCGCCGGTATCAACACCGCCATGACCGGGATCGATCATGATGTGCAAGGCAGAGGCGGGAAGACTCCAAGAAAGAAGTCCCAGCGCCAAGAGCTTTTTGGTTTTAAGTAGATTCATTTTTTTAGAATAGAAAAGCCCTCGAACCCTGTCGAGTCCGTAACCGACCAAGGGCTGGTGCTTTGTCAGAATTGCGGTCAAAATTAATTCTCAGAGAACTATTGATCGCACATGTACGTGGCCGATACGCGCAGTCCTGAGTTTGCACATCCCGTGCACCACCACGTCATGCCACCGTTGGGGGCGGTCGTTGTGTTAGGGCCGCAGGTCGCGGGAGTCATAGTCTCGCCGGGCACCCATACTTCCCAATCTTGGTCTTCGCCGCCGTGAGCCGCCTTCACCATAAATCCTGTGCAATTACCTGAGGGCAGACCGTTGTCACACTCACCCGCGGCCCACTTCCAGTAAAAGCAATTTGCGTTAAATGCTGAAGCACTTCCGGCGCGTTTACAAGTCGTGACTCGCGCGATCTTCTGTCCACCGAACTTAATCGATCCATTTACTTCTAAATTCGCGGAAGGTGTTGTAGTGCCGATACCGACATTTCCTCCAGAAACAACGATGGGGCTGTCGGCTAGTGCTGTAGAACTTGTCCAAACGGGAACGGTATTTGTTGTTCCGGTACCCGCACTGGCGACTGTTCTTTGCGAACTGTTCGCTGTACTCACACAATAGATGAGCGCGATATTGCGAGGTCTTGCAGCGCCAAAATAGCCTGGATTTGCAGCGCTAGTGTAAAAGTTGGTGAAGTCTGCGTTCGCAGTTGAAGCCGCCACACCCGGATAGTCAGAAGCTATAATAGGATCGGATTGAGTGGTAGCGGCAAAAGTGCCAGAGAATGAAATCGAGTTCACACCGTTGCCATCGTCACCCACAATAAGAGAGCCTTTTTGTTTTGAACCCAACACGCGGCCCGCATCGACCCCTTTTCCATTATCAAATCCGCGAATGAATTCTCCGCGTAGATCTGGAAGATTAAAAGTTGTGCTTCCGTCGCCACTTCCAAAAGTTGTTCCGATAGCAGTATAAAGGGCGGCATAGGTTGAACGTGAAATCGCAGCTCCGTTGGCTTCTAGCCACCCGGTAGGACAACTGTTACTAGAAAACGCCGTGATAAGTCCTGCCGGACTGACATAATTATTGCTGTTGTCTAATGCCACCCATGCTGAGCCATCGAAAACTTCCAGGGCCGCTAAGGTCGTGTTGAAGCGAATGAAACCTGCAGTAGGAGAAGCAGGCTGTTGCGCCGATGTTCCGACCGGCACGGCCAAGGCATCCGTTTTACTTCCAATATCCAAAGACACTCGGGGAGTGTTCGTACCGATACCGACCTTGTTTCCGTTGTAGTAAACAGTGCCGACGCCATTTTCCTGCCAAAGAGTGGCCGCGGAAGGCAGTCGCGACACATCGATTTGACCGCTCGTTATCTGCGTCGCAGAGATTCCTATGTTCTGACACTTAAATGTGTCCGTCGAAGATTCATAGTACATCGACTGATCGGCAGTGCAACTAGCACTGGCGAAAGACCCACCAAAGGGAGTGATCGTTGAGCGAATGTCCGCGATACTTAAAAAGGCGGGGGTCCATTGACTGGATTGATAACGTAATACCTGACCGACTCCTGAGGGTGAAGACCCAGACACCGTTGTTCCTTGGATTTTAGCGACGGAAGGATTTGGATAATTGCCACTTAAATCACCGCCGGCCGATCCACCAGGCGTTGTCCCCGTAATGGTGACGTTCGAAGCCGAGGTCAATCGACCTTGGGCATCAACAGTGAAAGTCGCAACTTGATTTGAAGACCCATAAGAGCCCGGCGTGACGGCTGTGTTATCTAAAGCCACGGTCTTCGAGGTTGTTCCCGTGACGTTAATTCCTGTTCCTGCAAGGACGTCAGCAACAACGCCGGATCCTCCGGCATCGGTCACACATTTAAAAATTCCTCCATCCCAAGTAATGACTTGCCCCGCAGTACAAGATGCAACCGGGATGGTGGATTTCAGCACAAGATCATTTAAGGATTTATCTGCAATTTTTTGCGCACTATAGGATGTATACGCAAACGGCACAGAGCGAATAATATTCGCCGGAGAAATCACTTTCCAACCTAAACCGTCATGGAACTGAACTTTCAAAAGTCTTTCCGCCGAGTTGCTGGCAATCCAAGAACCGCTGCCGGCACAGGTGTACGTGATGCCATTCACAAAAACATCAGAAAGAGAAAACACCGGGCCTGTTGGAAAAAGACGTGTGCCCAATCCGATAGGCACATCAAAGACGCCATTGGAGTTTTGCATGTTCACGGCATCTTTTTGCTCTCGATACAAAACACAGTTTCCATCAGCAGACGTGATCTCAAAAAGGAAACTGACGTTGTTGAACTCTAAGGGTGTGCCGTCTGATTTTAGAATTCGGCCTTGATAGCTTAAGCTTTGCGGCGAAGCATTCGCCACAAGAGAATAAGTGATGATGAAGAAGAGCATCGCTATTCTAAAAACGTACATAAAGGTCTTCATAACCACGTGCTCTACCTTTCTTAGTTAGAACATTCGTATACAGCGCGCACCCAGACTCCGTTACATGGAGTCGCCATCGACCATGAAATACCGCCATTGGCACCCACGGCCACGCCTCCATTGTAAGGCGTTTCATTCGGGCCCAGGGCGGCCCAATCGCTATCACTTCCACAGGCCACGGCCTTAGAAAGATAACCTACACAACCACTGCTAGGGTAACCGTTGTCACAATGACCGGCTCCCCAGTTTATTAGATTTTGTCCGTTCACCTGTGTGCTGTAGGCGGCGTTATCATAGGTGCACACGGTTCTTCTTGTGGTCGAAGTGACGGGGCGCCAAGTACTGCCGTCACAGAATTCTAATTTCTTTGACGTGCTATTATAACGAGTGGCGCCTTCAATCGCGCCGCTGCAACTTGCGCCTGTGTTACCGATACGAACCTCGCCGCGAGCATCTAAGGTTGTGACAGGTGCGTTGGTGCCCACGCCCACATTGCCTGAAGCCGTGATTCCAATTCCAGAGTTAGAACCATCACCGGATAAGTAGTGATTACCTAAAACCAGATTGTTTGTAGCGACGTGATTACCTAAATTATCAGAAGCTTCTGCGGGTTTTTCGACTCGGTACAGACTCATTTTAAAAGTTTGTCCGGCGCCATAATCGACGGCATTGCTGATGTTACAAGAACCCGAGCCCGTCCACCTGCGTATTTCAATTTTATAAGTGATTGTAGGTTGGTCTGCAGTGTAATTGAACTCGCCAACGATCAGACTTGTTCGATCCGTAGTCGCGGCATGAGTGTTTGTCGCTTCAGAGGTTTGAGTGCCATCAGTAATGCGAAAGAAGCAACTGCCGGTATTTGAATAGAAGGCACCATAGGCATAAACTAAATATCGACCCGCTTTCAAATTCGCAAAACGCACGGCAGGGATTTTACCTTCACTCGGCACAAGGGCAGACCCTTCCAATGTCGGTAAAGCACAGTTTGCATTGGCCGTATTGAGTGTCGCAAACGTTGTGCTATCAAGACCCCAACTGCAGTTTGCTGTAGCGACAGTTCTTGCGGCTCCGATAAATGCACTTCCCGCAGCACTGATTCCATTGGCAGAAGTCAGGGTGCTGCCGTCGGGGAATTTAAATCCACCACTGGTCGATTCAATCAGACCTGCTGCGGAAATGGCACCACCGCTATAGACGATTTTACCTGAGCCTCCATCTTGCCAATAGTTCGCACTTGCAGGCAATCGTGCCGAGGCAATTTGACCACTCGTGATTTGCGAAGCCGCCAGAGTGATATTTTGACATTTAAAAGTGTCCGACGAGGATTCGTAATACATAGATTGGTCTGCACCACACGCGGTCGCCGCAAAAACACCACCAAACGGAGTTATCGTTGAGCGAATATCCGCCATATTTAAAAACGCCGGTGTCCACTGACTCGATTGATAGCGAAGTGTTTGTCCTGTGATAGACGGCCCGGTCGCAGAAACATTGGTCGACTGAATTTTTGCGACCGTGGGATTTGGAAAGCTTCCTGAAAGATCTCCGCCCGCAGTTCCTCCGGGGGCCACTCCAGAAATTGTGACTTGCGAAGCCGAACTCAAACGGCCTTGAGCGTCGACAGTGAATGTGGGTACTTGTGTGCTGGATCCATAAGAACCCGCCGTCACCGATGTGTTGGCAAGATTCAGAGTGACGTTGCCAGAAGTTCCTCCACCAGAAAGTCCTGTGCCCGCAGTGACTCCTGTTAATGTCGCGGTGCTGGTTCCAGATTCCGTGGCGACACGAATCCAAGTGGTGCCATTGTCACGATAAATTTCTTTGGTGTCGGTGGAGATATAAATTCTTCCCGCAACTCCCGCCGCAGGCTTTGAAGAATTTAAACCTGATTGAAGGGAAGTGATATCTGTTCCCGCGTCCGTACCAGCATTATTAATGACTTTATCTGTGATGCCATAGCCGATCAGTGTTGTCGGTTTTCCCGCTGTGATTTGAGACCAATTCAACCCGATGTTGGAACATGTCCATGCGCCCGTCGGTGAAACGAAGGTGAGTGTTTGGTTCACGGCACACGTCGCAGGCATTTGCGAAGATTTTAGAAGTGAGCCCGCATCCGTTAAATCGGCGGAGGACAGCGATGCATTTTCCCACTCGCTGCCATCGTACTTCAAAAATTGCCCACCACTAGGTGATGTGACTGCCAAATTCTTTCCAGCTAATTTTGCTACAGTAGGGTTGGGATAAGATCCCGATAGATCTCCGCCAGCACTGCCACCGGGTGAAACACCGGTGATTGTCACGGCACTTGCCGTTGTCAATCGGCCTTGGGTATCGACGGTGAAGGTCGGTACTTGAGTGGCGGAGCCATAGCTGCCAGCAGCGACACTGGTGTTTGCTAGGTTGATGGTTTTGGTTGTTATTCCTGAAACAGAAATTCCAGTTCCGGCGATTATATCGGAAATCACCCCGGAGCCGCCAGCATCAGTGACGCATACAAACTGAGCTCCATTCCAGCTTAGCACTTCACCTGATAGACATGTCGTTGCCGGTGCGGCGTTTTTTAGTAAAAGGTCGTTGACGGTTTTATCTGCAATTTTTTGCGCGCTAAAAGAAGTATAAGCAAAGGGCACAGAGCGAATGATATTGGCTGGCGAAATGACCTTCCAGCCGTTTCCGTCGTGGAATTGAACTTTCAACTGACGTTCCGAGGTGTTGCTGGCGGACCAACTACCACTTCCATAACAACTATGAGACTTTCCATTTACGAAAACTTCAGAAAGTTCAAAGACGGGTGCCGTGGGATAAAGGCGTGTGCCCGTTCCAATCGGGACATCAAAGACTCCGTTTGAACTTTGCATATTTACGCCGTCTTTTTGTTCGCGATACAAGACACAGCTTCCATCAGCCGAAGTGATTTCAAAAAGAAAGCTGACGTTGTTGTATTCCAGGGGGGAACCGTCAGATTTAAGAATACGCCCTTGATAACTCAGACTCTGGGGCGATGCCAAAGCCAAGCTATCAAATAGCGCAACAGTTATGGGCAGCACAATAAAAAGGACGTACCGAAGTGTGACCATACTTTTATATCGGAGGGATAATTAAATAATGTGAGTGATTCCGCTAAAAACCTCGAAGGATTACAGAAAATTGTATTTCAAAATGAGACAACCGCATTAGAGCGAGACAAAAAGCCGGGGATTCTCAAAATATTTTTTCAGGTGCCAAACAGGAGAAAAGGTCTCAATCTAAGGCCCGCAATTGTCAGTTATCGTCTAAAGACTAGTCAGCGCGGGATACACAAAAGCGCATTTGATTGGTTTTGACGAAACATTGGTCGTGGCATCGCCGTTGCTTTAGTACAAGTCAACCCCCCATGGCGGCCAGGACCCTCCCCCCCCAATCCTGGTCGCTTTTTTTTTGCCCAAAATTTCTATATCCTTATTGCTGTTAAACATCGTAAGGAGACTCCCATGCAGTTGAAACCTCTTGGTCTACTTCTTTTGGCAGCGTTGATGACTCAAGGCTTACCGCAACATGCGTTCGCACAAGCTGATAGTTCACAGATCGAAGCCGAAGAAGCTACAGCAGACGCTGAAGCCGCGAAGGCCGAAGCCAATGAAGCTAAAAAACGTGCGGAAGAAGACCGCCGTCGCCGCGATAAAGCGCGCTCTGAAGCGCAATCCGCGATCAATAAGGCTCGTTCTTTAGAAAACGAATCTAAGAAAGAACAAGCTGAATCAGAAAGAGAGTCTGCAAAACTGAAAGCAGAAACTGCGGACCACGAACGGCAAAAAGCCAATGCTGAAAAAGAGCAAGCCGCAGCAGAAGCTCGTATCAAAGCAGCCCAAGAAAAAACAAAAAAAGCCACGCAAGTTCGCGATGAGGCTTTGGCTAAGCGAAAGCAAGCTGAAGATAAAGCTGACGAATTAAGAGATCAGGCGAAAGACCAAGAAAAGCAGGCGCAATCAGCAACCGAAGCCGGTCAACAGGCTAGTAAAGAAGCTGAGGAAGCTAAAGCCGACGCTAATAAAGCAGAGCAAAATCTTTCAAAAGCAAAATTGCTGACTCAAAAAGCCGTGGCAGAATCCAAAGCCCGCGAAGCCAAAGCAAAACAAGAAATTGCCAGAGCGGAAGCGGATAAAGCGAAAGCCGAAGCTGAAATTGCTCGTTTGAAAGTTCAAGAAGAACAATCCAAAGCGATGATTGAAAAAGTGGAAGGCGAGCTGAAAGCTGCTTTAGTGTCATCTAAAGAAGCCGTTCAGCAAGCAGATTCAGAGCGCAAAAAAGTAAACGAAATTAAATCTCAGGAAGAAAAAGCGAAACAATCTGCCGCGAAGGCTCGTCAAGAGCTTGAAGGCAATCGCAACAACCTGAAGAAAGAACAAGCGGCGGCCAGTCTTGAAATCGCTCGCGCTAAAAAAGTGATTGCTGAAAGTGAAGCAGAAAGCCTGCGGGCTGATGCCGAGTTAAAACGTCTGCGTGATGAAGCTGAAAAAGCCAAGACCGAACGCGAGAAGCTAGAGCAACAAATGGAAGTTGCTCAGAACAAAGCCGAAGAAGCCAAGATCAAATTAGATACTGGTAAAGCAGAAGCGGAAGCAGAAAAGATGAAGCTAGAAGCTTCAAAGATTCGTGCGGATGCGGGTCTGACAACGAAGAAGAAGAAGAAATAGTTCAGTCAAAAAAGTTATAATAAAAAAAACCGCGGGCCTAAATCCTGCGGTTTTTTTATTTGAGAGACTTAACGTCATTAATCACTTTCCAGTGATCCACCTGCGGATTGAAAAAGCCTGACTGGCGATAAGCTTTTTCGATAACACCTTTTTGTTTCAAAAGAGGGACTCCTGCATGAAGAGCGGCAATAACGGACTTCGAGTTCTTAGAAGCCTTCGAAACGCCCCAGACTCGACGGCCCTCAAGAACTATTTTATATCCCGACAAGGGAATGTACTTCGTGTCCTGTATTTGGAATGAAAGATCTTTTTCCGGGCGAAACGAAGACAATAACAAGTCAACGCGATCGTATTTCACCATGCGAATCATTCTTTCCCAATTTCCACCATCAACTATGTTGCTAAAGCCCGCTTTTTTTAAGGCTTGAACATCACTGTCCCAGACGTAGCTTGTGGTGATGCTTTTTCTTTTGAGTTCACTGATCGGCAAGTTTGAAAGCTCAGCGATTTTTTTGGGTTTACCATAAAGTCCTGCTACGAATTGCCCGGCATCCACGGTAGAAATAGATTTCCAGGTGGAGGCCTCTGGCAAATCGGTCTCCCAAACCGGATTTGCTGTAGCATCGGCATAACCTTTTTCCAGTTCCGCAATGGCTCGTTGATAAGTCGGCATTGGAATTAGAATCACCGGAGTGTGCAGGCCCCCTTCGGTCAGCGCTTGCTGAAATAAAATCAATTCTATGACATCTCGGCGCGAGTAAGGCCCACTAAAGTCTTTAATAGATAAAGGATTTCGCCCGTTCAGAAAATTTTTGTAGTCTTCAAGAACGTCCTCAATGACCACAGCCTTAACGGCAATAGGAGAGTTGGCCTTTCCCGGTGAAGAGAAAAGCAGTAGAGAGAGTGTTATTCCGTAAACGTACCGCATGCCGCGCATCCTAAACTCAATCACTCTGAAAGTGGGAAATATATGACTGGCTTGCTTAAGTGTAATCCTGATCAATGCTGTGAATGAAATATTTCGTCCTGAGATCTTCTGCCTTTTCACTGTCTATTGTTTACTGTTTAGACAATAACTTGTGTTTAAAAAATCCTACCGCTAGCATCGGGTCCTTGGAGGAGTTATGAAAAGCATCTTATTTGCATCCTTTTTCTTTTTCGTATTGAGTGCCGGAGCCGCGGACACAGATTCCTTGAAATCGCAAAGCTCAAAGCTGGTCGCGCAAGGAAAAGCCAAAGCTCAAGAGGTGATGACCGCTTGTAAGGAAGATAAAGTTAAACACTGTGATAAGTACACAGAGATGGAAGCATTGAAAACATGCTTAACCAAAAACAAAGAGAGCCTCACGCCTTCGTGTCGAACGTCTTTAGGAATGTAACGCAGAGAGGTTGGCCGTGACTCTTTGTCACGGCCAGCCTACTCAACGATTCTTCGCGTCCTGGACTCTTCTTAGGTCGTGCGAAGACAAGCTCCTTAGTGTCACGAGACACTTTGATGATAACATTGAAGAATCCTGAACATCTAACCGGAGCTTCTTTGTGAAATTTTTGACTCTTCTTTCGATCGTTTGTCTATCTTCTGCCTCTTATGCTTTTGATAATCCTTCGATGCTCAAAAAATATTATTGGGGCGATTTCAATTTCGACGGCTCAAAAATTCGCGGCAACTCATCGAACACCAGCTTTAATAATTCTGAAAAATGGGTGAAGAGCAAAGAGGGCGATAATCAATACAGCATGAAGTGGGGTACAGAAAACGTCGAAGGATCTGAGGTATTGACTGTTTCTGAAACTTTAGTGACCAACTCTAAAGAAAAAGGTAAGTCTTCGCTTTACGCAAGAACTTCAAGTTTCTACAAAGACAAACTTCGAGCTTCGACAATTTGTTATGGATACTCTGCGGAAGGCTCTTTAGCGAATCCTTCTAAGAATGAATTAAAGTGCGTGACAGCGACTCGCCGCGCTTGTGATCGTTTGATGGATTCTTATTTCAAAGAGGCCGGCAAAAACAATATGATCTCGACGAAAGCGGGCGGTTTGAAAGAAACCCAGAAGAAGGCGGAAGAGTGTTCAAGTTTCCTAGATAGCTATGCAAAAATGGCGGTCGCTTTCGGAAACCAATCTTCTCAGCTTGAAAAACGCCAGAAAGAAGTGATCGATCAGGATGCAGATCGCCTTAAGGCGCAAATTAAAGAGGCCACGGGAAATAAGCTTTGGAATATCACGGATCTAAATTCAGCGAACTCGGCATCTGCGCTTGATAAAACAGCTCAGAGCTTTTCCAGCTCCATGGAAGGAATTCGTGCTTTGAATGCGGCATTAGAGACGTGTGCGAGCGCTTCCGCTGACTTTAGCAGCCCTTCGGCGCAAAATGCTTCTGCAGGTGCGGGAAACTCCGCTGCAGGTCAACGATAGTTTGCTCTAACACAATTTATTCTTCACAAATTTGCTAAAAGTGCGTCCTCCCTGGTACAGTTAAGACTTCGGAGGACCTTATGAAAAGCACCATCATCCTGTTACTTCTTTTATCTTCGACCTCTTTTGCGCAAAAATTAGAACCCGGTCTTTGGAAAACGAAAAGTGTTTTAGTCCTCAATGGGTTGCCACTTCCTCCTGCAGAAGGGGAAGAGTGCATCTCGGCTTCACAAACTAAAAATGTCAAAGAGACGATCGTCAAAGAATTAAAAAAGAACGACTGCAAATTAGATAATTGGAATTTGAAAGGTGAAAACCTGCAAGCCTCTTTAAGTTGTAAAAAGAACGAACTCAATGCGAAGGGTACTTTACGTGGAAAAGTAACGCCGAAAAGTTATGATCTGAACGGCGAGGCTGAAGGAACCTATAACGTGATTCCTTCGCAAGCGACTTTAAGACTCACGGGTCAGTGGACCCGCGTCTGCAAAAAATAATCAGTGTTTCTTTTCTAAAAGCTCCGGGGCATTCTGTTGAAGAATGCCGTGAGCGACCTGCTCATAGAATGATTTAGAGCTGACAAGTCTCGCGGTCACGTTGGCGATGATGGACGAAAGCATCAAGTACAAAATGATTTCGTGAGAGTCGGTCATTTCGAGCACCAACACAAAAGATGTGAAGGGTGTGCGAGTGATTCCGGTTAAGAAAGCCACCATACCCACCATGATCATCAGCTTCACATATTCAAAACCGAATGATTGAGCTAAAAATTGCCCTAGCGTCGCGCCACTAGCTAACGCCGGCGCAAAAACGCCGCCGATAACGCCACCAATGTAAGTAAAAAAGTTTCCAAAAACGCGGGCGGCGGGCAGAGTCACATCTGCGGGCGTGTTGGGGTTCTCTAGCAAGGACACCATGACACTTTTACCGGCTCCGACGGTGGAAGGACCGCACAGGTAAATCGTTAAACTTAAAAGAGCCCCGAAAATCAAAGTTAAAAGAACTTTGACCCAAAATGATTTTTTACTTCTCCAAGAAGTGACTCTAAAAAGACTTTCTGCAAAGAAGCTTCCTGCAACGCCGATCAAAGCGGCAATCGCCGCCGTTTGATAAAGGGCGTGCCACGTATAACTTTGAAAACGAGCGTCCCCTAAATACAGGTAATTTCCTAAGAAGAGCTGTGCCAAAATACCGGCAATGATCACCGCTTGGAAAACGGCCGTGCGGATCAGGCTGATATGTGATTTCGACATCTCTTCAATAGCGAAAACAATGCCACCTAAGGGAGTATTGAATGCCGAGGCCAAGCCGGCCGCGCCACCTGCCAATATCATCGAGGGTAGTTGCGGTTTTGGAAAGCGCTTCGGCCAAAGTTTAGATAGCTGGTAGAATATAGCTGCAGAGACTTGCAAAGTTGGACCTTCTCGACCTGTGACACCGCCACCAAGAACGCACAACGAAGAGCCCGCGATTTTTGCGATAAGCATGCGCAGGCCCAAAAGCTTCCTTAAAAAGGGATGATCTGAGGGAGACATTTCTGCTGCGGCTAAAACTTGCGGAATTCCACTTCCTAACGCCTCTTTAGAAAAGAAGTGTCCTATAAGAAATGAAGCTAAAACGGCCAACGGTGCCGTAATTAAAATCAAAGAAGATTGAGAGTTATGAAGCGCCCATTCCTCGCAGATTTTAAATAGCATGTTATACAGAACAGAAACGACAGCAGCGATTCCTGCGGCGAACCAAAAAGGCAGATTGAAAAAGATTTTATCTTGAGCCGACTTAACATGATGATGACGAAGAAGATCTGATGGACGCATCAATCTTTAGTAGCAGCATTTTGAAACAGGCGCACATCACTGCGCATCGAAACGGTGCGTTAACAAATCTGTGATTTCACACTTCGGCTCCTAGGAAGGAGACGAAGTGATTTCGGGATTCTTGTAGTAAACAGTTTGAGTCGGATATGCGAAGTCGACTTTGATTTGTGCCGCGATTTTTAAAATTTCGATGAAGATCTGTTGCTGCAATTTGAGCTCATCAGCACCTGTAGCGACATTGATGTGGAAGTTGACTAAGACGTCTAAGGAAGAGGCATTGTAATTGTTAAACGCCACCGTGACTGTTTCAGGGTTTACTTCTTTATGCTGAGTCAGAAGATAGCGAACGTGATCGCAAAACTGTTCAATTTTTTCTGGAGGTGTCTCGTAAGCCAGCCCCAGAATCTGACGGATGCGTCTTGCCGGGCGCACTCCCATGTTGTCGATGGTTTCTTTTGCCATCATCGCATTCGGAATCGTGATCACGGAATTGTAGAACGTGCGGATACGAGTGGAGCGAAAACCAATCTCTTCGACAGTTCCTTCCATGTCTTTCACTTTCACCCAATCGCCAATTTTAAATGGATGATCGACCAAGATAGTGATCGAACCAAAAAGGTTTGCTGCGGTATCTTGAGCGGCTAAAGCGAGGGCTAAACCACCCAGTCCCAGACCGGCAAGCAGGGACATGACGTTCAGACCAAAACTTTGCAAGGCAATCAGAACGCCAAGAACAACAACGACCACTTTCATTGCGCGCGAAGCGAAGGGGACGAGCTGATCGTCATAAGTGCTTTCCGTTTTTGCCGCGACATCCATAAAGACGCGAGTGATGGCGTCCACCGCGTAATAAATAACGCGAATAAGATAAAGTGCGACCAAGCCTCTTAGAATGTGGTCGTAGTAAGTGCCAAATTTTCCTGAAAGCTCGATGGCATCGCCGACAGCAAACCAGAAAAAGATAACCAAAAGCCAAGCGACGGGACGCTCTAGCGGCATCGATAAGAAGTACGCTGTAAATGTGTTCGGGAACTTTTTGATGAAAGGATTGTGTCGTTTAAACTCTTTCAAAAGAAATTGGAAAACCGGACGAAGTAAAAAGCCCAAAAGAAGCGCGATGGCCAGCGCTCCCCATTTCCAGTTCGGAATAACAAAAACCGTGGATTTTAAAGCCACAGTTAAGTCGTGAGAGAAGAGTTCGGTCTGTTCAAAAAGAAACTTTTCCATGTCGTACCTTTAAAGATGAAATCTTAAGTCAGCTGCAGGTTGTGTCCGGTATAAAGCATAATAAGGATGATAATGCCAAGGACGATGCGATAATAACCAAAGCCTCTGAATCCATAACGAGCGACGATATTAATGAAAAACTTAATCGCCAACATCGCTACGATAAATGCGACAACACAACCGACAGCCAGCACGCCGATTTGTCCAGGCTCTATCGACTTATAGACTTTCAACAATTTATAACCGGTCGCTGCGGCCATGGTTGGAACAGCTAAGAAGAATGAAAATTCGGCTGCTTCTTTTTTATTCATGCCAAGCGTCAAGCCGCCCATGATGGTGGCTGCGGACCGAGAAACTCCCGGAATCATCGCGATCGCTTGAAACAATCCAAGTTTCACGGAATCCCCGTAAGAAAGATCGTCGGTTTTGCGCCCCATAGCCGTCAGGTGCGCAAAAACCCGGTCGGACCATACTAGGATGGCTCCGCCGATGATCAATGCCCACGCAACGACCTGCACGCTTCCTAAAAGTTGATCGACGATGTCTTTAACGAAGAAGCCGATAATGCCAGTTGGCAGGAAGGCAACGAAAAGTTTTTTGTAGAAGTTCCAGTCGGGAAGGAAGCGTTTCCAGTACAAAACGAGCACTGACAAAATCGCACCGAATTGGATGATGACTTCAAAGTTTTTAACAAACTGATCGTCATGAATCCCCATCACGGAACTGGCAATCACCATGTGACCGGTAGAGGAGATCGGTAGAAATTCAGTGATGCCTTCGACAATACCCAGGATGATCGCATGCAGATAATTCATTCGGAAGTTCCCTTGGTTGGCTGTTGGAAATCAGTGGGCTTCATTCTTAAGAATTGCCTCGGTGGGTTCAATATTCGATGGAATGTGTCAAAAAATTTAAGATTTATTTAAGATTTTCCTAACATTTGTGGCTGAAATCTGAATATGATTTTTTCACCACGGAGGGGGTAAAAATGAAACGTGCATTATTATTAGGTGCGTTGTTGTTCGGTTCTCAGGCGTTCGCTGGCGAATACTTGGTGAAATATAAGAACACAAGCGCGCTCAACATGCTTAACACAATGACAATGTCTAAAGTTGCGACTGTTCAAATGACTGATCACAACGCAACAGCAAGTCTTGTGAAAGTGAACATCGTAAAGAGCCACGAAGCACAAGCTTTGGCGAGCCTTCTTTCTCAACCAGGCGTTGAGTACGTAGTTCCAAACTTCAAATTGAAAGCTTTCACTGCGCCAGTTGATGCTGCGGCATTAAAAGAGCAATGGGCGATCGCGAAAGTTCAAGCTGAAAAAGCTTGGCAACGTGCGGGTAACAAAGGAAACCGCAATGTGATCGTAGCTGTTATCGACACAGGCGTTGACTACCGCCATCCAGCTTTGGCTCCAAACATGATCCAAGGTTATGACTTCAAAGAAAACGATGCAGATCCAATGGATAAAACAGGCTTCCAAAATCCAGGTCACGGTACTCACTGCGCGGGCGCAGTAGGTGCAACTGGTTTGGTTGACGGTGGTATCATCGGTTTGGCTCCAGAAGTTTCTATGATGCCACTTCGCTTCTTGGGTGAAGACGGTTCTGGTGACTTGAACAACGCGATCAAAGCTATCGATTACGCAGTAGAAAAAGGCGCGCACATTATCTCTGCATCTTGGGGTGCGGCGGTTCCACGTTCTACAGCAGCTCCTCTTCTTGAGGCGATCAAACGTGCTGACGATAAAGGTGTTATCTTCATCGCAGCCGCAGCTAACGATGGTAAAAACAACGATAAAACTGAGATGTATCCGGCAAACAACGGTTTCCCGAACTCAATCACAGTTGCAGCTTCTGGCGCATCTGATGCAAAACCATCTTGGTCTAACTACGGTACAGCGACTGTTCACGTAGCAGCTCCTGGTGAAAACATCATGAGCACATTGCCAAACAATAAGTACGGAAACCTTTCTGGTACTTCAATGGCAACTCCGCTTGTATCTGGCCTAGTAGCTTTGATGAAAGCTCAAGATCCTTCACTAACTGGTGCTCAAGTTCGTGCGATTCTTCAAACGACAGGTGCTAAAGTTTCTATCGAAACTGCATGTAACTGCCGCGTTGACGCTTACGAAGCTGTTGAAGCAGTTATGTCTAAGAAAATGGTTGTAGTTCCTGCTGCAGCAACTATCCAACCTTCTTCTACATTGGCACTTTCCGTTCTTCACGGTAAAGCTCCATTCAAGTTCGCTTCTTCAAACGCTTCAGTTGCGACTGTAGACAACAGCGGTACTTTGACTGCGGTTGCTAACGGTTCAACTACTGTGACTGTGACAGATGCTGACGGTAAAACGGCTTCTACATTGAACATCAACGTAGGTGCTAAATCTGGTGGTACAAATCCAAATCCTCCAGACAACGGTGGCGGTCTTCCTGATCCAGGCAACCCAGGTGAGCCGGGTGAATGCCCATTGGGTGATCCTATGATTTGTCAGATTATCTGCCAACTCCAACCAGATCTACCATTCTGCCAACAGTAATCTTGGCTGATTCGAAAGGCTCCCGTTCGGGGGCCTTTTTTCGTTTCTGGGCCTGGGGATTTTGTTTCAAACGGGGGACTTGCTGATTAGAACTGCGGCTAGGTATAGGCCGCTTCGGTCGGCACGCCTTCCGGGCTCAATCGCCGCCGCCCTTTGGGCGGTTCGCGCCGTCGTGGCGCCGGCTAAGGCCGAGCCTTCGGGCCTATACCTAGCCGCAGTTCTAATCAGCAAGTCTTTGCTTGAATCTCAACTCACTCCTTAAAGAAAATTGTCGTGCGGGGTTTTTCTTCTGCTGTTGTGTTGGCAGAAGAGCGGTATTATTCGTTTTTGGGGCTGCGCCGTTGGGGAAATTCGGGGGCTAGATTATTGCGGGATTTTTAGGGAGAGTACCGGGTTTTTTTGGTTTTTTCAGAGGGGGATTTTGGTCTTAGAACAATTATTCGATGTGAAAATTAAATAGTTGGAGTGTTCGGATGTTGGTGGAACATTCGTCATGTCTCTGCTTGAGATAGTGAGCTTGAATATGATTTGTAGTATTTAGAATCGGTTTCGGCGTTCCGATGAATATAATATGAGGAACGTCGCTGGAATCCTATTTGGAATGTACGTTATTGCTGGGTGTACGCTCAGTGGGAATCTTTTAGATTTTAATGCTCTGACTCCTCCTGTTTTGACGGACTCTTCGGGGGAGCGTCTTGAGTCTTTTGTTATCAATAAATCCTCTGATGTAAATAATGTGAGTGTTCAAGGGGAGTGTTATTACGAGAATCAGAATATTCAGATCTCGTTTGTTCCTGAGAACTCTTCGTTGGCTTTGCATGAGACTCATCAGTACTCAACACTTTGTACACACAGTAAGTTTGAATTGCAGATCGATACTCAAGATTGGACGGACACTGCTTACAAAGTGGTTCTTTCGATCAAATCAAAAACGGGTGTGCCTTCAAGTACCGAATCTTCGGTTTTAAAGGACGTCGTTGCGCCGGTGGTTTCTTTTACTTCTGTGTTGCCCGCGCACTTAGGGCTCGATTCTATTTCTTCGATTCCGTTAGCGGGAACTTGCGAAAGTGCTGATGGTGATGTGCAGATTCTTTCAGGCAGTGTCGTGCTTTCGACGATCTCCTGTCAAAGTGATGGCACCTTTGCAACGACGGTTGTTGGTGATGGGTTGCTCGAAGGTTCCAACGTTTTTACTGTTAAACAGTCTGACGTAGCTAAGAACGTTGGAACTGCGACAAGCGTTAGTTTTAATAAAGATACGATTGCGCCTTTGCTTCTTCCAAGTTTGGGATCTTTAGGGAGTGCACTTAGTAATAACGATTCAACACGGTTCGTGTCTGTAACTTTGCCTAGTGATGGTGGCACCCAATATCGCTACGCGATTGTCAAAGATGCCGATTGTTCCAGCCAGTATAGTGCTTTAATGGCGACCACTCCTGTGGCGGCGGGGACGGATATTCCATTGAGCTTCAGTGGAGACGGCTCTTATCGTCTTTGTGTTTTAGCCGGAGATCAAGCGAACAACTGGGCTTCCTCATCCGGCGTTTTTGAAAGTGCGGCGGTCGTGATTGACAAAACGGCGCCGGCGCTGACGATTGCAAGCCCCGTTGCGGGTCAGAAAATCCATTCGACCTTTACGTTATCAGGAACTTGTGAGGCAGGACTCACGGTGACCGCAGACGGTAATTTTACTCCCTCTCCTTCAGTGCAAACTTGTTCTGCCGGTGGCTCTTATTCAATCAACCTGACTTTGTCAGCCGGGGATGGTGCTAAGAATATTTCTGTCACTTCTTCAGATGCGGCGGGAAATGCCTCATCAGTATTAAATCATGGTGTGATCAAGGATACGCAGATTGTTCCACCGAACGTGACTTTAAATACTTCAGCGACAACGAGTGTGCCGGTAGCTAAATTCACGTTGAATGATTGTTCGGATCACACGATGATTTTAATGAAAGAGGTTAATGCGCCGCCAGCTCTTGGGGATGCGGGCTGGATCAGCTGTTCAACGGCGTCTCAGAATTATCAATATGACTTAAGCGTTTCAGATCAGCAGGGACTGCGCAATATTCGTTTTTACGCTCGTGATGAGGCGGGAAATATTTCTACCGCGACAGTTTTTACGATCACTTATGACAGTAAAGCTCCGATCATGACTTTGGATGCGGTTCCTACGTTGGCAAAAAATGTGGCGTATCCTTTTGTCGTCAGAGTCACCGAAGCCACAGTTTCTGCGGCAGCCACTTTAAGTTTGCAATACTCAACGGATGGCACGACGTGGACGGCGGCGACCAGTCGTACTTTGGGACTTGCCGGGCCTATGAATAATAAATCCTTTGAGATCTCATGGACACCGACAAGTTTTTATACCGGTTTGAAAGTGCGCGCCGTTTTAACGGATGACTATGGCAATATCGGCTACGGTGTTTCAAATACTTTTGATGTGGTTCTGGATGTGACGCCGCCGACGATCACGGCCAATCAATTAAAAATCAATGGCTCACTCACTCCAGATGATACTGTGCGATCCTATGTCACAGTGAGCTTACAAGCACATGATGCAGAAACGGCTGTGAAGGATTTCTGTTTAAAGACGTCCAGTTCTGTTCCAGCAGCGAATGATTCTTGTTGGGTGGGAGTTAAAGCTCCGAAACCAGGTTTGGAAGAATTGCCGGATTTGATACTTGTCGATTTTGATTTCTTCTTAGGGATTAATTTTGGCTCTTATAACATCTATGCCTGGGTGCGCGATGTGGCTGGCAATATCAGCACGAACTCGGCGACGCTTAAAAAAGATTATAACACTATTGAATATATCAATGACCCTTCACCAACAGTGTCGGATATCCTGACTGTGAACTCTGCGACTCCGAATACGCCGCCTATTAATGGCGATATGAATTTTGCCAACAATGCGCCGGTATATGTTAAGTGGAAGGCTTCAGATAATGGCAGCATCACGAAAGTGGAACTTTATTCCTCATTAGATGGAAGTTCTTATACTTTGATTGATGATTCTTTAGCAAATAACTCTACGAATGGATCAAGTTGCAGTTATTCCGCTCCCCACACGGGATGCTTTGTTTGGAATTCGACCTTCCCCAACGACACTTTCTTCAAGTTGCAAGTGCGTGTGACTGACAATTACGGTCAGACCGCGCAAGTGACAAGTCCGCCTTTAAACAGTGGTCTATTAAATCTGCTCGCGGGAAATCAAGACCCCGGTCACAATGGAAACGCGAAGCAGACGGTGTTTAATACCGCTGTCGGCAATGACACCGCTCCGGGTACATTGTTAGTGACGACCGACGGAAAGATTTTCTTTAACGATTCGTCTTATGGTTTGATGTATATTGATCCGAAGACGAACAACTCGAAATTAATTCTTCGCTTAGCTAAAAGCTCCGAGGACTCTTATGGTGACGGCATTCCCGTAGAGCAAGCCCGGGCTAAAGCGATTTTAAGAACCACTTTAGATTATCAAAATCGTATTTTAGTCTATGACCGCAACATGATTCGTCGAATTGACACAAGCGTCGAGCCCATGACGATTGAAACAATCATCGGTGCGGACCCGGCAGGAAATCTCGGAACTAACACCGCCGACACCGTCGCAGATCCACGTGACGTGAAAATCAATCTCACGAATGATCAAACCTGGGCTATCCGTAAGCGCGCGCCATTTATGGCCCTGCCTAATGGTGATATTTATTTTATTTCTGACAATACAAACAAAGGCAAAGACTACGGCGGACGTATCCGCGTATATAAAGGATCGCTGGCCGTTCCTCGTGTTGAAGCTTTCCGTTTTTCCGGAACGGGTGTCAAAGATCTGCCCACATGGGATTTGAACGTCAAAGATTGGTCGTTTTTTAGCTTGCGCTATAATCCACAAACAAGCGAGATCTTAAAGGCCTATGTCGGTGCGACAAATCCGGTCCCAGGAAATTCTTATGGGAATATGACGGAGCTTGATATTACCACCTGGGTCGCGAACGGAGTTCACCCGAATCATCCCTACGGCAATACAAGTTTGAATTACTATGATGTTCAAGCTTTGGATGGCAGAGTTTATCGCTCAAATCGCGCCACAGAACATTCACTTTCTAAACTTAATGACGATGGTACATGGTCGCGTGTTTTAGGGACGGGAGCCTTGGGATCCTGTACAGATGGAACCCCGGCGACTTCGTGCGCGGTGGCCTTGGATGATGCCTTTGTCGATCGTTACGGAAGAATTTATTTTTCGACTCGTGGAGTTATTAAGACTGTCGTCAATGGCAATGTCTATACACTTTTTGGTCAACGTAAAGATGCAGGTGATGGTGGCTCTGCGACCGACATGCGCTTAGCAATGGTTCACTATTTAGATCACGGAGCCGGTGACAGCGTCATTATTTTGGATCACCAAGAAAATAAAATGCGCGAGATCGTGCCGGGAGCTTCTCCTGAAGTTCGTTTGGTGGCAGGTAACGGGCAAAACGGCAATGTCAATTTTGCCACCGCAGCGAACACTCAGTTGATTCGCTTAGGGAACTGGTGGAATCCAAATCCCTTTGCGACAAATCCTGCTAACGGCGACGTTTACATGAACTGTTATGAAAACAGAGTGCAGATTGATGTCGACTCTGCTGTCTCGTATCATAAGGTCTGTCGTTTGAATAGAGCTACAGGTCTTTGGGAAAGCCTGCTTGATGGCGAGGGAACAACCGCAAGCTTCACGCAAACCACAATACCGTTGTCGGATCTTTTAATTGCCGGATATTCTCCAGAGATCGTCGCCTATCGCAGTGGTAACATCTTAATGAATCATTTCCATTGGAATGGAACAGCTCACAACAACAGTCACTTGCGACTTTTAACTCCAACAACTTCCAACTATATTGCAGGTGTCACCGTTCAAGATCAGTCGGGTGATGCGTGTCCAGATGGAAGTTCTAGCAACTGTCATTTAGGACCGCGTGGAATGCATTATAAGGGAACGCCCGTTTATTTCGCGCCTCTTTCAGGTTGGCTTTTAAATCCAGTGCGTGACTCGGCTTATGCTGGAGACATGCATGTGGTTTATGGCGGCAATGTGCGAAAGATGTTAACTCTTTCCAAAGCACCGGGTGGGTTTGCGTATGATTCTGGAAATATCTATTTCTGTTCCGCAGGAAAAGTCTATAAAGCGGCAATCACAAATCCTGCGGATTTAACATCGACGGCAAACTGGCCGCTTATAGAAAACAGTCACTACATGCTGACCGAGCTTGCAATGCCGGCAGACAACATCACATGTGAAGGACGACGTATCTTGGTTAAGGCCGCGTCAGGGGCAAAACCCAAGCGCTTAGTCATGATGGCAAAACAAAATGGTCTTCCCGCCGTGATTGAATATTTCATTCCTTGATGACGGTGGGCTCTTCTGATTCAATCGAGTCAGGAGCTTACTATGAATTTCTATTCTGAAAATTTCACGCATCTTAAAACCCAGCTTTCGGGGCATGTCCTTTGGTTGACGCTTGATAATGTCGAGCAAAGCAATGCGATTTCTTTAGAGATGGTGGATTCCTTAACTCGCGTTTTAAGACATGCTGATTTTGATCCGCAAGTCCGAGTGATCGTGATTAAAGGTGAAGGTCCGACATTCTGTGCAGGCGGCGATGTGAAGGCCATGCAGAATAAAACGGGAATGTTTGCGGGTGAAAGTAATGAGCTTCGCATGCGCTATATTCACGGTATTCAGCAGATTCCTAAGTGTATTGAAGAGCTTTCAAAGCCTTTAATTGCCATGGTCAATGGCCCAGCGATTGGAGCGGGTTGTGATCTTGCGATGATGTGTGATCTGCGTGTCGGTACTGTGAAATCAAAGTTCGGGGAAACTTTTGTAAAGTTGGGACTTGTGCCGGGAGACGGCGGAACTTTCTTTCTTCAGCGCGTGATTGGTTTTTCTAAAGCTATGCAAATGTCTCTAACGGGGGACTTGATTGCGGGTGAGGAAGCGCAACGTTGGGGACTTCTTAATTATTTTGTTGAGGAGGCTCAGCTTGAAGTCGAGACTCGTCAGCTAGCTGAAAAGATTGCGAACAATGCTCCGGTTGCGGTGCAGATGACAAAGAAGGCGATGAAGATGGCTTATTTAAATGATCTTCATACTATCTTGGACTTGTCGGCGGCTTATCAGGGGATTACGCAGAGAACGGCGGATCACTTTACCGCTCTTCAGGCTATGAAAGAAAAGAAGGCGCCTGAGTTTTCTGGGAGCTAGTTGTACTGAGCGATTTTTTCTAAATCTTCTGCGCGGCTCGTGATATTTTCTTTTAGCGTCTCTTTTTGATTTTTACTGACCGTGCCCCAGAATTCTTCAATCAAAAATTTCTGGAAGGCTTTTTTGTGATTGTTCAAGGCTTCTGTGTAAGCAGGCAGGCGCACGGACTCATAGTCGTTGAAAAAATCTTTAACGAACTTCTTTAAAGTTTCCGGGTTCTTTTTGGCTTCCAGGAATTGGTTTAAAACGTATTCCTTGTTTTCGTTTTGAAGTTTGCTTGGATAAGGATTTTGTTTTAAGAATTTTTGAATCTTTTCTTTTTGAGACGACGAGATACCACCAATCCAAAACTCGACAGATTTTTTATAACGCTTTTCTACCTTTTCTTTAGCGTCAGATTCAGAGTCATCTTCAATATCTTCACGGACTTCTTTGGCAAAGTGAAAGACTTGGGATGGTTCCAGTGACAAAGATGTTTTCACGGCGGTCTCGCCAAAATAGCTCGAGAGTTTTTTAAAATAGTTTTGAAACTCCATCATTTGGGCGGTGAGGATTTCTGAATCCAATTTTTCTTTATTGATTTGGGGCTCGATAGAGCGAAGGCTTTTTGCGATTTGGGGCAGAAGCTCTTTGCGAGCGACGTCGACATCTTTTTGCAGGTCTTTTTTAAGTTCTTCGCGCTGTTTGCTGGTCAGCTCGAAGTAGTCATCGGCTTTTGAGACTGCAAGATCGTCGAACATGCGGACCATAACGCCCGAGCGGCTGCAGGCCGAAGAAAGGATAACAAAAGACAGTAGGATTAAATATTTCATACTATCTTTGTTTTAAAACGGCCCGGCGTAAAAGAATACCCTCCATGATGAGATACAACACAAAACTAATCGTGACTCCTAAGCCTTTTAATAGAGCCCACGCGGATGTGCTCCATGCCAAAGCGGCCCAGATGGCAAGGCCTGTATGAATGGCAAAGAAAAGACCTGATCGAACTGTAATGCCCTTCATTTTATCTTTAATAAAATCGGGAAACTGATGACCTTGTTGTTCAGCCAGGTACACAAGTAAAGGCTTTCCGATAACGACGGAACCCCAAAGGGCTAAAGCAAAGACCCCTTCCATGATTGCGGGTTGCAGTTTAAACCACAAGCCTTCCGAAGAAATGAGCGAGATTCCTCCAAGAACTAAAAGCATGCCGTTTCCGAACCAAGTGATCTTAGATACTTTTTTATATTTATAAAGCTCGTAAGAAATTTCGCCGACACCGAAAACCATCCCGGCAATCAGCCCCGCCACGGTTCCGTAATATTCTTCAATCAAAGTAAAGGCGATAACGGGAAGAAGGCCAGCAAAGAAAAGGCTGGCCGCTTGCGCTTTCGGACTTCCGGCAGGATTCATGAACGCGTGTCCTTAAAATTCACAGGCTGACCTTGCGACGGCAGAATGACTTCGTCATTTTCCATCACAAGTTTTCCACCCACAATCGTGTGAGTCATCCAGCCTTTGACTTGCATGCCGTGAAACGGAGTCCATCCGCACTTACTTGCAATCCAAGAATTGTCGATGGTCTTTTGTTTTTTTAGATCGACAATCGTCACATCGGCGTCAAATCCTGGGCGAAGATATCCTTTGTTAACAATGCCGAAGACGCGTGCTTGGTTTGCTGTCACCATTTCGACAAATCTAATTAAACTTAAACGGCCTTCATTCACATGGTTTAACATGATAGGAACCAGTGTTTGCACACCTGGAACTCCGGAAGGACTTGATGGATAAGGTCGGTCCTTTTCCTCTTTGGTATGGGGCGCATGATCGGAACCGATCACATCCACAGTTCCATCAAGTACGGCCTTCCAAATGCGATCCATGTGTCGCTTTTCGCGAATGGGAGGATTCTGCTGTGCATATGTTCCCAATTTGTCGTAACAGTCGGGAGCGTACAAAGTTAAGTGCTGCGGAAGTACTTCCACTGTCGCAATGTCTTTTTGGTCTTTTAATAAATCCATTTCTTCACCGGTGGAAACATGCAGAACGTGGATCTTTCTTCCGGTTTTTCGGGCCAGTTTTAAAAGACGAGTCGTAGAGTTCACGGCCGTTTCAACGTCTCTCCACACCGGATGATAGTGCGGGTCGGCCATTTCTGTGGCAATGTGCTTTCTTTCTCTCAGACGCATTTCATCTTCTGAGTGGAAGATCACGCGGCGGTGACCTTGCCTTAAGATTTTTTCTAAGGTTTCATCATCTTCGACTAGCAATGTTCCTGTGGAGCTTCCCATAAAGATTTTCACACCCGAGCAATGAGGCAGAAGTTCCAGTTCGGCGATGTTCGTTACATTGTCATGAGCTCCGCCGATGAAAAAAGCATAATTGCAGTGAGCACGGTCTTTGGCGCGATTGAGTTTATCTTGAAAGGCTTCGGCCGTCGTTGTGCCGGGGTTGGTGTTTGGCATTTCAAAGATGCTTGTGACTCCACCGAGGATGGCGGCGCGTGTTCCGCTTTCAAGATCCTCTTTGTGAGTCAGTCCAGGTTCGCGGAAGTGAACTTGGCTATCGATAACTCCCGGAAGCACATGCAGGCCCGTCGCTTTGATAGTTTTTAAGGCAGGGCCTTGAAGAGAGGTCGCGATTTTTTCAATGCGGCCATCAATGATGCCGATGTCGGCCTGTTGTTCGATCAAACCCGTCGAAGTTGAGTGGGGAAGAAGGCAAGTTCCGCCTTGGATAAGTAAGTCAAAGGGACGTTGAGACATGTATCACCTCGATAGGGCTACCCTAACATTACCTTCATTCAAAGGTCCAGTAGACTTCATCGACGTACATTGGTTGACGGAGGGGGTGGGATAAGGGACAATTTTGACTGTGACAATGGATAAATTCCTCTCCTTTTGGGATCATTATAATACGCGCATCATCGAGGGCTTAGTTGCTCTTGTGATTCTTCTCTCTCTTATCCTGGCTTATCGCAGTTTTTTTGCGAAGAAATCCAAAGGGGACAGTGTTGACGCTGGCAATGGATTAGATGCGGCTCAACTTGAAAAAACTCTTCAGAAAATTTTAGAGAACCAACAATCGGGTGGCGGCGGTAAAGCCTCTCGCTCTGCGCATAATGAAGATCTTAGTACCGATGTTGATTTGGATGCCATGGAGCAATCCTCTCTTTCTAACGCGGGTGCTAGTGAAGGTGGTTCTGCGGAATCAGCGGCTGAAGTTGTGCAACTTCGCTCTTCCTTAAACGAAAGTGCAAAAAAAGTAGAAGCTCTTCAAGCTCAGTTGAAAGATGCTTTGCAGGCAGCGGAAGCTGCATCATCTGCTCCGGCAGCAACCGGCGGTGGTGATGCTGGTGGCATGAGTGCTGCTGAAAAAGAAGAGATGAACGGAAAGCTTCGGGATCTTGAAGCTCGTCTGGCTGAATACGAAATCATCAGCGAAGACATCGCCGATCTTTCTCGCTATCGCGAAGAAAATGACAACTTGAAAAAAGAACTTGAGGCCTTGAAGGCGGGTGGAGCGCAACCTGCGGCGACGGCTCCGGCAGCAGAACCTGTTGTTGAAGCAACTCCAGAACCTGAGCCAGAACCAACTCCTAGTGAGCCCGTTTCTGTGGAGCCTCCTGTTCAAGCCGATGCCGCAACACCAGATGCTCCGGCTGAACCGGCAGCCACGGGTGCAGCTGATTTGATTGATGATGAGTTGATGAAAGAGTTTGCAGCAGCCGTTGAAGGTCAAAAGGCCTTGGATAAAGCGGCGGACAAAGCCGGTGATGGCAGCCAGAAGGCCGCAGCAACCACCGATGAAACTGACAAGCTTATGAATGAATTCGAAAACTTCGTTTCTAAAAAGAGCTAAGCGATGAATAAAATTCTTGTGGCCTCTGTATTGTTTGCTGGACTTTCTTCAAGTACTTTCGCAGTCGCAGCTAAACCTTCATCTAGTACTTTAACTTCGGCGATGGAAGTTCTTAAACTTCCCGGTGAAAACCGTCGCATGGCAATTCAAAGCCAGGGCGATAAGCACTACTCTCAATTTATTTCTGTGGCTTTCAATGAAGCTCAACCCATGAGTCTTCGTTGGCGCGCTTTAATGGCGGCAGCGGAAGCTCGCGGCGAAAAGGCGACGCCAGATTTATTAAAAGCCGGATCTCACAAACAGTGGTACATGCGAAATGCGGCTCTGGTGGCTTTGGCGGAAGTAAACCCTATCCAAGGTCAAAAGCTAGCGACAAAGCTTCTTAAAGATAAAGCCTTGGTGGTTCGCTCGGCGGCGGTGAGTGCGCTGGAAAACAATCTCAGTTCAGAAAACCGCGATCTTTTGTGGGAAGAGCTTAATCAAAAATACAATTTCAAAAACACGCAAAGTCTTTGGATTCGTCATCAGATCGTCGAAGTTTTGGCAAAAAAACCCGTGGATCATGAGCTTAAGATTTTTGCAGGCCTTCTTTCGGATAAAGATCAACGTGTCCAATTGCCAGCAGTTCGTGGTTTGGAAAAACTGACGGGCGTAAAGCTTAATAAGTCTGTTGTATCGACGGACGCCTTAGTAGGTCTTTGGAAGAATTATCTTAAGAAAGAAAAGATCGCTCTTTAGTTTGCGCGCTTCAGAGCTTCGTTAATAACTAGCTCGCGTTCGATGCGATAGAAAATGATCTTTTCTTCAAGACCATCGGATTCCATTGGTTCTGGTTCGGAAAAGAAATCTCTTAAAATTTCCATTCTTTTATCGATTGTCACGCGTGTGGATTCGCGTCCTTGAGTCGTGCCTTTAGCAAAGGTCATGATCAATTTATAACGAATACCGCTAGAAGGTGGGCGTTGTTCATTGGGTGGCAACCAACCATCCAGGCCTTTGATGTATTCAGTTTCAATAACGCCGGTGTCTTGGTTTTCTTGGGCGATAGGGTATTTCAAAACGGCGTGCGCGGCTCTCCATACGGCATCGTAAGAGGCATAGAAAACTTTTTGTTTGTTGATTTGTCCCATACGCTGATGGGCTGAGGGCTTTTTATCAAACAGGCTGCAACCAAATAGAGTGCAGCCTGTGAGAATCACAAGTAATACGAGAATTTTCTTAGAAAGAGACCGAACTGTGTGTGACATGTGTTGCGGCTTCAATCATAGCAGGACCGACCGGCGCTTGGGAAGCAGTTTGGGAGCCAACAAAGTTTACTTCCCAACGTTTTTTGCCTGCAATAGCCTGATCGTTAGGCCATTGGGGCAGTTTCATGCGCTCAAGCCAGTTTTGAGAATAAACTTCCCATTGTGGCTGAAGGATTTTAACTTTGGCTCCACCTTGCTGAACTTCCTCTTCTTTTGAAAGAACAGAGTAAGTCGCAATCGGATTTACTCCCGCAACCGTATTGAATTTCGGCATCAAGATTTCTCCATCGGCCGCAATTGTTGGATCAGCGATCAAAGGAAGCATTTCTGGTTTCGTTCCAGCAGTGAATGGCAGAAGAGTCGCACTCATGCGATCGTTTCCGCTTTTCATTTCTGCTGTTCTTTTAAGCACGCCCAAAACTTTTTGATCTGAACCTGTCAGTGCATTGAGGTTCGCCGACTTTCCTTGCGCGATTTTTTTAACGTCTGTAGGGATCATGTAACCAGATTGGTTTGCGATACCAACAGCGATAAACATTTCATCCGCGCGGTATTGCGGCGCCGTGATTGCTTTTGTCTCTGTGAAATTCAATTCACGAGTTGGCATGTCGAGTTTTGTTTGACCTGATTTGATTTCGATATCACGAACGGCTCCGCCAGTGATTTTGAAATCGTTGATCAGTTCATAGAACTCAGCGCCGTCGCGAAGAGCATCCACAGTAGATTTGAACGGGAAGCGTCCGCGAGCCGCGAAAACGCGGTTCACACCTTGTTGGCCGTAGTAAATACGATAGTTTGGCTTATCCAAAGTGATCGTGAACAAAGAGTACTTTTCGCTTTGTTTTGGAAGCGAGATGTTCGCTGGTACATCAATATCTTGTCCCATCGCTGAAATACGATCTGTTTGCGGGCTGATCACATTATTAATGTCGAACGCCAGCATATCGAGTTTTGTGAAAGCCGGCATCACCAGCGCGAAGTCCACAAATCCGTCTTTATCTTGGATCGGAAGACCGGAAGAGATCCCTTTAACTTCATATTGAGTTTTTGTTGGCTGCGCGCGAAGTTTGAAGCTGATTGGACCTGGCTCTTGTGCGAAATATGTCGCACGAACATAGCCGGGAGCGGCCACTGTTACAGATTCTACCGTTGTCCAAGCTGCTGGAATTGCCACTTGGCCATTTGCATCTGTTGTTAGGAAGTTGCCTGAAAATGGAGCATTCAAAGCATCGCCGATTAAGATTTGAGCATTTTGAATTGGGTTGCCATCAACGGTCGTTATCGTGATGACTTGGGCTTCTTGCATCCAAAATAGGCTAGTAACGTTGTCGGATGTCGGTTTTTTAGGCTTATTATCCTTTGAACAGCCAATAAGGACGGCCGGCACGGCAAGTGCCATCATTAGTTTTTTCATAGTATATCCCCCTCCGTGGTTTTCTTACTACACCTGTCATTGCAGTGTGAGATTCCGGCTGGGTCAAGACCTAAGGCGAGGAAAGATAGGAATATTTAAAATTCGCGTTATAACGCAAAGCCCATTATTGACTTAGTGCACTCTAACAATTAAAAATCGTGCCTCACGCCGGGGGAAACCTTTGTGTGATTCGTGTGGTGGGGTAGCTCAGCTGGTTAGAGCAACGGAATCATAATCCGTAGGTCGGCGGTTCAAGTCCGCCTCTCACTACCAATCTTTTTTAGAAAGCCTTCGGTTTACCGAGGGCTTTTTGTTTTTTCGGGGTCCTTGTTGAGGCGGACGCGGTTTTGCCGGCTTCGAGCCGGCAAAACCTATGCGGTCCGTCCTTCTACGCGCAAGGCGCTTCGGCGGACTCCCGCCTGCGTCACGTTAGACGCCTCTGGCGTCCAACGCGCTCGCAGTGCCTCTCACTACTGAGTTTCTTTGATGGCTATTGGATGAAAGTTTCGGAAAAACTGGGCTTTCAAAGTACTTCTGCCGCCTTCAATGTTGCTATTAGTTTTCGTTCAGCCACCCTTCGAAGTTTTTAACAGTTTCCTTGCTTACTCCATCGGTAAGATAATTTGTGATATCGGAAATTTTTCTTCTGCGAAGAGACTGTCTCCATGCTTCGTCTGCTTCATGCATGACAGCCGCGATATCGCACAGACCAGAAAACTTTCGATCTGACTTTGCAAGACACGGGTTGTTTCTGCGGATTTCGTTGCATTTAAATGTCTTAGTTGTGCCTTCCACAGCTTCCACAACATCCAGAAAAGAGATCTTATCTGGTGCTTTTGCTAAACTGTAGCCACCATAAGGACCTGAGGTTGTTTTTACCAGTCCAGCTTGTGACAGCAGTTGAAGGCACTTAGAAAGATACTCCTTTGGTACGCCATGGAACTCTGCTAATGCTCTTGAGTTTAATAGCTTTCCCTCTGGTGCAAAAGCCAAGATCATCACGCAGTGAAGTGCCCACTCAACCTGGTTGCCTAAAATCACGAGAGATTCGCTTTCTCCAGGCCTAACACTTTATCTCGATCGCCTGGGACTGATTTAAATGTTGCCGCGAAGCGATTGAACAAATTAATAAATGCGATTTGCATATTAAGATCTACAATCTCTTGATCGCTAAAGTGTTGTTGCATCTTTTGAAATAACTCATCAGATACAGGCCCCTGGTTTATCAAAGTGACGGCTTTCGTCCACGCGAAAGCAACCTTTTCCTTTTCCGTAAAAAGTGGGGAGTCCTCCCAGACGGGCACATGGTAAATTCTAAGCTCGCGTTCTCCTGCAATCTTAGCTTCCTTGCAGTGAATGTCTACGCAAAACGCGCAACCATTTAACTGGGACGCATAAATTTGAACGAGTCGCATGATGGACTGGTCGACCGAGCTCCTTTTGCAATATTGGTCGATAGCTCCTAAGTGCTGGAATGCGGGCATGGCAAGAGCGAAATAATTAAGTCTTTGCATGTTAACTCCTATCTATCTCGGATAATTATTGTCCGAGATAGATATTTTGTCAATATCTCACTGGTTATTGGGCTGTAGAGGCCGAAAATGAGACGCTTTGAGCATGCAATTACTTTGCGCTTTCCTTTGGGATATTGAGGCGTTCTTCGTAGTTGATTAGTACTTTCTTAAATGCGGGGCGGGACTCGCAATTTTGGCGGTAGGCTTCTATTTGTGGATATTTTTTTAGAACTTCATTTTTTCTGAGTTCTCTTAAAACGCAGGTGAACGCGATGTCGGCTACGGTGAAATCAGATCCTGTTATGTAGGGTTGATTTTTTAACATGGCATCGATGGTAGGGAAGAATCTTTCTAGGATTTCGACGTACCACGGACGTAACGCTTTTAAATGAGGATTTGAATCACCTTGTAGATCTGCGAAGAAAATGGGGAGTGCGAAGGGTTCGATGTTGTTTAATGAAGTGATTAACCAGCGATAGACTTGGGCTCTTCCTTGAAGATCTGAGGGAATCAACTTTCCTGATTTTTCTGCGATGTAAAGTAAGATCGCGCCGGATTCTGTTAGTAAGTATCCATTGTCGTCAATTGCTGGGACTTGTTTGAAAGGGGAGACTTCTTCAAACCATGTTTCGTCTTGAAGGCCGTTGGGGCCGCAATCCAATCCTACTGTTTCATAGTTGATTCCGCATTCTTCTAAGGCCCACATTGCTCTGATGTCACGTGTGTATCCCCATAGAAACGGTGGTAGAGATTTGAAGACGTATACTTTCACAAAAACTCCTATCGATTCATGGATTATATACCCAAGCGCATATGCGCGCCACGATCAGGGGCAATAATATGTAATTTGCTTCGACGCGGTTGGGTACCCGAGTCTTTTAGAGCATAAAGAATGAGTAAGAAACTTCTCTTAGGGGTATTTTCTTGCTAGCATTTTTGAATATGTTGAATATTCGATTTAAAAAAATAATGACTGTTGCGTGCGTCTTACTTCTTCAACCTATCTTAAGCCCGGGCTCTTATGCTTTGGCGAAAAGAAGAACTCCTCCGAAAGCTTACAGCTTTATCGCGGAAGGTGGAAAAGCTTCTCAAGGGGAGTGTGATGGCGAACGCAAGCTGCCTCGTCTAAAACGTCAAAAAGAATTTGCGAAGTATAGTTCCTATATGGGCTCTGAGTTGCAAGATCCAGAATTAAAAGGCAAATCGGATGACGAGATGTGGAAGCACTTCTTCAGATCCAAAGAGGTTTGTAATTCCGTCTTAGCTAAAACTCCTTCGTCTATTGTTGATGAAAATCTAAAGAAGAACAAAGCCGAGCTTCCGCCAGATGACGAGGAAGAAGAAGAAACGGAACAGCAAAATCCTTCCGAAGAGGAAGCACCTAGTCCGTAGGTTCAAGTATTATCCTGTCACAAAAGCTCCCGAAGGCTCCTATGTTAGGGTAGGAGCTGTTTGCCCACTACAAAATGGAGTATCGAAATGAAATTTCTTATCGCCTTTGCAATGACCTTCCTTTTTTCGGTGTTAGGTTTTTCTTCAAACTGGAAGATCGTTCCAAATAAAGAAGTCTGCATGGTGAACGAAACCCATTTTGCAAGACCACAAATCGCTGTACCGGTTGGCGGCAAAACTTATTACGGCTGCTGCGAAAACTGTAAAAAGACTTTAAGTGAAAACCAAAGTTCAAGGATAGCTAAAGACGCTTTGACGGGAAAAACGGTGGATAAAGCGAGCGCCGTCATTGCCGCAAACCCTGCCGGCAATGTTTTGTATTTTGAAAACAAGAGGAATTTTGAGCAGTTTGTAAAGCACCGATAATAGTCCTGCCTATTTTGAAGGACAACCAGACAAGTTGGGGTGAAATGAAACCTTTCATTAAAGTTTTCAGCCTTGTTACGCTGTTACTCGGTATTGTCTCTTGCGCGACGGAAAAGAAGTATCAAAAGAAGATTGATGGTTGGATTGGATTTACAGATCAAGAGCTTGAAAAAGCTTGGGGCGAGCCTACCAAAGTTGTTAAAAATGTTGATGGAACTCGGTTGATCTATTTTCAGATGGTAGACTCAGAACTTGCTCCGGCAGCACCTATTCAAAAAGTGATCGGTGAAAAGACCCACTATCTTGTCATGGATTATTATCTGCCTTTTGGAAAAGAGGCTGTCTATGAATCAAACGCTGATAAGTTGCCGCCTCGAAGTGTGACGTACACATGCAGTACCTTTTTTGAGGTTGGTGGTACGGGTATCATTTCTAGAGCGGGGTTTTACGGAAACAAATGTTATTCCCGATAACAGTTGTGTAGAGATATCGTTGTAAAGATAAAAACAAAAAAATCAAAAGATTGTTATATTAACCGTTTCTTTATACACATCGTACTGTTTAGAGGCATTTGTTGACCTGAACCCAATTTCAGTACCAGTTATAATGCGATCAGACGCCTTTCAATTTTTATCGGTGTTGGTGAAAAAGTTTCTGGAGCAGGTGGACGATACTTCAATGAGCTATGCGGCCTAACTGTGTTGTAATGGCTGCGCCATCGTTCGATCAGGATCTTTGCCTCTTTCAGGGAGTAAAATATTTCTCCGTTCAAAAGTTCATCTCGAAGCTTTCCGTTGAAAGATTCACAGTACCCATTTTCCCAAGGACTCCCTGGTTGAATGAACAATGGTTTTAGCTCTAGTTGCTCAAACCAAAGACGAAGGGTTGATGCTATGAACTCGGGTCCGTTGTCAGAGCGAACATGGGTTGGCACCCCTCGGGATAAGAATAAGTCTCCAAGAGTTTCAATGACGTCGGCACTGGTGAACTTCCTTCCAACTTTAATTACTAAGCTTTCTCGCGTGAACTCATCAATTACGTTAAACATTTTAATCGTCCTGCCATCGTGTGTTTGATCGTGAACAAAGTCATAAGACCAAACGTGGTTTGGATACTCTGGACGTAAGCGAATGCAAGATCCTTCACGATCCCAGAGGCGTGCACGTTTTTGTTGTTTCTTTGGAACCTTAAGACCGCGTTCACGCCAGATGCGAGCGACTCGCTTGGCGTTCACGTGCCATCCATTGGCACGTAGAAGAGCTGTGATCCGACGATATCCATACCTTCCGTAAAGATTGGCAAGTTCGATTATGTCTCGGGTTAGGCGGTCTTCGTCTGGGGCAAATTGAATTGTGTATCTCTGTGAAGATCTAGATTGACCCAGGATTTTGCAAGCCCGCCGTTCAGATATCGAGAATGTTTCGATCGCATGTTCGACTGCCTCTCGTTTTCGAGACGGGCTTAGAAGTTTCCCTTGTTGATTTCTTTTAAGACTGAGTTGTCCAGGGCGAGATCCGCGACCAACTTCTTCAGTCTTTGGTTCTCGGACTCAAGCTCGCGCAGTCTCTTTGCTTGATCGGTTTTAAGTCCGCCATATTCCTTGCGCCATCTAAAATAAGTTTGGAGGGTGATTCCAACCTTTTTAACAGCTTCTTCTTGGGTAGCTCCGCGTCCTTGTTCTATTTCAATGTTTCTTAGAAATTGAACGACCTGTTCTGGGCTATACCTCTTTCTTGCCATAGACAAACCTCTATTTACCCCGCAATAATACCATGTAGGGTGGATTAAGTTAAGGGGTGCAGGTCAAGGAAAGACAAAGCAAACGGTAACGACGCCTAACGGTGTTTCTTCGGTTAGGTCTTTTGATAGTTCTCAAGAAATATTTGAGTCAAGCGGCTCAATCCTCACGACGGATTTCATGCAGGATCCTAGGTTCCCTGAATCGCGCTATCCCGCTAGCACAGTACTCGAACTGCCAAATGGTATAAATATTTCTTCAATGTCCACTCAATCAGTTACGTTGGGAAATATAAACGACCCATATTCAATAACAGCAATGACTGCAACTGATACCGTGGGAGCTTTGACTAAAACGACTACTTATAATCCAACGACAAAGACGTTCACATCTGTGCCAACTGGAGGACCCACAGTAGAAGTAAAGATTGATGCATATCAGAGAGTGGTTTCAGAAAAGATTGGTAATTTGTTACCAACGACGTATACCTATAATAACGATTTAATGACGGGGATTTGGCAGGGACAAAGAGGTTATACATTCACCTACAATAGTTTCGGTGAACTTGAAACAGTCTCTGACTCAGAGTATTCGAATATTTATACGTTGTATTATGATATATATGGCAGACTGTCTGGGATGTTGGACAATAATGGTCATCAAGTTCGGTACTCGTATGACTCTGCTGGAAATAATACGAAAGTCAGTATAGGAAACTATTCGGCAACAGATAGAATTCATGATTTTTCTTTCGACATAAATGACTTAATTAACAGTTATTCGACTCCTTACGTTGACGTGAATGGAACTTTTTTAAGAAATACAACTTCATACGTGTACAACGCCGATAAGCAATTAACTCAAATTCAAAAGCCCTCGGGGAGAACCGTTACTTACACCTATGGACTTTTAACGGGGGTATTAACGAAGATAACAACTTCAGCTGGCGAATATATATATTCGCATAACGCCAACGGTTTAGTTTCTAGCATAACTACTCCTGTTGGGCTCTCCACGGAAATAAGTTACACGGGGAATGCGCCTGTTCAATTTACTTATAAAGATCATGTCGGGAATCTTATCGGAGCATATTCCTATGTCCTTGCGCCATTGAATGGTTTAACTCAGCAAGACCAGGTAGTGGTAGGGGGCACAACATCTCAATTAACGTATGGGTACGACTCTGGCCTACGGTTATCGAGTATTGGTGGCGCTAATCTTACATATGATTCTAACGGTCAATCTTCGGGATCAATAGTTGATAACGTTACGGAAGAAATTGCACGTAACTCTTACGGCGATGTTTCTCAGATATTAGTTAAGCATAATGGTGTGACGATCTATAAAGAAAGCTTCGATATCGAGCTTACTAGAGGCTTGATAGTTGGAAGACTACAGAATCTGGATGGTGTACAAGATACTGAAATTTATCAGTACGATACGAATAGAAGACTAAAGAGATCTTCGAATACTACGGATACCGTTCCGTCAGTAACTAAAATTAATACTTATGAATATGATTTATTTGGTAATGGTATAGTTGTTAATAATGCGCGGATGACGGCAACTATTAATAATAAAGATATTATATATAGTTACTCTAACGATGAACGCTTAGACTACATGACAATCGACGATACTTTGAATAACCAAACTTATTCTGCACAGTTCACATATAAAAGAGACGGTGAGCTCGAGAAGAGAACAGATTATAATGTCTCGAGTTGGCCATATGTTTTGCTAGGCACGACAGAATACCTTTATGATGATTTCGGAAACCTTATAAAAGTAATCTTAGCTAACGGTAATATTATTGAGTATGAGATAGATAGTTTCAATAGAAGAACAGGTAAAAAAATAAACGGTGTTTTGCAAAAGCGATGGATCTATCAGGATCAGTTTAGAATCGCAGCTGAGCTTGATGCCTCTGGAAATTTAGTAAAGCGTTTCGTGTATGGTTTAAAAACGAATGTTCCCGAATACATGATTATGGGAACAACTAAATATAAAATCGTAACGAACAGACAAGGATCCCTACGCGCCGTTGTGAATGCAGTTGATGGGACATTCCTTCAGAAAATGGATCACGACGAATTCGGCAATGTACGCCTGGATACGAACCCTGGGTTAGTTCCATTTGGGTTTGCTGGCGGTCTTTATGATGCCGATACTAAACTAGTAAGATTCGGTGCAAGGGACTTCGATCCGGAAACTGGAAGATGGACAAGTAAGGATCCAATAATGTTTGGGGGAGGAGACTCAAATTTGTATGGATATACCCTAAACAATCCGATTAGCTTCACGGATCCGAACGGCTTAAAGATTTACGACCCTCAGGGATTGATCCCCAATTGGATTAAGGCCACTGAATTCTACAAAAAATTAGATGGTAATATTAGGCCTATATTTATCACAAGTGGAAGTCTGGATGGTGGCTCGTATGGACGAACGTACTCCGCGTCTTTCGGGATCTATCAAAATGTAATTTTTGATATTAAAGCACACGATGGTTCTGCGTCGAATTATTGTAATAACTTATCAGATTATGAAGACACCGTGTTGCATGAGTTGTATCATGCAAGTCAGAACTTGAAACGCTTTCGGACAGGCGGAGACGTTATCGAGAATACTGATATGGTTAATATTCCCGGATTTATTAGAGCAATGGGGAAATATAAAAAATGATGAAGACACTTGCATTATTGCTTAGTTTTATTTTTGTCACAACATCGGCATGGGGGAAGTGCATAGGCTTTGAAGACTACAGGCCGAGCTATTGTGTGAAGATTGATGTGAAGTCAGATTTGGAACCGTATGAAGATGGTTGTCTTTTTGAATATGACTTGTTAGCGATTCGATCGGCGGAACCTCTTAAGAGAGAGTATCCACTATGGAAGGAGTCTTTTTATAATGAGGCGAAGCCGCATTATATGAAGATTAATAAAGCAGAGTGTGAAGAAATTAAACGAGCTAAAGTTAAAGAACTCAAGGGAGTATCATCACAAATCTGCTACGATACAATTTCTTATGAGATAGAATTCTGGGGTCGCTTGAAGCGGTTCTTTGGCATAATTTCTATAAAGCCTAGATTTGAATTTTCCCAAAAGACAATAGTTCATTTTCATGACAAAGGAAATGTTGAGGTTTCGTGTCCGCTAGATTTTTAGTTGGCCAAAGGGTTAACTTTGTTTCTTGGTTTACGGTATTGTGTGGGGTTGTCATCCGCCTTCTTGATAAAACTCAACTGCAATTCCACCATCGAATCGAAAACATGCAGTAGTCTATCGTGGACTCGCGAAGAAACATCAAAGCCCTGACTGTCGCCAAGTAACTCAATCGTGTGATGAATCGCTTCAAGGGTTGAATAACACGCGCTATGTGGTTGTTTGCGCACGCGGAAGTTGGATGGTTTTTCTGGTGAAAAACAGATGCGGGGTAGGTTCAGTAAATTTTGACTTTGTCGCATCATCTTTTTTGCGGTTAACCATGTGCCATCGATGACGAACAAGGTTAACTTCTTTGATGGATCGAACAGATTTTTTCTTTGATCCCCGCTTAAGGGCGTAAGATTCGTCGATGTTTTGCCTGGATAGAGGATCATACACTGACGGCTTTCATCCTTCAGAATCTGGTTCACCTCATCCACGTTCGTGTAGTCTTGGCCTCGAATTAAGAATGAGCCTTCTAAACATAAATGGGACATGCGACCGGTGGCGATGCGGCGGCGGACTTCGATCGGGTGGATTAGGATCACGAAGTCGATGTTGGGATGGAAGCGTTCAATGTGACGGCAGTAGCAGGAAAATTTGGGTTGGATGCAAGATGTGCAAAGCTCACGATAGTTTGGCAGGGCTTCGGTGTGGCGTTTTCGTTGTTCTAAATAGGCTTCTACGTTCATGAGCTTGCTCCCAGGTGACTCTGATAGCGTCTCATAAGATCGGGCTTCGCAAAATCTTCAAAAGGGGAGGTCTAGGTCCCCCAGGGGTTGCCTTTTTACCCTGGAATCGTTACAACCTTCGGACCGTTAAAAGAAAGAAGAACTGTCATGCAAGATTTTATTCCTCCAAAGCCACCGAAATCCTTCCGCATTGTTTTGGAGCTTAATAGATCTGAAAAGCGTTTGGATGCTGTTCTTCTTGCTGCCATCAAAGCGCAAAGTGAAGATTTGAATCTTCGCGAAATCACGCGCACTCAATACAAAGAACTTTTCAAAGACGGAAAGATTCTTATCAAAGGACAACGTGCTACACCTTCTTCTTCTGTTGCAAAGGGTGTTACTTACGTTGATATTCTGGGATTTAAAAATAAATAGTAGCCCATAAACACAGTCATTCTTGGGGATGCATTTAGGAGCTCTCGAGGTTATTTCTCTTAAGAGTGTCTCATATTGAGATTTACCGAACATTCTGGAGCACAAACCAAGGTCTAATTATCGAGAATCTTACGGTTTAAGCCGATAAGTACTTTATATGAAGTACCTATGGCACGTTTTTTTGCGAGTATTCGGATTGGTTTTTTCGACAATTCTTTTGGGTTGCAGTCTTGATGTGCAACTTTCTCCGACTACTTCGCTAGCTCCTTACGAGTTCAAAGGTGTTTTGGATAGTAGTTATTCTCCCGACGAAAAACTTTCGGGACAGATTGCTTACAACCTCAATGCACAAGAAGAGCCCTTGGCTGCTTTCGAAGACGGTAATGGCAAAATTCTAGTTGTGTCGCGTTCTGGGGATTCTCTTAGTTTTTCTAAATTTAATAAAGACGGGTCTTTGGTTACGAGCTTTGGTGGCGGTGGAGTTGTTGTGCCTGCTATTGAAAGACTGCGTAACAGCCTCTATCCGGGAGCTCGTTATATTTTTGCTCTTGATTCAATGGGGCGTATTCTGTTTGCTTCGAACAGTTCGGGACTGGGTCCCCTCGACGTTACAAACTTAAACCTCTATCGCTTTCTAAGTACCGGAGCTCTTGATACGTCTTTCGCAGATCAAGGGAAGGCTTCTATCGAATACGATGGCCAAGTTCTGCCGCGAAAAATATACGTGGACTCGTCAGAGCGTATTTGGGTCGTCGGCTCGCGCATTGTCGATACAAGCACAAGCAGTACTCGCGCGATGGTGTGGCGTTTTAATGATGATGGTGATCTAGATACCTCTTTGGCAGGAAGTGGAGAGCTGGTTCTTGGAGGAACAGTGAGTGGTGGAGTCACCTCCGGATTTTCTGGGGGCTATGATCTTGCCTTCAGTGATAGTGGAACGCGAGCGCTCATCGCGGGCTACCGGGGAACGGCTGCGGGGATGAGTGCCAACGATCAAGCCCAGCTTTGGAAAATTGAACTGAACGGAAACCTGGATGCCACCTTTGGAACAAATGGAATCAGCATTCTTTCAGGATCCGAATCGCACGCACGCAATGTTTTGGTTCTTGCTGATGGAACTATTCTAGTCGCGGGACATACAGGCACCTCTAGCAGTGGCGACTTTATCGTTTGGAAACGAACCTCCGCAGGAGCGGCGGATACCACTTTCGGAGCTTCGGGCTCGAGAACAGCGGCGTCACTTGGTGCAAACTTTTATGAAACTCCAGATACAATGTGGATCGATGCCAGCAATAATATTTATGTCTCTGGAATCGGTCGCAATTATGGAACGTCAGTTAAAAAAGGCCTTCTATGGCGTCTTACTTCAGGCGGCGCATTTGATGCGACTTTTGGGACAGCCGGGATTTTCTCTTGGGATGGCGTCTTCAATCTTAATTACTTATACAGTTCAAGCACGGTGGCAGACGCTAGTGCGATTTATGTGATCGACTATGCGGAGCTTAGTTACGACGACGCGACAACCACGCTGCCCAGATCAGAAGCCTGGATGAAGAAGCTCAATCTTAACGGATCGTGGGATGCATCGTTCAACACCGCGGGGACCAAGGTTTTTGATTTCCGCGTGTTAACTCCTTTGCCTGGTTTAATACAAAAAACCTCTATTGATAAAGAAGGCCGCATCTACGTGATGCAGACGGTCTCTGCCTTAGAGGACGGTAACATTGCTTATATCAGCCGCTTTAAAACAACGGGTTCATTAGATACGAGTTTTGCGGATCAAGGTCATCTGGCTATTCAAGACGTCGTGTATGGTTCTTTTGACATCGATTCACAGGGAAGAATAGTCGTTGTTGGAGCTGTTTATGATACGGGAGCCATTTCTCGACTGATCGTTCGCCGTTATTTATCTAGTGGATCTGTCGACGCTTCTTTTACCGGATCAAACAACGTCGATTTTGACACTTACCAACCTCGCATGTATCTAGCCACGAAATCAGCTGAAATTACTAAAGGTATTGACGTCAAAGTAGATGGTAGCGGCAGCATCTATGTGGGACTTTATATTGCAGAGATTATCTCTAATGTCGAGTATCCGCGTGTCGCCGTTGCTCGTTTAAACTCCTCCGGAGTTCTTGATACGACTTATGGAACGGATGGAAAATTTATTTCAGTTCAACTAGATGGCATGGTCAATCAGTCGTACTTGCCATTCAATCTCTTTATCGATTCTAAAGGAAGAGCTGTCGTTGCCGGTATTTTTCCACTGAGACCATTCACGTCAGCTTTGCCTCCGATAACGTTGCTCCGACTGACAACCGCTGGAGTTTTAGATTCCACATACGGAACGAACGGCGAGTGGAATAGTTCAATTTTAGATCCGAACTTTATGGCGTTGATGGGGACCACTTCTTTTCAGATGGATAGTAAGGACCGAGTTGTTATGCCGATCCTGATCTTGACGTCACCGACATCGCTAGGAACTTATATTACGAGAATTGACGACAATGGTGTTCTAGATACAAGCTTTAATTCCGTCGGCGGTCTTGAACTTCCTACAACACTCTTCCCCGGGAAATCTCCGACTTATTCTGATATCAGTTTTGATGAAAATAACAATATCCGCTTTTTTACTTATCTTATGAATCCGGACTTAACTGTTGCAGTGACTGATCTGCAGGTAGGATATGCGCAGATCACGGAAGCAGGAGCTATCAAAGGCACGGGGGCTATCAACACGCTTTCTACAGAGTACTATGTTGCGGAGACAGTCCGAGTGCATTCGTGGTCCGAAGGCGCGGTGGTTCTTCTTCCAGGTGTTAAAGGCGCAGATAGCAGACAGCAAAGAAATATAGTCGTGAAATTTGAGTAACTAACAGAAGGTCGTGAAGGACTCCAGTTGGTTTCCTCTTAGTGATACGGATATTTTAGGTCAATAGACCATCATTCACTGCGCTCCAACAAGTTCTCTAATAAAAAGGTTTCTATCGTCATTCGTCATGCGAGAATGGAAGGCCGCATGGAGGAATTTATGAGCATAAAGGAAAGATCTCGTAACGCCGATGACGTCAAGCAAGAAGAAGCCGCAAAACACCCCGAAGTCCATGTGAACAGTGGTCCCGGCCCACGTTCAACCAGTAAGATCTCTGATAAGCCTAATCCGAATCAGAAGGATAAGAATCGGCAAAATCTTCGATAATCTTATCCGCCGTTTTTAAAATTTTACGTCTAGATGTACTTCGTGATTTCTTTGATCTCATCAAGATCGATGTCTTTGTGGCTGCCATCTAAGCAGTGTTCGATGTGATCGTGGATGTAAACACTCTTTGCCGCGGAGATGGCTTTTGCCACCGCGTGAAGTTGACGAGCTACATCGACACATTCTCTTTCGTCTTCAATCATATTAATGACCGTCTCAAGATGCCCCTTAGCTCGTTTCAGTCTTTTAGAGACATCTTCATGACTTGCGTGTTGCTTTTTGTGTGACATATGCTAAATATCCCATCCCCGGGGATAGGATGTCAAGACTGATGAAAAAAATCTTAAGTACTGAAAAACAGCTTTTGTTAGGACGATTATTGACGAGATCAGGAGATCAAGCCTGGGATTTTGTAATTCCTTTTGCTTTGCTTCATGTATTTCCAGGCAAGATTCAAATTGCCGCTCTTTATTATTTAATCATTAAAATCGGAAGCTTTCTTTTGACTCCTTGGATCGGAAGATGGATCGACGCCAATCAAAGACTGCGTATTATCAAGACCGGTGTGTGGATTCAGTTCTTCGCGGTCTTAGGAGGCGTGACTAGCTTTTTCGTATTAGACGAGGTCGTACACCGCGCGGTTTCACTTCAAACAAATACTCCCTTAGCCATTCCTCTTTTCGTGCTGCTTTCAGCTTTTGGAATTATGGCTTCACTCGGTTCTGTCATTACGGATATTTCTGTCGGTAATGACTTGGCACCTTCGATTGTTCCTCCTGAAAAACTGACGGATTTCAATAGCTGGCTTCGTCGAATTGATTTGGGAACGGAAGTCGGGGCGCCTATTCTAGCGGGGGCTATTTTTACGTTGAGTTCCATTTACAGTCATCATTACGGACTATTGTTAATCGCTTTGTGGAATCTTTTTTCTTTCGTTCCAGAATATATTCTTCTTATAGGAGTTATTCAGAAGTCGGGGCTAAAAATAAAAGAAGTTAGTTCAGTAAAATCTTGGAAGGAACTTTTTCAGTTCAACATCAAGGATTCAATAGCGAACCCTATTTTCTGGCTGATCTTTAGTTATGCTCTTCTTTGGCTATCAGTTCTAAGCCCGCACGGCGTTTTACTCGCTGGATATCTCAAAGACCGGATGTCATTGCCGGAAGCAGAGATTGGTTTATTCCGCGGACTTGGCGCCGTTTTTGGACTGATTTCGACGCTCACTTTTCCTTACTTGGTGAAAAAGACGGGGCTTATTGAAAGTTCAAAGCTTCATCTTGGTTTTCAAGGTTTGACTTTGATCTTAGGGATCTTTGCATTTTCCATGGGGACCTCGTGGAGCATTTACATCTTCTTGGCCTGTATCCTTCTTTCGCGTATTGGCCTTTACGGTTTTTCCAATGGAGAATTTGAACTTCGACAAAGAATGATTCCCGAGGGAAAACGGGGAGAGTTGAACTCCTTCAGTCATCTTACAACGACGATGGCAACCCTGATACTTTTTGGTGCAGGAAGTTTGCTTCCTAGCTCGGAGGATTTCAAGTTTCTCGTCTATGCTTCTTTGGGAGCTGTTCTGCTAGCCAATATTGTTTTTTTAAAGTGGTCGTCCTCGCAAAGTGAATCCATTCATTAGTATGATTTCCCCTCTGAAAACGGTAATTTTTAGAGGGGAAGTCCGGTTCCAGCAGTTTCCATCTCACATTCAATTTATAAAGCGAAGAACGCAAGTATTCCCATATTGTAACTAAGGTTTCCTTATCAAGATTCCGACAAGATAAGTATGAAACAGGCAGGAACGTTATTGGTATTAGCTCTGTTCTTTTACGGTGGATCCGTATTCGCGGCTCCAGCGGCCCTCACATATCAAGGACGCATCGTAAAGAGTTCTGGAGTTCCCTTAGAATACAACGCGGTGGCGTTTCAATTTGAGATTCTTGCTCCGAATAAAGTTTGTGTCCTTTATCGAGAACAACTGAATCACGTTGATATGACAAACTCAAACGGTGTGTTCGATGTGAAAATCGGCGCCTCTCACAGCTATCCTTTGGCTCCGACATTCACAATCCTGGATGCTTTCAGCAATGGGGCTGCGTTAACTTGTGATGGCGGCTCGCCGTACAATCCCGGTTTGACAGACGGTCGCTTTTTAAGAGTGAAATTTCATGACGGCGCTCAATGGCAGACGATTTCGCCAGACAATGAAATCCGTTCCGTTCCGTTTTCTGGTTTTGCTGCTTCGGCAGCAACACTGGGTTCACATGTGTCGACTGATTTCGTTTTAAAAACAGAAGTGAACGACAATCTTAACTGTTCTGCAGGGAACTTCCTAACTTGGGATGCAACAACTAAAAAATTCGGTTGTGCTGGAGTTTCTGGTGCTAGCGGAGGCACGGTTCAAACCGTCACAGCGTCCGCCGGAAGCTCACCTTATTTGTCGGTATCAGCAGATACGGTAAATCCTGAAATTACGCTGAATGTGGGAACCGTGGCCGGAACGGTGGCTGCCGGGAATGATGCACGTTTCACTAACTCTCGTCCTCCCAATGGAGCCGCGGGTGGCGCGCTTTCTGGAACTTATCCTAATCCGGGTATTGCTAACGGAGCTGTGCAGGCGGCCCATATCGCTGATGCGGCGATCAGTACGGCAAAATTATTCGCTAATCCGGGAGTAAGTCGTCTTGTGATGACGGACTCTTCGACAGGCGACACGTTGGCTCCTTTATCTTGTGCTTCCGGTCAGTTGTTAACTTGGAATGTGACGACGGGTTGGCAATGTACGAATGCTTCAAGTCTCACGGTCGGAAATGCCGCCACGGCAACAACCGCAACGAGTGCAACGACAGCCACAACGGCGACGAACTTCACGGGAAGTTTAGCTGGAGACGTATCAGGAACTCAAGGTGCTACGAGCGTTGATAAAATCAAAGGCTTGCCTGTTGACTTTTCAGTGGCCCCTACGAATGGTCAATTCTTAAAGTATGATGGCGCTAAGTGGGTTCCTTCCTCTGATAATAACGCGGGTGGAACTATCACCGCTCTGACTGGAGATGTCAGTGCCAGCGGTTCTGGATCTGTCGCCGTGACAGTCAATTCAGTCGGGGGATCTACAGCGGCCAATATCAATACGGCGACAGTCGCTGCAAATGCGGCGACGAACTTAAATACAGCATCGACAATAGTTAAACGCGACGGCTCCGGAAATTTCAGTGCCGGCAGTGTCAGTGTGGGCGCTTCCGTGTATCGTGATTCTGGAAGTAACACCGTCACGGTTCAAGCGCCGACGGCAGTCACTGCATCCTATGTATTAAAGTGGCCAACAGCCGTGGGAACAGCCAATCAAGTTTTAGGGACGGATGCTTCTGGAAATCTTTCTTGGGTGACGCGTTTAAGTACTGTCAATTTGAATGATATTAAAGCCACGATCACTCCTTTTGGTGGAGTCTTTGCAAACTCAGCGTGTACATCTTCGCAGACTCTCACATATCAATCCGCGACCGACACGTTTATCTGTCAGGCTATTTCCGTGGGAGCTTCTAACTTTGCCAACCAAGCTCAGAACACGGTATTTGCGGGACCCACTTCAGGAGCGGGTGCTCCGTCTTTCCGAACGTTAGCGTCGGCAGATTTGCCGAAAACAGGTGCTGATGGCGTTTTTGTTAATGGTGGAAATAACTTTGGCGTAGCGGCGTCCTTGGGAACTACGACATTGACGAATTTGGATATTGAGACCAACAACGTCTCTCGCATTGCAATCTTATCTTCAGGTGAAGTCGGCATCGGGATCACTCCTGTCGCGAATTTTCATGTGAATGGAGCGGCTATCATAGGGAATAACAACTCCACTTTTACGAACGCTTCAAACTGGATATTTGGTGCCTCAAACTCGATTACAAATTCGGGCGGAGGAAATGCCAGCAGTATGAATATCGTAGGTTCTAGCAATGCGATATCTACCACACTGTCCAATTTCTCTTATGGATTAGATTTGTTTGGAAGAAGCAATACGGTGTCCAATGCCGGCAATGCTTATATTGCCGGACGAAACAACACGGTGAGCGCTTCGAACTCGGTGACTATTGGTTCCGGTATTACCAACTCGGTTGCAAGCTCTCTTCAAATCGGAGCAAGTAATACAGCGAAGATCACAATTCTCAATACAGGTAATGTGGGTGTGAATACCACAGCGCCCAGCGAAGCCTTAGAAGTGAATGGCAACGTCAAAGCCACGGCTTATCTATATACATCTGATGCGCGCTTGAAAAAAGATGTGGTCACCTTGCCTGAAGCTTTAGAAAAAGTGTTAAAGCTTCGCGGTGTGAATTTCGTTTGGAAAAATACGAATGAAAAAACAGTGGGTTTCATTGCTCAAGAGGTTGAAGCGGTTTATCCCGAGCTCGTGAAAACGGATAAAAATTCTGGATATAAAGCCGTACAGTACGGAAATATTGTCGCCGTGTTGGTAGAAGCATTGAAAGAAGAGCACAAGCAACGTGTTCAAGCCCAAGCTCAATGTCAAAGAGGTATTGCATCGGTGAGTGCGCAGTCCGAAGAAAGATTCGAACAGCTTGAAAAAGAGAATCAGGAATTGAAGGCGCGCCTTGAAAGACTTGAAAAGGCACTTCTCAATGGCAAGTAAAAGCAGTCTTTTTTTTAAATCATCTTTATTTTTGGTTCTAGGTCTTTCCCTGATGGGGATTGACACGGTCGATAGTGGTTTCAAAGTCGTGCATGGAACTACAAAAGCCATTTACGCTCATGGCGTCTGCAAAAAGGTCGTGAATGCGCATGCCACAAGCGATTATTTCGTAGCTACAAAAACGGCGGCAGAGTGGACCTCCTTTCGATCAGCAACTATTCCCAGTGTCACTATTCAAAGCTGTAAATCCTGTTGGGACATCCTAAGTTACGGTGGTTCGACTGGCGATGGAATTTATCACATCGATCCTTCGGGAAGCTCTCCGTATCCAGTTTACTGTGACATGACGACGGATGGTGGTGGATGGACGCGCATCTTTAAGCATCAACACGCCTCCGGATTTTTTGCCAGCAATGCCGACGCAGATTCTAAGAATACATCCGACCCCAACAACGGAATGTATTCTATTTTAAATCAGATTGATTATTTCAGAACTCCGACAAATCGCTATCACTTCCGTCTGACTTGGCCGGGAGAAAGTTTTAAAAACTTATGGTGGCAGACTACAAGTCCACGTGCCGATGTGGACGTCGCAGGATACACGACCGAGTTTGTTCAGGCCTACTCCAACTACTGGGGCGGTCTTGAGCTTTCTGGAGGAACCCATGGCGTGGCTAGCACCTCATCTTATATAGACGGTTCGATCAATCACGGGAACTGGTACTACGCTATCGGGGCTTTCGCCGTGTGGGGAACAACTCCCCCGGGCATTCCGGCGTCTGATGATTTGGGTGCCTCGCATGGGGTTGCGGAAGTGAATCTTTGGATGAAAGAAACTGACACCCATCCAGTGTATGCATCATGCAAAGCAATCTTAAATGCCGGAGCCTCAAAAGGTGACGGAATTTATACTATCGATCCAGACGGTGCAGGTGCCGGTGCGCCTTACGAAGCTTACTGTGATATGACGACAAGTGGTGGAGGATGGACGTTGGTGGCTCATTCTAATGGGACCGTGACAGCTTCCACTCCGAATGATTTTATGGTCAACACTTACAGCCTTGCCAGCGTGGCAAAACCCGCGGCTGCAAATACTCAAGCCTCCTTGAATCCGGAACAGTTTTCGACACTAGTGAATACAACGGATGCCATGTTTATTTCGCCTCAATATAACAGTGGAGCCGCGATCATTGACCTGGCTGGTGGAAACTGGAATTACAACAGTACAAAATGTGCCGGAAACCTACGTCACACCAGTCGAACAGCAGGGTGCGCGGGGCAAAATGCCAATGACAATTACAACTCGTCGGATGCCTTTAATATTGCCTTCTTTTCTGGCAACGAAGGGATTGTCCCTGCCTATAAAGCCACCGAGGTCTGCTATAGTGGAAAAGGGTCCTGCACCTTTAAGTTCTTCTTAAGATAGCCAACAAAAGCTCTGACAAGACATGGCAGCAAGTGACACCTTGCTGCTTTTTTGTTTTGATCACCCCATCAGTCTTCATAAAGGTGGGAACATGGCTCCTTCTAAAAAGTGGTGGAAAGAATCTGTCGTCTATCAAGTTTATCCGCGCAGTTTCATGGATTCAAATGGCGACGGTATGGGAGACCTCAAGGGTGTCATTTCTAAACTAGATTATCTTAAAGAACTTGGTATCGACGTTATCTGGATGAGCCCGATGTATAAGTCCCCGCAAGACGATAACGGTTATGACATCAGCGACTATCAAGACATTCATTTTGAATTCGGCACGATGCAGGACTTCGACACACTTCTTAAAGAAGTTCATAATCGTGGAATGAAGCTACTGATTGATCTTGTTATCAATCACACCAGCGATGAACATCCCTGGTTCATCGAATCTCGTTCTTCTAAAGACAATCCTAAAAGAGACTGGTACATCTGGAGAGACGGTAAAAACGGCAAAGAACCCAACAATTGGGAAAGTATCTTTGGTGGATCTGCATGGAAGTATGACGAACTAACGAATCAATACTTCATGCATATTTTCTCTGCGAAACAACCGGATTTAAATTGGGAAAATCTAAGGATGCGGCAAGAAGTCTTCAAGATGATTCGTTGGTGGCTTGATAAAGGCATTGACGGTTTTCGCGTGGATGCCATCAGCCATGCCAAAAAAGAAGAGGGCTTGGCAGATATGCCAAATCCTCAAGGTCTAGAGTATGTGCCTTCTTACGATAAGCACATGAATGTGAAGGGCATCCAAGAATATCTGACGGATCTTTGTAAGAATACGTTCTCTCACTACGACATTATGACGATTGCTGAGGCAAACGGTGTTTCTGCTGAAAATGCAGATGAGTGGGTCGGGGAATCTCAAAAGAAGTTCAACATGGTTATTCAGTTTGAACATGTCGGTTTGTGGGATCCGAATCCAGAAAAGCGCATTGATCTTCTAAAAGTAAAAGAAGTTTTTGGGCGATGGCAGCGCGAGCTTGATAATAAAGGTTGGAATGCACTTTTTGTAGAAAACCACGACGTGCCTCGCATTATTTCAAAGTGGGGGGATGCTAAGAACTACTGGCGCGAAAGTGCGACGTCGATTGCTTCCATGTACTTTTTGATGCAAGGAACCCCGCTTATCTATCAAGGGCAAGAAATCGGTATGACGAATACGATTTTTAATGGACCTGAGGATTTTAACGACGTCTCTGCAAAAAATCACTTCACTATTCGCAGAAAACAAGGGGCTTCGGATGCCGAAATCACTCGTGAACTCGCGAATGCTTCACGCGACAATGCACGCACGCCCATGCAGTGGAGTGCTGAAGCCAATGCGGGCTTTACCACGGGCAAGCCTTGGTTGAAGGTCAATCCAAACTACAAAGAAATCAACGTAGAAAATCAACGCAAAGATTCCAATTCTATCTTTAGCTTCTATAAAAAATTGATCCAGCTTCGCCGCGAACACCAGGTCTTTATCTATGGAAGCTATAAGCTGGTTATGGAGAAAGATCCGCAAGTGTACGCTTACGTACGAACTTTGGAGGGCGCAAAGATGCTTGTGATCAGTAATATTTCAGATAAACCGGCGAAGTTTAAAGAGCCGGGGATCGCCGTGAATTCGAAAGATATGCTGCTTGCCAATTACGAAGTGACAGAACATTCCCACGTTGAGCAGATCGATCTTCGCCCGTACGAAACACGTGTTTACAAGATTTAATTTTTCCAAAGGCCTACTTAGAGAGACTTTTTTCGATTCTTTCTAAGCGGGCTTTCATTTCCTGCAATTCTTTTTCTTTTTGCACATTTTCTTTTTTCATTTGCTCAAGCTCATGCTGTGTTTGCTGGGCTTGTGTTCTTAGATGGAAATTTTCTTCTTTGATCGAAGCAATTTCGCGATCCACTTTTTGGCTGTGGTTAGACCACTGAGCATAGAACTCTTGCAGGGCCTTGATAATAGGTGCGACAAAATTTGAGTAAGCGACAGATTTATTGCCATCGCGGTTGTTTTGGACAAGCTCGGGGTAAATCTTTTCAACTTCCTGAGCGATAAAACCAATTTGTTTGTCTTTGCTGCGACTTTCTTCCTTCCAGTGATAGGTCACCGGCCGGATCTGAAGAATTTTATTCAATTCTTCGGGCATTGTTTGGATGTCTTTTTTCAATCTGACATCGGAAGCTTGAGTTAAAGTTCCTTTGAGCCATCCGTTTCCTGCGGAAGTGATCGAGAGAAGAGTGGTGCCTGCTCCTACTGTGCCATTGAATAATGCAAAGGTACCATCCACTTCATGGGTCATGTGAATGTTATTAGAGCCGCCATCGTTACCTAACATAATCGCGGCATAACTATTTGCACTGGTAATATGAAGATGAGCAAGGGGATTGACCGTACCTAAACCTACAAAGCCCGCTGCAGGATCTGTAACTAAAGCGTATCTATTGGTGACAGTTCCGGCACCTGATGGCGCGCCGATAGAAATACCTCGCCACGTGTTTAAGGTCACACCGGTGCCAACGACGGGGCCCTCGACATTCACGCCGCGTAGATTGTAAGGTGCGTTCGCATTGATATTAGCGTTTGCAGCCGTGATCAAAGCGTCAAACGAAGTCGGCACGCCCGTAGCTGCGGGGTTTCTAACGTACTCGACACGAAGAACCTGGTTCGAGTTAGAATTCGCCGTGCTAGAATCGATGTATTGGAAAAATCCAGCGCTATTGATATTGGTAGTTGCAGTAGATGTCGTATTCGTACCGATGACTTTATGAGTAGTGGCATTACCTGTAAGCAGGTTGCCAGCTATGTGGAAGGTCCCTGTCGGGTTGTTGGTACCAACACCAATAAGACCCGTCGAAGTGATTCGCATTCTTTCAGATGCCGTCGCGCCGGAACTTTTGTTTGTGTAAAAGACCATCGGTTGAGCGTTAAAGGTGCTAATGCTAAAAGGATTTGCTGACTTCGCTTCAAGATAAGTCACCGAGCCCGCTGGAGCGGACGTACCCCATGTGCCCAAGTAAACTGAATTCGTGCCTACAGCCGAAGTCAAAGAGGCCGCTCCTTCAGCATTGGTATTAGTGGCCATTATACCGTTCGAGGTGGTTGAGTTGAAACTGGCTTCAATTACCCGTGTTGGAGTAGCTGTTCCGACACCGACAGAACCATTTGAGTTCTGAATTGTCATGCGAGTGGTGCCGCCAGTTTCAAAGGAAAGATTGTAAGCATCGTTTGTTCCTATGGTAGCGTTGCCACCAAATGAGTTCCCACCATTTGCATAAAGAGCAGAGGAAGCATAGGTTGTACAACCCATAACTCCTGAAGCATCGAATGTAATAAGCTGTCCCGTCGCGCAGTTAAATTCACTCACCGCAGAACCGGTGCCGTTGCTAACAAGGAAGCGATCCGCCGTCAAAGTGCTGACGCCAGTACCGCCTTTAGAAACAGGAACCACCGGAAGTTGGGCCGTCGTCACACTTCCTGAAAGATCTGCAAACCCTAAAGTGGTATTTACCCAGTTTGTCCCATCATAGCGCAACGTCTGTCCTGCAGCATAAGCCGCTGGTGAAACGGATTTTCCTTTGATGCGATCGACACTCGTTGTGCTTGAAGTCCCGCTGACATCTCCCGAGAAAGTGGAAGACGTTCCTAATTTATTATTAAACGTATTCCAGTCAGTAGAACTCAAATAACCATTTGTGCTTGTATTTGCTTGTGAAATAGTGATGTTTGGAGTCGTTCCGCCACTTGAAGCCAGAGGCGCACTGGCAGTCACTGCTGTCAATGCTCCCGCTGTTCCTGTGCCATCACCGATTTTCACCCACGCGGAACCTGTGTCACGATAAAGAGTGTTGTCGTCAGAGCCGATGTAAAGTCGGCCCGCTGTTCCTGCCGCAGGACGAGCTGCCACGGTTCCGGTTTGAACACTGGGAGTCGCACCCGCGTTTTGAACAGCGTCGGTCACGCCGTAACCACTTAAAGTCGTCGGTTTTCCAGAAGTAATTTTTGACCAGTCTAAGTTGGGAATATCAGAGGCGGTAAGAGTGCTTCCTGACGTCACTCTTCCTTGCGCATCTGTAGTGACTTTTGCGTAAGTGCCGGCTGTCCCGGTATTTTTTAATGTAACGGCACCATTTGCTGCCATCGTCGCATCACCACTGAGTGACACCGGCGCATATTGTGTTGAACCATCATAAACTAAGAATTGCGCAGAAGTGGGAACTGTTGCAGAAACACTGCGACCTTTGATTTTATCAACGCTTGTTGAATTGTAAGTGCCAGAGATGTCGCCACTAAAACTTGAAGACGTTCCTAGTTTGCTATTGAAAGTGGTCCAATCCGTCGAAGATAAAAGTCCCGTGGTTGTGCCATTAGCGGTCGGGATAGCGGCATTGGCTGCCGAAGTCAGGCGGCCTTGTGCATCGACGGTGAATGTCGCAACCTGTGTCGCACTACCATAACTTCCTGCCGATACTGACGTGTTTGCTAATGAAATAGTTCCTGTTGTAGTAATTGTTCCGCCTGACAAACCTGTTCCGGCGATCACACTGGTGACAGTTCCTCCGGCATTACTATCACTTGCGGGTGCCCACTTTGTGCCATCGTATTTCAATACCTGACCAGAAGTTAACCCCGTCGTGTCGATGTCCACACCTTTGATCTTATTGACAGTCACTGCACCAATACTGCCGCTGACATCGCCGGCAACGGAAACATTGATCGACTGACATTGGAACGAGCTGCTGACAGAATTCCAATACGGAGTTTGATGGCTCGCGCAGTTGCCAGAACCCACCGCGGTATTAAATGCCGCTGTCGTTAAGTATGTTCCTAATGTGGTCGTCAGATTATTGACATCGCTGATCGTGATGGCCGCACCTGCCCATGAGGTCCCGTCAAATTTGAAATATTGACCGTTTGATGGAGCGGCACTAGCAACAGCGGTATTTTGAATTTTTTGAACCGTCGGATTTGGATAACTACCGCTCAGATCGCCTCCAGCAGCTCCATTCGGAGGACGTGAGTTCGTGAATCTTGAATCATCACCGGCTGCGACAGTGCCCGCTGTTGTGCCAACATTTAAAGTCAAAGCCGGAGTCGAAACGCCGTTAGCGACGCTGAGATAAGAATTTGTCGAAGTCACGTTTGTGACGGTGCCACCACTAGCACCAGTGACAGCGGCACAAGACAATGAAGTTCCATTCCAGGTTAAGAACTCACTCGAGTTACACGTTGGAAGACCGGCTTTTAAAAGGAAATCCGAAGCAACGTTTGTCCCTAGTTTATTTGCGGAGTGAGAAAATGCCGAGTAGGGAACAGAGCGAATCACGTTGTCTGGTGAAATCAAACGCCAAGCCGTCCCGTCGTGAAATTGCACGCGCAAAAGACGTCCGTCCGTCTGAACCGCATTGTAAGTACTTGTGCTGTCTGAGCACGTGTAGCCACTGCAAGCACCGCAGGTGAATGGTGATGAATTGTTAAATGCATCCAGAACCGTAAAACCGCCGCCGAGTGGATAGTTCACTCCGCCTTTACCAATAGGAACATCAAAGATCCCTTTGGAGTTAGCCATGTTCACACCAGTGACCTGCTCTTGATAAATCACGCAGTGACCGGAAGGGTCTGTGATTTGAAAGATAAAGCTGACGTTAGAATGTTCTAAAGGTGTGCCGTCCGTCTTCAGAATTCGCCCTTGAAAAGTCAGAGCGGACGGTGCTGCAAACGCACTTGAAGTAAACAACAATAAGAATAAAGAGGTAGCTATACCAACGACGTACCTGAGTCCCATGCCTTACTTATCGGAATCAAGACAAGGAGACATCATGAAGTGTTGGTCACAATTGGCGAATATGAGCGGCTTTCTATTCCGTGAACGACTGTATTGGAGACGAATTTTACTTCGGCAGCAAACGATCTAAAAGCTTACCAAAGAAAGATGGTTTTATTTGAATCCCACGCTTCTTGAGTTCTCCAAGCACTGTCTCGTTTTTGTATCGACGAGCCGCTTCGACGGCGGTCATATCGTCAAAGAAGGATTTTAGGTTGGGATCGGCTTTATTATCTAAAAGAAAAAGAGCGATATCAGTGTGACCTGCAGAGATCGCAGCGACGAGAGGTGTCGCTAAAATCTCGGGATGTTGATAATTGGGATTTACTCCATTTTCGATATGGTACCGCACAAGGTCCATATTCCCCGAAGAAGCTGCAGAGTACATTTCTTTCCAATCACCAGCTGACATATCAAAATCTTAAACTCAGTTGAATAATGGAGTAAACAGAATTCAACTTTGTGTCGGGCTGTTTCTCACTGTGGAGATCCCGAATATTCCACGAGTTACCAGCCGCTTTCGGGTTTCATTGTCTAAAATTTCGTCAGCTGACTAAGCTTAAAACGCTTCTATAGGCCTCCTAAGAATGGCGCGCATTTCGCTAAGAAGGCGAATGTTCAGATATATCTAAAATGAAAGGTTTTGCTATGAAGAAGACTTTAGCTGTTCTTTTCTTGTTGATTGCTGGGAATATCGCACAGGCGGCTCCTTATTATACAGGCGTTGGTTGTAATGAAGAAGGCACTCGCTGCACCTTCGGAAAACCATCAGGTCGCGTTTTGAACTGGAGCAAAAAAGGAACGGTTCAAGAGCTTGGTGAGCGCTGTGAAAAATTCATCGCCAATATCGATGCACGTAAAAACGAAATCGCTAAAAGCCAAAGAATTGAACTGAAGTACAAGAACTTCACGTATCGTTGGACGAATGATGTTCAAGAAGATGGCCGTGCTAAAATCGTTTGTTCTGTTGAGTTGCACTCTGAACTTGCTGACGTGAAGTTTGACTCAAAGATCGTTAAAAAATTCTACTGGGTTTGTGAAAACAGAGATCAAGGTGGCGTTTGCGCGCATTATTTTGACGAATGCGAAGCCGCTCGTGATGAAGCTCTTCGTGATAGCTCGGTTTTAGATGCGACAATTTACCGTGGAGCCTCGTTGCTACAAGGTAGCATCTGTGAAATCGTCACTGTGAAAATGAAATAGTGTTTACTATAGAAAAATAGAAAGGCGCCCCTTGAAGAAGGAGCGCCTTTTTTATTTTAACGATAACTGCGATAGAAAATGGTGTTGTCCGTACCTCTGACAAAAACCATCACGTGTCCCGGAGCTGAAGAACTTGCGCCCGGACCCGAAGTTAAAATGCCGCCCAAGCTTTCCCAATTAGACCAGCCAGATTGAAACCATTTGTGATAAAGAGCGCTGTCACCGCCCCGAACAAAGACATCTAAGCGGCCGTTGCCCCAAGAAGCAACATCAGGTGACGACGTTAGATATCCTCCTAAGGACTCCCACACAGACCAGCCACTGCTTGTGTACCAGATGTGCCAAAGAGCATTGTCAGTTCCGCGCACGAAAACATCCAAGCGGCCGTTAGCCCATGCGGCAGCTGCTGGGTCCGAAGTTAAAATTCCACCTAAGGATTGCCAAGCGCTCCAGTTGTTCGCGATATAGGATTTGCGCCATAAAGCATTGTCGGTTCCGCGAACAAAGACGTGCAAGCGATTGCCTGACCAAGCGGCTGATGCCGGGCCTGAATTCGCCGCAAGAGTTCCACCTAAAGAAATCCACGGTCTCCAACTATTAGATCTAAAAGTGCGTTGCCAAAGAGCTCCGTCAAGGCCGCGCGCAAAAACATCAATACGTGATCCATGACAAGTCGCTGACGGAGAGGATGTTAAAACTCCTCCTAGTGAAACCCATGCCGCCCAGTAGTTGCCATTCCAGTAGCGCATCCATAACGCGTTATCTCCGCCACGAACAAAGACAAAAGTTTTATATCCTGAAAGTGAGCACGCTGCGGGATCAGATGTGGCCATTCCTCCAATGGATGTCCAGTCCGACCATGCGGGTGGTTTAGGATCTTCGTGTTTATCGCGGATGACAGAGCCGGGATCTTGAACCGCATGAGTTGAAAATGACAACAATAAAAGTAAAGCCGTGAACAAGGTTAAACGCATTTTTCCTCCGTATTTTTTTTTCGGTAAAGTTTTGGTGGTCTGAAGATTTAAACAGGAAAAAAAAGACGATGACTAGAAAGGCAAAGTCGAGCTGTCAAAATTCTGAGGTCGAAAATGGATGACACAATAACAATGAGTCCTGCGGTCGCGATTCAAGTTGTACTGCAAGTCGTGGAGTGGCTTTCTTAGTTAGTGTGATCAACATTTCGACATGTGTTTTCAGGGATATCCCCTTCTGCTGAAGCTGCGAAACAAGGCCTCGGCTTTGCTTTGTCTAAGGCCATAACCTTAGGAGATTTTATGAAAAGCCTAGTGCTGGGTGCTCTTGTTCTAGTTTCTTCAGTGAGTGAGGCAGGTCTGTTTGGTCGTGGAGAAGCCGTTATTGCAGAAGTGGCGTATGTCGCTTATGGGACGCGCGAAACACCTCAAAAAGGTCAACTGCGTGGTGAGGTCTATAAGCACACCTCTGACGACCTTATCGTGGGAAATCCCTATGTTCTTACCGGGTCTTCCTATATGGAGTACGGAGTGAAGGCGAGCCTCACTGGAAAAACAGAGAATATCGCGGCTCTTTGTCAGAAGTTGGGCTATAAGAATGGTAACTATTCGGGTTACGCAGACTCCTCTAAATACAATTCCTATTTCAACCCAAGAAACGGAATGTTTGAAGTCGGCGAGTTCACTACATTAAGAGTGCGTGCGATTTTATGCAGTAATAATAAAATCGACGTCCTTGGCGGAGAATAAAAAAAGCCCGGGTCCTCCGGGCTTTTTTTTTAGTAACCTTGAATATCTAACAAATCGCAATCCGAGAACATCATTGGAACCACGACAATACTTTCTCCGCCAGCCAAGACGAACTCGATGCCGTAGGAAATAACGCCTTTAGCATCTACAACTCCTGAACCATAGATATTAGATGGTGAGGAATTGTTACCGTAGTTTTCATCCATATATTCACGGGCATAACCAACGGCTTCAGCTTCGCATTTGTTTTGCGCGAACGAAGAAAGGGGAGAAAGTAGCAGGGTGCTAGCGATGATCCATTTCATGACGGCTCCTTTATTTGTTGGCATTGGTATAGCGACTTTTAGAATCTGAAGCCAGCTTGCAATGGAGGCTTAGAAAATCTTCCCTGTTTCTAAAAGGATAAGAATCAAAAAAAACTTGCTGTTTTGTCCGCCTTGTCCAAAGATGATGATTCTTAAGGACCTTCATGACTGCGACCTTGCGAAACTTCGAACTTTGGCTTCTGAAATTTCTCACTTTCTTTGGCGGCTGTTTTTTTTGTTTTTATCTGCAATCGCATTTTAAATCGACGCCTGTCGTTGCGGCTTCTTTAACGGGTCTTTTGGGTACTTTTATCCCTGATACTAAACGCATAGAGGGTGCCCACATTCACGCCCTGGTCTATACGGGAGCCTTTGTTGCCATGGGTTCTCGAGTTGTCGATGCAGGGTTGTGGCAGATTTTATTGGTGTCGGTTGTCGGCAGTACAATTTACTTTTGCTTGGGGGCTCGGTTTAAAGGTTTGGGCGGTCGTCTGGGCTTCATAGCTTTTGTGTCTTCTTTGTTGGGAATCGCACTGAGGTATTGGTTGTGATTCTTTTAACTGTGATCTTGGTTTCTATTTTGGGTGCGCAAACAACCTTTTATCTTATTCATGAAAAGCGGATCTCTACAGTGCGAGCATCGAGCGGTCCCACTTTGCTTTTTGCCTTGATAGTCAGTCTATTGCCGCTGACCTTTGTCACGACACTACAGGCCGCCTTCTTCGGGGCGACCTTTGTGGGTATGACAGATAAATCCAGAATGGGTAAAAAAAGAGTTTTGATTTCCAGCGTGATCTTTGCACTGATTTATTCATTTCTAGTTCCGATGGTCAAAGATGTTGGCGGAGGGTTGGGGGCCGCGGCCTTTGTCTCTTGCGCCGTTGTATTTCTTTTAGCAAAAGCGGTGCGTTTAAAGTCATAGACGTCTTTACAAGCACTGCGAGACCCTGTGTCACGAGCGTCCATTTGACTGTGAGGCGAAAGCTTTTTAGCCTTAAGCGATGACATCTTTCACCCGCCAAATTCAATGGATCGAACAAAACTTTCGCGAAATCAAACCTTCTGCCGAAGTCGCGTTGGATATGAAGTACGCGACGGACGATAATTTCATGAACAAAAATGTTTATGAAAATTTCGCTCGTTGCTTTGTTTCACCGTTGGCCTACGAAATGTTCATGAAGGCCTGTGATGTGCTTCGCAAGAATCATCCGAGCCTGCAGTTTCTTATTTGGGACACGCTTCGTCCACGCAGCATTCAAGCGCTCTTTTACAGTCATCTTGAAGGGACGCCTTTTCAAAACTATGTGGCGGCTCCTTACCCCGGGTCCTTACATAATTTTGGGATGGCAATGGATCTGACGTTGCAAACCAAGGATGGCCAGCAACTGGATATGGGAACGGGCTTTGATGATTTCAGGGACCTCGCGCAACCCAAGCTGGAAGAAAAATTTCTGGCTTCAGGAGAGCTGAGCCAAGAACAACTGAAGAACCGACGGCTTTTGCGTGAGCTTCTAGAGACTCAAGGCTTTAAAGTTTTAGAACACGAGTGGTGGCATTTCAATGCGCTACCGAAAGAGAAAGTGCACGGCCAGCACCCGGTTTTAGAGTAATTACCTGAGGGGACCTCTGAACTGAGGTCATTAGGATTCCCCTTGGTCTAGGAAAAGTTCAGCTCTTCTTCAAAGTTGCAACATTACAGGCTTCTTTTCGTAAACTGGGCATCAATCCTTATTCCGTGGAGAAAAGAATGATGCGAAGTCTTGCGGCCCTTAAAGACCGTGTTTTCAAGATCTATGAGATGATTAAAGAATTAGATCAAATGCCAATGCGAAACCTTCGCGGAGATTTCTACGAATCTGAAGAACCTAAAAAAATAAAACGTGCGCCTCGCAAAAACAATGTGCGCGTTGAAGACCTGAGACCTCAAGTTCGTGAGGATTGATTTCTAATAATCCACGGAGCAAGCGTCGACGCGGAAGACTCGAGCCGTGGTGGCCGTTGGCGTTTGCACTTGCGTGATGACTGAGCCTGACTCTTTCATTCCAAAGTCAGCATCGACGAAAACGCTGTATCCCTCTTGCGACCTGCAAGCAGACTGTACAAAAATCTGCTGGCTTTCCGGATACACACTGGCAATGTCGTGTTCGCATTGGCTGACTTGAAAGCCTGCGCGGTTTCTCGAAAAATCCGCAAAAAGGGTTTCGACTTTATAGCGTCCAAATCCAAACGGGTCGGGACGATATACGCCGATTTCTTCAAGCTTGTTATTAAATGAAATACGCAATTCATCAGTGGAGGCTTGCCCATTGGGAAGCCGAATTTGACACTTCCAAATAGTGGCGTAAGAAGACGCAGAGATAAGAAACGTAAGTGCGAAAGTTATTAACAACTTCATACTGAATCCTTTCTAAAACCCCTGCATTTTTTTGAAACCTAAGATGAAATCGCTTTGTAAGCGCCTTTGCGAAGGTTGATGCCGTATTCAAGATAGGCTTTCATCGCACAAATCATCTGCGACCAGCCCATGCAATTTCCAAATGCCGCTTTCATGCCTTCGGGGGATTCACTCCATCCGAGTTCAGTGACGGTGACTTTAGTTTCTTTGGCATTTAAAGGCTCAAAGACAAATTCAACGCGGTTGTCTTTTCCACCTTCGGCAGAACCCCATTCAAAAACAATCAGCTTATCTTTCAAAACATTTTTAGTGCGCACGGGGAATGCGCCAGGAAAATCTGCGAACTCCCACTGCACCGTACTTCCTTCTTCCAAAGGCCCTGTCGCTCCCGCAGTGATGAAATAGCCGCTGAGTTTCGTCGGATTGTAAACAGCATCAAAAACTTCAGCGACGGGCTTTTGGATAATGATCCAAGTTTCAAACTTTGGGGCGACCATAGCAGGCTCCTTAGGGTTGGTTTTGATAGCGAATCTGTAGAGAGCAAGCCGATTCGCCATGATTTATGATTGAGTAAACTCCATTCTCTGTCAAACCCACAGCATCGAACATTAACACGCTGTCATTTTGGGGCGTTAATATCTCAATCTGTCCTTGGCAGTTTCCGTCGACGACTTTAAACACCGCATACTGATTTTGTGGGGGATATACATTGTTATCGGCATCTCCATACGCACTTAAATGCTTTACACAAGTTCCTGCGGCGATTTCTGGATCTGTGCAATCATCCGTGTCCGCTAAAACGGGACTTGCCATCAAAGCCACTGCAGCGAGCAAAGCGTAGGAAAGAATTTGTTTTTTCATAAGGCCTCCTTTTTCTTTGGGTCCATGAGTTTTGTAAAATTAGATAGCAATGACGTTGCCAAAAGGTGAAAGTCTCTTGAGAGATTTAAGTGGTTTTGACGGTGAAGGTGTTGGAATTTCGACAGCCTCAAGTGCCGAGGCCTCGGTAAGTGACGGTTTGCCGACAGGTCCGTAAAGTTTCAGAATGAAATGGTCGAGGTGAAACTCAAAATAGTCCTCTTGCGTAATTTCTATCGGCATAATTTTAAAAAGCCCTTAAGACGTTGCAGGAGGGGATGCGATGGATGCTAATCACTTGGCTTCATTTTTAGATCAGATTATTTGTGGGGATGCTTTAGAAACACTTCAGAAAATCCCGGATTGTTCGATTGATCTTGCCGTGACGTCTCCTCCTTACAATTTAAAAAACTCTTCTGGGAACGGTCTTAAAGACGGTCGTGGGGGAAAGTGGTCCAAGGCGGCGTTGTTAAAGGGTTATCCCAATCATGACGACAATATGCCTCACACGGACTACGTCAGATGGCAAAGAGCCGTGATCGCTGAGACCTTGCGCACGTTGAAATCTGACGGGGCCCTTTTCTACATTCATAAGTGGCGTGTGCAAAATGGGTTGCTACAGGACAGACAGGATATCGTTAGTGGGTTTCCAGTAAGGCAAATTATCATTTGGCAAAGAGCGGGTGGTATTAATTTTAATCCCGGTTATTTTCTTCCCACCTACGAAGTGATTTATTTGATCGCTAAACCCGAATTTAAGCTTTCACCTCAAGCCAATGCCTGCGGCGATGTCTGGAGTTTCTCCCAAGAAATGAACAACGATCATCCGTCGCCATTTCCATTAGCTCTCGCGGAAAGAATTATTTCTTCCACGGAAGCCAAAACCATTCTTGATCCTTTTATCGGCTCGGGGACGACAGCAGTGGCTGCGAAAAAACTGGGACGACAGTACATCGGAATCGACATCGCGCAAGAATACTGTAAGGTGGCAGAAGAGCGCGTTCGTGATTTCAATATCAGCAAGATCGATCCTTTCAAAAACAAACTGGTGTCTACAAAGGGCTCTCAGTCGCGCGAGGCCAGAAAGATCATCGAAGAAAGAAATCTTTCCTTCTTCGATGATTTGGATAAGTCCGCGGAAAAGGATCCTGAAATTTCTCTGTAGAGTTACATATCCTCAGACTCCTTTTTTCCAAGCATGATCGTGCTAAGAAAAAAAGGAGATCTGGATGGAGACTTCATCTCAACAATCGCAACCCTCTCAACAGCCTTCAAAAGAAACCATGGAAGTGGGAAAAAAACTTGTCGAGCTTTGTAAGCGCGGCGACAACATGAAAGCTATCGACTGGCTTTATTCTGAAAACATCGAAAGTAAAGAAGCGGCGTCCATGCCCGGCATGCCAGCGCAGATGCGCGGGATCGAAGCAATTCGCAAAAAAAATATGGAATGGGACGAGCAAATGGAGGTTCACTCTATGGATGTCTCGGGACCCTATCCTCACGGCGATCGCTTTGCGGTTCACTATAAGTTGGATGTATCAGAGAGAAAGTCAGGCAAGCGCTGGCAAATGGAAGAGGTCGCCCTGTACACTGTCTCTAACGGCAAAATCGTAAAGGAAGAATTCTTCTATACCATGTAACGATTTAAGGGGCTTAGGGCCCCTTTGTCTGCCTGCGGCGAAAGAGGCTCCCGGAACAAAGACTCATTAGATTTTCATTTGCCGCTTAAAGGTTGAAATCCTAGCAATGTTCTGAAAAAAGAGCCCCATGAAAATCATTGCGCTGTTTCTTTCTTTAGGTCTTATTTTCACCTCGTCATCAGCTATCGCCATGAGTTTGAATGATCTGACAATTCTTCTGCCTTTACCTCAAGAAAGCGAAATGTCCTTGGTGCTAAAGCCTGAAGACAAAGGTGCTCAAGGGGCTCTCCTTTCAAAAAAAACGTATCAAGAAATCGTGCAACTGGTTCCTGAGGTTCCCAATCACATTATCTGGAAACAAGCCTTGCAGGTCGTCGGTGTGCGCATTGATCCTTGTTTTACAGAAGGGGAGGGACCTCTTCCCTGTCGACGTCAAATTCGCTTGGTGTGGCAGCCGGTGTTTCATGAAGAGGGTGTTGTTGACACTCGCGATGCCGCAATTCACAGCTTTTACGAATTTGACGACGAATCCTTTAAGAAAGTATGGCAGGCTTGGCAGAAACTTTCTTCGGGCTCAAGCCAAGATGCTTTGCAAATCCATCCGCGTTTGAAAAAAGAAGGTCTTCACGGTGCTTACTGGATATATCTTCGTTCTTTGATTCTAAATTTCTGCGGCGAGAATAATTTAATCCGTATGACGGCAATGAATGTGATGGCTGGAGAGCAGCTTTGGATTTTTTCTGGCTTTGATGTTATCAATGGTCAAGCTAAACACATGGCGATTCCGCGCATCCGTGGTCAAACACAAGGCGTGATTCAAAGCTCGTCGCAGTTCCAAAGTTTTTCAGGCGGAATGATGCCTGCTCCTGAAGAACACGACCCTGAGTTTTCAAAGTTGACCGCTGATTCATGGACCGCAAAAAAGAAATTCACGGAAGCACAAATCCGTGAGGTCTTAGGGCGTGCTTTGGAGTATGAAAATCCAGAACGCCATAACCCAGGCACTATTGATTGTGCGAGTTGCCACCTAGCGAACATGGTTCATCAATGGGGTGAGGTGAACTTTGCGCAATTTAATTGGAACTCTGATTTTAAAGAATCGAAATTCCAAAGTGCTTGGAATCTGACGAATCCGACAAAGACCACAATTAAAACAAATCAGCTTCGCGCCTTTGGATATTTCACAAATGTGCCAGCCATCTCGCAACGTGTGATCAACGAAACAGCACAAACGGCGATTTATTTTAAACTGCAAAAATAATCAGCGCGCGACCCCAGATTCGTAGGCTTTACGAATCTCGCGACCGCAGAGGTAAGAGGCCCATCCGGAACCGATTTCATTTCCACCGGAAGGAACTTCGTTTCGAGAAATGATTCCGTACAAAGTTTTGGAAGCATTGACCCAAGGATAAAATCCGAAAAGTCCGGCACTGCTAAAGCTGCCGTCACCGGCGTCGTCATCTTCCACCCAATGCCCATAGGAATAGTGCCAAGCCACTGGAATCGGACTTGAGACCGCTGTCGGGCACACAGAGGGAAGAGTGCAGGTGGAGTTGGCTCCCAAGTAGGTTCTCATCAGAAGTTGATTGTTTAAGATCTTCTGCAGAAAGAGTGCGTAGTTTGCCGCATTGGTATTTATGCCACCAGCCATTTGGGGAGAAGAAAAGGTGATGTCGAGATCAGAACCTAGCAGACTTTGAAATTCCGTACGAAGCTGCGCACGAGTCAAAGCGCCCATCCCGTTGTCCACAGCCCACTTCTGAAAATGGCCACCGTTATAAAAATATTTATTATCGTTAGCCGCCGTGTACTGAGAGTTCGTTCCGACATTCGCGCATTGTTGAACCGTATTTGTTCCAATGCAGGAAAGATTTCCGAAATTAGTGTATCCTGCCAGCATTCTTAAAGACTTCTCTGTTGCCGCATCGAAAGTGCCATTGAGCTTTTGAACGACATAAGCGCCAAAAATCCATTTGGTCGCAGAGGCGATAGGCATCGTCGTGCTTCGTGTGACCGAGGCATTTCCCGTAGAGCCGGAAGCCAAGACGGATGTGCCGTTACCGATCTCCCAATAAAAGGGAAAGATTGCCGTGCAATTGGCATTGGTTGTTGCGGTGGTTTGAGCTGCAGAAACTTTTGATTGCTCTGTCGGTTCTGAAACAAACTCAGGCACCGTGCCATCGCCTTTGCAACTGCACAAAAGAAATACGAAAACTGCCAAAATAACAGTGAAGTGTCTCATCTCTATAATTATTGAAGCTCAAAGGGGTTTCGTCAAAAGTAATTTGGCTCTCAGAATCTTAGGGTCCTATAATAAAAGGATGCTACAAACCATCATTTACAGCCTCATACTTATTGCCTGTTTGCTCTTGATGTTTTTTAAACCGATCTCAAAGTACACTTTGAGTTCTCGCTATATTGATTACGGTATTGGGACCGTCGTATTGATTATCCTTTTTATCGTGGTTATTGCGACCTATGTGTCGCCCGCGATGATCGAAGAAGATCTGGCGAAGGAACCCTGTGGTTCCGCGACGCCTCAAGGTGTGTGTTACAGTCTGGATCACGGTCTTTGTCAGTCTTTATGGCAAAAAGCGCGAGGAGATTGTCAGATCGAGATGTCAGATCTAATTAAAAGTCGTCCTACCGGGCTTATAGGCCCTGGATTGAATCGCTGTAGCGCGCGCAAAATGGACAAGGCAATTCGTTATAATCGTGCTAAAACAGAAAGCGCCTACTGCAAGGCCTATTTTAAATACATTGAAGAAGTAAATGGACACTAACAAAACTCCTTATGAACTTTTAGGCGGTGAAGAAGTTCTTCGCCGCATCGTGAAGCGCTTTTATCAAATCATGGATACAATGCCCGAAGTCAAAGGTGTGCGAGAAATGCACCCTGGAAATCTTCAAGGGAGCGAAGATAAGCTCTTTATGTTTTTAAGTGGTTGGTTGGGAGGGCCCAGTCTTTTTATCGAAAAGTATGGTCATCCGCGCATGCGTGCACGACACATGCCTTTTAAAATCGGCAAATCGGAACGCGACCAGTGGATGCTTTGCATGGTGCAAGCATTCGAAGATGAAAATGTTCAAGAGCCTCTGCGTTCGGAACTTCTTCATTCGCTTTTAAGACTTGCGGATCATATGCGCAATCAGGAAGAACCGTAATCAGTGATAAGGGACGTAGCGTCCCGCCAACTTGCTGATGGAGCGAATCAACTGTTTTGCCTCAACAGGTTTTGCCAAGTGCTCATTGAAGCCTGTGTCTAAGGCCTTTTTATGATCTTCGTCATTGGCGTAGGCAGTGAGGCAAATAGCTTTCACGTTACCACCCATTTCTGCGGGCAGACGACGAATCATACTAATAAGTTCGTAGCCGTCTTTTTCTGGCATACCGACGTCGCTTATCAGCACATCCGGTTTAATTTTGATTAGCAGCTTAAAGGCTTCCGTGGCTGTAGAAGTGACGGTGGCTTCAGCCCCGGCTTTTTTCAAAATCGTGCGAATCAACGCCTGTGCATCGGGTTGATCATCAACGACCAGGATTTTTAATCCTTTCAGTGGAAGGCGCGAAGACACATGTCCTTCGGCATCTTTAACCGGTGGAATAAAAGGAAGTCGTAAAGCCGTGATCGGGAACATCGCCGTGAAAGTGGCGCCGGTCCCTTTACCTTCACTGTGAACTTGAATGGTTCCTCCGTGGGCTTCAACCAAATTTTTCGTGATAGCGAGTCCAAGTCCCAAGCCGCCAAACTTTCTTGTCGTCGTCGAATCTTCCTGACGGAAGCGCTCAAAGACGTAAGGTAAGAAGGCCGGATCTATACCTTTACCGGAATCGCGAACTGTGAGAATGATGTTGGAACCATTTTTTTCCAGCTTCACCAAGATTTTCCCATGGCGGGGAGTGAACTTGACGGCGTTAGAAAGTAAGTTCCATAGAATCTGTTGAAGTCGCGTGGGGTCTCCTGAAACGTAACACTCACCGCAGTTCACTTCATTCACGTCAATGTTTTTCGCGCTCGCCGCCGGCAGTATGGACTCGACGGCCATGGCGACGATTTCTGCCAAGTCGACGACTTCAAGATGCAATTGAACGCGACCCGTGATGAATCTTGAGACATCGAGAATATCACTGACAATGTGAACTTGAGCCTTGGTATTTCGATAAATGGCTTCGATCGACTTTTGTTTTTCATTTTCGTCCAGTTCATCGCCGTAAAGCAGCTCGCTATGTCCCAGTATCACGTTCATCGGTGTGCGGAGTTCATGAGAGATCGTCGCTAAAAATTCGTCCTTCAGCCGGTTGGCTGTTTGGGCTTGTTCGTACAGAATTTGTTTTTCGGAGGCTTCTTTCTTGAGCTGCATATTGACGATGGCAAGTTCTTCGGTGCGCTGTTGAACTTTGACTTCAAGTTCTTTCGAAAGTCGGGTGAGATCTTCTTCCGCCCAAGTACGTAAGATAAAAAGACTGATATGTTTGGATATATCATCCAGTGTTTCCATCAACCGTTTATCGGGAGATATTTTTTCTGTGTGAAAAAAGCAGAGCGTACCGATAGTGTCGCTATCCACTAAGGGGCAATAAACCAGGGATTGAAACCCTGCGGCTTCGACCATCTTAGAGCGGGGGTAGTCCGAGTTCTTAAGAGCAGAAGTAATGTGAACAGGTTGACTAGCACCTTCCGTCTGCGGGAAAAGCCCTTTGTCTTTGGGTAAGAAAAGTTGATGACTGATATTGCGAAACTTGTCACGAAGTTCAGCGTCCTCGCTCCAGTTATCAGTGTAGTAAAAATTTTGACGTCTCTTATCCGTCAGCCACAGTTCCACAAGAGGCCATTTCAATCCTATTCCTAAAGTCTCAAGAAGGCGGGGCACAGCGGCCTTTAAATTAACTTCTTCGGTCAAAATTCGAGTGATTTGATATTGCAAAAGGCTGAGTTGATCCTCATGTTTCTTTTCCGTGATATCGCGAAGAAAGGCGCCAAAGATCAAATCATCTTTGCGACGAATCGGATAAACGGTCAATTCAACCATGATGCTAATACCTGATTTGTGTTTTGCGGGCACTTCGATGCGTTTATTAATAATGGGCCCTTCTCCTGTTAAACGGAAGCGATCTAAACCCTGCAAGTGGGCTTTATGATATTCATCTGGAATGACGATGTCTGTCAGACGCTTTCCAATTACTTCTTCGCGGGCCCAACCAAAAGTTTTTTCTGCTTGGATATTCCATTCCCGAATCAAACTGTTTGTGTCGATCGCGATAAATGCATCATTAGCGGAATTTAAGATGGCGCGCGTACGCTCTTCAGAAGCTTTTAGTTCTTCTTCACGAAGTCTTCGTTGATCAATTTCTCGTTGAAGATGCGCTTCCGAGCGGCCTTTTAAAAGGCCCACTGCGATGCTGACGGCAGGAAAGGTGAATCCCCAGCTTAAAAGTCGTTTCTGCATGTCCTCTTGCAAATCAATCACTGAGTGGAGCGTGCTGTAGTAGTAGCCCAAGTAAAGCCATGCCAATAAACTTGTGATAATCCCGGGTTTAAAACCGCCATAGAAACAAGAAAGAATAACGATTAAGACAAGAAAGGGAGCGGGGTTGGGAATTTCCCAGGGGGTGTAGCGCGTGAAATAGATAAACGTAGCAAGAAATGCGATACACAAGGGACCGACCAGATAGAATCCGACACGTTTTGTTTTTTCGGTGAACTTTATTTTCATGGGGACCTCGAAGCCTGTCCTGGCTTTAAATATCTGACGGATCAGAGGGCCCAAGTAGGAAAAAATGAAGTATTAATAAATAGTCATTCAAACAAGAATTTGATTTGCCGAATGGCAACTAGTCCATCATATCCATGCGTTCGAGATCGCGCTGCATTTGGAAAAGATAGTTATTTTCTCCATCCGGATCTTTGGAATACTCTTTAAATTCTTTGAGCTTTTCCTGATTAGCGCGGTTCCAGTTTTCGTCGCTGAAAGGGCGCACGTAGCGGCCAGAAATATCGTACTGTTCTGCGATTGTCGCATCCATCATCACCGGCATCTTTGGATCATGGAAAGTCATACGTCTTTTCCAATCTTGCAGTGGCACGGCCTTTTTCTCCATAGATGGGTCAATGATGTAAGGCACATCTTTGCCATTTATTCGAACCATCACGAGCGGGGCGACGTGAAATTTCCAGCGTCGTTTGTCCTTGCCGTTAGGATGCGGTATTTCAAGGCGCGGAGACTTATTCTCGTCCACGGATGCAAACATCTTTAAAGGCCGAATTCCTTTTAAAAGCATCAATCGTGACATCTCATGAGCACGCTCTTCGCAGCCTGCAATGGCAAAATCAAAGGGAATTTCAGTGTGTGACTGCATTTCTTTAAACAAATTTTGTGCTTCGACCTCCGAAAGGGCCGTCACATCTTTTCCCTGATACTTCGTCGCCTGAGCCGAAGAAGGAGTTAAAGCGGAGGAAGCACATGGGCGAGATTCTGAGCGATTGACATGCTTTAAAGTCGTATCTAAGCCTTTTACAAAAGAATGCAGATCGTCCTGGGCGAACGCGAGCGAGAACTGGAAAAAAACAAGAAGAGCCAAGATGACTTTCATAGCTCTTCTTATCGGCGGAATGCCCTGGAATTTTCAGCAGATTCGAAGGGAACTGGACCTAAGAGCGGCCGCGAATTTTCTCTAACTGAGCCACTTTTTTAAGCAGATTGTCACAGAGCTCTTTTTTCTGCTTGGGACTTAATGTTGTCAGTACCCGAGTTAGCAGAGATTTCAACCGAGCTTGATAGTTTTTCACGGCCTCATTGTATTCCGGAAGATTATAGGCGTCGGGCTGCTGTGAAAACCTGGCAACAAAGTTTTTAAGCTCTTCGGGTTGAGTTCGCTTTTGCATGAACACGTGAAAAACATGCTCGCGGTTTTTAATCTTGAGTTCGGCTGGATAAGGGGACTCTTTCAAGTGTTTTTCGATCAAAGCGGTTTGTTCATCGGAAAGATCTCCAATGAACATTTCAAAATATTTGAAATAACGCTTCTTCTGATTTTTTTCGTATTTCCTGGATTGAATGTCCTTTAAATCATCTTCATTCTTTTCTTTAAAAGACTTTTGAAAGTAGCTCAGCTGTTCTCCATCTGTAGAGGCGATAAAGTCAACGGCCGTCTTAGAAAAATGAGACGTGAAGTGCTCTACATTTTTCATCACAAGATCAAATGCCGTATTGACCTTATGCTCATCCAGTACGTTATTCGCGACGTCTTTTTCTAACTGCTTAGCACTGTTAATCCATTGTGGAAGAACGTCGCTTTTGATTTTTTTGAAGTCACCTTGAAGTGATTTTTTAAGATTTTTGCTTTGCTCAGAAGAAATATCGAAATAGTCATCCACACGGCCGGCAATAAAGGTGTCTGCCCAGTTCACGGCAATATCCATACGGGCACAGGCAGAGACGCTGACGGCACACGCAATTAAAATGAATCTTTTCATTCTTGTTTTCGGCTGGCGAGTTCGTCAAATGGGGCCAATGCTTGGAAGAAGGACTCGGTTTACGAAGAAACTCCTTCCAAAAATTTTAACAAATCTTTCTTTGCCGGGGAAAAAAGGCAGGAAAAGCCAGACCTCCGTTGGGCCTAGCGGCACTTTTCTGCATTCCATGCTTTCAGTTCAGCCGATGTCGAATCCGAAGCGTCAAAATGGCGGGCTTCATCAAAGGTCCAGACGAAGTCTCTGACGTAGTTATTGTAACGGTTGACGTAATGAAGGCCATCGCAAATGCCTTCTAATCCTTTGTCCGATACATACCAATTCTCATGTGTGCCGATGACAACAGTCTGTTGCTGGCGCATATCCTGGCACTTGTATTCACACGTCCATTTGCGTTTGGTGCCATACCAGGTTTTTTTGTAATAGATGTACTTCTTTGAATAAGGGTCTGCGATACAATGGCAAGCCAAAGCGCTGGAGCTATAAGCTTGAAACGCGGTGAAAAAAGCAAAAAGAATCAAACTCCAGCGACGCATAAGGCCTCCTGGAAGAAAGTCAAAGCAAGTCCTATTCCGCTTAATAAACGGATTAGAGGCTATGAAGTGTTCGAATCTTTGACAGGGGACCAAATAGGCCTCAGCGTGCTTAGTCGGCTAGAATCTTTTCGCCTTTTCTGCCGGCGCGATGGTGCAAATGGTGCGCATCATGAGAGGCGATCAATGAGCTCGCAAGACCCGCAGCGCGATCTAGAAGTTCCTCAGCAGACTCAACAAGCGCCTGACTTTTTTGGACGTAACGAACATTGCGTTCCATATTTTCCATGCTCCATCCCAAGGAGTGTGCGATGAACGGGAATGGTGGAAGATGAAAACCTAATTCTGAGAAAAAGCCCATCATCTGACCTGCAACAGCCTGAACATTGTCTTGTCCGCCAGTGATGATAAATCCCGCCACCTTATTGCAGATGAGCTGATTGTTGTGGGTGGTGATTTGGTTTTGAATGCAGTTCAGTCGCTCCGCCAATTTATAGTAAAGCGAGCTTGCAGATCCCCAACGAATCGGAGTCGCCACAAGGATCACATCAGCCCAATGAACAATGTCCTCATACACTTTTTCGAGTTGGTCATGAGGATCCATCTGCGTGATGGAGCAAGGCCATGTGCAAGCCCTGGCGGCCTTGGAATAAAATCCCTCACAGTGACGGAACTGTAAATCGCGCAAAGTGTGAAGATGAGTTTCGTAACCTTTGTTTTGAGCATATTTCAAGGCGGCATCTAAAAGAAGCTCTGAAGTCGACACTCGTGGATTCTTTGAATCCATGACGGTGGTTGAAATCCCCATAACACGCAACGGACCACCAACACGCTCTGGTGTGCGGGCCAAAGGATGAGGTGCGTGAGGTTCCATATGGCGAGGTGAAGAGGGATTAAGATCAACCCAAAGCTCGTCATCGACCTCTTTCACGGAATAACTGGCAACCTTATCGCATTCAAATCCGGGTTCGCCTTCGCCGGTCTGATAATGAAACTTGTAGTAGTGCCACGGGCAGACGACGTAATCACCTTCCAGACGTCCTTCGCCTAAGGGACCGCCAACGTGATTGCATGTTCCAGAAATCGCACTGAATTTATTGTCACGGTATATCAATGCGATTTTTGTTTTACCCACCTCCACTTGCTGAAGAGGTTTGGTTTTCAGATCAGAAAGAGCGCCAACGCGATGCCAGTTCGAAGTCATGGCCTATTTCAATCAAAATATTTTGTTAAAGCAAGGGATTTCAAATTTGCAAGTGTTTAGCTGACACTGGATTTTAACAACAATTATAGGTTTTATTCGGATTTTCAGAGGGGAAAAGTGGAGACGAAAAAATGGCTAACCGAACGCTGTCGGTAAGTTCATCTTTATGGTAACACTTTGGGGGTGTTGTCCTGATATATTGGTGGAACACAATGTGGACCAGAAATATAGGTGATGATTGCTCGCGATTTCATACATCAGCATGATGAAGATGTTCGAGCGGAGGAATGATTTTGTGCTAGTGGATACGGTAATGCAGGAAAATGAAATTAGAGATCGTTTGGCTAAAGTTTTACAGAGTGTGATTCAAGAAATGACATCTTGTTACGACAATGTAGAGGTGACTTTCAACGCTGGCGAAAAGACGACTATTTACAAAGTCACTTTGCCGCAAGAGTTTCGTGGGAAGTTGATTGGTTCACAGGGAAAGAACATCACGTCATTACGTAATATCATCGGTGCGATGGCGGGCAATCACGGGTTCCGCGCCATCATTGAACTTGTTGTTTGATTTATCCAAAATAATTTAAGCAAAAGGTAATCAAAGCGGCATTGATAAAATCAATGAAGCACGAACCCACCAAAGGAACCACTAAAAAGGCCTTTGGTGCTGGACCATACTTCTGAGCCAGCGAGGACATATTGGCCATCGCATTGGCAGATGTCCCCATCATAAAGCCGACATATCCCGCACTAATGATCGCGCCTTCATAGTCCTTACCGGCAACCCAAAACGCCGGCCCCAAGGCAGTGATCGCCACCAAAACAACCTGCACGGCTAAAAATATCAGAATTGGCAAGGCGGCATTGCGAAGTTCATCCAGCTTTAATGACATAATGGCGGTGGCAATAAAAAGTGTCAGTGAAACCGCACCAATTTCTTCAATCCAATCCGCCTTGATTTTAAAAACGGGTTTTACGTCTTCGATATTTCTCATTATAGCTGCGATAATCATAGAGCCGATATAGATCGGAAGGGTGACTCCCAAAGAGTTGATCCAAGGACTTAGCGTTGTGCCCAAACCCATGATCAACGCCATGGCTAGAAAGTGATAAAGAAGATCACTGCCCACGCGCGCCGTTAACATCGGGGCTTCGGCTGTCGTTTCGACTTCACTGCCGCTAATAGCTTTCAAACGACGTTTATTGATAAGATATGTGGCTAGGGGAGTACCAACCAGGCCTCCTAACAGAATGCCTCCCATGGCGGTTGTCAATCCAATGACGGAAGCTCCTTCGATACCGGCCGTTTCAAATAGAGGGCCAAATGCCAAAGAAGTTCCGGGGCCTCCTGTTAAAGAGACGGCCCCGGTTAAGACACCCATGAGTGGCGGTAAGCCCATCAGTTTCGCGGCACCAATGCCCGCAATAATCTGTAGAACTAAACCGCCGACGGTCAAAGCCAGAAAGAACACCACAGTTCTTCCGCCTTCTTTCAAAAGTTTCAGTGAGGCCGAGTAACCGATGGACGCAAAAAAAGCGATCATCAGTGTTTCTTCGAATGTTTTTGTGAATTTGATTTCAAAAATTCCGTAACTTTTTAAAATCGCTAAAACCGACGCGACAACAAAGCCACCGATGACTGGTGAAGGCAGATTGTATTTTTCAATAAAGTGAATCTTCTTTTTTAAGAAGCGACCAAAATAGACGACCAGGGCTGAGAACGCTAAAGTTTGCAGTGCTGTTAATTCCATTCACATAGCGTAAGCGGAATCACAGCACCGTGTCTTGGAAGGTTGCGTTATTGGATGATCCAATTCATCACAACCACCGACATCGCGCCTAAAACGAATTCTTTCTGATAAAGATAGCGCATGTTTGTTTCTTTCAACTTCGCAAAGATTTCCTCTAAGGTCACGCTGATCATCGCGCCGCCCGCGAAAGCCAAAATGTAAGGAAGAGAGGCGTTCGTCATCGAAGCAAAAATTCCCCCTGCTGCACCACCTACGATTTCCATAACTCCCGTCAGTGCCGCACCGAAGAAAGCTGCGCGACGAGACAGTCCAATCGAAAGAAACGCCGCTGCGGTGGCAAGCCCTTCAGGGAAGTTTTGAAATACAATGGCGCCCACAACGGTCCATCCGTTGGCTTGTGAAAGTGTATCTGCACTGAGTGCTGCACCCGAGGCTAGGCCTTCAGGCAAATTGTGGAGCATCATCGCCGTAACAAACAGCCAGGCACGACGGTGCAATGAATACTGAGTCGGAGAAAAACTATGGATAAAATGACTCAGTCCATAGATCGAGACGATGCCTAAAAGTAAAGCCAGTGAAACCCCGAGGGCTCCTGATGTGGAGCTGTAGGCAGGACCGATCAAGTTAAAGGCCGCCGCTGCCAACATCATTCCTATCGCAAAATCCAGGTTCAGACTTCGCCATGGATTCCAGGCTTTGCTTTCTTTTTTAAGAATAGGCAAGGCCCCCAGCATGGTTGATCCACCTGTGATAATCCCTGCCGCTAAACCCATCAATGCACTGCCCATAAAAGCCCCTCTGGCTATTTTCTAAAACTATTAAGAACGGTGACTGCGAATCATCCAAGCCGCTTTTTCATGGAAACCAATCAAGTCTTCATACAATGTCACAGCACTGGTTTCTTCTGCATCTTCGGCAATCTCTAAACGTGACTTGAGCGCGATCGCCATGTTGGTGTGATCTTGGCTAAGCACGTCTATCATTTGATTTGCATTCATCTTGTCCGAAGCTTCTTGAATGGAAGAGAACTCTTTAAATTCTTTGAAAGAGCCAGGAGCACGAGACTTCAATGCGCGCACAACTTCGGCTGTGCGATCAACATACTCAGCAAGTTCTTCGTACTGTTCTTCAAAAAGTTTATGAAGAGAGAAAAATAAAGGACCTTCCACATTCCAGTGGCAGCTTTGAGTTTTTAGATAAAGAAAATATTCATCAGAAAGAGTTTTCTTGAGTGTTTCTACCACGCTGGCGGTATCAACCTCTTCCCCTTGCACAGGACGTAGGTTGCGAGCTTGTTCTTTTGTTGAATGTGCTGATTGTGATCTCATAAAAGAATTCCTCCTGTATAACAATAGGATAGAAAAAAGTGAGAATATTGAACAGTTCTTCTTTTCTATAGAGCCTATAGGAAAAATCTATATGTCAATGGTCAGCATAGATGAAAACTATTTGAGACTGCCGAGCGGGTTATCCACCTTTAATTGATTTTTAGATCGAACAGAGCTTAAACCTTCGGGCAGGTTTTTCTTTATATTTTCAATAAGGGCTTTTAGCAGAGCCTTTCTTTGAAAATGCGGTCCATGAATGAGACTGACTTCACGAGTTGGCACGGGATCTGAAAAGTTTCTTAAGCGCTTCTTATCTTGCACATCCAAGGTCGCGAGCCAGGGAAGCAAAGTGAAGTTTTCACCTTGATCTACAAGTTTCTTCAACGTTTCTAAACTGCCACTTTCAAAGGTGAAAGTCCGATCCGCAGAGACAATCTGTTTTTTGTTACGACAAAGTGCCAGACTTTGTTCGCGAAAACAGTGACCTTCGTTCAGCAATAAGACATCGTCAACGGAAAGATCTTTTTCATCGATAGTTTTTTTGTCTAAAAGCGGGTGGCCTTTGGCGAAGTAAGCACTGAAAGGCTCATAAAATAAAACATGATTTGCGATATTCAGATCGTCGATCGGAGTCACTACGATTCCCAGATCCAGACTGTGATTGCGAATACGCTCTACCATCGTCTCTGTTTGAATTTCTTCAAAAGTCAGATGCAGATTTTTATAAAGATCTTTCATTTTCTTTAGAAAGAGTGGCAGAAGATAAGGGGCCAGGGTCGGAATAATACCGATTCGCAATTCGCCTTTCAATGTGCCCTTTGCATCATCGACAATTTCTTTTAAGTGCTGCGCATCCCGCACAACAAGGCGGGCTTGCTGAACAATTTCTTCGCCGATAGACGTTGCTTTAATCGGTTGCTTGGTGCGATCAAAAAGAACAACGCCAAGTTCTTCTTCTAATTTTTGGATCTGCATGCTCAATGTAGGTTGTGTGACATGGCATTGGCGGGCGGCGTGGCTAAAACTTCCCGTATCGGCGACAGCAAGAATGTATTCCAGTTGAGTCAGTGTCATGATACAAGCTTGTTCCTTCGCCAAAAACATTGCAAGCTTAATCATGCCTACACGAATCGAGCAGTATCAAAAGCGTGTCTTGGATAAGTCGCTTCCTCTTTCAGAGAAAGTGGTAGAAGCATTTTACCGTTATCCACGTCATCTCTGCGTGCCGGAATACACGGTTGCTGAGGCGTACTCGGATCATCCGTTACTTCTTTGGAATAAGCCGCCGTTCTTGTCCACGATTTCTCAACCAAGCTTTGTTTTAAAAATTTTAGATATGATGAACCTGCAACAGGGGCACCGTGTTTTCGAGTTGGGTTCGGGCAGTGGATGGAATACCGCGATGTTGGCCTACCTTGTGGGCGAAACCGGAAAAGTTGTTTCGGTGGAAGTGATTCCTGAATTGGCCGTGCGGGCGCAAAAGTATCTAGAGCAGAATAAAATCTTCAATGCGCTGGTAAAACTGGGGGATGGCTTCGAGGGCGACACGTCCGAAGCGCCTTATGACCGGGTGATTTTCACTGCGGGCTCCGCTGAATTTCCTAATATCTTATTTGATCAACTCAAAGTCGGAGGCGTCATGGTCTTCGTTCGAGAGAATGATTTAGGCTACGACTTTTTAGAGTTGATTGAAAAACAAGAAAACGGAAAGCCCCTCATCCTTCAGACTATTCCTTGTTCTTTTGTTTCTGTGATTCGAAAAAGTGCAGGGGACACGGATGCATCCCCTGCGTAGGTGAGCAGGACCCGGTCACTAAGCTAAAAAATCGTCTTTCGGTTTACGATCACGATTCGCCGGTTTTTTGGGCTTCAACTCTAGCACTCTCTCTTTCTTATCCTTTGTGAGGTCTTCCGGATGTTCTTCGGGTTCGTCATAAAGGTGATAGTGAGAGGCTATTTCTGCGAATTTCTCGCTAGCTTCATCCATGGCCAGACCCACCTTTTTTTCCAGTAGATCGACGATGGACTGTGCGTTGCCTCGAGTTTCCTCAAGGTCCCGTTCTTTAAGCTCATGCCATTTTTCCATGAGCTCTCTTTTTAGATCGGTCCATCCTGGAAGGTGTGTTGCCATACGGTACCTCCTTACTCAATAACAAGGTCGATACGTCTGTTTTGCGCACGGCCTTGAGGAGTGGTGTTGTCACTGATGGGTTTTTCAGGCCCCACCCCGACAGCTTCCACTTTTTCTTCAGCTACGGCTCCATTAGTGACCAGATATTTTTGCACAGCTTCGGCACGTTGTTCAGAAAGCTCTTTATTTTTTTCGAAAGAACCTGTGGAGTCCGTGTGTCCTTCAACTGTCACTTTGCTGGCGTCAATATCCGTCAAAGCCGCGTCAACTTTTTTAAGTAATGCCTGACTTTTCGGATTCAATGTCGATTTGTTAGAAGCAAATTGCAGGCCTTTAAGGCGCACCATCAATTTACCGTTTTCAACGTAAACTTCAGCTTCGTTGGGTTTGAATTCTTTACGAAGTTTGTCGGCCTTTTCGGAAAGCTCTTGCGTTCTTTCAAGCTCGGCTTGTCTTCCAACCAGGGCCACTCGCTCTTGTTCAGATTGGCTGAGTTGTTGTTGAGAGCTTTGCAGTTCTTGTTCCGTTGACGAGTATTCGTTTTTCAAACTGGAAATAGTTCGCTGTTGTCGTTCGGACAATAAAACCAGATCTTCGGTATTACCTGCATTCACTTTGCGTGTTACATCCAATAAATGCACCGATTCGCGATTGGCATCCTCAGAAGCTCGACGAATGGCCTCGCTATTACGGGGATCCGAGTTAATAAGCTTTTCCGCGTTTTCATATTTCATTTGCGCCAGGCTGTAAGTTTTCGGTGCTCGCTTTTCAGCACCATCTTTTTTAGCTGACTTGATATTGTCTTCGGCTTTTTCCAGATGGGATTTTTTGACAGAGTTGATTTCCAATTCACGATAGAATGCTGTCAGCTCTTCACCTTTTTTGTCCGCCGGTTTTAAATTTCCCTTTTCGATGGATTTTGTGATGCTTTCAAGTTGCTTATCCGCCTTTTTCCAATCCTTTTCAAACATTTGTGGGGCCCCGGCGCGTAAAGCTCCGGCGCGCGCATCGGTGATATCTTTCATCGAAGTTTGTGCAAGCTCTGCTTTAGAATTGGCTTGTTCTAACCACGCTCGGGAATAAGAAACCTGCTCTAAGATATCTTCATTGGATTTGTTTTTCGCTTTTTTCTCTTTGGCCTTGTCTAAGGCTTTTTTAGCGTCCGCATAGTTTTCTGGTGAAAGAGCGTCGACCTGTCGATCTTGCGCCTCTTTCAAAAGCTGATCTGTTTTTTCGATTTCCGTCGTAGGATTTGCGCTATTCGGAATCGAGGTGACGTTGGAAGGCGTCGTTGCACAGCCGGCAGCTGCTAGTGTTAGAACTATAGCCGCGAGGTATTTATTGATACGCGATCTCATAAGCATCTCCTTTTAGGCTGGCAAGTTCACCAGGGTGTTCGCCAGGATAGGGTGATTTATCTTATTTAAGGCTAAACCTAATACGTTCTAGACGCCTGCTGTTTGATAGCACAGTTCTTGTTTTCGTCGAGGGAAGTTTATGAGGATTTTGAAATAAAAAAGGAAGGGGAGCCCTTCCTTTTTTATTAGAAAAAATATGGGAAATAATTCGTTTTTAGAACGCGTAACCGATGCGAACGGCCGCATGAGGCAGAACCTGTTCACCTAATTTTTCAGCGATGTCGACAACATCCTGCTTGTTAGAAATGTACTCAGGGTCATTGATGATCACCGGATCTGTTGTGCCGTCTTCAACATCCACTTTTTTCGAAAGCGGGATTTGTGCGCCCAGCTCGACGCCAAAGTTGAGGCCGGAATTAAATTGCCAGAACCAGCCTACTTTCGGCGTTACAAAAGTGTTCCCGATTTTTACTTTCGGAGTGACGGATTGTCCGCTGTAAGAAGCCGTTTTCTTTGCTTCAACGCCTTGAGTTCCCAAAGCACCGGCGATGTAAAAAGAACTTGTGAAAGGGTGATAGCGACCTTCGATTGCAAAACTTCCTAAGGAAATCTCTTCTTTGTCGTTTTCTTCGTCTTTAGGTTTAAAAGAAAAGCCACCTATGTCTAAAGCTACGGACCAAGTTTTCGACTGATCTAAAAACTCGATACCGCCATTTAAACCATGGGGAAGTCCAAGTCCACCGTAAACACCCCAAAGACTGCGTGGCCATTGGCTGTGATCCGTAGAGGGCACTTCTTCCGCTGCAGGAGTGGTTGGAGCGGCAACCTCGGGCGTTGCTGGAGCTGCAGGTGGATTTTCTGACTTTGTCTCTTGAGCAAAAGCAGAAGTAGTTAATAATAAAGCTGTCATTGTTGGGATAAGTATTTTGTTTACCATAGAACTCTCAGTGTAAACAAAGGACTGCGGGATTCAATGTAAAAACATGAAACTAGCAATAGAGTACAGTCCAGAGATCACCAGAATTCCTCCGGCAATTTTTTGATGCCGCAATCCTGCGTGGTCGATGGTTGTGCGAATCATCGAAGGAACTGCACTAAGGGTGGGAAGGCCCCCCAACCAGAATAACCCCATAACCAAGGCCCCGGCCCAAGGACTTTTCGTTGAGACTGCGGCTAAAACGTAAGTATAAAGCCAACCACACGGTAAGAAAGCCGTTAGCAAACCGATCACGAACCCCGAACGGCTTAAGAACCGACCTTGAATTTTTTTAATCACGGGAAGGATGAAATGCGACGCGGGAAATTTGAATCCCACAGGTGTAAGCATTGAAAGTCCATAAAGAATTAATACGGCTGCAAGAAGACCTGCTCCTACGTAACGAAAGATCCGCCAGTCATTCTGTAAAAAGAGCTGACCCAAATAACCGGCCAAGATTCCCAGCAGCACATAGGCACAGCCTCGCCCCAGATTGTACATAAGAAGGGAGCGTCGCGCGCTCATCAGGCTTGCTATCGGTCCACACATCGCAGCACAGTGCCAGCTCCCAAAGAAGCTGGCAGAAAGAATTCCCAGTGCTAGCAGAAGTGTGCTTGAAGTCATTGTCGAGGTCCCACCAGTATCAGCTCACGAGTGCTGTTCAATGATTTTTCGGGTCCGATATCTTGAATTTCAATCGTTGTCTTAATTTTATCACTGACTTTGAAAAGTTCGGGAGGAATTCGTACGAAGAAATACCATTCGCGACTGTCGCCGGGTTTTAAGGATAAAGGATTTTCAGCGACACTGAATTCAACTCCTTTTTTCAAAAGATCCTGGCTTAAGCTGAGTTTATAAAGCACTTCTTTTCCGCTTTGATTTTGGATGTGAATACGGAATTGATTCAAAATCAATTCTTGCCCATTGTTCTTAACATAGGAGTACGGAAGTCCCGCCCCCCGCAAGATTGTAAAATGCGCCGACTCCCTTGTTCCGATGGCATAAGAAAGTCCCGCGACCAGCACGATGATGGCCGCCATATAAATAAGAGATCGCGGTTTTTTGAGATTGATTTTGCTTCCATCCAGTGTGTCGTAGCGGATAAGCCCTTTGGGCTTTTTCACTTTCTCCATGATTTCGTCGCAGGCATCGATACAAGCCGTGCAAGCGATGCACTCCATCTGCAACCCATTACGAATATCAATTCCTGTAGGGCAGACCTGCACGCAGCGATTGCAAGATACACAGTCACCAACTTTATCTTTTGTAGCACTGCCTTTGCGGGGTTCGCCGCGTTTTTCATCATAGACCACGGCTAAGGATTTACTGTCTAATAAAACGGATTGAATGCGACCATAAGGACACATGATCACGCAGAACTGTTCGCGGAACCACGCAAAGTCGAAAAGCACCAAGGCCGTAAACGAAATGACTAAGATAAAATATGTCGGGTTTTGAAACGGACTGTTTTGCACCATGTGCATAAGATCGACGGCACCGACAAAGTAAGCCATAAAACTATGGGCGATCAGCGAAGAGGCTACAAAAAATAAAAACCACTTTAAAGAAACTTTAGAAAACTTATTCCAGGAAAGGGGCGCATCGCGAAGGCGACGTCTTTCAATGTAAGATCCTTCGACCCACTGTTCGATACGGCGAAAAACCGCATCAATAAAAACGGTCTGCGGGCAGGCCCAACCACACCAAACCCTTCCCCAAATGGAAGTGACGAAAGCAAGACCCAACGTCAAAGTTCCTAAGACAAAGAAAAGAAGGGGAGCGTCGTGAGAGCGAAAAAGGATTCCAAAAAGCGCAAACTCTCTTTTTGGTATATCAATCAGAATGGTCTGATGACCGTTGATACTGGTCCAAGGAAGAAGCAAAAAAATCACTAATAAAACACACTGGCTCCAGGTGCGATGCTTTCTGAAAAATCCACGCACTTCTGCGGGGATTAAATAGAGGCGATCGCCATTTTCATCAACACTCGTTAATTTTCCTGGATCCAGTCTGTTCATAAAACTACCTATTTCAAATAATCCTCTATCGCTTCGCCTTGCGGTTCTTTTCCTTTAAGGCTTGAGCCCTTTTTAGAAAGGATGTAAGCGCTGACGGCATAGAGTTCTTCTTTTTTAAGCACAGGTCCCCATGGTGGCATTCCTTTTTCAGGAATACCATCGCGAATAACTTTAACGATATCCAGACGAGTCCCTTTTCCGTGGATCCAGAACTTATCGGTTAGGTTCGGACCAATCATGCCTTCCAACTGTTGGCCGTGGCAAGCCGCACACTTTGCTGTGAATTGCGCGGCACCCACATCGATAAGTCCGTCTTTTTTGAAATCTTCAGCAAGGCTTTCTTCTGTCTCGAGCGGAGCTGAGCTTTGCGCTAAAGATTTTCCTTGTTCGATCTCGGCCATGGCGACTTTCAATTCATCTTGCAGGGTTGGGCCCCCCGCAAGTTCGTAATGAATGTAGTAGATAAAAGCAAAGATGATCGTCAAAAAAAACGTCCACAGCCACCAAGTAGGAAGTGGGTTGTCATGTTCAATGATGCCATCATATTCGTGAAATTTTTGATCTTTGTCGCTCATAAAGAGTCTCCGTCAGTTAACGGTAGTTGTTCCATGCGGTGATAGATTTTGCTGCTGTTTTTGCGGTAAACCCAGATAAGCACGCCGACAAAGAACAGGAAGAAAATCAAAAGCCCCAGGGATGTCAAATAAGTGTCTGTAAAGAATTTCAATCCTTCTTGTTTCATTGAGCTTTCCCTTTCTGTCCTAAAGACTGAAGATAAGCGATCAAAGCCACGATTTCTTTTTTAGCTAAACCTTTAGGGGCTCCATTGGATTCTAAATCTGCCGCAATCTCTTGCGCTTGTTTTTGCGCGTGGATGTCCGCGTTCGCAACGACTTCAGAATCATAAGGGACTCCCAGTTTGCTCATCACTGAAAGTTTTTTGCGAAGAACCAGGAAGTCCGTGTTCTTTTCAACCAACCAAGGATAGCTTGGCATGATGCTCTTTGGAGTTACGGCACGTGGGTCGATCATATGGCTATAGTGCCAAAGATTTGGATATTTCTTTCCTAAGCGCGCCAAGTCTGGACCTGTACGTTTTGAGCCCCATTGGAAGGGACGGTCGTACATGGACTCTTCAACAGTCGATGCATTTCCGTAGCGTAGCACCTCGGATGCAATGGGACGGATTTGTTGAGAGTGACATACGTAACATCCTTCACGGATATAGATATCACGGCCCGCAATCTCCAGCGGCGTATGGGGCTCAACGATATTCGCTGGGTTCACATAGCGGTGCAAAGAAAGTGTCGGATAAATTTCAATAATCGAACCCACAATGATAGCCAAGAAAGCAAGAACGGAGAAAGTGAAGCCCATTCCTTCTAATTTTCTGTGAGTGTCTTGAGTTTGCTCGTCAAAGCCTGTTCTTTGTACTTCGTAAGAAGTTTGCTCAACAGCTTTCGGAGCTTTTTTAATAGTTTTATAGATGTTGTAAGCCATCATGAAGAAACCAATGATGAACAAAGCACCACCTAGTGCGCGCACCCAGTAAAGAGGTACGATGCGAACCACGGTCTCGATAAAATCTGGATACACCAATTGACCTTCCGGAGTGACCGCTCGCCACATCAAACCTTGAGTGATACCCGCGACCACCATCGAGATGTAGTAAAGTAGAACCCCTGTCAAACTGATCCAGAAGTGATTTTCCAAAAGTTTTTTAGAGTAAAGTTCTGTCTTCCAAAGGCGAGGAACCAGATAGTAAATCATCCCGAATGACAAGAAACCATTCCAACCCAAAGCCCCCGCATGAACGTGACCCACAATCCAATCTGTATAGTGACCTAAAGCAGAAACAGATTTGATAGAAAGAAGGGGACCTTCAAAAGTGGACATTCCGTAGAATGTTAAAGCTGCTACGAAGAATTTAATCAGCGGCTCGGTACGAAGAAGATGCCAAGATCCCTTCAAGGTCAAAAGACCGTTGATCATACCACCCCAAGACGGAGCCCACAGCATCACAGAGAAAATCATTCCCAGAGTTTGCGCCCATTCAGGAAGGGATGTGTAAAGAAGATGGTGAGGACCGGCCCAGATATAAATAAATACGAGCGACCAGAAATGCACAATCGACAAGCGGTACGAGTACACCGGGCGATTTGCGGCTTTCGGTACATAGTAATACATCAAACCCAGGAAAGGTGTTGTTAGGAAGAAGGCCACCGCGTTATGACCATACCACCATTGCACCAAGGCATCTTGAATACCTGCATACACCGGGTAGGACTGAAGCATTCCCACCGGAATTTCAATCGAGTTTACGATGTGTAAAACCGCCACGGTGATAATCGTTGCGATATAGAACCAGATCGCCACATACATGTGTTTTTCACGACGTTGGCGGATTGTTCCGAAGAAGTTCACAGCAAAGATAACCCAGACCACTGTGATCGCAATGTCGATCGGCCACTCAAGCTCGGCGTATTCTTTAGACTGCGTGTATCCCAGCGGCAGTGTGATTGCTGCAGCAAGAATGATCAGCTGCCAGCCCCAGAAATGCATTTTTGAAAGCACATCCGAGAACATACGTGTTTTCAGAAGTCTTTGCGAAGAATGGTAAATCCCGGCAAAGATCGCGTTACCCGCAAAGGCAAAGATCGCCGCATTCGTGTGCAGGGGACGAAGTCGTCCGAATGTGATCCATTCTAGATTCGCATTCATCGGCCAATAAGCCAACTGCAAGGCTGCGATAAGTCCAAATAAGAAAGCCGCTCCTGCCCAGATCATCGTGGCAAGGACGAACTTCTTTACTATGTCGTCATCGTAGTAAATTTTTTCGACAATACTACTGTTCGTTTTCACAACTGTTTCCTTTCGTTGTCATCATTCAAAATTCGGTGTGCCGGAGTTTCTAAATCGTCAAACTGTCCCTTGGACGTAGCCCAAATAAAAGCGACGACGAAACCAATTCCTAATAAAAGAGCCATGGGAATCATGATCGTGATGATGTTCATCGGAACCCCCAGAGCGAAGATAAAATGAGTGCTGCCGAACTGACCGGCATCAAGATCGCAGCCATCATAGGATTAATAAAACCACAAAGAGCTAAAACCCCACCGGCGATATTATAGACGATAGAGATGCTCAAATTGCGCACCAAAACTCGACGAGTTTGCTGAGCCAGATTGAAAAGGTCTAAAACCGGAGTCAGCCCGCCGCGAGTTAAATAAATATCGGCGCTGTGCAAGCTTAGATCGACACTGCCTTTCACCGCGATACCGACGTCGGCTTCTTTAAGGCATAACGAATCGTTGGCGCCATCGCCAATCATGCAAGTGTGAGAGTACTTATCGAGAATTTGTTTTTTATCTTCGGGGAAAAGCTCACCATAAGCGTTCTCTTTCGCGATACCGCAAATTTCGGCGACTTTCAGAGTGCGGTTTTTACGGTCTCCCGAAACTAAGAAACACTCTTTGCCTTCTCTTTTCAATTGAGCGACGGATGATTTTGCGTCCTCTCTTAAAGTATCACTGAAATAAAGGCGCGAAATGCTGTTCCCATTTTTAGTGACTTCGATGCCTATTTCAGATTCGTGCATACTTTCAGCCAAGTGACGAACTTCATAAAAATCACCATCGACATAACCGCGCACACCGCGACCTAAGATTTCTTCGGCCTGCACGCCAGAGCATAAAATTTTTGTCTCGGACCAAGCTTCTCGAAGGGCGAACGCGACTGGATGGTAAGAAGCCGCCTCCAGGCTTAGAATGATTTTTTTGAGATCGGAATCAATCACGCTAGGCTCACTGTAAGAAAGACGCAATTGTCCTTCAGTCAATGTGCCGGTTTTATCGAAGAAGATATTTTTAACAGTCAGAATTTTTTCTAAGCTCTTAGCATCTTTAATAAGAAGCCCCTGACGTTGTCCCTTTTTTAAAGCCAAGCCAAAGGCAAGAGGGGAGCCAAAGGCTAAAGCACAAGGACATGCAAGCACGATCAATGCTAAGGCCCGGTTAAAAGCTTCTGTCGGGTTTATCGAGTAATAAAGAGCGAAGAATAAAATCGCGATTCCAAAGACCGAAATGATTAACTTTTGCGCCAATCGATCTGTCAGAGCTACAAAGGGGCTTTTGACCGAGGATCCATGTTCAAGTTGGGCGAAGAGTTTACCCAGTTTGCTATTGGCGAAAGAGTCCAAAACTTTGACACGAATTTCATGCTCTAAGGGACGAGTTCCCGCAAGCAAAGTCATGTGTCGAGAAAAGACCTTCGGCAGGGATTCTCCGTTAAGAAGAGACATATCGACCGTTGCTTGGTCTGAAAGCAGTTCACAATCCGCAGGAATGTTCTGTCCTTTTTGAATTAAAAGAATCTGCTCTTTCTGAATATGGTCCCAAGGAACGCTTCGTTCCTGTTCATTATCCACACAGATATAGCGTTCGTTCTTAAAGAACGTTTTTAAGTGCGAAGACGAAAGATGATTTTGTTGAACGCGTTTTAACAGATAACGAGCTGATAGAATAAAGAAAAGAAAGCTCGCCGTGCTGTCGTAATAGATGTGGCCTTCGCCCCGGATCAGACTGTAAGTCGACAAGATAAAACCCGATAGCATCGCGATGACAATGGGAAGGTCCACGTTAATAACTTTGTACTTTAAGGTGTTCCAGGCACCGCGATAAAAGGGGATGGCGCTGTAAAATAAGATGGGAAGAAACAATAGAAAACTCAGCCAGTTGAAAACCTGCGCCCAGCGTCCCGCCAGTCCCGCATAGACCGGGATGACAAAAAGCATTGTGTTGCCGGCACAGAAACCCGCAACTGCAATGCGTTTTAAGAAGGCCCGATTTTCAGCTTTGAATTTTTCGGCCACATGATCTTGAGCTGAAAGAAGAGAAGGCGAATAGCCAAGCTCCTTAATAACATAAGCGACTTGAGCTAAAGAGCCTTGGTCTTTCAGTTTTACGGCCACGGTGGATTGAGCAAAGTTCACGCGAGCATTGACGACATCGGGATAGAACTCTGGAAGTTTTTCAAGCAAGTGAACACATGAAGAGCAATGCAAACCTTCTGCATAAAACAGATAATCAAATTCGCTCTGCTCACCATGGCGATAGATGTCTTTAAAGTCTTTTTGATCAAGATAAGAGTAAGGATTGGATGAATTTTTTACTAATGGAAATGCACCGACTTGCGTGTCTAAGACCTCGCACGCTCGACAGCAATAAGGCCCCACTTCAGTGGGTGTCGCGCAGTATTTGCATTGAATCAGTGTTGCCAGAGACATTTCAGTCATCTCCTCTGGCCTTACTTTGCGGAAAATCACAGTATAAAAACATGATTCCCATCATAAACGACAAAAATTAGAGAAGAGGAACTATGGTGAATTGTGATTAAATCATGACAATTGTTTCAATTTGGGAGCTAGGTGGATAAAAGTGCATCAATTGGTTGCGCCATAAACGCGCTCGTGATTTATTGGGGTCATGACAGCAAATTCCATCTCTATCCAAAAGACGAAGAACCCCAAAACACGTCCTTCCGCTGATTCTTTGGGCTTTGGTCGTTACTTTACTGATCACATGTTTCTGGCTTCTTACTCGACGCAAAAAGGCTGGCACAATTTACGAATCACACCGTATGAGCCCATTCCGCTCGATCCGGGTGCGAGCGTTTTGCACTATGGTCAGGCACTGTTTGAAGGGATGAAGGCCTTTTCTCATCAAGATGGAAGCTGTGTTCTGTTCCGACCGGAGTTCAACTGGGCCCGCATGGCCGAAGGTGCAGAACGTCTTTGCATGATTGCTCCGCCTAAAGAAATCTTCATCGAAGGTATCAAAGAACTTATTAAGCTCGATCGTGATTGGATTCCTTCAGAAAAAGGCTGTTCCCTCTACATTCGTCCGACATTGATCGGCAGTGAGTCTTTCCTAGGGGTTCGTCCGGCAGAAGAGTATTTGTTTTTCACGATCCTTTCTCCTGTGGCTTCTTATTATGGCGAGGGCACGAAAGCGGTAAAGATCTGGGTGGAAGAAGAATATCTTCGTGCTGCTCCGGGAGGCTTAGGGGCGACGAAGGCGGCGGCAAACTACGCAGGAAGTTTAAAGGCCGCTTTGCAGGCAAAGAAAAATTCCTATTCACAAGTTTTGTGGTTGGATGTGAATCGTCAGTACATTGAAGAAGTAGGCACGATGAATGTCTTCTTTGTATTTGAAAACGAAATCGTCACTCCTTCTTTGGAAGGAACCATCTTAGGTGGTGGTACAAGAAATTCCATCATCACGCTTTTAAAATCTAAAAACAAACCCGTTGTTGAGCGTCGCGTGAAACTTCAGGAAGTGCGCGAGGGGGCCGCTAACGGAAAGTTAAAAGAAATTTTCGGAACGGGCACGGCGGCCGTGATCAGTCCTGTGGGCGAACTTGCCGCCAAGGATTGGAAGATCACAGTGAACAACGGCGAAATGGGACCTGTGGCAGCCAGTCTGTACGAAGAACTGACAGGCATTCAAAACGGCACGGTTAAAGACACGTTCAACTGGCTTTATAAAATTTAAATAGGGAAGCGGAACTAGTTCAGTTCCGCTTTTTCACGCAACTTATCGCGGGAAAGAATACGAATTCCGCGACCCGCGGATTGATCAATCAAACCTTCTTTTTCGAAAGAAGCTAACGTACGAATCACTGTCTCGGGAGTCGTACCAGCCCACTGGGCGATTTCTCTTCTTGTCCAATTTTGGTGTGAGAAGTGTTCTTGCAGGAACAAAAGCGCTTCAGCGATACGCTCGGAAGCATCTTTATCCATTTGTCCCATCCACTTTTCTTCAGCCATACGCAAATCTTTAGAAATATGCGAAAGAAGTTTCATCGCTAAGTCGGGATAAGACTTAAAAATATTCATCACATCGGCTTTAGGAATAAAGCAGAGTTCACAGTCTTCAACCGCAACGGCCGAAGCGTGATAAGGCTCTCCCGCAAATAAAGATCTATACCCTAAGGTTCCGCCCGGCCCCACCAAGCGAAGCGTGTGCGCCGCGCCTGTAGGGGAGGTGACCTCCAGCTTCACTAAGCCATGTTGGATGGTGAAAATTCCCAACGAGTCGTTTCCTGAATAGAAAATCACTTGCCCCGCTTTGAAGCGGCAGGTGACACGAGCTTTTTCAACCATCTGCTGTACATCCGGAGATGCACACATCAAAGAATCTGCTTTATTTTCGCAGTTTCTGCAGGTTTCGGTTGTGGGTTGCGGAGGACAATCTTTTTTTAGCGACATCTTAGTTAAGTATACTAACAAAGATTTGCTGTTTCGTCATGAAAGTTTGTTGATAAAGCTTGGTGCAGCAGTTCTCCATCTTCGCGACCTTTGTACTGAGCCGTATTAAGTCGTTGCGCCGCAATCAGTTGCTCCGCAGAGAGTTTCCAAGGGGCAAGCACGCCTTGGAAAAAATGAGTAAATTTGGCTTCTGCTGCGGCAGGAAGCTCGGCTGTCATCTCAAGATGAAGCTGGCGTTTGTAAAAGCCTAGCAAAATGGCCTTGAAAGTTTTTAACAAATGCAAAGGCACCGAGTTCATATCCGACATTAAATAATGAAATTCTCGTCGGAAAGAATCGTCTTCTTCTAACATTTGTTGGATATCTGGAAAGGTCACAACAATACGCAAACGTCTGCAAAACTCAATCTGGGCTAACGCCTTTTCGGGGTCCGCAAAAAAGTGATCAGCATGAATGAGGTCGTGCACGATGAAGCCCAAAACATCTCGACCTTCCTCGACAAAATTCAAGATCTGATCTTTTTCAACCAGCATGCTGATGCAACGTCGCCCTTGCGCCTGCATGTTTAAAACATCTTCCGGGGTGGGCAACGTGATTAAAAGGTCCAGCGGGTAGATCTGCTCTTTCCAGCGAATGATAGACTTAGGTACGGCGAGCGGGATCGACCGCCAGCTCAAAGAACAGAAGAAATCCACAAAAGGGCGGGGGCTTTCAAAGCGTCGCAAGGACTTCGCCTGTTTAAGTTCTGCCGGAAGTGATTCGCGAAGAATGCCTAAAAAAGTTTCGCTCCGCAAAGCGGTGTCGTTCGACGACGGAATCGGGAATTCATTGTGAACACCTCCCAGGAAATCCTTGGGTCGGCGCAAGAACGCAAAAATAAAAATATAAATCGAGGCGATTTCGACATCGCTCAGGCGTTTTTGCCGCCACAAAGAAAGAAACGGCTGCAAGCACTCATAGGCCACCGGGCCTTGAGTTTTTAGAAATGTGTCGTCAAGAAGACGATGGCGAAAGCGACCGGCACGTAACATAATGACTTTTGTAAGCCCAGCCTTAACGGAAGTCTAACAAATTACTCGTTGCCAAGCGTGGCAAGGGCTTTTCTAATAAAAAAGACAGCGAATCTCTAGGGATTGGAGACTCCATGAAGACATTGTTTTTGATGATGTTGTTGCTGGCCGGTGGGAATGCCCGGGCTCAGTATTATATGGTTCAAGAGTCCGCAAAGTCTCCGCCGAAAAAAGCCTTAATGACTCCTCTCGATGTCGCCGAAGAATTTCTAGAAAACAACTCCGAAACCAATACACTCACGAATTCTGTTTTATCTCTTCTTAGATTTTCCTTTTTCAAAGACAAATATGCCAACTACAACGAGCGCTACAACCGCGCGAAACATTTTGGCAGTTGGTTGCGCGACCATAACGACGGCACTTGCTACAACACGCGCGCAAAAGTTTTAATTCGCGACTCTGCCGTGGAAGTTTCTTTCGCTTCCAATGGTTGCACCGTGACGGAGGGGCATTGGGCAGATCCGTACAGCAATCGTGATTACACGCGGGCATCGGATATTCAAATTGATCACTTTGTTCCATTGAAGAATGCGTATATCAGCGGGGCCTATAAGTGGAATTGGCAACGACGCTGTCTTTATGCGAATTATATGGGGAATGAATTTCATTTGCTGCCTGTGTATGGGCCGGAAAATTCGTCAAAGAGCGATAAAACTCCGGAAGGGTACATGCCTCCGAATCGCAGTTATCAGTGCCAATACCTGGCTCAATGGTTGAAAGTTAAATTGATTTGGTCGCTGGGACTTTCTGTCTCTGAAAAAGAAGCAGTGGAGGAGTTAGCGCAAACCCATCATTGCACGGCTGCGGAGCTAAGTTATTCCGAGACGGATCTGGCTGCTCAGCGCCGCTTTATCGCAAATAATATGACTCTGTGCCAATAGAGCCAGACTTTCGCCCTCAAATCTGACAATGTGGAAACAATGAGGAGACCCGCGCTTTTCAAGGAAAAATCGCTTTAAAAAGCAGCTCCTTCTGCCGATAAAGCATCCATGAAACACATTCTCTTATCTTTGGTATTTTTATTGGGGTCTGTGGCTCAAGCCCAACAGGCGTGTTCAACGAAAACCTCGTCAACGCAAGACTTAAAAGAGCTTTGCGATGCGCTCAACAAAAATAACAAATCTCATTGCGACGTAAAAGTGAAAGCAGAAAAGCAGGCTTTACCTGCGATCAGCTATGGAATCATGTCGGCAAGTTCTAAAATGAAGGGCTTGTTTTCACAGCTCGAAGGTTTGCAAAAAGAGTTCTTGAAGCAGTCTGGAGGATGCCCCGGGGGGTGTTCTCGCATTAGTGCTCCCGTCGTGGAGGTTTCTACGAAGCCGACGGAGGTAGTTCCCCACGAGTCCTGCCCGCAGCAGTATACCGCGATTCAACTGTCGGCGGCTGAAGGGAAAAAATTTGGTGTCGCTCCAAGTGGGAAGGGCATTAAAAAAGCTTTCGCAAACACCGCAGAGGCGACGACTTTTGCGCAAGAGACTTTGATGAGCGATAACAGCTTGGGAGAATATATGGAACAAAAATACTGCCAGTCCCCATGCTCGTACTCTTCAACAATTCGTTTGAAGAGCCAAGAATCAAAACAAGTGGATTTAGAATTGATCGTGATGTGCGGACCACCGAAGAAAGAGCGCGATTGGACGACACAAGCCTCGTTGACGAAAAACTACCGCTGTGAGGTGCAGTAATGAAATACCTAATTCTTATTTCTCTTCTTTGTTTGGCAGGTGCGGTGCAAGCGGGTGTTTGTAAGGATTCAGACGGCGGTGTTCAACCTTCGACGGCGGGAAAAGTGGTTTACTCTTTGGGGGATGAAAATTGCTTAGGTGATTCTTGTTATACGCAGATGATCAAAGAACATGACCGCTGCTTAGACGCTCAAAAAGTCTTAGAGTTTTCGTGTCAAAACGGTCAGCCTCTTGAAAAAGAAATCAACTGTGCTGGCGATCACGTCTGTCAGAGCGGGGCCTGCGTCAAAAAATAAGTAGCTCAATGCAAAATCGATAGGTTTAAAACCGGTTCTGTTTGGAGCTTGGGACATTCTTGTTTAGCATTGTACTCATGCAGTACACAACGATTGAACTTCTTGGAACGATATTCTTTGCTTTAGCCGTCATTCACACTTTCATGGTGGGGAAAATACTTCAGTGGTCTCACCACTTTCCCAAGCATTCTGCTTGGAATAGTATTTTGCATCTTTTAGGTGAAATCGAAGCCGTTTTTGCTATTTGGGCGAGTCTCTTCATGGCTGTTTACATTTCTCTTGAAGGGTGGGGCGAGGCGATCAAGTATCAGACTTCTTTGAATTTTGTAGAACCTTTCTTTATTTTTGCGATTATGGTGGTCTGTTCGACAAGACCCATCTTGGCAGCGGCTCGACATGGAATCTTATTTCTAAGCACCGTTGTGCAAAGAGTATTTAGAACTCCAGCAGTTCACACAGATCTTTTTATCGTCCTAGTTGTTGGGTCACTCAGTGGCAGTTTTATCACCGAGCCCGCAGCTATGACAGTGACAGCTTTCATGCTTAACTCCATGTTGCAAAAAGAATCCAGTAAACTGATCTATGCTTTGATCGCGGTTCTTTTTGTGAATGTTTCTATTGGTGGAGCGTTGACCCCATTTGCGGCGCCACCCATTTTAATGGTTGCGAGTAAATGGAATTGGGACTTCGCATTCGTGTTGACTCACTTTGGTTGGAAAAGCGCGATTGCCGTAACAATCAATGGCATTCTGCTTGTGACGATTTTTAGAAAAGAATTCGCTCAAAACTGTATCACCTTGCGCGAAGTTGAAACGCGTCTTTCGGGAGCGCAAGCTCCGATTCCAGCCAGCGTCACATTGGTGCATCTTCTTTTTCTAGCGGGAATTGTTATCACAGGACACTATCAAAATGCATTTCTGGGCATTTTCCTTTTATTCTTAGGAGTAGCGAGCGTCACACAACGCTATCAAGATGCTCTTCGATTGAAAGAAAGTCTTTTGGTTTCTCTTTTCCTTGGCGGAATCATTCAATTCGGGGCTTTTCAAAAGTGGTGGCTAGCTCCGCTTTTGGGAGGCATGAGTGACTTAGTGTTGTTCAAAGGCGCCGTAGGTTTGACCGCAATCACAGACAATGCGGCTTTAACTTATTTGGGATCGCAAGTCGAGGGCTTGAGTGATTCAAGTAAATACGCGCTCGTGGCGGGCGCTATTGCGGGCGGCGGTCTTACAATTATTGCCAACGCTCCGAATGCGGCCGGGTATTCGATCCTCAGTCATAAATTCCCAGGTGGAATTAAGCCATTAAACCTTTTAATTGCGGCCCTAGTTCCTACGGCGATAGCGATATTCTGTTTGTGGGTCCTGTAAAGAAATAATAAACGATGCTTTTTACTGAAGTCCTCATTAAAATTTCCTGATGGATTTTGAGGACTCAGTATTTTTTGAAATTTCCAATGACATGGTTGCTGTCGTGGGAATGGACTGGGTTCCTGTAAAACTGAATTCTGTTTGGACTAAAGAGCTGGGATGGAACAGCGACGAAATTATCCAGCTCTCTTTCAAAAATCTGATTCATCCCGATGATTACATATCCACCTTGGAACAGATCGGAGTTCCTCACGATGGTCAAGTGGTGCGTGATGTGCGAAATCGGTATCGTTGTAAAAACGGATCTTACAAATATCTTTGTTGGAATTATAAAATAGATCTGAAAAATCGGCTGATCTATGCTGTTGTCAAAGACATCACTCAGCAAAAAATTTATGACGAGATTTACAAGCGCGCCAATAAAGTGGCGAAGTTGGGCAGTTGGAGTGTCGACTTAGCAGAAGAAAAAGTCCATTTTTCTCAAGAACTGTGCGATCTCTTTGAAATCGACCCCAAGGATGTCTCGGAAGTGGAAGATGCGATGAGCATTTTGCCCCCTGACGCACGAGCCTTGATCGAAGAAAAATATAAGAATCTGAAAGAGCGCGGTGAAGAGTACGACATAGAAACCGTGCTCGCCACCAGCAAAGGCCGTCTATTCCCGGCCCGAATTATGGGAGCCGCTTTAAAAGAGAACGATATCATCATCACGGCTTTCGGGATCGTCCAGGATATTTCCAAGGTTAAAGAAACCGAAAATATTCTGCGCTATCAGCAAGAGCTTTTAAACGGCCTTTTTGATTCCTCGCCGTCGATTATTTACGTGAAGGACTTAGAGGGGCGCTATATTTTAGCCAGTCGACAATTTGAAATCTTAATGGGTAAAAGCAAAGACGAGATTTTAGGTAAGACAGATTTTGATCTGTTTGCTGAAAGAGATGCACTTCGGCACGTTCGCAATGATCATCAAATCATTCGCACCAAGAAAGCTGAAAAAACGGAAGATGCCATTTTATTGCCAGATGGAAGTGAAAAGCAGTACATCTCTGAAAAGTTTCCTCTGTTAGATGCTCAAGGTAATGTGATAGCTATGGCCGGTGTTTCCACGGATATTACGGAACTGCATCGTTATCAAACGGAGCTTTTGAAAGCGAAAGAAGAAGCAGAGTTGGGGACCAAGGCAAAATCTGAATTTCTGGCGAATATGAGTCATGAGATTCGTACACCCATGAATTCAATAATGGGCATGGCAGAAGTGCTTTTAGAAAGTCCGCTTGATGAAGATCAAAGAAGCTATGTCACTATTTTGAGTCGTGCTTCTGAAAGTCTTTTAGGTATTATCAATGACATTTTGGATTTCTCGAAAATCGAATCCGGTCAAATGGTGCTTGAAAAGGTGCCGTTTCCATTACGCGAAACCGTGCGAAAAAGTATTGAGTTGTTGTTAATCAAGGCTCAGGAAAAAAAGTTGGAACTGCGTGTGGATATTGATCACGATGTGCCTGATACGGTGACTGGAGATGCAAAACGTTTGCAGCAAGTTCTTATCAACCTGGTCGGAAATGGTCTTAAATTCACGGACTCGGGAAGTGTTCTTTTAAATATATCCCTGCGTCGACAAGCCCAACCCGTCCTTGAATTCACAGTTCAGGATACAGGAATAGGTATTTCCGAAGATAAATTAGCCACTCTATTCACAAGGTTCTATCAAGGCGATTCGTCGATAACTCGCCGCTTCGGAGGCACGGGGCTGGGATTGAGTATTAGCAAAGAGCTGGTGGAAAAAATGGGTGGTCAGATCACCGTAGAAAGCAGGCCAGGGCAGGGTTCTCGCTTTATTTTCACCATTCCTTTAAATCCGTGACTCAATAAAAATTTATTTTTTAGGGGCTAGACAAAGCGCGGTCGTTTGTTTAACCTGGCTTTATCTCACGCAATATTTAAGGGGAGGTCACTATGATTCTATCTAAAATCATTTCAATGATGTGTCTTTCCCTTATTCAAAAATAAAGATCCCGACGTCAACCCAACGTAAAGATCTGATTCTCTGACATTTTAATATTTTATTTTGCTCATTGATGAGCAGATACGGATTTGCATGAACTTCCTTAGACGTATGCTATTTTACCAAGTTAGTTCTTTGGTGAAATTGGCGAAAACGAAAAACATTGATGAAGGCGACTTACTGCCTTTACCTGCGCATTTACATCCGGAAACTTTGCCTGTTTCCTTAGAGCCCTTGCAGTGGACGACGCCGAAAGCATTTTTGTTTTCGTTGATTCGCACTCTTAAGAAATTTTTGCTGCCTGGATACTCTTGGTATCTGGCGAGCTCGGTTTTAGCGCTTTTATCGCCAGTTTTTGTAAATCGTTTCGTAGGTTTGATTTCTAAAGGCGTGACCCAAGAAACTTTGCCCGAAGCCCTGCTTTATGGACTTCTTTTAGGTCTTTGTGGTTTTTTGTCGGGACTGTTTTTGCAGCATTATTTTTATAATACGCTTCAGTGCTATCAAGTGACGACGAATATTCTGAACCAGAAGATCTTTAGTCACAGCTTGAAACTCAGTCAAAGTGCGCGCCAAAAAAGCCAGGTGGGTGATATTGTCAACCATATGAGCTCGGACAGTGATTCTGTTTCTGATTTCCCGCAGATCCTGGGAGATTTGGTTTCGTCACTGTTTCTGATCATCGGCGTGGTGGCGATGCTCTTTTATTACATTGGATGGTCGGCGCTTGCGGCCTTGGCCGTGCTTTTCACGTTGGCTCCGTTGACGAATTACGTAGCGAAGAAATTCACGCATTTGGATGAAGAAATGATGAAGCATCGCGATCATCGCGTGACTTTAATGACGCAAGCTCTGAACGCCATTCGCGTTGTAAAATACTTCGCTTGGGAAAAAAGCGTCTCTAAAGAAGTGACTGAAGTGCGAGAAAAGGAACTGCTAAGTCGCCGCCGCTTGGCACGCGCCGAAGTGATTTCTTCATTGGGGTATTTGGGTGTCTCGACATTGGTTCTTTTTGTCGCTTTAGCTGTTCACGCGTGGCGGGGACAGACTTTAGATGCGGCTATAATCTTTACCTGTATTTCTTTATTCGGTCTTTTAGAAGGACCGTTCGGAGATCTTTCGCGTTTGATCTCCCGCTACACCACAGCCGTTGTCGGGGCGGGGCGTATTCTTAACTTCTTAAAACAAGAAGAAGTCGAGATCACCACGAAGGAAAACGCTTTAGTGGGCCAGCCGATGGGACTTGAAATCCAAGGACTGTCGTTGACTTATCCCGGAGCACAAGAAGAAGTATTAAAAAATATCGACCTTGTGGTTCCCGCAGGAAGTTCAGTGGCTATCGTAGGTCCGGTGGGCGCAGGCAAAAGCAGTTTGCTTTCGGCACTTCTTGGCGAGGTGGCACCCACGAAGGGAAAGATTGAATTTTCAAAAGTCTTAGAAAATGAGCGTCCGCGAATGTCCTTCGTGCCGCAAGAGGCTTACATCATCAATACGACTTTGTTAGAAAATCTTTCTTTTGGTGAAGATGTTTCCAAGGAAGAGTTGCGTCGTGCTTTACACAATAGTTGCTTAAGCCGTGATTTAAAGGAGTGGTCCGGAGGACTTCGCACCGAAATCGGTGAAAAAGGTGTGAACTTATCCGGTGGCCAAAAACAGCGTGTCGCTTTAGCACGCGCTTACTTAAGAAAACCTCAGATCGTATTATTAGATGACCCGTTATCCGCAGTTGATGCTGAAACCGAGAATCTTCTTTGTGAGCGTTTGTTATTTGGTGCATGGAAAGATGTCACTCGCGTTGTCGCCACTCATCGTCTGGAACACTTACCAAAATTTGACCAAGTTCTTTATATTGAAAATGGCGTAGCGCGCGGTTTAGGAAGTTTTGAAGAGCTTCTAAAAGTCTGTCAGCCCTTTGCCGAATTTTATAAAGAGCATGGTAAAACTCAAGGGGATCATAGTTCGACGACGGTGCCTGCTGAAACTTCAGTTGAAGCTGTCACCGCGACAGATGAAACCGACGAAAAGAAAAACCGCGTGACCGAAGATGAAGAGCGTGAAGTCGGCGCCGTTAAGGGCTCCGTGTACTGGGATTACATTAGTTCTTTGGGCGGAGACGGAAAGTACACGAAGCCCCTTATTTTAAGTGTTCTTTTGTTAGGCGCGATCGGCGTCACGCTTTTGCCGCTGTTGCAAAAAGCTTGGCTGTCTTATTATTCTAGCCATCAAGGCGAGTGGGCCGCTTTATCAGCCGTGGGTATCTATGGTTTGATCGGCCTTGCCGTTTTAGTGGGATCTTTACTGAATCACTTAATCTGGCTGGAGCGCGGGATTCGTGCGGGTAAAAATATGCACGATAAAATGCTTCACAGTGTTTTAAATTCTCCAGTACGCTTTTTTGACTCCACACCCGTGGGCCGAATCATCCAAAGGTTTTCCCGCGATATTGAATCGGTGGACGTTTACTTGCAATGGAGTTTTGATTCCGCTGTTCATTGTGCTTTGCAGGTGATTGTGTCCATCGTGTTGATCTTGGGATTGATGCCACTGATGATTTTTGTTATCGGACCGGTGATGGCGCTCTACTATGTGTTGCAGCGTGATTATCGCAGGCCCGCTCGAGAGGTGAAACGCTTTGACAGTGTAGCTAGGTCCCCACGTTATGCTCACTTTAAGGAAACCTTGCAAGGGTTGACCGTTATTCGTGGCTTTAACAAGGCACCGTGGTTTATGCGAAACTTCTATGACAAGCTCGCACACAGCCAAAGAATGTTTTATTCACACTACATGATCAATCGTTGGTTTTCGTCACGCATCCCTTTGATCGGCGGACTGATTTCGATGTCAACGGCGGTGGGGGTGACCTTGTCCGCGTACTATGGAGTGATGGAAGCAGGAACTGCGGGACTCGTGACACTTTATTCATTATCCTTCTGGGGCTTTTTGAACTGGGGCGTTCGTATCTTCGCGGATATTGAGTCCCGCATGACTTCGATTGAGCGTCTGAAGTTTTTCTCAAACCTTCCTGCAGAAAAAGATGTTTTGCTGAAAGACGAAGAGCCGCTTCGTCTTTCTTGGCCAGAAAAAGGAGAGATCTCTGTTGAGAATTTGAAAGTGCGTTATGCTCCTCACTTGCCGCAAGTTCTTAAAGGCATCACTTTCCATGTCGAGGCCGGTACGCGAGTAGGTATTATCGGGCGCACGGGTTCGGGAAAGAGCACCTTCTTTCAATCTCTTTTTCGCTTTATCGAAGCGGAAGAAGGTCGAATCAAAATTGATGGAGTGGAAATCGCGACGGTGCCATTAGAAAAATTGCGTCGCAACCTAGCGATCATTCCGCAGGATCCGACTTTGTTCTTAGGAACCATTCGTAATAACTTGGATCGTTATAACGAATATTCCGATGAAGAAGTAGTGACGGCTTTAAAACATGCTTCGATGTGGGAATATGTCAAAGAATTGCCGCAAGGAGTTCATTCGGCTGTCAGTGAAGGGGGCTTGAACTTAAGCCAAGGTCAGCGCCAGCTTCTTTGTCTAGCACGCGCCTTATTAACAAAAGCGCGTGTCATTGTTATGGATGAGGCCACTGCCAGTGTGGATGTACAAACTGATGCGACACTTCAAAAAGTCATCCGTCAATCCTTCGCGGGAGTAACGATGCTCATCATCGCGCATCGTTTGGGTACGATTGCAGATTGTGACCAGATCGTTGAGATCTCTGCAGGTGAAGTTAAATCGGTGCGGCGTCCGTCGGAATTTTCCAAAGAAGAGATCGAAGAAAGCCTTGTGTAAGATAGAAAAGGCGGACAGTAAGTCCGCCTTTGTTTTTTGTCGGAGACCTTGGCAGGCACATCAGAATGGATTCTGATGAAGTGTTGTGAAGGAGGACTCATGGCAACAAAAGTGCTGACATTGGTCGGCGGTATCAGCAAAGATTCGTTAAACAAAAAACTTTTTAAAGCCGTTAAAGATATGGCCCCCGCGGATATTCAGATAGACACTTTTGATATCGCCACGCTGCCGTTTTTTAGCCAGGATCTGGAAAATGATCCACCTGAAGTCGCAAAACAGTTTAAAAATAAAATCAAAGAGGCCGACGCCGCGCTCTTTATCACGCCTGAGTACAATCGCAGTTTTCCGGGAGTTTTAAAAAACGCCATCGATTGGGGTTCCCGCCCTTATGGACAAAACCTGTGGGATAAAAAGCCCGCGGCGGTGATGGGGGCCTCCATTGGAAATATTGGAACATTCGGCGCTCAACATCACTTGCGTCAGGTGCTGGCGTATTTAAATATGCCGACAATGGGTCAGCCTGAATTTTATTTTAATGCTTCTAAGGCCTTTGACGAAAAGGGCACGCTGACGGATCCGAAGAGCAAAGAGCTGATTCAAGGATTCTGGAAAAGTTTTGCGAAAGAGTGTGAAGAGCTTAAGAAATAAAAAAGGGAACCGCGAGGTTCCCTTTTAACTTAGAAAGCTATGCGCTCGCTAATTCCGTAAAGGAATTAGTGACCAGCAGGAGCAGCTTCTTTAGTTTCAGCTTTAGCTTCAACTTTTTTAGCGTGTTTTTTCTTAGCTGGAGCTTTAGTTTCTGCAGCAGGTGCAGTTGCAGCAGCTGGAGCAGCAGCAGTTGTAGTTTCAGTTTTAGCAGGTTCGTTAGCTTGAGCAACAACACCAGCAAATACAACAGTCATCAAAACAGAAGCGATTTTCATAGTAACCTCCATTGGTTCTTTAGTTAGCTTCAATCGAACAGGAGTTATGCTAGCAAAGAGGGTTAAAGCCCTGATTAAAACGGAATTAAATGTTTTTAATTTCAAAAGTGAAGCGCGCACCGTGTTCTGAATGATTTTGCGCACTTAACTTTGCGTTATGAAGAATCGCTATTTTTTGCGCGATAGCTAAACCCAGACCAAAGCCTTTAACACGGGTCTCCATGTTTGCACCGCGCGAGAAGCGTTCAAAGATGAACGGCAATTGTTCTTCTGGAATACCCGGGCCGTTGTCTTCGACGACGAACTGAGTGATGTCTTGTTTCCAATTGAGGTTCATCGTCACGACTTCGTTGTTCGGCGAATACTTGATGGCGTTTTCGATGATATTGATCACAAGATTTTGCAGAAGATCATTATCTCCGCGAACCATTTTGCGATCGTCCATTGTCTCATTGTTGATATTGAGTTTGAGCTTGATATTTTTTGAGTTAGCCAGCTTCTCACAACGAGGCAACACTTCAAAGATGACTTCATCAAAGGCCAAGTCTTGAAAGTTGAGTGCGCCGGTGCCGGCATCGACGCGCGCAAGTAGCAGCATTTCTTGCACGATACCTGAAAGATTGTCGACCTCTTGCAAAGCACTTTTAATAAATTGATCGACATCGCGCTTTTCTGATTTCTGCAAAAGCTCTAGTTCTCCGCGCATGATTGTCAGCGGAGTTAAAAGCTGGTGAGAAGCATCGGCGACGAAGCGCTCCTGACTTAAAAAAGCCTGCTGAATACGATCCAGCATTTCATTTAACGTCAAAGCCAGTTTACGAATTTCGTCATTGGCATTAGGAATCGGCACACGTTGAGAAAGTTCACTAACTTTAATCTCTTTGGCTGTGTTGATAATGTTCTTCACCGGATTCAGGGCTCTGGCCGATAGAAACATTCCGCCCAGGGTTGCAATCAAAAGGACAAACGGAATCCCGACCTGCAACAAAGTCAGACGCTGCGAAATCTGGGTTTCCATCAAAGTCATGGGCACGGCGATCTGTAAAAGTAACTGAGGTTTGGCCGCATTATCTAAAGGAAAAGAAATCAGTCGGTAAGAGTCCGCTTCGGCAGAGGGGATATTTCGAATGTGTTCAATAGTGCGGTAGGTGGCTTCATCACCGGCCCAGATGCGTTGAAAATCTTTTTTATAAGGCGGATTGAATTCACCAAAGTTCCCTACGCGCGCCAAGACGGCGCCAGAACTGTGGCGCACTTGAATCAACGCGGTTCCTAGCGGGAAGGGAAGAATTTTACCATGATCTAAACGCAGGGGCGGAAAGCTGAGATCTCCTTTTACGCCGATTTCAATTCCCTCAGAAACGTCGACCGAATAGTTGAAGAGGGCATCGTCGAAATCCTGTTGAAGGGTGTCGATCATCATTTTGAAAAGGAACATGTTAAAAAAGATCGTGGTCGCTCCAAAAATCAGAACGAAGATCAACGACAGGCGAAGACGGATACTGAAGCTAGAAAGAAATTTATAGATTTTCTTTAAGAACATAACCCGTGCCGACCACTGTGTGAATCAAGCGCTTCGCAAAGGGAGCGTCGATTTTTTTACGCAATAGATTGATGTAAACGTCAATCACGTTGCTCTCTGAATCAAAGTGGATGTCCCACACGTGCTCCGCAATTGAAACACGTCCTAAAGGACGTTCCGGGTTGCGCATAAAGTATTCTAAAAGAGCGAACTCTTTCGTGGTTAAAGAAATCTCCTGGCCCGAGCGACGGGCTTTTCTTTGAATCAAGTCCAACTCTAAGTCCGCATATTTCAAAGTGTTAGAATGACTTCCATTCGTCGCACTTCCCTTACGACGAAGAAGCGCACGCACACGGGCGTGAAGTTCGTCAAAAGAGTACGGCTTCGTCAAATAATCGTCAGCGCCGGCATCCAAACCATTTACTTTGTCTTTCGTCGTTGAAAGAGCAGTGAGCATCAGAATTGGTCCTTCGTAACCATCGCGACGAATATGGCGAGCGGTATCGATACCGCTTTGATCAGGAAGCATCACATCTAAGATCACCAAGTCATAATCACCTTGAGCCATGTAAGACTCAGCTGCGGAACCGCTTTCCGCAAGATCGACCGCATAACCCACTTCAGCGAGCCCTTTTTTTAGAAAGTTCGCCATTTTGACTTGATCTTCAACGACGAGAATCCGCATTTTGCATCGGTCCTTTCTGATCTTTTTTCTCTTTCATAAAATAGAAATCCAAAATGCCCATCAAGGATTTGTATTTTAAAGAAAGGGCTTTTTTAGATTCGGTCATTTCTCCGGGAACTAATTTTTCGTAGTGACCTTGCCAATCAAAAGCATGATCCTCGGCCGCGTGGCCCGCCGCCAAAACTCCGCCGGTGCGATTGACGATAAGGTTTGAAGCATTCACGGCAAAGTCGCCTTCTTTTTCAAAAAGGTCGCGCCCCAAAGAGTAATATTCTTTGTCAGAAAGAGCTAAGTTATAAAGTGTCGGGGCAATGTCGGCTTGGGATCCAAAAGCTTCAGGGTCTAATTTTTTACGGATGGCTGCCGGTACGTAAAGATAAAACGGCACCGAGCCTTTCTGCAGAAGTTCTTGCTCAGAAAAATTCACTATCCAGAACGTATGGTCGCCGGTAATCGCTACGATCACTTTATCTTTTAAAGGCGAGTTCTTAAGTCGAGTTAAAAACTCGCCCAATTTATCTGAAGAATAGCGATATGTTTTAAAACGTTTCTCTGCCAAAGACGTGTCGCCGATCAAACGAGAAGTCAGCTCTGCCGGTGCTTTTAATTCAGGAACTTTATAAGCGTGAGGCAGTTGATAGGGCGGATGATTCGTCGTAGTCATCGTCAATAAAAACTGCGGTTCTTTGGCTTCACTTAAAGTTTTAAAAACGTATTCAAAAACGTCTTCATCGTAAACGCCCCAGTCGTGACGGTCTTTAAGTCCTCCCAAAATTTCGCTCATTTCAAATTCACCTTCGACGGTGTCAAAGCCTTGAGCGACCGCAAACTTATTGACCTCTCGCCAGCCGGGATTTCCGCCATACAAGAAGCGCGCCTTGTAGCCTGACTCCTTAAAGACGCGGGCGGGGCTAGTGCGAAAGGGAACTTGCAAGTAATCGCTTTCAGATAAAAATTCGCTGATCGGGCGTTGTGCAGAACCAATCATCAAACAACTCAAGCTTCCAATGGTTGCATTGGTGCTTGAAAGAAAGTTCGTTAGATAAGTGTCTTCTTGCATGTGCGGTTTGAATTGACCTAAAAGATCAAAATCAGGCTGGTCGTATTTAAACCAATATGCCCCCATGGATTCCATCGTCAAAAGCAAGACATGCGGCTTTGTTTTTTCCGCCCATTCACTTTTAGGTGTTCGACGCTTCATCAACTCCAAAGGATCTTCAGGGACTTGTTCCGGCGTTAAGGAGTAAAAATCCGCGAAAGCCTGGCGATAGTTTTCGCCGTACCCGTAGTGGCGTAAATTGCTATCCCACTTAGAGGTTTGCTGGGCTTTAAGTTCTATCGCGCGAGTGAAAGCGCGAGTGCCGTTAAAACTTAAGTGGTTTACAAAAATGGATTTGGAAATTCCGGTGTCCATCTCACTTAATGGGAATAACCCTAAGGAGCCGCGGGCGCCTACGCCGTTTAAAAGGAAGACAATAAAAAAGAACAGAACGAAAACGGGATAAGAAACGCGCTCGACCTTTAAAGGAATCCACTCACGCCCTTGGGTGAAGTTGATCTTCAGTCCCTTCCACAAAGAGTAAGTGAAAAAGAAAAAGCCCAAAGCAATCCACACCATCGGATAATTGCGCCAAATCGTTTTGATCAAGGCGATAGTGTCATCGGTGATAAAACCAAAGATCAAAACATTGATGCGATCTTGATAGAAGCTGTAAAAACCAAAGTCGACCGCCGAAACGAAGGTCACGATAAAGAGCATGACGGTGTAGTACGGAATTAAAAACTTCGTAAAGTGTGAAAAAAGATGGCGCAGTGGTTTTTCAAGAAACTTCGTGAACGCCAGAAGGCTTGCCAGAAAAAGTATCAAGAGGGGAATCGCGTTGACGTAGAATAAAATCGTACTGTCAAAGCGAGCGCCTAAAATGAATGCACGTACAACATCGCCTTTTACCTGCGAAACCTCATTCATGTTGCCATAAACGAAGAAAAATCCTACACGCCAAAGAAAACCAATAAAAAGAAAGACGGCATTCAAAATCAGAATGCGTTTAAGATAGAGCCAGGATTGTTTTAGCCATTGCGCCCGAGATTTTTCCATGCTGAGGACATGAAAATCGCACTTCCCAGGCGCTTACGCAACATGATTCAGAAGCTTATTCTGGTGGTTTACCGAAGTCCCATTTTTGATTGGGATCGTCAGGGATTTTGAAGTCCGAAGTGGCTTCCGCCTTTTTCAGTTCCACTTTTTTGATGTTTTTATCTTTATCGGCCGTGACGGCGACTGCCGGGCCCTTTGGCTTCTTACTTTTTTCGAGGTCTTTGATCATTTTGCCGTAGTGCTCCACGGAGCGCGAAAGGAAGTAAGCTCCCTTGGCTTTTTCGCCCTCAAAGAAGACGTCCACGCCATCACTTTCTTCGCGAACAACTTTGACCTTGGCGGTAAAACTCTTAGATTCATCGGATTTTTCAGGTTCTTCTTCGGCTTCGAAGTATTTCGTGGAATTCGCACTGCTTTGAGCCTGTGCATCACTCACGAGTAAGAGTGTCAGGATGAGACTTAGCATGTTGCCTCCTATCCCAATATAATGCACGGCCTTTTGTTGCCATGCAATAGGCCTTATAGTAGGGTTGGGCCTTGTAACGAGGAGACCTTATGAATTTAGGTTGGACTGAGATTTTATTGATCGGTGGTATCGCACTTCTTTTGTTCGGGCCCAGCAAACTTCCCGGTTTGGGACGTTCTTTGGGTGAATCTATCCGCGGCTTCAAAAAAGCTTTAAACGAAGACCCTAATGAGCGCGAAGCCAACCCGCAAATTTCTCAAAACAAAGAAAAGCCTCTGAATCAAACTCAAGAGCAAAAAGACACTCATAAGCAATCATGAGTTCTGAAAAAATCGCACTGACGCAAACTGTGCAAAAGGGAGGTTGTGCCGCGAAAGTGGCCGCCTCTGAGCTTCGTCGTATTTTAAGTAACGTGAAGTTTCCTGCCGCGCATCCGGCTTTGATGGTCGATGGCGGACTTTTTGACGATGCGGCGATTTACAAAGTCACGGACGAGATAGCCCTGGTTCAGACTTTGGATTTTTTCACTCCCATCGTAGACACTCCCAAACTGTTCGGTGAAATCGCGGCGGCCAACGCTCTTAGCGATGTCTACGCCATGGGCGGGCTTCCTAAAACAGCCATGGGTATCCTGGCTTTTCCTTTAGCCACTCTTCCTGAGTCTGTGATTGTCGATGTTATGCAAGGGGCGAGCGACAAAATCGCGGAGGCCAGCGCCAACTTTGTCGGCGGTCATTCCATTGATGATGACACTTTAAAATTCGGTCTTTCGGTCACGGGATTTGTTCATCCGAATGAAGTGTGGACAAACGCCAAAGTGCAAGTCGGTGATCATTTGATCCTGACAAAACCTCTTGGTACCGGGACATTGACGGCGTCATTAAAACGTCGTGAATCTTCCGAAGAAGACATCATGGAAGCTTTGCATAGCATGGCGACCATTAACAATGCTGTCGACTATTTGACTCCGCTGACAAAACCTTACGTGCATGCGGCGACAGACATCACGGGCTTTGGACTTTCGGGTCACTCCATGCAAATGGCTAATGCGAGCCAAGTGAGTTTAAGAATTTCTTTGGATAAGGTTCCGAAATTTACCAAGGTTTTATCCTTCTTAGAAAAAGGTTTTTTAACCAAAGCCCATCGTTCTAATGCCCAATACACCGAAGCTTCGATTGATACGACAAAACTCGATGATCTCCACAGGCTTTTAATCCACGATCCCCAAACCAGTGGTGGCCTTCTTTTAAGTGTTTCTCGCGAAACCAGTCGCGACACCGTCCAGGCCTTGCGAGCTAAGTTCAAATCTGCTGAAATCATTGGAGAGGTTTTGCCTCGCCAAGATAAAGCGGTGATTTTTGAGTAACGAACGAATTCCTATCGAGCAGTATAAAAATTTATTTTTATCGGGAGCGCCCTTGATTGATGTGCGAGCCCCGGTGGAGTTTGCTCAAGGTCATCTGCCCCATGCCGTCAATATTCCTATCTTAAATGATGAAGAGCGCGCCCTTATTGGCACGACTTACAAGCGTGAAGGGCAAGAGGCCGCCGTCGCACTCGGATACCAAATCGTTTCTGGAGACGTGAAGGCGGACCGTGTTCAACGCTGGAAAGACTTCGTGCAAACTCATCCGGGAAGCGTTGTCTATTGTTTTCGCGGTGGGAAGCGTTCACAAATCACTCAAACCTGGCTTGCCGAAGCGGGTATTTCAGTTCCGATCATTGCCGGCGGTTATAAGAAAGCACGGCAGTTTTTTTCTGACGAGTTGGATAAGTTCTGCAATCAGCGCGAACTCTTAGTTGTCTCGGGACCCACGGGAAGTGGCAAGACGGATCTCTTAAAAGAGGTGAGTGGGTTTTATCCCACGATGGATCTAGAACTTTTGGCGCGACATCGCGGTTCGGCTTTTGGATCTTTGCCTATTCATCAGCCCACGCAGATAGATTTTGAAATCGCTTTGGCCTTAGATTGTTTAAAGATTGAGGACAAAACCCCTTTAAGCATTCGCCCTTTGGTGGAAGATGAAAGTCGGCTTATCGGTCGCATTTGTCAGCCGAAGCCTTTCTTTGAACGCCTGCGAAGTTCCGAAGTTCTATGGTTGGACGAAGCTTTTGAAACCCGGGTAGAGAACATTTTTACCGATTATGTGCTCAACACTGATATTGGCGAAGGCTCGTCACCCCAGTTTCGCTGCGCTGAAGAAGAAGAGATCCTTCGAGGACAAGCGCTTAAACTTTTTGCAAAATACCGCGAGGCCGTGCTGTCAATTCGCAGAAAGCTGGGCGGTTTAAGAAGTCAGGAGATCTTGGCGGATCTGCAAACGGCCGAGTCTCAGTTTCTGGCTCACGGTGATATCCATTCGAACAAAATATGGATCGAAAAGCTTTTGAGCTATTACTATGATCCCCTCTATCTGTCTTCCTTGGAGCGGCGACAAGTCCGCGTGCTCTTCAAAGGGCCTCGTCACGAGGTCGTTGCCTTCCTAAAAAGCCTTCCGCAGTAGTGGATATTTGCCTTTTTCTGGGTGCGTTATCTGTTTGAAACGGCAAGATTTCGTCGCAAGATAAACCGTTGCCAAATTTAACAACCCTTATGAGGAGACAACATGAATAAGTTAGTACTTGGCGGTCTCGTTGTAGCTGCTATGGCATTTACAACTGCTTGCCAAAAGAAAGTTAAGCTCGACACTGATATGAAAAAAGCGAGCTATGCTATCGGTCAACAAATCGGTGGTAACTTGAAACAACAAAACATCGATTTCGATGCTGACGCTTTGGCGCAAGCTTTGAAAGATGCATCTGCGGGTAAAAACGAAATGTCTAAAGAAGACATGCAAGCCGCTATGATGAAACTTCAAGAAATGGCGATGAAGAAACAACAAGAAGCTGCTGAAGGTAACGCAAAAGCAGGTAAAGATTTCTTGGAAAAAAACAAATCAGCAGCGGGCGTGAAAACAACAGCTTCTGGTCTTCAATACATCACTGAAAAAGAAGGCACGGGCGCTTCTCCTAAAAAAGAAGACGTAGTAAAAGTTCACTACAAAGGGACTTTGACAAACGGTGAGCAATTCGATTCTTCTTACGATCGTGGTCAACCCGCTGAATTCCCAGTTGGCGGTGTAATCCCAGGTTGGACGGAAGCTCTTCAATTGATGAAAGTCGGCGGTAAAGCTAAACTTTTCATCCCACCTGAATTGGCTTACGGTCCTTCTGGTCGTCCCGGCATCCCACCAAATTCAGTTCTTGTTTTCGACGTTGAGTTGATCGACATCGTTAAACAAGATACTAAAAAGAAAAAGTAATGATCGATTTATCGATAGATCCTTTTCAGCATTTTGATCGCCTCCTTAAAGAGGCGATCGCAAAGCAAGTCCCTGAGGCCAATGCTATGTCCGTTGCCACAGTGGATGAAAAGGGTGTGCCCTCCGTTCGCATCGTCTATCTTAAAGAGGTGTCGAAGGGGGGCTTTGTTTTTTACGGCAACTACATGAGCCGTAAAGGAAAAGATATTGAGGCAAACCCTTTTGTTTGTCTGAATTTTCACTGGCCCGTTTTGTGGCATCAAATCCGTATCACGGGTAAAGCTGAAAAAATCTCTGCTGAAGAAAGTGATGCTTACTTCGCGACTCGTGCGCGCTTAAGTCAGATCGGTGCATGGGCTTCGCATCAAAGTGAAGTCATTCCAGATCGTGATTGGCTCGCTCGTCGTGTGGCTGAATACGAAAAGCAATTCGACGGCCAAGTTGTTCCGCGTCCCCCACACTGGGGCGGTTGGAGAGTCATCCCCACTGAAATTGAATTCTGGTTTGGCCTTAGTGGACGCCTTCACGAGCGCTTTATCTATCAAAAGACCGATGCTGGTTGGAAGACGTTTCAGCGCAGTCCTTGAGCCTTCCGCTCCGCTAATTTCCCTGCCTTAGCTTCTGTGCCTCTTTCGCTCGGACACATCCTCGCGCTTGTTTCTCTTGCTGGCATTTTGGTGTTTTTTATTTTGTTTTCTGAGTGCTATTGCTGGTTTTTCTTGGCGCTGCGGAACTCGCTGCAGAGGCGCAGAGCTAAGGCAGGGAAATTAGCGGAGCGGAAGGTCGGCGTTCTGGGCTTTGTTCGTTTCCGTTGGTCTGGTTTTTTTTGGATTGATGTTGCTTCGTGGGGGTTGGCAAACTTTAATTTGGCTTGTGGGGTGACTGGTATGGGGGAGCTTGAGTATTTGCGTCGGTTGTTGGGGGCGGATTTTTTGGCGGAGCTTGATGCTACTATGGCGCATCTGCTTGGGCGCAATGCTAAGTTTGTTATTGGGGTGGGGCATTTGCATAACAGTCCTCGAGTTGCACCTCGGGGCGGGGATGTTGTTGAGCTTGCGGATGTGATGTTTCATTTGGATTTTGAGTATGGAGATCCTGGTGATCGGGATAATAGGCTCAATGAAAAGCGGGCTTATCTTTTTCAAGTGAAGCAGACGGTGAAGGAAAATAGTCTTTCTACTATCAATCAGAAAGCTCTTTACGAATGGCAGAAGCCGTTTCGGATAGAATCACCGCTAGAAATAGATTCGACTCGGCCTTTCCGAGATTTTTCTAATTTGGTGGAAATCAAAAAAAGTGGATTCTGGTACATGTATGACGAGGACACCAAAGGGCAAAGCTTTGAAAAAATTTTGCGAGATATGCCTCCACGTTTGGAGCATCGTGATGGTTCTAACAAGGATGGTGCCACGTTTGGTTTGGTGGATTTTCTTGCCACGTTTCTTAAAGGTGAAGCGGGTCGGGCCACGGACTTAAAAGATGATTGGTCGATATTCATTGGTAATATTATCAAGTACAAGAAAGACCCTGAGCAGAAAAAATGGGCCACGACGGGATCTGCTTTTCACTCAATCCCTTTAGAGGCCGCAAGTTTAAACCTAAGTTTCTCAAGCTTGTTTCGAAATCTTTGGAAGAAAGTAAAAAGTTTTTTCTCGCGAGTGTTTAAAAAAGAAGATGAAAACCCTCGCCCTTTCATCTTGATTTCCATTCGTGTGTATACTTCTGAATTTAAAGAAAATGTCTTCTGGTCGATCGATACCAATAGAAGGAAGAATTAAAACTCTTCCTTCGTCAAAGCCCAGATTTCCATATCGGTCCACTTGCCATTCACGTGCAAGCGACGTTTGCTCACACCTTCTTTGCGTAAACCTAAAGCTTTGGCGGTCTTGATGGATTTTTTGTTGTTCAGTGAAATTCCGGCCTCAATGCGATGAAGTTTTAGATTTTTAAATGCCAATTGCATCGCGGCTTTGCAGGCTTCTTGGGCGTAGCCGTTGCCCCAATACACATTGAAGATTTGATATCCCAAGTAGGCGTTTTGAAAAATGCCGCGTGAGATATCCATCAGTGTGACTCGGCCTAAAAGAACGCCGTCGTCTTTGCGGAAGATGCCGAAAGAGTAAAACTCATCCGACTGTCTTTGTTTGTGTTGTTCTTTTAGAAGATCTTTGAATTTCTTTTTAGTGAGTTCGCTCTCGTCCCAGTTGGTTTCATCCCATTCATTTTGTGGGGGAAGGAGAGACGAGTAGGCTTGCGCCCAGTTTTCGTAATCGTAGTCCTCTAAAGGACGGATGACTAAGCGCTTGGTTTTTTTATAAAGAGGCAGATCTATGGATTTCATTCTTGATCAGTCTAAGTGGCACACGATCCAAGTTGCAATAGTAATAGGATAAAGTGTGTTCACTGCGAACTGTCGCATGGTGATCGTGGTGGCCCACCATCTTAATGGTGATATTCACATCTTTTTTCTTAGGAATCGCGATGGCTTTCGGAGTGCGGTAGTTGGTTTTTTTACCCTCCACCCAGATTTCAGCACCTTCTTGTTCAGAGACCACCATGCAAAGGCAGTGTGGAGCTTTATCAAATCCCAAAAGTTCTTTTAGATTTTTAAACCAAGCCATAACGCCCCCTAAATCGAAAAAGGGTTTAGCACGGCTTGGTTTTCAAGTTCTAGCGTTTTATTGAAAAACTGGACCTGTTTTTTAGTGAAGAGCGTGAGGAGCAATAAGGAAGAACTCAGGGATTTCGACGCTGAAGCTCTCTCCATTTTCGGCTACGAAGTAATAGCGACCTTGCATGCTGCCTGTTGACGCGTTGAGTGGGCAGGCGCTGTCGTATTCGAAAGTTTGACCGGGTTGGATTTTTGGCTGCACACCGACAACGCCGGGGCCACGAACTTCTTCTTTTTTGCCGGAAGAATCGGTGATGACCCAGTGGCGGCTCATCAATTGGGCAGGAACTGCGCCTTTATTCGTGATCGCGATTTTATACGCGAAAAAGTGATAACCCTGCTCAGGACGTGATTCTGAGGGCACGTAAACCACTTTCGCGGAGATCTGAAAATCAGGAGTTGTTGTTTTTTGCATTGCCATAGTGAAATAAAGGATAAATTCGTCCCCGAAAAAGGTCAATGGGCGAACCTTTTAGATCTGCAATGTAGTGCGAAAATACAGTTATTTGAGAATGAGGTTCTCGATTTCAAACACAATGGGATTGTGATCTGAAGGAAAATGGGATTTTGCGTCCATAGTTCTTGGCACGTCTCTTTCCATGCCAAACTCGTCCTTGAACTTATGAACATGGGCCGATCCGGGCTTGATCAACTTCTGTAAGGTCGGCGAAAGAAACGCAAAATCGATCTGGCGGCCTTCCACGCGTTGGCCGTTGCGAACTTGATAAAACGTCGCGCGGGCTTCGGTTGGCAAGCCCATTACTTCAAAAATATCCTTCAGCGGAGTTTGCGTATAGATGTCTTTGAACTCCTCATCCGTATTAATAAGGCTCGCGTTCCCGTTGAAATCTCCGGCCACTAAAATAGGGACGTCGGGATGAACGATTTCCAGTTCGCGGTAAATTTCTAACAAAGTGCGAAGCTCGGCTTGGCGGCGTTCAAAGCCATTCGGGTCGATGCGCTCGGGATCCAAACGGGATTTTAAATGAGCTAGCAAGATAATTAAAAACGGCTTTTCTTTATCATTTTTAAAAAGGCGTAACTCCGCAACGTCGCGAGAAAAGCGATGGCTGGTGGTGACCTTTCCCCCTTTGACCGGGTAGCCGTGTTGCAGGCTTTGTCTTTCATGCGGATATAGATAATTGATCGGGCGGTTTTTATTGGATTGAAGATCAAAGTAAAACGGAGAGTTTTTGCGTATCAAAAAACCCACGTCGATATTGCGTTCCGAGTTTCCTTCAATCAAACAAGGCGAATACGCCTCATCCATAAAGAGAAGGTTGAAGTTTTTTAAGGACTCAAAACCTCCGACTTCGCACAGCATAACGATGTCGGCGTTGATCTCTTTCAAGGCTTTGGCGATGTCTTCGGTCTTCTTAAGCGATTTATTTTCGTAAACCGATGTGGAAAGACGCTGCCACTGAGTCTCTTTCAAATCCAGAACCTCTTTCCCTGGTGTTCCGTCGAACATCAAAAAGAGGTTCTCTGCATTGAGTAAGCATAATTTTAAATTTGTGGTCTCAGTCCACGTCATATTATGATTTTACGGAATTTTTCGTCGTAATCACAAACTAAAAGTGAGGAAATACAGTGGCTAAGAAATCCACCCCTTCAAAAACATCGAATAAGCTTCAATTCCGTTCTTGGATTGAAACTTTCGACATCGGCAAAGAACTTAAAGTAAAGAATGAATTGACAGGCTTTGTCTATTTCTTGGGCGTCGATGATACGGCGAAATTTACTTCGTGGGTTAAGCAGCATGCTTTGGACTGGCAGGCGTCTTCTTTGAAACAAAACGAGAAAGACCTCGTGTATTTTGTAGGGCAGCAGGGGCCGGTTTGGATTCTTCGCTCTCGCAAGAAGAACTCAGTTGGCCACGACGGTTTGATTGATGAATCCGGCTACACCTGGGCTCGCGATCAATTCGGTTCTTTAGTCGCTCACTTTAAAGCACATCACTTAAGTGCCGTCCAAATCGAATTCCACGGAACTGAAGAAGACCAAGACCTGGGAGCGTTGATGGGGATGGACATGGCGACTTATAACTTCCGTCAGTTCGTTGACGGCAAGCAGTTGGCTGATCTTCCAAAGGTCTCTTTAAGAAAAACTTTGGGGAGCTTTGATAAGAATACGGTGAAGGAGGCGATGATCCGTGCGCGCGCGGTGAACTTGGCTCGACACTTGGTGAATTTGCCTCCGAATGATTTGAATCCCGAGTCTTTTGCCGAAATCGCGGCAAAAAAACTTTCGTTCCCATCCACTTTGAAAGTGGCGATCTGGGATACGAAAAAATTGGTTCAAGAAAAAATGGGTCTTCATGTGGGTGTGGGACAAGGTGCTGAACACGGTCCTTGTATGGTTCACCTTAAATACCGTCCGACTAAAAAATCCAAATTAAAGCCTATCGCCTTTGTCGGTAAAGGAATCACTTTCGATACGGGTGGCTTGGATATTAAACCTTCCTCTGCCATGCGCTTGATGAAAAAAGACATGGGTGGGGCGGCGAGTGTGATCGGTTTGGCTTTGTGGGTCGCAGAAAGTGCCTATCCAGGTCCGGTGGATTTCTATTTGGCTTTGGCTGAAAATGCCGTGGATGGAAAATCCTTCCGTCCAAGTGATGTCATCACAGCTCGCAACGGACTTCGTGTTGAAATCGACAACACAGATGCCGAAGGGCGCTTGGTTCTTGCCGATGTTCTAGATGTGGCATGCACCGTGAAAGGTGCTGACGAACCTGAATACGTGATCGACGTGGCCACTTTGACGGGAGCCATTAAGGTAGGATTGGGTGCAGAGATTGCGGGTCTTTTCTCAAACGATGACGAGCTCGCAAATGCAATCACTCGTGCAGGGCAAAGAGCGGGTGATTTGAACTGGCGCATGCCTTTGTTTGATAAATACTTTGGTGATTTATCCTCACCGTTTGCGGATTTCAAAAATTCGGGCGGCGGTTTTGGAGGTGCGATCACAGCGGCCTTGTTCCTGCAAAAATTCGTGCGTGGGAAAAAATGGGCTCACTTAGATGTGTACGCTTGGTCTGACAAAGCTCAAGGAGCTTTGACCTCCAGCGGAGGAAGCGGACAACCTGTTCAGTGTTTGATTGAATTTTTGCAGAACAGGACCCAAGAGTAGAATTACCAAAAAGCCCCTGAAGAAGGGGCTTTTTCATTGGAGCACATGATTACAATTTGTTAGGAATGGGTCTTTATAACATTTGTGAGGTTTACTTAAAATACGTATAAGCCGATCAACTCTTTGATGTTTAGGCTTCTTGATTTTATCTACAATATTGAAATCATCTTTGGGATTGTCTTCATCTCGTCGATGATCATCCTGGGCTACGTGATCTATGACCACAAAGCCCGTCGTAAAAAAGGCCTCAATTAAGACATCTTACTTTTTATAGCCGAAAAGCTGCTTTGCTTTGATAAGGTCACGAACGCTGGCAGGCACAAGATTTTCCCAAGCGGCATTGCCATCTTCGATCATCTTCATCACATCAATCGAGTGTAGATAGTCTGCCGTTTCATCACAGCCAGAAATATCCACGATCTGTTTGTTTTCCGTAAAGTAAGCATAGATATGGCGCAGGTGAGGAGCCGGAAAAAAACTCTTCGTGGTTAAACACACTTGGGATGTCTTGTGCGGATAAATATAGACCTTGGTTTTCTGCTCAAGCAATTTTCCAAGTCCTTCTAGCAGTCCGCCTTCTAGGTTTTTATAGTGATCTTCAGTGAAAAGCTTTTCCAAGTGAGAAGCGCCGACGACCAATGCCATGAAGTGCGGATTGTAGCGACGAATGAATCTTTTTAAATTGTAGAACAAGAAGAAGTTCGAAATTAGAACGTGAAAGCCCAAGCTCGTCAAAGTTTCAACGCGGTCTAGGAAGTCTTTTTCGTTAAGATGGCCATCCATTTGCAAGTTGTGCATAGTGAGTTCCATCATCGGAAGTACATCCAGATCTTTGCCTTCGCTCTGGCGGACATCGCCCTTCATCTGGGCAAGGCCCTTTTGGAAGACATCAAGATGAGTGGAGGTGACGGGGCGGAATGTGCCTCGTTGAATCAATAAAGACTTTCCATAAATGGCGTCAGAGACATTTAAGATCTCATTTTGCGGAGAGAACAAAATAGCTTCCGCAAGCTTGCGACGTACAAGCTCTAAGTTCATCAAGCGCACATCGAAGTGTTTTAAAGCAGGGCCATTGAATTTAATGACATCGATGATGATCTGACCCTCTTTAAGTCCTTCGACCAAGTGAGGAATGAACTCTGTCACTTTATCGAGACCATAAAATGCACAATTCAAAAGATTCACACCTAAGACGCCCAAGGCTTCCTGTTGTTGCAGTCGGTGACGATCCAACATGCGAACGTGCAAAATGATATCGTTCGATGGACCATTGGGCTCTGTTTGAAAGCGCACGCCCATCCAGCCGTGAGACTGTTTATTGCTTCCCGAAGATGCTGTTGCGACTGTGTTCGCGAAAGAAAAAAAGCACGTGTTTTTACCGCGAGTGTCGGCCAGGCGGTCCACTAGAAGATCATATTCGTGACCCAACATTTTTTGCAGCCGAGATTCACAGACGTAACGTCCGTTGGCTTCACGACCATAGATATCATCACTGACAATCATGTCGTAAGCAGAGATCGTCTTGGCAATAGTTTGCGAAGCTTTTCCAGCTTGAAAGAAATGACGAGCGACTTCTTGACCGGCGCCGATTTCGGCAAAAGCCCCATAGCGAGTCAGGTCTTTATTGATCTTCAGTGCTTTACCTAAAGTGGTTTCTACCGCCGGAGCTTCAGACATTATTTCTTTTCTCCTTCGGGCTTGCTATCTGCTTTCACCCAACCGGTGATGGCAAGGCTCATCGCTTTTTCAATCGGCATATCCAGTGGAGTCATGCGAGAGCGAGGAACCATCAATGTGAATCCCCCTAAACCATAGCTCATCGGAATATAAACGGCGATGCGATCATCGGCGTTTTGTTCAATAGCAGGAACGTCGCGGAAATTTTCACGAGTGACTAAGCCTAGGGCACGAATGCCGGTGTCGCCCAGATCGACCAAGACCACTTTTTGTAATCCGCCGGGGCCTCCACCTTTAGAAAACAGATTCATCAAATCGCGCAGGGGAGAGTAAATGGCTTTGATAAACGGAACTTGCGTCAGGCGCTGTTCCATTTTTGAAAAGATACCGCCCGCAAGAAGGTTGTTCAGCATCAGTCCCAAAAGGAAAATCAGAATCACCGTCAGCAGGAAACCCAAACCTGGAATGTAAATTGGAAGAACTTGGCGAAGAGCATCTCCTAAGAAGCTATCGACAATAGCAATACCGGCGTAGATGATGTAGATCGTCAGCGCTATCGGTAAGAAAGTCACAAGACCTTGCAAGAAGATTTTCTGAAGTTGTTTCATAGCTGGATGTCCCGTCTTTGTTCGCGTATCGGTTCATTTTAAATATCAGCTAAGTCGAGGCTCTTCAAGACCTTGCGCATTCTCACAATGAGACAGTTTTTTCACTAAACAACCCCCGACTTCCGACCGACAAGAAAAGGGTCAAAGGAGAACCGGTGAAACGGATTCTAGGCGGTCTATTTATTTCTTACAGTCTTCTGAGCTCTGCGGCATTCGCGCAGAACGAACCTAGGGTTGTTCCTGGGGAGTACCTTATTAAGTTTAAGGCTTCTTCAGGGGGGGCTGCGATCGCTCAAACGAAGCTTTTAGGTAAGGCTTCGATGAAGGCCAGTTTTCCGGGGCTCGACATCATGCAAGTCACGATGAAATCCGGTGCCGAGGAAAAAACCAACTTTGAGGCCCTGAAAAATGACCCCGATGTCGAGTACATCGAACCGAACTATATTTTAGATAAAACAGAAATCACTCCGAACGAGCCTGTGGAGCGTTTGACCTATGAGCAATTCGCAAATACCAGTTTTGCAGCGACGGATTCAAATGTCTATTCGCAGTCCAATGCTTCAACAGGGATCGCCGGTGCGTGGCCTCTTATCACACCTTTGAGTGCTCAAAATGGCAAAGTCGTCGTGGCTGTCGTGGACACAGGTCTTGATAGATACCATGATGTCTTTAAGTCTTATGACTCAGGTGGAACAGGTGCTTTGTGGGTGAACCCGGTGGAAGCGGCTGGTACTCCTGGTGTTGACGATGACCAAAATGGTTATGTCGACGATATCAATGGCTGGAATTTTATTACTAACAATAACAACTTTATGGATGACGATGATCACGGCACTCATGTCGCGGGGATTGTCGTCGGTACGGGACAAAATATTTTTGCTCGTCCATTGCAAGAATCTAAAATCCAAATCATGCCTTTGAAGTTCCTAGGTGCAAACGGATCGGGTTCCACTTCTAATGCCATCCGTGCCATTTATTACGCTATTAATAATGGGGCGCGTGTGATCAATAACTCTTGGGGTGGTGGTAACTACAGCCGCGCGCTTCACGATGCGATCACATACGCTTACGACCGCCGTGTGCTGGTTGTTTCGGCTGCTGGTAACTACGGAAATAACAACGATGCTTCTCCGATGTATCCGGCGAACTATGATGTTCCAAGTAACATCTCGATAGCCTCTTCGACGCGTTTTGATGATCTCTCTGGATTTTCAAACTATGGTGCTTCGACGGTTCATATTGCAAGTCCGGGTGAATATATTGAAAGTACAGTTCCTGGTAACACGACAATGAAAATGTCAGGAACAAGTATGGCGGCTCCGTTTGTGGCCGGTGTCGCAGCATTGGCTTTCCGCGAAGCTCCGTCTTTATCTGGTTACCAGATGAAACAATTGATCTTAGGAACAAGTGCGGCAAACAGCTATCTAAATAACCTTGTCTACACAAGTGCGCGCATCGATGCGTATGAAATGATCCGCACGTCGCAACAAATGGCGACTACTTCTTCAATGCAACCTGATTACAAGCCTTATTATCTGACCGAACAAGCGTCTTCTTCTCCTGGTGGAGGCGGTGCGGGTTGTGGCCTGGTGAAAGCCGTCACACACAATGGCCCGGGCTCTGGTCAAGGTGGTGGCGCGGGAGCGATGGCCGTCGTGATCGGTCTTTTGATGGCGCCACTGGCTTTCTGGCAAGTCTTGCGTGCTCGTGATCCGAAAAATAAACGTAAGTATGATCGCTTTAAAATGAGCTCCGAAATCCGCGTTATGGTGGGTGACCGCGAACTCGTGGGTAACGTGAACACGATTTCTGAAGGTGGTTTGTCGTTCAATGCCGATGCAGCTCTGGACAAGGGCGGTATCGTCACGATGCGCATCCAAAGTCCTGATGGCCACGAAGTCATCGAGGTGCAAGGGCAAGTCGTGTGGAGCGAGAAAAACCAAGCCTACGGTGTTCAGTTTGCCAACGCGAAACAGGGAACTCTGGCTATGATCCGCGATTGGACATCGGGTCTGATCAAGACTTAGTATAAGAATGTAGTTCAAGAAACAAAAAAGGCTTCGTGCAACCACGAAGCCTTTTTGTTTTTAAAATATCAATTCTTTATAGGAGCACGCCCGTTAAGAACAGGCTGGCCGCTGTGAAGTAAATCACCAGTCCCGTCACGTCGACAAGAGTCGCAACCGCCGGAGCCGAGGCGGAAGCGGGGTCAAATCCCACCTTCTTAAGAATGAATGGCAGCATGGATCCCGAGATCGTGCCCCACAGAACAACACCGACGACGCTGGCAGCTACGGTTGCAGCGACAAGCATGTAGTGAGCCGTGTAAAGGCTTTCGCGGTTTGGCCAAAGAAGAATACGAATAAAACCAATGGCCCCTAGAAGCAAACCGAGTGTTAAACCTGTCAGCACTTCGCGCCCTAGAACACGCCACCAGTCACGACCGCGCACCTCGCCTAGAGCGATAGCACGAATCACCAGAGTGGAGGCTTGAGAACCTGAGTTACCGCCCGAGGAAATAATCAAAGGAATGAACATCGAAAGAACAACGGCCTTTGCCAGCTCATCTTCGTAATAAGCCATGGCTGTGGCTGTGAACATTTCACCTAAGAAGAGAATCAAAAGCCAACCGCCGCGTTTTTTAATCATCTCTAACATCGAGATTTTTAAATAAGGCGCGTCCAGGGTTTCAACCCCCCCGAGTTTATGGATATCTTCAGTGGCTTCTTCTTGAATGGCTGTCGCCACGTCATCGAACGTAACGATACCTTTCATGATGCCGTTTTCATCAACAACCGGAACGGCCATCAGATCTTGTTGAGAGAAAATACGACCGATTTGTTCCTGGTCCATCTCGACCGGGACTTTAAGAACATCGGTGTGCATGATTTCAGAAATGCGTTTTCCTGGAGTGGCTGAAAACAACTCGCGGAAAGAGACCACGCCCAAAAGTTTTTGATCTGAATCCAAAACATAAGCGTAATAAATCGTTTCAACGTGAGTTTTTGCCTGAATACGAATGTAGGTGATGGCTTCATCCACCGTCATGTCGGGGCGAAGACGGACGAAACGAGAGCTCATCAGACCCCCGGCCGCATCTTCCGCATATGCCAGAAGGGCTGTCACTTCACGTTTTGTTTGTGGGTCTAAAAGAGCTAGAAGTTCGTCACGGTAATCAGAACCCATTTCCTGGATCAAATCGGCCACGTCATCCGGGGCGAGAAGACGAATCCAAGAACGTTTTTCAAGCGGAGCGGCTTCCATGATCAGTTCGGCCTGGTCATGGGTCTTAAGGCTTAGAAACAACTCTTCAGCTTCGGTGCGCGGCAGTTCTTTGAACTTTTCACGACGTTCATCGGGGCTCAATGCTGACCACGTGTCAGTCAGACTCATCAGAGAGTCTTGTTCCTGGATTTCGTCGTGTGCTTGGTTGTTGTCTTCCATCACCGCGCTCCGCTAGTTGCAAAATAAATCTGTGTCCGACAAATACCCCTTTTCATCGGAAGCCGCAAACTTATTTTTTAGACCAGTTCTGCTTTTTTAAAGCGAGGAAGCACTTCTTCTGTCGGTCCCAGGGCGACGATCTCGCCATTCTGCAACCATAATATGCGATCACACTTCGCTAAAGTCGAAAGACGGTGGGCTATGATCAATTGTGTTCGGTCCGAGAAAAATTCTTCCGTCGCTTTCACTAAAATCTCTTCCGATTGTGGATCCACAGAACTTGTCGCCTCATCCATGATCACGATCGGAGATTCCTGCAAAAGACAGCGAGCCATACATAATAATTGGCGTTCACCCAAAGATAGATTCTTACCGCGTTCTTCAATCCTCATCATCAGGCCTTCAGGGTGTGACTTCAACCAATCGCCCAGACCCACTTGCTCGATCACTTGGATCAAGCGCTCATCGGGCAAAGAGTCTTTGATATCCAGATTAAACCTTAAAGTCCCTTGGAATAAAATCGGCTCCTGAGCAATAAATGCCATGGATTGACGATAAAGATTCAGATCGACACCCGTGGCATCTTGATTGAATTTTGGAAGATGCTCGTTAATAGAGATATGGCCCTTATCAATGGGATAAAGATAGAACAGGGCTTGAATCAAACTGGACTTCCCAGAGCCCGTGCGACCCACGATACCTAAGCGTTCACCGGCTTTAACTTCAAAATTCACGCCCTTAAGAACCCAAGGTAAGTCCTCACGATATCTAAACCAGACATCCTTCACTTGAACTGAGGCACTGCGATCTTCTGTTAAACGACGATTGTGCAGATATTTTTCAACAGACTCGGAGTACACCGGGTGTCCTGTGGCAAACTTCGCCGAGGCGGGCAGGTGGCTTCCGTTTTCAATCTGCATGCGCATGTATTGGTCCAGGCGCTCGACACCGATCATCGCCTCTTCAAATTGTGTCAACCACTCAAAGAACATTTGAACGGTGTTACCTGAAAGCGCGATAAAGCTGAATGCCACACCGACAGAACCCACGGTGGCCCAACCTTTTTCCACCATGAAATACGCAGAGACACCAGTCACTAAAAGCAGCAGTGCCGTCAGGCTGTTCATTTGAAATGAAAAGCTGATCAGATGTTTCGTCGTATTCATTTTTTGCGTCAGGAAGTAGCGATCCAGGCGCTCAAAGCGCTCAGCAAAGGATTTCTGACGACGGAAAGAGCGAATGGTGCTTGCCCCTTGAGTGGTTTCAGCAAAGTGAGCAATACTTGGTGACCGGCTGGCCGAAAGTTCACGGCGCGAGGTGCGCAGTCTTTGTTGGTTGAGTTTATAAACCAAGAAGTTCATCACACCAATGAAAAGAACGAACGCCAGATAAATGGGATTAGCCACCGTGATTAAAATCACCATCATGCTAAGATCAAAAATGATGGATATAAATTCGGCCAAGGGGCCACCGAACAATCTGAAGATATTGCCGTAATCACTGGAAAAGCGCGTGATGATACGTCCTGCGGGAGTGTTATCAAAAAAACTCATCGGCAGGCGCGACGTTCTTAAAGTCACCTCATCGTAAAAGCTCGAGATCGCTTTGGCTGACAATCGTGAAAATCCCACACGGAATATCAAAGTCATCACAAAGCCACTTGCCGCCATGACCCCTAAAAGAACAATAAACTGCACTGAGGTGAAACCGCTCAAAGGCGTTTCTTTACCAACAAGATTATCTACCCAATAACCAATGACGTTGGTGTTGGCTAAAAGCAGACCGCGCCCGATAAAGCCGATGAAAAGGCAAACCAGGATGCGCGAAAGAAAAGGACCGTAGGAGAAACGCAAAGTCTCGTACAGGCTTTGGCTATAACCACCTTCCTTGCGGACTTCACCGTCAGAAAGGTATTTCGCTTTCACGCTGGGGTTTGTCACTTTTTTCTTAGACATGACTCACCTCTGTCTTTTGCGTGGCTTCTTTGGCTACGGTTGTCGTGTATTCACGGAATTTCTGATTCCTTCCCAAAAGTTCTTCAAAAGTTCCCGAATCTACAATCTGCCCCTCTTCCATAAATAAAATACGGTCCACTTGGTGAAGCGCACTCAAGCGGTGAGTGACCAGAAGGCGCGTGCGCTCTGCCCAAGCCCCTAATAAAAGCTGTTCAAAAAGTTTTTGTTCGGTGTCAACGTCAACGGCACTCAAACAGTCATCCAAGAGTAAAACCGGGGCCTTATGAAAGTGCACGCGCGCCAGTCCCACGCGCTGTCTTTGACCTCCGGAAAGATTCACACCGCGTTCGCCAATTTCAGTCGCTAAACCTTTTTCAACGCGTTCCGTGTTTAAATCAAACTGCGCAAGTTTTAAAGACTCTTCGATCATCGGATCGCGCTCGGGTTCGATGTCATAAACAAAGGCCACGTTTTCACGTAAAGTCGCGTTCATGATGAAACCTTCTTGAGGCACGTACGCATATTGAGCACGCACTTCGTCTAAGGTCATCTCTAGCGCATTTTTTTCACCGAAGTGATAAGTCTCAAAACTGGCTCCGGTTTCACGCAACAGGGAAAGCAGAAGCATGGATTTTCCGGCACCCACTTCGCCTACGATGGCGACGAACTCTCCGTGTTTCACATCCAAATTGATGTTCTTTAAAATGCGTTTTCCACTGATCGACAGATTTAAATTGCGAACTTGCAGCGCAAATTTCTCTTCGCGTTTTCGTTCTTGGTTTGAAAGTTCTTTTTCACCACTAGTTTCATTGTTTCTGGTGGAAAGAAAATCTTCCAGACGTTTGAGCGATGTCCAAGAATCAAAAGCGAAGGTGAAGAACCAGGGCATTTGGCGGAAAGGACGAGTTAAGAAAACTCCGACAATCCAAAGAAGCGCTAAAAGCTCGCCACTTGTCATTTGGTGTTTCGTATAAAGCACCAAGGAACCTAAGGCGACGACGTTTAAGAAAAACGTGATCGATGAAGAAATCGAGTTCATGATCTGACCATTGGTCACCATCAAAACACGATTGCGAGTTTCAATTTCACGTTTTACAAAAATGTTGGCTTCAAAGTGACGAATCCATCCCAGAATGCGGATGGTGCGAATATTTTGAATCCATTCATTCACAAGTCCGATACGCTCTGCTGCTAATTGCTTAAAGTTAAAAAAGAACTTCGACTGGCGAAACGCCATGAAGGTATTCAGTGTCGCAATCGCGAACATCAAAAGGACGGTCGGCCAAATAGGAACATCAAACAGAATCGAGATCGCAAATGGAGCCAAGATCAATGGAAAAAGAGTCGAGGCTCCGGCAGGCAAGGTTTGATCTAAGAACACCGTCGCCCCTTGCACGTCCGTTGCATATAAAGAAACGATTTCACCCACAGGTTTGCCACTCATTGTGTCGACTCGCAGGTGCAAGGTTTTTTCATAAAGTCTTTGCGCAAAAACCTTTTGCATATGCAAAGACTCGCGGATGCTTAGATAGTTCGTCAGTTGCGAAAACGCCTGTGCAATCAAGACGCAGAAGAATGCACCTAGAACATAGGTCAGGGGATTTGAGAAATCCACAAGGTGCAAATGCCCTTGTTGTCCCGTCAGTTGATCAATGAATTCCTTTTGAAAGAAGGGACCTAACAATCCAAACACCGCGCCTAAAAGAGACGTGATAAGAATCAAAACTCGCGCGTAGAAACGAGTGAATACGACCTGATAAAAGAGTGACTTCATGATGCATCGTCCCTAAACCATCCTGTGATACTCAGGCGTGGTTGAAAGCTCTTCTCGACTTGATGAGGGAAGAGGTCACTGCGGAAAAGAACAAGGGTGCCAAGCAGAGGCTCGATCTGAGTGATCAGAACATTTTCCTGATCAGGCTGATAGAGACTCAATTCACCACCGTCTCCCTTTTGCCAGCTTTCATTGAGGTACAGAATGAAAGTGATCTTTCTTGCTCCGCTACCTCGATGATTATCGATATGCTTATCATAGCCCGTCCCCGGTGGGTAGAGAGCAAAATGCGTTTCATATCTTTTCAGTCCTAAGTAAAAATCCTGATTAAGCTTTTGTAAAAGCAACTGCAGATTTGACAGAAAAGCTTTCTGCAAAGGAGTCGCGGCGTCCTCTTCGATCCACAGAGTGAAATCACCACGGATTTCTGTGTGAACTGTTTTTGTGACTCCGCGTCCGATCGAGGCTTTTTGAAAGGCTCCTTCCGAGTGAAGTTTTTGACACTCGTGGGCAAGATTTTGGCAGAATTCTCGAGTGAAAACTGTGGATGAAGCCGCCCAGTTATTCTGTGCTAAATCATCAAACATTCTTTCTAGATTTATGAGATTGATTTGATTCTGTGCCAAAGTGTTGCCATTCTATGCATGTGAGGGGTTGATGGCAAAAAGTTCTTTTACTCGCCGTGAATTTTTAAAAGTTTCTGCTCTAGGCACGTCAGCTATGGCACTTAGCAGCTGCACAAGCTTAGATCGCTATTTTATGGGCGATAAAAGAAATTTTAAAAATGAAGTCGTCATCCTGGGGGCGGGAGCGGCGGGACTTTCTGCCGCCTTTGAACTTAAAAAACGCAAAATTCCATTCCGTATTTTCGAGGCCTCATCACGAGTCGGTGGGCGTGTTCAGTCCGTGACCGTCTTTCCGCAAGGAGGGCCCGTTGCGGAATTAGGTGCCGAGTTTTTTGATAGCTCACACACTCGCGTCTTTGACTTGGCAAAAGAGCTTAGTATTCCGACAAGCGAAGTGAAGGCCGCGACGGGACTTGAAGCTCATCTTTTTTCGTTCGACAAAAAAGTTTATAAAGTGAAAGACATCGCTGCACGTCTTAAAACTTTGCAAAATCCTTTCCGTCGTATTCGTAGCGAATTGTACCGTGAACAAGATGTCATCCTGACATATCGAAATTCTTTTCAGTTTGAACGAGCGGCCTATTATGACTCTTTGTCCTTAGCGGATCTATTGGATAGTTGGAAAAGTGAAGTGGATCCGTTGGTGCTCCAACTGATCGAAGCTCAAGCAGTCAGCCGTTTCGGTGTCGATGCGAAAGACCAGTCGGCTCTTCATTTCTTGTCGACTCTCGATGCGGAAGGAAGTTCGCTTTTAGCGGGGCGAGCGGTGTATCGCATGGATGGGGGACTCACAAATCTGATGCAAACATTGTCAGCGCGGGTTGCAGGTGTGATACCCGATTACGTGGTTAAGCTGAACAGTCCTTTAACGGAAATCGTGGAAGATGATGGAGCCTTTGAACTTACTTTCCAAACGCCGGAAGGAAAAGAAACTTTCACGACAAGACATGTAATCTGCACCTTGCCTTTTTCAAAACTGCGCGAGGTCAACGGCGTTCAGAATTTAAATTTCTCTCAAGCGAAAAAAGAAAACATCATGTCGCAGGCCTATGCGACACACGCGAAAGGCACGTTGGGGTTTGCTTCTCCGTTCTGGCGTGATCGTCGTGGGAATGTGCCTGCCAATGTCGGAAACTTTACGGGAGATTTTGTAACTCAAAAAATATGGGACTCGGGACGAGCGCAGAAGGGGACTCAAGGTCTGTTAACTTTCCAGCGTGCCGGAGCTTCCGGAGCCAAGGCCGGGGCCGCCGCGACCGGGGAAGCGTTGAAGGATCTGGATATTTTCTATAATGATCTTCCAGTGATTTCAGAAGGTGCTTCAGAAGTTGCTAACTGGCAGCAACGTAAATGGGCTTTAGGATCCATGGCGGTCTTTAAACCTGGTCAGTATATGCGATTTAAAGGTGTGGCCGCTGAACCCGAGTATGGTGGAAGGTTTCAGTTTGCTGGCGAGCACACGAGCGTTCGATTTGCGGGAACTTTGCACGGAGCCCTGGACAGCGGCATTCGTGCTGCCTCGGAAATTCAAGTTTAAGAATCAGTATTCCAAATAAAAAAGGGCGATGGTTTTCACCATCGCCCTGTGTTTTTCGGAAATTTTATTTCACAAGATTTACTTGCAGAGTTCCAGCCTCGCCTTGGGCGGCGACAAAACTATCAACATCTGTTTTGTTGATCGCATTGATCAAAGAGCTCATGCGGTTGTTTGTGATACTCATACCTTGAGGTGCTGAACCATCCGCGTTCACCCAGCTATAGTTCGGCTGAGGAGAAACAACAAAGACGATGATGTTGTAAGAAGGACGGAAACCTTCTTTTTCAACTTGCACCGAAGGCAAAGACATCGAGTCCGCAGAGATATAAACCGTGCGTGACTCTTTCACTTGAGAGATCGTGATTTGCGAAGAGTCCGTAGAAATAAACGGACGGGAACCGACAGCGTAAAGAACTGTCAGGTACTGTCCACGCAAATTCCCCAAGCGATTGACTTGAAGTGAAGGGATGGTTTCAAAACGAGCGGCTTCCGCACTTCTTTGGGAAACAGAACCACTCATCAAACCCAGACCGATGATCAGAGTTAGCGCATTGATGACGATGAGTTTTAGAGATCTCATTTTTTAGCTCCTGTTTTCGCGTAGTCCAGATACATAACGATGTGACCGTTTGGATCGACAGCAACGCGATTGATATCCAATTTAATTCCTAAAATCACAGGTGGAAGAGGCAAACTTCCCGGGATGACTTCATCCACAGTTTTCCAGCCTGCACTTTGCTCACGCAGTCGTTCTTTCACACCTTCGCGCACTTTGCCTGGCATCAGCTTACCCACAAGTGAAAGGTATTTGTTGTCCATAACCAAAGAGTCCACATCGATGGAATGCAACTGCAGCTGCATGCCGGACTTATCGCTCAACTGGCGTAATTTTGCAATGATGTCGAAATCAATCACGATTTTATCTTTAAGAGCGATATGACCCGGTTCATTTTCAACTGAAACATGCAGTTTTACGAAAGCCTCCTGTGGCTTTAAGACCGCGCCGGCTGGAGTTTTTACATAGTCAATCGTTGGCGCCGCCTTCAGCTTCAATACGGTGCCGTTGGATTGGCGGATGGTCTCAAAGTTTTTACGTTCGTAACTTAACTGCAAAACACGGTTGATCAAAGCGCGATCCAGCGTCAAGGCAAGGTCGTAGTTTTCCTGCGGCAGCAAATTGACTTGAGGAAGACCGCGAGGACCGTTGGATGCCACCGGGCGACTTTGAGGATTGATTGGATCCTCAACGTAAGCCGTCAGCTCAATATTCAAAGACTTTTTCAAATTGATATTCTGAAGTTTTAAACCCCATTTAAAGTTAGGGCGGCGGTCGTATTCTTCAGTTCCAGGTGGAACCATGTCTTGAACCTGCTCCAAAGAGCCACTTAAAAATTCTTTGGCTTTTTGATTCAAAAGTTCGGGCAATTGCTTACGAGCAAAGTCACCCAGGCTTTCACGGACTTTTTGAAGGATGACCGGCGCCTGCTCCATCAACATCGCATCAAGTTGAGCGGTGTTGAGTTGAAACTTTTTTCCGTTAATTTCAACCGCGATTTGCGGAACGATCAATTTTTTGTATTGGTAAGCAATGGGAGTTTCCGAAAGATTGTTGTCAATCTCTAAGGCTTCAAAATCCAACCCTCCATTGGCGTTGGAGCGAATGTAGAACGGAAGACGAATTTTCAAAGGAGTCGTGTCGTCACCCGCAGTGATCGAAACATCTTCCAGGCCCACTTGACCCAGAAATTCATTATTCATATCCCAAGCTTTCACAGAGTGAGTGGCAATAGAAAGCTTTTTGACTTCAAGTTCGATAGCCAAAACCGCGCCGTCGCGCTTTCCCAGTGCTTTCATCAGGGCTTCATCCGTCACCAAGCCGAAACGAGAAAAGTTGGCGATATAGCCGGACTCGCCGATCTCAATCGTAGGGCGGTGTTCGTCCATTGAAAAACCAACCAACCATTGAGTCAGAAGGTCGCGAACTTGCGCATACATTTTTACCATTTCAGGATTGGAGTCTTTAAAATCATCAGGGTTGATGGGCTTTTCAAAAGTATAGCTCATCGCCGGGAAATAACCTTCATCGAGCTTCACACCGAGGTTTCCTAATAGATCGCTCAAACGGTTATCAAAGTACTTCATTCCACGTTGCGTGACTTGCACTTGCACTGCTTTAGGCAAGAGGTGCTTGTTCGCAATCTGAGGACTCAAGTCCGCAGCCAAGGCAGTAAAGCCATGCAACGACAGTAGCAGGGGAATCAACATGCGCGATGTTTGAAGCCGACGTACCATATAGTTAAACCTCGTTCGTGTAGGGGCTATGATCCAAAGGGGCCTGGTGCAATGAAAGTTCCAATGCTTTATAGGCCTTAGCTCCAATACGATGGAGGAGAGCTTTTAGACGGGTGTCCAAAATTGAGACAGGGGCCCCAAAAGGGCAGTCTGTTCCGACAGAGATATACTAGCGAGATCACAATAAAAAACCCCGAAATTGCTTCCGGGGTTCCACTAAGAAAAAAGGACTTTTAAAAGATTATTTCAGCAACTCAAGAGCTGTTTCATTGATCCAGTCGGCATGGGCATCAACACGAGTGAAAACGGAAAGAATAAAACAATCCGGAGTCAACGGAATCGGCAAAGAATCGCCGCGACTTGCAACACCCAAGAGATAAAGCTGACCGTTCACATCAAGATAAGCAGGGCCACCAGAGTCACCGCTGCAAATACCACGGCGAAGTGATTGATCTAACATGATTTCGGTAGAGCCGTTCATGGGAGACTTCACTTTCAAAGTGGTTGTGCGCAAAGTGCCAGCCCCTTTTTTAACTCCCCAAGCCCAGTTCAAACCAAAGCCTGCAACAACCACTTCTGTGTTTTTTCTGATGCCAGAGAAGTCCGAAAGAAGGGGAGCTGGAGCATAACCCGCGGGAGCCGTACCTTCAAAACGAAGCATGGCGATGTCGTACATGTCTTCTGCCTTCATCTCACCATAGAATTTGTGCTGAACTTTTTTAACGACGCGACGAAGTTGAGAAGCGTCAGCATTTTTAAATTCCTGACCGAATAAAACCACCATTTTATCCGATGTGGGATCGATACAGTGTGCAGCTGTTAAAACAAGATTTGGTGCAATCAAAGTTCCAGTGCAAAGGGCTTTAGCATTTTCGTCATAAAGACCGACGGTCGAACGGCTGATGCGGCTATTTGCTTCTACTTTATCGCCACCAATGACACCTTTTTGTTGGCCACTTAATTCCACTTGCGCTTGCTGAGCGGTCTCGGCACAGGCGCTTAATGTTAATGCGACGGCCAAAGTAAGAGATAGCTTTTTAAACATAAAGACTCCTTGATTCGAAAAGAACCGCCCACATTTATCAAATTTTGACGTGGTGGTAAGTTCTTTCGTGCGAGGTGAAAACATTCTCTCGTAGGACAAAAAATTGACACTTCTTTGTCCCTCAACTCGAACCTAGCGGTGTTAGAGGGAGCAAATTTCATGTGCCTCGCAATGACCCTGGGCATCTTGGTTGAAAAGTCCTCAGGATTTGGGATAGTGATCGGCCCCGGGGGTTTTATGAAAGCGATTCTAACGATTCTATTTTTGTTACCAACAATCACCTTTGCTGAAGTGGTTCAGGGAAATATGGAAGTAGTGGCACGCAGTGAGTACCCACAGTATGGGCCCGCTTGCACCTATGAAGGAACTCAGAACTATATCTATCCAAAATCGTCCCGCACTCTGGCCCTTGAAGTGACGGGTGATCAAGTCAAGGTTCCGGTCGCCGCTGTTGGGACTGTCAATTGCGCATCGTCCTTTGCTGGTTTTCCTCATGAAGTCATCGTGCCTGTGGGATCCACCGTCGAATATCCGATGTTACCGCCTTTTTTGACGGAGCTTGCGACGCTTTCTTTGTCGGTGAGTGTTTCGAAAATCAAAGATAAATTTCTAGTGCAAGTGCGATGTGATTACTCGCACCGCTGTGGTTTGAATGGCTTTGATGAGGTGACGATGTCACAGGTGACACCACCACAGAACTTTGTGATGGTCGAGTGTGAATGCTGGGGACGCGCGAACGCGTACCAAGTAAATTACTTCACGAATCTTGCGGCAGAAGCTGTAAGTGCTGTGCGCGCGCAAGCTCAAGTGCAAAGAAAGTGTCAGCAAAAGATCGGATACAGATCCGTCGAACTTCGCAACTGTCGAAGTGTGCGCTAGAAATTAATTAGCGAAAATCCTCATCCTCCACCAAATGCCAAGAATGTCCGCCGTCACTGGTTTTCAGTAAGGCGGAGTTCTGCATGGCTGAGGTGTTAATAGCCTCTCCGGATGGAGTCTTGAAATAGTAAGGCGCATAGGGACGCATCTGACTGTACTCTAAGTAAAGATGATCGCGACGATCAATGGTCATTACCTGATAAAAGTGCGTGTACTCTTGCGCATTCGGGTAGACCAAAATCTTTGGAGCACCCCATTTGTAAAGATTCGATTCGCTTGTAAGCTCCGCCGTTTGGTAGGCCAGTGCTCCGAAATATTCAAAGTCAAAAAGGGACTTATCGTAAGCCCACAGGCGATAAGCAACATGAAGCTTGTCGTTGCTGTCGATGATGAAAGAGACATAAGTTTGGCTGCCGCCAGAAACACCAGGAATATTGAAGTTCGCGCTATACCCACTGTCCGTCGTGTTCACAAATTGCGGTGCGGACCAAGTATCGATGGAGTCTGCTTTTGTCGACGAGGTATATGTGAAGTGGCCACCATGCGATCCGCCAATAACGTGCAAGATTCCTTGGCTTGAGCGCACAATGCCGGGCTGATTGTGGTTGTCATTCAAAGGCCAGGTTTTAAGAATTTCTTTTTTCCTGATCAATCCGGATTTGACGTCATACTCTGCAACCCAAATTCCTGAATAGGGATTGCCATTTTTATCGGGCACCGTATTCGTAGGACGGCCTCTTTGATTTTTTTCTAACTTGTGATCCAAAGTGGCTTCTAGCCAGACGACAAAATATTTATCGCCGGCGCGCAGAAGTTTAACGGCACTGCCACTGCGATAACCGATGGGCTGGGCTGTTGTACTCAGGGTGAGGGGAGTGTCAGCGACCAGCTCTCCGTTTTTATCAAATGAAGTCGTTTGCAGCGTCAAGGTTCCAACAGTTCCTTGCCAGTATTCAAATCCACTTTCGTAACCAGAGACTTTGCCGCTAGCTTGAAAGTACAAGAAAGCCGGCGGACCCGGCAGAGGTTTTGAAGTGTAAGGTCTTTCAAGGTCGTACCATTCAGGAAGGGTTGAAGAACTTAGAAGAACCTGACTTTTCCAAGTGCTCCCGTGATCCTTTGAGTACATCAGAACATAGTGTTTGTTCGCTGAGTCTTTGGTTTTGATACGGACGACGCTGTAAAGAATGTCGTCTTTATCAAAGACCGCCATCTTTGGGTCCCAGATCAGATCTTGTCGGTTCATGGAAGCGATCTCATCCACGGTGGAATTCGGAAAATGTTTTTTCACTGCGGAAATATCAAAGGGCAAGTCCATCCAAACGCCGTGTTGATATTTTTTAAATCCGCTCGCGAGTGGTGCCGTCTGGCTGCGCTCGTGACTTCGAAAATAAGGTCGATTGAAACTGTCAAAGGCGGGGATGTAAATGGGATAACCTGGCTCCCAGGCAAAAACTTTGCGCTCGTGATAACTTTCTAAAAAGTTCGCGACTTCTGCAGGAGAATTGAATTGATTCAATCCGGTCTTAGGAAAAGCAGGAAGCTTTAAGGGAGCATATTTGTTTTTATTCAAAGATGAAAAAGAGCCCGAGCCTTCAATGGACGAACTGGGGCGAAGCAGTTTAAAAGAAACCACCATCGCTGTCAGAGCAAGCGCTGCACAAACCAGTTTTTTCATTTATCAACCTAACTAAAAGTTAAATCCATATCCCGCGCGAAGGATGATTTGTTTTGCGGAAGATGTGTTGTTGTCCGGGTACATAGCGTAATCAAGTTGAACCGGAATAAAATTGTTGCGGTTAAGATGATAGTCCATTCCTGCAGACACCACGATGGTTTGATTTGTGGAAATTTTGCTGGTGTCTAGAACGTTACTGCTTTTATTCATGGCAAAAAGGAATCCTAAACCCGCGGCGGCGTTGAATTCCATAGTCTTCGTTTTTAAGAAAGTATAACGAACCAAGGCTTCAACACCCAAGTAGCCAATTTCGACCTTACAGTCTGAGCTGCCCGTACATGAAGCCGCAGAAGAGGTGCCAGAAGCTTGCAAGGATTCATACCCACCCAAAATGCGAGCACTGATATTGCCGTCCAGTTGCATTTGATAGAAGCCCGAAAGATTAAAGCTATTTCCGGAAAGAGAGATGCTTGAAGTGCCCGTTGGTTTTACAGTCATCGTGTTCATGGCGTAACCCGCAGTCAATCCCCAAGCAGATTGAGATTTCGGCGCGCGGCTCGCAGTTTGCGAAGACTTTGCGCCACGAGAAAGCTTTTCGATGGAAAAGTCAGGACTCATCGAACCTTTTAGGATCGCGGCGACTGCTCGGTTGTTTTTGACTTGTTTGATTTCAAGAAGGGCGCGCGCTTTACCATCACCATCACGAACTCCCAATTTTTCACCGGCTTGCACAGATTCTCCTTCAAGATCAAGAAGGACGCGGTCTTTTTTTACACTGAGGGTGCGAATCGCATAAGCTGGTGAAACAAGGGCTGATAATAGCAGTGCTGTAATGATGATTTTCATAGTGATACTATCGTCAGAATCAAAATGAAACTAAAGGAAAACCAGACCCTCTGTTACCCCTAAAATCCGGATAAATTTACTTAGGTTTCCTCCGCGGAACACGTATTCAAAATATTTATGTCTCAATTTAAGAAGCGAGGTCGTCTTTTACCTTAACCATCCGATACTATTAGGGAGCGGAAGAATTCGGGGGAATGACCGTGACACATTTTATTACCGGTACAGTTATGGTGCTGTTGGCGGCAGTTTCGTCATCGGCTCAGACTTTGTCTGAGGCGGCGCTCTTTAATCGTTGCTATACTCAGCTAACGGGTAAGCCCGTACCACTTAAACACGCTACGATGATCCAGATCAAAGCAGGGAAGGTGAAAGCCTTGGATGCCTGCAACAGTCTTTTGGATAAGGCCGAGCTGGATGCTTCGGGTCCATTGATCAATCGCAATGATAAAGAAGCTAGAGCCGTTCTTAATAACTTCTATAATTTTCATCGCACATGGTTCTCTGCAAACTCCGTGGAACAAATCCAAGAATACAACGAGGAGTTGGCTCGTGGGACTATGGATATCTATGACTCCACAGAGCCAGGTCTAGCTTTGACTCGCGCCATGTTTGCTCGTGGGGCCGAGTATAAAGACGTTCTAACTTTGGGTTGGGGCGTGCACGCCCAGCGAGAGGAAAACGCGGCTGTTCGCAGTCAAATTGGCTGGAATGTGAATTTTCCAGCGCGTCGCCTTTACGGCAATCACGCAGGCTTTAACGAAAATCTTTTTAACTTCCGTGCATTGACGGGCGGCTTTAACGGCAACTCGGATACGACAAATTCCATGTTCCTGAATTTACCTAAAATTGAAGTCGGTGAATTGGTGGGGATTCGTATTAAAAGCGAGAGCGTGATGATTCCCAACGTCAGCTTGCAGCCACTCGGTGCCGATCGTCGTGGAAATGAGCAGGAAGGATTGAATCACTCGTTCAATCTAAACGCCACCTTAGGTGGTGGTGTTTTAGGAACACCCATTTATATTCTTTTGAACTATGGTCATGGCCGTGGACTTGAGGCGAATGGAACAACGAAAGTTCCCCGTCGCTGGTCGCAAACCAATATGAACTCTTTTCTTTGCCAAGAGTTGCCGGCGCTGCGTGAATCTGACATTCGCGGTATGGTGGTTGGAAATTCTTCTGCACCATTTAGAAACTCTGCAAGCTGTGTGATGTGCCATGCGACTTTAGATCCTATGGCCTACACGACTCGCAATGTGGTGATGGCAGGTTCTGATTACTTCGTCATGAGTGAAGGATCTCGCACGCATTCTAAAACCGCATTGCACATGGTGACTTATAAACCTGATTTGCCTTCCGTCGCTGGCTGGCCTTCAGAGCCTGTGGCGAACTTCCATCGTCAACAACCAACGGGTCGCTTGTTCTTTAGATCAATGACAGGAACTTTGATTGATAAACCTGTGAATGGAGTTGCGCAGTTGGGCGAGGCGATGGCGAATACGCCGGACTATTATAATTGTGCGGCAAAAAGATACTTCGAGTACTTCACAGGTATCCAAGTCGCTCTTTACGACCGTTCAAATCCAGCCAACGCAGAATTGAACAGAAAATTATCCAGCGAATCTATAGCGGACCGCGAGTTCGTGGAAGCTTTGGGGGCAGAGCTTCGCGATTCCCAATCCGTTCGTCGCATGATCAAACGAATCATGTCTTCGAAGTACTATAAAGAAACGAATTTCCGAGAGCAGTAAACCGGGGGACACAATGGGGGACGAAAATAATTTTTCACGCAGGGGTTTTATGGCTGGTGGCGCCGTTATCGGTGCGACAGCTTTAATTCCGACTCCGCTTGAGCGTCTGCTGAATGTGTTAAGCACAGGCTTTATTCATGAAGCACAAGCTGAAGCCAACGGCACAGCAGGAGCTCGTAACTACATCAATATTTTGATGGCAGGGGGACCTCTTCGTTATACTTTTGACGCTTGGATGAGAACCAATCCTTCCGACACGCAATTGGATTTTAATCCGATGGTGGCGACGAAATACGTGAGCTCGGGTGGCAGAGTCACGGGTGTTGAATACAGTTCGTTTAATTATAATGGTGTTTTAGTTCCTCACATGTTTTCGCACACGGTGAATAGCAGTGCGGGACAACGTCCTTTAACAGATCTTCTTAAACACATGCTGGTAATTCGCGGCTTCGGTACGGGCTTTGACGGCCATCCGTTCAATGCGACGGTTCAGCAAGCACCTGTGGGTGGTGTTTCTTCAGTGATGGGTCTAGCGGCCGACTATTCTTCAAAAACTTTTGAGGCGGTGGAGTGGCCGAACCGTGGAGCTTACGGAAATTACATGTCTTTAAAAGGTAAGGCGCTCAATAAACTTACCGGCAGTCCCTTGCATTCCTTGCTTGAAGGCTTTGGTGGTCCTCAAGGGGGCCGTGTAAAAGGTCGTGACTTAAAGACTCGCAACCGTGATGCCTTCGATTTAGCGCAAGCGCGCTTACGTGCTTATGCTCAGTCCGATTTCGCGGGATCTACCGTTCTAGCAAAAAATCTTTCTAATGCTTCAGACCTTATGAAAAAAGGCATCGGCAATATCGATGGATATTGGACAAGTGCCGTGAATAGATACAAAAGCATCATTGAATCCAGCATGCGCCAATCAGGTCTTGTCGGTATCAGTGATATTCCTTTGATTTCGGACCAAGGAAATTTCTGGCGTGTGCACGTGGCTGACGGAAATCGTGGTCTTACAGTGCATCCCGATTTTGATATGAGAAGTGCCGTTTCAACAATGACTGAATCGGGTGGTTTGAGCGAAGGCTTGGCCTTAGCAGAGTATGTTTTAAAAGAAGGTCTGGTCAGTTCACTCAACATTCAAGTCGGTGACTTGAACAACGTGACTTTGCGTGATGCCGCAAACGGTGTCACGATGGCGCATACGGGTATTAAAGACATGCACGAAACCGGCGCTATCCCGGCCGTGCTTTTGACGACAGCTTACTATCGCGCGTTGGCGGCAGGTCTTTTAGAGTTGATTGATCAATTGAAGAAAACAAAAGTGAACAACACAGATCTATGGTCTGAAACTGTTGTGCAAATTATTTCTGAATTCAATCGCAGTGCCCGCGCTAATGGAACGGGCAGTGACCATGGTTTCAATCAAATGGTCACGAGTGTCTACACGGGCGCTTTCTCGAATGGTCCTTATGTCGTCGGCAACATCAGTAAAGGTGGTCATGGCGGTGGTTACACGGGGACTCAAGGTATTGGAGCCGCAATTGATGGTTACAATCAAGCGGGTCGCCCCACACCGACGATGGCAGCTTCAACGGTGGCAGCTCTTTTACGTGTACCAAAAAATCCTTACGAAAACTTGGCAGCGCCCTTGGTTGAACTTTCAGGCAACAGCCTGCGTGTTATGAAAACAGCAAAGATTGTGGGGTAAAGATGTTGAAGTCGCAAAAAACAAAAATCTTTACTTTAGCGATCACCGGTTTAGTCCTGACTCAGATGTATCAAAACTGTGGTCAGATGGGCATGGGCGGTTTTGAAACTTTGGATATGGCTTCGATGAATCTTTCCATGGGTATGGAGGGTTCAACGGACCAATCGCATCCGGCGCAAAAAGAAGTCCTGTTGCCTACACAAAAAACTTTGGTGGTGAATCGGGAATACGTCGCGGATTTAATGCGCGAAATATTCACGAGTTCAGCGACACCAGTTCCCAATTTAGAAGCCCTGATCAATCAATGGATCATCAATCGCGGAGCTCAGTACGGCTTAGGTTGTAATCCTTATGGTTCCTATTCAGGTCGCGATTGTGGTGGGGATATCTCTAACTCCAATCTTCCGATCACGACCGATGACAACACCGTTCGGGAGTCTTTCCGTGTGCAGTTCTGCGAGAACGTGCTCGGTATGGACCAAGGTGTGAATGCGATTTTAGAAAAGCTAACCAATCGAGCAACGGCGCCCACGGCAGATACAATACGTCAGGTCTACGCTTTGTTTTATCGGGGAGATGAAGCTTCGGAGCTGATTGTGAACTCTTTATTAGATTTGGACCGGGCTTTGTTGGCCAAGAACGAGACGCCACTTGAAAGATGGCGAGCTTTGGCTCTTCAAGTTTGCGAATCGCCAGGTTGGCAATTACAATAGGTTTTCGGGGGAAGAATGTTCGTGGGGGTTAAAAAAAGCATTATTGCAGTCGGGGCCATGACCGGTTTGGTAGTGGCATTTCAGAATTGCAGTGACTTTGCTTTGCAGGATCAAGTGATCTATGAACAAGGTATCTTTGAGCTCGACTCAAAGACGATCCCTGCTCTTTTGGATTCCGAATCTTTGAATGCTTGGTCGAAGCCGGGCAATCCTAATTTCGTGAATAAAGGTTTCTGGGTTGCAGATCAATGGTCTGTGATCGTCGCCGTAGACCGAAAAGCCACAGGAAAAATTATCACCGTGTCATCGGGTGCCGCGAACGAAGAGACTTATATCAACGTTGCCAGCGGCAAAGTTCGCGCGGTTCGTTCCAGCAGCGGTGGTGCGGGCACGTGGACGGAATACATTGAATCAAATCTTCCGGCGAGTGGGGATCAAATGGTCCTTGGTGCCAATTTCGGTATGAAGGCCGGAGAAATTTCTTTAATGATTAACGGTATTTTGCAAACGGGAACTGTGCAGAAATCCTCGATCGCACCCGGAGACTTTTCGGTGGTCGCTAAGAGTGTGTCCGCTGCTCCAGTAGGCGGACAGGTTTATGAGTACATGGTCTTTGGTGGCGATAGCTATTACAAAGAAGGTAAGTTGACGAATCAAGAACTCAACGTCATGTCTCGCTATGTCGCGAACAACAATATGATTGCGAATGTGATTTGGGATCCAAGTCTGACAGCTCCGGGATCTTCAACGGGTGAAGACGAAGTGAATCCTAAGTTTATCATCGCAAAAGCAATTTACGATGCGAAGTGCGTGAGCTGTCATAAGTCGGGCGGTAATGCTCCGAACCTGGTGAACCTTACCGAGAATAAAGCGCTTTCTAATGGTTGGGTAGTCAAAGGCAATGCCGAGGGCTCGACGTTGTACAACGTACTTAAAGGATCTTCGGGCGGTGGGGCGAAAAGCATGCCTTCAGGCGGAAGCATTTCTGCGGCGGAAGTGCAGGCCATCGCTGACTGGATCAATAGCATTAAATAATTTAATTGAACTAAAACAATCACTGAACTTAGGGGGATTTTTCTAATGAAGTTTTTAGCAACTTTGTTTTTAACAACAAGTTTATCATGCGCAGCTTTTGCTCAAAGTGTCACTGTAGATGTGATTCTAAATCCGATGGGGGATTTCAAAGCGAAGACCGGCTCTGTAAAAGGCCAAGCGACAGTGAAGGGTGACGAAGTTTCTGCGGAAAATATCATCGTTGATCTTCGCACGCTAAAAACCGGTGTTGAGCTTCGTGACAAGCACACGCAAAAGCACCTGGATACAAAAGCTTTCCCAGAGGCTGTTCTAGTGTCAGCAACGGGTAAAGGCGGTAAAGGTAAAGGCAAAATCAAAATCAAGGGCGTAGAAAAAGACGTTGAAGGCACATACAAAGTAGAAGGCAAAACTTTGAAAGCGAATTTCAAACTGACTTTGTCTGACTTTGGAATCAGCGATATCAACTACATGGGTGTTGGCGTTGAAGATGAAGTGACTCTTCATGTCGCTGTTCCTGTGAAATAGATTTTCGACATCACAAAATAAAAAGGCGCAGTTTATCGACTGCGCCTTTTTTAATTCTCTTAAAGCCTTTTTAGAATCGGTATGTGGCTCCGACTTTCCACATTGTGGATCCTTCCGCCAAAGGCCCTAAGCCTTGATAGAAATCCCACTTTTGAAACAAACGAATGTTAAGATCCGCCATCGGCATCACGTTCATATTGCGACCAGAGTCAATAGTTTGACCGGAAGCTGCCGGCCAATCCGCGTTCTTCATAAAAGCGAGCACTGAAATCCCTGCATTGATTCTGCCCGAGAAACGATAAAACGCGCGAGGGGAGACACCGTAAACTGTGAACGCCACTTTGCCTTCAGAGTAATCCAAAGAGTTGTCTCCGCCACCATTGGCACGACCGGCTCCGATGAACGCGCCAAAGTTCCAACCCCAGCGGTAGTAGGTCACTTCTTTTTGAATCGTGACGATCATACCGTTGTAATTGGCATTATCACTTTCGCTCGTGAGCCCTTGCTGCAGTTTTAATTTTTCATTCCACTGCAAGGCTGCGACGTTAACACCCCAAGTTTCACGCGAAGTCACTTTTTTCGCCTTCACGGTGCTTGAGGGGGCGGGGGCCGCTTCTGCAGTCTCTTCCGTAGTCGCAGCGGCCTCTTCGTCAGATGACGCTTCTTCTTGAGCAAAAGAGGTCGATAACAACGAGCTTACTAAGAAAAATAAAATAAACTTTTTCATGACCTCTCCTAATAAGAAACGTGAACTTGACCTTGCAGAGCCCAGGCATCTTGCGAACCTGTTTGATCTGCGTAGACTTTGGCATTTGTGGCCATGGCGCGAAGTTCAAGGCGAGGTAATGGGAACATCAACGCGCCTAAGCTCCACTTCATCACTTCCGGCGAGGATTTTTTGATGTCCTCTTTGCTGTGCTCTACGACCGACAAAATATTGTATCCACGGCGCACATTCACAAGCGTTTCAACCAGAGCATAAGTTCCTAACATCGCATCGGCGCCAGATAGTTTATTCGTCCGCTCTTTAAATCCAGCTTCGGCCATGATCGCCGAACCTTTGGAAAGACCCATGCGCGTGGTGAAGGCCAAAAGATTCCATTTGCTCTGTTCACTTTCGGAACTCAAGAAAGAGCCGCCGATTTTGAATTTTTCAAAAACCTGGTATTCGCCGGTGATTGAGTAACCTTTTTGCTTTTCAGGTTCTTCCTGAGCGCCGTTTCCGAAGAACACGTTCGCAGCGATGTCCCAATCGGGGTAGGTAAAGTGAGCGATAACACCTTGGGATTGGTCGAATTGACCTAAAGTAATTACGCGACGATTGACGGCGGTGTGATCCACGTTACGCAGACCGAAGGCTTTATCCATTTGTCCGACGTACCACCACAGGTTGTTGCTTTGTTTGTAGCGAAGATAGTATTCCTTCATGAACCACGTGTTGGTTTTCCCGTAGTAGGGTTCGATGCCCGTATAAGAAGGTGTTGTGACCAAAGTGTATTTCTGTTTCTTGTCGAAGAAGAAAGTCAGATTCACATCATTTTGCATGTTGATGAATCGCTCGGAAGTCGCTTGCGATCCTGGATCCATCTTCAACCACAGGCCGCGGTATTTAATTCCGGGACGCACCCACCAAGGAAGTGATTTTTTTCCTAAGAATCCTGATTGAGCTGCAATTTCTTCCTCATCGACGTTCTTAGGGTAAATATCACGAGCCGTGATCTCTGTGGCATACAAAGCGCGACCATAGTCATTCAGGGCGCCTCCACCAAGGCCGTTGTAATGGCAGGTAATGCACGAAGAGTAGGCATATCCAATAAAGTCAGGATAAGCCTGGGCCTGTTTAAAGGTGAATAAGGAAGCCAATACGATCAATGCGGAGGTAATTTTATAATGTATCACGATGGGAAAATTCTATTGGACGCGTCGAGGGAATCAATAAAAATCTGCCTCTGAACGCACTGTGTGTTCCGTCTCAATTTGGTACATTGATTTAACTTCAAGCTTTGTTTTCCGATAAGAAACCCTGTATGGAAACAAAAGCAACCACCTTAGAACGTCCTCGAACAGTGCAGATGGCTGCGGCCGTCTTAATTCTCACACCCGTGTTGGACATCCTCATGTATCAGCGAACAGGAACTCAGATTTTTAGCTGGGTGGGATGGTTGTTGATCTTCGGTGCCGGTGTCAGTTTGATGATTCGTCATAAATCCTCGTGGCTTTTAGGGATCGTTCTTTGCGCTCTTTTCGTCTTAAACACGGGTTACGGTCTGATTCGTGACATGGAGCATGTGGATCCTTTGATCAGCACAGCGAAGCTTCTAGATTGTTTATTGGTTCTTTTTATTGTGGGAACCGTATCGTATTTTTTCCGCTATCCTTACCTGGATCGACGTCAAAATTGGTTCGCACCAACGGGAGAGCGCTTTTCTATTACGACGCCCGTGATGTTGAATGGAATCGAGACGCAAACTTTAGATCTTTCTTATACGGGGGCGCGTATCGCGGTACCTGGTGGGGCTTCTTACAAGGCCGGAGACAAGCTCGCGTTGCAGTTCACCGATATCAACGATATTCAATGCTCTGCAAAAGTCATTGATGTGAAAGCCGATCATGTCCGCGTTCACTTTGAAGGCACCTCGTCTTCAGATAAAGAGATGCTTCGTCAGTGGTTAAACAGTCAAAATTTACAGAAAGTTTAGCTTTAAGCTTTCTCACCCCAGTTTTTTAGGGCATAAAGGCGTTTTCATCTAAGGGTAGAATCATGTCTAAAACAACAAAGAAAAAGTCGGCAAAAATCTCTAAGAAACTGCCTCCCGTAGACCCCTCTTCACCGCATGAGGTTGCGATCGCCGTAAAGCAGATCCTGGATAATGTGCGTCCGACGCCGATGATCCATAATGGTCTTTCAAACGAAGAAAAGATTGAAAAGATCACCGAAAAATTCGTCGATATCATGGAAACTTTGGGACTGGATCTTTCCGACGACAGTCTTCGCGAGACACCACGTCGTGTGGCTAAAATGTACGTGAACGAGGTTTTTAGTGGTTTAGACCCTAAAAAGTTTCCGAAGATGACGGTTATTGAAAACAAAATGAATTACGATCAGATGATCGTGGTTCAAAACATCAGCTGTCTTTCTTTCTGTGAGCATCACTTTTTGCCGATCGATGGCTTTGCTACTGTCGCGTATATTCCAAATAAAAAAGTGATCGGTCTTTCTAAGATCAATCGCATCGTTCAGTACTTCGGCCGCCGCCCGCAGGTGCAAGAGCGCCTGACGAAGCAAATCACGGACTGTCTGCAATACATCTTGGGAACGGAGCACGTAGCGGTGCACATCAATGCCAAGCACTACTGTGTGGTAATGAGAGGTATTGAAGACACAGGTAGTGCCACTGCCACAGCGGATCTGCGTGGTCACTTTAAGACCCGTATGGAAACGCGTGAAGAGTTCTTGCAGCACTGTCGTACCAAGTAATTTTTGATCATTGAGAGCTGGAAATAAAAAAAGCAGAAAGGGTTCCTTTCTGCTTTTTTCTTTTAAAGACTTCAGCGGCCCAAGGCCGCCTGTTTCTTAGATGGAAGATTGTAAAAGCTCGCGAGAATTCTTCGAAAGACTTTCTACTGCGACCATGCGTTTGATTTGCTTGATAGCTTTTTCTTTCATCACCGGATCTAACTTTTTGACAAAGTTGAAAGCCGCGCACAAGCGAGCGGCGACTTGCGGGTTCTTCGCGTCGATTTCAAGAATCTTATCCGCGTAGAATTCGTAAGCGTCCGTTTTAGGGTCATTGAAACGCACGATGTTCGCACCGAAAGCTCTTAGCAACGAATACACGTTGTTGGGATTTGTGATATTGAAAGCCGGATGTTTCGTCAAAGCCTTCACATCTTCCAAAGTCTGCTTCCTTGTGGTCGTAGCTTGGGCTGTGAACCACTTATTGATAACAACAGAGTCATTTTTCCAGTTGTTATAGAAGTTACTCAAAGCCTTATCGCGGAATTCAGATTCTGTATCCGCAAGAATCATCAACGCCGTCATACGGTCCGTCATGTTTTGTGCTTCCCAGTACTGCTTATTCGCGATCGTCAAAATTTCTGGATCGTGAAGCTCAGCTAAATAGTGCAGGGCTTGATTTTTCAAAGCACGATGGCCGAAGACTTTCGGGTCATGGCTTTTGGGATCGACACCGTGGTATTTGTGATAGATATCCAAAAGTTGCGTGCGGTTTTCACGAGCAATCGCCGTGCGCAAGGTCGTGCGCGCGTTGTGGAAGGCTTCAGAGTCTAAAACTTCCTCTTCTTGCGCCAAGATAGCATGGCTTGGGATTTGAAGCATCTTTGCCTTGAAGCTTGGATCCATATCGGCATCACGAATCGTCGCACTGAGAGCGTTTAAATATCGATTGTCGATAGTTAACGGAGCGCCTTCACGGTGACGAGCAATCAAGTTGTGAAGAAGATTCAAGCCCAATTTCTGCGCCATCTCGCGACGGTTGAAAGAGTCGGTGTCTTTTTCCATAAGGAAGTACAAATCATCTTCGCTGGCTTCCCAACGCAAATTGATCGGTGCAGAGAACTCACGAAGGATAGAAAGAACAGGGCGTTCTTTCAGACCTTTAAACACGAAAGTTTCTTTGCGCTCTTTAAGTTCAATCAGATTTTTTCCATCTGTATTGACCTGGATTTTGTCGCAGTTCAAAGCAAGCTCTTTACCGTTTTTGTCTAAAAGGCCCATCATCAATGGAATGTGGAAAGGCTCTTTATGCGGTTGATTTGGAGTCGGCGGGCACGATTGCTCCAATGACAGCGTGTATTCACCTTTGTTTTGGTCATAGGCTTCGGTCACGTGAACCACTGGTGTCCCAGATTGATTGTACCAACGCTTAAACTGTGTGAAGTCTTTACCATTCGGCTCTGCAATGGCGGCGGCGAAGTCTTCCGTCGTCACGGCTTGACCGTCATGACGTTTGAAGTATTCATCCATGCCTTTACGGAAACCTTTTCTTCCCACAATCGTTTGCATCATACGGATCACTTCAGATCCTTTTTCATAGATCGTCATGGTGAAGAAATTATCGACCGCCATACAAGATTCAGGACGGACGGGGTGGGCATTAGGGCCCGCATCTTCAGCGAATTGACCCGTGCGAAGAGCATCGACGTCTTCGATTCTTTGCACTCCGCGATCCGTCATGTCGGCAGAAAATTCTTGGTCACGGAAAACCGTCAAACCTTCTTTTAAAGAAAGTTGGAACCAGTCACGCAAAGTCACGCGATTGCCTGTCCAGTTGTGGAAGTATTCATGCGCGACAACCGATTCAATGCTGTGGAAATCCACGTCTGTTGCTGAATTGGAATCGGCCAGAACTAAGCGAGAGTTAAAGATATTAAGACCTTTGTTTTCCATCGCGCCGGCATTGAAATCATCAATTGCGACGATCATGTAGTCATTAAGATCATATTCAAGACCGAAGGTCTCTTCGTCCCATTTCATGGATTTTTTCAAAGACTCCATAGCATGCCAGCAGCGTTCTTGTTTGCCATGCACGGCATAGACTTCTAAATTTACTGTACGACCGGAAGACGTCGTGAAGGTGTCACGAATAACACCAAGATCTCCAGCGACTAAAGCAAACAAGTAACAAGGCTTTTTATGTGGATCACGCCAGAAAGCTTTGTGACGACCGTTTCCTAAGTCTTCAATTTTGATACGATCACCGTTTGAAAGTAAAACAGGGTATTTCTTTTTATCCGCTTCGATAGTTACAGAGTACGAAGTCATGACATCCGGACGGTCTAAGAAGTAAGTGATTTTTCTAAAGCCTTGAGCTTCACACTGAGTGCAGAAAATGCCGTTGGATTTATAGAGGCCTTCCAAAGACGTGTTGTGCTGTGGTTGCAACTCAGTCTCAATTTCAAGTTCAAATTTTTTCGGAGTGGAAGGGATGATCAGTTCTTCTTCCGTGATTTGGTATTGATCGGCCTTAAGAGGTGTTCCGTCAATTTTTACGGAAACCAGTTTCAGCTCAACGCCGTTTAAACGCAGCTCTGCGCCTTCTTCGGTTCTGTTCATCTTGCTTTTGGCGATAACTCGACAAAAGTCTTCATTGATGACGAAGTCGAGGTTTATTGAATCCACAGAAAAAGCGGGTCCTTTATAGTCTTTAAGATAAATTTTTTCTTGTTTCATAAGCCCTCGATTCAGATAATAGAGACGATGAGTTTGTTAATCACTTCTATCACAATAAACACCCCGCATCTACAAGACATGCTGGGATTCTATGGAATAATCGGCTTTCAATTTACAGCGTCAAAAGTTGATAAGGGAAGTGAAGTTCATCGCGCCCTTCACAATGGAGTCGAATTTTCTTTGTATTCCATCAAAAACGCTCAAAAAGCTCAAATTCCAAGCCTGCAATTAGGTTTTCGAATTACAGATTTAGAACGCACCGTCGGTGAGCTGATGAAAATTCCAGGCAGCATGTGTATTTTGGACCCAACAGAGATGCCGGACGGAAAGAAGGCGATTGTCTTGGATCCCGATGGTCATTCGATCGAACTTTGTGAGATATAAACCAGCTTCGAATTAAATAATAAAAAGGGGACTCTCGAGGTCCCCTTTTTATTTCGATTAATTGTGTTTGTACATGCGATCTTCGAAGGCTGCGAGGGCGGCTTTAGCACCTTCACCCATAGCGATCACGATCTGCTTGTACGGAGTTGTTGTCACGTCTCCGGCAGCATAGATGCCTGCTTCTGAGGTGCGACCTTTTTCATCGACAATGATTTCACCGAACTTGCTTAAGTTCACCGTGTCCTTCAAGAACTGACTGTTGGGAACTAAACCGATTTGAACGAAGACACCATCAAGATCGATCTTTTCAGTTTTATCTAAACTGCGATCTACGTACTCCAGTTGCGTGACTTTTTGACCGTCGCCAATCACTTTCTGAGTTTTTGCACTCGTTATGATCGAAGCGTTGGGCAAAGATTTTAGTTTATCCACCAAAATCTTATCCGCTTTCAATTGGTCATTGTATTCAAAGACCACGACTTCACGAACGATCCCCGCAAGGTCAATTGCCGCTTCTACGCCGGAGTTTCCACCGCCGATAACGGCCACCTTTTTACCTTTGTAGAAAGGTCCATCACAGTGAGGGCAGTAAGCAACGCCACGACCCAGATAGTCTTTTTCACCTTCGACGTTCAGTTCACGCCACTTTGCTCCCGTCGTCACGATCACCGCGTCTGCTGTCAGATGTTCGCCACTTTCAAGTTCGATAGCTTTGATGCCGTCTTTTGTGTGAATTTTTTTAACTCGACGGTTTTCAAAAAGTTTAATTGGGTAGCTAGCAACGTGTTGATTCAACTGCGCTGCCAATTGAGGACCTTCCGTGTAAACCACAGAGATCAAATTCTCAATGCCTTTGGTCTCTTGCACCTGACCGCCGATTTTTTCCGTGATCATGGCGACACTTAAGCCCTTACGAACTGTGTAAATCGCCGCCGATGCGCCCGCAGGCCCACCGCCGATAACCAAAGTGTCGAAGTGACCCAAGTTTTTGTTCACAGGCTCTTCAGCGGGAGCTGAATCGTCCACGCCGAATGTGCTTTCAAGTTTCGTTAATAGATCCAAAAGTTGAATACGGCCTGAGTGGAACATCTTTGAATTCGCAACCAGACTTGGGACACCTTGAATGCCCAAAGCTTGAACGTCGTCTTGAACGTAGCCGCCATCGATGATTTCGTGGCGCATGCTTCCGTGAACAAGCGCGAACTGATTCAAGGCTTGAACCACGTCCGGACAGTTCTCACAAGTCAAAGAGATGTAAGACTGAATCGTGATGTTCTTTTTCAAGCGTTTCACACGGCTCGCGATCAAGCTGTCTAGGGCTTTTCCTTTTCCATCGGTGTTTAGGATTGCCAGGATTAACGAAGTGAATTCGTGACCACCAGGAATGCCTTTAAACACGATGCCCGTCGGTTTGTCTTTGTAAGCAATATGAAACTGAGGCATCGGCGAAGTACCGCCGCTATTGCGAACTGTGATTTTATCTGAAGTGCTCGCGACTTCATTCAACATTTCAAGAAGATCTTTATTGTCGTCGTGAGTGCTGTTTTCAACGACAAGTTCGACTGTATTTTCGAGAGATGCGAAGACTGATTTGAGTTGTTCTAAAAGAGAAGAGTCCAACATTTCAAACCTCCAAAAGTGTTTTTATAAGGGTCAAAGTCTTGTCGCTGACTTACGCTCACGCCGCGGATTTGACCCTTATAAAAACACTTTTCCGTGCAAAGAAGTTCCGGTGGAAAAGTGCCCCCGCTGTTGCCAGCGGGGAAGAAAACGAAAACCTAAATTAGATTTTACCAACTAGGTCTAGACCTGGTTTCAAAGTAGATTTACCTGGAGTCCATTTAGCTGGGCATACTTCGCCTGGGTTTGCAGCGATGTATTGAGCTGCTTGTACTTTACGGAACAACTCATCAGCATTACGGCCGATACCGTTGTCTTGAACTTCAGCTAGTACGATTTTACCAGCAGGGTTCACAAGGAAAGTACCGCGGTAAGCAAGACCTTCTTCTTCAATGTGTACACCAAAAGCGCGAGTCAATTGGAATGTCGGGTCTGCCAACATTGGGTATTTGATTTTTTTGATTGTGTCAGAAGCATCATGCCATGCTTTGTGTGTGAAGTGAGTGTCTGTAGAAACACCGTAAACTTCTACGCCCAATTTTTGGAAATCAGCATATTTATCAGCCATGTCACCCAATTCAGTTGGGCACACGAATGTGAAATCTGCTGGATAGAAGAAGAAGATAGACCATTTACCTTTAAGGTCGTTGTGAGTCACAGTTTTGAAATCATTGTGATGATAAGCTTGAACTTTGAATTCAGGCACTTGCGTGTTGATTAGAGTAAGCATTTATTCTCCTTCGAATAAAATGGTTGTTTTGTATTGGCTCGTGAGCCTAAAAAATTATGAGGTCCACTAGCAGCTTTCTGTTAGTGAACATCTTTCGTCGATCAGAATAGAGGATCAACCCCTTTTGGTGAAATCGATTATAAATATCCATTGATAGATTTTCTCTATCTTGATAGAATTGCCTCATAAAGGAGCAGTTTATGACGCCAAAAACGAACTTTTCTTTGACGCAGCTCGAATACGTCATGGCAGTGCATAAATACGGGCATTTTGCGAAGGCGGCAGAGGCTTGTTTTGTGACTCAACCAACGTTGAGTATGCAGATCCAGAAATTAGAAGAGGATTTGGGCGTCGTTATCTTCGATCGCTCGAAGAAACCAGTTCTTCTGACACAGATGGGAAAAAAGCTAATATCTCAAATGCAAACAGTCCTGTTTGAGGCGCGTAAAATCGAAAGTCTGATTCAGCACGAAAAAAAAGGGGCGAAGCAGGGAAGTTTGGTGGTCGGTGTCATACCCACCGTGGCTCCATATTTATTGCCGCGCCTGCTGCCGGTTTGCGAAGAGCTTTTTCCCGAGGTAGAGCTGAACATCAAAGAACTGCAAACCGATCAGATTTTAGAAGCCTTGAATGCTGATGAAATTGATGTGGGAATTTTGGCAACACCGACGAAGATGGCAAAGATGTTTGAGTACCCTTTGTACTATGAGCCTTTTTCTGTCTTGTGCGAAAAGAATCACGAGTATGCGCAGATGAAAAAGATCAAATATCAAAGTCTCAGCATGGAAGATATTTGGTTACTCGAAGAGGGCCATTGCTTGCGCAATCAAGTATTGGATCTATGTTCAGTCAGAAAAAATAAAGGCGGAGGTCGACGTTATAAATTCGAAAGTGGAAGTTTAGAAACGCTGAAGAACCTCGTCGATCTTTATGGAGGCTACACTTTGCTTCCGTATCTAGCGGCCGAACACATTGGCGATCGCAGTCACTTAGTGCAATTCGAACGACCGATCCCAGCCCGCGAAATCGGTTTGGTGTATCGCCGCGAACACTACAAAAATGAATTGATCGAAGCGTTGGGCGAAGCAATTCTAAAAAGTATTCCGGAAGAGTTGCGCAAGATCCGCCAAAAAGATCTCGACGTCCTTCCCATAGCCTAAGGTACCTGCTTCCCTTCGTGTGGAAAAGGTACCAGGTTCATTATAGAAAGAAGAAAAATGAAAACAAGAAAGCCAATAGAGACCCGCGAAGACATCAAACTGCTGGTCGACGAGTTTTACTCGAAGGTGCGTCAAGATCCCTATATTGGCCCGATATTCACCGACGTCGCGAAAGTGGATTGGGAAGAACATCTGCCGAAGCTTTACAACTTCTGGGCGGACTTGTTATTGGGAGAGGACACCTATCGCGGCAGACCTTTTCCTCCGCATATGAAGTTGAATTTGCAGCAGGGTCACTTCGAGCAATGGCTGCGCCTATTCACGCAAACCGTGGATGAAAACTTCGTGGGTATGAAAGCGTCAGAGGCGAAGTCGCGAGCATTGCGGATTGCGCGAAATTTTATGATTAATTTGAGTTTGATGGACAACTAGAAATTTAATTGAGTTGGTGTCGAGTTGATTGATCGAATTTTTAATTCACGAGATAGATAAATTTTTTTAATTTACTTGGTAAGCCATTAAGAATTTAGTTTTTGGTTTGGTTTGGTTTTTAGTTTTCGGTACCGAAAATGACCCCAAATACATGTCTCGAAATTCCTGAAAGTAAGTCTTCCGGATTGATCTGAAAGTTGTTTTTGACGCAATCGCTTACTGCCACCGTGGCAGTGAAATCGTCCTTGTTGTACGCGATTGATTGTCTTGCAACACAACAACCTTTGTTTTTCCTCAACCAAACAAACCCTCATTTCCGAATAAGGACAGGATTTTCTATCCTTATAGAAACGGGGAGGTCCGCTATGAAACTCACCATCACCTATGCTTCGCAAGGACGTTTGCTGGAAGGCTGTCTTTATCTACCAAAAAATTCATCCGAGCATTTAGTGGGATTGTTATTTGAAGGTTCAATGACAGGAGCCACGAACCAAATCACGCATTATATCGCACGCGAAGTGAGCGAAGAGGGTTTCGCCTGCCTGGTGATGGATCATAGCTACTACTCTGAAGACGAAGGTGCCGCGCAATCCTGGGAGTCCCCATCCAAGCGCACCGAAGACATTCATGCGGCTTTAAGATTTATGCAAACTCATGGCACGATCAATCCAGAAAAAATCATCGGCGTCGGGGTCAGCGTCGGGGCTGAATACATGGCGCAAGTCTGTCGCGAATCCAATGTCTGTAAAGGCTTAGTGATGATTCAAGGCCCTTACGATGATGCTCAGAACAAAGCGCAAGATTTGGACATTCCGACAGTCGTCGTGGATGAAACTCACTTGGATTCAGCGATCGATGAAACCGTGATGTGGGCAAGAACTCTGTTTAACGGCAAGTTTGCCGAAAACCCCAATCCACCGTTAGTGGATTGGAGCCGCGCGGATAAATAATTAACGAAGTTTGATCTTCACGGAGTTGACGACTTCGTTGTTGAAGCCGCGAATATCGACGGTGACAAGTTTCTTTTTCCAATCGATGTCAGCCAAACCAAAGTTTTCCTTGCTGTACACCGGTCCAACGTAGTGAGAGTCTGCATCGCCGTACTTATTTGCGCGATTGATGGAACTAGAAGTGATCTCATAAAGAGAGCCATAATTTTTTACATCCATTTTAGAGATCGAAGCAATATGACGATCTCCGCTTAACAAAATCACATTCTTCGCACGCGTGGACTTAAGTAAATCAAAGAAGCGCTGACGCTCTTTCGGGAAGTTGCCCCATTTTTCGTATTTCGGGTCGTTTGCAATCAGCTGAATGCTTGAAACAATAAAGCGCACTTCCGCGGGGCGTTTCAGTTGGGTCTCAAGCCATTCCCACTGAGCTTCCCCTAAGATCGTTCCTTCCTCTTGCGGGATATAATCCTGCGCTTTGCCTTCATTCCCCGGGCTTTCTTTTAAAGGACTGCGGAAATAACGAGTATCTAGCATGATCACTTGCACAGATTTCTTTTTTGGCCCGATCATCTTTGCGTGATAAATGCCCTGTTGTTCTAAAGGAATGCTGTTTTTAACATAACCCCAATAGTTTAAGAAATCACGACGGGCATTGTCTTTGCCTTTAAAGTCGGCTCCACCGTCGCGCTCGCCGAAATCATGATCGTCCCACGTCGCCATAAACGGAACTTCTTTGCGGATGGCGATGTATTCAGGAATTTGATCCATTTTACGATACTGTTCGGCGATAGGTTGTTGAGTCGGGTGGCTAGCATAGACGTTATCACCCATGAACAGAAAAAGATCGGGCTTGGCTTGAAGAACATCCTTCCACAAAGGCTCGGGCTGATCTTGATTGGCGCAAGAACCAAAAGCGATTTTATTCACCGGCTTTTCATACACGATTTCCTGTGACGGCAGAAAGGAAATATACGTTGCCGAAGTTGACGAATCCGAATCATGTTTCGCCGTCTGAGCACAGCCAAGAATAAATAACGAAAGCAGTAAGATCTTTTTCATACGGTCCTTTTCATAAAAAACGCGCCTTCATTTCATGCGAGGAGTTTCGTGCGGTCAAATTCTTTCGTCTCAAATTAGAACACGGCACAACTCTTGGATATCCTAAGAAGTATGAACAAGAAGATGCTATTATTTTTAAGAACTGCCGCACTTTGTTTTGTAGGACTTGCCATCATGGCCTCTGAACTCGCATTGGTTGGAGCCAAAAGCACCCATCCCACAGTGAGACAGCCCACAAATGGCGTCGCTGTTCAGCCGCTATCCAAGCGCCGTCACGACATTTCACTGCACATGCAGACGGCAAAGCGTTGGGCCGAGGTGTTAGATACGCAATCCAGTGAAATCCTCAAGGCCTCATCAATGGGGACACTGCAAAGATGGCGTCAAAATATTGATCTAACTACGATGAAGACCCAATACGCAGAAGGAACTTTGGCGCATTTAAAATCAATGACGTCCCTATTCAAAGTACGCCGTCAAATGGGACGATTTAAAGATCTAAAAGAATTTGATTTTCAAAACATGGTTCGCAAAAGCGATTATCTGATGGCTTTACCGACGACGAAGGAAAGCTTAGATACTGAAGATCCCGAGATAGAGCGTGTTTTAGTGACCTACAGCCAGGAGCGCCAGCAGCTCTCAATTCATTAGAGCCAAAAAAAAGGGAGCGATACCGCTCCCTTTTTCATTTTAGATTTCTCTAAATTATTTTCTTTCAGACAAAGGAACAACTTTGCGTTGTTCGTGACCCACGTACTCAGAAAGAGGACGGATGATACGGTTGTCTGCAGCTTGCTCCATGATGTGAGCAGACCAGCCCGTTGTACGAGCCATAACGAAGATCGGCGTAAAGAAGTCGATCTCAAAGCCCATCATGTAGTAAGCAGGACCCGCTGGGAAATCCAAGTTAGGGTAGATTTTCTTTTTCTCTACCATCACTTTTTCAAGCGACGTGTACATCTGCATCCATTTTTGTTCGCCAGTTACGTCCGCCATCACTTGCGCGTATTTTTTCATTGTTGGAACGCGAGAGTCGCCAGAACGGTAAACGCGGTGACCGAAGCCCATGACTTTTTTCTTCTGAGCTAGAGCATCCAACATCCATTGTTCTGCTTTCGCAGGGTCTGCGATCTCTTTCATCATGTGCATAACCATTTCGTTTGCACCACCGTGCAAAGGACCTTTCAACGCACCGATACCCGCCACAGTTGCAGAGTAGATATCAGATTGAGTTGAAGTCACAACACGTGCTGTGAAAGTAGAAGCGTTGAAGCTGTGTTCAGCGTAAAGGATCAAAGAAACGTCGAAAGCCTTTACAACTTCTTTTTGAGGTACTTTACCAAAGCACATGTGGAAGAAGTTTTCAGAGATAGAAAGATCCGCTTTAGGAGGAATGAAATCCAAACCTTTTTTGAAGCGGTAGTCAGCAGCAACCATTGTTGGGATTTTTGCTAGCAACTGGATTGCTTTATCCATGTTTGTCGCTGGAGTTGCATCCCAGATACGAGCGTCTTCAGTTCCCAAGAAAGAAACCGCCGTGCGGATTGAATCCATAGGATGACATTTTTGTGGAAGAGCTTTGATCACGTTCAACAAAGTTGTAGAGATCTCACGGTAGCCGCGCTCTTTTTTCGTGAAGTCCGCAAGTTGAGAAGCTGTTGGCAACTCGTTGTTGTAAAGAAGGTAAGCCACTTCTTCAAAAGAGCAGTTTTCAGCCAAGTCTTGAACTGGGTAACCACGGTAGATCAAAGAGTTTGTGTGAGGGTTTACTTTAGATACTTTGGAAGTATCCATAACCACGCCCTCAAGGCCCTTTTTCACATTCATTTTATCCGGTTCTGGAACGTAATCTGGATTGATATATTCAGCCATTTTTCCTCCGCAAGAAGGCGTCGGCATTTGCTTTAAAATGCGGCGCACAATGTGTCGTTAAAGTAATGGCTCAAGCTAGCTCGGGGTTCTGCGTGGGTCAACTCCTCCGAAACAATGAACCCTCCCTTTGCCAGCCGCGGCGAGGGGAGAGAGGCCGTGTGAAGACCCCTTGACCTTAAAGCCTACGATCTAAAGACTAAAGCACATGGAAATATCGTTCGCTCTTCTTCCGGCATTCTTGCATGTTTACTTCTTCATTTTAGAAAGTCTTCTTTGGGGACGCCCGCGCATCAATCGCATCTTCGGCGTAAAGCCTCAAGATGTCGCCGCGACAAAACCGCTTGCGTTCAATCAGGGCTTTTACAATCTCTTCTTAGCCATCGCGATTTTTGCAGGCCTGCATTTTAGAACAGGTGAGATGACCTATTCCATGGGAACGACGCTTATCATTTACGCTCTTCTTTCAATCTGTGGTGCGGGCCTAGTCCTGCTTTTATCAAATCCACGCAAGATGTGGAGAGGTGCCGTGATTCAATTTGTACCGGCAGCAATTGCCTTAGTGCCCTATCTGAAAAGCTAAATAAGCCCGGCTTAGAGGGTAAATATACAAAAATAGAACAGTGTTATGCAAATTTGACGTCTTTTGGAACAGTGCTTTTTCCATAATAATGGAGGCATGAGTAAGGGAACACGTTCCTTAAGTCGAAGGTCTTTGCTGATTGGCGCAGGCAGTGCGCTGACGGCTTGGGGCCTATGGAGATTGCATATGCCTGATCAATTAAAAACTCTTTTAAATCTGACTTCAAAACAAGACGGTGCGAAGATGCCCGTGCTTTTTGTGGGGCACGGCAATCCTATGAACGCGATCCAAGACAATCCGTTCACGCAAAGTTTAGCTAATTTAGGAAATGAAATCGCGACACCGAAAGCCATCTTAGTGATTTCCGCTCACTGGTTGAGTGCAGGTACTTGGGTGACTCGGATGGAAAAGCCGCGCACTATACATGACTTCTATGGATTTCCGCAGGAGTTATTCAACGTGCAATATCCCGCGCCCGGTGATCCTGAGTTGGCAAAACAAATTCAAAGCCTGTCTAATAAACCGCAAATTCACGGTGACGACAGTTCGTGGGGGCTTGATCACGGAACTTGGGCTGTGCTTCGCAAAATGTATCCGCAGGCAGATATCCCAGTTCTGCAATTGAGTATCGATATGTCAGAGCCTCCCGCATTTCACTTTGAGTTAGGCCGCACTCTTAAAAAATTAAGAGAGCAAGGCGTCTTGATCGTGGGAAGCGGCAACATCGTTCACAACCTACGCCGAGCGAACTGGGATAAGCCATTGCAAGGTGAAGATTGGGCGATCGAATTTGACGAATGGGCCAAAGCAAAACTAGTCGATCGCGACTTTAAAGCACTTACTGAAGAATTTATGAAATCCACAGCAGGACGCTTAAGCGTTCCTACGCCCGATCACTATTTACCAATGCTGTATGTTTTAGGAGCCGCAGATGAGAAAGATGAACTGGCGTTCCAGTTTGAAGGTTATGACATGGGTTCTATTTCTATGCGTGGGTTTAGCTTGGGTAAAAAAGGATAATATGAAAACAGATAACAAGCTGCAGGCGATTTACATTCCGGCAAAAGAAAAAAGCCAGGGTAAGTCGCCTGTGATCATCGCTCTTCATGGTGTCGGTTCCAACGAAAAGGATCTTGCGGAGTTGGCTTCTTCGCTGGATCCAAGATTCGCCGTCCTTAGTTTGCGCGCGCCTTTAGTGATGGGGCCTGAGAGCTTTGCCTGGTTCCAAGTTCGCTTCACGGCGGAGGGACCTCTGCACAATCGCGAAGAGGCGGAAAGCTCCCGCCTTCTTTTAAAAGATTTTATTCATCAGTTAAAATCGCATCCTGAAGTTGATTCCCGTAAAATTGTTCTTTTGGGTTTCAGTCAAGGCACGATCATGAGTCTTTCTTTAGGATTTACCGAACCTGAACTTATTCGCGGCATAGTTGCGATAGGCGGGCGCACTTTGCAAGAAGTCTCTCAAGGAGTGGTGCCTGATGGCACGGTGACGTCCACGCCTCGAGTTTTACTAATGCATGGTCTGCACGATAACAAACTGCCTTTGTTTCACGCCGAAGCCACTGCAGAAACTTTGAAAAAAGCCGGATTTGCGTTTAACTTTAAGACTTACAATGCGGGTCATGAAATCTCTCCAGAAATGAGAGACGATATAAGCGAATGGCTTAAGTCGAACTTCTAACCCAAATTTCGCGGGGGAAAAATGAATTCGTGGAGTCTTGAAGGAAAAACAGCTCTTGTCTGCGGAGCCTCAGGTGGTATTGGGAAAGCGACGGCTCTGTTATTCGCTGAGCGCGGAGCCAAAGTGATTGCTCTAGCCCGCACAGAGGAAAAACTTAAAACTTTAATGAATGAACTTTCGGGAAGTGGTCATAAGTATTTCACGGTTGATCTTGGGGAAACGGAAAGTTTGAAGAAGCTTTTACCCTCGCTTCAAAAAGAATCCATACAAATTCTAATTAACAATTCAGGAGGGCCTAAAGGCGGTCCTCTTCATGCCGCTAGTATTGAAGAGTTCGAAGCTCCGTTTAAGTCGCACTTGCATGCTGCGCATCTGCTGGTGCAAACACTTCTGCCCTCTATGAAGCAATCTCGCTATGGACGCATCCTCAATGTGATTTCGACGTCAGTGAAAAATCCTCTGCCGAATTTGGGAGTTTCTAATACGGTGAGGGGAGCCATGGCCAGTTGGTCAAAAACTTTAGCCGGTGAACTCGCGCCATTTGGAATCACGGTGAATAATGTTTTACCAGGTTATATTCTGACGGATCGTTTGACGTCTTTAATGGATTCATCAGCTAAATCATCGCAAACCACATTGGATCAGATCGAAGAAAATTGGAAAAAGTCAGTGCCTATGGGGAGAATTGGAGAGCCGCAAGAGATGGCCGAAGCCATCGCGTTTTTAGCAAGTCCCGCCGCCTCTTATATTACAGGTATCAACTTACCCGTCGACGGCGGCAGAACTCCTTCTTTATAGTTATTTAAGTCGGCAGCTTTCAATGCTCAAAGAAACGATATCGCTTTTGTTCAGAACACCTTTTTTGAAGGCTGCAGAGACGGCGTCATCAATTGCCAATGAATCGCCACCTTTGTACTCTGGATAAGTCAGATTCGCATCATCCATCTTCTTCATGAATTGCGGAGTCAAAGTTCCTTCCGAAAATAGCGACACTAAGGCACCGGCACGTTTTTTAGAGTAGGCAAAGATATCTTTCGCCGAAGTGAACTCAAGCTCTTCACCGCCGTCGCGATTGATAAACAATTCGGCGTGAAACACACCCAAAGCATCACCGTCTTCAATCGCACAAAGCGTGACCGTCATTCCTAAAATATCAGAGTCCGTACACTCACTCAGTTCCATCTTGGCTTCGGGACGGACCTCGCTCGCTTTTAAAGTGATGGCTCGCTCCATCGGCATCAGTCCTCCGGCAGTCGCAGTTGTCAAACTGATAGAGCACTCCATGGAGGCGGCCATTGCCTGGCTGCCCAAGCTTAACAGAAGTGCTGCTGCTGTGATTGAAATAGATTTTTTAGCGAACATGGGTTCTCCCTTTTTTCTATAACGTTGCAAAACTGGTTTCTAAAGTCAGGAATCTTTCTAGCGACGATTATGCCTAGGTTTAAACCTGTTTATTTCCTTCGCAGACAAGAGTACCTGTCGATTATTTGAATGGCAGACAATCCGAGTCACTGGACATACTGGACAATACTGGAGAATCTTGATGAGGCGCCCAAATTCGTCACCTGGTAAAGGCATGAGCACTCGAATAAAGGCGAGGATTCATTGTCTTTGATCTCATATTGGAACACATGTTGCTCCTAAGCCTCACGAATATTAACGGAGGTTTTTCTTATGACGAAAAGAGCGTTTCTGGTACAAGCGATCGTAATGATGTTCTCCATCGGAGCTCAAGCAGGGGAATCATTGGTATTCCACGGCACTTTGGCAGCTCGCAAACAGTGTGCGGATACAGGCAGTGGATTTTTTGCGAAAGATCTGGGCTGTAAGAAGCTTGCGATCTCTGAAAGAGCTTGCGCTGTGGCTTTAAATATTAACGGCCAAGGCGAAGTGAAAAGCATCGAAGTAGAAGCTCCTGAAGCGGTAAGTAAAGGCGATGCTCGTAAAGCGCAATACAAGACCTCTGTTAAAGGACCTTATCTATATAAAGATGGCTTTCATGCTTATAGCTTTAACTTAGACAAAGTTTCTTCAGCGGAAGTGAAGATTGCCAGCGATGGTACGGGTCGCGTATTGGCTGCGAATCTTTATTTCGATCACGTATTCCAAGCTGACGGCACTCGCACTTACAAACAATACGAATGCCGCAACTTAAAACGTGTAAGATAATTTAAATTTCGATTTGACGGCAGAGCCATTGTTCTAGCTCTGTCAGTCCCGCGGAAAGATCCGGGTACTTGGTTTGGATTTTTCCAAATGCGTGTTTGATCACGTCGCCGCGGTAAGGGGACCCACGAAGTTCATTCGTGAGGTCTTCGATCAGTTGCGGGTACAAACAATCCGTGAAAATACGAAGTTCCTTGATCACACCGTCTTCCACCTTGAAGTGGAAATCAAAAAAGCCCAAAGACAAATACTCATCCATCTTGTGACTGAACTCTAAAGTATTTCCATACAACCAATCCCAAGAACTTAATGAGTCGTACTGAGTCTTAAGCTCTGGCATTTCTTTTAAGCTTGCCATCGTCAAAGACTCGATCTCGGCCTTGGCGCCATAGAATTTTTCAAAAGAAGCCACCATGGTTTCAACAATCTGTTCGTGGCGGATTTCTGACGCCACTTCATTCAAATTTGCCACACGTGCGCGAACAGATTCTTTCCCCTTCGCCTGTAATTTTTTTGGATTTGGAGTTAGATAATTTCCAAGGCGAGTCAGATCGGTGTGCAAAAGAAGAGTTCCGTGATGGAAGGCACGATCTTTCTTTTCGCGATATGCGCTGCCGCTGAACTTGCGGGGGCCATCATGGAAGGGGATCAGCAAATCATTCCGGCCGGAAGCTTCACCCTGAATGCCAAAAGTTTTCAAAGCATCAAAAATGATCTGCACATTGTTTTCACGCTTATAAGATTCTTTTGGAGATAGGAATGTGAAGTTGGTATTTCCTAAATCGTGAAAGACAGCGCCACCGCCGGTTGTCCTGCGTGCTAAGTGAACATTGTCTGATTTCATTTGCGCAAGATTGCACTCGGTCCAAGGGTTTTGGTTGCGGCCGATGACCACAGTCTCTTCATTGCGCCACAAAAACAGAATTTGTTGAGAAGGATCTAGGTTGTGAAAGATCCACTCTTCCGTCGCAAGATTAAGATGAGGATTCAAACTGTCAGACAGGAAAACTTTGAGTTTTTGCATAGGGCGTAACCTATTCCTTGCGCCCTTTGTCGTCAAGAGAGCAAGGTCTCAAGTCGGGCCTGGAAAGTTGACATTTTCACCGAGAACGATTTAAATAAGGCTGTATTTCGGTTCATTTTCATTTGAGCCTTTACCCGGACGATGTGCGACGTACCCGGTCAAGACAAGACGACGCTTTTTTCTAACGAAAGGAGTGTTGGTATGTCTAACACAACAGCATGGATTCTTTTATTGGTTGCAGGCCTTCTTGAAGTAGGCTGGTCGATCGGACTTAAATACACAGCCGGTTTTACGAAATTAGGCCCCAGTGTTTTCACTCTGCTGACTTTGGCCGGGAGTATGTTCCTTTTAGCCAAAGCCGCAAACGTCCTTCCTATCGGAACCGCTTATGGAGTGTGGGTCGGAATCGGCGCCCTAGGAGCGGCTATATTGGGTATCGTCTTATTTAAAGAAGCTGTGACGCCAGCAAGGATCTTTTTCTTAGCTCTTTTGCTTGTGTCCATCATTGGTCTAAAAATGACCTCTGGGGCTGAGTAATATTTACTATTCAATTCATGAATATGTTCAGGTGAAGCATTGATTTTGTTTTCATCTGGATTCGGCATATATCCGGGCCATTCCAAATCACTTTTTTTAAGGATGGCCCGATGAAAAATTTAATTCTTATTGCCTCACTTGTTTTTTCTTTCACTGCTAACGCGAAATCTAAAAGCCTTGAGGAGCGCATCAACTATGCGGTGACTTTACTTGCAGAAGTTGCTGAAGGTTCGCAAACACACACGGTAGCTCCGAACAAAGATCCAAAAGTCATGATTCGCGAGCTGGCAATGCAAACGGATTACTTCGAGTCCGTAGAGGAATTTGAACAGCGTTGGGCGGAAGACGGTTCTGCGTGGGAAACAGATGGCATGACTTGGGGTCCTGAGACTTTAGCAGGAGGCTTTGGCTATATCCGAGGTCAATTGGAATTCAGACTGGAAGAGAGTGAACAAACTCAGGAAGACAAAATCAAATTCGCTGACGACACTTTGAAAGTAAATCGTGCCGAGTTCATTCTTCGTTCGATCAGATCAGTTAAATATGGTGTGGCTCCTATCGGCGCCGTCCAGTGTGGAGTGACTTTCTCATCTTTGTTAATCATCGACACTGAAAACGGAAAGATTCATCAAATCGACATGGAAGGTTCAGGCTGCTAATGCTTTGAGGTTCCATAAATAAAAAAGCCAGTGTGATCCACTGGCTTTTTTATTTTAAGTTTGTGCCGTCGACTTAATCCATTGAGGCGTCGGGACGGGTGTGTAGCTCGCAAACTTATTCAAAATGTCGTCGGGGGAGTTCGCAAACACGACCAGGCCTTTGTACTCATCGCGAATAAATCCTTCACGCATTCCGGACTCTATAAGTTCCTTTAAAGGTTTATAGAATTCATGGACGTCCAAAACTCCAATCGGCTTTTGATGAAGACCCAATTGCGCCCAAGTGACAATCTCGCACAGCTCTTCAAAAGTTCCAAAGCCACCCGGCAATGCGATAAAGGCATCAGCCAGTTCCGCCATGCGCGCCTTGCGAGTATGCATAGAGTCCACAACCTGCAAATCGGTGAGTCCCGTATGCGCCACTTCTTTTTGCATAATCACTTGAGGAATCACGCCAATAACTTTACCACCGTGAGCAAGACAAGAATCCGCCATCGCCCCCATCAGTCCGATTTTAGCGCCGCCGTACACCAAAGCGATGCCGTTCATCGCAAACGTCTTTCCCAATTCGCGCGCCATTTCTAAATATTCAGGACGAACACCTGAACTTGAACCGCAGAACACACAGATTTTTTTCATAATATTTCCGTTCATCGAACAGTTGTTCCTATAAATGTTAACCCTTGTAAAGAAAATTTGAATAAATTTCTTCGATTTTATTCCGATAAACACTTATGAGTTTTCATAGGAGTTGTAATGAAGCTTAACGAAATAAGTATCGCGAATTTCGGTCCGATTGGCCCCGAAGGGTGCCGAATAAAAATAGATAACATTGTTATTCTAATAGGTCCAAATAACGTAGGTAAATCTACGATACTCGATGCATATGAACTATTCGCTTCTTCCGGTGAAGCCGTGGACTCTTCAAGATTCCACGGAAAAGAAAATAGCCAACCTATAACTATCGAAGGTGAATTCACGGATATCGGAGATGAAGACGAAAAGAAGTTCTCGAAGTGGATCTTTAAAGACGCCGAAGATGGTATTAAGAAAGCCAAGTTTCGTTGGAAGTGGGATAAGCCAGGAGCGGATGGTATAAAAGAGTCTTGGGACGATTCTGAAAAGAAATGGATTACCGGAGGTGCCGGCGGGTGGGACTCGATTCTATCTAGCAGAATACCCCATCCAATTCGAATACGTGCAACTGATAGCCATGACAAAACCGAGAAAGTTGTCGTCGGGCTATTAACAGATGCAATTAAGGCTAAGATAAAGTCTAATGCGGGATCTACAAAAGATATCTTAGATCAAATTGCGAAACTTACCGATCAATTAGGACAAGAGTTGAAAGTAGAGACCGAGAAAGTTTGCAATGCAATATCAAAAAAAGTTCAAACTGTATTTCCATCCTATGAGATTTCAATCAAAGCATCAGCTGGGGACTTTGATGCAGAAAAAGTAGTTGGTGGAGGATCCTTTGTAAGCGTTAACAATGGTGGTTCTGAAGCAGCGCTTTCCGCTCAGGGAAGTGGAATGCAAAGAACTTTTTTATGGTCTGCCATTTCCGCTCTGGCCGAGGAGGGAAAAATAAAAAAAGGGAAGACTCCCGTTAAGGCAGAAAAAAGCAAAATCTTATTGATAGATGAACCGGAAGCTTTCCTTCATCCACCATTGATTCGATTAGCGCGTCGGTCTCTATATGACTTAGCGGATATTGACGGGTGGCAAGTAATGGCCGCCACTCACTCACCCGTGTTTATAGATGTTTCAAAACCTCACACAACAATAGTTTCTGTTAGATTTAAGGCTTCAACGAAGTCATTTTCTGTCCAAGATGACACTTTCGACTCTGATCAAAGAAAAAATCTACAGATGATTCGCGCGTGTCATCCGACTGTCAATGAATTCTTTTTTGCGGAAAAGGTGATACTTGTTGAGGGGGAAACTGAAGCAATCGTTCTCAATCACTTATTTGAAAAGGAAGTTAATGCGCACGAAGTGATAGTCCTGAATTGCCTCGGAAAAGCGAATCTTGCAACGTTTGCCAAAATTTTGAATAAGTTTGGTACACCCTATGTAATAGTTCATGACGCAGATTCTCCAAAGATTAAGACAAAAAAGGGTGTTCAAGCAAACGGTGCATGGTCTGAGAATAAAAAAATATTCGCAGTAATTCAGGACTATAAAAATAAAGAAGGCGCTGCGCCTCAAATAGTTACTAGTGTCCCAGATTTCGAGCGTCATTATTTTGGAGAGCTAGTTGAAAAAGACAAACCATATCATGCGTATCAAAAGGTTACTGATGAACAATTCCAAAAAGAGGCAGGATATAAGAAACTTGTTGAGTTGAAAGATTTTATATTAAAAGGCGATGGGCCAGCGTTCACTAAAGATATGGATGATATGTGCGAGAGGCTTTTATCGTGGGTTGGGGTAAATGCATTAGAAAAAGAGGAAGTCTGGGAGATTAATTAAAGAAGGGGAGACAAGATCTCCCCCCCATCCGCTATTTCAACGTGAAGTTGAAGATGCTTGTATCAAAAGAATTGTATTCGTCATAACGAGAAAGCGCATACAAGTCTTTGCGAGTTTGCATTTTGTCTAAAAGACCTTCTTGAGTTCCTTTAGCTTTGATTTCATTAAGACCCGCCACAGTTGCACCCATCGCCAGACGGAACGTCGTTACAGGATAAATCACGATGTTGTAACCAAGATTTGAAAGCTCTTGGTAAGTGTACAAGCGACCTTTACCAAACTCCGTCATATTCGCAAGAAGAGGAACGGAAACCGCCTTGCGGAAAGTTTCAAATTCTTTTTCAGTCTCTAAAGCCTCAGTGAAAATACAGTCAGCACCAGCATCGATGTAAGCCTTCGCACGATCAATAGCTTTATCCAAGCCTTCCACGGCGCGAGCATCGGTACGAGCAATCAAAAGAAAGTTTTCATCCAACTTCTTACCACGAGCGGCAGCTGCCACTTTGCGAGTCGCTTCATCACGAGTCACAAGACCCTTGCCATCCAAGTGACCACAACGCTTCGGATTGATCTGATCTTCAATATGGCAACCCGCAAGTCCCATCTCAATCATCTCTTGCACCGTGCGAGTCGCACTCATCGGTTCACCAAAGCCCGTATCAATATCAATAATAGTTGGAAGCTTCGTCGTACGAGCAATCTGACGCCCACGCTGAGCCACCTCAGTCAAAGAAGTCAAACCAATGTCAGGATACCCAAGATCATTAGAAAGAACCGACCCCGAGATATAAACCCCATCAAAGCCTTCTTTTTCAATAGCCATACTCACAAGCGGCGACCAAGAACCCGGAAACTGCAAAAGTTTCCCCGATTTCAAAGCCTCACGAAAATTCTTACGTTTTTGAGCGGGAGTAATTTCAGGAAATAACATCGTTCCTCCAAAGATAAATAAGATCAAAGCTACTAGTTATTGTGAACAGTAAAGCTTTGCCTTTGAAAATTCACTGGTGATTCTAACATTTCCAAACACGAATGTGCTTTCAAAGACAAGATAAAGAGCATCATCTAAACAATGAGCCTGCGGGGAGGAGGAGCCAAGTCTTAATTGGAACCTCTGCGGGGCCTGGATGGCCCCCAGCCGCAGGCTGGAGCAGCGAGGCAGGAAGCCGTGTCCCAATTAAGACTTGGCTCCTCCTCACCGTAGGCGGTCTTCGTTTAGAAGATCCCTTTATTATCACGTTTATTGTTAACCAATTTGTCGATAGGAATCTGAACATTCAACTGTTGAACTTCGTCAGCAGTCAAAGACTCAAGACGCTCACAAAGACCGATGAAGCGATCTCTCTCAGCTTTAGTGATGATTCCTTCAGTCAAAGTGTCAAACTTACGGATGTAGTCCGCGCGTTTGAATGGACGAGCACCCGCCGGATGTGCATCAGCCACACCCAATTCATCAACAACTTTAGAACCATCTTTCATTGTGATTTCTACGCGGCCACCGAAGCGTTTTTTATCTGGATCTGTCTCGTGGTACCAAGCAGTCCATTGTTTGTCTTCGACAGTAGAAATTTTGTGCCACAAAGCCACAGTGTCAGCACGTTTCGCGCGCTCTGGAGCGTACGAATTAACGTGGTGCCAAGTACCGTCTTGAAGAGCCACAGCGAAGATGTACATGATCGAGTGATCAAGAGTTTCGCGAGATGCATTTGGATCCATTTTTTGTGGATCGTTCGCGCCCGTACCGATTACGTAGTGCGTGTGGTGCGACGTGTGGATCACGATGGACTGGATGTCGTCGAAGTTTTTGATCATTGGTTTCATTTTGCGAGCCAAGTCGATCAATGCTTGAGATTGGTATTCCGCAGAGTGTTCTTTTGTGTACGTCTCAAGGATCGCGCGTTTTTCTTCGCCTGGTTCTGGAAGTGGAACTTCGTATTTTCCATCTTTACCATCAAGCATGTAAGCGATCACAGAGTCTTCACCTTCATAGATTGGAGACGGAGCGCCTTCGCCACGCATTACACGGTCTACGGCTTCAACAGCCAATTTACCCGCATGTGCTGGAGCGTAAGCTTTCCAAGAAGAGATTTCACCTTTACGAGATTGACGAGTCGTGAAAGACACGTGAACCGCTTGTTGAACCGCTTGGAAAATAGTTTCTGTTGGAAGAGACAACAAAGTACCGATACCTGCAGCTTGAGCTGGGCACAAGTGAGCAATATGGTCTTTTTTGTGTTTGTGAAGGCAGATTGCTTTTACTAGATCAACGTGAACTTCATAACCAGTCACGATACCTTTCAAAAGCTCTTTACCGTTTTTACCCATTTGTTGAGCTACCGCCAAAATAGCCGGAATGTTGTCACCGGGGTGAGAGTAGTCAGCCGCCAAATAAGTGTCATGGAAATCCAACTCACGAACCGCCGTGCCGTTCGCCCATGCCGCCCATTCACAGTCAAATTTTTGATCATTCGGCATACCGAATACAGTCGCACCACCATTGCGAGGATGCGCAATCGCCATCGCACGTGCAGATGCAACAGGGCGGCGGTTCGCAGCAGCAATAGCTACAGAGGCATTGTCGATGATACGGTTGATAACCATGTCTACAACGTCAGCTTTGATGGGAGCATTGTCAGAAGCGATTTCTGCAATTTTCCAAGCAAGTTGATCTTTGCGATCTAACTTTTCTTTAGACGGATAAACACGTACGGAATGTTTTTTCATAAAGTCCCTTTCTGGATTAGAAAATCAAAACGGTTCAAGCTAACTTGGCCGTCAGAAAGGGTCAAGAATCAGACTGGGGACAGAGGATTCATTCAGCGCGTCGTGGCGCTTTCCCAACCTTCTTTGTCGTGGAAATTCGGGTTTGCGTCAGCATGCTTGAGCGACCAGTAGCTTTTTTCTCCGTTCGTAAACTCAATCACTGCGGTCAGGCCGTGAAAGACCGCCTCGGAAGCGTTAAATCCCTTAATTTCGATTTGAAATCGTACGCGCTGAGTCTCTCCAGTACGCTCTTGAAGGCGTACCGATACATCCGCTGCTGGCACCATGCCTTGGCGATAGCTGCTAAACTTATAAGCATTCCAGTTGCCATTAGGGGAACAGTTGATCTCTAAGTAGCTGTCGGTTGCCGTGTTGCCTGAAGAAAGAAAGGCTTCAAGGCACGTGGTCTTCCACAACTCATCTTGTCGCGATTCAATGACGGCGGGGGCTGGCCAAAGAATTCTTTCAACCGGTCCCTGAATCTCAAAGTTTAGAAGGTGAGTGTCATGGCTGATGGCTTCAATTTCGGCTGCGACCTTAAAAAGGTTTGTCTGCGCCGTGTTGGTAAAAGGAATCAGTTTTTTCACGCGCGTTTCTCCCAATCTAAAAGGGCGGTAAACAGGATTTTCCCATCGCCGACGCGGACACCGCGATACGCAGTGCTACCTTGCGACGCCGTTTCCACCGTCGGGGAGCTGCAGCTCATGTCGACCTGAACCTCGTCACCTAAATGCGTTTCTGCCAGGAAATTGACGGAATAGGATTTCAGTAAAAGAGTTTTGTGCAAGTCATAGGGGATCGCATCTAAAATCCATTGGGCATACTTGGTGTTATTGACGTGTTGATTGATATCCAAGTCAGAATTACGCACGCGGTATTTTGCCAGCTTCTGGTATTCGCCAGACACGGGAATCTTTTCGGCGGTCAGACCCGTGGCGCGCCCGTGGGTAAGAGTGTTCCAATCTCGTAGATTTTGAGAGGGCAGGATTTTTTTCGTCTGGCGATCCAACGCCAGCCAACTGGTGGTGCACAGGCCAATTTCCTCGTCCTGTTCGTTAATAAATGCGAACTCACGGGAAACAAAGGCCCCTTCCGGTGGGCGCAGCCACGTCTGTACGCGGATATTTTCGCCGAAGTGAGGCCACCTTTTCATCTGCAAACATTGGCGGGTTAAAACCCAAAACATCCCTTCTTTATCCATGTCCTTCATGCCGAAGCCTAAGTTTTCGGCGTGCATCCATGCGGTCTCTTGCAGCAAATTGAGGGCTCCATACAGTCCTAGTCGCCCCAGAGGGTTCACTAGCAAACTTGTAATGTGATATTTTTCTGTCCAGAGGCTATGTTGCGTCTTTTCTGTCACGGCTAAATCCTTGTTCGTCGATGGAAATGAAAACATGAAATTACTTTGATCTCAAAGGAAGATTTTGTAAAAAAACACCAAGTAATTTACTCCAAACAATGTATACTGTATTTGTTTACGGACTAAATATACTTGTCACAGTATATCCTTTGTGTTTAAGCTAATCCTATCGCTAGGTGGAAATCACATGAGACAAAAAAATATGCTTGCAGACTTTCTAAAACAAAAACGTGTATCGGCAGGGCTTTCTCAAAGAGATGTGGCTGATAAATTAGGCTACTCTACACCTCAATTTATCTCTAACTGGGAACGTGGTGTTTCTCACCCACCAATCAACGCTCTAAAAAAATTGGGCGAGCTTTACAAAGTATCTGCTGACGATCTTTTCGAAGTGACTTTGAATGCGACTATTCAAGAAGTTACTCAAGATCTACGCCGCAAATTCGCGGGCAGCAAAGCACGCTAAGAATTCTTTTATTTTAAAGTTTTGTTAGTATTAAAAGACCCCGTAGTAGGGGTCTTTTCTTTTAAAGTCGTTTACGATAGATTCTGGTTCGTTCTGTATGGATTCATTACAAGCTTCTACCATCGCCAAATTCAAAGTTCTTAGTGAAGAATTATGTGAGCTTATTGAACAAGAGGGTTTTGTAATTCGCCCTTACAGCCAAGATTCTTTGCCTTACTTCCGTCAACTTTCTGAAGCTGAGCAGCAAAGCACCGTAGAAAATCTTGAGAACTACATCAAGATCTGCGACTCCGTTCACGAAGCGGGCGGCAAAATCAAGGATGCCTCACTATTTGTAAAGAAGGCTTTAGAGTTTTATGGCTATCAGTATGACGCCAAAGTCTTAGAACTGATCCAGGACGAACACCTGACAGAAATTTATAATCTAGCGAACATCCAACTTTTTAGAACTTTCAGTTATTTCCAATATGCCAGCTATACGGTGGAAGATATTTACACGCGCCCTTGGATCCATCTGTATGAACGTGATCCTCAAGTGACGGCGAAGCTTGTCACGACATTAACGTCGATTATTACGGGCGAAAAAACCAGCATGGACATTGACGTAGAAGAACATCTTTTGATTGAGAAAGCGTCTTTAGAAAGATTGGCGGTCAGCGTTCGCGTGATGTATGCGCTGCCGCTTTTGAAAGAGGGCAAACCCGACGCGTATCTGGTTGTCGCCCGTTGTAAGCCGATCCTAAATTAGAACGTCCCAATTGAAAGGTGGAAGCGCCAAGGCTCTTCACTAGGGCGGGCATCTAATTTCCATGCCCACTCCAGACTTAAAGGTCCCACTGGCGTGTTATAGCGAATCCCAAAGCCTGCAGAGTCACGGTAGTAATCTTCAAAACTCAAATCCTGAATCTTCACGTAACCGCCGTCATAAAAAACAGCTCCGCCTAAATTCCCGTAAACAGGAAAGCGCACTTCCGATTTCACAAGATACATCACGGCTTCGGTTTTTAGGTAATACGTCTTTTCGTTTTCAGATAATCCCAAGTCATCACGATTAGGGAAAACTTCTTGAGTTCCTGCTTCGTAACCACGAATGGTGGATTGGCCTCCAAGAGTGAAACCTTTTTTATCCCAAGGTACGCCGCCATCATCGCGTGTGCTGAGATTCTTAATGTAACCGCCACGAACTTGATTCGCCCACACAACAGGCTGCTTTTGCAGCTCAAAAACAGAAGCATAATGAGTAAAGCTGAGGGTCGTCTTCCAGTATTCAATCGTGCCCGTGCTACCCAAGAAAGGCGCAGAGTATTCGGCGTTCCAGCGCGTGAAGTTTCCCTTGGTCGGATTGAAAGGGTTGTCACGGAAATCTAAATCCAGTGTCGGCCCCGTCGTCGCAATGTTTTGTTCATCTTCGGGGAACGGATAGACATCGTCGATACCGAAGTCGCGGATTGTCGCTAAAGACCAGATATCCCACACTCCAAGAACGTGCGACGTGAAATCTTTTTCTACGGAATAAGTCGTCGAGTTTACTTCAGAGGCCTGGTGAATCTCGTAATCCGTCACGGTCGTGGAACGAGTGATATTGATACGACCGCGTAAACGTGTTCCGAAAAGATAAGGCTCTAGATATCCGAAGACCACTTTGTGCTCAAGGTACTTAAGGTCTGCGATGTTGTAGTTGCCCTCTAAGCGCAAAGAAGCTCCGCGGCCAGTTCCCATGATATTGCGATAAGCGACACCCGCGTATCCACGCAAGGTCAGCTTTCTTTCATTCGTGGCACCTGCACCGAAAGTCAAAAGGCCCGGATCACGTTCTGTCACTTTCACAACCACGGTGCGGTTGGCGACATTGGTTTTTTCTTCCAGGGTGCGAATGTCGACAGTGCCAAAGAAACCGGTTCTTTGTAAACGTGCGACAGATTCTTGAACCTTATAAGGCGTGACTAGATCGCCTTCTGTGAACTCCAGCTCTTTTAAAAGGACGTAATCCTTGGTGAAGGTGTTTCCTTCAAGGACGATAGAAGCTACACGCACCTGCGGACCTTCTAAAATCTTAAAGTGTAAAGAGGCCTTGGTGTTCGTTTCATCATAGGTCACTAAATCCTGCTTTTCGTTTAACAGCAGCATTTCGATGTAACCGCGATCATGATAGAACTCTTTAAGACGAGCGATGGCCAATTCAATTTGTCCTAAGCGCAGGGCTCCGGGTTTTAAGCCCGTCACACCAATAAGTTCTTCGTCTGAAAAATCTTTGTTCCCGCTGAAATCGACTTCTTCAATTTGGGTCAAGGGTCCTTCATCCAAATTCACATGTAAAGTGACGGCGTCACGCTCTCGATTGTACTGAGTGCGAGTGGAAATCAATTTGGCTTGCAAGTAACCATTGTTTTGCAGTTCCAAAATTAGATTCTGCACACCGGTGTCGAAGTCCTCTTTATTATAAAGACCCTTATCGACGACTTTGGAACTGTGTTCTTCGATAAAGTTCACATAATATCTTTGGCGCTTGCTGATACGCCCGGTGATATTCACCGCTTGGATTTTGATCTGAGGCCCTTCTTCAATTTTAAAAACAATACGGCGATGGAGGGGATCACGGCCCTCGTGTTCTTCGGCACGCACTTCGGCGCGGGCATGACCTTTAGATAGATAATAATTACGAATCTTTTGCGCAAGCTCTGAACCGATTGTGGGACTTGCCGAATAATAATTATCCAGATCCAAAGCCTTTTCGATTTCTCGGGCGCCTAAAAGACGAATGCCTTCATACTCAAAAGTGTAGCGCTCGGTTTTATCCACACGATAGATGAGTGAAACTTCAGATTCGTCAGAGCTGAACTCTGTGGTCGGTCCCGTTAGATCGGCTCGCACGTAACGCTTTTCTTTTAAGTATTCTCGGGCGTCTTTTTGAAGTTCATTCAAAGTCGCATCGGTAAAAGGATCTTTGAGAAACCCTTTAAGATGTTTTGTAAGTTCACGATTTAAAGCGTCGTTCGGGCTTTGCAGCACGATATTACGCACGCGGGTTTGTTTGTTTTCAGTGACTTTGATCTCGACACCGACTTGATCGGCTCCTTCAGGGGGCATCGCAATATCGACAATGGCATTCAGGTAACCACGCTCGGCATAAAGCTGACGGATTTTTTCGGCCCCTTCGATCAGGTTCTGTTGATCAAAGACGTCGCCGGCCTTCACACCAAAAGTGCTTCCGGCTTCACTTTCAGAAATATTTGAAATTCCTTCGATGGAGACTTTGGAAATAATCCGCGTGCGCTGAAAATCCAAACGGTAAGGGGAGCCATTGCCGTCATCTAAGATGCGCACATTTTCAAACTCGGGCTTAAGCTGCAGATAGCGAATGACTTCATCCAGTTGTTCCAGACTTAGCGTCTCTTTTTCAATCTGCGGAAATCTTTTAACCAGATCTTCTTGTACCTCCGCAGGCAGTGTCTCATAGCGAAGGTTTTTTTTAGCCTGCGCCTGCGATGCACACAGAAGAATAAATACGAATAGGGACAACAGAGTCTTTGCAGGAAGCATTATTTAAACTCCCTTTTGAACTCAAGATCCAGACCGAAAATACTTTGGCTTGCTGGTTGCGTGGTTTGCAAGGTCGTGTCGTCCTCATTCCCGCGGCTTTCAAAAGAACCGACGGCGGTGAAGTTGCTGTTGATGAGGTATTCCAGTTTTAAGTCATAGGATTGTGAATCACCGACAGGACGGCTGCCTGACACCTTCACGCGTGTCGATAGACTGCGGCTTAAGGTGATCTTAGGCACACTGATATTGCGGGTTGAGTCGTACTCTGAAGTCACCGCTAAGCTAAAGCCCGTGGCTTCGATAGTTTTATTGATCGGCTTTGCCAGCACGGCGCCGCCAATTTCTGCACCCAATTGCTGAGCTTGCTCACGGGACTGAACGTTTTGATCCATGGCGGAAGTCGTCACCCCTAAAGCGATCAGAGAAATAATATCTTGTTCCTGAAGGGGAGGAATACTGTTGAGGTGAATTGTTAAATTTTTTGCCGTCCCCTGAGCCAGCAAAGAGATGTCATACTCATTGATGCGTGACTCTGCCGAGATATAAAGACTTGGATTGATTTCATCCGGATCGGTGAAATCAATAGTTCCGCTTTGAATTAGAAAGATCTTGTCTTTAAAGATCAACTTCGAATTTTTTTCCGCGTTGATACGACCTAAAAGAACTGGATTTGTCGGAGGACCTTTGACTTGCAAGTTCCCACTGACGGCGCCATCTAAAAGCGAGTTTTTCACGATGATGTTGCGATTCATAAGGATGTTAATGTCCAGCAACACCGGTTCAAAGCGGCTTTCACGGATGACTTTCGGAAGATAAAGGCTTTGTTTGACCCCCGCTACGCCGCCAGAATCTTCGGTGAACTCTTTTTCAACCAGGGCGCTGTTCACCGCGTAAGTTCCAGATAAAGTGAAGGGGAACCAACGGCCCGAGAAAACCAGATCAGCATTTCCATTGGTGCGAACTTTTTCAGGAACGTTCAGAGTGACGTTATCTAAGCGCAGGCGAATTGTCGTTGGAATGTCTTTGATCTCATTGATTAAAATACCGCCGTCGCCAGTCAGCGTGCCGCCCGCGATATTTCCACGGATGGAATTCACCATCACACGGCTTTGTGAAAACACGACATCCACATTCAAGCGCTCCAGCGGGTGAGGGAAGCCCTTGATTTTGATGTAAGTGTTATTGGCATTTAGAGTTCCCATGATTTGTGGCTTTGTCACTGAGCCGGTCATGTTTGTGGAAACTTTGATCGGTCCCCCTAAATCTTCAAGGAAGGGCATGAAGATATGCAACAGGCGAAGATCTGAGTTCATATTGACGGCGATATTCATATTTTGTGCGGTGAAGTTTTCTCCGCGAATCGCCAATTCCGTATTCGGCCCTTCAAGGCGGAAGTTTCGGATTGAGGCCACACCGTTGTCAGTCACGATATCGATAGCTTGGGGATTTTTAAGACTTAAAGTGCCACGGCGCAGTTCTAAAGCGTCGATGTGAACTTTACCGCTGGACTTAAAGATATCGCCACTTTCCGAGCGCAAATCCACCGTGGACGTCAGTGATGAAGTGTATTCACTGGCAAGATTGGCTCCGCCCACCAGCCCGAGCAGTGTTGAATAGTTCCACTCCCGCGTTTGCATTTTTACCATCAGGGGCGCGCGCCCTTTTTCAAATGGCAGTTGGAATTCACCCTGAACCTTACCGCCGAAAAGGCTGAGCTGCGTGAAGACCGTATCCAAATTCAATCGAACGATGAAGTTGGAGTTTGGAATCTCTTGATCCTCAAAGAAGGAATCGGTAACGGCGCCTTTGACTAAGACTTGCGGATTCTTCACCGGGCCGGTGAGTTCTGCCGCAAAGTTTAGATTCCCGGCAATGCTCGAATTGATTTTGCTGATTGTATCTGACTCTTCCAGTTTAAAGTTCTTACCATCCGCGTTTAGATTTAGAATTTGAGAAGAGCTGATTCCGCCTTGTACTAAGACGATGGAGCCCGCCCGCTGCAAAGTGACTTTATCCGCATGGATGTTGCCGTCGCGAGCCGTGACATTAAAATTCAAAGTATCAAAGGTTTCAGGACCGATACTGACATTTTTAAACGCCGACTGAAGCTCGTAGTTCATTTTCCAGAAGTTCAAAGGGCCACGCACAGAGGCTTTTGCCGATCCTTGTCCTTGAACATCGACCGGAAATTTATAAATACGCGTGAAGACCGAGGCTACATCGGGGAGTTCGGCGGTTGGGATGCTGAAGTCGCCGGTTAATGTATTCTTATCCAGATTGACTTCAAGATCTCCCAAGTATTGCGTTTTTCGAATCGCTCCGGCCACATCTTCAAAAATCAGACGGCCACTGCGGTACTTCAAGTTCGAAATCAAATTTCCCAAATAGAAATCTTCGAAAGTGAATTCGCGTGCGTTAACCTTCATGTCGAAGATCGCGGCGTTGGAATCTCCCGATGTAGAGCCTTCCATGCTTGCTGAACCTTCCAGCTTCAGGTTCGACAGGTTCTTAACATTTTTAAATTCAAGTTTGTCGGTTTTGAAATTGATCTTAAAGCCTTTGGCGAAATCAACGACGCCGTCACTATGACCTGTACTATCACCAATAGAAACTCCGGCGGCATAGGTCACGGCTTCTGTTGTGACCTTGACCTGACCTTCGGCGCTCATCGAATTGATATCCAAGATCGCCGTGGCTTTTGGTTCTAAAGAAGACTTCACCCAAAGGTTTTGTGCTTTCAATGAAGCTTTTGAACAGGTGAACTCAAAGCTAGGGTGAAGATGGCCTTCACAAGGAAGTTCCCCTTGAAGGTCTACACCCACAGGAACATTGTTCAAATTCAAACTAATAAATAACTTTTGCAAATCCAAGTCGTGAACAGAAACATGCGTCTTGAAGTCAAAGTTTTGACCTATCGACATTTGCGTTTTCGTCATGACGGCTTCGCCTGCGGGATGTTGAACGCGAATCTCTGAAAGGCTGATTTTTTTATCGCGGTATTCACCTTGAATACGCGCATCGCCCAATTCAAATTTATCCACCATCAAGGCGCGTGTTTTTATGTCCGCTTTGCCGCGCAACTGATCTAAACCGTTGAAGCGAGCCTCCGCATCTAAATTCACTTCGCCACTGAATGTTGGCAGCTTTAAATCGGGACGGATCTTTTTTAGTTCCGTATAAAGATCGCTGAGGTGAAGGCGGGCAGACACATCCAGAAGGCCTGAGGGTTTGATGGTCACACGGTGAAATTGCGTCAGCTCTCCACGAACCAGCACTTCGGACTCATCCAAACGTACGCCCATTTGAATGATGCGCAGACTTTGTCTTGTCAGATAAAGATGCGTGTCTAAAGAGCCTTGAAAGCTTCCGATTTTTTCTAGGTCTAAATTTAATTGGGGAACATTGGCCTTGGCGGTCAGGTGTTTTCCCATGTTAGTGGCAAGAAGGTCGCCACTTTGAATTTCACCTTGAAGTTTTAAGTCTTTCGAGGTGACCTTCAAATGCAAATTCTGAATGAAAAGGCGATGCAGTGGCAATTGGTCCAGCTGATTGAATAAGGCATCCAGCGGCAACTCTTTGGGAGGAGTATCACTTTTCAAAAAAGGATCGATGTTGATTTCCACGTCCGGCGAGTCGACCACCACAGCCGACAATGTGACACGGCCACTGAGCAGGTGAAAGAAGTCGATAAAAACACGCACGCTGCCAACCCGCACTGGTTTCAAGGCTTCAGCCAATTCGCCCTTGGCTTCAACATCAATGCCTTCTAATGCTAAAGAAGGTTTGAAAAGTTTTAGCTGCAATTTTTCCGCACGAATTTTGACGGGTAACGAAGAGTCTGAATACGTCTGAATCTTATTCAACGCCCAAGCTTCCAGTTTGGGCGCAATCAGCATCGAGCCGATCAGCCACAAAACTAAAAAGCCCGCCAGGGGTGTGATTAAAATCCAAAACGCTCTTTTCACTGACCACTCCAAATGCTAAGCAAAGCACTGGCTGCCCGATAGTGGGGGCGAGAAGCCAACAAACCTTCCATCACTTCAATGGCTGTGTGTTTCTGTCCTAAGCCCCAAAGGGCCTGTGCGCGCAAGTAAGCCGTTGCAAAAAAAGTTTCCGGTTCGTGGGCGAAAATAATCTCTGTTTGTGAAAGTTCGTTTAAAAGTTCAACGAAGCGACGACACTTCAACAAGACTTCCAGACGGAACCAAAGAAGGGAGTCGGTCTCTTCACTCAAAGCTAAAAGCGATAGGGACGCTTCGTAGTTTTCCATCATGAAAGCGGCTACGGCAAAATCAAAAGCCATGTCGGGATTTTCGGCCGCGTGTTCGTGCAGGCTTTGCATAAGCGCACTCATGGCCTTTTCAACTTCAGGATCCTTGGGAGAAAAATCTTCGGGCTTTACCGTGCGTGCTTTCGGCGTACGACGTTGCAGAATTTCAAGTGCATAACGCTGCTTGTGTTCATTCACTTCGCTGCGAATATCAGCGTCGCCGGGATAAAGTTTTTGCAGGCGTTGTAACAGATGTTTTTCTTGTTCGTAAAGCTGTTGCGTGCGCAAAGTGATAAGCTGATCTAACAACTGACGTTTATTGTTCAGATAGTCTTTGTGAATTTTATATTTACGATTGCCACGCCATTCACCCAACTCTGGAATCAAATCTTTCAGCGCTAAAGAACGGCCAGCTTCAGATTCAGAGTTGTCTTCTGCGATTCCCTCTAACAAAGCTTTGACGGTCTTTTCATCCAGCTCCGCACTGACGGCGCCTAAGGCTTCCAAGAAATAAGGCCAAGGGATCGGAAAAGATTCATTGTCGATGTAACGCAAAATAAATTCGATCAGCAGATGCGGCTGTTCAGCTTGAATTAAAAATTTCGCTAAGGCAGTGACGTTATCAAGTGTGAGGCCTTCAGAAGAAGACTCTAAATTTTGAATCAGACGTTCGGAAGCTTGTTGAAGGTCAGTTCCTTCATTGAGCAAATTTTGAATTTCTAGTTCAACAAATGTGGACAAGAATAGCCTCCGCGACCAAATCCCTCTTATTTTGCGATAAAAACGAGTGGTTGCGGAGACTTAATACTAGGCGTTAGTTATTTTTGAGTTACGCGCTCAACGTATTCGCCAGAAGCGGTATCAATACGAAGAACATCGCCTTCGTTGATGTGCAATGGAACGTTCACAGAAAGGCCTGTTTCCATGATTGCAGGCTTCGTTGCGCCAGTAACACGGTCACCTTTAATGCCCGGATCTGCTTTTGCCACCATCAAGTTCACGGCTTTTGGTACGTCACAAGCGACTGCTTTTTCGTTGTAGAACAAGATAACGACTTTCAAGTTTTCAGTAAGGTAGTATTTAGACTCGCCCAAGTCTTCTTCAGACATCGCGATTTGTTCGTAAGATTCAGGAGACATGAAGTTGTAACCAGAGTCGTCTTTGTAAAGGAAAGTCATCTCTTTGTTTTCAACGTTAGGAACTTCGAACTTTTCACCGGACTTGAAAGTGGATTCCAAGTTTTGGCCTGTCAGCATGTTACGCAGTTTTGTGCGTGTGAACTGATTTCCTTTTCCTGGTTTAACGTGTTGGAAATCAACGACTACGTAGGGCTTGCCCTCGATCATGATTTTAAGACCTTTTTTAAAATCGGACGTTTCGTACATGTTTGATCCTTTTAAATTGTAAATGCAGAGGAGCCATATTCTCCTAAGTGGCTGTATTTGGTCAACAGTCACTCCTTTGGAAAAAGGCTCTATCGCCATTTTCCGGCGCGAAGGTCTTTATGCGTCATGGGCAATGGAAGTAGAAGAGAAAGGAATGTTTCTGCTTCTAAGGGTTAAGTTTGCAGGCGATACTCTTCAATTTTGCGAAGCATCATTTGCAGAACTTCAAGCTTACGTTCGCGAACCAGTTGTTCTCTCGGCATCAAAGGTCTTAAGGGTGTGGCTTCGTCAGAATCATTATAGCGAACTTGAAGAGTCTTCATACGTCGCTGAATTTCGGGATGATCCCCAAACTCCACACGTGTGTCTTTCAAAAGAGCATGCGCTTTTTCTAGATCATTGCGCACAATAAAGGCATCAATCAAAGAAAGCATGCGTTCCATGGCTTTGCTAGGAGAGGCCGGTGTCAGAGGCTTTGCGACCAGAGCCTCTTCTTTTTTTGCGACGGGTGGTGGAGCTTCGTTCAGACGAACTTCCGGAAGCTTCGTCATCGCAAAAACTTCTTCATCGTATTCGTCCGCAGTCAAAGATTCTAGTTTTTGAACGGCTTTTTGTGCTGACTTCGAGTTCGGATTTAAGAATAAAACCATCTTGAAAGCTTTAAGAGCTTCCTTCGGATTCTTGCTGGCTAATTGAACTTCCGCCAGAAGTTGATGCGCCAAAATATTTTCGGGAGAAAGAGACGTCGCTCGCTTAGCCGCGTCCAGGGCCTTATTCAGCTCTCCAAGATCGCGCATCACTTTTGTGTACGTGACAAGTCCGCCCACAAATTGCGGGTGGCGTTGAACGCCTGCAGTCACGGTTTTTTTGGCTTCAGGAAGTAAACCCATTTCGCGATAGGCTTCGGCCAGCGGAGCGAAAACCTGAGAATTGGGATCTTTCTCAAGAATCTGCTGGTACTTTTCAATGGTGCTTGCATCTATTTTCATCAATGCTTGATCCCTTCGCGCCGCGGTCGTGACCGTTTTGTGAGTGCTCTCTAGGAAATAGTATTTCAGATTTATTGACTAAGCAATACTTCTCACTAAAATCGAAAACAAGTGCACAATTCTATTGCTCAAAGAATATGACGGCACACTTTTATTGGTGGTGGAAATGTCAGTGACAATCCTCGGGGTGGATCCGGGATCTCGCATAACAGGATTCGGAGTCATCCGAGTGGAAAACGGACGGATTGAACATATCAATCACGGCGTGATTTTATTGGATGCGGATCAGGCCTTTCCTTATCGCATGAAAGAATTGGGTTCTGCTTTCCGCGAAGTCATGACGAAGTATCAGCCGGATCAGGTTGTCATCGAAAAAATCTTTCTGGGAAAAAACGCGGACAGCGCTTTCAAATTGGGACATGCTCGCGGCGTGGTGATGTATGAAGCCGGTTTGGGTGGATCTGATGTGTTTGAATACGCCACGCGTGTTGTAAAAAAAGGTGTCACCGGGACCGGTGGTGCCAGCAAAGAAGATGTGCAGGCGATTCTGAAAGCCATCTTAAACATCAAAGTGATCAATCGTATTGACGCTTCCGATGCGTTGGCTATGGCTTGCCACCATGCTTTTGAAATTAAAAAGAAATCCATCCTGCAAAGAGCGGTGAGTTTATGATCGGTTATTTACGTGGAAAAATTATTGAAGTCTTAAATGACTCCGCTTTGATTGATGTGCAAGGGGTGGGCTATGAAGTTCACGCCTCTGCGAACACTTTAGGCGATTTACAAACACTCTTGGGTAAAGACATCATCATTTGGGTGCACACGCACGTACGCGAAGATGCTTTGCAACTTTTTGGTTTTCACTCTAAAGACGAAAAAAATCTTTTCTTGTCGCTTTTGAAGGTGAACGGCGTTGGCCCGAAGATGGCTCTCAGTATTTTATCTGGCGGCCGACCTGCGCAAATTCAGGAAATGATCGAAGCGGGTAATGCCAAAGCTCTTTCCGGTCTTCCTAAAGTGGGCAAGAAAACGGCAGAACAAATTATTCTAACGTTAAAAGGCAAACTCGTCTCTATCGAAGAGACGATCAAAGGCAAATCAGAAAGCCATACGCAAATCACATCAGCCCTTTTGAACCTGGGTTACAAATCACAGTTGGTAGATCAATTCGTGTCTTCTCTTCCGACAGATATTTCTTTGGAAGATGGCGTTCGTAAAGGTCTTCAGACGTTGTCTGGGAGCTTGTCATGAGTCGCATTTTAGAAGGAGATCCGGTAGAAGGTGAAAAGAGCTGGGAAAACGAACTGCGTCCCCAGCACTTTGAAGATTTCCCGGGCCAGGAAGACGTGAAAGAAAAACTCAAGGTTTTCGTCGCGGCGGCAAAGCACCGTGGAGAATCTTTGGATCACGTCTTGTTGTGCGGGCCTCCGGGGTTGGGTAAAACAACTCTTTCAAAAATTATCGCGAACGACATGGGTGCTGAAATCAAAATGACTTCGGCCCCCGCGATTGATAAAAAAGGCGATCTGGCGGCGGTGTTAACCTCGTTAAAGCCGCATTCCGTTTTATTTATCGACGAGATTCATCGTTTGAGTCGCCATGTGGAAGAGTATCTTTACACAGCGATGGAAGACTACTACATCGACATCGTGACGGGTGAAGGCCTGGGCGCGCGCTCGATGAAGTTTCAGTTAGCGCCCTTCACTCTTGTCGGGGCGACAACGCGAGCCGGTCTTTTAAATCCACCATTCCGAGATCGTTTCGGAATTGTCGAGCGCTTGCAGTTTTATGATAAAAACGCTCTTCAAAAAATCCTGATTCGCTCGGCTGAAATTCTCAAAGTGAAAATCGATGAAGAAGGGGCGGACGAAATCGCGCGCCGTTCGCGCGGGACTCCGCGTGTGGCGAATCGCCTTTTAAAGCGTGTTCGTGATTATGCCCAGGTCAAAGGTAATGGAACTATCTCTAAGGATATCGCGGTCTATGCGTTGAACCAGCTTGGAGTGGATCAATTTGGACTGGACCTTATGGACCGTCGTATTTTGAGCCTGATCCAAGAAAAATATAACGGGGGGCCCGTAGGAATTGATACAATGGCTGCTGCGCTCAGTGAAGAGCGAGACACTCTAGAAGAGGTCTATGAGCCTTTCTTGATCCAAGAAGGATTCATTCAAAAAACACCTCGTGGTCGCGTGATCACAGAGTATGCAAAAAATTCGGTACTATCGGAGAAGTAGCTATGGCATTGAGACAACCATTAGTGGTTGAGGTGTTAAGAGGTCCCGTCGTGGAAAGCTTGCACCAGGTGATGATCGTTGTGACCAACGAGGTTGGCAGTATAACGAACTATTGGGGGAATCCGCAATTTTTGACGATGCCCCGTAGTGCGATTAAAATGCTTCAAGCTTTGCCTCTCATCGAGTCAGGTGCCGCCGACAAATACGAACTTGAAGACAAACATATTGCGCTGGCCTGTGCTTCGCATCGTGGAGAAAAAGACCATCTTGCGGCTTTAAGTCAGTGGATGGAAAAAGTTCAGATCAAAGAGGGCGCTTACGTGTGCGCACCCCACATGCCTTATGACGAAGCTTCAGCAAATGATTTTGCCCGTCGCGGGCAGAAGCCTACGGTGCTTTGTAATAACTGTGCCGGAAAACATTCGGCCATCATCACAACCTGTCTGCATTTGGGTGAAGACCCGACAGGTTATGAAAAGTACGAACACAATGCGCAGAAACGTTTGCGCAAGGTTCTGACGGAAACAATGAAGATTGATCATTCCAAAGTTCCGCACGGCGTGGATGGTTGTGGTATACCGACGTATGCGGTGCCATTGCAATCCATGGCGACGGGCATGTCGGCTTTGATTAATCCCAAAGAGACTCCGGCCCGCAAAGCCGCGGCAGAACGTATTTTGCGAGCGGTTAAGAACTTCCCTTTCTATCTCTCAGGCAGTGACAATTTCGCCACAGCTGTGATTGAAAAGTCACAAGGACGCGCGATTGTGAAGGGGGGAGCAGAGGGAGTTTTCTGTGGAGTTCTTCCTGAAAAACGCCTCGCTTTCGCTGTGAAAGCCTCGGATGGCGCCTCACGTGCAGCTCAGGCGGCAACAGCCTCCTTGTTGTTGCAACTGGGTGGTCTTAATGAGGCCGAGTTTAAAGCGTTAGCAAAACACACTCTCCCTTCGGTCACAAACTGGAAGGGTGATGTCGTTGGCCAAATCCGCATTGCGAAGGGCAGCTAGTTAGAGTAATGTCTAACTAGTATGTTCTTACAAAAAACGATTCGTAAAAAGACGGTGGTAAATGGTATCGGGATTCACTCTGGTGATTCCTGCACTTTGACTTTCAGGCCGGCACCTCCGGATACGGGCGTTTACTTCATTCGCACAGATCTTCCTGGAAATCCTTCTTTGAAAGTCACTGCACGCAATGTTCAGGCGACTTCGCATCAGACAACTATCGGTGGTGCGGCTTTTTCAGTGGCGACGATTGAGCATTGTCTTTCCGCATTGTCTGCTTTACGCATCGATAACTTGTTCATTGAATTAGACGGCCCTGAAATTCCTATTGGTGATGGGAGTGCTCGCGACTTCTTACAAGCTTTGCTTGCGGTAGGAATTGTGGAGCAAGATCAGCCTCGTAAATATTGCTACATCACAGAGCCGATTTACTTTAGTGAGGGCGAAAAGCACGCCTACGTTGTGCCTTATCATGGTCTTCGTCTGACCGTGACTATTGACTTTCCTCATCCCAAAATTGGTAAACAGACAATTGACATCGACATCAATGAACAGTCTTTTGGACGTGATGTTGCCAACGCCCGCACCTTTGGTTTCATGAAAGACGTTGAGGCCTTAAAGGCCCGCGGATTGGCGAAGGGCGGAAGCTTAGACAACTGCATCGTATTAGATCACGCTGAAATCATCAATCCTGAGGGCTTGCGCTGGGCGGATGAATTTGTTCGTCACAAGGCTTTAGATGCCCTCGGCGATCTCGTGACCTTAGAGATGCCTTTAATGGGCCACGTCGTGCTCTATAAAGCCGGTCACGATATTATGAATAAGCTTGTTAAAAAGGTATGGGACTCTCCAACAAGCTATCGCCACGTCGAATTGGGCGCGGACATTTCAGAAGAAGTTCAGCGTTATTCGGGATGGACTGTTCCTCTCTAATGTAAGATTGCAAAATCAAATTTAATTTCCAGCATTCCATATTGGCCTCGCATTAGACTCAAAGAGCAAACAGATTTTTGTTCTTGTTGCGATGGAGTCCAAGATGGCAAGACAGAATGAACCAGATTATCGTGCGCTCTTTGAAGGCATTCCTGGCCTCTACTTAGTGCTGACACCTGATTTTCACATGGTCGCGATGAGCGACGCCTACGCGAAATCCACATTCCTTAAACGCGAAGAAGTCATCGGAAAATACATGTTTGATGTGTTTCCAGAAAACCCCTCTGAAGCAGCAGCGACGGGAAAGAATAATGTTCGGGCTTCGTTTCAACAAGTCGTGGATACAAAACAAGCCTCCACCATGGCCGTACAAAAATATGATATCTGTCGTCCTGATGGTACCTATGAAGAGCGTTACTGGAGCCCCATCAATCTTCCTTTTTTTAATAAAGAAGGCGAGCTGATTTATATCATTCACAAGGTGGAAGACGTTACAGAGTTCGTAAAAATGCGCAAGCATGAGCAAGAACAAAGTAAAATCAATGAAGAGCTTAAAAATCAAGTCGGGTTGATGGAGTCTGACGTTCTAGAACGGGCTCAAGAAATTCAGGTCACGAATAAAAAACTGGAAGCCTTAAATAAATCCTTAGAGCTTCGTGAAAAAGAGCTGCGAGAAGCCAACGAACAATTGGCGATCTTAGATAAGCAGCGCACGCACTTTTTCGCCAACGTCAGTCACGAACTGCGAACCCCGGTTTCATTAATCTTAGGACCCGTAGAGAAGCTTTTGGGCGATAACAGCCTGACGGCATCGCAAAGGAATTACTTAGAACTCGTTAAAAGAAACAGTCAGATTCTTTTGCGTCAAGTGAATGATCTTTTAGACGTTGCAAAATTTGATGCGCAAGAAATGACGGCTCACTATGTTTCAATCGATGCGTCCTCTTTGGTCAAACAAAGTGCAGATAACTTTTCTGTTTTAGCCGAAGAAAAAGGGTATCGCTTTAAAATTGAAACTCCGGATCGTCTTAATATGGACACCGATCCTGAAAAGTTTCTGCGAATTCTATTAAATCTTTTAAGTAATGCTTTTAAGTTCACTCCACAAAATGGAGAGGTCCGTTGCAGTCTTTCCTTAATGCAGAATACAAAAGAGCCCCAGATCAAATTGCAAGTGGCCGACAGCGGGCCTGGTATTCCTGAAAACATGCGAAAAAATATTTTTGAACGCTTTTTTCAGATTCAAGATAGTATGAACCGCGAAAAAGGCGGGACGGGATTAGGTCTTTCCATCGTAAAAGACTTTGTGGAGCTTATGCATGGGAAGGTTGAAGTAAAAAAAGCTCCCGAAGGCGGCGCCCTTTTCGAAGTTCTGCTACCTCAGTTTGCCAGCGAAGATGTGCAAGTCAGTCCTGCCATGGGCGAAAATAAAAACATCCGACTGGTGGAGCAGGGATTGGTAGACCAGTTGAAGGAAGCGCACTCAGTCAGCGCCCAGCCCACATCTGAACCTGTTAAGGCGGGTGCTGAAGCTCCTTTGGTATTGGTCGTGGAAGACAGCCCGGACTTGCAGAAATTTATAGTCGAAGTTCTGTCTGAAGAGTTTCGCTGTATGACGGCCTCGGATGGTAAAGAAGGTTATGAAAAAGCACGGGCTGTAAAGCCTGATTTGATTTTAAGTGATTTGATGATGCCGAACTACAGCGGCGAATTTCTTGTCGACCAAGTCATGGCTGACGCGACTCTGCAGTCTATTCCTGTCGTAATTTTGACAGCCAAAGCTGATGATGCTCTTCGCGCGAAGCTTTTGAATAAAGGCGTGCAAGACTATGTCACAAAACCTTTTCAAGCTGTAGAGCTACTGGCACGCGTGCGCAATCACGCCAAAGCTTATCGCGCTCGACAAGTGATTGAACAGGCACTTGAAATAAAAGGGGATGACCTTGAAAAAATGGCGCGTCTTTTAGCGGATAAAAATACGGAACTGCAAGAGCTCAGTCGTTTGAAGGATGAGTTTTTAGCGACACTGTCCCACGAATTGCGAACTCCGATTAGTATAATATTTGGATACGCCGAAATTTTATCTGAAGAAGTTGATCGTAAGAACGAGACCGCTCTTCAGGCCCTTTCGGCCATTCAAAGAAATGCAGCGATTCAACTTCGTTTGGTCGAGGACTTGGTGAATCTTTCTAAAAGCATCACCGGTAAAATCGCTCTTGATCCCCACAAACTTGAATTTTCAGAGATCCTTAGTGATGCTTTAGAATCCATCGAAAATATGGCGCGAGCGAAAGAAATTCAGGTGTCGGCTCAGTTGACCGAGGCGCCGCTGTGGGCGGACTCGGTGCGACTCACTCAAATTCTATGGAATATTCTTTCTAATGCCGTGAAATTCACGCCAGAACACGGGCGCATTGAGGTGCATTCTCGCAAAGATGACCAGCATCTTTATGTCGAGATAACGGATAGTGGTGTCGGCATAACGCCTGAATTCTTGCCTTATATTTTTGATCGTTTCCGACAGCAAGACGGCAGCTTTACGCGTAAATACGGAGGATTGGGTCTGGGACTTTCCATTGTCAAGCACCTGGTTGATCTTCACGGTGGCGAAGTGAAAATTGAAAGTGAGGGAGAAGGGAAAGGCACTAAAGTTCTTTTGCAATTTCCCCTGTATCACGGTCAGGACGCCAAGCCCGAGGCTGCAATTGAAAACTTTGATGTGCGAGAATTGCGGGGCCGTCGCATTTTAGTGGTCGAGGACGAACCCGATGCATTGCGAATGATTCAGCTCATTTTAAAAAAGTACGGTGTTGAAGTGGTCGCTGCCGAAAATGCGGATCAAGCACAAGAACTCTTAAAACAGATGAAGCCGGACGCTATCGTGAGTGACATTGGTCTTCCGGGTAAAAACGGTATAGAGTTCATACGCACTGTGCGCGGTCTTGAAACAGCCGATCATCATATTCCCGCTTTGGCCTTGACTGCTTTTACGTCTAAAGTAACCGAATCGAGAGCTTTGGATGCTGGTTTTGAGATGTATGTTCCTAAGCCTATTGAAACCAAGAAGCTCGTAAATGCCATTCGCCGCCTTATCAAGGAACAGTCCGCTTGATTCAAAAATGGGGAAAAGCGCCTTTCCCCATTTTTTAAAAATTTTAAGGTGAAGGTGGAAGGTCTTCTGGAGTCGGAGAGGGGGGTGCGGGTTCAATTCCCGATAACCAGTTGCGAGCGCGTTCGATATCCTTACGCGCAAAAACTTCGATATCCATCGAAACAATAGGATCTAAAAAATTAGAAATATTTTTCACCCAGTGAATATCCGTGACGATGGCAGCTCGCGGAAATTTATCCATGTTTTTAATTCCGAAACGAAGATCCTTCCAGAATGCGGCAAGTTCCACTTTTCCGATATCGCGAACCTCTTCAAGGATATTGACTTCACCCCACTCGGAAATTCGTTGCTGCATTAAACTTAACAGTGCAGCCACAGAATCTTTATTAATGTCGCCATCCACTAAAATCTCGATGTACTTGTGTTGAGAATTCTCCGCGATCACCTTCAACATGGAAAAACCCCTTTCAAAAAAAGTCCTAAGCTTATTTTCCAAGCAACCAAAAACCAGAACAACGCATTTTAGTAGACTATGTGGAACTGCAAATCTATAAGGGTTCCAGGTTTTGAAATCAGCCTGTATGACAAAATACGGGGCGCCACGAAAGTGGTTATTGGCGGATCTATGAGTCAAGTTTGGGGAATTATCGGTCTAGGATGGTTGGGGGCGGAATTCGCCAGCTATCTTAAAGCGAAAAATCAAAAATTCTGGGGCACGCACAGGTCTTCTTTTAGTTGGGAAAAAGATCTGTTTCCTGGCGAATTCTGCGATATTCTTTTAGTCAACGTTCCTCCGTTAAAGACGATGTCGGCTTCCGCTTTTGTGGCTAAGATTCCAGAGAACTCTTTTAAAAGGATCATTTTTGTAAGTTCGATCTCGGTTTACGGAGATGTTACAGGTGAAGTCACGGAAGGGACAGAACCTCATCCCAATTCCGATTCCGGACAATGGCTTTACGAGGTTGAACAAGCGTTGCAAAAAAGATTTTCCAAAAACGGAGTGATCGTTCGGGCAGGGGGCTTGATGGGAGGAAGCAGACATCCTGTTTTCCACCTTGCCGGCCGGAACGTAATCAGCCATGGTTTAGCACCCGTAAACCTGATTCATCGAGAAGATCTGATTCGCATCATTTATGAGTTAGGTGAAGACAGGACTGTCGCGCCTTTAGTAAATGCAGTGACTCCTTTTCATCCAACAAAAGAAAACTACTATAGCGCCATGGCAGAAAAGTTGGGACTTGCCCCGATGACTTTTGAAAAAGGTGGGAGTGAAGGAAAAATCGTCTGTTCCGAAGTTCTTCCTCATTTATATAACGAGTGGCTCTGCGCAAAGCTTGATAGATTGTGATGGTTTTGAAATTAAAAGCGCCGAGCAGAAGTTCTGCCTCGGCGCTTTTAAGAATTACCTCTGAGATTTTAAATAGCCAACAATATCCACATCTGCGGGTGCTGAGACTCCGGCGCCGGGAAGTGGACCGGTTAACTGATCCAAGGTAAAGTCCATGCGGGCGTCATAGCGACGCTCAGACTGATAACGAAGCCATTTTTCTGCTTCATACCAAGCGCGTTTGTTGGCGTCATCCGTACACGCGGCAAGTTCTTGTTCTAGTCGCGCGCCCCAACGAAGCTCGATGCAGTGATAAGGGTCAAAGCTCATATTGAAAAGTCTTTGTCGAGCGGCCTCTAGGTTCATTTTCACGGTCAAACCGTTTGTCGTCGTGTAAGTGAACTGACACGCCTGAGCTTTCTGGGCGTACACCGCAAATAAATCCGCCGCTAAATTTCCGCCATTGTACTTGATAGCAGGATCGCGTTTTCTATAGCGTTCGATATTGGCTTTCGTCGACATAAGAAGATCGGCAAAGGCCACTTTCAAACGAGCGTCGCGTGACGGTGTCGCATAGTTTTCCCATTCGCCTTCAGCGCCATAGATATTGACCGGCAATCTTTCAGGATGAGCTTTCAAATAAACACCTGATGTGCGAGCTGCTTCCACAGCTTCAACACGGTCTTTTAAGCTGACGCAAATATCATCCGTCAACTGAGCCATGTCTTTCAATGGATCAATGTGTACTTCACCTTGCATTAAGCTCATACGAACATAGTCATAGTAAGGCACTTGTTGACCACGGATCGAAAATTTACCTTTGCTCCAGCCTGCAGAGTCAGGTTCTGTTCCGTAGAATTGCTCCAAACCATATTGCGGTAATTGGTAGTTCATTGCCGCTACAATTTTGCCACCAGCATAAGAACCTGAAGAATCAACTTTGGCGTCAACCAAAGCTAAAGGGCGGAAATTTTTAAAACCCGCGCCTTGAGCAGGGTTGCTGCGTACGAACTTAGGCGTGTACATACCCATCGTCAATGAGTTGTCAGGGTGAGCGTCGATGTAGAAAATACGACCGTCATCAGCGACTTTATAGACAATGGCGACGTGACCATTAGGATCATAGATCACCGTGCCGGGGCGAATGGCATCGCGATTGATTTTCACCGGATAAAAATCAGTGAAAAGTTCCGCATCTTCATTTCCTTGCATGCGGAAAGAACCAGAGAAAGTTAGACCCGGAACGATATTGTTCAAAACATCAAATGCATTGACGTAAGTGTTTTTGAAAACGCCATTTTTAGTGACGACGTCATAACGTTTTGTGATGTAGTTACCCATGGTAGAGTAACGAGCATCCACTTTTTTGGTAGGATCATCTTGAGGGCCGATGTTGGGTTTCACTTCGCTGGCGATTGAAAAAGGAAGACCGTTTTTCCAAGAGAAGTAAGCGCGAAGGTAATAGGGAAGATCCGCACAGTCCGCGTAATATTTCAAGCCTGCTGGGTCAGAACCAAAATAGGGATTCGCCGTACTTTGTAAGCAGGTATCGACTTTCCAGCACTGGCGTTTTTCGACGGCTTCACCGATGCGAGTGACAAATTCACCGAATTGGCGCTCATGGTTTTCAGTCCACGTCGGCTGCGTAATGCGCCACGGGGTTGTGTTTGACTGAGCATGTCCAGTCAAAGAGGCGAGAACTACCAATGAGAAAGCCCCGAGAAATTTCATAAAACACTCCAATACGGTTTTGGTCCAAAAAGTACTAGAGCAACTCCTTTGCCACTTTTTTAGGCGTGGAGTTCGATTTATTTCGATCTGGCTGTAATTTCACGAGGAAAAAGCCGCAAAATGACAGTCTAAGATGTCGAAGTTCTTTACGCAATGTGACACCCAAACCTTCCCCTAGCTCGCTTGCATTTTATTACCGTTCTGGCATAGTTCCGGGGTCATCACAAAAGACAAAAATGAGGGGGATTTCAATGTCACCCCACAGGAGCAAATATGATTATCGGTATTCCGAAGGAAATTAAAATTTCTGAGAACCGTGTTGGTATCACAGAAGCAGGCGTACGCCAGTACGTGAAAGAAGGCCACACAGTTATCGTTGAAAAAGATGCGGGTGTTGGTTCTGGTATTTCAAACGAACAATACGAAAAAGCCGGCGCGAAAATCATCGACACTAAAAAAGAAGTGTACGCGAAAGCGGACATGATCCAAAAAGTGAAAGAGCCACTTCCAGACGAATACGAATTGATGAAGGAAAATCAAATCCTTTACACTTACCTTCACTTGGCTGCAGAAGCAAAATTGACGAAAGTTCTTTGTGAACGCAAAGTGAAAGCGATTGCTTACGAAACTATCCAATTGGATAACGGTTCATTGCCACTTTTGACTCCTATGTCTGAAGTTGCAGGTCGTATGGCGACTCAAATCGGTGCTTTCTATCTTCAAAAAGACCATGCAGGTAAAGGGATCCTTCTAGGTGGTGTGACAGGTGTTAAACCAGGTAAAGTCACAATCATCGGTGGTGGTGTTGTCGGTACGAACGCAGCGAAAATGGCTGTCGGTCTTGGCGCTTCAGTGACGATCCTTGACGTGAACACAGCTCGTCTTGAGTACCTTGATGATATCTTCCAAGGTCGTTGCATGACTTTGTTCTCGAACGCGAAAAACATCGAAGATTCAGTGAAAGATTCTGATCTTGTTATCGGTGGCGTGTTGATCACTGGTCACAAAGCTCCAACTCTAGTTTCTAAAGACATGATCTCTTCAATGGCTAAAGGTTCTGTGGTTGTTGACGTTGCGGTTGACCAAGGTGGTTGTATCGAAACTTGCCGTCCAACATCTCACCAAAACCCAACTTACGAAGTTGATGGCGTTATCCATTACTGTGTGCCTAACATGCCAGGCGTGGTGCCAAGAACTTCTACTTACGCTCTAACAAACGTGACTTCTCGTTACGGTTCAATGTTAGCAGCGATGGGTGTAGAAGATGCTGTTGCGAAATCTCCAGCATTGATGAAAGGTCTTAACACTTACGGCGGTTACGTATGTTACGAGCCGGTGGCAAAAGATCTTCACATGGAATACAGACCTTACAAAGGTTAATTCCTAGCTCTGCCTAAAACTAAAAAGCCCAGCTTTGTGCTGGGCTTTTTTATTTCTACCATCCTTCATCCGGTTCGCCGTTATAGCGGCATTTCACTTCCGTGTAGACCTTCGAGGCCCCCGAGGCTTTTTCCTGCTGAGTCAGCGTTTTATTCGGGTGGTTCAGCGTCACCAGATACTTAGAGTTTCCAAAAATCCACTCGTCGTTAGTTTCCTTACGTGAAGTAAGATACTGATCCGCTTTGGCGACTGTTAAGAGATACATGTCTTCAGGCTCTAACAAAAGCACGTCTTGTCTTTGCCCATTGTCCTGATCGATGGCTGTACAGTAAATAGTCCCATCCGCAAAGGCCGCAGAGAACGACAGGGTCATTGCTAAAAACGTAACTAGAGCTTTCATTCTTCCTCCAAATCTGAAGTGCCGTGAGTGTTGGTGCAAACTTGAGTCCTTACTCAAATCCCTTTAAAGCGCATTTTCACCACGAATTCGTCTAAAGCTAAAATAAAAGTGACAAATCTTGTGAGCAAACATCCGTCAACCCGAGTTGTCCTCATTGACAAGAACTCGCGGAACACGAACACTCGAAGCGGTAAGGAGATTCCTATGAAAGTATCTCTATTTTTTCTGGTAATGCTTGTTCAATTGTCTTTGGCGAAGGCCCTCCAAGCGGAGCCACCGACACCACAAGCCGACTCATTGAAAGCCTACAATATCGATAAGAGTGCGATTTCTGTTTCCGGAGTTTCTTCCGGTGGTTTTATGGCAGTGCAACTCGGTGTAGCCTTTTCAAAAGACTTTGCCTCTGTCGCGAGTGTGGCCGGTGGAATATATTGGTGTGCCGAAGGGGATTCTCAAAAAGCACAAACCTGGTGCATGAAGCAACCGAACAATATTCAATCCGAAGTGCAAGTGAATGAAGTGCGAAAACTGGCGCAGACGGGAGTTGTTGATCCCGTCGCAAATATGCAGCGCCAAAAAGTTTACATTTTTGCTAGTCCCAAAGATGCCGTTATTCATCCAGGTAATGGAGAAAAGTTAGAAGAGTTTTATCGTGCTTTTATACCGACATCGCAAATCCTCGTCGAAAAAAGTGTCGAGGCGGCTCACGGTTTTCCCACTTTGACTGCGGGTAATCCCTGCCAAATGGGATTTCTTCCATGGCTTTTAAAATGCAATTTTGACTTAGCAGGAGAAATTCTAAAATCGGCCTACGGTACTTTGCAAGAGCGGGGAGTCGCCGACGTAAAACATTTGCACAAATTTTCGCAAAAAGATTTCGGCGATGAAACTACGCCTTTATATAGAGAGGGCTGGGTCTATGTTCCGTCAAACTGCCAACAAGGTGAAAAGTGTCGTCTGCATATCGCACTTCACGGCTGCCAAATGAATCCGGATTTTATTCAAGATAAGTTCGCCACATTAGCCGGATACAACGACTGGGCCGAAACTAATAACATCATCGTTCTTTATCCCCAGTCCGCAAAAGTTTCAAAAGACAATCCGTATGCGTGCTGGGATTGGTTTGGTTTCACCGGAGCTGACTACATGACTAAATCCGGAAAGCAAATGCAAGCTTTGAAGAAAATGCTTCAAACCATCGCGCCTTAATAGTTCAAAATCATTCAAACCAAATATTCCCCCAATCTTCCGTGCGAAGAAGGGGGATTTTTCTTTTCAGCAGCCGCCATTGCACTTCGCTATGAGGATGGCGATAGCGGGACCATCGCGCGGATGCTACTCCCATACGCAATTCAGGTAATGAACTTAAAAGTTTTTCTGAAGTGGAAGTATGACTGCCGTGATGTCCAAGGATCAAGACATGGCTGTTTCGAAACGCTTTTAAAGAACTCCAGACTTTTTCCTGCTTCGAGGTCGAATCTCCGGGAATCAAAAACTCCTTAAAAGAAACGACATGACTCAGTTCATTCGAATTCTTTGCGGCTTTCGGGGACCACAAAGAAAGCTCTGAGCGGGAAGGACACTCAGAATAGTTCTTCAACATCTGCATTTTCCCGCGGGAACTTTTTCCTTGCGGTTTTAATTGAATGCAGAAGTTCTCAAAGCGCGCGATCTTTGCGGTTTTACTTAAAGCTCCGACATGATCCCAGTCCCAATGGCTTAAGTAAGCCCGATTGTCTTTATTCGCGCATTGGTGAAGAACTTTCTCCCAAGGAAAGAACTCTCCACCCATATCGAAATGATGACACTCACTGGGAGTTACGGCCGTTAACCATTGCCCCTGTCCCACATTCCAAACAATGAAATAAGATCGCGCGGGAAAATCTTGGGTGAGGCTCGCACTTCCTAAAATTAAAAAGAAGATGAAGCCTTTCATGTTAGATCCTTTCCCTGCCAAAGATGCAAGCGCAGAAAATGAAAGGCGACATGCCAAAATAAAATCCAGCACCAAAGAAGACGAATATCTGGGGTCTGGCGAGCAGCGAACTCAATGGGCTCAGAGAGCACAAAAAGAATGTGATGAAAGTGATCCATAAAAAAATCAAACAGAAATACCAAAGGCGAAAACACCGAAACCAGAAAACTCAGAGGTAAAAGAATGTAGGAAACGACTGGCGCTAAAAATAAATTATAAAGAATGCTTAAAGGATGAAGGCTTCCTATCCCCCAGAGTGGCGCACTCATAAAAAAGAAAATCGAAAACTGTGTTAAAAATCCGCGCGCCCAAGAATTCCTAATGCGCAGCACATCAGGAGCCGTCAGCGCCAAAGCGGCGCACCAGCTCATTAGGAAAGACAAAGAGTTCCACCAAGCGGGGAATAGCATCAGCGCCAGAAACCCCGCTACGAGCACGCAGAGGTCTTTAGGAAGAAGGATGCGAGAACGATGTAGAAGGCGCCGACTGCACATGCCTAAAAGCGCACGCACGGCGGGAGCTTGCCAGCCAACGACGATGGAGTAAAAACTCATAAAGAAAAATCTTACACAGAATGGAATTCGCAAAATGCTTAAGAGTTCATCAAGTAAAAGTAGGTGAGAACCCGAGACCACAAAGATATGAATGAGCGATGTCTTACGCAAATTTTCGCGCAAATCTTTGTCTGTGATTTTTTCGCCACAAACAAGAGAGTTCAGTGCATTGAAGTGTTGCGAATCTTTTGGGAGAGTCTGTGAACATTTTCTCTGAATTTCTTCACTGAATATTGATGTGTTCGTTAGCAAAGTGCTGGGAAGTGGTGTGCTTAAGCTCAAAGCAAGAAGAAGAAGAACAATCATGGTTACAACTAGTTAGCAAATTTAATGACGCACCTAATTTCTAAAATGTTCTGTCATCGGGTCCGCGCGTCTCCTGAGGTCGGATTTTAAGATCTGAAATTTGCAAGCTTAATTACGCCGCTGTAATCGCACTTTATTGAGTGTTTTCAAATGCTTATACCATGCCTAAGGAGTGTGCATTTCGCTGAAACCCTTGAAAATGAACAGGTCCAAGGTCTAGCATTACAATAACTCAACATTTTATGTGGATAACTCCTGCTTGTTTGCACTTCTCAATGCGTGTCATACTGGAGAAAGATCACGAGGTGTCGAGAGATGAAGCAACTTAGACTATTAGCAGCAACGGTCCTTGCGACCCTTCCTTTGACAGTATTAGCGAAGCCTGGAGCATCTTCCCAAAAGCTTTCAGCGAAAGAACTTCAGCAAGAGTCTTTGCTGGTGGAGCTGACAGGAAAAGACATTTCTAAAGAAAATGACATCACACTCTATGCTGAAATGGTAAGCGCTTATCAGAATGACGATGAAATTGCATTTAAGAGTCGTCTGCAAAGCTTGCTTTCAAGATTTCCGCAAAGTTCTTACGCGGACAACGCACTTTTTCTTGCCGGTCGCATGGCCGTGGATCACAACAACTTCGCAGAAGCCGTAAAATACTTTGCTCGTATTGAAAAAGAGTATCCTCGCAGCAACAAAGTGGCGGCGGCAAAATTCGCAAAAGCCATGACGTACAAACGCATGAACTTGCCGGAATATGCGCTCATGACTTTGAAAGAAGTGCGCACAAAATATCCTGGCAGCCCGGAATCCTTCCGTGCTGACGCTGAAATCAGAATGACGAAATAAGAAATTCACTTCGCAAGGACGCATAAGTGATGAAAAAAAAGTTCTCGGTTCTTTTAGCAATGATTTTTTGTGCACTTGTTGCGCAGGCGCAAGACACACCTCCTGACACCACTTGGGAGTCAGATCCTTTGGATGTGTTAGAACCTCAGCAGCCTCAAGAAACAGTGGAACCGACAGTTCCTGAGTTCAAAGAAATTGATGAGTCTGGACAATCTGCGGAAACTCCTGCGCCGGATATTCCTGCTGAAGACATTTCTACGCCGGCCGCAACAGATTTGCCACCGACGACGCCAGATGCTGCTCCAGCAACTTTTGGAACAAGTGAACCGGATTATTCTCGCGAAGCCGAATTTCACCGCATTTACAAAACCTACAACGAGCAGCCAACTTCTGTCGAAGCGTGGGAAAAAGCCGTAGGTGCTCGTGAATCAGAAACTTACCAAGTTCAAAAAGGAGATACGCTTTCGGGTATCTCGACAACTTTCTTTGGGGACCCCTTGTTCTGGCCAAAAATTTGGTCTTTGAATAAAGGGCAGATTTTAAATCCTCACGAGATCGACCCGGGAATGAGCGTTCAATTCTTCCCTGGCAGCATGGATGATGCGCCGACTTTGGATGTGGGAGAAACTACCGTTATCGATCAAAAAGCAAGTAACGGAAATGCGGAGGCCGCAGCGTCGGGTTCGACAACGGCTGGCGCGACAATCCCACGCGCACGCAAAAGAACGCCGCTTTTAAAAACTCTTCCGCAAAGTTTACCTCAATACCGTATGGGCGCTTTAGGTGCGGCAAAAGTACAGTTGCAAGTGGAGCTGCCCAAGACTCAGTTCCCCACGGCGCTAGAAAATCTTGAATACTACATTCAAGATACTCCGGCGTATGGAGCGGGCGTAGTGACTGCGGCAGAGCTCGATATGAAAACAGCTGGTGAGCACCAGTATGTTTTCGTGCAGCTTGAAAATGGCGGTGGCTCTAAAGAATACGTGGCGCAAAGAAACGTCGGAACGGTGCCAGATCCTGCGCAAAAAGGTCGCATGGGTCACATGGTTGAAATCCAAGGCGAGATTGAAATTTTAGAGCGTGTGAATGATCAAAAAAACATCTATCGCGCGATTGTTAAAAGATCTCTGCAGCCCGTTCAAGTGGGCGCGGTTTTAACGCCAGGAAAGCTGCCTGTAATTGATCCTTCTCCAGGAGCAGTGAGTTCGGGAGTGGGCGCTAAAATCATGGGCGGACACTTTGAAGCAAAAAGAAAACTATTTGGTTCGAACTCATTGGTGTTCCTAGATGCGGGAACAAATCAAGGATTGCAAGAAGGTCAAACTTTAGCCATCTTCGCGGATGAGCGTGTTCGTAATAGAAAGAATAATGCTTTGACGAATGACCGTATGATTGGCACAGCAAAAATTGTGAAAGTCTCTGGAAACTTTGCGACGGCCTATATCACGAAAGCTTCTGAAGATATTTTGCTAGGCGACTATGTGGGAAGTGCAACGTCGCACGCGACGAATTATACAGAGCCTGTCGCAGCTCCTAGTCGGACGGAACCTGCGGTGGATCAAGATTTCGAAAAAGACTTCGAAGATGCACCGGCAGCGACTCCAGAAAGCTCACCGGATTCCGGAAGCGACGACTTAGACCTTGAATTATAATGAAGCTTAAAAGCCTCTGCGAATTGCAGGGGCTTTTTGCTATGAATGATCTTTATTCTTTATCGCAAATTATTAAGTCTCATCCATTATACACTCTTCAAAAAGATTCTCTTTTGCATTTGTATCGTACACTCGGGGGCACGGGCCGTCTGGATGCAGAAACATTGATGGATGAATTAAAAATCCTATCGCCGGATCTTTTTACGGCCTTACAAAAGAATCACACGCTTTTTAAAAATCACTGCGAAGAAACCGTGAAGCTAAAACTTCAAGGGGTGCAGATGGTTTGCTATGGCGAAGCGCTTTATCCTTCTTCGTGCTATTGGATGGAGGAGCCTCCTTTGACGTTAAGTTTTCTAGGGTCACCTGCATGGCTCAACGAACGCACGCTAGCTGTCGTCGGCAGTCGCGAGCCGACATTTGAATCAATGCAGTGGATGGAAAAAGAATTTGCTCCGTTTTGTGATAAAGAAAAGCCGTGCGTGATTAGTGGAGGTGCGCGCGGTATCGATCAAAAATCTCACTCGACAGCTTTGCGCAAAGACACGACAACCGTTGTAGTTTTGCCATCTGGCTTGGGAAATCTGTATCCTGCGAACTTACAAGAGTGGGTTGCGCCTATTTTAAATCGCGGAGGTTGTTTCATCAGCGAGTACGCCTACGAACAGAAAATGCATAAGCATCTTTTCCATCATCGGAATCGTTTGATCGCGGCATTGGGTCGCGCGACTTTGTTAGTTGAGGCCAAAAAGCGCAGTGGAACACTGATTACGGCACAGCAGTCTTTGCAGCTGGGACGTCCGGTATGGGTGGTGCCGGGGCACCCTTTAGATCCACACTTTACAGGGAGCTTAGAATTGTTAGTGGACGGTGCATTGTTGGTCCGCGATGCTCACGATTTATCCATGCACTTTGGCGTAGAAATGGAAAATTCAAAGTCGCTGGCGGCACCAATAGGAGGCTCTGAAATCACTCACCACTACCGGTAGTGTGTCATCTAAGTTGCCAAAATTGTTCAGAAAAAAATGAAATGATCTAAAAAAATCTTTTGCAAGGTCGAGGGAATGCCCCTACCATTTGATTTAAGGGAGGGGCGATGTGGTCAAGGATGACCGTGGTAGTATGGATGCTACTGCATCGCTCTAATTTTCGACCGCAGTCTTAGTTCCAATTCCTTCTTAAAGATTCCATACCTAAAAGAGCAAAAATAAAATTCGGAGCCCAGATCGCTACAGGCACAGGCAAGCTTCCTGAGCGCGCCATACCTTCAGCAGCGACATACAAGGTCCAATACAGAATGATAAGGCCAATACATAGGATCATACCGCCAGCTTTCGCGGCACGACGGTTTGTGGTCGTTCCTAGTCCCACGCCAATCATCGCAAAGACCACACACAAAAAAGTGATCGCCAAGCGTTTGTGATATTCCGTGCGTAAGGTGCGCTCCAGTTCCTCGTCTTTAAGATCTTCTTTGAGGCGGCTGCGCACTTCGTTCAAAGTTAAAGACTGGGGAGATTTTTTTTTCTCTTCAATGTTCACAGGTTCAGAGAATCTGACATCGTATGTATCAAAGCTGATCTTCGTGTGAGTTTTGGCCTGACGGTGGATTTCTCCGTCTTTAAGGCGCAGAAGTATATCGTGGCCGGGGCGCTCTTTATCGGGAATGATTTCACCTTCTTTAGAGATGATCGTCAAAGGCACGTCGCCGGTTTTTTCGTCGTAAATAAACACGTTCTTAAGTAGGCCTTTGTCCGAGTTCACTTCATTTGCATAGACGACCATATCAAAAAAACCTTCAGAGAAAGTTCCTTCTTTGATCACAGCGCCGGCTTTGGTGTTTGCCAGGCGTGAGTACAAAACTTCAAACTGGCGATTTCCCCAAGGTGCGATGTTGAAGGACATCTGAGCTGAAATCGCGCCGACAAAAAGCGATAACACAATTGCTGGCAACAGCAGTGTGCCCATCGGAAGTCCCGACGCTTTCATCGCGACGATTTCTGAGTCTTGACTCAATCTTCCGTAGGTTAAAAGAACGGAAAAGAGCAAGGCCATCGGAAAGAGCACTGGCAAAAGAGAAATGACAACATAACCGATAATCTCGGCGATGGTTTTAAGAGTCACGCCGTGGACCAGGGCAAATTCGGTCAGGCGCAAAACCTGAAACATGAGGATGATCGAAATAAAGACCATCAGTCCCAAAATGAAGCTGGGAAGCATTTCAAAAAAAATGTACTGCGCAGCTTTTTTCCCGTGAAAGATACTCAAAAGCAGTCTCCGTTGTGAAGTCCCATTGTAGTCCGCCGAATTAAAGGAGTCATCGCGTCCATCGTCTAGTACAGACAGTTTGTCTCTGCGATATTGACCCGATCCATTGCATATCCGACAATAGATGTATGAACAAGATTCTTTTGGTGTACGAGGATTACGCAGATCTTATGTCTGTTGAGGCGACTTTGAAAAAAGTGGGCTTCGATGTCATTGGTCTTTCCAGCGAGTATTCCATCGCAGAACAGATGCTCGCATTCAATCCGGATCTTGTTGTTGGTAATGGGAAGGGTGGTAAAGTCAGTTCGTTGGGCGTTGGCAAACGTTTGAAAGAGATGACGCGCTGGCAGGGAAAGTCTGTGCTTATTTTTCCCGCAAACTTCAAACCCAATCCACAAGAGTTGATCCGCATTCGCGTAGATATGATTCTTGAAGCCCCTGTAGCTCCTTTAAGACTTGTTCAAGTGATTGGAAAAATCTTAGGACATGATGAAGCGGTTCTTTTAGAGCGCTTGAATAAAGCCATGCATGTGGAAAGTCCGCAGAAGGCGGGCGGTAACAGCATTGTCGGTGGTAAGGCCGGAACTGAAAACGAAGCTATTTACGTTAAAGGTGTCGTTCCCGAGGGTGCTGAAGAAGGCACTGGCGATGCTTCTTTGCAGTCAGAAAGAATTCACGAAGAATCTCAACAGTTCACGCTAAACCCTGAAGAAGAGACGAAAAAATTCTCTTTTAAGTTTGGCGATCGCATGTCTGAAGCCACGTCGGAAAAAGCATCGACGAACAGTGAAGAGTCGGCGTTCCCGGATGTTGATTTGAAGGCTTTGGAGCGCGAACTTTTAGGTGGCGGTGCTCCTGAAGTGGAGCGCGTGGATGTTCTTGATAATACGGCGGCCGAAGACGAGAGTCTTGCTGTAACGGGCTCTTCGGATGTGGCCCCGGAAATTCAGGCGAAGGCCAAGGCCGATCTTGAAAAGGCGGAAGAAGGTCTTAAGGACCGTGTCTCTAAATACAGCAATATCGTCGCAGATGTGAAGGTCTCTCCGAAAAGCACCGTGACCCGAGTTGAGGCGCGTCGACGCCAAAGAGAGCTTGCCGCTCATTGGGATGGTCAAAACCTCAGCGATCTCGATAAGTTACGCCAAGAGTTTGCCAAAGCGCTGTTTAAAAAGTAATTGCTCCGCGCATACCTTGACGATAGACCTTTTGATGTTCAAATTAGTAAGAGAATATTACGGAGGCCATTCATGGGCACATTTACGAAACCTGTCACTGACAGTTCATTTGAAACAGAAGTACTTAACTCTTCAACTCCCGTCCTAGTGGATTTCTGGGCTGAGTGGTGCGGACCTTGTCGCGCGCTAGCTCCTAAGCTTGAAGAAGTCGCTCAAGAGTTGGGTCAAAAAGTGAAGATCGTAAAGGTGAATGTTGATGAGAACCCAGGAACTCCAGGTAAATATGGTATCCGCGGAATTCCAGCGATGTTGCTATTCAAAGGTGGTAGCGAAGTGGGTCAACTTGTTGGTAACCACCCGAAAGATGCGATCTTGGATTTCTTGAACAAGAACGTTTAATTTCTCTTTACAGAGCGAAGTAAACAAAAACCCTGCTTGTAAAAAAGCGGGGTTTTTTTATGTTAAAACCTCGCTAATTTTCCCCTTATGTCTCCAATCATTGCAACTTGGTAAGATTTAACTTGCTGAGCCGTCTGATTGGACAAAAGGCAAATTGCTGGCTATCTTTGAACTACTCACATAAGGTGAGTGTATGCAGGGGTTAGAAATGTCTATTGAAGTTGTTGAAGTTCGCCAGCAAGATGTGGCCTTACTCGTTGAGAAGTTCAAAGCTGCATCTCAAAAGATCTGTATGATGTTTGCTACGGAAGGTGTTTACAGAAAGCCCTATGCTGAAGGGTTGCCTCATTTCCAAGCATGCTCTTACGAAAAAATGCAAGAGATCGTGACTAGCATCACCTTCTTCAAAGAACTTTGTGAAGAGCAAATTTCTGAAGGTTATAAGTTGAAAGACAACTCCAGCTTCGTATGGAGAGCTTTCCGCAAACTTGATTTCATCCCTCGCGCGGATGTTTTCAATCACATGACGGATGAAAATCTTGTCGAAATCTATTCAGTAGATAACAAACAGCTTTATCGCAATTTCAAATTCTTTGAATGCTGCTCTTACACTTTGGAAGAGCTGTACTCTGTCGAGTGGTGGAATCTTTATGAGCGCAATGCTGCGATGACAATGAAGATTTTCGATCTGGGCGTGAAGGTAGCTACAGGTGAAATCCCTGACAGCCATGTTCCTGATATCGAACCGCATCTTCTAAAAGAAGTGAAAGAAGACGGACAATCATTCATGCAACAAGTGAAATTGATCAGTCCTTTGAAGCGCAACAAACGTGTTGAAGGTTTGTTGGTGATTGAGACCGCAGAACCAGTTCACAACTAGTTCTTAAATTGTTGATTCTTAAAATAGAAAAGGCACCCAAGGGGTGCCTTTTCTATTTTTGAATTCGTGTTCTGTTTATGCGGCTTTGCGTGCCTTTGTTTTACATTGTTCTGCCATTCTTTCGACCATACGGGAATAAAGGACCGCCGATTGCAGCATATTCTTGGCTATATAGTCGCAATCTTTTTCACTTAAAAGTTCCAAGAATTTTTGACCCTCTTCATAGTGATCCTGATCGACAACCGCATGCACTCTTAAGTGCACCGTCGCTTTTTTTCCGTAGTGTTTTTCAAGCACTTCTAAAAGCTTAGGCCCGTGGAACTTCGCTGCGCCTTCAAGCAAGAAAGCGTATCCACAGAGTGAAAGTGGATTTTCAAACTCGATCCAGTAATACTGCAATTGACGGATCATCTCGGTCTCTGGCAGCTCGGGATATTGCTCCAGCTTACCGCCCATGTTTTCTAAATCTTTTAAAGGCATGAAATCGTGATTCAGTTCCTCTTGGATATGGTGAAGCATGGCATAGTGATGATCGCGATCATCCACGGGCAGGCGAGCCGCTGAAAGAGCCAAAAACTTTGTCGTGTGGCGAATCAGATAATAAGTCTGCGCCAGCCAGTTTTTATAAAAGTCCGGATTGTCCCAAGGGCAATCCATGATTTTGTCACCCAAGGCTTTGATTTCGCGATCCATGATCGTAGCTAATTGTTTTTTCTCCATACGTCCCTCATTTGGTTTAAGTTGAAAAATGACTAAGCAATTTTTAAATGGCGTTTTTTAACAGGCTGATCACTGATGAGATCAGTGTGGTTGATTTTTGCATTCCAAAGTTCGTTCACCATTTTGGCTAAAAACGGGTCGGAGAGCTCTTTGGTTTCTGTTTTCTTTAAGAACAATAATTGACACGGATATTTTCCGCGCATGATTTCGCCCATCGGGCGCATGCCAAAGCGTTGGGCTTTTTCATGAATCTTATAATCCATACGAGCGACGGCAAGCAGGCCATCCCACGGGGACGCCTCAAAGGCCTTCATGCTGAGGGCGCTAATAATATCGGCGACCTTAAAGCCGGGCTTGCTTAACTGGTAAGAAGTATTCACCCCTAAATATTCAAGCGACATATAGGTATGGGCCCCTTCGGCTTGAAACTTTTTAACGAGCTCAGGCGTGAAGGGTTCCATATAGCGATGCTCTAGGTGAGAGCTCGCGCGGTCGTCAAATACGCTGTACATGTGGAAGGCTAAGACTTCGTCAGTCTCCACATCCTTTAGGCAGGTGATGACTTCGTTGCGATAGAAGTCGTCCGTATGCAAAGACTCAAAGATTCCGTCGTAAACTTGTTTCCAAGTTTCATATACCTGATTGGTGAGTTTCGCTGTTTCGTCAGTAAGTATACGTGGGTTGAACAGATAGTACTGATACTTCATGAAATTCCCCCAAAATGTTCAGATAGAAGCTTTTCGGGAGTATTCAGCTTTGTTTGAAGAGCAGATTTGATACGGACTTAAATTTAATGTTTCCGTACTTAATTGGTGCGTATGAAAAATGGAAATTTTCAAAAAGTACTAGGAGAGAAAACCGCTTTTCTCTCCTAAGTTAGTACATTAGTTAGATGCGACAACCATGTTTGCACTGTTAGAAAGCTTTGCGTAGATCTCGCCGTAGTTTTTCATCACGCGAGAGTTGTATTCCGCAGGCTTCATGTTTTTCGCAAGAAGGCGGCGCACATTCAGCGGTCCCATATTATAGGCGCTTACGTATTTAACCGCTTTTTTGTCAAACTTTCCACGAAGGTAGCTCATGTAAGCCAGACCGATGCGGATGTTGGCAGAAGGATTTTCCAATGTCTTCTTACCATTCCAAGGAAGTTTGAATTTTTTCGCAATCCACTCTGCTGTATCCGGTTTGATTTGCATCAAACCGATTTCACCAAAGCGACCCAAAGCCAACGGATTAAATTTACTTTCTGTTTTGATCACTGCCAGAACAAACACAGGGTCTAAATTGTGTTTCGCTGCTTCAGTAATAACAGTGCGAGAGATATTGCGTGCTTGGCCTTTCCAGCGCGGAGCCAAAGAGCTTTGCACTTTATCGTAAATCATTTCATTTAAAGTCGCAGTGCCTTCTACTTTTTGAGCGCTGCTACCTTTATAGTCTGAACCTAATAGTTCTTTCGCGTGCGAGATGCGAGAAGCTTCATTCACGCTTTCGATACCGATCTTGTTCACGGCAGGCCATTGAACGAAATCGAAGTTATTAAAAAGAACCAACGTGAGCGTTGCGGCTGCTATCACTTTTCCTGTATTGAGATGTTTCGTTTTCATAACCGCTACCTCCTGATGTAAGTAGGTAAGTTCAAGGGTCATGCCGTCGGTGTAAGCTTTTGTTTTTCTTGGATTCTTAGAATGAAGCGCCTATTAAAGTTGATTGGTTTGAGCTGGCTTGGAGGGGTGTCAACCAATGTGTTGACGGTGTCTGATCATTGGTTAGTCGTTCTAGGACGAATTCTCTTTTCGAGGCGTTCTTGGTGAGACGCTTCGTTTGCCGTGGGGTTCGCTTCGGGCGACGGCTTTGGGTTGTGGGAGGGGCTTGCTGGCTATCGTCTCTTCGCGAGGCACGCCATCCGGGCTCAATCGCCGCCGCACTTCGTGCGGTTCGCGCCGTCGTGGCGCCGGCGAAGGCCTCGCTTCGGACGATATCCAGCAAGCCCCTCCCACAACCCAAAGCTGTGCTGATGCAAATGTCATCGCTTCGAAGGGTCTTGAAGATTGTTTGATTGAGATTGCTTATTTGACTAGTTGGTCAGCGCGGTTCGTTTTGGAAATAAAAAAAGCCCTTCTGTTGAAGGGCTTTTTTGTTTTCTTTTTTAGAATAGATATCTTCGGTAGGCTACGCTGCTGACTATTCCTAGGCCGGCCATGGTGGTTAGCATGGAGGAGCCTCCGTAGCTTAGGAGTGGTAAGGGGACGCCCACGATGGGGAGGAGGCCTATGACCATTCCTATGTTTACGAACATGTGCCAGAAGATGTAGCACAGGACGCCGACGGTTAAGAGGGCTCCGAATTTGTCGCGGGCGTTGGTGGCTATTCTGATTCCTGTGATGAAGAGGAACGCGAACAGGCCGATGACGGCGATACTTCCTACAAAGCCGTGTTCTTCGCTAAGTACTGAGTAAATGAAATCGGTGTGGCGTTCTGGAAGGAATTCTAGTTGGGACTGAGTTCCTTTCATGAAGCCTTTTCCGAAGAAGCGGCCGGAGCCTACGGCGATTTTGGATTGGATGCTGTTGTATCCTGTTCCTCTCGGGTCACTAGCTGGAGAAAGGAAAGTGAAGATACGATTTTTTTGGTAGTCGTGCAGGACGAACTTCCATGCGATTGGAAGGGCGATGATTCCTAGAACGATGATTGTTGCTAAGATGCTCTTTCTGATTTTTGCAAAGATCAGCATCGATCCGCCGATTGCCGCTAGCATCATCGCGGTTCCTAAGTCAGGTTGTTCAACGACCAAGCCGAACGGGATTAAAAGAGCTATCAAAGGTCCGATCAACTCTTTCAGTCCCATGCCGGGGCCATGAGTGTTTCTAGTAGCTAGGATTTTGGCCATCAACATGATCAGTGCTAACTTCATTGTTTCTGAAGGCTGATAGCGGAAGAATCCAAGATCAATCCAACGTTGAGCTCCCAAGGCTACTTTACCGAAGAAGGTTACGTACAGGATGGCTCCCAGATTAAGAACGTAGACGATCAGGGCGATCCTGCTGACGACGGAATAATCTAATAAAGTCACCACCAGGAATACTGTCCAACCAACGGCCAACCACATGATTTGTGAAATGAACAGCGAGGCCACGTCGACCGTTGTCGGGCCGTGAGTGGCGCTGTACAGATTGATAAGGCCGATCACATTCAACGCCAAGATGACGATGATTAAGTTGATATCTAATTTTTTGAAGAGAGTTCTCTCTTCAACGTGTAACGACGTAAACACCCTTATTCTCCTTCTGCAGGTTCAGGGATGGGGCCGGTTGGAGCTGTGGCGCGTTTTTGCCCTTTAGCTTTCAGCGCGGCTTCAATCACCTCAGGATGATATTTTTCAAAGTAAGCTTGCACGATATCGCGAACAATCGGGGCGGCTCCCGTACTTCCGTGACAAGAGTGCTCTGCTAAAGCGGCAATCGTAATTTCTGGATTGTCTGCCGGAGCAAAAGCGACGAACCAACCGTGGTGGCGCATGTGAATCGGGCGGCTTTCGCACTTCGCGTAGATTTGATCTGCAGAAAAGCCCATGACCTGGGCCGTGCCGGTTTTACCAGCCATCTGCACGCCAGGAACTTTCCAGTGTTTCGCTGTTCCGCGGTCACCATTGGCCACGCGACGCATACCTTCTTTCACGACTTTGAAAGTCTCTGGAGAAATATGCACGCCGTTGGGCTGAGTTTGTTGAAGATCGCGCACCACTTGCGGGAAGTTTTCGCGCAAGACTTTTCCGTCCTGATCGATGATCTTACGAACCAAGAAGGGCTTAACAACTTTTCCTTCAGTACCGATCGAGTTGTAAGCAATCGCCATCGATAAAGGTGTCACGTTCACGAAACCTTGCCCGATCGCGGTACTTAAGTTTTCACCCGGTTGCCATTCTTCACCGACAGTGGCTTTTTTCCACGCAGAATTCGGCATAGTTCCAGACACTTCACGAGAAAGTTCAATGCCGGTTTTTTGGCCGATACCCAGAAGGCTGATGTAATCAAACATCTTATCTACGCCTAACGCGATACCCATCTTATAGAAGAACACATTCGAAGACCTTTCCAGAGCCTCATACACCGTGATGTTACCGTGACCACCTTTTAAGTGGTCATGGTAAGGACGGCGTCCAAAGTAGAATACACCCGGTGCACTCACAATCGTTGTCGGGGTGATCACTTTTTCTTGAAGTGCCGGCACCGCCACTAAAGGCTTAAATGTCGAACCTGGAGAGTTGTGATCTTGAATAACTTTATTACGTAAAGGTTTAAATGGATCGTTGATCAAACGCGACCAAGTCTGCGCCGAAATCCCTGTTGAGAACTCATTCGGATCAAAAGAAGGAGTGCTGACCCATGCTAAGATCTCGCCATTGGTTTTCATCGCGACCACTGCGCCAATACGATTCAAAGCCATGAAGGATTTGAAAGCGGCCTCTTGGATGTCGCGGTCAATAGTCAGAACAGCGTTGTTACCGTGAACCGGGATCAAGTCTTTAATTTGTTCACCGTAAATATTTGGTGTCTGCGTGACAGTTTCACGTCCGTGAGCATCGACTTGAATAAAGCTGACACCATCTGCGCCGCGAATGTCTTTTTCCAGGGTCTCTTCCAAACCACTCTTACCGATGATATCACCTTGTTCAAAGAGCAGCGTGCCTTTGTAAAGCTCGTTCAGAACAGGGAGCTGACGTTTCGAGATCTCACCGACGTAACCGAAAAGTTGTGCGCCATTATCTCTAAGAGGGTAGTAGCGCACGATGGATTCGCGGATCTCAAGTCCTGGCGTATCCAAACGCATGCGTTTAAGACGGAAGACTTCCTCGCGGCTTAAGTTTTCTTTCAGACGAATCTGGGCAAACGGTCCGTTTTGACGACGGCTCTTCGTCACTTTCAAAACGACTTTATCTGGCTCCATGCCTAGCACGGGTCCTACAGTTTTAGAAAGCTCTTCTAAGTTCTCAATATATTGAGGAGAAAGAATCGCCTCAAAGCCCGGCAGGTTTTCCACCAGAACTTTTCCGTCACGGTCCAACATCAATCCGCGGGGTGCGGTGATCTTGTTTTGCTTGATACGATTTTTTTCCGAGAACTCACGAAGCTCATTTCCCGAGATCACTTGCAAATACCACAAGCGGATCGAGAAAATAGTCAGAGCAAACGCAATAGCGATGTAAAAGATTTTATACCGGCTGTGGTACTCTTTTGCCTCATCCGGATTACTTACGTAAGTACTCATAACTCCAATCCCCCAGGCTCGTGCATCAATTCATCCTGAGTGATCTTGTCGATTTTTGCTAAGATCCAGTACATCGGAAAGGCAAATGAAGGAGTAAGAACAATCTGTACCAAGCGATCAACAATCTCAAAACTCGCGGGATTTTTTTCTAACACCATCGAAGAGAAGAAATAAATCAGGTGATAGGCGACGGCTGAGAATCCGCACATGATTGTATAATATCCAGAGCCACTCCAAAAGACGCGTGTTTTGATCGCATAGACCAAAGTGAAGAGGATGACGGAACTGATCCACATCATCTTTAAAGGCATTGCTGTGAACGACAGCAAAATGAAGCCCATCGCGTAAACGGTGAGGATGGCCGGGAACGGTTTACGATAAAGGATCACATATACGATCAAGTTCAACCAAAGTAGAGGGGAAGGAACATTCCCAAAAAGTTCGAACCAGAAAGTTGTTTGTAGTCCCGCCACCAAAATTAAAACCGCAAATAATACGAGAAAATTCAGAATAGCATTCCAGCGGATCTTCACTGTGGTTTCTCCTCTGGCTTTTTCGGAGCTTGTGCCGGAGTTGCCGCCGGCGAAGGTTTCACCGCAGGCGTCGTTGCGGGTTTTACCGCCGGACTTGCAGAGGGAGTCGGTTTTGCTGTCGCCGCAGGGCTTGCTGCCGGAGCTGCCGTTGCCACATTAGCGGCCTCAGTTGTTTCGCCTTCGGTTGCGGCTTGCGGAGCGTACTTGTCTCCGAAATCTTCAGCCGCGGCAGAAAGAACTACAAAAACTTCTTCGACCTTATAAGGGTCGACAACGGGACGCAGATCCACTTTCAAACTCACACTGAAAGTTTTCTTTTCGACGGATTCAACAACCGCCACAGGGAAACCTTTTGGGAAAATATTATCCAAGCCGCCCGTGACGACCATGTCGCCTTCTTGCACATCTTCAGTACGCTCGACGTATTTCAACTGCAAGGTGCTGGTGTATTGACTTTTACCTTCGACGATACCGCGCGCGCGCGTTCTTTGGATCAAACCATCAACTACGGCGTAACGATCCGTGATCAACATCACATGCGAAGTGAAAGGTTCAGGTTTAAAGATGTAACCTAGAACACCACCTGTCGTGATGACAGCTTGGCCGGCTTTCAGGCCGTCGTTAGTTCCTTTGTTGATGGTGACGGTGTTGTGATCAATAACCAAGTCGCGACCAATCACTTGCGCGGCCATCAAGCTCATTTTCGTTTGCTCTTTAAAAGTCAGCAAACCACGCAGACGATCGTTCTCTAGAAGAAGCTCGTTCATTTTTTCCAAACGCGCTTGCAACTCGTTGTTCGTGCTTTTCAATTCTTCGCTGTGTTTTTTGATATTGATAAGATTGACGTACATGGCGGTTGTATCAGTGACACCATGACTGAAGCCGTAAAAAGTTTCCGACACGGCGCTAGCCAACATCGTAAATGGTTTCGAAAGCCAGTTTGATTCCTGAGGTCTTTGCTGCATGTTGATAGAGATCAGTGGCAAAGCCAAAACAATCCCGATCATCACAAGTTTCTTGAGATCAAAGTTGAAAAAGTTCAAAGGTTCCCCTCTATGCTGTGTATGGTTACCGCGATTTCTGAAAGTGCGTCCTCGTGGTAATATTCAAACGCTAGTCAAAAGAACCAATTATTTCAACAATTTCCCCTTGAAAAAATGCAAAATTCGTTGGGTAATGGAACCGCTTTCAAAAGTTGTTTAAGGAAGGATAAAAGTTATGAGCGAAAATATGGCTGATAAAATGAAGAGAAAACTCTCTGGTAAGAGTGTGACAGCTATCATTCTCTTTGGCGCGATCATTCTGGTATTCGTGTTTTTCGGATTGCCGGGCCCTATGGGCGCAGGTGTGGGATCAGTAGCGCGTGTGAACAACAGCCTGATCTCTCTTGCCGACTTCCAGCAAGAGGAAAACCGCATTCAGCAGTACTACCAAAACCTCTTCGGAAGCCAGATGGACTTTAGCTCTCAGCGTCAACTACTTCGTCAGCAAGCTTTGGAAAACCTAGTGCGCATGGAGCTTGTGTCACAAGCTGCACAGAAAAATGGCATTCTGACAACAGACGCGGAAGTAGCGAACTTTATCGTTCGTGATATTCCGTTCTTCCAACAAAATGGTCAGTTCCAACGTGAATTCTACAGCCGTTACCTTGAATCCACTCGTTCAACTCCAGGCGATTTTGAAAACAAAGTGCGTAAAGATATCGCAAACGTGCGCACGCGTCAGATGTTTGAGTTGGCTGCAAAACCAACAGCTGTCGAACTTAAAAAGATCCAAGAGTTGAAATCTCAAAAGATCAACGTGATGTTCGCTCGTGTTGATTCGGAAGCGGCGACAAAAGCTCTTTCTAAGGAAAAAGCTGACGCAGCTGTGAAAGCTTTGGACGAAGCCTTGGCTAAGGGCGACGAAGCTGCCGTGAACGCGCAACTTAAAGAGTTGAAAGCAACTTGGGAAGAAACAGGTTTTGTTGAACTCAGTGCTGAAACTTTCCCAAAAATCACAAGCTCTGTAGCGACAGAGGCCGTTTTCGAACTTAAGAAAACTGAGCCCTTGTTGAAACGCCTGGTTCGTGATGGCAACGCGAAGTACGTATTGAAATTAAAAGAGACGAAAGTAGAACAAGTTTCTGCCCTTGAGCCAATGGCTCCAGAAATGCTGCAAAAGCGCCGCGGTGACGGTATGTTTGAAGCCTGGGTAAACCAATTCCGTTCTAAGTCTCATGTGACTATGAACACGCAAGCTTTGCAGTTGAACTAATGCTTAGCTTTGTTCGTGAAATTCCAATAAGCATAGTTATCGAAGGAGCCCTGTCAGCACGACGGGGTTTCTTGTTTTATGTGTCTGCGGGATTTCATGCGCCGATAAATCCACTTTCTGGCATGTCAGCGGATTTGGTTTTGGTTGATAAGTGGCTAGGTGAACTGAAGAGTCATTTAGAGTCCAAAGCCTGGATGGCTGAAACCGAAATTCTGAATCCGACGTGGGCATCCCTTCTTGCAGAATCCAGAAATTTTCTTTCCCAAAAAGCCGATGCGGCTCAAGTAAAACTTTATAGTTTGAACTTCCGCGAGGAGCGCCAATGGGGTTTTTCTTGGGATACGACTCAAACTTTGCTGCAGGCCCGATTTTCATACGCTCACTATCTTGAGTCTTTGCCTCTCGACGGTAAGTTTGAACTTTTAAAACTCAACTTTATTTGGAAACACGATAGCAAGAACAGTATCAACCAAGACGACTATCGCCATGAAGGCTTTAAGCTATTGAAATCCGCTTCGAAAAAAACCTCGGATGAATTCCTCAAAGAAGTGGATTCGTGGGTGGGGAAAATGCTTCCTTCACAGAGTTTCCTGGAACAGGTGAAAATAGAATTTTTAACTTCCGGGCACAGTCTTATTCTTCCCTAAGGAAGCTGCGTTTTCCGCGATAAAACTCTGCCAATTAGTCGCCCTGTCTCAAAGTTAGACAGCCGTTTTCAAATTAAAAAGCTGCTCGCCTTTGTATGGAACTTGAATAAAGGACCATAAGACTTTTTGTCTGCGAGGAACGTGATGACTCTTTCAAAGATGTTAACTCTGGGTTTGCTTGTTTTAGGTGCTCAAAGTGCGCGTGCGGAAATGTACTTTTCTGCCGATCCGAATCCTCCGCGATTCTGCTTACAAAACTTCAATGCTTACGGTCCGATCTATGCTTCTAAGGTCGAAGAGCGCACCGAACGCATGACAGGCTTTCTTCAATCCATCCCTAAATGTGATGTGGTTCATTTACAAGAAGTATGGAACGAAGGCCATATTCAACAAATCGAAAACAATTTGCATCGCCAATACGAAATCAGTGCTCCCAATAAAAAATCACGTATCGGCTTGATGTCACTTTTCATGGCGGACGTGAAGGGGAGTCAAACGGAAGACTTTCAAGTCAATAACGAGGGCGGCGTCCTGGATTCAGTACGTGTCGCCTTTAATGTCAAAAAAGCCTATCACGTCGTTCGTGCCGGATTTTTCGGTATCGATGAAGATTTCTTTTTCTTAAACACACATCTTCACCCTACGTCTCCTGCCGTGCGCTTGACGCAAATCCTGGATATCTTGCGCTGGAGATTAAAGCACCAAAATGAAAAGTTAGTTTTATCCGGCGATTTCAATGCCGACATCGATAGCGTCGAAAGAAAGTTCCTGATGCTAACATTGGGTGCTCATGACTCTATGGAAGAATCTTTTGGTGGAGCCTATCCAAAATCCTTCTGCACGTACTGCACGGGAAACCCCTTGGGCTGGATGCTGAGCGATCACACATTTGACTATATCTTCTTCTCCAACGTCGGAAATTCAGGAACGACTTTAAAAGCTCTTGAGGGCGAAGTGAACATGCGCGGAACTCCGCGCAAACCATGGTCCGACCATTTCGGCGTTCGCGTGAAGTTTTCCGTAGAGCCCACGACGTCTGTGGTCGAGGCAAGCGACATCGAAAGACGCCGCACCGAGGCCCTAGAAACTTTAGCGGTCGCGAGCTACATCCTTCAACAAGAAGACGCCAAAGAATTCGAAGGCTACGCCCAAATGATCAACGAACTTTCAACCCAACTAAAAAACCGCCAAGGCACATTCAACACCTACTTCGAAAAATACCGATAGGCACCTCTAGTCGAGGTGTTTTGGGGTGAAAGCTTCGGGGAAGATTTCTGGGAAGGCGAAGGTCTTCATTTTTCCTTGAAGGTTCGCGGTGTGAATCAGGGTTTGTTCGGTCGCGAATTCAGCGATGACTTGACGGCAGAATCCACACGGAGGCCAGGGTTTTTCAGCGTCGCTGACGACTAAAACTTCTTTCACTTGTTTCGGAGCGCCTTCGCTGACAGCTTTAAAAATGGCCACGCGCTCAGCGCACACAGTTCCGCCGAAAGAAGCGTTTTCAACATTGCATCCAGAATAAATAGAGCCGTCTGCCATTAAAACAGCGGCGCCGATAAAGGCACTAGAATAAGGGGCGTGAGCTCTTTTTTGAGCATCACAAGCAGCTTCGAAAAGTTTTTTTTGAATATCAGTCATAGTCCTAAATTCTCTAATATTTTGCTGAGTGCGATCAAGGGTAAACCTTGAATGGCGGTGAAATCCTGGCTTTCGATTTTATCAAAAAGCATGATGCCGTGCTTTTCAATTTTATAACTGCCAGCGCAATCCGTCGGCATATCAAGTTGCACGTAGCGCTCGATCTGTTCGCGCGAAAGTTTTTTCATATGCATGCGCGTGATGTCAGTATAGGGGATCATCTTGTCACCATCAAACACGCAGATCGCTGTGATCAATTCATGCGTCTTACCCTGCATGGAAAAAAGCTGTTCGACGGCTTTTTCTGCCGTGTGCGACTTGCCAAGAATGCGACCTTCAAAGGCCACCAGTTGATCGCCTCCGATCACAACGCGGCCGGCCCCTTTCAGGCTGTCTGCTTTCAACATCGCCAGCTTTTCTGCAAGATGTTGAGGGGAAAGGCTAGGATCCTTCTCTTTTTCTTCATCAATCAAAGGGGCGGTTGCGGTGAATTTGTAAGCCAAACGAGAAAGCAGCTCTTGGCGGTATTTCGATGTACTTGCGAGGATCAATTGTTTTTCTGCCATAGGGCTTCAACTATATGTCAAAATAGCTGTAAAAACTATAATTTAAGAGCCAACGCGATGAAATTGGGGTAAACAGTGGGTCTCTGGAATAACCTGATTTCCAGAAGAGAACTGAAGAATTGTATGACTAAAAAAACTCTGCCCGATGTGGCTAAAGAAACTCACGCTGAAAAATACGCTCCGATTGACTGGGTAGGAATGGGTTCGATTGAATTGCCTTTGTTGCTTCGTCAAACCGATGGCGTGTATCGCATTCCGGCTCGCGTGGATGCAAAAGTCAGCTTAGATAAAACTCCTTCACGTGGCATTCATATGTCGCGTTTGTATCTTATCACTCAAGAAACCTTGTCGAAGAACGAAATGTCTTTGGGTCTTCTTGGTCAAACGACGGATGAGTTCCTGCGCACGCATGAAGATCTTTCGACGCAAGCTTTGGTGCAAGTGCAGTTTGAAGCTCCGCTCGTACGCAAAGCCTTAAAGAGTGCAAACCAAGCTTGGCGCTCTTATCCCGTGATTCTTTCTTCATTCAACAAGGAAGGCGCCAAGAATTACTTCGTTGAAGTGGTTGTGACCTATTCAAGTACTTGCCCGGCTTCAGCGGCTTTGTCTCGTCAATTGATTCAAGATAGTTTCAAACAACAATTTGAAGAGCGCTCTTTGGATTTTGACGTCGTTCATTCTTGGTTGGGAACTCCGCAAGGGATCGTCGCGACTCCGCACGCGCAAAGAAGTTTTGCACGTGTCAAAGCAGAGGTGGGACCGAACTTTAACTACGGCGATTTGATTGACGTGGTTGAAGAGGCTCTGCAAACCGCCGTTCAAGGTGCGGTGAAAAGGGAAGACGAGCAAGAGTTCGCTCTTCGCAATGGTCAAAACTTGATGTTCTGTGAAGATGCGGCTCGCCGGGTTAAAGAAGCTTTGGATGTCAAAGCGGAGATTCTGGATTACGTTGCTGAGTTCAGCCACGTCGAAAGCCTGCATCCACATAACGCCGTTTCTCATATATCTAAAGGTAAAAACCTTCGTACTTTCTAGGACTTAGGTTGTTTTTCTTGAAAAAACTGCCAGGTAATTAAGAATCAACTGAAAATGATTCTTAATTATTTGGACTTCTGAGGGCACTTCTCCTATAAATGGTCGTTCGAGGTGCCCATGGGTAAAGACGCAGTTCCATTTCTTCCAAGACAACATGATGAAGACATCGTAGTTCATACGGAACAATTTGATGAGCCCGAGCTCAAACGTATTATCCGTGCCTTGAATCTTAAAGTTACAACTCAACGTATGGCGATTCTAAAGGCTTTGCACGATGGCCGCCGCCACGTCACAGCTCAAGAGCTCTATGAAAAGCTAAATAAAGATCATCCAGATATTGGTTTTGCGACAGTGTATCGTTTCCTTCGCACTCTGACAGAGGGCAGTTTCGTTACGGAAGTGCGCATGGGCGGATTGCCAGCGCGCTATGAGCTGACTCCGAAAGGTCACCACGACCACTTAACATGCGTGAAGTGCGGAAAGATTTGCGAGTTTGAAAACAAAGCCATCGAAGGTCTTCAAGAAAAAGTCGCGCATCAGTTCGGCTTTAAGCTGACCCACCACATTTTAGAGCTGTACGGTGTATGTCCGTCCTGCCAAGCTAAGGTTTAAACGGCGGTCGATGAAAAAGGCCCGTTCGACTTCGTTGTCGGCGCTTGTCCTCGCTCCGACGTGCTTCTAGCACGCCTGCGCTGCGGGAAGCACCTCCGCCTTGCGCCCGCACCTTTTTGATCGACCTTAATTTTGTATAATGACTGTGTCTCAAAGTGAGAATTACCGTCGCTATACTAGGGAAACTTCAATAATTTTATGGGTTGGGGTTGCGAAGTGTTTTGGAAAGTCCGATAGGACTTTTGATGCGATTTCTGAAACAAGCCCTTATTTTATTCATCGTGTTTTGTCTTGGTTTCAAGGGTGGGGATATCGTTGAGCTTGAAGGATATTTCAACGCTCGTTACTCTGCGAATTTTCTAAAATCCACAAAAAACGTAAAGTTTGTGATGCCGCCTGGAACGCGTGCGCGTATCGAAGAAACTAAAAAGTTTAATTCTGGAAATTACGGTTTGAAAGTGGAACTGACATCCGGCCCTCATAAGGGCGAGTCCGTCTGGGTTTACTACAACACCGCAAACCCATCGATGAAACTGTATCCGGGCGAAAAAGAGATGAAGCAGAATGCTTCGACAGAAACTGTGGAAGTCGCGACGCAAGTGAAGACGACAAAGGAAACGCCGGCGCTGCGTGTTCCCGCTACGGAGACTGCAGAAAAAGTAATCGAAAATGTGTCTCAAGCCAATCGTGTCGTGCAAGAGCAGGGAAAAGCGGGTGGACCTTGTTCAGACTGTGAAGTCGCGCAACTAACCACACGTGGAGAATCTGTCACTCCTATCGGCGCACCTGAAGGCTTAGCTAATTGGACGGCAAAACCGACGCAAGATTCTCCGGTGATCAATCCACCGACGCGCACCGTGAATCCTTATGGATTGCGTTCGGTGCGTTGTTCCTCCAAACAAGGCGGTTACGACGTTTGTTCCTATGGCGATGATCCGACGCCGGGTAAATTTAAATTCTATAATCGCGGACCGAATAAAATCGTGAGCAGTGGTGAGTCGCGTATGCGTGAGTGGAGTTTTGATTTTGAAGCGGGGGCCCGTCAAAGTCTTGGTTTTTCGATCAGTGATATGCCGAATTCCACGATCAGTCAGACACAAGAAAGTTATATCGTGCTTTTGCCGCGCAAAACTTTGCCGCACATCCGTGTGGAAGGAAATCAGCAAATCGTCACGTTGCCTACCGGTGAAACGGTGACATTCAATACTCAAACCAAAGAAGTTATTGGTGGTGTGCTTTCAGAAACGGGCGCCTTGACCTCGGGAGGAAAGGCCTTAAACCCCGCAAAGATCTCTTACAGCGGTAACGGCGTGATGGTCCGCGTGGATCGCGTTGGAGAAGAACCGCGCCTTCAACGCAATGGCACTGCGACAATCAGCAAACAAGGTCGGTCCTGCAAAGTACCCGTGGTGGATTTGTGGCCCGATCAATCTAGCAGCTCCTCGGCTCGCTTTAAATACTTCTCGGACTCTGATTTTGACGCTTATATCAAGCGCAAATGTGGGTTTGGCTTATAATAGAAGCACTGCATTTCAACGACTGGCCCTTGCTGTTCTTCACCCCTCATCCTAGAATGAGGGCTTATGTCGCATGCTGAAGAAGACGGAATCATAGTAAAAGGCGCCAAAGAACATAACCTCAAGAATGTCAGTGTGACTATTCCCCGAAATAAGATCACTGTCTTCACAGGCCTCAGTGGCAGTGGAAAGTCGTCTCTGGCTTTTGACACGGTCTACGCTGAAGGACAGCGCCGTTATGTGGAAAGTCTTTCGGCCTATGCGCGAAACTTCCTTGAACAGCTAAAAAAACCCGAAGTGGATTCGATCTCGGGATTGTCGCCAGCTATCGCCATCGATCAAAAGTCCGTCAGCACCAATCCTCGATCGACGGTTGGAACCGTGACAGAGATTTACGACTATCTTCGTTTGCTTTATGCAAAAGTAGGTATTCCTGAGTGTCCTATTCACCATATTCCGGTCAGCAGTCAGACTCCGCAGCAGATTATTGAAGATGTGATGAAAAAGAGCATGGGTACAAAGTTCTATGTTCTAGCTCCCATGGCCTCTGGAAAAAAAGGGGAGTTTTTAGCCGAGTTCCAACGTTGGGCAAAAAAAGGTTTCGTGAAGGCCAAGGTCGATGGAAAGATGATCGATCTTGATAAAGCCACTAAATTAGCGAAAACCAAAACCCACGATATCGACTTGGTCGTTGATCAATTGATTTTGAAAGATACGCTGAAGCTTCGGTTGGCTGAAAGTATCAATACTTCACTAGGCATGGCCAATGGCCGCGTGATCATTGAAACTTTGGATGGCGAGCGTACGGCTTACTCTTTACATTCGGCCTGCCCTCAGTGTGGATACAGCTTTCCGGAAATTGAACCGCGTATTTTCAGTTTCAACAATCCTCGTGGAGCCTGTGAGACCTGTAACGGGCTGGGCACTTTGGATTTGGAAGAAGAAGAACAGTTTTCTGATTCCGAAGTCGGTGGCAAGAAGCTTGATAAGGTCGTATATAAATACAAAGGTAAAAAGACTTCTGACGAGGATGATGAAGAAGGCGAAGAGATGGTTCTTAATGCTTGTCCTGACTGTAAGGGGACACGCTTAAAACCAGAAGCGCTGAATATTCGCGTAGGCGAAAAAACAATCGCAGAGCTGGCCGATTTAAGTTCGGTAGAATTGCGCGAATGGATTTCTAAAATCAAATGGAAATCCAAAGACCAATTGATTGCTGAAAAAATCGTGAAGCAAATCGTGTCACGCTTAGATTACTTGGTACGCGTCGGAACGTCTTATCTTTCCTTAAGTCGCCCGGCTCGAACTCTTTCGGGTGGTGAGGCACAACGGATTCGTCTGGCGACTCAAGTCGGTTCTTCCTTGATCGGCGTGCTTTATGTAATGGATGAACCGAGTATCGGTCTTCACCCCAGAGATCACCATCGTTTGTTAGATATCATCGGAGAGCTCAAAGACCGAGGTAACACCATCTTACTAGTCGAGCACGATGAAGACACGATTCGCTATGCTGATTTCGTTGTCGACTTAGGACCTCGCGCGGGTGTTTTAGGTGGCCAGATGATGGCACAAGGAACACCTCAAGAGTTAGAAAAAAATCCGAACTCCTTAACAGGTAAATACCTTAAAGGCGACGTGCGCATTCCTATTCCTAAAGAGCGCCGAAAAGGGAACGGTGATTTTTTAAAGATCACCGGAGCTACAGGCAACAATCTTCGCAACGTGGATCTTTCAATTCCGTTGGGAACTTTCACCGCAGTTACCGGGGTGTCAGGATCAGGAAAAAGTACGCTGATCATCGACACTCTTTATAAGATTCTGGCACAACACTTTTATAAAGCTTTGGCGCAACCATCGCCTTATAAAAAGATAGAAGGCTTGGATAAAATTGATAAAGTCATTGATATCAATCAACGTCCGATTGGTCGAACGCCTCGTTCAACACCAGCGACGTACGTCGGTTTGTTCCCGATGATTCGCGATCTCTTCGCCAATCTTCCCGATTCTAAGTTGCGCGGTTACGAACCGGGCCGCTTTAGTTTTAACGTGAAAGGTGGACGTTGCGAAACCTGTATGGGGCACGGGCAGATTCGTGTTGAGATGCACTTCTTAAGTGATGTGTTCGTGACCTGTGATACATGCCAAGGCCGACGTTACAATCGCGAGACTTTGAATATTAAGTATAAAAATAAATCCATCGCCGATGTTTTGGAAATGAGTGTGGCGGAAGCGTTAGAGTTTTTCCGCAATCACACCCAGATCTATCGCAAGTTAGAAACTTTGCACCGCGTGGGTTTGGATTACATGACCTTAGGTCAAAGCTCGACGACTCTTTCTGGGGGAGAAGCGCAACGGGTGAAGCTTTCTAAAGAGCTTTCTCGTCGCGGCACCGGCAAGACGCTTTATATTTTGGATGAGCCTACAACCGGATTGCATTTTGATGACGTTCGAAAACTTGTAGAACTGATTCAAGAGCTGGCGGATGCCGGCAATACTGTTCTCGTCATCGAACACAATATGGAAGTGGTTAAAACCGCCGACCATGTGATTGATTTGGGACCGGATGGTGGTAAAGGCGGCGGTTTGATTGTCGCCACTGGCACCCCAGAACAAGTTGCCAAAGTTTCAGGCAGCGAAACAGGTAAATTCCTAAAACCCGTTCTTAAATAAGGCTTGATTCTTCGCCCAGAATCGACGAATTTTTGGAGCATGAAATACTTCACAGGCTCCTTTGCATTTACGATTCTGGGACTTATTGCGTCCTATTTTGTTGGTCACTATTACGGCGGTACAGTCGGCGCAGGATTAAGCGCTCTTTTCATCGCTTTCATTTTGGCTATCCTTGAAATTTCTCTTTCTTTCGACAACGCGATTGTTAACGCCGTCGTACTTAAAGAGATGACTCCGGTATGGCGTCATCGTTTTTTGACGTGGGGGATGTTGATTGCCGTTTTCGGCATGCGTTTGGTGTTCCCACTATTGATCGTGACCTTCATGGCGCATGTCAGCCCTTGGGAAGCCTTGGTGATGGCAGCAACAAAACCAGATGATTACGCGCAGTTGATGTTAGGGGCGCATTTGGAAGTAGCGGCCTTTGGTGGTGCCTTCCTTTTGATGGTGGCGTTGAAGTACTTCTATGATGAAAGCAAAGACTTGCACTGGATTCCAGTGATTGAAAAGCCGACAGCTTACTTGGGAAGTAAAGTCGAAGCCATCGAAGTGGCGTTAAGCCTTATTATCTTAGCGATCATTTCCCAATTCCTTCCTGATGATGAATCTTTGCGCTTCATCAAAGCGGGGATGGCGGGTCTTATCACTTATGTGATCGTCGATGGTATCGGTTCATGGCTTGAAGCTTCAGATGATCAAATGAAAGACGTGCATAAAGCAAGTGCTGGTATGTTCTTATACTTGGAAGTTCTAGATGCTTCTTTCAGTTTCGACGGTGTTGTCGGAGCATTCGCGATCACGCACAATCTTTTCATTATCATGATCGGTTTAAGTATCGGTGCGTTCTTCGTACGTAGCTTAACAATCATGTTCGTAGAAAAAGAGGCTTTAACGAAGTTTGCATTTTTAGAACATGGTGCCTTTTACGCGATTGGTTTATTAGCCATGATCATGTTATCTGATCCGTTCTTACACATCCCCGAGTGGATCACCGGACTGAGTGGTGGAGTCATCATCGTGACTTCATTCATCTGGTCTTTAAAGAAAAACGAAAAACAGCTTAAAGCTCACTAGGTAATAAAAAAAAAGGCTCTTAAACAGAGCCTTTTTTATTTTCTGAAACGGCGGCTTTTTTATTGGAAGGATCAAGCCAAATCTGCAACACAGAGGCAATCATGATCGTGATCGCTCCAAGGGTTTGAAACAATGAAAGTCTTTCGTTGAGAATCAAGAAACCGAAGACCGCCGCAAACGGGGATTCTAAAAGAAAAAGCATGCTGGCCGTGGAATCCGAAAGCACTCGTTGAGTTCGCACCTGCAAATAAAACGCGATAATACTGGAACCCAATCCCAGACAAAGAACACCCAGCCACGGAGTCCAATCTACCGGCATCGGACTTCGCTCTTGAGCGATGTACAAAGGCATTAAAGCTAGCAGACACCAAAACGATTGGAAGTTATTAAAGCGAAACGCATTACCAACACGATTTGAAATCTTCCCAATGTAAATAATATGAAACGCGGCAAACACCGAGCAGCCGATGGTCCACAGATCACCGGCATTAATGCCGGAAAGATTCGCGTCGACCAAAATAAAAGTTCCTGCCAAGGCCAAACCCACGATCAAATAGTTTTTCAATGTCGAAGGCGCTTTGAAAAACCAAGCATTCAGCAAAGGCACGATGATGACGTAAAGACTGGTCAAAAATCCACTCTTCGTCGCGGTTGTGTATTTCAAACCGATGGTTTGCAGTAGCAGCATTCCGCCTAAAAGAAGTCCGGCGGGCAGGGCGCGAAAGAGCTCTTCACGAATTGTGGTGAAGTTAGGTCCCTTCGCAAGCAGATAAAAAACTTCACCGACGATCGCGGCGATGATGAAACGAAAAACCAGGGTTTCTGTGGGGGTAAAGGCACGCAGTGCCCACACTGTGGCGATAAAGCCGAAGCCCCAAAGGACTCCGGCGAAAATCAGCTCTAAGGCCGCGCGATTTTTAGTCAAACGCTTCGGACCAGATGCGAGTTTTATCGAAGCCGTCGATCTCAAGAAGTTGATGCTTCACTTCCTTGATCATGCCGCCGTTACCACAAAGATAGAACGTCGTTGGAATGTTTTTATAATCAAACTCCGAAATGAAGTTTTGCACGTAGCCTTTTTTGCCTTTCCACTCTTCGCTAGGGCGGCTTAAGACAAATTCAAATTTGAAATCAGGAAGCTCTTTCATCAAAGCTTCGACTTCTTTTTGGTAGTACATGTCTTTTTCAGAGCGCACCCCAAAGAGCATACGATAACGAAGATTTGGATACTGTTCTTTTTTAGAAAGTAGATAGCAGATATGTTGAGAAAGACCCGTGCCTGTATTCAAGAACACAATTTGTTCCGTTGGCGGCTCTTGGAAGAAGACTTTTCCGAAAGGACCTGTGAAGTTTATGAGTTCGCCACCTTTAAGAGCCCATACAAATGTCGAGGCCACACCATTTTCAACGAACTTGAAAAGCAAACGGAAACCGTTCTTGATTCTGTCGTCAGAAGCGATGGAATAAGCTCTTAAAATCGGTTTTGCTTCCCCTTGCGGCACATTTAGCATCACGAATTGACCCGCTTTAAAGGTAAATTCCCCCGGTTCCTCGGTTTTTAGCACCAATTCTCGCACGGTCGGGGTGTGATCGATAATTTCCGTGACTCTCATGTGGTAGACTTTGCGAGCGGAAGACATAAGGCTCCTTCAGTTTTAAAAGGTCTTAATAATCCGAAAATCCCAGACAGTCCAATATTTTAGCTTGTTACAAAACCTCGCATTCAATAAAATTTAGTAAGTAACACAGCAATGAGGTATCTACGTGAATATTGCGCAGCATCTGGTCTTATCCCTTGTCTTGTCTTTTACAACGTTCGCGCAGGCTCAAGAGACTCCGGCTCCTCAAGAGGCCGCCTCTCAGCCCCCCGCAGAAACTCAGGAAGAGATTCCTGCTCCACAAAGATCCCTGCTTAAAACAGCAGCGACGCGGGAGTTCAACAAAGCCCTTTACTTCGATCAGTTGGATAACGGCGTCATTCTGCCGCCTTTGGAGCTGGAGTACGACTTAACGGGCGCGAATGGAAAGCAATTGAAAATCGGGAACGTGGCCCTGCATGAGAAGAACTTTTTCTTCGCGCTTTTGCCACTGGGTAAGACACATTCGCAAATCAATCAAGTGCTGAGCGGTGGTGATGCCAATAAAGTCATGCTGTTGATGTCTTGGCCGGACAAGTTAATGACTCACGGAACGATCGAGATGATCTCAAGAACGGGAACAGTTCTTTGGAGTCATACTTTCACGGAAGCGGATCATGATAAATGGATTAAACAACTTGAAGAGTGGCGCAAGGACCTTATTGGAAAAGGTGTTGAAGCAAAACAAATCGGTCGTTCAGGAATTTTTGGAACGCAGTTTGGTTTAGACGCCAGAGCCGCAAATGCGCCTTTTTGGGGACAGAAAGAATCTTTCCGGTTCTGTGTGACTCAATCAGACGGTCGTAACTCGACAAAAATGTGTTCGCAACGTTACGGTACGAAGTCTTCGGGGCAAAACGTAGTGATGGGTAAAGTTCGTATGGACCCAACACCAGCGCGCGTGCTTGTACAAAATGAAGAAGCTCCGTTGAAAAACTCCGTTGCTGTCGGCGCAGATATGCCAGCCGCTTTCTTTGCTGAGCTTGCAAGTGGTGAGTCATATGAGTTTGTGACATTGCCGAACAAGCTTCAGTTGATGGATATCTCAGACACGAAGAAACCAACGGTGCTTCGTATCGTGGGTTACGATACGCGCCCTATGGGGCGTTCGGTGATCTTGAATCCAGATCAATACAGTGCTTTAACGAAACTTTTGGGTTTTGAATCCACGATCGGTGATCCAAGAAAATTTTGGGCGGCGGCCGTAGCTAAGAATGATCCAAAAATTTATCTTCCAGGTCAGGGCGGGGGCGTTTTCAAACAACGTTTTGAGCTTTCAGAAATCCCTCGCGCGCAGGCTCGTGTTTATTTAAATAGACGTGCTCCGACCGGAACTTATATCGACGGCATCAAGTTAGAGGGGCGTAAACAACCTGTTGCGGATATTTCTTCAGAACAAAACTCCGTCACTGTCAGCGATAAAGATCCAGCATCTTTCGTTTGGAATTTCAAAGCTACAGAGCGCGGTGCGATCAATCGCTCGTACTTAAATGTAACGATGGACGGAAAGACTTATAAGTCTTTCTATGAAATCTATAAAGGCTTCCCTCGTGAGTTTTCAGGTCGCTTCACGGGTGTCCAAGCTTCGGGTGAATTCATCGTCATGGGCGAAGTGGCGTACAACCAATGGTTCGAAGATCTCTTTGGTTGGACGAATTATTGGCTTTCTCGTCAACGTTGGGGTTTTAGTGCGAAGTATTTCCAATCCTTCAATCAATTGAAAGTGGATGATGCGGGTAATACAGCTCCACTCAGCGTTATGACAGTGGATTTAAAATACCGTGCAACTCCAGGTTTGTGGGGCCGTGACGAAACGGTGGGTGGAATGCTTTCTTATCAAAGCGTGACCTTCGATCAATTGAAGGCTCCTATGTTAGGGGTAGGGGCTTTCTGGGCGCGTTCTATGCCGAAGGTGTTTGATGATCTATTCAACTTGCTTCCACTTCTTCGTTATCCGAAGTGGGTGGATATGGAATTCATCTATTACATGAACTCGATGGATTCGAATGTGGAGCTGAATTCGTCCATGTCTCTTAATTTCCACGGTAAGGTTCTGTGGTCAGACCGCTACTTCGGTGAAGCCGGTTTTGGTATCAAACGCTACGGTTTCACGGATTCTTCTTTGAATCAAAAGGCCGAGTTGAACACGTTCTATGGAACTGTCGGTCTAGGTATTAACTTCTAATAAGTATCGAGAACATTACGGAAATTCAAAGAACACCTGGCTTCCAGGTGTTCTTTTTTTTTTGCCCGAACGCTAAGAGCCCCGCAGAAATGTCACCTGTTTAGATCTTTGACAGCTGTAAACGTCTTTATCAGTTCTCCCAGTGGACGGGGATTTGCTTATGTCCCAATCGTTGTCATGAAAGGAACGTCAAATGCGAGCACTTATGCTGTTCTTCCTCTTTATTGTGGGATTATTTTCTTCTCTTGTGGTTTCTGCGGAGCAAGCTTTCGCGCAAACCGATAAAACTAAAAACATCTCGAAGGCGGCACAGTCTCGTGTGATCAATGACTCACTAGTTGAAAATCTTCGTTGTTCAACTCTTTCAGTAGACAATATCTATAAAGCCATTCGCGCGGATGCGTTTTCAGAAGAAAGAAATATGCCCGTGACCAATTGGCCTTTCCGAAGTGGTGTCGCGACGATTGCGGGCTGCTGGGCCCTTTCGAGCACTCAACGTATGGTCTCTTACTTAGCTCGCTATAACACGGTTGGAGCGCAAGCGATGAGCGTTCGTGTGCCCGTAATTTTGGATATGGTGCGCGGGAATAAACTGGTTGAAAATACGAGAGACAACTCCAATGCCCCTTACGATACAAGACCTGCTTCTTACTCCACTTTTGCGGTTGAAGGAAACACTCTGAAAGCGACAAATACATATAACGGTCTGTGGGCCGAAATGCGTGACGGTTATGATCAATGGATCAGCGGAGCTCGCGTGCGCCGTAACTTCACCGATGAGATCGAAGCCAATCAAGCCAATCGTTTCTTCCGCTTCGGTAACTTGGGTATGACATTCAAAAGTGGTGAGCGCTCTGTAAAAGCCAACTGGGCGACAATGGCACAACTTCTCAAAAACCTGAATGGCAAGCGTTTGACTTTGATGAATCTGCGTGTGGAAAGAACAATCCAGCACGTGGTGATGGTGAAGTCTTATAAGAAAACAAAAAGCAATGTCTATGAATTCACAGTTTACGACTCAAATCAGCCTTCTCGTGACGTTCTTCTGTACTTCGATGGAACGAGTGGACAATTTTATTCTCCAGCCATTGTTGGCGGCTTTGTTTACCAAAATGCGTCCCGTCCTGTCGGAGCATTTATCGTAAGTGAAGATGAGCGCGCTCCATTGGAAAAAGCGATGCTAGCGCACTACAAGGGTCAATGTAGATAAACAGAACAGACCTATAAAAAGTTCTCAGGTCCCTGAAGTCCTCAGGGACTGATCTTGGGTGAGAGCTTTTTAAGCAATTTTGGAATCAAAACGAAACCATCTTACTGGCCCGCTAATTGCTAAATTCGCGGACGGTGCTAGAACACGAATTTTTGACCCTACCCAAAAGGGGGCGTGAATGTCTTTAAGAATAGTTATTGTCTGCGCTTTATGCCTGATGATGCTCTCTATCGCGAGTGCGGAGAGTGTGTCACTACCGCTAAAGTCAGTCAAAAAGCCCTCCGCAGACCTTCTAAACCGCTCTGGAAGCCCTTTAGACGTCGGTCAGGCCGCAGCCCTCGCTAATCAAGGAACGGACCTTAGCACCTTCAATCCTATCGAAAACAAGATGTGGCAAAACCGTATTTACGATGCGGTGGAAAACGTTCCTGGCGCTTATCCTGCGGCCGCTCGCGGTGTGCAGTTCCTTTCTGAAGAAGCCGCCTTGCCATTCACATACATGTCGCGCGTTCAATCGATTGAGAGCCCAGGGCTTTTCTATCGCTTAAGCCTCAGCCGTTACTCTCACACTACTTTGATGAGAGCGGCTCTTTTAAGAAAACTCGGCTATTACGTTCCGTCTCCAAAGTATTACCGCAACCTGCGCGTTCAGTTCGCGAATGAAGAAGAAAAAGAAGCTTTCTTGAAGAATGCTCAAGAATCCATGATTTCTGACTTTGAAAGTCGTGGCTGGGTGACGGAGAATAACAAAACCAATCACACGGTTGTCTTTTCAGATGCGGTTCTTGAACCGGCTGTCGCTGAATACTTTGATATTCAATGGGGTTATGCTCCAGATCCAAACAATCCAGATCAATTGCCAACGGTGCAAAGATTCTCTCGTTACCGCGCTTACCGTGCGTTGATTCTTCCTTTTGCTTTGGTGGATGTGCCTGAAAGTATCAACCGTTTTTCTCCGAAATTAGGTTCTGTTCTTTCGGGCCACGTCGTTCTTACACATCCTTCCGCAGAGTCATTTTCTGCGTGTACTTATGAAGATGCTCGTTGGTTGGTGCGTCGTTTGGCCCAACTTCGTTATCAAGACTTTCAAGACATCGTGAAGGCAGGGGCCTTCCCGTCAGAGCTTGAAGAGTTGGTGTTAGCAAAACTTATCCACCGCGCGCACAATGCCTTGGAACTTTTCAATCTTAAAGGTGCGGCGAACTGGTCGCTTCCTCGTCTGGATATTTCTACGAAGAGTGGGCTGGTGCAAAACGGGAAGGTGATGAAGGAATTCGTTCCTGGTTACCCACAGCGTTTTGCGCACGGAGACCGTCAGTCGCCATTCCAAGATGGTGATTTAGAGCGCTACCTTGGAATCCGCTCTAAATCCATGGCGATTGGAACCGTGATCAACTACCTTAACGAAAAATTGGATTTGCTGAAGGTGAATGACCTTTATGCCAACCGCCGTGAAGAGATCACAAATCGTATCATGGACCATATCCGTACTAAACCGAATGAGCCACTTTACCAACAAGTGGAGGCTTGGGGTGGACCTGTTGGTGGATTTAACTTAGCTGCCACTCGCCATGTTTCGACGGGCACTTACTATGGAAGTTCGGCGGCGATTCAGCTTGTCGATAACATGAGCGTGGCGGGTCGTTTAGGCTACTTTATGACTTTGGACGGAGTTCCTGACGTCGTACCATTTGCCGGTGCCAACGTCATGGTGATGCGGGATTACACTCACGTACGTCCTCTTCTTTCCATCACCGAAGGTGCGAAAGTTCCGTGGAAGAATATCTTGCTTCCTCGTTACATGAACAATCTTTCTCAAGTCTTGACGGAAAAAGACCTCATCACGTCTGAAGATGGTAAGAAGCAACAGCCTTTGGATGCGTTCTTGGCGGAACTTCGTGAAGGCGAAGTCTTCACAATCACGGACTCTGTGGCGCTATCTGCTTATGCGCAATTAACATCTTCCTTAGATGTCTTGATGGGGATTACTCCGCTAAGTTTCATCAACTCTGTCTCCGTTGGGGCTGATGGTTCTCGCGCGATTCTTCGTCAAACAAGCTTTATGCGGACGAAGGAAGGTATCCAAGTCTACGTTCGTAACCAAAAAGCCAGTGCTTTGGGGATGAGCTTGGATGTGAACTACTTCATTAATTTGATGCGTGTTCGCGCCAGCACAACGTGGACGGATCTTAATACGGATGCTTTCGTTATTGATTACAACCCGGAATACGCGGAACTCCTAGATACTGAAAACGCGGATTCAAAATTCGTTAAAGACTTTTTGGCCACTCGTAACAATTTGAAGCCTGCTTTGCGCTCGTTATTTAAGAGCAATGATCCTGAACTTCTTTACGCAAACTTCGCGCATAAGAAATTTGAGATTGATCACCAGCTTAAAACTAAAGAGATGCGCACAAAGGTCTTTGCGATCCGTATGAACTCTTTCACAGAGGATCATTTATTGAAAATCCGTTACCCACGTTCGCCCGACGCTCCAGATCTAGATCCTAAGGATTCTGAGGTGACTCTGTTTGCTAATAAACGTGGTGAGTTGAAAGGCCGTGATCTTTTGGGTTTTGCGACGGACTGGATTAAAGGCATTCTCAGCAAGTGGAAGCCTGACAACAAGATTGATCTGGCTGAAACAAATGATCCAAATCCAGCCAACACGCCATTCGGTAAAGCTTACTGGAGAACAGTCACTACAGAGGCCGATCTGACGGTGAAAGGCACTCAATATCCTTCCGTTGCCGTGATTCAACACGTGTGGGGCGGATGGCATTTGAACCGCAAAAAATTCTTTAAGCTTCTAGATGAAGTTCAACAAGAACTAAACGGAGCTCCTTTGATGTCTTACCGTTTGATTGAGCCTGAGGCCTTCTCGACAGTAACGGCCGTGGATTTCTATCGTATCACGGCGAATCTTTCGATCTTGCCAGGTGGCCTTGATAAAGTGCGTGATTTAGTTCTTCAGCCAGATGCGAATGGGAAGTCTGTCAAACGTTCTAAGTTTATCAGCGGCGTTTTCCAAAAGCTGAGTGAAAAAATGGGTCGTAAGGCGCGCGCTAACGATAAAGAAATGTTCGACGACATGTTGAAAGTTCTAGGAAATGGCAATTACAACGCCGGTAAGAATCGTTACATGGCGGCCTGCTATGAGTACCATGAAAATCGTCATGGTGGTGGCAAGAACGACAGTGCGCAAAACACGCCGACCTCGGCTTGGCTCAATGGTACAAACTACGACTGTATGATTCCTTGGATGGAAAAGCTTTTGAAAGCTTCCGCTAGTTATCCTAAAGACAAAAAGTCTCAGACGCAGTGGATGACGAATGTTCTTTATATTTTGGAAGAAGAAATTCCTCTTCCACAGCTTTTAAAGTTCTTAGGTGAAGAAAACTATGTCTTCTTTGTTCGTATCAATGGTTTCCGCAGTGGTGATGAAGACGGAGACTTAGAGTACTTCTCAAATACTTTGGGTGATCCTAAGAAAAACATGGATTACGCCAGCGGCTTGATTGCGATGTTTGCCAATAAGACTCGTATTTCTCCGATTGAGTTAGATCGTTCACAAGGAAGCTTCCGATGAGAAACGCACTCTTTGTTTTGCTGACACTAGGAACTGTTTCGGCCTTCGCGGCGGATCCCTTTGCTATCTATCAGTGGGGGATTAATAATCAAGGCCAACCGCAAACAGTGGACTTGGATCCTTTGCATACTTACAAGGTTCCTGCTCGCGCCCAAGAAGACGTGCGCCTGCCAGCTCCACAAAAGGCCAAAAAGAAAGTGCTTGTTGCTGTCTTAGATACGGGTATCCAGAAAGATCATCCAGATCTTAAAAACGTCATTCACCGTAACGAAACCGAATGTCGCGCTTTAGCGAAGTTCAATGCCTGCCTGGAAGACAAAGATCGCAAAGAGTGTGAAGCAAAATGGATGGATTTAAAAAATCCTGAAGTCGATATGGATAAAAATGGTTATCCATTAGATTGCCAAGGCTGGAGTCTTTTAGGCGCGGTGAACCCGACGAATAAAATCATGGGTCGTCCTGATTTTGGTGATGACCAAGGTCACGGAACTCATGTCGCGGGTATTATCGCAGCGGAAGTTGGCAATAACGTCGGCATTCGCGGTTTAAGCGAAAACGTTGAAATCCTGCCAGTGCAGGTTATTGGGGTTCAACCCAGTGAACCGATTAAGCCACTCTCCATCTATGATTCTCCTTCTGAAGAAGGTCGCGAAAATATCAAAAAGAGTCTGGGTGATGTTGTTGCTCGCGGTGTGATCTATGCGATGCACTCAGGTGCTCAAGTGATCAACTTCTCTATGGGATGGCCACAGACTTCGGATTCTGAATTTATGCGGAAGGTGATTGAGGAGGCTCAAGCTCGCGGCATCATCATCGTCGCGGCGGCGGGAAATGACTCCACTCGCGCTCTTTTAAGACCGTGTGCTTACCCTAACGTGATTTGCGTCGGTGCAGCGGGTCCCGACGGTGCGATGGCTCACTTTTCTAACTTCGGCAGTGGTGTTGATATCGTTGCACCGGGCTTAAATATTTTAAGTACGTATCCTGAAGGACGTCGTCCAGTGCGTTTCCGTTCTACATTGGGTTACGAATACCTCTCGGGCACTTCTCAGGCGTCTCCCTATGTAGCAGCCGCCGTGGCGGAACTTTTGGCTCGTGGTGTGCCAGCGAATGAAGTGTATGCTCGTCTGGTTTTGGGATCTCGTCCGTTGCTTTCGAATCTTTCGTTGGTGTCGGGTGGTTCACATGAACAAGGACGCGTGTTATCACCTGAAAAAGAAATCTATAAGAAGTATTCCGTCGGTGGAAATATGGACGTGGAACGCGCTCTGAAAGTTCCTGCGCAACCACTCATCACTATCGCCAATAAGGAAAAAGCCGAAATCGTTTGGGATCGTAAAAGTAAAGATCTTAACTTCGAAATTTCTTTTGTGAATAAGTGGGCACCTGTAGATATCTCTCAAGTGCGCATGACCGCTAATTTCTTAAAACCTCATCCCGAAGCGGCTCGTCCGTGGGTGACTTCGATTAAAGAAATTGCTCCTTACGCGGCTTTATGGAAAACGGGCGAAGTTCGTAAGTATACGGTGGCGATGACGATCGTGGATGCTGCTGATCCTTCGCAATCTCGCATTCCAAGTGAGCTGGACCTGACTGTGGATGTTTCTGTGAACGGCCAAGAAGCTCGTCGCTACGTTTTAGAAAGCGAAGTGACTGTGGAAGTGAATGCGAACTTAGCAGGAAGTGATATTCAAACGTTCCCCATCGTGGGCATGCCGAAGGGACGCTTTTCTTTCATTCCGCTCGATCAAAACTTAGATGCAGATACGAATCAACGTGATTACCTGGCGTTGATTGAAAATAAAAATACATGGCAGCTTTACCTCGTGGCAGATGCTGGCAACGGCACTTACAAAGCTTCCGGCGGTACGAAAATTCAAATCGAAGGAAATAGCGACAACCTTCTTGATAAAGTCACGGCTCGCATGGATATGAATGGCGATGGTCGCAGTGAATATGTCTTGGGAGTTTTGGAAGATAAGACCGAAGAGGAAGACTACAAAGGTTCTCCAACGTCGTTCTTTGTTTTTGATTCTTCTTTGAAGTTAGTCGATAGCTTTAAGTATGACGGTGTGATGGCGCCAATGCCTGTGGATGCGTCGCAAATTTACTGGCAATCCATCGGCGGTACGAAGCGCCCCACATGGTTGGGTGGTGGTAAAGACCCGGATCGTAAGCGTGATCTCAAAGATTACTGGGAAAATCCAGATAACTATGAACAATCCAAGCTTCGTCTGTACTTCTTAAACGAAAAGAATCAGCTGAAAGCTTTGCGTGATCACGAAGACTATCAAATCGTGGATATCATTCAACCTCGTCAAGATCAGGTTGAAGCCGGTCGCATCGCGATTCTTTTAGCGAAGAATCAGGGGACGGAAGCCAAGCCTTCCTATTTATATGACTTCGCCGTGGCGGAAGTGGTTAACGGGAAGATTGAAAACTTCATGGAGCTTGATTTATTTCATGACTCAAATGTTTACCGAAACATCCTAGACACCCGCGTGGATAAAATTCAGAACCTTGATTACAACAAGGACGAATTCGCGGGGAGCTTCTGGTTCGGGGAAGGCTTGAGTCGTAAGCAGCGTTTAACGCTTTTTGATAACAAGGACTTTGACCTTTTGGATCGTCAGTTGGGGGCTCAGCGGTCCCAATTTGACTCCGCTTTGCGCGTTCGTGCGGTCTTCGCCGGTCAGCAACGCAAGGGGGCTTTCGTTCTTACAAATTCTGAAATTCAGTATCATGACCTGCTTTCGGGGCAGGTTTGGAGCAAGAGTTTAGATCGTTATACGTTCTTCCCAGACAACCTCTTTATCAGTCTGTACATCCCATTAACTTTACGTGATGCGCGCAATGCATCAACAAAGATTCCTGGGATCTTTACTACTGAAAGTGCCGGCCTCAGCCGTGGTGTCAAAATGTTGGTACCGGTTTTTGCAAAGGATGGATCTGCGATCGAACTGGTGTCACCGGCGCGCTTAAGATTTAAGTCTTCGGGATGCCGTTCGATGGAGACACCTGTCTTCGACGGAGCGAAAGGGGCTCACTCTTTCGATTACTACTGCGGAGACAAGTTACTCAGAGTTAATTTGACGTATTAGTAAATACAAAACACATATAGGGACGAAAACACATAGGAGGAACCACAAATGAAAAATGTAATGCGCACTCTTCTTGCGTCAGTTGTAGCAACTAGCTTCGCAGCCTGCGGTGGCGGCGGTGGTGGTGGCGGAGGCGGCGGCGGCACTGGTGGCGGCGGAGCTATCTACTACCCATACGAAACAGTTTACGGCGATGTTTGTACAACTCAAGAAGCGACTCCTGGTTGCACATTCTTGGCGTCTGATGGAACTCGTATCACTGTAACTAGAGATCCAGACTACAACAGCCAAGGTTACGGTTCTGATGACCTTTGGTATGTAAAGTTCGATGCTAACGGTGAAGCCGCTGTTTACAACGATCTTGGTCAATTCCAATACTACGCTGACGTTTCTGAATTCGCGGGTTATGTGGGTGGCACATCTATCGGTGTAGGTACAACTGGTTTCTTCTGGGAAGATATCCGTAACGGTACATACTGGTTAGGTAAAAACGGTGTTCTATACAATGCGAACACAGGTGAGTCTAACTACGGTCAAGCTATCAATGACAAAACTTCTTCTTCAGCTTCTGATACAAACTTTGCGGCTTTGAACTCTGACGCGAACAAACAACTTGTTAAAAGAGCTTCTGAGAAGTTGATGAAAGAATACGGCTTCAAACAAGACAAAGCGGTAGCGGTAGCTTCTGCATTGAACTCTTGGGCGGTTGCAGCTGCGGAACGCGGTACAACTTCTGAAAAAGACATGGACAAAACTTTCAAAGCTGTTTTCGGTGTTCAGTTCTCTGACGCTTTGGCAGCAGCAAAAGATTTGGCTTTGGGTGACTCTGCAGGAATGCAAGACATCACAAACAGATCTGCTTCTGAACTTGGTTTGAAACCTCACCAAGCTCAAAAGTTCATGAAGGGCATGTACAAAAAAGCTCTTGCTAACTGGGGTTACGACGTAGACTCTTTCGGTTGGTAATTCCTGGCCGATAATAGAGTTTCAAAAGCCCGCGCTTCTAAGCGTGGGCTTTTTTATTTTAAGCCACCTGCTTAGCCGAAAAAAGGGACGCCAGGCTTTTGAGGCAATCTTGATCCAAAAGACTTTGTTTGGTTTCATGTAATCGGGCGATAGCCGCGGCTCCATCCAAGGGCACTTCATTATCTGGATTCTTCAGCGTCAGGGTGCAAAACGCATCTGCCGCAGAGATAATTCTTGTGAGCGGATGGATCTTCTTCTTATCGATTCGACGGGGATAGCCCGTTCCCATCAGATCCTCGTGATGCTCGTAAGTCATTTGAATAACATCAGTAGGGATGCCTTTAATGGACTCTAGGATTTCTTTTCCCCGAGCCGGGTGCGATTCAATCAGCATGCGTTCTTCTTTGCTGAGTTTAAAACGACTTTTTTGTAGAACATCCTGAGGCAGTTCTTTAAATCCAATATTGTGAAACAAGCCCGCCATCGCCAGCTTAAAAAGAGTTTGGGGAGAGTTGATTCCCATTTTTTTTGCGATCATCACCGAGTACATACTAACACCTAAACTGTGCGAATAGAGGTAGTCGTTATGATCATTCAATTGATCTAAAACGGTCATTGCATCTTCGGACTCGGTGATGACCGAAACACTCGATGAAAGAAAGTCTTTGGCATTATTGAATAAAGCTTTATCTGTGCCCTGTACAAAGGCCTGCTGTACAATCAAACCCCCGGTGTACTTTACGAACCGCAACTTTTTTGAATCGTCGACTTTTTCACTCGCGCTGACCACTTTGGATATGTGGACCGTAAAACCCACGATACTTGAAAAGTCGGCCTGCTTTACATATAAGAAGTTAACACCTTTTTCTTTAAAGACGCGCAGCTTTTCTTCTGCGATCTTTCCACCATGATGGGCGATCTTGATGTATTTGTTGGAAGCGACTTTGACGAAGATACCGAACTGCGTGTTTCTTTCCGTAAGAAAGTCTTCGACAGGTAAAGAACAAAAGTCTTCATCTTTACCGTCATCAATCTTCCATTGAGAAGCGCCTGCTAACAAATTATTCAGCTTAGAAAGAAGCTCCGCGGACTTAAAAGGTTTAGGGATAAAGTCTTTGGCCCCCAGTTCGTGTGCGCGTTTCGTCTCTAAAATCTCTGAAAAACCAGTCATTAGTACAACTGGAATCTTTGGCCTGTGTTCGCGAACCCACTCTAAAAGCTGGATGCCGGTCATTTTTGGCATTTTGATATCTGTAAGAATGGCATCAGGATCTAGATTTTCATTTAATAGGTTTTGCGCGTGAAGTCCGTTTTCGGCTTCGTGCACTTCATAAGTCTTACCGAGGAAGTCCTTAACGGCCGACCGAAAGAATTCATCGTCTTCAACTAAAAGAATTTTCTTCATCATATAATACCTTCTAAAGAAAGATCTTCGATTTGAAGATTCTGCCGTTTAGGAATTTCAATTACGAAGCTCGTGTTCACATGTCCCGGATCAATAAAGAGTCTTCCGTTATGTCCCTTGGCGATTCCCATCGAAATACTTAGGCCAATGCCCGTGCCTTTTCCTACATCTTTCGTCGTGAAAAAGGGCTGAAATATCTTGTCTAAAACCAACGGGTCAATCCCCGGGCCAGAATCTGTCACCCTCATTTGAACGAAATCAGGCGTTTGCGAAACGTTGAGTTCGATCCATTTCTGATCTAGTTTGCCAACAGCATCTAACGCATTTCCCATTAAATTCAGAAGAACTTGAGTGATTTCCACGGGACGGCATTCGATTGGAATTGTTTCGGCGGGAATTTCCCAACGAAGTTCGACTCCTTCGGTGTTAAAACGGTCTCCGCATAAAATCATCGCATCTTCGATTGCTTCTTGAACAGAGTAGGGCTGGAAAGGATCCGACTCGCCAGAGCGAGCGAACGTTCGGAGTCCTTTAATAATTTTAGAGATGCGGTCGATGGTTGCGTCTGATTTATGGAGGTAACCTATAAGAGTCGAATTATCGGCTTTGTTGTTTTCAATTTCGTAAAGCGCTTCTGATAAGAACATTTTAATGGCCGCTAACGGCGTATTGATTTCGTGAGCCATGCCGGCAACCATTTCACCCAGCGCCGACATTTTCGCCGACTGCAAAGCAATGGTCTTTTGTTCTTGCAGCTCTTGAGATTTGCTTTCAAGTACAGCGATCGTTTGAGCGGCGTGTTTTTGGCTCTCTAGATAAAGATGGCATAGTGAAATAGCGACGATAGAGCAAAGTGCAACCAAAAGACAAATGACGTCAAATAAATGGTTTAAAAACGACTCCTTTTGAAACAGGCTTGCCGTGAGTATCGTAAAAATGAACAGTGCAACAACAGTGATAATAGCATTAGGATGAATACGACGAAGCTGTAGAACAATGGATTTCACTGGGTTCACATCCGAAAGAAGCTCTTTCATCTGGTTATAACCTCTGCCATTACTTTTCGGATTGTTTAGTTTGTTCTCAATGCGATTTCGTAACTGATCCCATTTGTAATGTTATTACGAATTTTTTCTATATACCTTACTACAAGTGAAACCGATAAGAATCAGGTAGGATTTTTTACCTTTTGAAAGTGAATCAAATGCTTCCACCCAAAGATGATCCCCGCTGGCGAAGTCTTGTTGTCGATCAAAACGAAGTCCCGTTACAGGCTCTCGCTAGCAAAATGATTCTGACCCGTGTGAGGCGCTTGGTCCAAGGAAACCCGTCTTCCGATAAAATCGGTGAAGCAGTGACTATTGCCTATGAATTTTTTAAGAAAAATGAACACGCAGTTTCTGAAGACATCCAATGTATCTTTGGAAAAGGAAGTTAATTTGAAGACACTCTTTAATGTAAAAGAAGTTAGCGCCATGATCCAGGAAGGCAAAAAGCTTCTTCTTGCGGGAAACGATTCGTTAATGAGTCAGCTTCCTCGCGGTGCTTGGGTTGGTGGAACCATCCCGTACTTCATGTCGGAGTGGGGAGGCATCGATACGTCTGATATGATTCAGGTCGTTGAGTTGCCGGATTTTGTTTCGAGTCAGACTTTGATCAGTTATGGCGCGAAAGAGATTCAACATATTCCTAAAGATTATAAAGACAATGGTGTTTCTTTTATTATTATTCCCGCTTTTTCGGAAGTGCATAAGGTATTTGCCAAAGAATGCATGAACTTTTCGGGCCTCTTTGACAGCCCCTTGTTAGGATGGGTGAGCGGCTATCATTTACAGCAAGACTCAAAGAAGGTCGCTAAAGTTTATGATGGCTTCACGGGACAAGCCTATTCTGATCGAGCTGTTGTTCTTCATTTAGGTCTGGCTAAACACAAGTATGGCAAAGTGAATATTTTGAATCTGTTTAAACAAGGATACGGGGACGTCGTTCGTTTTCAATCCACAGGCTTTGAGGCAACGACCTGCCTGGTGAACGGGGAAAGTAAAAACTTATTTGAATATATTAAAGAACGTGGGATTGACACGCAATTGCCCTTGGTAGCGAACTATTCAGGTGCCATGATCAACGTCAGCGTAATGTCACTGAATGAAGCGAACAAGTCCGTTCAGTTTTATGCTCCGGTTTTTTCGGATGTCGACTATAAGTTTGCGAATCCAGTTATGGATTATGAAGCCGAGTTTGAAAAAGTTATCAAGAACTCGGATATGAAAAATCCTACTTTCACGTGTAACTGTATTCTAAATTTTCTATACGCGAATTTAGAAGGCAAGAAGACAGCAGATATCGTAGGCCCGATGACCTTCGGTGAAATTGCCTATATGCTTTTAAATCAGACAATGGTGTACCTGACGTTCGAAGACCGTTAGCGGGCTGTGCCAATCCTTCGGGCTTCGAACTTCTCTTTAGTTGTTGTTTGTTTTTGAAGCTGATAATTTGCGCACCCATGTCACCAGCTTTATTATCCGTCCGTCATCCCGTTTTTATTATGTCTATCGTTATTCTCATGCTGACGCTGGGAATGATTTCGCTCAAAGGTCTTCCGATCGATCTTTATCCAGATGTGAGCTTGCCAACGGTCGTTGTACAAACAACTTATGCCGGTGCGGGCCCTCAGGAAATTGAGACGGAAGTTTCTAAAATTCTTGAGGATGAAGTTTCAACGATTTCCGGCGTTCAAAAAGTGTCCTCTCAAAACATGGAGAGCGTCAGCATTTTGACCATCGAGTTTTCGTTAAAGACGAATCTGAACTTCGCTGAACAAGAAGTGCGCGCCAAAGTATCAAATGCTTTGCGCGAACTTCCAGATGATATTGATGCGCCCGTGATTCGGAAGATCAGTCCTTCCGATGCGCCGATCATGTATATTTCCCTGCAGGCGGATATGGACGACGCAAAACTTTACGATTTAGCGAAAGAGGTGATCTCTCCGCAGTTCGAGCAGGTTTATCAAGTCGGTCAAGTGGATATCTTAGGCGGCCGTAAAAGAGAAATTCATGTTTCTTTGGATCGTGATCGTCTTAATGGCACTGACATTTCGGCAACGGCCGTCGCTGAGGCTTTGCGCAGTGGGGGACGCAACGTCCCGGCAGGGAAGATCGATGTAGGTCCCACCCAATATTCATTTAGAACTTTAGCGCAGTACCAATCCATCGAAGAGATCGGTTCATCTGTTCTTCGTCTGGCCGACGTTTATCATCCGATCACAATTGCTTCTGTGGGTAAGATTGAAGACACATTAGAAGATGAAAAAACGCGCAGCCGCTTGAACGGCAAAAAGGCGATTAACTTTAGTATCTATCGGCAATCAGGTGCGAACTCGGTGAAAGTGGCGGATGACGTTGCCGCCAAAGTTAAAAAGATCAATGCGGATTTCAAAGCCAAAGGCATGAATGCCGAAATGAAGATCGTTCAGGATACCAGCCGTAAGATTCGTGCGAACGTATTTGACGTTTATGAGTCAATCTTCTTCGGGGTCCTCCTGACGGTCTTAGTGGTTTATTTCTTCTTGGGAAGTATGAAGTCCACCTTGATTACAGGCTTCGCTCTTCCGAACTCGCTCTTAGGGGCGTGTATCGTCATGGGCATCTTTGGCTTTTCTATCAACATCATGAGCTTGCTTGCGATGAGCTTAGTTGTGGGGCTTTTGGTCGATGACGCCATCGTGGTGCGCGAAAATATCTTCCGTAAACTAGAGGCAGGGCTTTCACCTAAAAAAGCCGCGATCGTGGGTACAAACGAAGTGACCTTGGCCGTTATTGCCACAACACTGGCAATTCTTGCTGTGTTTGGGCCCATCGGAAACTTGCAAGGCATCGTCGGGCAGTTCTTCAAACAGTTCGGTTTGACGATTTGTTTTGCGATGATTGTATCCTTGTTCGACGGTTTGTTTGTGGCGCCGGTGCTATCGGCCTATGTGGCAGGGGAGCATTCACACAAGCCACCGACGTCTCGTTTTGGTCGCTGGAATCAGAAACTACTTAAAGACTTCGATCGTTTTCAAACTTGGCTAGAGAAAATTTATGTCATCACATTGCGCTGGGCTTTGAATCATCCGATCAAAACGATATTAGGTTCGGTGTTTATTTTCTTCTTCTCTTTATTTATCGCGACGAAAGTTCCGTTTACATTCTTGCCGCCGCAAGACAACGGCGAGTTTTACGTGATGTTCGAGCTTCCTCCAGGGGCGAGTTTGGACGGGACGGATGAAGTTGCTAAAGAAATTGAAGCTCGCACGCGCAAGTTTAAAGAAATTGAGGATGTATTAGTTTTCGTGGGCTCAGCAAATGGAGAAGCGCATAAAGGAAGTGTCTACGTTCATCTTGTTCCTTCTAAACAAAGAAATAAGAACACCACACAGATGAAGGATGAGCTTCGCAAGGCTTACACCGGATTAGAAAAATACAATATCATCGTGACGGACAACCCGGGCCAACAAAGCAGCCGGGCCTTCAACTTAAACGTTGTTGGTCAAAACATGGATGAACTGATTCAGTATTCTGAAAAGTTATTAGCAAAGCTCAAAGAAAATCCAAGTTTGCAACAAGTGGATAGCAGCTACCGTGCGGGTAAGCCAGAGTATCAAGTAAAACTGAAGGGCGACGTCGCCAAAGCGTCCGGAGTGACGGTTACGGGCATTGGTATGGAGCTTCGTACATTGATTGAAGGTCTTACGCCTGCAATCTATCGTGAAAACGGCGTGAACTATGATGTGCGGGTGCGCTTAAAGCCTGACCAACGGGATCTTCGTGAAGAGTTCGCCCACTTGCGAGTACCCAACTTAAGCGGCCGTTTGGTCCCACTGCAAAATGTGGCTTCTTTAAAGGAAGCTCAGGGGCCGTCCGTTATTCTACGCGAAAATCGCAACCGCTATATTCAGATTTCAGCTGATCTTACTCCTGGCGGTAAAGGTTTGGGGGGCGTGATGGCGGAAGTCAACGCCTTAGGGCAAGGCGAGCTCAAAGCTCCTCCGGGTGTGACATTTAGTTTTGTCGGGGAAGCCGAGCGTTTCGCAGAATTGATGACCAATATTATGGTTTCTATGGGGCTTGGTGTGATGTTCATCTATCTGGTTTTGGCGAGCTTGTATGGATCATTCATTACGCCTTTCACTATTATGGCCGTGATTCCGTTGGCAGCTTGTGGCGCCTTCTTTTCACTCTTCATTACACGTTCTAGCTTCGACCTGTTTTCGATGATTGGTTGCGTGATGTTGATGGGTCTTGCGACGAAGAACTCGATCTTGTTGATCGACTCAACAATGGAGCGTCAAAAAGAAGGTCAATCTCGTTACGATGCTTTGATCAAAGCCGGTGAGACGCGCCTTCGCCCGATCATCATGACGAGCTTGGCGCTGATCGCGGGGATGGTGCCCGTAGCGATTGGTCTGAATGAGGCTTCAAAGTCTCGTACGTCACTGGGTATTGTCGTTATTGGTGGTACGATCAGTTCAACACTGTTAACTCTTTACGTGATTCCGGCCGTGCACTTATACATTGACCGATTCCAGGCCTGGTTCATGGGTAAATACCGTAAGATCTTCGGACACGATGAAACGGTGGTTTAAAGAAAAAGGAGCAGATGTCTGCTCCTTTTTTTGTTTTTATAGACCTGCGTCCTTCAACAACGTTTCATCACTCCAACCGTAAGTCTGCATTTTATGATTCCAGCAAGCTTGATGAAGAAGAGCGGCTTCCTGCCAGGTGCTGGCACTTCGCAAAGCGCCTTTTAGATACCAGTAAACGCGAGCTCTCTCGAGGTAAGTAAGATCGCAAAAACCCGTATCGACGTAGCAGCTCACATGGCTGTGCATGGCCTGTTTATGAAGATCATTGCACGAGGCTTCTTGCGAGACCTGCTGAACGCGTTCTTGCAGGCACAGACGCACATCCTTCAGCCACACTTGAGTGCGTGGGTAAAACTGCTGTTGATCTTTTAAGAAACTCTCACAATAAGGATGACCGAAGTTCATCCAGTAACCTTCAGCCCCACATTGTCGTTCTTGTTCTTTGCATTGATAGAAATCACAAGAGTTTTCACTCGGAAAGCAGTTCCCTTGTGCAACTGAAGTCAGTGGAAAAAGCAGCGCTAAAAAAATCAGATAACGTGTCATGCCCGCAATCTAAAGAGAGCGAGCTGTCTTGTCTATCAGACCGGGAAGGACTTCGAATTATTTTACCGATCGTCGTTTTTCTAACAGTAAACTAGGTAAGTTTACCGAGAAATCAGGGAAATTTCTGAGTAAAAATCAAAAGCGGAAATTCCTTCGCGTTATTGAGTCACCAATTGTCTTTCCTGCAAAGACTGCAACGTGCCCCAAGGACCTGCAATAGGAAGTGCATCCAAAAATCGCTGCCATCCGGTGCGTGTGATATTAGACTGTGAATCGATAAATGAAAAGGCACTTGTCGAACAGTTATTTGAAAACAACGCATACACATCTTGCATGCGTTGCGTGTCGCTTTTTTGAACGCCCTTTAAAAAAATCTTCCCTGCGGTTTCAGTTGGAATTTTAAGCTCCACAAGTTTCAAGGGATGAGCATATTCCGCGATCCAGCGAGCGAGTTCATCCCCGGTGACCAAGCGGTGAGCCAATAAGAAGTTTCCGAAATAAGCTTCCATCAAAGTATACGGATGATCTTTGGGTGGTACGCCTTCTGAAGACAGAACCAAAGAACGGATGGGAATCGCCGCTTTCTGCTGATTCACCTGACTGAGTAAAATAATGTCGGGGGCCTTTTCATCCAAAGTGAATTTTAAAACGACGTGGGAAACACCGGGCAAAAACTCCTCAAAACCCATTTCGACCTTGGCGAGGTTTTGCAGGGGGATGCTCGCTTTATAGTAGCCACCTAAATGCAAAATATTCCCAACAATGAGATGGGAAGAACTTTCTAAAATACGGGCAGGTCGAAAACGACAAGAGTCGATGCATTGGCCCTGGAATTTTCCGTAGTTAAAACTTTGGGGTTCTTCTAGTGGGTCTTCGATTTCAGAGGAACAAGCGCAGGACTTATTTGGTGCCGTCAAAGAAAGAGTTTGAGCAAGTGCGAGCGGCGAAAATAGGAGCAAGAAGAAAAGCAATCCAGAGGGCTTCATGCGACATCCTTTTTTAGAATCAAATACTAAAAAAAAGAGGGCTCTACAAGAGCCCTCAACGCATGATTCGGTTAAGATTTTATTAGAAGTAGGCAATAATGCCGGCAGTAAAGGCTAAGCCCGTGATCGTGGCATCCCCACCCACGCCGCCAGAAACTTTTTGATAGATATAACCACCATCAAGACGGAAACCCACGCCTGTTCCTGTCGGGAACCATTTTGCAAAAGGGCCCACAAAGAAATCCATGACATCAATTTTGCTTCCAGTGCCGCTATCACGTTGTCCCATAGTGGCATAACCACCCAAGCCATAAATAAAAGCTTCGCCCGGAGTATTAGCAATCATATTGTAATCACCGAATCCGCCGAACTTATAAGTCGTCGTAGTGACACTGCCGATCGCCGTTGATGAATAGCTAACCATAGGTCCAACTTCGAAAGTGCCGTAGTTCCAACCAAACTTTGCCAACAAGTTGATGTCCGTTTCGTTTTCCGCTCCAGAAGTGTCGGCTTTGGTATTTTCGAAATTAAAGCTCAAGCCTACTAAGTATCTACGTGATGTCGAAACGGCGGAGGATTCACCAAATTCGTCCGGAGCCAGCTCATAGACGTTTCCAGGTTGCAAAGAGCCGCCAGAAAACTCAATCACGGCCTGGTTGCCTTTCACTTTACGGACTTTAATTTTTTGCGCAAATGAGGCCGACGAAAAAGTCAGAATAGATACAACAAGAAGCCACTTTTTCATAAAAACCCTTCCCAGATTCAAAGCTGTTTCAATGTGATTCACTTTCATTGAAAAGTCTTTCAATCACGCAACCAACTGTCAACCGGAAGTTGACTCAAGATAAGACGATAAAATTTCTCTTATTTAAGTTTTACGTCTTAATTTCCGAAAAATGTAAGGTAAGGGGAGAAGGGAGCCATATGTCGTCTTCCTGGGGTGACATTCCGCCGTGGGCTTATGAAGCTGCACAGGCCTTGATGCAATCATTGAAAGCTGTAGACCCAGCGACGTATGCGCATTGTTGCAGAGTCGGTGAGATGTCGCGCAAACTCGCGCGTGATGCCGGCTTAAACGAATATCAGCAAAAGCTTGCTGAGTTTTCTGGCCTTTTCCACGACATCGGTAAAATCGGTGTTCCTCAAAGTATTATCGCTAAACCTGGTAAGCTTGATGATCAAGAGCATTTGGTCATGCAGAGTCATCCGGTGATGAGTGAAGAGATCATTAAACCATTAGCCAGACATCCCTTCTTTTCTGAAATTCTTCCCGCGATTCGTGGTCACCATGAACGTGTGGATGGAACAGGGTATCCCGATAAAAAGCGGGGAGACGAAGTTCCGTTGCTTGCGCGCATTATTTTGGTTGTCGACACTTACGATGCCATGTCGGAAACCCGCGCTTATCGCAAGGGCCTTCCTTTGGACGTGGTCTATGCAGAGTTGAAACGTTGTTCGGGCACTCAATTTGACCCGCAACTAGTTCAGACGTTCTTGCAGGCCCACAAACATTGGGGCCAGCAAGAGGCGGATAAAGAGACGTTTGATAAGCTTATCAAACGTGTTGCTTAGTTGACCTTGTTTGTACTTTCAAAAATCTTGTCGGCGGATTTCGCGACAAATCCTTGATACAACTTACCGTTCGCAAGTGGATAGCGCTTTGCGAACTCGTAATAGCAGCCAGGAATATTGTGAGTGCTGCCGTCGTCAAACTTCACAGGAATTTCTGACGCCATCGTAGAGCTTTGCTCTAGGTAGTCCGCAGGAGTTCCCTTCACTTCACCGCCAGCCTTATTCAAGGTGTAGCCTTTGCTCTTGATGAAATCATTCAACTGGACGATGTCCTCAAACTTTTTAAGTTTGTTGATATTCACTGTGAAGTGATTCGGACGGAAGCCATAGGCCGCCACCCAAGAAGCGTATTCACTTTCTTTGGCCAACTGCGAATACAATTCAAAAGAAGTCTTCCAAGGACGTCCGCACATAGGGAAGGATTCGCTCTGGATTAAAGAATCCGGCAATTGTTCGACCAGTTTATTCACAGTTTCGCGAATGAACAGAGAAACTTTTTCAAGCTCAAGTTCGCTGATGAAGATTTTAGGCATGTCCTCATTGGGGTGCTCATAGTGTTTTGCGTAAAGCTTTTTTTCAACGAAAGTGTATTCACCCTTTTCGACATAACCATATTTTTTAAAGTGCTGAGCCAAAGACTCGATGCCTAAGCGGGGATGATTGAAGGTGCGAAGGGCAATGTGGTCATTAAGCACATTTTCGCCTTCTTGAGTGAAAATGTCATGAATACGTTTTGCGGCAGGGTTGAGTTCACAATAGTCGACCCACATTTTTTGAAGCAGAGTTTCTAGACTCATCATAACTTGTTCTCCTGATAAACGAAGGTTACTCTTCTTAGAATCGAGGTGCAACGCTCGTTCAATGGCTTCGAGCGTTAATCATGGAGGCTTATGACCACACTTCCTGAAATTCAGCAAATTGAAAAACGAATCCAGGATTTGGGGACGGCCGTCAAATCAGAAATTCTTGCCTACAGCGAAGATCAGTCTTTGCGTTTTCCAATTTATAAAATCACTTTCGGCAGTGAAGATCCCCAAGCTCCGGTCCTTGGATTTGTGGGCGGCGTCCACGGCCTAGAGCGCATCGGTGCCCAGGTCTGCGTGGCATTGATGAATTCTTTGGCGGAACTTGCGGTCTGGGATCAAACTCTGCAAAGCACCTTAAAAAATATTCGTGTGTTTTTCATCCCGACCGTGAATCCCATCGGCATATATCGCAAAACAAGATCCAACCCCCGCGGAGTAGACTTGATGCGAAACGCCCCCGTTGATGGTGAGCAGCCGGCTCGCTGGGTGGGCGGTCATCGTGTCAGTTCTCGTTTGCCTTGGTATCGCGGAGTTGAAGGCGCACCGATGGAAGTGGAAGCGCAAGCGATGGTGCAAGCCGTGCAAGAAGAGATTAAACACAGCCCTTTGGCACTCACTTTGGATTTGCACTCGGGTTTCGGTTTTCAAGATCGACTTTGGTTTCCTTATGCGAAAACAGTGAAGCCATTTCCGGATTTACCGATGACCTATTCCCTTAAAAATTTGTTGGACCGCACATATCCCCATCATTTTTATCGTGTCGAACCTCAGGCGCAAAGTTACACGACTCATGGGGACTTGTGGGATTATATTTACGACGAACACTTAAAAACTGCTGCCGGCCATCAGAAATATCTGCCGTTATGTCTAGAGATGGGTTCGTGGATGTGGGTAAAAAAGAACCCATGGCAAATCTTCCGTTCTGACGGGCCTTTTAACCCTTTGAAAGGACATCGTCATCGTCGCACTCTTCGTCGACACAATACCTTGATGGAGTTTTTGATCCGCGCAGTGGCTTCTCCGCAGGCGTGGGCTAATATGAATGGCGAACAAGAAAAAGAATGGGCGTTGAAAGCTCAGGAGCTTTGGTATGGCACAAAATAGAAATTGGATTTTATTGCGTGGCTTGGCTCGCGGAGTAGGGCACTGGGGATCTTTCGTCGACAAAATGAAAACGAAATTTCCGCAGGACAAAATCGAACTGATTGATCTTCCCGGAAATGGCACTCGCTATAATGAAAAAAGTCCGTTAAAAATTTCCGAATACGTGAAAGATCTGCGGGCGCGTTCTGAGTTTGTAAAAAAAGGCGAGTCCTTTAATATTCTTTCTGTTTCTTTGGGTGCCATGGTGACTGTTGAGTGGATGCGAGAGTTTCCGCACGAAGTGAAGAAATCCTACTTGTTCTGTACCAGTTCGTCGGCGCATTCGCCTTTTTATCACCGTTTTTATCCCATGAATTTCTTGCGTGCTTCAAAACTTCTGGCGGCTTCGAACAACGAGGCCTTGTGGGAAAAAACTATTCTGGAGATGGTGACCAACAGTCATGAACGTCGTGAGGCTGAAATGTTATCACTGATGGCTTTCACCAAAAACAATCCCATGAATATGGAAAACGTCTTCCGCCAGCTGTTGGCGGCTTCAAAGTACAAGTTCCCCAAAGAGGCTCCCGGAGATATTCATCTTTTCGGAAGTCATGGCGATCGGCTGGTGTCCCCGCAATGCACTTTGCGGATCGGCGAGAAGTGGGGTCTAAAACCCACAATGCATCCTTGGGCCGGGCATGATATTCCAATTGACGACCCGCATTGGATTCTAGAACACTTACTCTAAATCGAGGCCGTTCCTGGTATTTTTTTAGGGGTAAGATTTTCAATTAAGGCGACGTTTTTTTACCCTGAGATCCTCTATATTCGAGAAGAACCCCCTCGACACTGGGCTCCGTTGACTCTTGAGCCCTTTTCTTATTCTCTATCGACTGGACTAAAAGCCAGAGGCGGACGTGAGGGTAAGAAGCTACCTTGCTGCGGTGCTGACGAGCGTTGCGGTAAACACACATGCGAAAACTCAGACCCTGAACTTGAAGAATCTTCAAGCTGAGGGAGTCAGCTCTATTGAAGAGCCGAAGCGTTCCACGCCTGCGCAAGTCTATGGTCAAATCCGTATGGAAGGAATGCAGTACCTCACACCCATTCCTGAAACTCCGAACCTCACATACAGTCAGCTTCTTTCCGCGCGACTTTCCGCCCTTAAAGAGACCTCTTGGGTCGACATGGTGGCCGATATCTCTGGCGGTACTTTCTTCAGTCGTGGACAGTCTCATTTCGTCGTGCATGAAGCTTACATCGCCAATCACGGAAACACGCCGTTGAAGGTCTATGCCGGTCGCAAGAAAAACGGCTGGAGTGAGATGGATCGCCGCTGGCAAATGGGGTTGTGGCAGCCGAAGTTTGCCATCGACACTCTTCGTCCCGACGAGCAAGGTTTGACCGGTCTTTTTGCAGATTACAATATGCGTGGCTGGGAAGTCGTGGCGTTTGCAACGCCTGTGTTTATTCCTAGCATGGGGCCTGACATCCGTGAGGAGGGTGGGGGCTTGGTGGCCGACAGCCGCTGGTACCGGGCTCCTTCCAGAGATTTTGCTTTAAATAACCGCGTAAACAAGATCGTCTATGAACTCGATATTCCGGAAACTGCAAAGCTCGTAGGTAATGGCGCTGTCGCTATGATGGGACGCCTTGGAAGTAAAGATCGCGGTCCTTGGGTTGTTGCCAGTGCCGGTCATCTTCCCGTCAACGAACTGATTCTAAAACGTAAAATTCAAATGGACGCCTCAGAAGGCGGCGTGGATGTGACGGTTTCACCAGATCTGACATATCACGATCTTTATTCAGTCGATATGGGTTACGCCTTCGAGAATGTGAAGACCTCTGTTTCTTATCTTCAAGATGAACCTACGGAAAAACGTCCCGACGCAGATTGGGCGATCCAAAAGCTTATGCCTTTGAAAGCTTATTCTGCGGCGATTGATTTTTCATTGAACAATATTCTGACTCGCACTTTGGCTTTCCAACTTGAATACTTGAAAGTCGAAGGTGGGGGCATTGTGGATATCCGCAGCGATGGAAAGCCCGATGACTTCACGCTGTTCGACGCTCGTTTGAAATTCACCAATGCTCTTTCATTCCGTGTGGAAGGCCAGTTGGCTTCGATTTTCCGTCGTCCATTTGTGACTCGTTTTAAATATCTCTATGACTATGACCAACGGGGTTCTTTGTTGAATACCGAGTTCCTTTATTATCCCAATCAGAAGTGGGCCGTTGTCCTTGGTGGAGACGTGCTGGGAGTGCAGGATGAAAATCACAATCCTTCAAGCTTCCTGAACCAGTACCGCGCCAACGACCGTGTCTACGGGGGCATGACTTATGTTTTCTAAAAAATGTGTGCAGCTTATCACTGTGGCCGTTATGGCAGCAGGGGCCTTTGTTGGCTGTGATTCAAAAGTCGGCGAAGCGCCACCTCCGCCAGAGAGTCACGAATTGGGCGGCACGAAGTGCTTAACGGAAGTGAAGCCTGTCGTAAAAAACTTTATCGACGGAACGGCGACGAAGGCTGAAGTTGCTGCGGGTTGGGATTGTGCTGAAACCGCGATTGAAACTTTCAAAAGATATGTGCGCGGGAACTCTTCAGATCGCTACACATCTCAAGAGCTTGCGACGTTTTTAGAAAAAAACTTCCTTGATGCTTCCAAAAACGAAACCATTCCTGTCGGCCTGCAAGTCGAAGTGATGAAACTGAAGCAGATCTTCGTCGGCGGAAGCGCAGAGTATATTTCAAAAGGTGAGATCGATAAGATCATTAAACTTTTTGGAAGTTTCCGTGAAATGACGGTGAATTTAACTCCGTACATGCGGGTGCTGTCGTTGAATTGGACAGTATCTGAAGCGAACAACATCCAATCAGACGTTCGTTATTTCGAAGATGCGAATAAAGAAATTCAAAGTGCTGCCCGCACATTGGCTTCGTTGATCGAATCCAATGGTCGTAGTTATAAGCTTGCGGACTTCGTTGTTTTGATGGAGCAAATGGGTGTCTTCTTTAATGAAAAGTGGGACTTCCCAAAGACCATCGCGAAGTACATGCCCGTCGTTCTAAAAGTTAAAAAGGCCTTGGCTGGTGGCGATGAAAACTATGTAGCGCCCAGCGAATGGCGTCGTTTTGCTTTATTGGGCGCGCGTGGTTATATCCAATATCTTCGTTATTACTACTTCATCAAGTCAGTGCCTGAAACGGGGACGGGGTACCGTCTTTCTTATCTTTCCAGAACGGTCGAAGACGTCTTGTCCGTATTTCAGGATCTGGTCGCTGAAAAACCCGAAGGCGTGGTCTCTCGTGACGAGGTCAATGATCTTTTAAAAACCCTGCAAGTGGTGTGGCCCGACTTCAAAGTATCAAACAATCTGGTTTTTGAAGCGATGAAAGTGAAGCAGCTCTTCTTTGGTGGAAGTGTCGATTCCTTTACGACAACGGATTTTGAAACGGCCCGCCTGAAAGTCAGCCGCATTAAAATTCTCATCGAGCGGTTCCTGCCTTATTACTCTATTTATGGTCGTGAGTGGGAGCCTGAGCTTTACGAAAATGAAGAAGCGCAGAAGCTTTTCATGGAGTCTCAATTCGTTCTTGAATCCACGGTGCGCGAAGCCGGGGTGCTATTTGAGGGGGCTTATGACCTTCAAGATCTCGTACCTTTGATTCGCGAAATAGAAGCACTATATCCGCCAAAGGGTGAAAGTTACGCAGACATGATCAAGGACTACATGCCAATGATCATCGACGTGAAAAACATGATCCTGGGTGGAAACGATTCTTCTCTAAGAAAAGCCAACTGGAGCGTTCTTCTTGGATTTGCCGCGCGGTTTTACTCTGACTTCCTTTATTACGATTATTTCTTGAAAGAGCAGTCGTTCCAGAAGCCGTTGACGATCAGCTATCTTTCCATTTTTGCAAATCAAAGTATCAACATCGCTCGTGACCTTTTAGCCGCAAAAAAAGAAACTCAGTTTTCTCGTGCCGAGATTAATAAAATAATCCAGCACATGTCCAATTTAGGAGTTTTGCCAGAAGGTCTGAAGCCGAAGTCCATCGATCAAGTCGTGGGCGTTGTTTTGAACAATATCTTGACTGCCCCAGAGCGCCGCTTGGAAGGCCATGTCCCCGATGCGTTGAACTTATCTTCTTTGGAAGTTCTGCGTAACGAACTTCAAGTGTGGTTGGACACCGAGCTTTTCATCGCTCAAACGACTGAAAATTGGCGCGAAGATGAGGGCTATTCAGCGAAAGAGCTTCAAGAGGTTTTAAAGAAGGCCTCCGTCTCTACGATGTCGAGACAGCCCTTGGCTTCAGGTCTTTATGAGCTTCTTTTGACTGTGCAAAGTCCGGTGCCGCTGACAGTGGACAATGAGTCGCGCGTTTTGATCTCGAACAAGCTGCAACAGAAGTACACGGCGAAAACGCTTCGCCAATTGAATCTATATCGTGCGATCAGTCGATTGGCTGTTCGTTCATTTGCAGGGACGGCGGATCGAGTGAACACCTATAAGGGTGTGAACCTTGAAGAAGTGCAAGGCGCCTTTATGGCTTTGCGTCCAGTGTTGGTGGAGGCGGGAATCCTCGACTCTAAAAATACGACGTTTGCGTCTTCACGTTTTCGTGAAGCAAATATTTTCGTTCCTCATTCCGATGGCAGCACGTTGGCTTCTTATGCTGAATTGACAGACCTCATCGGCATGATTTGGTCAGGCTTAAACATCAATTCGATGTTGCGTGAAGAGCTTATAAAGAAATGCTTTAACGGAAATACCGATGTGAAAAACGATGCGCTTGTCAGCTTAAGCTGTGCTCGAGCGTCTTATAAAGATTCTTTGCCTGCGGCTGCGATCTCCATGCCTGAATATGTGAAGTTTCAAAAGGCGGCGGATAAAGACTCATGGGCTATTTACATGAACAATATCTTTAAGGCTGCGGGCTATGTTCCCAACGATAAGAACATGGCGCTGCTTGAGGATATTTCGCTGGCTCCGCACGTGATTCAGTATATCGAAATGATTTATGCGCGTTTTGATAAAAACAAAGACGGCGTGATCAATACACCGGAATCTTTGAACGCCTTCCCCGCATTTAAGGGCATCCTGCTAGAGCTAGCTAAAGAACAGATTGAAAGTGGAACGATCAAAGAAGCCGATCTTTTGGATCTGTTCACTTACATCCTTCGCTATGGAAAACCGCCAGAGACGATCAAAGAAAAGCTTCGCTTCGTCTTAAGTTGGAAGGGTAAACGTGAAAAATGGGATGTCTGGGCGGATCGTGTTCAGCTGTCAGAAATTTTAGGTTATATCGCGGACCAGGTTACTAAATCCGCGAAGGCCAGTAAAACTACGGAAGGTGAGCTGGTTAATCCAATACTTTCTGTAAATCAACCCGCGCAGCAGTCACAGTAGAGTTTTGAATAATCAAACCCACGAACCCGCCGCCACCTGTTTGCGTTGGCAGAGAAGATACCAGGTCACCCGAGCGATCGGTATCAACATCGGCAGCCGTCGGGGAATAAGTAATCTGATCACGACGCCAGATCAAAACGCGCGCTTTTGAGTTCACATTGTGAACTTCGACAATCAAATCCAAAGCCGTTGGAACCAAAAAGGTCAAACGTGAAGAAGACACCATCGAAGAATTTCCGTTAATGGAAATCTGCGCCGTCACGCTAGCGCCGGAGCGGGTGAAAGTCACTGCCACACCATTCGTGCTAGGAATTGCGGCATTAGAAGAATAGAATACCGTCGATACCCAGCTGCTTGAGACATTGTCTAAGGATGTTTTTAAGGCCAGAGAACGGCTGGAAGAAACGGGAAGAACCGTTGTAAAACGAATCGTGCCGATACCTTGAATCTTATTGGCATCGTATTCCTGAAAAGAACCACTGATAGCCGTATTAGAATCAATACCGGACACATCGGTGACTTCAGCAGGCGAACAAGCAGCGATTGTTAGAAAACTTAAAGCTAGAAACGATTTTAGAATGAGTTTTTCCACATCATTGACTCTACTGGAATGGGTTTCTTGTCATTATACTTCGCTGAAGGCTTAACGTTGTAAGACGTTAAAATATCGCCCTTCACCTCAAAGTATATCAACTGCCCAATCGGCATGCCAGTATAAACACGAACCGGCTGTTTTACCGAAATTTCCAGAGTCCAATAATTGCAGAAACCAACGTCGCCCTTACCCGCTGTAGCGTGGATATCAATACCTAGGCGACCGACACTCGATTTACCTTCTAAAAATGGGACATGCTTCAGAGTCTCAGTATACTCCAAAGTCACGCCAAGATAGAGGGTGTCAGGCATAAGGACAAAACCCTCTTCAGGAATTTCAAAGGTGCGAATCTTGTTATGCTTTCTTGCGTCCAGCGTCTTCTCTTCATAGACAGCGAGTGTTTTACCTAAGTGAACGTCATAAGAGTTCGTTCCTAGGCACTCTCTGCGGAAGGGCTCTACTTTAATAGACCCTTGTTCCATACATTCGAGAATCTGCTGATCCGTAAGAATCATTACTTAGTTTCTCTGTGAACTGTGTGACGTTTCAAGTTTGGATTGTATTTCTTCTTTTCAAGACGACCTGGAGTCTTAGTTTTGTTCTTAGTCGTAGTGTAACGAGAAACAGGTTTGCCTTCAGCGCGAGCTTCAGTGCACTCAAGAGTGATGATGATTCTTCCTGACTTTTTTGCCATTGCAATGCCCCTTAATAGAACCTTTTAAATCATTTGTACTGCCATGCGTAATATGGAAAAAATGACAATACCTTTTCAAAGGGGCTCAAGGTATCAAAAGAAAAAGGAAACTTCAACAGGCAAATTCACGTCTATTGACGATCTTCGAGGAGTATTTATGAAGACTTGGAGCCTTTTTCTGATCTCCATCCTGATGTCGGCCTGCGCCCATGCCCAATCTGAAGGCATTTTGCGGGGAAGCGACCTGGTTCCCATGACTTTGCAAGAATCTGTGGCTTCGGTCCGCCCTGGCAGCATCGTTGTTATCGGAGAAAACCACGGATTTGTTCAACACCGTGACCAACAGGTCGCTGTTATGCAAGGCTTGCGGACTCAAGGTTTGAAGGTCTCTGTGGGACTGGAATTTTTTACATATACTCATCAGCACTTAGTTGATGCCTACCGAGCAGGAACAGTGACTGAGCCCGAGTTTCTAAAAGCTATTCAGTGGGGAAGCCCCTCTTATGATTATTATCGCTCTCAGGCTTTATTTCCGAACTTAACGGAAGGCGCTTTAACTTTGGCTTTAAATGCTCCGCGCAGTGTGACGAGCTCTGCGGCAAAGAAAGGCCTTGAAGGACTTTCAGCGGACGAGAAGGCGATGCTGCCTCCAAACTTCACTTTAGGGCGCGATAGTTACAAACGTCGCTTCTTAAGCATGATGCCTCATTTGCCAACGCCAGAAGCAGGGGAGCGCTATTTCGCCGCTCAGTCCATTTGGGATGATACGATGGCCTGGAAAGCGGCCGACTTTATAAAGACTCATCCCGATCAAGTCCTGGTGATTGTCGTTGGCGAATTTCACGTCCAATACGGCGGAGGCCTTCCCGACCGTTTGCGTGCTCGCTTGCCGAACACACCTATTGTGACATTCTCGCAGATCAATACTCTGGGAATGGAAGAGGACGAGATCGCGGTTGAAATCCAACCGTCAGTTCAAGACGGACTTCGTGCAGATTACCTGTGGCTTGCACCAGCACAAAGTCTAGGGTTGTAAAGATTCTTTGAGATTCCTGTGAGCTTTTCTAAAATGGGAAGAGCTTTACAGGAGTCCCAACTATGTTTCCTCTTGAAACCCGCATTTTAGTTATCGACGACATGCCGTCCATTCGTGATCTCGTGAAGAATACACTAAAAGCGATGGGCTATAAAAACATCCAAGAAGCTGGAGACGGCGAAGAAGGTTTGAAACTTCTTTTACAACACAACTCTCCAGGAACTCAATTTCAACTGGTTATTTCTGACTGGAATATGCCGAAGATGAAAGGCCTTGATCTGCTGAAGCAAGTTCGTGCGACAGCGGAGTGGGCGAATCTTCCGTTTGTTCTTTTGACGTCGGAATCAGAACGCGATCAAGTGACAGAAGCCGTTCTTGCCGGTGTTTCTCAATACATCGTGAAACCGTTTTCAGCGAAGATTTTCGAAGATAAGCTGAAAGCGGCCTATGCTAAGCACAACAAAGCTTAAATTCTTTAAGACCTCAAGCGACCTTGAGGTCTTTTAGTTTTCTTTTCGAGGAAAACTCCCAACATTTTTTCCCCAATCCGGGGGAAATGTCTCATAATAACTTCATGAAAAAACTGTTCTCATTTTTCGTGGGCTTTTTTGCATTTTCAAATTCCTTTGCTCAAGACTGGCGAACGGCTACCCGTGATAGCGCCGGCATTGCGCCAGATCCTCACTCTGAAAAACGTGCGGTGGTGCAAGTGTATGCCGCTCGCACCGTGGATTGGCGCGGTTATTTTGCCGTGCACTCTTGGATTGCGACGAAAGCAAAAAATGCGAACGAGTATACGACTTATCATGTGATTGGCTGGCGCGTGCGTCGCGGGCAAGAAGCGGTCGTCGTACAAAAAGATATTCCGGATCGCCACTGGTTTGGGGCGCGCCCTGAATTGCTGGAAGATCTGCGCGGAGAAGAAGCGGAAAAAGCGATTCCACAAATTGCCAACTTAGCCGCGAACTATGCATATAAAAAAACGTACCGAGCTTACCCGGGCCCCAACAGCAACACTTTTATCTCGCACATTATTCGCAATGTGCCGGAATTGAAAGTAGAGCTTCCACCGACCGCTATTGGAAAAGACTGGATTAATCAAGGTGACGTCGTGGGTTGGAGTGAAGCCAAAACCGGCGTGCAATTTTCGTTGTTCGGCCTATTTGGTTTTACCGTCGGCTTGAATGAAGGTGTGGAGTTGAATCTTTTAGGACTTAACTTCGGCGTCGATTTTCTTCGTCCCGCTTTAAAACTTCCTATGGTGGGAAGGGTGGGGATGAAGGACAAGGCCTTTTAATAATCCGCAATTTTCGGCCCGTCTTAAAGCGGGCCCGACTCGTCTTTCTTCAGAAATATTCTATGTTTTCACTCAGAAAATTTTGAAAAATTTGAATGCCTCCCATGGGTGGTGCAGGATGGGCTCAACCATCTCTCGCAAAGGAGGATGATATGAAATTACTAACAGTCTTAGTGGCTACGGCCATGATGGTTTCGGGCTCTGCCTTTGCAGCCGGCTCCGGTTCGGGCTCAAGCTCAAGTACCGGTTCGTCGACGGGCACAGGTTCAGGCGCTCATACTGATACGGCAACATCAGGATCGGGAACAGGCACATCTGATTCCGCTGATATGTCGTCAAGTTCATCACCATCTGGCTCTGTGGCGTCGGAAATTGAACGCCAAGAGCGAGATAAAAAGAAAGCCAAAAAAAGCTCTAACAGAGCGGATGCAAGTGGTTACGAAAGTGAATCCACAGGCAGCATGAACAGAGGTACTTCAGATTCAACAGGATCTGCCACGGGTTCTGGCACTAGAACGGATTCTAGCGGCTCTGGAACTATGGGCACAGAAGGCACAACTGAGTAACTCACACTCAGATACGAGACCGAGCAATAAAACGAACTTGCTGTGGGCCTGGCTCAAAGCAAGTTCTCTGTCGCTCTTAAAGGAGTTTGTATGAAGACAGCAATCACGGCCGCGGTGACGGCGTTGTTATGTTCATCGGGATGGGCCATCGACGAAGGTGCATCTTCTTCATCAACGACACAGACGGAAGCCACTCGTTCGTCAGAGGCGAAAAATAAACCTAAAAAAGGCTATGACGCTCGTACGACGAAGACTCAAGCAGAAACGGATCCCAACAGTCCAAGTTCTTCAGGACATGAAAGAGATTCTATTGGCGAAAGTCGCCAGACAGGAACTGGCACCGCCGGCGGAGGCTATCAAGATCCCACAACGCCAGATGCAAAATCCAAAACAGCTAAGAAGAAAAAGAAAGTTCCTGGTCCCACCACTTCACGTGCAGAAAGTTTCGACGAGAAAAATAAAACACCCGCTGAAACCGGCACTGGAATGGGACGCGAAAAAGGAAACACGGGCAACATGGGTTCAGAAGGCACTGTTGAATAGAACTTCGTAGGCGGAGCAGTAAATTGACAAAAACAAGGGCCGCAACAAATGGCGGCATTGGAAATGCATTTAGACTGACATACAAATAGCACCTCTTAAGGAGGTGTTCTTTGTTTAAGTCTTTTCTTTTTTTATCTACTATAATCGCATCCATTTCGGCTCACGGCCATGTCTCTTTCGAAGTTCCGAGTGCAGCGGCGGGTAGCTACTATAAAGCAGTGGCGCGTGTTCCTCATGGTTGCGAGGGCTCACCCACGACGGCGGTCCATATCTCGATTCCTAAAGGATTTGTAACTCCGAAACCTATGCCTAAGCCAGGCTGGAATGTCGAGACTGTTCAAAATGATTTGGGACAAATTGAAGAGATTCGCTTTTCTGGTGGACGCTTGGCCGATGCTCATTACGATGAATTTGTTTTTCGTGGAAAAATCATGGCGGCAGCAGGAAGCACTCTTTATTTCAAAGTTCTTCAAACCTGTGAAAGCGGACAAATTAATTGGGCGGACGTTCCTGTACCGGGTCAAGACGAACATTCGTTACTGGCACCCGCGCCGTCATTGAAAATCACCCCAGCGACCGGCGCTCATTAAAATTCGCTCGTGCTGAAAACAAAAAAGGCATCCGCACGGATGCCTTTTTGTATTTGATAGTAAGAACTTTTTAAGCTGCTGCTGGAGTTTTGCGAGTGTCTTTTTTGAACTCCGTGATGTAGGGAACTTCGACAAAGAGGGTAGAGCCCACTCCCACTTTCGATTCCACCCACACGCGACCTTGCAGATCTTCTGCCGCGACTTTAATAGCGTCCATACCCACACCGCGACCGGAAATATCTGTCACTTGTTCGCGAGTTGAAAACTGGCTATCAAAGATGTGCTGAATGACTTGCTCATCGGTTTTGTTCTTCGTATCGACTAAGCGCTTCGCCAATTTTTCACGAATCTTTTGTGGATCAATGCCGGCACCGTCATCTTGAATTTTGATCAAGAATTTCGGTTGAAGAGGGTGAGGTTGAATTTCAAAACTCACTTCGACCTGGCCCTCCGCAGGTTTGCCGGCGTCAATACGCGCGTCGGGAATTTCGATTCCATGATCCACAGCATTTCTGAAAGCATGAACCAGGGTAGCAAAGAGCGAGTTGTAAATTTCAGGAATGACCATAACGTTGCCATTGTTGATCTTCAATGGCGCCATCATCTTATCGATTTTTTCGGCCAAGCGGAGCATCACATCGTTGTAAGGTTCAACGAAACGAGATACAGGCTCCATCGCCAGTTCTAAAAGAAGTTCCTGCGCGACGTGTCCGCCCCCAGGCAATGAACCGACTTTACGAGCAATATCATTCAACTTACTGATGGCAATTTCAATTTGACGTTCTTCAGGAAGGGCCGAAGACCCCAAGATTTCTTTTGTTTCATCTAAGAACTTAAAGAAATACTCTTCGATCTCAAAACATTTTGCACGTAATGAAATAAAGGCGGGATGAGTCCAGTTGTCTTTAAGTTCAGCCAGCAACGTTTCACCTTGATGACAGGCTTCGGCCACTTCTTTGATGGAAAAGAGCGCCGCGCCTCCCTTCAGAGTATGAAGATGGCGGAACAGAGTTTCCGTATCATAAGGAGCTTGGTCCTTAGAGACCTCTTCTCGCACCGAGATCAACAGACCTTGTGCTTCTTGGATAAAGCGATGGATTTCGCGTTTCGACTTGATCATGTTGATGATCAGTTTGGCGTGTTCTTTTTCTGTCTCTGCTTGTTTTTGCGCTTCAATCAGTGAAGTGATATCGGAAGCAACAACAACGACACCTTCCATCGCTCCTTCACTAGAACGAAGCGGGTGGTATTCTAAGGCAATATTGCGGTTTGCAGAGTGCGGGTAGGTCGTTGGACCCAACGGAGAAAGGTCTTCAAATGGCAGCATCTCCATGAACAGGGTTTGCATCCACTTCTTGAAACCTTCGACTTTGTTTTCTGGAAGTTTTAAAACATCCCAAATAAGCTGACCATCAGGTTTGCATTCCACCGTGCTTTCGCAGGCTTTTGAAGAGACATCCAAGATTTTTCCATCGGCATTAAAGATAAAGAAACCTTGGCCCAAACTGTCGAGTAAGGCTGACATGGTCTGATTCAAACGGGATAATTCACGGGTGCGGTCTGCAACCATTTGTTCCAAGTTTTTACTGTAGTTTTCAAGTTGCAACTTGGCATCTTCAAGGGCTTTGATGACATCTTCTTTTTGTTCAAGTTCAGCCCGGTATTTTTTCTGCAGACGTTCTTCTAGAGTCACGTCACGCACGAAAACAATCCAGTTTTTATCACCCATTGAATCAAAAATAGGTTGCAGAGTGATTTGGATTTTTCCTTCGCCACCTTGAGAGCTTTTGAAATTCACTTCTTTGTAGGGAGTGGCATCACAGATTTCAATGAGCTTGTCTAAACCATCAATCGGCTCGCTAAAAGCAAAGAGTTCACCAAACTTCATCCCGCGTGTGATTTTGCGAATAGAAAGGCCGGCGACAATGGCTGCGGTTTCATTGCAATAGACGACCTTTTGTTCGGCATTTAGAACGAACACGGGTTCTAACAATGTATCGAAGAGAGAGTACTGAATCTTCATTTTACAAAAGTCTCGTTCTTCTGATGGTAAAGGGTGAATTCACGTTTTGATGCCCATTCGGAAGCTTCAGAGTCTGTTTTGGACTCTGCACGCACGCGCCAATAGATTTTGCCTAGCGGGACGCGGTCTTTGATAAGGTAACGATTTCCGTCGATAGATTTCGCAATTAAAGTGCGAGAGAAATCAGCCTTGTCAGAAATTTCAATACGATATGAAGAGGCCCCTTCGACTTTTTTCCATTCAAGCCAGATAAAAGGCTCCATCTCGGTTTGCAAGAAGATCGAAGCGGCATTGAAAGGTTCCATTAATGTCGGCGCCACCAACGGGGCACGGAATGTATAAAGCACTTCTTCAATATTTGAAAACTCGGTCAATGGCTGATTCGATTCATCCATCGCTTGCACGCGCACGTTGTAGCGACCTGGATCATTCAATGTCAAAACACCCGCATTGGACGAATATTCCAAAAGCTGTGGAGCAGAGAAGTCTTTATTCTTATCCACTTGAACTAAATATGATTTCGCAAACGGGACTTCGCTCCAACTTACAGGAGTTTCTTTGGGGCCCGGTGCCTGGCCCACGGCATTGATGGTTTTAAGAGGATCCAGAGTCAAACCACCCACAGAGATTTCCAAAGTGCCGGTTTCGCTGGGCTCACTGATTAAACCATTCAGTCCACGCGCATAAACACGATAGAAGTATTTACCGGGGCGATACTGAGACCACGCGGCTTGAGTTTGCGTGATGTCGTATTTTTCGGCGTCTTTAAAGCTGGCGTCCTTTGCGATTTGCAAATGATAGTTTTTTGTCTGTAAAACAGGTTTCCATGCTAACTTCGGTGCTTCTGGTGAAGCAGGGTTGCGATCTTTGCCTGTTGGAGCTTTGAATTCAATTTTCTTTGTAACCAAGACAGGGCGGTCAGGACGCTCTTCTTTATGAGCGAGCAAGTTCAAAGTGAAGGACACCGGCTCGGACCAAGGCGAAACCTTTTGGCTTTCCGTTTGTCCTTGCACGCGCACCCAATAAGTTCCTGAAGGAAGTTTGGGAGTGACCGCGGCTAAGTTCGTCGTCTGCTCTTCTTTTAGAATAGTCTGGAACTCAGGATCTTGGGACACTTGCCAAGTGAAGTTTTTAAGCACTGGTTGAGCGCGCCACTGAACTTCTGTTGTTGTCGCAAGTTCTTCCTTTGGCTTTACTTTCAATTCTAAATTGATTTGCGCTGCTTGCGTCGGGGTCACGATTTGTGGACCCGCCAGATGCGTGACCTGCACGTTCTGAACCGGAGAAACTGCACTGACCTGACCATTGTGATCGAAGGCTTTCAATCTCCAATAGTAAGCGCCCGGTTCTAAAGGTTCAGTGACCGCAGTTTTTGTTTCCGACGTGATTTTAGAAACCGCCACCGTGCTGAAATCTTGCGCTGGAGAAATTTCTAATTCATAGCGAGAGACCGGGCCTTTCGATTGCCACTCAAAGGGAAGTGGATCGTCCGGATTCATGCGCAGATAATTGACATTATTGGCTGTCGTCAAACTTAACTGAGGTTTTTCCACCTGTTTAACTTCGCCTTTTTTATCAACGGCCACGACAGTGTTTTTAGGTAACGCCTTCACGGCTTTCTTTTTCTTATCAACGTACTTCACATCACCCGAAATAAGTTTTAAGTCGACCGTGCCGCTATGAGCTTTATTGAATTGAATTTTTGGTTTTTCCGCGGTGCCCGGAGTGGATTCAAGTTTGAATTCCTCGGTGCCAGATTTCACCGTTAAAGAAGAACCTTGTGCCAGTTCACCAACCAAGTTTCCGTAACGCAAATCCAGATTCATTTGACCGTTTTTTAGATTCAAAGTGATCAAAGAGTTGGGTTCGATGCGAATTTGAGTTCCATCTTGCAAGCGGATCGTAGCTTCAGAGCGATCTCCCGTAAAGATGGAGTCGTTTTGATAAACAGAGTCTTTGCGAGAAGCGGGAAGCCAGCTGAAAGTGTCTAAATTTTTTCGGCGCACGTCGTTTTGAGAGATCGCCACGTCACCAATCAGTTCTAATTTTCCGTTGTTAGCTTTTGGGAAGAGCAAAGAGTCGTCGTACAGAAAATACGAGAAGGCCACCAACAAAATGAGGGCTCCAACAAAGATGATTTTTTCTGTTTGTCCAAAACGTGACATAACACTCCTGCTTGAGGGCTTATCGGCGGGAAATGGCTAATCATTTACGGACCTTAGGCTAAGTTAAATCAGAATTTCTTTTCGGGTTTCCTGTTAACGGGCATACTGAACTCGTGAAAAAACGTGGCATATCAATAAGATATAAGATTCTATTGCTTCTAACTTCGCTGCCTTTGATTACATTATCGGTGTATCTGGTGCTGGCTTTACAAATTTTTGAAGACGATAAGATCGCCTATGTCTTTGATTCTTCAAGCAGTATGTCCGGAACCATGGCGGCTCAAATTAAGACACAGCTCAATGGTGTCTTAGGAACGACGAAGCCGATCTTTCAAGATTATCTGACTCAGCAAAAGTTCACGTCGATTTCGGATTCTATTTTTGCCAATGAGTTCACTCTTGAATCCATCGTAGTTTTTGGTGCCGGGGCGACAGGTTCTTACGAGAAAAAAGCTCTGCTAGAAAAAGTTCCCGGACAGACTGATGGCATTCTGACATCACTTCAGCAATACCTTCCTCAATATTTTGCCGAAGCCGATGCCAATCGTCGTGTCGTAAAAGTGCCTTATGTTGACGACCGTGTTTTTATTTTTGAAAAAGTGAGCGACGAAACAAAGACGCGCAACACGATTTTCATGGTGATCGTGCGTATGAGTGAAGCTTCCGAGATGTTCCGTGCAGTGACATCTCAGAAGATGTATTTGATTTCTCAAGACGGACTTGTTCTTTTTGGTCCCGATGGCATGCCAGGGAAACGCTTGCAATCTGTTGTAACGCCGTCATTCTTAAAAGGAAAATCGCCGATCGCTCAAGGGGCCGAGACGGACAAAGCCGTTGATGGAACAGAACTTTTGGTTTCTTATTCGCGCGCAGGCTTTGGTGATTTGATTGTTGTGACAACGGTTGAAAAAGAAAAAGCCTTGGGTGCGGTGCAAATTCTTATCCGCAAATCTTTAATCTTCTTCGGTATCTTGATTTCTTTGACGGTGATCTTAAGTCTTTTTGCCTCAAGTGGTATCACGCAAGCTTTGACTCAGCTTTTCACCGCAACAGGAAAAGTGGCAGAAGGGGATTTCAATATCCGTGTTGATGTGAAGTCCAATGATGAAGTGGGCAGCCTGGCTGAAAACTTCAACATCATGGCGGCGGAAGTATCGCGTCTGCTTGAGCAAACGGCAGAAAAAGCGCGCATGGAATCCGAGCTGCAAACGGCCAAAACGGTGCAAGAAACTCTGTTCCCAGAAACACGCGCCAAGATCGGGCCTTTAGCGATTGCGGGTTATTACGAGCCGGCCAGTGAGTGTGGTGGCGACTGGTGGCACTACTGTCAAATTGGGAATAAAATCTTTTTGTGGATCGGGGATGCCACCGGGCACGGAGCTCCGGCCGCGTTGATTACGAGTGCCGCGAAAAGTGCTTCCACGATTATTGAACGATTGAATATTTCTCCGAACAAAGCATTGGAGTTATTGAATCGTTCGATTTACGACGTTTCTAAAGGTCGCATCATGATGACTTTCTTCTTGGCGTCCTTCGATTTAGAGACTGGGGAGTTGGTTTATTGCAATGCCTCTCACGAAGCACCTTTCTTGATCAAAAAAACAGACGGCGCCCTTAAGAAAAAAGATTTAATCCCTTTAAATGAAGTGAACAATCCCAGATTGGGACAAGCGCGAGATTCTGTTTACCAGCAGACCAGTATTCAGATAGAACAAGGTGATGCCGTTTTCTTTTATACGGATGGCATCCCTGACATCCAGAATCCGGGAAAAGAAGCCTGGGGCGAACGAGAATTTATCAAAGCACTCATTGCCGCAAATAAAGATTTCCCGGGAGTGGGCGATTCGGTTGATCGCTTCGCTGTCAGCTTCCAAGAGCACCGTCAAGGGGCGCCCTTGGTCGATGATGTGACCTTTTTTGTGGTAAAAAATGAAGGTCTTAACTAAATTTATAATACGATTTGAACGTGAACGACGAGGAGAAGAGAATGGGTAAACTCGATGTAAAAATGAATAAAGCCGCCGACAAACTTGTGGTGCAAATGGCGGGGACTATTGACGAAGATGTCGACTTTTCTCAATTCAATATCGCTGGCAATCCAAGCATTGAAGTCGAATTGGGTGGTCTTAAAAGCATCAACTCTTGTGGAATCCGCGAATGGATTAAGTGGATGGGAACTGCTTCCGGCTCACAAATCGCCTTCAGCAACTGCCCTAAGGTGATCGTTGACCAAATCAACATGGTGGATGGATTCTTACCCGCGACCGGTAAAGTGAACTCTTTCTTTGTACCTTACTACAACGATGACTCCGGTTCTGAAAAGAATGTCTTGTTTCGTTATGGGACAGAGTTCAACGAAGGTGGGGTGACTCCGCCGGCGTCCGTGAAAGATGAAGAAGGCAATGAAATGGAGATGGACGTTATTGAGTCCAAATATTTCAAGTTCCTTAAGAAGTAGTCCAGCAAGTCCTAGGTCTAGAAAAGAAAGCGGGAACTGATCTTCAGTCCCGCTTTTCCTATTTTAAGCTCAATGCTTTCCTTTAAAACACCGACAAGAAAAACGTGGATTCAAGCAGTAAAAACCGTATTTTAATTCTGGAAGACGACGAGGCCATCGGAAACGCCTTAAAAGAAATTTTAAGTCGCGCCGGTCATCAAGTCTATTTGGCGGCTCGTCCGGATGAAGCCAATACGATTCTATCCACGCAAAATAATTTAGATTTCCTTTTCTGTGACTGTCTTCTTCCACAAATGACCGGCTTGGATTTTATCAAGCAGGCCCGTAACAATTATCCTAATGCTCGTTTCAAAGTAGTTTTGATGAGCGGCATCTACACGGATAAACAATTCATTCAAGAGGCGACACAAAGCACGCAAGCGATTGCTTTTCTGAAAAAGCCGTTTGAAATGGAGCAAGTTTTAAAGCTCGTCAAAAAAGAAGAAGCTCCTAAGCGCGAAGAGTCTTCGAGTGCTCGTAAGCTTCTTTATCAAATGTTCGCAAACCCCACGGTGACCAGCCGTCAAAAAAGAAAAGTGATTGAGTCGATTGAGGAAGTCAGCGGCTTTGATTTGCCTTTCTTGTATTCGCTTTTGGTAGAAACTAAGAGCAGTGGCTATCTGAATATCTATAATGCAGACGGATCTGTCTCTGGTATTTCATTCTGTAACGGGAATATCGTCGGTGTCGACGTGGATGATAAGACGACTTTCCTCGGAGAAATGCTTATTCAAAGTGGTTATGCGACTCCCAAAGACGTGCAAAATGCTTTGCGCGATAAAAACAATCGCCGTATCGGAAACTATCTGATTCAGAACAATCAGCTGAGCCCCCATGCGTTTGATTTGATTTTGATGGAGCAAATGAACATCCGCTTGGTGCGTACGATTGTTGATCAGAAAATCCGCGTGAATTTTGCTTCGGCGGAAGTTGAGATGAGTAATCCAAGTATTGATGCTGACACTTTGTCTTACTACCTTCATGACTGGATCGCTTCCAAGATTTCTTTGAACTGGTTGAAGTCTTTGTATGTGATGTGGTCTGGAAACGTCATCGTGAAAAGTCCGACATTCCGCGATGACCATCCTGCTTTGACAATGTCTTTGATCAAAACCTTAGAGGGTCTGCCTTTAAAGCTCAATAACCAAATGACGCTTTCGCAGCTTTTGGACGTCAAAGGCTATAGTGAAATTGCTGTGTATAAAGCCATCCACTTCCTTTTAACTAAAGGATTGGTGGTTTTTGCTCAGCGCGCAGCTTTTGCAAATCCGCAAGAGCAGTTGAAGGTTTTGAAAAAAATCTGGGCCGAACTTGATGGCAAGAATGGTTATGAAATCACTTCTTACATGGAAACCGCTGCGGGTGGGGCGTCCATGGAAGCCGCATTGGCAGAGTTCTTAACAATGTTGGGCGATCAGCCCCAGGATGCCGCTTCAGAAGCTTTTGCTGTCTGGAGTAAGATCAAAAGAACGGCCGAAGATGCCGTCACCGCGTCTCAAGATTCTAATAAGATCGATCAATACCGCCAGGCTACGCAGAAATCAGAAGCGGAAGCTAAGCTTCGCGCGACCACTTTGATGGAAGAAGTTAAAAAACAACTTCAGTATAATCAATACGCGAAAGCCTTAGAGACATTGGCCGAGATTGCAAGACTCAATCCACAAACTCAACAGCTTCACTTGTACAGCTCTTGGGCAAAGTTGGGTGCCGTGGATCCAGCAAAGAAACAATTTGTTCTTAAAGAAGTTGAGTTAGAGTTAGTTCAAGTTCCGCCAGATGAGCGCTATGACACTTTATTCCCTTTCGTGGTGGGTCTTTTCAATAAGATCAAAGGGGATGTCGTGGCCGCTAGAAAATCTTTTGAGAAGAGCGTGGCTTTGGATCCATCATTCATTCCAGCCCGTCGCGAGATTTCCCTTTTAACGGCGGCCAACAAAAAACAAGACGTCTTCAATATGGACCTGAAACAGGTTGTTTCAGGCTTCTTTAAAAAGCGTTAGAACTTCCAGAAAATTCCTGCATTTAAATCAATCTGCATTTCTTCTTTTGCGGCAGCCGGATCGTATTTGTAATCGCTCAGACCTAAACCATAACGCAAATACCAGTCTGAGTTGAACTGCCAGTAAGCCAGAGCTTTCAGATTGTAGGCGGAAGAAACTTTGAAATCACTGCCTGAAGAGCCCGCAAAATATTGCAGTTTATACTCTGTCCAATGCATGAAAGGTTTCATCCAGCGATTTGGTTTTTTGAGCCAGAACGCGCCAAGACCATAAGCTGTAGCACTGGCATTTTCACCTTGAACCATCTGCAATGGTAAAGTCAGTCCCCAGGTGGCATCAATAAGATTGAAACCTTCGTGCGCACGCCACTTTAACTCCAAGGTTGTGAAGTCGACTTTGGCAACATCGTCTTTTTCAGTGAAGTGCTGCAATCGCTCTACAGAAAGACCCCACTTAAAGCGGGACCAGTCGGCGTTGATCATTAAGAAGTTTTCAAACCACCACTGAAATTCTAAGGCACCAAAAGCGATGCCTGACGGGGTCTGGTAAGAGGCTCCCACGCCAAGTCCGAAAGGCTGGCCGCGAAACACATCATAACCAGCTACAAAGTTTTGACCGTCAGCTTGCACATTCAAATAACGGCGCGTTTCTACGCCCGCTGGAATTCCGCTGACTGTCCATTGAAATTGGTTTTTCTTAAGTGGTTCTAACTGAGAAGTTCCATCATTTTCAGGGGCGCGGACTTGCACACCTTCAGGGCTGATGCCGGTAAAAGAAAGTTTTGAAGCGTAAGTGCGAGACGCCGATTTTTGCGAAAGATACGGACGGTTTTTAGCTTTCGGCAGCTCACCGCGAACGTAAAACTCTTGGCGCATCGGAATATCGCCATCGCCTTTTAAGTAAAGTACGGGGCGATTTTTAGAAAGAGAAATCTGCCAGTCTGTCTCTGAAATCTTCTTAACTTTCTTTTCGTCTACGGGTTCGGCGCCGGACGCCGTCAGGATAATGCGGCTGCCATCGTCAGACACAACGGCATCTTTGAAATCGACGTCTTTTTTGCGAGTTTCAATTTCAAAGAAAGCGCCGGTTTGAGTTTGGGCTTTGAAGGCCACGTTTTCGCTGCGATCATTCAAATAAATGATGCCTTGGTTTCCAACGATCTTGCCGTTGATTTCAACTTGAGCGGCTTTCTTCGTGCTAGAGCGGGTTTTCACCACCATTTGCCCTTGTTGAGAACTTAAGTAGAGTTCCTTGGAACACATGTAGATGCGAGTTTCTTCGCTTTCACGATAAATGCAAAAACTCATGAATGGGAAGTACTTCATATCATCGACAAGCGATGCTTCGACTTCATCAGCAGAAAAAGTAGCCACTTGTGAACGCAGATGCTCATCTTCACCTGTAGCAGGAGCACCGTCGGTGATAGTGACATTTTCTTTGCTTAGTACCGTCGTGAAAATAGCTTTACCAGAGTTGTTTTTTACCGAGAGTTCGCCTTCGTTAACCAAACCCGCTGGCCAAGTGAAGCGAATGCGATAAAGACCTTTTTGAGTGGAAGGTTCAATTTGAAAGGTGATTTGAGTTGTATCGATTAAAATATCACCGATTTTTAAACGGTCTTCGTCGATCAATGTGTACTCAAATCGCTGCGGCAGAACTTGCAGATTGTTCTTATCCGCCTGGAAATACAGAGGCTTTAATTTGCTTGTGCGAGAGGGCGCTTGCGCCTGAGCCTGGATAGAATACGCCGTCATTAAAGAAAGCAAAGCGAGCAGGCATTTGGACATTACAAAAGCTCCTTTTTGATTTCGTCAGCACTCTTATGAGCCATAATAGCTTTGATCACAGATAAAGACGTTGTCATCTTTGAAAGGAAGTCTTCGTTGTGAGTGATCACCACGCGACGAGGATGTCCCTCCCACGCGTGCTTAATTTTTGAATTCAAGTCCCAAGCTTCTTGGAAAGTTTCCGTGCGAATCGTATTCGTTGTGTCGTAGAAGTCAGAGGAAGCCGTGTCTAAGTGAATCACCCAGTCATAGCGGGCAATCTCTTGTTCTTTAGAGCTTTGTACAAGTTTGAAGAATTCGTCTGCTTGCCCGGGCCAATAAGCAATGGCATCCAAGGATCCTCGGTCGCAAACGATCAAAGACTTTTGACTTAACGTCGAGATCATCTCTTCGAGTTCTTTTTGGGTGTAGTAAATCGCTTTTTGCGCATGAACGACACCTTGAGCTTCCTTAAAGCGAGGAAAGCCACCGCGATACAGAATACTTGCAGCTTCTGGAACGACTGCGCACTTTTGTCCCAACTCTTTTTTCAAAGCTTCAATCAATGTAGTCTTGCCACCCGAAGGTCCACCGGTAATTGCGATTTTGACGTATGAATTCATACGGATAGGATCGCCAATTCATAGGGCAGGGTCAAAATAAAAACTACAGCAAATAACGCAGGCGGAAGGCGATATTATAGATCATGCGGGCGAGCCAAGAGCGGGCCGCAAGATCCTTTTCAGACACGAGTTTCGCATTGGCCAAATCAGTTTCCCACTGTTGGGTCATGTTTTGAAGGCTGTCGGCATCGTTCAGCACCACTTCCACTTCAAGATCGTGCAATAAACTGCGGTGATTCAGGTTGAAAGAGCCGATAAAGGCTTCGTCATCCAGAATCATTGTTTTCGCGTGCAAGATGGTTTTTTGATATTCATAAATGGGGATGCGCTTTTGAAGCAAGAATTTAACAATGTAAAAGGCGGCCCATTTGACGACAGGAACGTCCGATTTTCCTGGAATCAGAATCTTGACGTCAACTCCACGGCGCGCGGCTTTCAGGAGGGCTCGAAGCAAAGATCTTTTTGGTAAGAAATAGGCTGTCGTAATGTAAAGTCGCTTATTCGCGAAAGCGATTCGGTGTAAAAGATCCCGATACAGACGTCGTCGCGTGCGTTGCGTGGTGTTCAGGCGTAAAATCTTTTCGTGAGGCTCTACGCGAGAGCGCCAGCGTCCGACCCAGTTGATAAGTCCTTTGATATAAGTACGCAGATAGCTGATTTGAAAAGCTAGAACTAAATACTTGATAGCATCGCCTTCGACCCAAGCTCCCGTGTCTCGCCAGGCGTGAGACCCCACAATGCTCGCACAGTGATCTTGAACGAAGTTGAAGCTTCCTAGATAGGCGCGTTTTTCATCGATAATTGAAATTTTTCGATGATTGCGCCGGTTCATGTGCTTCATCAAAAAACTTCCATGCAATGAATACTTTGCAAACAGACTTCGTGCCCACAAAAGCGGGTAGGGGAAAGGATGGAAAACCCGGAACTCAATGCCGAGTTGGGTGCATAGACGATCTAGTTGAGGAATGTAGTAATACGAGCCAAAACCGTCGACCACAATCTTGACGCTGCAACCGCGAGCGCGTGCTTTTCCAAGTTCTTCAATGAGTGGAGTCGTGAGTTTATCCAGAGCAAAGATGTAAGATTCGATCGTGATACTTCGTTGTGCATGACGAATATCCTCGAGAAGGCTTTGATAGTACTCATCGCCCGAATGAAATATGCGAACCTGACTCCATGACTCCATATGTCGATTGTTCAATATATTATTAAAAAAGTCGACAGCAAAGCAGGGGTGGGGGCAAACTGACTTTATGACGACGTGCAATCTATGGAATTTTAAAAAAATTTTGGCGGGAAGTTTTTTGGTCTTAGCGTCTTGCGGGGCGACATGGGCTCAAGCGGCACTTCCTAATGGAAAAACCACGGTGATTTACTTCGGTCAGCAAAAAGCGGCCGAGTTTGATAGTAAGATTAAGCCTTTCTTTGCAGAACAATCTCGTCCCTGCAAGAGCTGTGAATTGGTGAACTACACTCCTTACGATTCTACGGGAGAAGTGGACATGGAGGCGTTGAAAGAGCGCATCACCTCTTTGCCAGAAGGCACAAGTTTCGTGTTTTTTGATTTCAACATGAAAGTGAATGATTCCACGAAGGACCTTGTTCAACTTCTGAGTAAAAAATCGCAAGCGGGTTTGGTTATCGTCGGATCTGCGGGCGTTCCACCTGCGGCGGAAGCTTCAGGTCCCCTGAGTCGTACCGTGCTGGGACAAGTTCCGGGCGCTTTGATTATCGGTGAATTGGGTGAGCGTGATCGCTTGGTGCCAACAGGTTTCTATGGCCCAGAAATGTTGACTGCTCTTCGTCCTCCGAAAGATCATATCGGTCAAGGTTACAGTCCTTTGATTTTCGCCGCGAATTTGGCGGAAAATTGGCAAAAAAGATCGCCACAAGAATGGGTGGATTATTTGCGTAATAAAAAGTCTAAGAGTCGTAAGATTTGGATGGGGCTGAACGATATGTTCTAGCCTTGAACGGGGTTTGCTTGGCGGAGCGGATTAGGGAATGAGTCGCTTCGTTCGGGCACGCCATCGTGGCTCATCAGCGCCGGCCTTGCCGGTTCGGCCATCCTGGCCCGCTGAAGGCCCTTCACTTCGGACTCATTCCCTAATCCGCTCCGCCAAGCAATCAGTTAACGCTAGGTCATTTATTCCAATCAATATTCATGTATGTTTTTTTTATTACGCTGCATGGGCGCGTTTGTCGTGTGTATGTGTTTAGCGGCCGGGGTAGAGGACGACTCTGTTGTGGAGGCGTTGGGGGACTTTTTCTCGAATGAGGCGTAGGGCTTCTTTGTCGCTGTAGCGGCTCGAGGCGTGGATGAAGACGATTTGTTCGCTTTCGATTTCGTCCAGGCGGGGGATGATTTCGTCGATGTGGGTGTGGCCCCATTGGCGGGCTTGGTCGATGGTTTTTCTTTCGTCTAAGTAAGTGGCCTCTAAGAAGAGGATTTTTGATTTTTTAACCCAGTCTCTGGAATCCAGGAACTCGATTTGGGTGTCGCCGGTGAAGCTGACCATCGGGATCTCATGGACTTCGTTGACGTTGATGTGTTTTCGGCGCAGTTCGATGATTTCGTCCTGGCTTAAGCCCACGTATTCTTTTTTAAGTTTTTTAACGGTTTCAAAAACGGTGTAACCGTAAGACTCAATACGGTGAGTGGTTGGGAAGACTTTCACATAGGTGTTGCCGTTGATTTGAAATTCGTCGTCGGGTTTTACGGAGATGAACTCGTAGCGATATTGATGGCCTTCAATTTGTTCCCACAGCTTCATGATTTTATCTAGGGGTTCTACCAAAGAGGGCGGCATATAGAACTTCCCGGGTTCTTGGGAGTTCATGGCTTTTTGCGAGATGATGTAGGGAACTCCCGCCGCGTGATCAAGGTGGCCGTGAGTGATAAAGTACTGCTTTAAGTTTAAAAGGTAAGGGTAGCCTTGGGCCACATCAAAGCTTAAAGAAAGCTCGGGCATAGCTATCGCTGTGCGGATGCCCGACAGCGATAGTCCGTGAAATTTGAATTTGGAATAGCTCCAGCTTTCTCCAGCTTGTACCGACATAATTACATACAGCGTGCTACAAGATCATGGCCAATCCAAGCTACAGGCGCTTTTGGTTGCCATGAATCATGAAGCATCACATAGCCGCAGGATTTAAAGACAACTTCGCTCAAAACCGCCGTGATTAAATTTTTCTCATCTTTATGCAATGAGAAAAGATGGTCTGAGCTCTTCAACATGTACTCCATTTGGTCTTGGCGAGAGTGTTGAGGCCACTTTTCGTAGTTTGTGAATTCTAAAGTCAGCGGATTTTTCAAGTAGTCATCTGTAAACGACTTGATTTGCTCAAAGGTCACATCGTCTTTCAAAAGTTTTTTGCAATCGCTCAAAACTTGTTCAGCGTGTTTTTTATCTCCAGCGTCTTTTTGGATAGCTGCAAGCAAAGGATAAAGTGATACTTCAACACCTTGGAAGACCGAGCTTGAGTTCGTCAAAATCTCTGGGCAGTTGTAAACACAGCAGTGCACACCTTGTTTGAAGAAATTTTCAGCATGTTTTTCCAAAGCCATTTTTGCCCAGCCTTGGAAGTAGCACGTGTAAGTTTGCCACTGATATTGGCTGCCGATCATGACCTCTGTGCCATGGTAACCATACGCCGTGTAAGAAACATGAGAACCCTGAGACTCCCATTTTTTACGAAGAGGTGCCGAAAGCTCGATCAAATGACGGAAAGTTTCTGCCGTCACTTCGTTAAAGTTTCTAAGACAGAATTGACCGATTTGAGAATCAAGCAAAGCTTGTGTCGGGATGTGACGGTCGCCCGTCCCTTTAAACGCGCGGTTTAAAAGAGGCATGATGATTTTTGTGCGAGGAACACCGCCAGCCATCAAGTGCGCAAACAAAACATTCGCACCTGCAGGCACATGCTTTTCTAACTCTTTCATGAAAAGTTCGGTGTTTTTCTTAAAGCGAGCCACGCCATGAGCCTGAGACTCGTCGATGGCTTTCCAATCCAACTCGGCCTTATCCCAATCACTCAGTTTGATATCTTTCAATTGATCACAAGGAGTCACACCATTTGCAGCCGCATCCATATCGAAACCGGCTTCCAAAGGAACATTGATGAAGGGTTGAGGAATGTGGGCTGTTTCTTCGGCTGTCAAAGCGCGCAAAGAGCCGTCTTTTTCACGACGTCCTACAGTGGCACGGACGATGGTCATTCCACGACGTTCGGCTTCTTCGACCAAACCATTGGCGTAACCGCGGGAAAAGAGCTCGCCAAAAAGCACAAGAACATCGCCTTTTTTGTAAGCACTCAAAGCGGGTTTTTCACGAAGAGGGAAAAGTTGCGTCATAAAATACACCTCACAAAGTTAAGGGCCTATAGTCTGCTGAGCCGATGGGACGGTCAAGTTTGACTTCAATTTGGCTCGGCGGGTAATCTGTCTAGAGAGGTTTTAATGCGAGTGGTGAGCATGGTTCCGTCATGGACGGAGACATTATTAAGAGCAGGCGTCAACGTCGTTGGACGCACGCGTTTTTGTATTCATCCACCAAAGATGATCACGAATATTCCCATTGTCGGTGGCACCAAAGAAGTGTCCTGGGATTTGGTGATGGATTTAAAGCCCGATCTTGTTCTTTTAGATCAAGAGGAAAATCCTTTGGAGATGGCCGAAGAGTGCCCGGTTCCTTATTTAGCGACTCATGTTTCCTCTCTTTCAAGTTTGCAAAGTGAACTTTCAAGACTCGGTGAGCATTTTGAAAATGCCGCCTTAATGGAGTGGTCGGTAAAGTGCTTGGACATTGTCGAAGCTCCGGCCCGCCAATGGGACTTCCAAAAGATTCCTGATTTTTTAGAGTGGGTAAAACCGCCATCGCGTTCTTATGACAAGGTCATGTACATGATCTGGAAGAAGCCCTGGATGGGCGTGACTCGTGAAACCTATATTGGTTCAGTCTTGGAAAAATTGGGAGCGACGTTGGTTGAGTTCCCTGAAGGGGAAAAATATCCCGTCATTGACGAAGAAGAGATGAAAGATGCGTTTTTTCTATTTTCCTCTGAGCCTTTTCCATTTCATAAAAAAATAGCCGAACTCAAAGAGCTCGGCATTGAAGGGGCTGTGGTGAACGGGGAGTCTTACTCGTGGTTCGGCATCCGCAGCCTCGAATTTTTAGAAAAGCACTTCACAACACTTTAGTTTGCTAAGAAAGTTCCTGGATAAGCAGGGCCCGACATTTGGAATAATTGCTCCATGTTGCGTGCCGCTTGCACGGCCGGATCTTCTTCTTTTGTCGCCGTCGTTGGCATTTTCGCGTCGCCTTTCATCGCCAAGACAAAACGGTTGTAGTCGTTTTTAGAGCGAAGAGCGATGAAGAAGTTTCTGTTGCGAGCATCGCCATTGTCTTGCATTTGCGAGCTGTTCGACTCCTGAGCGATTAAGTAGTAATTTTCTGTGATGTCGATGGCATTCTGACGAATTTCGCCGTCACACACCATCAGACCACGTGTCGCCGCAGTTGCCATTTCTTCTTCCGACATACGCGCGTTCAAGAATGAAAGATAGTCGCGGCGGCCGGTGAACCAACCTGCGTTGGGATCTTTCATGAACAACGTCGGGTTCAAGCGCACAATCGCGCATTGCTCGTGTTTGTTCACGCGTACTTTGAAGACGTTGTGTTGAACTGTCATGGAAGTAGATGTGTTCACGCTGATCGAGTTGCTCGCGTTATTTGAATCCGACACCGACCAAGAAAGCGTGTAGTTCAAATCCACACCGACAGAGAATAAATCCAAGAATTTCTTAGAAAGACCCACTTTAGATGTGATGCTTGTCGAGCGGCTCTTTGAATTTGAGTGTGAAGTCGAAAGCGAGAAGCTTGTACCCACCGTCAAACCTTGATTGAAACCTTTTTGAAATTGAGATCCACCGACTTCTTTCACCAGGATGTGTTTTTCAGTTTGGAAGAAACGTTTCGGATCTTTGCGAACTGCATTGTAGCAATCCATACCGAATGCCATGCGTGAGTTTTCATAAATCACGCCGCCTTTATCCGCCTGCATAGTTCTAAAAAAGTCGCTCGACCAGAAGGCACAAAGCTTTTGTGCCGTCGCTGGAGAAATCGTTCCCTTTTCGATGATCTCTTGAAGGTCGGCTTTCGTCACAATGAGGCGCTCAACCAGTTTAGTTGAACCGACAAGGGCTTTTACCAAAGGCGCTTTTTCATCAGCGTTTTTCACGTTGATGATTTCAAGGTTGTTTTCCTTAGCGAACTGAGTTTTATCGGCGCGCGCTTGGATTCTTTGACGTTTTTCTGCGGCGACTTTTTGTCCTTCAGCCACGATTTTGTTGATGATGAATTTTCCATTACCCGCATTGTCGCCTTGACCATTCAGCAAGTAGGCGTTCACTGAAGAAGGCTCCATTGTGCGCAATGGACGAGAAGCCTCATCAATATTCAGAGTCACGGGACCGATGAATGTCGGTGTTTCAAGGCCTGTCGTTGTATCAATAGCTGAATCCAATGTCGCCTTGTCATCTTTCAAGCGCAGAGTGCTGCCTTCAAGAACGATTTTTTGTTCATCAACAGGATAGATTTCCACAAGCATGTTGTTGCGGTTGCCTAAAGCCTTTAGATCTTGAGTCTGGAAAGTCATTTCTGTGTTGATTTGACCACTCATCACCGTCACAAGCTTTTGTGCCGCTGTGACATAAGAGTTGTTCGAATCATAGTCGCGGTTTTGCACGACGGCCATTTTCAAAAGATAGATGCCGTCACGAAGACGTTCGGACTCGCCACGACCGTTAGCAAGGCTTGAATAAACCAAAAGACGCGGCTCCATTTTAACTTGGATCTTTTTCGTGACTGTTAAATTCAATAAAGAATCAATGCCATAGTTGTAGGAAAGTGTGTTGTAGCTGAAACCTTCGACCAACACCTGGGTGCGTGGACGGCTTTCTTGTGTACAGCTTAAAACCAGCTTTTCGCTGCGATCCACATAGCGCATGTCGCGAGCTAGAACTCCCATCGATTCCCAAGGGTTGACGATGATTTCAAGCTTTTCTTTCATTCCCAAATCGGCATTTTCAATTTGCACAAAACCCTTAAGATAGCGTTGGCAATCGAAATATTTAAACGTGATGCTTTCGTCCCAGTTGATGCATGAATTATTATCTGTTTTCACCGTCACTGTTGTTGAAGGCTCAGATTCGGATTGACGATACTTCGTGACTTTGAAAGAGTGGGCGCGCGCATTCTTTTGGTCCAAACCGTTGCGCACACAAGCTTTCACTGTATAAAACACTTCGCGTGTCGCCGTTTTTTCTTGTCCCACGCGAACGAAGCGGAATTCTAACTGAGAAACTTCAATTTTCGGTTTTTGATAAGCATCCGAATCAAAAACGATTTCTGAAGAAGAGGTGGTTTCATCATCAGAAGAAGTCGATGTCGTGCCTGGTGACTCAGAAGCTTTAGAGTCGCTTGTCGTTGTAGAATTCACCGGGGACTTTCTTGCAACATCCGCAATTGTCGAATTGATATAGTTTGCGATTTTAAAGTCTTTTGTTTGTGCGACCACCGTGTTTAAGCGAAGGAAAGACGCGCCCTTGATTTGGTCGTATTCACCCAAAAGGTAGATACCGTCGAAGCTTGTCAAACCTTGAGGGGCTTGCACAGGCTCTAGCTCTAGACCCAACATCAATTGGCCACGAGTCGGGATTGCCGGTAAAGACATCACGGACTTAATGCCCAAACTTGCGTTTTCCATCTTAACATCCATCATTGGGGATTCGCTCAAAAGACGGCGAACTTCCTTTCCACCTTGCTGATAGATGTGGATGATTTTAAGACGGGCTTTGAATGAACCAGCTTTCAAGGGATATAGCACCATCTCGCCATTCATTTTTGTCAATTGAAGCGATGGAGTTGGGCGCATTTCCACTAAAAGTTCAACGCCAGCTGTAGTTAATTTTTGTTCTGTTACGAATAAGCGACCGTCTTCCACCCACAATGGGCGAGACGTCATTTTATTGTCTGCAGAAAATCCTTTAAGAGCTTGTTTGGATTCTTCGGCGCCATTCACGAGGGCCGGAATATTTGCACCGTCGTCCGGGTTTAAAACCGGTGCTAAGTTTTCGCCGTGTGACCAAGGATTGATAGCGAAAGCGACTTTTTGAATCCCTTTATGAAGACCCAAACCTTTGATTCTTCTTTCGATGCGAATGTATTGAGATTCTCCCAAGAAGTTAAAATTGATTTTTTCGGCCCAAGTCAAGCAGCCGGCTTTATCACTGGTCACTTTGATATTGTTGTCTTCAATGAGGAAATCATGTCCCGCGATCGCTTTGTCGTAAGCCACATCTTTCACGCAAGCTTGAAGATTGAAAACTTTAGAAGAAGGTAAAGCAAAGTCTCCGGAAACACGCACTTCAAGAGCCTTGGATTTATCCGCCATGGCTTGAGCCGTGAAAGTGGCCGCCGTTGAGCTGTCCATCTCTTTGTCTTTAGGAGCGGGTAAGTTACACGCAGCTAAGACTGTCGATAGTGAAAGTCCTAAGAGGGCTTTTACAAGTGTGATCTTAGATGTTTGCATAGAAAGTCTCCAGCTTAATCAACAAAGTCTTTTCGCGTGATTGGATGGCATTAGAAAACATCACCTCGGCATCGATGTACTTAATGCCTAAGTTAAAGCCTTCTTTTTTAAACGATAAATAAGTCTCTGCCGCGTAACCGATGCGGTTTGTTTCAAATCCCGAAGCATTGAAGTACGACACAGCGGCTTCTGGCGCGATAGAAAAGTAACTTCCCTCGACAACCAGATCTAAGCCCTTAGTAAAGTGGAATTCAGAACCTACGTAATAGCGGTAACCCATGTTTTCATCTGAAGGAGCTTTTTGATTCAGGACGTATTGACCACCTATAGAAAGGTCCAAAAGACTGAACACTGGAAATTCAAGAGCTGTAGAGGCCTCGATACCTTCATATTTGTGCATGAAGGCGTATTGAGCGTCCGAGATCTTATTCACTTCGTTTCCTAGCAAACGAGATTTTTCCGCTACTGCCGAAGGAAGATTATTATAGATGAAATAGCCAACAGAGTTTTTCCAGTAAAGGTTTCGAGCGGCTTGCCAATTTACCTGTAAAGCGGCTGTATTCAATGACGGCGTCGGCTCAAGCTCTTTCGTGTTCGTGCTAAATGAAGTGGATGTCGGAATCGCTGTTTCAACGGCCAACAATGTTTTAAAGTTTCCAGTTTTTAAAACACCTTCTGCACGGGCTGCCGGGAAAGCGATAGAGTCTAAAAGAATCGCGGTGTGCATATAGTCTTGATCTAAAGCCCCTGCCGTCAAACGGAAGAAAGAAAACGGCGTGTACTGAGCCGCCGCTTGCTTTAAAGTGATTCTATTGTCCGGTTGATCAGCGCCATTCACGCTTTGAGTCTGTCCTGATTGCAAACGCAAGACAGGTTGAACATCTAACAAAAGGGAAGAGCTTAAGTTGTACTTTGCTTTGATTTCAGTGCGGATATCGACGACTTTGGATTGGCTTTGGTCATCACGCACGTCAGAGCCAGAAAGGCGAATGCGCCAGTCCGCTGAAAACTTCTTATCTTGTTTTGCCTCTGGTAAAGTCAAAACGTTTTGACTCTGAGCAAACACCTGTGAGCTCAGTATCAAAATGAGACAAACTGTTGAAGTTACAAACTTATTCATGCCAACCCCTAGTAACTGCTATGGAGTATTTCAAGTTCCGTGCTCGGGCTTCGCCCAATCATTTCAAAAATACAAGACTTGGCAGCAAAGGCTTGTACAGCTGCCGTGAATTGTCAGGGCCGCTTTTTGCTATGTGAGTAGCGCTTCGATTCCCATGCGGTCATCCTCGGAGACTAAGATGTCAGTAGTTTCTCGTCCTGAGACTGAGAGCTTTCTTGTTCCAAGCATGTCTCACAGGTATGTTGTTTCTATGTGGAAAATGTTCTTCTTCTCTCTTCTAGTTAGTACGACAGCCTCGGCCCGAGAAACTTGGTTGGTTGCGACTCTAGATTGGCCTCCCTATACCTGTTCTAAGTGTCATCGCAATGGCACAGCGGCGGATGCTTTAAGAAGGGCGTTGGCAGCCCAAGGAATCATCATCGAATTTGTTTTCTATCCTTGGGTGCAGGCGCAGAAGAATGGTGGTAAAAAGAATTTTGTGGGTTATTTTCCGTCGTGGAAAGACGAAGTGTTGCCAGGCTTCACGGCCTCGCAAAGTCTTTTCTATTCGCCGGTTATTTTTCTAGAGCGCAAAGACAAGCCTCTCGTTTGGAAAGAACTAAAAGACCTTAAAGGCAAGACCTTCGCCGTTACACGTGGCTATGGCAATACGGCCGAATTCAATGCGCTTGTAAAAAATGGCGATCTGAAAACCATCACAGTTCTGAGTGAAGATTCGACGTTAAGAAAACTTGTCCAAGGCAGTGTTGATGGTGTCCTGATGGATTTAAAAGTCGCCGAACACTATTTAAAAAACGACTTTGCAAGGTACGCTGATAAGATTGCGATCAATCCAAAGATCGTCGAAAACAAAAGCCTGCACTTGGCCTTCAATCAATACAATAAAGACAAAAAACAAAAACTCGACGGAATCACCTTAAAGGTGCCTGCTTCTTTTTAAGGTCTACAGTGCATCAATTGATGCACTGTAGACCCAAAAAAGAAGCAGGCACTATTCGAATTTTTCGATGGCGGAGAGGACGCGCAGGGTGGAGTTGCGGTTTTTACCGATCTCGTTGCGAATTTCTTCTTTGATGTGGGGGATCTGCGACTGCTGCTTCTTCATGCGTTGAAGTAGAACGACGACGTCTTCGGCCGAGTGAACCACTTGCACGATCATTCCTGATGAATAATTTTTCTTTTGATAAAACAGGGCTTCGCGATTGTTGCGGTGATGAGGCCCCACCATCACAGGCAAGCCGGCAGCTAAGGCTTCCATCACACTGTGAACTTGTTTTTTGAAGGAGCCACCAATAAAGGCAATATCGCCCCACGTGTAAAGCTCTGCCAAGATTCCAACTTGATCGACGATCAGAATAGAGCCTGCGGGCCACACATCCGCCTGAGAATAGCGAACATAGCGAAGTCCTAAAGCCGTCATTTGTTTTTCTAACGCTTCCAAATGGGCCGCCGTCGTTTCATGAGGTGCGATGATAATGCGTATATGGACGTTTTTTAATTTCTCTAAAGCAGGCAGTAAAATGGCTTCATCTTCCGGCCATGTAGAGCCTGCGATAAAAATAAAATCTTCAGGGCTGGGAATCAATTCACTTTTAAGAACCTTTGGATTTTCCAATCGATGAAAGACTTGGTCAAAGCGAGTATCACCACTGGCAACCACAGGCACATCAATCCCTAAATCATCTAGATTTTGAATGTCTTCGGCAGAAACGCAATGGATCTCTGCCAAGTGATTTAAAGTATAGCGAGTCAGATAGCGAGTGATCCCTTTGAGGCGTGAAGAATTATCCGCAAACGTCGCGGAAAACAGGGCTGCCGGAATGTTTTTCTTTTTTGCGACCGAGACCAAAACCGGCCACACATCAGTACGAGAAAATAACAAGACGCGTGGATTCCATTTCTCTACAAACTCAGTCAGAACAAAATCCAGATCCCACGGCAGCGCCGCCCACACATCAACATCATGCAGACTCTCCAGAATCTTTTTCGCTGAAGGGGAAGAGTAGGTGACCAGGATCGGAGTGTTTGGATGCTGTTTTTTCAATTCACGAATCACGGGCCGCGCGTACTCAATTTCTCCGCTGGCTGCGTGAATCCAGAAAGGGCGAGCCTCGGCGATGTCTTTTTCTGCGCCGGTTTTTTTTATTTTATAAAAACCATGATTTTTATCTTCGATCATCTCTCGCAACTTGCCTTGCAAGAAGGGACGGAATAGCTGCAAAAGAAAATAAGCCAAAGGAACAAGAACAAACTTGTAAAAATAAAACATCAAAGAACTCATACTGAACGACCTAATAGAATTTTGAGTTCAGCAGCGATTTGCTGAGGGGTGATATCCACCATGCATTGATGAAACTTTTCTTTATTCACGCACGGACCCTGGCCGTGTTTGCTGCAAGGACGGCAAGGAAGTTGAATTTCCATGATGCGTGTCGAAGGACGGGAAGGAAAGCCGAACGGGGCAGGTCCCATCATCGCAATGGCTTTTTTGCCTAACTGTTCAGCGACGTGAAGAAGACCTGTGTCAGCGCTGATCAAAGCTGCCGACTGAGCGACTACGGCGGAACTCACTTGCAAAGAGCATTTTCCTGCAAGATTCAAAGTTCTTTCTGGAGCCACATCATGAATGTCTTCAATAAAAGAGTCTTCAGGGCCGCCCAGCAAAACAAACTTCTGACCTGGACAAAGAAGAATTAATTCTTTCCAGTACTCCTTCGGCCAGCGCTTTAAAAAATGGGCGGAAGAAGGAGCCAAGGCCACAGAGCCGGCATAATCACCCAAGACGTCATGAGCCTTGCGATGACTTTCCTCGCTAGGGAAAATTTGGGGTGCGGGTGGGGCATATTTGGAAATACCCCAAGACAAAAGAGGTTCTAATAAATCTCTTTGACCAGAAAAGGGCATTTCAAAAGTATTGATGCGAAGACGGAATAGTAAGAAACGTTTCCAACGACGAATCGAGCGACGGATAAAGGCCGGTCCCAAACCCACAAAACCTAAGGGTCGAAGCAGAAAACTGATCACACGAGAACGCGTGTTGTTGTGAGCATCATAAATATGCGTAAAACCTTCTTGGCGCATTTGCAGGCAAAGGCGGATCAAGCCTTTTAAGCCCGCTTTACGGTCAAACTCCCAGATGCGATCAATCGCGGGATGATTGAGTAACAAAGAGGCCATGTCTTTACGGGTGACCCAGTGAACTTGCGCTTCAGGATAGGTCTTTTTAATGGCCGCGGGAACACTCAAAGTTTGGACGACGTCGCCAAAGCTTGAAAAGCGAATGATTAAAAATTTAGCACTTTTAGGATCCCGTATTAACATCCCACAAATCCTAGCAAAGCCGCCGAAAAAGGTCACTTGTTTAAAAGTTTATAAAAGGCGGGTTCATAAAGTGGGCCTCGCCGGGCACAGGCTTTGATCTATATCCCTAAGAAGGAGGCCCATGGCTTTCAGAGTCCGACCCATATTAGGGGCCATTTTAACATCTTTGTTGGGGTTCATTGCGAACTTAGCGCCGGCTCATGCCCAGGTCCAAACCGAGATGAGACTATTTTCGGATTCCTTCATCAGCCCGACCTTTGAAGCCACGCAAAAAACAAACTATCAATTTGTCGGCGCTCAGTTAAAAACCGACCCATTCACTGAGGACGTCCTTAAGATGGATGTGGCAGGTGGCGTTGCTATGGGGGCCCCTCTTTTAAACTATCTGAATATCTCTGAGTTCTATGTTCAAAGTCGTCAAAACGAAAATGAAACCTACTATATTGGTCGCAAACGCATGCTGTGGAACGAGTTGGATGCGCGCTGGGATTTGGGTGTGTGGGAGCCTCTTTTTAAATGGAACCCGCTTCAGCCAGAACGTCAGGGGTTGGTCGGACTCTTCTATCAAGTCGATAAACCTTATTACACTTTGGTTCTTTTTGCGTCGCCTCTTTTCTTGCCGGATCAAGGCCCTAGTTTTGAAATTGAAAACGGCAGTTTCGTGAAGGGGAACCCTTGGTTCCGTCGTCCCCCTGAAAGCATTAAAATTTTCAGCGAAGCCACAGCTATCGATTATAACTTTGACCGTCCGAATGAAACCCAAGTCGTCCTGCAAAATTCTTTTGGAGCCAAGATTTCTTTCGGTGATCCGCAAAGCTTCCGGGCTCAGCTTAGCTATATTTATAAACCCGCCAATCAACTGGCGATCGGCTATGACGGAAACTTAGACATGGCTCAGCTCAAGGGCGCTGTAGAACTTCAACCGCAGGTGTTTTATCACTCGCTGGCAGGAATGGATGTCAGCTATAAAGTGAATCAGGTGCGCATGGGTGTCAGCGGTCTTTATGATCGCCCGAATAAAGATGATATTTTCGAAGAGCAATGGACTCATCCCGTATTTGAAGATGCGGTGTTATTAAGCCCATTTGTCGAATGGACGAATGGGCGCTGGGGAGTGAATCTTCAGCATTTAGATATTATCGGCGGAGATGTGCGTGAAGAAGGGGAGCTTGCGAACCCGGATCGCGCGGCTTTAATGACACGCTATCCTTACAAACAAGCTCAGCAGATTTCTCTTATGACGAACTATGCTTTTCGTAAGAATCGTCGCCTGATTGGAAAACTCAGCATCACTCATTCAGATAAAAACCAGTTTGACCTGGTTCGTTTGAGCGCGCGCTTCCGTCTATCGGGTATTTGGTCCTTGGTGGGCGAAATGCAGATGGTGAAGGCGGGAGAATTGACGGCTTCGAATCAAAATGAAATTGCACAATTCGTGAATAACGACCGCTTGATGTTGGGAGCCGCTTATGTTTTCTAAGAGCAAAATCAACATCGCGATGGCCGCTACTTTGGCGTTCACATCTGTGGGCTGCAGCGACTTCTTAAATGGTAAAAAAGCAGAGCCTCAGGTGATGGAGCTTTCAGATGCAAGATTTAAATGTCTGCAAAGTCTGCCCAATCAACTGCAAAAATTTTCCGTGGGTGACGCTCAAGAGAAAGATATTCGTGACGGCTCTGACTGCATGATTGAAGCGCTTTTGTACTTTAATAAGCGCACCTTTGGGTCTTTGCCTAATGCTTACACGGTTGAAGAAATGCGTAAATTCTTCGGAAAGTATTTCTTAAAAGAAAACAACGTGACTCCTCAGTTTGCTGCGGAACTGATGAAGATCAAACAGGCTCTTCTGGGTGGAGCGACAACGTATATCACGAAGGAAGAAATCATTCGCCTTGTGGAGATCCTGAAAGTCGTGCGCGAGGAGGCCGTTCAGTTGGCCCCGCACGTAAAAATCTTATTAAATCAAAAGACCCAAAAAACGGCCGAGTGGGAACAGATCACCCTGGCGACCGATCAATTGCGTCTGGCTTTGCAGCGTCTTTTAGATAAAACCCAGATTGCGAAATCAGAATATAGTTTTGAGGATGCTAAAAAGGCGTTGGCGGGATTTTCTGAGTTCATCCGCGGTGAAACTCCTTTTGCACCTTATGATCAATACGGTGAGTGGATTCCTGTGGTTGAGTCCGTCAAAAACATCCTCATGGGAGAGCGCGCCCAGTTCACCAGCAAGCTGCAATGGAGCGAAAGCCTTGATACTTTGATCAATCTTTATGAACTCGCACTGAAATATCACTATTCATTGAGCGATTTGAAATTCGAAGACCGCAGTAAATTGCGTCAGGTCAGTCAGTTTTTAGGGCAGTCTTTGCAGCTGATTCAAAATTCTCACGGCTTAAAAACGACGGGACGTATCACGATCAAGGATATCGATAATTTGATAGAACAACTGACTGCGAAGTTTCCAAGTTCTATCAGTGGGAAAGCCCTGAAAAAGACTTACCGTGCGGTGCTCATTAAAGTCTTAGATCCTGAAAGAAAATCCGACACACGCGATCTGCAAGGTTTAGAGCGCAAACACCTAGCAACCATTGCTCGCGAGTTTAATATCTGGCGTCTGCATCAAAGTTTTGTCGACAGTCTTCAGTACGACGAAATGGGTGGTGGTTACACTCAAAGCGAACTTTATCAGGCCTACACGAAGTTCAATCGCAGCTTCGTCATTGAAAAAGGTCTGGTGGACGATGCTTTTGAGCAAAAAGCTCTGGAGCTGGCGTGGCAGGATTATGGTGAAATCTTGAAGAAAGAAACGCCCGTGAGCTTCAACGAGCAAGGTCGCTTGATCATTGCTCGTGACGCCAAAAATATGAAGCAAACATGGAAGTCGTTGACGAAAGCAAACTTCGTCAGAGCCTTGGCTCGTCTTTTAACTTTGGGTTGGGGTGACAACACCAAAGGTCGCATGACTTCAGCGTCCATTTCCCAACCAGGTTTGATTTCTTGGTATGATGACTTTCAAGAAATCGGGCGCGATTTAAAAGCTTTTGATCCTCGCTCTGCAAATTCCGGCGGTCGCAGCTTCCTTGAAGCAAACTTTTTCACCTTCAGTGGAAATGGCGACCAAGCGATGGACCAAAGTGAAACTTATGAATTCGTGAGTACTCTGGTTGCGGCGGGACTTTCTTCGTCCCAAGCTGTTCAAGACCACATGGGGCTTGCGGGATGCTTGATCGAAGAAAAAGACGTCTTCGGAAATGCATTTATCAAAGAAGAATGCTTTAAGTCGCAGATTAGAAAGCACTTCGATCTTTACTTTAACAACCTTCCGGGAATGGTACAGTATGTGCGCAGCTTAAGTACGGCGGACTGGGAGCAGTTTTATCGGCACCTCGCTGTGGCTTCGGAAGCTCCATCGCAAAAGCGCGGCTATGTTGAAACCGCGAATATTCGTACAATGGTCACGATTCTTCACTACATTGAAGGATTGATGGTGATGTACGATGCTGACGGCAGCAGCACGCTTTCGTTGGATGAGATTTACGCAGCCACACCGCGTTTTATGTCGTTCTTTAAAACCGTCACGGATACAAAATCCGAGACTCTTTTGGAAGAGGGTTTTGCTTATCTCGTCTTTAGAGGCTCTATACCAGGAGCGGGTGGCCTTGCGCGCTTCCAATGGGATAAAATGTGGGGCATCGACGACGCTCGCCGTATGGAAATCGTGCGTATCTTTGGAACATTGAAGGATCAATTGAACAAGCCCAAAAACTAAGTTAAGGTCAATTCATGATCTTAAGGGTTCTTCTTTGTCTACTTCTTGTGACGACAGCGCAGGCACATTCTTCGATGGAGGATGAAGTTCCTATTATTTTGCGTGGACCCGCGGCGGAAGGTTCGCGTGATTATCGGCCGGAAGCTCGCGCCCGCATTGAAAACATCATCGATCACAAAACCCTGAAGGCAGAATCTACTTTTAATGACTGGCATATCGGCGAGGTCCTGGCCTTAGAGTCCCACACTCCTTCGATCGGCATTATTGGCTTTGTGGAGGTCTCGGGGATCGAAAACAATCAGGATGGCACTTACACTCTGACTTGTGAACTTTTGCGCCAATCCCGTCTGAACTTCGTGCAAGTGGGCGATCAGTTGATGCACTTGGATCTCAGCACGGAAAACGAAAAGTACAAAGGCTCTACGGACCTTATCGTTAAAGAGTCTGATAAAAATATCTCATCGAAGTACAAACCTCTTTTCACTCAAGGGCTTGCTGTGGGTGAAACGGCCGAAACCCTGTGGGAAGGGGAGTACATGGTCACCTGGTTTGGTCAGTTGAGTTATGGCGCTACGGAATGGCTGACGGTCAACACGATCATTCCGGCAAACTTTATCGGCGCCTACAATGCAGCCGCAAAAGCCAATGTCTATGAGTCCTACTCTAACGTCGTCTCTACCGGCTTGAGCTTCGCGAAGATTCCAAGCGAAAGTCGTAGCACACTGAATTTGAATATTTATTGGGACTCTATTTCTTCTGAATCCGTCGTATCACACACATTGCTGACATTGGCTCTTTTTAGTTTTGAAGACGCTGCTGATGCGACAGCCATCAAATCCTTGGGGACGAGCTCTTTACAATCGGGATATGAGTTTATTTTAGGAAATTGGGACCGCGTTCTTTTAGGTCCTTCTTACAACTTCGAAAAGAAAGCCGTCGGGGGGTATCTTACTTACCTTAAAATCTGGGATAAGTTTCATCTCAGTTTTTCGATCAACTCGACAGATATCACGTCCTTTAAACTATCGCCGACAGATGGTTACTACGCGCTCTTTGACGCCTACTGGAGATTTTAATTCATGAATCGTTTTTTCGTTTCAACTCCGTTGGATTATGAAGAGCGCACACTTGCGGAAATGAAAGAGGTCTGGCCTTATCTTTTGGGCAAAGATTCTAAAACGCACACCTTGCCATTTCCCGAAGTCGAAGTGGTGCAAGGTGGTTTAGAATTCGAAACGGACTTGTTTGCCGCTCTTCAGTTGAATTTCTTTTTGAAAACCGCGAATCGCGTCCTTTTAAGAATGGCTTCATTCAAGGCCCGCGACCTGCCAAAGTTCTATCAAAAAATGAAATCCCTGCCTTGGAGAGAGTACCTGGCTTCCGCAAATGTCGAGTGGGAAGTAGCAGCACAAAAAAGTCGCTTGAATAATGAAAAGCGACTTCAAGACAGTGCTGAGTCCGCTTTAAATGAAATATTCAAAGGTGCTGCCGCCACAGATATTTGCGGTTCTATCTATATTCGTATGGATGACGATCTTTGCACGATCAGTCTGGACAGTACTGGCGAGCATCTGCATAAGCGCGGATGGTCGGTTCTTAAAGGCGAAGCGCCTCTCAGAGAAACCATCGCGGCTTTTCTTTTAAAAGAGATGATGGAAGACCTGACTCCGGCTGAACTTTCTCAAGTGACATTGTTGGATCCTATGATGGGCTCCGGAACTTTATTAAGTGAGGCCCGCGCTTTATGGAGTGGCCAATTTGCAAGACCCTTTGCCTTTCAAAAATGGAAGAAAGTCCCTAAACTTTTTCTTTCCCCAAGCTTCGCATTTAACTACGAGCTGCCGGCAACCTTCGGTTTTAAAAAGTTCGTAGGCTTTGACCTTAACGAAGATATGATTCCTGCCGCAGAAAAGAATTTTGCGGAAGTCGAGCGTCAGATTCAGGATGTACAAAAGTCTTTGTTTGCCCCAGCTCCCTGTGAGTTTAAAGCGCAGGACGCCCTGGAGGGCACGTATAAATCCGAAGGGCCTTTGTGGTTGATTTCAAATCCTCCTTATGGAGAGCGGTTACCCACAGCTATAAAAGGGGGCCTGAAAGGGCTGGTCGAAGTTCTTTGCGATCAATATAGGCCTGATAGGCTGGGTATTCTTTACCCTGATAAGGAACGCGTCCAGAACCCGCCGGGGGGGTATAAAGTTCTTAAAGAGCTTAAAATCAACAACGGTGGACTTCGCTGCCTGTTTACTGTTTTGACACGTCTGTAAATTTTTAGGAATTGGTTAGATTTGCGGAGGGCGGCAGAGGTTCCACTAGAATCTTCCCCTGTTTCAGGATAAATTCCCGAGCCATGAAAACATCCGTCATTTTATCTGCTTTATTCGTTTCTTCTGCTCTATTAACAACGGCTTGTACGCCTCGTGATGTCTCTGTCACTGATAAGAACACGCGTGCGAAGATTCAGGCTCAAAATGCCCGTAAATCCGGAAAGCCCGTTGCCGCTGGCGGTGAGTTTAGAATTGGCGGATACTCGGGTGTGACCGTGCTTGCAGATAAAGCCATCGAAGTTTTGGATGTTGTTCGTTTGGCCACTTCAGAAAATAAAGATCTTAAATCTCAATACAAAATTTCTGATAAGGTCGCTTTGAAAGACGGTGAAGGTTATTCGGTCATTTTGAATGCCGCTAACGATGTCATCTCCTACGATGTCGCGGGTGTTGAGTATAAATCGACTTTGAATAAAAAGTGGAATGTGACGGTAAAAACGGCTGAAGGCAAAATCCAGTCACTTACTGCGACTGTAGTTAACGCAAAAACTGTTATCGATAAAGAAAAAGGCGTCACGTTTTTAAATGTTTTTGAAAACGACATGAAGCTGACTTTAACTGCGGTTGAAGGTGCAGACTCTTACAAAGCATCTTTGGTTTCTAAAGGCACTGTGAACGGTCGTTTGAATAAAGCAGCCAACACAGGAAGTATGGAGACTGAATTGAGCTTTGAAGTGGATGCGGCCGGCCTTGAAAGCGGCAAAGCTTCTATCACAAAGTTTGATGGTAAATTCGTATTTACAAAGAAAGACGACACAAAAGCTAACACAAGCACTGCTAAAGGTGAGTTGAATGTCATCTTGGATCCGTTCTGTTCAACGGCAGAAGGAAAATTGGTTTTGGGTGGTTCGAAACCTAAAAACATGATTCTGACTAAGACAGAGATCGTTGTTGAAGGGACAAAGTTCAAAGCCGCGACAGCGACTTGTGGTGAGAGCCCGACAGTTGATTTCAGCCGCCTTTTCATTTGGTAAATAAAAAAATCAAAAGCTGAAATAAAAAAAAGCCGCGAAACTTCGCGGCTTTTTTATTTGTTGAAGAGGTCTTTCGATCTCCTCAGCAGGAATTAAAGAAATCTACTTCTTACCTTTGGTTTTCTTTGTTTCCTTCGCAGGTTTTGCAGGAGCTTCTTCTTTTACCGGCGTCTTTGCTTCACTTCTCTGCTTCAAACGCACATACAGTGGGAAGTGGTCGGCAACGCCTTCCATTTTGTCATAGTCCCAACGCTTAGGATATTTCCCTTTAGACAAGTGAACATCATCGTAACGAATCACATCGATCGTGTTTGGCAGCATTTGGTAACTGCCTTTGCCGTCTGCTAGCAAGGCTTTGCTGTAAATGTGTGCATCAAGGAAAGACCAAGATTTACGGTAGTTGTGAGTTCCCGGGCACTCTTTGCAGCCGACAAAGTGAGAAACGGCGCCACCTTGTTGGAAGATATCGCGGAAGATGTGATGGTTATTTTCTTCCTCATGCGTGATATTTAAGTCACCACCGAAGACCACCATGGCATCAGGGCCTTTTGATTTGATAAGGTCCGTGGCGAAAGTCGCAATCTGTTGGCGCCAGTAAGTAGGATTCGCCTGAGACGGGAAGTGCGCCGCCATAAATGTGATAGGATCGCCATTTGGAGCTTTCACCGTCACTTCTAAGATGCGACGAGAACGCTCCATCCACTCGCGGTCTTTCTCTTCTTTCGGTTTCCAAGGGACCGGGTGCAGGATGGGCTTTCCAACAACAGGGAAGCGAGATAAGAACGCCAAGTTGATGCCACGCTTATCCGGGCCATCAATAATCACTTCTGTGATATAGCCAGCCTCTTTCAAATACTCTGTATTCAATTTATGAAGAACCACATCGCTTTCGATTTCCATGATCATCAAAGCATCCGGTCCTTTGCCATCAACGCCTAAAATAACTTTAGCAACGTTAGCAAGTTTCTTATTCAAAGCCTCTTCGCTCCAATCAGTGCTGAGGCACTCGCCACGGCGGTAGCTACTGTCATTATTTTTGACACAAGCTTCGCGCAGCTTAGGGTCTGCGTTTTTCGCACTCAATGGTAAATAGGTTTCATCATTGTGGCCCGGTGTTTTTACTGTGTCGAAAAGGTTCTCGACGTTGAAGGACATCACGCTGATTTCATCAGCGGCTTTTGGAGGCAGATCCCACTTTTCTTTTTTAAAGGAAACAGCACATCCAGCCAGAGCTAGAAGGGCGATACAAAGGATGAATTTTTGAATGAGTCGTAAATTTTTCATGACGTCACACTAAGGGGTTTGTGGACTCATCTCAAGTCGAAAGAGTTTTAGGATTAGGTTGAGACATACTATGTCTAAACTTTGGATATTGCGCAATGCGCAGCGCTATGGCATAAACACCCCGATCCAGACTGGAATATTAGGAGTACGTATGTTGAGAAAATCGCTCGCTTTAGCCCTTTCCTGCCTTTTTGTGGCTTCCCCCTCTTTTGCGGCGGTTTTGGATGGAGAGGACTTCGGTGCTCAGATCTCAACGGATGCGGGGCGCTTCAATGACTGGAATATGTCGTTCTTTTCGATCGCTTCAGTACAAAACATGAAGCCCGGAAAAACAGCAACCGACACACGCTCCATGGACACTTACAGCTACCTTTCATTGAACTACAAATTGGATTCCAACAGCCGCGCTTCTTTGCGCGTTCCATTTAACTTCACGACTCAAGGTCAAAACGAATACGGTGACGAAGTCACTTCTGATTTTTCTTTAAACGACATTCACTTCGTGTATTCAAACTACGACTTGGGCTACATCGGGGACGTGGATCTTTCTGGTAAAGTGAAATGGTATTTGCCAACAAGCCGTATTTCTCAGAACCAAAAAACAATCAGTAAAATCCGTCTTGAAGGTTATGCCGATTTGGCTTTGTCTCGTTCCATTCTTGTGGCTTACGTAGCGAAGCCGGACATTTACTTGCAAAGCCAAACAGCGTCCTTCAACCAAGACGTACCGCAATTCGATGATGGTGGTTACGTGTTTGACCCTCGTCAAACCACAAAGCAATTTGGTCTTGAGCACTATCTTCAATTCCAATGGGACATCAACTCGATGTTCAGTATCACGACAAAATCAGGCTTCAATGAAAGCTGGTACCACACTTCGAATGTGGAAGATCTAGAAGGCAATCACACAACGGCTCTTCGTTTGGGTGCAAGCTTGTGGATCCGTCCTATGCGCGGTCTTTCATTCACATTGGGTGTTAGTAACGACACCATGTTAAACAGCTACCGTGGTCAAGACATCGCTTTCGTCCAACCGCAAAATACGCAGTATTCTTTAATGACGAACGCTTGGGTATTCTAGGTTTTTGCGACGGATTTGGAAGTGGCGTAGGCCCTTCTACAAACCCGTCGCTTCGGTCAGCACGCGATGTTTCGGGCTCCTGCCCTCAACCCCTTCGCAACTGAGCCTGGACAAAAATAGCATCTTGCTATTTTTGTCCAGGCTCAGTTGCCGCCGCCTTCGGCGGTTCGCGCCATCGTGGCGCCGGCAAAGGCCTTCCTTCGGATGGGTTTGTAGAAGGGCCTACGCCACTTCCAAATCATTGCTAAAAGCCGTCGTTCTTCAATCTTAGTTTAAATTAAATGAATGTTTTTGATTCGTGATTGGATCTACGAACGAAAGCTCGTTGGCTTCGAGTTCGATTTTTTCGATGTCACTGATTTTCTTTGCGCCGTAGGCGTGATCGCCGATGATCGGATGTTTTTCGTAGCCTAGTTGTGCGCGGATTTGGTGGGTTCTTCCTGTTAGAAGATGAATTTTTAATTCGCTGCGGTTTTCTGCGAGTAATTTGATATCTAAAATTTCCAGCACGCAGTCTTGCCAGCCTTCGTGGGGTTTGTGGGAAACTGTTTTTGGTGCACGAGGGGAGGGCTCCATATAATGGGTCAGAAGGCCGGTTTGCAGGCCTTGGCCTTCGACGATGGCTTTATAGATTTTTGTCATCTCTCTTTGTAACAGCAGTTTGTTGAACTCGCTTTGAAATTTTAAATTCTTCCCAAAGACGATGAGGCCCCTGGTGGGCACATCTAAGCGGTGAGTGACGAAAAGCTCGCAGTCCAACGCCTTGCTAAGATAGAACTGCAGATGCTCTTGATCATTGTCGACGCTGGCGTGCACGGGGATGCCGGAAATTTTGTTGGCGACGATGAAGTTTTCGTCGCTAAAAATCACGCGCTCATTCCAATTGATATCGAAAACCGGGAAGCGGCGGGGTTTTGTGTGTACGCGAAGATAGTCTCCAGTAGAAACCGAGAAATCTTCTTTAACTCTTTTGTGGTTCAAATAAATTGAGCCAAGACCCAACAAAAATTCGATCTCAGTCCGGTCGAGGGACAAAGTGCTCAATAAAACATCAATAAGTCTTCCGGACTGAGGACTTATTATGTGTCTTACTCCATATTCAAAACCTCTGGCACTCTGCATACTATTCCTTAACAAAGAAACTACACATAGCACGGTGTGGTAAGTGTGTTCAAGTGCGACGCTTTCCCGCATAGTGGGTGCCTCAGGAGAACTGTAATTGGAATTTGCTAACGAGCCCATATTTCAATGGATGTCGCAATTTGCCTACCAACCCGGTACGGTCTATGCGGCTTTAATTGGTATGATGATGCTTTCGGCAGTCGGTTTTCCGTTGCCGGAAGAAGTGACGTTGATCAGCGTGGGGATTTTGGCCTTCATGGGGGCTCATCCGCAGCATTTTCCACCTCCTTATGAGGGTGCGCCGGTCGTCAGCGTGCATACAGCTTCTATTATTGCTTTCACCGCCGTCGTCGCGGCCGATTTCATAATCTATCTGATAGGGCGGGTGTTCGGGCGAAAGATGCTCTATCATCCGCGTGTTCGTAAGTTCTTTCCTGAGCACATGATGAAACGAGTGGAAGAGTGGACTCATAAATACGGTGCCTATGCGTGCGGTATCTTCCGTTTCACTCCAGGCCTTCGTTTCCCAGGGCACTTAGCCTGCGGTATGCTGCGCTATCCAGCTTGGAAATTCCTGGTGATTGACGGAATTGCGGCTTTGATCAGTGTTCCAACACAGATCTACCTATTGGCTCATTATGGCGAGCCCATCTTAAAATACCTTCGTCAATTCAAACTGGTCGTGTTTGCAATCATCGGTTTGTTGATTGTTTATTTTGTCGTGAAAAAACTAAGAGAGAAATGGCTTCAAAGGGCGGCGGCGAATAACGGTTAGGAATAAAAAAAGGGCCTTTTGAAGGCCCTTTTTCTTTTGCAGACTATCCTGCTTTTTTGCCGTAAACAGTTTCTGGGCTGAGCTCACAGCACAAGTGCAAAGCAACGGGTTTAGAGTGAAAGACGGGTTCCACGTCCTTCCAGAAAATCTTTTCGTAACCACTTTGCAAGCCGTAAATTTCTTCACGGATTTTGAAAAGAAGTCCCGCTGGAGAACCCAAGAGCCAATCCATTTGCACCAAATAGAAGGCTTCTTCAAGCTCTACCGGATTTAATGAAGAGACGAAAGTTTTTGGAAGATTGTCCACCAAGTGACACGCATTGTGCGAGTACTTGTGGAAAGCTTTTTCCATCGGATTTACAAAAAGTTTATCGACGCGAGTGTCTGGAGTCTTTGGAGCCGAAAAAGGTTGAGAAAACTTTTTGAAATTCCAGTAAAGAAGAGCGTCATTCACGACATACTCTGCGCGAGGCAAATAGTCTGTGATCGCATCGACCTTCACAGCCTCATGTGAAGGATCTTCAACGTGAGCATTGTGATCGATCGCAACAAGGCTTCTGAGGTGATAAAGGAACGAGTACAAAGCATGCAATTTCTCTGTGAAGGGTTTTGAGAAATTCAAGCCAAAGTTATAAAGCAAAGGCGCACCGATTTTATTTTCAAACGAAGCAAAAGTATCCAACAGAGGCCACAAAGCCGTAAGATCTACGCCCCAAGGTTTAATAGCCATCTCAAAGTGCTCGTTAAATTGATCTTCAAACTCAGCACAGTATTCAGGATTCACAACGGCAAGATGAGATTGCAAAGCCCGAACACGTTTTTGCGAACGCTCATAAAGCTCTGAGTGAGGATCTAAGGCTTTCCACGCTTCCACGGCGAAGGAATAATCAAGGTGGGGAGTCGCCACGGGACTTTTAATGTAGTGGTTCAATTTGACCAACGACAATCCGGTCAATGCGTCCGCGTGATATTTAAACGGCGCTGTCGGAGAAAACTTCTTATAGCTTTCTTCCTGATTCCAGAATTGCACTTTCAAAGGACGCCACGTTGCACCCTTTTCCATCGTTACATCAAAACCCAAGCGTAAGCTTTTATGCTTCATAGAGACTCCTTCACCTGGAACATATCGGCGGAATTTGAACCTTGTTCGAGTCCTGCTTTTCACGATATAACCAGGACCTATGATTGGTTTTGGATTCTGGATCGATGCTCATGGACATTTGGCCGACCCTCGTTGGGAGGGGCAGCAGGACGCCATTATCGAAGAAGCGCGCGGCCGTGGCCTGCATTTCTTCATGCAGGGCGGAGTGGGGCCCGAAGATTGGGCTAAACAACAAGAGCTTAAAAAGCGGCACCCGGCGCACATTGGATTGTGCTTCGGCCTGCACCCTTATTGGGTGGCGGCTCACGACGATGAGGAGTGTGAAGAGGCTTTAAATCTTTTGGCCTCCGCCTTACCGCAAGCCTTAGCCATCGGCGAGATGGGTTTGGATTTTCGCCCTCACATCATGAAGGATTCCCGCGAGCGCCAATTGGATGTTTTTGCTCAGCAGATTGAGCTTGCGCACTTTTCGCAAAAACCGATGGTTCTTCACTTAGTGCAGGCGCACGAAGAAAGTTTAAAAATTTTAGACCTGTACGGCGTTCCGAAACAAAAAGGTATGGTACATTCTTTCAACGGCAGCGGGGCGAAGGCGCAAGATTTTCTAAACAGAGGCTTGTATCTTTCCATCGGCGGGCCGGTGTGTCGCCCTGACAACAAGAAGTTGCATCAGGCCGTGAAAGAAATGCCTTTAGAGTATCTTCTGATCGAAAGTGACAGCCCGGATCAGCCTCCACCTGCCTATAAAGATGGCTTAAACCCTCCTGAGAGTATCTGGGAGGTGGCAAGAACTATAGGGGAGCTAAAATCACTTGATCCTCTAGAAATATTAGATATCACTACGGGTAATTTTCACAGACTGATAGGGAAGTAACGGAGAGACCATGAACCAAACTCCTGAACAACAAACTCCAGAAACAAATCTGCCTCAACCACCAGAAACGCAATACGTTTTGCACCGTCGTTTTGATCGCATGGGCCGTTTGGTGGGCGATGATGTGATGAAAAAACTTTTCAACACGCACGTGATGGTGATTGGTTTGGGTGGCGTCGGCTCTTGGGCTGCGGAATCATTGGCTCGTTCGGGCGTAGGCAAATTGACGATTATTGATTTCGATGAAATCTGCATCACCAACGCCAACCGTCAGCTTCACGCACTTCAAGGTCTTGTTGGAAAGAAAAAAGCCGAGGTCATGGGGGAGCGTCTTCGTAAGATCAATCCTCAAGCGACGGTGAATGTGATCCCTGAATTCTATAACGAAGAAAATTCGGAGATGATGTTGTCGCACAATCCAGATTTCATTGTCGATGCGATCGACAACATGACCGCAAAAACTCACTTACTAGCGACTTGCAAATCACGTGGTATTAAAGTGATCACTTCTGGTGGTTCAGCTGCGAAAATGGATCCACTCCGTATTAAGTTGATGGACTTGGGCGAAACTTACGCCGATCCGATGGCCGCTTCTGTGCGCAAAATTTTGCGCCAAAAGTTCAACTTTCCGGATACCAAAAAATTCGGCATTCCTTGTGTATTCTCCGACGAAATTCCACGCTTACCAGAAGAACTGAAATACGATAATGGTCAGGGCTTCAAATGTGTGTGTCCCACAAAGAGCAGTCTTCACGGTTGTGACAATCGCAATGTGATTCACGGAACGGCCAGCTTCGTAACGGGATCTTTCGGTTTAGCGATGGCTTCTTATATCGTGAACCAGATCCATGCTGATGTTAAAGCGGCCAACGCACCAACAAAAAATGTGGGTGAAGAATGATAGTTTTAGCATGGTTCACTTTGATCGGAATTATTATCCTTATTGGCTTTGCTCTGGTCGGAGCCACTTTCGTTCACTGGTATAAAGAGAAAAAGATCGCTCGCAAGGCGGCCGCAGCCGCTCAAGTGTCTGCCTCTCTCGAATAGCATTCAGCCTATTCGGTGCCATTTTTTGGCGGCCTGCCTAGATTCTTAGGCAGAGCCCTGACTTCATAAAGACTTCAGATGCTCTTTGGGATGGCATACTTATGGCTCCTTAGAAATTCATTGGAGTCGTTTATGAAAAAGCCCAGAATGGCCTTCCTTCTTTCGTCTTTTATTGTCAGCCTTTCTTTGTCATCCCAAGCGGCCATGACCTCGCTCAGCTCTGAAGACGCGGTGTTGTTCGATCGCTCCTATGCTTTTCTTAAGAATATTTATTCTGTCGATGCTCGCGGACGTATTGCTCCTAGGCCCGGTATTGAACTTTTTAAAATGCCGACGAATGATATTTACAGCACCGAATACTCTGTCGTTATTCCCGGGGTTCTTTCCTGGCAAGAGCGTGTGAAAACAACCGACCTGACTCGGCACTTCGAAAACTGTGTCGGTTTTGAGGTTTCTGAAGAAGCCTCAGTGAAAGAGTTATCTGCAGCCGAAATTTCTCGTCGTTTTTATTCTGGATTTAAAAATATCAATGCCTATTTTAACTCGGCAAAAATACATGGGACCTCTTTGTCTCTCGCTTTGGCTGAAGGGCAAAGTGCTGTCGCGACAGAAGTGATTGAGGCCACGATTGAATCGGTTGATCGTCACCAGAATGAGTTCTATCAAAAACAAATGGAAGCCTATCAAAATAAAGGTAAAGCGGCACTGGCAAAGACCTCCGACCGCGTGCCTTATTCTATCACTCACACCGTCATCTACCGTGAAACAAAAACACACAAAGTGGTGGGTGTTGAGTATTTCGAGTCTTCCTTAGAAAGCACACATGCCTTGGCGCGCACTCGACAGCGGGATTCCGCCCTTTTGACGCAGGATCAGATCCCGCAGGGGCTTGTGGCCTACGGTCGTTGCACGCTGCCAATTGCCAAGGAACAGTAGCATCATCGTATCGTCGGTCCTTGTGTATCCAGGGACGCAAGGGTATTCTGATAAGGAAAGAAGGTTTCTATGAAGCTGCGAATTCCTTATCAGGACAAAATCACTCTTGGATACTCTTTAGCACGCTCCGCTCACTTTGCAGCCCAGCAGTTTTCTCTTCCCATTTTTGAATTCTTAACGACGGGCAAACGCAAGCACCGTCAATCTCTTGAACCGCAGAAAATGAAATTGGCCTATACAGAGTTGTATCGTCTTTTAAAGAAAGACGCTGAAAACATTCAGCACGGCTATTATCCGATGGATGTTTTAAAGCCTGAAAATCTGGCCGAACATTTTCGTCGTTATCCGCGGATTATCATGGATGGCTATCAGATCGCCAAACGTCGTACGGATCGAAATCAAAAAGATTTTAATGACGAAGCGAATGAATTTCTAAAAGAACTTCCTGAATACTACCAACGTAATTTTCATTTTCAAACCGGTGGTTATCTGACGAAAGAGTCTGCGGATCTCTATGAGCACCAAGTGGAGATTCTGTTTTCCGGTGCTGCGGATGCCATGCGCCGACTGATTATTCCATTAGTGAAGGATGTTTATCCGGGGCAAGGGGAAGGGCTTCACTTTTTAGAAGTCGCTGCCGGAACGGGAAGACTCACTCGTTTTATGAAGCTCGCTTTCCCGAAGGCGCGTATCACGGTTTTGGATTTAAGTTACCCTTACTTGAAAAAGGCGCAGGACAATTTGCACGATTTCGATCGCCTGGATTTTGTGCAAGGGGCGGCAGAAGATTTGCCTTTCCAAGGCGGCAAGTTCGATCTTGTTTATTCTTGCTTTTTGTTTCATGAACTTCCTTTAGAGATTCGTCGCCAAGCCGTTGCTGAAGGCCACCGTGTCCTTAAAGAAGGGGGGCTTTTTGGCTTTGTCGACTCTGTGCAAAAAGAAGATGCCAAAGACTTTGATTGGGCTTTAGAGCAATTCCCGGTGGATTTTCATGAACCTTTTTACAAGAACTACACCATGAATCCGATGGAAGGGCTGCTGTCTTACCAAGGCTTCGCGAAGATTAAAAAGGATCAAGGCTTTTTCGCCAAGGCCGTTGTCGGGCAAAAGCCATTCTCTTCTTGAGTTTTACGTTAAAAGTGCTACTTTCGGGGTCCTTTGATGGTAGCTAGAAGTCTTTAAACGGTTCACCCGGCGTGAAGCCTTTCAGCTTTCATTAAAAACACAAGGAGCTGAAATGGGACCTATTACACAGTTTATCGATCATCACTACCGCCACTTTAATGCCGCTGCATTGAAAGACGCAGCTAAAGGCTACAAAAAGCACATCGATAACAAAGGCCAAATGCTTGTGACACTAGCAGGTGCTATGTCGACAGCTGAGTTGGGTCTTTCATTGGCAGAGATGATCCGCCAAGGAAAAGTTCACGCTATTTCTTGTACTGGTGCAAACCTTGAAGAAGACGTATTCAACTTGGTTGCTCACGATCACTACGAGCGCATTCCGAACTACCGTGATTTGACTCCGCAAGATGAACAAAAACTTTTGGAAAAGCACTTAAACCGTGTGACGGACACTTGCATTCCTGAAGAAGAAGCCATCCGTCGTATTGAAAACGTGGTGTTGGAATACTGGCAAGACGCTGATAAAAAAGGCGAGTCTTATTTCCCACACGAATTCATGTACAAAATCCTTCTTTCTGGAAAGCTTGAGCAGTACTACCAAATTGATCCAAAAAATTCTTGGTTGTTAGCTGCGGCTGAAAAAAATCTTCCAATGGTTGTTCCGGGCTGGGAAGACTCCACATTGGGTAACATCTTTGCTGGTCACTGCATTAAAGGTGACATCAAAAAGTCGACGACGGTTAAAGGTGGTATCGAGTACATGAAGACGTGGGCAGAGTGGTACATGGGTGCTTCTAAAGCGGCTCCTGTAGGCTTCTTCCAAATCGGTGGTGGTATCGCTGGGGACTTCCCAATTTGTGTGGTTCCGATGCTTGAGCAAGACTTGGGTCACGAAGATGTTCCTTTGTGGAGCTACTTCTGCCAAATCTCTGACTCTACGACATCTTACGGTTCATACTCTGGCGCTATTCCAAATGAGAAGATTACTTGGGGTAAATTGGCTCCAACAACTCCAAGCTACATCGTTGAATCAGATGCGACTATTTGTGCGCCTTTGATCTTCGGATATGTTTTGGGTTGGTAAGTTTTTGTACCCATAGTAAAAAGTCAGTTAAGAAAAGGGTCTCGAACAGAGACCCTTTTTATTTTTGAAACACGAGCGTTAAGATTTCGGTTTGCGAGTTGGAAGTCCGGCCCCCTGTTCGCTATTCTATGGCAGTACTGGTGGGGGATGTATGGCAGAATCCGTTATGCTCTTAAAGTCTTTTTTAAACTCACGAAATTTAGAAGTCGATAATACGGCCATCCGCTTGTTGGATGATTCTCAATTGGTGCGCCTTTGGAACGCCAACGGCGATCTGCTTTTTTATAATAAGACTATGCAACGAGTGACTTCTTACACACCATTAGATCTTTGTTACTATGATCTTAAAACACTGTGGGGCTTTCAAAATGATGGGTACGACCGTTTTAAAGCACTGGTAGCTCAGGCCCTCTTAGGGAAAGAATTAAGTCAAACCCGCACCTACGAAACTAAAGAAAATTTCAGTCAGGGACTTATGGCTACGCACGAAGTGAAGATGGCCGTGCCGATTTTTTCAGGGGATAACATCCAAGGTATTTTAATTTCGGGAACGGCGGAAATCAGAAAGGCTGGCTAGTACGAAGCCTGAGCTGCGCAATCTAAGATCTCTCCTTCGTGATTGGTGACGACATGAGCAGGAAAAGAAGCCTTCTTAACTTCAATCCAAGGATGGGGGATCGCTTTCAGTTCAAAGAAAAGCCGCGTTGAAAATTGGATGTAGGACTTGCCGTCTATCTTACGAATATTCTTTTTCTGTAAATAATCACCGAACCATAGTTTTTGAATTTCAACTCCCGAGGGAACGCGACCTTTCAGCTGGTCGGTGATTTCTAAAGGCGTCTCGGAAGATTCCAGAGCCAGGCCCTGATAGAAGATGTTTTGCTTTTTATTAAGTAAAAAGAGTCCACAGGCTTGTGAGTTTTCGAAAAGATCCTGGGTTTCGGATAAAAAGTGCGCGGTATTCCGATGAAACCGATAACGCTCGATGATCTCACTCCATAAAAAGGGCTGTGAAGAGTTGGCCTCTGCCAAAAGAAGAAGGCAGATAGACAAGCCCAGCGCGATGATAGCTAAACGCCAGGATTCCTTCACGGCTCATCCTGACGTTTTCCATAAGGACGAAGTATCACCTCATAGATGCCGGCATTGATTTGTTCGGTCAGTTGGGTGGGAATCAGATCCACGTGGGGTTCTTTCTTGCTGCGACCATATAGCTCTTCGATGGAAAGATTTAAAATATCGCTGATGCGAAACAGATGTTCGATCTTGCGTGGCTGTTGTCCCGCCAGCCAATGGTAAATGGTTTTTGCGGGCACGCCGGAAAGGCGAGAGAGCTGGGCTACGGTGAGCTTTCGATCATCTAAGATGCGACGTAAACTTTGAGTCAGGCTCATAGAAAAAGACCTTTCGACCAAACCAATCTTAGTTTTTAAAAACTTTCATGATTCAGGTACAAAATTCTCGTTTCAGAGAACAAGTTCTCGTGAACGGATAATTATTTCGATGTGTCTTAATCGAGCTGATAACGAGTTGAAAACATCAGCCCTACGAGTAGTCTATTTAGGCAACAGACAAAAGCCTCAAAGCCGTTTGGCAAGGTCAGTATATAAAGGCCCCTTAGAAATGCAAGCGGGGAATGCAACACTGCCAGTTAAGGCTTGCATTTGCTGAAACAAAACGAAAGCATCATTAACATGAAAATCGAAGAGCTTTTTATCTATCCCATTAAATCCGCGCGAGCCCAAAGCGTGAAAGATATGAAAATCACATCGGAAGGCCCGGAAGGGGATCGCCAATGGATGCTCGTCGATGAAAATGGAAAATTTCTTTCGCAAAGAACGCTACCCAAGATTGCGACGATTGAGGTCTTTCAAGATGAGGCTTCTTTAACCATCGGTTTTCAAAAAATGTTCTTTAAAATTTCAAAGAACAATTCTTTCAAAAGAAAAATCACGGTGCAGGTTTGGAATGACAGCTTTGAGGCAGCCCTAGAGCCTGATTTATACTCGCAGGGTATTTCACAATACTTGGGTGTGAACTGTAAACTTGTCCGCTATGCTCCGTTCTCGCAACGACGTGTGCGTTCTTTACAAGAAGAAACCTGGAAGCCTGAAGTGCGGTTTGCTGACGCAAGACCCTTATTACTGGTAAATACGAAAAGTCTTGAAGATCTTAATTCGCGCTTATCTGAACCCGTGAGTATCGACCGCTTTCGTCCTAATATCGTGTTTCATGGCCAGACCGCTTTTGAGGAGGACGGATGGAGTCGCATCCGTGTCGGGGAGGTCACATTTTCCCAACCCAAAAAAAGTGCTCGCTGTGTGATGATCACCATTGATCAAATCACGGGCGAAAAGAAAGGCCCTGAGCCGTTAAAAACTCTTTCGACTTATCGTAAGGAGGGAGCGGGGGTCTTTTTCGGGACTCTGTGGATACCTGAAAACGAAGGTCTGATCCAAAAAACAGATACCGTACAGGTGCTGGCGTAAGGTTTTTTCAATCCTGAGCCTCCCTTTAATCAACAGGTAAAAATGACCCAGGGGCTGCCAATTTACGTCGCTGTAAAATCCATTAGCAGTCCATAAAATCCTCATCGCATCTTAACATCGGCCTGGTCCGTGCACTCTTGCTTCCCGAATGAACGTCTCTTTCCAAGGTTGAAGCAATGTTTAAGGCAAAATTCATATTTGTTTTGTTTGTGTTTGTTGTGAAGTTTGCGGTGGCGGCCACTCCGGCTTCCACTGGGTTGCACCTGTCTTTTGAGCAAAGACTGGCTTTGACTTATGCACTTTTAGCTCAGGGCGAATCGCAAGAAAATAAGCAAGAAATTCTAGAGCGCGCCAAAGCTTACTTTCAGGGCATCTATAATAAAGAAGTGGAGCATGTGAAAGTGAAGAACTTTGAAGAGTTCTTGCGTCTTCATAAAGGGGCCTGGCCCAATACTCACAGCGTGAAACTAGATCTTGAAATCCTTGAAAAGCAAGGCCCTCGCGCTATGAAAATCTTTGAAGCCGAAAGCCCGCGCATTCAAAAGCAGATTGATACCTATTTAGAGTGGCAGCAAGAGCAGCTCAAAAACATGGCGCAAAAGCAAAATGGTGCTGAGCCTTTGGATATGGAGAAGCTAGCGGGTCAAGCGATGGCTCTTTTGCAAAATCCAGAAGCGCAAAAAATTGCAGAGAATTGGGTATTGCAGGAAAGTGAAGCTTTGTTGGCCGACCGTATGAAAGAGTTAGACCGCGTGGGTGAAAAAATCGCGCAAAACGGTTTCGCGCAACAACAAGATAAGACTATGCGAATCTTCATGGAGACCATGTTCAGTGAGTACTTCTCGCGCTTGTCGCCAGAATCAAAAAAGCTCATCGTGTCTTCTTACTTAGGCGGAGACCTTTTGGTCTCGGATATGAAAAAATTTGAGATCATGGTTCAAAACAGTGGTCCTCAATTGCAAAAGCTTTTGCAAGTTGTGGCTCGCCAAGCCGATCTAGGTCCCGAAATGCTCGAGGTCTTTCGTGCTCTTGAAAACTCTGTACGTCCGGTGCCTTGGGTGCAGGTAGAGCAAATCGTCAGCAAAGAACATGGCAACTACAAGTTCACTTATTTTGAAAGAAAAGCTTTGGGCGTAGGAACAATGGCGCAAGTTCATCGCGCAAAGATCATGGTCGATGGAAAACGTCATGACGTGGTTGTTCGTTTTATCAAACCCGGCATTGCTGAAAGAGTGCAAGAAGATAAAGTGATCCTGACTGAAGTCGCGAAGATTCTGGATAACAATCCTGAGTTCCGTAAAACGGGTGCGCCAAAGCTCACGCCGATTATTGAAGATATCACCGCAACGGTGACGGCAGAGCTTAGTCAAGAAGATACGATTCGCCGTCAGAAACTAGCAAAGACTCGTTACGACGGGACTGTGTTGATGAAAACGCCAGAATACAAGAACTACATCGAATTCAATGTGCCTCGTATTTACGAGTCCACAGGTGAATCAAATTTGATGGTTCAGGAGATGGTGATCGGTAAAAAGCTGGATAAAGAAGTGGCGCTTTATAAAGAAGTGGCTCCTGAAATGAAAAAAGCCGTTATCGAAAATATGGCGAAACTTTGGGCGAACGAAGTGATGTTTGGTGGCGGCTTTTATCACTCGGATCTTCATCAAGGTAACTTCATGATGCATGTCACGGATCCTAAAATTCGTTTGCACATTCTTGACTTCGGTATGGGCGGAGTGATCTCTGAATCCATGCAGCGTCAAGTGATGGTGTTGGGTGCGGGAACGGAGCTTATGAACGCCGAGCTTATTGCGCGTGCCTTCTGGAACTTAAGTGATAAGAACAGAAACACGGTGAACCAGACGCAGTTACAAAGCTTGGTGGCAGAACGCATTCGCCGAATCAAATCTGGTGCCGAAGTGAATACGTCTTTAGAGCACTGGACAGCTTTTGCGATGGATAATGGAATCAAACTTCCTTATGAGTTTGTCAGTCTGAACCGCGGTATCGTTATCGTGAACAAGCTTTTAGCGGATGCCGGAAGTAAGCTGACCGTGACGAGCATGATGAAGAGTTACGCGGTGGCGCATCCGGCCATGGTTTATCAAAAGCTGGTAGTGGAAGAAAAGATCTCTCGCACCGATCTAATGAAGTTGGGTTGGAGCGAAATGAAGGGCGTGATCTTCGGCCCAAGTGAAAAGATCACGGCTCCGGCGGCAGTGGGCTTGCGCTGCGAAGCTATTTTCCTTTAGTCCCTCTCCGCCGAATTACGAGTGAGTAATCAATAAACTATTTGATTGTTGCCAGGTGTTCCCCTCTCCACAATGGAGAAAAAAGGGGGACCCTGTCATGGCTTCATCGGCGGACGCAACCATTAGTGCAACAGAAAAACGGAACGTCTGGAAGGTCATTGCCGCTTCCAGTGCGGGTACTTTGATTGAATGGTACGACTTCTACATCTTTGGAAGTTTGGCGACCATTATCTCGGCGCAGTTTTTCCCGAAGGGGAACGAGACTGTCGCCCTATTAGGGACATTAGCAACCTTTGCGACGGGATTCATCGTCCGACCTTTCGGAGCTTTGGTTTTCGGGAGAGTCGGGGATGTTGTCGGTCGTAAGTATGCCTTCATGATCACGCTTCTTATCATGGGGCTTGCGACCACAGTGATTGGTTTACTTCCGACCTATGAAAGCATCGGAATTTTTGCTCCGATTCTGTTACTATTGCTTCGTTTGCTTCAAGGTTTGGCGTTAGGAGGGGAATATGGTGGTGCAGCCACCTATGTTGCGGAACACAGTCCTGACGGGAAGCGCGGGTTTTACACAAGCTTTATTCAGACCACAGCCACATTAGGTCTATTCGTTTCACTCGGGGTTATCTTAGTGACTCGATTAACCATGGGGGAAGAAGAGTTTGCCGACTGGGGCTGGCGTATCCCTTTCTTGTTGTCGGTGGTTCTAGTCGTTGTTTCTTACCTGATCCGTCGCCGTATGGAAGAATCTCCTGTCTTTATGCAAATGAAGGCTCAGGGAAAAACTTCGAAAAGTCCTCTGCGCGAAAGCTTCATGCAACCTGAAAATCGTCGCATGGTGATCTTAGCACTTCTGGGAGCGACGGCCGGGCAAGGTGTTGTTTGGTATACGGGTCAGTTCTATGCTCTTTATTATTTGCAGACCGTCTTGAAGGTGGAGTTTGTTCTGGCAAATCAGATTATTGCCATGGCTCTTCTTTTTGCGACTCCATTCTTCATTGTTTTTGGGGCGATGTCAGATAAAATCGGTCGCAAGAAAATCATGATGGCGGGATGTTTGATTGCCGCTTTAACTTACTATCCGATTTATCGTGCGATGGAAACTTACTCAGGTTGGGATCCTGCAAATCCCACGGCGACGGCTTTGAATCCTAACGTCGTTATGCTAACCGTCTTAGTGTTCATTCAGGTGATTTACGTAACCATGGTGTATGGTCCGATAGCGGCATTCTTAGTGGAGCTATTTCCGGTGCAAATCAGATACACGTCGATGTCCCTCCCTTATCACATCGGAAACGGTGTTTTCGGTGGGCTTGTGCCTTTTATTGGGACGGCGCTTGTGGCGTCAACGGGAAATCATTTCGCGGGGTTGATGTATCCCATCGGAATCGCCTTGATGACTTTTGTTATTGGAAGCCTTTATATCAAGGAAGATCGCAGTGTTCGCTGGCACTCGATTGCTCCGTCTCAAAATGGGAAGACGCGGCTCTAAACAAATATCGATAAATATCTGGGTATTCTCAATTTGAATCTCAGATTCGCGAGGGGCGCTCCGATAAGTCTAGTATGCGGTTAGGGGCGCCAATCCATGTATTTGTATGTCTTATGTTCGCCATGCTTTTTTCGGCATGCACGGAACGTTCATTGGAAATGGCTTTCTTAAATCCCTCCATTCTGAATAAATCTGAATTTAAAATTACGAACGAAACGAGCGGTGATCTGCTGCCGGATGCGAATGAGTCTTCAGTTCAACTCGAAGCCGAATGCAGCGCAAATATTCAATACATAGAAATTCAAAATCCCGAGACAAAAGCGTGGACGAAAAGCACAGACCTCATCGCCGGTGGTGACGCGAATTGCGCCGATGACAGTAAGATCTCTTTCAGCATTCCAAGTTCCTATGCGGCTCCTTTTATGCCGTCTGCTCCCGGGGATTTCCGTCAGCCTTTTCAAATTCGTTGGGCGGTGAAAAGTCACGAAGGCGAAATTTCTGTTTATTATAAAACTCTGAATGTTCTATTCAAAGCTCCAGAAGTTTCAGCAACATCTTCGTTGATCGGGCCGAATCAAGTTGCGAGTGGTTACACTGTCTCCGGAACATGCTCAAAGCAGGCGGGGTTTGTTGAGATCACAGACGTGTTTGAAACGAAACAAACGGTGACCTGTGATAGCGGTACTTATTCTTTAAATGCCACCTTAAAATCTTCGATAGCTTCGGGCCCGCTCACTTACAAAGTAAAGCACACAGCTTCCGCGGCCAGCCGTGCTTACGCAGAAATTGAAAAGACGGTCACCGCCGACTTTACGCCACCAGAAATTCATATCATTACTCCCGCGGCAGGTGCCATACTTACGGATGCGGATTATTCAACGGGAACTTCATTTGCCATGGAAGGAACATGCAGTGAAGACCTTATGCCGGTGAACGTGAAAGTGAATGGGATTCTTTCTACTTCTTTTACGTGCTCTGCGACGAAAGAGTTTTCAGGTGATATCATTCTTCCAGAAGGGCTTTCAGATATACAGGTTCAGCAAACCGATGCGGTAGGAAACGCAACGAGCGTCACGGTTAGCGTAACGAAAGATACCTCAGGACCGGGTGACTTCACCATTACAGGTGTTCAGTCCACAGCGGACGATAATACGATTGATAATCTTTTGACGGGCACAGTCTTGCGCGTGGATTTTTCTAACTCTCCTGATGCCGTTTCTTATGATGTCCAGATCAAAGATACGGCCGGTGCGGTAATATGCCCTTCACAAAATGTGACGACAGGCTATGCGATCTTCAATTCTTGCACGCTGACAAACGGTGTAGCTTATAAAGTTTATGCTAGCGCCAAAGATAATTTAAATCGGGTCACCACGGCGTTAAACAATGCTTATTCATTCACTGTACAGCTGCCAGTGCCAACAATTGCTAAAGTCTACAGTGATGTGACAAGTATCACTTACATATCCGGGCAAAACATTGTTCTTAATATTCAGTTCAGTCGCAGTGTCACTATTACGGGTTCTCCGAAAGTGACATTAAATACAGGAGAAAATGTTGTTTTCACTTCTGCTGCTATCGTTTCTGGAACGGATAGTAAGGTAGTTCGTTTTACTTACGTGCCCGGTATGAATATAGATGTGAATCCTTTGGAAGTGACAAGTGTCACTTTAAATGGGGGAAGCATCAAAGATTCTATCAATGGGCTTGATGCAAGCCTTGTATTGCCAACTGAAGCGTCAAATCGGTTGTCGGCCTGGAATCTAGGTATTGACTCTTTGGCTCCTGCTTCGGTGACGGGACTTTCAATTACCGCCGTTCCTAAAAGAATCGACATAACTCCTTCGATAACCTTCACGCCACCGGCTGATCCTGATGCCCTGACTTATTGGATGAAGATTTCTCGCCAAAGTGACAACCTGCAAATCATGGGATGGTCGCAAGTGGCTTCGTCCACTTCCGGGTTGCCGTTAAATGCAGCCTTGGTGGAACCAGGTGTGCAATATCGAGTTGAAGTTCAAGTGAAGGATCCCTTCTCAAACGCGAGTGGCATCACTCAAGGGTATTTCGTCTCTACCGCGTGTCCGACCAATTTTGCTTACGTGTATAACCCCACGTTTATAACACAACCTTTTTGCGTCGCCCGTTATGAAGCCAAAGGAGCGTCGCATGCGCCGCAATTCGTGTCTAGTGGGTTGCCTGTGAATGCCAATATTATGCAAGCGACGCAAGGTTGTAACAATTTAGGAGCGGGTTACAGTCTTATCAGCAATACTCATTGGAATGCCGTGGCTGACCTAATTGCGAAACGACCAGACAACTGGACAAATTTTGCTGTCGGCTCTGGTGTCCTTCATCGAGGGAACAATCAAATTATAGCTTTGAGTGAAGTGGTAGAAAGTGATCCTTGCTATCCGCAGTCCAATGCCTCTGTCTGTGCAAGTACTGGTAATAAACGTAAACACATACTGCCGTTTAATCAATCCGTCTGGGATATGGCCGGAAATGCGCTAGAACCTGTTTCCGACGCAGACTCTGTGTCAGCGGCGACGCTAGAATATGTGTCTGCTCTTGCCACCGGAAGCGTAAAGACGAAATATGGAACAACACAGTCCTGTGATCTACCGGGCAGCCCTGAATATTGCGGATTCGGAAAAGTAGATCTGTCAGTAACTTCAGTCAGCGCCATTTGGAGAGGTGGAAGTTCTGTCACAACAAGTGCCAAAGCCATTGGTGTATTTAGCACTCTTCGTTACGGAGACGCGATGACGTTATCATCAGACAGCGGATTCCGTTGCGTTTACGAGTTTTAGACTTTTAAAAATCTTCTGCTAAGAACGTGGAATCTCCACGTTAAAAGTATCGCTGCGAAAATCAGCCCAATTAAAAGACCAATCCAAATTCCCACAGGTCCTACACCTAAGTGGAAAGCCAGCAGGTACCCCAACGGCAAACCCATAACCCAATAAGCAAAAAAGGCGATAATACTTGGCCACTGCGTATCGCTCATTCCGCGCAAAGCGCCGATCGCCACGGCCTGAACACCGTCAAAGACTTCAAAGATGGCAACGACAATAAAAAACTGCGCCGCCCACGCAATAACGTCAGCGTCTTTCACGTAGAAGGTCGGAAACCATTCACGTAAAAAGAAAAATCCCAGAGCACATAAGCTCATGTAGGCGCCGCCCAGTTTTATCGCCGTGAATCCAGCAAAGCGCGCTAAGGAGTAATCTCCACGACCCAGCTCATAACCCACGCGAATGGAAGCCGCGATGCCAATACCTAAAGTGATAAGAAAGCTCGTACTTGCCAGACTGATTGTGATTTGGTGAGCGGCAAGCGGTCCGGCACCGAACCATCCCATCATCACAGCAGCCGTTGAAAAGGCCCCCACTTCAAAGATGTAAGTCAGTCCATTCGGGATACCTAAGCGGATCAGATTTTTTAAAAGATGATGATCAAAGCGGTGAGTCCAACGCTCTTGCATGTAATGCTTAAAGTGAGGATGTACGTGAACATAAAGCATCATGATAACAGCCATCACGATACGCGCTATCAGCGTCGCCCAGGCGGCGCCATCAAGTCCCATTTTAGGAAATCCATAATGCCCATGAATCAAAACATAGTTGCCGGCGATATTCAGGACTACGCCCAACATCATCACATACATGGCAACTTTTGTTTTACCGATTCCATCGGTGAACTGTTTGTAAGTCTGATAAATCAAGCTGGGAAGAATGGACCAGGTGATGATCTTAAAGAAACTGCCTCCCAGCTCCAAAACGTCGGGCGTTTGTCCAAACCAATGCAGGTTCGGCGCAAGCAGATAAAGCAAACCAATGGTGAAAGCACTCACTCCCAAGGCCACAAAAACACTGTGACGAAGTAGCACGCCTCCATAAGGATAATTTTCTTGCCCTTGCATCCGCGCAAAAAGAGCGGTGATCGGGGACAACATGCCAATACCAAAAATCAAAAAGACAATGAAAACACTGCCGGCAAAAGCCGAAGCGCTTAAAGCCAAAGGACCTAAAGCACCTACCATGATCGTATCAGCCAAGGTGATCAGATTTTGACCAACTTGTCCGATAACGATAGGGCCTGAAAGTTTGGCTAAGAGTTTACTTTCGTGGAAAAACTTAGACTGAGACAACTTCTTGAATCTCCGGGAAAAGTTCCTTCATTCGCGTTTCAATGCCGTCTTTCAACGTGATTTGCGAACTTGGACATCCGGAGCATGCACCCTTCATGTGGATGTAAAGAATATTGTTTTCGTATTTATAGAAAGCGATGTCGCCGCCGTCCAAAGCCACCACCGGACGGATTTCACGGTTTAGAACAGACTTGATATTACGAACAATCGGCAAGTCGTTTTCATCGTCTTCAGGCATGGCGACAAACTCAACCACGACCGGTTCATCACGATCCATGTGTTCTTGAATCAATCCGCTTAAAGGTTGAGCAAGAAGGTCCCACTCGACCCAGTCTTGCTTCGTCACAGTGATAAAGTCAGGACCGACGTAAACGGAGCTTGTCCAAGGAAAACCAAAGATTTTCGAGGCCAATGGTGAACGCTCGGCTTCTTCTGCTGTCGGGCAGTCAAATCCTTCTGAAGTCACTTGTTTTCCTAAAAGAAACTTCATTGTCGATGGATTGGGTGTGTTTTCGAACGTCACTTTATTCATAAAAGACCTCTTTTGCGGACAAGGCACAGTATATCACAGAGTGTTTTCTGCCAAGCGTGTTAATCCATGAGACGCGCTTGATTATCTCAAAAAATATTACTAACTTATCTCGGCTTAAGCCTCAATTTATGCGGTTTTGCAGTCTATTTTGTGAGCTTTATTTGAAGTTACGCTGATTAATCGAAAGGGAAGCAGAGATGACACCTAGAGTTAGAGAGATTTTGAGTTGGTACGGAGCTGATAATCCTGGAGTGCTAGCTAATATGGCTCGCATCATGAATCACGGTAAACTTGCAGGCACAGGTAAAATGGTGATCTTGCCGGTGGACCAAGGTTTTGAACACGGTCCGGCTCGCTCTTTCGCGAAAAATCCAGATGGTTATGATCCTGCTTACCACATTCAGCTGGCGATCGAGTCGGGTTGCAATGCTTACGCCGCTCCACTAGGCGCTATCGAAGCTGTAGCTCGTGACTTCGCTGGCGAAATCCCATTGATTCTTAAAATCAATAACTCTGACACTCTTTACACAGACAAGCGCCCGCACTCTGCATTGACGTCTTACATCGACGATGCCTTGAGATTGGGTTGCGTGGGTATTGGTTTCACAATCTACCCAGGATCTGCAGAACGCAAAGGTCAATACGAAGAAATCGCACAAGCGGCTCGTGAAGCGAAGGCGGCGGGTCTTGTTGTCGTGATCTGGTCTTACGCGCGTGGCGAACAAATCTCTAAAGAGGGTGAAACAGCTATCGACGTGATCGCGTACTCTGCACACATCGCTGCTCAATTGGGCGCTCACATCATCAAAGTAAAACCGCCAACAGCTCACATCGAACAAGCCGCAGCGGCGAAAGTTTACCAAGAACAAGGTATCAAAGTATCTTCATTGGCAGACCGCGCTCGTCACGTTGTTCAATCTTGCTTTGCAGGCAAACGCATCGTGATCTTCTCTGGTGGAGAAGCTAAAGGCACAGAAGAAATCTTAAAAGAGGTTTCTGATCTAGCTCAAGGTGGCGGTTTTGGTTCGATCATGGGCCGTAACGCCTTCCAACGTCCTAAGAAAGAAGCTCTTGAACTTCTTCACAACGTCATGGAAGCCTTCGCCGGCAAAAAACTATAGTCATCAAAGGTACCTGCTTCCCTTCGTGGGAAAAAGGTACCAGGTTCTTTTTCCTCGTAATAATTTTTGGAGCTCAATTTAATGTCCATTCATGAAAATCCACTCAGAGCAGAAAAACGTAAAAAACTTCATGCTCTTCGCGAAAAAGGCATCAATCCTTATCCGTACGTTTTTGAAAACAAAGCGAAGATCGCGGAAGTCGTAGCTGAACATGCGGCGACTTTGCAAGCCGGTGAAAAGAAGCCTGAGTTCTCTTATCGTATCGCGGGTCGTTTGATGACTTTGCGTATGATGGGGAAGGCTTCTTTTTTCAACGTGCAGGATCAAACAGGCACAGTGCAGGTTTACGTAAAAACTGAAGAGCTTGCGGAAAAAGACCGTGAAGCTTTCAATCTAGTGGATTTGGGCGATATCGTCGGTATCGAAGGTTACGTCTTTAAATCTCAAAAAGGCGAATTTTCAATCTACGTAAAAAGCTTCCAAATTTTGACGAAGACAATTGAACCTTTGCCAGAAAAATTCCACGGTGTTCAAGATATCGAAATCAAATATCGTCATCGTCACTTGGATTTGATCTCGGATGCCGAGTCTCGCAAGGTGTTTGAAACTCGCTCTAAGATCATCAAAGAAATCCGTCGTTTCTTAGACGACCGTGGTTTTATGGAAGTGGAAACTCCGACTTTGCAACCGGTTTACGGTGGTGCCGCGGCGACTCCATTTACAACTCATCACAAAGCTTTGGATATGAAGCTGTACATGAGAATTTCACCAGAGCTTTATTTGAAACGCCTGATCGTAGGTGGTTTTGAAAAAGTTTATGAAATCTCTAAAAACTTTCGTAACGAAGGTATCGACCGTACTCACAATCCAGAGTTCGCGTTGCTTGAGTTCTACGAAGCTTACACAGACTACAACTATCAAATGAAACAGTTTGAAGAGCTGATTTCGCAATTGGCTTTGAAAATCACGGGCAGCATGAAGGTGTCTTACCAAGGGAAAGAGATTGATTTTACTCCTCCTTGGCGCCGTCTGACGGTCTTTGATGGTGTTCGCGAATACGCGGGCATTGATCCCGATAAAGCGACGGAAGAAGAGTTGTTCCAAGCCATCCGCAAAAACGGTGGTGACATCGAAAAGCCGGGTAAAAAAGGCGAGATGATCATGGAACTTTTCGAACTGACAGCAGAACAGCACTTGTGGCAACCGACCTTCGTGATGGATCACCCGGTAGAGATTTCTCCGTTGACGAAAATTCACCGTCGCGATGGCCGTTTGGTCGAGCGCTTTGAACCGTTTGCTGCGTGCATGGAAATCGGGAATGCTTATTCCGAGTTGAATGATCCAGAAGATCAATTGGCCCGTTTGAAAGAGCAAGAAGCCAATCGTGCAAATGACGAAGAAGCTCATCCGATGGATGAAGATTTCTTGTTAGCGATCGATGCGGGTATGCCGCCGACAGGTGGTGTGGGAATTGGTATCGAGCGTATTGTGATGATCATGACCGATCGTCCAAGTATCCGTGATATCATCTTCTTCCCTACAATGAGAATTACCAAGTAGGGTGCTAACCAAATGGCCGGGGCCTTTGTTGCTCGTCGTCGGCGTACTAGGAGTACGCCTTCCTCCTCGCGCCGCGGCCGCGACCATTTTGTTACGCACGGGTGAGTAAAAGGGGACGATATGCCCCTTTTTATTTTTTAAAGGACTCTTTGATGAAAAGCTTTGTTTTAACATTGATCAGTGTGGTGCTTTTTTTAGGGTGTCAGCAACAGCCTACGAAAGTGGTTTCTGAAGAACCGGTGATGGGTGAAAGTGTCACGGCGGAAAAACTCATCAAGGGCAATCCGGTGATTTTGGATGCGCGTCCTCCATTTGAATTTAATCTTGTTCATGTTCCTGGCGCTATCAATGTGCGATGGGAAGACTTCTCTTCGCAAAATCCTAAATCTCGCGGTTTGCTGCAAGGGGATTTGTTTGCTTTGGCTCGTCGTTTGTCTTTGATTGGTGTGGATCCGGACACCAAGGTTTTAGTGCTGGGAAAGGGCCCTCAAGGTGCCGGAGAAGAAGGGCGTGTTGCTTGGACTTTAAAAGTGCTGGGCGTGAAAGAAGTGTACACAGTCCTTCACAACTCTTATCGCGAAATGAATACAACCCGCGAAGTCCCTCCGGTTCAAAATAAACCTTACTGGAAACCTGTGGTTCAAGATGAATTGGCAGTGGATTTTAAGACATTTAAAAATCAGGCTTTGAATGGCGGTCATGGGATCGTGATCCTTGACGTGCGTTCTTCGCAAGAATTTGCTCTGCGTAGTTTGGCCCAAATGAGCGAAGTGAAAACGCCGGTTCTTAATATTGATTGGACCTCATTCTTTAGTGAAAAAGGTCTTCCAGACAAAAAAATTGAAAGACTTCTATCTGAAAAGAATATTGGCAAAGACACACGCATTTTAGTGATCAGCAATCACGGTGTTCGTTCGGGTGCTGCCACCTATGCTTTGCAATACCTCGGCTTTAAAAAAGCCACGAACTTTGCCGGAGGTTATGAGCAGTGGAAGTAAATCCGCAAGAGCTCATAAATATTCTAAAAGATAAGATCACTCTTTACGAGCATCTTGGTATTGAGTTTATTACTTTTCGCTCTCACGAAGTGCATTTCAAAGTGGCTTTAGAAAAAAGCAAGAATCACAAAGGCACGGCCTTCGGTGGAAGCCAGTATGCCGTCGCCGTATTGTCTGCTTATGCATTGGTTCTAGCGGGCCTTAAAGAGCGGAACATTCCCACGGAAAATATTGTGATCGCCAAAGGGGAGATCCAATATCTTCGCCCGGTTGAAACGGACTTCGAAGTGATTTGTAAGTTTCCGTCAAAAAAAGAGGAAGAGGAATTTTATAAAACTCTTCAAGAAAAGGGAAAAGTTCGTGGGATTATCCAGTCTCACATCGTCGCTGACGGCGGTTCATTGAAGTCTTCCTTGAAGGGTGACTTCGTCGTTAAACTTTGAACTAAGATCTGCACAATTTCGGCCTTCTTCACAGGTTTGACTGCATAGGCATCGCATCCCGACGTCAAAGTGCGCTCTAAATCTTCCACCACGGCGGTTGCCGTTAAAGCAATTATTGGCGTGTGCGGAATTTTCATTTCTTCCTCCCAGTGACGAATCGTCTCGGTGGCTTTGTATCCTGTCATGATAGGCATTTGCATATCCATAAAAATCAGGTCGTAACGTTTGGCTTTGAATTTTTCAACGGCCTCTTGGCCGTTCACGGCTTCTTCACAATCAAAAGGAAGATTTTTTAAGTAGTGAATGATCAGAACACGGTTGTCTTCAGAGTCATCCACTAAGAGTATGCGGAAGCGCTTGTTTGGGAACAATGTATTCCAAGCCGCTGCCGGAGAAGATTTTTTTTCCAAATGAGTGGTGGTATCTGGTCGGTGAGGCAGAAGAATGCGGAAAGTCGTTCCGCGGCCGGAGAGGCTTTTCATCTCCAAGACTCCGCCCATGATCTCGACAAGATTTTTAGAAATCACAAGACCCAATCCCGTGCCTCCATATTTTCGCGAAATGCCCACATCGGCTTGGAAGAACGGTGAAAAGAGTTTGGCTTGTTTCTCGCGGGGGATACCGATACCGGTGTCTTGCACCTCAATAGAAATCTTTTCGCCCCCTTCATTTACGATTTTCACAATGACTTTAACGTTTCCTTCTGACGTGAATTTAAGGGCATTCCCGATAAGATTAAAAAGCACTTGGCGCAGACGAGTGGGGTCCCCCCACTGTTGAACCGGAACAGAGTTTTCCAGTTGCAGTTCAAAGTGCAGACCTTTTTCTTCGGCTTTAATTTGCAGAATTTCAAAAACACTGCGAATGGTCGCGTGTAAGTTGTAACTGACGTTTTCAACACTCAACGCTTTGGCTTCGATTTTAGAAAAGTCCAAAAGGTCATTAATAAGGGCTTTTAAGTTTTCACCCGCATGACTGAATAAAGTTAAATACCGGGCTTGGTCTTTGGATAGCTGAGTTTCCTTAAGGAGCTCTAGCATACCTAGAACAGAATTCAACGGCGTCCTGATCTCGTGGCTCATGCGAGCCAAAAACTCTGACTTCGCCTGTGAAGCATCTTCCGCCTGATCGCGAGCGGCTTTAAGTTCGGTCTCTGTTTCTCGTAGTTTGACAAGTTTGTCTGTCAAAGTAGTGATTGCCGCACCCGTTAAAAGTGAACAATAACAAAGAGTCAAAAGTGTCGCGGGTGTTTGTAAAACAAAGGGATCGTTCGCCCAAGGAAGGCTCAGAAGTTTAGGAAGTGGCACCGCCAACATCATAATGATCGTGTTCATCAAGATAGCGGCATAAAGTCCGTACCAAGCCGCAGAAAGCAAAAGCCCGATCCCGAAGACATACCAAGTTTGTGTAAAAGGCGCGGACATTCCTAAGAATACCGATCCCGTGATCCCCGCGATCCAGACCAGACGTTCTTTCTTAGTTAAGTAAGACATTCGAAGAGGGGGGCGTGTGTCGATCGGAAAAAGAGAAAGCTCCCTCTTAAATAATGAAGGTGTTAACAAAATCATCCCAGGAAGAGTAATGAAAACAGCTCCTGTCATATCTCCAATGGCGGTGACCAGGGTGTTCCACAAAAAGGCTTCGGGAGAACTGAATTTTGTGAAAACAAAAATCGCTTGGATCAGGGCCGAGGCGACAACCGAAGGAATCAAAATTCCATACACAGAAAATAAAGTGATGTTCTTGGGGCTGGGGCGCCACGAAGAAAATGTCTTAAAGCGTTCTTTAACAAGCATCCATGCCATAAAAACTTCTAAAGTTTCAGGTATAGCGTAAACGGGATACAGGACAGGGCGGGGTAAATCTAAAAGCGGAGCCGCTAAAAGGCCGTTTAAAAATACGGCAATAAGAACTCGCGGTCCCCACCACAAGGTCATTGCCACACCTAAATTGATTGGAAAGTAAATCCAATAAACGCCTTGAATCGATGTAAAAGGCAGACTGGCCCACGTCCCCAGCGAGAGAACAATGAAAGGAAGAACCCAAGTCCACCACGGCAAACGTTTTTTATCCATATTTCTATTCTAGGCAGAATAAGAAATGCGGGCTAAGAACGACTGTGAAATGTGCTAAAGGTCAATAGTCGAAGGTTTAAAGAACATCTCTCCACCAAAGCAGGAACCGCTTTGGCAGCGATTAAAGCGAATGCAACCGCCTTGGGTGCGAACGCGATAGATGTCGTCCTCTAGGAAATCCTCCTGGCCTCGACTTAAGATGCCGACCAGGTTTCCTTGTCTGTCAAAAAGAGGAGATCCTGAGCTGCCAGCAAAGGTGTCGACTTCAGCTTTGAATGTCTGCTTTTCTGCAGAGTATTCTGTCACGATGCCGGCATCTTGTTTCATCGGAAGACCTAAAGGATAAGAAAGGCTCAGAACTTTTTCGCCTTTTTCTAGATTCCTTTTAGAAATTTGCACAGGCTTTGCTCCAGGGACTTCACGGTCCAATTGAACGATAGCGTAATCCGTCCCGCGAGAAAGACTGCTTTCCTGTTTTACGATGTTCTTGCAGTGAAAGACCTCTTCTTCTTTGAAAGTTTGAAGGGCTTTATTCGACGTCCACGCAAAGACAAACTTCGTGTCGGTGCAAGAGTCTTTCTTTTGCACGCAGTGGGCGGCTGTAAGAACTTTATCTGGAGCGATCAAAACACCGCTGCAAAAACCTAATAGCGGTTGATCCAAAAATTTTTCGTCTTCGCACAACGGCCAACTGCGACCCAAGGTCGAAAGACGTGGTTTCCATGTGCCGTCTTTTTTTGCAAGATTATATTCTTGCACGAGCATAGCGGTGGCTTGCGCCACTTGTGAGATGTCTCCGACAGAGTCGACATCTTTACGCGTGTCTTCGCCATAAATAACACCCTGGCCGTCGTTCACAACAACATTCGAAGTGGCTGAGGGGCCTTGACCGCAAGCTGCAACCAAAAATGGTAGAAGAAGTATAAAATATTTCATTTCTTCTCCGGTTTCGGGTTGATTAGGCCTGTGACGATTCCATTGATGGAAAGATATCCATGTTCATGAGATTTAAGATTCGGGCTCATGTGCAACCAATGCACGACAGCTTTAAATGGAGAGTAAGGATCCACCACGAAGTCACCACATGCTACTAAAATATCTCCGGCTCTGAAGTCGGGTAAAGGACCAAATTTAGTATTATAAATGACTTCGATGCGGTCATCACTGGTTGATAAATCCTCGTCCAAATCCACTTCAAAATGCACGTGCTTCTGGCGGTCTTCCATCACCTCGACGATGCGGCCTTGAATAAAAGCGCGAGCGGTAAACTTCTTTTCCATCTCGTCACGATATGAGAGCAGACGGCTTTCGTTAAAATCCATGCGATCTTTTTTATCCAAACATGCTGGTGGCTTCGCGAAGGAATACAAGGGGAAGGTTGCGATAAGAGTGAGTAGCAGAAGCATAGATTTCATGAAGGCCAATATAACAAAAACAGGGCGAAGCTTCGCCCTGCACAGTGTGTTTAGGAAAAGTTTTTATCGTGTCTAAAATTTCGACAGCTTAGTTGGCGCCAGCATCAATCCAGCGCTTTAGATAGTCCGTTTCTTCTGGCGTTAATGGCTTGATTCCGTATTTGCCATTTTGAGGTGGCATAAAACGTTTGTACATGCCGGGGACGACGATTTGATAAAGCACGCTGTCTGCGGCGCTCTCTTTTATAAGCCCTTTTTCTTTGATGACCTGAAGGTCGTCAAGAACCGTGCGTTTGGCCGTTTCCTTAGAATGGCAGACCATGCACTTGGCATTGAAGATTTCCGCTTTTAAGTTTTCAAAGCTCAGCTCCAAAGCTTTAAAGTCTGTGGCTGGCTTTTCTTTAGGCGCTTCGGCATCCGCACACGCCGCTAAGTCTTTGACCTTCTGTACGTCTTTGCGATCATGAGTTTGATCGTCCAACCAAGTTTCTAAAATCTGTTTTTCACAGGCGTTCAATGCTTTGTACCCTGCAGAGCGGGGAGGCATGGTTTCGCGTTGAACGGCGCCTAAAATAGAGTCCTTTTGTGCTAATACTTTTTCAGCTGTATCCATGGCGCGGCTGCCGCTGGCATGACACTCTTGGCATGTGCGAAGGGACGTGGCTTTCACCACCTCGAATGAAACAGATTGATCACGAAAGGCTGCAAAAGAACCTATTTGCGGAAGACCGGAACCATCCGTTTTAAATACACCCAGCTCTTCTAGTGCATAACTGCAACCGGTCAAGCTAAGTCCCATCAATGCGCCAACAAAAAGAAGTGCCTTTTTCATAAGGCCTGGCTTTTATCAAATTTTAAGAGAGTTGTGGGGAAGTAACGAAGAACCCCAGAAATAAATTCCGGGATGTCTAAAAAGTAAACGGGACTTATTTGCCCCGTTTGTCGATTTTCATGTTTTGAAAAGGAGGGCTCGTATTTTGCGAGGCGGGTTTTCGATTGCCACCGGCTTTAAGAACGCAAGCTTGGCGGTCTTCATCGCTGAAGTCTTCAGACTCCGTACACTGAGCTAAAGCTTTGGGGTCAAAGCTTTTTCCTTTAACGCTCTCCCAGCAGTTCCAAAAGGCTTTGTCGTCTTTTTGTAAGTTGCAGACGGTAACGGCATACCAGTCGACTTCTTCATTTTCTGTGCGAGTTTTGCAGGCTTCAATGTCTTTTTCACCAATGAAGCGATCGCAGAATCCGGAAGGATTTGTAGGTTCTATGGCAAAAGCAAAAAGCGGAATGCTTGCGATCAAAACGACAGACTTTATCGCAAGTCTCATGAAGCCACCTTGATTTTAAATAGCACCGAGTACATCGCCTTAAGCATGTCCGGATCATAACGACCCGCCAGCTTTTCTTTCATCATCGTCACGGCATCAAGGGGAGTCATCGGCACGTTGTAAGAGCGTTGAGTCGTCATCGCATCGTACGTGTCGGTGATCGCCACAATACGAGCGAAGGGATGAATTTCTTCGGCGACTAACTGTTGTGGGTAACCGTTGCCAGACCAAGATTCATGATGCTCAAAGCAAGCTGCCTTAATAGCATCACTGATATTGGGATGGTTATTTAAAATAACAAGTCCGTATTGGGGATGCATTTTCATCTGCTCCCATTCCGCATCCGTCAAGCCACCTTTTTTGCAAAGAATGTCTAAGCTGACGTTACGTTTTCCGATGTCGTGGAAAAGAGCGCCCACACCCAGTTCTTCTAAAGTCTTCGCATCGTATCCCAAGGCTTTACCCAAACCTAAAGAATAGATACTGACATCCAAAGAGTGGTTGTAAGTGTAGAAGTCATGTCCTGACAAAGAAATCATAAAGCCCATGGCTTCAGGGGCATTTTCCATCAAATCAATAAAATCTTTAATGATCGGACGCGAGTCATCCAATGCACGGTTTACATCTGGATTTTCAAAAAGATCTTCCATTAAAGCGACCGAAGATTCGCGCAAAATCGCGGCCTTTTCGAAAGGATCGATCATGCTGGAGTTCATTTCTTCACGAACCCAGTCGCGATATTTTTGCTTGTCTTCTGCTAATACGAAGAATGAATCCCCAGTGTCTTTGCGGTGCAGATTTTTAATCTTTCCGTCAGAAAGACGATCTCCCGCGCGAAGATATAAAATATACTTCTGATCCACGAGCACGTAGATATCGAACGAAGTGACTTTATCGGGGCGGATGGTGCTTAAACGTATACGGAAATAGGATGGAGACGTCATACGAAAATTCTGCCATGGATACATTGACTTAGATAGAAATTCCTGAATAATCGAAGGCGATGGCCCTTCGTCTAGACACACAGATTCAGTACCTAAAGGGAGTCGGACCCAAGCTCGGAGATCTCTTCTCCCGCAAGGGATTAAAGACTCTAGGGGACCTCTTTGAGTTCTATCCCAGAGCCTACGAAGATCAGAGAGCCGCTCGCAACATTTCTAGTCTCAAACCAGGAGACATTGTCAGCATCAAGGCTCAAGTTGTGACAGTTCATAGTATCAACATGGGACGCTCGACGCGGAAAATGTACGACGTGGTCGTTCGCGATTCTTCGGGACAAATTCACTGCAAATATTTCCGCGTTCCTTATAAGGGATACTTTGAAAGATTTAAGCCCTTCACCGAAGTGCGCGTCGTGGGGAAGGTGATCGAATATCGTGGGCGCATTGAGTTTCATCACCCCGATATTCGCGACATTGAGCCGGACGAAGAAACACAGGATGCTTTGATTCCTCTGTATACGGAGATCGAAGGCCTTGCGACGGCAAAAATCATGAAGCTTGTTCGTGCGGCTTTTGCGCAAATGGAAGAGTGGCCCGAAGAAGCCCTGCCTAAATGGATTTTAGAAAAATATCAGCTAAAAAAGCGTCAAGATGCCCTGAAGGAAATCCATTTCCCTGAGCCCAGCCGTGCTCAGGAGTATGCGGAGTTTAAGAGTGCCGCACAAAAAAGAATCATTTTTGATGAGTTCTTTTGGTTGGAGCTCTACCTAGCGTCACGAAAAACGGGATTCCAAAAAGAGGGTGCACCGCAAATCAAAAACAAAGCGGAAAAGTTAAAAGCCCTGGAAGCTTCGTTGCCATTCACGATGACCAACGCTCAAAAAAGAGTCTTTGGCGAAATCAAATCTGATATGGAAAAGACCCACCCTATGCATCGTATGGTTCAAGGGGACGTGGGGAGCGGAAAAACCCTGGTCAGCTTTATGGCGGCTCTTTACGCCATGGAGAGCGGCTATCAATCCTGTTTGATGGCACCGACAGAGATCTTAGCAGAGCAGCACTTTAAAAACGCCCGTAAGGTCCTTGAGCCTTTGGGTGTCCGCTTGGCTTTGCTGGTGGGAAAATCAAAAGCCTCTGAAAGAAAGCAAATGCTAGCAGCTCTTCAGGCTGGCGAGATAGACTTGATCATCGGCACTCATGCTTTGATTGAAGATGAAGTGCAGTTTGCAAATTTAGGTCTTGTCATCATCGACGAACAGCATCGTTTTGGGGTTGAGCAAAGAGGTGTTTTAAAGAACAAAGGCAAGTCTCCCCACTTTTTAGTGATGACCGCGACACCGATCCCGCGAACTTTGGCGATGACGGTGTATGGTGATTTGGATGTCTCTATTATTGATGAAATGCCAGCAGGCAGAAGTCCGATTCAAACGCGGGTGACTTATGAAAGCAAACGACCGCAAGCTTTGCAGTTTATGTTGGATCAATTAAAAAAAGGGCGTCAGGCTTACATCGTTTATCCGCTGGTGGAAGAAAGCGAAAAGATTGATCTCAAGGATGCGGTTTCTGAATACGAAAAACTAAAAACGCAGTTTCCCGATGTTCACTTTGGTCTTTTGCACGGAAAAATGAAACCCGATGAAAAAGATCAGGTCATGACTCAATTCCGCAATCAGGAAATCCAAGTTCTGGTTTCAACAACGGTGATCGAAGTCGGTGTCGACGTGCCAAACGCCAATATCATGATCATCGAACACGCTGAGCGCTTCGGATTGTCCCAGCTTCATCAATTGCGCGGCAGGGTAGGACGGGGCGAATTCAAAAGTTTCTGTATTCTCATCATGGGTTACGCGGTCTCAGAAGAAGGTCGTCAGCGCACCGAGATGATGGAAAAAACATCCGACGGATTTAAAATTGCCGAATTCGATCTTGAAATGCGCGGCCCGGGTGAATTCATGGGAACTCGTCAATCAGGTCTTTCCGGATTTAAACTTGCAAACTTGGTTCGTGACATGGCGATCCTGCAGCAAGCGCGCGAAGCAGCTTTCGAAGTTCTAAAAAAAGATCCGAAGCTTGCTTATCTAGAAAATCAAAGACTGCGTGAAGAATTACTCCGCGAACATGGGCCTGCAGCGTTGGCGGGAATAGCATAAAAATAAAGTTGCGAAGAAATTTTTTTTAAGTCATTCTGATGTGGATCACAAGGATGTGTTCAGATGACAACAAGATTTTTCAGCGTAGTAACAGCTTCTCTATTTATTTCTTTATCTGCTTTGGCAGCTCCTCCCTCTTATAAAGTCAGTATGCGTGTCGGTATTAAAGGTCAGTCGCCTATTTCTGTAAATACGGTGGCAAAATCCGGCAAAAAAAGTTTCGTGAGCCAGTTTTCTGATGATGGGCAAACGGAAACTTTGGTGGAGGTCTTTGCCAAGAAGTCTCAGGTGAAAAACAAAAACGGTCTTTACATGGATGTTCTCGTAACAAAACGTGTGAAGGGGCAATCGAAAGTCACTGAGCGCGCGCAAATCTTCGCTCCAGAAAATCAAGAAATGGAGTTCGGCATGAATTCCAAAGGTAGAATGGCAGGAAATCTTTCCTTGGCCGTCATGGCACACAAACTCTAGGTCGACAGACTTAGAGTTTTCACTCAGTGCGACATAAATATTCCATTTGATACTCGACCTCGGTCGTGATGTGATTTTTCCCTATGAGGGGGTATCAGATGATTCGTCTTGTGAAAAGCATCACAACAACCACGGCGATTGCAGCTTTGACTGCGAGTGCCGCTAGTGCCGGAACTGTTTTGAAAATGAACAGCGGTTCGGTTGACACTACTAAAATCTCTAACAACTACGCAGCTTCTTGGATGATGGAAACTCAGCCAACGGAGTATATTGTTCAGTTTAAAAAGGCGATCACTGAAGCCGACAAAGCCAAGTTGAAGGCTCAGTTTGAAGTTTTCGGCTATCTTCCTGACGATGCTTTGGTTGTGCGCAGCACTTACGCAAAGCTTTTGAGCTTCAAAAATTCTCATCCAGAAGTTCAAGCCGTCGTTAAATATTCTGCTTCTTACAAAGTCAGCAGCTCATTTGATGTGGCGAGCGTTTTCAATAAAGACACTATTCAATCCGTTCTTGTGAAGACATTTAAAGCATCAGATGCAGATCTTGTGGCTTCAAAAATAGCAGCCTTAAATCCTAAAGTAGAACTTCAAGTTGTTGATGGAAACTCAGTGATGGCGCTAGTTCCTCGCGGACTTGTTTCTCAGGTGGCGGCTTTAACAGGTGTTGAGCACGTTCAACCAACTCCAGAGATTGAATCCTTCCATTTCGTGATGGATCAAGACTTGGCAGCAGATGTTCATGCAACGGCAGCGGGCGATTATTCAGATCTTACTGGTGATGAGCCAGGAACGCGCGTGATGAAATTCCAAGCGGCTTGGGCGCAGGGTTTCACAGGTCGTAACCAAATCGTATCTATGGCAGACACAGGTTTAGATTCTGGAAACGTGAATGCGATTCACGGGGATTTCGCGGGGAATGTGATCTCGGGATATCCTTTCGGTCTTTGGTCAAAAACTTGGGACGACCCCATGGGACACGGAACTCACGTAGCGGGTTCGGTGATGGGAAATGGAAAAGCTTCTGGTGGACTTCTAAAAGGAGGCGCTTATGAAGCAAAAATGGTGGCGGAAGGTATGTGGTCACCAATGCTTAAGAACTTAAGCGTTCCATCCAAACTAGGTGATTTGTTTGCAAAAGCCCAAACTGATGGCGCTAGCATTCACACAAACTCTTGGGGTGGTGCTCGTACGTTTGGTGCTTATGATAACTTTGCGGTTCAAGTAGATACTTGGTTGTACGACAACCCAGATATGCTTGTTCTTTTCGCGGCTGGTAACAGCGGTGCGGATAAAAACAAAGACGGTCGTATTGATGCAAACTCTATGGCTTCTCCAGGAACAGCGAAAAACGTTCTTACTGTCGGCGCTTCTGAAAACGTGGTAACGACAGGTGGTATCCAAGTTCCAATCAGCAAATTAAGAGCTGCTAAAGACGAATGGCCTTCAGAGCCTATCTATAGCGACTACATTTCTAATAACGAAAACGGTATTGCGATGTTCTCTTCACGTGGACCCACCTCGGATGGTCGTGTGAAACCAGATATCGTGGCTCCGGGCACAAACATCTTGAGCGTGAAGTCTCAACAAAAAGACGCTTCTGAATTATGGGGCGCTTACAATAAAGACTATGTTTGGTCGGGTGGTACATCTATGGCTACACCTTTGACGGCGGGTGCTGCGGCAGTAGCTCGTCAGGTGTTGGTTGAAAAATTAAACATCCAGAAACCATCAGCGGCTTTGATGAAAGCGACAATGATTCACACGGCAGTGGATATGTATCCAGGTCAGTTCGGGGAAATCGGCGCTTCTCGCGGGCAAGAGATTTTGACTCGTCGTCCAAATTCGGATGAAGGTTATGGTCGCGTGGACGTTCAAAACATCGTGAATTTGGGTTCAAAAACTCAGTTCATCGACAACCGCCAAGGTGTGGCGCAAGGTCAGGAAGTTTCTTACGAGTTCACTTTGGCTCGTGAAGGAAAGCTTTACGCAAACCTTGTTTGGACCGATGCTCCGGGGTCAGCGAACGCGGCTCAAGCCCTCGTAAATGACTTAGACTTAGTTTTGACTCTTCCAAATGGTCAGACTCTCAGCATGAATGATCACGTCAATAACCTTGAAATGATTGAAAAGTCCGGTCTTCCGGCTGGATCTTATAAGCTCACTGTAAAAGGCTTTAAAGTTCCGCAAGGTAAGAATGGCTCGCAAGCTTACGCTCTTGTTTACACTGCAACAGAGCTCTAGTTTGTTAGTTTAAATAGCTGAAATGCTTAAGAAAAGGCTTGGGTAATCCCAGGCCTTTTTTGTTCTGAAAAACCCTCTGAAAATATTTCCTAACACCCCGCTCTCGTTTGATAACTTGCGTCAGATTTGATAGAACAGACGAGGTTGAAACTCTGTCCAATTAAGGGGGAGGTCGAATGCAGACGTTTAATGTTGGTGATAATGCTGTTTATCCCGGCTATGGCGTTGTAAAAGTGGTTTCTATTGAAACCAAAGAAATGTTGGGAACTAAAACAACATTCTACAACATGCAACTGGTCGACACTGGCTTAAAAATCATGATCCCTACTACGAACGTAAAATCTGCGGGTCTTCGTCCTATCATCTCTAAAGACGAAGCCAACAAAGTCGTGGGCATTCTTAAAGAAAAAGACATCAAAATCGACAATCAAACTTGGAACCGCCGTTACCGTGAGTACATGGAAAAGATCAAAACAGGTTCCGTTTTCGAAATTGCTGAAGTTTTACGCGATTTATTCCTTTTGAAAGCAGATAAAGAGCTTTCTTTCGGTGAGCGCAAGATGCTTGATTCTGCGCGCAGTCTTCTTTTGAAAGAGCTGACATTGGCGACGAGCCAAGAAGAGCTTTTCATGGAAGAAGAAGTGAAAGCCATCTTCGGAATCACAGGCTAGTCGGTCGATGAAAAGGGCCCATCTGACTGCGTTGTCGGGGGTTCTCCTTCTCTCCAGCGTACTTTAAGTACGCTTCCGTTTCGGAAAACCCCCTCCGCCTTGCAGCTGAACCCTTTTGATCGACCTTGAGTGGTAGACTTAGAATAAAAAACATAATAAATTCGAGGCTTGGTTTCTAACCAGGCCTTTTTTATTTGTGCCTGGGCAACTTGGAGTTCTCATGACCTCAAAAATTTCGCCTCATCCTCGCGTTCGTTTTGCACCTTCTCCGACGGGTTATTTGCACGTTGGGGGAGCTCGAACGGCTCTTTACAACTATCTTTACGCTAAGAAAAATGGCGGTGAGTTCATTCTTCGTATCGAGGACACCGATGAGGCTCGTTCCACGGAAGAATCTTTGCGTGGCGTGGTGGATGACCTTGTGTGGTTGAATCTTCTTTGGGCGGAAGGTGTGGATCCGAAAACATTGAAAGATGTGGGACCCTTGGGGCCGTACCGCCAAAGTCAGCGCCAAGATATCTACAAAAAATATGCGGATCAGCTTTTAAACGCTGGCAAAGCTTACTACTGCTTTTTGACTGACGAAGAGATTGAAAAGCAACGTGAAGAGGCGAAAGCGGCCGGCCGTTCTCCGCATGTGAATTCTCCTTACCAAGATTGGCCTTTGCAAAAAGCTTTAGAGCATATCGAAAAAGGCAATAAAGGCGTGGTTCGTTTTAAAACCAGAGGTTTGGCGAAAGACTACACCTTGAACGACCTAGTTCGTGGCGAAGTGAAATTCCCTTCAGACATGGTCGGAGACTTTGTTCTTCTGCGCTCTGATGGCATGCCGGTTTATAACTTCTGCTGTGTTGTGGATGATCACTTGATGAAGATCACGCATGTTTTCCGTGCGGAAGAACATCTGCCAAACACGCTTCGTCAAATGATGATCTATGAAGGTTTGAATTGGCCACTTCCTGAATTTGGTCACATGGCTTTGATTCTAGATGAAGATCGCCAAAAGCTTTCAAAGCGTAAGGGTGCGGTTGCTTGTGGTCTTCTAAAAGAAGAAGGCTATTTAGCGTCGGCTGTTTTGAACTTCATTGCTCTTCTTGGTTGGTCACATCCGGAAGGTAAAGAGATCATGTCGGTTGACGATATGATTCAAGCCTTTGATATCTCTCGTTTGAATCCTTCAGGTGCAATCTTTGACCGCGTGAAGTTTAAATGGATGAATGCGCAACATTTGCGTGCTCTTCCAAATATGGAACTTTGGAATGCGATTCAACCGTTCTTGGCGCGTGAGAAAATGGAACTTCCGCAAGATCCGGTATGGCAGGATAAATCCATCACGGTGTTTAAGCCTTATATGGAAATTTTGTCGGATGCGATTGAGCTTTATAAGCCACTGAATGACAAATCTTACGTCATTCTTCCGGAAGCGGAAGAGGCGATGAAGTGGGAAAGCACGAAAGCGGTCTTGACGGCTTGGAAAGAACTCGTGAGCGCCCATACGTCTGACTATATGACGGAAGAAGAGTTCTTGAAAATCCAAGATGAAGTGAAAAATAAAACGGGTGCAAAGGGTAAAAACCTTTTCATGCCGATTCGTGTGGCCGTGATCGGAAAACCTCATGGCGCGGAATTAAAAATCCTGGTGCCATTGATGAAGAAAGATTCTTTGATCGCGCGTGCTGAAAAAGCCTTGGCTCAATTATAGGTGAAAGATGTCTTTAAAGATTTACAACTCTCAGTCTAAGCAGCTTGAAGAATTTGTACCTCTGACTCCAGGTCAGGTGAAAATGTATGTCTGTGGTCCGACGGTTTATAACTTTCTTCACGTCGGAAACTTTCGTGGAGTTGTCTTTTTTAACTTAGTTCGAAATTGGCTAGAGTCTTCTGGTTACAAAGTGGACTACGCCTTGAACTTCACAGACGTGGACGACAAGATTATCAATCGTGCTCATGAATTGGGCATGGATCCTCATGCGTTGTCTGAAAAGTACATCGTCGAGTATAAAAAGGATTTTGCCTCTTTAGGTCTTCGTCCTCATGATCACAATCCAAAGGTGACCGAACATATGGACGGCATCGTCGATATGGTGAAGGCCTTGGTGGATAAAAATATCGCTTACGAAACTCAAGGGGACGTGATGTATTCCATCGCGGCTTTTGATGGCTACGGTAAGCTGAGTGGTCGCAACCCTGAAGAACTTCAGGCGGGCGCCCGCGTAGATATCGATGAAAAAAAGCGCAACCCGATGGATTTCGCTCTTTGGAAAGCGGCGAAGCCAGGTGAAGTGTCTTGGCCTTCTCCGTGGGGGCCAGGTCGACCAGGCTGGCATATCGAATGCTCGGCGATGATTCAAAAAATCTTTGGTGATCAGATCGATATTCACGGCGGTGGTATGGATTTGATTTTCCCGCATCATGAAAATGAAATCGCACAGAGTGAAGGGTGCACCGGTAAGCACTTTGTAAAATACTGGATGCACAATAATATGCTGAACTTCGGCGGACAGAAAATGTCGAAGTCCTTAGGTAATGTTGTGACGATGCGTGAGTTCTTGGAAACGAACAACGCGGAAATCTACAAGTGGATGGTTCTTTCCGTTCACTATCGTACAATGAGTGACTTCAGTGATGCGGCTGTTGAAAGAGCTGTGTCGGGCTTAGCACGTATTTATTCCGCACTTTCTTTGGCGGATGACTATGTGGCTGAAGGCGTGCCGCCAGATGCTGGATTTGAAAAAATCACCCAAGAAGCTTGGAAAAAAATTGAAGCGGCTTTGAATGATGATTTTGGGACTCCAGAGGCCTTTGCTTCTTTGTTCGAAGTCGTGCGTCAGTTTAACTCTCAAGTTCGTCGTGGAATGAAGTCCAACCCGGCGGTGCAGGGGAAGGCTGTTGCGTTTAAGAATTTTGTTTCTAAGCTCGGCCGTCTTCTAAGTTTATTCCAAGAGCCTGCCGGTTCTTTCTTGGTTAAGCTTGATGATATGTTGCTCACGAAAATGAATGTAAAACGCGCAGAGGTAGATGCCTTAGTTGCAGAACGCACTCAGGTGCGTGAGGCCAAGGACTTTGCAAAATCCGACGAGCTTCGTGCGAAACTGACGGGGATGGGAATCTCTGTCAGTGACACTCCTACAGGAAGCTTCTGGGAAGTGACTAAATAATCTTTAAAACGTTAGCCACGCCTGGCGTTTTTTTCATAAAGGGCTGTGAGTTTGCAGCTCTCTGATTAATCCTCTGTAATTTCTGTGTGCCTTCTTTCCTTTGATTTTGAATCGGATAAGATCCCGTCATTCAAATTCAAAGGAGCTTTTTATGCGTCTTTTAATTGTTACTATCTTATTGGCCTCTTCCTGGGCGCAAGCCCGCACATTGCCTTCAGTCGAAGAGAAAATAAATCCCTCTTCAATCGATCAAGTGATTCGTTTGGTGGATAAAGATTCCCCAGGGTCTTCAAACTTAAAGGTTTCTGTTGTCGTCACGGATTATGGGATGAGCACGGATGTATCGCCAAGACATGCGATTTATCTGACGTTAGCAAGTCTTGCGGAAATGGGAAATATCTTTGCTGAGTTCAGAATTACGGAACAGGCTTATAAGTTTATTTCGGCTCAAAGAATTGCCGCTGGTGTTTATGAAATCAAAGCGCAGGTGTATGATGAGACCTTCAAAGAGATGACTTATACTGTTGATGCGACAAAGATGTTCAGTGATGAGCGTAAACTTCGCAATAACTGCGGAAGTGCTTTCTGTGATGGGTTCTTAACGACGACGGTGGAAGTAAAAGAGACGGCTAAATAAGTCGCTCGTGTGTTCTAAAAACTTTTCTAGTAAAAAGGGAGCTTCGTGCTCCCTTTTTATTATTCTTAAAGACCAGCGACGATGGATTGAAGATCCGGGATGTCCGCCAATTTTTTGCCTTTTACGACGGCCTTCGTACTTTTGCTAACGACGCCGAAAGGGATGTTGCCCCACCATTTTTCTACGATAGAGCCATCTGCATTTTTAGTCGTCATTTTGCAGGTGTCATAAGTGCCGGCTGGAGGAGCTTCAACTTTTTCTAAGACACCTCCACTAGTCACGCAGTTAGCAAGAATCTGCTTAAAGCGCTCTGGAGAATAAAGGTCCGTCACTTCCAGATGTTCAGAAACCACGTCATTTCCCATCGTGGCTTCGTATTTGACGGTCCACTTCTTAGTTTCTTTATCGAACTTAACAACTTCTTTTACAATGCGCACAGATTTTTGAGTGCCATCACGTTGTTGAACCGTGCCTGTCCATTGAACTTTGTCTCCCACGCTGGGATATGCCCAGGCTTGCAGGGAGAACGAAGAAACCACCAAAGCGGAAAAAAGTTTATAAAGTTTCATCATGCCTCCTGTATGGGATCCAGAATGGCACGAGATTTTTAGGCGGGGAGCTATTCTTTGGTGAGATTGCAATCATACAAAGAAGGGCTCCGCATTTGGTCTGAGCCCTTATAAAACTGCAATAGATGTAAACGAAAATCGGGCTTATTCTAAGGTAAGCACGTGGGTTTTAACCTGTTCGATATCTTTGTCATCCATCCATTGTTCGCGGTATTTGCCTTCGATAAAAAGATGAACCTGATCTTTATAGAACGGGGAGAGCATATGGCCAGATATACCAATCGGATTGATGCCCCAGCTTTTTTGAGGGGATGCAAAATCAATGATTCTGCGAGTGGATGGACCGGCTACAACTTTAAAGTCGCCACCCATGCCGCGCATTTTGTTGTTGTTGATTTCATTGTAGGCTCCGGGAATGGGGTAGGGTCCCAAATTGAATATTTTGTTTAAAGGCGCATTTCGGCCTAGCGGATGTATGTATTCAACAGTGTGTATCTCGCCCCAGGTTTTGTTTTGCACCTTTTCAATCGCTTTTTTGAAACCTGCAGTGATTACTTCAGGTCTTTTTAAGTCTTTCCACCAAGGCGCCGTTTCGTTCAAGATCGTACGACGATAGAATTGCCAAGCGTAAGGGGTGTTAAGGAAAGTTCGGCGTTCCTCTTCTGAAAGTTTCTGCAGCAGAAGTTGGATGTTTTCGCTATTCCACTGGTGATAAAGACTTGCCGCTGTCGACGAGATATCGGATCGATGATTCCAATCTTTAAGGCTTTGCAGGGCTTTTTCATATTTTTTGTTTTCTTCTGGCGATAAATGAAGATCTGCCAGCAGTTTTTCTAAGATTTCTGGGGTAAAGGCGTTGTAGTTGTCCGTTTGCAGGGCCTTAAATTCTTCTGCATTCCACACATCTTTTTCGGAAAGGGCTTTGACGATAGTTTGATAGCGGTCATCGGCTTGGAAATCTCCGCGGATGTTTGTTGGAAGACTTTCAGGGCGTGAGTTCGCAGTCACAATAAACCCTGAAGGTGGATTCACAGAATGGGGCTTCTCGTTCCACTCTAAAAGGCGAAGGTATTCATCATCGCCAGAAGTTCCATCAAGAAGCATGTCTGAATTTGGATTCTTTTTAACGGCGATATCACCGAAGATCCACCAAGCAATGTTATCGGCGTCAGCGTACATGACATTAAGTCCCGGTGCTGTTGCCGATTTTAAGGCAGACTCAAACTCGGCCATGCTTTTTGCTTCGCCCATCATGCGTAAGGCTTTCATGGGGTTGTTTTCTTTTCTATGAAAAGCCCACTTTAGCGCCAGATTTTTCTCTGTAAAGATTCCGTCCATCAAGGGTCCGTGCGGAGTTTCAATCATAGGTAAAGTGACGTCGATGCCATCCTTCACTTTGATTACTTCGTTCCACTCTTGGTAGCTGACAGGTTTCTTGTTGAAGAGCACCGTTTTTTTCTCAGTGTCCAAAGTTTCGCGATAAAGATCCATGTCATCGGAAAGAGACATAGTGAAACCCCAAGCATGATGACGGTTGTGACCTAAGATCGCAAAGGGAACGAGTGGAAGATAGTGACCGTAAAGTTCAAACTCCGGTGTTTGAATATGCGCTTCCACCCAAACTGCGGGCAGTGCATAACCAATGTGGGGATCGTTGGCGAAAATACTTTTTCCCGATTGTGACCTGCTGGGGGCAATCAACCAGGCATTACTTCCTTCAAAGTGGGGAGTGAATAATCCCTCGGTAAGAGCCGGCAATGCTAAGCTATTGGTGACAATCTTCAGAGGTGCGCTCAAAGGATTGTTTCTTAAAGCCTGAAACTGTTCTTCAGAAAGTTTTTTTGCCAGTTCTGACATCAAAGGATCTGCTTTTAAAGCGATGCCAAAACTATAAGCCATGTGGCCGGTCATGACGTAAGCATCCATTGGGGTGAATGGACGGGGTTTCAGCCCTAGGATTTTCATTTCAAAAGGCAAGGGGCGAGTGGCGACGTACTGATTAACGCCGTCGAAATAGGCTTCCATCTCGCTCCACAGGCGTTCATCAAAGGTGCCTGTTTCTTTTTCGTGTTTGAGCATGCGTTCGACAGCAGGTTTAATCATGAGGCTGCGATAAAGTTTGTCGCTGGTAACGGCCACGTCTCCAAAAGCCTCACTCAATTCTCCTTGAGTCATGCGGCGTGAAAGTTCCATTTGAAAAAGACGCTCACTTGCCATGACAAAACCTAAGGCTCTTAAAGCATCGATCTTGTTTTGTGCTTTGATGTGCGGAATGCCGAAAGTGTCCCTAGTGATTGTGACCGGAGCAGAAAGACCTTCCAGTTTTAGTTGTCCGTCCATAGGCGCTACGGATTGCTTCATAAAAAAGTAGACGACAAAGACAGCTACACAGATCAGAGCGGTAAGAACGAGCAGAATTCGCTTTAAGTTTTTCATAGTAAAACTCTCGAACGGAGCTCAGCTCGAAGCAAGGGACTTTCCATGTCACTATGCAGAAATGAAGGACTGGACTTTGGATTGACGCAATGTAGACCCAAAAAAGAAGCAGGCACCTTTCAAAATTATGCTATGCTCGAAGGGATGGCCTCTGCTTATAAAAAGAACTTTCAACTAGTATCTGAGTATAAACCTTCTGGGGATCAGCCGCGTGCGATTCAGCAGATGATGGAAAACTTTGATGCTGGATTAAAACATCAGACACTCTTGGGTGTGACGGGATCGGGAAAAACTTTTTCGATGGCGCACACTATTGCAAAACTCAATCAACCGGCATTGGTGCTGGCCCCGAATAAAACTTTGGCGGCACAGCTGTATGCAGAGTTTAAAGAACTCTTTCCTCACAATGCGGTTGAGTACTTCGTCAGCTATTATGATTATTATCAGCCGGAAGCTTATATTCCGTCGACGGATACCTACATCGAAAAAGACTCTGCGATCAACGAACAGATCGATCGTATGCGCCACTCAGCGACGCGCTCGTTGTTTGATCGTCGCGATGTGATCATCGTCAGCTCCGTTTCTTGTATTTACGGTTTGGGTTCTCCGGAAGCCTACGAAGGCATGATGATTCAAATCGTGTCGAATACCGAGATGAAGCGCGATCATTTGATTCGTGAGTTGATCCGTATTCAGTATCAGCGTAACAACGTGGATTTTTCGCGCGGAACTGTGCGCGTTCGCGGTGATAATGTCGAAATCTTTCCTTCTTATGAAGAAGACCGCGCCGTGCGTGTGGAATTCTTTGGCGACTTTATCGAGCGTCTTTCTTGGATTGATCCATTAACAGGTCAGGTTTTAGAAGAGCTGGATCAAATCGGTATTTATCCGGGAAGCCATCACGTCACCAGTGATGACAACTTAAAGCGTGCGATTCGCACGATTCAAGATGAACTGCGTGAACGTCTGGTTGATCTGAATAAAGAGATGAAGTTTTTAGAAGCTCAACGTCTTGAGCAAAGAACTTACTATGATATCGAGATGATGGAGCAGATGGGGTTCTGTCAGGGGATTGAAAACTACTCTCGTCACATGACAGGCCGTGGCCCGGGGGAACCACCTCCGACACTTTTAGAATACTTCCCGAAAGAATTCGTCACCTTTATCGATGAGTCGCACGTGACCGTGCCGCAAATCGGGGGGATGTATCGTGGAGACCGTGCTCGTAAAATGACTCTGGTCGAACACGGTTTCCGTTTGCCTTCGGCTTTAGACAACCGCCCTTTAAACTTTCAAGAGTTTGAAACGATGATGGATAAGGTCGTCTATGTATCGGCGACACCGGGAACTTACGAGTTGCAAAAATCTGAAGGTATTATCGTTGAGCAGATCATTCGTCCGACAGGCTTGATTGATCCTGTCGTTGAAGTGCGTCCGGTCAAACACCAGGTCGATGATTTGTTAAAAGAGATCCGTGATCGTATCAAAAAGAACGAGCGTGTGCTTATTACGACGTTGACGAAGCGTTCAGCGGAAGACTTGACTGAGTATTATGAAAATTTAGGTATTAAAGTTAAATATCTGCACAGTGAAGTTCAGACGGTAGAGCGTACAGAAATCTTGCGCGACTTGCGTTTGGGAGTTTTTGACGTTCTTGTGGGTATCAACTTGCTAAGAGAAGGTTTGGATATCCCAGAGGTCAGTCTTGTTGGTATCACAGATGCCGATAAAGAAGGCTTCTTGCGTTCGGAGCGTTCGTTAATTCAAACTATTGGCCGTGCCGCTCGTAACTTAAATGGGCATGTGATTCTTTACGGAGACACCATCACCGAAAGCATGGCCAAAGCCATGGGCGAAACCGAACGTCGCCGTCGCATTCAACAAAAATACAATGAAGATAACGGCATCACTCCGCAGTCGATTCGTAAAAGAATCAAAGAAGGACTGGGCGAAGTGTTTGACGGAACTTTGGCTGGCGGTCCTCTGCAAGGGGAAAATAAAACTGCAGCTGTGGTTACGAAGTTCTCGAGTCAGCCGGATAAACTTCAAGAAGAGATCGCTAAACTGCGCGCGAAGATGAAAAAACTTTCGGCCGAGCTGGAGTTTGAAGAAGCCGCGAAGGTTCGCGACGAAATCAAGCGTTTGCAAATCATTGAACTGAACATCCGCAGCGGAGAAGTGGAGCAAACCAGCGCGGAGGTCCTGAAAGATGGCCTTAAGTAGAAATCATCTCAAACCCTCCTCTGACTGCGTTGCTCGTCGTCGACGTACGAGATGTACGCCTTCCTCCTCGCGCCTTGCAGCGGAGGGTCTGATATGATTTCTAAGTTCGAGGAAGTGCGCGATAAGGTGAGAGAGTTCCCCGTACAAAGCGGGGTCTATCTGATGAAGGGCCACGCCGATAAGATCATCTATATCGGTAAGGCGAAGAATCTGCGCGCGCGTGTTCGAAGTTATTTTACGGACAGCAAGGATCATTCACCCAAGACGCGGTTGCTAGTTCAGAATATTCATGAAGTTGAATACATTCTAACTAAAACCGAAGTCGAAGCTTTCTTATTGGAAGCTTCGTTAATTAAAAAACACCGTCCGAAGTACAACATTCGTCTTCGTGATGACAAAGCTTATCCCTACATTCGTTTTACTTGGGCTGATGATTATCCTCGTCTTTACGTTGCTCGCAAAGTGAAGAAGGATGGGTCGCTTTATTTCGGCCCTTATACTTCTGGATTTGCTGTTCAAGGCACCATTCGTTTTTTAAATCGAACTTTTAAGATTCGTGATTGCACTGATGCGGTTTTTAAATCTCGCACGCGTCCTTGTATGACTTATCAGATTGGCCGTTGTACAGCACCTTGTGTAGATTACATCACACAGCCTGATTACCGTGAAGAAGTCGAAGGCGCGAAGTTATTTCTAAAAGGACAGAATAAGAAGGTCGTGAAATCTATCACCGAAAGAATGATGGTCGCGGCCGAAGAAGAAAAGTTTGAGGTGGCGGCTCGTCTGCGCGATTCTGTACAAGCGATTAAAGCCATTTTAGAAAAACAAGCCGTTATCAATGACACGTCTGAAAAAGATCAGGATGCGGTGGGTTTCTTTGGCGATCATCGTGGTTGCTTGGTGGAAACTGTGCACGTTCGTTCAGGTCGGGTGATTGGAACTCGATCTCACTTCTTACCTCATTTTGATCCTAATGATCCGGCAGAAGATCCACGCGAATGGCTGGTGGACTTCCTGAATCAGTATTACGAAGACAACTTTATCCCGGACGAAGTCCTGTTGACCGTGGATATTGGCAATGACTTAACAAAGTTGATGGGTGAAGTCCTAAAAGAACGCTCCGGTAACAAAGTCGTTGTGCGATTTGCGACGGATGAGCGTGGTCGCAATTTGATTGATATGGCGAATGAAAATGCCAAAGCTCATTTCTTAAAATACGTCTCTAAGTCCGAAGAAAAACTTCGCGGTTTGGATGAAATCAAAGAAAAGCTTTCTTTGCCAGAGCTTCCTCGCCGTATTGAGTGTTATGATATCTCGACATTCCAAGGGGCGGAGACCGTAGCTTCTCAAGTGGTCTTTGAAGATGGTGTTCCGGCGAAAGAACATTATCGTCGCTATAAAATTAAAACGGTTCAAGGCATTAACGACTTCGCCTCTATGTATGAGGTCTTGAGCCGTCGATTTAAGCATACTGAGTACGAAGATCCACAACTTATTGTGATCGATGGTGGTAAGGGGCAATTGACTCAAGCCATTCGTATTTTACAAGAGATTGGCCGTAGCGATATCCCGGTTGTGGGATTGGCGAAGGCGCGGACGGAAAGTGACTTCCAGAAGCAAGAAGTGGAGTCGACCGAGGAACGCTTCTTCCTCCCTAACAGGTCCAATCCGGTGATCTTTAAGCATAACGCGGAGGCCTTGCATATTCTGACGGGCATTCGTGATGAGGCCCATCGCTTTGCCATCACGTACCATCGTAAGCTTCGTGAAAGCAGTTCTTTGGAAAGCGAACTGGATTATGTTGTGGGATTGGGCGAAAAAAGAAAGAAAGTTCTTTTGACTCGCTTTAACTCTATTGATGAAATCAAGGGTGCCGTACCCGAAGAGATTGCAACCCTTAAAGGTTTCAACCGTGTATTGGCGGAGCGCATTCTGCTTCAATTGAATGAACCAGATGATGAAGATGCTGAGGTTGAAGAGTGAAAAGTCATGCCCTGTTAGTAGGTTTGGGAATATTCTTAAGTCGCATTGCAGGGCTGGTTCGTGAAAGAGTTTTCGCTCATTTCTTTGGAAACTCGGATGCCGGGGATGCGTTTAAGGCGGCCCTTAAAATTCCCAACTTCCTACAAAATCTGTTCGGTGAAGGTGTTCTTTCCGCAAGCTTCATTCCAGTCTATGCTCAGCTCTTAGCAAAAAAACACGACGAAGAAGCCGCGAAGGTCGCATCTGTTATCGGCAGTCTTCTATTCCTGATGACGTCCTTCTTGGTTTTAGTGGGCGTTTTTGCAACTCCTTTCTTAATTGATCTTATTGCTCCCGGCTTCCAAGGTGAAAAGCGCGCTTTGACAATTCAGATCGTGCAGATTCTTTTCCCGGGCACGGGATTCTTGGTTATGTCGGCTTGGTGTTTGGGGATTTTAAATTCTCACCGTAAGTTTTTTCTTTCGTATGTGGCTCCCGTTATTTGGAACTTGGCAATCATCTTCACTTTGGTGATGTGGGGAAGTAAGCAAGGGCAGTATGATTTGGCGGTCACAGTTTCTTGGGGACTTGTTGCCGGAAGCTTTTTGCAGTTTGCGATTCAATTGCCTTCCGCACTTCGTCTGGGGAAAAAGATTTTTCCTTCATTGGATTTGAAATTAGACAGCGTCCGTTCCATCACGAAGAATTTTGCTCCCGTGGTTGTGTCCCGTGGTGTAGTTCAGATCAGCGCTTATATCGACAATATGTTAGCGAGCTTGCTTCCAACAGGAGCCGTTTCTGCGTTGGCCTATGCGCAAACTCTTTATCTTTTGCCCGTGAGTTTATTTGGCATGAGCGTCTCTGTGGCAGAGTTACCCGCAATGTCGCAAGCGACGGGGTCTGATTTAGAAATCAAAGAATATCTGCAAAAGCGTTTGAATCGGGGACTTGAACAAATCGCTTTTTTTGTGATTCCTTCTGCAGTCGCATTTTTCTTTTTAGGTGATTTGATTGTGGGAGCGGTTTTTCAAACAGGTGAGTTCCAGAAGGAAAACACCGATTTCGTATGGGTGGTTTTGGCGGGTTATTCTGTGGGGCTTTTAGCCACCACATTAGGGCGCTTGTATTCTTCGACTTTCTATTCATTGAAAGACACAAAAACGCCACTTCAGTTTGCGATCATCCGCGTGATCTTCACAACTATTTTGGGTGTGATCTTCGCGTTCTACTTACCTGAAACCTTGGGCTTCGAACGCCAGTGGGGAACAGCAGGTTTGACGGTGTCTGCAGGTTTAGCTGGTTGGATTGAATTCTATTTCCTCCGCAAATCATTGAACAAAAAAATCGGCCACACCGGATTAAAAATCCCATTCCAAATCAAAGTATGGTCCGCCGCCATAATTTCCGCATTATCCGGCGCCGCTATTGCCCGCTTCGTCCTGCAGTCCGATCTCCATGTTATCATTAGAGCCGCCATCGCTCTTTCTATCTATGGCTTATTGTACTTCGGATTAGGATACGCTTTCAAAATTGAACAAACCAAATCCGTAGCCGATAAAATCCTGCGCCGATTAGGAAGATAGATTTCACGAATCGAATGGCCGTTGCTAGTCGCTCCGATAGAAGTCGTGACAACATGATCTATGGCAAAAGATCGTAATGTCATTGCTATAGCCCGAACAAATCGTCATGTTGTAAATCTCTGTCCGATAATGCCGACCTATTAATTTCATTTTGAGCATAGTTAAGTTTCAAGGGGATACGGCAATCTATAAACAGTTACGAACTTAGTGGAGATTCTATGCATTGTTTCGAGGAATGCTCTTGGTTGTTCAAGGTAGATTAACGTAACAAAACTACCGAACATCAATTTTTCTATTGAAACCCCGCTGCGATGGCGGGCTGAGTTAACTTTGGCAGTGCTCCCAGTTTTTTATTGTTAAAGCGTCTTGAAAGTTCAGCAATGACGTCAGACCAATTTCCCTCCGGGCAAATATGGGACATAAGATTGCGCGCCTTTTCTAACTCGACGAACTGCTCTTGAGTAAGTGTTAGTTCAATTCGCACTGAGCTGTCCTTTTGCGGTTTGATTTTCTCATGCGTTTCGATCGGAAGATTCATTTCAAGAGCCAAAGTTTTTTGAGTGTCGAAGGCGTTTTTATTTTCAAGCTTGCTTAAAACATCCAAGGTCTTTTGCTCTGAAATTCTTTCGCCGGATTTCTTGCTTTCATTAAGACACTTCTGAACTTGCGTTAGCTGCGATAAGTTCAGCTTACCACTTTCAATTTTCTCAGCAACGGCTGGAACCTTCTTCAAAAGACGGGCAGACTGCAATCGACGATAAGCACTGCCTTCAGAATATCCGAGACCACGAGTAAGATAAGCATACATTCCGTCGTATCCCAGATCCGCATAAAGCTTGCGCGAATCAATCTCGGCAATATGCCACAAAACCAAATGAGTGATCTTACGCTCCGTGCGCACCAATTTTTCCATTCGAAAGATCAATTCATCATTAGAAATATTTTGAAGTGTCATAGGAACCTCTTAATCAAGGTGACTATACCACGGGATTTTTGAGGTGATTTTTCGACTTTTTCTTAACGAACACTCGATACTTTATAGGTCGGTTAAATATCTTTATAGTGCCTGAAACGCTCTAGATTTGGTGATTTTTTGAATTGTGAGATCGGTCTTGTATTAAAAAATATTATCAAGTAAACCGAGAATTAAAGATTCAAAAAAGAGCCACAAGAGAAAAGTGCATTAATTTTTGAAATCAACGCAAGGCGCCCTCGCTGCGAGGTTTGTCATAACTTCATCCTAATGTAGTGTTCAGTAAATTATTTTTCCTCTCGTGCACTTTGCTTTCTAGAAGTACAAGTACTTCTAGAGTTACATATCCAGCAGGGGCCGAATAGATAGATACATCTGCCCGATGCAAGCTTGTGGAGGACTCTAAAGAATATAATTCGCGAAGGAAAATCGGCTGGCCAGATCGTCAAATGTTCCTTTTGAACTACCTACGTACACCCCAGCCATACAAATCGATATAAATACTATCATTGATAAACGCGAAACGCAGTCTTCCGTGATGTGAACCCTCAAACCACGGACGGAACTCTACGCGTGTTAGGCACACCTGTCCTGGAGCCAAAATCGGCGGGCAGTTGCTTTGGGCCCAATAGCTGGAGCCCATAATAAAGACTCCGCGCAAGTGAACGGGGTGGTTGCCGGTGTTTCTTAAGGTGAAGTCCACCCAGCGGCTGAAGTTGATCCATTGACTGCCGAAGTTGTATGAATAGTAGCGATCGCCTTTGGTTTCGATTTGACCTGTTTGTGTTTTGATCTCTACCGGAGTTGGAGCTGCGAAAGAAGAGACTGACAATAACAAACCTAAGAGAGCAGGTATTAGAGCTTTCATACAAACCTCCGCACCTTTATTTTTTACTAATAAGAAATTGGTCGCAAAGTTTTTCCGTAGTATGCTTTCGTTGTCATGAATGAGTCTGTTTGGTCCCCCATGAAATTATCGCTGTACCGGTCCTTCTGGATCTGTGCGTTTTTGTCAAATTTGGGGACGTGGATTCAAGATGTGGCGGCCAGTTGGGTGATGACACATTTAAATACTTCTCCACTTGTCATTTCACTGCTAGCCTTTTCGACGAATCTTCCGGTTTTGTTCTTAAGCATTCCCGCTGGATTTGTGGCTGATCTAGGGCATCGCCGGCGCATTTTGCTTTTTGCGCAAGGTCTTATGTTCGTAGCTGCGGGTTTGCTTGCCTATCTAGTGTGGCAGGAAAAAATCACCGAACTCAGTTTGTTAGCGTTGGCCCTGACAATGGGAGTTGGTTTTGCAATGACGAATCCCGCGTTTCAATCTGTGCTGACGGACTTAGTTCCGCATCCCATGCAGCAGCAGGCTGTGCTTGTGTACTACATGGGAATTAACATCACGCGAGTGCTCGGGCCTACAGTCGGCGGAGGTTTGCTGAGCGCCTTCGGCCCCAGTACAGCTTTCTTAGTCAACAGCATTTCATTCCTGGGACTCATCTGCTTTTTCTGGATTTGGCCCGTGAAAGAAGAGCATGTTGAAACGAAAAAGAAAATCACTCTGACGGAAGAAGATTGGAAGCCTCTTTTCTCTTTTCACAATTTAAAGCTCTGGGTTGAAATTTTCTTTGTTACCTTCTGCGCGTCTTCCATGTGGGCGCTTTATCCCACGCGCGGAAGGGTCGAGATGGCCTTAAACTCCTGGCAGTACGGATCCCTCTTAGGATGTTTCGGCTTAGGAGCTTGTGTTAGCGCGTTTTTGTCAGAAAAGATCATGCAACCCCATCGCACAAATAATTCGCTCGCGGGTTCGTACATTGTTTATGCGTTGGGAATTTTATTGTTGGGTTTGGCTCCCAACTTCGCAGTCATGTGTCTGGCGATGTTCTTGTGCGGGACCGGTTGGCTGGTACTATCAACATTGATGAATATGAGTTCGCGCCAGATCACTGGCAAGTCCCATCTCAAAGCAACGATGTTGGGCGTTTTTCTTGCGGTGTTTTATGCGGGCATGGCGATCGGCTCGGTCAGTTGGGGAGCCGTTGCTCGTTTAAGCCAAACATCGTGGGCGCTCGTTATTGCGGCCGCAGCGTTGGCCTTGATTGGATTTGCGAAGGGACTTCGTGCGCGCGTTTAGTGAACGCGGTGATTGCGAGGTTCTTTTTCAGAAGAGCAACAAGGGCATTGAGCTTTTTCTTGAAGCACATGAAACTCGGCCGCTTGTTCATAGCTAAATTCCAAAGTTCCGCCACAGATATCGCAGTTATTCACAGCTTTGCGAAAGTCCTCACGCTTATTGAATTCTTCAGTTGGAAGGATATTGAATTTAAAGATTTCCATGGGATCTCCTTTACTGCCTTAGCACTGCGCACTTCGGCGTCTTAATACTCTTATCGGCGCGCATCGTCTCAACTTGAGACTAAATTTGCGGTCATTGAGGCGGTTTGAGCGCTGCATTACGTCCGGTTTTATTAGTCTATAGCCAAAGGTCTGGGTAAAATCCCTGCCATGAAAGACTATATCCACTACCTGCAAGAAGTCTTAGGCCTGCAAAACGTGATGCTTCCAGCGTCTGAATCTGGTTCTACGAAGGCTCATTTCTTCACTCAAGAAGGTGCTTTTGCACCCACATCCGTGCAGCAAAAAGAATTGGTCTTTCTCAATATTCTGACTCAAGCCAAAGAAAGTTTCTTCCTTCCTGAGGTGCGCGATCTTTTCGACAAGATGAAGACTGCGATGAAGCTAAAGAACATCCAAGTTCTCGAACTCGACTGCACGGTGGAAGATCGCTCGCAACTTCCATCAGAACTGGCGCAGATTTGCGAAAGTCGTGTGGTCGTCGTTTTCAGCTCTTTCCCTAAGGATTTGGGAGAGTTGATTTTCAAAGGCCCTGGAAAATGGATTGAGACCTACAGTCCGGCCTATTTGCTTGAAGATGCTGCGGCAAAAAAAGTCGTGTGGAATGATTTGCAAAAAGTGATGAAGGAGTTAGGGTTATGATCAAAGTCATCGCCACTCTTTTTGTAACTCTGTTTCTGGCAGCTCAGGCGGAAGCGGCCTGCACTTTAGCGGTTACAATCAACGAAGCAATCACGGCCTCTACTTCAGACTATTTGGCTCGCGCTGAAAAAAGAGCAAAAGAACAAAAGTGTGATTCGTTATTTGTCCGTATGAATACTCCGGGCGGAAGTCTGCAAAGCACGCGTTTGATCGTCGAACAAATTCTGGCTTCAGACATTCCTTATCTTTGTTTGATCACTCCTAGCGGAGGTGGCGCGGGCAGTGCCGGTGCCATTATTCTTCAAGCCTGCCACGTCAATGGCGGCTTAACTGCGACGAACATTGGAGCCGCGACGCCTATCCTGGGAACAGGTGAAGCCACTCCAGAAGACTTACGCAAAAAAATCATCAACGACACCGTGAGCTGGCTTGAAGGTGTTACGCAGCTACGCGGTCGTAACTTGGAGTTTGCTAAAGAAATTGTCACTGAAGCAAAATCACTGAGCAGCGAAGCCGCTCACAAAGCAAAAGCTTTAGACATCTTGGCACAAAACGAGTCTGAATTTTTAAAGCAATCGGAAGCGCGAACAGTTTTAATAAATGAAAAGAAAGAGCTTTCGGTCAAAGTGGGGGAGTTGCAAGAATTCGCCCCTGATCTCCGTTATAAAGTTTTAGGCTTTATCGCAGACCCCGAGTTTGCATATCTTCTTTTTATGGGAAGCTTAGGGCTTCTTTATGTCGAAATCACAAATCCAGGGATGATTGCGCCAGGAGTGATCGGTGGCATCGGACTAGTCCTTTCCCTGGTAGCTTTTCATAAGTTGGATGTTGCTTGGGGAGGATTGGCTTTGATCCTTCTAGGTATCGCTTTCCTTGTTTTAGAAATATTTGTGACTAGCTTCGGTCTTTTGGGAATCGGTGGTTTAGTCGCGGTGTTCGTTGGAAGTTTATTTTTATTCGATGCTCAATCGACTGGATATACGTTGCCATTGTCCCTGATTATTTCTGTTGTCGCTGTACTGGGCGTTTTCTTTTTAGGAATTGGCTATCTGGCGCTAAAGACGATTCGTCATAAAAGCAAAGACGCCGACGCTGATTTGGCCAATCACACGGGTGTAGTGATGACAGTCGAAGCTCACGGGCATCGTGGGCAGATTCAGATCATGGGTGAAACATGGATCTTCGTTTCGGAAGATTCGTTACAGGTGAACGACCGCGTGCAAGTCACCGGTCGCCAGGGTCTTACTTTAAATGTAAAAAAAGTTTTATAAGGAGAAAATAATGGAATTTTTAATAGCCATAGTCATCATCGGTGGAATCATCCTAAGTTCCATGGTCAAAATTCTTAACGACTGGGAGCGCGGTGTTGTTCTTCGTTTAGGTAAAGCTGTCGGCGTGCGTGGCCCCGGCCTCATCCTGCTTATTCCTTTCGTTGAACGCATGATTAAGATCGATACACGTACAATCGCCATGGACGTGCAACCTCAAGACGTCATCACCAAAGACAACGTGAGCATGCAAGTAAATGCCGTTGTTTACTTCAAAGTGATTTCTCCGCTAGAGGCGATCACAAAAATTGAAGACTACTACTTCGCAACAAGCCAACTTGCGCAAACAACTTTGCGTTCGGTAATGGGACAATACCCTTTGGATGACGTGTTAGAGCACAGAGATAAGATCAACTCGGCTCTTCAAGGTATCTTGGATAAGCACACAGAAGCTTGGGGTATTAAGGTAACGATGGTGGAAGTAAAACAGATCGACCTTCCAAAAGAAATGCAAAGAGCGATGGCACGTGAGGCGGAAGCAGAGCGTGAACGTCGTGCGAAAGTTATTAGCGCCGAAGGTGAAGTTCAGCGTGCGCAGAAACTTCAAGAGGCTTCAAATACTTTGGCTGGATCTCCTTCCGCTTTGCAGTTAGCTTACCTGCAAACCTTGACGGAAATCGCAGGGGACAAGACGAACACGGTCATCTTTCCTTTGCCGCTGGATATCATTAAGCCACTTTTGGATGCCCAAAAGCAAAACTAGACTTTCATCTGCGCTCATCTGTGCGGTTTAATAGGGGGGTAAGGCATGAAGCCTTGCCCTTTTTGTTTTAAATCTTCATGGATGGAGTGTCAGTGAAACTGATTTGGGCGTCTTTGTGTTTCATCTTTGTGTATGTCAGTTTTCTTTCCGACGCGCAATCCTCCCTCATCCCAGGGTCGGAGCTAGTGCGTGTTCGTCTTTTATCTACATCTCAAAAAGTTCAAATCTCGGGCCTGGGCCTTAAATTTCACAATTTAGATCGTCCTTATCGCCAGGTTGCGATTCCTGACAGTGGCCAGGCAGAGGTGCGCTTGATGGAAAGAGAAGGGAAGAAGGTTTGGTCTTTAAGAATCAACAATAAAGATCCTGAAACTCTTTTCTCTGAAAAGTTTCTTTATATCCAAGGTGAGAACTTGCGGGTGGGTGCACAAGCATTGCCAGAAAAAGTTCTTCTTCACGCCAGTAAAGAAAAGGTCGACGTCGTCGGCGTGATGCCCTTAGAAGATTATGTCGTGGGAGTGCTTGCCAGTGAAATGCCTTTATCTTGGCCCATGGAAAGCTTAAAAGCCCAAGCCGTGGCGGCAAGATCCTACGCTCTTGCTGTTATGAATGAACGCAAAGACAAGCCCTATCATTTAGAAAGCAGCATCTTAGATCAGGTTTTCCGGCACGTTCTTGCAGAAGATGAAAACGATCCTTTGATTAAAAAAGCTCTGCAAGCGGTTAGGGAAACTCACGGGCAAAAGCTGTATGCCTCTAATGATAAAGTTCTGAAAGCGTTCTTTCATTCTGATTGCGGTGGTAAAACGACGACAGCCAAAAGTGTCTGGAATCATGGAGTGAATACCGGAACAGCGATAGACAGTTCGTGCCCGACAAACCCGCGTGCGAATTGGAAGCTGTCCTTATCTAAAGAAGAGTTGCATAAGCGCCTGCAGCTTCCACCGATTGCAAAAATAGATTTTATTCGCAACGCCGCCGACAAGCGTGTTCTTAAGGTGAAGGTCGCCATGAATGATTCTTCCTTCGCCGAGATTCCAGCCAATGATTTCCGGCAAAAGATCGGGTTCACGGAACTTCGCAGTACAATGTTTACAATGAATAAAGTCGGTGAAAATTTTGTATTCGAAGGTCGTGGTTTTGGCCATGGCGTTGGATTATGTCAATGGGGGAGCCGTGCGCTCTCGCGTTCCGGAATGAATTATAAACAGATCTTAACACACTATTACCCCTTAGCCCGACTTAAGTAAATACAGCGAGCCAGTGAATCCTCCGAAAAGCTGAATATGAAAACATCAGCTTTTTTAGTGAGTCTTGTCGTCGTGAGTTTCTCAGCATCTTCTTTGGCAACAGAGGCGGAAATGCCTTGTATCGATTGCGGTGTTACGGAAAATAAACCCGTCAATTCGCTGAAGTCCTTCGCGCAAGCCTTGAACTCGGGAAACACCCATTGGATCGATGGGTATTTTTATGCTGACACCAAAGTCGTCGGTAAAGAGTTAGATGTCACATTCAAAAATCCCAAGGATCTGGAGCTTTCACAAAGTTCTCAAAGCAAAGTCAATTCCGCCTATCTCGCTTTTCTTTCGCAAAAAAGTCTTAACGACGCTGTCGCTTACGCTCATAAAAGTGGTGTCTCGTTCAATCATGAAGAAAAGCTTTTACTTTTAAGCATGATCGGAAGTCGCCTTTCTGCTGGTTACAGCGCGACGGGGACAGAGAATAAAAACTTAGAAGCGGTTTATCAAAACGCCGTTCGCCAGCAAAAAGAGGGTGGCATCTGTGGAGACATTCATCGCGTTCTTGGTGAGGTCGCAAAGAGCTTGGGTTTCGAAGCCGTGGGCCATCACAACGGTCAGTGGCAGCAGAATCTAGATAAAGACAAAGTTGGCGGACACGCGATTCTTCATTTCCGAGATCCCAAAACGGGTGAATACTATGTGCAAAACTATTCTCAGCTTTACAATACAAAGCAGAAGACACTGCAGTCTGCGGTCGATGTTTCCTCTAAAATTTTAGGCGTCCTGACAGGAACTCAATATGTTGAGTCTCGTCCGGGAAAAGTGCATGAGTATGTTCCCGCGACTTCGCAATGGGTGCAAGAGTCGATCAAAGGTGTGGCGCTTTTCAAACCTGATCAAAGTGCTTTCACAGTGCGTGCTTCTAATAACGAGCAGACCATTGCTGTGCAAATGGGAACAAAAACGGTTAAAGGCTTTATGTTGGGCACTCAAGTTCGCACCGACGAAGGCACGTATCGTCTTGAAGCTGCAGGCCTTTCCGCTCGAACGGGGGCAAGCATTATTTCTGATGGAAAGTTGATCGATGAGGTGAAGGTCACAGCTGAAACTTACGGTGGCGCCCTTCGTTTAACGGCTCCCGGTTTTGACCGCATGACGAATACTTTCAAAGACGGTGAAAGAAGCACCTTGTTCTTTGGTTCGGATCTTAAAGGGTCCGCGCGTATCAATAATACGACCGGAAAAGTTGAACTCAGCACCTCCACTTTTGATTTTAAACCCAAAAGCGGTGACCAAGATAAGAATACAACTTCAGGCGTTCGCACGGAACTCAAAGCAGGTGTAGAGCATGAATGGAAAGAGCTGAACTTAAAAGCTTCTGCCGACCGCACTTGGAGCTTCATGCCAGTTCAATTAGAACAGAAACATCAACGAGAATTCCAAACAACTTATGACCGCGTCGGTGTGATCTATGACACCAGCAAGCCCGATAAAAAGGAGGCTTATCTTGTTGTGGGGGCGGATGTTTATTTCTTGGAAGGAGTGAATACATCCTCCGCGATTGCCGTTCGCAACTCTATTAAGGCTGTTTTGCCGACAGAGAAGTTAGGCACTTTCAGCGTGAGTGCCGATCTGGGACGCATCGTTGACAACAAAAGCAAAGACCCCTTTTACGACATCAAGCCAGCTTCCTCGGTTTCTGTAGAATGGACGAAGAAGCTTAATAAAATGTTCGAGTTGGGCGCCAATGTGTCCCACACGCGCGGAAATCAAATCACGCCATTTGGAGTTATTGGTCCGGTGTCACCAGTTATGGGAACAACTCAAAACAAAGTCCAAGGAATGGTCTTCTTGCACGGTAAGTTCTAATTTATTCGGGAAGAAACGAAGGGCTAGAAATAAAAAAAGGATCTTCGCAAGGAAGGTCCTTCGTAAAAGTTTGGAAAGTCTAAATTCAGTTAAATTTTAGAATCCCAAAAAGACTCGAGCTGCGAACATAAAAACTGCGCCCAAGATCAATGCATTAGTTGCTGTGATAGTCATGACTAATTCCTTTATATTTTCGCTACAATCCCATTTCGGTAAGGTGAGGAAAAATCTTAAATATTTTCTTTTTCGTCGAACTTTTTGCCATCTCAAGATGTGACAGTAGTGCCCATTTTGCGCACCTGCCACAGACGTTAGACGACAAACAGGGGGCTGTTTCAACACGAGAAATGTGACTATTGTATTGTGGTTTCAATAGTTTGGCGCAGTTTTGGTGGGTTGGCACAAGCATCGCAATAGTATCCTCGTGAGCGGTCCCTTTTAAACCGGACTGCTTAAAGAGAGGCTGATATGAAAACATTCAACTCAAAACTGATCCTAACGATGGCAGCATTCGCACTTATGGGTGTAGGTTGTGGTCAAAGCAATCAGTTCCAAACGAATTCAGTAGTTCAGCCACCACTCATTGGCGGAGAAGGTATCATCCCTGATTCTCCAGATGGAAGTGGCTCTAACAATAACGGTTCCACTGCAACAGGTTCAAACACTGTGACATTCACTCCGGTGTCTATCTCAGAGTTTAACTCTTACGTAGCAATGCATCCGTTGAACAACCCAACGAACTTTAAACTGACAGTTGATTTGAACAACGCAGGTAATGGTAGATACGCAGGTGTCGTAAAAATCTCTTACGTAGACACTGGTTACCAATATGAAGGTAAGTTCGAAGCAGGTTCCGGCACAAACGTAAGCTATAAAGGTATGAAAGATAACGGTTTGATGGAAGCTGAGTTCAACAGATGGTTCATCATCAATGGTAAGTACTACTTCTCTGCATACTTCCAAGATGCTTACGGTGCGATCGTGCTAGTAGTTGATAACTATATCAACCAAGGTGACGCTCAAGGTTCAGGAACATTGTCGGGCTCTGTTTACTACAAAAACTTTGCTCAATCCTATGTTCAACAATCACCTTACAGAAAATGCTGGTACATCTATGACGGTCCTTACAACTGCCGCGCTTCTGCTGTGATGAACAAAAACACTCCATACCCTGGAGACGGTTACAGAAAGCTTGGTACATTCTCAGGACTTTCTAAAGCAGCAGCGATCAAATAAGAGTGACGGATAACGAAGTAGAAATTAGATAGAAGTTTAACTAGGGATTAAAAGAAAGAATTGGAAACTAGGAGAGATTTATGGAAAGACTTAACAAAAAGACTTTAAGTTTTCCAGCAATGGTATTCACAAAAGCTTTAGCAGCGCTGGGAATTGTTCTAACACTGGCAGCGTGTGGTAAAGGTGATAGCGGCGGGACAACGCCGATCGTGGGTATCAATGGTTGCCAAAACTGTGGCGGTATTACCGCTCCAACAGTGATCACAACTTTTAGCAGCCAAGCATCGACCAACGCATTTACTTTGTCGAATATGCAAGTGTATGCGCAGGCGGGTTTGATTCAGCCAAATGCTTCAGGTTACAACTATAAGTGGTACAACGGTCCCATTGCGATGCAAGGAACTCTCACTGTACCAACTACGTTCTACGATACTACAAACTCAGGCTGTGTGGTGCCAGCAGGAACTTACTACTTGCAGACATACTCTGTAGGTCAACTTGGTAACCTAGGTGCGAACGTATCAGTTCCAGCTTTATTAACAACTGCGGGTAACATCGAGTTGAAGATCGAATCTACAGGAGTTGCTGGAGGCGGTTTCGTTGATGAGGGTCGTAAGCTTTATGCAAAAGTAACGATCGTGCGCGCGAATGGCTACGTATGTTCAGCGATGTTTGCTGATACGATCTTGTAAGATCAAAAATTAAGAATAACTTGCGCCCCAAGGATAAAACCTTGGGGCTTTTTTATTTCAAAAGCCTTACATAATAATTGCTTGCGCTTAGAGGAAAGTCTAGGTCTAATATCGGTATGGAATTACCTCTTTGGATCGACTTCTTTGATGAGCTTCAAAATGTCCGGGGACGTTCTCAGAATACGGTGATGGCATATCGTCGTGATTTAGAACTCTACATGGAATACAAAAAAACCAACAAAACGGTGAGCGGATTTTATGAGTTTATGAAGAAAAATAAACTCTCCACGCGTTCTCAAGCGCGCGTGATTTCTTCTCTGCGCACGTATTTCAAGTTCTGTGAGACACGCGGGATGAAATGTGAGGAGCTTCGTGAACTTCGTCCGCCGAAAGTGAAAGTCGGACTTCCTAAAGTTTTAACTCCACAAGAATTCCAAATGCTTTTTGATGCGGCTGAAGTGCAAGATCCTATTCGCACAGCTCGCAATCAGCTGACTTTGCTTTTCTTGTATGGCTTGGGTTGCCGCGTTTCTGAATTGATTGCTTTAAACATCGTAGACTTCAATCCGACGGATCGTTGGATCAAAGTTCTAGGTAAAGGCAGCAAAGAACGTTTGGTTCCTTTGACTGAAAAGCTTGCGGAAAATCTAACCACTTATCTTAAAGAACACCGTCCGATGTTAGTGAAAGAAAACAGCCCTTCGATCTTGATTAATGATCGCGGTCATCGTCCTTCACGCGTCGATGTGTGGAGATGGTTGGCAGCTTGGTCTTTAAGAGCGGGATTCCCAGAACCTGTGAATCCACATCGCTTCCGTCATGGATGCGCGACGGCTCTTTTGGAAAGTGGTGCGGATCTTCGTTCGATTCAAATGTTGTTGGGTCACGCAAGTATTCAAACAACACAAATCTATACGAGTGTAACGACAAATACGATGTCGCGCACGATTGAAGAACACCATCCGCTGTCGCAGATGGTCGAAGTGGACAAATAGATCGTCCGAACCTCGAAGGGGCTTCTGAATAAGAAGCCCTTTGTTTTTTTCGTAAGTCGAGATTTCTTTTGCAAAGATATTTCGGCATGAAAATACAGTCTTTAATTCGTGAAAATGATCGTCTGGTGCCAGTGGAAGTCGAACTTTCTTTGATTCCTGGGTTGCCACAAATTCAATTCTTGGGTCTTCCTGATCAAGCCATCAAAGAAAGCATTCATCGAATCAAAAGTGCCATTCGTGCTCAAGGTTTTGAATTTCCGAAAGCGCAGCAGATTTTAGTGAATCTTCGTCCTTCGCATTTGAAAAAGTCTTCGCGAGGGTTGGAACTCGCCGTGGCTTTGGGTTTACTTTGGGAAAGTGAACAAGTCCCCAAGCCTGCGGAGGATTCTGTTTTGGTCTATGGAGAATTGTCATTAAACGGTTCTGTCTTTGAGCCCGACGATCTGACGGAAGATTTTGAAACTAGCGAAGATCGTGTTGTGTGGACAGGGGCGGGAAGTCATCGCAAAACTCCTTTTATGCGTGCCTGTTTGAAGGAGCTTCGTGATTTGCTCGCACCTGAAATTCATCCTGCAGTCGCACGAGAATATTTAATTGAAAGACCGATGTTCGGTTTAGATCTTCGTTTTCCCGAAAGACAGGCTGAACTTTTAAAACTCATTGCGATCGGTGAGCATTCGTTGTTGCTTGCGGGACCTGCCGGTTCTGGAAAAAGCACCATCGCAAAATCTTTGTTGTCTTTATTGCAAGAGCCTTCGCAAGAAGATTTTCATGAGATCTTTCGCAATAACAAAGAATCAAAGATCCCCCTAAATTGGCGTCCTATGGTTCATCCCCACCATTCAACATCGCCCCTCGGTTTGATCGGTGGGGGTGTGCCTCCTTTTAAAGGAGAATTTTCTCGCGCACATAAAGGCATCCTCGTTCTTGATGAACTTTTGGAGTTCAATCCACGCGCTCAAGAAACTTTGCGTGAACCCATGGAAGAATTCCGCATTCGTCTTAGACGGGGAAGGTATATTGAAGAACATCCTGCGGAAGCATTGGTGATCGCGGCGACAAACTTATGTCCATGCGGCGACTGGGTTCCACAATCCAAAGTGGTTTGTGGTCGTTCGCTAAAGAAATGCCAATCCTATATGGAAAGACTGTCAGGACCACTCGTGGATCGCTTTCAAGTTTTGTTCTTTACACAGAAGCGGGAAAGAGGGTCCACGGTGCTGGGGGCTGATATCTTGAAACACCTTGAAGATGTTCGCCTTTTCAGAAAGAAAACCGCTCTTCATGATCTGAGATTTAAGAAGGTTTCCGCTCGTTGGACTTGGGAAGAGCTGATCGAGGATCTTCCTCGTTTTTACTTAGAGGAACTCTTTCCTAAAGAGATGATTTCTCGAAGAAGGGATCTGGCAACGCTTCGCGTTGCGCGAAGTTATGCTGACTTAGAAATGAGTGAAAAGCTCGAACCCCGGCATGTAGAGCGTGCTCTGAAAGTCACTTATGTACCGTTTGAGGCATTGAAACGCCTGGGTTGCTGAGCGGTTCTATGCAGACTGTCCGTCTTTCCAATTGACTTAAAGGCACCTAAACCTTAAATTGAGACTCCTTTTTAAGGTGGTGTAGCCAAGTGGTTAGGCCGCGGTCTGCAAAACCGCTCACGCCGGTTCAATTCCGGCCGCCACCTCCAATTAATTTCTTTTACATTTTGAAGTGGGATTCGCTAAAAAGTCTGCAAGGATTTATATTGCGCACTTTGGTTTCTTAAACCTTCGGCGTTTAGCTTCAACCTTAGATCTAATAACACAACCAACAGCGTGATCATTGATAAGCCCCATCGCCTGCATGAAGGCGTACACCGTTGTTGGTCCTACAAACTTCCAGCCTTGTTTCTTTAATGCTTTTGAAAGCGCTATTGATGCTGCCGAGGTTGAAGCCGTTTGAGGTGTTGCAAGATCCTTCTTGTCGGGCTCAAAACTCCAAATATAAGCGGCTAGGGAGCCGTGAGTCCGAACGATTTCTTGCGCCATCTTGGCATTGTTGATGACGGCTTCTATTTTCCCTTTGTGGCGGATAATGCCTTCGTCTTTAAGTAATCTTGTGACGTCTTTCTGGGTGAACTTTGCGACCTTGTTGAAATCAAATTGATGAAATGCTTTGCGGAAGTTTTCTCGTTTAGCAAGTATCGTGCGCCAACTTAAACCCGATTGAAATCCTTCGAGAGACAGCTTTTCAAAAAGGCGATAGTCATCGCCAACTGGGAAGCCCCATTCCTCATCATGATACTTTAAAAACTCGGGAGCTGAGGCGCTCCATGTGCAGCGCTTTTTTCTGTCAGGAAAGTGGATGGTCTTACTCATAGTTATCGATTAAGATAAAACGCCATAAATACCAGAGTCCCGATCGACGGCAGAATAAACGTCAACCCCAGAATAATAAGAGTTTTAATTCGGATCTGCTTTTCATTGTCTTCGGTTGTTTTGCTCAAAAGAGGTTCTCCTTCACTGTACGGATTATTTATAAGGCGACATTTACTTTCAAAGCAACTTCGAGTTGTCATGATCTTGAATGCCGAACCAGGCAACAAAGATCTTTAACATGAAATTCGATCGTGACGTGAATCCAACATTACAAATATCTGAAAGGAATTCTGATAATTCGGCTTTGTTCGGATGTTGTTAGTAAAATAAAAGCTCAACGAATTGAAAATTTAATTCTTCGCAAAATATCCCAGCCGAATCGTGGACCTAAACTGATTTAAATCACACAAAATAATATGAATGTGGGGATTTGGCCCTTTAGAGAACATAAACAACTCCCGAAAGGTTTATTATCGAAACATTACTGGAGTGAAATAAATGACGGGCCCAAGCGAGATCAAAGTTATTAAAAAGCGTCCTGAGCTTAAAGACCTGGATTCAGGTCGAGTGCGTGAGGAAGGCAAGGAATTGCTGCAGACATTGATTCGCGGCTTGGTTGATCATCCGGATTCTATCATCGTGACATACAGTTTCGGTGATAAGACGACTGTTTATAAAGTCGAATGCGATCAAAAGTGCCTAGGCCAAATCATCGGCGCCAAGGGCAAGAATATCAACGGCGTGCGCGCGGTGATCAGCGCAACGTTGGCGCGAAAAGGTGTTCGCGCCATTGTTGAAATTCCCTACTACTGTGTCGACGCTTAAGGTTTTACATCGACATCGAATTCGCCTTTTTCGCCATTCACGAAAAGGCGGATCTGCCAGCGACCTGCCATGACGAAGTATGCTTCCGATACGAAGTAAATACCCTGATCCTGTTTCACAACTTTGACCGGGCCTGAACCGTGACCATGATGGCCCATGTTCATCCAAAGATCGACTTTCAAATTTTGTGGATCCACCATCACGGGTTCGCCGTTAGCAGAGGCGTACCCATAGAATTTTACTAGGAACTGAGACTCTTCAGAATCAGACGGTCCTTTTGTGAATTCAACCGAAGCGCAAACATTTGACGTTTTGAAATAAACAGGGCATGCCGCGCCAGCTTGAGCTCTGGCATTTGCACTGAAGAGAAGACCCGCAATAAGAAGAGCTGCTCCTAAAATAATAGAACCAATAAGTTTCATTTCTTTCTCCTACCGAGGCCACCGCTGTTGGTAGCTGATATTAAATGTTTTTGATAAACTTGAATTCACGGGATTGCCAATCCAACTTTGGTCGCTGTAGCTGACAGTGACCGCAGATTCGAGATTGATCATGTAGCTGCCTGAAAATCCCAAGGTGAAATTTCTTTGAGCTGTGCCATCGCTACTCGTTGCGCCTGAAAGTCGAATCGCATCTTCATATAAATAGGTGAGTGCAGAACCCACGCGATAATCGCCACGATTCCATCCAAGGCCTACGGTCTGAGTGGTTCCAAATCCAGGCTTTACTTCAACGTCTCCACCATAGGCCTCGTTCGAAATCGTGCGCGGTAAAGAGTAGTGAATTTCTCCGTTATAATTGGCGTCCCAGGTCGCCCAGGCTTTCATCAAAGCGACGCCACCGCCCAGGGAATAAAAACCGCGACCGCGAATGTCTGTGGCTGTTGTGATAGAGGAATCGTAAATGGAAGGGCTTGTTGGCAAGGTCACTTGTAAAAAAGTCAGACCTTTGGGTTTCCATCGAGAATAAGTTCTTTCAGGAAAAGTTTCATGTCCCAGGTATAAAGAAATATCGCCAACTCCGCTAGAATCAGAAGAGTTGTCAGCAGACTTCATCATCACCGGGATCGAAAATCCGGCTTGCAAGCTGTCGCTCACCAAGGACGCGCCTTCAAGTTTCAGTGTTTGCGCTAAGTTTCCATCCTGACGACGCAGCCATTTGCCATTGGCTAAAACTTCATCGCTGACTTGCGCGTAAGAATACGTACTTGTTACCTGAGCTTTGTCGTCAGCTAAAATCAGCGCGGGAAAAGAAAAACTTCCACCACAACAGCTCGCGGCCAAAGACAGCGAGCCACTAAAAAGAATCAAGACAAATACAAAATATTTCATGGAACGATCATTGAGGCGTATGAAGAGTCAATCGTGACTCCGTTGTTTTTTAGTGTGAAGCGAATATCCCAATCTCCGGGCATCAAGAAGTACACGTCGGTGATGCGGTATTGAGTCGCATTGATTTTTTCGATTTTTACGGGAATCGAGCCATGGCCCATAGACGGCATCCAAAGACTGACCGCCAATTCATTGAACTGATCCGAAGGCGCTGAAAAATTTAAAACAAATGCATTGGCTTGTTCACTTGTCGGCGTATTTTCCCAGCTGATCTTAGCCATAATACGAACCTTAGAAAAGTAAGCGCCATCGGCCATCGGCTTATTCTGCAGATGTTGGTCATCGTCCGAGACATAATCAGGATTCGCGCAACCCGCAAACAAACAGACACTTAAAATGAGCATCAGAGCTTTCACTTAGCTGTCCTCCCTTTGGATGTAGCAACCTAAAGCGCGGCCTTCTTTGTGACGAGGCGCTTTGCCTGCATGAATGTCTTCAAGAACTTCTTTTAAGAAAAACTTTTTCGCACTGGGGCCGACGTGGCTGTCGGTCACGCCGCCGTGATAGACCATTTCGCCTTTCTTATTAAAAACGAACGCATGAGGTGTTTTCAACGCACCCAGTTCGTTGGCTAGCTTAGATTTTCTATCTTGAATGACAGGAAAGGGAAGTTGAGCTTCGGCAAAATGTTGTTTGGTCTCTTCGACAGTTTCATCGGAGTTGGAATGAACACCCACAAACTGCATGCTTTTATATTCTTCCGATAATTTTTTCAGTAAAGCTTCGTGGCTGGCAGAGCAGGGACATTTAGCAGAAACAAAAATCAAGACCGTTGCCTCTTTATCTGATGTCGAAAACTGGTATTCTTTTTGTGAAGTGACATCGTTTCCGTCAAAAGTCGGCAGGGCCCATGAAAACGATGCCCAAAGTGTCAGCAGAATTAGAGTCGAAAGTCTTTGCATAAGGCCTTTCTAACACAGGAGGTCTATCTCGCAAACGCCACCAAATGTTGCGTAAATCCGCCTGTACGGCGCAATGCGTTTCAAACAGGCCTCTTTCCATACCTTTTTAAAAAGGATTTCTGTAAACTTTCCGTATGTTTACAAAACTTAAGGCCCTCCGAGCACGATTCATTCAATACAAGCGAAGTGGAAAAGTCCACAGCGACCTCGATGTTTTGTTATCTGGCGCTAAAGAACAACGCCAATTAGAAGATCAACTGCAATGGCTGGTGAAGCTGATGCAGTGGATTCGCTATGAAGGATCTGTTGATTCTCACTTGGAAAAGGAAACAGGCCGTCTGCCTGTAGCTCGCTTGCGCTTTTTGCTTATGGTACTCGACAGGAATCCGGAATGGAAAAAGAACGTCGCGCGCATTCTTCGTACGGTTGTTCATGAAGTCAGTGGTATTGAGCTTTATACCGATACGGGACTTCCCAAGGAACTTGGAATGTGGAGTGAGTTTTCAGATCGTCTGATGATGAAGCTTCTGCCCACTCCGCCTTTGGATCACGAGTTGGGATATTTGTTTTGGGCGCTCTTTCCAGACAAAGATGATCCATTGTGGTTGGCATCTATCGACAACGTGACCTTTGATAAACTGGTGGAGCTTTTTCAGTACGAAGTCGCAGCTGAGGAGCGTGACTGGAACCGTTTGCAAAGTGATCTTGAAGACGCTTTGGTTTACCTCGTCATTCAAGTTCGTGCGATTGGGCTTTCGCCAGCGATACGCACGCGTTTAGATAAAACAAATTTCCGTGACTCTGCGTTCTTTGCGATGATGCGCGGGCATGAAGAGTTTATGAATGCTTATCTTGCGGGTGATCGCAACCAGGCCTTTGAAAAAGCATCGCGCTTTCGCATGATTGTGTGGGAGTGCCGTCGAGAGCTCGTGCAAGTCCACAAGCATCTTGACGAGTACGGCGTGAGCATCTCGTTGGTGTTCCAGATCGCAAAACTCAGCACTTATTTACAACGCATCGACAGTCTGCTTGAGATTTTGTTAACCGAGCGCCTGGATAGTCGTAAAGTCACAAGTTTCTTTTCAAAACTCGTTCAGGAAAATCAGGATCTGCGCAGTATCAAATCTTTGTTCTCGCAAAACATCGCTTTATTCGCCCGCAAAGTCGTAGAGCGTGCTGCCGAAACGGGAGAACACTACATCACGCGCACGAAAGAACAATACCGTCACATGCTCGCGGCCGCCGGCGGTGGTGGTGCGGTGACGGCGATCACGGTTTACGTAAAAGTAGGTATTTTGGCCTTGGGGTTGGGCGGATTCGTCGAAGGTTCTTTAGCTTCGATCAACTATGCGCTGAGCTTCGTGCTCATTCATCTTGCGGGCTTTACGCTTGGAACGAAGCAGCCGGCGATGACAGCGCCAGCGCTAGCCGAAAAAATGGAAGACGTCGATACTGAAAAAGGGATGGCGGATCTTGTGACCGAGATCACGCATTTGATTCGCTCGCAGGTGGCGTCTATTCTAGGTAACGTGATGTTCGTTATTCCAACGGTCATCTTAATTGATACGGCTTTCTTTTTATTGGTTGGACACAATATCATGTCGATGGAAAAAGCCGTTTCTGCTTATAAATCCGTAGATATCTTCGGCCCCACGGTTATCTATGCTGCTTTCACGGGAATTCTTCTTTACTCGTCAAGTTTGATTGCCGGGTGGGGAGATAACTGGTTTGCTTTAAATTCTTTGCGTAAAACTCTTGCTCGCAGCCCTAGCTTGCGCGCTATTTTTGGTAAAAGAGGCGCTCGCAATATCGCGGTCTTTTTAGAAAATAATATTTCAGGTCTCTTAGGCAATATCTCTTTAGGTATCTTGTTAGGTATGGTGCCCGAGATCATGAAGTTTTTAAGCATTCCTTTGGATGTGCGACACGTAACGCTGTCATCGGGAACTTTAGCGGGTGCTTTACCCGTGCTAGGCCTGGATTTCTTAAAGACCTGGGACTTTTGGCGCGCGGTGATTGGGATCTTTTTTGTTGGCGCGTTCAACGTGCTTGTGAGTTTTGGTATGGCATTTTACACCGCGATCAAAGCTCGTGGCGTGAATGTCACTGAAAGGCGGGCGATCCGCCGTGCGATCGCAAAAAGATTTTTCGCGAATCCTTTGAGCTTCTTTATACCCGTCGGAGCCTCCATAAGGTCTTCGTCGAGTGGGAACGAACATTGAAATCAAAGATCTCTATAGTTATTCCCGCGTACAATGAAGAGCAGCGCTTGCCTAAAACTTTGCAAGCGTTGAAGTCATTTGTCGCCGAAGAAAATCCCGATTGGGTGATCACGGAAGTTCTGGTTGTCGATGATGGATCAACGGATCAAACAGCAACAGTCGCGCAGAATGATCGTGAAGGATTTCCCCTGGTGCGCTTGATATCGTTGTCTCCCAATCAAGGAAAAGGTGCGGCTGTTCATGCAGGCTTTAAAGAGGCTACGGGCGATTATATCTTGGTGGCCGACGCCGACATGGCGACTCCGTGGGAGGAACTCTTTAAACTTTTTCCGTCGACGGTAAAATCAGACATGGTCATGGGGTCGCGAGGCCTCGTGCATAGTCATATAGAAAGACGTCAGCACTGGATTCGCCAGAACATGGGAAAGACATTTAATAAGATATTAAAGCTTCTGGTCGGACTTCCTTATCAGGATACGCAATGTGGTTTTAAACTTTTGCGCAATGATGAGGTGTTTCGCTCTGAAATCTTGCCGCGCTTGCAAGTGACAAGGTTTGCGTGGGATGTAGAGCTGATAGTTCTTCTCTTAAGAAGAAATAAAATCGTGACGGAAGTGCCGATTCGTTGGCGTCATCAAGATCACTCGCACGTGCACATTATTCGCGACAGTTTAGAAATGTTGTGGACGGTGATTAAACTGAAACTGCGCCTTCGCTGACGGAAAAAGTTCGTTGTAATAAAGAACAATTCTGTGATCTCAAACAAGAAAATGAAGACTCTTAGCGTCATTTACGTTGTTTTAATATTAAGCAGAAACCAAGCTCATAAATAATGTCTTCTATAAGGGTTTCTTATATTTAACCGCGTTCCTGTCTTAAATTTGAGCTGAGGTTCCACTTTGGAACTACCAGTGCCATGACAGAAAATTTCACTTTTTTAGGTGGAAAAAAAATTTGAAGTGGTTCCAAAAGAGTACTTGATAAATCTTTCAACCTGAAATGAAGTGCCTACCCATAGAGGACTTCAATAGTTGGAGTCCATGGATATGGGGGGACTTTAATGAAAAACGTATTTGCACTCATCGTTACGGTGTTGTTTGCGACTGCGGCTCAAGCTGAGCGTGTGATTGTTATTATGAAGGATAAACAAGCCTTCAAATCGGCACACATGGCGTATAAGATGAAGGGGTCTTATGCACTTAAAGGTTTCAACTGGGATCAACAACCAAATGGATTGGGACAAGTTGATGGTAAAGTTGAAGACAGCCTTGAGAATCTAAATACACTAATCATCGACACAAACAGCGAGTCAGAGATTGCTAAATTGAAAGCAAATCCTGCAGTTGCTTATGTTGAAAAAGAGATTTTCCACGAGGCGCCACGCCCAGTGAAAGGTTTCTTGGCGAAAGCTCAAAAATCTCAACAAAAAGTAGGTCAAAAAACTCCATGGGGTATCCATGCAGTTAAAGCTCCTCAAGCATGGGCTCTATCTAATCAAGGCCAAGGCGCTCGCGTTCTTGTTCTAGATACTGGTATTGATCAAGCTCACCCTTCTTTGAAGTCTAACTTCGAAAAAGGTCAAGACTTCACTGGTGATAGCAACGGTTCTGATTACACAGACCACGTTGGTCACGGTACTCACGTAGCGGGTACTATCGCTGGTGCGATCGATAAAACTGGTTTCACAGGTGTTGCTCCTAAGGCGAAAATCCTTGCGGGTCGCGTTTGTTCTGAAAACGGTTGCTCGAACGTTTCTATCGCTCAAGGTATCAACTGGGGTATCCAAGAAAAAGTAGACGTTATCTCTATGTCTTTGGGTGGTATGTGGTCGACTCCTGCTGAACGCGATGCTGTTGCTAAAGCAGACAAAGCGGGCATCACAGTGGTTGCAGCTTCTGGTAACAACGGTTCAAACCGCGTTTCTTACCCAGCAGCTCTTTCTACAGTGATCGCAGTAGGTGCTACTGATATCAACAACCTTAAAGCAGACTTCTCTCAATACGGTCCTGAATTGGCGATCGTAGCTCCAGGTGTTGCAGTTGTTTCTTCTGTACCACAAGGAACTGGCCGCGAGTCTTCTGTAACAATCTCTATCGGCACTAAATCTGCAAAAGTTGCTTCAACGACTTTCCAAGGTGCGAAAGAAGTATTGACTCCTGAAATCAACGTTCTTGTTCCAGCAGGTCTTGGTAAAGACACTGATTTCGCGAACATCGACGTAAAAGGTAAATATGCTTTGATCAGCCGTGGTGAAATCACTTTCGCTGACAAAATCAAAAATGCTATCAAAGCGGGTGCGGCTGGCGCGGTTATCTACAATAACGCTCCTGGTTTGATCAACGGTGCTTTGACTGATGATGGATCAGTTCTTCCTATCGCGGTGTTCATGATCGAACAAAACGTAGGTCAAGAAATCTTGAAATCAATCACTGCAGGTCAAACTGTAAAAGCAACTCTTCAAACGATTGCTACAGACTACGCTCCGTTTGATGGTACTTCAATGGCGACTCCTCACGTATCAGGTGTTGTTGCTCTTATGAAGTCTGCAAACAAAGCTTTGACGGGTGCTCAAGTGAAAGCACTTCTAAAACAAACTGCAACAGCATTGGGTCCTAACACGAACAATGAATACGGTGCAGGTCTTGTGAACGCTGAAGCGGCAGTTGCTGCAGCTATCAACGCGAAGTAATTAGATTTTAAAATCTAAATTAAAGACGGCTTCCTTCAAAAGGAGGCCGTTTTTTATTTGTGGCCCGCTGTAAGAGTTGTCATAATCTTTGATATGCAGCACTTACCAGCAATGATTTCCGATTTAGCCCTGATTCTTGGTACCGCGGGGCTAGTGACTTTGATCTTTAAAAAACTCAATCAGCCCATTGTTCTTGGATATCTTGTTGCGGGCTTTCTGGTCGGTCCTAAGACCACAATCTTCCCAACCATTGTCAGTAATGACAGCATTCACCTGTGGGCCGAGATTGGCGTTATTTTTCTTTTGTTCGCCCTGGGCCTTGAGTTCAGTTTTAAGAAGCTTTTCCGGGTAGGTGGTTCTTCGAGTTTCACGGCTATTTTAGAAATCTCGTTGATGATTGTTTTTGGTTACGTGACGGGTCGTCTATTAGATTGGTCGCCGATGGACAGTCTTTTCTTGGGTGGAATCTTAGCAATCTCGTCCACGTCAATTATCATTCGTACCATCGAAGAGTTGGGATTTAAAAATCTTCGCTTCGTCAGTCAGGTCTTCGGGATTTTAGTTATCGAAGACCTTGTGGCCGTGCTTTTGATGGTCCTTCTAACAACCGTGGCTTTAACTCGCGATTTTGCGGGCACTGAAATGTTGGGTGCTATTGTAAAGCTTTCTTTCTTCCTTTCTATCTGGTTTGTGGCCGGGATCTTCATGCTGCCTTCGTTTATGAAAAAAGCCCAAAAGCTTTTGAACGAAGAAACCGTTCTGGTGGTCGCTGTGGGTCTTTGCTTAGTGATGGTGGTTTTTGCAAGTTCCGTGGGCTTTTCTTCAGCTCTGGGCGCCTTTATCATGGGTTCCATTTTGGCAGAGACCATTGAAGGTGAGCGTATTCATCATCTTGTTGGTCCCATCAAAAATCTGTTTTCAGCCGTGTTCTTTATTTCCGTCGGAATGTTGATTGATCCGATTGTCATTCGCGACAACTGGAAAGAAGTTTTGATTTTATCAAGTGTCGTTCTTGTCGGTAAGACGTTCAGTGTTACATTGGGATCTGTGCTTGCCGGACAAACGCTCAAGTCTTCGGTGCAATCAGGAATGAGTCTTGCGCAAATCGGTGAGTTCTCATTCATCATCGCCACCTTAGGCTTAAGCTTAAAAGTCGTAAGCGAAAAGATTTATCCGATTGCGGTGTCAGTTTCGGTTGTAACGGCATTTACGACACCTTACATGTTAAGATCTTCGGGCAAAGTGTATGCTTTTTTAGAGAAAGTTCTTCCCGCCAAGTTGATCGCGGCTCTTGATAGCTATAGCGTGATTTCTTTTTCCATGTCAGGAAATAAAGAATGGAAAGAGCAAGTGCGCTCTTACATTTTGAAGGTTGTTTTGAATTCTGTCGTTGTCGTAGCGATCTTTCTTCTGATGGCGCGCGTGTTTCTGCCGTTTCTGTTGGAAAGACAGGTTGAAGAAGGGCCAGCTAAATTTATTTCTTTAAGTGCCACTCTGGTGTTAACGGCTCCGTTTCTTTGGGCCTTGGCATTTGGTCGCACCAAACAGTTTGAGATTCTGTTGGTCGAACAAGGTAAAGGAAATCATAACTACGTATTTCTGGTTTCGCGCATTATGCTAGCCGTCGGTTTATTGGGTGCCATGGTGGCTCAGTTCGTACCTCTTGCCTGGGCGGTGGGAATCACGCTTTGGATGGTGGTGGTTGTTGGTTATGTTCTTTCCCAAAAATTGCGAGATATCTACGAGTGGTTTGAAAATCGTTTTCTTTCCAATCTTCATGATGACGTCCAAAAGAAACACGCGCGAAAGAGCAACCGAGCGCTGGCGCCTTGGGATGCGCACATCACCGAGTTCACCATTCCGCCGGAAGCTCCCTACGTAGGGACGCCTTTTCATCAACTTTCGATTCGTGAAAAGTATGGTGTTACGATCGCCTTGATTGAACGTGGACGCAAAAGAATTACGGCTCCGGGACGCAATGAGTGCCTGATGCCTCATGATCAGGTTCATGTTATCGGAACAGATGCGCAGCTGATTCGCTTTAAGTCGTTCATCGATTCTGAAAACTTTGATGTTTCCCCAGCGATGAGTGTCGGAGAAGCTTCGCAATACAGTCTGGAACAGTATGTGATGACCGAGGATTCTCCGTACTTGAATAAGACCATTCGTGAGTGCGGGTTGCGTGAAGCGACAAATGGTTTAGTGGTGGGTGTTGAACGCGAAGGAATGCGTATTTTGAATCCGGATTCTTCAGAGACTTTGCAAAAAGGTGATGTTCTTTGGATTGTCGGTGACCGTACAAAAATCCTGCAACTTGATTAAAGTTTCAGGTCAATCATCAGCTTCATAAGTTTCAGCTTAAAATCAGAGTAGGGTGGGTAAATCAAGCGCAGCAAACGTCCCATCCAAGACTGACGTAAAATCGCCTTTTCGTGTGAGAAGTTTTTAAAACCGAAAAAACCATGGGAGCTACCCATGCCACTGTGCCCAACGCCACCGAAGGGAAGATGGGGGTTCGCAAGGTGAATGACGGAGTCATTCACGCAAACGCCGCCGGAGGAAGTTTCTTTCAAGATATGCTCAATATTGAGTTTGCTTCGAGAATAAATATAAAGTGATAAAGGCTTTTCGCGCTCGTTTATATAGTGAACGGCATCAGCGATATCTTTAAACGGCACAAGTGGCAGAAGTGGCCCAAAGATTTCTTCCTTCATGATTGCGGCGTGTGGATCTACTTTTTCTAAAACTGTGGGCGCGATATAGTGAGAGACAACGTCGACATCTCCGCCATAGGAAATTTCTGCGTTGGAGTTTTTAGCTTCTTCAATCATATTCGCCAGGCGACGGGTGTGATGAGTCGATACGACACGAGCGAGATGTTTTGATTTTTTCTGCTCTTCTTTTTTGCCGTAAAACTCCTCGATCTTTTTAAAAAGTTCCGTTTTAAACTCCGCAAGAATTTCGCGCTGAACAAGAATGTAGTCAGGTGCGACACAGGTTTGCCCGGCATTAAGAAACTTGGCCCAGGCTATTTTTTCTGCGGCCAGCGATATGTTGGCGGAGGCGTCAACGATCGTAGGGGATTTTCCGCCTAGTTCCAAAGTCAGGCTCGTCAGATGCTTGCTTGCGGCCTCCATGATGATCTTTCCCACGCGTGTACTGCCAGTGAAGAAGATGTGATCGAAGGGCAGGTTTAAAAGTTCGCTTGTGGTTTCGGGGCCGCCTTCAATCAGTTTTATATGCTCTGGAGCGAAGGTCTCATCCATCATCTTTTTTAAAAGACGGGATGTATGCGTTGTAAATTCGGAAGGTTTTAATATGGCACAGTTTCCCGCCGCAATAGCCGAAATCAAAGGTGCTAGAGTGAGTTGAAAGGGATAGTTCCACGGGGCGATGATTAAACAGACCCCGCGAGGTTCGTACGAAATCGAACTCTTCGAGCCTAGTAAAAGCAAAGGTGTTTTAACTTTTTGAGGGCGGGACCATTTTTTTAAATTCTTTTTTGCAAACTGAATTTCATGAAGTGTCGGATAGACTTCAGTAATTAAAGTTTCGGCTTCCGGTTTTTGAAAGTCGTGACTTAAAGCCTTGATGATGTCGGGGATATTTTTACGAATGACGGCATCGAGTTTATTCAAATATTCCACGCGCGTTTTGATAGGCTCTTTGCGCAGCTGAAGACTGAAATGTTTCTGATGAAGGAATATTTGTTCAAGCATGTATTTATGTTAGAGGACCAGGTAAAGGAAGCAACGCCTATTTTAAAGACGAGTACAAAATCTTGTTGAAATATCTGTTAAGAATCAGGAGCGGCGAGCCGCTTTGGACTCAAACCGCACTTTAGAAAATCTTTGAACAACGGGCGGGCATTACGCGATTTTTCTGCTGCACAAGGCTCCACAGAATTTTAGAACCTAATTCATTATTCATCAACTCTGGGTGAAACTGTAATAACATTCCGCGCCCATTTTTAAACTCAGTGGCTTCGGTGATGCCATCATGGCTTCTTGCCGCGATTTGCAGCATTCCACCTTCTTTAAAAATCACCGACTGGTGATGAAGAGAATTGACGGTCATTTTCATATTTCCGTCAGCAAATGGTTTTAAAAGGTTGTATTTCGTTTCCACGACGTCAATAGGGTGCCAGTCATTGCCATGGGCGACTTTGTCGCCGATGTGAAAAGGAATATCTTGGATAAGTTGATATCCCAGAGCGACCGAAGTGATCTGAGATCCTCGGCATACTCCTAAAAGAAATCCTTTTTCTTGTGCAACATAAGACTTGATGAGTGCCACTTCGAATTGGTCACGAGCGGGAATGGTGTTGCGCGAATGAAAGTTCTCTTTTTTATAAAGGTGGGTGTCGACATCATCGCCGCCCATAGCCACCATCATGGGGAACTTTTCGGCGATCTGCTTAAAGAGTTCCCGAGTCTCTTCCTGGCTCAAGCCAAGGTTGGCGTTGATGGGAAGAATGTAAGAGGTCTGTCGAGATTGTTGGAAAATGCGTTTGAAATTTTGCACACGCAAAGAATTGCGTGTGTAGTCTTTGGGAAGATTGGCAATAAGAAGAGCGCGACTTTCGCGGTCCTCTTGCGAGAGAGCTTTAAAGCCGTGCAAAGGTAAAGCGGGCACACGTCCTTCAAATAGCTCCATGAGGTCGGGGTTTTTGCCTAAATTATTCAAGTAACGTTGTGCTGCTTGTTCGGGAGTTTCTGATTGTCTGACTGGCAAAATCAGCGGCGCCATGGCTTCGCTAACATGCCATTCAAAAAGTTTCAGACTTTCTGCCGCGAAGGCGGAAAGTCCTTGAAGAGTCAGTGCTAAGAATAAGAGAAGGCACTTCATTAATATCCCTTTAGATATCAAATACAAGACCAGTGGAAAGAGCTACGGAGCTATTCTTGATTTCTGTTCCTTCAGCACTTTCTTTATTTACTTTATTTAAGCCCAATTGGTAGTCACCTTGAATCAGGACTGAAAACATATTGTTGATGCGAAGAACGCCGCCGACTCCGAGGCCTGCGCGAAAATCCGTTTCGTTCGCTGAATCTTTGATGTCTACGCTGCCTGTAAGACCTCCCGTGCCGTTCATTTTCGCTTCTTGTAGCAGTCCCACAACGCCACCGCCTTTAATGAAGAAGTGTGTGGCTTCTGGATCTTGAAAAGCATATCGAACGTAGAGGGGAGCTTCGAGATACTTAAATTTATATTCGATAGTCGCTTTACCAGGAATAGTAATGCCGTCAGAACTATAGAGATTAGAAAGTTTCGCTCCACGCTCTGAGTAATAGAGACCTGTTTCAAACTGCAGTTGAGATCGGCCTAAGCGCAAACCTAAACCCGCTTGCATACCACCGATATTCTCTAATTCCGCTCCATTTTTTCCTTCAACGCCACCGAATGTTGAAGAAGTGTAACCAATAACAGGTTCCAAATGTACGAAAGAAGATCGTGGTTCGATGGCATCCATGCGGGAATATCCAGCGGCCCCTTGATTGTTGCGCATGCTTTTAAAGGATTTTGCAGAAGCGATTGATGAAAAACCCATCACGATAGAAGCAGCGGTAACAAAGATCTTTGTTTTCATTTGAATCTCCTGTTTGCAGTTCTAACAAAGCAAAGACGGTGCCGAAGGAGCAAGAAAAGTGTGAGGAGATTTTTAAGTTTATTTGAGGACTTAGAACGATGTCTCGTTATGAGATGGCAAAGATGTGAACGCGGCACTAACAAAAAAAGGCGTTGAACAGATAAACAACGCCTGGCACTTCAAGGGCTTATTTTTCAAACTGATTGGTTCTTAGCATCACGAGCGTGCAGGCTTCTAAAGTTTCAATGCCTGCATTCTGCAATGCGGTTTCAATTTCTCGCGACTCCGTGCCCGGATTGAAAATCACACGACGTGGTTTTAGTTTTATGATCTTGTCGACATGCTGTTCAAGATTTTTAGGATTCATATAAAGAGTGACCGTATCGATACCCTGAAGATTACTGAGTGAGGCGACAACGGGGACGCCTTCGATTTCGTCCAAGCCAGGATTTACGGGAAATACCGTGTGTCCGTATTCTCGCAACATCTTCATTGCGAGGTAAGAATAACGTTCTGGATTTTTACTGGCTCCGAGAATGGCGACTTTTTCTTTCATACGGAAAGTATATGTCGCCTGATTGGGGCCGTCATCTCTTTCAGCGGACTTTTGTGTTTTTATTGATGAAGATCACCGGGCAGAGTCCCGCTTGGCAGCAGAGCTTTGCGACATCCTTTGACCTCGCACGATCCGTATCGATCGCGTTAATAAGTTTAACGGCTTCTACTGAGAGTAGTGAACTTTGACAGTCGCTTCCGGAAACTAAACGAACCACTCGCACTGAACACCTCCGCCTTCTTTAGGATAAGGCGGGAATTTGCGGGGAATCTAGTTGTTGAGAATAATTCTTAGCAAGTGAAAGCAGGTTGAGAATCCCTCCCGGGGAGGAGGCTGTAAACCTACAAAGTTAGGTGGGTCTGTCTTTGTGGAAATCCCGTTCTGAATCAGGTCTGTCTCAGAATGAGGAGAGCTTGAAAAATACCGTGCCAAAACTCTAGACGAAAGTGTGTATTGTGCCGATAAGTCTATGTGCAAACTGTGGATCGTCTTTTCAATAATGCGCAAGTATTTCGCAGGGTTTACCTGCTATGCCTGTGCTTTCTTTTGCAGGCTTGTACAGAGCGAGATCTCCAAGTTCAAATGCTCGCGTCGCAAACTTTGGATGTGGGTTTATCCACGCCAGCAAATCCGACAAACAAAATAACTGGGATTCCTGTGTCGTTGGCATTGCCGAAGATGGCAGATGCCGCTTCGTTGAAAGCAGAGATGTTCGAAATTCAAAATGCCACGCGTGAAGGAGACATATCCTGTGATAGTGACACCAATGTGTGTTCGTTTCTGGTGTCAGTCGCGGTGGAGAATGGTGTTGTCGCCTCAAATGTTCGTATCAAGCTCAATGCGGGAAACTTAAATTGGCGAGGCAGCAAAAGAACATTTGCTATTGAAGAGCAAAATCTCACGATCTCCATCCAAATTGTGCCACCGACAATCACTTCGTTTGTTTTAAAAAATGGCGATGCTTATTCTAACTCTTTAAGCATTCCCTACATAGTAACCGGGGAACGCATTGCTGAAGTTTATGTGACAGAAGATGCCACCTGTAACTCGGGTGGAGCTTGGGGACCTGCCTCCGGTAATGTTGCGGTTTTGAGTGGTGAAGGAGTTAAAACCTTTTATTTAAAAGCCAAAGACGCCGCGGGTAATGTGACGTCGTGCACTCTGACGGACTCGATTGAAGTGGATTTAACGGCTCCAGAAATCACTGTTGCCGCTATGCCTGTGAGTGCGGGATCTATGAGCTCGACATTTTCATGGAGCTTGGGATACTCCGGCTTTTCGACTATCTCACTGTCACCGTCAGATATTGTTCTTTCGGGGGCATCGGTGGGCTGCAGTGTCGCCGTGAATGGGACGGGTGATAGTCGAAATATCGTTTTTACAAATTGTTCCGGAAATGGGCCGCTGTCAGTCACGGTGAACGAAAACACGGCACAAGATGAAGCTGGAAATCATGCAGCTCAACTTTTGTTATCGCCAGTGACGATTGATAACATTGCGCCAGCTGTGATCATTACTTCACCGGCAGAGAACTTTCAGTTTCCGAGCCGAACACAATGGGCCTCTGTTTCTGGTACTTGCAGTGAGAATGGTAAGACCATCTCATTTAACTGGCCGACTCAAAGTATTGTGACGTGCGCCGCCGATACTTGGAGCGCCTTAATTGATTTTAGTAGTGCGGTGTCCGCAAATTCTGTGTCTTTGACGGCGACTCTGACAGATGCTGTCGGTCATTCAAGTTCTATAAGTAGAACATTTCTCTTACCTGTAGTTGAAATCTATTCGAATCTTTATTCCTTCGCTGCCGTGAAAGGTGGCAAGGTGATCACTTGGGGTGAGTCGAGTTGGGGTGGTAATAGCTCTGCCGTTGCAAGTGATGTTTCAGCAAATGTCGTGAAGGTGGCTTCGACCTCGATTGCCTTTGCTGCAGTTAAAGCCAATGGATCTGTTGCGACCTGGGGGGATAGCGCTGCAGGAGGATCTAGTTCAACTGTTGTCAGTCAACTGAGCTACGGAGTTAAAGACGTCTATGGAACGGGTTCTGCTTTTGCGGCAGTGAAAGTGGATGGCTCTGTCGTCACTTGGGGTAATGGTGCCCTTGGAGGGGATTCTTCTTCCGTCAGTGCCGCATTGACCAGTGTTAAAAGCATTGTGAGTAACACCGGCGCCTTTGCCGCTATCAAGGCCGATGGTTCTGTTGTGACCTGGGGCTCGAGTTCCATCGGGGGAAATAGCTCGACTGTGGCCTCGCGATTGTCTTCAGGAGTTGTGAGTGTGAAGTCGAACGACGGCGCTTTCGCGGCTTTGAAGTCCGATGGCTCTGTCGTAGCGTGGGGTAACTCTTCCAATGGGAGTTCCTTGCCTGCGGAGCTTGTTGCTTCCACAAATGTTGTGAAACTCTTCAGTAATAATTTTGCATTCGTGGCTTTAAAGTCTGATAGTTCTATTGTTGCTTGGGGTGGAGGAGCCGGAAGCCTTAATGGAGGAATAACACCTTCAGAGCTGACAGTTCCTGGAGCTGGAGTCCTGGAGGTGGTTTCAAGTTTTTCCGCATTCACTGCGAAAAAAGATGATGGCAGTGTTGTATCCTGGGGAAGCTCGGACGCTGGCGGTGTTGCACCAACCGAGGCAACGACCGCGGGAGATATTGCGGCTGTTTTCGCTACTCAATATGCCTTTGCGGCATTAACTCAGGATGGTCGCGTGATTGCGTGGGGTGGTACAGCCTGCGGATCTTCCAACTGCGGTGGGGCAGCGCCGACATCGGTGACGGCCGTAGGTTCCAATGTAGTGAAAATTTTTGCGAACAGAAACGCCTTTGCTGCGATTAAGTCAAACGGATCGGTGGTGACTTGGGGGCATCCTTCTTATGGTGGCGACTCAAGCAGTGTGGCTGCCGCATTAAGTTCCAATGTCGTAAAAATATATTCGACTAGCAAAGCTTTTGCTGCCGTGAAAACAGACGGGACGGTGGTCACGTGGGGAGACGCAGGCTATGGCGGAGACAGTTCAGCCGTCTCCGCAGAGCTTGCACCTTAATTAAGCCGCACGTTTTTCAGCGCGTTTTTTCCAAACGGGTTGCATCTTTTTATAGAACTTCACATTGCTTTCAAACGACTTCGTGTACTCTTTTGTATACTTGTTGAATTTTTTGTCTAGCCAAGCGTAGTAGCAAGTGTACATGTAGTTCGTAAAGAACTTTGTCATCCATTGATGAGGGCCGTCGACTGGGAATTCATACTTGCTAAAGAAGTAGGGAATTTCCTGATTGAAAGAACGCCACCATTCCATAGCTTCTTTTTTATGTACAAAGTTTCCGACAAACAAAGGTTTGCCTTCAAATGTAAATCCCACTTCATAGCCATGACCTACAGGTTTAAAGTAAGATTTGAATTCATGCCCGTAATATTCGTAATGCTTTGTTTTGTTCATCGAAACGTCCTCCTCATATTTTGGATGGTAACATTTCGGTGTTTTCAGCTAGGAGTTAACGAGACCAAGTAAAGAAAAACGCTGCTCGACGTTTGTGATGTTGCGAGAAAAAGTTTTCTAGAATTTATCTCTAGAAACTGCATCGCGATGGGATTTTCGTTTCAAGCTAGGACACTTCCTAACACAATCCTGACAAAACCATAGCAGAGTGTACCTTTAAATTCCGCAATGTTCGCCGAAGAGATTAAGATGAAGTCACTAGTGCGTATTCGGGAACTTCTCTTGCTTACCTCTTTCTTTGCGTCCGGCTGTACGCTAGAGCTTGCATTACATAAGTCTGTTTCTTTACCGCCTACGGTGACGGCTCATAAAATCAATGAAGTTGTTTTGGATGAAATTTTGTTGGAACTCGAAGGGCAGTGTCCTGAAGACGTATTGCAGGTCCGTCTTCTTGTAGAAGGCGAAACTTTAAATGCCAACTGCGATCCATCGACATTAACATTTACTGTGAATTACAAGGTCCCCCATCCAAACAATGATCGACTGATTTTGTTTGAAGCCTCTTCAGTTTATCCGGATGGAAAGACCGTTCCAACGACTTACGAAGTGAATTACAAGCGTCCTTCTGTTCCTTCGCCTATCATCACATCAAATAGCGGTCGCGACTTTGTAACAAACGATACGACTCCGTTCTTACAAGGCACATGTTTGTCTGAAAAAACAAACGGAATGGAAGTTAAAATTGGCGGTGGAGCTTGGAGCAACGCTCTGATTTCTTGTACCTCAGGTACTTGGTCTTTAACTCTTCCGGTGTTAACAGGAAATCCCGAAACCGATCATCTGATTCAAGTGCGTTCTCTCAATTCATTAAGTCAGGATCCTTATTCTGAACCAGACGCTATCACGATTCGCGTTGACACCGTTCCTCCAAATCCGCCGCTATTGCCAGCCGCCGCGGACGCGGGTGTTCGCCCCGTATGGACGTGGGTGAGTGGCGGTGGCGGCGGGAATGGAGTTTATCGCTATAAACTTAATGATTCAGATCTTTCTTCAGGCGCTACGGTAACGACGTCATTAAGTTATGCCTCGGTCAGTGATGTCGCTTTTGGGACTCATACGTTGTATGTACAAGAACGTGACGAAGCAGGAAATTGGTCAGCATCCGGCATTCAGGTTTTGACCGTGAAGTGCGGGCCGGGAAATTACTTAAGTTCCGGTTCGTGCGTGCAGTGTGCACCAGGAACTTATCAGCCATCAAACAGTATCTCGGCTTCTTGTGTGAGTGCCGGTACAGGTACTTATGTTGATAGTGCCGGAGCTAACACAGTCACAGCATGTACTAATAAACCCGCACACGCTGCAAGTGTAAGCTATGGCGCAAGTTCAGGTTTAACAAGCAACTCGTGTCCGATCGTGAGCATCGACACGTGTGAAACGAATTACACGCAAAATGGTCTTACATGTCGTGCGTTGTGTGCCACGGATAAATACTGGGACGGAAGCGCGTGTGCTGATGTGGGTTCAGGATTTTATTCCCCTGCGAATAACGACACACGCTATGCATGTACCAATGTTCCCGTTCACGCAACGGCGGTGGTTTATTCTGGTTCGGGAAGTGGCGCTAACAGCTGTCCAGTAAGTTCGGTTCTAACTTGTGACATCGGCTATGATCCAAGTGGGGATCACTGTACAGATAACACGCCAGATGCTTTAGTATTCGCAGCTCAGTCTGGTGTGGAGCTTTCTACGTTGACCACTTCAAATACTCTCACCCTGGGTGGCTTTGATGGTCCACTTATCGCTAATTGCACGGGTTGTTCAGCGATTGCGCGCAACGGCGTTTGGGGTGGCACGTCTGTAGGTGGCTTTTTGCCCGGGGATACGATCACGATCCGTCGCACTTCATCTTCGTCCTTCTCTACGGCGGTGACGGCCCAGGTAACTTTAGGAAACGTCACTTCCAACGCTTGGTTAGTGACAACGCGTGCCGCACTTTCTTGTACAAGCACACCATGGGGAACGCTAGCTCACGGAGCAACAGTCCAGGGTTTTTCACAGTCCGCTCCAACATCTGCTTGTTCTGCTATTGCAGAGACGCGCACATGCACAGATGGAGTGCTGTCAGGAAGCTTTAATGAAGTAGCGTGTAACGATGGTTGTACGGGAACTCCTTGGGGAAATGTCGCTCACGGATATTCAAACACTTCTTACGCAGCAGGCCTGCCTGCGGGAACATGCGTTTCTGAAGTGCGCACATGTAATAGTGGGGTGATGAGCGGATCTTATTCGTCATTAACATGTACTGCCGGATGCTCTTTGCCCTGGAGCGGTGGCATTTCATCGGGACAAAGTGTGACCGCATATCTTTCAACAAATCCGACGGGAGCCTGTACCTCTGAAAATCGTTCGTGTAATGCCGGGGCTCTTTCAGGCTCTTACACTGCGCAAAGTTGTAACGCCGGTTGTGCGGGCACACCTTGGGGTAATGTATCACATGGTTTCTTAGGTACTGCTTATTCGGCGACTTACGCTGTGGCACCCACAACTTGTGCATCGTTGTCGCAGGCGCGGGGTTGTACCAACGGAAGTATGGCAGGATCTTACACCATCACTTCCTGTCAGGATTATGCCGTGGTTTCTTTAAGTATATCGTATAGCACCGTCAGCTTCGGGTCATTGGGAGATCAGAGAACCACGGCAACCATCACGCCCGCCGGTGGCGTGGGAAGTGGTGGATATAGTTATGAATGGATTCTAGGCACAGTTAGCAATAACAACGGCGGGATGGGTTCTACAGGTATCGTCACCGGTGGCGGGACTAGCAATAGTCTATCGTTAGAAGGTCGCTGCGGAGGTTCAGAAATGACTTTCCAAGTGCGGGTGCGAGATAATACGTCGGGTATTTGGTCGAGCTGGAGCAACGGATCTTTACAGGCGGGTCGCTGGGAAGGTAACTGTGACTAACCTATATAGAAAATATGTATATAGTTTATAAAAAATAAGAAATATCATTTATATTAACTTGACGGTAATTTCTTCTTCATAGGGAGAAACATATGATTCAAGTTAGAAGATCAAACGAACGCGGACAGGCTCACCACGGTTGGCTTAACTCAAACCACACTTTTTCTTTTGCCGAGTATTATGACGAAAAAAACATGGGCTTTAGCGTCCTGCGTGTGATCAACGAAGATCGCATCGAAGGTGGGACAGGTTTCGATACTCACGGGCATCGGGACATGGAAATCATTTCTTATGTGATCGAAGGTGCCTTAGAGCACAAAGATTCCATGGGAAATAGCACCATCATTAAACCTGGCGAAGTGCAACGCATGAGCGCGGGCACAGGAGTTCGTCACTCTGAATACAATCATCTTCACGATCAGACGACGCACTTTTTGCAAATCTGGATTCAGCCGCAAGAAAAAGGGCTGACTCCCGGTTATGAGCAAAAAACTTTTTTCGGAAGTGATTTATCCTGCAGTGATCTTGTTTTAGTGGCTTCCAAAAATGGTCGTAACGGGTCTATCACCATCAACCAAGACGTGGATATGTACGCGGCCAAAGCCCAAGACGCCGGAGAAAAGCTTCTGAAAACTTATGAACATCGCCATCTGTGGGTGCAAGTGATCAAAGGCGATGTGCAAGTGGAAGGGGAAACTTTAAAATCGGGCGACGGCGCGGGAATTACCGGAGTTGAACGCTTGAAAGTTCAATGGAGCGAAGGTGCAGAGTTTATTCTTTTCGACCTTCCTTAAAAGGAGAACGCCATGAAATGGCAAATGCAAGAAATCAACAAAGAGCTTAAAAATCTTCACCGTCTTTTCTTAGATAGAGAGCGTTTGGAGGCTGAAAAGCTTTTGCAAAGAAAACTCTCTTCTTTCGATTTCCTCTTTTTGTTAACCCAAGACGAGAATTTTGCATGGATGAGACCCTTTTCAACTTTGATAGCCGATGTGGACGCCTTCCTCGATGAAGAAGAAGTCCCAGCTTGGAATATACAGGACGTGCGAGATCAAATAGTGTTTGTTTTGCAGCACGAGGGCTCGCTTATTAGGGACCGCATTCAGAGTTACTTGGGTTACGATGGTGAATTTATTTTGGCCTACTCAAAACTCAATGCTCTCTTGTCAGTAGTTCCTGAAAAGGCAGAAACAGAATTAAGAATGGAGGCAGCAAATGGTTAAAGCGCAAAGAAAATCAGACGCCATGGTGGCTGAACTCAAAGTCAGAAATCATCACTTCGTTGCCGGGCTTGTTGAAAAATTAGGAGGACACGATGAAGGTCCCAATCCTCACGAGTACGTGGAAGCCGCTTTGGCGGCTTGCACGGTTTTAACTGCGCAGATGTATGCGGCTCGAAAGGGCATCCCCTTAGAGTCCACAGATGTGGTTGTTAAAATTGTCTCTGAAGGGGAAGAAACTCAAATCAGTCGTCAGATTTCTTATCGCGGTGATCTCACACAAGAACAGCGCGATCGTCTTTCAGATATTCTGGAAAGGTGTCCTATTCATAACCTTTTAGAAAGCAAGATTACAATCAGCACGACGGTCTCTTAAACGGACTGTCAAATTAAAGTGAAGACCCTTGTGATAGAGTCCAGTGAAGATGGACACTGAATGGGCTCCATGATACCAAAGAATTAGCGGGGAGTTTTGCTTGAAACAAGTTTTGGTAACAGGAGCTTCTACGGGGATTGGTTTTGATCTAACAAAGAGCCTTTGTGAAAAAGGTTATCGAGTGTGGGCCGGTGTCAGGCGGCCTGAAGTCTTACAGTCTTTGCAATCTCGTTTTCCCCAGCAGCTTGAAGTTTTAAAGTTGGACGTTACCAATGAACAAGATATTCAAGATGCTTTCGAAAAGATACGTCGTACAGTTAACACTCAAGATGAGTTGATATTAGTGAATAATGCCGGGGTTGCGGTAGGTGGCCCGATTGAAGCTTTGCCACTCAAAGAGTGGCAGGATCTTTTTAACGTGAATGTCTTTGCACCGGTTCGACTGACACAAATATTCCTTCCGCTGTTGCGGGAAACCCAAGGTCGTATTATCAATGTGGGCTCGATCAGTGGTCAAATTTCCACACCGTTCTTGTCGCCATATTGTTCGTCCAAGTTTGCCTTACGTTCTTTCAATGATTCCTTAAGAAGGGAGCTTTTGCCATTAGGTGTAAAAGTCGTTCTTTTCGAACCCGGTCCTGTGCGCACGGAAATCTGGTCAAAATCAATTTCTCACAGCGAAGATCAGCAAAAGGGCATGAGCGAAGAAATGCGCAAAGTTTACGGGCCTCAATTAGAAGCTTTAAAGCGGGGCGTTCTTGACACGGTGAAAACTGCGATTCCGGTCGAGGAAGTAACAAAAGCCATGCTTCACGCCATAGAAAGCAGATCGCCGGAACGCTACTATCTTCTAGGAAAGAATGTAAAGATTTTTTCTTTGATGAGTCGCCTACTGCCAGCAGCTTTGATCGATAAAATGATGATGCAAGGTTTTAGAATGAAGCGCACCTAGGCGTCATTCAAAACCAGTCGATAGGACCGTTGAACATTCGTAAGAAGTTTCAAAACAGCATTTCCCGGCGTCGCAGAAACTCGATCGCTAGAGAGAGTTGCGACCATGCCATCTAACTTCGTATCAAAGCTCATAGGCAAATAGCCATTAAGTCCTAAGAGCCAGTCACTTAAAAGAACTGACGTCCGACCGTTGCCATCCTCAAAAGGATGCAGGCTCACTAGCCAGTACTGGCAAAGAGCTGTTGCGATGAGCGGATCAAGCTGAGCTTTGTTCGTTAGAATGTCTCTTTCAAAGTGCTGAAGAGTCAAAGCAAGATCTTCAGGCGGGCAAGCCTCAAATGGTCCTAGATAGACAGGCTTTGTGCGAATCTCTGACTTCACTTGATTGGTTAAAAGGGCATTGAGATTTAAGATGTCTTGCCATGTCGGAGCTTCATTGGCTTGGATTTTTTCGGCTACATAAGAGTTGGCTTGTTGCCAGGATTCGACTCGCCCATGGCGAAGACTTCCGGAATATTTAAGGCGGTAAGGGGCCATGCGAATCAGCCCCTCTTGAAGATGCTCCGTTGAAAGAGAATCTAGTTCCAGCTGAAGGCCTTTGACGTTAAATATCTCTGCTTGAATCTGCGAAGATTCAGCTTCGGTAAAACCGCGTGAAAGACGCTCCAGCCAAACACTCATTATTTTTTGATTTCAATCATCTTAGCATTGTAAGCATACGGCGACCATTGCGAGCCTCCTTGCCATACTTCTTCAACTTCGATTCCAATATTTGCTGAAAACTGCAGATTCATAGTTGCAAGTTTTCCTGGTGCCAATGTCAGTTCATAGTTTTCAGGAGAACAATAAGTCAAAGTCGAGTTGCATCCATAAAGAGAATAACGATTTTCGTCGCGGCTTTTGTGAGTGCGATCCAAAAGGACTTCACCGTCATCGCCTGCTAATACGATCTTTGTAGTGTACTTAACGCCATCATATTCTTCAGTCGCTTCGTCACTTTCAAAATAGAAAACACCTGTCATTTCACCGCGCAATTGATTTTGAGAGTCCGGAGTCAACGGAGATTGTTCGATCGAAAGATACAGATGCCCCACCACCACTTTACCTTCGCTATCAGTGTAGCGGGCTTTGTTCGCAGATTTTAGAACAAAGTTTTTCGCGAATTCTTTTTCGACAATTGTCGATTTTGCTAAAGCGGTTTGAGGAAAAGAAACCGTGCTTGCCATACCCGCTGTCAGTGTAAGAACACTGGCCAATAACTCTTTTTTCATGTGAGCTCCTAAATTTGATTCGAATTGCGAATCGCTTTATACCGCAAAAAAAGGGGTTTCCCTAGAGGAATAAAATTCAGTACTGTTGACAGATTAGACAGTCAGTTCATGTGGCTGCGTTCAATGCCTTGCAGGCGCTCGGTAGTATTGGTGGATTTGATAATTTTAGCATATCCCACGCCCCAGCGCGAATAAACCTTAGCTACATCCATAACAGGGACATCCAGAAGTTTTATATCTAGCCGGGGAACGACGTAGAGATTGCCGCTAAAAGCCGTCGGAACTCCAGGGACGAATATGACTACGCGCTCTTCGTCGATGTATTCAACAACGAATACCAGTGCATTCATTTCGTCAGCGCGAGTCAGAAGGGCGGGCTCAAAAAGTTTATTAGTCTTAGAAGGAATCAGTCTTTCGGAAAACTCTTTCATCACATGATACATCTTAAAGTGACCCAGAGTTTTTTCTTCGAGCCAACGTCCCACTTTTTGGCCCTTTTCGGTCTGGGCGATAAAACCTAGGAGCATGGATAGAAGCACAAAGATCAATATGATTGCCAGTTTCATTGCGTGCGGGGTTTGCAAGAATTGAGCAGGGAACAGAGCCTGAGCTATTGGGGTTGCCAAGCGTTCTAAGGTGATCAGGATTTTCTCAAAAAGAAATATTAAAAGTAGAACAGGCAGAATGACGCTGGCGGCAGCCATCAGACTTGATTTAAAAAAATCTTTAAAACGATTCACCATCAGAGCCCCTACGTCATCAGATCAACGGAAGGGGTGAAGATAAAGATGGAAGGGCGGACGTTTGGTAAAAAACAAAAGGCCAGGAATTCCTGGCCTTTAACACGAACTATTTGAATCGAGCGTTATTTAACAAGGGGATTTACTTCGTTAACTAAAGCCGCATCCCAAGAAGGCGTTAAAGAGTAGTTTTTAATGCGTGTTCCAGACACGTTGTAAGAAGAACTCACCCCTTTACCCGCAGTTCCTGCAACCGCTGCAGAAAGAACGGCTTGGAAAGTAAATGGACTTGCTGTCAAAGATTTACCGAAGTCAGCGTAAGCTGTCGTAAACGCACGGCGATCACCACGATCCAAAGCGGCCTTCATATCGCGAAGATTCACGATAGCTTCACCTGTGGCATCCAATGTTGCTTCTTGAGCTTGGCGGATACAAGTGTCGATAACGTTGTTGTAGATCGTACCACACATGCCGATAGGATCGGTCGAAGAAGAGTTGTTTCTGCGATCAAATCCATTACCGCGCACGTAACCATTCAGGAACACTTGCGCATCTCTTTCAAGTTTTCTTGAAGCCATGCGGTCTGTCGCCAAGGCCATTAAGAAGTCTGTCGCTGATTTATCAAAAGTCAGTTGGAATGAAAGAGCTCCGTAACCCAAGTTGCCGATTTTAGGAACTTCAACGTAAAGCTCTTTATGCATTCCCGTTAAAGCGACAAGTTGGTTCACGACGCGTTGAAGCTCAGAGCCTTTCGTGTGCGTATCTGTGTAAGATACGATGAACTGACCCATATAGCCAGAGTCTTGAAGTTCGTTCGTATTCACGTCACGAACATTGTAGCGGCCTGCAGAGAACGCCACTGTTGAGTTCTCAATCCAGTTGAACATACGACTGTCGCGCGCTTTCAAATAAACAGAATAGTTCGCGTCACCCAAAGTATTGTCAGGGAAGTATTGAGTTAATTGAGTCTGGTTGATGCGACCTTTACCCCAGCTAGCTGTGATATAAGGAACACCCATGCTGATCGTGCGCATATGACCACGAGCAATATTGTCTTGCTTCGTAACCGCCATGACGACTTTTTCGCCCGTCGTGTTCACCAACTTTTGAGCGTCCAGGGCAATCCCTTTGAATACGAAGTTTTCCAAAGCTTTCGCGCCTTGAGAGTCCGCTGTGTTGAATACCCACGAGAACTGAGAGTCTGTGGATTTAAATTGGTTGGCAGAATAAGCCACCGTCAATGTCGTACCAATAGAAGCACCGAAGTTATTCATTTTAAGCGCAGTGCGGTTCACATAGTAGATATTGTCGTTTACTTTTTGGATGTCTGTTTTCCACTGACCAATGGCGATGTAGTTAACGCCTACGTTTAAGGCCACGTACGCTGCACCGGCAGAGAACATAACTCCACCCATTTGCGCAAAGCTGATAGAGTCACCGATCTTCAGTTTTTTAAGGTCATTCAATGAAGAAGGGACGGAAGGAACTTTAACATTTTCCGCTTCATAACCTGTTTTAACAATCGTACGGAATGTTTTTTCAGTTCCAGCGATAGGAGCCATGCCCAAGGTCAAAGCGGTTCCTGGTTTCCAAGCAGAATACTGAGCAACCACGGCGCCACCGATAGCTCCGGTAACAGCCATTTTCTTTTCAACCAAGAAGCCTTTGTTTGAAGAAGAAGGTTCGATAAATTTACGGCTTGTTCCCTGAGAAACAGTAGGGACTACGAACTGAGAATCCAAGCTCGTGATCTTCGTTGGCGTTTGAATATCTAACGAAAGAATAGGAGAGAAGCTGAATTTCCAGGTGTTCTTTTTATTGCGAACAACTTCTTGTGTCGTTTCAGTGCGTTCTTCTTCATGAGTTTCTGAACGCTCTTCTTGACGAACGCCTGTACGCTCTTCGTCGCGCGTTTCCGTACGAGTTTCTTCGCGTGTTCCTGTGCGTTCTTCTAAAACAGTTTCGGAATGATGTTCCGTCACTGTTTCATCAGTAAACGTGACGCGTTCACCGGTTTCAGTCGTCGTTGTTGAAGTCGCATTGCCCTGGAAGGAGCCATTAGTAAGTACAGTCACGTTGTCAGTGTCGTCGACGATGCCGTTTCCATTGGTATCGACCCAACCATAGACTGTCGTTTTGGATCTGTCTTCAACTGCGGAATAGGTCGACACCGTGATCGTGCGAGCGCGATGTAATACGCCGGACCCATCAACATAATCGGCAGGATTTGAAATTGTTGTTGTTGTATTCGCGTTGGAAACGCCCGTTGTGGTGTATCCGGAAATATCGACAGCTCCCTTTGTCCAAGGTGCTTTAGTCCCAGAGTTTTTCAGTGCATCACGCACATCTTGAGCGCTTGTTGGCGCTCCATTGATAACCCAATAGTTTGAAACGTCTGCACCATTAAATGTTTGGGTTTCCGAAGGTGTTAACTGACCTGCATTGGCTAGGACTTGGTCAATAACGTCTGAGACCGTCCAAGATGGAAGGTAGCCACCACCAAACTGCATGTCGAAATGACTGCTTTGGGAGGTAACTACGCTATAGGGAGTAACAACCTCAGTGCGAACAACCGATGTCGTTGTCCAAGTTCTGGTGACAGGAACGGTGTAGGTATAAGGAACAGTCACCGTTGTTGTTGTCGTAACAGGGACTGTGTAAGTGTAAGGGACATCGACAATCGTTGTTGTCGTCACTGGAACTTTCACCGTGTTCGTGTGAAATACAACGGTCTCCGTGATTTTTGGCGATACGCCGTTTGGATTGACATAAACGAATCCCAAGCCATTAAAGATCGGCGAATTTTGCATGAACGCCGTCATGTCCGTGCTGAAGTTAGTTTTGTAAGTAGGCTTATACAGCTTCGCAGCTTCTTCTAAAGTGAGCGGCGGAGTTTGCTCTTGAGCGTGAACGACAGACGCAGTCACCAAAAGGGACAGGAAAACCTTTAAATTCATTTGAACCTCTTTAATTGCCAAATGGGTATAAAGGGTAAGGCAACTAAACAGGAAGATAAGATTTCTTGTTCCGGATATTCTGGAAAATTATTCAGTTATTCTGGGAATATTATTTAGTGGTGCGCGGAGAGGGACTTGAACCCTCACGCTTGCGCATACGCCCCTCAAACGTACGTGTCTACCAATTCCACCATCCGCGCGCGAGGCTTTATCAGACCATTGTCATTTCCCAGAGTCAATATATTGCAATACGCAATAAAATCACCCCCTAGACCTCAAAATGCACACATTTTTAGCAAAAATCTTTAACCTGAATATGTAGCCTACCAGTCCTATGAGTAAGAGCACGGACGCTCTTAAGACGGAAACAAGAAGACGCTAGGATGGCACTGCTTGATTCCGAGGCCAGGGAAGGCCGAATAAAGGAGAAGGACAATGACTGAATTACATGACGTAGCAATGTTCTGCATCTTTTACTCAGGAGTCGTGATGTACGCTCTCTGGGTCACAGTAGCCCGCCGGCCCCAAAGGGTGGAAGTGAAGAATAAAAGGGCTTCTTAGTATTGAGTTTTAAATTCTATGTATTCTGCGGCTCTTCGAAGGTTTGGTGGTTCCCTTCGTGAGTCCGGGGGAGGGATGACCTCCCCCATTTTTTTATTTCAGGCGTTCTAGAACACAAGTGCCTTTGGAGTTCTCGATTTTCCATTGGATCAGCAACTGACCCTGAGCATTCACGCTCATGCCGACAGCATCATCCCATTTGCGACGGCAAGGATGACTTCCAGGAAATGGATAGTTATCGCATGTCGACCATTCCGAACCTTTTGTTCGCATCGCATACGCATTCTCAGTGACACGCACTTCTGAATTTTTATAATAGTCTGCGAAGTTCATGTGCTCTAATTCTGAACTTGAAGTCAGTGGCAATGCTAAGGTGTTGTGTTCTGCTGTAAATAGCAAAACTCCATTTGCGGAATCGGTTTCGACAGTGACAGGAGTTCCTTCGAAGTACATAAGTTGCAAAACGCCGATTCGGGAGTTATCAACTTTGCAGCCTTGAGCCACTTGGTAAGTGCCTTCAAGAGAACGCGCGGGAGCAGCAAATACGTTCAGAGAAGAAAGAAAAATAAATGCCGAAAGAAGCATTTTCATAAGGGTCTCCTTTATTATCCATTCGAGGTTGTTAAAACAGGGTGGATATTACCAGAGACCGCCCCGAATCGCTAAAGTAAGAAGAAACCGCGATGGAATACCACAAAAACCGTGAATGAGGATTGCAACACTTATAGGAGTGTCTAAGGTCTTTACACTCTTTCTTTTTACAGAAAAGTGTTTGCGAAGACCTATGGATGGGCCGCCTTTTTTTCAAAACCTCTTGAGAATTCTCCGAAATCACTGGTATACGTGCCTCACACAGTGAGGACCCTATGTTTAAGAAAATTTTGATTTTGATGGTTCTTTGTTTTTCGTCGAGTGCGGCAATGGCGAACCCTAATCCTTGGATGCGCGTATGTCGTATAGCGGAAGGTTTCTTTCAAGGTTTGGTTGTTGAAGGAACTAAAGATCAGTTCTTGTGGACTTGTTCTTTTGATAATTCTTTTGTCGGTGCGGACGAGTTCTTCGTCTATAAGACAGATAAGAAAATCGCTTTATCTTTAAATGCCTATTTAAGCGGTGTTAGTTCAACCGCTTCTTCTTGCGAAAGCTTGAATGCAACAACGGTGCGTGCTGAGGCTATCAGCGGTCAGATGATCACTATGTGTCAGTTTGCGGATGGGTCTTTGTTAGATCTTTCATCTTTGAAATCGGGTTATAAAAGTCCCCTGAATTCCAAATTAGACCGAGGTCTAAATTAACGCGAGCAGAGCGTTATCGTTCGTTTTCATATATATAAATTTGCCCTACGGCGATTTTTTCCCGTAGGGTGAATTTATGACGATACCAAATATTCCATTCGGAAAATCGGAGTCCCTTACTTTGGGGGTTGAAGTTGAATTGCAGATCGTTCAACCTCAAACTCGAGATCTTTATCCGATTTCGCCAGAAATTCTTGATGAGTGGTCGTTACCCGGTCCTCACTTAAAGCCTGAAATCTTCCAGAGTATGCTGGAGATCGACACGCCTATCTGCAAAAATGTGCAGGAAGTTGAAGAAACACTTTTGCTTTCCGCACGTGAGCTTCATCGCATTTGCCAAAAAAGTGGAGCGCGTATTTCTTCCAATGGCACTCATCCCTTCGCGCGTTGGCAAGATCGTATTTATTATCCCTCAGAGCGCTACGAATACGTGATCGAGCGCAACCAACACATCGCCCGTCGCTTGATGATTTATGGATTGCACGTCCACTTAGGCATGAAAGACGGGGATCGCTGCATTCAGATGATGAATGAGTTTCTGTATTATCTTCCGCACATGTTGGCTTTGTCGGCGAGTTCTCCGTATTGGTCCGGGAGTGATACCGGTCTTGCTTCGTCTCGCATTACGATTTTTGAATCGCATCCCGCCGGTGGCCATCCGTGCAGGGTGGAATCCTGGGCTGATTTTGAAAGCATCATCCATAAGCTGACAAAAAGTAAAAGCATCGAAAGTTTTAAAGATGTGTGGTGGGATCTACGACCTAGTCCCAACTATGGCACTCTGGAAATTCGTATTTGCGATGGTCTTCCCGGCATTCGTCGCACCAGCCGCTTAGTGGCTTTTATCCATTTACTGGCCCGTCATTTGGAAAAGAAAATTGAAAGTGGTCAAAGCCGACCGACGCCTCAAGATTGGTTTATTCGCGAAAATAAATGGCGCGCGTCGCGCTTTGGACTTGATGCCGAGGTGCTGATCGATAACGACGGCAACACCAAATCCGTTCGCCAAGATATTCTGGATCTCATCACCGAGATGAAAGAAGATGCGGTTGCCATGCGCTACGAGCAGTACCTTCAGGATCTTGTTGAAAAAGACATGGCGTCGCCCAGTTATTTGGAACAGCGTTTGGTTTTTGAACAAAGCCAAAAGTTGGAAGCTGTTGTCGACTCTCTTTGTGATTATTTTGAAAATGATTTGAAAGTCTAAAAAAACTCACGGGTTTTCACCCGTGAGTTTTCGCTCCTTAGAAGGTGCTTGTTCCACCTGGTGTTGAAGATGGAGTGGTTGTCGAAGGAGTTGTGGGAGTTGTTTGGTTTTGCAAATCCCGTTGATTTTCTTCCATAGTTCTTTGCATTTCTAGCTGTGATTGTTCAAGCTCGCTTTGTCCTGGTTGCATTGTGTTTTGTGATGTCTGAGGTGTGTTCGTTGTTGTAGGCGCACCTTGAGGTCCCATCGGAGCACCACTTACTGATGATGTCGAAGTTCCCATTGTTGATCCTGAGTCAGTCGTACTGGTTGTTGCTGAACCCGTGGTCGTGCCGGAAGGTGTGGTCGTAGACGTAGTTGTTCCTGAAGGAGAACTTGTCACAGAACCAGTTGCTCCGGTTGTTCCAGAGGTTCCATTTGTGGTGGAGCCCGTGGAAGTTCCCGTGGAACTAGGTGACGTCGTCATTTGTGCCATACCCGTGCTAGCTGCAAAGAGGCTAGTTAAGGCGACAACAAGTAGAGTTTTCATAAAAACCTCCTTGATATTCTTGCAGACTTCATTGTCTCGCTATTTGTATTTTGTTGAAACCCCCGACAAGAAATCTTGAACAGAAGCTCTGCTAAGGAAGGGGAAAATAAAAAAGCTTCCTACATTTGAAGAAGGAAGCTTTTTACATATTTGACAGGTGACAGTTAAATAGAAGCGTCAATTCCCGGTCTTTGAACGTGACGACCTTCTGCAAATTCTTCGATCATCTTGCGATTGAAAGCGGGAATATCCTCGGGTTTACGACTGGTCACTAAGCCGTTGTCCGTAATCACCTCTTTGTCTTCCCAGGTCGCACCTGCATTTTTCAAATCTGTTTTTACGGAAGGGTACGAAGTCATACGACGTCCCTTCACCATGCCTGTTTCAATAAGTAGCTGTGGGCCATGGCAAATGGCGGCGATAGGTTTGCCAGATTCCGCAAACTTTTTAGTGAATTCGACAGCCTTGCTTTCCTTGCGAAGTTTGTCGGGATTCATCACACCACCCGGCAACAGAAGGCCGTCATAGTCATCGGGACTTGCTTTTTCTACTGTTAAATCCACCTTGATGGATTTTCCCCAATTCGTTTTTGCCCAGCCTTTGATTTCGCCTTCTTTTAAAGAAATCAGGGTGGTTTTCGCCCCAGCGTCGTCCAAGGCTTTTTTGGGTTCAAAAAGTTCTGACTCTTCAAATCCGTCCGTCGCTAGAATCGCAATGTTTTTTCCTTTTAATGAGGGTGTCATCGAAGCCTCCTTGAGTTAGTGTCTTGGTGTTGAAGATGTTCTTCCTTTTTTGGAAGTTGTTTTTTCAACGGTGGTAGAGGAGGGCAGAGTGGTGCTGCTCTCTTCACCTTCTTTTTTTACACGTATATTATTAATAATGTCTTTCACACCTAAACAGTGCTCGGCGCAGTCCTCGGCGAGGTGTTTCATTTTTCTTTCCGGCACCGTCCCGGTAAGCGTAACGATGCCGTTGTCCACTTCAAGATCAATATCCTGAGCGTCGATTTGTCCGTGTCGAGTCAGCATCTCGCACACTTCTTCTTTGATACGGTCATCAGAGCGAGTGAAGCCTCGCGGACCCTTTCCGTAATGCTGACCTTGGCCTTCTTGTTGACTTGTGAAGTAGCTGGATGACGAGGAAGAACCAATGAATCCAGAGGAGGGCGCATAGGCCGGAGAGTTGACGTTCTGTTCACCGGAGTTTTGCCGGTAAGCTCGGTCAAGTTCTTCACGGTACTCTGAGGAGCCCTGATAGCGCGGTTGCGGGTAAGCTCTTCCGGTATAGTCATAGGAGGAGTCATAGTTTCTTTTTTGATAATATTCTGTCGGACGGGAATAGTCAGAACGATCATCGCGACGAAGACGACGGCGTTCTTCAGAGAATGGAACTTCGTTTCTATAGCCGGATCTTTCATCCATAGGATCACGCTCGTACCAATCTTCGCGCTCATCGATTTTGCGTGGACGATTTTCCTGGTTGCGGCCATACATAGAGCCACGGGACTGTTGTGCCATAGTAATATCCTCCTGGGAATTGCTATTGAAAGCATCAGCATGAAATAGAATTCACTCTAAAACACATTACATTTTTGAATGATCTAGTGACATTCGTCACATCCAGGCTCGCACTCACTGCTATCAAACACGATGAGGGAAAATGGATCTTGGCCTATCATAAATACGGTCCCAAAAATCGAGGATGAAACAACTGGAGGTTATTATGAAAAAAAGTATTATTGCAATGCTGGCGGTAGGACTAAGTTCTTCCCTTGCTTTGGCGACTTCCGTTAAAGAAAACATGACAGACACAGAAGCAGCCACAAAATCTTTAGGCAGCGCTTTAGAAAAAGAAATGGAAAGCATGAATACGACTTCCGTCAATCAAGCGGCAGAAGAAAGCAGTTATGATCGTACTATTTCAACTTCAGAAGCAAGTCGTGACCCCTCTGAAGTCTCTTCTTCAGGCTCTACAGCAACAACACGTTCGCCAAGCAATAGCGGATCTTCATCAAGCTCTGCCGGAGCTGCGATGGGTGGTGCGGCGGTAGGTGCGGCGGGTGTGACCGCGATGGATCAAGCAGGCACTGGTCAATCTGACACGGATTTGACTCGTCGTGTGCGTCAGTCTTTAGTGAATGATCCGGGTCTTTCAGTTCGTGCCAAAAACATCACGGTGATTTCTGAAGGCGGTAACATCACTTTAAAAGGTGCGGTTGCCACGAATCAAGAAAAGGCTCGTGTTGAAGAACTGGCTGAAGGCGTTCAAGGTGCCAGAAATGTAGATAATCAGACAGAAGTTTCGAACTACTAGATTGTAGCAACTACTAGGAGGTGGTTATGCCAAAACAAGGAAGAAAAGTGGTCTTCGGTATTTTTCAAAATCGTTCCGGCCTTGAAAGCTGCGTGAGCACTTTGAAGATGGAAGGCTTCCGCCCCGAGGATGTCTCTGTGTTGATGCCAGATAAAGGTGACACAGCTACATTTGCTCATGAAAAAGGAACCAAGGCACCAGAGGGTGCGGCAATTGGTAGCGGTACAGGTGCTGTCGTCGGCGGTACTTTAGGTTGGCTTGCGGGTATTGGCGCGATTGCGACCATTCCTGCGTTCGGCCCACTTGTTGCCGCAGGCCCTATCATGGCGGCTTTAGCCGGACTGGGAGTCGGTGGTGCCGTTGGTGGCGTTGCCGGAGCCTTGGTCGGTATCGGTATTCCAGAATACGAAGCCAAACGTTATGAGAAATTTGTTAAAGAGGGCGGCATTCTTCTTTCTGTTCACGTCGATGATTCAGATTGGGAGGATAAAGCAGAACGCATTCTTGAATCGTGTGGAGCTAAAGATGTCTCTAGCTCTAGCGAGGTCAGCCAAAAATCGGCTGAAGAACGCGCTAATAATATGAACCGCTCATCACAGATTTAATCTGTTCTTTAAAGACCCCCTCGACCAGAGGGGGTCTTTTTCTTTTTAGAACGTCCTCGGAGGCCCGCAGTGAAAAAACGCACACTCATAATTATCATCTGCCTGCTCGTTGTCTTTCGCATAGCCCTTCCTTACATGATTCTTTATCCATTGAACGTCTTCATGGGGGATTTCTCAAAGGTATTTTTGATTCGCGCAGATGACTTAAGCCTGAGTTTTCTGCGCGGGGCTTATCGTTTAGAGGCCATTGAAGCAAAAATTAAAGATCCACCACTCAGCTTTCTAAAGATTGAATATATAGACGTCTCTTTAGCATGGAGAGATTTGTTTCAAGGAAATCTTAGAACTGATATCGTTGTTGAAGGAATGAAGTTTGATTTAAATGATCAGCTTTTGGAGGCCGTAAAGAAGAACGCGGAAGCTTCGGCAAAAGATACGCAAGAGTTGGGAAAAAAAGTTTTACCGATTCGCATCTCGCGCGTCGATATTAAAAATTCAGAAGTTGCCGTAGCTGATATGAAAGGTCTTCCGGAAGAGCTTAAGATTAAAATCACCCAGATCGACGGACGTATAAGCAATGCCACGGCAACAGAAAAAGATCCTCTCACTTTGGCAAAGATTAAGGCCGTTTTGCAAGACTCCGCAACTATGTACGCCGTGGGTGAAGTCAATCAGTGGAAAACACCCGCAGAATGGCTTCTTTCTTTTGAAGCCAAAGAGTTCGATATTACTTCGCTCAATCCTTTCTTAACGCATAAACTTCCTCTCAACTTTACCGGTGGAAAAATGGATGTGTACGCCGAGGTCAAAGGAGAAAACAATGGACTCAAAGGGTATATAAAACCATTTGTAAAAGACATGCAGGCTGTGGGGAATAAAAAAGATTTTCAAGGCATCAAACATTTCGGCATAGAAATTTCAGGAGAGTTAGCCAATTTGATCTTTAGCAGAAAGTCCGACAAAACTGTCGCCACCATGGTGAACTTTTCTTACGAAAAAGGGACACTCAATTTAGATAAAGGTGGCATTGTGAGCAGCGCTTTAGCCCATGGCTATACCAAGGAGCTGCCTACGGGCCTGGAAAATAAATATAAAATGAATAAGAACACAAATGAAAAAAAGGAGTAAGTTATGAACGTGAAGCTGATGTCTCTTCTTTTAATTTCAGGATTTGTATTTGGCTGTGCCACGGATGAAAAGAAAGAGGCTGAGAAAACAGCAGCGGCGGCGGGACCTAGCATTGAAGCCAAACAGGTGGCAGCTGAAGAGGAAGCCTCATACGTGACAGAGTTTGCTTTCAAAAAAGGTTCAGCGACATTGTCAGACGGAATGAAAAAAAATATTTTACAGGTCATGGATCAGGCTAAGAAGTCAGGCGAGATCAAAGAGTTTAAAGTCATTACATGGGGAGACTCTGAATACCCATCAACTCACACAGAGAAGCTTTCACAAGCTGAAGTGGAGCTTGTAAAGAAAAGAAATACGGCCATTCGCAAGTACATCGAAGGGGCGAGTAAAGGTGTCGATGTCGAAACATATAGTATGGCAGAAAGACCCAATGCTTTGCAGGAGATGTTGAACACATCTGACGCGCGCGTAAAAAAGTCTTTGGAAGTGGCGGGAGTTCCCACAACAGACACTGCAGTTAAAACTCCTTCGAAAGCTTCAAAAGCCATCGTGATGGCTATCACAGAATAGTTTTCATTCTTGCAATTCTTTAAGCAGCCCATGCGGAAATTTTCCCCGCAAGCTCTGGGGCACCTTGGGCTGCTTGTCGAAAAATTCCTGTTTAATTCTTTTATATTCGATCTCAATCATTTTTTCGTTTGGTCTGATTCCTGCTCTAGTGAATGTGCAGCCCGTATGGTCGTGACTGCGATTAAACAAAAGGAGAAAGCATGACGCCTTCTACAAGCCCTGAACAAAGAGGTACTAATAATGGATCGCAAAAACCACAACAGTTCGGTTCCCAAACCGGAAATTCCAGTCAACCCCTCAAATTCGGGGAAGGGTCCAGAAATTCGCAAGGAGGATCAAATCAACAACAAGGGAACCAATCCAGAAATCCCAACCAAACCGGTCAATCCAACCAACAGGGATCAAACTCCGGAAATCAACGAGGATCCACGGGTCCGAATCAAAACCAAAGTCAAAATATGGGCGGCTCACGCTCTGACAAACGTTAGACATTAATTTGTAGTTTTACCAGATAGGGCCCCGTGGTGGGGCCTTCTCTGATTATCAAGGAAAGGAAGTTCAGAATGAGAACTATCAACAAAGTAGCAGTAGGTTTAGCATTTCTCTCTTTGGTTTCAATGAAGGCAGTAGCAGCTGTTGACTCTGAAACAGAAACAGCTTCTAAAAACTTGGGCGCATCTATGGTTACAGAAATTTCTTTTGATGAAGGTCAATCGGCATTGAACGACTCGGCAAAAGAAGAAATCCGCGGCTTGATTAAATCCGCAAAAGAAAGCGGCAAGATCGACGAATTGAAAGTGGCAGCGTGGGCTGACCGCGAATATCCTGCGAAAGACACGAAAGCGTCGAAGTCTGATATCGATCTTGCGAAGAAGCGTGGCGAGAACATTAAGTCTTTCGTGAAAAAAGAACTTTCAGTGAATGACGTCAATACTTACAACATGACTGAAAGACCCAACGCACTTCAAAAATTCTTCAAAACACCAACTGAAAAAACAAAAACAGCTCTAGAGCAAAGCGGTTCAGCTCCTAAAACACAGGACGAAACGGGTTTCTTTGGTCAAAAAGCGAAAGCTTCTAAAGCTGTGATCATGGTTTACATGGAATAGTGATTTATTAATTAATGACACCTGTGAAGGAGGCTCACATGAGAAATCTGAGTGTACTAATGCTGGTTTTAGGTTTCCTTGTATCCGCACAATCTTACGCTGGCTTTTACATTGAACCCGGTATCACTTATGAAAAAGGTGATAACGAATTAGAATGGCCGGCACCACTTGGAGATTCCACTGGAAATACGAAGGGGTTGGGTGTGAATCTTAAGTTGGGTTATCATTATGACTCAGTCTTCTTCATAGGCCTAGATGGATCTTACTCTCAACCTAAGTTCGAGCACTCGGCAACTGATTATGATGCGGATGCCAAGTCGTCTCTGTACGGGGTGATCTTAGGAGGCCAAATGCCACACATCGGTTTGCGCATTTGGGGTGGATACATCTTTGGCGGAGAACTGGATCCCGATGAAAGCGGTGGTGTGGACGTGAAGTTCACAGGAGCGAAGGGGCCCAAAGTCGGTCTTGGATTTAAGATCTTCATGGTCAGCTTGAACGTTGAATACATGGATCTTGAATACGATGACTCTAAGGTTGAACAAGCCGGTCCAATCTCAGGAGAGATCGACAACAAATTGAAAAATAAATTAGGTTTAGTCAGTATTTCATTGCCACTGACTTTATAAAACCTGTTTTCTGCGAGTTTAAAGAGCCCTTGCACAGGAAGTGTAAGGGCTCTTTTTTTGGTGCCTGCTTCTTTTTTGGGTCTACGCTGCATCAAATGATGCGCTGTAGACCCAAAAAAGAAGCAGGCACCTTTCAAAGACTGAGTAAGAAGGCGCCGAGTCCGATCGCGCAGGCGCTGAGGATTTGTTTTCTCGTCAGTGATTCTTTTAGGAAGTAAGAAAAGATCACTGCGAAGAAGATCGAAGTGTTGCGCAGAGAAATCGCGAAGCCTGGTGAGGAAATCTTTAAGCCGTAAAGGAAAATCAAGAACGAAGCCGTGGCGCCGGCTCCCGTTGCGATCACAGTCCAACCTTTTGTTTTCACGGTGTCGCGAATTCTTTCAAACGGATTTTTTCGAATACTCCAAAATAAAAACGGCAGGGACACAACCATCGCGATAAAAAACAATGTGCGCGGTTCCGCGCCTCTTTCCAAAGCTTGATGGTAGGTCAAATGATAGCCGGCGATGAACACCGCGCTTAGATAAGACCAAATATCTTCTTTCTTAAATACCGAAAGATCGTCTTTCGTTCGTCCCGCCAAATTCATAGTAAAAATGCCGGCAAGAATTGTAAATGCGCCGAAGTATTGTAAAAAAGCCGCGCGCTCTTGTAAAAAGATGGTCGAGATCACCCAGACGACAATCATCGCCCCACCGCGCATGATGCTATAAGATTTTCCTAGGCTGGTCGTGCGCAAGGCTTTCGCCAAAGTTAAGAAATAAAGTCCTTCAAAAATTCCCGAAAGAAATCCCAGGGCACCGACCGTATTATTTGGAAACTCCAACTGGCCAAATACGAGCACAGTCATAAAAGTAAAAAGCCCCGACAATAAAATCGTGAGAAAAAGAAAGCTTTCTTTATCTTGCGAGGATTTAGCTAAGGCATTCCATCCCGCATGTAAAAAAGCCGAACCAATAAGCAATAAAGGACCCATAGCCATATAAAAACCACCATACCTGCTTTTCCCGAAAGGTGCCTGCTTCTTTTTTGGGTCTACGCTGCATCAATGATGCGCTGTAGACCCAAAAAAGAAGCAGGCACCTTCAAAATATGGTATGAACGGGGGCTCATGAAATTGGCAGATTTAGATTTTAGTTTTCCTGAAGAATTGATTGCGACTTCCCCGCAAAGGCCTTCTCGCGTGATGTGGGTGGAAGGGGGAGTTCCGCAAGAAATCACTATGCAAGAGTTGATGTCACGGATTCCCGCAGGGGACGTGCTTGTTGTTAATAATACGCGCGTTTTAAAACGCCGCGTGTTTGCTGGCGATGTCGAAATTCTTTTTCTTAAACAAACAAGTTCCGTAGACTGGGAAGTTTTATTTCCTTCAAAAAAATATAAAGTCGGCTCTAGTCTCGAGCTTCCATTGGGCGTTACCATGACTTTAGTGGAAAAAGGTCGTCCCCAAAAAGTGCGCCTGAATCAGGAAGTCACTGAAGATTATTTCCAAAAAGTCGCGGAACTGCCTTTGCCACCTTATATTCAAAAGGCGCGTGAACAGCGCCATACTGTAGAGGCTGATGAGTCCTGGTATCAAACGGCTTGGGCAAAAAATCCGGGAAGTTTTGCAGCTCCCACGGCAAGTTTGCATTTTTCTGCACAAGACATGGAGGCCTTAAAAGCCAAGGGCGTCATTCTTTGCGAAGTTACTTTGCACGTGGGCTTAGGCACTTTTTTGCCGGTCACTGCGGAAGACTTGAACGATCATGACATGCACGAAGAATACGTGGAAGTTTCGGCGGCTGCGTGGGCGGTCGTGAATAACGCTCGTAAAAAAGGTCACAAAGTTTGGTCTTTAGGCACGACGACCACGCGTTCGTTAGAAAGTGTGGGGAACGGACTTTTGCAAGGAAATCCAGAAGAAGGTTTCCGTGGATTTACGAAGCTTTTAATTCAACCTGGATATCAGTTTAAAGTCGTCAATCGCCTCTTAACGAACTTCCACCAACCGCAATCCACGCTCTTAGCCCTGGTCGCTGGATTTTCTTCCCTAGAAACAGTAAAAGCTTGCTATCACTGGGCTATTGAGCGAAAGTTCCGACTCTTTTCATACGGAGATCTCTCGTGCTGGACGGAAACAAAACAATGACTTTAGGCGAATTCAAAGTTCATCAAACTGCGGGCAACGCACGTCGTGCCACGCTGATGACGGCGCACGGTCCGGTGCAAACTCCGGTGTTCATGGCCGTAGGAACAAAAGCCACCGTGAAAGCCATGACTCCTGAAGAACTCAAAGAGTGCGGCACTCAAGTTGTTTTGGGAAATACCTACCACTTGCACTTGCGTCCCGGTGAAAAGACGATCGCTAAAATGGGCGGTCTTCATAAATTCATGAACTGGCATGGTCCGATTTTGACGGACTCTGGCGGCTTCCAAGTTTTCTCTTTGTCGCAACTGCGTAATATGTCTGAAGAGGGTGTGGAATTCCGCTCTCATTTGGATGGAGCCAAGCATTTCATCTCTCCCGAAAAGAGCATGGAAATCCAAATGGATTTAGGCTCCGACATCATCATGGCATTTGATGAATGTCTTCAATATCCCGCCACCGAAGAAGAGATCGATAAATCTATGGCTCTGACGTACCGTTGGTTATTGCGTTCGCGCGATGCTATGGTTCGTAAGGAAAGTCTGCTTTTCGGTATCGTTCAAGGTGGTTTAAGCCTGAAGCATCGTTTGAAAAGCATGGAGCAAATCTGTTCCGTGGATCTTCCGGGTTACGCCCTGGGCGGATTCAGCGTGGGTGAGCCGATTCACTTGATGCACGAACTTTTGCCGAATGTGGCTCCGAAAATGCCAGCAAATAAGCCGCGTTATTTGATGGGAGTAGGAACTCCGACAGATTTGATTATCGCGATTGATTCCGGCATTGATATGTTTGACTGCGTCATGCCTACAAGAGTGGCACGTAACGGAACCATCTTCACTTGGAGAGGGAAAGTCAGTATCAAGCGCAGCGAATACCGTGAGGACAGTTCGCCTCTAGATCCAGAATGCGATTGTTATACTTGCCGCAATTATACGAAGTCTTACCTTCGTCACTTATTCTTAAGTGGTGAAATTTTAGGCTCTCGCTTGAACACGATTCACAATATTTATTTCTATATGAAATTGATGGAACGTGCGCGTAAAGCCATCGAGGAAGGCCGTTGGGAAGAGTTCCGCAACGACTGCTTGACGCGATTCGCAAAGAAGGACAGCTAGACTAAAATATTGATTCTTCTCAAGAATAATGCTGAATTTTACTGTCAGTTATTAACTTGGAGGAATCATGTTATTCGGACTTCTAGTATCCACAGCTCATGCACAAACAGCAACAGGCACTCAACCCTCAGCCTTTGAAATGTTTGTGCCGTTTATCTTCATCTTCGTTATTTTCTATTTCCTCATCATCCGTCCTCAAGCCAAAAGACAAAAAGATCACCAAAAGTTTTTGTCAGAAGTTAAACGTGGCGATGAAGTGATCACTTCATCTGGTATCTTGGGTCGCGTGGAAGGCATCACAGACCAATTCGTAACTTTGGAAATCGCTGACGGCGTTAAAGTAAAAATGCTTCGCAGTCAGATTGCAACATCTCAGAAGGCAGCAACAGCAGAGGAAAAGAAATAATGGAAGGACTTCGTTGGAGATCTATTCTCGCAGCACTAGGAGTGGCGGCAGCCATCGTTTGGGTACTACCAAACGTTGTTAATTTCGGTGAAAAGGCATGGTGGCCTTCGAAACAAAAGCTGAACTACGGTTTGGACATCCAAGGTGGTTTGCACTTGGTTATGGGTGTGGACGTAGATGGCGTTGTTTCTGAAAGCACGCACCGTCTTATCACTTCAATGAAAGCGGACATGCAAAAAGAAAATGTCCCTGTTAAAGACGTGAAATCTGTAAACCCAAACTTGGGTGAAGTGACTATCGACGTGAGCGATGCTGCGGGTAAGGCAGCGGTGGAAAAATTCCTTACGGATAAATACTCCACAGTTCTTCAAGTGATAAGCTCGACGGATACTTCTATCACGACTCGTTACTTCGATGCTTACTTGAATGATTATAAAAACCGCGTGATTCAACAAGCGATTGAAACAATCCGCAACCGTATCGATGAATTCGGTGTGGCAGAGCCTTCAATCTCTCAACAAGGTGCGAACCGCATCTTGATCCAGCTTCCAGGTATGGAAGATGCTGAAAAAGCAAAGCAGTTGATCAATACAACAGCTAAGTTAGATTTCATGATCGTTTCTAACGAAAAATCCCCGCAAGAACTGCAAGCGATGATCGCTGAAGCTGAAAAAGCAGGGAACTATAGCATGACGACAATGAAGTACTCGGACTACGTGTCGAAGTTGAATGCAGATCTTGCATCAAAGCTTCCAGCGAAATCTGTGATTTACTTTGAAAAGTCAGCGAACGCGACCACAATGGAAGCGGGCGCCATGCCGTATCTTCTTAAAACAGACACAGACTTAGGCGGAGACGCTTTGGATGACGCTTTCGTTGGTTACGACCAATATGGTGCTCCTCAAGTTTCTTTGCACTTTAACTCTGCAGGATCTAATAAATTCGCGGACCTCACTGGCAACAACGTCAACAGACAGATGGCGATTGTTTTGGATAAAGTTGTGAAATCAGCTCCAAGCATTCGTGACCGTATTGCTGGCGGCCAAGCGGTGATCACTTTAGGTGGTGGCCGTGACCGTAACGGTATGATGGATGAAGCGAAAATGATTTCTACGGCTCTTCGTGCGGGTGCTTTGCCAGCATCTTTGGAGCAATTAGAAGAGCGTCGCGTAGGTCCAACATTGGGTGCCGATGCGATTGATAAAGCTAAATTGGGTTCTTATGTGGGCGCAGCGATCATCGTGATCTTCATGCTGGCTTACTATAAAGCTATGGGCGCGGTGGCGAGTCTTTCACTAGGTATCAACGTTCTTGCGTTGTTTGCTTTGATGACAAGCATGGGCTTCACACTGACTTTGCCGGGTATCGCGGGTATCGCGTTGACGGTGGGTTTTGCGGTCGATGCGAACGTTCTGATCAACGAGCGTATTAAAGAAGAGCTTCGTTTGGGGCACGGCCTGAATGTGGCGGTAAAAGAAGGTTATCACCGCGCGATGTCGGCGATCATCGATGCCAACGTAACAACGGCAGCAACTGCGGTTGTATTGTTGTACTTCGGTACAGGTCCTGTGCGTGGTTTCGCTGTGACTCTATTGATCGGTATCGTGACTTCTATGTTTGCAAACGTGTTTGTATCGAAAGTCATCGTGGATCTTTTGGTTCATAAATTTAAAGTTAAAAAGTTGGCAGTGTAGAAGGTGCAGCATGACTATTAAAAATGATTCTTTTGGACGTTTTGATTTTGTAGGAAAAGCCTGGTTGTTCGGTGGCATTTCCCTAATTTTGACAATTGCATCTTTGATCTACCTTGCGGTGAATGGGATCAACTATGGTATCGACTTTAAAGGTGGTACTGAGATCCAAGTAAAGTTCGCGCAATCAGTGACTATCGAAGATCTTCGTAAATCTATCGATGACCTTAAGCTAGGTGAAGTCGGTGTTCAGTCTTTCGGTGAAGGCAACGAATACATCGTTCGTTTCCAAGGCCGCACTGGTAAAACAGATAAAGAGACGAACGAGATCTTGAATGCAGATCTTGGGAAAATCCGTAACGTGATCACAACTCAGTTTGCCTCTCAAGGCCCTGACATCCGTCGTGTCGACACAGTGGGACCTCAGGTGGGTGCCGAGTTGAAACGTAATGGTGTCCTTGCGGTATTCTACTGCTTGCTGGTAATCTTGATCTACGTGGCGCTTCGTTTCGACTATAAGTTTGCTCCGGGCGCAGTTCTTTGCTTGTTCCATGATGCAGTTATCACATTGGCTGTTTTCGTGGCGGTAGGTAAAGAAGTGAACGTAGCTATTCTTGCCGCGATCATGACTTTGATTGGTTTCTCTCTGAACGATACGATCGTTGTATTTGACCGTATCCGTGAAACTGAAGGTCATTATCACGATAAAGGCTTTGGCTTCATTATCAACAGATCTATCAATGAGATGTTGGTTCGTACTTTGATCACTTCGGGAACGACGTTTGTATCTGCGATTTGTTTGTACATCTTTGCAGACGGAACTGTTGAAGATATCGCCTTCGCAATGTGCGTGGGTATCTTCTTCGGAACTTACTCTTCTATCTACGTAGCAGCGCCGCTGGTACTTTTGATGGAAAAGTTGAACCTTAAAAAAGCCAGAGCGTAATAAGGACGGAATGAACCCTTTATGGAAGTCGCGTGATTTAACGATAGAAGCGGAAGTGCCCTCGACAGTCGAAGGGCAATGGCCGCCTCTCATCGGCAAGATTCTGGCGGCTCGAGGGTTCGCGGCTTCTCCCGAAGTGGAGAAGCTTCTTTTTCCAAAGCTCGCGGACTTGAAAGATCCTCTTTTGTTAAAGGGGATGTCTCAAGCTCTTGAGCGCCTAGGTCGGGCGTATCTCAATAAAGAAAAAATCTGTATCTATGCGGACTTTGACTTGGACGGAACGTCAGGTCTAGCTTTGCTTAAAACCGGCATGGTCGCTTTGGGTTTTCCTGAAGTTTTGCACTATCAGCCGAAGCGCCTTTCGGAAGGCTACGGATTTCACGTAGCGGCCGTCGAAGAACTTCATAATCAGGGCGTGAGTGTTATCATCACAGTCGATGTCGGTATCACCGCACATGCCGCAGTCAATCGCGCCAAAGAATTAGGCGTGGATGTGATCCTTACGGACCACCACTTGCCGGCTGACACCATTCCTAATGCCTACGTCGTTGTGAATCCGAATCAAGGGGATTGTCCTTCCGAGATGGGTTATCTTTGCGGTGCGGGTGTGGCGTTTTATCTTTTGCGTGGATTAAAACGCTACTTTCAGGATCATGAGCAACTCCCTAAAAACAATTGGGATTTAAAAGAAGTTCTAGATTATTTCACGATCGGGACTTTGACGGACATGGTTCCTTTGGTCGACGACAACCGGGTTTTAGTGAAGCATGGCTTGATGAAGCTTGCTGAAACCAAAAAAGCGGGACTTCGAGCTTTACTTGAAGAGTTGGATCTTGTGGATCGTCCTCTAACCAGCCAAGACGTCGCGATCCGCTTTGCACCCAAACTCAATGCGCTTTCGCGTATGGAGTCCGGTGTTTTACCTATTGATATTTTCCTTTTAGATGATGCTGCAAAGGCGCGAAACATGGTTCGTGAAGTTATGAAAAATAACTCCACTCGTGTGCAGCTACAAAATGACGCCGAGATCGAAGCTCAAGCTTTACTTAAAGAGTGGCCTCATCAAGATTTTGTCTTTGTCGCTTCTAAAACTTTTCATCGCGGCGTTGTCGGACTTATCGCAACGAAGCTCACGCAAGTTTATAACAAGCCGGCCTTCGTGGGCTCTGTCGGTGATGATGGCATGATTGTGGGAAGTGCGCGTTTGCCGCAGGGGCAAGAAGCCTGCCTGGTCGAGGCAATGTCCAGTGCTCAAGATTTCTTAAGTCGTTTCGGGGGACACTCGGCGGCTGCGGGATTTGAAATCGCGGAAACTCGCGTGGCTCACTTCATTGAAAAACTAAGCGGGCATTTTTCGGATCTTCGCGAAAAACCGAAGCCTTTAGAGATCTTCTATGATGTCGAAGCAAAGCTTTCTGAGGTCGGGGCGCCTTTAATGAAGTGGTATGACTTCGTGGGCCCTTTCGGTACTGGCTTCGCCATCCCATTGATTCATTTTTCAAATATTCAAATTCTATCCAAACGAGAGTTAAAGGGTGGTCATCTGCGTTTAAGAATCGCAGATCCTGACGGTCGCTCCTCTTCAGAAGCTCTGTTGTTTACGCCGACACCTCGTCAGTTGGATACTTTACAAAACGTCCCTGGCTTTTACCATATCTTGGGAGAGCTTCAGTGGAACTACTATGCCGGTCAGAAAACCGTGCAGATTCTTATTCGTGATTTAAAGGTAGCTAGCACATGAAACCAGCAAAAAAAGTCGTTGTTCTTTTATCGGCGGGTTTAGACTCGACGGTGAATGCCTTTGATGCCGTTAAACACGGTCGTGAAATCGTTCTGGCTTTGACTTTCAACTATGGCCAGCGAGCCGCTCAGAAAGAAATCGAATCAGCCGCGAAACTAGCGGCGCACTTAAAGGTTCCGCATAAAGTGGTGGATTTGCCTTGGTTCAAAGATTTTAACAAATCATCTTTGTTAGTTGAAGATCAAGCAGTCCCGGTCGGGGCTCAAGTTGAAATCGATAATATGCAAAAATCGGAGGAATCAGCGAAGTCCGTGTGGGTGCCTAATCGCAATGGCATCTTTTTAAATATCGCAGCGGCTTACGCAGAAGCTTTAAGTGCGACGGCCGTTATTCCCGGATTCAATGTGGAAGAGGCGGCGACTTTTCCCGATAACTCCAAAGAGTTTATGGATACGGCGACGAAAGCTTTGCACTATTCGACATCAAATCATGTGACGGTGGGTTGCTATACGGTTCACTTGAAAAAAACCGATATTGTTCGTTTAGGTCATGGATTGAAAGTTCCTTGGGAGATGATCTGGCCATGTTACTTCTCTGGAGAGCAGTGGTGTGGGCAGTGTGAATCTTGCCAACGTTCTAAGCGCGCGTTCGCGTCGGCGAATGTGGATGTGAAACATCTGTTTAAGGATTACTAATGAAAACACTTTTTATCGAAAAGAAATTTCCTTACGATGGAACTCAGCTGCATTCCCTATTTGCTTATCTGGATCATAAGGTTTTAGGACCTTCGATTGTTTCTTGGCAGGGAGCTTGTTCCATCTCTTTTGATCACATGGTGGATGGAGAAGATCTTTTAGAACAAGCGGAGATCAAAGGCGATGAAATGCTTCATTTCATCATCGAAGTCTTTGATCGTGATTTGTTTTCAGGCGTGGCTTTGCAAAGGCTTTTTGCTTCGATCACGCGTGACTACTTACAAGCCGCATCTTCTGCTTTGGTGGGTAAGTCGTTGGTGCGTGAGGGGGATGATATTTACCTGGATGATCGCAAGCTGAGTATCAGCATTGCTACGAAATCGCCCGTATCGGTGATGGTGCATTTTGCAATGAATATCACTAATGACGGAACGCCGGTAAAAACCTTGTCTTTGCAGGACTTGAAATTAGATCCTCGAAAAGTTTCCGAGGACCTCATGGCGAAATTTAAAAAAGAGTTTGAATCAATCGTCGTGGCCACACAGAAAGTGCGCCCTGTTTCTTAGTGGTGATCGTGAGCGGAAGAAGGTTTTTCTTCTGCGAGTTTAGGCAACGGAAGCTTGTAACTGACTTCGTTTCCAACAGCGCCATCACGCACGGCTTTTACTTTCAGTTCGCCTTTTAATGGGTACTTCTTCGTAGGCACGCAGTGAAAGTGATTTCCTCCCATGACGGAGCACTTAAAATCCACTTTGTCTTTTCCATTCACGGCAGAAACCTCGATTTTAGAATTCTTGACGGTAGGGTACTTAAATTCCATGTCTAAAAGAAAAATGTGGGCGTCTTGTTTTTCATCTAACATAAGCTCGGTATGAAAGGCTCCGGGCATGCGAATATGTCCGCCGTGAGGGCCTTCCTTGTCTTCGCCATGGGCTAGGGCTATAAATGGTGTCAGAATCAATAGAGAGAGTAATTTCATAGTGTTTTCCTCATTTATCAGTCTTTCTAGGAATGAGACGTGGGTTTTGTGACATAAATCTAAATATTTATTTCTGTCACTAAAACCAGGGTGGTCTCCTAACACAGTTCAGAAGGCGGGCAGGTTTAAAATGGATGCTGAAAAACTAGATCAAACTGAAAAATCAACTGAACTTCAACTTATGGGTATGACCTGCGTAAATTGCGCGGCCAAGGTGGAAAAGACCCTCAATTCTTTTCCAGATATTAAAGCTTCGGTCAATTTTGCGACCGAGAAAGCGCACATCGAGTTCTTAGGAAATACCGATGTTTCTCAACTTTTAAAAGCCATTCAGGATATTGGCTATCAAGCTTATGAAGTCAGTAACGAAATAGAATCCTCCAAATTTAAAGAAGAGGCGGCAGCAGAATACAAAAAAGAACTTCGTCATTTTATTATTTCCTTAGTTCTGACGATCCCGTTTCTTATCGAAATGGTTTGGATGTTCACAGGAGCGCATCACGAGTTTATCCCGCGCTGGGTGCAGTTGATCATGGCGACCCCGGTGCAGTTCTGGATCGGTTGGAGATTCTATCGTGGGTCCTTCTTTGCCTTAAGATCTAAAAGTGCCAATATGGATGTCTTAATCGCTCTAGGAACATCTATGGCTTATCTTTTAAGTGCCGTGGTGACAGTTCTAAACTGGAAGGATCAACACGTTTACTTCGAGGCCAGCACCGCGATTATCACTTTGATTCTTCTTGGAAAATTAATGGAGAGCCGAGCTAAAGGAAAAACTTCCGAGGCCGTGGAAAGTCTTCTTCGTTTGCAGCCAAAGAAAGCCTTCGTTGAAAAGGATGGGCAGATTATCGAAGTCGCGACGTCTGATTTGAAAGCCGGCGATATTGTTGTGGTGAAGAACGGAGAAGGTGTTCCAGTCGACGGTATCGTCGCTTCCGGGGAATCCTCCATCGATGAGTCTATGTTGACGGGTGAAAGTATTCCTGTTCAGAAAGTCGCGGGTGACGCCGTTTATGCGGCGACACTGAATCAAGAAGGCACACTTAAAATAAAAGCGACAGGTGTAGGAAGTAAAACTCAACTAGCTCAGATCATTAAGATCGTAACAACGGCCCAAGGTTCGAAAGCTCCGATTCAAAGAATGGCTGATAAAATTTCAGGCGTCTTTGTTCCTGTCGTTGTTCTTATAAGTATCATTACATTCTTCGCGACTTGGTTCCTTGCAGGGGATCTGACTTCCGCATTTATTGCGTCAGTTTCTGTGTTAGTCATTGCGTGTCCTTGTGCTTTGGGCTTAGCGACTCCGACAGCAGTCGTCGTCGGAATTGGTAAGGGAGCTCAAGCCGGAGTTTTATTCCGCGATGCCAAAGCTCTGGAGCTTGCCGAAAAAATCAAAGTCCTGGTTTTAGATAAAACGGGAACTATCACTGAAGGTAAGCCACAGGTGACGGATGTGGTGGTAACTCAAGGCTCTCAAGAGGATTTACTTCGTTGGGCCGCAAGTCTTGAAATGGGTTCCTCACATCCCTTGGCTCAAGCTATTGTTGATGAAGCCAAAAAGCATGGTCCGTCATTACCTGCCGTGACGAATTTCCGATCCGTCGCGGGTCAGGGGGTCGAAGGTGTGGTTGAAGGGCGACAAATGCGCTTAGGTCGTCCGCATTGGGTGGCTCCGGAATATTCTTTGAACAAAGAAACCCTTTCCCGTCTAGAGGGACAAGGGAAGACGGTTATGACCCTAGCCGATGACTCACGCGTACTTGGTTATATTGCTGTTGCGGATAAGATTCGTGAAACTTCCAAGAAAGCCATTGCCGAACTTCAGGAAAAAGGCATCCGCGTGATGATGCTCACTGGGGATAATGAAGGCACGGCGAAAGAAATCGCTGCTCAAGCGGGAATTAAAGAATTCAAGCACAGCGTGAAGCCTGCGGATAAGGCGAGTGTGATTGTTGCATTGAAGCGTCAGAAAAACCGTGTGGCGATGGTGGGTGACGGGATCAACGATGCTCCGGCTTTAGCAGTTGCAGACGTTAGTTTTTCGATGTCTTCAGGGACGGATATTGCCATTGAAACTGCGGATGTCACTTTAATGAAAAACGATCTTCAGTCTGTGGTTCAAGCCATTGAGCTTTCCGAGATGACTTTAAAGAAAATTCGCCAGAACTTGTTCTTCGCCTTTTTCTATAATGTTCTAGGAATTCCGCTCGCAGCAATGGGTATGCTGAATCCGGTTATTGCCGGAGCGGCTATGGCGATGAGTTCTGTGTCCGTCGTCAGCAATTCATTGCTTCTGAAAAGAAAATCAATACAGTCCAGTCGTTAGAACGACCCGTACCTTGGGATTATTTTGAGATGGTCCTAAGGCGTGTGTCACTGTCGATGAAACGCTTTATCCTGGTGAAAGGCCTTATTTTTTCCAGAGATGCAATCTTCACTCCGAAAAGTTTCTAAGAGTCCAGTAAGGACCTTTCGGAAGAGGATTCATGAACGTTTGGTTCTGGTTAAAGAAGTTAGTTTGGCTATTGCTTGTTGCAGTGATCAGTGGATGTACACTGGATGCGCAGCTTATGTTTGGGGCTCTAGATAGTTCAAGTCTTCTTCCTGCCGTGTATGGCCCCGATATTAAAGAGGGATCCCACAGTTCCACTTTCGAATGGCGTATCGAAAGTATTGAAGATTTAGATATTTCAAATGTTCACCTCCAGGGCGCGGATACTTCTGGCTGTTTGCCGGTCTTAGTCTCACTTTCAGCGAGTGTCCATTTAGTGCGAGTCTCTGGATGCTCCGGAAATGGGTTCATTTATCTTCAGATTTCACGCTCTGATATGGCGCTGACTTCAGGCGAAGCTAAAGTTGTAAACTCTAAGGTTAAAGTAAATGTCGGGAGTGTTACGCCCGCGTCGGGCGGATCGTCTACCAGTTTTTATTGGCCAGTAAAAATAGAAGATGCGGCGGAGATTAATTTAGCGGTTTCCCATGTCAGCTTTATTGGAAATGCTCTGGGGTGCGCGCCGACGATTGAAAGTGTGGATGCCATTAACAAAAGAGTGCGAGTGACAGGGTGTCTTTGGAATGGCTCCTTGGCGTTGAAACTCGCTCCTGGAATTGCTAAAGACACCGATGGCGTTGAAACTTCAGAAATTATCTCGACATCCTTATTCCATCTAATTAACTCGTATGAAATATCCTTCGTCGACAAGGCTGAGACGATAGCGAATAAGGACAATCATGTGTCTTCTCAAAGCTTCAACTTGAAATCCGTGGCCCTTCCTGCGGAGGTGGTCGTGGAATATTCTGTGACATCGGCGTCGACAGATGTTTCTGAGTTTACACCGCTCAAAGGCAGTGTGACCTTGCCTGCAGGGACAACGACAGGCGTAATTTCCCTAGATTTTTTAGGGAATTTCGCAGCGGCAGGATCGCGAAAGTTACAGATATCTATTGATAAACTATCCCCAGGCCCCTTCGCTTTGGGAATGACTTCGGTTCGAAGAACACTTTTAGATAATACTCAAGACAATAAGTTTAGTTTTGTTTCGACAGCACCTGGGAATCGATGTGCCATCACAATGGGCGGGAATCTCTACTGCTGGGGAGTCAATACAAACGGGGATTTGGGAAACGGGACTACCGTAAGTTCAAACTCGTTGGTGTTAGTCGATTCGCCAGTGAAATACAAAATGGTTTCTGTTTCAGGATCAGGAGCTACGTGTGCCGTCACCACCGGAAATGTGTTGAAGTGCTGGGGGAAAGGTATCCACGCTACGAACTTGTTACCTCAAGTTATAGATACCGAAGTAACTTGGGTCTCGGTTCCAGCCCTTTATAATAACTCTAGCAAGATCAGTATTTACTGTTATCAGAAAGAATCCTCTACTCCGGCTTTGACGGGATTGTGGTGTAAGAAAGATGGTGCGAATCCACCAGTGCAAATTAATAATACGGTGTACTCAAAGTTCGTATCAGGTGGCGAATGGGACTATTCGCATTCTTACTGTGGAATCAGATCTTCCGATCAAAAATTAGAATGCTGGGGGCTTGGCAGAAGTGGTATACTGGGAAATGGCCTCGTAGGTGACGGAAGTTGGAACGACCCTCAAGCTATTGACTCTGGCAGTAGCTATATTGATGTTTCCTTATCACAAGGACTTGCGGCCTGCGGTTTGACGACCACGAATCAATTAAAATGCTGGGGATTATTAGGTCACGACATGACGGCAACTCTCACGCCGACGGTTCAAACTGCAGATGTGTCGCCTTCGCCACTAAAAAAACTTGGTGTTTTACGTCATAGTCCGGGGGCTACGCAGAGAATTGGAGTTTGTGGGCTCCGCTTGAACAATACTTTGTGGTGTAACGGATATAACTCGACGAGCGGGTCGGGGCTAAGTTTGGGATACGGTCTTTTTGACGAAAATACTACCTACCAGTCTGTATCGCATAGTATTGATAAAAGTTGCGGAATAACCTCTGACGGCATTCTAAAATGTTGGACGAGCTCTGTGATAAGAAAAACTCTTGGCGCTGTGGCCGCTGACAGTGGCGTTCCTTATATAGATTCAAATTTGAGATATAGGAAAGTCTCTTCAGGGTCCCATCATAATTGTGCCATCACGGAAGATGGAGATCTTCAATGCTGGGGTTTAACTTATGGTACTACCTTTGGGGCAGCGATTGGTGAAATTGCGCGCTCTCGGCCTCTGTCTGTAGATTCAGGAACAAAGTATAAAGACATTTCCTTTGGTGGAAATAGTGATCAGTTCTCTGGAGGTTGTGCTGTGACCATCCAAGGATATTTAAAGTGCTGGGGAGCCGGTGGGCTGGGACCGGTTTCTACCACGCAGATAATCCAGGTTGTGGATACCTCTAGAAAATATCATTCTGTGTCCGTGACCCCCATGGACTCGGCAAAAACAGCCTGTGCACTGACGAATGAAAATAAATTGTACTGTTGGGGAGCGAACGCTTCCGGTCAAGTGGGTGATGGAACGAACACCACACGACCTAGTCCAACTCTTATTGCGGGTGGAATGGATTTTATCAAGGTGACGATGGGAAGTCAGTTTGGGTGCGCCTTGACTCCGACAGGGGAAGCCTATTGCTGGGGAGCCAACACTAGCGGCCAGCTCGGTATCGGAACAAACGTAGCTAGTAATACGCCCGTGCGGGTGTCTTTACCCACGGGAGTGACGTTTAAAAATATTCAAGCCGGTGGCAATCATGTCTGCGCCATTTCTGATTTGGACCGAGTGTATTGCTGGGGCTCTAATTCGGGCGGAATTCTGGGTATTGGAACCTCTACGGGGACGAAAACATCGCCTGAGCTGATAAATGATTCTGCGACCTATACCTTCTTGGGTGCTCGTGGAATAAAAACTTGTGGAATCACCACCAATCAGGTTGTGAAGTGTTGGGGCGGCAATATCGCTACTTCTCCAAAAGATATGCAATTGACGGGGACTTATAATTTTCTCTCCGTAGGAGACACCCATATATGCGGCACGGTGCCGGATCCTTTAGATCTGGAAGTAGGAAGAGTGAAATGTTGGGGAGATAACTCTTATGGTCAGTCTGGAAGGGGTGAGTACCTTTGGTATCCCACCGTGGTGCTGCCTCCCGAGATTTGATTTTTATATAAATCCGCCTGCCTAAAGCGTTGACTTCAAAGGGGCGCGCTTTAGGATGAATTTATGACGCGTTTTTCAAGAATGAAGTTTTCGCAGAAGATCTTTTTAGCCATCTTTGGCACAGCTTCATTCTCGGCCCTGATTCTGTGTCTTTCGCTTTATGCGACCCTTTCCCGCTATCAATCCAGTGATTTTGAAGACAGTTACGTCGATCATATGAATCTTTTTGGTAAAGCTTTAGGGCGTATTGAAGCGGCTCAAGCGCGTATTGCTCTGAATGCGGCTAAAGCTGTGGAGCTTCGTGATCAAGACGTTAAAGGAAAGTGGACGAATAAAGATCTCCGAGCCTTAGCTGATGAACTGGGTGTCAGCGAAGTGAACGTTTTCAATCAAGATGGCAAAGCCATGGCTTATTCCGATGATTTGCCGGAACCTTTATTTGCAGAATTCCCGGATTTACTCTCGATCAACTCACTTGTTTATCAAACCCATCTTTTGCGCGACTCTGACTCCAAGGTTCGCCATCACACGATTCTGCGCACGAAAGATTTGAATCGGTATATTGAGGCGGCGCTTTATTTTGATGCCGTGACACTGCTTTTGAAGGAAATGGCCGAACACGATGTGGATAATCTTGTTATCGAAATGTTCGGGCCCGACAGTAAAAGTTTAGGGCGCATTCAAAAAGAGGACTTTACCGAAACTTTGGATCTTTCAAAAGCTTTGAGTCTGAAGGACGGGGCTCATTGGGATCAAGGGCGGCTGATTGTTTTAGCTTCTTCAACAAACGCGAATCAAAAAACCTATCGTCTGGCAGCGGTGATATCAGATCGGTTCTTGCGACAAGGTTTACAGAAGATTCAAATGACCTTGGCAGTTGCCGCCCTTATTTTAATTTTGATTTCTTGGGTTCTGTCGCAGGCTTTAACTAACACTTTATTGGCGAAGGTAGAATCTATCCGTTCGTTGCTGTCGCGAATCACGCAGGACCAAGATTATTCAAAACGTGTATCTATTGTTGAAAAATCAAAAGACGAGTTGGACGAACTGGGCGGAAATCTGAATCATATGTTAGAGACTTTGCAAGCTCATCAGTTTCAGCTTCTAGGGGCGGAACGCGATAAGGCGCGCGCACAAATCGCGGCGCAAGTCGCTCACGATATTCGCAGTCCGCTGATGAGTATGAATATGGCGCTCAGCCAAATCGAGAGTCCGCAAAAAGAGTCGTTAGCGATCATCAAAAGTGCCGTCGCACGGGTGGCAGGTATCGTACAAAAGCTGTCTTCTTTGTCGGCCAAACCCGATGAGTCCGCTAAAACGGAAGAGCCGAAATTAACATTGATGGAGCCCTTGATCGCAACGGTCGTGAATGAACATCGCGTGCGTAAGGCCGATCACCAAACTTTGAAATTTACAGGGATGAGCGCGACTCCGCATCTTTGGAGTGTAGTTCAAGTGAACGAAATCCAAACCGCTCTTTCCAATATGATTAATAACTCCTTTGAGGCGGGAGCGACCGAAGTGCATCTGACTCTTTCCGAACAGCCAAAAGCTTGGACGCTGGAAGTGAAAGACAATGGCAAAGGTATTCCGTCGGCAATTATCGATAAGATTTTTGAACGCAGCTTTACCTTTGGAAAGGCGGCGGGGACGGGGCTAGGACTCTTTCAAGCAAAAGCCGCCATCGAATGGAGTGGTGGAACTTTAGAGCTGCAATCAGAAGAAGGCAAAGGGACAACCTTTACTATTCGCATTCCTCGAGAGAAAACACCGGGTTGGCTTCCTTCCTTGATTGAATTGGCGAATGATCAAATTATTTGTTTCGTAGATGACGACGCCCAAATTTTAGAAAGCTGGAAAGCCAAGGCTCAAGCTGCCTCCCTAAAACAGGCTCATTTCTTTGAAAGTATCGAAGCATTGGAAAAGGCTTTCCCACTATCTGATTGGCCCCCAACAGCATTGCTGGTGATTGATCAGAATTTAAGTGAGACTAAAAAAGGGCTTGAGGTGATGAGTGCTTTGGCTATCGGCAAAAGAGCTTATCTATGCACCACGGATTTTGACGAAAAGTGGATTCAAGATCAAGTGCGCAAAATCAATGGCTTCCTGATTCCGAAATTATTAGTCAGTCAGTTTGAAATTAAAGTGAGAGGTTCCTAATGCGTGTTTTGATTGTGGATGACGAAACGCTAGTAAGAAAAACCATGCAATCACAGATCGAATCCCCGCATGTGGTTTCGCTCGCGGATTCCATGGAAGAAGCCTTAGACATCTTAGATAAGCAGGTGATTGATCTTGCTTTTGTAGATCTCTCTTTAGATGAGTCCACCGATCGTATTGGTTTGCAGTTGATTCAAGAAATCGCCAAAAGCCACCCAACGACAGTTGTTGTAGCGATGACGGGTCATGACGAAGGCCCTCTTGTTGAAACGTGTATGAAGGCTGGGGCCGTCGATTATCTTCTAAAACCTTTCGATCGCACCACCCTGACTCAAGTTCTGCGCAAAGCTCCGGTGTTGCATCGTCTGCTTCGTCGGAACCAAACTTTGAAACATCAAGCAGGGGCAAAACTGGTTCAGCACATCAATCTCTACACAAAATCACCGGCCTTTAAAGCTGTCCTAGATACCGCTAAAAAAATCCGTGGCGCCAATCAGTCAATCTTGATCCGCGGGGAGAGTGGATCTGGTAAAGAGATCATGGCGCAATATCTGTGGAGTCTTGAAAACGACAGCTCACGTCCTTTTATCGCCGTGAATTGCGGAGCTATTTCGGGGCAGCTCGCAGAGTCGGAACTCTTCGGTCACAAAAAGGGTGCTTTCACGGGAGCGACGGAAAGTCGCTCGGGGAAGTTTGAAAGTGCAGACGGTGGAGATATTTTCCTAGATGAGTTAGCTACTTTGAATATGGACATTCAAGTAAAGCTGTTGCGAGTTCTTAGTAGTGGCGACATTTATCCAGTAGGGCAAGACGTCGGTAAGAAAATAAATTGCCGTACTATTGCTGCTACGAATGAAAATCTAGAGGAACTTATCAAAGAGAAAAAGTTCCGCGAGGATCTGTTCTTTAGAATTAAAAACTTCACGATCACTCTTCCGCCATTGCGTGAACGCAAAGAAGACATTTTAGATTTAGCTCACGAGTTTTTACGAAAAGGGAACTACGGTGATAAACACTTTAGCTCTCAAGCGGAGGCTTTGCTCTTAAGCTATTCTTGGCCAGGAAATATCCGTGAATTAAAGTCTGCCGTCGAAGTGGCATCTGTACTTGCAGATGGCAGTGAATTGCAGCCTAGTGATATTACGCCTCACTTGGTTCAGTCTGCTCCGGTGTATGAAGAAGTTCTTAAAAATCATTCGATCACTGAAATCGACGAAAAGGCTTTAGAAGGGCGCTTCAGTCACTTGGTTTCCGAATTTGAATTAAAACTGATCGACTTTGCTATGCAGAAAAAAGGCTCTGAGTCGGCAGCGGCTCGTTATCTGGGAATTCCAAGAAGTACTTTAGGGGACTTGCGTCGTCGTTTGGCGGGAATTAAGAAATAAAGTTTTTAAAGACCTCTTTTTTGAATTGGAGGTCTTTCTTCCACTCTTTGCTTGAGCGTAGGCAAAGAGTTATTCTTTATCTTTTGTTTTTATATACGCTTCGAGAAGCCACTTACGAAGGTGCTTCAGGTAATAATCTTTCATTCCGAAAAACACGAAATGATTCAAATAGCCTTCGCCGGATTTATTGGGTTCGTTGAAGTTCACCGTTCCAATAATCTCAGGCGTATCGAGTTCTTCGGGACGCCATAGGATAAACTCTCTAAAGGCTCCGATGCTGATGGCGCGATAGTATTTTAAGACTAAGCCCGCTTCGGAAATCTGCGTGATCTGAACAGGGTTGGCTACTTTCAGAGCGCCAGAGTCTTTTACGCTCCCCAGTGTAGTGGCTTCTTTGTTCAGAAGGTGCGGATTTAAGCACAGTGTCTTTTTTAAGATGTATGACTTATCTAGGGGAGTGAAATAGATCTCTTTCACCCATTCAGATAAGTCTTTCATCACTTCGAAGCTCAGTTTTCGTTTTGAAACCAAATAAAGATCTGGGAAGTTCTGCAGTTGAACCCCGTGTTTGGCGGCGCGATCGGTAAGATATTGCTGAATTTGTTCCCAGCGCTTCTTTTTTTCGATATCAAAGATTTCATAGTTTGCAAAAACCATATCGAAAGTTTCTGGAAGCTGCTGGCGGTGAACAGTGTCTTTATCAGACAGATCAGAAAGAAGCTGGCCTAGTAAAGAGTATTGGAAAACTTCCGCGTTCTTAAACTTATCCGTGAAGAAGTTTTTGACCTCAAGACCTAAAGCGGCGTCTTCATCTAAAATTAGAATTCGTGTCTGACGTCCATGAGTATTTAAAAGTTCCGTTGTTTGATGAGCTTTATCCTGAAGAATATTTCTTCGGACCTGGCTGACCTGCTTGTTGTCGGCGCCAAAAAAGTGAAACTCGCAAAGAAAGTCTTTGTCGCTCACGGGTTTACAGGATTTGCAATAAGCAAGAACGCTCTTGATATTGCCAGAGGTGAAGGAGTCACTGTAATACTTCGTCATGGCCCCGATTTTAATCTCGTGATTATTCATTGTCGTAAATCCGATTTCAGAAATCGAATTCAGTGAAACCTCTTTCAGCATTTCAATGGTGGAGCTGATGTTCATCGAGGCTACGGTCGTTGAAGTGACCGGGTGGTGGCCTGTCAGTGCATATTCTAAATGCTGCTTTAAGATAAGCTTATCAAAGGGCTTGAAGATGACGTTATTGATAATGCGCTCTTCGGCCAAGGCGATATTAAAGTCTGGGCTATCAAAAGCCGTCAGAATCAGGGCCGTGGGTTCTTGCTCTGAGCACATTTTCTTACGTATAAAAAAATCACGGGCCCGTTTTATCAGGCCCATGTTTTGTATTCCTAGGAATTCATTTTTTGCGATGACCAAACGAAGTTCGTGTGTTGCTGCCGGAGAGACGTCTTCACTTGTGTCGTCTTTGTGTTTGCGGCCTCCCGGGGCTAACGCCAAGGGGCCTGCGGTCAGCGCGGTTTTAAGCCATTCGTGAAACTCTGAAAGGTTGAGGAAGAAGCGAATATGGAGCTTGGGATCTATACTTTTTAAGGTGTCGAATAGATCCTTCTGGATACGTTCATCATCTTCGAGGACGTATATGAACTTCATACTTTTATTATATCTTGAAATGAGTCACGAAAGTAAAATTATTTTTAAGGGGACCGAAAAATAAAATAAACAGCTCCAATCAAACACAATCCAGCCCATAAGAAATCTAGCTTCAGTGATTGTTTCATATAGAGAACTGAAAAGCCGGCAAAGACGACCATGGTGATCACTTCTTGGATGATCTTGAGCTGTGGCAGGGTGAATTGAGTGTAGCCAATGCGATTGGCAGGCACTTGAAGCAGGTATTCAAAAAAAGCAATGCCCCAGCTGACAAGAATAGCCACCCATAAGGCGGATTCTTTGAAGGACTTCAAGTGTCCATACCAAGCAAAGGTCATGAATACATTTGAAAGAACTAAAAGACTGATTGGAAGGACGGCTTGGCTCATTATGAAGACCTTTGGTTATAAGCATGATTGCACAGCAAGCTTGCGATACGACGATACTCACTCAACAGATCCAAATGGATGGAACTTGTATTGATCGAAGAGTTCATTCCACGGTTCAATCGGCTGATGTGGTTTTCACGAAGAGTGATTTCTGTCTTCGCTAAATCACGTTTCAGTTGAATGGCTTCTTCTGAAAGTTCTTTGTTCTGATAGGCGTTAATAGCCATCGCCGCCACTTTCACCACTTGTTGGTGCATTTGGCAGATTTCCGACCAACCTTCGGTAGAGAACTCAAGCTTTAAGGCGTTCTTCTTGATGGCTAAAGCCAGGATGTTGATGTCAATCGCGTCAGCGGCTCTTTCTAAATCGCTAAGGAACATGATCATATTCATCACGTTCTGATGCACAACTGTGTTGGACTTGTTCGCATGGTCTAGAAGGAACATTTTGGTTTCGCGATATAAGAAATCGACTTTGTTGTCGCGATCTTTGATCGAATCGAAATCTTTAGGATCATTGGTCTCAAAAAGACGAATGGAATCTTTAATCATTCCTAAGACGATATCCGCTGTGCGCATGATTTCGCGATTTGCATAAGAAACGGCAAGGGCCGAGGATTGATAGTTATCAAGTTTTACAAACTCTGTCCCAAACTCTTCGGAAGCTTGTTTGGGGAACATTTTTTCGATCAGCTCTGCACCTTTGTTGATGAATGGGTAAAAGATCACCGCTGACAGAATATTGAAGATTAGGTGAGCATTGGCAATCTGTCGCGACGTGGTCGTGTCGAAAGTATTCAAGAAATCAATGAAGAGCTGAGTGAACGGATAAAAGATCACGACACTGATTGTTTTATAGAAAAAGTGCGCCCAAGCCACTTGGCGGCCGATATAATTACCGCCCGCTGCCGCAATCAAAGCGACTGACGTCGTTCCGATATTGGCTCCGTACACCCAAATCATCGCATCGTAGAACGTAATAGCTTTTACTGCAGCTAGGCTCATCGCAAGACCGATTGTTACGGCACTACTTTGAACAAAAGCACAGAATACAATAGAGATAAGTAGTGAGTATCCGGGATTGTCACGAACGTTTTGGAAGAGATCCGTCAATAATGGATTTTCCGCAAAGTGATGAGAAGACACCGAAATTAAATTCAAACCAAAGAACAAGAGGCCAAAGCCCATGAAAACCAAAGATAGATTTTTGAAAACAGTCTTTTTGGATTTAAAATAAAACGCAAACGCAATAGCAAAAACCGGAAGGGCATAAGAGCCCAAATCCAAAGAGATGAACTGAACCGTGAGTGTTGTACCGATGGCAGTACCAATGATCACGCCCATCACTTGGCGAAGATTGATCACGCGTGCCGAGCCTAAGCCCACAAGCATAGAGGTCACGGCGCCTGAACTTTGCATCAATGTAGTAAGAACAACGCCCGTAAGAATCGCGAGAAATTTACTTTGCGAAAGGCGATTCAAAAGAATCGTGATTTTCCCCGCCATTAATTTTTCTAAAGACGAAGAAGCCAGTCCCATCCCGTACAAGAAGAGAGCCACCCCGCTGATCAGGATGATGAAATAGGAGTTGTGCGTATCAATCATGATGTAGTTCCATTGTGCTCATTAAAGTGAATTAAGCTCCAAAAGAATAAGATTGTAGCAATGATACCAGGAATAAGGAAGCCCCAATACTGTGCGTGAAGATAAACGTAAGCAGATACAAGTGAACCTAGAATGAAAGACGAAATCAGTCCAACACGCATCCAGTTGGCGCGAATTTCATTCGTGCGTGGCTGAATTTTGTGAGAGCGCGTGATCACGCGCACAAGGCCAATTCCTAAGTCTGTTGTGATGCCAGTGAGGTGAGTCGTGCGAATAATGGCTCCGAATGCAGAAGTGACGGTGGCGTTTTGAATTCCGCAGGCCAAGCAAAGAGCAGCGAGTAAGATATAACCATGACGAGCCAAGGGAGCACCAAACTCACCAAAGACACCGAGATTTCCCAGAGTCGCCACCATGATGGTTAAGAAAAGAATCAAAAGCATCACAAAAGGATAAAGAGGTTTGCGACCTGTTTGAATGCGACGGTCGACGAAGAAAGCGGAAAGCATAGCTCCACCGATGAAGAAGCCAGGGACCGTCAACATTCCTAGGGACTGTATCCACTTTCCTTGCGCGGCCTCAGTGCCGATCAAAGTTCCAAAACCCGTGACATGAGAAACAAAGCGGTGACAGGCAAGGTATCCGCCCGTGTTGATGGCTCCTGCTTGAAAGGCCATCGAAAGCCAGATGGTGACGTTAGAGCGACTGAAGTGAGAAAGGGTTTGGTGATACGAGAACATTCTCAAAATAGAGTAAAACAACTCTTCTAAAAAGACAAAAGACCCCTATATACTTAGACCTAAGAAAGAGGAAAGACTCATGACAGCCAAAACACCGGTTTTAGTCGTTGCAGCGGTGATCCGCCGTTTTGCTGACGCGGAAAAGAGAATTCTGATCGTGCGCCGGGGTCCAGAGCAAAGTGGCGCCGGTTTTTGGGAGTTTCCTGGTGGCAAAGTGGAATTGGGCGAGTCTCCTGAACAAGCTTTGCAGCGTGAGATCGATGAGGAGCTAGGGATCTCTATCCGCGTAGGAGAATTCATTGGTGAAGCTGACTTTTCTTATCCCACAAAGCTCATACGTCTTCGTTTGTACTGGGCCGAAACCTTGCAAAGTGATTTGGTGCTGACAGAACATGACGCCTTTAAATGGTGTCTGCCTCATGAAATCAAAGTCGATGAGCTTTCCGAAGCGGATCGACCTTTTGTTGAGAAGATCTTAGGGAAGTAAGTAAGAGCGCTCTTCCGGAGTCGGAAGGCGACAGAACTCTCTTTCGCCAAACCACTTGTAGCGATTTTTTGCGACGTATTTGTAAATGAGATCACGCAAAGGTCCTGGAATGATCATAGCCAGGGAGAAGATTCTAAAAAAGCCTCCCAGTCCCGATAAAATTTTAATGACCGCAGCGGAGCGACGATAGATCTTGCCTTTCTCAAAGTAGATCACTGTATCAAGATCAGTCCGGTCTTGCGCGGGCAGAAGTTCTTCAGCCGTGCTTCCTTGAAGGGGGGCAAAAAGGAAAAGATGAGTTTTATCGCGACTGATCACAGCGTCGACAAAACCATTACAAAGGTGGCAAACACCATCAAAAAAGACAACGTTTCGCATTTTTAAATCCACCTTTTCCATAGCAATTCCAGGCTACAGTCTTTATAATGAAACTTCAAGTTGAGGAGTCCTGTTCATGGAAGTCTTTTTATTTCCTCTAGTCAACGTCACTTTGTTTCCGCGAACGACGAAGCCTCTCAATATTTTTGAACCTCGTTATCTTTCCATGATTAAAGAAGCCGTGGCCACACAGACGCCCGTTGCCTTGGGTTTTATCGAAGACCCGTCAAAGGTCGCGTCAGTTCGTCCGGGTGAAAACGTCCCTTTTGTTCGCGAAATTGCGGGATATGGATATGCGCAAATCGTGGAGGAAAGATTAAACGGGACTCTTTTGGTCTTTTTGCAAGGGCAAGGCAAGTTACGTTTAGGCAAGGTCCTTGATCGCGGCACTCCCTACATCATTTGTGAGGGCCACATCATTCCTGAAAAAACAGTTCTTGAACCGAATTATCAGACAGAACTCAACGCCATTCATCGCATTCTTGTGCGTTGGATACAGACGCACATCCCAGACCCGCAGCAACGAGACATCTTCATGCGCAATCTTGTGCATCCCGAAGAGATCATTGGAAGCTTCGCTTCTTATCTGGTGCGTGATTACGATTTGCAGCAGATGGTGCTCGAATATGACGACATCAACGAGAAGGTGCATTTTCTGCACCGTCTGATTGAGTCCAACGAGCTTACGACTTAACTGGGCTCGCTTCTAAATTATCTAAGTGCACAGTCTCTGCACGAACAAAGAAAACCCACTGAAGCAAAATCACCCACACTGAGTGTGCTAGCGCGAGATGCACAATCTTCATCCAAACCGGTGCGTGCAAAAGTAAAGTCAGGATTCCAAACACGATGGCTGTGATCAGCGCTAAGCTCATTTGGTAAGAGCGACGTTCCACTAAAAGAGATTCAGCAGTTTGAGCTTTGATCCAGAAGAACAGGGCCAAACTTCCTCCACCTAAAAGGGCAAGCACCGGATGGAGGCCACGCAAGCGAACTAAAAAGTGAGAGTTCGAGTCAAAGTCGGCCAGCAAACCATCCCACAGATTTTCCGTCGGGAAGAGTGAGTTGGAAAGCGACGCCCAGGCACCGGTGATGCCAATGATGACAATAGCCCACGGCAAATAGCGATAGCGCTTATCTTCTTTTGAAGGCGCTTGCAGTTCTGATTGCAAAGTTGCCGCCGAAAAAGCCAGAGCTGCAGAGCCCGTCAGCATGAATGAATTCAATTGGTGAAGAGCCATGACGAAGGCGCGATAAGGTGTGTCGTTCGTAGTGACCAATCCAAACAGAACTAATTTTGCGCCTAGAAGAGCTTCGGTAATCGTAAAGATCAAAGTGGCGAAAGCCATTTTTCTAGCAAAATGAGTTTTAGGATAAATTTTGCGGGCCACCCACCAGAAGTAAATGACGACAAGGCCGTAAATACCCGACATCAAACGATGACCGTACTCCACCCAGGTTTTTCCGCGTTCTGCTTCGGGAATAAGTTGCCCGTGGCATAAAGGCCAGGTGTCTCCGCAACCATCACCTGAATGAGAAATGCGCACCCAAGCGCCCCAAAGAATCACCAAAATCGTGTAAAACAGAAGGCCAAATGCAAATTTCTTGAAAGTAGGTTTCGTCATAGAAAAAAGAAGTATCACGCCCCTAAAATGCGGTCAATCTCGAGGGGTGACGATTGACTTCCTGACAAGGAAAAGAGTTAAATAGGGCATGTCAGAAACATCAAAGTCCGCTCATCACCATCACCATCATTCACATGCCCATGGGCATCATCACCATCACTCTCATGGCGCTGTTATGGGTCGCATGAAATGGGCTTTGGCATTGAATTTAGGTTTTGCTTGTATCGAGCTTGTCGGTGGCTTGTGGACGAACAGTGTGGCGATCCTGAGTGATGCTTTGCACGACTTCGGTGATGCCTTAGCCGTGACACTGGCGATTGTTCTTGAAAAGTTCTCGCATAAGAAAAGTGATGGGAATTTTTCATACGGCTATAGACGTTTTTCCACCCTTGGAGCTTTGATTACGGGAATCATTTTGATTGTCGGGTCGATATTGATTTTGATCGAGTCCGTGCCCAGACTTTTGAATCCGCAACAGCCTCATACTGACGGAATGATTTTACTCGCCATTTTAGGTGTGAGCGTGAATGGTTTTGCCGCGTATCGAATTTCTAAGGGGGAATCCCTGAATGAAAAGATGTTGATGTGGCACATGATCGAAGACGTGATGGGGTGGGTTTTGGTACTAACCGGGGCCATCGTCATGAAGTTTTTCGATCTACCGCAGCTTGATGCCGGCATGGCGATCGCACTGGCTTTATGGATCATGTACAACGTCTTTAAGAATCTGCGTGAAGCTTTGAAAGTTTTTCTGATGGCATCGCCGACCAACATCGAAGTTGAACAAGTTGAGCAGGCGATTCGTAAAATCGAAAAAGTCCAGGACGTGCATCATGGTCATCTGTGGTCATTGGATGGAGAGAATCACATTTTCACGGGACATGTGGTCTTGGGTCCGGATGCGACTGTTTCAGATATGGAAATCGTAAAAACAAAAGTCAAAAAGCTGGTGAAGGATTTTGGGATCGTCGAAGCGACGATCGAAACCGAAGTCGCCGGTTTCACGTGTCTCGATCCGGAACATAAATAATAATGATGAAAGAATGTGCAGAGTTTCCGTCTCAGGACGGAACGTTTTAGTCGCAAAATTCTATTTATTCCCTCGGTTTAATAAAAGTTTTTCCTAATAAAGTCCGATAAGTACGTTAAGGAAACGTTAGGAAAAATTATGCGAAATACGGTACGTAACTCTGCAGGTAACGTTTTGTTACAAATCTTGGCGGCCACCGCTGTGATGAGTACCTCTTTTTATTTCCTCACCAACTACGTGATTGGCCAAAAAGAACAAGTCACTAAAACCGCGAACCTCGTGAATGTCCGCTTTGCGCTGAATAGCGCGATGGACTATGTGATTTTCGGTGTTCGTCAGAAGTATTGTTTTTCTAATGATGACATGCTCTTGGCTGAGCCTGCTGAAAAATGCAACCTCACGAACACGGGCAGCGTTGAACGTCTGATCATGTCGGTAGAGCAGGAAAACTTCATTCGTCAACTGCTCGCCAACGGTCAGAGTGTAGGGGATGTGGATCCCAATAACATTCGTTTAAAAACCATCGATCGTTATATCCGCGTGAGTGCTGCATCCACAAACCATCCTCTGTTTCCAGTATTACAAAGCTTGAAGATGGTGAAGGGTGCAGATGGAAAACCTGTAGCTATTGACGGTGTAGGGGTGAAGATCACCCGCGATGATAGCGCCTTTCTTCCGCGCTCCGGCCGTGAAGTGTACGCGACGATCACGGTTTTCTTGAAAACTCATCGTGACCAAACCGAGCCTATTCGTATAGGTAATAAAGATTTAAGCATCAGTTCTCAGATCGTAGTGTATCCACGCGAGGTGGGTTCATTTGCTCTGTTGGTTCCGAATGATTTGCATTTGGATTCAACTTGGGATGCGCAAATGGAAAAAGGCGATCTTTCAATTCATAAATTTAATAATCGTTCCGAGCTTGGAAACAGCCAAGGCTTGGTCTTTTTAAGTCCTGTCTTTGTGAATAAGAATATTCATATTGCCGTGGATAACGGTAGTGAAGAAACGGACCCTGGTGCCATTCAATATTCTGCCGTCACGTTTGCAGACCGCGTTTATCTTGGAAACGGTTGGGTGAAATCAAATGGTTCTAATTATACACCTAGAACGTCAGGTGGAATGAGCGACCGCTATTGGGCTGACGCTCGTACATTCGGGGGGTTCTTAAAGGGTATTGAAAATGATGGTGGTCTGGATTTAGGTCTTCACTATTTTGCGAAAATCTTATCAGGCACCGTGCCTAAAAGTGATTTGATGAGCCAGTGTATTGAGCTCACGAAAAAACAGTCAAGTCGTGAATACATGTATCAATCAAAGCTGGGCGTAACTCTGAACTCATCGGAAAACAACAATTTCGATTATCGCTTATTCCTGTCTAACGGGAACTATTTCAGTAAGCAAACGGATTCCTTGACTCTGAATAAGGACAATTGGGGCACAGGAACAGCAGAGCTGGTTTCTGATGACTACAATGACGCTGTCGTTAAGGTGCGCGTCGACATCGGTGATAAATGGGTTGAGGCTCAGATGCCGCGAGATGCGACATTGAAATTAAAAGTTCAAGTCGGATCCTCAACATATTACAACAGCCTCAAATCTGCGGTTTCGGCGAAAGAGTATGCACGCACTAGTGCCGTTGCCAAATATGATAAATTAGAGGATGACCTTGAGGCGGCACGCGCAAGTCTAGCGTCTTGGGAAACAAAGCTTGCCTCTGAAGAAGCAAAACCCGAGAAAAAAGCAAGTTCAGGTGGCGGAACAACCGCACCTTCCACGACTTCCACTTCCACTTCGACGAGTGGTGCAAGTGCTCCATCTAGCACAACAGAAACGGAGATGGCATCTACCTCGACGGAGTCATCTAGCAGTTCCTCTTCTTCAAGCAGCACGACGGTGACTGAAACGTCACCGTCCACGGAAGGCTCCACTTCAAGTGGTACTTCCAGTGGAGCGACTTCTGGTGGCAAAGTGGAATATCAAGACCCAGCGAAGATTGCTTACTATGAAGATCAGATTGAGGAAACCAAGAAAACCATCACGAGCCTTAACACTCAGTTGGTAGATCAGCAGAAGGTTGTTGAAGACGCCAACTATCAAGTGAGCGTCGCAAAAAGTGCGGTTTCAAACTACGAGTACTTGGTAGCAAACCCTCCTTATATTGAGATTGAAACTGACAAAGTAAAATCTTATTGGGGTTTTACATCTTACGATAAATTGGACTTCCAAGTGCGCGTTAAAAATGCGGGAAGTTTGATTGGAAAAGATGGTACCAAGATCGCTCCTGTCGTCGGAGTTCAGGCATACGACGGTACGTACTGGAGAAGTAATCCAATCGTGAATCCAGCCAATGCGAACCTTCTTGGCTATCTGAATTTTAAGTTTGATGGAACGACTTCGAACCTCAATCCTCCCAATGCGGTATCACGTACGCCTGCAAGTACGGCTGAAAGTTTAAATGAAGGTGGTACGGACTGGGCGAAACTTGCTGAAGACTGTGAAAATGCCCGTAATGCGCAATCCTCACAATCCTTCGGTGGTGCGGGTTGGAATACCAGCTTTGCTCCAAGCACAAGAACATCATGGAATTTTGCGGGTGGCGAAGAAGTGGGAAAAGACCCGGGCCTTCCAAGTCTTGAAATCGTAAATTCAACACGAAGTACAGCGACGTTCCAGGTTCGTTCTATCGTCGGTAAGTGTCTGATCGATTCAACATCTGACTTTGTCACAGGTTTCTTTGCTTGTGATGAATTGGAAATTGAAGCTCGCTCTAAACCTTTGCGCATCATTGGCACTTTCATCGTAGGAAAATTACGTTTACACCCGGATGCGATTCGTGCAGGGATCACGTGGAGTACTATCTATCATCCGCAATCGACCAAAGAATTGCGCGCTGCTGGAATCTTAAAATCCCTTTCCGGTGCGAATTGTAATAACCGCGTAGATCCTATCTGGCATCCAATTCCCTCGGTCCAGGGAGTCGCCGATCGTATGGCATGTAACACGATCAGCTTGAGAGCTAAAGCGGATCCGTTCCAATGGACATCGGTTGATCCAGATTGTGGTCTCGTATCAGGCGCATCGAATACGACATGTAAACGTCGTCTGGTGCGTTTCTTCGTGGCAGAACAGTCCCGCGAAGGAGGCTTATAATGAAAACATTGAATAACAAAGGTCAGACGCTGGTTGAAGCGATCGTGGGATTTGCACTATTAACGGTCGTTGGCACAGCCTTCGTAGGTGGTATGGCGCAGTTAAGAAAAACAACCGCGCAGACCGTGCAGCTTTCGTCATCGGATAAACAAATCAATGATATCGCAGAGAACATCAAGGCCGGCGTTGAAAACTATCAAGTGAACTTTGACTACGAGTCGGGAACATCTTCAGTGTTGGCTTTAGATAAATTGCCAATGGCGTGGGATACCGGACGCGTGGCTAAGCGCGAGGACTGTAAAGAGTGCGCAGGGACTTACGGATATACGATTCAACCTTATGAAGAATTCCGTGGTCTTTATAAAGTGACTTTACGCATGACTCACAAGTCATGGACAGAGCCATATAAAGATTACGTTTTCGTGGTGAGTGCAAAATGATGTTGATGAATAAAAAAGGCTTCACAGCCATAGAAGTTGCAATTGGTATTGGTGTGGTCGCGATCCTCACAACGGCCGTGCTTGCGACTCAGTTGATGGTCACTAAAGAGCAGGTGAAACTTCAAACCAAGCTTGAAGAGTCCATTGATACGAATTTGGCCGAACGGGTGGTCTTCTCTGACTTGAATGCGGTCGAGCCGTCTTACAATAATCTGACGGTGAAAGACGACCGGGGTCTTTCGTTCTTTGATTACTATCCGGATGTTCCAGCGAATATGCTTGGAAAAAAAGAAGACCTAGAAAGAAATATCACTCTCAAACTGGGTGGTCGTACGGAAATGTATATTCTTTTGCAAGACCTCAACGCCGGAGCGTTGATGAACTATGATCCGGTGGCGGCTTATGATATTGGAGCTGTACCGTCGGATTTCAACAAATCAGCAACGCTGTCTTTTTCTTCACTGAACAAAAGCAAGTGGGTCGAAAAACAAAGGCCTGCCTTTTGGGTTCGTGGAAGAGCTTTGATGTTAGATACGCCGGCGCGTTTGCGTCCTATTAAGACAGATGGTTCCGTTGATATGAAAATCGCTCCCCGCAGTCCGATTTTCATTGGATACGTCGATGGCAATGCTCTTAAAATCGATGCGACTATTAAAGGCCTTGTCGATCTTAAAGAGCCCGAGTCAGGAAGTACATTGGATACAGTGGATGAATTCTTGCGTGCTGCACCTTCTATTGGCGGGGGCCAGTCGATTGTGCGTATGCGTGCTGTTCGACTGATCCGTTATTTTCTAAAACCTCAAGAAGATGCCCGTTACGTTGGTAAGCCTGCCAATCTTTATAAATCTGTTTATGAAGATGGAAAATGGTCAGAGCCCTTCTTAATGGCCGATGCGGTGGCAGAATTTAATCTTCGCCGCGATTCAGTTTTGAAGAGAATGATTTATTTTAAAGTTAAGAAAATGGAAAAAAAGGACCCGACGAAGACCGCCGGTCTTTAAAGGTTTCAGGGGGAATTATGGGTACGTTATCAAAAAACAGTGTCGCTCTGGGGGCGCTTGTATTTTTCAGTATTCCGTCCTTGGCGGCTGATAAAGATTTTCCAATGTCGGTCAACTCGGCGACATCGGGTGACTCTGTCGTTTCGGCGCCAGCCTCAGGATTGGTGACGAGATCTGGTAAGACAGAAGTTATGATCAAAGTAAACAACTCGTGCTTCGGGACCAACCTTCGTGGTGTGGGAAATCCATTAGCCCCAAGCTCTATTATTCAAGCTAGTTTTGTTATGGTCATTGGTGGAAAAGAATATCCCATCACGGTTGAGTATCCAGCCATGTTAGTAACTGCTGCGGGCATGTCCGGCGGTGGATCTGTAGCTCCGATGTCTGCAGATAAGTTTTCTATTCCTGGTGGTGGATCTGCGGGAATTTTCGGAAACAGCGTTATCTTGAAAACGCCAATTCCAACCAGCGTTACCATTGATGACGAAGGTAACGTAACGGAAAAAGCAAAGGGTGATGTCTATCTGAAAAGTTATGCCTTCAACCAAGAGATCACTTCTTGTGGAGGTCCTGCCGTTTACGGTGCCTACGGGCACTCGTCAAGTCACGCAACTTATAACTGCGGTGACTACATGGGTAAGCCAGGCGCTCTTTCAGCCTCCTTCGGCGGTATCTCCGTGTCCTCTGATAAATCCAATATCGACATCAACGTTTCTTTCCCAGGACAAACAGGCTTCTGCGGTGGTTACTGGTCGCCGTTGATGGTGTTCTGGGATGATGAAAGACCGAAGTTTGATGCGATCAGTGATTTCCCTTTGAACCCATTCGGTAAAACGATGTGGCCAGAAGCAAAATCCCCAGGTTGGTTCGTGGCTTTGGATCGCGATAAGTCAGGTATGATTGATCAACGTAACGAGCTCTTTGGTGATAACGCAGACAAAGTGAATGGCTTTGAAGTCTTGAAGCAATTCGATTCGAACAAAGACGGCTTTATCGATAAAAAAGATAAAGAGTTTAAAAAGCTAGTTCTTTGGAATGATGCGAACGGCGATGGTATTTCGCAAAAAGAAGAAGTCGTGAAGCTTTCTGACAAGATCACGAAGATTTCTTTGAACTATGAAAAAGGTGTTGTGAGACCGATCGGCCGCTACGCCGAGGCTCGTGAAAGAGCGAAATTCTGGTACAAAGAAAAAGGCAAAGAGAAGCAAGGAGATATCGTGGATATCTGGCTTGCGCCAGCGGAAACAAAGCTGAGTCAAAGATAAGAAAAAGGCGGGTGAACCCCGCCTTTTTTATTTTCACTTCCACCGTGGAAGTAAAATAGACCCTATTGTCCTCGTAGAAAAACTACTTCAACAAATCCTGAATCGTTTTTTCTAATAGTTCTGGTTTATCCGGACCAAATCCGCGATAGAAAGTCACCGGCTTTAAATTCTTATCAAATACATACAACGTCGGCAGAGCTTGGACCTTAAATTCACCAAGCATCTTTCTATCGTGATCTTGATAGATATAAAAATCAAAACTTTGACCCTTTAAAAACGCATCACGTTCTTTTAGATCGTCATCTTCATTCACGGCTATGACAACTAAGCCCTTATCCTTATAAGCCTTATAAAGCCGGTTGTAGTGCGGTAAAGCCTCTTTGCAGGGCGTACACCAAGAAGCCCAGAAGTCCACCAGGACGACTTTGCCCTTGAGCTTCTCAAAGGCGATTCCTTTAGCAGGGGATAACGGTGTCGCTGTGATCTTTTTAAAATCCACATCGAAATTCGTAGGTGTCGCAGCTAAAACAGCTATAGGAAAGAAAAGAGAAATAAAAAACAAACGAGCTAGCACCTAAGAAATCCTCTCGATATATTTCAGCAAAAGATCCCGCCCGCGGATCTTTGCGCGGAGGATAGATAAGAAAATAAATACGCCGCCCGTTTTTCGGTCTAGAAAGATCATTTCTTTAGGAGGAGTCCGCCATGAAAAATGTCGAATAATCTGAAAGGCCTTCTTAGAAAGACGTTGCGGCAGATCCGTATTCTTCCAATCGTAAAGACCTTCTTTATCAACGCGACCTTGCTGATTGCGCGGATCTTCTGGAGCAATGAAGGGCTCTACCGTTTCAAAGCAGAACTCTTCAAAAAGTTTTTTCAGCTCGTCCGCGTCACCTTCGCGGATGAAACGTAAATCCAATGCAGAAGATTGGAATAACTCACGATCGTTAAATAGTGAGCCCTTCACCATGCGACGGTAAGGATTTAAAAACTCGACGTCGTATTCACGTGTGGCGCCAAAATCCAAAAGCACCAATTGATCATGTCCTTGAGGATTCAAGCGAATGCGATAGTTGCCGCTGTGAGGATCGGTCTGAACCACACCCCATTCAAAGATTTCTTTAAAATAGAGTTCCAAGAAATTCATCGCCAATTTATTACGACGATCCTGCGGCAAACTTTGAATTAATGGATCATCAACACGAATGCCACGCTCAAAGGTCGTCGCCAAAATTTTAGGACCTGAATACTCACGAATTACTTTAGGTACGACGTAGCGAGCATCGTCTTTCAGTCGAGCATAAAAATCTTCGGTGAGCTGAGCTTCAATTTCGTAATTGGTTTCCTGCACCAGCATTTCTCGAACTTCGGCGAAAAGAGGATTTAAATCAAAATCCTTCGGTAGAAGTTTCAATGTACCAAGAAGAGTGCGGATCGCGCGTAAGTCACTATCGATGGCTTTATCGACATTGGGATATTGAATTTTAAGTACAATGCTTTCGCCACTGGCTTTCACGCGGGCGCGATGAACTTGACCCATCGATGCGGAAGCCAAAGCCTCTTTTTCAATTTCCAGTTCAGCAAGCTTTTCTGGCGAGAGGTTTTTTTTCAACGTCGGTTCAATAGCTTCCCATGTAAGTGGGATGGAATCTGATTGAAGGGAGCGAAGAAGTTGGTTGGCTTCTGGCGGCAAAAAGTGTTCGCCGTACATAGACAACATCTGGCCCGCTTTCATCAGGCTGCCTTTAAGTTCTCCGAGTTCAGAACTTATTAAGGAGGCTTGGTTTTGCAAAAGCTTTTTCCAATTTTCTTCTTTATCTTCTTTGGATTTTAAGGCGGATGTGACACCATGAGAGGCAAGGGATGCGCCGGCTTGAATGGTCAATTTTGCCAAAGACAAACTACGCGAAAACATCGAAGATTTGATCTTGTCGAGATTCTTAGTTTGTTTTTTGTCAGACTTCTTGTCGTCCATGGAAACCAAATTTACCTTAACTCACAGAAATATTAAACTTTTATTATGGCAAATGTGACGATCTTCTGGTTCCGCCGTGATTTACGACTCCATGATAACGCGGGACTTTATGCCGCACTGAAAGAGAAGAGGGAAAATGTCCTTCCTCTTTTTATCTTCGACACCGAAATCTTAGGGAAATTAAAAGATCGACGTGATGCGCGTGTGACTTTTATTCATCAGACCATCACGGAAATTAAGAAGGCACTTAACGAGAAGGGCTCCGACCTTTTGGTGCGCCACGGAAAACCTTTGGATGTCTTGAAACAACTGACTCAAGAAAAGGATGTGACGGCGATTTACACGAATCACGATTATGAACCTGTCGCACGCGAAAGAGATGAGAAGGTGTCGCATTGGGCGGCCCAACAGAATATTGATTTTAAAACGTTCAAGGATCAAACACTTTTTGAAAAGGATGAAATTCTCACGGATGCAAAAAAGCCCTATACGGTATTTACGCCTTATAAAAAGAAAGTTCTTTCCCGGCTGACAGACTTTTATCTGAAATCGTACCCGAACAAAAAATATGAAAAAGCCTACTTGAAAGTCAGTCGTCCGGAAAAGATGCTTTCTTTGATGGACATCGGTTTTGAGAAATCAGACTTGGATTTTCCTCCAGCGACGGTCTCAACAAAGATAATAAAAGAGTATGCAAAGACCCGCGATTTTCCGGCGCTGGAAAATGGAACCACTCGATTAGGTCTTCATTTAAGGTTCGGAACGGTGAGCATTCGTGAACTCGCTAGAATCGGAAAAAAGCACTCTGAAGTGTGGTTGAGCGAGCTGATCTGGCGCGATTTTTTTATGCAAATCCTATGGCATTTTCCTTTAGTTGAAAAACAAAGCTTTCGCCCCGAATACGATAGAATTGAATGGAGAAAATCCAAAAAAGATTTCGAACGTTGGTGCGAAGGAAAGACCGGGTATCCCTTGGTGGACGCGGGTATGAGACAGCTGAATGCTACTGGTTATATGCACAACCGGGTTCGTATGGTAACGGCCAGTTTTTTGTGTAAGCATCTGTTGACTTATTGGTATGAGGGCGAAAGATATTTTGCCGAGAAATTATTAGATTATGATTTGGCCGCGAACAACGGGAACTGGCAATGGGCCGCAGGGACGGGATGCGATGCCGCTCCTTACTTTCGAATTTTTAATCCCGAAGCCCAAGCAAAGAAGTTTGATCCTGATGAAGAATATATTAAAAAATGGGTTCCCGAACTAGGTACGGATAAATATCCTGAACCCATGATAGATCATGCAGAGGCCCGCGGCCGCTGTTTGCAAACCTATACAAAAGCTCTAAGAAAGTAGGAAGTGATGCGCATTCTGATGACGGGGGCTACAGGCCTTATCGGTAAAGAATTAGGAAAAGTCTTGGCAGAAAAAGGTCACGAAATTGTTGTGATCAGTCGCAGTTTAAGCAAAGCGCGTGAAAATTTGCCTTTTCCTTGCGAGGTCGTTGTCGGCGATTTGATGGACGGCCCGGTTAAGGACGCAAAACTTTTGCACATCGACTCGGTCATCAATCTGATGGGGGAGCCCGTCGTCGAGGGGCGATGGTCTGAAGAAAAAAAACGCAGGATCTACAACTCCCGTGTTCAAGGAACTCGTCACCTGATTCAAAGTATTCCTGAATCCACTCGAACTTTTATTTCAAGTTCGGCGATTGGCTATTACGGGGATTGTGGTGACGAGATTCTGACTGAAGAACATACAGCAGGAAGTGATTTCTTAGCACGCGTTACCGTGGCGTGGGAGGCGGAATCAGAGAAAGCTCCAGGGCGAAAAGTTTTTATTCGCACGGGTATTGTTCTTTCGCAACAAGGTGGAGCTTTGGAACAAATGATGTTCCCTTTCCGTGCCGGTGTTGGAGGCGTCCTAGGTTCGGGAAAACACTATATGAGTTGGATCCATCTTCAAGACATCGTAGGCCTCTACGTTTTTGCATTAGAAAATACACAAGTAAGCGGCCCGCTTAATGGCGTAGCGCCGGTGCCGGTCTCTAATCGCGAGCTTTCAGAGGTGCTTGCAAGTAAATTAGGAAAAAAATTGGGACCGTCGGTGCCTACAGCGGCGCTCAAAGTTCTTTTCGGAGAAGTTGCGACCGTGATGCTTTCTTCGATGCGTGGATCGACTGAAAAAAGTGAGTCTTTGGGATATAAGTTTCAATACCGAACTGTTGATCAAGCTCTTGAGGAAATCTGCGAACCTTACCGAACAGGCGAAGATATATTTTATTCTGAACAGTTTCTTCCAGAACCTCCGGAAAAGATTTTTCATTTTTTCCAGGACGCGTACAATTTAGAGCAAATCACACCGCCGACGTTGAATTTTCATATCGAGAATATTTCAACTCCCGAAGTGCAGCAGGGCACTTTGATCGATTATAAGCTTAAAATTCGCGGTGTGCCGGTGAAATGGCGGACAGAGATCGACGAATGGCAACCACCTCATCGTTTTGTCGACAGACAACTTAAAGGGCCTTATCGTATGTGGCACCACACACATCAATTCCGTCCGTTTTGTGGTGGCACTTTGATGATTGATCGCGTCCGCTACCGCTTGCCAATGGGACACTTAGGATGGTTGGTCGCCGGGAAATGGATTCGTAAGGACGTAGAGAACATCTTTGCATTTCGAAAACGCTTCATTTCCACTCTGGAAATTCCTAAGAAGGGCTGAGTATTTGCTCCCATCTTATCATTAGGTTTTCAACAAACGGGAAATTCCGTGTAAATGAAAACCCAAAGACAATGGGGGCGATATTTATTGACCCCCAGTGGGTTTGTTTTTAGAAATCGCTGCATTCGATTTTAAAAACAACAAGGAGATAAAATGAAAAAATTTGCTCTAGCTCTATTGACGACTCTGGCATTCGCTCAAGCTCATGCACAAGTGAACCAAGACTTGGTTCTTGATGGCGAAAGATGGTTGGCTAAATTTACTGGTTATGTTTGCGACGACGGCAACACTCAAGTTGCTACTCCTGAAGAAATCGCGGCTAAAGGAATCCAATTCACAACAGCATCTGCAGATTACTCTTTGGACAACATCTTGTTGAAAGCCACATTCTCTGAAGACGGCGCGACTTGCGGTTACAGCGCTATTTTGTTCGCTGACAACGCAGCTTGGACCGTTAAGTTGGAAAAATCGAACGCGTATCCAACTGCAGGCACTTCGACTTGTGCAGCTGGTAAAGCTTTCCTAGATAATCTTCTTTCTTTCAACGCTTACAAGTACCTTCACGGTCGCGTGGCTCTTTATGTTCCAGTGGCAGATGCTTCTAAACTTTGCTCTTCTGACAAAGTAGGTATTCATATCCAAGTTACTGGTCGCGTGAAATAATTGCTCGTTTGTACAGCAAATAGAGGGGTCGCAAGACCCCTTCTTTTTTAGAGTAAATCTCGTTCTTTTTGCTCTCTGCCATTCTAGGCGCCTTAGAGGGGCTCTAGAAGGAAAATCCCTCGCATCTCTCTCAATACGTTTGCAACAAATTCTCTATAGGCTTTCAGTGATACTCTCGAGGGACAAACCACCTTGTTCCACTGTATTCCCCGTGATAAAAGCTTTGATCCGTATTGATTCCTATTTGCAGGTAGCTCGTGAAAAGTCGCTTATTTAAACTCTTCTATAAAATTCATATCTATGCCGGCTTTTTTGTCGCTATTCACTTATTCGTGTTTATCACCACGGGTGCGGTTCTTTTATTCAAAGATGAAATTGAAGGTGGAGAGTCTCACGCTGAACATCATGAAGCGGTGACTTTACCCTCACTGGATGCCCACTTCCAAAAAATCTTGGCTCGCTATCCTTCGGATCGACCTTTGGCCTTCAATATCGAAGAGTCTGATCCCGATGTAGCGCAAATACGCATGGGACTTAACGGCTCGAAAATGTTTCGTGAGTCTCGTCGCGTGTATTTCAATATTCACACAGGTGAAGAAGTCGCGGCCCCGCAAAAGACCAGCTCTTTGATGGATTTTATTTTACGCCTTCATCGCGAGCTTCTTATGGGTTCTAACGGCAAAATCTATGTCGGTTTTGTTGGGCTTCTTTATGCCTTTGTTCTGATCTCTGGATTTTTTATTTATGGAAACTTTGCCAAAAAAACTCAATTTGGAGAAGTTCGACAAAACACGTCTCGCACTTTCAATAGTGATCTTCATCGCTTTTTAGGAATGAGTATTTTTGCCTGGGGATTGATGATTGCACTGACAGGTCTTCTTTTAGGAGTGTCTTCGACTCTTATCAAAGTTTTTCAGTACAGCGAATTGCAAAAACTCACGGCTCAGTATCCTGAAGCCCCGGAGGCGCCTTACGCTTCGCTAGATCTTGTTTTATCCGAGGCTCAAAAAGCTCTTCCTGGTACAAGCTTTGATTATCTAGCATTTCCGAATTCGCAGTTTTCTCCACCAGGGCACTTCTTGGTTTTGATGCATGGAAATACCGTCTGGACGGAGCGTTTAGTTGAGCTCGTTGTTGTCGATGCCGTTTCTGGAAAACTGACAGAAGTGCGTTCCCTGCCATGGTACTTAAAAGCAGCGATGCTTTCAGAACCACTGCATTTTGGTAATTATGGCGGTCTGTTTTTAAAAATCGTTTGGTTGATCCTTTCCGTGATTTCTTTGTTCTTACCGATCTCAGGCCTTTATATCTGGTGGGATCGCCGCAGAAAGAGGTCGCAAGTCAGCTCTGCTTCACCGAAATCTTCATTGAGTATCGGAAGGGGCGATTTCTTTAAGCGTCCTTATCTGATGCCGACAATCATCGCTATGGCTTCAGTGACTGCGGTGGTGGGAAGTTTCTTAACGACTGGTATTGTGAATACGCTCTTGGCATTATTCTTAGCTTTACCGGCTTACTTTGTTCTTCATTTGTTCGTGCGCTGGCTTCGTAAAGGATCGGTATGAATTTAAGAAGCTTGCTAGGACACTTCAATAGCGCGACTTTCAGCGCGATTCAGATGATGACCTTTACCTTCATCCCCCTGATGTCGGAAAAGGGGGGATTGAGTGTCTCTTCCGTGATCTTAAGTTTTAGCGTCGGCTCGTTTCTTTTTTTGTGGTCCAGTCCTTTCTGGGCGTCACAGAGTGATCGACATGGTCGCATGAAAATACTGGCTGTGGGAATGTTGGGCCTATTTGTTTCGTCAGGTTTAATTTTGTACCTTCTTGCCTATCCGGGCTCTGTTTTACAAAACGAAGTTTTAATGTGGGGCAGTCGCTTGCTCTATGGACTTACAGCCTCTGCTACGGTGCCGGTTGCGCAAGCCTTGCAAATTGATCTTCATCCGGAGCAGACCGCTTTAAAATCCATGCTTAGCAACTCGATGAGCTTAAATGTTGGGCGTGCACTGGGGCCGTTAACTTTGTTGTTGGGGGGAGCAAGCAATATGCTAGGCATCCTGCAATTAGCAACACTGTGGTCCTTAATTCTTTTAATTCTGAACTTTGTAGGGATAAGGCATTCTCCGCCAACTCGTACGGTGGCTTCTGAGCAAAGTCTGTTCAAAAGCTGGTGGTCGGATGTTGTGCGTGTTCAGGATGTGGTTATCTTAGCTCTGCTTTTCACAAGCTATATTGGCATTTTGAACTTTTCTTTGGCATCTCTTTTAAAGAAAACCTTCGAACTGACCAGTGCGGATTCAAGTGTTCTGATGGCTCAAGTTTTATTGGGAAGTGCCATTCTTGCTGTTGTCACTCAAGCAATTGGAAAAATGCTTTTCAAAAATCCTTGGCAAGGTGCCATGGTTTTGGGGGCGTTCAGTCTTTTGTTAGGAAGTCTTGTTTTACAATACATGGAAAATAAGACTGAGCTTGGAATTGCAATCATCTTTTTGTCTGTGGGGATTTCTCTTATACCACCTTGTTATCTGGCTCTCATGGCAGCGCGGGGCTCTCAAGATCATTTCGGCCGCAGAGCCGGGCTGGCGGCGGCGGCAAACACGATCGGTTATGCTGTGGGCGGCGCTATTGCTTCTTTCACATTTAAGATAAATCTGATCAGTATTGAAATGGTCATGACACTTGTTTCTGTTCTTATGATCGCGTGTATTGCGTTGTTATATAAAAATAGAAATCGCGAGGCGAAGTATGTCTAACTTCCAAAACTTGGCTTTAAAACACACGATTTCCTGTTTCTTTAACTCTCTATTCAGGGAATACCAGAACTATTCTTTCGAGGACGTCCGTCTTGAAAGAGCTAAGGTCGCTATTGCCGTTGAAGTTCCGCAAAAAGGATCCGTCCTTATTCCACTGACGAAGAGGTCACTGTTAGGTCGGCACGAATACCAAGGTGATTTTTATTTAAAATCTGCGAACGCCATTAAAAGCTTGAGCTTTGATGCGACAGTGGATCTTCTATTGGAACTTCTATGTCAGCATTGGAATGAGCCTTCTGAAAAGAAAAGAATTTTTGTCGAACGCTTGAAAAATAGTCTGCATAACATGGAGCTTTCTTTAAAAGCACGCCATCAAGATCTTCAAAATCTTTACAGTCAAAAAATCTCTTTTGCGCAAGCGGAGCAGGGATTGATGATTGGCCACAACTTTCATCCGTATCCTAAAATGCGCGAAGGTTTTGATGATAAAGACTTTGAAATCTACTCTCCAGAAATGGCTGGGCATTTCGGTCTGCACTGGTTCTTTGCCAAACCAGAAATTTTACATCTGCAAAAAGCAGCTTCTTTTGCCACAGAGGAGTGGACGAAAGTTCTTTTTAATTCTGATGTGAAGGAATCTATTCCAGAAGGAATGATTCCATTTCCCGTGCATCCTTGGCAAGCCCAGCATCTGCTAAAGAACCAAGACGTTCAGAGCTACCTGAAATCCGGAGCCCTCGTGGACGCCAGTTTAACGACGCCAAACACCTGGTATCCAACGTCGTCTTTGCGTTCGGTGTATTCTCAGCAAAGTCCTTATATGTTGAAGTTTTCTTTGACCTTAAGACTTACAAACTCCATTCGACATCTTACAGATGTTGAGGTTGTTCGAGGTCTGCAAGTTTATGATGTCATGAACACGGAGACGGGCCAACAGTTCCGCAAAGAACACCCGCAGTTTGAAATTATCTTTGAACCGGCTTTTGCGGCTCTCAAAAATACTGATGGCGGCATTATTTCTGAAAGCATCGTGGTTTGTCGCGAAAATCCGTTTCAAAAAGAAGAGGCGTTCCAGGAGAATATTGTTGTTTCCACTTTGGCTCAAGACAACCCGCTGGGCGGTGAAACTTTGATCTGGCAAAAGGTTGAAAAATACGCGGCGCTGGCAAAGACATCATTAGCAGAGGCCAGTGAGAAGTGGTTTGAACAATATCTTAAGGTTGCTCTAAAGCCTTTTGTTTTTGCGCAGTCTCAGTACGGCGTTTTGTTGGGCGCCCATCAACAGAACATGATTTTACAAATCAAAGACGGCTTACCCGTGAAGGCTTACTTCCGTGACTGTCAGGGAACGGGATACAGTGAGCATGGCTATCAGCTTTTCCACCAAGATGTGGCTTCTTTAACGCGTGAAAATGGGAATGTTCTTGATAACAAAGGAAATATTCTTTTTGCTTATTACCTTTTAGTGAACTCGACCTGGAATGTGATGGCGGCTTTATCGCATCAAAAGGGTGTGAGTGAAGAGCGTCTGTTAGAAATGCTGAATGAGTTTATGACAAGCATGAATAAGGCCTCTTTGCCGGACTCAAGCTTTTTGGATTATGTCCTTAAAGAAGCCCGTATCTATCAAAAGGGCAACTTCATTTGCAGCCTGCAGAATTTGAATGAAAACACGGTTGCCAATCCTTTAGCGATTTATAATTTAATTGATAATCCTCTTGCGACAAAGAAAACGGAGACCGTTCTATGAGCACGACACAAGTATTTAAAACCTTTGCCTGCGCTACGGCCGAAAACTTCCAAGTCTCTTTAGAATCTGCTGGCGGCACCGTGAGCTCTGGTGCGCAAAACTGGAATTTTAAACTCGATCAAACGGAACAAACAAAGGTCCTAGCTTTAGATAGCAAGATCACTTTAACAGGAGCCTTAGCGACTTTAGAGGCGCTTTTCGGTTTGGACCCGGCTTGCCAAAAAATCTCGTTACCGGCAGGCCCTTCAGAACTTAAAAATCTTTTGGGCGCGAAAGCGGACTCTTTCGAAGTCGAACGCACTGATTTTTTCCAGCTTCGTCCTTTATGGGTTCATAACGGTCTTGAGAATGTGACTCCGGAGCGCTGGACTGAAACTAAAGAAGTGAAGCATCCCATTCGCCCACGCATTCAAGAAGGCCAAGTGCTTTACCAAAGAAGCATTCCGGGTATCGACAAAGTGGTGCGCTTCAGAGTGGCTGACATTGAAAAAGACCTGGATATTTTCCACGAGTGGCACAATCAGCCCCGCGTATTGAAATTCTGGGAGCTTGATAAGCCGAAGGAAGAATTGCGTGATTACTTGAAAAAAGGCCTTCAAGATCCGCATCAATTCCCCGTGATCTTGGAATTTGATGAAACACCCATTGGCTATTTCGAAATGTATTGGACGAAGGAAGACCGTTTGGGGCCTTACTACGACTCTGAGGCTTTTGATCGCGGCTTCCACTTTCTGATCGGAAACATCGAAGTTTTGGGTTTCAAAAACACAGACGCGATTTTAAAAGCCGTTTGTCACTATCTTTTCCTGGAAGAACCTCGCACTCGTAAGATCATGGCGGAACCTCGCTCTGATAATACAAATGTGTTGAAGTATCTTGAAACATTTAAGGCATGGAGAAAAGTTAAGGAATTTGACTTCCCTCATAAGCGCGCGGCGTTGCTTGAATGTAAGCGCGAACTTTTCTTTGGGAATAACTACCTATGATGTCCGTGACCGACTGGAAAAAAATCAATTTGCAAATGATCGCAAAAAGTTTGCAAGAATTGACCTATGAACAGGTTCTGAGCCCTGTGGCAACAGAGGTGCGTGATGAATCCTCCGTCGGTCGGTATCAATTAAAACTTACTTCTGGGATCACTTACAGCTTTCACGCTTGGCGTGGTGTTTGGACCGATTTGAAAGTTCAAGCCGCGAGCATCCGTCGTAACGGTGAAGAAGCGGAAAGTGCGGGACAGTTTTTCATTGATATACAAAAAGAAACCGGAATGGATGACATCATCCTAGGAAACTTCTTGGAAGAAATGCATAACACGCTTTATGCCGACCTTCACATTCTGCAAAGAAGCCGCAGTTTCAGTTTAGAACAAATCACTGAAATGAGTGGAGAAGCCGTGCAAACTGTTCTTAAAGGTCACCCAAAGATCTTGCTGAATAAGGGGCGCATCGGCTGGAGTGCTGACGATCAAGATCAGTTTGGACCCGAATTTCAAAAGCCCATTCAGTTTGCTTGGCTTGCGGTGGATAAATCTTTGTGTCTTGCTGGGATCGATAAAAGCTTAGAGGGTGACGCCCTTTTGAATGAATGCATTCAAGAATTAAGTGCATTCAAGGTGGAACTTGCTAAAAAGTCGCTCCAAGAAAAGGATTTCTATTTCGTGCCGGTTCATCCTTGGCAGTGGCAGCGTTACATAAAAATTCAGTTCGCCGAATATCTGCACGCAGGGAAGGCGTATTATTTAGGAACCTGGGGCGACAAGTATATCCCCCAGATCAGTCTTCGCACCTTCTCAAATATTTCACGTCCTGAAAAATTAGACGTCAAACTGCCGATAACCATCTTAAATACATCAGCGATTCGCGGGATTCCCGGTAAGTACATGAAGCAGGGGCCCGCACTCAGCCACGCTTTGAGTGAACTTTGCCGTCGCGATAATCAATTGAGCGCGGTCACCGTCTTAGAGGAGAAAGCAGGCATCTCTGTCTCGCATCCCCTTTATAAACAGGTAGGACAAGCTCCCTATCGCTACAACGAGTTCTTAGGTGTTTTGTGGCGCCAAAGCTCTTCCTCACACTTAAAAGACGGTGAGAAAGCGTTAATCGCGGGCAGTCTTTTCCATGTGGATGAAAGCGGTCGTTCCTTGATAGGCGCTTATATCCAAAAATCGGGCTTAAGCATCAGCGAATGGCTTAAGGCCTATTTTAAGAGTGTGTTCATTCCACTTTACCATCTTCAAGTTCAACACGGGGTGGGGTTGGTGGCTCACGGTCAGAACGTCGTTGTGCGTATGAAAAATCACACGCCTGTAGGTCTTTTCTTAAAAGATTTTCAGGGTGATTTGAGATTGAGCCAGGATTCCGAGGCGCTTTCTGGATTTGATCTAACTCGTTTACCGAAGCACTATTTGATCCATGATCTTTTGACTGGTCATTTAGTCACGGTCTTACGATTTATCTCCGAAACTTTGCAAGAATGCGATAAATATCACGAGGATAAATTTTACGCAGTTCTCGGACAATGTTTGCAAGACTATGTGCAGAAAAATCCTGCGCTCGTGAGCTCGAAAGACTTTAAGAGCGTAGATCTTTTGCAGGAAAAGTTTCACCGCGTGTTGGTGAATAAGGTGCGATTTAAGATCGGTTATGCGGATTCTGCCGAGCGTCCGCTGCCGATACTGGGTGATGATTTAGTAAATCCGATAGCCCAGGCGTTGAAAAAGGTGAGTTTATGAACAGACATTATGACTTAATCGGACTCGGTATCGGTCTTTTTAACTTGAGTGTAGCGGCTCTGCTGCACAAAACTCCGGGCATTAAGTTTGCGTTTTTTGATCGTAAGCACCGTTTTGATTGGCACTCAGAAATCATGTTCGCTGATTCTGAGATGCAAACCTCTTATTTGAAGGACCTTGTCACTGCGGCAGATCCTACGAATCCGTTCACGTTTATGAATTACTTGGTGCAAAAAGGATTGTTCTATTCCTTCATCAATACGAATCGTAAAACAATCACACGCCGTGAATTTGAAATGTACTGTCAGTGGGTCAGTCAAAATATGCCGGAGCATCTTCATTTCGACAGTGAAGTTCAGTCTGTGCGCTACGATGGTGAAAAGTTCATTTTGCAAATCAATAACGAAATCTATACGGCGACAAATATCTGTATTGGGACGGGCCTTGTTCCGCATCTGCCAGACTTTGCCAAAGAATTAGAAGGTCCAGACGTCTTCCACGCTAAATCCAGCTACATCAAAATTCTAGATGCGACTAATAAAGATGTTGTTGTTGTGGGGGGCGGTCAAACCGGCTTAGAGATTTTCCGTAATTGTCTTCAAGGTAAATGGGGGCATCCGAAAAGCTTGAAGTTGATTGCCAGCCGTCCCAACTTAGAGCCGTTGGACAATTCACCGTTTGTGAATGAGTACTTTGCTCCGTCTTATGTGCACGAGTTCCTGCAACTGGATCAGTCATTAAAAGATCCTATCGTAAAATATCAAAAACTTGCGAGCGATGGGAATACGCCTGAATACCTGGATACTTTGTATCGCGATCTTTATCAGCTAAAGCATGTGTGGGGTGATTCTCGAGATATTCAGATTCTTCCATACCGTCGCGTGACAAGCATGCAAAAGTGGGGAGATCGCTACACCCTGAACATCAAAAACGGTTTCAACAAAGCCGAAGAAACATCGAATGCCGATACGGTCATTCTGAGCACGGGATTCCGAGTCAACATTCCCAACATCATTGAGCCTTTGCGCACCTTGATTGATTTTGACGGCGATGGCCGTTTCATAATGAAAGAAAACTTCCAAGTATCGTGGAAGGGATCTGAAAAAAACAAAGTCTACGCTTTGAACTTCAGCCGTCATGGTCATGGTATCTCTGAACCACAGACAAGTCTGATGGCTTGGCGTTCGGCGAAAATTATCAACGATTTAATGCAAAAAGAAGTTTTCCCTATCAACAGAGCCGTACCCAACTTTACGACATACACCTAGGTGACACTATGAATAGACTTGCACTCATTTTATTGCTTCTTCCGATCAGTGTTTTTGCCCAAGACGCAGAGACAGTTCCCACAGTGGAAACTCCCGCAACCACCGAGGCGGCAGAAAGCCGCATTGAAGGCATTCAGGTTCAGGGAAATAAAGAAAATAAAAGTTATCAAGAAAGTACGGAAAGTATTTCGGTCCTAAAAAGCAATGAAGTTGATGCTCCCGTGCAGAAAGATTCTTTGCAGGTCATCAATGCGGCTCCGAACGTCACCGTGAACAAAAATGACGACAGCTTCAGTATTCGCGGTATCAACAATACGGGCGTAACGGGATTTCAGAAAGACAATTTATCTTCAGTTATTATCGATGGCGTTTTTCAAACAGATCTTGCCATCAAAGCCGGAAGTTTCGAATTGTGGGACACAGAACAGTTGGAACTTTACCGTGGACCTCAGTCGACGACTCAAGGCGTGAACTCCTTAGCCGGAAGCATTTTGCTATTTCATAACAAACCTTCGGATCAAAACGAGGTGGCGGGACGTTTAGGTTATGGCAGCTACAATCGCTTCAATCTTGCAGCTTTAGGAAATACGGCATGGCTAGAAGGCGCCCTTAAGGGACGTATTTCTTATAGTCACGATCAAGACGATGGCTTCATCAAAAACGTTACGACAAATAATTCAAAATGGGGCAAAAAATCAAAAGACGCTCTTACTGTGGATTTGGTTTACGACCTGAATGCCACGGACTTCCTGCGCTGGAATACAAAACTATTTCAAAACGAAACGGGCGGAAATTATGTGCAAAGCACCAACCCGTTTGATTATGAAGTGAGCGAAGATGTTGATTCTGATAGTAAGACAAACAATCAACAGACTTCTTTGACTTACTCAAAACAAATCAATGAATTTTGGAGAAACGAAACCATCGCGGCTTACTCGATGGCAAAAAATGACGAGACCAGCGATGCTGACGGTACCAGCAACCCGACGGCAGGCGTTCGCACTGAAGAGCATAACGACCGCTTTTTCAGCATTGAGAACCTTTTGAAATACCAAAGTGCCGATGTGAAAAATGTTTTAGGTTTCCATGCTCACGACTATTATCTGAAAGACTACGCTCACTTTAATATTCTTTATCCTTTAGGTGGTAACGTCTATACGCCGATTGATTCTGTTCAAGAGACAGAGAAGTACCGCACAGTTTTTGCCCTGTTTGATTCTTACCTTTGGAAATTTTCAGAAAATCAATCTATCAACTTAGGTCTGCGCTATGAGTTTGTAAAAAACAAATACGGTGCCCTGGTTGACGCTAAACGAACTCAGAACTTAGGTGGCGGCGTGAATGCCGTTATCGATAATTACTTAAACAGCGTTTCTGGAAGATACGAAGACACGGATGATAACTCTATTCTTCTTCCAAAGGTCGCGTACACGATCACTCAAGGTCAGCATACCTACGGTCTGACCTATTCTGAAGGCTACAGAACGGGGGGCCTCAGCATTAATCGTAAGCGCGCTCAGGTGGATAAGTACGATCCCGAAAAAACGAATAACTACGAGTTGTCTTACAAGCTCGCTGAAAGTTTTGGAACTCTAAGTTCGAATGTCTTTTATACCGACTGGCAAGATCAACAGGTTTTGGTTCAACTTTCTAGTGACATCTTTGATACTCAAGTTGTGAATGCTGCTTCGTCTGAACTTTATGGTGCGGAAGTCGAGTTGACAATGACTCCGGCCGTACGCCATCAAGTCACGATCGGCGCGGGTTATGTAAAAACGCGTTTCAAGGACTTCGTCAGCGGAACCAAGGACTACTCAAACAACGAATTCCCTTTTGCACCTAATTGGACCGGTAAAATTAATTATGGTTATCAGGTCAGTGCTGAATGGACCGTCACAAGTACACTTCGTTACTTGGGAACATCTTACGGTAATGCCGAAAATACGATCGACTCTCCAGAACAATTCTATTGGGATGGCAGCCTTCAATATGCTCTCAGCCAGTGGAATATGGGTGTGGATTTATACGTAAGAAATATTCTGAATTCGCAATATGTGATTTATGACCGCACGTCTTCTATCGGTGGCCAGACGGTGAATTACAAGCAAGTCAATTCACCTCAAGAGCTAGGCCTGAATTTGTCATGGTACTTATAATCTAGAATCAACCTTTGTTGCGCAGTTCACGTAAGTAAGTGAACTGCTGTACATTGCGCGCTAACAAAAAGGGATTGACCTTTTTTTCGATAAAAAGTTTTAACGGCACACTTGGGATATCAAGTCCTCTTCTATTGGTCAGTTCATTTTCGTAAAGTTCTAAATCTTCGTCATCGCCCGTAATGGGAGAATCATCTAAACTTGAAAGCATCTTACAGAATTGCAGATTGGTTTCCGTGTATTCGTGAGTGCAATAAACCAGTGTTTCTGGCGGTAGCGCTTTAATACGTTGCAAGCTGTGATACATCTGATCGTAGGTACCTTCAAAAAGACGTCCACAGCCTAAGCCAAACAGCACGTCTCCAGAAAAAAGCCACTTTTTATCTGCGCACCAATAAGCGACATGTCCCAAGGTATGACCGGGAAGCTCCATCACGGCAAAGGAAAAGTTTCCAAGTTGAATCTTGTCGCCCTCTTGCACATATTCAGAGGCAAAAGGAATTTGATTTTTATTCTTTAAAGGCGCATAGACGGGGGCTTTAAAAGCCTGCACCAGATCCTTCACTCCGCCAATATGATCATTGTGATGATGAGTCAGTAGCACCCCGTTTAAAGTGAGGTCGCGATCTTTTAAGTACTGAACTAGAGGCGCCGCTTCGCCTGGGTCCACAATCAAAGCCTTGCGCTCGTCTTCATCAAGTAAGATGAAGACGTAGTTATCTTCAAAAATGGGGACGAGTTCCACTCGCAGTAGGCCTGAGCTCATCCCTCTATTGTCCCTTTTATTTTCGGGGAGGACAAGACCTAGGTGGGATTGATTGATAACAATAACTGGCCTTGGACGATCACCGACTTCCCTCTAAAATAAGTGTTCCTATGAAAATCAAAGTGGAACTCGAAGGCCGAGATTTAATTGAAGTGGACTGTGAAGGTGAAGATCTTCAGAAACCGGGAGCTATTAAAAAAGTCTCTATTTTAGGTTGTTCTGAATTCATGGGAATGATGCAACAGATGCGTCGCCATTTTGGAAACGATCTTAGTAAATGGCCTGTGCCAGACGGTCATGATCACTCCAGTCTTTTGCTCAAAGAAATGATTTTAAAATTGCGGGGAGAATGGAATTTTCCCTATGACGAAGAAGAACTTTGTCACTGCCGAAGTGTTCCCGCTCATACGGTGGATCAAGCCATCGTTGCTGGGGCACATTCTCCCGAGGTCGTCACTCGTCAGACGTCAGCAAGTTCTAATTGCGGTACTTGTCGTCCCAATGTTCAAAAAATCATTGATTATCGTTTAGGAAGAAAGACGGCTTAGTCTTTCTTAGGGCCGGGGCCTTTTCCGGTCAGGTCCTCGGTTATTTTATCGGGGAATGTCCCATTTTTTAGGTAATATTCTAAGAGGGGACCCAGTTTGCGACGGCACGATCCTCCGCAGGGGCCAACACCGGCTGAGGTCGTATCGAATATGTCGTTCAATGTATGAGCGCCATTGCGAATAGCTTCTTCAATGGTTTCCCGGTTTATATTGTTGCAGCGACAGATGATTTCGCTCTTCTTTTTAGCGTCCATCTCACGATTGTAATGCCGTGCAATGCAAAAGGGTATGGCTACAAGCCTAAAGTGCGGTGCGTTATATTGCGTTGATAAGTCCAGGAGAATCCTGTAAAACAAGTGTCCTTCTAACAACGGAGAAGAAATGGCCACTAATACTACTGATAAACTTCCCATGACAATTCGCGGAAAAGCGATGCTTGAGGCCGAACTCAAGAAACTTCTGTTGGAAGAAAGACCTTCTGTGATCCGCGCGATCGAAGAAGCCCGTGCTCAAGGCGACATCTCTGAAAATGCAGAGTATGAGTCCGCAAAAGAGCGCCAGGCTATGATTGAAGGACGTATTGCTGAAATTCAGGGCAAACTTGCCGGTGCTGAAGTTATCGATACAGCTCAAATCAAAGCAGATCGCATCGTTTTTGGTGCGGTTGTTCAGATCGTGGACACGGAATCCGAAGAGGAAGTGACTTACCAAATCGTGGGAGTCGATGAATCTGACGTGAAAGCTGGTTTGATTTCCATCCTTTCTCCTTTAGCGCGTGCTTTGATCGGTAAACGTGTCGGTGACACAGTTACGGTGCAAAGTCCCAAAGGTGACAAGGAATTCGAAGTTCTTAACTTCCACTATAAGTAATTTTCTTTGAAAAGACATTGTCGGTCCATGGCCTCCAAGAGACAATAGGTCATGGACTCGCGCAAACGCTCTTACTCTCGATCAGCATCTGATAAACATCTCATTGCAGAACAGCCTGGAATGGTCATTCTTATTTCAGGCTTTTTATTGGCGTTTTTCATCGGCTACACAACCAAATCATTGTTGTCACCATCGCGAGTGGCAACACGAATTGAAAAAGCAGCAAGCCACATCCACAAAGACATTAAAGTCACATTCAATTCAGCTCACTTCAGCTTGGCTGATGGCATCCTGCCTCGTATCGCTGTGATCATCACCGGTGTGCGCATGGAATCCGCGAAAGAATGTTGGGGAGCTCCGGTCCTGGAAGTGGATGAACTGCGTTTGCCATTTTCATTCTTAAACGTCTTGCGCGGTCGTGGTCCGATTAAAAACATTGAAGCAAATCTTGTTCAGTTGAACCTTCGCAACAGTATTAAGGACTGCGCCGCCGAAGAGATAGAGCAACAGCAAGGGAGCGGAGCGGTGTCTGCGCCGCTAGTGACACTCACTCCGTCTGAACCATCTACAAAATACCGCAACGACATCAGTGGAGTTTACGTACAAAAGCTGCGTATCACCGCTGAAAAGTATCCGCAGTATTATTCTGAGCTTCTAAATTTTGCAGTGAAAGTAAAATCCTTTGAACCGCGCGTGATTGAACTCACAGCTAAGAGTCATCTTCTTAAAGACGATCAAGTGGGGGACTATCTTTCTCACGCTAATCTGTACATGCAATATAAAGAGTCTCCGGAGGCCACGGTGCAAACGCACTTCTTCGGAAACTGGCGTGAGGGTCACTATAGTATCATTGCAAATTACACCATCGACGATCGCATGCTGGCGATTGAATCCGATTTAAAACACATTCCGTTAAGTCAGATCCTGGGCATTCTTCAGAAATACAACCTGGCTTCGAAAGATTTAAATGGACGCCAAGTCTGGATTTCTTCTAAAGCCCGTATGATGGGGGCCGTGGATGATCTTTATAAAATCCCCTTGGAAGTGCGTGATCTAAGATTGGAAGGCGACTTAGGTGAAATGAAGGTCGATAAGATCGATATCACGGCTTTGGAGCCCTTGAAGTACACTCCGATCATCGTCGATGTAAAGCGATTGGATATCGCGAAACTTTTGGTGTTGCTCAATCGTCCTAAGGATACCTCTGTTCTTGGCGAGCTCGGGAGTTTCACGGGGCGCGCCGAAATTCATTCGGATCGAAAAATGAAAATGTCTGGCGAGCATCGCGGACTAGAATTTGTTTTTTCAAATAAGGGTCAAAGAGAAACTCAAGTTATCGAAAACATGGTCGGCGACATCAGTCTTGATGGTGACACTTGGAACTTTCAAGTAAAGCGGGTTGAACCACGCGGCGGTGTTTTTATTGGCGATGTGAAAGTCAAAGCTGATCGCGACTTTGAAGAAATAAATATCAAAGCCGGAGTAGATGAAATTTCTTTTGCGGCCCCTGTGCAAAGCTTGATGACCAATGGTGGAGAAATCGGTCTGGTCAGCATCGACGGAGATATCCGTTTGAAAAAAGGACAGCTGGATTTCCTCAAAGGCCTGGTGCGTGTTGATGCGATGAATGTCGAGGGCATGCAGTTTAATAAAACCAAAGCTACTTTGGATTGGTCCCATGGTGAAGTTCAATTGAATACTCAAGTACGCAGTCTGAAAGTTAGTTCCGCTTCTGCAGGGGCGGGAATTTTAAAACATGTGACTGAGCCTTCTTGGTGGAATCAAAACGCATTAACTATGTCGGATCTGACAGGGCAGTTTCAATTCAAAAGTCTTAAGAATTTAACCTGGAAGAACTTTCAGGCACAGACCGGTAAAAATGGCCGCTTGGTAACGGATGGATCTTGGAACGAAGAAGGCCGTTTAAAGGGACATGTGCACAATCGGGATGGTAAAGTTCATCGTCGTTGGGTGATTGAAGGAACGCGGGAAACGCCGGTATTCGTTGAAGACAAGAGGAAGTGATGATTTTTCTTGTCTTTCTTTTACTGATTGCACTTTTTCTTTTCTATAAGCATCTCACTTGGAAGGCTTTGCCATGGCCTGACGGAGCAGTGAAGCCGCCTCCTTATCAGGGCCATCGTGGTTACTGGAAAGGCGGAGCACAAGAAAACACTCTGGCCTCTTTTGAGGCAGCCAAACAGCGCGGCTTGATGATGATCGAATTGGATATTCGCTTGTCGGGAGACGGAGTGCCGGTTGTCTTTCACGACACAGATTTAAAACGTCTTAAAGAGATCGAAAAGATCGTTGTGCAAATGTCGGCTGCCGAATTAAGAGCCGAAGCGGATGCTCCCAGTTTGGAAGAAGTTTTTCAATCGAAGCTCGTTCCGTCGTTTATTAATATCGAGCTAAAGACATCAGCCATGTGGGATGGAGCCCTGGAAAGGGCCGTCGCTGATCTTATTAAGAAATACAAGATGGAAAAACGGGTGCTCTTTTCAAGCTTCAATCCCTTATCCTTATGGCGCTTAAGTCATCTCCTGCCTGATGTACCGCGTGCTTTGTTAGCGACTCAAGAAGACGAGCCCGAAAATAAAATTTATTTAAAACATCTTTGGTTTGCACCTTACGTGCGCATTCACGCTTTACACTTGGATCATCACTACGTGAGCGTTGAAAATGTAAAGCAGTGGCTGAATAGAAAAGTACCCGTGGCGCTTTGGACAGTGAATGATAAAGAAAAAGCGGAAGCTTATCTAAAAGCAGGAGCTTTGAGTATTATTTCAGACACATTGGGAGAAAAGCCTTCAGCAAATTCGTGAAGGCTTCCCGATAAAACAATTAAGAATTCTGTGTTTCTGTTTGTTTTTGTGATTGAGTCGCTTGCTGTGATGTGTGGTTCACTTGTTTGTGATCCTGGATGTCTTTAGGGTCCACGTCGATTTCGTTAAGACCTTGTTTAAAACCACGGATGGCTTTACCCAAACCTTGTCCTAACTGTGGAAGACGGCTTGGTCCAAAGAAAATCAAACCAAGAATTGCAAGAAGTAGAATGTGTGTAAGGCTAAACTCACCCATGGGGGTTCCTCCCAGAAATTTCTTTAAGAATACACTTTTTAGACCTGTCTGGGAGGAAAATCAACGAGAACGGCGGTTATTCCACGGGCATTTCGACGATTTCAACCTGATCCGCGTCAGAGGCTTCTTGTTCTAAAGCGTTTGGAGCGTCTTCAGAGCCCACAGCAACGACTTTTGTACCTTCAGAGACGTTTTGTACAGGGGCCGTTTCCATCGTAACAGCGGTTCTGCTAGGAAGTTCTTTAGCAATACCTTTAACTGGTCGAGCGGCTTGAACTTCTTTAACAGTCGGAGCTGAGTTTTTAGCGGATTTCTTACCGCCCATCTTTTTCAACTCTTTATCGTATTTGGCTTTCAGCTCAGAAAGCTCTTTTTGATAGTTTTTTCGGATTTCTTCGACCTGGTTATTGCGAGCCTCAGTGATACAAGCAGAGTAAGTTTGCATCGCGATTTCTTTAGCGGAAGCTCGGCATGTGAGTTCCGCCGAAGTTTGCTGAGTAAAAGCATTCGCACCAAACAAAATTGTCGCAAAAAATGAAAGAATCGTTTTCATAAGTTACCCCATTCAATCATCTTCCTAATCCAAGATCCGTGCCGTTCCCTTGTGGCGCAGAAGGCGTTAAGAGGTTAAGTCCCTTGTGTTTTTTACACTGCTGTACAGACAATTGGCGTCGTCCTGGGGGACTGCTCAATTACATATGGCATGTGGGTGCGGCCCAGTTAAAATTAAGGGACGAAGGGGGTCGCCGTGAAAGTGCTGCTCACCTTACTTATTTGTCTGTTTATAAATGGCTCCTATGCCCAAGACACCTTTGTGCAAAGAAGTAATCGGCCGGCTATTCCCTGGGCTGTGGTGGATCTTCCTCCCTTTTATATTTTGTCGGGACCCCATATCGGAGAAGGTCGCATAGATCGAATCCGTGTTCTGATCCAGAAAGAGCTGCCAGAAATTCAGTTCGTTGACATGAATATTGGTATTGGTCGCGCTGTAGAACTATGGAAGATGAATAAAGAGGTCTGTTATGGAGCGGCACTGAAAACCAAAGAACGCATGCGTTGGGCTTACTTTACAGTATCCGCGTTTCAGCCGGGCAGTGAGCTGATGCTTGTGACCATGAACCGCGCTCTGTTAGAAACTCCCGCAAAAAAAGTGTCTTTGAAGAAACTTCTTCGAGAGAATCGTTGGAAGGGTTTCATCCCTATGGAAAGATCTTACGGAGAGGTCATCGATAAAATCATCAAAGAGAACTATGTCCCTACGAATACCAAAGATCCTCGGATTTTGACTGCTGATTTCGGGAGAATTCTTAAAATGGTTGCCAAAAAAAGATATGATTTTACGCTCGAGTATTCTTCGGTAGTCAATGCTTACAACGCACGTAATATCACGGAACCTGCTTTAATGATGAAGCCCGTTCTTGAATCAACGAGTTATGTTCCTCTTCATTTTGCGTGCACGAAAAACGAGTGGGGACGGGATATGGTACAAAAAGTCGATCAAGCCATGCAGAAGATCGCGCTCACGAAGGAATATCAAGAGGCCGTTGAGGCATGGATGGAGCCTCAGACTTTAAAGAAGAATCAACAGGCCCTGCAAGAGTTTTATCATCGCAGGGCTCAAGGACCTTGGAATACTCTTAGCGACGAATAGCTTTTGGATCGATGGCGTTTTGTAAGCCGTCACCCAGATAATTAAAGCTGATCGTCGTAATAAGAATCATCACGCCGGGAAGAATTGCTAGGAATGGAGCTTGGTAAATAAGTTCTTGCGCATTATTCAGCATATTACCCCAGCTTGGCATTGGTGGCATGATACCTAAGCCAAGGAAGCTCAAAGCGGCCTCAAAAAGGATGGATTCACCCACTCCCAATGTGATGGAAACAAGAATGGGAGCAATCACGTTCGGGAACATGTGGCGAACGATGATGGTGCTGTCTTTCGCACCCAAGGTTCTTGCAGCCAAAACGAATTCGCGCTCACGAATCGAAAGAATACTTCCACGTACTAAACGAGCCACCGTCATCCAAGAGAAAATACAAAGAATGATAATCATCTTAAAGACACTCTCATTCGATGTACTTACCAAGGCTTTCAGCCATGGGATCTTGGTCAAATCAATAGCGGCAATCACGATAAGAACCGGGATGTGTGGCAAAGAAAGAAGCGCATCTGTCACGCGCATCAAGACGGTGTCGATCAATCCTCCATAGAAGCCGGCAATACTTCCGATAAGAAGTCCGACCAGCGCAGAGGCAATCGCCACAAGAACGCCCACACCCATGGAAACACGTGTGCCGTAAACAAGACGGATGAATACATCGCGACCTAGTTCGTCCGTTCCAAAAAGATGGAAAGTCTCAAAGTTTTTAAACAAAGAAATCAAGCCCGTCGCTTCCGCGACATTCAAAGACTCAAGATGAGAAACCGCTTGTTTAACATCTTGAGCGGCCAATTCATAAATCGCATCGGCTTCAGCAACTTGAACAACACCTTTTTCAACCAGGGCTTTTTGAATTTTGTCAGCAATCTCTGGGTTTACGGTGATGTAGCGTTCGATGTCAGTTTCACGAACGTCTTGACCGACTTGAGCAGTTGTCATCGGAGCTAAATAGCGATTTCCGACGTTTTGTGCATCCGGATCCAGTTCTGTCAGGCTTTGGATCTGATTGGCGAAGATAGCGATAAACATCAAGAAGCTGATAACCACGGCGCCCGCAACAGCCGCTTTATGCTCCATAAACTGAGTCAGCACCATCTTCCACATAGGTTGGGCTTTTTCAATCTTGGCGCGTTCCTCTTGAGAAAGGCCAGTGTCGATTTCAATCTCATTCATAGTGATTTCATTTGAACTCATCGTCTTAGCCCTTATTGATACGAAATTCTTGGATCTGCAAATCCATACAAGATGTCAGCCAGTAGATTCGCCAAAAGAACCATGCTGACAGAGATAACAAAAGAAATCATCGCGACGTTGTAGTCGTTCCCGATGATAGAGTCGTAAACCAACTTACCAACGCCTTGGTAAGCAAAAACTGTTTCTGTTAGAATCGCACCCGAGAAAAGACCCGAGAAGCTTAAAGCCAGGATCGTGATCAATGGAATTAAAGCGTTTCGGAAACCGTGCTGCCAGATCACGCGACGACGTGAAAGACCTTTGGCGCGTGCTGTGCGGATGAAGTCATTTCTCATGGCTTCAAGCATTGCAGAGCGGGTGAAGCGCGAAAAGCGTCCGATTTGTTGAATGGCCAAACTGAGGACCGGAAGAATCAAATAAATCGAGCGATCCGCAAGATCAGCCCAAAATCCCATGGGGCCTGCACCAATAGTTTGTGTGCCGCCCGCAGGAAGAATAGGGATCTTCACGGCGAAAATAATAATCAAAACAATCGCCAACCAGAAGGAGGGAATGGAGATGCCGGCAAAAGAGAAAAGATTCACGAAGTAGTCTGTCTTACTTCCTGGTTTAAGTGCCGAGATCACACCTAGTGGGATTGCAATTAAGAGTGAAAGCGTGAGTGACGCAAAAGAAAGAATAAATGTGTTCCAAAGACGAGGTCCCATAAGCTCTTGAACAGGAACACGGTAGGTACGGCTGTAACCCAAATCGCCCTGAGCAATGGAAGCCACCCAATTTGCATATCTTTTATAAACAGGTTGATCCAAACCGTACAATGACTTCAGACGGGCTACGTCTTCAGCCGTGATTTTAGGATTCGAAGCGACCATCATGTCTACAGGATCCCCGGGCATTAAGCTCATCAAATAAAAACACACGTAGGAAAGCACAACAATCACAGCGAGTGTTTGTAAAATTCTACGGGTAATAAATGTAGTCATGATGGTTCCTCACTCAAAGCTCTGTCTTGGTTTCAAAACAGAGCTTTAAAAAATATCTTAATTCAATGACCAGTCTTCTACGTTGTTTGTTTCGTAGAATTGATGGCCTGACATTTTGTAGTTCTTCAAATTCTTAGGTGTTACAGAAATATCTGAACGGTAGTAAAGCGGAAGCACTGGAACGTCCATTGTGTACGCTTTAAGAATGTCGTGAACTAGGTTTGTACGTTTTGAAGCGTTGAACTCAACGTCCAAAGCATCCAAGTTTTTATCCACAGTCGGATTTGCCCAGCCGTGGAAGTTTTGCCCCGACCAACCGTTAGAGCTGTTAGGGATCGCTTTAGAAGAAACTGTCGAGCGTGGGCTGTTTTCAGGTGAAGAAACCCAAGCAAACAAAGCCAAGCCGTCAAACTTACGTTTTGTCATAGTTTCAGCAAAGAACACACGCGCCGGTTCGTTTTTCACAAGAACTTCGATACCAGCCTGTTTCCATTGGTTTTGCAGGTAAACCTGAACAAGCTCGCGAGTTTTATTACCCGCCGTAGTTTGGAATACCAAAGAAAGGCGTTTGCCATCTTTTGCACGGTATCCATCTGCACCCATTTTCCAGCCAGCTTCATCCAAAAGTTTACCAGCTTCACGCTTTGAGTAGCGGTACACTGTCACAACTTTTGGATCGGCCGTGAACCAAGGGTCTTTCGGAGATACGTTGTGAATTGCCACTTGTTGTTTGCCTTCGAAAAGCGCTTTTACCAAGTCATCGCGATTGATGGAGTAAAGAAGAGCTTTACGTACACGCACATCTTTCAAAATAGGGTTGTCCAATTTAAGGTCGATGTGTTCGTAAGTCACTGAAGGAACAAAGTGAACGTCGTACGGAAGGTTTTCTGTTTTAGCTTTCTTTTCAAAAGCCAAAGCCTGGTCGAAATCCAAACCCAACGTAGAGATCATGTCGATCGTACCAGAACGAAGATTTGCCTCCATTGTTCCTGTATTAGGAATCAACTTCACGATGATTTTTTTGATCTGAGGTTGTTTTCCATAGAAATGTGGATTTGGTGCAAATGCCACATGCGAACCCAATTTTACTTCAGAAATCACGTAAGGTCCGTTGTAAAGACCTGGATTTGTTGCATTACGTACGTAGTTTGAGTTCTTTTCGTAGCCCTCTTTTTGTTTTCCGTATTTATCAAACACCGCTTTTTCGATGTGAGTTGGAACCGGGAAGAATTGAGCCAGCTGATAGAAATCCCATTTTGCTTTGTCGTACTTGAAAGTACATTTCTTAGGGTTTTTAGGATCAATGTCGATTTTTTCAACTTGAGTCCAATTTTCTTTTTCACCCACGCTGACATTGTTGCTCGTAGCAATCGTATGAGCCGTGATGAAGTCTTGGCAGATTACAGGCTTTCCGTCGCCCCATTTTGCGCCTTCAAGAAGTTCCCACGTCGCGACAACTTTCTTTTTTCCTCCGTCGTCAATAATCTTCGCTGTGCCTTTGTCCAAAGAAGGAATTTCTTTAGCCAATTGAGCCACCCATTTACCTTCTGGAGTGAGGTTCACTAAAGAGCGACCTACCAAACGGTACATGTAAGCAGAAGCTGACATGGTCATGATAAGCGGATTCATCGTCTCAAATTCTTGAGAGATTCCGATTTTAAGCTCATTGTTTGTTGGAGCAGCCAAAGCCTGGCTTGTAAAGCCAAAACCCGCTACCAGCATGAGTCCTTTCGCAAACTTATTCAACATACGTACTCCTTGTTGATTAATAATAATTCCCCAAAAAAATAACTATTTTGCCGTCGTCAACCAGCACGCTTTTTGATGCGTGCCTTCGCCCTCTAGAACCGGAATCTGTGAAGCACAGACGTCCATCTTATGTGGGCAGCGCGGATGGAAGGTGCAGCCCGATGGAGGGTTGATAGGACTTGGAACTTCTCCGCCTAAGGACTTCTTCATGATTTTTTTACCGTGACCTACGCGAGGAATCGCGCTGATCAAAGCTTGTGTATAAGGATGTTTTGGGTTGCTGAAAAGCTCATCGCGGGTCGCTATTTCCACGATTTTACCCAAGTACATCACCGCAATCCGATCGCAGGTATGCTCGATCACTGAAAGATCATGAGAGATAAAGATATAAGTCAGGTTTAGTTTCTCTTGAAGATCCTTGAGTAGATTTAGAATCTGTGCCTGAATAGAAACGTCCAAAGCGCTCACAGGCTCATCACAGATAATCAGTTCAGGATTTAAAGCAATCGCGCGCGCGATGCTAATACGTTGGCGTTGACCACCTGAAAATTCATGCGGGTAGCGATTGACGTGGGCTTTGCGAAGCCCGACAAGTTCAATCAATTCCAAAACACGGGCATTGCGTTCCGCGGGAGTTCCCACATCGTGAATGTCCATCGGCTGACGAATGATTTGTCCTACAGTCATGCGCGGATCCAAAGAGGCGTAAGGATCCTGGAAAATCATCTGCATGTTTTTGCGTTTTTTACGAAGAGCTTCACCTTTGAGAGTTAAAAAGTCCTGGCCGTCAAAGCTGATCGCGCCACCCGTGGGTTCGTAAAGACGAATCAACGTGCGACCCAGCGTGGATTTGCCACAACCAGACTCGCCCACAAGTCCTAAGGTTTCACCCTTACGAACATAAAGGGACACGTCGTCGACAGCTTTGACGCTGGCCACTTCACGCAACAAAAGACCTTTGCGGATCGGGAAGTGCTTTTTAATGTTTTTTGCATCAAGAATGATATCGCTCATTGTCTTCCCCGCAATTAAAGTGGATTAAAGCAAGCCACGTTGTGACCCGGTTTGATTTCCACCAAAGGTGGTTTGTTCGCCGTGCATTCGCCTTTAGCGCGAGTGCATCTGTTTACAAACGGGCAGCCGCGCGGAAGATCAAAAGGAGCAGGTACGCTGCCTTCAATTGTATTCAAACGTTTCACTCTCTCTCCGAACTTAGGACGGGAAGAGATCAATGCCGCAGTGTAGGGGTGGCGAGGGTTTAAGAAAAGCTCTTGGGTTTCAGACTGCTCACATGTTTGTCCGCCGTACATGACTAAAACGCGATCTGAAATTTCAGAAATCACACCCAAGTCATGGGTGATGAACTGAACGGTCATATTGAACTTCGCTTGCAGAGTTTGAATCAGCTCTAGAATCTGCGCTTGAATGGTTACATCCAAAGCCGTCGTCGGTTCATCGGCGATAAGGAATGTCGGATCGCAGGAAAGAGCCATAGCGATCATAGCTCTTTGTCTCATACCGCCTGAAAGTTGGTGGGGGTAGGCGTTATAGCGTTCCTCCGGTGAAGGAATGCCGACAAGACGGAGCATCTCAATCGCACGTTCTTTGGACTCTTTTGGTGAACACTTTTTGTGTTTCATAATTTGTTCATCCATCTGATAGCCGATGGTAAGAACAGGGTTTAGGGCGGTCATGGGCTCTTGAAAGATCATGGCCATTTCGCCGCCACGAACTTCAGCCATTGCCCCTTCAGAAAGTTTCAAAAGGTCGCGACCGTTTAATAAAACTTGGCCACCGGAAACTTGTCCCGGTTTTTCGATCAGGCGCATCAAAGAATAAGAGGTGACGGATTTACCGCTTCCGGATTCGCCCACGATGCCCAAAGTCTGCCCTTTTTGGATGGAATAACTGATGTTATTCACCGCGCGCACGGGGCCGGCGTTGGTATGAAAGGTCGTTTCTAAGTTTTTAACTTCAAGTACTGGAGTTTGCACCGTCACATGTCCTTCTTAAAGAAAGCGTCGTGTTTCTAATTCTTCCAAAATGGAAAGGCTGCCTTTTTTTAAAGCCTTACCGATAATTCCCGTGAGTTTATCACTAAAACTCTCATGATGTTCGTACTTTACTTTAACTATTTGATGCTGTTGTGAAAGATCGAGCAAATAATCGTCGCTGGTGCGAATTTCATCCACCAAGCCTTTAGCGATAGCTTGTTCACCGTACCAATATTCGCCAGTCGCGACCTCATTCAAATTGAGATTCGGACGGAATTTGTGAACGAAGTTCTTAAACAAAACGTGAGTATCCTCAAGTTGTTCTTTAAATTTTTCTTCACCCTTTGGAGTGATTTCTCCCAAAAGACTGACCGTGCGTTTGTATTCGCCCGCTGTGTATTCTTTGAAATCCACATCGTGCTTTTTAAGAACACGGTGAAGATTGGGAACTTGAGCGACGACGCCGATAGAACCCACGATCGCAAACGGCGCGCAAAGAATTTTATTGGCCGTGCAAGACATTAAGTAGCCGCCGCTTGCAGCGACTTTGTCCACACAGATTGTCAGGGGAATTTGTTTTTCACGGATGCGCAAAAGTTGAGAAGCCGCCAGTCCATAGCCATGAACAACGCCTCCAGGACTTTCCACGCGAACCACGACTTCGTCTTTGGGTGTGGCAATCGTCAAAACCGCTGTGACTTCTTCGCGCAGGTTTTCAACCGCTGAAGCTTTCACGTCACCTTCGAAATCAATGAGGAAGATTTTCTTTTCTTGATCGCGGGATTTGTTTTCAGAACTCTTCTTTTCTTCTTTAAGTTTTTTACGCAACTCTTTGCGTTCGTTCTTGGTTAGAGTTTGCGCTTTAAGAAGGGTTTTAAAGTTTTTGTATTTTTTGTGAAGAAGTTCGACCTGAATTTCGTTTTTATGACCGGCCTTCGCCGCGACCATGGCGATCACCAAAATGACGGCGATGATGGCAAAAAGAATCAAAAATGTCTGCGCTGCGAAAATACCAATGTGTTCTAATGCGTTCATGAGGCTCCTTCGAACAAGGGCTTACGTTATTCAGGAATTGGCCAAAGGTCGAGCATCTTTTTTGTTTGCTCAAAAAAATTCTGGGAGCCTGATAAGCTGGTGCCAAGATGATCCATTCACGCGCGTTTTTCATCAGCATTGTTGTAGCTCTTTTTTGTGCCAGCTCGTGGGCGCAAAATGCTGAAATTGAACGCCTTTCCGGTTTTGCTCAGCATCAAAAAAATCTCGATCAATTCGACGTTGCTCGTAGCAAAGGGGAACGTGCTCATCTCGAAGAAGAAGAGCAGTGGGAAAATCAAAAGCTGCGTGCGCTTGAAGATTACAAAACACGAAAAAGTTCCGTGCGCATGAGTGAGGATGGCCCGGAAGCGCAAGCTGATGCGGCTGCTAAGAAAAAAGTGGCGCAAGAATATGAAAATTCTCGCGAACAGTATGCCTCCCAAAAATCAAAACTTACAACGATTGACCGACAAGCCCTGCATTTACCAACAGAAGCCACCGAGTTAGGTCTGGATGAATTGCGTCCGCGTTACGATTATCGCAAGCGAGCGATGTTCGGTGCGCAGACGAAATTTGGTCGTCCCGGGTCTTCTTCAAGCTCAGGTGGAAGCAGTGGATTTGGTGGGGGAGGAGGCTCTTCATTCCCGCCGCCGCCTACATTTGATGATTTCGGGGGAGGAGATGGAGGTTACGTTCCGGCTCCCAATATGTCTGATGATTTCGGTGATGTTCCACCGCCGCCGCCGCCACCACCTCCAGGATTTGGAGATGATTTTGGAGGCTTCCAAGGCGGATCTGACTTCCCACCGCCGCCGCCTCCACCACCCCCTTTTGGTGATGAGGGTGGGGAATTCTAACTTTCTTTAATGAGTTCTTCTGTTGAAAGACCGGAGAACTCTTTGATGCCTCGCATGAGATACCAAAAGATTCCCAAGAGAAAAATAATAGAAGGAACCATGATGATGGCCATCGACCACGTCGTCATCTCCGCAATTTGATCGTTGAGCACTAAGGACTGCGCTTCCGATGACAAGTTTGAATCGATATTAATGAAGATACGTCGTGCCAGTACGAAGTTACAAACCGCACTGAATGCAAAAGAAAGAGAAAGCCATATAGTCGCCTTTCTCATGTGATCGTGAAACTCAACCTGTTTGCCATGTTCTTTCAAACGGTCTTCAAGCAGATCTACTTTCATGATCGACGGATTTAAAAACAAGGTCTCGATAAACGGACGCTTCGTGAACGCCGAACCCAAAACGAAAAGTCCCACAAGAGCTGGAAAGGCCGCCTCTTTAACCGCGAACCAAAAACCGTGCAGACCCATTAAAGCCAGGCCGCCCGTCAAAAGCACATTCAGAAGACCTAACGCTGAAAACGCGTTGGCTTTTTTGCGTTTGATTAAATCATAAGCGCCGTAGCCCAAAGGGAATGCCAAGGCTAGGATCAATGCCCAAAAGGGGCCGATGAATTTGCTTAATTTATTTAAAATTAAAACGGGAAGTACGATATTGAAAACGAGGTTCAAAAGCCCGTTTTCCTTTGGCGGATTTTCTTGGACAGATTGCATCCCAGCATAGTTGTCGGCTTATGCTAAAAAGGCAAGCTGCGCTGTGCGTAGAAATGCAAATTAGCACACGGACTACTTATCCATTAGAAATGGACTAACATGGGCTATGCCTGAATTAGCCGAAGTCGAAACAGTCCGTCGCCGTATCGAAGAGCAGCTGAAGAAAAAGAAAATCAAAGAAATCACTTTGGATAAAAGTGACCGGCACTTTTTCGCTTTTGCTCCTGTCAAAGAAGTCGAAAAAGCTTTGGTCGGTGCGCGCATAACTGGGGCTGGTCGTAAGGGAAAGTATTTTTGGATCGAGTTGGATCGCAAACCCTGGCCGCTGATTCATTTGGGAATGAGTGGCAACACGACATTTTTAAATCCCAAAATGAAAGGATCTTCCCACGAACACACGTGGGGAGGAGCGCAGCTTTGGAAAGAGCGCGATAAAAAACTTATTGAAAAACTTTGGTTCAGTCGTCTGCTTTTACATCTAGAAGGTGGAGTTGAAATGTCCATCGTCGATCCACGTCGCTTCGGTCGTATGTGGTTGACGGATGATCCGTGGACTCATCCACGCATTAAAAAGTTAGGCTATGATCCGCTTTTAGATTTTCCCTCGGTGAAAGTCCTTTCGGAAAAATTAAAGAAGAGAAAAAAGGCCATCAAAGCGGTTCTTTTAGATCAGGCTCTCTTCGCTGGAATTGGAAATTGGCTGGCCGATGAGATTTTATATCAATCTAGAATTTCGCCACATCACTTGGCTTCGCAATTAACGCCCGCTCAAATGAAAAAGCTGCACCAACAAACTCTCGCGGTCGTCAAAAAAGCCGTTGCGGCGGACGCAGACTACGAGAGATATCCTAAAACCTGGCTCTTCCACAAACGCTGGGGAAAATCCAAAAACGCCAAAACTTCCAAAGGAAAAATTGTGCACGAAGAAGTCGGCGGCCGCACCACCGCCTGGGTGCCCGGATGGCAAAAATAACCAAAAGGTGTCAGAGACTTTTGGAGTTCGAGCCCTGCTTGTTAAAGGCTGATCAAAGTCTAAGACTGGAATCAGTTTTGCGCTGCGACTGGTCAAATTTCTAAAATGCACTATTATAAAGAGCATTGCCACAAAGGTGGGTGCTCAAATGCCTGAACTTCCAGAGGTCGAAGTCGTTCGCCGCGGATTAGAAAAAATCCTTAAAGATGAACCCATTTTAGAAAAGATCGAGTTGAAAAGACCCGATTTGCGCGAGCCTATTCCTGCTAAAAAACTAAGCACGTTGGTGGGTGAAAAGCTTTTGTCCGTAGAAAGAAGAGCGAAGTATCTTCTGCTTTGGACGAAAAAAGGCGCGATGCTTTCACATTTGGGAATGACGGGGACTTGGAGGGTGGCTCCTCCAGGCGATGAGCGGTTGCATGATCATATCTATCTTCATTTTTCCGGAAATCTACGCCTGGCGTACAGGGACCCGCGCCGTTTCGGCTATTTTGATTTCGTGCAAAATCCCTTAGAACACCCGAAACTAAAGGGTTTGGGGCCAGAGCCTTTAACTAAAAACTTTAGCGGTAAAGAACTGTGGGAAAGCCTGCGCGGGAAAGACGTCGCCATTAAAGTCGCGATTATGGATCAAAAAATCGTGGTGGGGGTGGGGAACATCTATGCCAGTGAAGCCTTGTTTGCGGCGGGGATCAAGCCCGCTTTGCCGGCGCAAAAGCTGTCTCGTGAACGCGCGGACGTTCTGGCAAAAGAGATTAAAAAAATTTTATCTCGGTCCATCGAACTCGGTGGATCATCGATCAGTGACTTCGCTCAAGCCAGTGGAGAAAGCGGCTATTTTCAGTCGACTTTCCGAGTGTATGATCGCGCAAAACAACCGTGTGTGACTTGCGGGCAACAGGTGAAATCCAAAGTTTTGGGCGGAAGAAATACGTTCTGGTGTTCAACTTGCCAAAAATAATTTTAAAAATTCGTTTGCTATCCGGCGGCACTTTTGTGTAATTTGGTCCTTAGTCGAGTTTTAAAACAAAAATGCGGACCTTCTCGAAACGTTAAAGAACGTGGCTGAGTGGAATGCACAAATTAATAAACGAAGGGACAACAACAATGAAAGCAATCGTTATCGCTGCTTTGCTAGCACTTTCTTTCACAACTGGTTTCACTTGCTCTAAAAACCAACCTGCTGAGCAAGCACCTGCAACTACTGAAACAGCTCCTGCTACTGAAGCAGCTCCTGCTGAAGGTACTCCTGCAGCTACTACTGAAGCAGCTCCTGCTACTACAGAGACTGCTCCTGCAGCTCCTGCTGGCGAAACTAAGTAATTTTAGCCTTACGGCGAAAATAGCTTAGAGCTACAAACGAAGCCCTCGAAAGAGGGCTTTTGTTTTTTCTCAGACTCTTCCTCACGTTTTTTTCCATCCCCATCATATATAGACGAGCGTCTGAAGCGCTTGCACATCCTCACATTCCAGAGTCTAATTACTGTGTATCAATTTAAAGGATTAAAGGAGATACATCGTGGATTCTATCAACTCTCTTTATGGGTTTTTCTTAGAGAGCTGCACATGGGCCTGGGTTTTAGGCTCCGTCGCTCTTCTGTTATTTGTCGGGTTCTTTGGCAGCCCGCTCATCGTGTGGACGATCGCACTCGCAGCGATTCTGTTCGGTTTCGGTGCTCCAACATGGTTGTGGATTGTGTTCGCTGTTTTGGCAGTGATCTTCAACATTCCACCAATCCGCGCGGCCCTTGTGACTTCGGGTGTGTTTGGCATTTTCAAGAAGTTTGAATTCTTGCCAAAAATCTCTGACACAGAAAAAGCGGCATTGGATGCCGGTGTTGTGTGGGTAGAGAAAGATCTTTTCTCTGGTAAACCAAACTTCACAAATTTGATGAATGAGCCGTATCCAAGTTTGACGGCTGAAGAAAAAGCCTTCATGGATGGCCCGGTGAACACGCTTTGTGCGATGATCGATCACTGGCAAATCTATAAGACAAAAGAAATTCCACAAGATATCTGGGATTACATCCGTAAAGAAAAATTCTTGGGCATGATCGTTCCGAAAGAATACGGCGGTTTGGGCTTCTCGGCTCTTTGCCACTCTGAAGTGATCATGAAACTGTCTTCGCGCTCAATCTCTGTCGCGATCCAAGTGATGGTTCCAAACTCTTTGGGCCCTGCAGAGCTTCTTGCTCATTACGGGACTGACAAACAAAAAGACTACTGGTTGCCTCGTTTGGCGGACGGCCGCGAGATTCCTTGCTTCGGTTTGACAGAGCCTACAGCGGGTTCGGATGCCGGTGCGATCACATCAACAGGTATTTTATTTAAAGACACTGATGGTAAAATTAAAATCAAATTGAACTGGAATAAACGTTGGATCACTCTAGCGGCGATTTCTTCAGTAATTGGTTTGGCATTCCGTCTTCGTGACCCTGAAAATCTTTTGGGCAAAGGTGAAGACGTAGGTATCACTTGTGCTTTGATTCCTTCTAAAACTCCAGGTGTCGTTCTGGGCCGTCGTCACGATCCATTAAACACTCCGTTCTACAACTGTCCAACACAAGGTAAAGATGTTGTCGTCGACGCTGAAGAAGCTATCGTCGGCGGTCTTGGTGGTGCCGGTCGCGGTTGGATGATGTTGATGGAATGTTTGGCTGCAGGTCGCGGTATCTCATTGCCAGCTCAAGCAACAGGCGGCGCAAAACTTGCGACTCGCGTGACGTCAGCTCACTCTGTGGTTCGTCGTCAATTCGGTGTTTCTATCGGTAAATTTGAAGGTGTTGAAGAGCCTTTGGCTCGTATCGGTGCTTCCACATACGCTCTAGAAGCCATGAGAATCTACACTTTGGGTGCCCTTGATAAAGGTATCAAACCAGGTGTGATCACGGCGATGCAAAAATACTATTCTACTGAGATGGGCCGTAAGTCGATCAACGACGCGATGGACATCATGGGTGGTGCTGGTATCTCTATGGGACCTCGCAACGTTTTGGCTGAAATCTATATCGCAACGCCAATCGGTATCACTGTTGAAGGTGCGAACATCATGACTCGTACTTTGATCATCTTCGGTCAAGGGGCTCTTCGTGCGCATCCATTTGCTTACGCGGAAGTGAAAGCTTACGAGGCGAATGACTTGAAAGCGTTTGATAAAGCATTCTTCGGTCACATTGGTCACATTGTGCGTAATACATGCCGTGCGATCCTTCTTTCATTGTCTCGTGGTTACTTGGCAGCGACTCCAGACTGTCATCCACAGATGAAAATCTACTTCCGTCGTCTTTCTTGGACTTCAGCAACATACGCTTTGCTTGCTGACGTAGCGATGGGCGTTTTGGGTGGATCTTTGAAAATGAGAGAGAAAATCACAGGTCGTTTTGCTGACATCTTGGCAAATATGTATATCGCGACTTCGATCCTTCGTCGTTTCGAAGCAGAGGGTCGTCGCGAAGAAGACTTGGCTTTTGTTCACTACAACTTGAAATACAACATGGCTGAAATCCAAAAAGGTTTCGATGGTATCTTTGACAATTTGAAGATCCCAGGTCTTCGTTGGTTCTTCAAAGGTTGGATTGGTGCTTGGTCTCGTATCAACTCTATCGGTTCACAAGCTTCTGATGGTTGGTCACATGCCATTGCTTCAGCAATGATGAAAGAAGGCGGTATTCGCGATCGTTTGACAGCGGGTATCTACATGCCAACAAATCGCAATGATCAATTGGGTCGCCTTGAATATGCAATGTCAGTGACTTTGCAAGCCGAAGCGGCAGAAAAGAAAATCAAGAAAGCGATTCGTGATGGCGCTCTTCCTAAGAAGAAAGCGCATCTATTGTTGGACGAGGCTAAAGGTAAGAATATTATTACTGAAGCTGAGTATAAACTTATGCAAGAAGCCGAACCAGTTCGTTATGACGCTATCTTGGTGGATGACTTCTCTGAAGAGCAGTACCACGCAAATAAAGTTCTTTAATTTTGAACTTTGAATCGTGAGTGAAGCCCCGGCCCATTGGTTCGGGGCTTTTTTTTTAGCGGCGGCCAAAAGGGCGGCGGGATTTTGTTGTTAGCAGGCGCTTTATTAGGCCGTCGTCGTCTTCGTCGGCGATCTCGCCTATGATTTCTTCGAGGATGTCTTCCATGGTGATGATGCCTACAACGGTGTCTTTATCGTAGACGAGTGCCATGTGGCTTTTCTTTTCTTGCATCAGCTTCAGGGCTTTAAGAGCGTCATCGCCTTCGGCCACTTTCAAGATCGGTCTTACTATGGATGGCCAGTTGGTGTCGCCGCTGCCTATGTAGGTGATAAATTCTTTGGTGTGCAGCAATCCCAACGGAATGCCAGCTTCGTTAACGACGGGAAGTCGGGTGTGTCCTGAGCCAACAGCTAAAGTAAGAACTTCAGAAACAGGCAGATCCACAGAGACTTTCACCGTGTTTTCCCAATCCACCATCATGTCTTCAGCTTGTTTAGCTTCGATGTTCACCAGATTAAGGACGAATTGTCTGTGCGTTTTCGACAAGGAGTCAATACTGATCGACGTCTCTTCGGAGGCTGCGGATTCTTGCAAAGCACCGCGAGCGGCTTTTCTTTGGAAGACTCTGACGATGGCGTGGGTCATGTTTTCTAAAAGGTTCACCACCGGGGAAAGAACTTTATCGAAAGTGAAAAGACCTTTTGCGGAAATCAACGCGATTTTTTTCGAGTTTTTTAAAGCCAAGCTTTTCGGAACCAGTTCACCGATCACGACACTTGCTACGGTGATAGGAATAACGACGACCAAGATCGAAAGTGCTTCGGCAAAGTCTTCACTGATTCCGAAGCGCTGTTCGAAAATCGGTGACAGGGATTCTTCAGCACCGGCACCACCCACAGCGGCGGAAATCGCGCCGACAAGTGTGATCCCGATTTGCAGAACCGAAAGAGTTCTTTCAGGGGTTAAGCGCAGGCGTAAAAGCAAGCTTGCGTTAGAGTCGCCTTTATCGGCAAGCTTTCTTAATTCAACGCGGTTGACGCTGACGAAAGCCATCTCCACCGCAGAAAATACAGCATTCAGCGCTAGGCAAACTAGCACCACTATAAATTCGATCATGGGGAGATCTCCGGTTTTAATAGAAATAGAAATACTTGAGAGGTCGGGTAAGGGTCAGGATCCATAAATTGGGAACAACGATATCAAATAGAGGAGGATTCTTCCTAAGATATTTGCGCCGCGTTATTGGAATGTGGACATTCTATTTGCCTTTTATGTCGCTCCTAGGCAAAAGAAGCGGCACAGCAACCACACATTCCTAATGACTCAAGGGGGTTCCATGAAAATGGTGGCGATTGTTTTTTCACTTCTTCTTTCTTCTCCTGCTTTTGCAACTTGGGCAGAAGACTTTGAACTTCTTAAGGATGTGCCTCGCAGTTACGAAGATTCCGGCGCAATCTGTGAAGAAGTGGCTCGTATCGAGGTCGAACGCGAATATCAAAAGCCTCAGTACGAAGTCATCGTTGGGATTGCTTACGGAAATGAAGCACGTGTGATCGGTGAGCTCGACATCGTCATCTTTGATAATAACCTGAATAAGGTTATTAAAATCGGTGAAGTGAAATGCTGGAAGGATATGCGTGGCGGCTTAGAAAAAGCCAAAGAGCAACGTGCTCGTTTCTTGAAAACAGTTCGTTCGACGGCGAACAATCTCAGATTCTTTTCGACGTCCTCAAAATTAGTTTACTCTGCAGAGCAGTTTAAATTCGTAAATGAATTTTTCTCTATGGGACAAAAGGGAACAGTGAGTGTGGGTTATGATAAAGAACTCGAGTACACTTTGAAAGAGATGCATAACTACCGTTACGAAATGATTCGTTGTCAAAATCGCAAAGAATGCGCTCGTCCTTAATCTGTTCCTGAGATGCAGGGCTTTTGGATGTGGGGGCCCTTTGCAGTCCCTGCGAAAAGGGCCCCTCTCGTCGTTCAATAGGTTTCCCTAAACCGAACGCAAAATAAAATTAAATGAACGCATCATTGAGCTGAACGCCTGACGCTTATTAATGAAGCCCATGTACGTAAAGTTACGTACCAAGGGAAGTTCCAGTTCCTCTTCACTATGGCCCGTATAGATGACGACAGGGATGGGTTTGCGCAGCTTGTGAACCTTTCTTTCTGTTAAAAGACGGTCCATCAAAAGAAGCGTGTCACGCCCACCCATTTGTGGCATTTGCCAGTCTAAAACAACCAAATCAAAATGTCGGTTTACAAGAAGAGGGATAGCATCTTGTCCATCGAAAGCCATCGTCACGTCGCATTTGTAGTGATCTAGGATGTGTGACATGAGCTTTACAGAATCCAAGCTATCATCAATGACCAACACGCGTTGTGCGTGCTGCTTTTCTAAAGATGTCTCGATCACCATGAGTTCTCCTTCGTTACCACCTTATTTGAACCTAAAGTGGGTCGGAGAATCTTCTAAAAGAGCAAAGATGATGGGGTTTTAATAAAAGGTCTGTTTTTATACAGAAAGAACTCGCATTTTAAGCGAGCTCTTTCCTAGTTTGTTCTGTCACAACGGTTTCACGCACAACCACCACCTTGATTTGGCCCGGGTAGTTGCATTCCTCTTCGATGCGCGCCGCTATTTTCTTTGAAAGATCTAATGCTTGAGAGTCGTCGACTTTTTTACCATTGACGAGGACACGACACTCGCGTCCACCGCTAAGAACGAAGCAGTCCGTGACACCGGGGAAAGAACGCGCGATGTCTTGAAGCTCAGAAACCTTCTGGTTGTAGGACTCAATCGTTGAACGACGTGCGCCAGGACGAGCTCCAGAGACAGCATCCGCCGCAATTACTAAAAACGCGTGATCTGTCGAAGGCTGTTCGTCAAAGTGATGGGCTTTGACCGCATGAACGACGTCGGGAGCTTCTCCGCGAGCCGCGATAAAGTCAGCACCAATCACGGCATGTCCACCTTCCATCACGTGGTCCATGGATTTGCCGATATCGTGAAGCATGCCCACACGGCGCGCTTTTTTGATGTCGAGACCTAATTCCGCCGCCATCAAGCCGGCAAGCCATCCGACTTCACCGCAGTGGAAGTATTGATTTTGAGTGAAAGAATAACGATAGCGCAAAGAGCCCATCATCTGACGAACTTCGACGTTCAAGCCTTCCAATTTCAATTCTTTCGCTAAAGCATCGCCATCGTGTTTGATATTTTTGAAAAGTTCTTTCTTCTGATTTTCCGCAATCTTTTTGATGAAATCAGGATTGATGTTTTTCTTTTCTTTAAAAATGCGCTCTAAAGTTCGGCGAGTGAGTTCGCGGCGAACAGGGTCAAAGCCTGCGACGCCTACCATGTCCATGCCTTCTTCTACGATAATATCGCAACCGCAAGCATCTTGAACGGCTTTGATGTTGTTTCCGTTAGGGTCACAGAAAAGTTTGCGGATATGGTTGTCGGGGAAGTTCACAGCACCAATACCACGCTCGGCGCAGTAAGGACGAGCAAAGCGGTCGATCACAAGACTTAAGATCTTTTTCGCACGTTGTTCCGCATGTTCTTTCAAGTCCTCTTCAGATTCCTGGATAAAGCGAGCCGCGCGACGACGAGACTCTTCTTCCATCTGGGCTTTCAACTGATTTTTGAATTCTTCGGCAGAGGTTCCCAGTCTTTCCGTCAATTTTAGAACCAAATCTTTGTTCATATTTTTTTGAACGTCTTTGAGCTTATTCAGTTCAGACTCTTGACCACGCAAGGCTTGTTCCTGAGTTTTTACTTCGGCTTCACGCTCTTGTAGTTTCTTTTTTTCTTCTTGAACTATCGAATCCGCTTTCGCTTTCTTTTCGTTAGCAAGCTCTTGCAGTTCTTCAATGCGACCTTCCACCTTCAACATATCAGGTTCCACTTTGGTCCACATTTCCATTTCAATTTCTTGAACGCGTTCTTTTTCTTCCAATGCTTTCAATTCAGCGACTTCTTTGGCTTCACCGACGATATCAGAGGCTTCTTCACGAGCATGACGCAAAGTGCGCGCGTTTAAGATTTTGTGCAAGGCCCAGCCTGCGCCACCACCGGCGATCAGAGCAAATAGAGCTGTAGCAATCATTGCAATCATAAGGGTACTCCTAATCCTCTTAGGATAGCCTCCCTTGTGTTCCAACGCAAATGATCCGGCCATAGGGGCAGCGCTTTACTTCTGGCGTTATGAATTGTAGCCTTCTTAAAAACGTCCTCGGAGGAAATGATGGGTCATATGGAGTGTCAAACTAAATGGGTGGGTAAATTGGGCTTTGAGGCTCATGTTCGTCATCACAAATTTCTTATCGACGGAAAACCCGAAGACGGAGGTTTGGATCAGGCGGCGACACCGAAGGAAATCATGCTGACGGCCATTTGCACGTGTTCAGGTATGGATGTGGTTTCGATCCTGCAAAAAATGCGACTGAATCTTCAGTCTTGTGATGTGTTGGCTCAGACCGATACGACGGACACTCATCCTAAAATTTTTAAAGAAGTGAAACTGCAGTACAAAATTGTGGGCCCGGATATCAAGCCTGAGCAAGCTTTAAAGGCGGTGCGTTTGTCTATGACGAAGTATTGTGGTGTCAGCGCCATGGTTGTGAAGGCGTCTCCGATTCACTATGAGGTTTATGTCAACGAAGCGAAGGTCGGGGAGGCTTACGCGGATTTCAATCAGGAACCTGTCACGACATGATTTCTATTCAGATTCCTTTTCACGAAATGGACTTCACATACGCGCGGTCACGGGGGCCAGGTGGGCAGAACGTGAATCGCACGAATTCAGCAGCCATTTTAAGATGGAATCTATGGGACTCGACGTCTTTGACAGATGAATTGAAGGAGCGTTTAGGTCAAAAACTGAAAGGCAAACTGACAGAAGAGGGAGATCTTATCGTGCGCAGTGATGTTCACCGCGATCAGGATCAAAATCGATCTGAATGTATTCGTCGTCTCCATGAAACTTTGAAGAAAGCGCTCTTCGTTCCGAAAAAGCGCATCGCTACAAAGCCTACTAAAAGTTCTCAACGCAAAAGACTTGAAAGCAAAAAACAGCACTCCGAGGTCAAGTCTTTACGTCAGAAAGTTAAAATTTAATCTAAACAACAGGCTCTGCAAGATGAGCATCGGCGGATTTTGTTGGCGATGTTTCAACCGCTTGAATCTTTTTTGAAAGATAAATCGCCACAAATGTGAACGCCACGGCGACGTAACCGACTATGTTGTAGTTTTCGAGTTGTCCCGTCACATTGGTCGTTACGATCCAGCCTGCGATATAACTAGAAACCGCAGACGAAAGCTGCTGCACACAGCTGACGATGCTCATAAAGCTTCCACGAGTTTGTGGCAGGGCCGTTCCAGACACCAATGCAGTGGCCGGAATCATGCGCCCTCCCGACGAAACAAAGAAGAAGGCGCAAATAGCTAGAATAATCCAAAGAGGTGTCGGACCTAAATGCGTGATCACCCAGTAAGGAAGCAAAGTGATTAAGGCGCCCCATAAAAACACTTTGTGCTTACCATAACGATCTGCCAAGCGACCGATCCAAGGGGACGTGAAGATCGTAAAGATCCCGCCAGTCATATACATAAACGGAAGTTGTGCCTCGGTCATTCCGGCATTGGCCACCAATGAAGGTGAAAGAAAAGGGATGATCGCAAAGTGACCAAACATCACCGAGGACATGAACAATAAAGCGCGGCGCTGATTCTTATTGTGAAGAATGCGAGTCAGAACCCGATGAGGTGGCTCCTTGGCGCGGGCTTCCATCAAATGCAAACGCATCGGAGGCACATGGAACCAAATGACTAAGCAGAGCGCTAAAGAGATCACGCCCAAAAACACGAAAGGAGCATGCCAAGAATACTGATTTGCCAAGAACAAACTGAACGGCACGCCTAATACAGAAGCCATTGAAAAGGATGTCATGATCACACCCATGGCACTTCCACGGCGTTCGTAAGAAATCGCATCACTGACGATAGAAAGAACAAGGGAACTTAAAACACCACCAAAGATCCCGGTCAATCCGCGAGCCAAAAGCAAGGTTTCGTAAGAGGGAGAAACCCCGCACGCCACTGTGCCCAAAGAGAAACCAATAAAGAAAAATAAAAGACTCAGTTTGCGATCAAACTTATCCATAAAGAACGAAGCCATGAATCCGCTAATGCCGGCACAGAATGTATACGATGACACAAGGAGTCCGAACTGATGAGGATTGATTGCAAACATGCGCATCAATTGCGGCCCCAGCGGCATCATGATCATGAAGTCCACGATAGAGCTGAATTGAATTGCTGCGAGAATGCCTAAGAGAATCTTTTCTTGCTTTGAAAACACGGCGGAGGTCCTTTTTGTTGACGCCACTTAAAGTAACCGATAATTCATTTCTATGGCAACAATTTGGAAGTTTACAAAATTCGTATTGGGACTTGTTCTCGTCATCGCGCTTGTGTGGGTTGTTATGGCGAATTACAGTGTTATTTTTTCTAAAACCATTATCGGAGAAATCACCGCTGTTGAGCGCGTAGAGCTTCCAGTTGCTTTGGTAACCAGAGCAGAAGGTGATATTACCTCGAAAGTCTTTTCATTTGCGATCGGTATCAAAGATAGTAAGACCGGCGAAATCTACACCGCCTCTTCAGAAGATCGTCAATGGGCGGTGGCGCAAAAGGGACAATGTGCGGAAGCGGTGTTTCTGCCATACCCACCTTGGCAGTTTACAAAAAAAGATACTTTCTTCGGAGCTCGTTTAGTTCGTCTTTACGAATGCGCGAAGTAGGCCTTAGAAAATGTTAGAGCTCTTGCTGTTCGCCACGGCTATCGGTGCTGGATTTTTAGGAGCCCTTTTGGGGCTCGGCGGTGGTTTGATTATCGTTCCTATTTTGACTCTCGTGTATCACGTCAATATTCGATATGCGATTGCAGCAAGTTTGATCTCGATTGTGGCAACAAGTTCCGGTGCGGCGGCCAGTTACCTGAAAGACTCCCTGACTAATTTACGACTTGCGGTGTTTCTTGAAATCGGCACCGTGACGGGCGCCATTGTCGGATTTTTTATTGCTTCTTATATTCAGGCTCAGTTTCTATTTCTGCTTTTCGGACTCCTTTTATTATTTTCCGCTTTGATGATGTTTAGAAAAAGATCCGAACATCTCACAGCAGAAAACCACCCGTGGGCGCAATCTTTGAAGCTTGATGGCTCCTATCCAGAAGCTGATGGCAAATGGATGTCTTACAAAGTTCAGAACGTTCCTTTCGGTCTTTTTGCCATGTTTGGTGCGGGGATTCTTTCGGCTCTGTTGGGTATTGGCAGCGGCATCTTTAAAGTTCTGGCGATGGACGGCGCGATGAAGCTGCCGATTAAAGTCTCTTCAGCGACGTCAAATTTCATGATCGGGGTCACAGCTTCAGCAAGCGCGGGGGCTTATCTTTTACGTGGAGATATTCATCCGCAGATCGCAGCTCCGGTTGCTGTGGGGATTATTGTCGGCTCATTTGTTGGAGCAAAGGCCATGACGAAAATGCCTGCCCAAAGAATTCGACAGATCTTTGTGGTCGTTCTTGTAGTTGTTTCTGTGCAAATGATTATTAAGGGGCTTTCATGACGGTGCAATCTGTGAACTCGGAAGAGAAAACATTGAACCGCTTGGAATATCGTATCAGCCAGCTTTTGCGCAGTGGTGTCTTGTTTGCGGGAATCTTTCTTTTGGTAGGTTGGTTGTGGATGTGGTGGAAAGGGGAGCAAAGTCTTTCCTCTTTCACTGAGTATCAACCGACATCCTTGTTTGAGAATCTGCAATGGGCTTTGCTCATGCAAGATCGGGCGATGCTTATTTCCTATACGGGATTGATTATTTTGGTGTCGCTACCTGTTCTGCGTGTGTTCCTGACGGGAATTCTTTTTATTAAGCAAAAAGAAAACAAGCTTGCGCTCATGGCGTTCACGGTCTTTGTCATTTTAATTGGCAGCTTCTTTTTAGGAATTGATCTTTAAGAACTGCCCCCTTTGCCTGTGGCAAGGCGGCGATTATGAAACAGAGCATAGAGAGCAATGTGTCCCGCTAATTGATCGGCTCTCTTAGTCGTACACCAGGTTTTTCTAAAGAGCCTATTGATATGGGCTCTAAACATCGCACAAGTGTGATTCAAACTAAAAATCGGATCCCACTTGAGCTTCTTTAATTCCCCCTGGCCAACGATAGCTCCTCTTCCGCCTAAGATAGTTTCGTGTCGGGCTTTCGGGAAATACCTTTTTACATCTTTTGGGTAATAAGGATTTGAATCTGATCGTATAAGCGCTGTTGGTGAAATAAAGGATCTCATCTCTGAAAACAACTTTTTACGAGCCTGGGATCGGTGATCTGCCCGAGGTCCGTACTTCTTCCTCGCAAAAGCAGCTATTCTTCCTTTGGCTGGCATTTGCGCAACTTCAAACCCTAAGATTCTCCTTGTTCGATATTCAACCATCAAAGTTACTGAAAGCGGCTTGCACTTTGTATGTTCAAAAGTTTCCAAGTCATCGAATTCAACTTCAGTACAGGGCTGAAACTTTTGATTCCATCCTTTGAGTTCTTCTTTTGCTGTAGTTATGGCGAATCGAAACTTTCGAACCACCGTTTTTGGATTGATCTTTAGTATCCGTGCAGCTTCTCGTTGACTCACTCCTCCAGTTAATAGGTCACAGATAGCTTTATTAAGGTGTCTTTTCTTCTGGCCTTTCAAGGGACTTGTGGTCGCTGCAGAAAAGCTTTTTTTGCATGGAAAGCACCAGAATCTAGTCAGATGCTGACCATCCGACTTGCGATAGTATGAACCAAGCTTACGAATCGTCCGAGAGGCAGATCGTTTGTTTCTTTGGGTGTGGCAATATGGGCATTTGAACTTCATGGTTATCAACAATGGCAAGTACAGAGCCAGGAAGTTCAAATTTGGTTTACACAGAATAAGGGTGCAGTTTTTGATCTTTAAAAAAGCTTATTCGCTAAATACAGCGGCAACAGAATATATAAAGTCACATCACGAATCAGGTAATAGGCAAAGAAGACGGCAAAAAACTTCCACCCATAGCGTTTAATCACGCCTTTAAGGCCGCTTTCGCGAAAGACCTGCTTGGCTTCGCGGACGACTTTGGGAGTCATGCGGTCAAGCAATGGAGGTTTTGAGGAATTTGCCATAAAAAAGGCCCCTTAACTGAAGTCTTCTCTCCTTTATAAGAGCTTAGTTTAAGGGGTCAAGTAAAAGGGCAGGACCGCAAAGAGGGGTTTTCGCGGGAGCCTGCTTCTATATCCTTATTTCATTCTTGATGGTGCGTTTTGTCAATGCTGGTAGGTCCTCGGGCGTGGGCCTAGAATTTCAAATATGAACATGAAAAATTTCAAACTGACAGCATTTGTGAATCTTTACGGTCTTTTAAAAATTCCGTTGGTTTTATTCGTCAATCCACGCGTGATTGAGTCGACAGCGCAACGTTTCGTTTTAAAAATTCCTTTAAACTATAGGACTAAGAATCATCTTAATTCCATGTACTTTGGAGCTTTAGGAATAGGTGCTGAACTTTCAATTGCCGCAGCCGCCGTGGTGGCGATTTCTGAAAGTAAGCAGAAAATTGATTTTATTTTTAAAGATTTCTCAGGTCAGTACATCAAACGTGCCGACGGTGATGTGCATTTTATTTGTGATGAAATCGAAGCGGTTCGCAGTTTGATTGAAGAATCAAAAACCAACCCGGCTCGTCTTGAAAGAAAGATGAAAGGGTACGCCGTTGTGCCGAAATCCAATCCGACCGAGCCCGTAATGACTTACGAGCTCACTCTGTCGGTGCGTAACAGATCAATCAAGTCCTAGGCTTGAAAGATTTTTTACGCTTTCATCATATTCAGTGATGAATTTTTCATAAATCTCTTTCACGCTCAGAATTTCTTCCACCAGACCCACGGATTGGCCGGCTGTCCAAACAGTTTTCCAAGTGGGTTTGCTGGCGGCTTCTTCTAAAGACTTCATTCCCATAAGATGAATCAGCGGCACCATGTATTTCTTTGTCATCTTATGGTCTTTTAGAACTTTCATCGCCCAAGGTAAATCCGTCCCGATTTTTTGCACATAAGGAGTGTTGATGACGGCCGCGGGAGTCCCAGACACCCTTGTCGTCATAACAATATCTTCAGGAGTGGATTTGATAATGGCTTCTTTGTAGGCTTCATCCACTTGTGCTTCATGGCTGGCAATGAATCTCGTTCCTACGCTCACGCCGGAGGCTCCTAAAGCTAAAACAGCAGACATCATCGAGCCGTGTGAAATTCCACCGGCAGCCACAATAGGAATTTGCAAACGAGTTTTGAGCCAAGGAATTAATACCAAAGGAGAAATGGGCCCAGCATGTCCGCCAGCGCCACTGGATACCGCAATCACACCATCAGCGCCCATGTCTTGTACTTTCAAAGCGTGCTCTAAGTTTGTAACGTCACAAAGAACTTTCGCTCCGTTTTTATGTGCTTCTTTAATCACCTCTTTGGGGCTTCCTAAGGAGGTAATAAAAAGTTCCACTCCATTGTCTAAGGCGTGTTTGAGGTCCTCGTTTTGGCGTGCATTGCTTTTATTAACGATGATGTTAACGCCGATAGGTTTTTTCGTGCGACTTTTGATTTCTTTCAAAGCTTCGACGTATTTTTCAATCGGACGATAATTCAAGGCGGGGAAGGTTCCGATGCCACCGCTTTCACTGGCCTGAACGACGATGTCGGCGTTGCTCACTAGAAACATCGGTGCCGCGATGATGGGGTAATCAATCTTCATCATCTCCGTGAATGGCGTCTTGATTTTCTTTAACATAAAAAAACCCTCCTGAAGTCCTTTTTAAGGATACGAGGAGGGTTTGAAGAGGCAAGGGAATTCTTAGTTTTAATCCTAAGGATTCAAGTAACGACGGATCAATAAGAACACTTCTTTTTTGATCGCATCTTCACGCTCTTGCGATTGCGGGCCTAATAAAGCCAGATGCAGAATATTATTAAAGCAGCTGACGATAAAAAGAGCCATCATGTCACGATCGCGACCAGGAATTGGTGGCATGTGAGCCAATACCGCTTTTTGATAATGTTCAAAGAACACACGGCGGGTATCCCAGTAGTCCAGCATCCCTTGCACGCCTTGCAATGCCGTTCTTAGCGGGCGGTTGTCGTGGAAACGTGTGAACCCGATGTCAATAAATGCATGAACTTTAGAATCCAAGTCTGTGGCTTGAAGCTTTGCTAAGTTTTCCTCGATATAAGCGAGGTCTTTTTGCAAAAGATCATCAATAACCGCAGCAACAATGGCTTCCTTGTTTGCGAAGAATTGATAAAGAGAACCGATACTCACTCCGGCCATTTCTGCGATTTTATCTGTCGTAATCGCATGATACGGCTCTTGAACGAGAAGTCGGGCACAAGATTCCACAATGCTCGCAACGGTCTCTTTGGAACGTTTTTGAACCGGAATTTTGAGCATATATTTCTTTTCAGGACTTGTGTGGCTGATAGGAGCAGCACCCATAACTTCCTCCTTTCGAGGCTTATAAACTTTGCTCGTGTTCATATTCGGTCTTTAAGGGTTAATATTCAATACTAGTAACTAAAGTATCGATTAGCAGTACCACGGTGCCGACAGGGAGTACGTCTTTACTAAATCTTAACATAAATCACGAACGTTAGTCTCATTTTAGTCCAGAGACCTTTAAGTCCAGCAATATTACTAGAGCGCAATCAAAGATCGAATGAAATGCGAAATTTTTAATATCTTCTGCCCAGTAAATCACAAAAATCATCTCTGAAATTTCAGTTTCATAATGTAGATCCGTGGATCCTTCATCATTTTTTTGCCAACGATCGACATCAAAACACCGAGAAATGGGCTTTTTCGGCTTCCTTCGCAGTGTGAATGAAGCATCTTCTGGCGCGCTGCGCATGTTGTATTTTCCGCACCTCCTCACATTTTCATTTCTAACAATTGTGAGGCGAAAATAAATTTGAATCATGATCTGCATCATCGACATGCGAGGCCGTATTCACGAAACTGACTGTAGGAGGCTTCGCGTGAATCTGAATGAAATGCTCAATGCTGAAACAAGTATGGGTAAAAAACTGGGTGTCTGTGTAAAGGATTTAGAACAACGGGTTCTCTTTCAGAACGACAACTCCATTAAGACCTGCGGTCCCATGGCCGGACAGATCTGTAATAAGACCTGCAATACCCTCTGCAAGAAAATTGATGAATGTGCGGCGGTCTCTCCCGGTATGCATCTTTTCAAAGATCATGAGATCGATGGTCAAAAAGTGGATATCACAATCGTGAATGATGGCGAGCGTATCATGACATTCATGTACCTTCTTGAAAACCAGCAAGAATCCAAACTGAAACAAGAAGCCTTCTTCCGAGAAAAAGGTTTAACTAAGAGCGAACTGCGAATTATGAGCATGGTGTTAGAAGGGCACACGAATGCAGCGATCGCCGAAAAGCTTTTTATTTCTAAGGCGACGCTAAAAACGCATTTAAATAATATTTATAAAAAACTTCCAGACTCGATGCGCCCTTCACAGGGACGCGGCGCCTAAGGTGCAGGTGTATCGATAAAGCGATCTTCTTGCTTGTCATAGAAGTGACGAGTCAGAACATACACGGGGCAGGTCGCTTTACGAACCACATTGCGCGTGTAACTTCCTAAAAGAGCGGCACTCATGGGGCCGCTTTGAGCCTCCATCACAATCAAATCTGACTGATGGGTTTCTATGGCATCAAGAATCAATTCATCAATAGGCTTAAAGGTGTTGTCGATATGAAAATGCGCGATTACGCCTTCCTTTGCCGCCCAATCCACCCATTGCTGAGCCCGATGGGATTGAGCTTCAATCTGACTTTCTACGATTTGTTCTAACGTCATCATTTTTCCATCATAGTTGTACACGCGAGGACGCGTATCCAGATCAAAAAGGCTTTCAATAGGGCGGGCGATGGCGTGCAACAGCAACACTTCAGCATTAAATTTACGAGCCAGATCCAAGACGTGGCGGAAGTTATCCTTAGAGTGTTCACCAAACTCCGTTGGGAATAAGATGCTGCGGCTAGAGCGGGTTTTTAAAGCGTGACTGCCCACCACACATACGGGCACCTCGGATTGCAGGAGGAGGCTTTCGGCGAAGCTTCCTAAGATAAATCTTTGAAAGCCTTGTCGTCCATGGCTGCCAACGATGATCAAGTCAGCGTGACTTTTTAAAGCATAGTTTGAAAGTGTTTCTGCAGCCCCCGCGTGGGATTGCGAAGCGTGTGGAATAACTTTAGGCTCTTTTAAAAAGGGAAGATTGTAGTCCGAGACCACTTCGCGAAATAAAGACTCAGCGGTTTTAGAGTGGTCTGTCACCCAAGCTGGCACTTCATACGTGGGAAGAACGATTTCATTTTCCCTGAGCAGATAAAGAGGTTCAATCTCTGCCTGCGTGGTTTCGTGAAGATGGGTGATGTAGTCCGCCATCTTCTGGTTTAGCTCTTTGTTATCCTCAAACGCGTCAATAGCCCAGATGATTCTCATAGAACCTCCCACACATCCATTTTGCGCTGAAGGTTCGATGTTATAAAAGAACGGTGAGGCTTGTCTGTCAGGAATCAAGAATCCCGACAGAGCCTTGTTATTTGAAAAGCAGTTCTTGAGATTCTTTAAGGTAGCTGAGGCCTCTTAAGTACATCTGTTCGCCATCGGTCGGGCACGGAAGAGGGTAGTGAAAAAGCATGTCGTTCTGCCAGTGATAACACTTGTAGTTCCCGTAATCGCGAATATTAAAGACAACGGCCCATTCTCCCTCAAACCAAACAGAGGTTCCTAAATGGAAAAGGTTGGCGCCTGTTGAAAACTCCTGGGGGCGCAGCAAAGATCTTCCCAAAAACTCCGGTGCTGCGTTTCCAGTAAGGTCCGCAATCGTTGCACCGACATCATTTTGTGAAAACGCTCCATGAATCAATTTGTGTTCAAAGGGAGGTTTTCTATTTCCACCCACGGAATGATATTTCATTAAAAATGGAATCGAGTAGTGTTCAAAAATTCCATTTGCAGCAAAGCTGGTGTGATCCGATACAAGAACAAAGAGCCAGTCTTTTTTCCAAGATCTTTTCTTTAAAGTCTCATAAAAACCCCTCAGCTCTTTGTCCGCGTGGTGGGTGACGCTGAGATGCATGGACTGATTGTTCTCTTCACCAAAGGCAGGACGAACACCTTTCGGTAGCGCCAGATCATGGGTTGTATTGGTGTTAATGCCAATCAACATGGGTTCTGTCATCGTGTCCATCTTTTGGGTCGCAAATTTATAAAGATCCTGATCGAACACGCCCCAAGCGTTTTGTTCAATCATCGTCCAATCCGGAATTTCGCGTTTGCCATAAGAATTCTGAAAGCCTGTTTTTAAAACTAAAAGACCCACGCCGCTGGTGTATTGATCAGATCCTTGAAAGAAAGCAGAGCTGTAGCCTTTTTTCTCTAAGAACTGCGGAAAGCACTTGAAATCTTTGTTTTCGATTTCAGTGAACATGATGCTTTTTCCGGGAGGATTGGGCAGACTGCAAAGAGTGGCAAAAAGTCCTTCCGTTGTACGGTGCCCTCCCGCGAGCATCAAGTCCACCCGCAGGGATTCTGCACGAAGAGAGTTAAAGAAAGGAAGAACTTCTTCTTCGCCGACTTTTTTATCGACGTACACGCCAGGCCAGCCTTCCATGAAAACAATCACGATGTTGCCATCGAAATTGCCAACGGCTTTTTCTATACCACGACGAACGCGCCATTCATTGAAGATATCAAGACTCTTCACGTGCAGAGGAACTTCGATATTTTCCTTACTCGATTTTTTTCCGGCAAAGGCCGCCCACACAATACCGTAAGCTCCATTTAATGCCAGTGTCGCACCCTTACTTCCGCCCCCGGCGCGATATGCCCAAGAGGGATCCTGGGGAATGCCTTCAAAGCCACGCGCAAAGACTAAGCTGATGACTAATACAAAAAGCAAAGCCAAAGTGCGCTTCACAATTCCTTGAACCGGCTTATAACGTGGAGTGAAAAAGCGACCGACGAAAGATGCGCCCAAGAAGGCGAAGAGCAGTTGTAACCAGTAAAGTTTTAAAAGATTTCCTAAAGAGCCTTGAATTGTAAAGAGGTTGTAGACCTCATAAGAAATGTGACGGCCGGACTCTTTAGCGTAAATCGCGTCTGTAGTAATCAAAATCGTGTAACAAAATAACAAAAGACTGTTGAGTCGCGAAAATGTTTTTTCGGAAAACGAAAAAAGCAACGAGCTTCCGTAAAGCAAAAGATAAAGAAAAGCGGCAATCGCGAGATCGAAATGCCATCCATAAAGAAAGGGACCTAAAGTGTTATCAAAGCTTGCAGGGACAGAAAAGTCCCAAAGATTTAGGTAAAGGGCTACGACAGCACGTAGAACCATTCCGAAAATTACAAGACGAAGAATGTAGCGGCCAGAAGAAATTAAAAACGACATGAGCCCACATTAATCGAGAAAAATTAAAAAGCCCACTTGGAAGTGGGCTTTTTTTAAGATTTCGTCAAGGTGCAAAGACTAGTTTGGTACACCCGCTGGATCTGTGGAAGCACGCGCTTGCTGTTGTTGCAGCTTTTCTTCTTTTTTCTCTACTTCCAAGATGTACTTTTTAGTAGCTGCTGGAAGTTCATTCCACATTCTAAGAGCTAAGAAAAGACCCATCACTGCAAACGGGATCAAGAATAGCGGCCAGTAGATCCAGTTCTTGTGTGAAAGATAACCAATCGCCAAAGATTGGATACCACTTCCTAAGTAAACGCAGCCGTCGACGATGCCAGAGGCTGTTGCCGTCATTTTTTTACCACCGAAGTCCGCCGCCGCTGTACCCGACATCAACGAGTGAACGCCGATAACGGTCAATGTGATCATAACCGCTGAAAGACCCAGCATTGTTGGATGATTCATCAAAGAGAACACCATGATGATCAAAAGAATAATCATGATACCGTTGTTGATCGCGGCAGGAGGGCCACGACGCGATTGGAATAAACGGTCTGAAACGATACCTGCTGCGAATCCGCCGAAGATACCTGTTAAGCAAAGAAGCAGACCCCAGTTTTTAATGAAGAATTGGGAACCTTCAAAGAAGACCGGATTTGTCTCTTTTGTTTCATGGGCATAAACCAAGTACCACTGCATGATACCGTTACGAAGAACACCGGAAGTGAAGTCTACTAAAGCGATTGTGATCATCACTGGATTAGTGAAGATCTTTTTAAGCATGAAGCCGATGGAGATTTTCAAGTTAGAGTCATCTTCACCTGGAGATGAAGAAGCATCTGCCGTATCAAAGTCATCAAAGTTGGCTTCTTTAGGAGAGTCTTTAAGAAGAACGAAGTCGATCAAAGCCCAAACAATCAAAAGGAATGCCGGGATTGTGAACACCAACCAAGTTGCATTTGTCGTTCCTGTGTCGATAGCGAAGATGTGTTGGATAAAACCTTGGAACGCCGTTTTTTGACCTTCGATATGAAGCTTAGAAGCTTCAACGATTGCTTGTCCCCAGTCGAAGGCAAAGTAAACACCGAAAGAAATCAAAGTCCCGAAGATCGCGCCGAAGACACCGCGTTCACGTACGTGGAACCAATAAGCTTTTACTTTGATAATCGAAACCGCGCCGTAAGATTGGAAGAACATATTCAATGCGAACAAGACGGAGAACGCGAGGACCATGTTGGTTTTTAAACGACCCATCAAATAAAGATAAGTCACGCCACCCATAAGGATGTTCATCAATGCAGAACCTAAAGCGGCAATGATGATTCCTTTTTTACCACCGATTTTATCGACAATGGGACCATTCAGGAGGAAAGAAAGACCGTAAGTGATTGTACCGGCCGCGAAGATCAGACCAAACTGCTCTTTCGTCATCATGTCGCCCAAAGCGTTCTTAGAAACGTTCAGGTTGTAACGACCCATATAAAGGAAGGCGTAAGTCATGCCTAGAGGAAACCAGTTAACAAAGCGTCGGATCATGAATTTGCGCGAGTGTCCCAACGGATTGTTCTTAAAGTAGAGCGTGATCACCGCTGCAAGACATAAGCTTACGAGCAAAAGAGCCATGGTTCCTCCAGTAAAAATTTCCGAGAAGCTAATAGATAAATGATCAATTGGCAATCTAAAGAGCCTCTAAATCCTCCTCGTAAATTTTAGGATTTTGTTAAGATGGCGCAGAGCCGCGCTCAGAGTGAATTTCCCTCTGAAAAATCCGCTGATACGATGCAAAAACTTCATTGATTGGCGCCCAAAACGTGTTTATTCGGCGCCTTCATTTGCCATAAGTAAAACTTATGGAAAGTCTAAAAATTATGAGTTTGTGCTTATAGGTCTAGGGCGATAAGTTTGTTTCAGAAGGAGACATAAGAAATCTTCTTCGACCCTCGGTAAGGTCCTTGACCACCTCTCACATACGCAAAGAGAGGACCCGGTCCCCAAAATTTTGCCGTACTCACGGCTCCTTAAATCCCACCATCAAAGCCCACCTAAAAGCCGCACCGAGGCTTGCGCGCGCTTAAGACGCAATGCTACATTCAACTGCATGTCATTTAAATATTTCCCTCTCTACGAAAAACAAAAAGATACTACTCAATATAAAAAAATCTCTTCAGATCATGTCCGCGTCGACAAGCTAGGAGACAAAGAAGTCTTAGTCGTAGCACCTGAGGCATTAGAGCTTATTGCTCAAGAAGCCCTCAGCGATGTGTCGCATCTTCTGCGCGCGAGTCACTTGGAAAAATTAGAAAGAATTTTACAAGATCCCGAAGCTTCTCCGAACGACCGCTTCGTTGCTGTGGATCTTCTGAAAAACGCGATCATCGCGGCACAAATGGAGTTTCCTTCCTGTCAGGATACCGGGACGGCCATTGTTGTCGGAAAAAAAGGAGAACGTGTTTTTACGGGTACAGACGACAAAGAACATCTTTCTAAAGGCATTTTTAATACTTATCAAAAAAGAAACCTGCGCTTTTCGCAAATGGCTCCAATTTCTTTCTTTGAAGAAAAAAACACGGGCTCTAATCTTCCAGCGCAAATTGATATTTATTCCGAACAAGGGGATGAATATCACTTCTTATTCATGGCTAAAGGTGGCGGCAGTGCCAATAAGTCTTATCTTTATCAAAAAACCAAAGCGGTTTTAAATCCCGAGGGTTTTGAAAAGTTTGTACGCGAGACTTTGAACTCACTGGGGACGGCGGCTTGTCCTCCGTATCACTTGGCATTCTGTGTAGGTGGTACTTCAGCAGAAGAAACTTTAAAAATCGTGAAGTATGCTTCTGCGGGTTATTTGGATGGACTTCCTACTTCAGGCAGTGAGGGTGGTAGAGCTTATCGTGATCTGGAAATGGAAAAGCAAGTTGAACAGTGGGCCCGGGACACAGGGATCGGTGCGCAGTTTGGTGGAAAGTATTTCGTGCACGATGTGCGCGTGATTCGTCTGCCTCGTCATGGTGCAAGTTGCCCGATCGGAGTCGGCGTGAGCTGCTCTGCTGACCGCAATATCAAGGGCAAGATCACCCGCGACGGTATTTTCTTAGAGCAGCTAGAGCTTCACCCTGAACAGTATCTTCCGAATCACCTCAAGGAGGCGAGTGCAGAAGCTATTCAGATTGATTTGAATAAGCCGATTCAGGAAACTCTTAAAATTTTATCGGAACAAAAAGTGGCCACGCGAGTGATGCTCAATGGTCCGATGATCGTGGCCCGTGATATCGCACATGCGAAACTCAAAGAAAAAGTGGATCGCGGTGAAGGTGTTCCAGAGTATTTCAAAAACTATGCGGTTTATTATGCGGGCCCTGCAAAAACTCCGAAGGGTTATGCTTCGGGTTCTTTTGGTCCTACAACGAGCGAACGTATGGATCCTTATGTGGGTGCCTTCCAAAGCTTGGGTGGTTCTATGATCATGTTGGGTAAAGGGAATCGCAGCCCGCAGGTCACTGAAGCCTGTAAGACCTACGGAGGATTTTATTTAGGATCTATCGGTGGACCTGCAGCTCGTTTAGGAAAGGAATGTATCACGAAAGTGGAAGTTCTGGATTTCCCTGAGTTGGGTATGGAATCAGTGTGGAAAATCGAAGTGAAAGACTTCCCAGCCTTTATCATCGTGGATGACAAAGGAAATGATTTCTTCAAGTCCGTGATTCGCAAGTTGTAATCGGTACAGGTATAGCTAGAAATAAAAAAAGGCGTCTTTGAAGGACGCCTTTTTTTATTGTATCAGATCAGGCTCTTCGCGCTTTAAAAGAAGCGGACTTAAACCTGCAAAAAGATTCATGATCACCGGGCCAATCAGAAGACCTGGTAAGCCAATCATAATGATGGCCCCCACGACACAGGTAAATCCAATCACGGCAGAGATTTTATTTTCTTTTCCTACCATGAAGGGCTTCAGGATATTGTCGATACTACCTGCGATGGTCGCAACAACCACCAGGCCGATTCCATTTCCAGTGCGTCCGCCGATAAAGGCCAAAATCGCAAGTAAATAACCCACGGGTGCAGCGCCAATCACCGGAATAAAGGAAACGAAGAAGGTGAGAGTCAGGACTAAGAAGAAATCTCCTTCACCAAATATTAAACTTCCGATCCCAATGACACCGGCTTGAATAAGGCCTATGACCAAGGTTGAAAACAATGTGATCGAACAGCTTTTTTTAGAGACATCAATCAGTCGAACTGTCAGATCGGGTTTCAAAAGGCTGTATTTAAATACGAATTCTTTAATCGCCTGAGCTTTTGATAAAAGTAAAGCTAGGGTGATAACAAAAACAAAGCTTGCTAAAAAGATGGCAGGCAGTTGTCCCAAAATTTCCGTGGAGTACTGAAAAACAATTTCGCCCGATTTACGAAGCAGGCTATTCGTCATGTCGGCTGCCGGAGTGGCAATGTCAGTCCCTGTCCAACCCGAGATCTTTTTAAGATATCCCAGTATTAAATCTTTGAGTTCGTGTATCTGTCCGACCAACTTATCTGTTTTAATAACTTCGGGTTGGCTGATATAAGAAATAAGACGATAGATCGCAAGAGAAATAGGAATCCAAAAAATTGCAAAGCCGCCTAGAAGTGTTAAAGCAATTGCGGGTTTTCTTTTTATTTTTAGTTTTTTTCCAAGGCGCTCTACAAAGTCATTCAGGCCCAGTGCGAACACCCCGGCAATCAGGAAAGGCATTAAGAACGGTAAATTTACAAATAGAAACGCCGCCAATAGAACCAGGAAAAATCCCCAGCGTACAGCGACGTCTTTGTTTTTTAGAAAATCAATCATTGGACTTCACAATCCATGCGACATTCAGAGCGGCAATTCACCCAAGTTCCATCGTGACGTGGTGGAAGATAGTTGGGATTGCAATAGGTACTGCAGAAAGCCGTGTAAGAAAGGGCGCGCCCGCGATGGCTCATTTCGCAAGTCCAGCGTGCATCACGTTCGGCATCTTGTTCCGCTCTGTTTTTAGCGTTGGATAAACAGAAAGAACCGCTGTTGGCGTTGCAGTAAGAATTTTCAGTGCCACGTCCCGTGACGGTGATTCGGCGAGTGGCCTCAGCGGTGAAGGAAAAAAGTTGAAGCAGTAATACCACGACGAAGAGTGATGTTTTCATAATGTCTCCCACTCTTACAATGAACGCACAGTTTAGAGTGGGAGGCAATATGTAGCTTTGTCAAAGCAGGGCGTCGAGCGATTAAGCCTGTGTTAGAAATTGGACGCCCAACTCCTGGCTTTGATTTTTTTCATCCCACTTTGTCCAGCGAACTTGGCCTTCCACATTCACGTACTCTCCCTCTTTGGTTTGATAGGAAAGGGTGACGAAGTCCTTTTTCTGATAGAAGGGGGCTTTGATCTTCACACAGGACCCATTCAAAGAGATGTTCTCAAAAGCTCCGCCTAAAATGGGTTGGAAGCTTCTGTTCTCGGTGCCGAGGGGGAGCATGGAGGGACTAAGCATGGCGCGCCTCTCATGCACCTCGCGCTTGTCTTGGCGCAGTTCCAGATTCTTGCCGTTAAGATAAGCTTGGATATCTTTGGCGAGGTGAGCCTCTTCCGTTTTCCACAAAACGATAAAGTCTTTAAAAGTTTTCAACTTCATCTTCATCGGGGCGGAAAGTTCGCTGACGACGAAGAAGGTTTTCACGTTTTCAATCGTCTTTTGTAAGAATGCGTAAATGTCAAAATGACGGACTTCTAAAAATGGCAAAAAAACGACGACGATTTTTTCCCCCTGTGTCGTTTGTAGTGCCGATCTCAATGTGTATGGATTTTCAATGATGTGACAATCAAAGCTGTTTTCTTTTTTTAAAACATTTGGAACTGTCAGTGTTCCCGTGATGAAGATCTGTGTATTCATGGAATTTCCTCCCGTGACACCTCCTAAAGCAAATGCAAAGCCAACTGGAAATTCGGTGTGTGTCATTTGATAAAGAAATTCCTGAACACCTGTCTAACTTTCACTAACAGTGTTAGATGAAATAAGTCTCAGCTTGAGAATAGGGCAAGTGGCGGCTCTCTTGCGCTGAGCCGCCACCTGGAGGGAAGGGATCTATTTTAATGGAAACTGCATAAACGCCGTCTCCGATATGAATGGCTGTGCCATCGCAGAACATCTCTTTCACGAATTGCAACCTCTCCTTAGAGAAGTGTTGGTGGTCAAAGTAGTGAAAGCGCAAGGTCATTTCTGTCATGTAATAGTTCCGTTGCAACTGACAAGCCGCTCTTCAGATCAAACATATTGCTTATAAGCAATAAAATGGCTAATTCTGGGGTGAAATGCCTCAAGCACTGGGCGATATTCCTTCTTGCGGCGGGGAGGTTCTTCACCTAAAAATACGGTCATATGACAGAGCGACGTCAACAACTGTAAGGATGCTTTGTGAAACGACTTAAAAGAGTTTTTGTCTTATCTCATGAGTGGAACGTATTTCTCGTTCTCCTTATAATTATATCTGTCAGCTTGCTCAGTTGGTGGACCGTGAAAGTGCATTTGGAAAAAGAATGGAATGCACGTCTTGAATCTGAAATCGGAAAAGTCAGTTCGACCATTCATCGAGAGTTTTCAGCCTATGGTCAGGCCTTGTTAGATACGCGCGCATTTATTCAGTTAAGTGGAGTCCCAACGGGGAAGCAGTACCAAGATTATATAGAATCGACAGAACTGTTAAAGCGCTCTCCCGGACTTCAAGGTATTGGTTTTGCGCAAAAAATAGATAGATCTGAGATCCCTGAGCTTGAACGCAGGATGCGTGAACAGGGAGTTAAAGATTTTAAATTTTGGCCAGATTCTGAGCGCTCTCTTTATACATCGGTCGTAATGATTGAACCTGATGATTGGAGAAATAAGAAAGCTTTAGGGTTTGATCCGTATTCGGATCTTACACGGCGCTCGGCGATGGATAAGGCGTTATTATCCAATGCTCTAGCAATGTCGGACCCTGTCGTTCTGCTTTCTGATGAAAGCGAAGGTCAAAAGGTCCTCCAAGGAGTCCTAGTTTATCTTCCTGTTTCAAAAGTTTTAGATGCGACAGGAGAAGCTGAACCAAAAAATTCATTATTGGGTTTTGCCTATTCGGTGATTCGCATCAATCGCTTTTTTAATGGGGCTTTCGGGACGCCTCAATTTTACGAAGAAAAAGTGAACTACAAAATCGAGATCTATGACCGTAAACTGGGGCGAACTTTGCCGCTTTACGAGCGCTTCCCCGCCAAGGAAGAAGATCGGGTGGTCTCAGATATTTCCGTAGATCGTGAAATTCAGGTTCTTGATAAAGTGTGGAAATTGCATTTTGAACCGTTGCCTCATTTCTTTAATTGGTATGAGCGTTATGTGCCGATCCTTTTTGCCTTCGTCACGCTGATTATGTTGTCGGTCATTTTTCTAGCATTATGGTCGACACAACAATTTTTGAAGTTTAGCGAAAAACATCAGGATTCCCTGGCGCTCATCTCCAAAAGTAAATCCGAGGAGTTGGCGTTATTCCGTCGTTTGAACGCTATAATTGCAGATATTTCTTCATCCATCGAAGGCAGTGACCTTTTTGAAAAATTCTGTCACCATTTGGAAGATGTTTTTCAAATTGAAGACTGTGTGGTCTTTGTTCGCGAAAATCGCGGACCTTATGAAAAACGTTTTCAGAAAGTCATCGACAGCTTTCCAGAGTTCTTGGATTTATCTGCCGAATTTGACAGCTTCTTAAAAGAGGGTGTCTTTGCCTTGGCTTCTAACACAGAGTCTTCGCGCAAGGTGATTTCGTTTTTTAGTTCCGAGATGCAAGAGCGACTGCGTGAAAGTCCTTACTTCATGATGCGCTCGGTTTTGCATGAATCAGGTAAAAGTAATTCGATCTTGATTATCGTGAAGGGGCCTAAAACCTTGGTGGATTCGAAGGTTTTAGAATACGCCTTAGCAAGCATCGTGGGGCAATTTGCGATGTCCTACGATAAAGCGATTTTATTAAGAAAAGCAGAAGACGCGAACTTTATGAAGAGTTCCTTCTTGGCAAACATGAGTCACGAAATCCGCACCCCTCTGGGGGTGATCGTTGGTTACTCTGAAATTTTGGCTGATGATGAGCTCGACGGGGAAGAAAAAAAGCAGATTGTAAAAAGTGTGAAGCGCAACGGTAAAGAGCTCGCTCGTCTTATTGATGATATTTTAGATATCTCAAAGGTCGAAGCTGGAAAACTGCAGTTTGAAATGGCACAAGTGAACCTGGAAAGCCTGATTCATGAAGTGAAGTCCGTGATGGAAGTTCGCGCCTCTGACAAAAAAATTCAGTTCAACGTGGCGAAGCTTTCGAATGTTCCGACCTATCTCTTCACGGATGATATTCGTTTAAAACAAATTCTGGTGAATGTCGTGGGCAATGCCATAAAGTTCACGGAAAATGGAAGCGTAAAACTTCTTTATAAGACCTATGTGAACGAGATGCAGGAAGAATTCCTCGAGTTCCAGATTCAGGATAGCGGTATTGGTATCAGTGAAAGAAACAGAGAAAATCTTTTTAAGCCTTTCTCGCAAGGCGATGTTTCTACGACCCGTAAGTATGGCGGCACTGGTTTGGGTTTGGCCTTGTCGCGCCGTTTGGCAGAGCTTTTGGGTGGCGAGCTTTTTCTTTTGGCTTCGTCCGTGGGTAAGGGATCTACTTTTTGCCTGCGCGTTCCTCTGCGAGGGGTGAATAAGGAATTCCTGAACCTGCGTCAAACACCAGTTAAGAAAGACTTCGAAGAAGTTGAGCAGGGACCCGTGCGTGATATCGATTGGAATGGTCTTGATTTAAAAAATCTTTTGAAAGACGTGCGCATTTTGTTGGTGGAGGATTCTGAAGACAATCAAGAGATCTTTCAGCATTTTTTAAAGGCTGCGGGCGCTGATGTTGTTGTTGCGGACGACGGTGAAAAAGCCGTTGAAAGTGCCTTCAAAGTGGAGCCCGATATCGTACTTATGGATATCCAAATTCCGAAGATGGATGGTAAAGAAGCGACGAAGCGCATTCGTCAGCGTGGCTTTACGAAACCTGTGATTGCTTTGACTGCGCATGCACTCAACGAAGAAGTGCAAAGCTGCCTGGCCGCCGGGTGTAATGGTCAAATCACAAAACCGGTTTCGGGAGAACTTTTGGTTCAAGAGGTGTATTTCTATTTGAATCATCGGGCGGAAGCATGAGTGGAATGACTGTGCCTTTGGATGCTAAGCAGAAATATCTTTCGCGCAGGCTAGCGGAGCTTGCAAAAATTCAAGAGATGGCCCACGCGCCCGACTGGGGGTTCGTAATAAAAGTGGGTCACCAAATAAAAGGAAACGCGAAAACTTTTGAGTTTCCTTCTCTAAGTCATTTGGGAACTCGTTTGGAAGAGGCGGGAAAAGTCAAAGACCCGCACTTACTAAAAGATGTGTGTGATGAGTTGCAGGCCAGTCTCGAATCACTTAATCAAAACCTTACGTCGTCCGTCTAACTAAAATCCGATATAGAAAAAGAATGAACATTGCGCCGAGGATGGCAGCAATGAATCCGACAGGTTCGTAGTCGCGATAATATCCTGCGGATGTTCCCAGGATGTGGGCGACAGTTCCTCCGGCAATGCCCAATAAACAAGTGATGATCCAGCCACCGGGATCCTTTCCAGGCATCAGTATCTTTGCGGCAATACCTACAGCAAAACCCAGAATGATGGATGAAAGCATACAGTTCTCCTTTCTCCTGAAATTAGGAAGGCCCCCCTCACATGGCAAGGCAGGGGGGCCGCTTATCGTTGCTGCTCGTGGACTGCCAGCAACGAACTATATATGTCTAAAAGTGCCCGGGACAATGTCCCCGACGCATATTTGTTATGCAAACGCGGTTCCTTACAGAAAATCAATGAAGTCTAATATATAGGATATAAAAGAGTATAAACGTCTTAATGTGGCAAAACGCCATAAAAATATTGCGGAGATATGCCCCAGTTTGGTAAGAATAACCTATTCAGGAGGCAGTCATGGACAAGCATAAAACAATTCTTCTGATCGAAGACGACCTAGATTTAGCAGAATTGGCCACGGCTTATTTTCGCCAAAAAAACATCACGGTGATTCACGAAGAAAACCCTCTCTCCGCGCTTCAACAGGTGGTAGCTCAAAAGATCACTCCTGATGCCATCATCACGGATTTAAATTTACCCACGATAAACGGGATGGAGTTCATCAAACGTTTGCGCGCAGAAGGAGTGCAAACTCCCATTATCCTCATCACCGTATCAAACGATGTGGACGTGGCGGTGGAGGCCATTGAAGCGGGTGCTTACGATTTTGTCGTGAAGCCATTGCATTTTCCGCAACTATTGATTTCGGCTCAGCGGGCATTTAAGTTCAACATTCTCAGTGCAGAAAATAAAACTTTGAAAGAAACTTTGGATATTAGTAAGGGGCTTCATCCAGAAGGTATCATCGGGAAAAGCGAAAGCATTCATCGAATCATGGATCTTGCACGCCGAGTTTCGAAAAGTTCTTCGACGGTATCTATCACAGGTGAAAGTGGTACGGGGAAAGAAGTTTTCGCCAAAGCGATTCATCGCTGGAGTCCTCGTAACAAAAAGCCTTTCGTGGCCATCAACTGCTCGGCAATTCCGGAAAACCTTTTAGAGTCAGAACTTTTCGGTCATGCCAAAGGTGCCTTCACCGGAGCGGTCGATAAAAAAACCGGACTTTTTGAAGAAGCTGACGGAGGCACCTTGTTCCTTGATGAAATCGGGGACTTAAATCTCACTTTACAAGCGAAGCTATTGCGTGTGCTTCAAGAAAAAGAAATCAAAAGAGTCGGCGAAAACCAAGCTCGTCCTGTCGATGTGCGCGTGATTGCCGCGACTCACAAAGATTTGCGCCTAGAAGTTCAAGAAAAGCGCTTCCGCGAAGACTTATTCTTCCGTCTAAATGTAATTCCCATCAAAATTCCACCTCTACGTGAAAGAAGAGAAGATATCATTCCTTTAGCTGAGCATTTCTTAAAGAAGTTCAACACTTTGAACGGCACACAAATCGTGGGCTTTAAAAAGAATGCCAAAGAGTTTTTGCTGACTCATCCGTGGCGCGGGAATGTGCGCGAATTAGAAAACACGATTGAGCGCGCCGTGGTCTTGGCAACAGGCCCTGAAATCGACGTAAGTGCTTTGACGTTGTTTGACGAGGGGACAGGAAGCTCGGCCATCGTTGATGACGACAAAAAGAATGCTTTTATCTTCCGCTTTGGTGAAGAAGTTTCCTCATTGCATGAGCTTGAAAAGAAGTACGTGCAGTTCGTTTATGAAAGACACAATCGTGCAAAAGAAATGACGGCGAAGGCCTTGGGTATCGATCGGAAAACTCTGTATCGCAAATTGCAAGAAATCGAAACGACTTAATCATGAATCAGAATTCCCCTTCGCGAGGGGAATTCTGCCTCGCGAAGTCTCTCTAGCTGGCTTTTATCCATTCTTAAACTGGTTCACACATTGCAAACTCATCCTTCGTGCTAACAAGGAGAGTAAAGCATGATGTCAATTGTTCGCTTCCTTTTACCGATTTTGCTGCCGATCACACTTGTCGCTTTGTTTGTGGAGGCGCAACAGCCGGACACCGAAATGGCCACGGCGAAAATGGTGGGAGCGTCGAATGTCGCACCGGTGTTCTTTGATCCGGGTGCGAAAGTTTTAACTGCAACCGAAAAAGCCGAGATGCAAGCTTTTGTAACGACAATCAGAGAAACCCAAGAGATCAAGTCGATCAAAGTTCTTGCCTGGGGGGATCGTGAGTACCCAGATAAGAAAGAAAAAAAGGCTTCACCAAAACAAATTGAATTGGCCAAAGCCCGTGCTGAAGCTATCAAAAAATATCTTCAAGAAGACCTGAAGGTTCCTTCCGTGGATATCCACAACATGGCCGAGCGTCCCTCAAAATTAAGCGAGTTTTTCAAAACCGATGACTATGAAGTGAAGACGTCCGCCGAAGCGACAGGAGCCGCGCCTACACAGAATAAGCGCGGCTTTTTCGAAGAAATGGGCCGTTCGACGACGGCCCTGATGTTAGTTGTTGTAGAATAGAATTCATCCTCGGAACTCACCCTGCTGGCAGCAGGGGAGTTCCCGAAGGTTTGATAGGAAACTTGTTCCAGCGTGGAAGATCCACTCCCAAAGCGACTTTCAAAACATCGTTCACGTCATCGACAAAGTGGAATTGAATACTGCGACGAATTTCTTCGGGGATTTCACGAAGATCTTTTTCGTTCTTAGTACACATGATGATCTCTCGCACGCCCGCACGGTGTGCTGCTATCACTTTCTCTTTAATACCACCCACAGGCATGACGCTTCCTCGTAATGAAATCTCGCCGGTCATGGCTAGCTTTGGATCGACGGGTTTATTCAATAACAAAGACGCTATCGAGGTCAGCATTGTGACGCCCGCAGAAGGTCCATCTTTGGGGATAGCACCCGCTGGCACATGGACGTGCACGTCTTTTTTACTGAAATCCATCAATGGGTCCATAAGAACCAATCGTGACTTCAATAAACTCAGAGCGATCTTAGCCGATTCTTGCATCACCTCGCCTAATTGACCTGTTAATAGCAATTGCCCTGAACCCGGCATGGAGGCTGACTCGACAAAGAGGATGTCACCACCCACAGGGGTCCAAGCAAGGCCCGTCACCACGCCAGGCGGTAAAAGACTTTCAATCATATCGGATGAGAATCTTTCAGCGCCCAAGATCTCTTCAAGATCTTTCACATTCACGGTCAAAGTTTTATCTGGTGATTTCACAAGCTTCAAACTCATGAACTTACAGATCGTCGCTATTTTTCTTTGCAGATCTCGAACACCGGCCTCACGTGTGTAGTGAGTTAATAACTTCACCATGGCATCATCGGTGATCTTCAGTGATTCCTCACTTAAGCCGTGCTCGCGAAGTTGTTTTGGCCAAAGGTATTTAAGCGCAATCTGTTTTTTCTCGTCCAAAGTGTAACCCGTAAGATCAACGACTTCCATGCGATCTAAAAGAGGCAAAGGAATGCCTTCTAAAGAGTTGGCTGTCGCAATAAAGAACACTTTAGATAAGTCAAACGGCGTATCTAAATAGTGATCTTGGAAGGTGTTGTTTTGCTCTGGATCTAAAACTTCCAGCATAGCTGCCGCCGGGTCGCCGCCAAAGCCGCGAGTCAATTTATCGATCTCATCTAGAATGAAGACAGGATCGTTTTCGCCGGCTTTTTTAATTCCGGCAATAATTCGACCGGGCAGGGCGCCAATGTAAGTGCGACGATGACCGCGAATCTCCGCATCATCGCGAACGCCACCTAAGCTGACGCGAACGTATTTTTTGCCTAGAGCGCGAGCAATACTTTTTCCTAACGAAGTTTTACCTACTCCTGGAGGTCCAATGAACAGCAAGATCGAACCTTGATGAGTTTTACGCAACTTCATCACGGCTAGATGTTGCAAGATGCGGTTTTTAATTTTCTCTAGACCATAATGGTCTTCATTCAGAATCTTTTCCGCCTCTTCCAGGTCAATTTCTTTTTCAGGAGAAGATTTGCTCCACGGCAGATCCAACATTAATTCCAAATGCGTGCGAATCATCTGGTGTTCAGGTGAAGCGGAATTGATCGTCTCAAGACGCTTCAACTGACTGCGTGCCAATTCCAGTGCCTCGGCAGTCATTCCGGCTTTTTCAATACGCTCTTTGAATTTGGCGTACATATCTTCGCCTTCACCTTCGCCAAGCTCTTCACGGATCACGCGCATTTGCTCGCGCAAAATTGTTTCCTTTTGCGTTTGCTGGAAGTTTTCGTTGAGCTTGTCGCGAATTCCGCGTTGAATTTTTAGGCGCTCTTTAAGTTCTTGCAGGCGATCTAAAAGTTTTAACGTTCGGTCGCGAAGGACATTGATTTGCAAAATTTCTTGTTTTTCCGCGATGGCGATATCGGCATACGCAGCACACATATTGGTGAGCGTGGCCAGATCTTCAATTTCGGTCAGCATGTCTTTCACTTGACGTGTGTTGCCGGGAAGAAGATCTAATAATTCATCACTTAAAAGACGAAGGCTGGATAGCAAAGCTTCTTCTGTTTTTTTATCCATCGTGCCAACGTCTTCAACGCTTTCACTCTGCACTTCAAAAAAACCTTCCTGATCACGGCTTTGCACGACGCGAACTCGCTGATGCGCTTTCACGAAGATATTGTAGCTTCCATCTTCATCCATACGGAAGGATTCCACCTTAGCAAGTGTTCCCACTTGATAAAGATCTTCCATTTTCTCCACGTTATCGTGGGGACTTTTTTGTGTTAGAAGGACTACCCAGTGATTTTCACGAAGAGCTTTTTGCAGGGCAGATATGCTTTTTTCTCTACCTACTCGAAGCGGCATGCTGATGTCGGGAAACAACACAGAATTCTTCAATGGGATCACGGGGATAAAACCTGAGACGTAAGACATCGAGGACCTCTTTTCCAACCCCAAAAGGGTTAATTGTAACAAACATGAGCACGATATAAATTTCGTCAAGTCGGAGGTCCCAATTTCTTACAGAAAACTGAGAACTCCGCAGTTTAGCCCAGGAATGTTCTCGACACTCTTAGTTTAACATTGTGCGGTTGGAATGAAGGGGGCTTTTGCTCTCCCTGCAATAAAACAAAAGGTGCTTAAGATTTAAATCCGTCCACCAAGGCGATATCGCGAGTCAGTCCGGCAAAGGGCCCGCAGTAAACAATCTCTTCAAGCCAGGCCGTCTCAGACGCGACCTCGTCCTTGAAAATTATTTTGGACCAGAAACGATTTGTACTATCCCAGCTATAACCTCGACCTTTGAGATGGTCTTTCGACTCAAAGGGAGCTGAACTCGCAATGACGTGGGCCATCGGTCGACGGGCGTTGCTCAACAATTCAGCCAAATAAGGCTTATGGCTTTTTGAATCTGATAAGCTTAGCAGATAGAGTAAAGCATCAACATCATTGATCGCGCGATGGGAATCGGTAAAGAACCCGTGATAGATATTAAGCAGTTCCAGTTTTGAACTCGTAAAGCCTTTGTTGCTCCAATCAATTTGTTTCAACGAACAGGCCCAAACTCTTTCGGCAGAAATTTTAGATTTGCGATCAATGAACGGACGATCAAAGCGTGCATTGTGGGCGATGATGACGGAAGCCTCTTCCAGAAGTGCATTCACTTGCGTCCAATCAATATTCTGCCCGGCCACCATCTCGTCAGTGATGCCGGTGAGCTCGGTGATTTCTGGAGTGATGGGTTTTCCTGGATCTTGAAAGCTGGAATAGGATTTACCCAAAGTTAAAATCTCGCCGGAATTTCGATTGAACAAAAATTGACGCAAGCCAATTTCAATAATGCTATCTTCAGCCTGATTTAAACCCGTGGTTTCTACATCGAGGACGATGCCGACGCGAACAACATCGCTATTATTTTTAGCCCATTCTGGAGTCGCATACAGGGGAGTTTGTGCTGGACAACCTTCAAGACGCTTAAGAGTGACAGTGTTTCCATCCTCTGACTTACCAATCCAACGAAATGCCACGAAATTCTCCTCGAAATAGGGTCCTCAAAGTTTGGCACATTTTCCCGGGCTTCTCAATATTCATTGCCCAGAGCGAAAACAAAGTTTTATTCTCTTTCCGTATGCCTAAAAAGAATCTGTCTAAACCTGTCCCTTTAGAAGAACTTGGAAATCAGCTTGCACGGCGCGGTGATATCCGTGTTGAGCGCCTGGAAGAACGTTTGGAGCCTCGCGTTCCGTTTCCGCATCGACACGATTACTTTCAGCTGCTCGTGGTGTCCGCAGGACGTGGATGGCATGAGATTGATTTTAAACGTCACGCCGTGAGAGCACCGCAAGTTTTTATGATGAAACCGGGGCAAGTGCATTCCTGGAAATTATCCGCCGATTCACAAGGCTTCATTGTCGAATTCACCGAAGAGTCTTTGCCGAAAAATTCCTTTTTGCTGGATCTAGTTCCGAAGGCCTTGGCTTTGCCTGACGTCTGGAAGTTTGCAAAATCAGAATTTCTGATTTGGAAAAACAAACTGGAAATCATGCTTGATGAGTATGAAAAGCGTCCGTCGTATTACGAAGCGAGTCTGCAAAACCATGTGGGTTTGTTGCTGATTCACGCCCTTCGTTCGCAAGGGGAAGGTGTTTCTTTTCATGGCGGAATCGCCGATAAATTCAAAGACTTGGTGGAACTTCACTTTAAGAAGGAGCATGGCCTTTCTTTTTACGCCAAAGAATTAAAAATTACGCCAAAGCAGTTGTCAGCCGTCCTTCAGCAAAAGCTTCATCGGTCCGCGAAAGAAATTATTGCGGAAAGGTGTTTGTTAGAGGCAAAGCGAATGCTGGCTTATTCCGCAACTCCCGTGGCGGACATCGGCTATGCGTTGGGCTTTGAGGATCCCAATTATTTCAGTCGATTCTTAAGGCAGAATTTGCAGATGAACGCTTCCTTGTTTCGTGAGGAAGCGCAAAAGAAAAAAGGAAACTAGAATTTGTCCATAGGGTGCGCTTTAGCTTGGGCCCCTTCGTTGTGGCTTTGTTCCGCATCTAACGCCACTTTACCAGTGATGCCAACCCATTCTGGAAAAAATACGGCCAAGACAGCGTAAGCAAGGACGCTGATAACCACGATAGCAATGCTTCCCATAATAACAAAACCAGTGCTCATAAAAACCTCAGCTCTTATCATATATCTACCGGTCATTTTTGGCTATGGATAAATCTCTGTTTCACTAGCACTTTTTTCCTGAAACCCCGGATTTTCCTCCTATCTTTTGCGTCTGATTCTTGTTTCAATAGGGTCGAGGATGCTTTATGGCTAAAGATTTATTGGATTTGCATGGTTTTAAATCAGATGAAGTCGAAGATGCGATTGACGCATTTTTAATGAAACTATCCAACTCTAATTTAAAACGCGCTCGGATTATGACTGGTAAAGGGTCTGGGGTCGTTCAATCCGTTGCTATCAAATATCTTAAGATGGCGGGATATCCGTGGCAGTACGAGCGTCTTCCCAATGGAAAACAAAATGAAGGTTGTCTGGTTATTTTTCTTGAGTAGTTGCAAATGAAAAAAACAAATAAAAAAGGCCGAGGGCCCACAAAAGAAGTTCAAGATTTTCTTCATGACGTGACACTTCTTTCCTCTATAGCTGTAAATAAAAAAGCGGCGAAGCAGGCAGTGGGTGAGTATCCCTTCGATGAACAGCTTTTATCAATCAGTCCCATATATCGGAACAGCCGAAAGCTTTTTTTGAAGCAAGGCGGGGTTTTTGTTCCCAGCGTGTGCTCGACCATGCGGTCTTTAAGTTCCCCCGATTTATTTAAGAACGAATTGCAGTTCAGTCCGCTTGCTTCAGAGATGGCGTGGTTTAAAGATCACTGGCAAGAGGTTTATGACCCGGAAGTTCTGGTGAGTGGGATGACCGCTTTCAACCAGATTTCTCTTTATCACGAGCAGAATCATCGCATTCTTTGGAACCTTTTGCCTCGCGCTCCCGAAGAACAGCGTGATTTCTGTCGTTATTTAAATTTTGCAGAAAGCCTGGTGATCACTTTAGATTTAATTTTGGGGGATCAGATCGGGCCGAAATATTCAGAGGCGTTTGAGCGTTTAAAAAGTATCTATCGCCCTGCCGGAGCTGATTCCTGGTCGAAAAAATCTTTAGATCAGTATCGCCGCTATCTTCTTGCTGTGATGTATGTCAGCTATTTAGCTTTGGAATTAGCTCATCACGAAGACATTCCGAAAGCTTTGGATTATGTACTGCCAGGTCAAAAGAAAATCAATAAAGATGCCGTAGAGCGCGGATTAGAGCTAAGCGAGCTCTTCACCTTAAATACGAATCTTCAATGGCAAAAAAGATACTGGAAGCAAGCTCAAGAGCAACTGTTCTTGTATCATAAAAATTCTAAAGAAGACGTGCACTATCTTCCCGAAGACCCCTTGGACTTTGAAGAGGAATTCGTAATCGCACAAAGGATTTTGGATTATTTTCTGGGAGAGGGATCATGAGAATCAGACAAGTGGGATTTTCTTCCCGATTAAAAGCCCATAGAAAAATTCTGACCCTTGAGACCTTGAAGTTCATCGTCGAATATTTTAAAGATCGCGATGCACGGTTGGCGGCTTTGCGCTCGGGAGTGCCAGAAAACTATGCTTCTCGTCAAGGGGCTTGGTTAAAGAAGCATGCGATTGTCTTAGCCGCTATGGAAACTGAAATAGATGACAGAGATCAACTTCGTTTGGAAAAAGCCTTGGCAGAGATCGAAAAGCAAATGGACATCTGCAAAGAAATTTTGAATCTTCAAGATTTCTAATTGCTTTTTTACAGAAGCGTTTCCGCTTTAATTTTTTGAAGTGTAATACTGTCATATTAGATGACGGAGAATCAATGGCGCATTTTCGCAAAAACTCTAAAGTTGAATGGTCCTGGGCGGGAAGTACGGTTCACGGTGTGGTCGTCGATGTTTTTAAAGAGTCGGTCACGAAAACCATCAAAGGTAAGAAAATCACTCGGCATGGCAGCGACGAGAAACCTGCGTACCTGGTTGAGTCGGATAAAGGCAATCAAGCTTTAAAGCTCGAGACGGAACTTCGAAAATCTTCAGTAAAAGCAGAATCTAAAAACGGCCCGAAAATGTTTAGGTAAAAAAGAGGTGTTCCAGAGCGCTTTTCGCACTCTGGAACAAGTTAGATCTAGAAACCCTCTGTCGTGCCGACCTTAGCACGGATTTCCTGATCCTCATCGAAGGGGATTGTCGCCTCGGCGCGGGTGGCCTTAGCGGGCGTTTTAAATTTCAAAACATTGTTACTGCGAAGAACGGCCGCCTTTTTGGCGGGGACGACGGCGACCGCCTTCGGTTGAAAACTTTTTAAATTTGCCTCTGGCTCTTGCGAACCTCCAAAGATGACTCCTTGAAGATTTCCAAGAAGATCTTGCGTTGACTGAGCCAGGCCATTGATCTCGACCGTGGTTGCAGCAATTTCTTCTGCCGAAGCGGCGTTACCTTGCGAAGACTGATCCAGTTGATTCATCGCTTTGCTGATTTGTTGTATGCCCGTTGTTTGCTCAGTGCTTGCTACCGAGATTTCATTGTTGAGGTCTGCGACTTTTTTAACTGAATTTGTGATGTTACTTAGAACCGCACCGCTATTATCTGCGATACGACTTCCTTCCTCAACTTGTGTCACCGAATCTTTGATTAAAGAGGTGATGTCTTTAGCTGCCGCCGCACTTCTTTGGGCAAGGGAACGCACGGCTTCAGCGACAACCGCAAAGCCTTTACCTTGTTCGCCGGCACGAGCCGCTTCAACGGCGGCATTGAGGGCTAGTAAGTTCGTCTGAAAAGCAATGTCATCGATAACAGAAATAATCTCTTCAATTTTTTTAGACGACTGAGAGATTTTCTGCATGGAAAGGATCAGAGCTTGGATTTCTTGCTCGCCTTTTTCCGCAGTTTCGCGCGAAGAAGCTGAAAGTGACGCTGCTTGTTTTGCATTGTCTGAGTTCATCTTCACCATGGATGTGAGTTCTTCAAGTGAGGCGACAGTTTCTTCTAAGGAGGCCGCGGCAGACGTTGAGGATTGGGAAAGACTGTTGCCGGCTTGGCTCAATTGGTCCACAGAAGCGACAACATTCTTATTGGCTTCATTGATTTTGTTAGAGATAACTCCTACCGCATTGGCAATTCTTGAACCTATAAATAGAAGAACGGCAAAGATAGCCAGACCCGCGATAGCGGTGATACCAATAAGAGTACGGAAGGATTTCTTTTCGGTTAATTCCGCAGAAGCAGCAGACTCTTCTGCGACTTTTCTAAAGACCTTCGCTAGGTCACGGTTCCAAATACGAATCACGGCACCGTCTTTTCCGATGGGACCTTCAAGAAGACGTTTTGCCTCGGCGATTTTCGCTGGGTCGTTGGACTGAACTAGCGTGAGGACTTGTTTAATGTTTGCGTAATAACCCGGAAGAATCTGCTGAATCGGCTCAAGCATTTTCTTTTCTTCATCGGACAATGTCGATTCGGTGTAAAGCTTTTCCGCCGCTTGGAACTCCTCGATAGAGTCCGACGCACCTTTGATGAATTTCGTACGAAGTTCAGGGTTCTCTGTCGCCATCGAAGCCCATACATTATATAGAAACTTATTTCGAGACTGGCGCATCTCACCTAAATTATCAAAAGCGGGAACTATAATGTCTGTATTTTGATCTAAAAGTTTAACAATGTCGCGCAAACTATTGTAGGCGACGCCACCTAAAAGGCCAAAAGCGATCAGCGGAAAAAATGCAGCGATCAGCAAGCGACCTTTAATTCCTCGAAACCATGTACTTAAAAATCCATTTTGAGCGCCCATGACAACGTTCCTTTCAAGACTTCAAAACTTTTGTTGGACATGAATTAGTTCGGAGTACTTTTGCGGGTACTTGAATTTTCTTAACCGAAACTTAACTGCGATAAAGGAAAAGTGTTTCGTTCTGAAACGAACATGCACAGAGTGTATGAAGTTTCAGAAACAATGTCGAATCAACCTGAAACGGTTTCTCAGAATGAGACAGTGTCGTAATAAGAATGTGTTAAGGCAACTACAATGCTGTCTCACGGCGAAACACTTTGAAGAGATTTGTCATGTTTTCGTAACAATGACAGAAGAGTGTGTTTTAGATTTAATTTTGCGTCGGATCTTGCTGGGCCTTTTCAATATCGCGAGCGAACAATCTTAAAACCCAGGCATCATTCAGGCGCACCTGTGAATTCGAAACGTTCATGTTTACTTTCGAGCGATAAAGAGGATCATAGCCCAATTTCTTGGCGTCAATCCCGGCGGACTCAAAAAAGTTTTGCATTTCTTTTGCAGCTTCATCAGCGTTGTAGGAATCACCTTGATTGATCGTTTTTTCCATCTGCTCACAAAATGTGCGTGTTGCAGAATCGCGAGCCAATTCAGGTTTCTGCGCGACGGCGCGTGCGAGGTAATGCAGGTTGTATGACTTCTGAAGAATGTCGTCCATGGCGCGCGTATTTTCTTTTAAGAAGCCTCCGGCGCGATAAATCTCGTAATAGAACTCGGCCTTTTTTAAAAGTGACGGATCATTTTGTTCTTCCGACTTCATGATCATATCAACGGCCGCAGACATACCCGGCGCTCGAAAAACATAGCGAAGAATAGGCGCCGCAGATTCCACTAACGGATCTTTTTCACCTTGAGCTAAGCTGTGAAAAAAAGTTTTTGCATTCGCATTCGTGGGATCACGAAGAAGATGACTGTCGGAAGCTTTTTCCAAGTTGTGACAAGTTTCGATAAGTGGTTTTCGTGAGTCGGTAAAGTCTTCTAAAAGAACCTTCGCGGTGTCGTCTGCTAAAGCTTCCTGAGAAGAGCGAGGTTGATCTGGCACATTTTCTATCTTCGCCGGCGTGGAGGTTATCTTGTTTTGTGATTCGTCGATGGCAGAGAGGGGACTGGTTGTGCTTGTTTTCGCGGCAGTTTTCTTTAAAGCAGGAGGAGTGAGTCCTTGTCGAATCTCAAAGATAGAAGGCAATTTTGAAAGTCCCCACACACCTAGACCGACGAATACCAGTGCTAGAATCGCAATACTTGCTCCTAATGTCTTGAGAACACTTTTGAGTTTCATAAGATTCTCCTCTGAAAGTGAGTTCAACCATGCTTTTACGGCACGAGCAATGAGGCCTAAATGATACAGGCTGTTATATTCATTCTTTTAATAATGAGGGGTTGACGCTGCGACGCTTTCAACCTATACCTTAACTTCCTTGTCGCGGGGTGGAGCAGTCTGGTAGCTCGTCGGGCTCATAACCCGAAGGCCGTAGGTTCAAATCCTGCCCCCGCAACCAATAAAGGCTCGAAGGTAAACCTTCGGGCCTTTTCCATTTTTAAGTCTCTGGTTTGCTAAACATCATCGTCCTCTTTGATCGTCGGGATTGCATTGTCTTTTGCAATACTCAAGCTGTGCTTTTTATTTCGCAGGCCTCATTTTTTTTAGGCATGTTAAAGCTTTGGTCTAAGCTAGAGGTAAAGCTTGTAAGGTGCATTGAATGAGTACACGCGAACTCGCCTCTGTTCTAAAAAAATCTAAAGAGCTGGTGCTAAAGACATGGGAAGAACGATGTCGAAGCTTGTTGCCAGCAGCGGGGCCCTTGGCGCCACGAGCTTTGCGCAATTCTCTTCCGCAGTTCTTGGATGAGCTGGCTAAAACTTTAGAATACCCCCAATCGCAACGGTATGTTCTTGATGAAGAAAGCCGTATGGCCAAAGAGCATGGAAAGAAGCGGAGTGAGCAGCTTGAGTACGATCTTTCACAGGTCATTGATGAATACCAAATTCTGCGACAAGTGTTGTTTGAAATATTAGAAGCTGAAACATCCGTCGATGTGAAAACACGGGACATAATTCTTGATGCGATCAGCGTTGGCATACGAAAAGGGGCGGTGGAGTTTGTCCAAAGTCGCAACCAAGCTTCCTTGCAGGCCAGCGAAAATTTGCGTATCAGCGAAGAACAATTTCGTCTGGTTGTTGAAGGCGTGAAAGACCATGCCATCATCTGCACTGACCCTGAGGGGGTTGTTGTTTACTGGAGCCCTGGTGCTGAAAACCTCTTCCTTTGGAAAAGCGATGAAGTTTTGGGAACCAGCGGCTCGCGAATTTTCATTCCCGAAGACCTTGAGCAAGGCAGGGATCGTAAAGAGATGAAGACCGCCGCAGATGAAGGAATGGCTGAAGACAATCGCTGGCATATCAGAAAGGATCAAAGTCGTTTTTTTGCCACCGGCATCATGAATCCTCTGCGCGATTCGCAAGGGAAGTTGATTGGTTTCGTTAAAGTCTTACGTGATTTTACAGAAAAGATGATCACTCAGGAAAATCTACATCGGGTGAAATCGGAAGCCGAAGCGGCCAGAAACACGCTCAACGAACTTGTGATGCAGGCTCCAGTGGCGATGGTTTTAGTGATGGAGCCAGACTACAGGTTTGTCATGGCAAATCCAGCGTATGAAAAAATCGTCGGCCGCAAAGTCGCCGGAAAAACGGTTCTTGAGGCTTTCACGGATGAGGAGGTTGGGCACTTCATACCTCTTTTGGATAAGGTTGTAAGAACCGGTCAACCTTTTGTTGGAAAAGAAATACCTCTCACTCTTCCAGAGCCGGATGGTCATCTTAAAACGCAGTATGTGAACCTTTCCTATCATCCTTTTCAGGAATCTGGAGGAGAAGTTAAAGGTGTCTTCGCCGTCGTACAAGACGTAACGGAACAAGTTGAGTCGCGCAAAGAGCTGGAACTGGCAAATCAGAAGCTGCAAGCCATATTGGATCGCGCTCCCATGGGGATTTCCTTCATCGAAGCCCCTTCGGGTAAGATGATAATGATGAATGATCAAGCCCGAAAAATTCTGGGTCATGAATCTCGAGTCACAGACAACTACAAGCAATATGGGAAAATGGGTGCCATTCATAAAGATGGCACTCCTTATAGCGCGGAAGATTACCCTACGGTTCGTGCATTTAAATACGGAGAAACCATTATTGACGAAGACATGAGTTACATCCGTCATGACGGTAAAACCATTGATCTTTCCGTCAGTGCCGGTCCTATCTTCACTCATGACGGTAAAATCAGTGGGGCCGTCGGAACTTTTTTTGATGTGACCGAACGAAACAGATTGCGAGCGGAACTTGAAGAGCGCGAAGAAAACTTTCGAGCTATTTTTGCGCAAGCCGCATCCGGTATTGCGCGCATATCTACCGCCAGTCGTTGGGAGCTGGTAAATGTTAGACTGACAGAAATTCTGCAGTATTCTGCAGAGGAACTATCACAGAAGACATGCACAGAAATGACCCATCCTGAGGATGTCGAAACCGAGCTTTCTCATCTAGAAGAAATGCGAGCCGGAAAATACGACAGCTTCTCGATGGAGATTCGTTATCTTAGAAAAGATGGCTCTTATGTCTGGGTGATTCTGACAAAGTCCATCGTTCGCGATGTCGATGGAAAGGCGAAATATTATATTTCCGTTATTGAAGACATCACGGAACGTAAAAAATTGGAAGAAGAACTGCATAGGGCAAAACAGGCCGCCGATCGCGCCAGCGCTTCCAAATCCGCATTTCTTGCGAACATGAGTCACGAGATCAGAACTCCAATGACCGCTGTTTTGGGATTTACGGAAATCCTGAAAGATTCAACGCTGACTCAAGCTGAAAGAATCGATGCTATCTCGCGAATAGATAACAGCGGCAGGGCTCTGCTTCGTCTTATCGACGATATTTTGGATATTTCTAAAATTGAAGCCGGAAGATTGGACATTCAAAAGTCGCGATTCTCGCCGGTAGCCGTCGTGTCTGATGTGGTGTCGTTCATGCGGGTTAATGCCGAAAGAAAAGGTGTCTCATTAAGACTTAAAGTCGATGCCAGCGTGCCCACAGAGGCGACTTCGGATCCTGGAAGGTTGCGACAAATTCTGGTGAACCTCATTGGGAATGCTATTAAATTCACATCCGTCGGTGAGGTCTTAGTATCACTGAAAGCTGAAGACTTCCGCTACCTGATTTTCGAAGTGCGTGATACGGGTATTGGTATTTCAGAAGAAGATCTCAAAAAACTTTTTAAACCCTTTGCGCAAGCTGATGGCTCTATCACTCGTAAATTTGGTGGTACAGGGCTGGGACTTGTACTTTCGCGTCGGCTTGCAGAAACATTGGGCGGAAGTCTTGACGTCGCAGAAAGTATTGTCGGTGTAGGGACGACCTTTGTAGTACGTATCGATGCAAAACCTTTTAGCTATACCGAAGGTCCTTCGGCACCCTCAATCCCTGAAATAAAACACGACGGAGGAGCTCGCGCAGAACTTGAAGACGTGAGGGTCTTGCTTGCCGAAGACGTGATCGACAATCAGATTTTGATCAGCAAATACTTGGAAAAAGCAGGCGCTTCGGTGGCTTTTGCTAATAATGGTGCAGAGGCCGTCGAGCTGGCTTTGCAAAGAGACTTCGATATTATCTTAATGGATATACAAATGCCGGTGTTAGACGGAATTAGAGCCACTAAGGAGCTGCGCTCCAGAGGTTACACAGGCCCTATCGTCGCGCTGACAGCGCATGCCATGGCTGAAGAGGTGAAGAAATCTATTGAAGCAGGATGTAATGCACATCTGACAAAGCCCATCGATAAAAAAGCTTTGGTCGAAGCCGTCCAAAAATTTTCGAGATGACCGACAAAAAGGGTGCATCACCCCTGGATTTTAGCTAAATTAAGGCCTTTAGAGGTTAATATGCAGCCAGGATCTTCAAAGCCCGAAAATAAATTCTCTCCTCCTACAGATGTGAAGTCGGCTCTTGCCCAATTCAAAAAACCAAAGAAGGTTGTCGTCACGGCGGGGATGCCGTATGCCAACGGTCCTTTGCATCTTGGACACTTGGCGGGGGCGCACGTGCCCGCGGATATTTACGCTCGTTGGATGCGCATGTTGATTGGGGCCGAAAATGTTTTATTCGTTAACGGCAATGATGATCACGGCTCTACCAGTGAAGTTGCCGCGATTAAAGCAGGTAAAACGATTCGTGAATTTATCGATACAATTCATGAGCAGCAAAAAGACACTCTTAAAAAATATTCTGTGCAGACAGATATTTTCACTGGGACTTCTCGGCCAGAAACTTATCCTTTGCACGAAGAGTACTCGCAAGATTTCTTGCGCCGCCTTTTTAAGAACGGCTTGCTTGAAAAGCGCGTGACAAAGCAGTGGTATGATCCAAAAATGAATCGCTTTTTGCAAGATCGTTTCGTTCGCGGAACATGTCCAAACTGTGGCAACACCGAAGCCTATTCGGACGAATGCGATGTGTGTGCAAGTTCCTTTGATCCCAGTCAGCTTAAAGATCCCCGCAGTCAGTTGAGTGATGCAAAGCCCGAGTTGAAGGACACGGCTCACTGGTGGTTGGACATGTGGAAAGTGGCAGATCCATTGAAAGCTTGGATCGAGACTAAACAAAAATCCTGGCGTTCTGCTGTGGTGCAAGAAGTGATCAATACTGTTTTGATCGGCTGTCGTTTTGAAAATGTGCATGAACCAAAATACAAAGAGATCAAAGATACTTTGCCGAAGCATAAATCTCGTTATGTTCCTGGGAAAAAAGTGGAATGTCTTTTTGATACGAAAGCAGATCTAGCAAAAGCCCAAGAGATCCTCGAAGCTGCGGGCATCCCTTCTTTTGTGACAGATAAGTGGGGTTATCGCCCCATCACTCGCGACGTCTCCTGGGGGATTCCGGTTCCTGCGGAGCTTGATCCTGACATGAAGGGAAAAACTCTTTATGTATGGCCGGATTCTTTGATTGCACCGATCGTGTTCACACAAGTGGCGTTGGAAAAATCCGGCAGAGGTAAGGATCTTTATAAAGAATTCTGGTGTGATCCTGAGGCGACAGTTGTTCAGTTCCTAGGACAAGACAACGTTTTCTTCTACGTGATTATGCAAGGATCTATGTGGCTGGGCCACAAAGATCAACCTCAAGAGTTGCCGAAGAAGGGCGACTTACAGATGACAGAAATCCTGAGCGTTTTCCATTTGATGGTGAACGGCGAAAAGATGAGTAAGTCGAAGGGCAATTTCTACACTGGGGATCAGTTGTTAGAGATGGGCTATTCTCCAGATCAAATTCGTTATTTCTTAGCGATGTTAAGCTTGCCAGTGAAGGCCTCGAATTTTGATTTCGAGCACTTTGCCGAAAGAAATAAATTCTTAGCAGGGCCGATGAACGCCGCCTTCGAAAAGCCGATTTCTGCGTGCAATTCCAAATTCGACGGAAAAGTACCGGAAGGTAAGTTGATCGGAAAAGCGGAAGCGGAAACATTGAAGCTGGTACAGCTTTATCTTCGCTCGATGCAAAAGGGAGACTACTCCACTTTGTTAGGTCAGATTGAGAACTACGCGCGTTTGATCAACTCGTTGTTCTCTCAGCACAAGCCTCATGATGACCGCGCGGAAGAGACGGGAAGAAAAGACGCTCTTTTCACGTGCTTCTATGTTTTGAAGAACTTGATGATTATGCTGGCCCCTTTTGTTCCAGAAACGGTGAACGAGCTTCGTAAATCGCTCAACTTGCCAGAATCTGTTCTGCGCGCCGAAGAATTAGGGACAGGCATCCCGGCAGGTCACGCGATCAATGCCAAAGGGGTGTACTTCCCCGCCGTTGCCGAAGAATCTTCCGAGGCCACTTAATCTTTTCTGACCATATATTAGCAAAAAGACCTCCTACTTTTAGGAGGTCTTTTTTATCTATCGACGATAATGATGAGTGGAATCAGTGTTTGCCATCGGCTTCGCGCATTTTTCTTACGACTATTGCGATAGTCTGCGCATCGACTCGCGCTTTTTTCATAAGGCGTACGGCTTCTTGGGTGTCATCGGAGTCAATAGCCTCAAAGAATTCATCTAGTTTATTAATAGAAGCCATTTGCTCTAAAACCAACGTTCCTTCAAAGTCACGTTCATCCATATCAACCTCTTGTCTCTATTAAACTTGAGCTTCCTAGGAAATTCAACTGAACCCGGGGATCAGGACCGCTTTCAGCCAGTGTCATTGTCCAAAGCAGTCTATCTTTTGTTTAAAAAGGAGATGGAATGAAATCACTCAACGGTAAAATCGCATTGGTCACCGGTGGCAGCCGCGGTATTGGAAAAGCTATTTCTTTGCGGCTTGCTTCGGAAGGAGCTTTTGTCATTGTTCATTATGGAAGTAATAAAGTCGAGGCTGAACAAACTTTAAAAGAAATTCAGCAAAAGGGCGGTGATGGCGTTTTGGTTTCTGCTGACTTTAAAAAATCAGAGGCGGTCGAAAACCTGTTTTCCCAGATAGACAAGATCGCCGTCCGCGAGGGCAAAGTCCATCTCGATATTTTAGTGAACAATGCGGGGATCGGAATGATCCAAGATTTTGAAACGACTACTGAAGCGCAACTTGATGCTTTGCACGCCATCAATATCAAATCTCCGTTTCTTGTAGCGCAAAAAGCCTGTCAAAGGATGAAGCGTGGAGGACGCATCATCAACATCACCTCCATTGTCACTCGTATGGCCAGTTCTTCAGTAGGCGCTTACTCGATGACGAAGGGGGCGGTGGATGTACTGACATTATTTCTGGCGAAAAAATTAGGACCTCAGCAAATCACGGTGAACTCCGTAGCTCCGGGGGTGATTAATACAGAAATGAACGCCGAGGCCTTAGGTCACCCTGAAAGTCGTAAGTTCATGGAGTCTTTATCAGCGTTAGGCAGAGTCGGGGAGCCTCAAGATATCGCGGATGTCGTAGCTTTCGTAGCTTCGGAGGAAGCTCGATGGATATCTGGACAGCGAATTGAAGCTTCGGGAGGATCTTTTTTAGGAATTTCGTAATAACAAAAGTTCAATCAAATCCATAACTTAAGAATTTAATGAAAACCTCCTTGCTATTTCGATATATCGGATTTATATTTTAATTCGATATATCGAAAGATATTACGTAATCCAGACGCAATTCAAGGAGGTCCTTATGCGCGGACATGGTAAAGGCGGTTTTCGCTTCGGTCGACACTCTCATTCCCACCATCAACATCATCCACATCACCATCACGGTATGGAAGAAAAGATGGGAAGGCTCTTAGGGCACGGAGATCTTCGCTATGTGATCCTGTCTCTCTTAGAAGAAAAGCCAAGGCATGGTTATGAAATTATCAAAGCTTTAGAAGAGCTTTCGTCGGGTGCTTATTCTCCCAGTCCAGGTTCCATCTATCCGACACTGACTTTTCTGGAAGAAGGCGGATTTGCAACCGCAACGACAGAGCAAAATAAAAAACTTTATACGATCACCGCAGAAGGAAAAATTCTTCTAGAGGAAAATCGTGATTTCTTAAATATGATTCTTCAGCGATTTGAAATGGTCGGGGAAAGAATGTCTCGTCTCAAGCACTGGATAGGGCGCGATGAAGTTGAAGAGATTGCCAAAGCAAAATCAGAACGCTCTTCGATTCGCGGTTCTATGCACCGTTTGAAGGCCGAACTATTCTCATTTACTGAAGCAACAAAAGAGCAAAAGCAAAAAGTGGCTGACGTTATTGATCGCGCTGTGGAAGAGATTAGAAAAATCAAAGGATAGCGTATGTCATCAAATGAAAGAGAATTGAAAACAGTCATGCATCCCGTAAAGATGCGCACTCTGAAGGTTAAAAATATTCAGCAGATTGCACCTCATTTGAAACGAATTACTTTTTCCGGTGAAGAGCTTGCTGACTTCACATCTTTATCTCCCGACGATCATGTGAAAGTATTTTTCCCTTATCCGGGCGAAGAAACTCCGGTATTGCCAGTTATGACGCCGGAGGGACTCAAAGTTCCTGAAGGCAGTCGACCCGCCATCATGCGCGACTACACTCCTCGCCGCTATGATAGCGAGGCAAAAGAATTAGATATTGAATTCTTTCTGCACGGAAGTGGCCCGGGATCCCAATGGGCGGAACAGGCTCGTATCGGGCAAACTCTGACGGTGGGCGGCCCTAGGGGTTCTAAGATTGTTCCGTATAATTTTGATTGGTACCTGATGATTGGTGATGAGTCGGCAATTCCATCGTTTGCCCGTCGATTGCAAGAGTTGCCGAAGAATTCTAGATCTTTACTTATCGTTGAGGTGGAAAACGAGTCAGACAAAATAGATTTCGTTCATGAAGGTCTGGTAGAAGTCTTCTGGATTTTCAGAAAAGGGGACGCTCCTGGAAAAAGCGAACGCTTAAAGACACAGTTGGAAAGAATGAGGTTTCCAGCCGGGGACTACTTTGCTTGGGTGGCTTTAGAAAAATCTTGCGCCTTTGAATTGAAAGAGTTTCTTCTTCATACAAAAGGCGCTCAAGAGGAATGGATCAAAGCGACGGGCTATTGGAAAATCTTATTATAACTATAGCTCTGCAATCAGTTCGAATTATCGGTTTGATTCCAGTAAGCTATAATTCCTTGCACCGTATACTGCGGTTGTGGTGTGGAACCGCTTGAAAGGTCCGCGTACAAATATACTTTAGAAGTGTCTTGCACTAGCGTGAATCGTCCACGGATATATTCGCCGCCATTTTGTGTAATACTGATTTCCAAGGGGCGCTGATCTTGAACAAATGCATGTGTAACGACTTCACGTGTTCTTGAATTAAGAATTTGAATTTCTACAGCAAGGTCTGGACCGTTAAACTGCCTAGAGGTGATTTGATAGTTTCCAAGGACATAAGCTTGAACAGAAGAAGTTCGTGGAGTCTCATGTAAAAGCTCTGAGGCTTCAGCTTGTACAGATGAAATAGTTAAAAAAGAAAGCACAGTTAATAGAATTGATTTCATAGGAAACCACCTTTCAATGCAGCTATAATACAAGAAAAAGAATAAAAAAAATAGAGGGTGCCGGAAACCCGGCAGACCCCTAGTTCTTATCGCTGACGGTGACAGATTCACCCTTGGCGTTTACCGTCACAACCTTCGTTTTAGAGACACGGATAGTTGGAATCTTGTCGGCCCCTTCGGCTTTTAATTTTTCAATTTCAAAAGGTACGATTTGTTTTGGACCTTTTTTGCCAGGGTGAAGTTTGTATTGGTGAGCGCAGTTTTTAGAGCAGGTGTCTTTTTTAAATTCGACTTCTGCGCAATCCACGCAAATAAGCTCTTCGGAATCACAGCGTTTGCATTCAATCTTGATTTCAGAAGGTTGACCGCAGTGAGGGCAAAGACCGTACTTTGTCGATGGCTGAAGGTTTTGATCTAAAGCCACGCGGTGATCGAAAACAAAACATTCGCCTTCGAATTGATCGTTCGGATATTCCTTCATGTAGTTGATGATGCCGCCTTCCAATTGGAAAACATTGTCATAACCTTGCTTTTGAAGTTCTAAAATTCCTTTTTCACAGCGGATACCACCAGTGCAAAAGATCAGCATCTTTTTATCTTTAGGAATACCTTGTTCTTCAATGTACTGAGGGAAATCCGTGAACTTTTCAATATCTGGATTCAAAGCCCCTTTGAAAGTTCCAATCTTATACTCGTACCAATTGCGAGTATCGATCATCACAAAATCTTTTTCTTCCTTCATAACTTGATTCCACTCTGCGGGAGTCAAATGATGATTCTTTCCCTCTGGAGGCATCACTTCCGGAATGCCGGTTGTCACGATCTCTTCACGGATTTTCACTTTGAATCGGCGGAAAGGAGCTTTGTGTGACTCGGAATCTTTAAAGAACAATTGCGGCGCATTGAAGTATTCACGAATGAACTGCTTCCAAGCTTCAAAAGATTCGACAGAGCTTGCAGAAATTGTAGAGTTAAAGCCCTCAGTGCCTAAAATCACTAAGCCCTTAACGTTCAGCTCATCAGCTTTGTTTTCGAGATCTTTTTGTACAGCGGGAACATCAGAAAGTTTTAAAAACTTATAGAAAGTCGTAACATAATGCTTCGACGTAGCAGTCATAATTTCACCTCAATTGTCCTAAAAGGGCTCCAAACCCATCGGAGTTGTAGTTCAACGAGGTTATAAGGGAAAAGTGTTGGAATGCGCAAGGGGTGGAGGCTCAAAACCTCTAAAATCCACCCAGATTTGAATGAAATTCCTAAAATTGGCTGTTTTCCCAAAAAATCCTCGAAATGCTTCATGGTGGCGCTGCGCTAAATGCTTGTAACCTAAAGCTTTTCCTCGTAAAAATGAGTCTTTTAGACAGGATGCTTTCTATGTTAGCCACACCTCAGGTTCAAAAAGAAATTCAACGCCGCCGCACGTTTGCGATCATCTCGCATCCCGATGCTGGTAAGACAACGTTGACCGAAAAACTTCTCTATCACGGTGGAGTCATCCATGAAACAGGTGAGGTGAAGGGAAAACAAGGAACCAAAGCGGTGACATCCGACTGGATGGCCATGGAAAGAGAAAAAGGGATCTCAATCACGTCTTCAGTGATGACCTTTGATTACAATTCGTTGCGAGTGAACTTGCTGGATACTCCGGGCCATAAAGACTTCTCTGAAGATACGTATCGCGTTTTGATGGCGGTGGATTCAGCCTGCATGTTGATTGACGTGGCAAAGGGTGTGGAAGAACGTACTAAAAAGCTTTACGAGGTTTGTCGTCTTCGTAAAATTCCTATTTTTACTTTCGTTAACAAGTTGGACCGTGAAGGTAAAGATCCTCTGACTCTCATCGACGAAGTTGAAAAAACATTGAACATGCAATGTTACCCGGTGACCTGGCCCTTGGGGATCGGTCAACGTTTCCGCGGGATCTATAATCGCCTGACAAAGGAAATCTGGGTTTACGATCAACGTCGTGAAGAAGTGGAAGACTACAAAATCATTCCATTTGAAAAAGGCAAAGACGATCAAATTCTTTATGACTATCTTGATAAAGAGTCTGCAGACCAAGTGATTGACGAGTTGGAACTGATCGAAGGGGCACTTCCACCCTTTGACGTGAATGAGTTTTTAAATGGAACGATTTCTCCGGTGACTTTCGGTTCTGCAAAACAGAACTTCGGGGTGGATACATTCCTGCAGTTCTTCACAAAGTACGCTCCGGGCCCTCAACCTCGTCACACAAAAGACGATAAAGAGATGGACCCTTGTGATGCGAACTTCACGGGGTTCGTATTTAAAATTCAAGCCAATATGGATAAGCGTCACCGTGACCGCATCGCCTTCATTCGTATTTGCTCCGGTAAGTTTGAGCGCGGCATGAAAGTAAAGCACTCTCGTCATGACAAGGAGCTGCGCCTTTCTTATGCCAGCCAATTTATCGCGGCAGACAAAGAGACCGTGGACGACGCTTATGCTGGTGATATCGTCGGTGTTGGTGACACTGGAAACTTCGCCATTGGTGACTGCGTGTATGCCTCCGGAAAAGTTCACTTCGAGGACATTCCAAAATTTGCTCCCGAGCTGTTCGGTCGTCTTTCCGTGCGCGATGCCTTGAAACGTCAAAAGATGCAAGAGGCTTTGAATCATTTGTCTGAAGAAGGCGCCATCCAATTGTTCATTGATCCTTTGGTAGGTCCTCAAGATCCTATCATCGGTGCCGTCGGTGAACTTCAATTCGAAGTTCTGCTTCGTCGTTTGCAGGATGAATACAATTTGGAAGTGAAGCTGAATCGTCTTCCTTACGGAGTCGCTCGCTGGCCAAGAACAGAGGACGGAAAGCCCGTCGCTGAATTGAAAGGTGGCGCCAATATGTTCCGCGATCTTCAAGAAAATCCAGTGGTCCTTGTAAATCAGGAGTGGGATCTAAACTGGTTAAAGCGTGAAAACCCAAGCGTGGAATTCCACACCAGCATCACACGAGCACGTTAGGGGCAAGTCGCATGAACCTACCTTTGGAAATTCAAGACCTGCGTAAACAATACGAAGGCGCAAAAACGGAAGCTGTCAAAGGAATCTCTTTCTCTGTCAAAGGGGGAGAGATCTTTGGCCTATTGGGGCCTAACGGCGCAGGTAAAACCACAATCATTTCTACCATCACGACACTGGAGCAACCGTCCTCAGGATCTGTAAAAGTATTCGGTGTTGAAGTGGCCAAAGATCCGATGTTCACCAAAAAACAAATCGGCGTTGTTCATCAGGAAGTGATCAACTCGGGCTTTTTTGATGTTCAAGAAATTCTGGAGTTTCATTCCGGATACTACGGTCTTCGTAAAAACAAAGACCGTATCGATTTCGTCTTAAGCAAGCTGGCTCTTTATGAACACCGTCATAAAAAAGTGAAGCAGCTTTCAGGTGGTATGAAACGCCGTTTGATGATTGCCAAAGCGTTGGTTCACAATCCCAAACTTCTGCTTTTAGATGAACCGACTGCGGGAGTTGATATTCGTCTGCGCGAAGATCTTTGGAGATTCGTACAAGAACTGCGCAACGAAGGCATGTCCATTCTTCTGACAACGCATTACCTCGAAGAGGCCGAAGAACTTTGTGATCGTGTGGGAATTATCAACTTGGGCAGTCTGGTCGAGTTGGGAAATACCAAAGATATCATCCGCCAATACACGCACAAAAAGATTCGCCTGATATTAACTGAACACTATGAGGTGCGCTCGTCGTATTTGATGGAAGTGATCGGCAAAGAATTTCTTTTCGTAGTTCCCCAAAATAAAACATTGGGTGATTTCTTAAATGAAGTCCGTATTCCCGTGAACATCATTCAAGATGTTAAAATTGAAGAAGGTGATCTTGAGGAAGCCTTCCTTAAACTTGTAAGTAAAAAAGAAGCGCAGGCCCTGCAATGACCGGTTTTTTAACTATTTTCCAACGCGAGATCGCACGTTTTCTGAAAGTGCTTGTGCAGACAGTGGTGACGCCATTCATCTCGTCATTTTTATACCTTTTGATTTTCGGTGTTTCCTTGGGTGAACAGATGGCCGCTCACCAAGGTGTTAGCTATATCGCTTTCTTGATTCCCGGATTAATGATGATGGGTTTGATCAATAACTCTTTTCAAAACTCTTCGTCATCAATTGTGTCTTCAAAGTTCTCTGGGGACCTTGAGGATTTGCGTGTAGCACCCGTGACCGACCGAGAAATTATTTGGGCTATGAGTTTAGGGGCCTTAGTGCGCGGAAGCATTGTCGCCTTGATCACTTACACTGTGGGATCTATCTTCATGTATTATCAACGTGGAGAGTGGCTGGCCATTGCTCATCCATTTGTCACTTTATTCTTTATCATTATTGCCGGTTTGATTTTTGGAATGATCGGTATCAGTGTGGCTTTCTGGGCAAAAACCTTTGATCAGTTGTCTGCGTTTTCGGCTTTTATCCTTTTGCCATTAACTTATCTGGGTGGAGTATTTTTATCCATCGAACACCTGCACCCATTCTGGCAGGCCGTCTCAAAAGCGAATCCTCTTTTGTATTTGATCAATGGTCTTCGCTACGGCATTCTGGGAGTCAGTGACGTTAACGTATGGACAGCGGCGGTGATATCCGTTTTGGGATTTATCTTCTTCTATGCGGGAGCTCACTTCAGTCTAAAAAAAGGCTCTTTTCAACGTTGGTAAACTTCATGAAGATTCGGTCACTGGTAAAAACAATTCCCCATATATTTCTTTTAATGTCTTTACCAGTGTGGTCGCAAAACGAAAGTGTTAAATTCACGGTCCTAAAGACGGGATCTATAGATCCTTTAGAGGCGACGACGCTTCAGGGAGGCTCTTGGTTTAAGCGCTTCCCTATGACTCATCCAGCATTTCTAATCGAACATCCCAAAGGAAACTTTCTGTTTGATACGGGTCTGGGAACGAAGGCGAAAGAACAAGTTCAAGACATGGTCTGGTGGGCCCGTCTTGCGACGGAATTTAATCAGGATGTTTCAGCTCTAGAACAAATCAAAGAAAAAGGCATTAAACTCGACAGAATCATTCTTTCGCATGCGCACTTCGATCACTCCAGTGGTGTTGCGGACTTCCCAGATTTGCCCATTGAGGTGACGGTTGAAGAAATGGCTTTCGCAAAAACGAAAGATGCTAGCGCGGCGATTTTTCCTTCTCTTTTTCCAGAAACGGTCCAATTTAAAACCTATGAACTTGAGGCCAAAGAATATGAAGGCTTTCCCAAAAGCCGTGACATCTATGGTGATGGTAAGCTTGTTCTGGTCGGTCTTCCGGGACATACTCCGGGTTCAGTGGGACTTTTTGTAAATCTGTCGATCGAAAAAAGAATCTTCTTGGTGGGTGATACAGTCTGGAATGCCGATGCGATAGAGAAAGGCGTGCCGAAATTCTGGTTCTCTAAAAAGTTCGTCGATAATAAGCCTGATGAAGTCATGCTGCGAATTCAGGAATTGCAAGCCCTTCAGAAAAGAAGCCCGGAAGTTTTAATTGTTCCGAGCCATGATGCCAGATCTGTCGCCAAAGCCATGGAGCTAGCGAAGTAGGGGCCTTAAGTTGGCCCCTTATGGCGAACTAGTAGTTCACTGTTTGTACAGCTTGCGTGTTGTTCTGTTGAACTTCCGATGGAACATATCCTGGAGCTGCCATTGCCGGAGCTTGAGGAGGCGTATGGTTGTAAGAAGAAGTTCCGTCATTGACGACGCTGAAATTCAAAGACTCAAATTGTTGGCGACGATTTCTTTCGTCTTCCAAGCGAGCGGCTTCCAATTTTTCAAGGATTGAGTTTTCAGTTTTTACTTCAAGTTGTTTGCGCGCGTCTTTAAGTCCCTCAAGTGCTGCCGCATTGGAAGTCACAAGTTGGGCTTGAGCTGCAGTACTTACTAATAATGATACAAGAATGATTTTTTTCATTGTAGGGCCCCTTTTTGCGTCTCTCATAACCATAAAGCCGCCCGAATGAATCATCTAATGCTCTGCGCCTTACAATTCTACAAGGTGTTTGTATGTGCAGCGCGTCGCAAGGTTCTTTGTCATTCGGTTCTTGATAGGTTAAACCTCTTTCTTTCGGGAGTTTCACATGTTCGAGAATTTATCTGACAAGATTATGGCGAGCCTTAAAAAGGTCCGTGGTCAAAGCAAGATCACGGAAGCTAACATTGAGGACGTCATTAAAGAGATCCGCCTCAGTCTTTTAGAAGCGGACGTGAACTTCAAAGTCGTTAAGATATTTATTGATAAGGTAAAAGCCAAAGCCCTGGGGGCGGAGGTTCTTCAAAACGTCAATCCAGGACAAATGTTCGTTAAGATCGTTCATGATGAGCTCGTGAACGTTTTGGGTGGCGGCGCTGTTGATATCAACGTACGTGAAAATCCGAGCGTGATCTTTATGGTGGGTTTGCAAGGGGCGGGTAAAACCACGTCTTCGGCAAAGCTTGCTCTTTATATTCGTCAAAAATTGGGTAAAAAACCCGGCATGGTGCCCGCGGACATCTATCGTCCCGCGGCCATCGATCAATTGCAGACTTTAGGTCGTCAAAACAACATTCCAACCTTCCCAACTCAAGTCGGAATGAAGCCTGAAGAGATCTTAGAAAAATCCAAGCAGTGGGCGAAGGACAACATGGTTGATGTTGTGATCGTCGATACGGCGGGGCGCTTGCAGGTTGATGATGAACTGATGAACGAGTTGGGCCGCCTTCGCGAAATTTGGACTCCGCAAGAAATCCTTCTTGTGGCCGATGCCATGCTCGGTCAGCAGTCTGTGAATGTCGCAGAAGGTTTCCATAAAAAATTAAATCTGACAGGACTTGTGCTCACGAAAGTAGACGGGGACGCGCGCGGTGGTGCGGCCTTATCTATTCGTGAAGTGACAGGCATTCCAATTAAGTTCCTGGGCGTGGGTGAAAAAGTCTCTGCTCTGGAAGTCTTCCATCCGGATCGTCTTGCTGGGCGTATCTTGGATATGGGGGACGTTCTTTCTTTGGTCGAAAAAGCGCAGGAAGTGATCGATGAAAAGTCGGCGCGTGATTCCGCGAAAAAGATCATGAAGAATGAATTTACTTTGGAGGACTTCCTAGCTCAGATCCAGCAGCTTAAAAAAATGGGCGGCTTTGAAAGCATCTTGAAATTTTTACCTGGCATGGGTGAACTCAGCAAACAGCTGAAAAATATGACCCCACCTGATGCTGAGATGAAAAAGATCGAGGCCATCATTCGCTCCATGACCTATCAGGAAAGACACAACCATAAGCTTCTAAACGCTTCGCGTCGTCAGCGTATTGCGAAGGGGAGCGGAACTCAAGTTCAAGATGTGAACAAGCTGGTAAAGCAATTTGAGGACGCTAAGAAGATGATGGGTGGAATGATGAAAATGGGCATGGGTCGAGGTGGAATGAAGTTCCCATTTTAACGCTTGATATTTAATCGTTAACACAGTACACACTTGGTCTTACTGTTTTTGAAACAAGAGGTTTAAGAAATGGCAGTTGTAATTCGTTTGGCTCGTATGGGCGCAAAGCACGACCCTAAATACCGCATCACTGTAGCTGATTCTCGTCGCTATGTTACTGGTAAATTCCTTGATATTCTTGGAACTTACATCCCAACTCCTAAAGGTAACGACAAAAAAGTTGAGCTTGATCTAGCTAAAGTTGAAGAGTGGATCAAAAAAGGTGCTCAGCCTACAGACCGTGTAAAACACGTTATTAAGTTGGCTCAAGCTAAATAGTATTTGGCATTTGTTCCGATTTCGTTAGAATATCGGACAGGTACTATCTGTTGTGGGGGTAATTATGGATAGCTTGAAAGACCTCGTGGAGTTCATGGCGAAATCTCTAGTAGATAAGCCTGAAAAAGTCGAAGTTGATGAAATCCCTGGTCAGCAAACCACTCTTCTTGCTTTGAAGGTTGATAAAGAAGACCTGGGCAAAGTGATTGGTAAGCAAGGTAAAACAGCAGCCGCAATGAGAACTATCATCCGCGCAGCTGGTACAAAACTTAACAAGCGTTATCACTTAGATATCGTAGAATAGTTAAGCCGCAAGTCCTCAACAGGGGCAAAAATAAAATTCTCTAAGGAAGGGGTTGTCACAAGCAACCCCTTCATTTTTTTTCTGAGGTTTGAAATGAAATTGGTAGGCAAGGTACGCGAGGCTCATGGACTTAAAGGTGATCTTTATGTTCTTATCTTTTCTGGCGATATCTCTTGGGCAAAAAGAATGAAGAGCTTTGGTCTAAAACCGAAAGACTCTGATGAAATTCGCACATTCTCTGTGGAAAGAACAAAGCCTTTTAAAAAAGGTCTGATCGTTAAGGCGGCTGAAATCGCGGATCGCACGGCGGCTGAAGGTGTTGAGCATTTAGAGTTCTTCGTCGACGACGACTTGTTCGTATCTAAGCCTGGGGAAACTATCTTCCTTTCTGAAATCAAAAACTTCAAATTGAAAGATCCAGAGCAAAAGCTTCTTGGTGAAATCGTGGATTTCTCTTCGAACGGTGTTCAAGATTTATTGGTCGTTGAAGCTGCAGGTAAAAAGGTGGAAGTGCCGTTCGTAGATGCTTTCATCAAAAAAATCGATTTCAAACACCAGACTGTGGTGATGGATTTGCCTGAAGGGCTTTTTGATATCGAGAACGCTTAGATGCTAACGATTGATGTGATCACTCTTTTTCCTGAGATGATTGACGCCGCGGTTTCTCACGGTGTTCTTGGTCAGGCTTTAAAGAGTGAGCGTCTTTCGGTTAAAGCGCACACGCCCCGCGAATTTGCTCAAGACCGTCATCGCACTGTGGACGACCGTCCTTTTGGGGGCGGTGACGGTATGATCATGTTGCCTGAGACTCTGGAAAAAACGCTCCAGAAAGTGCAACATAAGAATTCCAAAGTGATCTATCTTTCCCCCCAAGGAAAAACTCTGACAGATGAAATGGCTCGTTCTTTTTCTAAAGAAGAGCATCTGGTTTTTATCTGCGGCCGCTATGGCGGTATTGATCAGCGTATTATTAATTCCTACGTCGATCAGGAAGTGTCGATCGGGGACTATGTGTTATCTGGCGGAGAGCTAGGCGCTCTTGTTGTGATCGACGCCTTAGCGCGTTTTATCCCCGGGGTATTAGGTCACGATGATTCCGCAGATAAAGACAGTTTTTCTGAAGGGCTGTTAGAGCATCCGAATTTCACCAGACCACGCGCGTATTTAGAGCAAGAAGTTCCAGAGGTTCTTCTTGGTGGAAATCACAAAGTGATTGAAGAGTGGAAGAAGAAAGTATCAGCGCTTGTGACACTTAAAAAACGTCCCGATTTATTTAAAGAATTTCTTAAAGTAGAAAACGAAAAGTATCAGGCGCAGAAGAAAAAAAAGACAGCCGCTCCTTTAAAAGAACTGATCGAGTTTTATAAAACTCTCAGTGAAAATGATTTAAAGGTGCTGGGCTTAGAAGATCTGCGCGAGGAAGATTTCAATGTCTGAGACCGCTGAAGTTCCCTATGTTCCAAGACTGACAATCGGTCTAGTTCACTATCCCGTGCGTGATCGATTGCAGAAAACAGTGTCGACGAATATCACGAATTTCGACATCCATGACATCGCCCGAGCGGCGACGGTCTTTGGAGTAGAAAAATATTACATCATCCATCCCATGCAAGAGCAGCTCATGTTCGTTGAGCGCGTCTTGGATCATTGGAGAACCGGGCAGGGCTCGAAGTTCAATCCTATGAGAAAAACCGCTTTAAACCCCGTTAAAACCGCTGTCAGCGTGGAAGCGGCCTTGGCCGACTGGAATGTTCCAGACTGCCTGACCATCGCCACCACGGCCCGTGTAGAGTGGGCGAAAAGAAAGTACTCTTTTGCTGAGCTGCGCCATGAAATGCATGTAGAAAAAAAGCCCGTATTCATGTTATTTGGTACCGGTTTCGGTATGACAGAACAACTCATTGGGTCTTGCTCTGGAGTCTTGGAGAGTATCCGAGGGGCTCCTCCCAAGGACTACCGCCATCTTTCAGTAAGATCGGCAGTAAGTATCTGTCTTGACCGCGTAATGGGTCCATGGTAGACCCTTGTTTTACTTTTTGTGAAAATTGACTGCTACAAGGATTAAGCAATGGCTAAAGAAACAAACCTCGTTCGTCGCGTAAGTGTAAAAGCTGCTAACAAAAATATTCAAGCGTTCAGCTCTGGTGATACTGTTAACGTATTCGTTAAAGTAAAAGAGGGTGAAAAAGAACGTGTTCAGCTTTACAAAGGTATCGTAACTAAGATCCAAGGATCTGGCGCTGCGAAAACTTTCACAGTTCGCAAAATTTCTGCGGGTGTTGGCGTTGAAAGAACTTTCCCGTTTTCAAGCCCTGCACTTGATAAAGTTGAGCTTGTAAACGTAGGTAAAGTACGTCGTTCTAAACTTTACTACCTACGCTCTCTTGAAGGTAAAGCTGCGAAGATTGAATCTGAGCTAGTATCTGCTGCTAAAGCAGAAGCTTAATTCTTCTCGACAGAACATTTCTGTTAAATTTAAAAAAGACCTAGGACTCACGTTCTAGGTCTTTTCTTTTTTCTCGCATCACTAAATATTCCTACCAAAAGGTGCAACGGAACTTTGGCTATTTCGCCAAATATCCCAAAGAACTTTTTGTTTTCGACGCGATTGTTTTCCGGTGACCGCGACTGGCTCTATGTCTAATATGCGCAGGATTTGTGGGGATGGCGCTAAGACATGGTAGTATCGAAAAAAACGCTCGCTAAAAAATCTGCAGCTAAGAAAATCACACTCAAAAAAGCGAAGCCTAAGAAAACGCTCAAAAAGGAAGAGTATCCTAAGGTGAACTGGCGCGAGTTCTTTCCCGAGCCTGTGATTGGTGTGGATGAAGTGGGACGTGGATGTCTTGCGGGGCCGGTCTATGCAGCAGCTGTGATCTTCAAATCGGACGCTCTGGCTGAAGATGTCACTGATTCAAAATTATTATCCGAAGAACGTCGTGAAGAATTGGCGGCGCTCATTCAAAAAGAACATCATGTAGGAATTGGTTTTGCGACAGTAGAAGAAATCGACGAGATGAATATCTTGCGGGCTTCCTTGCTGGCGATGAAACGCGCGGTTGAAGCTTTAGGGGTGAAGGGTGGTCATGTGCTGATTGACGGCAACATGAAGATCCCCGGACTTGAAGGCTTTGAGCAAACGACTATGGTTAAAGGGGATTTGCGAGTGGCTCCGATTTCAGCGGCGTCGATTGTTGCGAAAGTGACAAGAGATCGTCTGATGAAACAGTTAGGAGAAAAATATCCTCTTTATGGATTCGAAGTTCACAAAGGCTACTCAACACCGGTTCACAAAGACAGCATCGTCGCGCACGGACCGTGCAGCGTGCACCGTAAATCCTTCGCGGGCGTTAAAGAATACCTCGCAGAACTCGTCGTCGACGAAGAATAAATCCCTTTATTGGGCCCATCAGCGTGGGCTTGATTCAGAAAAACTAGTTCAAAAATTTTATGAAAGAAAAGGCTATACACTTCTGGCGCAACGGGTGGTCACGCCTTTTGCAGAAGTGGATTTGATTTTTCAAACTCCTGAAGGCCATGCCCTGATGGTGGAAGTAAAGACCACCAATATTGCGGACTTTCAACCGCATCGAATTTCGTGGAAACAAAAAGCTCGCTTGGTGCGGGCGCTCCAGTATTTAACAAGCAAACTCGAAAACCTCGTCGAAGTTCACTGGGCCTTTGTCACAAAAGACGGAACGGTCACCATTATTGAAGACATCAGTGGTTGACTAAAACCCCTTATCGCAAGCGACAATGAAGTATGCGCAAAATTATTTTTATCATCGCTCTTCTTTGTCAGTTTCAAACCGCCCAAGCCGAAGGTCTTCGTGACTTTCTAAAAAGCTGTGCATGGGGAACTTTAGGTGGTGCCGCAGTAGGAGTGATGAGTTTGGCGGTTGAAGATAAGCCCAGTGAAAGCTGGAATAACGTCGCTAAAGGTGCTTCACTTGGCTTGTATGCGGGCATCGCTTACGGTCTGGTGAAAATGAATCAAGAGCCTAAGATGCAACAGGCTCCGGATTTTGCCATCGTCCCGCAGTTCCAAGAAGGAAAAGTCGATGGCGTCATGCTTTCTAAAACCATTCTAGATTTCTAAATTCAAATTGAATGTATGAATTCTAAATAAAAAGGCTGAGAAACCTCAGCCTTTTTTATTTTTTAAACTAAGAACTAGAATCCGTAAGTGTCTAGTGTTTCCGGTGGAAGCGGTGGTTTTGGTACGCCGTCGAACGTGAATTCGAAATTCAACTTGAAGTTCGTATCACCACCAGTGACTTGGTCATGAATGAATGTGACTAAAAGACAGTCTCCCGGTGGTTTTAATTGCGCGATGTAAGCCCATGACTTGATTTGATCGCCTGAGCTGCGGTCGGCCCAGTTGGCATCGTAGACGAATTTACCCATCAAGTTTACATACTTTGAAACAAAGCCGGCAGAGAATGTGTAGTCCTCTTGACGAGCGCTGGTATCAACGGCTTGACCCGGAGTGATTTTATACTGACGAGTCAATTGCACTTGGAAGAATTGACCTAGGTCATTCATCAAACGCACACGAGACGAAGCGTTCGTGACGTTCTGATAAGGGAAGTAGTTAAAGATAGAATAAGTTTGGAAGCGATCTAAGCGCACATCCAGTGTTGCTGTTAAGTCCGACCACGGCTCATAGATACTTCCCCCGCGGTTCTGTTGAGAAGCATCGTAAGACTGCGCCAGTTTCAAATAGCCAATCTGACGGTATTCAGGACGATCCCCCACCCAGCGTTTTTCAGTGACTTTGTTTGTAAGAGCCATCGTCACGAGATTGCGATCGTAAACGCGGTCATTATAGTCAAACTGCACGCTGTAATCACTGGCGATATCTAAGTCGGTGATACTGTCACGAGCGGAGTAGGGCGCATCCGTGACAGAGCCTTTACCAAAAAAGGGGCTTTCATCTTGTGAGAACCAGGGAAGGTTGCTGTAAGAAACTTCGGGAATGATTTCGTGTTTGTAGCGCGTGGCTTTAGAGCTGACAGTGTCGCCATAGACGCGACTTAAGCTTAATCGGGCGCCGATCTCGGCCCGAAGATAGCGTCGCACGACGTGAGAGTTGTCTTCGATATTAAAGTTATAATGAGTCTCGCGATAGGCCGCCGCCGGAACCAGGTCCAAGCCGTCAGCAAGCTTGATCGGATAATAGACTGTCGGTTCAAAATCGATGCGCTGTCCGGTGCGGATCAAGTCGACACTTGGATCAAATGACCCATCGTACACGCGTTTACACGCGGGGTTGTCTTCCCACTTAGGATCGTTACAGCTGTTCTTCGGAAAGCGCACTGTAGTGTCGCCCGAATTCTGCGTTGTCATATCGTCATAGGCGTTGCCTGAGCGAGTGAAGTTCACGACATCTAAATCAAACGCATAGATGAAGTTGCTCTCGCCGATGTTTTGCTGTGTGTGTGACCAGCGTACCTCGGGAATACGATGTACGGCATCGCTGTTGCCCGCTAAAGGATCTCCATGCAAGAGGTTCACATAGTAAGAGCTATCAACACTCATGTGCTGATCCTCGGTGTTCTTTGTGTAGGACACACGGTTTTCCATCGCTGAGTCACCGTGATTCAAAGTTTCTGTCGGGAAGTCTTTGGGATATTGAAGATCGCTGGCGTAATTGATCTGGGCGCGATGAACTCCGCCGTCGGGCATTTCTAGATAATGACTGTATCGGACGAAGTAACGCTCGATGGGTTCATTTTTTTCAGTCAACGGGCGATAAAGATTTAAACGATCATCGTTGGCGAAGGCTTTATCGAAAAGACTTCCGAAATTCAAAGTTCCTTCCGAGTTTTCGTTCAGCATGTATCGGTACTCTAATAAGCCTTTCATGCCACGCTTGGAATAATCTTTAAGTTCGAGGGTCGCATCACTGCTTCGGGAAATAGCCCAGAAATACGGAAGTGAGATCGCAAAACCACCCGTATCTGAGGCTTCAAACGTCGGTGTTAATAATCCAGATTGGCGATCACTTTTCAGTGGAACAATCAGATAGGGAAACCAGAAAACAGGAAGGTGGCCGAAGCGCAAAACGGCGTTCTTGATATAGGCATAGCCACCCAGTTCCGCACGCACTGTGGTTCCTGAAAAACTCCACGTTGAAGGACAGTTGGTACAAGCCGTGTAGTCAGCAGAAGAAACCACGTAATCGGATTCACCCGTTTTTTGTAAGACAGTTCCCGAAAAAGTGATGGAGCCGGATTGAACATAACCGTTGTAAATGACGCCAGTGTTGTTTTCGTAATCCAGGTACACTTGATCGCCGACGATCGTGTTCTTAGCATCCATGATTTCCACGTTGCCAAAAAGCTCCACCTGACGAGAGCGCAGAAGAACGCGGGCGCGGTCCGCACGTATGTGTTGTCCTTGATAAACGATTTGAACATTGCCTTCTAGTTCGGCCGTTTCTTTTTCGGTATCGCGAAACATGCTATCGGCATTGATCAAGATGCCATGGATCTTCGCCGTGGGTTCGGCGGCCCATAGAGGTGTGCCCGTGAAAACGGTCACAAATAAGAATAAAAACAAGAAGATCCAGCTCTGAAGCACCAAAGTAGTGTAGGGACCAGTTAGGCGTTTGTCGAGTTAGAAAATCCTATTTCCCAGCCTCTTTTTGGACTCAAAATGTCAGAAAATCCCACCGACAAGAAGACACAGTGATTTAACGTGAGGTCTTTCATGCAAGTAAAACTCGTGCTCGATGGGGATATTGCGATCGTATCTTTAAGCGGTCGTATTGAGATCGAGAAAACTCAGTCTTTCAAAAAAGCGTGCTTACAAAACTTTTCTGATAAAAAAGTGGTGTTCTGCATGAAAAATCTAAGCTTTGTGGGTTCATCCGGCATTCAGAACTTGTTCAATGTGTTGAATGATTTGAACTGCAACAAAAAGCTGAACGCGAAAATCGCGGGGTTAAACCCGGATTTCCAGCGTCTTTTCAGTTTTTCAGAGTGTGCAAACCTTGAGGTTCATGAAAGTATCGAAGGGGCTCTCCAAAGTTTCTAGAGCCCGTCCTGTTTACGCAGCTCGTTGAGCTTCTGACTCAGCTCAAGGTTGATCCGCTCTAGTGCAGCGGCCGCAGCCTTGAGTTTTTCTGCTTCTTCATTCTTGGCATTCCACATATAGCGAAGACTTTCCAGCTGCTCCATGTATTGGAAATTTTCTTTTTCTAATTTTTGGATGCGCTCTTGATCTTCGACCACGCGAATCTGTAGATCTGCATGCTCAACACCCAGTTTTTGATTCTGCTTCGTCAGTTCGCTGATGCGCTCATGCTGGCGCTCGATTTCGCTTTCCAAACGCTCTTTCATGTCTTCTTTAGTGCGGCGAAGTGTCACAACTTCGTTTTCTAAAGTGTCTTGACGTTCTAGAGCGGTGTGCAGTTTCAAAGTCTTTACTTCAAGTTCTTCTTGAATTTGATGAAGCTGCTGAACTTCGCGGCTTAAGCTTTGAATTTGCGCCTCATAGAATTGAACCATCTCTTGAGCTTTTTTCTCGGATGCTTCAACTTGGTAACGCGAATTTTTAGTCACTTCGATGATTTGATGACGAAGATCGCGAAGCTGCGCTTCTTTTTGTGCTAAAGAGCTCTCGGTCTCTGCAAGTTTCAAATCCTGTGTGCGAGAATATTCTTTCAATTGAGAGATGTAAGGCTTCACCTGATTTTTGATGCGGTCATGGTATTTTACATGACGAGAAAGTTCTGCGCCCATATTTTGCAATTTTTCCTGCAACGCGCGCATTTTCTCCGTGTTAATTTCCTTTTCTCTTTCAAGCTGGTCGACTTTTTGTCTCCACAGATTGTCTTTTTCTTTCCAAACCAAAATCTGATCTGTGATCGAAGATTGCGCCAGGCGAGCTTTGCCGGTCTCTTCCGTCATTCTTTGGTTTTCGGTTTCAAGCAAAGAAAGACGGCGAAGAGCCACCTTAAGGCGCGCCATCAAGTCTTCGTTTTGGGAAATAAGATTTTCCACCGTCGATGATTTTAGAATCTCTTTAGGAAGATGACTGTAGTCATTGCGCTTTGGAAGCTCGTCAGGCAAAGGAATTTGCCCCACAGTCTTCTGAGGGTTTTCGAAGTCTAAATGTCCTAAAATAGCTGTCTGAAAGTCGGTTTCCATAGCCCTCCTCCATGAAGTCTAGGTAGCCTTTGCTACATAATCTCAAGATGAAACAGGACTCGTCAAACTTAGGTCGATAAGACTAGACCTTGGTAATATAAAGAAAGCTTCAATGAATTGGGGTTTTTTCCGAAAAGGACTTCATGGCATTACCTGTACCCAAAGATGACAACGCCGTTGTTGAAACGAAAAAACAAGATGAATCTGCGTTTTTTGACGTGGGTGTGGATAAAGCCGACTTCGGAAGACCGGATTCGATTCGCTACAATATTCTAACTTGGGTGTTGGATGAGCGCTATGACCGGGCGATTGAGGAACTTAAAGACTTCCTTGAAAAGCCGTCTGAGTATCCTAACTTTAAATCTAAAGTAACTCGTTACATTCATCATTCGGTAGACTTGATTTACGCCATCAAGGCTAAAAGAAGCTTCCCGGGGATCAATTCTTTAACGCGCGCCAAACAACAAGAGTTGCGCGAAAAATTCAAAGAGCACTTTAGAGAGCTTCAATATGTTCTTAAAATAGTTGAGAAAATCCAAGGAGACTTGCGCGTTCAAGACGTGCGTTCCACTATCTATGTGGTGAAAGCCATGTGGTTTGCTGTGTTGGGAATCATTATTTTGGCCTTCTGGATGGACATCGTCCACGGCCTGGCAAAGACAAGTTTCTTGGTCTTTGATGATGGATTCGGCAAACTTGCAGACTGGCTCGCCGAATCCATAGGTTTTTAAACTATTACTTTAAGCTTCTATAAGCGGCTTCCAAAATAGGAATCAATTGCCCGCCACTCAAAAGTTTACCGTTAGCGAAAACAGTCGGAGTTCCTTGAATCTGAGCTGTTTCACCTTCTTTAGCCATTTTGCGGATCAGTTCTGCTGTGGCTGGATCCTTCACGCAGGTTTTTAACTCCTCAAGTGCAAGACCCGTGGCTTTAGAAACGTCTTCAAGGTTTTTATCTAAGTTGCCTGCGCGGATGATTTCTTCTTGTTTGTCGAAGAAGTAATCGTGCGCCGCCCAACCTTTTTGACCCATTTTTTCTGCACACATAACTGCGGATGCCAGTCCGCATGAGATGCCATCGCCGCCGCCACGGATAGCCTCGTTGCAAGTTCCATCAAGTGGGAAAGGTTTAAAGACCAATTTTACATCCGGATGGCTGTTTGTGAAAGCATGAAGGGTTGGTGCAGCGTGCTTACAGTGTGGGCAACGGAAATCTGCGAACTCCACAATTGTCATGACCGGTTCAGAAGACCCTTTTTGCAAAGTTAAACCAGCAGATAGATCAAAGGTTTGTTGGGGAGCCGCGGCCCAATAAGCCACTTTTTCTTTGGCCATTTTTTCAATGTCCGAAAGACCATGGCTTTCAAGATACATAATGTTTCCAAGAAAAGCGAAAGCGGGGATAGCAAGTAAGAATCCACCCACCCATTTTTCTGTCGTGAAGATGTCTTTAACGTCTTCGACAAGATTCGCGACAGAAAGGTCTTCAGCGCCCAACCAGATGCCGATAAATCCGATGATAGAAAGAACATAAGCGCTAATGCAGAAGATGCACAAGTTGCTCATAAAGGATAACGAAATGGCTGCCATAACCAAGGTGCCGAGGATCGTAATTCCGGAGAACAAGAAAGCGTAGCGAGACGTCTTGCCTTGATCTTGAACCATGTTGAAGCGGGTCACCGCCAAAAAGTAAAGAAGTACCAGGTTGGTGACGACTCCCCAAAGGGCCACCGGAACTCCGAAAAGAGCCGAGTATTTACTCGCCGTTACAGCATCACAATTAAGGACTTCGTTGATATTACATGCGGAACCGCCCTCAGCTGTTCCATATTTCAACCCATAGTAGTGAAGAGTCAGGTAAAGATGCACGCCGATGGCGATCAAAGTGGCAATCAGGGCAAGATTCAAAAACTTCTTTTTGCTAGATGCTGTATTTTTCATGCTCCCATTGAATCGTAGATTCGTGTTTGAAATCAATCAAAATTATGTAAAAATCGGAAGCACGCTATCAAGGAAGACAGCATTGAACGACTTACAGAAGTGGATTCGCATCCGCAAAGAGCTTTATCTCCAAATGCAACGTCAGGTTCGCCACAGACTGGGCGAGGACACGCCTGAGTTAATGCGCTACCATAAGACTTATAATAAAGAGTTTCTCAAAAAATGGACAGCGTCTAATAAAGAAGCACTCTGGGAGCAGGTGTCGCAATCTCAAGTCGTGATGATAGGTGATTTTCACGCACTTCATCAATCACAGAAAGCTCAATTGCGAATACTGCGCAGCCTGCCTAAGGGGCGCAAAGTTGTTTTAGCGGTGGAGTTTTTCGAAGCTGCAGATCAAGAAAAAATCGACAAATACCTTTCGGGTAAACTTTCGGAAAAAGAATTTTTAAAAGCCGTGCAGTGGCAGTCGAAATGGGGATTTCCTTGGGAGCACTATCGTCCTTTAATGCGCTGGGCTCAGAAACATAAGATTTCTGTTCGCGGATTGAATAAGAGCTATAAAAAAAGAACAGCCATCACTCTGAAATCCCGGGATGTCTTTGCTGGTAAAAAGATTGCAGAGCTCGTCAGTGAGTTTCCCGATCATTTGGTTTTCGTTATCTACGGGGATTTGCATTTGGCTGCACCCCATATTCCGGAAGAAACCACAAAAATTCTGGGGAAACCTTTCGCTAAAAAGATTCTGCGTATCTTTCAGAATTCCGAATCCATCTATTTTCAGTTACTGAATAAAGAACTTGAGGCTTCGACAGACTTAGTGCGACTTTCGCAAAATATTTTTTGCCTGATGAGTGTGCCACCTTGGGTGAAGTGGCAAAATTATCTCATGTACCTTGAGCAAACTTACGATTTGGGTTTGCAGTATGAAGACGAAGATGATGACGACGATGATGAGCAATTAGATTATACCGATCATGTCGGTCGCTATGTAAAAATCATTGCCGAAGAACTGGGGCTAAATGTTTCAGTGGATGCGTTGTCAGTGTACACGGCGCGAGACAGTTCATTTTGGGTACAGGCCCGCGAATCCTATGATGTAAAAACCTTGCGCTGGATTGAATCCATGATTGCTGAAGGAATGTCTTTTTATCTTCCAGAGATCAAGGCCGCTTATCTGGCACGTGCGACTGTGAATCATGCGGCTTCGTTAGCCATGCGCTACGTTCACGCGCAAAGCAGTTCAATGACGAAGTTGCCGACGGATGTGCCGTCTGATTTTCTGAGTCTGATTTGGCTTGAAGGCACGGCTTATTTTGGGTCTAAAATTATCAACCATAAAAGAAAAACAGATACGATTGCGGACATTAAAGCAAGCTTAGCATCGCGGGGACCTTCTGAGTTGGGTAAAGAGGCTTTGCAGTTGGCGCTAGCGCAAAAAATGCATGAGTTGATGGTTATCACTGGAGTTCCCGGGCATCGCTTGCAAGCCAAGCCACGAAAGAAGTGGAGCTACATGATTGCGGCGCAACTACTGGGTGGTATGTTGGGTGAAAGACTTTATAATGGCTATCGTAAGAAGATGGTTTCAACAACAACACTGCGACATTTTTTAGCGAAACCTGTTGATAGCAAACATTTTCAAGTGGCCTACTATGATATGCTAGAAGTGATTGAAAGTTTGCCGACTTTGTTTCACAGCAAGAAGGAAAAGTTATGAAAAGCAACTCGTGGTTTTACAACAAAGATTTAAAGCCTCAAGGTCCTTTGTCGCTCCAAGAAATGCGTTCTTTGATTCATCGTGGGGACGTGGGTCCTTATGATCTGATTTGTAACGACAGTTTAGGTGAATGGAAAGCGGCCTGCGAGTTTGCGGAATTTGAGCGATACCTTTTTCCTGCTGGGCAAACTTTTATGCCAGGGCAAGACATTGTTGAAGATGAAAAAGAGTGGGTGCTTTTAAGTCCTTCTGAATCAGGAAAGTCTTTGGTGCAGCAAGGACCTTATTCTGTGCGCGAATTGCGCGAAATGCTTACAACCCAGAAAGTAGTTGGGGAGCAATATATTTGGAAGTCGGGCTTGAGTGGCTGGTGCAGGCTTCAAGACCGACCTGAATTCGCCGGATTAATTTAAAGCGTCTTTAAGATCTTTTCCGGGTTTAAATCGGGGAACATAGGCGCTGGGGATTTTAACTGTTTCACCCGTTTTAGGATTTCTTCCTTGGCGAGGTTTGCGAGCACTGCGAGAGAAAGTGCCAAATCCCACGAGTTTTACTTCATCGCCTTTTTTGAGCGCTTCTTGAATCACTTTCAGAGTGGCGTCGAGAATCTGTTCGGATTGACTTTTTGTCGACTTGGTTTTTTCAGCAACAAGTTCGACCAATTGTGCTTTATTCATGTAACGCGGTTCCTTAATCGAAGGATTCAAACTAGTTTTGGCTCGAAAAATCGTCAAGGGAAATGCGTTGAATAAGAGTCGGGTCTAGATGTGACGCGGAAAATTTCTGAATGTTAAGGATCAGCTTTCCAATTTCTAGTGACATCTAATATTGTTAGACAAATATCCAGGAGAAGACTCATGAGCCTCTTTGTCGCGTTACTGGTGCCTTTTGTGGGATTCACTCAAATTGTTTCCACGGCAAATCTGTATGATTTGAAATCCGAACAAACGAAAAAACTCTACACTTTGGAAGTTCAGTTTTCAGAAGCTGGAGGACGGGTTCATAGTGAAGCTGTTTATAAAGATCTGAATGGTAAAACGGTGGTCAAAGAAAAAGGCGTGACTCAAGAAGCTCAAGTGAAAAGCTATGAAATTGAGCGTCCGCAAACTTCGGAAAAGGGAAAGTTCACCGTGGAGGGTGAGAAGATTCATTTCGAATACACCGGGGCTAACGGTAAAAAGAAAACATCGGATGAAAAGTTAAAAGGTCTTTTGCTTTCCACCGCGAACTTCAACGCGGTGGTTATGGAAAACTGGGAAAAGCTTTCGTCTGGGAAAGAGCTTGAGGTGCGCTTTGCGGTCTGGGACCGACTGGAAACGGTGGGATTCACCTTAAAGAAAATGAGCGATCTCGATAAGGGAACTGACAAATGGATGGAGCTTCGAATGAAGCCGACAAGTTTTGTGATCGCCGCCCTGGTGGATCCGGTTTATCTTTGGTATTCCCATGACTCTAAAAAGCTTATGGTTATGAAAGGGCGAGTGGCTCCGAAGATCGAGGTAGGTGGAAGCTTTAAAGACCTCGACGCTGAAGTGGTCTACACCTACGACCAGAAGGCAGTCTCAAAATAATACGAGGCCTTTCAGTCTCAATTTTTATCGGTTTTTGCCGATAAGTGAGACATGAAGAATCAAAACGCTTTTTTCATAGTTTTTTGTTTGTCACTGACGGTCGGCATTCTAGGTGCCTATGCCTCTTTTGTGGGGTATTTCAATGGTCATGAACAGTATGAATTAAAGCTCGCACATCTGCAAAAACAGGTGGAAAAAGAGAAGTTTAACAACTCTCTTTTAAGCTATCAGCTGAAGGACTTTCAGCAAACTGTCGCGCAGGTTCTTCCCGAGGATAAAAAACTTCAAGCAAAGTATGAACTGCAGAATCTTTCCTCTGTCGTGAGATCGCCAGCTAGTGAAGACTCCTTGGATCTATCAGGCGTTTTCTTTGAAAAGGGAAAGAAGTACTTTAACAATCAAGACTATGACAAGGCGATTGGGGAGTTTAATAAGCTTCTTGATAAATATCCGCTTTCTCAGCACGTGGTCGAGTCACACTTTTTTATCGCTGAAAGCTATTTCCTTAAAAAGGACTTCCGCAACAGTCTTACGCAAATTGACTCGATGGTGACTTTGTTTCCACAGCATGAGCTGACGGGCTTTATTCTTTTAAGAATGGGTCAAATCAGTGAGTTCAACAATCAAACTGAAGAAGCTTCTGAAATCTACAAGACCGTTTTTAAGAACTTCAAAAATGACGATCTCAAAAAACAGGCTCGTAAGCTAGCTCAGAGTGTAGAATACAAATGAAGAAGTTCTTCCGTGTCCTCATTTTCATCATGGCTTTTCAAATGGAAGTGCGAGTTCGTGCTTCCGGGGATGTTCTTCAACAACCTTCAGAATGTTTAAAGTCCAAAGAAACTTGCGCCTTGCAGGTGACGGGGAAGGCTTTGCACTATTCAAGTGAAAGCTTAAAGATTCACGCTAAAGATGGTTCAACATTGGTTCGTCTGGCTCCGGATCAGTGGCGTTTTGTCAACGGTGCAGTATGGATGGAAAAATCTAAAAACGTAGAGCTAGAAACTCTTTATGGGACTTTGAAAGCTACACAGGGTCAGTACTTCGTTGTGGATCAGGGAAACAAGGTGCTTGTTCGTAATATGGATGCAACTCTGACCGTGATTCTTCGTGATGGTAAGACCTTGAGTTTGCCAGAGGGATTTGAGTTCTGGATTTCCGGCGTGAATTCTAAAGGCCAAACTGATTACGGAATGATTCAGCCTGTAGACATGAAATCGCATCTTCCACTTTGGAATTTGATGTATGAAGGATCTAAGAAAGACTTCATCGCCATGGTTTCGCATTTGCGCGAGAACTGGGGTGATTTGACTGAAAAAAGCGCTCTGATTTACAAAAACGTTGTTGAGCGTGAGATCGCCTCTGAGAAGCAAAAAGAGCGCGCCGAGCAGGTTCGTAAGGCCCGCATCGAGGCGGAGCGCCAGGAAATGAAGCGTCTGTACCATCAAAGGGTCTTTGAGCGCTAGACTCCGGTCCTGTTTTTAAAATACGACACTGTTGAATAGAAGTTTCTTCCAAAGACTAATGTTAATCTGTGGTCTGGGAGGATAAGGATGTCTTCTATTTCATCTTCGGATCGCGCACGTCAGGATGACAAGATTCGCCAAACTCGTGAAGAGTATGAAAACCGTGAATCAGAAAATGCTAAACGCCGTAACGCTGAAATCAAGCGTTTAGAGCAACGTCATCACGAAGAAATTCGTAATATCACTGATAATTATGAAGGTCGGATTGCGGAGCTCAAAGAGCGCAATCGTGAAACTTTAAGTGACAGAGATTTTGAAAACAATCGCAAGATTGACGAGGTACGCCAGACGTATCGCGAATCTTTGCGCAATAAGATGGAAGATGCTTACAACTCGCGTGAAGAGCAGAAGGCGGCTTACGAGGGCACTCTGCGTAAGCAAAAAGAAATCACGGAATCCCAAAAAGAAAACCTTGTTGGACAGTTGAATAATGAAGTGGCGCAAAGAGATGAACGCTTTGCTCAGATGTCTGAAGAAAATCGTCTGAAGGCCCAGCAAACTGTGCACAATAATGCCCGTAAATTAAATGCCGCTCATGAAAAAGAAAAAGACGCTATGCAAGCGGGTTACAACGAGTCTTTGCGCTCACAGCATAGAAATGCCAATGAGATGCGTAAGTCTTACGAATCCCGTCTTCGTCAAAGCGAACGCCAAAGAGAAGCTGACAACTCTCGTTGGTCGCAGAAATATTCAGACACTGTAGCTAACAAAAATGCGGAGTATGCTGATAATCTCGAGATGAAACAAATGATCCTAGATGGAGAGCGTGAGGCCATCCGTGGTAAATACGAAAACGCCTTGGCTAAAAAAACGGATGTGATGGATGATCAAAATCAATCCTTCCGCGATTCTGTGAATGAGCGGGTGAACTCGCAAGTTCGTTCTCGTGACAGCCAAATTCAGCGTCTGAATAGTAAATTGAATAACGAGATGTCCAAAAACGAAAGGCTGCGTGGTTTAGAGCGTCGCAACCTTACGGAAGCCTATGAAAAGCGTTTTGATCTTGTGGATCAGCAAAGACAAGATGCTGTTGATCAAATGAAAGATCTGAATGATGAAAGAATAGGCAAGGTTTTGAACGAAAACCGTAAGCTATTAAGAAACGCAGATCGCGAAAATAAATCTCAGTCGACCATGGCAAATGCTCGTCACCGCGAAGAGCGTGAAAACATGATCCAACAGCATAAGGATCAGGTGACGCAAATTTCTAATAATGCGGAAGGCCGCGTTAAAAAGGTTCTGGATCTGACGAATAAGCGTTCGGAAGACATGGAACGCTACTATACGGATTCCTTGGATGTCGTAAAATCGAATTATCTGGATCGTATGGATTCGTACCGCGAAAAGACGGTGAGTGACCAGACCGCGACCAATAAGGTTATGACTGAGCGCTTTAGAAATATGGAAGCCGGTTTTAACGCGAAGCTTGAGCAGACTATCAAAAATTATGAGGACAAATTATCTCAATTGAAGGATAGCAACGACCGGGAAATCAAACGCCTAGAAAATCTTTATTCTACTCGTTCTGGCGAGCGTGAAAAAGCCGTAAAGATGGAAAAAGAATCCTTGTCGATGAAGTATGAGGCGAAGCTAGCTCAACTCAACGAGTCTCATCAGGATCAATTAGATAGAATGAATAGACGCCATCAGGAGGATATGCAAAACTTATCTGTGAAGATGAGTTCATATAGCAGGAAGGCGTAGAAAAATGTTAGCAGATCGTCGCGCAAAAATTGTGGCCACTATTGGGCCCGCTACTCGTGATGAAAAGAACTTAGAAAAAGCAATTAAGGCGGGCATGAACGTGGCTCGCCTTAATTTTTCCCACGGCAGTCATGAAGATCACTTGAAGGTGATTTATTCACTGCGAAAACTATCCCAAGAATTAAGAGCCCCCGTAGCTATCTTGCAGGATCTTCAAGGTCCTAAGATCCGTGTGGGTAAATTTGAAAAAGGCTCTATCGAGATCAAACCGGGTGAACAGCTTATCATCACAACGGATGCTGTGTTGGGAACGACAGGCCTTATTCCTTCTGACTTTAAAGAGCTTCCGCTGGCGTGCTCTCCAGGGACGCGCATTCTTCTTGATGACGGTTTGATGGAACTAAAAGTTCTGAAGGTGCGTGGTAACGAAGTTGATGCGGAAGTGGTTTACGGTGGCATTTTGAAAGACCGTAAAGGAATGAATCTTCCAGGTGTTAATTTGCCGGTGGAGTGCATGACGCCGAAGGATCTTGAAGATCTTGAGTTCGGTATTGCCAATAAAGTTGATTACATCGCATTGAGTTTTGTTCGTCATGCACGTGATATTCGTAAACTCCGTGAAATCATTGAATCTAAAAAATCCAATGCCAAGATCGTAGCAAAAATTGAAATGGTAGAAGCTTTGGAAAACCTCGAAGAGATCTGCCGTTTAAGTGATGTCGTGATGGTCGCGCGTGGGGACTTGGCTGTGGAAGTGGGGCAAAGCCGTCTTCCGGGTTTCCAAAAACGCATCATTCAAGTCTGCAACCAATTGGGTAAGCCCGTTATCACGGCGACTCAGATGCTAGATAGCATGGTTGAAAATCCTCGTCCCACAAGAGCGGAAATCACGGACGTTGCAAACGCTGTTTTAGATGGTTCTGATGCTTTGATGCTTTCGGCAGAATCTGCCAGCGGTAAGTATCCGTTTAAGTGTATTCGCACTATGCATGAGATTATCACGGAAGTGGAGCGCAACGAGGAAGAGTACTACAAGCTTTCGCTTGAAAGTGAATTCCTTAGTACACCAGCTTCTATCGCAGCCAGTGCTTCTTTGAGTGCTTTAAAACTGAATGCGACGGCCATTGTCTGCTTAACAACGTCAGGCAAAACCGCAAACATCATCTCAGGATTCCGTCCTAAAGCGCGCGTGATTTCAGTCACTCAGCACATGGAAGTTTTAAATTCGATGGAGCTGATGTGGGGGATTCAAACTCACGTGATTAAGCCTTATAAAACGATGGAAGACATCTTAAGTCAGATCGATCAGTTGATGGTCACTCATGGCTTAGCAAAGACCGGCGACCGCGTGATCCTGACATTGGGACAACCCATCGCTCAAGGCGCAAAAACCAATTCGATATACGTTCACACGGTGAATGGGGAGCAGTACTCAAAACTCCCAGATGATCAATTGCCATTGCGCTGCCAAGCCGATCCCAACATCGATTAAAGGTACCAGGTTCTTTTTTCAAATGCAGAAATAAAAAAAGCCCAAGGTTATCTTGGGCTTTTTTATTTTATACATGGTTCCTTTTCGAAATGAAGGGAAGCAGCACCTTAGCGGAGTTTTTTCTTGAGGTTGTTTACGATGGACCAGTTGCGGGCCATGGGTTCCACGTAAGGAAGTTCGACCATGATGTAGACTCCTTTTTCGTCCATGATTTTTTCGGTGAGATATTTTTTCTCAATCAAAGAATTTACGTCGTCGGGGCGAATGAGGTTTCCGAGTTCTTTCATGGATTCATTTTGGACTTCGTTCAAGTCGACTTTGTAGAGACCTTTATGATTGGGCTCTACTTTGCGTGCGAAGTGCAAGATGCCATTAAGAACGTTCACTTCTTGATCTGTCATTGCGGGTAAGCGGTCTTTTTCTTGTTTGAAAAGCCATTCGTTATACCAATCAACGAACGAGAATAATTCCTGAGGTTTTAGATTTGTAATTTTTTGTGAACCATCACCACGGTCTTCCTGTTTCAGATAGCCAAGATCCGTCAGCGCGTTCACAACACTTTGCATTTTGTTTGTGGCTTCTTGAAAGATTTGAATCGTGTAGTTGCGAATAAGAACAGACGAAAAAGCCAATGTTCCTGGCGATTCTTCTTTTCCGTATTTATTTCCCACAAGATTTAAAATTGAAATGTACTTATTCACGATGTGCGGAGGAAAACGCTCTTCATCGGGATTTGAGTTTTCAAGAATTTTGATTTTCTTGTTTGCTTCGCGCATGTTCTCATTCAGAGTTTTCATGATCGCGCGCACCCACACGGGCAATTGCTCCATTTGTTTCGTTAAAGAGTCATAGGGAAGTGCAATGACTTCAGATTCTTTTGTGGCTTTGACATTGGCACTGCGAGGTTTGTTGTCGAAAAGAGCCATCTCTCCCACCATGGCGCCAGGAGCGATTTCGGCTAAAACAATCTCGGTATTCCCTTTTGTTTTTGTCACGGCGAATCCGCCGGATTTCACAATGTACATCGCATCAGGGGCATCACCTTCACGGAATAGATAAGTATCTTTAGCCACCTTTTTCTGCTCTGCCACGAAAGACCTCTTTTTTTACTGGATTGTGGAGTCTTATTATCACTGGAAAAAACAGGACGGGCAAACGGTGGCTGGACCTTCGATGGAGAGTGTTTTTCTTTGATACAAAAAGACCCCAAGAGGTCTTGGGGTCTAATTAGATTCGGTAACAAATTACAAAGTACTTTTAGAATGTCATAGGTTTGCAATCGGGGGCGATGGTCATCTTCCCCTCCGTCGCCGCCAGAACTTTCTCTGGAGATAAATCCGGAGCATATTCCTTTAACACAAAACCTTGAGGTGTGACTTCGATCACGCCGAAATCACTCACGATTTTTTTAATACACTTTACGCCCGTTAAAGGCAGAGTGCACTTTGTGCGAAGTTTTGAATTTCCTTCTTTGTCTGTGTGCTGCATAGCTACGATCACGTTACGAGCGCCCGCGACTAGATCCATCGCTCCGCCCATGCCTTTGACCATTTTTCCTGGAACCATCCAGTTGGCAATGCTGCCTTCTTCATCGACTTCCATGGCGCCAAGAACTGTTAAGTCCACGTGGCCCCCACGAATCATCGCAAAGCTGTCAGCGCTTGAAAAGAAACTAGCACCCGGAAGTGCTGTCACCGTTTGCTTACCAGCGTTGATCAAATCGGGATCGATGTCTTTTTCGAAAGGGAAAGGTCCCATTCCTAAAAGGCCGTTTTCGCTTTGTAACATAACGAATTTGTTTGAAGGGATGTAGTTTGCAACCAAAGTAGGAATGCCGATTCCTAAATTCACGCAATAGCCATCTTCCACTTCTTGAGCAATACGTTGAGCGATTTGTTCACGAGTTAATGGCATGGCTTACCCCTTTCTCACAGTTTTTTGTTCGATGCGTTTTTCGTAGTTAGCACCTTTGAAGATGCGCTGTACGTAAACACCCGGCGTGTGAATTTGATCGGGATCTAATTCGCCCACTTCAACCAACTCTTCAACTTCAGCAACTGTGATCTTACCGGCTGTTGCCGCCATAGGATTGAAGTTGCGTGCGGTTTTACGGAAAACCAAGTTTCCGAATTTATCGCCCTTCCAAGCTTTAACGAAAGCAAAGTCACCTTTGATTCCGCGCTCAAGGACATAGGCTCGACCGTCGAAATTTTTAATTTCTTTTCCTTCAGCCACTAAAGTTCCCACTCCTGTCGGAGTGTAGAATCCAGCGATACCCGCGCCACCCGCACGAATTCTTTCAGCCAAAGTTCCCTGAGGGCAGAATTCAAGTTCCAGTTCGCCACTCATATAGAGTTTTTCAAACAACGCGTTTTCACCCACATAAGATGAAATCATTTTTTTGATTTGGCGATTTTGCAAAAGCTGACCTAAGCCGAAGTCGTCAACACCGGCGTTATTAGAAACGCAAGTAAGACCTTTGACTCCCATATCACGAAGGGCCGCGATGCAATTTTCAGGGATTCCGCAAAGGCCGAATCCCCCAAGAACTAAAGTCATATTGTCTTTAACGTCAAAGAGCGCGCTCTTTGCATCAGTAAAAACTTTTTTGCTCATAGCGGACTACGCTTTTTCTACGATCAAAGCAACGGCTTCACCGCCACCGATACAAAGAGTTGCTAGACCATAACGTTTGTTATGAGTGTGAAGACCGTGAACCAGTGTCGCAAGAATGCGTGCACCGGAAGCACCAATCGGGTGACCGATAGCCACCGCACCACCGTGCACGTTTACTTTTTCAGCAGGGATTTCTAGTTCTTTCATCGCCACTTGAGTTACGACCGCGAAAGCTTCGTTGATCTCCCACATGTCGATGTCGCCCACATTCAAGTTCGCTTTAGCCAAAGCTTTTTTGATCGCGCCAACAGGAGCTGTTGTAAAGTATTTTGGTTCATGAGCGAATGTGCCGTGAGCTACGATTTTTGCAATCGGTTTCAAACCACGTTTTTTAGCCTCGCTTTCAGACATCAAGACGTGAGCCGCAGCTCCATCGTTGATTTTAGAAGCATTGGCTGCCGTGATAGTTCCGGTTTTGTCGAAAGCAGGTTTCAAACCTGGGATTTTGTCGAAGTTCGTGTTGAACGGCTCTTCGTCTTTATCCACAGTGACAGGACCTTTTTTGCCTTCGATCGTCACAGGAACGATTTCGTTTTTGAAAAGATTTTTGTTCCAAGCGTCTTGCGCTTTTTTGTAAGAATCAATCGCGAAAGCATCTTGTTGTTCACGAGTGAAGTTATGCTCTTTCACGCAAATCTCTGCGGCACTTCCCATGTGGAAGTTGTTGTACGGATCCCAAAGACCGTCTTTGATCATAGAGTCTGTCATTTGTGTTGGACCCATGCGGTAACCAGAGCGAGAATTTTCTAGCAAGTGCGGAGCCAATGTCATGTTTTCTTGACCGCCAGCTACGGCAATTTTTGTGTTACCAAGAGCAATAGAATCTGCCGCTAACATCACAGCTTTAAGGCCAGAGCCGCACACTTTATTGATTGTCATACAAGGTGTTGTGTTTTTCAAACCGGCGAAGATCGCGGCTTGACGAGCCGGAGCTTGTCCTACGCCTGCAGTCAAAACCTCACCCATGATGCACTCATCAATTTCGTCAGCGGAAACACCCGCGCGAGTGATCGCTTCTTTAATTGCAATCGCACCGAGCTTTGGTGCAGGAAGAGAAGAGAAACCTCCTTGAAACGAAGCCACAGGAGTTCTTACGCTGCTCACAATTACGACATTTTCCATTTTTCACCTCAATTAGTTGTCAATGCCCCGATACTTTTTTATATTTTAAAGGCAGAGTCAATTTCCCAGGGAGTCAACGCATGTCAGCGATCAGTATCATTCTCGCGCATCTTCTTTTTCAGCCGGTTATGGCTGCAACATTTGAAGTTCCCGTCGCCGACGGCGATCGTCTGGTCCTCAAAGGATTAGAAGCCCAGGTGCAAGTTGTGGGACAGGGTGGTAATTCCTTGAAAGTATCTGGCGTGGATGAGGCCAGCACCGAGGGCGTATTCGTTGTTACGAAGAAGAATAATATCATCGAAGTAAAAATGAATGAATACGCGGGCAAAAAGAACTGGTTGAACATCTTGCCTAAGTCCGGCACGCAAATGAGAAAAATTGAGATTTGGGGAGCCGCAGTTCCGACGGAAATTCACTTGCGCGGCGGATCGGTCGTCGCTCAGAAATGGAATAAAGATTTGAAGGTGAGTGTCGCTCAGGGCCGCGTCAGTTCTTTAAACGGCTCAGGTTCGTTGAATATTTATGTGCAAAAAGGTGATGTGAATGTCTCTGATCATACGGGGAAGGTGGATGCCGACTCGTACTCGGGCACCATGGCTCTTAAAAACATTCAGGGTGATGTGAGTGCGAGCCTATTCTCTGGTCAGCTTCAGATTGAAAAAGTGCGCGGCTTCCTCACTTTGGCGACGCAGCAATCCAATAGCAAAATCAATCAGGGAACGGGGACGATTCAGTTTGAAAACGGTCGTGGCGCATTGAACATACAAGGTTTTCAAGGTCGCATGGAAGGTCAGAACCAAGAGGGTTCTGTGAATGTGACAATGACGCTAGATTCAGAGTTGGATGTAAAAGCGAAGTCGGGCCGCGTGAATGTCCAAGTGCCGGCGTCTTCGGGAATGAGTTTAAATTTAATGACGGTCGAGGGCGAAATCGTCGTCCCTTCCGAGCTTAAAGTGACTAAATTGAGTGCAGAAAAATCCGTGCGTGGTCGTCTGCGGGGCGATGCGCAAAGAGGCAGCGTGTTTGTGCGCAGTCAAGATGGAACAATTTCAGTGAAATGAGTTGACGCTCCTCTTGAAATGCTTCACACATGAAAGATCATTTTTAAGCACTATCTAGGTAGAATTATGGCAAAAATCGTTAAAAAGAAGCCCGCAGCAAAACCTGCTGCAAAATCTGCTAAAAAAGCGCCTGCGAAAGCGGCCGCAAAACCTGCTCCTAAAAAGGCGGCACCTAAGGCTGTGGTAAAGAAAAAGGCTGATAAAGCTCCGGCAAAACCGGTAGCGAAAAAGCCTGAAGTAAAGAAAAAGCCCGAAGTGAAGGCAGCTCCGGCTAAGGCCGCTGCGAAACCTGCCAAGGAAAAGGAAGTCAAAGAGACGAAAGTCGCTGAGGCTAAGAAGCAAGATAAAAAGGCTGCCACTCCGCAACCTACTGCTGAAAAACCTGCGAAGAAGGATGCGAAAGCTCCTGCGGCTGCAAAAAAAGGTAAAGGCAAAAAGGATAAAGAGAAGGAAGAATCCGATCTTGATGACGACTTTATTGCTGATGACGATTTGATGGGCGATGAAATCGGCGAGTACGAAGAAGAACTGAAAGCCGTTGAAGAGTCTGACGAAGACGTCGAAGAAGAAGAAGAATGGTCGGGCGAAGAAAAGCCAAAAACAGACGAAGAGATCATTCTGACGGACGCCGAAGGCAATCGTTATTGCCGCGCGCGTGACTGCGATCAAATCGCTGCCGTAGATGCTTATTGCCGTTACCACTATCTTCTTTTCTGGAAGAAGATCCAAGTTCGTAAGAAAATCTTGGCTGATGGTAAATTGGAACGTTACGTGGAAGAATTGACTTCCCGTTATCCAGATAAATTCTTAGAAATGATCCGCCGTGATTTGCGCACGGAAAAAGACTTCTTGGCTGCTATTCAGGAGCTTGAGATTGATGAATCGGCTCAGGATAATGAGTTTGAAGAGGATACAAGTGCCTACATCGAAGAAGTTCGCGGCATGGGTGATAACGGAACTCCGGGCGTAGAAGACGACGAGTACTAGTTACCGCGAGCGGTGAAAAACGCCCATTCGACTGCGTTGGTCGGGCGGGCGTCTCCCTGCGGCGTACAGGCGTACGCCTCAGTCGCTTCCTTCCTCCCGCCTTGCGCATGGGCATTTTTGACCGCTCGCTCTTTCTGGGTGTCCACGGTCTTTCGCTTGCTCCTTCGGAGCTCGCTTCTTTAGGTCTCTCTCTAAGTTTAGCTTTTATAAAATTAGGTTTTCTTTTCTTGGGATTTTTAGTCTTTCATTTCTTATGTTTCTGATGCTTTGCTTCAGTTTTGTTGGAGGGTGGTTGGGGGCTTGGAATTGTTTGGGAATGGTTAGGATTGGGGTTTGCTGTTGCGTTAAAGCTGCTGGTGCGGACTTTTTTCATTGCAATAGGGAAATCTGATCGGTAGGACTAACCGAAATTGTTCAAATATATGTCAGAGATGGGTCTGATGTTTCTACCTGCCACCGTAAGGGCAGACTATTTGGAGGGGAAATGTTTAAGAGCGTGGCTCTTTTAGCAGTCGTTGTTTTGTGTTCAACTGTTTCTCATGCGAATGGGAATTTTCCAAAGGGACCGGACGCAAATCTAACTCCGGGTGCTCTTTGTTCAAGAGCGGATTCTTACAGATATCCAGAGCATATCAAATATTGCGAGCGTGATGTCTCTTCTTCTCAAAAAGCCGCTATCTTTCAAAAGTACGATCAGCTTGGTTACCGTACGCGCTCTATGAAGCGTCAGGCGTTCAAGATTGATCATTACATCCCACTTTGTGCGGGTGGTTCGAACTCTCCGCAAAATCTTTGGCCTCAGCATGAAAGCGTTTATCAAATCACAGATCAGTTGGAAGCTTTGGTTTGTGAAAAGATGGCAGCAGGTCGCTTGAAGCAAAAAGAAGCTGTTGAGTTGATCATGCAAGCTAAGAATCACTTGGATGAAGTTCCAGAGATTCAAAAATACGTGAACTCTCTTTAATTTTTAAAATTCAATCTCTCTTCGAGGGGTGCCCATGCCGTAAAAAGCATGGGTTTTTTTATGCCTAAAATTTGCGGCTTCTGTTAGTTTTGAGAGTATGAAAAGTCTTTTGGTTATTCAGCACGAAGCAGACACTCCTCCAGGCACCACTTTAGAATGGGCTGAGCTTCGAGGCTACACTGTTCATCATTGGTCGCCCGGAACGGATGCGCCACCTGTAAAAACAGATTTTGATCTGGTCGTTATTTGTGGTGGTTCCATGGATACTTTTGAAGAAGAAAAACATCCTTGGTTGGTTGTTGAAAAGGAATTCATTCGTAAGCTTGTGAAAAATAACTCCAAGATTTTTGGTTTGTGCTTGGGGTCGCAACTTCTGGTGGAAATTCTAGGAGGCTCGGTTCATCAACATCACGGATGGGAAATTGGTTTTGTGCCGGTGAAAACTCGCGAGGGCTCGACGTTACAGGCCTTTCACTGGCATCGTTATACTTTTGAACTTCCTCCGGGAGCGGAGCTTCTTTGTGAAGGAAGTTTTTGTAAAAATCAGGCTTTCACTTTTGGCAAGAATATCGTGGCCACGCAGTTTCATCCCGAAACCACCGATCAGTGGATTCGCGAATGTGCTGAAGAAGTCGCTCTAAATGAAAAGACATATACGGGCCTTGTTCAGTCTGAAAAAGACATGCTGGCCAGTCTTCCGCTGCAAAAGGATTTAAAGCACTGGTACTTTGATCAACTGGATCAGCTGGTAAAATAAAAAAAAGGGCTTTCGAAATGAAAGCCCTTCCACAACGTTCTAAAAAATAAAATTAAATAGCTAGTAAAGTGCGACTGCAAGAGCGGATCATCAAGTTGTCGCGCTGAAGTCCTTTTTCTGAAAGGTCCAAGAAGCGTTTTGCCGCTTCGTCGTTCATGATATAGCCCTTATTCAAGTACAAGCCATTGCGTGAAACATGGGGCTTGCTTGAGTTCAACTGAACTCCGGTCTGACGGGCAAACTCCTTTTCGAATTCTTTGAAGAAATCCAAGCCCCAACCGTTGTAGTTGTTTTTAGTAACTTTCTTTGCGTCTATATCCATCCAGGAAGGTGCGGTGTTTCCGTGTAAGATTCCCACGGATACGGACATATATCCCTTAAGTAGGTTTGACTGTTCCCAAGCTTTCGTGATGTCTGTGCGTTTCACAGCCTCGAAAAACTCGTTGGAAAGATAGGTGTCACCGAAATCACGCAAAACGATTTTACCTGTCGGGCGGTTCTTCGCATCGAGCTCCACCAAAAAGTTCTGAGAATGAGGGGAATCGTAGGTCATTCCTGTTAAAGCATAAAACTCTGCTAATGCGCGGGCGAGGGGTTTGTTATAATGTTCGTTCCAATACGCTGCGGGATCCTTGGAGCCATTGGCCTTCGCAAGATCGCGTCCCAAATCTTCGTGCATAATAGAAAAGCCTGGAACATAACGTTTCCCTGATTTCTTCACCTCTTCATAAGAGCGGATGATCATGCCTTGGTCGATGTCTTTAATGCCGAATGCCATTGGTTCATCTAGAAGCACAATGTGCTCTAGCTTTGGTTGACCTTTTAATTGTTTATCCACGAAGTCGGTCATCAGACGAATCTGTTTTCCGTCGTCCCATGTCTGTTGTTTGTCTCGCCAATTACCACCTGTGCGATCCGTAGAAACCTTTACTGAAAACTCAGCTCCTGATTTAGGATCGACAGCAATATAACTGCGTGAAGCTGTCATGTAGCCGATAAAATGCTTTTTACGAACGGGCTCAATGCCGTTCTTTTTAAGGAATTCTTCAACTTGCAAATACCATTTTGTATCTTCGGGATTAATCACCCAACGGACAAACTTTTCACCGTTTCTTTCAAAGATTAAGGAGCTGACGAATTCAGGATTTGAACGAAGGGCTACATCGGCCTCGATAAGTTTTAAAGGAATTTCATAATGTTCCAGACGCGTGAATCCGCTTTCGCGAGTGGCTACGGCATTTGAATGAGTTTCCATGCGAACAAGGGCATGCATCTCTTTGCTGATCGCCCATGAAAGGTGAGATGAAAAAATACTAGCAATTACCAGCGAATTTTTCGCGGCCTTCAAAATAGACATCCGGAACTCCTCTTTGACGAAGTTTCCTTTTTCAAAGGGAATGCCAATTTTTCGAGAGGGGAATTGCGATTGTGGCGCAAGCGTACTGGCAAATTGATCGACAGGTGTTATGAATGCAGTATCTCAGAATGAGATTACCGGAAAACCTTGTTAAAATAAGATCTTAACTAGAATTTTCTTCAGCTCTCAAAGATCTTCGTGGAACGGGTTGGCTGTTGAAGTTTTGCAAGTCGATTTGGCTCCAAACTGTTTCAACGCACTTGAATCAGTATTCACCGTGCTTTGGTCATGCAGCGTGAGTTCTCCTCCGAAAAGTTAACATCAAAGGGGAACTATCATGGAAATCAAAAAATACGTTGGTGGCGGTTTATTATTTATTGCTTCAGCAGCTTCAATGATTGCCTTTCAGAACTGCAGCCCGGCGGGTCAGTTCAGTCCGCAGGCTCAAGAGTCTTTGGCGTCTTCCTCATTGAGTTTAGATGGATCTGGCGTGATTGCAGAGCCTGGTATGTGGAGCGGGTCAAGTAACACGGCAACGCCCAGTGCTTCGACTTTGTCTGCTTCTGCAAGTTGTTCTCAAGCTCTCCAAGCCATCGGTTGGGATAAAGGAGTTCAATTAAATAAATTCGTCCTTGAACCGTTATCCTATGACAAGAAGCTTGTGGGGCAATCTGAACTGCCAGCTTCAAAAGGTTTTAGAATCAATTTCCATGCGGCGGCTTTGTCAGCGCCTCACTCAAGTGGTCTTGCGAGTATTCCTGCCGGCTTGTCAGTAAAGATCACAAATTTGGCAAACGGTGCCGTGATCGATGTTCCTTCTTCGCACTTTGTTGATTTCTCTAGTGAGCCTGGCTTTCAATTGAAAGGTCAAATCGTCAGTTACCAAACGACACAGTCTAAAGGTTCCTATGTGAATTTGAATATCCGCCGTGATCTTTTAGATTCGCACAATTTAAGAGCGGTGAAGTTTGATCTTTACTGCCAAGGTTCTTTGATTGCATCCGCGAACAGCAGTTTTGAAAATCGCCTTAAAGAATATACAGACCGTTATGTTCGTGTGAATAACTCAGATATTGCCATTACCGATACTGCCGGAAAAGCTCATTCCTATGCGAAAAAAAGCATCGACGGTTATGTGATTTTAAATTGTCCTAAGGAAGTTCGTGCGGGGACTCGATTTTCTTGTACGGCTCAAGGAGAGAAAATCGTCAGCGGCAAATGGTATGCAAACTCTCAGCACTATCCTGAATTTGATAACCAGGTCACCGTCGTTGTGGATAACCCAGGCGCAGGAAATTACCACCTTCAAGTTGTCGCTATTAACGAAAAAGGACAAGAGGTGCGCAGTAACGGAAACTACGTACGTATTAAATAGTGCGTCTATTTGAAAATAAGAAAGTTGGAGGGGGACGTGTTCAGTAATCAACTTCTTAGAATTAGCTTGGTATACTCTGCTTTTATACTTCAGGGATGTGGAATTGAAGCGACACTAATGTCGGAAACATCCGCATCCTTGGCAGTAGAAAAGGTCGATAACTCCGGTGTTGTTAACGACACCAATCAGAACTCCTTTTTGATGCAAGGGGTTTGTAAAGACATCTCAGAAATTGTCATCTCGACAGAGACCTTTAGTGTGAATGCTCCGTGTATCGACAATGCATGGAGTGTCAATTTAGATCTTTCAACTCTTTCCGGGCAGGTTATCACCGTAAAATTAGTGGGCGTAAGGAAGGATGGGAACGGTCCTGTTTCCTCGGTTCAATTGACTAAAAAATTGTCCTGCGTTTTTGACAATCAAACGATCCCGCACGGACAGAGTGTTCTGGCTTATACAAGCGCAACTGTCACTGGTGGAGATACTTGCGCGAGTGTTTCCGAGTCTCGACTTTGCACGAATGGAAGCCTTTCCGGTTCGGCGACTTTTACCAGTTGTTCTGCCGGTCCCGACAGTGCGGCCCTAGTATCGGTTGAAGAATACGAAGAGCGTGTAAGCGAGCCTGTTGGCCTAAAATCATTCACTTTGAAACTTTCAGAGGCGAAGCCTTATCCGGTGGAAGTTAACTACAACGTTTCCGGTGATTACGTTTATATGTTGGATGCTGATTTAAATCCGGCCGGGACAGTGACTTTTGCCGCGAATGAAACAACGAAGACCTTGAGTTTTCAGGTTCTAAACAACGGGGTTGCTCAGCCTGAACGCCTCATTCAATTGAACTTAGTAGGTACCAATCGTGCCATGGTCACTTTGGCAGAGCATTATCAAGCTCGTTTGTTTCTAAGAGATAATGATGGTGGTTTCGAATTAAATATTGATAAGGCTTTCGTGATTGGTTCTCAAACTACCTGCGCGATTTCAACGGATGGCAGTCTTTATTGTTCGGGCGCACAGTTTGGTTCCACGCCCGTAGAAGTAGATCCAGGTGTGAAGTACATCAAGATCGAAGACAGCAAGCAAGGAAATGGTGATAACGCCTCTTTCTGCGGATTAACGACGACGAAGAAAATCAAATGCAATAACGGAAGTGATTTAGCCATGACTGCGTTGGATAGTGCTACCGATTATTTGGATTTTGATTCTGAGTTTAGTTTTTGTGGCATTACTAGTTCTAACGAACTTAAGTGTGGATACGAGTCTTATTACTCCATGCAAACATTCGATGCGGGCGTTGCCTACGAGAAGATTGCTTTGTCGTTTTACATGGCTTGTGGGCTTACCACTGGAAATGCTTTACGGTGCGCAGATTTTGATCCCTTTGGTGGTCCGAGCTCATTTTCTGATATAGATGTGGGTACAGCCTACTTGGATATTTCAAGTTCGGGACAGGGAGAGATCTATGGACTGACCTCTTCCGGCGAGTGGAAGCGAATCTGTGACTCCTACGCCTGCAGTCCTACAGTGCTGAGTCCTGGGAGTACTTTTGCAAGTCTTCATCGGCAATGTGTGATCAATGCTGATGGTGGTGTGAAGTGTGATAAGTCTTCACTTGTACCTAGTCCTCTCTTTAAACAAGTTTATGCTACGGGATCCGGCGGAAATTACCAAAGAGCTTGTGGCGTTTCTACGACCGGCGAAATGTATTGCTGGAACACGTCTGACTATAACTATGGAGGGTGGCGCGGTGTGGATGTGATAGCTAGCTCCACGATTCGAACTGATATGTCAGGGTTATCTAACGTAGCTAAGATTCGATACAATAGTATTCATGGAGCCACATGCGCAATTCTAACAACTGGCCAAGTAAAATGTTTCGGAGGAGTTGTTCAGGGTTTCTTGCGATCAACACCTGTCGATCAAGTGAGTCTAGCCTCCTATAATGTCAAAGACCTTTTGGACGATACATCTTACGTTCTCACTTCAGAGGGCTATGTTTTTTCAAGTGCGACTCAAGCTCAAGTCGATACCGTCAAGTATGCAGCTTTTATATCGACGGGCGATTGGAACTATCGCTTTTGTGGACTCTCCGAGAATCAAAAGATTCGCTGTTTGAAATCTGACGGAAGTTTTGAGGAAATTTATGCCGGGGCAACAATTAAATCCTATTCTGGAGATTATTCTGTAGGTTGTTATCTTTCTCTTGGAGGTTCTTTGTCTTGTTGGGAAAATGATTATGGCACGATCCCCACTCCAACGATCGTTGACAATACAGACACTTACACAGAACTTTCCGGTCACTACCAAAGAGGATGCGCAATTTCCGCTACCACGAAAGAGATAAAGTGTTGGGATAACTACAGTAACTATACAGGTGATCCTACAGTATTCACCGTTCAGGATCCTGGTGTTGAGTATGTGAAAGTGTTAGCTCCAAATGATTACTGGAGTAGCCGAGTGTGTGGCATTACTACGACGGGAGCTCTAAGATGTGGAGCTAGGAACGGCGCTTATTCGGTTGTGGATGCTGGTACCTCGTATTCGGATTTACTCACGGTGGACTGCGGAATCACGACATCCGGAAAATATCGATGTTCCGGGGGATTGGCCGCCGGAGCTGTTTACTTAAACTGGTTGCGTCCGATCTTAATGAACAAGTGGTTCACGCGCGCCACGCCTTAAAATAAAAAAGCCTCCGCGAAGGAGGCTTTTTTTATTAGTGAAGATCACCTTTCTTTTTCTTACCACCGCCAAACATGCGGGGGCCGCGATCTTCGGTGTCGTCGTCCTCTTCTTCATCGTCTTCGTAGTCCTCGTCTTCGGAAAACTCTTCTTCATCACGAGGTGGGGAAAGCTCCTCACTTTGTTCTGCACGAGAAAGTGCATCTTCGTCCGCTTCTTCAGCGTCGTTATAAAGTGTCTCGTCATCGACACCCAGAAGTTTGTTCGCTTCCGCTTCTAAGGATGAATTCTCGGTAGTGAATTGCAGATAAAGTTTTTTGCCTTGGAAGGGGAACTCTTTCCATGTGTACGGGAAGTCCACTTCGCCGTCGTTTTCTAGATACTCCATCATCATGCTTGCAGCTGCGTCCACGCAGTTGTGGATGCGTTGAACTGCATCTTGTTGATCCTGAGAGTAATTCATAGAAACTTCGAAATTAGCCTGGGCCAAACGGCCTTTTTCAAGATATCCGACGCGTAGCAGAATCTCTTCGGGGTAAATACGGCCTTCAATCACAAGGTCGCCATTGTCGAGATATTGGGCGAAGTTTTCGGTGAAAACGGCCTGAATCTGATCTGAGTACTCTTTCGGAAATGCCGTCCATTTTTTTGAGCTTTTGAGTCTTGGATTCATAGGGACCTCTGTGTCTGCCGGGCGATTTTTGCGTCGGGCATTTTGACAAATTTAAGACGCTCCTCTATAACTCACTTTCTTTAATGACACAAGAGGTAAGAACCGTGGAAAACACTTCGCAAAACCCTGAAAGCCTTCAGCAAAACAACGACATTGGTCAGGGCCGTGGTGTGTATATTTCTACCTACGGTTGCCAAATGAACGTGAACGACACTGAACGTATGTACTCTCTTTTAGAGATGCAAAACTTCACGCCGGTAGAAAAACCTGAAGACGCTTCTTTGATCATCATCAACTCTTGCAGTGTGCGTGAAAAGCCCGTGCACAAAGTTTATTCTGAAGTCGGCACATTCAGAAAAATGAAAGAGAAAAACCCGAACTTGCGTATCGGTGTTGGTGGTTGCGTCGGTCAGCAAGAAAAAGACAACTTGATTAAGAACCAACCAATGATTGATTTCGTATTCGGTACAGATCAAATCGACAATCTTCCTAATTTGGTGGCTAGAACTTACGAAGGTGAAAAGAAAATCATCAATGCGAAGTTTGAACACCGCGCGCCTTATCACATCGAGACCATGGTTCGTAATCCAGGTGTTGCGACATTTGTGAACATCACAAAAGGTTGCGATAATTTCTGTACGTTCTGCGTGGTGCCTTACACTCGCGGTCGTGAGAAATCTCGTCCACTGCAACACATTTTGACGGACATTCGCCACTTGGTGAAGCGTGGAGTGAAAGAAGTCACTCTTCTTGGGCAAAACGTAAACTCCTATAAAGCCGAAGAGGGCTTGGACTTTGCCGATTTGATGGCGAAGGTAGCGACAGAAACGGATATCGAAAGAATTCGTTTCACGACGTCGCATCCTAAAGATTTTAATCAAAAGCTCGCGGATACAATGGCGGCTCACCAAGATAAAATCATGGAGTACATCCATCTTCCATTCCAGAGCGGAAACTCACGTATCTTAGATCGCATGAATCGCAACTATACGCGTGAACACTACTTAGAAAAAATCGCGATGTTGAAGAAAACCATTCCGAATGTGGTTTTCTCGACAGACATTATCGTGGGCTTCCCCGGTGAAACAGAGGAAGAATTCCGTGATACGGTGACATTGGTTGAAGAAGTGGGCTTTGAGACGATCTTTGCCTTTAAATATTCTCCGCGTCCTTTCACAAAAGCGGCGAAATTTGAAGATCAAGTGGCTGAAGAAGTAAAAACCGAGCGTTTGAACCGTCTGTTTGATGCCCACGATAAGATGGCATTTGAACTTGTGAAAAAGTACGAAGGCCAAGTGATGAAGGTGCTAGTTGAGAATGTAGACCGTGAAGACGGCAAGATCCAAGGCCGTAGCTCTGGCAATAAGCTTGTTCACTTCTTAGGTAGCAAAGATTTGATCGGTCAAACAGTGAATGTGAAGATCACCAAAGCCTTCCCGGCGGTATTCAGAGGAGAGTTAGTTTAAACATGAAAGATCTTTTGGATTCACAAAATCTTAAAGCTCAGATTGTGTTTGCACAGAACACGCATGAGGAAGAAACCTTTCACCAAAATGACTTGGTGCAATTGTTTCCTTATGGCTTGTCAGTGACGACGGATGCGACTCGTCCCTTCTTGCTTTTGAAGGATGAAGCGCACGTTTATACTTTGCCCGTCGCAGTCAGTCCAATTGATGCGGGAGTGGCGCTTTCTCAGAATAACAAAGTCGTCGCTGAGTCTTCACCGCACAAATTCACAGCACTTTTGCTTCAGTCCTTAGGGATCGAAATAAAGCAAGCCGTGTTCGTTGAAATTAAAGGCTCCCACCAATATGTGCGTCTTTATATCAGTGGGCACCCGGCGACAAATTCAGTGAAATTGCGCGCCGATGAAGCCATGTCTTTGTGTCTGTACTTACAAGTGCCTCTGTTTGCGACAAAAAACTTTATCGGTCGTTCGCGTATTTTGAATGCTGAGATCGAGAGCGGCGCGCAAAAGGCACAAAATTTTGGTTTCATGGATAAAGGATTTGGATATCTGAACTAGGTTTGTAAAAATGGGGCATGACTCATTTGCCTCATTTGATTACTGATCTAGGTTTTATTCTTATCATTGCGGCGTTAGCGACGCTGCTGTTTAAAAAACTCGGACAACCTTTAGTTCTTGGATATTTGATCGCGGGCTTTTTAGTAAGTCCGCATGTGCCATTTTTTCCAACAGTGACAGATAATGAAAGCATCAAGGTCTGGTCCGAGATCGGCGTTATCTTTCTTTTATTCAGCTTAGGTCTGGAATTTAGTTTTAAAAAATTGTTCAAAGTCGGTGGCTCTGCCGGTTTCACTGCGGCCTTTGAAGTGATCTTTATGATGGGACTAGGGTATCTTTTCGGCCGCATGTTTGGCTGGAACAGTATCGACAGTCTTTTCTTCGGTGCCATTCTTTCCATGTCCTCCACGACGATTATCGTACGTGCTTTCCAAGAGATGGGAATCAAAGGGAAGAAGTTCGTTGAATTGGTTTTTGGTATTCTGGTTGTCGAAGACATCATCGCCATCCTGCTCTTGGTATTGCTAACTGCGATTGCCGGTTCTGGAGAGTTCTCAACGGCAGAACTTGCGTTAGATGGCCTTCGTCTTTTTTTCTTTATTGCTCTTTGGTTTATCGTTGGGATCTTTCTTATTCCCATATTCTTGCGTCGTATTCGTCGTCTGCTGGAAGATGAGACCACGCTTTTAGTGGCTATTGGTCTGTGCTTTTTGATGGTGATGATCGCGGCTTATGTCGGATTTTCTCCGGCCTTGGGCGCCTTCGTCATGGGTTCGTTATTAGCTGAGACGCCTGAAGGTCATAATATGGAAAAGGTGCTTCAACCGGTGAAGAATCTTTTTGCGGCGATTTTCTTCGTCTCTGTCGGGATGATGATTGATCCTAAAATACTTTGGGAAAGATGGGACCTCGTTTTGGCGGTCACGCTGATAACAGTTATAGGAAAATTCATCAGCACCTTCTTGGGTGCGATTTTGTCGGGGCAAACCCGTAAGGTGTCTTTTCAGTCGGGAATGAGCTTGGCGCAGATCGGGGAGTTCTCTTTTATTATCGCCTCGCTAGGTGTGACGATGAAAGTGACCAGTGATTTCCTTTACCCCTTGGCGATAGCCACATCAGCGGTGACGACCTTTACGACGCCATATCTGATTAAATTCTCAGGTCCCGTACACACCTGGGTTGAAGCGCGTCTTCCTGAAGGAATCAAAGTCATCTTAGATCGCTATCAACAATCCTTTAACCAAGAGGGACGAGTCAACGTCGGCGGACTTATCTTTAGAACCTACGGACTTAAAGTATTAATGAACACGGTGATGGTAGTGGCCATCCTACTGGCTTCAAAAACTTTCTTAACTGGCGAAGTGCAAAGCTATTTGCAAGAAAGCCCCTGGGCGAGCAGTGTTTCTTTATTCTTGTGCTTACTAATTTGCGGGCCGTTCCTTTGGGGAATTGTTTTGGGAGGACCTTCTTTAGGATCCGAACGTGATGTGGAAGAATTGCAAAAGCTTCGTGGCTTGCAAGCTGGGATTTTTGCGGGCCGTTTATTGTTGGCCTTAATGCTGGTGGCCGCGATTCTGTCGCAATTCGTGACCGTGAAAATGGCGTCTGGCGTGATGGTCGCCGTTTTGATCATTGCCGCTGGTTTGGCGCAACTATGGGTGAAAAAACTTTATCAGGTGATTGAAAAAAACTTTCTAAAAAATCTGACGGAAAAAGAGCGTAAATCTTTAGTCAGCGCTGAGGTTGCAAAAAACTTTCTGCCTTGGGAAGCGACACTGGGAAGTTATGAGATTTTCCCGGAAAGCAGTATTGTCGGACAAAGCTTGCGCACGCTTTCTTTTAAAGAAAAATATGGCGTGACAGTCGCGGCTGTATTTCGGGGGACCCATCGTAAATTTGCACCCGACGGAGAATTCATAATTTATCCTTTCGATCGATTGATCTGTTTTGGCAGTGAAGAAGAACTGCAGAACTTCCACAAGACTTTAGAGATGGAACGCGCTTTAAAAACTCAACCCACGCAGACAGATCAGCAGGATTACAAGCTATCTTCTTTCAGTGTGACTGAGGACTCGCCGTTAAAAGGAAAATCCATCCGTGAAAGCGGTTTGCGAGAAAAAATGCACGGCATGGTCGTGGGTATTGAAAGAGGCTCCGAACGTATCCTAGGTCCTAGGGCGAGCTTCACGATCTTAGAGAATGATCTTCTGTGGGTCGTCTCTGACCGTAAACAAAACTCTTAGACGTAAACTTTGTATTTCATCGTTTCCAATCGCCAGCTTTTTTCCTGAGGACAGAAAGGTTTTACCATAGAAGTCCAGGGAAGGAGCCGGCATGCCTTGTTTGGGACTTGTTCTGTCAGGTGGAGGCGCGAGGGGAGCGTATCAAGCAGGCGTTCTTGCGGCGATTGCCCATGTAGCGGCGAAGACAAAAATTAGAAATCCTTTTAAGATCTATAGCGGTGTCAGCGCCGGCGCCATCAATGTCGCGATGCTGGCTGGAAACAGCGGCGATTTTGTTGAGAGCGCGAAAAATCTTGTCTCTCTTTGGAGTCATATCAATAGCGATCAAATCTACTATGCCGATTTGATGACTCTTTCTCGCGGTGGTCTGCAATGGATGAGTGAATTTTCTTGGGGCGGGGGAAATAAAGACTCGGCACTGCGATCTCTTTTAAGCACTCATCCTTTAAGTAATTTTATCTCTGATAAGTGTCACTTCAATCAAATCGACAAAAAAATAAAGTCCGGACAGTTGCGCGCCGTCAGTGTTTCAGCATTAGATTATGAAAGTGTTTCAACCTTCACTTTCTTTCAAGGAAGTCCTGATATAGTTCCCTGGGAGCGTGGCATGCATCGCAGTGAGCGAACCAACCTCTCGACGGAACACGTCATGGCGTCTTCGGCGATTCCTTTGTTGTTTCCACCTATTCAAATTGGTTCGCGGTACTTCGGTGATGGGTGCATTCGCAATCAGTCGCCTTGTGGTCCCGCGATTTACATGGGGGCCGACAGTTTGATCGCAATCGGAGTCCGTCGCAGGCAGGACACTTGGTTTTCGTATCATAACAGTTCGGCAAGGCAGGCGCCTTCCGTGTCACGAGTGGCAAACGTTTTGATGAATGCCGTTATGATGGATGGCTTTGAATCAGATATTCATCGTATCGAGCAGATCAATCAAAGTTTTTCGACATTAACCGGCGGACAAAAGAAAAAGGTCGCGGTTCACGCGATTGATTATCTTTGGATTTCCCCTTCGGTGGATTTTTCGGAAATTGCAAAAGAGAAAGGTTCCGAACTTCCGCGCATGATTCGCTACTTGCTGCGTGGCCCGGGATCCATTGAAGAATCGCGAGAGATGTTGAGTTATCTTTTATTTACGCCCAGTTACTGCAAACAGTTAGTGGATATTGGTTTTTCGGACGGAATGAAGGAAAAAGAGCGTATCGAAGAATTGATTGTTTCTAAGGCCGCAAAATCCCATTCTGTAAAGCATCAAGCCAATCCGTAAAGCGATCAATCATTCTTGCATTGCGATAAAAAATTCGCCATTCTAAGGCGATAAAGAGGTTCGATTTTATGAGTGACGTTTTTGTAAGAGCCCGTGGCGTTTCCCCTGTAATTTCAGAAGATGTTTTTATTGCCGACAACGCGCGCATCATCAGTGATGTGGAGATTGGTGAGGGTTCTTCTATTTGGTACAATGTGGTCATTCGCGGCGACGTCATGCCCATCCGCATTGGAAAAGAAGTGAATGTGCAAGATGGTACGGTCATTCATGGCACCTACGGAAAATGGGGAACAACTTTGCATGACCGCGTGACTATTGGTCATTTGGTCATGCTTCATGGTTGTGAGGTGGGCCGCGGTACACTGGTTGGAATGGGTTCCATCTTGATGGATGGCGTGAAAGTCGGCGAGCATTGTCTTATCGGTGCGGGCTCTCTTTTAACGGAGGGCACGGAGATTCCTCCGCGCAGTCTGGTCGTAGGACGCCCTGCGAAAGTAAAGCGACCTCTGACGGATGAAGAAGTGGCCCTTTTAGAAAAATCGGCCGACAACTATCTGCTCTATAAGTCCTGGTACGAATAGTTCTAAAAAACTTATTTCTGACAGAGTTCCTGTTGAACTCTCAAATATTTCGTTTGAGAATGAAGAAACCCTGTCAGGAGCAAGCTTTTTATGGAACGTGAAATTCCCTATGCCTTAACCTTTGATGACATCCTTCTTCTTCCGCAATATTCCGAGATCACACCGACAGAAGTCGTTCCTCGATCTCTTTTCGCTAGAGATAAATATTTAAATACACCGATCATCTCTGCGGCGATGGACACCGTCACTGAAAACCGTATCGCGCGTGTGATGGCTCAGCATGGTGGTTTGGGTATTATCCATAAAAATCTTGATATCGAAAAACAAGCCCTCGAAGTTGAAAAAGTGAAGAAGTATGAATCTGGTATGATCATGGACCCTATCACATTAGGGCCGGATCACCTGGTGCAAGAGGCGGTAGAGCTGATGGAAAAGTTTTCTATCAGTGGTGTTCCTATCACTGTGGATGGTGCTTTGGTGGGTATCTTGACCAATCGTGATTTGCGCTTTGAAGAAAACTTCAATCAACCTATTCGCAATTTGATGACTAAAGAAAATCTGGTCACGGCGAAAATGGGAACGACTTTGGATGAAGCCAAAAAGATTTTGCAAAAGCATCGTATCGAAAAGCTTCCCGTGGTCGATAGTAAGGGGAAGCTCAAAGGTCTTATCACGATCAAAGACATTGAAAAAGCCAAGAACTATCCGCAAGCGACAAAAGATGAACATGGTCGCCTTTTCGTTGGTGCCGGTGTCGGCGTAGGCGCAGATTCTCGCGATCGCGCCGATGCTCTGGTGGCGGCGGGAGCCGATGTACTTTGTGTGGATACAGCCCATGGGCATTCTAAAAATGTTCTCGAGATGGTGAAGTATATTTCTCAGAAGCACAAAGATGTGATCGTTGTGGCAGGGAATGTCGTTACGGCTGAAGGAACACAGGCCCTGCTTGATGCGGGCGCTGAAGTTGTAAAAGTCGGTGTGGGGCCCGGCAGTATTTGTACGACTCGCGTTGTAGCTGGTGTGGGAATGCCGCAGATCTCTGCAGTGATTGAGTGTGCAAAGCTTGCAAAAGCCAAAGGTAAAACAGTGATTGCAGACGGGGGAATCAAGTTTTCCGGCGATATTACAAAAGCTTTAGCATTGGGCGCAAACACCGTGATGATCGGAAATTTACTGGCAGGTGCGGAAGAATCACCGGGTGAAACTATTTTATTCCAGGGCCGTACTTACAAAGTGTATCGCGGTATGGGAAGTATCGGTGCTATGTCTCGCGGATCCAAAGATCGTTACGGGCAAATGGACATCGAAGAAAATGAAAAACTGGTGCCTGAAGGCATTGAAGGAAAAGTGGCGTACAAAGGGTCTGCTGCCGGAGTGATTCATCAACTTGTTGGAGGATTAAAATCCGGGATGGGTTATTTGGGTGCGCGCAATATCGATGAACTTCAAGCAAAAGCGAAGTTCGTGCGCATCTCTGCCATGGGGCTTCGTGAATCTCATGTTCATGACGTCAGCATCACCAAAGAAGCTCCGAACTATCGCATCGAAACATAGAAATGGAATCGAAAATGCGCGGATTTATTATTTTAGATTTCGGTTCTCAGTTTACTCAGTTGATCGCGCGTCGTTTGCGCGAGTTGGGTTTTTATTCAGAAATTCATTCTTATAAATTTCCCACAGAAGAAATTCGTAAAAGAAATCCATACGGAATTATTCTCAGTGGTGGTCCAAACTCGGTTTACGAACAAGGAGCTCCGCAAAGAGACATCCATGAACTTCGTAACATAAGTCCTTTAATGGGTGTGTGTTATGGAATGCAACTTTTGACTCACCAATTGGGTGGCAAGGTCTCTCGGTCGGAGCACCGTGAGTACGGCCTGAATTATGTAACATGGACTTCCGTCGTAGGAAGTATTCCACACCGACAAAAGGTTTGGATGAGCCATGGCGATGTTGTTGAAAAAGCACCGGAAGGTTTTCAAGTGATCGGTATGTCGGATGGAAATCATCCGGCGGCGATGCAAGGACCCGGAGTTTTAGCTGTGCAATTTCATCCCGAAGTCGCTCACACCGAGCACGGCACAGATTTATTGAAGTACTTTGCGCAAACAATGTGTCAGGCTGCTTCAGATTGGGATGCGCCTCATATCAAAGATATTTTGATTGAAAATGTTCGGAAACAAGTGGGCGCGACTGATCACGTGCTAGTGGGGCTTAGCGGTGGCGTGGATTCCACCGTGGTGGCCACTCTTTTAACGAAAGCGTTGGGGGCTGAAAGAGTTCACTGTGTTTTTGTTGATAACGGTTTACTGCGCAAAAATGAATTTGAAACCGTTTTGGAGAATTATCGCAAGATCGGATTAAACGTCAAAGGTGTGGATGCCTCGGAAGAATTTCTGTCAGCCCTCAAGGGTAAGTCTGATCCGGAGGATAAAAGAAAAACCATCGGGCGTGTTTTTATCGAGGTCTTTGATAAAAGTTATGATCATCAGTATCCGATTAAGTGGTTGGCGCAAGGCACTTTGTATCCCGATGTGATTGAAAGTGTTTCGTCTGTCGGTGGCAGTGTCACAATTAAATCTCACCATAATGTCGGAGGCTTGCCTGAAAAAATGAATCTAGGGCTTGTAGAGCCGGTTCGTGAGCTTTTTAAAGACGAAGTGCGTGCGCTAGGGGCTCAGTTGGGATTGCCGCATGAAATGTTGTGGCGTCATCCCTTCCCCGGGCCGGGACTTTCGATTCGTGTTCTTGGTGAAGTGACAAAAGAGAAACTGCAAATACTTAAAGAAGCCGATGATATTTTCATTTCAGAGCTTCGTCGTCGCGGTCTTTATGAGAAAATCTGGCAGGCATTCTGTGTACTCTTGCCAGTAAAAACTGTCGGTGTTCAGGGCGATTCCAGAACTTATGATCACGTTCTTTCATTGCGGGCAGTGACGTCCAGTGATGGGATGACCGCAGATTGGTATCCTTTTGAATTTCAGTTCTTGCGTGAAGTTTCAAACATGATCACCAACAAGGTGAAAGGTGTGAATCGTGTGGTTTATGATATTACCAGTAAACCTCCGGGGACGATCGAATGGGAATAATGGCCGTTACCCGCAGGTAATGGCTTCTTTGTAACTCGATATGCGCGGAGGAAATCTGTAGTTTTCATCGCATGAAAACAAAAAAGAATTTCTTCCGCGTCTCTAAAGCCGTCACGTTGTTAATCGTCCTTTCAGCCATCGCCGCAATGGCAGCCACAGCTGAACTTCTTTACGAAGCTTCTGGCACTGCCAGTTTCAAACTTTATAAAGACACAAAATCAGAGCTTCGCTCTACAGTGATTCAATCACAAGACTTCGAGCTCGCTCGTCACTACACGGCTTCAGAAGGCGAAAAGCTCTTTTTGGTAAATATCAAAAAAACGGTGCAAAGATATTTGGATGCAGAAGGTATTGTCGGGACAGCGACATGGAACGTGCGCACGGGGGATAAGTTACAGACACAATTATGGAGCCGCACGGAGTCTGCCACCGAGGTGAATGTACACCCGAACCAGCCCGTAGTGGTGAGTGGTCTTGGGGGATGTTGTGCCGAGATGACAGGCTATCGCCTGTTCAATATCGAAACGGGTCGTTTGATCATGTCCTTCAATGATTTTGCTTGGAAAGAAAAAGTCACTCAGCCTTTTTCTTTGGAAGTTCCAAATTCAACACTGGCCGCTCGTTATATCGGGGCGATCACTCAAGACTCCACTCGGGATCGCGATTTTGTCGAAGCAGCTCCGGGCAAGAAAGCGGCATTACTCATTAAGTATGCAAATGAGATGTTGAAGCAGAAACTGCAAGTGGATATGGAAACCGCTCCAGGTTATGGCATCAGCGTGATGGAATTTTCAATGGAAAGAGATCCCTCGGTTCCGGGGAGTGATAAAATTGAACTTCAAGGAAACGACACGGCCGTTCTTTGGAATATCGATGGAGCGTCTTCGCCCAGTGCTATTTCCGGAGTTATTCTCAAAATTGTTCTGGATGCCGGTTTAGGCCAAAAAACCATCAAAATCCCTGTCAGAAACGATGAGTTGGATTTGGATTCTGCGATCATTCCGTCGGGAATCGAAATTCATCCTATCGTCAAATCAGGGGCCTTTTAATGCAGCGTGAGATGTGAGGGTCTGGGTGCCCCTTTTATTGAATAAAAAAAGGGCCTAAGATATGAAATTATCATGTCTTTTGTACATCTTCACGTTCACTCCGAATATTCTCTTTTAGAAGCTGCGGCCCGCGTAAAAGCTATTGCTAAAAAAGCAGCGGCCATGAATATGCCAGCGGTGGCATTGACCGACAATGGCAACATGTTCGGTGCCGTTGAATTTTACTTTGCTTGCAAGGACAATAACGTCAAACCGATCTTAGGTTTGGATGCTTATCTTGCACCCGGTTCGCGCTTAGAGAAAAAGCAAGATCGTGATCAAGTCAGTCAGGGGCCACGCCGGTTGGTTTTCTTGGCTCAAAATATCAAGGGCTATCAAAATCTCAGCAAACTTTCGACAATTGGCTATCAAGAGGGTTTCTACTGGAAGCCTCGTATCGATTACGAAGTTATCAAAGAATACAATTCAGACCTGATCTGTATGACAGGAGGACTTCGTGGTGAGGTGGCTGAGGCTTTCTTGCGCGAAGGCCCCGATGCCGCTTTAGCAAAAATCCGTCAGCTGAAAGAAATCTTCGACGATCGCCTTTATCTTGAAATGTGTCGCACTGGAGTTCCTGAGTGGGATCAAATAAATCCCTTCTTGATGGAGGCTTCAAAGATCACCGGTGTTCCACTTGTTGCAAGTAATGATGTTCACTACATGACTCAAGACGATCAGATCGCCCAAGAGGTTTTGATCTGTATCGGAACGAATAAAACTTTAAGTGATGAGTCTCGTTTCCGTTTAGGCACAGACGAGTTTTATTTCAAAAAGCCAGAACAGATGCAGCAGCTTTTTGCGGATGTCCCTGAAGCTGTCAGCAACACTTTGCAAATCGCCGAACGCTGTGATGTGAAATTTAAGTTGAAAGATGAAAACGGGAAGCCGATTTATCATCTTCCTACATTCCCGACTCCTGAAGGCGTTTCGTTAAAAGACGATATCGCTCGTCGTGCCAAAGAAGGTTTGCTCACGCGCTTTGAAGAAGCAGTTCTCCGTGGCGAAACTGTGCCGGAAGAAAAAAAACCAGAGTATTATGCGCGCTTAGATTATGAACTTGGCATCATCGACCGCATGGGTTTTAACGGTTACTTCTTAATCGTCCAAGACTTCATCGGTTGGGCTAAAGATCATGACATCCCGGTAGGGCCAGGTCGTGGATCCGGTGCGGGCTCCCTGGTTGCCTATTGTTTAAGAATTACGGATTTAGATCCTCTTCCCAACTTTCTTCTCTTTGAGCGTTTCTTAAATCCAGAGCGTATCTCGATGCCGGACTTCGATATCGACTTCTGTCAAGATCGTCGACAGGAAGTCATTCGTTATGTGACGGAAAAATACGGGCAAGAGTCGGTATCTCAGATTATCACTTACGGTAAATTGCAAACGCGTGCGGCGCTGAAAGACGTGGGCCGTGTTTTGGGTATGCTGTTCTCGGAAGTGGATCAAGTCACAAAACTGATTCCAGATAAATTGGGAATCAGTCTTAAAGAATCTTTAGAGATGGAACCTCGTCTGACAGAAATGATGGAGATGAATCCAACTGTCGCAACCATGATTGACCTCGCTCAACGCGTGGAAGGTATGGTTCGAAATGCGGGGATCCACGCTGCTGGTGTTATCATCGGTGACGGTCAACTGGTAAAACATGCTCCGTTATACAAAGGGGCGGATGGCGAGCAAGTCGTTCAATACGACATGAAACACGCCGAAAAAATTGGCCTGATCAAATTCGACTTCCTCGGGTTAAAGACGCTCACTCACATCAATATGGCGTTAAAGCTCATCAAGAAGAATCGTGGTAAAGAGATCACCTCAAAAATGATTCCGATGAACGACACTGCCACGTTCGAGATGATGTCCCGCGGGGATACTGCCGGGGTGTTCCAGTTCGAGGGTGAGGGTATCACGGATGCCACTCGTAAAATCCGTCCGTCATCGTTTGCAGATATCACGGCGATCACGTCTTTGTATCGCCCGGGTCCGATGGCGAATATTCCTGACTTTACCGATCGTAAACACGGCAAAGCCCCCGTCGAATACTTGCTTGAGGACACGCGTGAGGTTCTTTCGGAAACCTACGGGATCATGGTTTACCAAGAGCAAGTTATGGGTATTGCTTCGAAGATTGCTGGTTACTCCTTGGGTGAAGCCGACATGCTTCGTCGTGCAATGGGTAAGAAGATCAAAGAAGAGATGGATAAACACCGCGAACGCTTCATGCAAGGGGCGGTGGAAAGAGGTCACAATAAAGAAAAGTCCTCTGAGCTTTTTGATCTCATGTATAAGTTTGCCGACTACGGTTTCAATAAATCCCATGCGGCCGCTTATTCTGTCGTCACTTTGCAAACGGCCTGGTTGAAATGTCATTACCCGGTGGAATTCTTTGCGGCTCTTCTCAGTACCGAGTTGTCGGATACGGAAAAAATCGTGAAGTACTCAAAGGATGCTGCGAAACGCGGTATCACCGTAAAACCTCCTCATGTGAATTTCTCTGAGTATCTTTTCGGGGCCCATGGTGACGAGATTTACTTCGGTCTGGGTGCCATCAAAGGTGTCGGACAGGGAGCGGTTGAAGCCATTATTGAAGCTCGCAATAGTTTGCCCGATAAAAAGTTTAATTCTTTGGATGAGTTCTTTAACTCTATCGATCTTCGCCGCGTGAATAAAAAAGTGATCGAGTGCTTGATTAAAGCCGGTGCCTTTGAGGGTTTCGGTGTTCATCGTGCGCAAATGATGGCCGGCTATCAAAAGTACTTAGATCGTGCGCAAGGCCTGCAAAAGGACAAAGAGCTAGGACAAGCTTCGTTATTTGATTTGGGTCCTTCCACAGAAACCAAAGTGACGCTTGAAGAAATCAAACCTTGGAGTCGTACGGCATCCTTGGCGTATGAAAAGGAAGTCTTGGGATTTTATCTTAGCGATCACCCGTTAAAAGGTTTCGATACTCTTTCAGAAATCTGGACGACGTGTAAGGTGGCTGAGCTGCCAGCACAGATGCCCGCGCCGGGTTCGCCCGAGGCCGAGGCCTTAAAGGCCGCTAAGAAAGATTGGAAAAATCGCGATGCGGGTAAAAAGAAGATCGTCGTGGCTGGACTTATCACCGAGCTGCGTGAGCTTATTACCAAAAAAGGAACACGCATGGCTTTCGGTAAGATTGAAGATCTGACCGGAGCTTGCGAGCTTGTGATCTTCCCAGACTCTTACGCACGTTTTGAAGCACAGCTTCGCGATGAAAGACCGGTCTTGATTGGGGGAGCGCTTGAGGTTGAGGAAGGTGTTGCTAAGATTATGGTAGACAGTGTGTCGCCCATGGAAGACATCCTGAAAAAGACCAAGCGCATGGTGCTTCGTTTGGATAAAATTGATCCGAACGACTATCCTCGTTTACACTCTTTGATGAAGGATTATCCAGGGACGACTTCAGTCAGTTTTGAAATTGAGATCCCGGAAGTCAGTCGTCGTGTTTTGATGGATGCCGGTGAAGCGACGGGTGTTGCCGTGAATAATGAGTTTTTTGAAGGTGTGCACTCGGTTTTCGGTCGCACTGACTTTATTGAGTTAAGGAGTTAATAAATGCGTTTAGCTTTTGTGTTGGCAGCAGCGTTGATGTTCACTTTAAACAGTCCCGTAAAAGCTCAACAATCTGAATTGATCGACCGCACCTTCTCCGGAGTATCTAAAGAGGCGACTCCTCAAGGCGCGCGTCGTGATATTCAAGATCAAGCGTCGCAGAAAGTCTCTGAAGACATCATCAAGGAATTGGTGGGCGAAGAAAGATTTTCTAAAAACAAGTCTTTGATTCAATCTAAGATCATCAAAAACTCGGCTCGTTATATTCCTTTTGCGAAGGCTTCAAGTTTAGCTCAAGAAGGTGCGGAATATAAAATGTCCGTTTCTTTAAAGGTCTCTTTGCGTGATCTAAAACAAATGCTTCAGGACAACGCTTTATTAAATGAAAACGATGCAATTCCCGTGGTGCTTCCAGTGATCAGTTGGATTGATCGTGTGCAAGGGAAAAGTTACCGTTGGTGGTTGCCTTCGGATAAAACACAGCAGGCCTTTTTGATCAAAGAAGCTCGCGTGCTGGAAGAAGCTATGCGTGGTTCTTTTCAAAAGAACAATTTTTTTGCAGTGAAGCCAGTAGAGGCAGGCTTGGGAAACAGTGTTCCCGGCGACTTTCAAAATGAACGTATTGTGGGTGAGGATGCCCAATTCTTTTCTCAATATTTCAACGCACCTCTTTTGATTGATGGCCAGGTTGTTCTAAACAAAGGGGAATCTGGAAAGAACTACCGTATTGAAATTCGTATGACGGCTGTTCAGGTCAGCAATGGTCGCGCTATTGCCGATGTTTCTCGTCGCTATGACACAGAAAACGGAAGTTTTGAAAGTGCTGTTGATAAAAAAATGCGCGAGGTGATTGAGACGACCGCCAACGACCTAGCTTCACAAGTTTTAGAAGCTTGGCAGCGCGGTTCTTTAGGGACGTCGGTGATTCGTCTGACAATTCAAGGTCGTAACACTCTTCCGATGATGGAAGGTTTGAAAGAAAAAATCCGTTCTCAGATCACTCAAGTTAAAAGCATTCGTGAGCGCTTAGTCAGTTCCGAGGCTGTCAGTTTTGAAGTCGATACCGCCGTTTCGACGGTCGAACTTTTAGGAAAATTGGAAGCGCTGGATATCGAAGGCAAGAAGCTTTCGAAAGTTTCTGAAAAACAAGACGAGATCGTCTTGAAGTGGGCACAGTAGGAGGTGCGGTCGTGAAGAATTTTGTTTTGTTATTATCGCTGTTGGCGTTCACGGCTTGTACAACTATGGATGGGGCCGGTCCCTCTATTCGTCGCGACGTCAAAGACGTCAACTACGAAGCTCGTAAGGATGACTCGGCTCCTCGCAAGCGTTTGATGGTTTTGCCATTTTTAGATGCTGGGGATAAAAGACCTTCAGAGCTTCGCGAAAGAGCTCGCAACGCCTTCATTATGGATTTAAATCGCTCCGGAGAAGTCATCGCCTTAGATAGCAAAGAACTGAACGTCGATCTTTCAAAGATGATGGAAGGGGGGCAATACAAACTTCCTGAAGTCGCAAAGGCGGCGCAAGCTTTGGGAGTGACGGCAGTTCTTGAAGGTAAGATCATCGATATTCGAATCAAAAGAAAAGCCGACAATGTCGGCGTTGTTCGTCATATGTCGACAGCTTTTGAAGTTGTGGCCCAAGTCCGTGTCGTGACGGGGAGAGCGGCTCGCGAAGTCTTTAACACAGTTAAGACTGTGACTGTGGAAGAGCAGGGGACGCGGGTGGGTGAGCGTGTTGAAACCGATAAATTCATTTCTAACAATCCAGATATGATTCAAACGATTGTGAAAGATGCGTTTTTAGATTTTACTCCGCAGGTTTTAGCTTCCTTAGATAAAGTTTCTTGGGAGGGAAGAATTGCGGCCATCAACGGCGATAGAATTTATTTAAATGTTGGCCGCGTCTCTGGCTTACAAGTCGGCGACTTACTAAAAGTCACTGAAGATGGTGATGATATTTACGATCCTGAAAGTGGTGGGCATATCGGGCGAGTGCCAGGACGTCTAAAGGGAACTCTTGAAGTGATCAGCTATTTTGGGAATGACGGCGCGATTGCGATTGTTCATTCTGGTTCCGGTTTTAAAGAAAATGATCGCGTGGAGTTGTACTAGGACTTCTTTGTTTCCATATTTGTCATCACGGAAAATTACAGAACGAGCCTTAACAGGATTTGCACACAAAGACCTTGGGGTTCGTACTGTAAAAGAATATAATGGCTAAAGTGAATGCTTTAGCCATTTTTATTTTTATTTCCTTGTTTATTTTTTCACATCATTCTTCGGCGAAATCCTTTGAAGTTTCTGTTCTGTATTGGAGTATGAAGATCGAAGGTCAAGTCGCCATGAGAAAAGGCTTTGAAGAAGAGATTGCTCAATTCAATAAAAAGAGTACCGATAAAATCGTTCTTACACCTTATGTGGCTGGCGAAGGTCGAAAAGGAATAACAAATCAAGTTCATCAAGTAGCCGAAGTTTTAAAGGCGAAACCAGCCGCGATGGTGATTCAGCCCACAGACAACTCAGCGCTGGCGCGTGCTTTAGAGGAAGCCAATCAACTCAAAATCCCTGTTTTTGCTTATGATCAGTATATTGTGAATGGGGATATGACCTTCTTTGCCACGAGTGATAATTATGGCGGGGGACGTGATAATGGTGACTATATTCACGGGCTTTTTGATAAGAATAAAGAACTGCGTCTGGTGATTTTTGAATATCCCAAAGTCTCATCGACGATTGATCGCGTGGATGGTTTTTTAGATGCTTTACGCGATCAGGGCCGCAGATTCAAAGTTTTAAAGCGCTATGAAGCCGTGGATCCAGCTTCTGGTGAAATGGCCGTGAAGCAGTTCTTAAAAGACTTTCCGAAAAAAGGAAGTGTCGACGTCATCTTCACGGTCAATGACGGCGGCGGACTTTCTATTATTAAAACGCTTTATGAAAAAAAGCGCACCGACCTTGTTCATGCGACCTTTGATGGTGATCCTTTGTCAGTAGAAAATATTAAGAATGGCAAGATCACAGTTATCGATTCTGCGCAATTCTGTGCGGAGCTGGGTCGAGAAACGGCAAGAGCTCTGATAGCCCATCTTACGAAAGGTGGAGTTTCAGAAAAGAAACTGATTCCTACTTATCCAGTGACCAATAAAACTTTAGCGAATTACCCTGGCTGGATGGGGCGAGTTCCGTCATTTCTGCAAAAGGTTGAAGTGGCGAAAGCAGCTCCCACTCCGCGGGTGTCTCCGAATCAGCGCAATCTTCTTACGATTAAAATCGGCGTAGCTCCCCTGTGTCCGTATCTTTGTGAGCAAGGTCCCGGCGTATGGGGTGGATATATTTATAATATTCTTAAAGAGGTCGCTACGGAGCGCGGTTTTTATTTGGATCTAGAAAGCATCCCCAACACGCGTCTTCTGTCTGCTCTGCAAACCCGTCGTGTGAATTATATCATCGTTCCTGCAGATCTTGTCCGCTATGAAGATCAGATTCGGGTTGTGGGGCCTAAGTTAGGAGTGAATTATACCGGAGCCATCTTAACTCCAGGATCGAAAGACTCTTTAATTGATGAGGATTTACTGCGCACGAAAAAAGTGGTTTTTGCCGACATGGGAACCTATGCGGGTGGGCCGCATTTAGAAATCCCTGCCGCTCGTAGTTTAAAAGTGACGGGGGCGGATGTCGCTGACCGCATGATTAAAATGATTGGCGATCGTCGCGTGGAAATTGCTTTAGGTGATTACAATGTTCTTCGTTATTCTTTGATTAAAAAGCCGCGTGCAGAGCTTCAGCTTTTACCGACGTCGTTGACAGGATTTAACTCTGTGGTTTTAGTGGGCTCTCCACGAGAGTCGCACTTCGGTTATTTACCGGAATATTTAGATGCGTGGTTTTTACGCGCGCGCCAGGATGGTTCTTTAGAAAAAATCCTCAACAAATACAATCTCAAAGATTGGAAAGTGTTTGAACGTTAAGGATTAAGAAAGACCTTTTACTAAAAATTTAACCATACTTTTAAATGTTTCGGCTTCGCCGCGCATGCGGGCAATTTGCAATCCCCCTTGAATTGCCGCCAAAAAAGAATCAGCCACAACCGCAGGGTTTAAATCGGCACGAAAGATTTTATCATTCATTCCATCTTTGATTGTGACAATCAACCATTTGCGCTGCTGAAAATGAAACTCCCGTAAACGCTCTTGAATTTTCTCTGACATGGTATTGAAGTCGGAACACAAAGCACCTAAAGGACAGATCTTATTCTTATCTTTACCAATCTTGTAAAACATCTGAAGCATTTGCTCCATTTTTTTGTCCGCTGGCAAATCGTGAATCTTTTGCGCCCAGGAAATATAGGCATTTTGATAGTCCTCAAGAATCGCTAGACCCATTTCTTCTTTTGAGGCGAAATAGTAATGCAGGCTCGCCTTTTTTATACCCAAGGCGTCGGCCACGGTTTGAAAGCTAAAGCCATTAAATCCAAGGGTTTGCAGATAGTGACGTCCTAAATCCAATGCTTTGGTTTTTGTATCCATGCTTTCCGTCCTTGCTTTATAAAGGCTGATAGGGGTATTATCTACCTATTGGTAGGTAGATTCAAGTTTTAAAAGAAACACGAGGAAACATCTATGAAAAACAAAACCATGCGCCCAGTAGCCATTCTTGCAGGCTCACGAACTCCGTTTGTGAAGTCCTTCACTAATTATTCGCGTACTTCGAACCGTCAGTTGATGACGGCCACTCTTCAGGATCTGGTGAATAAAACTAATATTCGCGGTGAACTTTTGGGTGATGTCGCATTGGGTGCCGTGATGAAAAATGCCTCGGACTGGAATCTATCCCGTGAGTCGTTACTGAGCGCGGGGTTAGATCCTCACACGCCCGGATACGACGTTCAGCGTGCTTGTGGAACGGGTTTAGAGACCGCCGCACACATTGCTTTAAAAATCGCAGCAGGTCAGATTGAAAGCGGTATCGCAGGTGGTACGGACACCAATAGTGATATTGCCGGAGTTCTGCCTCACGAGCTTTCTTGGATTTTGACTGAAGCGCAAAAAGCTCCTAATGCGATGGCGCGTATAGCGAAACTTTCTGAAATTAAATTGGAATATTTAAAACCGCGCTTCCCGAATGTGCAAGAGCCTCGCACGGGTCTTTCCATGGGACAACATACAGAGCTAATGGTGAAAGAGTGGAAGATCACTCGTGAAGAGCAAGATCGACTTGCTTTACAAAGTCACTTGAATGCAGCGAAGGCGTATGATGCGGGTTTCTTCAATGACCTGGTTTTTGAATTCAAAGGTCTTAAGAAAGACGTCTTCGTGCGCGGTGATACCAGCATGGAAAAACTCGCAAAGTTAAAACCCGCTTTTGATTTTACTGGGACTGGAACTTTGACTGCAGGAAACAGCACGCCGCTGACCGACGGCGCTTCCGCTGTTCTATTGAGCAGTGAGGAATGGGCGAAAGCTCACGGCCTTCCGATTCAGGCTTACTTGGTGGATGCGGATTACGCGGCTGTTGATTACGTGAATGGCGAAGGTCTTTTGATGGCGCCGACGCGTGCGGTAGCGCAAATGCTTCGTCGTAATAATTTGAAGCTCCAAGATTTTGATTTCTACGAAATTCACGAAGCTTTCGCGGGTCAGGTTCTTTGTACATTGAAGGCCTGGGAATCCGACGAGTATTGCCGTAAGCATTTAGGCGAGTCTCAAGCATTAGGTTCTATTGATCGTTCTAAATTGAATGTGAACGGTGGAAGTCTGGCTTTAGGACATCCATTTGCCGCAACGGGCGGAAGAATTCTTGCCAGTCTTGCAAAAATGCTCGCACAAAAAGGTTCAGGCCGTGGTCTGATTTCTATTTGTACAGCGGGCGGTATGGGTGTTGTGGCCATTGTCGAAAGATAATTATGGAAATCTCTCTTGCGAAGAAGTTACAAGTAGCGGGGCTTCGTGCGGGTTCTTGGATTTTTCCTAAACTTGCCGCTCAAGGAGCGTTGGATCTTTTTCTAACGCCTCAGCGAGTGCCTCGTCCTGCATCGGAGCAGGAGTTGTATGCTTCTTCAAAAAAATATGTTTTAGGTGGCGGCATCGCCGCATATGAGTGGGGGCCTGAAAAGGGCCCTCTTGTTGTTTTGGTGCATGGATGGAGCGGTCGTGGAACCCAAATGGCGGCATTTGCTCCGGCGCTCACAGAGGCTGGATACCGCGTTGTTGCTTTGGATGGACCGGCGCACGGAGCTTCCGAAGGAACGCAGACCAATGTCGGCGACTATTCTCAGTTTCTGGTGAACGTGCAAAAGGAGCTGGGAGATTTCGAAGCGGTGATAGCTCACTCCTTCGGGGCCGGATGCTCGGTGCTGGCGGTTGCCAAAGGTCTTCGTGCTGAAAAGTTGGTTTTAGTAGCGGGACCTGCTCATTATGAAAAAGTCGTGAACAACTATTTTAAGTTTGTGCAAATCAGCCCCGCCGCAGAAAAACATTTTATAAATATGCTGTCTGAGAAAGTCGGGCTTTCTCCAAAAGAAATGAATGTGGGTGTGATCGGTAGTAAATTGCGCGTGAAAGCTTTGATTGTGCATGATCGCGACGATAAAGAAGTTCGTTATGCTGCCGCTGAAGAAATTCAAAGCGTGTGGCCGCAAACCCAGATTCTTGCTACAGAAGGTTTAGGTCATCGCCGCATTCTTAAAGACACAAAAGTGATCGACCAAGTTGTGCGCTTCATTCAGAAATAAAAAAAGCCGCCCTTCTCAGGCGGCTTTTTCTTTACACCGTCGCGTGAACGCGGTGAGTATCATCCATGTCGTCAAGATAGTTTAAAAACTCTTCAACGTCTTTTCTTTGAGCATCATTAAGTTCTGTGATGTTTTTTGCCTTGAATGAAAGCTCCGCTGTCGTCACTTTCCATCCGCGTTTTACCAAAGCATCACGAACAGAGTCTAAGTCATCTGCATTTGTGTAAAACTCATAAGAGCCATCATCGTTTTTGCTGACTTCGTTAGCGCCAGCCTCAATCGCTTCTTCATCCGGATCGAAAGTGCCGGCTTTTTCACCTTCAATAAGTCCTACGCGATCAAACATCCAAGCCACAGAGCCGACCTCTCCCATGTTGCCTTCATGAGATTTAAAGGCATGGCGCATGTCCGGAGCTGTTCTGTGTTTGTTGTCGGTTTGGCATTCAACGATAACGCCAACACCATGAGGGCCGTAGCCTTCGTAAGTGATTTCTTCAATCACTTTTCCATCGTCTAAAAGGCCTGCACCTTTTTTGATCGCGCGTTCGATCGTATCGTTGGGGCAAGACACTTTTTTTGCGGCATCAATGGCAAGACGAAGACGGGAGTTGGCTGCGGGGTCAGGGCCGCCTGCTTTTGCTGCAACGGCGATCTCTCTAGCTAATTTTGTGAAGATTTGTCCCTTTTGTTGGGCTTTCTCTACCTTACCCGCATTTTTCCACGATTTTCCCATATTACTCCATCTGGCGTTTTTTTACTTTTTCCAGGGCTCTATTGCAGCAAATCACTAATTATTTGGCAACTTTGGGAGCAGGATGTAAAAGGCCCTATGTTCAGTTTTTCCACCCCGGATATCTGGGAAAAGATCGCAAATATTCAAAATTCTTGTGAAGAGGCCTTAAAGCTCTCTTCACCTGGCGTTGTTCCCGAAGATCCGGCACGGGATGTCCTCACTTTGCACCCCAAGCTTCATCCCCCTAAGAAAGGCTTTTCCACAGTGGAAGGGCAAGCCCGCATGCTTCATGATTTGGCGAGCATTGAATTGCAAGCCATGGAGCTAGGACTTCGCACGTTGGTGGAATTTCCGGACGCCCCTCAAGGCTTTCGTGAAGAACTGTTGGCTGTCACAGTTTCTGAGGCGGAACACCTAAGAATGTGCTTAGAGGGTATCGAATCATTAGGACATAAATGGGGCGACTGGCCGGTGCATTTGGCGTTGTGGCGAGCGGTGAGTGTGGAAGACAGTCTTTTAGATCGCATCCTGATCGTGCATCGCTATCTTGAAGGCAGTGGCCTGGATGCCGGGGACACCTTGATTCGTCGTCTGGAAGGAACTGCAGGAAAACAGACGATTCAAAAAATTGTGAAGCAAATCAATTTTGAAGAAATTGGTCACGTGGATTTTGGATCTCGATGGTATCGCGAAATATGTAAAGAAAATAAGATCGATCCGAATGCGGACTTTCCAGAGCGCATGGATTCTTTAAGACTTCGTTTGCCTAAGCGTATTGAACCGTTGAATCATGATTTAAGAAAGAAAGCAGGGTTTACGGAAGAAGAAATCGCTTATTACGAAACCCTTCGTCTGGATTTCTTAAAGCCTTCAAAGTAACTATTCCCAAGGCCGAATATATGAAATTGAAATGGAAGCGTAACTTTTAAATTCGCTTTTTTCTTCAAACTCAGGCGACACTGTCACAAATCTCCACGAGTAACTCCAGTGAGAAATTTGAAAAGCATAGCCAAACTCTGTTTCAGCATTAAACGGATACTTGGTCACGTGATGGCTGTCGTGAATGGAGTTTCCATCAAGGAAAATATTGTGAGCCACGGCATTTCCGCGAATACCCGCAAAACCATAAAGTCGCCAAGGAATGTTTTTCTTAGCGACTTTCAAATTCAACAAGGGTTCTCCATCAACCGACGATAAACTGGAGGCGCCGAAGTCGTCGGGAAGGCGAATGCCGGCGCGAACAAGAGCCCCGACATGGGCGGCGATAAGAACGTTGCCTAAAGAAAGTCCTGCGGAAGGAATAAAGTCAAAAGTTCTTCCAGCCTCAGTTTCTAATTCGTAAAAACGGATCTTTTGGTTGTAGTTCAGTTGCAAAGTCGGTTCTGTCGAAAGTTGATTATCCCACCCATTCGCGGTGGGGACATCGATGATTTCATGAAATCCGTTTTGCGCTTGTTCTCCTAAAGCCCCGGGTCCTACAAGTCCGATATCCAGTTCCAGATTGTGACTGTGTGAAGGAGTTTTCAAATTCGCGGAAAGAGCCACATAAAGCCAGGCCGCATACGGGCGGTCGTTGACAATTAATTCAGATGTGTCGGTGTCATCAGGAGTAAAGATTTGCTGAGCAATAGAGATCCCGAAATTTGTCGTCGATTTTTCGCGTTCATATTTAAAGCGATCCGACCAACCGATCAATGGTGGAACCCAGAAAGGTTCCCGGTCTTCGGCGTACTGATAAGAAAAGCGCACGCCACTGGTGTAATCACTGTCGGCATTCGGTCCGCCCAAGCGGCGCGTATCATTTTCGATATAGACTGAAAAGGATTCCCCATAGGGTTTTGCGGCTTGCGGAAGATTTGCAGATTGAACTTCTGCCTTGCTTTCAAGGCTTAGTAGTGAAAAGCACAAGATGAAGGCCGCAGAAGTTCTAATCAAGGCTTTCATCCTCTTCTAAGAAGCGCCACTTACCTTCAGGCAGCTTTCCTAAAACCAAGCTTCCGATGCGCACACGTTTAAGACCTGTGACTCTTAAGCCGACAAGTTCGCACATGCGACGGATCTGACGTTTTTTACCTTCGCGCAAAATAAAACGCAGCTGATCTTCATTGACCCATTCAACCTTCGCAGGTTTGAGGGCTTTACCGTCTAAAGAAAGGCCGTGGTTTAATAGTTTTAATTTATCCGCCGGAAGCTTGCCTTCAACGCGAACGATGTATTCTTTTTCAAGCTTGGTTTCTTCCGCGATGATTTTTTTAGCGATACGTCCATCTTGGGTGAAAAGCAATAGGCCTTGTGAATCAATATCCAGGCGTCCGGCAACGGCAAGACCTTCAAAATGCTCTTTGCGCAAACGTTGTTTAGAATCACCAAATTGATTTTCGGGTGTGATCAATTTAATCGCAGGTTGGTAGGGTGGTTCAGGTTGTGCGCTGACCCAACCAATGGGTTTATTCAGAATGATCGTAGCGAGGCGTTTTTGTTGTTTTAAGGCCTGCGCTTCCAAAGTGATTTTAACTTTAGGATCAACCTTCGTTCCCAATTGATCGACTTTAACTCCATCAACAAGAACCAGGCCCTTGGCGATGTATTCATCTGCTTCACGTCGAGAACAAATGCCTCGTTCCGCCATTAATTTTGACAATCTTACTTTTTCTTCACTCATTGGCGGATCTCCGTCCACAAATTATCCATTTCATACAAGCGCAAAAACGAAACATCTTTTGCGTGTCCATGCTCTTTGAGTTTCTCAAGAAAATACAGAGCAATATTTTCTGTCGTGGGGATTTTTTTTTTAAATTCAGGGATCACAAAATTTAAGTGCTCGTGATCTAAAACATCCGTCAGTGACTTTAGCAGAGCTTGCAGCGCATGCTTTTGTTCAGCGAGGTTGGCGTCTTGGATGTGAAAGCCCACTTCCAAAGTATAATTATGACCGTGGCCATATTCGGTAAAGCAACGACCAAAAGCCTTTGAGTTTTCTTCCTTCGACCACAAAGGCTGGTGATAAAAATGAGCGCTGCTAAAAGGGCTTTTTAATACAAGAATCATGAAAGATTGATGCCTCCATCAACCGCCATCACTGCTCCTGTTGTCCAACTGGATTGTTCAGAACCTAAGAAGTAAATGGTTCTCGCGATATCTTCGGACGTGCCAATACGTCCTAGGGGTTGCAGGGGCTTCATTTTTTCTAAAGCCTGTTTTTTCGCGCTTTCTTCTAAAGAATGAAAGCTATGAATAGGGGTGTCGACGATACCCGGGCACACGGCGTTGACGCGGATATTGTGCGCTCCCCCTTCAAGGGCGAGGCTTTGTGTCCAATTAATCAAAGCTGCCTTGCTAGCGGAATAAGCGCCTGTATTGGCAGTGGGGCGAAGACCCAAGGTGGAAGAGACATTCACAATGCTTCCTCCGCCCAGTTCTTTAAAGTACGGGAAGAAGGCGCGAGCCACGCGAACGGGAACGAAAAAATTCATTTCCATCTGACGCTTCCAAAGTTCATCAGTGCTTTCGGTAAAATTATGAGTTTCAAAAATACCGGCATTATTCACTAGCACTTCCACGCGATGAATTTTCGCACCCAACACTTCATTCAGACGCTTTTGCAAAGCCGCTTCATCGGTCATATCACAAGACACAATCGAAGCTCCGCTGCGACACTTCAATGCGACGTCTTGCAGTCGCTCTTTGTTTCGACCCATCAGATAAATGAAATAACCGTTACGAGAGAATTCGATGGCGGTGGCGGCGCCGATGCCGCTGCTGGCTCCAGTGATGAGTGCTGCCTTTTTCATGGGCGGGTGGTCTCCTAAACTGGACTCATACTAGCAAAGTCGGGGACCGAAGAGAAGACATGTCGATGCGCGAAGCGTTTAGTGTCGGAATCAAATACTTCTTTGTAGGACTCATCCTATTCACAGCCTTTTGGGCGCAAATTCCCTAGTATCTGGGATAAAAAAAAGACCAGGTTGGGATACCTGGTCTTAAACGGATGAAATTTGAACTAGGAACGTTACGCGACTTTTTTAGCCGCTGTGTAATGGTAATACTTCTTATCAAAGTCAGAAGCTTTCATGCCTTCTTTCGTGATAAGACCGGCCTTAAACCATTCAAAGTGCTCAGCGCAAAATCCCGCCTTTTCAGACTTCTTTTTGCAGCCTTCGCCGCAGCAGCGAGCCGATTCAAGGGAAACTACGTTATTTGGGATTTGCTTTTCAAATTTTTTGTCAGCCATTTTGTGACCTCCAGTTGAAATCTTAAGCTGGTTGAATGTCTTAAGACATAAGACTTATCGGAGGTCACTAAACGGACTTTAGTACTTTCCTAGAAACCCTCTGAAGGTCTAGGTTGGTCTCAGAGCGAGACACTTTAAATGCATTAGATTAATTTTAGGAAGCGTCCCAGGTCCACGGGCTTTGAGAACAAATATCCTTGGCCGAAACGAGCCCCTAAGGTCTCTAGAACCAGGGACTCTTCATTGTTTTCAATGCCTTCAGCGATGATCTCGATATCCATGGCGTGAGCCAAGTGAATGATCGAACTGACGACAGCTTTAGATTTAGGGTCGTTTAGAACCTTCATCACAAAACAGCGGTCGATCTTTAGAAAGCTGATAGGCATTTGCGTAAGATACTGCAAGCTTGAAAAGCCTGTTCCGAAGTCATCAATGGAAATCGCGTAACCCTGATCATGGCACTGCTTCAGTGCATCCAGGGCAATGGCTCCATCCATCATAATTCTTTCAGTCATTTCAAGTTTGATGTTCTTAGGCTGAAGATCATGTTTTTCGCGCAAGTCCTCAAGGTTGTTCACGAAATCAGAGTGTGTGAACTGGCGGCCTGAAATATTAATACTCATCATGAAGTCATCCGCCATCTTGTCTTTTTTATTCAGACGAAGCTGGTCTTGGATGGTGCGCAGGTCTTTTAAAGCCTGATTGATGATCCAGTGGCCAATTGGGATTACCATCGAAGAATTTTCAATGACATCGATGAATAGATTCGGTGAAACAAGTCCATGCTGAGGACTGTTCCAACGAAGTAGCGCCTCGCACCCATTGATTTGTTTCGTTTTTAAATTCACAATGGGCTGATAGAAAAGTTCAAATTCTTTGTTTTGAAATGCCTGGAAAATTTGATTTTCAAGTTTGATTTGGTCTAATGCCGTCTGAGTCCCGTCATCACCAGCTCCTGAATTATCAAACTCCACGTCAGAGATCTTTGTTCCGCCTGGAGTGTTGATATTTTTACGACGAAGGCGTTTCAACAAAACGCGCATCAGAAGTTGGACAACTTTATCCGCTGTAGAGACACGTTCTAAAACTTGTTGTTTTGTGACGATAGCTAGGCGCACATCTTCTAGAGCACGCACGGAGGCCGAGCGGTTTTGATTGTCGATCAGGGCCATCTCACCAAAGATTTCACCTTCACCTAAAATAGTTAAAGGGATGTCTTCTTTGTCTTTGCTAAGATAAATCAGCACTCGGCCTTTTTCGATGATGTAGGCGCAGTCTCCTGCATCACCTTCGTTAAATATGATCTGATCCTTATGTATATCGACGGACTGAGTTGCTGAATTCATAGACCTTATTCTAGAGGCTTCAGTGAAGGTCAGACAAGTCCAGCTGATTCATTTGATTAAGCTTCCACCCCTTAAATTCCGGTTTTACCAGCACTGAAAAGTGGATCGCGCCTAGAGGAATCATCAAGTGGTTCTTCATCAGGTAATCAGCCCCCGCAAGGCACCATTTTTTCTGTTCTGCGGGTTTCTGCGCTTGTGAAAGCGAGGACAAAATCTTTTCGTATTCGGCCGACTTTATGCGCAGATAATTTTCAGGGCTCCAAGGAGCGAAAGTTTCTAACGCCGACAAACAAGTGGGGCGGTCTGGAGAGACGCCTTTTCTGAATATAGCCGGTGGATTATGTTGCAACACTTGCAAGAACACCTTGTTCTCTTTGACTTCAAGATGGGTTTTTAACTGCGCGTTTTTACTCCACTGATTCTGAAGCCACTCTGTGGCGCGCTTGTGATCTTCGCCGCCTAAAGCTGAAAACATCAGCGTGTAGGTCTTCGAGTTTTTGATCTTTGGGACCTTGCTGGGATCATAGTCGAAGCAAGGAGCTTTTTCCGGGAACCAGGAATCCGGAAGTCCGATGCAGCCGGGTTTACCTTCCGATGAGAAAATCTTCTGTAACTCTGAATAGTTCAAAGAATAGGTGAAAGCCTTGCGTGTGTTTTCGTCACCGGAAAGCTCGGGGCCAAATCCCAAGTAGTCAAGACGGGTGACCGGGTACCAGTAAAAGTCTTTGCGGTTTTTATAAGTCGGGATGAAAAGTGTGGGAAGGCGACGCAAGAACTGCAATTCATTCTTTTCGTAAAGCTGCAAAGCCACGGTGTCTTCTTCGATAAAAAGAAATTCCACGACCGGACGCTGGGCATATCCTAATTTATAAAGTCGGTTGGGCTCAAGAACGAGCTTTTGCCCCTTTTTCCACTCTTTGAGTTTGTAAGGGCCGGAGTAGGCCGTCAGATCTTCTTTTGTCGGCGCCAGTAAGAAGTTTGAAAGATTGTATTCAAAGTCTGGGTCGGGGTTGGTGAATTCAAATTTCAAAGTGTGCTTGTCCGGGGTGCTCACTCCCAACTTCTTCGCGTCGAGTTCTCCTTTGTAAAAGGATTCGGCATTCTTGATTTTAAAAAGCAGGTCTGCGCGGGGGATTGCATTTTTAGAAGTCAGAATTTTAATATAGGTTCTTAAAAAATCATCGGACGTCAGTGGAGAGCCGTCACTCCACTGCAAATCTTTTTTCAGATTGCAGGTAAGGGTCGTTCGTTTTTTATCGCGTTTACAGCCTGTACCCAAATCTGGAACAAGACCTTTCTGATCATCGTAAGAAAAGATATTGCGATACAGATTTCCCAAAACGTAACTCGAAGAGGAAGTGCGCTGCTTGTTGGGATCAAGGCCCCCCGGCTCGGTAGCTAAGTGCAGTCGAAAAACTTTTTCGGCGGCGAAAGAGGGGGCGCTCAAAAGAAGAAGAAAGACCAAGAAGTAGTTCATGTCTTAAGTCTAACCACAAATATTTGGAAAAAGAAGAAAAGAAAAAGGGCTCTTTCGAGCCCTTTACTTGAAAACTATTTATCTAGTTCCATTTTTGCAATTGTTTGCAATTGCATGTTTGTTGTTCCTTCGTAGATCTGACCGATCTTAGCATCACGCCAGAATTTCTCGACCGGATATTCTTTCGTGAAACCGTTACCACCAAACAAGTCGATAGCTTTAGATGTGATCTTTTCAGCGGCGCGAGAAGCATAAAGTTTTGCCATCGCTGCAGCTTCAATGAAATCTTGGCCAGCGTCTTTCAAGCGAGCCGCATTGTAAACCATCAAACGAGCGGCTTCGAGTTCAGTGCGCATTTCTGCTAGTTGGAATTGAACACCTTGGAAGTGAGCGATTGGTTTACCGAATTGCTCGCGGCCTTTTACATAGCCAAGAGCGGCTTCGTAAGCGCCTTGAGCGATACCGATCATTTGTGCGCCGATACCGATACGACCTTCATTCAATGTTTCAATCGCGATTTTATAACCTTTGCCTACTTCACCTAAAACATTCTCTTTAGGTACTTCGCAGTTTTCAAAAAGAAGTTCGCAAGTTGAAGACGCACGAATACCTAATTTGTCTTCTTTTTTACCGACTTTGAAACCTGGGAAAGATTTTTCAACGATGAAAGCGGTGATGCCTTTGTAGCCTTTAGCCATATCAATGTTCGCAAACACGATAAACACATTGGCTTCTTTACCGTTTGTGATCCAAAGTTTTGAACCGTTCAAAACCCATTTGTCACCTTTGTCTTCAGCCTTCAATTTCAATGCGAAAGCATCCGATCCAGAAGAAGACTCAGACAGTGCGTAGGCGCCCACCCAGTCCGTGGCCATTTTGCTTAAATATTTTTCTTGTTGAGCGGGAGTTCCCCATTTTAGGAATGCGTTTGTCGTCAAAGTATTTTGAACGTCGACAAGAACAGATACTGAACCGTCAACACGTCCGATCTCTTCAACCGCCAAACAAGCCATAGTAAATGTTGAGCCTGCGCCGCCGAATTTTTCTGGTGTTTCGATACCCATCAAACCCATTTCGAAAAGTTTTTTAACGATAGCAGGATCCATCTCTGCCTTTTCGTCCATGTGTGTCACATGAGGTTTGATTTCAGATTCAGCAAAAGCTCTTACAGCGTCTCTGAACGCTGCTTCGTCTTCAGAAAGCATCGTCAAAGCGGGACGAGCATTAGTTACGTCAGACATGGTCCAATCTCCATTCATATAGTTAAAACAGTGGGAAGAACGTATCCGCTTCAAAGAATTTATTCAAGGCCTTGGAAAGACGAGAGCTTTTCTCTTAACAAGCTGTGTTACACTGTTTGCACTTTAATTGAGCAAGTGATTCGACATACTAGACAAGGGTCTAGGTGTGATTTAGCGTGAGGTGATATGGATTTCGTCGAGATTGGCGCCAAGATTGGTATTTATTTTATCCCGTTCCTTTTTGCACTCTGTTTTCACGAGTATGCACACGGTTGGGTTGCGCGTCGTCGTGGTGACAACACGGCGGAAATGATGGGTCGTCTGACGATGAACCCGATTGCGCACATGGATATGATTGGAACTTTGGTGCTTCCGATTATTTCAATCGTTTTAGCGACGCCGATCTTTTTCGGTTGGGCAAAACCGGTTCCAGTCAACGAGCGGAATTTAAAAAATCCCCGCGTGGATATGTTCTGGATTGCATTGGCCGGTCCTCTTTCAAATATCCTTTTGGCGATTGTGGGTTCGACATTGATCGCGATTGTCGCGAAGTATTTCTTGGGGGCTTCGTATGCAAGCGGCCTTATTGAAATCTTAAAAACCTTTATCGTGACGAATCTGTTCCTGGCGTTCTTTAATATTCTTCCTTTACATCCGCTGGATGGAGGAAAAGTTTTGGCACGTTTTCTTCCAGCTCAATTGAATTATAAGCTCGAGCAAAACGAACACATCACAAGCATGATTTTGATGGCTTTGGTTTTAACAGGAGCTTTGCGTATTCTCGCGATCCCTGTTTTCTGGAGCTATAACAATCTTGTCGGTCTTGCCTTAGGGGGCTTTGGTATATGAGTTCTGACGTGGTTCAAACCCCACCACCTGCACCTGTAAAAAAACTGCGCGTTATGTCTGGCATGCGCGTCACCGGTCGTTTGCACATCGGTCACTATTGGGGTGCGCTCCAAAACTGGCTGACTTTGCAGAATGAGTACGAGTGTTTTTTCGGGGCGATGGATTGGCATGGAATGACCACGGCCTACAAGTCGCCCAAAGAAATCACACCATGGACTCGTGAAATGGTGGCGGAATTCTTAGCTTGGGGAATCAATCCCGAGAAGGCGACGATCTTTATTCAAAGCCGTGTTCCTGAGCACTTGGAACTTTTCATGATCTTTTCGAACATGGTTCCGATGGGCTGGCTTGAGCGCGTGAATACATGGAAAGACGCCATTGAAGAGATGAAAGCTAACGACACCCACAATTTGGGTCGTTTTGCCTATCCAGTCTTGCAGGCGGCAGATATCGCTATCTATCGTGCCAATGCGGTTCCCGTGGGGGCCGATCAGGTGTCGCACTTAGAGTTAGCGCGTGAGCTGGTTCGCCGCTTTAACCACTTGTACAAGGCGAAACTTCCAGAGATGAATCCTCTGTTAACAGAGATTCCTTTGGTGCCGGGTCTTGACGGTCGTAAGATGTCGAAGTCTTACGGGAACACATTGTTCCTCACTGAAGACACGGAAAAAGATTTGAAGAAAAAAGTGAATCTGATGGTCACAGATCCTGCGCGCGTTCGTCGCGAAGATCCAGGAGAGCCGACGAAGTGTTCGGTGTATGGCTATCATAAACTCTATTCATCAGCCGATGATATCGCCTGGGTGGAACAAGGATGTCGCACAGCAGGAATCGGTTGCGGAGACTGTAAAGGTCGCTTGGCTGCCAACATCGAAAAACTTTCGGTAGGCCCAAGAGAAAAGAAAAAAGAATTGTTGAATAATCCAGGTCAGCTTGATTCAATCATCGACGCTGGATGCGACAAAGCGCGCAAGGAAGCCCAAAAGACATTAGAGATAGTTCGTTCCAGTATGAAATGGTAGAGGGGATCCAATTTCATGAGTATTACAGTTCAGTTGCCTAAATTCGAAGGACCGCTGGGGCTTCTTCTTTATCTTATTCGTAAAGAAGAAATGGACATCATGGATATTAAAATCCATGAGATCACCAAGCAGTATCTTGATTACATCAAATTGATGAAGGAATTGGATCTTGAAGTCGCCGGTGAATTCGTGGCGATGGCTTCCACTTTGATTCAAATTAAATCTCGCATGCTTCTTCCTCAGTACGATGAAAACGGAGAGGTTGTTGAAGCAGAAGATCCACGTAAAGAACTGGTACAAAAACTTTTGGAATACCAAAAGTATCAAGAAGCCGCGAAGCTACTGTACGAGCGCCCACTGGTAGGTCGTGACGTGTGGTTGCGTGGAACTCGTGAGTCTTTAGACCAAAAAGAAGAAGAGATTATTTTAGAAGAAAATGCGCTGTTTTCTTTGATCTCAACTTACCGTAAAGTTTTGCGTTCAGTTAAAAAGAAAGTGCATCAAGTGGCGGCGAAGGCGCAGTCTATCGCCAGCCGTGTCTTGGAAATCAAAGACCGCTTGATCGTGGGCCAACGCCTGACGATGATGGAATTGGTGACGGCGACAGAAGATCGCGCCCGCCAAGCTTTGATCACTTTCTTGTCATTGTTAGAGCTTGGAAAAATGGGTTTTGTAGGTCTTTACCAGACAGAAGCTTACGCGGATATCTGGGTGGATGCGAAGAAACCTATCGAAACAGACGTCTTAGCCCGCGTGGAAGAATACGATTCTATGCGTGCGGATCAAGTCGCTGAAAAGATGATGGAAGAATCCAAGAAAATTCAGGAGGATGAAGAGTTCCTTCTGACAGATGCAGAAGATAAGTTGGAAGAAGCCAACCCTCAAATGCAATTGGGCTTTATTGAGGATGGATCCTCTGCCGAAGCTACAGAATCAGGTCTAGATATCGCCACGGACGACGAGATCCTAGCAATGGAAAACGAACTATTTAAAGACGACGCAACGGAAGTATAAAGATGGCGAGAAAAAAGAAAAATCTTGAAGCACCAGTTGAAGCAGAAGCTGAAACAGCAGTGATGGAGGCGGAAGTTGAAGCCGCTGAAGTTGAAACTGAAGCCGAAGCAGTTGAACTTTCTGAATCTGAAAACGAAAATGCGTTCGAAGACATGGAGCTAGACGGTATTGAGTCTGATGCTTCGGTCTTTTTAAATGAAGAAGAAGAGTCTGAAGGTTTCCTTCCGGAAGCCAGTGAAGATGATGTGGCAGAAATGGAAGCGGAAGCTTCTGAAGAAGAAGATGTTTCTGTTGAAGGAACTGAACTTGATAATTTTGACTCTGCCGAAATCGAAGAAGTTGAATTCGTTGAAGAAGAGCGTCTTGAAAGCATCGTAGAAAGCGTTCTTTTTGCCAGTGACCGTCCGGTCAGTTTGGCCTCTTTAAAGCTTCTTTTTAAAGGTACCAACATCCGCGGTGATAAAATTCGCAGAGCCTTGGATCAATTGGCCGTGGAATACGCGGGTGGACGTCGTGGTGTGACTTTGGAAGAAGTTCCAGGTGGTTACCAACTGCGCACTAAAATCGATAACATGGAATTCCTAAAACGCACTTTGAAGGCTCGTCAATTCAAGCTTTCAGGTCCTGCATTGGAAGTTCTTTCTATCGTGGCTTACAAACAACCGACAGTGAAAGCCGAGATCGACGAGATCCGCGGTGTTGAATCGGGTCACTTGTTACGTGCGTTGATGGAAAAGAACTTGGTCAACTTCGAAGGTAAGTCCGAACTTCCGGGCCGTCCTATGCAATACGGAACGACAAAAAAGTTCCTAGAAATCTTTGGTCTTCGTTCGATCAAAGAACTTCCGACTTTATCTCAAATCGACGAATTGTTGCCTGAAGGTATCGACGAGCAACAAGCCGAAGAAAAACCAACCTTGGCTTCTATCACAGATTCTATGTCTGAAACTTTCGTGGGTGGTTACTCGCAAGGTGAAGACGAGTTGATGAAGATTCAAGAACAGCTTGAAGATATCGCGACGACAACAAACTTCTTTGAAGAAGAAAAACGTCGTCAGGCTGAAAAACGTGATCAAGAACGCGCCCAAAACATCCGTGATGCTTTGGCGTTCGGCGAGCCGGTTTCCACTCGCGATGCAAACTGGTTGAAGAAGTACGATGAGGCCTTGGCAGCAGGTACGACTTTGGTAGCCATCGCGGCTGACAAAAAAGCGAGCTTCATGAAATCAACCCCAGGCTCAGCAGAAGGTGCTTCAACAGAAGCATCGGAAGGTGATAGCGTTGAGGAGGCCTTGATTGCAGAAGCTGCGGCAGAAAATGAAGAAATGAGCGCTGATGGGGAGACTCTAGAAGGCGAAGTTTCTGAAGAGCTTGCCGAGGCATTAGAGTCCTTCGACAACGATGAAGATTTAGATGAAGCTTCTGACGATCAACTTTTTGCTGACAGCGATGAAGAGTCAGCGGAAGATGAGGAATTGCCATTCCTAGGAGAAGCTGATGACATTGACGAAGAAGGGGATGCTTCCGTTTAAGGTTTTATTAAGCCTTTGGATTGTCTATAACATCTTTACTATGTTCGTAATGCCCAACGTAGGTGCCTACTTTGGGCGCGTGACTTCAAAATTTATCACGCCCTACGCAAACACCGTGGGGCTGAACGCCAGCTGGAATTTCTTTTCCCCAGATCCTGCCCACACAATGTATGTTCGCTATACGATTCGTTACTCTGATGAAGAAGGTAACGATATCAAAGAGCCTATCGATGGTTATTTCCCGGCCGAAAAAAACAAAGGCATCTCGAGCGCCACAAGAAAACGTGAACTCTATGCCATGCGCTTTATGGTGATTGAGCCCAAGCGTTTGCGTGTTCTGTACGGACCTTGGCTGTGTAAGCAATATCCAGAGGCAAGTTCTGTTGAGATGGAGCACGTGATTGAAACTGTGCCGCCATTAGATCAAGTTGTTTTCAGAAAAGACGAAACTGTGAAGGATCTTTCTCAAGAGCTGCAGTACGTGCGTGAATACTATTCTTGTACCGGCGGTGCGGATGAGGAGGCTTTATGATTAAAGCATCTTTTAAAAACTTGTGGCAGAAATGGGATCACTTCTGGTTTGCTCCGCAAAACCTTTTAGGTCTGGCGTATATGCGCATCCTTCTTTGTGGAACGATGGTGTATCTGTATGCCGTACGCTCTTTTAATTTGGGTTATTATGGCGACAATGCCTGGATTCCGCGTTCCATGGCGTTAGAGATCATGCCGGATCTGTATCGTCCGCTCTTCTTGTGGGCGTTCTGGCCGGACTCGATGAATATGATCATGCACTCGTTGCTGGTGGTGTTCTTAATCCTTCTGACCTTAGGGATCGGGGGACGTTGGTTGATGTGGGCAGCCTGGATCATCAATGCGGGTTTTATTCAGCGCAATTATTCCGTGAACTTTGGGGCGGATATTATCGCGGCTCTGTTTTTATTTTATATGTCCTTCACGCAGTCCTGCGAAAGATTGAGTGTGCTCAATTTGATCCGTAAGAAAAGCACGTTTAAATCTTCAGACACGATCAGCTCGATGATGATTCGCATGATGCAGGTGCAGATTGCCGTTCTTTACGCTTACACGGGTTGGGAAAAGCTCAAAGGCGGAAGCTGGTGGGACGGTACGGCGCTATGGAGTGTGATGGCAAACCCGCAAATGACGACTTTTGATTTTTCATTCTTAAGAAGTATTCCGTGGGTGATTCCAGTCATTGCTTACCTGACGATTATTTTTGAGATTTATTTTCCAGCGATGGTGGCTTGGCCGAAGACACGCAATCTGTGGTTGCTCTTAGGTGTGTTCTTCCATGCAGGAATTGGGATTTTTATGGGATTGGGACCTTTTGCAACGACGATGGTGTCGACATACTTCCTTTTCTTGGAACCTCTCATTTTGGAACGCGCGCTGAAAGGACCTAAGCACCTTTTTGCGTCTCAAAACTAGATTTATTTAATTTCCGGTCCAAGTCTTCCGATCTCTCATATATCCTGGATAGGTGGGGGATCTATGAAATCTATAGTTCAGGGAGCAGCTTTATTAAGCCTTACTTTGCTAGCGGCTTGTTCGCCCATTGAAGGCAATTCCTTGCTTACAGATCAAAAAGACGATCCCTCCACGCATGCGGTCAGCAAAGAGCCTAAGTCGGAAGAGTTATTCCTTAAAGTCGACAGTCCTCAGATCAGTGCGACCGCCGGTCAAACTAGAGCCGATGTCTCTGGTGAGTGTTATGTTTCTACCTATCCGACACACCGTATTTATTTATTAAACGGTGGTTCGCAGATGCCTATCATCGACATCAATACCGGAAGCAACATCGCGAGTTGTAAGAATGGCCGCTTTAATTTTTCTTTGAATCTGGGAGCTATGGCTTCGGGTCAGTATTCATTGAAGATCATCATCTATGCTTATGATGCTAGCGGAAGCTTGGTCGTGAATGAAGTTCAAGGCCAATCCACCCTTCGTGTCGTGAAGCCTTAAAGAATCAGATTAAATTCATTGCGAAGTTTATTCTTCGCTTCTTGATCCTTGGTCTCAAGGATGATTGTGTCTTTCAATCTTAAATCCCGAATAAAGTCAGCACGACGGTTTAATGGAATCGAATTGGCGGAGACGGTTGAAAACGCAGAGTTAAACGGCGTTTGTAACAGAGTTCGTTCCTGGCGCTCAGTAGAGCTTAAAGTTTCTAAGATCTCTAAGACCAATTCTTTATTCGGAGAGTTCACGGGGATCGCGGCCCCCCAGACTAAAAGAGCACTGACGAAAGAAGTGGTGAGCTCTTTCGATTCTTGAGTCAAGGGTCCTTCCATTGCACCTTCTTCAGGAAGATCCCGATTTAACTGATCCAATTGCAAAGTCAGAACTTTCTTTTGCGCCACTTCGTCAAGTAGGCCTTGTTCTTTCCAGAGCTGGAAGTGTTTTAGCAACAAATCCTCATCTGCTAAAAGTAAAAGGAAGGATTCGCTTTTGTTTTTTAAAAAGTCGACGAAGCTTTCATGTTTTGAAGTCTGAATGCCGGTCTTCATCCAATAAAACGGCAAAAAGTGAAAAGCCCCCGTGGATTTGATGGAAAGGAAATCCGAAGCCACGCGGTTTTGTAACTGCTTACGAGTTTGCGCAATATCTAAAAGAAGATCTTGGTGAGCCAGCGTATTGGCCCAGTAAGAGGGAAGAAAGATAAGATCGACCGCGGGACTTGCCACGGTGTTGGCTAAAATCGCATCCCAATCTCGAGTAATAGTGACTGAAAATTTAACATTGAGTTCGTCTTCAAGTTCTTTTCTGATTTCTAAAGGAAAGAAAACTTCGTCTGTTGTGAAAACTTGAATTTTTGTGGGACTGATAAAGTAAGACCTAGAAAGACCTTGGGGTAGAACTCCGTGAAGAAATCCTACCCCCATACAGATAAGAAAAAATAAGGTCCAAAGAATCGCGTTTCTAATATGAAGTCCAGCTTCCGCGCCAGTCGGCGCTGCAGCCTCCTAGGCTGTCGCCTAGAAAGCCTCGTCGAAAGCAACCGCACCGCTAACACCCACTTGGTAAGCAGACACACGGCGTTCGAAGAAGTTTGCAAGCTCTTGCATGTCTTGAAGCTCCATGAACGAGAACGGATTTTTCACGTTGTAGCGTGGAGCAATGTTCAAGCTTTCAAGGCGTTGATCGGCACAATACTCAAGGTATTGGCGCATGTCTTTCGCAGAAAGACCTGCCACACCCAGGTGAAGAACGTCATTAGCGAAGTCCATCTCACACTCGATAGCATCTTCAAGCATTTGCACAACCATGTCTTCCATTTGTGAATTGAAAAGATCTGGTTCTTCTTTACGAGCTGTTTTGATCACTTCGATCGCAAAAGCCATGTGCATAGATTCGTCACGGAACACCCAGTTTGTACCAGATGCTAGACCCGCAAGAAGACCTTTTGAACGCAAGAAGTAAACATAAGCAAAGGCTGCATAGAAGAACAAACCTTCCACGCAAGTCGCAAAGCAGATCAAGTTCATCAAGAAACGACGACGATCTTCTTTGGTTTTTAGCTCGTTCAACTCGTTGATAGAATCAATCCATTTAAAGCAGAAATCGGCTTTCTTCTTGATAGAAGGAATATTTTCAATCGCCGAGAAAGCTTCCGCGCGCTCGTCTGGATTTGGGATGTAAGTGTCCAACAACGTCAGATAGAACTGAACGTGCAAAGCTTCTTCATAAAGCTGGCGAGACAAGTACATACGGCCCTCGGGAGAGTTCACGTGTTTGTACAAGTTCAACACCAAGTTGTTGCCGACGATAGAGTCACCTGTAGCAAAGAAAGCCACCAGGCGAGAGATCAAATGTCTTTCCGCCGGAGTCAATTTCGTGTGCAAGTCCACAAGGTCTGTAGAGAAATCAACTTCATCCACAGTCCAAGTGTTTTTGATCCCGTTTTTGTACATTTCGTACATAACAGGGTATTTCATAGGGCGTAATGTAAGGTTAAAACCTGGATCTAAAATCATAAAAACGTTCTCCGATGTATTTACGCTCCCTCGTCCGGAGGGAGCAATTTCGGTTCTAACGAACCAGTCTAGTCGCAGCACCGAGGTGCCGCGACATCCTCCGCATCCGCGGGCCTACTGACAAGCTTCACAAGCTTCTGGGTTTTCCAGAGAGCAAGCGATCACTTCAGCGTCTGTGTAAGTCTTTTTTGGAGCCGCTTCAGCAGCTGGTGCTGGCGCAGCGTCCATCGTGTTGGCAGCTTCAGAAGTCATGCTTAAACCATTACCTGAAGTTCTAACAGTCGTTTTAGCAATCTTAGTTGCTGGACGAGAGCGAAGGTAATAAGTCGTTTTCACGCCTCTTTTCCATGCATACATGTACATAGAAGAAACTTTACCGATTGTTGGACTTTCCATGAACAAGTTCAAAGATTGAGCTTGGTCGATGTAAGCGCCACGATCAGCCGCCATGTCGATCAAAGACTTCATCGGGATTTCCCATACAGTGCGGTACAACTCTTTCAATTGCTGAGGAATTGCCGCCACGTCTTGGATAGAACCATCTTGAAGTTTGATTTCATTGCGAAGGTCTTCGTTCCACAAGCCCATAGTTTTCAAATCAGTAACTAGGTACTTGTTGATTTGCATGAACTCACCGGAAAGTGTCTCACGCTTAAACAAGTTAGAAACTTGTGGTTCGATCGCTTCGTAGCACCCCACGATAGAGGCAATTGTCGCTGTTGGCGCAATCGCGATCATCAAAGAGTTTCTCAAACCGTGCTTTTTGATCTTTTCTTTCAATTTCTCAAAACGCTCTGGTTGAGACGGAGTCACACCCCAAAGGTCGTATTGCAATAAACCTTTAGCAGCTTTTGTTTGCTCATAAGCACCGTGAGGGCCGAATTGTTCAGCAAGTTCACAAGAAGTTACTAGCGCATTGTAGTAGATTTCTTCTTGAATTTTTGCTGACAAGTCACGAGCCGCAGCCGAGTCAAAAGGAAGCTTCAATTGGAAGAAAGCATCCTGAAGACCCATTACGCCCAAACCTACTGGACGCCATTTGTGGTTAGAGTCCTGAGCTGTTTGGATAGGGTAGAAGTTGATATCAACAACGCGGTCCAAGTATTTCACAGCTGTGCGAACAGATTTCGCCAGTTTTTCGAAATTGAATTGACCGTTTTCAACGTGGCGACCCAAGTTGACAGAACCCAAGTTACAAACCGCAGTTTCAGAGTTGGAAGTCACTTCCAAGATCTCTGTGCAAAGGTTTGAAAGGTGGATCACGTTACCAGCTTCGCCTGTTTGGTTGGCTTTCAAGTTCGCCGCATCTTTAAACGTCATCCAACCGTTACCAGTTTGAGCCAACGTTTTCATCATACGAGAATACAAATCACGTGCTTTGATTTGTTTTACGTACATTTTCTTAGCTTCGGCTTCTGCATAAGCCGCTTCAAACTCAGGACCATAAGTGTCTACGAAATGAGGCACGACGCGAGGGTCGAACAAAGACCACATTTGGTCTGCTTCAACGCGCTTCATGAACAAATCTGGAACCCAGTTAGCCAAGTTTAAGTTGTGAGTACGTTTTGCTTCATCGCCTGTGTTGTCGCGAAGTTCAAGGAACTCTTCGATGTCCGCATGCCATGTCTCTAGGTACACGCAAGCCGCGCCTTTACGCTTACCACCTTGGTTTACAGCGGCAACGGAAGAATCCATTGTTTTCAACCAAGGAATGATACCATTAGAATGGCCGTTTGTTCCTTTGATCAAAGAACCGCGGGAACGAACGCGAGAGTAAGCCACACCGATACCGCCGGCAAATTTAGACAACAAAGCGATGTCTGAATATTTGTCGTAGATAGCTTTAAGATCGTCCGCTGGAGAGTCCAAAAGATAGCAAGAAGACATCTGAGGACGAGTTGTTCCAGAGTTGAACAATGTTGGCGTTGAAGCCATGTAGTCGTGAGAAGAGATCAAACGATAGAACTCGATAGCCTCTTCAACTGATTGAGCCAAACCACAAGCCACGCGCATAAAGAAGTATTGAGGAGTCTCGAACACTTGGCGAGAAGTTGGATTTTTCAATAGATAACGATCGTAAACAGTTCTTAGACCGAAGTATTCAAAACGGTCTGTGCGGTACGGTTCGATCGCTGCGCAAAGAGCGGCTTTATTAGCTTCCACGAATTTATAAGTCGCCTCAGACAACAGACCTACAGAATGACCGAAAGCCACAGAGTCTGCGAAAGATTGAATTTTTTGAGAGCGAACTTCTTCGTCAATATAGATAGAAAGAAGACGAGCAGCCAAACGAGAATACTCAGGCTCTTCACCGATCAATAGGGAAGCTGTCTGAATACAAAGATTGTCGAGTTCGTTTGTTGTTGCGCCATCATAAAGACCACTGATTGCTTTCGTAGCAACACGTAGTGGGTCCACTTGAGTCAGGCCCTGGCAGTTGCGAGTCACGCGTTCAACGATCTTCGTAACGTCGACCGGCTCCAGCGTGCCATCTCTTTTTTTAACTCTCATGATGTGAGCTGTTGTTTCCAACATGGTGTATCCCCTCTGCCCCGTTCCATTTGGGCAAAAAAATCCCCGACCGATTTTTCACCCCTCGTAAAAAATCAGCTCGTGGCTCAATATATAAATGTGTGTTATTTTAGAGACTGAATCGCTAATCCTTAGCTGTTGGTCCAGAGTTGTTACTCGTCAACCTCCCTTAAGTGGCCGTCAGTTCTTCTTTCGGCTTACCCCTATATCTAGGGGTCTCTTTCAGGTGCCTCATCAATAAGGCGGGTATCGATCTCAATTCCAACTGTGTAATTCTTTCTTCGAAGTTGCAAGAATATTTTTTGGGATAACGCCAACTTTTTTGTGACGTTGCTCATCAATTAAGCAGATTCGGTGAAGCGCTTGACATAAAACTGCTGCAAACAAAATTAGCAAGAGCTGATGATTTTACCTCGTAAAACCAAGGTCTAGTTAGAAAAGTCTGTTTTTAGCTGTTTTAAACGGGAATTTCCCTGTACTGATCTTACACGATCTTAAATTGTACAGAAACTAAGCATGAGTTGTAGCAAGCGGGACGGATTTTCTTTGCAAAACGGACTGCAAATCCAAATCACCCGGTGTTTCAGCGACAAATTTCTGCGATTGATAGGACTTTCTCGCACGTAAATAGTCGATGATGTACTGGTGCGTACCCATTTTATCCTTCGTCCATTCCGGCGCCACCAGCTCATCCCAGCGCGAAGAGTACGCTGCCAGTCGGTGCATCGCAAAGCGCGGTGAAAGATGCTGCAAGAAAAGTTCAACCCGGTGAGCGTAGGTGTCGCGATCAATCGGAGTGAATTCTCCGGCGTGGTACATGCCCTCTAAAGGCGTATTTTTAAGAACGTGCAAGTTGTGAAGCTTCACATTGGTGATAGGGAGTGTGTTCACGATCTCAGCGGTCTTCACGATGTGATCATCTGTCTCTCCGGGGTTTCCAAAGATCAGATGAATTCCCAAATCGACTTTTGTGTTCTCAGCAATTTTGTGAACGGCTTCTAAGGAGGCCTCGGCCGTATGTCCACGTCGCATGAACTCCAGTTGATCGTTGAAGAAGCTTTGTACTCCCAATTCAACCGCGACGAATGATTTTTCGTGATACTCTTGCCACATATCTAAAACTGCTTTTGAAAGACAGTCCGGGCGTGTTCCTAGTGTGAAACCTTTCACCCAAGGATACGAAAGAGCCACATCAAAGTTGTGACGAAGAGCTGAGACTTTCGTGAATGTATTTGTATAGGCTTGGAAATAGATCAAAAACGCTTTGGCGTTGTAACGAGCGCCGATTTTTGATTGATAAGTTTCAATCTGATTTCGCAGCTCCATGGAAAGGCTTTCGGCATTGGCAGCAGATCCCCAGACATCACAAAAAACGCAGGTCTGCATGCCCTTTAAACCGCGGCGGTTGGGACAATCATCCACGACAGAGACCGGCACCTTATAAACCTTTTCTCCAAAGAGCTTATTGTAGTGCTCACTGATTGTATGATAGGGAAGTCCTAACCAGCCTTTTTCCATAGGTTCTTGTACAAGTTTCTACTGCGGGAAGTCAATGAAAGCATGGAGCGATATCGGATTTGAAATCGAAATCACAGGGGATCATAGCCCTTCCTTGCGTCTTTTGCAGTCCGTAGATCCCTTAAAGGACCGAGGTGAGTCCATGCATCACTCCGGAGGAGCTTGCGCGGAAACTTTGCTGATCTATGGCGAGCCCATCAAGGAAACCCTCAAGAAAATAGAAAAACCTCATTTTTTAATTGTGGGCTTGGGTTTGGGGTATATTGAATCAGTTATTGCTCGTGAAGCACTTCTGCAAAATAAGAACGCCGCAGATGTGGGTTTAATCACGAGCTACGAAAGTGTCCCCGAGTTGCGCGACTTCTTTTTTCAATGGATTCATGGCGAAACCCACTCGCTTCATTCGGAAGTGATAAATACTTACGAACAAATGTTAGAGAGTGTGATTGGTGAAACGGGGATTTCCCCGGAAACAGTGAAGTCCTTTCTGTGCGAGCACTTCCGAAAGCTTTCGGATATTTCGGGCTCTCTTAGTAAAGAGGCAAAACTGGTGTCGAAATATCACTGCATTCTCTACGATGCCTTCAGTTCAAAAACGTCTCCGTTTCTCTGGGAGGAAGAGTTTTTAAACTCACTCCTAGAGCAAGTTTCAGCTTCTCAGTGTGTTCTATCTACGTATGCGTGCAAGGGCTCCCTTAAAAGAGCCCTCAAAAGTCATGGTTTCGAAGTGATTGTGCGAGAGGGATTTCAGGGAAAGCGCAACTCCACCTTGGCGATGAAAAATTTCTAGCTAAACTGTGACTTAAAATTGTTTATTTATGTCTTGATAAAAGACGACAATAAACTTTAACTAATCATATGAATTCTTGTTCACGGTATTTCTTCGCCGCACTTTTCTTAATGCCGACCTTGGTTTTTGCCAAAACCGTAGAGCTGGCTACTTTCCCAATACCTTTAATGGTGGAAGATTCTGAGCGAGGACTTTTTGTGAACCTCACTAAAGAGATCGCCAAGCGCACAAATAAAAAAATCCACATCAGTGTGTATCCCACCGGCAAAGCGCTGTTGATTTTTAGTGGAAATAAAGTTCAAGGTCTCTTTCCGGGTTTAGATGTCTCTATTCCTAAAAAAGCTCCCAGATCCAGCTCTTTTTACGTGAAGGTGGACCACATCTTCTTTAAAAAAGGTCAGACTTTAGAAAGTGTGAAAGATCTTGAAGGTAAAAAAGTCGGACTGACATTTCGCTATCCGTATTCAAAAGAACTTCTCTTAAATAAAAAAATTAAATTTGAATATGCGGCGGATGACGTCTTGAATATGCGCAAGCTCGGGCAAGGACAGATTGATGCCTTCATCGTTGAAGAGCGCTCCGGGTTAAAAGCTCTGCAATTAAGTGGCGAAAAAGACATTCTGTTTAATAAAGAAAAACCTATCGCCCAACAGGAAGTTTTTTACGCATTTCAGAACAACGAAGAAGGCAAAGAACTTGCTGATCTTTTTTCGAAGACCATTGAGGCGATGAAAAAAGATGGAAGTCTGCAACGCCTCCTGGTCAGCCCGTAAAAAAAAGGAAAGGGCCTCGTCGGGTCCTGACGAAGCCCCCGGAACTATTCGACAGTCCCTAAACGAATCTCTGAATCAAGGACGATGTACAGCTGAGCCTCTTCCTGAAGACTCCATTGCAAATCATAAAGTTCACTCTGACGAGGGTATTTCTGAATCAAACCGGTCAGAATATTTTGTGCTTCGGTGCGTGCTCGTTGTTGCTGCGTTTTGTTTTTATGTGTCAGGGGCTTCAGAGTTTCCGCACGAAACTTCCACAGATCTAACTGAAATCGCTCATAGGAATGCAGAGTCGGGCCAATGGTGGAAGAGATTTCTTCTAGCTTTTCTAGTCCTTGGGAAAGATCTATGAATGCTTCGTCGCGTTTGCCTGCCATAATGGCTTGAGCTGCTCTTTGCACTTTGATCCGCGCCCACATGAAGTGGTAAGGGAACTCATAAACGCCCGCACTTAACGCTCGATCTGAAGCTTGCTGGATAAGACCCAGCGTTCTGTCAAAGCCACTCAAAGTTTTATGATCAGCTTCATTTGTCAGATAGGCTTGAACATAATATTTCATGGAATCATACCAGGCTTGTTTCTCTGGATCTTCCCAAGCCCTTTTAATACCTAACACTTCCACGGGAGAATGGGGGTTCGAACTTAAGCGAAATCCAATAAATGGGGAGCGATGGGTCGGATAAGTTTCCGCGACACTCATCCACCATTCCTGCCTTTCGGGAATCATCACATGAGTCGCAGCCGTATAAACTTTCGTAGTGGTACGGCCAAAACTGCGGGCTCCCACAAGTTCGTCGGTGTGACCACTCAGGCGATTGATCACCCATTGTGCATCGATGTGACCAAAATCTTCTTTCATTGTTCTATGAACATGAGAAAGACGGGCGCGAGTTTCTAGTGTTTTATTCAGACTGTATTCATAACCTTCAGCGCTTGTTGGGGCACCCACGAAATGGTTGCTCTGACCTAAATAACTGTTTTTGGAACGACGGGCGACAACTACGGTATTTCCACTAAGTTCTATGGAGGCGGCTTCATCAGTTTTAGAATCCGAAATAAAGAAGGTCCAAGCTCCGAAGCCTTTTCTTGTTTGAATCAAAGAAATGGCTTCATTCAAGCTTCTTGCTTTCATTAATACAGAGTGAAGAAGGAAAGGGGCTACGTCGGAGCGGCCCGATTCATAACGGATCTGTGTTCCTTCCGTCTGAAGTTCATGCAAACTGACTGCCAGGCCGTAGTTATTAATTCCACTGATACCCCCGGCGTAGTGCAGTCCCGCGGAAGCAAGACCCGCGGATGTGATGCCGTTGCGCTGACGATTGATCACAATGACTTGGTTTGTTTCATAAAAACCTAAAAGACCTGTATCAAAATTACGGCCGTGAACGAGGGCCCCATCCGTGGAGCTTGTCGCCGATGCACTTATCCCTGTGCACCCCATTTTTATAGAACGAAGACCTTGTGCGAGCTTCTTAAAAGGTTTTAGAAGAGCGTGACCGACAAAGTAAGGTGCGCAGGAAGCAAACACCTTCATTTTTCCTTTGCGAGGGCTTTCATCAAGCAATCTTTGCATTGAGTCGGTGAAGATCGAAAACTCCACCATATAGTTGCTCTCTTCAAATTCATTCCAGCCCACCGTGCTACCAGCGTCTTTTAATCCGCGATAAAGATTTTTAAGACCGCTCTTAAACTCATCAGATACACTGGCGCGGTAGTTATCTATCACGCATTTTTTGATCAGAAGAATTTGCTCCCGGTCTTTAGGTGAAAGTTCCGCGAAGGCCCTGTGCACTTGGGTTTGCACGCCTACTAAAACGCCTTTTTCAATTTCAGGGCGTAGAAAGAGACCATGATAATAAGCCGTTTCCGAAAACCCGCCCTGCAAATCTAGAACATGCACTTTGTTTTTCGCGCCTTCAGCTCCACAGGTAAAATGTTTTTGTCCGTTCAGCTCGCGAACCAGCGTGCAGTCGGCATAAGAAAACACAGGAAAAAGAAATAATAAGGCAAAGATATTTTTCATAAAATTCCCAATGAAAGATAAGCCGAAAAGGTTAAAAACCCACAGGCCGCTACAACTTCAATTTTGCGAAGAAAACCCTGAAGCTGAATTTTGAATTGTTGGATCGTAAACAGAAGTAAAATGAAACTGACGAAGAAGGCTACTAAGTAAGCCAGCGCACCCATCCAAAGTGTCAGGCCTTTTTCATTGGCGATGTTGGCAAAGAGGCCCGCATAAATAAATACCAGATGAAAGTTCGCCATCGTCAGAAGAAAGCTCTTTTTAAATGAAGGGCGCATCAAGAAGTCTTCGTTAAAAGAAGAGCTATTGAGAGTGTCTTTACTGAAAAGGACTTTTACTGAGTAAAACACCAAGCATAAAACAGTCAGAATTGTTAAAACCGCCTTCAGCCATTCCTCGCGAAGTACAGGACTCTTTAAGAGCACCAAGGCCAGCACGATATACATAACATCCCCGCAAAGAAAGCCGGCAATGGACCTCCAAGGCCAAGTGCGATCCCGCACCAGACTGCGAATAATATTGAAGCTCGCAGGCCCCAAAGCAAAAGCAGAAAGAAATCCAAGAAGGATCAACCCAAGAATCATTGAATTTCTCCGGCGATATGAGAGCGCATGAAGTTCAGGTATTCTTCAGCCGTTTCAAAAGTTGTTTTTAATTTAAACTGACCGCGACTGCGGTTGCTTTCAAAATATTTTTGCAGGTAATCGGCACTCATTATAGAGACATGGGCGGGTCCCAAGACGCCCACCTCACGACAATCCTTGTAGTCTCCGTTTAGGCGCTGCATTTCTTGATCCACAGTGTGGGCTAATTGCTCGACGTTGACGTCGGCGTGTGCCGGAACAAAAAGTGTCCAGTGGTAGGATGCTTTTCCGTCATTCATAACCGGGGAAAGAAAGAAGTGACGAAGGTCCACGTTGCGAAGATTCTTAGTCGCCAAGTAGCAATCTAAAATTTCATCATTACTGACTTTTTCTGCTGCTAAGTTCATGCCCGTGCTTTTTCTGCCAACAAACTCAAACACGAGGTCCTCGTTATTTTGTTGAAAACTAATAACGTCTTTCATTGAGTAGTGAATAAGGCCATTCGGAGTGCCGACATTGATATAGTAAGGAACACCCATTTCAATTTCGTGAAGACCCAGGGATTTTTTATCACCATGAACGGGGGTGAAAGAATAAAGAAGATCTGGATTTAGGAAATACTTCTGGCGTCCGTTCTGATATTTTTCGTAGGGAAGTCCAATGGCCGCTTCGGTTGCGGCGTAGACTCCATAATAGTTCAATTCATGTCCAACCAGGCGGTTTAATCTTTCGGTGTACTGCTTAATCGGCGTCGCCGCGTAAACAAAAACCTTCAGTCGAGGCCAGATTTCATTGATGTTTTTCTTTCCTGTTTTTTGTAAGATCGCTTCAAAAATACTGATGATATAAGTCGGAATGCCACTGACGACTTGAATGTCTTCTTTCAGGGCTTCTTCGATAAGCATGTCGATTTTGCGGTCCCAGTTTGAAATCGCCAGAACCTCTTTGGAAGGAAACGTGTTTTTTGCGAGGGCTTTAGGAACGCGCGTGCTCAGAATTCCAGAGATGTAGCCGAATTTGATATTGTTCTGTGTGTAAAGATAAGGGTCAGAACCAAAGGTTAAACGACCGACTTTAAGAAAATTGATATCGGGTTCCAGGGTGCTCAACTTGCTCGCGATGCGCTTTTGTGACTTCAAGAACATTCGAATCATGCGCTCGTTATAAGGAATGCGTTTGCTGTCTTTACCCGAGGTTCCAGAGGACAGCCCGCAGTATTCGACGTCATCTTTAAAAAGAATGTTTTTGTGACCTGCTGCAATCATATCCACATAGGGCGCGTAGTCATCGTAAACATAGACGGGGACATGAGTAACGAACTCTTCGTAACTTTGGATGTGCGCCAGACGCAAATCCTTGTATATACGTGTTCCGTTCAAAGAACGTTTGAGTTGTTTAAAGTTCTTTTCTTGCTTTTCCAGCAAATCAGCCTGGCTGACGCTCATGTACTGAGAATAGGTCTTTAAGTATTTTTGCCCTAAGCCATGCACGACAGAATCCACCGCAAACATAAAAAGTCTCCTTCTTGTTGATGAAGGAAATTTATTTCGGTTTAGATTTATTGTCGCGCGGTTCCCTTGACAGAATCGTGGTAATTCTGTCGAACGGGGGAACTTCGGTTGACAGAAATACCGGGTTTTTGTCAAAATTGCAGTATGGCAACACAGTCCAAAGAAGATATCTATTTCGCTGTCTGCAACGCAATCCTCAAAATGGAGGTGGCGAAAGGTCATCTTGCCTGGACACTTTCTGATATTTCCCGAGAGTCGGGTGTCACTCGTTCCTTGATCTATTATTACTTCGGAAAAGAAAAGAAAACAGCTTTAGAAGAGGCCTATAAGTTTGTGATTTCCAACTTCTGGAATATGGAACGCACAAAAACCATGGGTATTCGCGAGCGCCTCAAGCAAGTTCTTGAAGATACCAAGAAAATGCCATTTCTGTTCGTACTTTATTATTTAGAGAAGAATAAAGAGGGCGAGATCGGCAAAATGATCCGCGACGCTGAATCCATGCTTTTGCAGGCCCTCAAAAAAGAATTTCCGAAGCTTAGTGAGACCCAGATTCTGGAAGTGTATCTGAAAGAGCTGGGAGCGATCACTTTCCAGCTTCCTTCAGAAAAAGTCTCTGATCTTTTTGAGGATTATATCAGTCGTTAGTTTTCAGAAAGGGCCTTAGGGGTGAAGCGAGATGTCTTCAACCCTTGATCCAGTTTCACTCTTGAAAGTGTGATCTCTGTCCCGCGCTTATTTTGTACGTTGCGGATTTTGATCTTAGACGCTCTCCACTTTGTCGGTGAGACCTTTTTATAGCCGACAACGTCGAGTATTTTCAAAAGCTTTCCTTGCTTATCATAACACTCTGATTTCATCGGCAGGTATTCGTCCGCTTGAACGAAACTGATGATTTTAGAATAATTGGCTGAAGTTGAATTGACGTCGCTTTCGATAAGGAAATATTTCTTTCCTTTCACTTCAACGGTTTTTTTAAGGACATTCTTTGCGCCTTGTTCGCGGTTGAAGTCAAAATCTTCTGTACTGAGTTCGGAGCCCAGAATACCACCTTGACCGCTTTCGCCGGTTAATCGGCGAGTTTGCTTCGAGGAGGGAAGGTAAATCCATTTTTCTTCTTCTTCATTCTTCAGTGTGGCTAGTAAAGCTGTGCCCTTTAAGTCCTGTGGCTTTTCCATGCGAACCATCAGGTAATGTTCTTTTTTAGTCGGGCTCAATCGCCAGATATGCATTTCGCGATCTTTGCTGGAGCCATCAGCTTCGATGATTTTCATGGCGACTTGAAATTCTTCGTCTTTTGAACGAAGGCGCTGACTCATTTGTTCGCCAATCTGCTCAACCGTGGGGGTCCCTTCACCTGTTTGCGCAACGGTCGGGGTCGGTGAGAATGAGATGAACAGAGCCATAAAAAGCGCAGATGCTGTAGCCATGATTTTCTCCTTTTTCCACGGTACTGAATTTAGAAGCCACGGGCAACTTTTCAACAGCGTTGGCAGAAGAATCAAATCACCCACGAGTCCAGCGAGCATTGACAAAAGCATATAGAAACCAAAGATACGGTTCATCGCAAAGTAAGAAGCCATAAAAACCGAAAACCCTGCCAATAAAGTCATGCTGGAAATCAAGCAAGGGTTTCCTTCTCTCCATAATGTCTTTTCAATCTCGAGTTCGCGAGAACGTGGATACTTTTTCTGAATGGCGCGCAAACGTTCGAGTAGATAAACAGTGTTATTGAACGCCAGACCTAGAGCGATAGAAAAGATAATAGCAACGCTAGGTTTGATCGGTGTTTCCGATAAAGCCAAGAAACCTAAAAGAGCCGCTGGTGGGACTAAGTTCGGAATGCAAGCCACCAAAGCCCAACGCACAGAGCGGAATACAAAGATCAAAAGAAGACAGATGGCGGCCATGGATTGCCAAAAACCAAAAATCAGTTCATGGGAAAGTTCATTGTTAAGATGATGAATGGTTGACCCCATGCCCGTAATATCTACTTTAAGCTCAGGAAACTTTTGTTCCGTGAGTTGTTTAATGTTTAAAACCAATGAATGAAGCTCATTTCCCGGAAGATCTTGAGTTCTTACTGACACCCGAGTGTTGGAAGAATCCGTATTCAAGAAATTCTTTAACGGGCTGTTTGAAGAAAGCGAATACAAAAAGAAAACTTCTGCTGTTGAAGATCGGCTGGCGGGTAGGCGCGAATGATGAATATTGGCTGCAGCCACGAGATCCGGAAGACCAACAACGCTTCCAACGCCTTTCAGGCCGCGGATTTCCGCAAGATGCTGATCAAGACGTGCTAAAAGTTTTGGATCATTCCAGGCATCCGGCTTTCCGCTTAATTCAATATCAATAGGAATCATGCCACCTAACTCTTTGTCTATGCGCTCAGTAGAAAGTCGCACTTGATGGTTTGCGGGCAAGTCATCAAAGAGGCGTGCCGACCAAGAAAGACTCTGGCCTTTGATCGCTAATGCGGAAGAAACAAGAATGATTAAAAAGGCCCAGACGCCGGAGCGTCGGAAAAGATAAAGCCCCCAACGCGCCTTACTCCAAGCCCACAAACGAGCTTTAGGTCCAGGCAGGAAGTACAGCATCGGAAATAACAATAAAGTCGTTACAACCCAACCCGTCGTGATTGAAATGGCAGCTGTAATTCCGTAGTCACGGATCAAAGGAACCTTCACTGTCAAGAGCGCCAGAAATCCTATCATGGTCGTCATTGACGCTATGAAGTTAGGCCCGAGAAGAGTTTTAAAGGTATAAGTGACAAGTTCATGATGGGAAGCATGGGGCTGATTCTTTCGCTCTTCAGAATAGCGAAGCAGCGTATGAATACAGAGTGAGACCACATCCACCGTTGTCAGAATAGGGATTGTGCTAGAAAGAATTGAAAAGGGATATCCCGCCAGAGCCATGATCGCCAATACGATAATATTCGCACAAAGAATCACGACGAAAGAAATAATCAGCGGTGACCAATTTGAAAAAATAAGTCCCAGCACCAAGAAGCAGGCTAAAAATCCCAAGACGACGAAATTGCGAATTTCAGTTTGTAACAGGACACCGACATCTGTTTGCACTGCAGGTGTCCCGCCAATTTCAACTTTAGAAAAAGGCACTGCCGCATTCGCAGTCACTTCCAGGTTTTGACGAAGATGTAAAATTTCGGAAGTATTCAAGGATTTTACATTGACGATCACCGAAGCGGTTCTTCCGTCTTTAGAGACAAGTGTTGGTGAAATAAGAGGGTTATTAGTAGTTTCTGTCGCCCATTTTTCTTTCGGAAGATTTTTAAGCAAGGGTCCTACGCTCAGACCATCGTCGCTATTGATGGCACCTTGAACTGTCGCCAAGCTTAACGTGTTTTTAACACCCGGAAAATGAGCCAGCAAATCTGTGAGTCTTTCTAAGCTTTGAATTTTATCTTTTTCAAACCAGGTCTCGCTAGGATGAGAAATCTTTGCTGTAATGATGAACGGTTGTGAATCTGGAAGTTGAAAAAGCTGTCTTGTGTGTTCATCCCTCTTCAATAGCGGATTATCCTGAGGAAGAAACTGTTTCAAGCTGTACTGAGTTTGCAATTTAGGAAGAGCAAATAAACTTAATAACGTGACTACAAAAACTAAAAGTAAAGTTGAAATGGAGATTCTTTTGACGGATTCAGGAAAGTTCGATTTTTCCAGTTTCGTTTTCTTCATCAGATGTCTTCTTTCGATTCTTTTTTAACAAGTGCTTTAGAAATTTTTGTATAAGCCGTATTCTACAAACATGATGATGGGAAACACGATGAGAAAATCCAATTCAAGCTTGATAACGACAAAGGGCCTAGTTGCTTCGCTGTTTACATTTTTTTTCTCCTATGAAGCTCTTTCAGTTTCGCAAATAAACTCAGAATTTCAATTGGCACTTCCTAGACAGTTTCAGGAAAATTTAATTTCTAAAAAATGGGAAACCCTCGTGAATCAAGAGTTTCAAGGGAACTGGCAATTTCCTGATCAAGAAATCACAACTCAAGATGTGCCTGTCAAAATCAAAAGCATTTCTTTGAAAGTTAAGACACATCTGGAAAAACCATCATTGCAAAATCAACAGACGGTGTTGCAGCTCACTTCTAAAAACCTGGAAGCTCAATTGACGATTGGTGAGGTCAGTGTTGATCATATTGTCGAAAGAGTAGTCGGTGGTATCGTGGGCCGCTTCCGTATTCAGGCCTCTTGTAAAAATGTCGTAATGACAATGATTCCCGGTAAAGGATCTATGTCGATGGCAGTGGCCCCGGCAGTAGGCTCTACGAACGCTGCGGCCCTCGTGCAAAATGTAGATGTCGCTTGGGCTCCTGGCAGCTGGTCCTCAACGGGTATTCAGTGCGACGGTGTCGAAGGATTTGCCGATTTATTAAAAACAGAGATCGACAAGATCGCCAATGATTCTGTGAGCTTTATAGAGCCTAAGAAGGATCTTATTAAGAAGTATGTGCAGGACTATCTTCAGGATATCAAGTTGGACTTTTCTAGTCCACGCCAGTTGATTGTGTCTCGTCCTGATATCAGTGTGTTAATGAAGGTGGATGAATATAAAGATCTGGGGACTGCGGGAGCTTTGATCAAAGGTCAGTTGCAGATTGATTTTTTAAATACCAAAGACAGTGATGTTAAAAACCTTGTGCTGACTCCGGGTGTGACGCCGGCTTCGACGGGGGAAGCCCAAATTCTTTTGCCGAAGGATTTTATAAAAGAAGTTCTTTTAAAGGCTTATTCCGCGAACGCGTGGTTGCATAAGATCACTTCAGATAAGTTGCCAGGCTTTAGTGGTTTAATGAGTTCGCGCTTTATGCAGTTCTTCGTGTGGCCAGCATTAAGAGATTATTCAAAGTCCACGAAGTTCCTTTTTGAAGTGTATTCAGATGAAGATATGCAGATTCAAGGCAGTGGCTTGCAATACCAGGCTAAAGCCAATTTTTATTCTCGCATGCAAGCACCTCGCTCGGGTCAGTACGTCCCATTTGTGAATTGGTCTGTGCCCTTCAACTCGAAAATCAATTTGAAGGTTGAAAACGGCAAGGCTTCAGCGACATTAGTGAATCCGTCATTAGGCATGACCCCTTATTATGATGCATCTTATGTCGCTAAGTATTCGCCGAACCGTCGTATCTTGTATGGCACTATCCGCGATAAAATTATTAGCGGTATCTGGGGCCAAACGATGACGATGGAAATCCCGAAAATTCCATTAATGGAAGGTGTGAACTTGAAGGTGAAAAAGGTCCTAGCGCCCAACAATCAGGATATCACACTGCAGCTGGCACCTTAAAACGAGCGAGAAAGCGTCAGAGTGTACGAATCATTCTTTTCGTACACTCCCAGTGGGGTTTCGCTAGAGCCTTGTATAAGGCTTGCGGTGAAACTCAAATTCCAGGCATCCCAAAAGCGGCGGGTGAGTGTGAGCTCTTCATAATTACTGCCATGAATCCCGTCATAAAGCGCCAATACTGAAAAATTCCAAACCTCTTTCCAGGACATGCGTCCTCCTAGCATCCAGGCATCGCGAAAAATTTCGGTCATCGAAAGGTTGGAATCATTTTCCTTTTCAGTTTGAATGATAGATTTTTGTAGCACTGCTATCAGCAGTCCGCTTTCGCCGAGGTTGAAAGTCTTTTCAACGGCCAGCACATTTTCAAAAGTCCATTTTTGTATGTAAGGATCATCGGTCAGGCTTGAGGTGTAGCTGCTAGCAAGTTTAAACAAAGTTTCCCAAGAGCTTGCTGTCATGGAAATTCCACCTTGGCGTATCCGGTAGTTCTTGACGTTTAAAGTCACGTCGGGATCAACTTGCACAATGGTTTTAGGTGACACCGCCACCACGGTTCCTGTAACCACAGGTTGAATTAAAGGGAAAGAAGCAACCCCTTCGAAGTAAGTCAGGCCGACGTCAAAGACGCTGCCATGTCTTTGAAGGCGCAGGGCATAGTTATTTTTTCTAGCATCATCAAGATCTTCTTTAGTGCCGTAATTGTAGTGCAGGCTTTCGGGTAGCAATAGAACTAAATCATTCTCCGGCGTCTGAGGAACAAAAACTTCGCGTGGCAACCATCGGCTTTGTTCGCCAGGTAAAGTAGCGCCACGATTTTCGGGTATATAAATAAGTTCATAGTCCCATATATCTAAGGTCTGAGAAAACACGACGGAAGGAGCCCCCAGTTTGCGGCTGTGAAGCGGATCGAAGTATTGCTTCGAATTTATAACGTCCAAAGGATTGTAACCATCTGTCACACCCCAGGTAAAAACATTGCATCCGGCCTGCAAAGAAAAGCTGTCACTTTGGTAGCGCAGATAAGTTTCTGTCGGATCAAAGAAGTATTTTTCTTCGTCGGATTTGTTATTGGGGTTGGCGATAAATGTGGGTTTAACGTAAAAACGAACACTGTCTAAATAGCGCCAGTCATAGATGGGATCGAGTTCCAGTTTATAAAGATCTTGATTCGTGTCGGTGCCGTATGCTTGCGCAAAGTAAGTGGCGTCGAACTTGGTGTCGATGTGAAGACTCCACTCTGTTTTGCGTTTGGCCTGCGCCAAAGAGTGAAAAATTAAAATAAGAAGCAAGCACGCTATCTTCATGACTCTTGAGGTAATCACAGCTTTCCCGTTTTCTCACCAAGGCATTACTTGTGTAATGCCATCATCAAACGGTGGCAAATTTGTTCACGTATTCTATGATGGAACTTTTAAACTCATCCGGTAGCCCCACAAAGCGAAGACCCGCATAACCATCGTTTCCAACGTAGACCACTTCGCAGGTGGCATTAACTGTAACATAAAGATTGGGGCTAGTGAGTGAACCTTCAAAGCGCTCTCCGATTTGGAGATCGCGGGCATCATTGATTCCTAAACCGCCTTCACTGATAGAAATAACCCGGCAAGAGAAGCTTCCTTTGGGTCCTTCGCAATTCAAGGTGCCGACGATCGGTACGCGAGGGTGGGAGCGGCGACTGATTCCCAGGTCTTCCACAACTCGAGGAACCGCGTAGACCTCACGCCAAAGCCCCGTGCTGTCGGCACAGATATCCACGGCTGAAAAGTCGTTCAATGTTTTTAGATAAGCAATGAGTTCTGAGTATTTCATGGGGGATTTTTCTTTCCCCTCGATGCGAACTTTCCAAAAGCCTTGTGGTTCAGACGGCGCAGACGCAGAAGGCAAAGTCTGAAAGGATTCTTTCAGGGATTGGCGCCAACGGATCGGGTTCATCCATTCGCTTTGGCCTCGACCCCAGATTTGAGGTTCTTTCGCTGAAGCCAGGCGAGTTTCTATTTCTTCGTGATCAAAAGGCCCGTTTACTTGTCCCTCTGAGAGAATAAACCAAATCTTCGAGTTCGCCACCGATGTTCTCCTCAGTTGTCGCTTGTGCTTTATTACAACGAAAGGTATATCACTTTGTCTAGGAGATTTAATTCATGAAGTACATTATCTCAGGCACTGATCGTCCTGACTCCAACACTCTTAAAATTTCAAAACACATTCAATCTGTCTATCATTCTTTGGGTGAACAGGTGGAAATCATTGATTTGAAAGAACTTAAAAAACATCTGCACGATGACATTCATTATGGAAAAACCAGTGATGCAATGAAACCCTATTTGGATAAAGTTCTTTCCAGTGAAGGTTTGATTGTGGTGTGTCCAGAGTACAATGGCTCCATGCCCGGTATTCTTAAATACTTCATTGATCACTTGAAGTTTCCAGATTCTTTCGAGTTCCGTCCGGTGTGTTTTGTCGGATTGGGTGGAATGTTCGGGGCACTTCGCCCGGTAGAGCATCTGCAGCAGGTCTTTGGGTATCGCAATGCTTACGTCTATCCCGAGCGTGTTTTTATTATGAATGTGCATAAAATTTTAACTGCTGATGGTCAGGTTCAAGACGAGCTGATTAAGCAGCTTTTAGAAAAACAGGCAAAAGGATTTAAAAAGTTCACCGAAGCCTTAGGTGCTTTTAAAATCGACGCCAATGCTCTTATCGAGCAAAAGAAGCAGAAGTAGCTTCATTCTCGACCAGTTTGCTGTGAATGCGGCCCTCAAAATAGATCAAACCTAAGATCAAGAGGGCTGCAAGTAACCATTTAGAACGAAATATCGAACTAGGTGCCATAGGCTCTATGATCTCAAAGAGCCTATTTCGGAAGCAACTAAAGTTCATGTAATTAGCCTATCTGCGTCATTTTTTGCTGAGCTGACAATACAATAGATCTTCTCTACACTTACGATCTGTGGATAATACAGGTCACCCCCATAAATCGAACGCAAATATTATGATGGTCTCATTGAGCGCGCTTGGCGTGGTCTTTGGGGACATTGGTACAAGCCCTCTTTACGCTCTTCGTGAATGCTTTGGTGGTGAATACGGATTGCATCCGACACCTGAAAATATCATCGGTATTTTGTCTCTTATTTTTTGGACAATGATCATCATGATTTGCGTGAAGTACATGGCTTTCGTCATGCGCGCAGATAATAAAGGTGAAGGTGGAATTCTTTCCTTGATGGCGCTTGCAGTGCGCAGCCAGCAACATAAAGATCTGACTCGTCGTCGTTGGCTTATGACCATCTTGGGGCTTTTTGGTGCGGCCCTTTTGTATGGTGATGGAATGATCACTCCGGCGATTTCGGTTCTTTCTGCGATGGAGGGTTTAACTTACGTAGCTCCTAGCTTTGAACCGTACATCGTTCCTTTAACTATCTTCGTTATCAATGCTCTTTTCTTAATGCAAAAATACGGTACGGGAAAAATCGGAGTCATCTTTGGTCCGATCTTAATGTTGTGGTTTACGACTTTGGCCGTTTTGGGTATTCATTCCATGGCGGAAAACACGCACATCTTTGAAGCTCTACTGCCGCATCATGCGTTGGAGTTTTTCCTGCGCAATGGTTGGCATGGTTTCATCGTTCTGGGCTCAGTCGTTCTAGTTGTTACAGGCGGTGAGGCACTTTATGCTGACATGGGACACTTTGGAAAACGTCCGATTCGTCTGGCGTGGTTCTTTGTCGCCCTTCCGGCTTTGACTCTCAATTACTTCGGTCAAGGTGCTTTGCTTCTGAATAACGCCGAGGCCGTTTCAAATCCATTCTATCTTATGGCGCCGAAGTGGGCTTTGTTACCGTTGGTTATTTTAGCGACGACAGCCACTGTGATCGCTTCACAAGCTTTGATCTCGGGAATTTTTTCGATCACTCGTCAGGCCATTCAGTTGGGCTTCTGTCCTCGTATTTCGATCGTCCATACTTCCAGCCAAGAGATTGGTCAGATCTATGTTCCTTCTGTGAACTGGACGCTCTTCTTGGGGGTCGTGTGGCTGGTTCTTACATTTAGATCTTCGAGTCACTTGGCAGCCGCCTATGGTATCGCTGTGACCGGTACGATGGTTATTACGACGATCTTGGCCTTTGAAGTGGCTCGACAAAAATGGCATTGGAGTTTGCTCAAAGCTTCGGCGATCTTTGGATCCTTCTTTGTCGTCGACATGGCTTTCTTTGCGGCAAATATCCGTAAAGTCACGCATGGTGGCTGGGTGCCGTTGGTGATTGGCCTTGTGATTTATCTTTTGATGACGACATGGCAAAAAGGGCGTCAGGTGCTCTTCCGTCGTTTGAAAGAAAGATCCATGCCGATTGAGGAGTTCTGCCAAAAACTTTTAAGAGAACCTCCTTTGCGTGCTCCCGGAACGGCGATCTACATGTCCGGAGATCCATGGGGCGTTCCTGTTCCATTATTGCATAATTTGAAACACAATAAAGTTTTACATCAGCGCGTGGCGATTTTAACAATTCAAACGCGAGAAGTGCCTTTTGTTTCTAAAAAAGACCGGGTTTCTATTCAGGAAGTCATTCCAAACATGTACCGTATTCTGGCCTACTACGGATTTATGGAAATTCCTAAGATGAAGCATATCTTAGAGGCTTGCCGCTCGAAAGATATTCACTTCAATGTTACGGACACGACATTTGTTTTAGGTCGAGAAACAATTATCGCCGATAAGAGCGCAAACCGTCCTGATGAACCAGGGATGCCACACTGGCGTGAACGTCTGTTTGCAATCATGTCGAAGAATGCCCAAAGACCTACAGCCTTCTTTAGAATTCCGCCGAATCAAGTGATCGAAGTGGGGATACAGGTTGAAATCTAATCACTCTAAGAGCAGACGTTCGATCTGCTCTTTTTGTTGAAGTCCGTCTTCATATCCAATCTCTGTCAGTGTTTTACAGTATTCCTGATCAAATAAAAGGAAGCTCGCTATTTCGCTGGCATCCTGAAGAGATCCTAAGCCGCGCAGTAAGTAGCGAATCATTCTTGGCAGTCTCTCAACTTTATTCGAGGCGATCTGTGAAAGGTCGCGTGAGGGAGAAATCCACACATATTGAATGGGACGAACAGACAGAGACGATTGTTCCTTTTCGGAAAGCTTCAGGATATTTGAATTGATTCTTTCTATTCTTTCAATGTCGACCTCAAGACCATCCATCATTACGGCATGCAGAAGCACACTGACAACACGACCGACGGTCGGCGGTTTTACATCTTGCACATGATGAGAAGTGTAACAAAGATCCTGTTTCTTTCGCACACCGATCGCAATGATCTTTTTAGCGCCCATATAGATAGCTGGGCCGCACGGGGAATGATTGCGGATACATCCATCACCATAGTGTCGATGTCCTATAGTAACGGGCGGAAACAACAGGGGTATGGCGGAGGATGCCAGCAAGTGATCTGAGGTGATCTGACTGACTTCAGATTGACGGCGCACTCTTTGCCAAGAGGGTACTTCCTTGGTTCCTTGTACGAAAGTGACTGTCGATGTGCTGAAGTAATCCAGAGCAGACACCGCCAGAGCAGAGAACTTCTTTGCGTCGATATTTTTTTGGATGTTTGAAAAATCGCAGTGCTCGCGAATCAAGGACTTCAAAGGAGTTGTATCCAGAAGCGCTCGCCGATGGGACGTCGGCTTTATTCCGCCCATGGAAAGATCCGTGAGCCATTTCATACCTCCAAACGAAAGGTGAAACGGATCCGTGACATAAACCTGTTCAGCGGTCACGCGACTCCAAAGATCTAAAAGTTTTTTTGTCCCGGTTGTGATTCGACATTCAGGGGTGGATGCTAGCATCGTCGCATTAATGGCGCCGGCACTGACTCCGGTATAGTAGTTAAAGAGTTGTTGAACGCCATTTTTTTCTGCTATTTCGGCGATAGCAGCAATCACACCAGCCTGATATGCAGCTCGGGCGCCGCCACCTGAAAGCACTAGACCTACCGACATAGCTTCAACCTCTATACTAAAAATAATATTTTTACATTTGAAGTTTAAGGGTATTTCTAGACTTGAAGAAAAATACACACAGACTGATACTGTGAATGAACGAGGCACGATACAATCATCAATCGATTTATCGGTTCCATTGAAGGAAATAATACCTCGTAAAAGGACTCCCGAGCGGAGTCCTTTCTATTTTCCCCTCTCTCGGCTTTATCATCGGATCAACTTTTTATGGAAGAGCTTAGTGGCTAGCACTGCGGCGGACACGCGCATCCTGCGCTCTGCCGGCTTGGTACCGCGTCGTGCGGCGCCGGAGGTCCGCCTCCGCGCTAGCCACTAAGCTCTTCCATAAAAAGTTGCACGTCGTTTAAGGGTGGAGGGGAATATAGGGCAGGGCTTTTGTGGCCGCGCCAGCATTTGGGTGTGCCTGCTTCTTTTTTGGGTCTATGCTGCGTTATTTTTTTTAAGTGCCTGGTTCTTTTTTGTACTGCTTTGCTTCATTTGTGTTGGATCTGCGAGGACTTATACCAAAAGGCGCCAGGGGTCTTTTGGTTCTTTGTGTGGATGGTGATTTTTCTTAATCTTTAATTCAATTTGGGAATGTTTTTATTTTTGAAGATTGTTTTTGGATGGGATTCATTTTGTTTTTTGGTCTAGGGGAATGTGAATGGCCGCTCTTTGTAGCGACTTTGGGTTGGGTATTTGAAAGGGTGTTGAGAGTGGTTTATGGATCTTAGTTTTATTCTTCTTGTCGAAGGTTGATCTCTTTTCTTAATTACGAAATAGTTTGTTTGTTCAACAACATTGAACGACATCTTTTAAGGAGAAAATGATGAAACTAGTATTGAGTGCATTGTTGGTTCTTTCAGCTGTTTCTGCTCAGGCGGCTGATATTTATAAAATTGATACGAAGGCTTCGACAGTTGCTTGGAAAGGCACTAAGAAAGTTGGAAGTGCTCATGATGGCGCTATCGCGGTTAAAGAAGGTGATGTGACTGTTGATAAAGGACAGTTGAAATCTGCTAATATCGTTATTGATATGGCTTCTATCACAAATAACGATGTGAAAGATGCTGAGTACAACAAGAAACTTGTTGGTCACCTTTCTAACGATGACTTCTTCAACGTTCCAAAATTCCCGACTTCTACTTTCAAACTTACTAAAGTGACTCCGAAATCAAAAGACGAAGTGACTGTAAAAGGTGACTTGACGATCAAAGGTGTGACTCAACCTATCGAGTTCCCAGCAAAAGTTGTTGTTGGTAAAGACACTGTGACAGGTACTGCGGTTGTTAAAGTAGACCGTACTAAATGGGGTATCAAATACGGTTCAGGCAACTTCTTTAAAGAACTTGCTGGCGATAAAATCATCAGCGATGAGTTCGAATTGAACTTGAACCTGGTTGCTAAGAAGTAATTGGTTCCAGAAAATTGAATTCTAAAAAAAGCCTCGCCAAATATGCGGGGCTTTTTTTTTATTTTACGATGTTAGTTATTAATGTCTAACGATGAGTTTAAAGAAAAACATTAAGTCGCCTGAAGTTTTTCAAGATCGAGTTTTCGCAAAGAAGGCGATAGATAGCCGATCAATCCGACCGTCAGAATGCACATGATTCCACCAAAATAAACAGCCGGTACAGTTCCTAAAAGCTTTGCGGCTATCCCAGATTCAAGTTCGCCAATTTCGTTTGATGAGCCGATAAAGATTGAATTCAAGGCCGAGATCTTTCCACGCATATGATCTGGGGATGATAATTGGACTGCGGCCGAGCGAATCACCATGCTGATGCTATCGAAGCTTCCACTGAGCGCGAGGGCGGCTACAGACAAATAAAAATTCGTACTTAAGCCGAACACCAAGATGCAAAAACCAAAGCCCGTAACTGCACTTAAAAGCCATCGGCCCGTGCGCATTCCGTTTGTTCTAGATAAGTAAAGACTCATCATGGTTGCGCCGATAGGTGGTGCCGCTCTTAATATGCCTAGTCCTTTGGGGCCTACAAAAAGAATTTCATTCGCGAAGATAGGCAGAAGGGCGGTCACGCCTCCAAAAAGAACAGAGATCATATCTAAAGACAAGGCAGGCAGAAGAATCGGGTGCTTGAAAACGAATTTTCCACCGGAGAGAAGTTCATCTTTAATCGAAGCATGCTGCACTGTTTGTTCCGGTGCGGGTAGGTCCTTACGAATTAACATCAGAGAAACTGAAGCTATCACCAACAAGATGCAAACAATACTTGAAGAGGCGACCGGCCCCCAGAAACCAAAGATCAATCCACCAACCGCCGGTCCCCCGATGCGAGCTACTTGCATCACAGAGCTTGAAACAGCACTGGCGCGCATAAGAAGTCCACGCTCCACCAGTCTTGGAACAATTGCAAAGATCGCCGGTTGAGAAAACGCACGGGCAAGACCCGTTAAGAAAGCGGCGAAATATAAAAGCCCCACCTGAGTAGAAACATTCATGTCGTGTGCGAAAAGATGCTCCGCTAGTACGACGAGACCTGAAAGCAAGCTCACGTAAATAACTCGTCGATACACCATTAAGGGACGTAAACGATCCACAAGGTATCCCGCATACAAAGCAAACCCAATCGCAGGAATCGCTTCCGTTAAGCCGATAAATCCCAAATACAAAGGATCTTTTAAGAGATCATAAATACGCCATCCAAGAATGACGGCTTGCATTTGCACGGCGAAAGTAAAGAAGAAGCGGGCACTGACGAGTTTCTTAAAATCCAAGGGCATGCTCTTTATCTGCGCCTGGATTTCTTCTTTGGCAAGTTCTCATTTTGTGACGTCTGATTTCCTTTCAATAGCAGTCCTAAATTGTCGCTATCTCAGACCGAGACATATCAGCTCACGTATACAGGAGCTTCCGTGGCACTCTCCTTGCCTTTATTCATGTTGAGACGAATTTTTTTGTTCAGGAGGGTTCTATGAAGATCCGTACCTTTAAAGCTTTAACAGTGGCGATGGCGAGCACTTTTATCGTAGGCATGGCAGCACCGGTTTCGCAGGCCCACGCTTTCACGATGCCTTGGAAAAAGGCGGAAGCGGCTCCGCAAAAGGTACAAACAATTGTGATCGGCGTAGACGGACTTAGTTATTACGCTTTCAAAGCCGCGCAACGCGAAGGTCTTTTTAAGGAGTTCTCACAATCGGGTGCTCACGTAGCTCCCTTTCCTTCAATGACAGATCTTTCCTGGGCTTCGGTGACTCACACGGCAGACATCTTCGGTAATGCCGGTCGTATCAAATCTGTGGAAGCAACTTATTTTGATGATGCCACTCAATCCGTACAAGGGGATCCTCGCGATTACTACCGTCGTCTTTCTTTCCCTAAGTATTATATGGGCGCTTTTGAGTTCTTCTTTAATCCGTATGTTGAAGCCTTGATGTACTTCCCTACAGAAGAAGTTCCAAAACTAGAAATCAAAACAGTTGTCGATGACCTTATTGCTGCTAAACCGAAACAATTCTTAACGGGTTATATCGGTGCGATCGATTCTACAGCGCACACGCAAAAAGACCGCCTGTTCCCCGTCATGCGCATTCTTGATGCTGAATTAAAGCGTCTTTTGAAATCTTATAAAGACAAAGGCCAAGATGTTGAAGTGGTTCTAGTTTCAGATCACGGTAACATCGGCCGCTTTCAAGAAGGTAAACCAGAGCAAGAGCTTGAAGGTGTAAATATCGGTGACGTTATTAAAAGAGCTGGTCTTAATAATGTTCAACAACTGAAAGATTCAAAAGACGTTGCAGTCCCTCTTATGGCCTTGGGAACATGGGCCCCAGTTTATCTAAAAGACCGCAAAAACATGCAAAACTTGATCGGGGAGTTCCGTAAAGAAAACTGGTTCGATCTTGCAGTGACTATCAATCGTAATAACGAAAGCGAAACTTTGATGGCCGTGACTTCCCAACAAGGAAGCGCCGTCATTCAGTACGATAAAAAGAACAAACTTTATTACTACTATGCAGAGACTGGAAATGCTCTTCGTATCGACAAGGTTTATATTTCTACAAAGGCGGCTCCCAAAGCGATCCAGCCTAAAGATCTAGTCAAAGCTTCTGAAAACTCCTTATACCCAGACGCCATCTATCGTCTGGTGGAATCAGCTTCCGAAAGAAATTTCGACTTCCCAGATTTCATCCTGACTTTGAAAGACGGTTACTATATCAACTCTTCATTAGGCGCATTTACAAAAATGTACCGCACACACGGTTCATTAACGGCATCATCTTCTTACGGATTGATGGCTTCAAATAAAAGAGCGATCCCAGGTCAAATTCGTTCTAAAGACATTCTTCCTTACCTAGGTATTGAGCCGAAATCTCTTTTTGGAGAGACGTCTCGCCGCGCGGAGTTTTCAGCTCAGCAAGCTCTTGAAGATGTCGTGAAAAATGCCACTCGTGGTGTAGAGACAGAAGCAAAGAATCTTTCGCAAAAACGCATCTTCCAACATATTTCAAGATTCGTTTCTGACACACGACCGTATTTCCTGGTATCTGAAATGAAAAGTTTCATGGATGCTTTCAAATTCGATCCGTTTCAAAAGTCTCCCTCTCAAGCTCTGACTCCAATGAGCTTTGATATCAGCAAGTTCGACGTGACAACAATGATCAGCCCTGAAGATATCGGTGCAGTGACAGACGCAGTTCTAACTTCAGGTTCAGTTGATAACTTGATGAATGACCCACGCGTGCAAAAAGTAAAAGAAAAAGTAGGTCTATTACAGGACTCTAAAGGTGCAGGCATCGAGTGGAAACAAGAAGAGGGTGCTACCGGCCTAGATTCTACTTTGAATAAATTTAAGCAATACATCCTTCCGGCAAAACGCGCGGTGATGAAGATGTACCAAATGCCGTATCTTTTAGAAAAATCCATCGTGGTTCAGGAAAAGCCCTACATCCCTGAAACTCGCGACCTGCAATTTGCTCGCACGTGGACTTCTAATAAGTCTGACTTGGTTAAGAGTTATAAAGCTTTAAACGCTGCAAGCAATAAGCAGGTAGCACAAGTTCAATCTCTGTTAAAAGAAGCCATCAAAGAAGCAGAGTTGGAGGAACGCGTTTACCCGACGGCTCTTTCTAAAGTCTATAATGAAAAGCTTGATGACGTGACTCTAGTTTATGTTCCCGGCATCTATAACAGCATCTTTGACCGCGAGATCTTCAGTCTAGGTCTCAATGCTGTCAGCGATGAAATGGGTGTGCGTGTAATCACGCCACCAGTAGAAGCAACATGCTCTAGTGATTACAATGCAGAGATCATTCTAAAATACCTTCGTGAAGACTTTAAGGCCCGTCAAGCACGCGGTCACAAAGCTCCTCGCTACTTGATCGTGGGGTACTCTAAAGGTGCTGTAGATACCCTTCATGCCTTTACTAAAGCAGGTTCTTTTGTGTCGACATACGTGAAAGGTTTCGTGGCAGTCGCGGCTCCTTTGCATGGCTCTAGCATCCTAAATACGACAGACGTTCCTTTCGCGTTGGTTTCAGCTCTTTCTGAAAACGAAGGTCCCGAAGTTTGTAAGACAGAAAAGACAGCTTCTAAATCCATCACGCCGACAGCAATGGAAGCTTTCTGGAGAAAAAATGAGACATCACTCATTGGTTTGACTCGTTACTTCTCTGTGACGTTTGAAAGTGATCCTGAAGATTCACACATCTTCATGAAAGCGACGAAAATCATCGGTCAGTTTGATGAAAGCAATGACGGTGTTGTGACTGTGTCTTCTTCGAAGTTCCCGAAAAAGCTGATGGCTTTAGATATGGGAACTATCAAAGCCGATCACTTGGCAGGTATCTTGTCTTCGCGCTTTAACCAAAAAGCCTTTATGAAAGGTTTGGTTCAATCGATGGCAGAGTTGAATGTGACTGATGATAAAGAAAATCTTCGCTGGAACACGCAAGTGATCTTAGCTGAAGCGAATCGTCATCCTTTCAAAACTCAAAGCTACGCTCGCCTAGGAAAAGACGGTCTAGCGAAAGTGTACTCGTTGAAGGCTGAGCACTTGGTGGATTTCCTTCCGTACGGAAACTCTCATGAGTTGAACCGTCAATTGATCCCGGCAGTGAACGACCCGGCATCAAGCTATGAAGTGAAAACAAAGCTGCCAAGCTCACAGTTAAGCTATGACCCGTATGCGGTGTTGGATGTACAAAAGCTTCCAGACATCATGGCAGTGAAAAAAGTCAGCCCCGCAACTCGCGCGAACATGCCAAACGGCATTAACATTGAGTACAATCACAAGAACATGGTGCACTTCCGTATGGATCACCAGTTCAATTACGAGTCGCGCTCTCCGGGTGGTTTGGATGATAACAAAGACTTTGGTTACATTACGGCGGAATACAATGGCGAGCCATGGGCTTTGATGAAGAGTGTTAATAACTCTATGCGCATGACTACTTTGGCCTACAGATTTTCACCGGTCGAGTTTTCAAAAATGAACTTGAAGCTGGCTGTAACTAAAGGTGTTAAAGGCGCTGACCCGGTAAAAGGCAAAACGGGCATTGACGACTCGGCTTTCCAGGTTTGGTTCACAGTTCGTATTGGTAAAGCGAACGGAGACCGCACTTTAGTAGATCCAAAGAATGACAAGGTTGTTCTTTTCGGTTACTACTGGGGTGATGAAGTATCTGGTGAAACAAGACAAGCCGGACAGATTTTTGAAAACTGGTACTCTAACAAAAATATTGTCGTAGCGACTTTGCCAGAAGCAAAACAACTTTTGCTAAACAATCAAGATATGCTGGGTAAAGCACAAAACTACCAGCGCAACTTGGCTGAAGACTTAGCAAAAGCTTTCCCGGGCGTTTCAGTGGATGACATGGAGATCGCAGCGATCACTATCCAACACGACTCAAACGACGCGAAAGATTCTTCGGAAGCTTATTTCAAAGGATTGAGCTTCCAACCATAAAAGGAAGTTCATGTCGGGTTCTAGAGAGTGGGTCTTAATTCGTGGCATCGTCAGTGAAGAATTTCACTGGTGGGATTTTCTGCCCGAAATGAAGACCCGCTTCCCGCAAGACCTTCTGCATACTCCGGACATCATCGGTAATGGAAAGTTTTTTGAAAAGACCACTCCTTGGAGAGTGAAGCCAAATATCGAAGGTCTTCGTTCTCAAGTCCCCACAGATAATAAAAAAATTCTTTTTGGATTTTCTTTAGGAGGAATGCTTTCACTGGAATGGGCGCATACCTACCCGGAAGAGGTGAGGGCGGTCGTTCTTGTGAACTCAAGTCTTAACAATTCTCCTTTTTATCGTCGCATGACTCCAGGAGCTTTTTTGAATATCGCAAAGCTCGCGGCTGTGAAAGACCACGTCGTAAAGGAAGAACGCGTCTTAAAGATGACAAGTTTCCTTCCTGAAGAGCGAATCAAAAGCATGGCTCCTGTCTGGGGAGAACGAAGCCAGAAGTATCCACTGCGTCCTACAAACTTCCTATGGCAATTGGCCTTGGCATCGCAGATTCCCCAAAGGGAAAAACCCAAGGTTCCGGTCTTGGTATTATCGTCGGGTAAAGATAAAGTCGTGCATCCCTCTTGCTCAGAGCGAATTGCGAAGAAATGGGATCTTCCTTTGATCACGCATCCCGAAGCAGGGCATGACCTTTTCTTGGACGACCCACACTGGATCCTGAATCAGCTGCAAAACTGGTTAGAAAAAGAAAAGATCTAAAATTGCAGAAGCCATTGATCAATGGCCGGAGAAAATTTCTCTGCCACCGTGAACATCCAAAGGGCGGTGACGGCACCTGCAAAAACATCCATGGTCCAATGAGCTCTTAATAAAAGAACAGTGATCACTTCATAGATTACAATGAAGATAGCAAGAGTGATAAATAGGGGCCCACCCAAAGAGGCTAATTCCAAAGCGCCAAAGACCGCGAGCGCGGTATGCCCAGAGAAAAACAAATCATTCGACACCCCGTAAGTCACAAACAAAGACGGGAAGCCTGGATCCTTCCAAATCATTCCCTCAGGAGTTGGAAGCACGGTGATGGCTTGATTGATTTGACGAAGGGCGAATAGGAAAAAGAGTCCAAATAAAGGACGAATCGATGGCCCGAATAAAGCTGAGGTAATTAAGAAGATCCCTAACGCATCAACGATCAAAGAGCTTGAAATTAAAAGCGCGCGGGACCCCCAGGGATGGTGTTGTAAAATCGCATTGATCTTATCCGTCAATTTATGAACTGAATCATAAATTCCACCGGCATGTTTCTGATTTCTTTGTCCCAAGAGTTTTTGAGAGAACAACCAAAAGACAACAGCTCCTGCCGCGATCAAACTTTTAATAACCAAACTCATAGTCCACACCTTGCATTAAGGACCTAACATAGCTCATCGTCGCTTCTCAGAAAAGAAGAACTTGTCAACGCGTTAAGCGGCTCTCGACAAAATCTGTCTTCGCCGCTTCTGTGCGAATTAGGGGCTTCGTCTCAGAATGAGATTCACGTGAAATATCAGGCTATTAGAAGAATCTTCTGATGGCTTTTTCCTTGCACAATAAAGAAGAGATCGAGGTGTATATGAAAGACGCTAAATTTTTAATCATCACTCTTCTTGCAGTAGCGGCGATGTCCCTCAGTGCATGTGCAAAAAAGGATTCTGAATTTGCGGCTCGTTATCAAAGAAATAAAATGGGTGCGACTGTCGTGGATGGCGCTAAAACACAAGCTGCTGGCGAACAAGCCGCTGCACAAGGTTTAGAGGCTGACGTTGTCAACGTCACTCGTCATTGGACACCAGAAGGTCAGCCCGGTCCTCGTGTTGTGATTTCAACGATCTTAGTGAATAATCAAGAAGTCCCCGTGACGACGGTTCACTCCGGCACAGAACAAGTCAATGGCCGAGTCGATATCGCGGGCTACGTTGTGGCCTTCCATGCGATGTGCGGAAACGCGACCTGCAATCCTTATTATGCCACGATGGAAGTTTATCAAAACAACCGCATGATTATTCAAGAAGGTGTGCGTGTTTTCTTCGACAAACAAACTCCAGCGGATGAAGATCGCTATCAGTGGTTTAAGCCTGAAGAGTCTTTGCCTTTAGTGGGCGCAGGCGGGGTGAGTGATCCAACTGGAATGGTGGGTTACTTCAACACGACCCAAGCCGTGATCGGTTCAGGTCGTATCAAATAGTCTGTGTCTTCTAATATTAAGTAAGTTGTGACGGAGAGTTCTTGCGCAGTCTCTCCGTTTTTCCTTTTTCGATCTCTTCATTCAGAACTTCTGAAAGATGTGTATTTCGAGTTTTTACTAAAGAATCTATTTTAAGAAGATAGTCGGCCAGATGATGAAACAGTCTTTCAATCTCGGAGTCCGTTTCTAAGCGCCCTTCCTCTTCTTTAATTTCCTCCGTCAGGCGATCCACAATAAAAAGGGCCGCGTTCAAAGAAATACCAATCTGATGAAGATAATCACGCTCTAGATAAAGCTGGCGTTGCGACTCGTCCATGAGGCCTCCTGTTCTTCTCAGTATCAAAAGCTCTTACGCGCTGGGCAACTTGTAGCTTTGCAAGTGAATTGGAAGGGTGCTGAAAGCTGAATATTTTTCAGTGGAGTTTGTGAATTACTCATTCTTAAGCATTGGCGAAGTGTGTCTAAAGTCATTTTGAACCCACCAAATTCCGTCAAATCGAATTTAAGAGGTTTTTATTTTAGGTTTTAGTTAAGAAATGGTGTTGAAACGGGACTGAAGTCGTGGCACCTTACTTGCTCATTAGAGTTCGGTGGCTCCAATTTGGGACCAGTTTGAATCCTTTTTTCAGCCCCATTTGTTTTGGGAGCCGAAAGAACGTGAATTTGATTTTTGATTTAAAGTTTTTGGGAAGTTTAACAAGAACAAAAAACCATTAAGGAAAGGGAAACCAGTGAAAAAACAAATTTTGATGTCACTGATTTTGGGAACTATGGTTACTGTTGCTGCTCATGCAGAAGAGCAAGCACAAAACCAAACAGCGAACACAAGCACTGTTAAAGTGACTGACGTTCAAAACAAAGAAGAACAGAAGAAAGATATCGACGAAGAGATCACGAATGCTCGTATGCGTTCTGAGCTTGGTTCGAAATCTCAATGGTCTTTCAAATCTAGCCTTGGCTACAACGGTGGATCTCTTCAAAGACCATTCGATGCTATCCGTCCTAACTACCGTGCATCTGCTTCAATCGAGTCTTTGACTCAATTGTCTGGTAACGTAGGTGTTAACTACCGTGTTTCTAAAGGTGGTAACCTTTCTTTCGGTACTGGTATCGTTGTAATGGATCCTCTTCACGGTGACATCACGAAGGATTTCCAAGATCCTCGTAACTCAAACCGTAAAGTACGCCGTTCTCAAGTTTCTACTCCGTACCTTGATTACAGCCACGGTTACCGCGCTTTCGACATGCAAATGATCTCTAGCGTGACTTACTCTCACTACACTGAAGAAGATTCTACTGATTACTACAACCTTTTGGGTAACGTATCTGTAAGCCAAACTGTGCTTGCTGATTTCGGTTCTTCTAACTGGTCTGGTGGTGCTTCTATCTCTATCGATAAAGACATCGCTAAAGGTGCAATGGACCAAGTTGATGCTCGTTATGACTACGGTGTAGGTTTGTTCCCATTCGCGGAATACACTTTCAACGATACATTCTCTTTCAGAACAGTTTTCGGTTACTTCCAATTTGCTAGATACGAAGACTACACTGAAGAAGGTCTTTACCAACTTGAGCCATACCAATCAGTTGGTATCGGTATCTCTGTTACTCGTGATATCTACGTTTATCCAAACGTACAATTCACTCCTAAAGATATCCGCGACGATCGCACAAACGTTGCAGTATCTGCTAACTTGAACTTGTTCTAATTTGAACTTGCTCATTTGAGTGAAATAAAAACCCACGGTCAAAAGCTGTGGGTTTTTTTTATGTCTATGTCTCTTCTATTTTCTCGGGATTGAGTTCAACGGGCGGGGCTTATCATCATCATCATCCCCCAAGCTCAGCCAATTGCTCGCGCTGTGCATGGGCAGGAAATAAAAAACCCACTTTGCAGTGGGTTTCTAAGTTTACTTTGTAGTTGTTTAAAGTTTTGCAGTTGCTGACATCGGTAGCAACGGTAGCGGGTCAATCGGGCCACGATCTTTGCGGATCTCAAAGTGTAGATGAACCCCCGTAGCGCGTCCTGTACGGCCCATGGCGCCGATAACTTCGCCTTGGTGAACTCTTTGGCCTTCGGACACTAAGATCTTGTCAAAGTGAGCGTAAAGCGTTGCCCAGCCGTCACCAGACTCGATCAATACCATCTTTCCATAACCACGGAACTCACGACCCGCATAGATCACAGTTCCTGATTGAGAAGCCAAAATCGGCGTTCCCTTTGGTGCTGCTAAATCAATACCCAAATGAGGGCGTTTTTTCTTAGGTAAAAAACCACGTGTCATACGAGCGCGATCCACAGGCCAATCAAAGGTCAACTGTTGTTGAATCGAAGGACTGTGGTCAGAAGCCATGCTGCGAGCGTCAGACGCGCCGCCCGGCTTGAAATACTCGCGTGAAAGGGGAGTGTGAAAAGTGGTGCAAGAGCCCAACGCTCCTACAAAGCAAATGCATCCTGCAATTTTAACTAGCTGATTCCATCCTGGTGTCATGCTTTGAGTATACTTAATAACCCTGCGGATCCAAAGCATTATTTTGGAATTACCGGATGATAATTCCAAAACGACACAGGTCTTTTAATACTAATAAATGGGGAACTGTTTGCAAAGTTGCTTCACATCTTCGTGAATTTTGGACTTCATTGCGACATCTTCTGGATTATTCAGAACTTGCGCAATCCATTTAGCAATCTGCTTCATCTCGGAAGGGCCCATGCCCCGAGTAGTTAAAGCAGGAGTTCCAATACGTACACCACTTGTGACAAACGGCGAGCGTTTTTCGTTTGGCACAGTGTTTTTATTTACTGTGATACCGGCCTCATCCAAAGAATGTTCCGCGACTTTACCTGTGATTTCACGATCGCTTAAATCCACAAGGATCAAGTGATTGTCTGTGCCGCCCGTCACAAGTTTGAAACCTAAAGAAAGCATCTCATCCGCCAAAGCTTTTGCGTTTTGGATGACCTTCTCACTGTATTGCTTAAACTCGGGCTTTAAAGCTTCGCCGAAAGCCACGGCTTTTCCTGCGATAATATGTTCAAGCGGTCCACCTTGAATACCCGGGAAGATGCGTGAGTTCATGGTCTTTGCTTTTTCTTCTGAATTCGTCAGAATCATACCGCCACGAGGACCACGCAAAGTTTTGTGCGTTGTCGTCGTGATATAATCTGCATAAGGAGCCGGTGAAGGATGGTGTCCTGTCGCCACAAGGCCAGCAAAGTGAGCCATGTCGACAAGCAACTGTGCGCCCACTTCATCAGCAATCTCTTTGAATTTTGCAAAATCCAAAAGACGAGGGTATGCGCTGTAACCCGCGATGATTAATTTCGGTTGAGTTTCTTTTGCCGTCGCACGGATTGTATCATAATTGATGCGACCTGTTTCAGCGTCCAACTTGTACGAAGCGGCTTTAAACAAAAGACCACTGAAGTTGACTGGTGAACCGTGAGTCAAGTGTCCACCGTGAGAAAGATCCATTCCTAAAATAGTGTCGCCCGCTTTACAAGCCGCCAAGTAAACAGCCATGTTTGCCTGCGAACCTGAGTGAGGTTGTACGTTCGCAAAACCAACGCCGAAAAGTTTTTTAGCCCTTTCAATTGCAAGACTTTCTACGGTGTCAACGTTGACGCAACCACCGTAATAGCGCTTCCCAGGATACCCTTCGGCATATTTATTTGTCAGGATAGATCCTTGAGCTTCCATCACCGCGCGCGAAGTGTAGTTTTCAGATGCAATCATCTCTAATCCGAATTGCTGACGATCTGATTCTTTGTTAATCGCCGCTAAAATTTCAGGATCAACTTGCGCTAAAGATTGAGACGTGGAATGCATGAAAAGCTCCTTCACTTGGCTTCTTATTGATAGAATTATTGCGTGAATGGGACTTAATGAAAAGCCTCAACAACCAGTGTCGCTGACGAGATGATTCAAGGTTCTTGATAAGAAAACGAGGGTCAGACTCGAGTTTGCATCACGAACTTTTAAACTCTTAATGCAGATTTAACAGGGAAGTTCGAGCTTATTGACTCGATTTTGATGTCGGCCGCCAGCAAACTTTGTTTCTAAGAAAGCTTTGATCATTTTCACGGCCAAATTAGGCGCAATGAAACGAGCCCCCATACAAAGAATGTTCGCATTATTATGTTCCCTTGAAAGACGAGCGACATCCTCGTCCCAGCAGAGGGCTGCACGCACTTGCGGGTAACGATTCGCACGAATTGCCATACCTTGGCCTGATCCACAGATCAAAATACCTAAAGCAGGACCTTCAAGTGAATCTTGAACTCCGTTTTTCTTGTTTTGAAGTTCTACTTCAACAATGTTTTTGCAAACTTTGTCAGCGTAATCGGGATAATCAATAGAATCGGGTGTGTGTGTCCCTAAATCCTTCCATTGAAGGTCGGGGAAGGCTGCCATCACTTTCAGTTTTAAATCCAACCCTGCGTGATCACAACCTATGTACACAACCATGTTTCACCCTATTTTAGTTTTGAGAATATAATCGACGCGTTTGTTCCGCCGAAACCGAAGCTGTTGTTGATAACATTATCAATCTTACCTTCACGAGCTTTATTAGGAACATAGTCCAAATCACAGTCTTCGCTTGGGTTTTCTAAATTGATCGTCGGTGGAGCCACTTGATCGCGAATCGCCATCACGCAGAAAGCAGATTCAATCGCACCTGCTGCACCCAACGCGTGACCTGTCATAGATTTCGTAGAAGAAACCCAGACCTTCTTCGCGTGATCGCCCAAAAGGCGTTTGATCGCGGCCGATTCAAGACCATCACCCATAGGAGTGCTTGTGCCGTGCGCGTTTACATACTGAATGTCAGAAGCGTTCAGACCTGAATCTTCTAAGGCCATTTTCATCGCACGGTAGCCGCCTTCTCCTTCAGGAGCAGGAGACGTCATGTGATAAGCGTCGGAAGAAACTCCATAGCCTGTGATCTCGCAAAGAATTTTAGCGCCACGTTTTTCAGCGTGCTCTAAAGATTCAAGGCAAAGAACCGCAGCACCTTCTGCTAGAACAAAACCATCACGGTCTTTGTCCCAAGGACGGCTGGCTTTTTCAGGAGCATCATTGCGAGTGGAAAGAGCTCTCATAGAGGCAAAACCGCCGACAGCAAGTCCGCAGATTGTGCTTTCCGCTCCGCCCGCAAGCATCACTTCTGTATTTCCATCACGGATGTAGCGAACAGCATCACCAATAGAGTGAACGCCAGAAGCACAGGCTGAAGTGATAGAGTAGTTAGGACCTTTCAGTCCTAAAGCGATAGACACTTGTCCAGCTGCCAAGTTGGTGATGACAGCAGGGATGAAGAAAGGACTGATGCGACCCGGTCCTTTTTCCTTCATCTTGATCGATGTTTCTTCGATGGTATGAAGACCACCGATACCCACACCGATAATGACTCCCGTTTGATCTTTCACATCTTGAGTCAGCTCCAATTTGGCCATTTCAAGAGCCATCTTGGAAGCTGCGATTGAATAGTGAATGAACTCGTCCATTTTCTTCTGTTCTTTTTTCTCGACGTAAAGATCAGGATTAAAACCCTTCACTTCGCCGGCAAAAGTAACATCGAAACCCGTTGTATCGAATTTAGTGATCTTAGCAATACCAGATTGCCCACGTTTTGCGGCAGACCAGCTGTCCTCAATGGTGTTACCAAGGGGAGTGACTGCGCCCACGCCAGTGACGACGACTCTTCTTTGCGGTTTTGATGGACGTTCAAATCGGGAGTTCATAAAAAATTAAGCTTTTCCTTTTTTCTCAAGGTAAGAAGCTACGTCTTGAACAGTTTTCAACTTCTCAGCGTCTTCGTCTGGAATTTCAAGATCGAATTCTTCTTCCATAGCCATCACAAGTTCAACGATATCAAGGCTGTCTGCACCTAGGTCGTCGATGAAAGAAGCTTCAGGCTTCACTTTATCTGGATCTACGCCTAATTGCTCAACGATGATGTCTTTTACTTTTGGATGAATTGCCATTTGTCCTCCTAATATGCGTTCATCTAATTTAATTCACAAGTCTAGTCGTCATCTGCCTTTTAATTGCAGATGACTTTTTATTTTTGCGAATAGTCCTCTGAAAACAGAGTTCTATTCAGCAAAAAAAATTAATTCATATGCATTCCACCGTTTACATCCAGAGTGTGCCCTGTGATGTATTTCGATTCGTCACTGAGAAGGAATCGAACGGCTTGCGCAACATCTGTCCCTTCGCCGATTTTAGCCAAAGGGATTTTCTCCATCATTTTGGCTTTAACGTCTTCAGAAAGAACTTCTGTCATTTCAGTTCCAATAAATCCAGGAGCTACGTTGTTCACGCGGATATTGCGTGAGGCAAGCTCTTGAGCCACGGATTTCGCAAAAGCGATAGTTCCGGCTTTAGAAGCGGCGTAGTTGGCCTGTCCGGCATTTCCAATTTCACCAATGATCGAAGTGATATTTACGATGGAACCTTTGCGGGATTTCATCATCGGTTTAGTGAAAGCTTTCGTAACTAGGAAAGTGCCACGAAGATTTGTATTGATAACAGAGTCAAAATCTTCCGCTTTCATACGCAGAAGAAGTTGGTCTTTAGTGATGCCAGCGTTATTTACCACGCCATCGACTTCAGGCCATTTTTCCAAAATGTGTTCAACGGCTTCGTTCACGGAAGTTTCGTTAGCGATATCCATTTTGATGTAGAAATGACCTTCACCCGGAAGAGTGTGAGCGACTTGTTGAGCAGCTTCTTCGCGCGAAGAATAAGTGAACGCCACTTGGGCGCCTTCTTCCGCAAGAAGTTTTACGATAGCAGCTCCAATGCCGCGGCTACCGCCAGTTACAACGATTTTCTTTCCTTGAAGAGATTTTCCACTCATGTGCAAGTCCTTTTCAGCACACTTTGGCCGAACTCAGAGTAAAGCTCAAGAAATTTCAATGACTCGAAGCTTTCAAAAAATCCTCAATATTTTTAATATCTTCCATGCTTGTTGTGGTCATCACTTTGAAGTAATCACCATCAATCTTTTTTAGAAGACCTTGAAGGACTTTACCCGCGCCACATTCGATGATTTGAGAGTGACCCATGGCTTTTAAAGTCTCCATGCTTTGAGTCCAACGAACAGGTGCAGAAACTTGGCGAATCAAATTTTCGCGAAGAACAGAACCTTCTGTTTCAGATTTAGCATGGAAGTTTTGAATAATAGGGAATGCGGCCTTGTTGAATTCCATCGCGGTCAGCACTTCGCGCATTTTATCTTCTGCAGGCTTCATCATTTCACAGTGAAATGGGGCTGACACCGTCAATGGAATAAGTTTGGCTCTTTTGGGAGCGTCAGCAAAAATAACTTCGGGTTTGAAGTTGTCTTTCAACCAATTGATAGCGGCCTGCGATCCTGAGATCACGATCTGTCCCGGAGAGTTGAAATTTGCTGGAGAAAGTGGACCCACCCCGGAATTTTTCACGACGTAATTGCAAAGTGTTTCAACTTGATCGGGCTCTAAGCCAAGAACGGCAACCATGCCGCCCTTACCAACAGGAACAGCCGATTGCATAGCTTGTCCACGAGCGCGAACGGCGCGCATGCCTTGATCAAAACGAATCACATCAGCCGCAACTAAAGCCGCGTATTCACCAATAGAGTGACCAGCTGCTGCAGAAACTTTCAAATTAAATTCATTACGCAAAACTCTTTGCGTAGCTGTTGATACCAAAAGCAAAGCGGGTTGAGTGTTTTCCGTCAAAGCAAGATCTGCTTCACTGCCTTCAAAGCACAGTTTTTTCATGTCTTGCTTCAAAGCTTCAGAGCCTTCTTCGAAAGTCTCTTGAGCGATTTTGAAGTTATCAAACAAAAAACGGCCCATGCCAGGTTGTTGGCTGCCTTGTCCAGGAAATGCTAATGTAAACATTTTTAGTACCTCAATAGAATACTGCCGGAAGTAAGACCTGCACCGAAAGCGGTAAGCAGAATCGTCTGACCCCGTTTGATTTTTCCATTTTTAACTGCCCAATCAAAGGCAAGAGGGATGGAGGCTGCAGAGGTGTTACCTGTTTCTTGAAGGTATACAATCACGCGCTCCATAGGGAACTTGAACTGGTCAGCAACAGCTTCGATGATGCGCTTATTGGCCTGGTGAGGCACGATCCAGTCAACTTGTTCAGGGGAAACTTTATTGTGCTCAAGAGCTTCTTGACAGCACAACGCCATTGTACGAACGGCATTTTTGAAGATTTCACGGCCCTTCATTGTCATGAAGTTCAGGCCTTTATCAATCGCCTCATGAGATTGAGGGATGCGGCTTCCGCCAGCAGGCAGAATCAAAAGCTCAGCTAAAGTTCCATCCGCATGAAGATGAGAACTCTCGATGACGTTTTTATCGCCTTCCGCAGCACGAGAGACAACCCACGCACCAGCACCATCTCCGAAGAGGATGCAAGTTTCACGGTCTTTGTAATTCATGTAGCGAGAAAGAACTTCAGCACCAATCACCAGAACGTTTTTGTACATTCCTGTACGGATGAATTGGTCTGCGATAGAGACACCATAAAGAAAGCCAGAACAAGCGGCATTCAAATCCACCGCCATGATGTTTTTAGCGCCCAACTTTGCTTGAACATAAGCAGCCGTGGACGGCATCTGATGGTCGCCAGTCACGGTGCCCACAAGAATCATGTCGATGTCTTCGATTTTTAAATTGGCGTCTTCAAGAGCTCTTTTAGCGGCGATCACGGAAAGATCAGATGTAGCCTGATCTTCCGATGCGATATGGCGGCGTTCGATCCCTGTTCTTTCAACGATCCATTGGTCGTTTGTCTCCACCATTTTTTCAAGATCCTTATTTGAAAGAATCTTTTCTGGTAGATACGAGCCTATCCCTGAAACTCGAGATCGATACATTCCTGCCATGGAGTCAACCTTGCTGTAAGTGATTACTTAGCTGCGCTGATTTGTTTGCCTTTGTAGTACAATGCACCGTCAGCACCTTTAGATGCACGGTGAGGGCGTACTAGCTCGCCAGTTTTCTTTTCAACAGCTACTGCTGGAGCAGATAGACCGTCATGAGAGCGGCGCATGTCACGGCGAGAGCGAGACGTTTTCTTCTTAGGAGTTGGCATTTCAAACCTCTTTTTGAGTCATTTATAATTGAAGCACGTTAATTTAACCAAAGAACAATAAAAATCAACACTTTAATTGAGTTTGATATTCTTTAGAACCGCAAATGGGTTCTGAGGCTTTTCTGAGGGCATCTCTTCATTGTAGCTAAAGGGCTGTCCTTCCTCGGGAATTCTGCAATCCGAAGGCTTTCCATCCACGGTTTCGGGGCATGCTGGATTAAAAGGCGCAGCAAGAGCCACGATCTCATGAAGGAATTCCCCCATATCAAACACCATATTTTCGTATTCAGAGAACTCAGGGCCTTCCGTTGGAAGATCGCTGACGTGGTTCACCTTTGAATACTTGCTATTGCGAGGCTGATCTTGTTTAGGGATCAGAATCTCGTGAAACTTCTCATTCACTGGATAATCAATGTCGATACCGCATCGGGAGCATACTTCAGGGGACTTTGTCACAATACGGCCCGTAAGTTCGAAGTCGCGAGAATTTAAGGGTTTAATGAAAAACTCAGTCTGATAATGATTCTTACCGACGATATCCTTCAGAACGGCATTGGCCTCGCCGGTTTCTGTGGACCAAGAATAAGAGCGTCCTTCTTCAGGAACTTCGGTCAGTTTAATTTTCATAAGAACTCCTTAAGTGCGGCCAAAATCAACACTTTAACTAGTGGCAAGCAGGATGTTTTAAGACATTTGGAAGCGCTAGGTCAAGCCCTGTTTTGCCCTCTTTTTCCAGCTGGAATTAAGCGGGTGCAGAGGCTGCGAATTCTAGGCGGGCTCAAAATAGGCGGTTTTAAGATTGTTAACATAAGGGCACCGAGGCTTTTGGAATCCCACGGCAACTTGTTTATTTTTATATAAATCACAAGGAGAGACTCATGAAGCGTTTGGTTTTAGCTTTAGCAGCGGTATTTATGTTCCAATCCGTCCCGGCTCACGCCGCGATCAACACCGCCAACATTATTCAGGTTCAGGCAACCGTGGTTTCTGTTGATCAGAAAAGCCGCAAGATTGTTCTAAAAACAGATTCTGGTGAAGAGGTGGCTGTAGTTGCTGGCGACGAAGTCAGAAATTTTGCCCAGATTAAAAAAGGGGATGTGCTAAAAGTCGACTATCAAGAGTCCCTCGCTTGGGATATCAAAAAAGGCGGTGGTTCTCCGGTGGCTATGAGTGAGTCGACTGAAGTGGATGAGTCTCAACCCGGACAAAAACCTGCCGCTCGCATGGTGAATCAAGTGACGGCAACAGGCACAGTGATCAAAGTAAACTCAAAAGCTCAGGCCATCACAGTGAAAGGACCGGAAAGAACTATTGTCCTTCAAGTTCCTAAGGCTGATGTTTTGAAAAGTATCAAAGTTGGAGATCAGATCCAGGCCTCTTACACAGAAGCCATGGCTGTCTCTGTTGAGTCAGTTAAAAAATAATCAGTAATTCATATAAAGATCTTCAGCTTTAGGTGAAGTCTTAATAAGTTTTAATTCCTTTAACTGTTGAACCAAGGTGCTCCAGCGAGTGGAACTCATGGAGCCCAAGGTTTCCTTTGTTTCAATCAAAGGTTTTTGAACATCCGCCGCTTTGTTGAATGTTTCTAGGTCGAAGGCCTTATTCAATGTAGCCATGTGTTTGTTTGTGTCTTTAGGATCTTTCAGATAGGCGATCCATCCTTCACGCGAAGCCGCAACAAATTTTTTGACGAGCTCTGGCTTTTTAGAAAGTGTTTCTTCAGTGGCACCAATCACAACCAGATAGGGATTAAAACCTTCATCGGCAATTAAGAAGGTCTTTACTTTAGCGCCGGCTTTTTCCGCGCTCAAAGGTTCCGTTGTGATGAAGCCTTGCTGAGAAAAATTCTTATCGTTTAAAAAGTTACTGACTCCCCCGGCATAAGGAACCACTTTGACTTTGGGTCTTCCGAATTTCTGAACCAGATACTGGTAGTAAGGTAGGCCGGACTGCATCGAAAGAATGCCATCACTCATAAAAACATCTTTCAGATTTTTATAATTTTTTTCAGCGTGGCTCATGACGATGTAAGGAGATGTCTGATAGACCGCGAACAGACCTTTGACTTTGTTTTTTGAATTTCGATCTTGGGAAAGAACGATTTCATCAGCGCTGACAATGGCGAATTCCACTTTGCCGTTAGCAAGCATTTGCACTGTAGGTGTGCCAGAGCCGCCTTCTAAAATTTTCACGTCTAAGCCGTGCTTTTTGTAAATCCCTTGCAGGGCGGCCGCATAGAAGCCACCAAACTCGGGTTCTGCTTTCCAGTTTAAAGCCAATGTGACTGAAGTCGGGGATTGAGCAAAAGCGTGGGAGGCTAAAAGAAAAGTGAAACTTAAAAGCCAAGATTTCATTTCGTAAGTCCTTATTCTTGTGATGAAGAGGCAAAAGGTCGGCGTGAAACGATGAGTTTGTGAGCGGCCGTCAGCGTGCCCATAAATAAAAGTCCCATGAGTGATAACAATAATAACGCAGCAAAGACGATGTCTACTCTTTGCTGTGTGCGTGCTGAATCAATAAGGGTGCCCAAACCTCCGCCACCCACGAATTCACCCGCAATCGCTCCGATAATGGAAAGACCTGCGGAAATTTTTAAGCCCGAATAGATGTAAGAGTACGCCGCAGGGATTCGAAGCTTTAAAAGAACTTGCAAAGAGGACGCATGATAAATGCGGAATAAATCTTTCTGCGATTCACTGGCACTTTCTAGGCCCATCAAGGTGTTGGCGATAATCGGAAATAAGGAAACGATGAAACTTGAAGCAATCACTGTGGGCGCTCCGAAGCCGAAATAGATCACCAACAACGGAGCAATGGCGATTATCGGGACGGTTTGAAAAAACACCGCAAATGGCAAGATCGCGCGTTTTAGAAGCTCTGAAAGTGAAAATACAAAGGCGATCAAGTTTCCGATTAAAACACTTAAAGCTAAACCGGCAAGTACGTTGAAAAGTGTTTCTTTGAATGCAATCCAGAAGTCTTCATGCATTTCTTGAAGAGTGTTCATAACGGATGTTGGTGCAGGAATTAACGTATCACTTATAAGACCCTTTTGAACGGCTAGTTCTAAAAGCAAAGTAAGAACAAAAAAGCTGATCGCTGCGGGAAGAAAACGTTTCATTCTTTAAACCTCGCCGAAATACTTCTAACAATATGGTTTAAGTCTTCGGAGGTGCGAAGTTCTTCGGTGCGGTTGTCAGGAAGCGCGACTTTCTGGTCGATCACTATTTTTGCGCCCGGGCCTTTTAACATAATAATTCGCTCAGAAAGATAAGTGGATTCAAACAACGAATGTGTCACAAACACGATTGTCATTTTTTCTTTCTTCCACAATTCTAGAAGTTCATTCTGCATTTCAAAGCGGGTGTTTTCATCCAGAGCGGCGAAGGGTTCGTCCATCAACAAAAGGCGGGGTTTATTAACAAGAGCGCGAGCTAATGAGACACGCATTTTCATGCCCCCAGACAACTCGTGGGGAAAAAGTGTTTCGCTGTCTTCGAGATGGACTTTTTTAAGAGCGTCGCGAATGCGTTTAGATTTTTCTTCTGTTGAAAGAGTCTTTAGCTCGTTGTTGAGCTCAAAAGGCAGAGCCACGTTTTCAAAAACATTTCTCCAAGGGAGAAGATTGGCCTCTTGAAAGACGAAGCTAAAAATATTTTTGCCAGACGGGGAGAGGCTCACCTCCCCTTTTGTTGGTTTTTCTAGACCTGCGATCAGTCTCAGCAGGGTGGATTTGCCACACCCCGAAGGGCCGACCAGGGAAACAAAGGAGCCGGGTTCAATCTTCAGATCGAGATTATGAATCACTTCACGCTTTTGAAAGCTTTTGTGAAGTTCTTTGATTTCAATACCCAAGCCTTCGCTCATCTTTACACCCAGTCGTAATTAAAGCTGATGCTGATGCGTTCTTTGTGGGCGTCGTTTTTAGGAACTTCATGACGGAGCCAGCTTTCAAACAACACCACATGACCTTCTTGAGGTGCTAAAGAATAATGGCGTTGGTTATGGTCTTTCGCATTGTGCTTGCGTGGCGGGGACGCCATGAATGAATCCAGACGTGGGTCTTCAAACTTAATTGAAGAACAGTTTTTCGGCGTTTGAACATAATAAGTGCCGCTGATCACTGAAAGCGGATGGATGTGCATGGTATGAATCACATCCGTCGGCATGATATTCACCCAGCAGGAGCTCATTCTTAATTCTTTTGGGTCAATATCCATCTCAAGATGCTTTACGAATTTGCGAACGTGTTTGTTGATTTCTTTTTCCAGTGTTTCAAATGTCGAAGAGTAGCGATGCAATTGCGCTAAAGAACCATAAGAAGTGTAACCGCCCTTATAATTCTTTTTAGACCAAGCCTGTCCCTCCTCGTCGATTTCGGCAAATTTATACGCCTCGTCTTTAAGTTCTTTAAGAAGTTTTGGCTGCCCCTTCACAGCTAAAGGGGAGTAATAAACGAATGTGGGGAACAAAGTTTTGATCATTTTGAGACGCCTTTTATAGTCGCTTTATTAGCTTTCAAGATAGGGCGAATCCTGTCTCATTTCAAGAAGTTCACTACTAGTTAGACATGTGTTAGGCGCTTTTTCGGCGCCCCCCATATCAAAGCCAAAATATCGGGGTTCCGCGTGGCACCGCACTTGCTTTAGTAATCCGTATCCACAAGGAGTGAAACTATGAAAAAGCAAGTTCTTGTAACAATCATCGCAATGATTCCGGCTGTGAGCTTCGCTAAAATCTCGGACTTTAACGCTCTTATTTCTGAGAACGTCAAAGCTCAAGGTGAGTTGCACTCTACAGTGAAAGGCAATATCGATGAAGCTCGCGATCAAGCTGCTGCGGCTCAAGTTCGTGAACGCATCGTTGTCGTTGAAAACTCGGGTGTATCTTATAATTCTCCGACTAAGAAAGATCTTTTGGCTTTTAAAAAGGAAAAAAGATCTCACCGTGCTTCTGAATCAAAACAATTCGAGCGCCTTGCATCTGAAATCAGCTCTGCAGAGTAATTTTAGATACAGATTTTAAATACGAAAATACGAACCACCAACGCCTTCCTAACAGAAGGCGTTTTTTATTTTTCGAAGCTCTCAAGCAGAAAGAAGCCATTTGCCCCAGGGGCTTCGGTCAAAAGGTTCAGAGTATCCGGGTCTGTTTATGAAATTAAAGGATGAGTTTGCGAAGCTCCTGTTGGGAGTACACGTAGTCCGCGTAAACCATGGTGTTTGTGATATTTCTGTGTCCTAAAGCCACCTGAACTAAGCGCAAATCTTTCGTCTTTTGATAGAGCTCGATCGCAAAAGTATGCCTCAAAGCGTGAAACTTCTTTGGGACGGGGCGATACAATTGCCAGACCTGATAGAGACGATCATAGGTGATGGGAAAAACCTTCGTTCCGCCTTGGTTTTCCGCAAAGCGATGAAGTTTAGAAAAAAGCTGCGAATGAAGGGGGATTTCCCGGTCATTCGAGCTCTTTAAACCCCGGATGAAAACCGTTTCATCATAGGGATTCAAATCACTGCGCTGGATATTCAAAATTTCCTGAGCTCGGGCTCCGGTTCTTAATCCCACCCAAATCATCAAACAATTGCGGGGATCTCGATCTTCAAAATCTGTGAGAATTTTTCGCAAACGTTCTGATTCGGGCGCGAGAAGATATTTGTTTTTATTGAGCTGATACCGAGGTGCTGCCGATGCCATAACTCATCATCAAGAGTCCAGGTGGCTTTGACAACCGATATTCATAACGCCTTGCATTCAAAGTGGTGACATGTAGAAAATATTTGTTTAGACGCAGTGAATAATAAATAGGTGCATAGCGTCATGAATGCCACCATTAAAAACCACCAATAAAATATATAATAATATCAATAACTTAATACTAAAGAATATAACTATAAGCTTTAGGCGAATTTGAAAAAGGGCATACTGGGATACCCTTGGAGGGATTCTTTTGTGGTTTCAATGACTTAGCTTGACTCCCCAAAGGCCTTCAAACAATCATATATGTATTATACAACGCTATTTATTGTGAATAACAATATAAATATTGTGAAATGCAACAGTCCTGAAGGGGTTGAAATGGAAATAGACGTTCTGGGTCTAGGTCAGGAAATGGATGAAAAGGCCACTTTAAACGAGGGCTTTTTGGAGGGGGATGTAGAGCCCCGCTCAAAGACATCGCTTCGAATCCATTACGAGGCTCAGGTATCAGTCATTCAAAAACAGATCGGCAATTTGGAAGAAATTCGCGGGATTTTAGGCCTTTCTCAACGCAAAATGGCCCAGCTTCTTTTGGTTGATCCGTCCAGTTGGACGCGTTGGACGAAACAGAATGATGAAGCACCCCCACATATTTGGAGGGCTTTGCAATGGTATATGGCTCTTCGAGAGAAGATTCCGGGTTTAACTCCTCAGTATTTTATCAGTACAAATCCCCAGGTTTTGCATCAAAAGGCTTTGAAAGAAGTCGATTTAGAACGTCAGCAGCGCATGGAAGACATGGCTCAGTTGTCGGCAAAACTTGAGGGAATTGCCTATGAACGCGACACTCTTCGTTCGGAGATTTCTTCGCTGAAAAAAGACCTGAATTTTCATAAGAAGATGAGTATAGTCATCCTTTTAATTAGTTTATCCTGGTTCGCCGTTTTGTGGTTTTGGAAAGGCCTATGATTAAGCACGACTCAATTCGACTTTTAGCTACGAAAAAGATCTCTGAAGCCATTCAAAAGATGGGTCAAAGCCTTTCGGAAGATGAAATCTATAAAGCTCTTGTTGAGCCTCCCCAATCGGATATGGGTGATTTGGCTTTCGGCTGTTTTACGTTGGCAAAGGCTTTAAAAAAAGGTCCTCCCCAAATTGCGGGAGAAATCGCGCAGAATTTTTCAGCGGATCCTTTCATTGAAAAGGCTCAGGCGGCAGGCCCTTATTTAAATATCACTTTTTCTCCCGTTTGCCATGGAACTCAAGTTTTAGAGACGATCCTGGATGGAAGTTTCTTTAAGAAGCCTTTGGTCGAAAAATCACCCAAAACAATGATCGAATATTCTCAGCCAAACACTCACAAAGAACTTCATGTGGGTCATATGAGAAATCTGTGCTTGGGAGATGCGATCGTTCGCATGCTTCGCTATTCGGGTCGCGATATCGTCGCTTCCACTTTTCCGGGCGATATGGGTACGCACGTCGCCAAATGTCTTTGGTACATGAAAAAGCACAACCAAGAGCCTGTTCCTGAAACGGGCAAGGGTGAGTGGTTAGGGCGCATGTACTCAAAAGCCAATCTTCTTTTAGAAGATCAAAACGGCACGCCTCAAGAAGCTATTAATAGACAGGAACTGACGGATATTCTTCATCAGTTGGAATCTAAATCCGGTCCTTACTTTGAACTTTGGAAAGAGACCCGTGAATGGTCTATCGCCTTGATGAAGAAAGTCTATGACTGGGCGGGAGTTCACTTCGACGAATGGTATTTTGAATCTGAAATGGATTCTCCGTCTGTGGCGTGGGTGAAAGACCTTTACGCGCAAGGAAAGCTTGAAAAATCAGAAGGTGCGATCGGTAAGAATTTAGAAGCTGAAAACTTAGGCTTCTGCATGCTTTTGAAATCCGACGGCACTGGGCTTTACGCGACGAAAGATTTGTTGCTGGCAAAACATAAGTTTGAAGATGTGCACATTGAAAAAAGCGTCTATGTCGTAGATATGCGCCAGGCTTTGCATTTTAAACAAGTCTTCCGCGTTCTTGAAATGCTGGGCTTTGAGCAAGCTAAAAACTGTTTCCATCTTCAATACAACTATGTCGAACTTCCCGATGGCGCCATGAGTTCTCGCAAAGGAAATATCGTTCCTTTAACTGAGCTTGTTCATCGTATGGAAGAACACGTTAAGACGACGTACCTACACCGTTATGAAAACGAGTGGAGCAAAGAAGACATCGTCCGCACCGCTGAACAGGTGGCTAAAGGCGCGATCTTCTATGGTATGCTTCGTATGGATACGAATAAGAAAATCGTCTTTGATATGAATGAATGGTTGAAGCTGGATGGGGAGTCTGGGCCTTTTGTTCAGTACTCTTATGCGCGTATTGCAAGTCTGGGACGCAAATTCCCGCGCACCCAAAAGAATGTCGACTGGTCTAAGTTGACTCATTCTTCAGAACGCCAGTTGATGCAGGCGCTATTTGGATTTAACTCGGCAGTGGCTCAGGCTGCAGAAAATTTTAAACCCGCTGCGATCTGCACCTATTTGTATGAGACAGCAAAAAAGTTTAACGTCTTCTATCATGAGTGCCCGATCGGCACAGAGAAAGATGAAGCCACTCGTGAAGCTCGTCTTGCTTTGGCGTCCGCAGTGGGTATCACTCTTAAAAACGGCCTTTCTGTTCTGGGAATGCCGGCACCAGAGAAAATGTAATGAGAAAGTCCCTCTTGGTAGAGGGATTTTCGCTCTCTTTTTATGCAAATAATGCGGCGAACATATTCGCCGCATTAACGCTAGTCTTTTTACTCAAATGGACACATGATCTCCTCGCACTAAATAAATGAAGGAGCCTACTTTGGGAACTTTTGAGCTTATTTCTAAGCATGGAGACCATGAGCAAGTTGTTTTCTGTAACGACCCTCACGTTGGTCTTAAAGCCATCATCGCTATTCACAATACTTCTTTGGGGCCTGCTCTTGGTGGTACACGTATGTGGAACTACAAGAATGAAGATGAGGCTTTGGTAGACGTTCTTCGTTTGTCTAAAGGTATGACTTACAAAGCAGCTGCTTCAGGTTTGAACTTAGGTGGCGGTAAAGCGGTTATCATCGGCGATCCAAAAACTCAAAAATCAGAAGGTCTATTCAGAGCTTTTGGTCAGTTCGTAAACTCTTTGAACGGTAAATATATCACAGCTGAGGACGTAGGAACTTCAGTTCAAGATATGGAACACATCTACATGGAAACACCTTGGGTGACAGGTATCCCTAAGGATTTCGGTGGATCTGGTGACCCATCTCCTTACACAGCACACGGTGTTTTGATGGGGATCAAAGCTTCTGCGAAAGAAAAATTCGGTACGGATTCTTTGAAAGGTTTGCGAGTAGCTGTCCAAGGTCTTGGTAACGTGGGTTCCAACCTTGTGAAGTACTTGAAAGAAGAAGGCGCGGAAATCACGGTTGCTGATATCGATATGGGCCGCACTAAAAAAGTTGCTGAAGCTTCAGGTTCAAAAGCCGTTTCTCCTGACGAAATTCTTTCTGTTGAATGTGATATCTTGGCGCCATGTGCGTTGGGAGCGATCGTTAATGATCAAACTATCACGAAGTTCAAAACTAAAGTTATTGCGGGCGGTGCGAACAATGTTCTTGCTGAAGCACGCCACGGTGACCAGTTGAAGGAATTGGGCATCCTTTATGCTCCAGATTACGTGATCAATGCCGGTGGTTTGATGAACGTCTTCGTTGAGCTAGAGGGTTACTCCCCAGATCGCGCGTTTGAAAAAACAAAACGCGTTTATGACAACATCCTTAAAGTTTACGAAATTGCAAAACGTGACAATATCGGAACTCACACGGCGGCAGACCGTTTGGCTGAAGAGCGCATCAACACTATTGGTCGCTTGAAACAACGTCACCCAGGTAAGTCTTCTCGTTCATTCACGACGCTTAAAGAAGTTTATAATCGTTAATCCCGGCGTGAGCCGGCAGAGCGCAGGCGGCCTCGTGCCGCCGAAGCTGAAGCAGCACCGACGGATGTCGGCAGAGCCGAAGCGCCTTCGGGCGCGTAGGCTGAAGCAGCATCTGTGCTTTACAAACTTCCTAGCAAAATCAAGGGGCCACAAAGCCCCTTTTTTTATGCGCCGAGTGATACGGAATCTCCCAGGTCCCATTTCTTGACAAGCCTCCTCGACCAAAGAACAATCTTTCCTCGTAAGTATTTATTAACAGCGAGGAATTATCTTGAGCACAAAGATTTCTAAAGAAGATTTGAAGTCCCCAGATCAGGTTACACAAACTTTGAGAAAGGGTTTTATTTGGACAACAACTCACTCCAAAATGGTGATCATCGCCGTGATTGCTTTCGTTGTTGTTGGTCTAGGTGCTTCTATTGCGGGTTATTTGTCGCAAAAGAAAGAAGTGTCTCAACAGGAAAAGTACTTCCTTCTTGAAAAAGCTTATAACGAAAAGAAAGCAGGCTTTGAAGAAGCGGCTCGTGCAGAGATCATGGCAGCTCAAACAAAAGATAAAAAGAACGTTCCCGCGTTTGATCCAGCTAAAAAAGCGTCTGGTGATTTGCAAAAAGATTACGGCACCGTGATCGCGGGTTTTGAATCTTTCATTTCTGAAGCTCCTAAAACAAAAGCCGCGCAAATGGCGGCTTTGAATGTCAGCGAAATCTATGCGAACTACGGTAAGCAAGATGAAGCTTTGTCGACTCTACAAAAAGTAGAAGCAGGTCTTGATAAAGACGATATGCTAACGGCTTTGGTATGGATGCAAATGGGTAATGTCCTTGCTGCTAAAAACGACTGCAAAGGTGCGATTGAAAAATGGCAAGCTTTGTCTAGCCAGAAGTCTTTGGCGTTTGCGCATGACGAAGCCAAACTTCGTATGGGCCTTTGCTTTGAATCTATGAATGACCTGACTAAGGCTGAAGAGATTTACACTGAGATCGCGAAAAAAGAAGATCAAAATACGACAGACTTTGCAGCCGCACGTGAAGCTCAAAAATATCTTCGTCTTTTGAAAGCTAAGAAGAACCTTTAATCTGGGGCTTTAATGAAGAATTTGCTTCTAGGATCTCTTTTATTGTGTCTTGCGGGGTGTACGACATTGGATCGTACACTTGAGCAGTGGAGTTCTAAAAATAACAATAAAAGAGAATACGAAGTTAAAACGGCTTGGGTTCGTCAAACGACTGAAAAAGACAACCTAGGCTTTCGTAAAATCAATCGCATGACTCCAGTTCTTGCTGGCGATTTAGTCATTCAAGGAAATGGTCTTGATGGCTTGGTCGCTTATGAAAAAGAAAGTGGTCAGTTAAAATGGCGCTTGCCGATTCAAAACGGTATTGAGCCCAGCGCTACGATCATTCGCGATCGCCTTTTCGTCGGCGCGAGTGACGGAAATTTCTATTCTATTTCTGCCAGTACTGGCGAAATTCAGTGGTCTTTTGCAACAAAAGCCGAAAATCTTTCAGCACCTTTACTTGAAGAAGGGGTTGTTTACTTCTTAGCTGGAAATAACGTTTTTTACGCGTTAGATGCCGCTACAGGAAGACAGATCTGGCTTTACTCCCGTCAGGATACGTCTCAGTTTTCTATCCGTGGTGGCAGTCAGGCCGCATTTAAGAACGGAACCTTGTATGTCGGATTCTCGGATGGTTCTTTAGTCGCGTTGAACGCGCAAACGGGTGCGGTTGTTTGGGAACTTCAATTAAATCGCAACAAACGCTTCCGTGATATCGATGCCACTCCTGTTATTGATGGCAATCAGCTTTATATCGCAGGCTATGACGACAAGCTGTACTGTGTTTCTATCGATAAAGGCGAAGTGTTGTGGCGTATTGATGGCGGTGGTTACAGTGCTGTGACTATGGCCGGAGATAAAATCTTTTACCCTACGACGAACGGCGAAGTCTGGGCTTTAAAAAAGTCCAACGGCGACAAAGTGTGGAATTATAAATTAAAAGACGGCATCGCTTCTCAGGTAAAGACTTATAAAGGAACATTGGTGTTTGGAGAATCTCAAGGAAGTCTTCGTTTCTTAGATCCAAATACAGGTTCTGACTTGGGAAGTATCGAGCCAGGACGTGGTATTCTTTCATCTCCCCAAGTAGATGAAAAAGCCGGCCGTGTGTATTTCATTTCAGGCGAAGCCAATCTTTTTGCGATTCAAGCAGGTTGGATTAAAACACCTTATTTTAAGGAGTAAGAGATGAAACAGCTTTTGGCAGTTATTCCGTTTGTTTTTGTTTTAGGTGCATGCACACATGGTAATTGTCGCACGCAAAAGCAGCCCGATAAGGCAGCCGCGACTGCGACCAACGCAACAACAAGCGAGGCTCCCGTGACAAAGTCAGCAGCTACAGATCGCGTGAAAGTTCATAAACCTGATGGTTCTTTGCAATGCGGTCAGGGAAAAGCCATTCCTGTCGCTGAAATGCAAAAGCAGCTTAAAGGCATTAAAGTCTATTCTTCTTCAAATCAGAACGACGGTATGATGCGCATTCAGGTGTGCGGAAGCCCGACAGGCATGTCGAACGTTTATGAAATCGATCGCAAGGACCTTGAAGCTGCTTTAAAATTGGGCTTTAAGGAATGGACTTTAGAATAAGTCCTCTTCGAGCAGGGGAGATGATCTCATTCTGAGACGTCTTCCCCGTTGACAGGGGAGTGACAAAGCTTGAAAAGCCTCCCCTTCTCATCTTGAGAATCTCAAGTATTATCGCCACTTAAGTAATGCCACAGAGCTTGCATAGATACCCTTTGAGGTGTTTTCTATGCGTAAGATCTATACTCTGCTTTTAGCGTTCTTGATGTTCCAAGGCAGCCTTAATGCGCGCGCGGAACTAACAGCAGAACACAAAGTACAGCTTTCACAGCTAGAATATCTATTAGCTGTAGATCGTTTGGATTTCTATTCTGATGGTCTAGCAGACTATTTGATGGACCATGAACAAAAGCTTGCGGCAGAAGCTATTCGTCGCATTGAACCTGAAGATCTTGCAAAAGAACAATTCAATTCTCGTGATCTCAATAATCCTGATAAGTGGAATGAACTTATTCTTTCCGTGTTACATAAAAAATTCCCAGAATTTAAGCACCTGACTTTAAAAGATATCGAGTGGAATTATAACTTCTTCCGTAAAAAGTTGATGGAAGGCTTTAAGGCAGATCCAATTGCTTTAAAGCGTGAAGCTTCAGTTTCAGATTTGAACAAAGGTCCTGTTGCTTACAATAAAAGATCCATTCCTAAATTGGATGGCAAAAGCATTTTGTTGGATGCGGAAAGATATATCTCTGAGAAAACAACACGCGCCCTTTTCTGGGATGCGGCTTTAACGGATAAATCTGTTGAATTTCACTTAGGAACTGAGCGTGATTTCCGTCAAAGAATCTCTCAAGAAGAGCGTGAAGTCGTTGCGGAAGTAAAAACCCGCGCGGCGAATTACAACAAAATCTATCTGGTATTTGATCCTCGTTCAAAAGAATATTCTTACGCCTTTACGCGTATTTCGGGCGATGACCGTGTGAAACACTTGATCGCTCAATTGCGCATCTTGAAATACGATAACAAAGTCGCTTTGAAGGATGAGTTTGTTCGCGTGTACGGAAATGCCAATGAAGTTCACCGTGATCAAGAAAAACGTTTGTTGGATATGTTTAAAACTCTTCCTAAAGCCGACATGGTTGTGATTGGTCAAAAGTCTGCGATTGCCAACGTGATCACTATGGCTGGCATGATGTCTCAAGTTCAACCGAACATGCAAGAGCCGGTTGGTCCTGCAAAATCACAGATTCAAAAACTGTCTGAGCGTGTAAAGGAAACAGGATCCTACTTTTCTGTGACCACGAAAGCCTCTGTTGTAAAAACGGAGTTTGAGAAGATGACTAACCCCATGGCTTCAAGTTTTGAAATCTTCAACTCCGAACAGCCGAGCCATGATGTTTCAGACGTTCTTTTAGAAACTAAAGACGGTCGTATTGTGCGCTGGAGATTTATCTCTAACATGTGGGGAGATGAAGTTGTGCCAGTGGCTCGCGCGCTTAAAAACTCGGGCCACGACAAAGTGGTTTACATCGGAACTGCCGGCGGCATCATCGGTAAAGGACTCAAAGTCGGGGATGTGGTAGCTCCTGCTTACACTTACACTCAAGACGGCAAACTATTGCCGTTAGAAAAACCGACTTACGGTACGGACTTTGTAAAAATGGGTCAGACCTTAGGTCAAGTGACATCTCCGTTTGATGAAACGAAAAAATGGTTCGCTAAATGGGAAGCAAAGATTGATGTTGTTGAGTTAGAGACTGGATATCTTAAAGAAAATCTAGGTTCTAAAGTCAGCTTTCAACCATATCTCCTTATTTCTGATGTGGTTGGTTCTGAACATGAAAGCTTGGCTGTGGCAGCTGCGGACTCTGGAAAGCGTAAGAACGGTCAGTTAAAGCTTTTAGAAAGTCTTTTCATCAATAACGGAATTAAATCTCCGATTTCAAATTTCCAAATGATCTCGGCAGAGTCTGCAGTGCAAAAAATGTATCATAAAATTGATACGCTCAGACCGTCTCGTGACGTGACTTCAAAATTACAACTGACTCAATTGGCTCTTCGTCAAGGTTTGACTACCGACGCAGAATTGGAAGCTTTAATTAAGAAAGAAGCTTCATTTGATCGCCAGCTTTTGATGGATAAGCTTGAGAAATTCTCTGGCGGTTTAGAGCTTCTGTCTAAAAAGTTTTCTGGAGTTTCTTTCGCGATCGTGGGTGGCGAAGAACTTTTAAATGGAACTTGGAACCCTAAAAAGGCTTTGAAACTTCAAGTGATGGTTGGAAATACGACGGCTGAAAAAGCGACGTCCGTCTACCAAGCAGAGCTTTTGAAGATTCAAGCAACAATGGGATCTGAATTGCAGCTTGAGCTTGTGAATTACGATGCAGAAAAAACGCGCAATGCGATTTTCTTCAACTCAAATTCACGCAAAGTTCTGGTTCAACACTATGAAGGCAAAATTTTAAAGAAATTAGGATTAACAAAAGAAATCGATAAAAATGGCGGAGTTCGTTTCCGCGAGATCATCGAAACTTCTGGAGGTATGAGATGCGAAGCTATCCTTTTGTAAAAAGAACTCTTCCTTGCTTGGCAGTGATTGTTGCCTTGAGCTCGACCTCTCCAGCCTATGCGGCGAAAGATGGTTTTTTTGGGAAACTTAAAAGTGCGGCAACTCACTTTATAAACGCGGCGACCAAACCGGGTGGTCCAACCAAGGTTGTTCAGCCAGAAACGAAGCAAGATGCGTCGACGGCACAGAAAAATGCCTACATGTCGATGGATGTCTCTTTGGATTCTGTAGCCGAAGAAAAACAGCCGTTTTCTTTTGAAAAAGACTTCGTTGTAAAAGCAATGGAAGCGACGAATAAGAAAGCTTGGAATTCTTCAGATCTTCGTCGTAGTGCTACGGGTTTGTTAGAAAAAGCGGAATCCGTTTCTACCGCTACACATACGGAAATCATTCCTGAGTATACTAAAGACGGTCTGGTTTTCCGCTTGCGCTACGATGAAAAGGCTCTTCAAAACAAAGACTCTTTGATTCGTGATGTGGCCTTGATCACAGCTTTGACTAAAAATGGTGGCTACGGAGTATTTGAAAGTGTGTACATGAATACTTCGGTTTCTGCAGAAATCGAATCTCCTCACTCTATCGCCGAGCTTATGACCAATGCCCGCGAAGGAAGTCCGACAGCGCAAGCGCGTTTGAACCTTCTATTCTCTAAAATATTAGAACAATTGCGTTTGTCTCAATCGATGGTCACTGACATGGGACTGACTCAAGATGTTCTCAAAGATCAAGCGAATCAATTGAAAGACCGTCAAGCGGCCCTTGATGAACTGGCAGCAAAACATCAAAGAAAACAACAAAAGGCCTTGGATGCTTGGAAGTCCGATACGGGAGCTTTGGATAAACTTGAAGCAATGAATGAGAAACTGGATGACTTGATTTTAAAGAACGATCGTAAAGGCGTTCGTAAGATGCTTGAAGCCTATCTTCCATGGGCCGTCATGGAGCCGGTAGAAGCCAACACGTGGAAAATTTGGCTTGAAGCAATTGAAAATCCAAATCACGAAAAATCCGTGATTGCGTTCCGAGGTTTAAAATACGATACCGATAAAATCCAGCGCAAACAAACAGCGCAAGGCGAAGTGTTTGGATTTATGTCGACTGTTTTAACTAAAAACCAAGGAAGTTATACGCGCCGCTTGCGTTCGCTTTCAACAAATCGCGAAAAGAACGGTGACGTCTCTTTCAATAGGCTGTCTCAGGAAAAATCCAGCGACGTTAGATCGATTCGTATTACGGATCAAATGACATCACATGCAAGAGATCCCAAAGCATCTAGCTTTATCTCTTTTACTTATGATCCCAACGTTGCTTATCGTTTCATGGGTAATGACGTAACGAAACAAATAAAAGGGGAGAGTGTCACAGTTCCTTACGGTGGGATACTAGTGGTGAAAATGGACGCTCGCCGTATGATTCCAAATGTTCCGTCGATGTATGGCACTGAGATTGAGCTTTTAGCTCCACTTATTGTATTCCCGGATGAAGTTGTAAAATACAAAGAAGGTTCATTCAAATCTGGTGAGTACGCGACATTTGTGAAAGAAATCTCTGAAAAAACGGGCGTGAATTTTGCCCAATGGAATACGGCCAAAGATGGTAATGATGAAAGTCTTAAAGAACGTTACAACCGTGACGGTCATGAGTTCTTAAAACAAATGATCGATACGAAGTACTTAAAAGCCATGTCTTGTTCGAAAGTCTTTTAATAATCTAGCCAAACTCACAGCCAATCTATAGAGTGATTCTTAATAACGAGGATCACTCTATGGAAATCGGCTTTCTTGGTGGTGCGAGCACCGTTACCGGCTCTAAATTTTTAGTTCATAACGATGGAACCCGCATTCTTGTCGACTGCGGAATGTTTCAAGGCCTTAAAGAGCTTCGCGAATTGAACTGGTCTGATTTTCCTATTGACCCGAAAAATATCGATGCCGTTGTTTTAACTCATGCCCATTTAGATCATTGTGGAGCTCTGCCTTTGCTTGTTCGTAAGGGATTTAAAGGGGAGATTCACTGCACAGAAGCGACTTTAGAATTAACCAAGATCATTTTACTGGACTCAGCCAAAATCCAGGAAGAGGACGCTGAATACGCGAATAAAAAACGCTTCTCAAAACATCATCCGGCGCTGGCTTTATACACGGTTGATGATGTCACTAAAACTTTGCCGTTATTTAGAACCCATAAAGTCCATGAAGAATTTCAAATTGGATCTTTATCCATTGAGTTGTTTAATTCAGGACACATCCTGGGTGCGTCTTCGGTGTTAGTTTCTAATGGCGAAAAGAAGGTTTATTTTTCAGGAGATCTAGGTCGCAATAACGATCCTTTAATGTGGCCACCAGAACCTCCGCAAGAGGCCGATTATATCGTGATGGAATCCACCTATGGAAATCGTGATCATTCGGAAATTCCCTCTAAAGAAGTCTTAAAACAATGCATTCTAGAGATAGCGAAATCAAAAGGAGTTCTTCTTATTCCGAGCTTTGCCGTCGGTCGTGCGCAGAACTTGATGTACGAAATTACCGAGTTAAAAAGGGCAGGGGAAGTCCCCTCGCAAATCCCCGTTTATCTAAATACTCCGATGGGACAAGAGATCTCTAATTTCTATGAGCTCTACCCGTTTTTTCACCGTCTAGGTCCAGGTCAATTTGCAGAAATTATGTCTGAAATTCACACCGTTAAAACCGCCGAAGATTCGAAGGTTTTAAATGAACGTTCCGGACCCATGATTATTATCGCTGCCAGCGGAATGTTAACTGGCGGCCGAGTTTTACATCATTTAAAAGCCTTCGCACCAAACCCACGAAATATCCTGTTATTGGCAGGCTTTCAAAGCGCTGGAACTCGCGGCCGTAGAATTTTAGATGGAGAAAAAGAAATCAAATTGCATGGAATGTATGTAGATATCGCATGCAAAGTGGTACCTTCAGATTCGTTTTCAGCACATGCAGATCGCAGTGATCTAATGAACTGGTTAAAACAAGCTCCTAAAACCCCGCAGAAAGTGTTTTTAGTGCATGGGGAAAGGTCAGCGTCGGAAGAACTCGAAAAACGCATTAAAACGTCTTTAAATTGGAATGTCGAAATTCCAGAAATGAACCAAATAATCAGGCTTTAAAGCGTTTAAATCAAAGCTGATACACATATATCGTTACATAATATAACTTATCAGAAGAATGTATCTAGACCTTCCCGAGTGTAGATTCTCATTAATTCTGTCTCCTTCTTAGTTCTCATTTACTTTGTCTCTAAACAGATTCTTATGATTTGATTCTGTTCTGCCAGAAGTACTGAAACAAGGAGGATTTAATTGATGGCAGATAATGGAGTTTTCATGAGCACCAAGGATAGCATCAAGTTTCAAGTGATCACTCGATTCATAGATGGTTCTATTTCACGAGATAAGGCCTCAGAGCTTCTTCAAATGAGCCAAAGGTCAGTTTCTAGGCTGGCTTCCAAAGTTCGTAAATTGGGCGTTTTTGGAGTTAAGCATGGCAATATGGGTAAATCCCCAAATAAAAGATATTCAGATGAGCTTCAGCAGCAAGTCATTGAACTCCTTTGTCGTGAATACTTCGATTTCAATGTGAAACACTTCCACGAGATCCTGGTTTCTCAATATCAATTAGAAATTCCATATAAAACTCTGTGGCGCTGGTGCAAACAACTTAAGTTAGTAAAGAATCCGCGAGTTAAACGCCGCAAAAAGAAAGAATACCGTCACAGAATGCCTTCAGAAGGCTTACTTCTTCAGATTGATGGTTGCCACCATAGATTCAAATGGCAAGGACGAATGGTGCCTGATCGCGGCCATCGACGATGCAACATCTGAAATCCCCTATGCCGAGTTTTTTGAGGGCGAAACGACCCAGGCTTGCCTGAAGGTCTTAAAGCATATAATCGAGCTAAAAGGCCTTCCTAAGGCAATCTATACTGACCGGGCCGGATGGTCTGGCGGAGGTAAGAGAGTCAATTTCAGCCAATTTAAACGCGCCTGCGACGAACTTGGTATTCAGGTGATATTTGCGAACTCGCCGGAAGGCAAAGGTCGCATAGAAAGATCCTTCAGAACTATCCAAGACCGTCTAATTCCGGAATTAAGAATCAATAAAGCCAAAACCATCGAGGATGCCAACAAGTATCTGATGGAGACGTTTATTAGTGGCTATTGGAACAAGGAGAAAACAGTTTCTCCGGAAAATTCCCAGTCCGCCTACTCCCCTCTTAATCCGTTTCTAGACCTCAATATGATTCTGACCATAGAAGAAAATCGAAAGATAATGAGTGATCAAACGACGACCTGGAAGAATCAACGATATAAAATCGTTGGGAATGTCGGATATGGCTCCTACGAGGCAACCTTCAGAACTGACTTTGATGGAAACACGAAAGTTTTTGTTCGTGGCCAGGAGGTTTCTTTGGAGCTTATTCCGGAGCCAACTCGTATCGAGTTTCCATCGGAACCGACGACTCCAGAATCTCTAGGTTTAACGTTCATGCATTATGCGCACATGTGGAAAACAATCGGAGAGCTTAGGAATGCAGTTGTGCAACATCAAGTGACTGGCAAGCCGATAAAGTTTCCCAACAAGAAAAAGGCCTCATAAAATAAAAGCTCTGACTAAGCTCAGAGCCTTATTAATAGAGAGCGAATCTGACGTGTTTATTTAATATTATCACTCATAAACTTCGCAATTAGCTTACTATTCTCATCGTCTCGAAGGCTTAGTTCTTTGATTATGCGATTTTGATCTTCAAGGGACTTGGATTGGCTTAGTTTAAATTTGCCAGACAATTTTTTAGGCTCCAAGGAAAACCCGCCAATAGAGTTAATCAAATCTGCTTCATTCTTTAAGTCATCAGGGATGTAAAAGTCCCACTGGTCTTTGTATAAACGATTTGCAAGCGTAGTTGTTGCCTTTAAGATATCTAGAAGACCCTCGTGGTTATCGACCAATTCAGGCAAGCCTTCTGCCTGAACGGAAATGTAATTCCAGGTTGATACGTCATTTACTTTATACCAACTCGAATTAATATAGGTATTGGGTCCGTTGAAAACCAGAACCATCGTGGCGCCCGCTTTAAGATGACGCCACTGGGGATTTCGCGTTGATAAATGTCCCTGAATAAAAAACTTCCCGTCCTCTTTCATTTTGACGACCACTGGAAGTTGGCTAATCTCGACTGAATCGCCATCGTGAGTGATAACTGTGGCAAGGGGATACTGATTTATTATCTCCAAGAGAATGCTCGGTTCAGAAACTGGAATTGGGTGTTTATTTGCCATTCCCACTGTCTACATGCCCAAATATTTTTTGCCAAGGTCCAATATAACCTTAATCCCTTGATTTACTGGTGCGGGTAAAGCGCCGTAGATCGTTGCAGCATTAGCGAGCACGGCCAGGCGGTCCGCAAAAGAGCTTTTACTGCTTTTTTGGGCGTCTACGATCAGTTGAGTTAACTCTTTCTTCAGTTCATCTTTATTTGCCTCAGACATTTGCGATTTTGAAACTTCATTTTTCAACTGAATCAATTCCAGTGATATTTGACTTTCCAATTCTTGCTTAATGTCTCCATTTGAGTCACCAGCCACATACACTGTAGGCCCATTGAAAGTATTGGTTATTTGATTTGGGATTGATGGGATATGCTCTTTCAGCTCTAGCTTGTCTACGCGCTTCTCAAGTGCATCAAAGCGCTCAGCAGACACCTCTGCATTTCCGATCTTTACAGATTGCTGATAAAAGAAAGCGTCCACGAGAATCTTATAAACTTCATCTGATTTTTCAGAGGTGGTAACTTTCGATATCGCGATGGCCCCCTTGGCTGTGTATGCTCTGGGTCTTTTGCCGCCCGTATGTTGTTGATTTCCCTTGTTATTTTCCAAAGTCACTTTTTGTGACTTTGACTTTTTAATGAAATCCCACTCTTCTTTTGTCAGTCAAATGTTTCATTTTGAAACAACTTAGAGCCTCTATCTAAGGATCGTGACACCTGTTGATTCAGTTTTTTAACTTCCATTTCGTAGAAGTCAGCAAGATCCTTATCCAAAACAACCTGAACCAGGATTCCATTGCGCTCTATTTGATAAATATTATCTCTCACAGCTTGAACCGTGATCGGGATAACCAAGTCGTTTTTATTCTTCATAGACAACATTCTTCCTTAAAATCAGCAAATTTAAAATTGTTTTCTTTATTTTTGTAGTTGTCTCGTAGGCATAGATATTTCTTAATAAAGTTATGTTCTCAATCTACAAGAAGAATGGTCGACTCACCAAAATCTCAGACAACGACAATGCTATTCGCGCAAACGGAATCATCGGGCACTTCTATGCGCCGCCTACAGAAGGGTTTAATTTTACGATCTTTTCAGAACCTCTAACGCCAGGCACAGATCACCGAACAGTTTCTACATCACTCGTAATGCGCGTTGAAGAACAGGGTCAACTAATCGTGTTTCAAACATCTTATTCACGGTACATGCTGGAGATTTTTAGCGACTTCTCGGAAGAGAATTAAAAACAGAATGCGCACCAAGTCGAATAATAGTGCACATCTTTAGTCGAGACATTATTGCCGAGAACAAAAAGTGACAGACTTATTGAGATAAAACATCTAGACCTTCCCGAGCTTCTAGATCCGTGGAAATCAACGCGCTTTTCGCCAGAGTATGTTGTTTCCAGCTTTGAATGGCTCCATGACTCCATGGTCTTTCAAACAATTTAGCGAAGCTTGCGTGATGGAAATATGTTCTGGCAAGCCACCCCAATCAATCCAATAATAATGAATTCCTTCAACCGTATCCGCGTCATGAGGTATTTTATTGATATGGTTTATGATCTGATCTTTCGCGAAATCTACAAATCGGTCGCCGCAGCTGAAGGCCTGCGCCGTTGATGAAACGAATATTACTAACGCGATAATAGAAAAAATATTTCTCATTCAATCCCCGTCAATTCTCAAATTGATTTATTTCTGAACCGCGAAGTTGTCACGATAAAATCAATTATTGAAGAATTTCTTCCTATTACAAATGCTCTAAAATATTCACAGTCCGTCCAAATGGATCTAGAACAAAGAACCGGCGCACATTCCAAGGTTCTTCAGTCAAGGGATAGACAATCTTAAACCGGGCTTTTTTTATGCGGCGGTAAGCCTCATCAACATCATCCACCTCGATCGACAGATCAGGCACCGGGGTGTTTGAACCACCCTGAGAGGCAAAGCTTATTTGAACTGTCATTTTAGAATTAGAACCGTATGTTTTTAGCCAGCCGTGATCCATAAGGACCTCTAATCCTAAAGCCTTTTCATAAAACCGGCGCGCGGCGGAAATCTTTTTTGTCTCGATATTTGCGACGATGCGTTTGACCTTCATATACAAATCAAACCATGTAACGGAACCTCTGTCATCCCGCCGCCACTTAAAATATTCCAGAGAGTCTTGGTAAAAGAGCTTTTAATGTATAGAACACACTGACGAAATTTGTAAAAGAAGCGAAATTTTTGTAGAGAAAATAGATTTCTCCCCAACGACCACTTTCTTTATGGGATTATACCTCAGTTTCAATATTCAAGGAGTTCTTATGAATACCCTCAAAAATGCTTCTTTTTTATGTGCGGTCGTTCTTTGTTTTTCTTCGGTTTCTCAAGCGGCCCAAATCGAATGTGCAGGTCGAGATGGAACAGGTCGAAATGTTCTTATTCAAATGGTCAATATCGCCAAGGACGTCGATGGTTATGGCGTCGGCAGATTGCAAGCTGTGACAATTGATGGTTTAGGTCTTATCTCATCTGATGCTTATGCCGTCGGCCGCCGAGGAAAAGTTGAAGATCCCGCTTATGGTCTCAATAGAGATCTTTATATCGAAGGTGGCGAAGCCTTTTTAAACCTTAAAAAAGTTGCTTCCCAAAAGTATACCGGCGAGTTCTGCGGTCCACAGAAGAATTCCAATGTGGGCGGTGTCAGACTGACGGACAATGATTGCATCGCGGTGACATGTAAATCCAGAGGTTTAAGCACCCTTCGCAGCTTTTAATTGGTCAATCTTTGGTCAGTCCTAGAAAAGCTTCACGGCCTTCGGCATACAAAGTTTGTGAACTTTGACGAAGGTCGTTGCTAGCAGTAAAAGTGCAGAATTATTCGCGGGAAATGACTTATGAAAAACGCAGTCCTTACAATTATTGCTTTATTAATCACATCGACAGCTCATGCCGTGACGGCCGAACAGTTTGTTCGTGATTTTTCTGAACAGACTGAAAGAACGTTGAAATACATCAATGACGAAAGAGCCTCTGAAGGAAAACGTCTTTACTGTGAAAAACTCAATGACGAACAGATCGCTCTTATCGCTACAGCGGTTCAAAATCCAGATACAACAGTTGCGGAGTTCGTAGACTATGTGGGAAATAATCTGAAATGTTATCCGGAGTTCTTTGAACCACTGGGTCGCGAAAATTTGGGTGGGTTTTTGTTAAATACCAAGGCTTACGTGATGGATGTTCTTATGATACATGAAGTGCTAGAGACCTTGAACGAAGGGCTAAGCCCCCATGATTCAGAACTTATTTTAGAAAGTTACGATCCGTACTATCTAGAAAGACTTCTTAAATCTCAATAACATGAAAGGCGCAGAAAAAATCCTGCGCCTTTTTTATTTCTTATTCAGGATCCGGTGTGCCGCCTGTTGGTGGTGGTGTTGGAACCTTCTGACAAAGAACTCCACATTTCACAAAGCACCCGCGGTACTCATTCCAGCAGTATTTTGCGACAGGACGAGTGCCTGAAGGGCAACCTCGTAACATCGGTTCAATCACTGCATCCGCCGGCATTTCGGCTTCGGTGCGAAACTCTTCTGCGTGAGCATTAATGCCAGCCAAACAAACACTTGCGAATAAAACTGCAATCCATTTCTTCATATGTCCTCCGTTGTTGAGAAAGCAAAGAATAGAGGCCCCTAATTTATTTTGACTATGACAAAGAAGAGTCACTGCCATATTTCATAATTCCCGCGTCCGACAAGGTACGAAGACAAAGACTGAGGTCCCTGACCGGAGTTTATTTTGCCACCAGTCCTCGCCGATTCTTTACTTCCACCCTCCCCCTTTTAAAATCAGACCAGGAGGATTTATGAAATCACTGCTTTCACTCATCGCCTTTTTATCTTTGAGTATGTTTACCGAAGCAGCCATCGCTTCACCGGAGAATACAGGAGGACAAGGAGCGCTGGAGAACGTATTTCCACTCTCGGAAGAAGCTATGAGCTTACCCGACTTTGCAGAACGACTTCAGACGCCCCAAGGAGACGTGGAAAATAAAACCTACACCTGCAGAGCCTGGACAACATGCCCGAACGGTGGAAGGATTTCTTGTTGGTCTCAAGGGTATCGTTGTTACTCTTCAGTGACTCCGGGTTACCGAGTTTACTGTAGTGCCACATCTCGAAGCGGTTACACACGCTACTGGGTTTACTACTGTTACTGATTTGCAAAACTCATTCTGTAAGAGGAGTTCAGAAACTCCTCTTTTTTTTGTCAAAACTTAGCGATTCCCGTCGCTCCATCGACAACTCACAAAGAAGAAATGCGGCGTTTTGATTGTTACCAAACGGACCATTTAAGAATTCCATTCCTCTACCAAAGCATGGCTTACTTAGCTCATGAAAAAACTCATACTACTACCCCTAACATTATTGGCGTTCATCGGTTGTGCTAACTCTTCAGACGATTCTCCAGGTGGAGAAGTTCTTCAAGGAACAGAGTCTGTGGTTGATGAGGCTTCCGCTGAAGAAAGAAACATTGTCGACGAAAACATGGCGCTAATCCGTGATTATGCCGCGCAGTTTTCTATCAACGTGGATTGGAACAAAATCCCTGTTGTCGTATCGAAGACTCACTTGCAACGTGAATCTTCTTCTTGCGTCAGAGATGCAAACGGTGTTGGAACGAAAATCGTTCTGAACAAAAAGTTCTTCTCTGCGCGTGTGTATGACAAAGAGACAGGATATGCTTCACCACTTTACAACTTGTTGATTCATGAAATCGGTCATTGCTACATGAACCGCAATCATGAAGAAGCTCTGTTGAAAAAGGCGGGCTATCGCGCGCAATTTGTGATCGATGGTAAAAACGGCCGTCAGGTGGTTTCTTATCCATCTATCCAAGTTTCCATGATGCAAAACGCTTTCTTCCAAATGCCTAAAGTTTTGATGCCATACTATGTAGGCGAAATCTTTGGCGCGTACCGCGCAAAAAGCTTGGAAGATTTGCAACAACGCTACGAGTTCGACATCGTACGTGCTTCTAACTTCGTTGAAGAAGCTCAATAGGTTGAACTTAAAATTTTAACTTTAGCGGCGCGAAGGAAACTTCGCGCTTTTCTTTTTTATAGTGATACGTGAAGAGCTGATTCTTGCGTGACAGCGGAGGGACGATAAAGCCGGCGTGGATCATGAGAGTACTTAGAAAAGAATCTTTCCCGCTCACAGACCATAATGGCGGAAGTTCTTTCAGGAAGCGCAATGGTTTCTCTTTTCACAAAACAAGTCGCTTCGGCATAAGTTAGGACGGCTTTATTGCGAATGTCAGGTTCACCAATGATATTCTGCGTGCGTGGATCACTGAAGATGAGTTTCATAAAGGCCGCCGTCGCTGAAGAGGTATGGGTTCTTCCCAAAAACTCAGGTTCACCGATAAGGAAATGCAATCCCTGGTCAAAGCGTTCATGCTTGATATGATTTCCAAGTACATCTTCCGAAATCCAATAGCGTTCCCAGTAACTGACCGGAACGCCATCGATGAGGCCGATATAAAGAGACTGATGGCAGTCTTCAAGCTCAGAAATCAGTTTGCGCGTCAGGTCTTCGCGGGTCTGGCCACGTCCCCACCATTGAGCGACGTAAGGTTGCTGCATCCACTTGCAATAGAGATCAATATCTTTATCAAAAGAGAGAGGACGAAAAGCGTAGTAGCTGTTATTTCGATGATTGTAGACTTCGAACTCAGAACCCAACATACGATCTCAAGTTTTAAAAGGCCTTCCTGATAGGAGCAACCTCCTGCCAGAATTGGCCTTTAACTGAAAAGGAACTGAGTTTTAATTGAAAGCTTAATGCAAATGGAAACCCTAGGAACAGGAACAATGAGTGTTTCCGACTTATACAGGTATTTCCACGATCGAGCGAATCCCGGTGCGAGCTGTCATAGCGTGGACTACAGCACGAAGTCCCATGATCGTTTTTCCTTGGCTGCCAATCACCTGACCCAGGTTTTCTTTAGCGCAGTTCACGCGATACACAGTTGTTTTCGGGCCCACATAAGTCGTTACCGTCACGGTCTCTGGCTGATCCACCAACAAACGAGTGATATGCTCTACCAAAGAGCGAATCTCTTCACGGTAAGCCTCCTGCGCTTCCAAAGTCAGACCTTTAGGATTATTGGTTTCATCAAATTTATAGGATTCCATCTCAGTCATAAAAGTTAATCTCCCATGATGAAGTAAGCCGTGTTTTTTCTATTAAAATTGCAGTGACCACCCGGAACCGGGACCCATCTGGATAAGAAGGACTTCCCGTGAGCCATATCATAAAAATCTTTCGATCCTTCTTGGAAGCCATATCCGTCGATCATGCCGGTAGACAGATAGAATTTTGCCCGTTTAGAAGAGTTGTATTTTTTTAACAAATTAAAGGGATTGTGAAGATCCCAGTCCTGTTTATTGAGAAAAACCGACCGCGAAATATTCAACATTTTTTTAACAAGTCGAAGCTTCGCCCCAGTGCGTGCGACATATTTATGAATCTCTTTTTCGGAATCATAAGGGCCAATGTGCGTGATAGCAGGACACAATAAAGCCACGCGCGAAAACATGCCCGGATTGCGCAAAGCGATTTGGGTTGCATTGAAGCCACCCATAGATTGACCAATCACATGACGCTTACCACGTCTTAATCCCCCCATACGCTTTTCCATCATCGGCATGATTTCCTGAGTAAAAAGAGGTAGTAGCGGATACTTTTTATTATTTACCAAAAGCCATTTGGGACCGAACGAAATTGAAACGACCCGCGGTTGATAGCCGCGAAAGTACCACCATTTTTGAATAAACCACGTCCCCCAGAATTGCCGGTGCCAACTTTTCTCGGATCCATAAAGGCCGTGAAAGAAATAGACAATATCATCGTTGTTGGTGGCCGAGGACTTTCGATAGCAGTATTTAAAATCAATACCACGCGCGGTTTCAGTCCCGCACTGATAGTTCAGACTTTCAATTTCTATTTCGTTTTGAATTTCTTCTTCAGATTGTGCCCACGAAGTGACTGAAACGTACAGAAGGAGCAAAAATACGGATACGCTTTTCATAGCCTCCCCCTTAAGAATTAATTCTGGTGGAGGCTACGGGAAAATCAATTTGCAATGTCGAAATCTTCGCGGACTCTGTCCTTAGACACCTGAACGGTTTCGCCTGTGTACATGCACTTTAAGAACAAATGATTGTAGGCTCTGTTGGTCACCACGAAGCGACCTGGATTTGTCGGCGTGACCTTACGGCAAAGAACATCGCCCACTTCTAACTTTTCATATTTGCTAACAAGTTTTTCACTGATGTTGCTGCGAAGAGCGTGCAACCACAATGCGACTACACCCAGCACAAAGCCGACAGCGCTACACAAAGGCCACTGGATTTTTTGATTCAACATCAGTGTGAAAGAAATCGGCGCTAACACCGACACCAAAACCAAGGCTCCAGTTAGAAGTCTTTCTTGTTTTTGATATTTCTTAAATTCTTTCACGAAAGATGACATAAATCCTCACGCCTCAGGGGGCTTTGCAGTTTGAGATTGTAGGGGGATGTCCCTATAGAACCACGAAGCCTGCGGACCTTCGAGTCCAGATTTTGTCATTTTTTTAATGTCGCCACGCTTTACTTACTGACAGCGGATTTTGCTTAGGTTCTGCTTAATAAAGAGGTGTTTATGAAACCACATTGTTTGTTTTTGTTAACATATTTTTTAATCTCGTCAGCATTTGCTAACGACCCTGTTTGCAAAAACGTCGTAGAACGCGGTGGCAGCATTCAGATTCAAATGAATACATTCTCAAGCGGAGAATGCTTCTTGTCTGTGCGCAACTATAAAGCTCAGAACCTGATTTATAGAGATTATATGTTTACCAAGGGTGGAGATTTCATGGTCTTTAATTCCTTCGGCCAGGGTTCAAATTCAGAAGACACCGGCGCGAGAGAGTTCTATTTGTTCCCACGGAAAACTGTCATTCCACAATACAAGTGGAATGTGGAGACTCGTCAACTTGAGGTCACCTCAGTTGCTGGTAATGTCTTTTATTTTGATTATGAAACAGCCGACGTCGTGACGATTTCTAATGCCTCCGTGAAAGTGGCTTCTGAAATCTCTAGAAACAACCGTGGCGGGGTTGAAATCACAAATTACAAAGGTCTATTGCTGGACGCTGGATTCACTAAAGGAAGAGCTCCTACAGAGGTTCTGTCTGCTTCCTCCCTACTGACAGATGAAAAAGGCAAAACTTGTAAGATTAAAAACGGCGAAGTCTTTGCCAAAACTTCAGATGGGGATGTTTACTTTAAACATTCCGATAAGGCCTTCGCAAGTTTGCTAAAAAGCCGCTGCCCTCAATTGACATTCACTCCTTAAAAATTAAAAAGCCCTCGCGAAGAGGGCTTTTTTTTATTCTTTTAATCTTGGTGTGATCTTGAGATCGATCACTTTTCCATCACGCAGAACTTTCATGATGGTTTCTTTATTTGGCTTCACGGCCTGTAAAGTATAAACATAGTCATAAAGATTTTCGATCTTGGTATTGTCGAACTCAACGATGATGTCTTTTTCTTTCACTCCCGCAGCTTCTGCAGGACTGTCTTTAGAAGCACCCGTGATCCGAACACCCTTCACGCCTTCTTGGGAGTAATCAGGAATCGTTCCCAGATACACGCGGAAGCTGCGACCTTCTAGTTTATTTTGAGATCCCGCAACTTTGACGTATTTCACCATTGGTAAAGAAGAGTCCGCCAAGACATCACTAAAGCCTTGGACGACTTTCAGAACCTTAACGACACCTTCGTAATTCACAAGATCGGCCGTATCGCGAGGAGTGTGGTATTCACTGTGCGAACCCGTGAAAAAGTTGGCCGTAGGCACTCCAGCCATATAGAACGCCAAAGAATCCGTTGGAAGATAAGGATCTTCTTGCACCACCATCGGAACTGCCGAGCGGATTCCAACTTCTTCGGCTAACGGAACCCAGTGATCTCCGGAACCCAAGCCTTGTACAAACAGTCGGTCTTTCAAGCGACCGACCATATCCATGTTCAGATAAGCGACGATGTTATGTTTCACAATATTTTTAGTGAAGTGAGAAGAACCCAGATTTCCCAGCTCCTCCCCGGACCACACCCCGAAGTAAAGATTCTTCTTAATCTTATTCGGAGAAACCTTGGCTAGATGGGCGTAGTAATGAGCTAGCTCCATCACGCCAGAAACACCCGAAGCATTATCGTCAGCGCCGTAATGTGATTTACCGATTTCATCACCACGAGCGAGTGTGCTGCCGAATTGTCCATGACCCAGGTGATCACCGTGAGCCCCGATCATGACGGAACTCTTTGCGCCCGGAGCTGGAAGTTTCGCGACAACATTAACGCCCGTTGATTTTTGGAATTGCAAATCGACTTTGGCTTTGATGTAAGCCGATGGAATAACGACAGCGTCGACAATCTCGCCCTTATCTAAGCGTTTTTGCAAAGCTCCCAGGTCTTGACCTGCATACTTCAATAGATCTGTAGCTGCGGCCTCAGACATTCTTAATACTGCAAGCGTCCCCTCTGACAAAGAACCTTCAAATTTGATCTTGCCAAACTTTTCAGGCAAGCCGCTGACTGGACCATTCGCAATAATGATACCTAATGCTCCTTCGTTCTTTGCTACCGTCACCTTATGTTGCAGACGAGAATACAGATTTAGATAGTGACGTCTTTGGGATGTGATATCCGCTGGCAGATCCGTCAATGCCAAAACCCACTTACCTTTAACGTCGAGACCCTTATAAGAATTGTATTCAGGCTCTTTATCACTGGCTGGAGCTTTAATTCCGTACCCGACAAAAACGATCGGGGCTTCGCGGAAGTCGCCAATTTTAGAGAACGAAATCGGCTCGAAGTCTTTAGAAACTTCGTATTTCTTTTTATAAGAACCCACAACTTCAAGTAAGTTCTGAGATCCTAATTGAACACCTGAAGTGAATTCGAAGGTATCAAAGTATGAGCCCTTAGGTCCGGCACCTTGCAAACCCCAAGACTTAAAGAGTTGCGCTAACTTTTCTGTGTAAACCTTTTCTTGAACAGACCCTGTTCCGCGCCCTTGAAATTCAGGCGAGGCCAAATAGTAAACCCACTTCTTGATGTCCTCGACCTTCACTTCAGGAGAAAGAGAACCCGCCGCAGGATCTTGCGCAGGAAGCCCTAGAAGTTTTCTGGCTAAGACATCGTCCCACTTAGCAATCAGGATTTGCGAATCCCCTTTTTCGTTTCTATGGGTCCAGGAAAGGTTGTTGCCATCGGGAGTGAAAACAGGAAGACCATCAAAACCATCATCAAAAGTGACACGAACTGGAGCCTGTTTGCCTTCAGCATCCACGATGAAAAGTTCAAAGTTAGAGTAACCTAGAACACTCGAACCAAATATTATGTAATCTCCCGAAGGATGAAAGAACGGCGCCCACGACATGGACTTTAAACGCGTGATTTGTTTTTGGTCAGAACCATCCACATTCATCGTATAGATTTCTGCCGTTGATCCATTCGGAGCAAAACGACGCCAAGTGATCTTTTTACCATCAGCGCTAAAGAACGGACCGCCATCATAACCTTTTGAGTCTGTCAGACGCTTCACTTGAGAGCCGTCGGATTTCATGATGTAGATGTCCATCATATAAGAAGGGTCTTGCTCAAAAAGCTTTTTGTCTTCGCCTTCTAGTTTTTCTGTGTAACCAGCGCGATTTGAAGCAAATGCAATCAACTGACCATCTGGAGAGTAAGAGGCCTCTGCATCATAGCCTTTTTCTTTCGTCAGGCGATGAATGCTGCCTCCTTGAAGATTTGAATCAAAGATGTCGTAGCTATCATCAAAGCTCCATGAGTAACGTGCTTTGACAGCTTTTTTACGATTGTCGATCTCCTCTTCGGTCTTCTTTTTTGTTGCGGGGTCTAAATGCGTGGAAGAATAAAGCACCTTCTTCATCGAAGGATGAATCCACCCGCAAGTCGTTTTACCTTGCCCCGGAGAAACTCGCACCGTTTCGCCACTGATTAAATCCATCACATACATTTGATAGAAGGGATTTCCTGGCTCTCTTTCACTTTGAAAGATCATCTTCTTTCCATCCGGACTGAAATAGCCTTCTCCTGACTTAGGTCCAACAAAGGTCATTTGGCGCGATTCAGCCATCAATTGATTGGGTTCATTGATAAAAGAACCACTTGTGGCTGCCACAGTCTCAGACTTGGACTGGGTGGGTTTTGCTTCCTTGTACTGGCAGGAAATAGCAGAGAAAATGCAGGCACTTGTAAGAAGAACTTTCACTTTTTTCATAGTGCGTGTAGCCTAAAAGTACGACAGTTTTATGTCAACCGCCGGAAGGAAAAGAATGAATATGATGCGCACGTTTCACGGATTTATCATTTCACTTTCACTGACTGCCTGTGCAAGCTCGTCTCCTTATAAGCTCTCTTCGCTTCACTACAACGAGTCAGACCTTAAAGTTTCCAGCCGTTCTATCGCGTCAGTCGATCACAAAGGTCCTTCGAACTATCTTTCTTTGGATCTTCCCTACACGGCCTTTGAAAAACTGCGTGTGGATTTAGAGAAATCTCAACACGTTTCCTTACAACACCGGGGAGAAGCTCATATCACGGTGATCACTCCGCCGGAGTATAAGAAAATTCAGAAGAAAGTTTCGATGAAAGAGATTCAAGTCTTGGCTGATAAGATGGATATTAAGAAAGCGCCTTACAAACTTTTGTGCGTAGGCCAGGGATCCGTGGAAGATCGCGGGCATAAAGAATCTACCTACTACGTGGTTGTAGAATCCGATCGTCTTTTCCAGATTAGAAAAGCGGTGCAAATGCTCTATACGTCTAAAGGTGGAAAAGCCCAGGATTTTAATCCCGAAGCTTTCTATCCGCATGTCACATTGGGTTTTACAAAAAGAGATCTTCACTTAGAAGATGGAATCACGAAGGACGCAAGCTCATGTATCTACTCACTGCGCCCCGAAGAAACGGCCAAGAACTAGTAAGTTTTTGAAAGGGCGCGATCCAAGGCTTCGTTCGAACCTGAGCCTGCGCCCAACCACAATGTGGTCTCTTCAATCAAAGAACCATCATCAAAGCGGCATATATTGAACGTGCGACCCGAAGTGTCTTTTCCTTCGATAAGTTCCGCATCGAAGGCGCCACAGACACCACCGCGAGGTGATGAGGATTTGCGGTGCTTGTAAGCGTCGATAGCGTCACCTACGCCGGCATTGGTTTTAAAAAGAAAGAAAGTCTCAGCTCCGATAGAGGCATCGCCAAACAAACACAGGGCCTGTTCGTCACTGCCTACTTTGATCGTCCAGAATTGGCCTTGATCGATACGGCATGTGCGCATCCAAGGGTTATTAGCAGCCTGTGCTGTCAGTCCTGCGAAAATCATTGTGATGGAAAGCAAGAAAACCTTCATCATCCCCTCCAATACCTGCTAAAATAGGTGTTCAGAAATATATCACCGAAAAGGTCGGGGCAAGCATTCAATGGCAAACCTGTTAGAAAAAGAAAACTTTGACCACCAAGCCGTGGTGCCTTGCTCATACCAAGCCGATTGCTCAGGATGTCAATCCTTGGGCGTACCTTATGGGGCCCAAATAGACTTTAAAAAAGAACAACTAAAGCAACTATTTAGCGCCTCAAACATTCTTTCACCCTCGCCCGTCCAAGCTCTTTCTGCCGGGGCGGGGTTCTTACGTGACCGCCTTGATTTCAGCCTCGAAGACGGTCGATTGGGCCTTTACCATAAAGGCAAAAGAGAGATCGTAGACTTAGCCACGTGCTCTCAACTTTCACCACAGCTTTCGGCCTGGTTGACTGAATTCCGTGAGCTGCAATGGCCCTTTAAAAAAGGCTCCATTCGTCTGCGTGTCGGCCCCCAAGGACAAAAGGGGGCGTGGCTTGATTTTGCCAATGTCGATATTAAAGCTCTATTAGACGAAAAAAATCTTTTACGTCGCCTTCAAGAAAAAGCCTTCGTCGAAATCGGCCAAAGACGCAAAGTTCCTTTTTGGAATGGACAAGAATACAAACTGCGAGACCCTGAACTTCACGTTTGGTTTCAAACCTGGATGAAGGATCGACCGGTGGATTTGTACTGCCAAGTCGCAAGCTTCACTCAACCCAGTCTTCGCGCTAATAAAGTTATCTGTGACGTGATCAATACCTGGATCGCTTCGTTTCCCCGCAGCCGCATTATCGAGTTTGGCTCGGGGATCGGCAATTTAACTTTGCCTACTTTAGCTGCGGCTGAAAGTGTTTTAGCCTGCGAAATCGATGAGCTTTCCTTAAATGGCTTGCGAATGACTTTAGATCATTTACCTTCGGATCTTCAGCATCTTAAATCGAAGATTGAAATCCACCGGGGAGATTTTCAGAAAAAACTCACCGAAGATTTTTCTCAGTTCGATGGCGTTTTAGCAAACCCACCGCGATCGGGATTGATGAATTTTCTAAACCCCTTGGGTGAACTTTCTTTAGAAAAGCGTCCGCCCTTTTTTATTTACATGTCTTGTTTTCCGGAATCCATGGTGACGGATTTAGAACGTCTTCAGGAATACGGCTATGAGTTGCGGGAAACTTTCATCGTCGATCAGTTCCCGCAGACAAATCATTATGAAGTTTTAGGATTACTTCAAAGAAAACAGTCTTAAGCCAGAAAGCACTCCGGCAAGATCTTTTCCTGAAAGCAAAGAAAGCACCGGCAAAGTCACCACACCTGTGAGTAAAATCAAAGTGCTGCGCAAAGCGACTCGGAAAATATAACCCGACTGCATGCGCTCGTGAGGCTGACCTAATCTTAAATCACAAGCCCATTCACCTATTGTCGATCCCATCAGAGTACGGATGGAAATCATATAAATCCAACCGAAAATAAAAAACACTTCAGCAAAGAATAAAAGCTGATGCTGACTGTGAGTGAGAGTTCCTAAAAGAGCCCCCACCGAAGTGCGCATAATGAGCGAGAACGACGCAATAAAAGCACAGCTTGCTGAAATCAAAATCAAAGCATCAATGAACGAAGCCAGCCACGACCACAGGGCCAAACGATAGCCTTTGCGGCGCGAAGCTCCCCCATGAAATCCTGTGTTTTGATCAAAATTAAGAGCCTTGCGATCTTTAAAGATCTCATTCACTTTCGAAGTGGGAGGCGTCCCGGGAGCGCGACGACGGCGAATTCCAGGCCCTATTAACGGCACAGGGGCTTCTCTTTTCAGAGGAGCCCGCTGTGGATGTGTCTTATCGTGATTTTTATCAATAAACATTTGCTTCCTTGCAAGGGGCCCGGGTTATCGAACCCCGCCCGCTTTGATTCCATCATCCGTCTTTGTTCCACCTTCTGTGGTGGTGGTCGGAGGAGGCACAACAACCGGTGGCACACAAACTCCATTCACCAATGTATTTGGTGCTGGACATGGTGCTGGAGGAGGCGGCTCAACAACTGGTGGAGTCGCCGTAGCTGTTGCCGTCGGTTCTGGCACTGGAGCTGGTGGCACATATACAGGATCTGTGCTCTTAGCTTTGCTGTCTTTTTTGAACAACCACCAGAAAGCACCTAGAGCTAACAAACCAACACCCACTGGAATGATCCAGTTTTTATTACGGCACCAGAAACCACAGCTGTCTTCTTTTTTCGTGACTTCTTTACCACCTGGAAGATCGCCGCCACCGCCGGTCTCAACGATCATACAGATGCCGCCTTCGCCTTCTTTTTGACCTTCTGGACATTTACATTGACCATCAGGACCTGCTTGACCACGGCCTTGATCCGTACAGTTATTTACACCTGGATCTGGATTAGGAAGTGGCGTTGGAGGCGTTGGGTTCACAGCAAAAGCTTGCAATTCAAACGCGCGGTCTTTGATCTCTTGGCAAGCGTTGACTTGGTCTTCACGCTGCTTTTGGATATCTTTCAAAGGAGCTGTATCACAAGCGCCAATCGCTGAAGAGATATAAGCTTTTAAATCAGTCAGATAAGTAGAAATCTGCTTGTATTGTTCTTCAGGAATTTTGTTTTCATCATTCAACTGAAGATCAATGTTTTGACCTTTGCTTTTCAAGTAAGACTCGATGATACGTTTCTTATTTAAAGCCGTTGATTTTTCATCACCACCATTCAGTGGAGACATTGAGTTACAAGTACGAGTCGCATACTTCACGTCAGCGCGGCTTACACAGAACGCTTGACCAGAAGAATTGAAACCATAAACCATCGGATTACAAGCAACACCGTTGCTCGCACAAGAAGCGCCACTTGCTGCCATCTTACGTTTTAGGTCATCAGCACCTTGCTTGTTACCACCGCAAGAACCGTTTTCACCGTAAACTGACAAGTAACCAGCTACGATACAGTTTTTACCCGTAAGGCCTGCGGCTTGAGCTTCTTCTCCGAATAGGAAATTTAAAACGAATTCGTACTTATTGCTGCTATTGAACTCGTTCATCGCTTGTGCGCCGTAGATCGCGGTGTAAACACGTTGAGCCGCTTCCATCGCACGACGCATACGAATCATGTATTCCGCTTTTTGACGTGCAGAAAGTTTTACGTATTCTTTGTAAGAAAGAACGAAGTCATTCCCCAACGGCTTTTGTTTGCCGGTTTTCAGGGATTTATTGATCATGGGATCTTGTTTTGCCAACTTACCAGCTAAAGCATTAAAGCTGTTATAGTTGAGGAGTTCTTTTTTCTGAACAGGAACGCCATTTACTTTCAACGGATTTTCTTCATCACCCGTGAAATTCAAATTCATTGTTTGACCATCTTTCGTCAGCGTCAAACGAACTTGTTCATTGCCGTTAGAGTCTTTGAATGTGCTGGCTTCAATCGACGGCATCATCTGGTTGCGGTTTAATGCCACCCATTGATCCATTTGTGATTGAAGATGATCTGGGTAAACGTGACGAACCATGCGCCAGTATTCACCGACAGTCATTTTCTTTGTCGTTAAACCCGTTTCTTTCAGGTATTGATTGATCAACTTCTTTTGGTTCGATGCTGCAGCACCCTCAGCGACCGGCGCAATACACATAGTCACAACAGAAATTCCTGCTGCGAGATTTTTTAGCAACGAACTTGGCTTAAACTTCCCAATCATATCGACCTCATGCTTTTGAGTCTTTTCGGTACACTTTTTAAAATACTTAACGAGAACCTAGACTTAACCTTCGGATTTCTGATTCGTCTCAATCTGAGACCGAAACCAGTCATGCAGATACCCTCGATCTCCCCGGCTTAAGTCTTTAAATTTCAAACGAAGCACGTTTTCGTGATATTCCACGACTTTACACTTCACCTTCAAATTGCGAATGGCAGGGAAAATCACGTCCACAAAACGCAAATCCCGCGAACTCCCCTCAAGATCTCTTTTGAGGCGAATGCGGGCTCCCGAAACAGAAATGGATTCGGTGACGCCCTCAAAGATATCTTGAGCAACCACGTCCACCGGCGTGACGAAATCATAGCGATGCGCTGTCGGGAAAAGCCATTGCGCACGACGATCCAGATAAGGGAAGCGGAAATAAAACGCTAAAAGAAGAACTCCGACTGTGACGAAGCTTGAAAGAACCAGTTGGGTTTGCACGAACAGACCATCACCCTCTAAGGCATGAGTGCTAAAGCGATAGATGTTCAATCCTAAGACGAACACCAAGGAAAGAATGGCGATGGTCCAAGAGGTTTTATGGGCTTTAAAAAGAAGAATCCCAGAGAGGAAAAGAAATCCCAACCAAGACCAATCAAGAAGGGAGACCGCTTTTAAAAATTCAATCAATGTGGAAGGTAAATACCAATGAGGAACGCCACTACCTGCAAAGCTGATCGCGAGATTCCCCAAAGGAGCGAGCATAAAAAGAACCGCCAGCAAATAAATCCCGGTTGGCCTTTTAAGTTCCGCTTCTGTCATGAAAATCCCCCAGAAATATGCTAAACGAAACGCACTTCAGGGGGCACGAATTCTTTGAGTTCAACTGGACTTTGGTGGGTGCAAAAGAAAAGGCCACCTAGAACAGGCGGCCTTTTGAAATTAACCTCTGAAAGAATCTATTGCGCTTTTCCTGGGATGGATATCGATTTTAAATCTTGCTCTTCCTTCCCAATATCTTCTGCGATTCTCAAAGCACTATTCGGAGCTCCGCGCTCATTAGCCGGACAGATTTCAAGTTCTGTTTTTACCGGAACTAATTGATATAACTCCTCGATCTCTTCGTTCGTCACGGCAATACATCCGCGCGTCCAGTTAATAACCGGATGAGCTTTATCAACAAAGAAACGAGACGTGTCGTCATTCGGCAGACCATGAATCATAATGTCGCCACCAGGGCTCAACTCCACACCTTTCTTCAGCGATATTTTTTTAGTCCTCTCGACATCTGCCTTGCTTGGATAATTTACGTGCAAAGCTTTATGATACTCACTATCCTTCTTTTTGAAATCAATTTGATAAACTCCTTCTGGAGTTTTGTTGTCACCTTCTTGAGTTTTATGTCCGTAAGGAGATCTTCCTAACGCGACGTTATAGACTCTCAAAAGATTATCGCCGTTAAATAGAAAAAGTCTCTTTCCTTCTTTCGAAACGATAATCTTATTGCCATGAATTTTTCTACTTTGTAGCGCCTCAAGGCTTTCACCTGTCAAGTCTACTAAACTCGAATCTTCAACGATGGAGTCAATGTTCTTGCAGTTGTACTTTCCCGCAAAGGCTCCTTGCGCAACTCCAAAGACTGATAAAGCTATAATAAAATGTTTCATTGGGACCTCTCATCGCTCGGATATAAAGAGTATCTTTGTAAATTATATTTTTTTGAAAGTGATTCAGCGTAATCGTTAAATTCAAGCTTCACATAATCTCGAAAACGAAATAGCTCTGCTTGCTGATATTTTACTCCGCTATAAGTAATACTAGTTGCAACATTTTCTTCAGGCACTGCCACCTGTAATACCAATTCAGGCTCTTCGATTAATTGCACGATATTTGAAGCCGCTTTATTAATATCCTCCGCAGTAGCAGATTGCCCTGCTGGATCTGTCTTCTCATATAAATACACCAGAGCAAGCGGTGAATAAGTTAAGTTCACACGAACAAGGTTGTTTGAGTTCGAAGTTACAATGGGGTTACCATCAAACTTTTGTATTTTCGTATTTGTACTTTCAGAAAGTATTTGTAGAGTTTCGAAATGGTTAACTCCAAACTTCAGTCTTGCGCTTAACTCCAGAATCAAGAAATCTTGCGCTTCTACCTGAGTCTTCGCTGGTACGCATTCTTTTTGCTTCAAAAGATCATTCATAAATGGCGCAACTTCTATATGAGGATTTGCCCATAACATAAACATCATAGACCTTGTAAAAACAGTGCATGGAATCCGCGCTTTAGAAAGAATATTCAAGCCTGCTGCCGTATTACCTTTATGGAAATACCTTTTAGCAATATCTAAATCTTTACGAAGTGATGTTTCTAAATAAACTTTAACTGCAGAATCAGCTTCGACTGTAACTATGCTGATATCAGATAATAGACTTTCACCAGTTTTCTTATTGGTCGCCCAAAGATTTAGGCCTTTTCCTCGCAGAAGCTCAAGAATCTCAACCGAACCTCGGCGAGCCGCAACTAAAACCAAAGGATCGCCGTTCAAAGCCACAATAGCTTCAAGTTCGCTACTAGATTTTTCACCAAGAAATCGCTCCACTTCCTCTTTAGACCCGGAGCGAACTGCAATCACAAGAGATTCTTCTTCTGGCATAGACTCAGCTCTTACCTGAACATATTTATCCGCGACGTCGTCTTTTTTAAAAGAGCACGCCGAAAAGCACGCAAGAGTTATTAAAGCCAAGGACATCATTTTAGCCATCAAGGCTAAAACCAGCAATTTCAAGACCCTCTACGGATAAAACGTACTGCCTTAGAGCTGTCTATAGTTTAAACAGGGGCCCTTTTTGGCACTTCTTTCGAACAAGAAAATCGAAGACAGCCTGTTCATAAGATCATTTCCCATGAAAAAAGCCGCTGCGAGTTGGAAGTTTGACAACTTTCTTCTTGCCATGTTTTCTATAGCCATAAGATTTCATTTGCGCACTCTTCTTGTGAAAAATGCGGAGGATCTCTTTCTATAACATTTCTCCTCCTACAGGGGCTATGATCGACTATAAAATCATTTATAATCTCAGTGACGGAGAGGTGTTCGATTTTGGAAAAACTGAAAAAATGGGTTTTCAAAAGACGTGGTATTTATGTCCTACCAGACAGGAAAGGGAACTCCATGAACTTTAAAAACTCTTCGAGCGCAGAAATTACTTTACAGTTTGAAAAACTAGTCCGTTCAGAAAGAAAAATAACTCATCTAATCCTTCACTATATTAACGAAATCGAATCTCGAAAGCTTTATGCCGAGCTAGGCTTTGATAGTATGTTTTCCTATCTTACGAAGGGATTAGGATATTCTGAATCAGCCGCCTACCGACGAATACAATCAGCTCGTGTTCTAAAGAACATTCCGTCAGTAGCTGATAAACTTGAATCAGGCGCTCTGAATCTTTCACAACTGACTCAGCTTCAAAAGTGCATTAAGACCGAAATTACCACTGGTAATATCGTACCCGCAGAAAAGACTCAAAAAATTCTGGAATCCATCGAATTCAAAAACGGCTTTGAAACCAGTAAAGTTTTGGCCGTAGAATTTAATCAACCGCCTCAACCATATGAGATAGTGAAACCTCAATCCAATAAAACTGTTCGTCTGGAACTTACCGTCGATGAAAATGATTTTAATGAATTAAAGAGAGCTCGAGACCTTTTATCCCATATTTGTCCTGAAGGAACTTGGAGCGATGTCATCATTACGTTAGCCAAAAAATTTAATAAGACTAAGATCAGCAAGAGTGCTGAAAGCATAACGATACAGACGCGGTAAAATCAACGCGGAGCTTCGCCGTTACGGCGTTAAGAATTTAAGCATAACACTATTTGAGAAGATGAGTTTCAGGCCAAACCGCGAAACTCATCTTCGGTGACTTCCTACCGCTGCAACGAAGAACAAGACTGGATGCAGCTTTCGCGGGCCATTTTTACCCTTGGAGCCATGCAATCAGCGGTGCCTTTGTGGCGAACCACTGACAGAGTACCTACGTTTGGAGTGTAGGTCTTACCGTTGAATTTAGAAAGACACGTGTAATAGGCGTACTTCTCTAAGCCTGTTTTCATCTTGCTGCTAGTTGGAAGATAATCACGAGCTTGGTAGTAGTTGATTCCGATACCTTCTTTATTCGGGGAGCTTTGCGCTACCACGAAGTCAAAGCGGTCGGAAGTTAATTTTGAGCATTCGCTTTCGGATTTCACGCTATTGATACCGAATGGGTCTGCACCCACTTTATCAATCAAAAGAACGTGACCGTAAACCGCGACGATATCACCTGCCTTCATCGTTGTCGTTGGGGAAACAGAGATCTTATTTAAACAAGTAAGACCATTGTTTTGAGGTTCTACATAAGAAGAAGATCCCCACGCCCAAGCATCCGAAGCCTTCAAAGCGCGACCGGATTTCAAACGAAGTCCTGCCGTAGCCATAGAGGTAAATACATAACCAGAGCAGTCAATACCAAGAACACTGGTGCCATCGCCGTTATTTTTAAACATATCGATTTCGGCATTCGTCGCCGTTGTGGCGTAAGGCTTTCCACCGTAGTCATAGATCAAAGGATTTGAGCGCACATTGAAGCAACCTTGACCGTAAGAAGTCATATCCTTGATGTAATAGTGCGTGTTTTGAACTTTAGAAAGACTTGCGATCTGACGTTTGCTGCCCACTCCGTCGGAATGTTTACCCACGATGCTAATCCCTTGAATATTCGGAACTTGAGCATTCAAAGAAGGAAGCTGCACGCTTTGACAGCTTTGATAAGTCGTTGCGAAGGCCCAGCGGCCGCCAAACACCGACAATGGAGTGCCGGAATCTAAAGCTTGCTGTTTGTGCCATTCGTAGTCACGGTTGGGCTCTTCAACAACAGGAGCTGAAGGCTCCGTCGGTGTGGTCGGAGTCTCTATTTCTTCCTCACCACCTGGGGATGGTGTGCCTGAAGAAGCATTGTCGTTAGAACAATTCACATCCAAAGCTTGCACTGTTTTTTGCAACTGCGTGAAGTTTCCACGTACTTTGTCTTGCATGTATGAACGGAAGACTGTTGTGCGATCCCCGACATCAATAGCCGAAAGAAGCATCAAAAGTTGTTCTGGAGTCTCAACTCTTTCTCCTTCCGGGGCTTCACTGAGCAACGAATCCACCAAAGCATCCAGATCGGCGTTCAAACGCTTCACTTCCGCAGAAGTCAATTGAGGATTCTGTTCAGAAAGCTTTTCGACCTGATCATGAAAGGCCTGCTTCATGACGTCGGCCGTCGGAATGGACTTTTGCTCAATCAAATAAGTTTTGAGTCCATCCCAGAGTTTTGTTTCAAGCTGTTGATCTTTACAAGCGATGTCCTGCACAGTGTCCGACGCGATGTTTTGAACCGCATCAAATCCCTGTGGTGCGCAGGCTGTCATCATCATCCCTAAGGCGAAGTATAAACTGTGTTTTCTCATGCCTTACTTATCGGCAGCGGTTACGACACAGATTACCTTCCTCACAAATTTTAGACTCGACTAGACTAAAAAATAGCCACTATAATCAGACTTACGAGGGACCCCGCAATTATGGCAGAAAAGTTTATCAAAATTCAGGCACTTTACGGACTTCTTGAACTTGAGCCCTTCATTCTTTTGGGCTGCTTAATCGCCATCACCTGGGTGTTTTATAAGTTCTTCTTGAAAGAGGCCTCTGAAGAAAGACATCGCAGCATTCGTAATCACTTCAGAACTTTGGTTCGTCATTACATTGTTTTGAGTTTTTTATTTTTGGTTTTCATCTTTTTGCAAACTTCAGAACCACAAATTGGAACTATAGCTAAAGTCACCCCCTACATCGCCATCGTCACCTTCCTTTGGGGGAACGTGGTCTTTGTTAAAACCAGCCGACTGATTGTTCTCCAATATCTTTTCTTAGGCTCTATGAAGCATGGCGTGCCTTTGCTTCTGGTGAATATTTTCTCTTTGATTCTTTCTATCGTCCTTTTGTTCTGGGGAGTGACTCACGTCTTCGGTTTGCAAGTCGGTCCTTTGCTGGCGACTTCCGCCGCGGCCTCGGTCATTCTGGGTTTGGCTTTGCAAGACACCCTAGGAAATCTTTTTGCCGGGATTTCTTTACAGCTTGATAGAAACTTTGAAATTGGTGACTGGTTAGAAATCGTCAGCGGGATCCAAAAGACAACAGGTCAGGTGCGAGAGATCACGTGGCGCTCCACAACTCTTGTGGGTTTTTCCGATGAACTCATCACGCTACCGAACCGTTTTATGGCAAATGCCACGATCTCGAACTTCTCTCCACCGGAAACACCGATCGTCCGCAGCCAAGTCTTCCGCTTGGCTTACGGAGAAAACGTGGAGCTGGCAAAACAGGTTTTGGAGCGCACCGTGGCCGGTATTGGTGAAATTCGCGGCATTCCAGCGCCTTGGGCGTATGTGAATGAATCTAATGAAAACTGGATTCAAATTAAAATTATCTACTTCCTGGATAATTACGGTTCTCAATTCAATGTTGGGGATAAGGTTCTCATCCGTGGAATTGAAGCCCTCAGAGCGGCGAACTTGAAATTAGCTCGACAAGTGATCGAGTTTTCAGATAGAACCCTGAACCATGAGCACGGTAAACTTTGAGCATCCCTTAGCCATTAAAATTCGCAAACAAATCACTCAAGCCTTGAATGACTTCAATATGATTGAAGATGGCGACAAGGTGATGGTTTGCGTTTCTGGCGGCAAGGACTCAAGTGTTCTTTTGGCTTTATTGACTGAGATCCAACGTCGTTCGGAAAGAAAATTTCAAGTTGAAGCCGCGATCCTAGATCAAAAGCAACCGGGTTTTGATGCGACGGCTTTTAAGGCCTGGATCGAAAGTATTGGCGTGAAGCTTCACGTTGTTGAAAAAGACACCTATTCAATTGTTAAAGAAAAGGTTCAAGGAGCCACTTATTGTTCTTTATGCTCCCGTCTTCGTCGTGCGATTTTGTATGATTATGCTCATGCTCAAGGCTTCACAAAACTCGCCTTAGGACATCACCGCGATGACGTAGTTCACACAGCGTTGTTGAACCTGTTTTATGTCGGCACTATGGCAGCAATGCCCGCAAAATTGAAATCGGACGACGAAAGAAATATTCTGGTTCGACCTCTGACTTATGTTTCAGAGCGCGACATTGAAGAATTGGCTGCGGTTTGGAACTTCCCGATCATTCCTTGCAATCTGTGTGGGTCTCAGGATGGATTGAAACGCCAGCGTATTAAAAAACTCGTGCGTGATTTGGAAAAAGAAATTCCAAACGTCTATGCCTCGATCCAAACAGCGCTTGGCAATATCAAGCCAAGCCAACTGATGGATCAAGAGCTTTGGGACTTCAAAAACCTTAAGGCATCACCTTCTTCACCGCAGGACGCTCACCCACAACTTGAGCCCAGCGACGAACTGAAGGTTTAGACTCAAACCATTCTGGTTTCGACTTGATGAAATTAATCAACCAAGGATAAGTCGCAATGTCGGCGATAGTATATGTCTCGCCGGCAAGATAGTGATTTTTTTCTAACTGAATTTCCATCACTCCCAAAAGACGAAGAGCCTCTTTTTCGAAACGTTCGATAAAGCCTGGATTTTCAGGTTTTAGAGTGTGCTTTCCATAGTGATAATTTCCAAAAATAGGTCCGATGGCAGACATTTGAAACATCAGCCATTGCATGACTTGTGCTTTCTCTTCAAGGCTATGTCCAAAGAAAGCTTGATGCTTTTCTGCGAGATAATAAAGAATAGCACCGCTTTCAAACACAGTCGTTTTATGGCCATAAGAGCCCTCCGTATCAATAATCACGGGGATTTTTCCGTTCGGGTTTCTTGCAATAAACTCTGCGGACTTCTGCTCTTGCTTTCCAAGATCAATGTTGTGTTGGTTGTAGGGAATTGCCAATTCCTCAAGCATCAAGGCCACTTTGCGGCCATTGGGCGTTTGGGCTGTGTAGAATTCAATCATGATTCACCTCTAAACACTCAGCATACGCCTGTTGTGATAAAAGGTTACCCCTGACCAGCTGCATCCATGATTGCCGCCTGAAGGTCCGAATGTTAGCTTGAATGCTCTTGTGCGGATATAGCGTAGTTGGTAGCGCGCTTCCTTGACATGGAAGAGGTCACTGGTTCAAGTCCAGTTATTCGCACCATTTTTTCCCTCTCAATTTCAAACTGAGCTGACTCTGCAAAAGCGCCATCTTTGTTGAGATCCACTAGACTAAATACTCTTCAGTTTACGTCAAAGTCTTGCTTTGCTTGCGAGCCCATGACATCCTTAAATACAAGTATGGCTAAGATTCTGCTAATCGAAGACAATCTAACGAATCAGATTGTGGTGAAAGAAACTCTTTCAGCTCATGACGTGACATGCGCGAATACGCTGAAAGAAGCCACAGTACACATCACCTCCCCTTTTGATCTTGTCATCTTAGACGTACAACTGCCCGATGGAAGTGGTTTTGATTTTTACATGCATCACCACACTCAACTGCAAGACATCCCGGTGGTGATCTTAACTTCTCATAATGAAGTCACAGATAAAGTCGTGGGTTTTTCTCTAGGAGCTGAAGACTATGTCACAAAGCCGTTTGAACCCGTGGAGCTCCGGGCGCGCATAGAGGCCAAGCTTCGCAAGAAAACGAAACATCACGACAACGCAATGTTAAAGGTCGACAGCTTGCATTTCGACCTAACGATGCAAAGAATTTCCTGCGATATCAAAGGTGAAAAAAAGCCCATTGAAACCACTTCAATTGAGTTCAAAATTCTTTTGTATCTAGCAAAACACAAAGATCAAGTTATCACCCGCCAGCAGCTTTTAGACCAAGTCTGGGGTGGAAATACAAGCGTGGTCGATCGCGCCATCGACACTCATATGTCAAAGCTTCGCAAAAAGCTTGAGGGCACTCCATGGGAAATCAAATCCGTTTATGGTTCTGGTTACCGCTTCGAAAAACACGGAAACTAAGAAAATACTCAGATTCACTCTGTCGTGGCGCAGGCCTTAAATTATTTTTTCGAAAATTTCGCTGCAAAACGTCCTTACGTTAAAGCACAGAAGTGCACTTACTCCCAATCACCTATGTTAAAATAACTTTGAAAGCGGTTAATACGGAGGTGGTTATGAGACAAGCTATCATCGTGGCAGCTCTCCTTATCCTTCCACAATTTGTTCAAGGGGCCCCTGAAGATCCCACGGTTCCATTAAATGGATCCGCAACAGATGCAATGAAGATCGAAACTCAACGTGATCTTGCCGATCGCGTAGATCGACAGCCCACGGCAACAGAGCAAGATCCTTCCCTCGTCCCGTGCCCCCAAGTCAGTTATGAAGGACAGAAAGATGAGTTAGCCCATCTAGAAAATCACAGCACCAACTGCCAACCTGAAGAAGGAGCTATTCAACAAAATCCCAATCCTGATCAGCAACTTCCCGATGCTGAACAAAACCAATCTGGTTCTCCCATTCATCTTGAGTAGTTAAAATAAAAAAGGGAGCTATTCTTAAGCTCCCTTTTTTATTTTTTAATATCTTTAGCCTTAATTATTTTTTTAAAGCATTCACGATATAAGAGATGTTTGTAACATCTTCACCGCGACAACCCGTCTCTGCACATCTGTTTGAAACAGTACACTGCTTAGCTCGGTCATACGTGAAATCTTGGGCTCCACGAACAAGAATACCCACGACTTCATGAGTTCTTGCGTTGAAAACCGCAGATCCAGAATTTCCTCCGTAAGTATCTAAGTTCGAAGTGAAATAAGCTCCTTGTTGAGCACGCACCTGCGCACCGTCAGCCACTTTCGTCGGAAGACCTGAGGGATGACCAACAACGTAAATTGCGTCACCGGGTTGTGCTGCTGACTGTGCCAAGCTCAAAACGCGGTGACCACGAACCGGGCGATCCAAACGTACTAACGCATAATCTTGGGCGCTTGTGTATTCACGAGCCACGATTTCCTTACAACCATAAACCTCACCTTCAGGCAAAGTCTCTGGAGCTGTTTTAGCGTCCGTCATTTTATAACCAAAAACGAAAGCATACCGAGAGCAGTCCGAAGAGCTGATGCAGTGGCCGGCAGTTGCAATCAAATCCTCACCAACTAAAGAACCTGAGCAATTTGCTGCTGAAGGTTGATCAAAGAAAGGCTCATCGGAGCAAAGATTCATACTAGAGCCATAGCTTGACGCCAAAATCTTTACCAAACCGTTTCCTTGATTTTGAATATCGCGTGTTGGAATCAAAGCCACTGTGGAATCCGCAATTTCACGAATGTCGGCTCTGGTTACTTGATAGACGTCGACACGGTTGTCGTCGCCATAAATAACTTTGGGCGTGATGTTAACAAATCCAACTGAGAACGTTGCTGCAAGCGCGACAGTCATTGTCGCTACGAATGAATTCCTTTTCACTTTTTCCCCTCTGAATGTTCTTCCTGAACATCCCTCTCATAAAAGTCTGAGAAAAGTGAGAATGAAAGACAAACTTTATTTTTTCGTTTTCAGAAGATAATCAAATGCCGTCGCATAAAGTTTGATTTGCTTAAGCATGGAATGCAGACCATTGGCGCGGCTAGGAGAAAGGTTTCCTTCGAAGCCCAAAGCTTTCAAAAACTCGGGAGGTGTCGATAAAATCTCGCTGGGAGTCGCTCCAGAATAAACATACAACAAAAGTCCAACCAAACCCTTCACGATCAAAGCATCGCTATCGCCTTGAAGTTGTATTTGACCCTGCTCGTTTAAATTTGCAGAGAGCCAGACTTGCGACTGGCAGCCTTTCACAGCGTTTTGCTCTGTTTTTAAATTCTCGGGCATTTCAGGAAGAGCTTTCCCCATCTCGATGATTTTTTTATAGCGGTCTTCCCACTGATTCATCGTGGAGAAATCTTGGATTATCTTTTGTTGTCTTTCTTGGATGTTCATAACTAAACCACTTTCAAATTCGGCAAGAGAGTGAAAATATCTTCTTCCAGCATTTGTCCTTGCTCACCAATGAGTTCGTGAAAGGACTTCTTGTTCATATTCATCACGACATCGTGGCATTTCTTATAGAAACCTTCTTGATCGTCGTAATACCCGTTCCACAAATCTTTGGCTTTGGCTTCAGGAAGCACCCAGGATTTTTTTTCTGCGGCCGTGCCATCGTAGCGATTGTGATAATCCAAAAGATCCATGATTTGACGAGGCGAAAAATCCAACATCACCAAGGCTTCTTCTAAAAGCGCCAACTCTACGTACCAAAGATAGTTGCTCATTTTTTCCCAGAACTTAATTCCAGGTTTTCCGTAAGAGCTTTTGCAGAAGAAGGTCGTACAAACAACACCGCGATTGCGCCACACATTGCAGTTTTGTTTTTCTTTATTGTAGTAAGGGCACAGCCAGTCTTCGCGCTGACCGAACTCCCCTTCCGTGCGGTTATTAAACTCAACCTGATATTTTACCGGGGCCACCATCCCGATAGGAAGAGCGTATTCACGGCGAGCGATTTTATCGCGGAAGATGCGATGAGCTTCCGTAGAAGACTCTTCCTTCAACAAAGCCCCGATCATGAAATTTGCGAGGAACGGATGAAAGGTGCAGCACTTCAAATCCTCGCGATAATGAACTTTGCCTTTATGGCGAGGACGAGACATCGCACACGAGTCGCAGGTCGCTTTATTTTCTTCAGGAGAAAACTCCAGAATCTCTCGAGGTAAGAGATTTTCGTAGACTCGTGGTAATTGGTATTTCAATAACATTCTTTACATTTTCAGGCGACAGCGGTCGGTCAATTTAAGCTTCAACTGCTTCATTGTATCAAACCTTTGCAGACTGTCGTCCCACTTCCATACGAAGGTTTGGCAATTCACGAAATAAGGAAAAGCCACATCACCTTCCGCCGCATAGCTGCTCGCATAGACGAAATCAGGGACCAGGGTCTTTACCAAAGTTTCAACAGCGGAATAACTCAAGATGTGAGCTTTTTCCAGCTCAAAAGAAATCTCTAAAGGAGTTACAAAGCCTGTCTGTCCATTATGCAGAGCTGCGCCCCATTCAATGAAAGGGTTGCGGTTATAAACGATACGGATGAATTGATGAAACTCAATACCCTGGTTGGCGTATTCTTGCGCCAGTTGCGCGTAAATATCGGCGTCTTGTTCGCCGTTATCGCCAATAAGAATCACCTTGCGCGGACGGTGTTCTTCCATGAGTTTGCGCAAGTTCGTGATTTTATGAACATCGCTATCATATTCGGTTTTTCCAATATAGGTCCCCGCCGGGTAATTTCCGTTTTTGAGGAAATTGCGGTGCGTGCGACCCATAAACCATTCGGGTGCTTTTGAAAGATAAACCACCCGGATGTCTGAGTTTTCTTTCACGATGTGATGATAAAGCGCATTCATTCCCAAGAAACGACTTTTATCATCAAAGGCATAGCGGGCGGCTTCACTTAGATCCTTCACATTCGCAAGCTTGATGGTGTCATCGACGTCGCTTACGAACAATGTCTGAGCCTGAGAGGATAATGAAACAAAGAATATCAAAAACGCGATAAAGTTTTTCATATCCATCCCTTTTAAATACCTTGCTCATCAAACCACATCACAAAGCGCTCCGGTGTTGCGTGAATTGCGAAGGTTTGCGCCTCATCTTTGAAAGCAAAGAGTCCATTTTCAGAGTGAAACTGCTCAAACAAGGCTTTCGCTTCAGCTCCGCGAACTTCAAAGTGGGCTTTACCCGGACCAATACGCGCGACGTTGGATTTATGAATGTAGATCGCGCAGTGGTAATTGTTCTCCGCTTTTTTTGCGCAGATGAAATTCAGAACTTTTTTGGGAGCTTCTAAGGATTTCCCACGTCCCAACATCGAATCCTGTTCAGGACGATCCATGGCCAGGTAAAGCTCTTGAGGGGTGCCGTCGACAGTTCCGTCCACGCTATTTGAAGCAATATTGATGATCATCTGCATGCCTAGATATCGACCGCTGGTCACAGCCCAGGAACTAGAAACTCCAAAGCTCAAAATCAAAAATAGAAGAATTCTCATCGACACATTCCTTGTCTAAAGTTTATTCATTCGCCTTCCTCAGACTGTCACTGTCAGGCCTTGAAGACGCCCTATCTGAAACTCCCAAAATGAGACTATATTCCATTGTAATATTCAACACTTATACCGTCTCATCATGGGGCGCCATGCTATACCGTGGCCCATCGCTTGCTCTCCTACAAGGCAAGACGGAAATCCTTAAACAGGAGGGACTTATGAAAACGCTTCTAACTATCGCCATCTTGGCTTTCTCTTGCACTTCGTTTGCTTGGAAAAGCTCTGAAGCACCTTCGAAAGAATATGTCTTTAAGTACAAACTGGCGGGTCAGTCGCTGGAGATCAAACGCGCGGCCGCAAGTTATGAGGACGCTTATGAACAAGCGGCTCAACAATGCTTTAATTTCTATAAAGGTCGTGGCCCTGTGGCTGAAGAACGCGGACTAGATATCATCGACGTTTGCGCAAACCCACGCTCTTAAGACTTTTGACAAGCAGCATAAGTTCTTCGATTCCGTCTTTCCCTTCTGGCCGCTCCTCGCTTATATTAGAGCCTTATCTAAGGAGCGGTTTTCATGGGAGTTCTAAAAGCCATCGGCGATTTTTTATTTGGTAAAGATCCTGATATCTTCGACGAAAAAGGAAATGTTTCACACAAACTTCCTAAAAAGAAATGGGAAGCTTGGCACAATCGTACAAAAACAGATCCACAGTACAATTGGCGTAATCACACTGGCATCACCGGTGCGACTAAAAAGAAAAACAGCAACTAAAGCTGATACTTCTGCCTCAAGTTCGCGATCAGCTCTTGAGGCTCGCTTCCTAAAGACTTCACGGTAAAAATATCATCGACCTGACGGCCCCAAGTATGAACGCGGGCACTCTTAATGCTCACACCCAATTCACTTAAAGACTTCGCGGCTGAGGCCAAGAGCCCTGACTGATCTGGTCCTTTAAAGCTGATCACCCATTCTTTTTCATCCGCACTAACAAGTTGAATCGACTCAAACTTCACGGCCGGAATATTTTTTGACTGCACTTGTGTGTTTTCTAAAATCTTTGTCAGTTGTTGAATGTTTCGAGTTGTCGATACTTGAAACCAGTCATACACGCCGACTTTAGAAAGTGTGTGAATCGAGGCATGGCGAATGCCCAAGCCGAGGGAATACAATTGCCCCACATAATCACTTAAAAGCCCTTTACGGTCTTTTTTCTCGTGGAAGCGTATCCACACTTCCCCTTTGCGCGTTTTGTAAACCAAAGGCGCCAAAGAGCTTTCAGCGTGTTCTGCTTTTTTGAGATCGTTGACGAGATCTTTAATAGCCAGACTGTCTAATAAAACAGGGCCCAATTCCTCGATCACTTCTGAAGAAAGTTGCAACTTCTTGCGTAAACGCAGAGTTTGGAAATCGAAATAGTCTTGCGCCTTTTTAGATTCAAGACTGACGACTAAATCGCGCAACAGTTTTGCTTTCCACTCATTCCAGGCCTCTGGATTTGTTGCACGAATATCGATGGCCGTGAATAAGGCCAGACGATAAAGTCTTGCGCCTTCCACACCCTTATCTCGCAAATCCTGCCACACTTTAGGATCTTTCGGATTTTTTCTAAAAGCGGCCTGAGAAATTTCCAGATGATTTTTCACCATCCACTTCACTTCGTCCGTGAAAGACTTTGAAAAACCATAAGATTTAAAATCTCGTTCAACGATCGTGACACCTAGGTCGGAGTGATGATCTCCACTTTCAAGGCCTTTTGCTAAATCATGATACAGACAGCTCCACGAAAGAATACGCCAGTCCTCTTTATTGAGCTTTTGATGTAAGGATTTTAAAGGCCCTAGCTGAGATGATTTTTTATAGATACGCTTTACTTCGCGACACGCCTGCATGATGTGAGAATCGGCTGTAAAACGATGATACTGATCGTGCTGAACATAGCCCACCAAACGACGGATTTCAGGCACGAGCTTATCAATCAAACGCGAGCGAAAAATACTTACCAAAAATTCATCGGTCGCTTTAATATCAAGAAGAGATTCTAGAACTTGCCCTCGTCTTTTTGCCAACGATTTTACTTTTCCATCGGGCAAAAGACTGTCGAGATTTTCACGCACTTTTTTCTGCACTAAAACACTCGAGTTCTTATGTAACGCAAGCGAAAGATCTTCGAACTTTTTGAATTCAAATTGCTCTAGTTTTTTGAGTTCCTTTTCAGAAGACTCCGCAACTTCAACGATCCAGTCTGAATAAAAATGCACGCGCGAAAGACCGCGCTGCAAATCTCTCATAAAGTCTTTATGGGTTTTAAATCCCATCCACTTCGCAAGATCAAACTGAACCGCGTTGGAAAGAATATCGCCGTGCCCTTCTAAATGCAGCTTCTGACGAATATTTAAAAAATAATTGCGATAGTAATGAAGAACATTCAGCGCATGTCCGGGATGTGTGAACTTTTCAGCGAAGAGTTCGTAAATCTGCAAACCTTGTTCAAGATCGCGAAGTCCACCGGGTCCAAATTTAATATTGGGCTCAAGATAATTCGTGATGGAATCAAAGCGCTTTGCGCGGTTCTTCCTTTCTTCTTTCACGGCCTTTAAAAGAATGCGGCGATAATAGTTCTTTTTTGACCAGATCTTTTTTTGCTGTTCAAAAAGTTTTTGTGCGCCTTCAGGTGTCCAGGGACGAGCTTTTAATAACGCGAGAATATCAAAGGCCTCGACGTTTTCAGTCCAATCGGAAGGATTGTGAGGCATACGGTAGCGAAGTTTAAGACCCTGTTCGTTGGCTTTATCGACAAAGAGTTTTACCTTTTCTTCATCACCACAGAACAGAACATCGATATCCGATTTCGGACTTAATTCACCTCGAGCCCAAGATCCTAAAATAATGGGATGACACTTTTCCCATTCCGGGGAGCTTTTAAAAAGCTCTTCCAGACGCGCCGACAACCAACCCGAAAAGTTTTCGGCTGAAAAACAAAACACCTGACGAACATCTCCGTCAGGTGTCATAAGTGGTGGTGTTAAAACCTCTTGCGCTTGCTCCCACTGAGTTGAAGACAAAAAAGATCTTGTTGCCATCGTGGCTACACTTCCTGTCCGTTACGAGCGACGATTTCTTTCCACTTCGCGATCTGGTTCATCGCATCCAGCGGACTCATCTGCATCAACGGGTATTTTTCCACTTCCGCCATCAAGCTTTTGATTTCTTCTGGCAAAGTGAAGGTCGTGATCGGATCTGCATCCATCGCCGGAACGTCACTATGCAATTGATCTAAAAGTGAAAGCTGACTGGAGGCTTGAACGCGTTTTGATTCAATATCACGCAACAGACCTTTGGCTCTTTTTGTCACAGAGGCAGGAAGTCCGGCTAATTCGGCCACTTGCACCCCGTAAGATTTTAATGCCGGGCCTTTCACCAAGGTGTGAAGGAAACGGATTTCACCGTTTCGTTCGGCCACCGTCATGTGAGCGTTTGTGATCTGACCAAAACTTTGATCTAACGACGTCAGCTCATGGTAGTGAGTCGCAAAGAAAGTCAGAGCTTTTGTTTCACTTAATAAGTGTTCAAGAATGGATTGAGCCAAACACATGCCATCAAACGTGCTTGTACCACGACCGACTTCATCTAGGATTACCAAAGAATCTTTCGTCGCATTTTTTAACATCGCGGAAGTTTCTGTCATTTCAACCATGAATGTTGAAAGACCTTCCGACAACTGATCACTCGCACCAATACGTGTGAAGATCGCATCAAAGACCGGGATTGAAGCCTCATCTGCCGGGACGAAAGAACCCATTTGCGCCATAATGGCGATCAAAGCCACTTGTCTCATCAATGTCGATTTACCAGCCATGTTAGGGCCCGTTAACAATAGGCAAGAGTGGGGACGAAGTTCAATGTCGTTCGCAACGAAGTTCTTTTTCACGGTTTGCTCAACCACGGGGTGACGGCTGGCTCTTAATTTTAAAGAACCATCTGTCGTGAATTGAGGACGCACGTATTTTTCTTCCAAACTCAACCATGCCAAGCCTGAAACCACATCGACTTCACTACATTCATGAGCCAGCGTCAGTAAAGCGGGGCATTGAGCCAGAATCTCTTTTCTCAAGGCTTCGAAGAATTCAAATTCCAAATCTGCGCGCTTCGTATTGGCACTCAGAACTTTTCTTTCTAATTCAACAAGCTCGTCGGTGCAGTAGCGTTCCGCATTGGTCAAAGTTTGTTTTCTTTGATAGTGCGCCGGAGCCTTATCTTTGTGTGTGTTGGTAATTTCGATGTAATAACCAAAAACATTGTTGTAGCGGATTTTAAGACTAGAAATACCGGTCTTCTCTTTTTCCTCAGCCTCCATGCGTGCCACTAAAGCTTGAGAATGGGTCGATAGTTCAATCAACTCATCAAGCTCTGAGGAAACACCCTGACGGATCAGATAACCTTGTTTTGTCGCTAAAGGAGGATCTTCAACCAACGTGCGCTCAATCTTGTAAGCAAGATCGCGCAAAGGTTCAAAGTTCGCCGTTCCCCCGGAAGCATGCACTAGAACTTCAAGAGCGCTTATACCGGCATGAACACTTCCAGCCAAAGCTAAAAGATCTCGACCGTTGCATTGCGGTTGAGAGATTTTTCCAAGACGTCTTTCGATATCCCCCATTTGTCCCAAGATTTGACGAACCCGTTTTAACTCTAGAACGTGACTGCGCCAGAACTCCACAGAGGTAAGACGTTGTTCAATGGCCTTTGTATCGCGCAACGGAAAACTCAACCACTGGCGAAGAAGACGACTTCCCGCAGACGTTTGCGTGCGGTTGATGGCGTGAAAAAGACTTCCCAAACCTTCACCTTTGTAAGTCGAAAAAACTTCCAGGTGACGAAGAACTGTTCCAGAAATCTCAAGACGGTGCTCAAGATCTCTTTCCACAAACGGTGAAAGTGTCTTGATAGACTCTTCACCTGAAAGCTGCGTGACATAAGAAACCAGCCGGGCCGCCGACAAAGGCGCGCTGTTTTTTAAAAGATCATGAAGAGCATCCGCGACGTCTTCATGGAAGCTAATAAGAACGCCCTCAAGACCTTTCAGCAAGGCCTCGTCGTCCTTAGAAATTACAATCTCTGCCACCGGAAGAATTTGTAAGAAACGCAAAAGCTCTGTCGTTTTTTGCGACCTAAAGAAAAAAGCTTCGCCCGTTGTCGTATCCAAGAAGCTGATAGACTCATTATCTAAACTCACAAGATAATGAGGCTTTGTTCCGTCCAAAGTATCAGAGTCATAGACCATGCCCGGAGTCAGAACTCGCGTGACACCTCTTTTGACAATACCCTTTGCCATCTTGGGATCTTCTAGCTGATCACAGATTGCAACCTTGAAGCCGGCCGCTAAAAGTTTATTGATCGGGCCCGCGATTGAATGATGAGGTACGCCACACATTGGAGTTTCATCTGCGGATTTTTTATTTCTTTGAGTCAGCGCGATTCCCAAGACCGGTGCCGCTTTCACAGCATCATCGAAGAACATCTCAAAGAAGTCCCCCATGCGGAATAGAAGAATTTTATCTTGATGAACGGACTTGATGTCCCAGAACTGTTTCATGAGCGGAGTAAGATTTGACATAGCCCAAAAAGTTAACGAAGGCGGGGCGGCAATTCACTCAAAAACGCATCGCATCTGTGAGGGAAAATAGGGCTTTAAAAACAAAAACCGCACTCATAAAGAGTGCGGTGCGTTAGCTATTTCTCTGGAGTGTTCGTATTCACCCATTTTTCGACGATGGCCCGCATTTTAGATGACATCAATCCACTTCGTGGCATGGGGGCGTTGGCGTCGTTAATACGCAATAGAATCTTCGCGGCCTTCGATTTTGATTGAGAATAACTGCTTAAATCCAAACCACCCTGACTGCTGGCTCCTTGATGGCAGGAAAAACACTGACTTCGGAAGACACCTAGGTTTGCGTCTGTGGAAGTCAACTGGGCAAAAGTAACTTTCTCTGGAGTCGTATCCACTGGCACCGTGACGTTGGAGCCCGTGCCGCATTTCGCAGAGGCATCGACTTTTTCGATGGAGCTAAACTGCAAAGCAAACTTATCCGTGGTTTTGCGAGACGCCGTTACAATCAACTGCGCATTTCCAACCGGCGCGAGATTTAAGGATACATTCGGGCATATAACGGCATCAATCCCACGATAGACCGTCGCTGCATCATTCAGAACGTTGTTAACGTAAAAGAACAAACCTTTCACTCGATATTTCGCACTTCCGGAAGCAATACCCATCGTCGGATTTTTAATCGCGTATCCAACTTCAGTGCCCCCGACTTTCGCTACTTGAACTTCCACTGAAATAGTCAAAGGCAGTTTCGCGGCATTAGTTGGCATATCGCCAGCCGTATTCATGTTCCAAGAAAGTTTGGACCAATATGTTGATTCTGATTTTTTATTTACAATATTTGCGTCGGTCTTATTACCAGTCACGACGGACTTATCTTCAACATCACTCCCCTTACACTGAGCCCAGGCCGTCACGGCATTTTCCCAATCCGCTTTTAAACTACTGATGGTACCATTGTGATGAGCTCCCGTTGAAGGAGGATTGTGATTGGCACTGATGGCATTTGCGGAAACCGCTAGATAACCTTTGTCGCGGAAAACCTGATAAGACGATAAAGAATTTTTAGAGGCAAAAGCAGGCGCTTCGTGCTCTCCATTGTGGCAACCTGCGCAGTTGTTCTTTAAAAACACGTAGTAACCCGCGCCGAATTTCGCGTAAAGCTGGTCCTCACAGATATCGCCCGTGCTTTGTTCTTCCGAAGTTTCGTCATCGATTAAGGAATCATCTACGGGAAGACTGCTTCCGGAATTAAGTTGCACGGCTTTTGTATCCAATACAAAACCTTCTCCTAAGTTCTGACCGCAGTTTTGAAATGCAATCACCAGAAGAAAACTTCCAGATACCACCCCTAAAACTTTGAGAGCTTGTGTTCTTTTCATCCCCAAATTCCCCATTCCCCTTACGAACCCGAACTTAAGACGTCGACTTGCTTTTTAAGCGGCTTTCAGCTTTACGACTTTTTCTACGTCATCATTTTGCAATGTTGCCGGAGCCAATTGCTTAAAGATTCCAAGCTTTTTATTAAGACTTAAATAATTCGCTAGAACGGCTGCCGCCACATAGTCCGGACGAGAACCAACAAGCGTCGTTGTATCGACACTTTGATCCGCTAGATAGTGTCCGATCTGATTTCCCGTGGCGGCTAATTTTCCTTGCGGATGGTAGGCGATAATGAACTGCAACGACGAGCTATAATCACTCGACCAAATCGCTGTTGAGGATTCAGACTCTTCAGAGACGCAAGCTCCATCCGTCGTCACCAGAATGAATAAAGATTTTTTCATACGGTGAGCTAGTTCAATCATACGCCCGATCTGCTGACCGGCTGCGAAGTCACGCTGATCAGCCACCGTTCTTAATCCCGGTGCATGATAATCGTAACCACCTAAAGTGATGCGACCGTGAGAGACGTTGCCGTTTAAGGCATTAAACACGACACCCGCCGTAATGGCGTTGGCATTGTTTGCCGCCGTCGAGGCATTGATCCCGTAAACCGCTTGCGCTAAAGCATCCTTACGGGGATCCACACCAGAAGCACCACCGGCTTTGATAATATCACCCGACTTAATTCCCGCTTCTTGTAAAGCGACTTTGATACCGTCATCTTTCGCATTTAATTTTGCTACTTGAGCTTGAGTCATTTTACCAACAAAGCCACTCAGTTTTTCTTTTTGAGGCTTAGATAATAGGCCATTATCCGCTAAGACGCTTGAGTAATTCAAGGCACCGAACATCGAGTCCAAACTAGCAAGTTCAAGTACAGAATTCGGTGCATTGAACACCGGTTTGATATTTTCACTGGCAGTTCCTTGATGCACGGTGGGCAGAATTTTTCCTACCAATCCCGCTCTTTCAAGCGGACCTGAAAGATCATAAAAAGGACGAAGTGCCGACTGACCATTGGTATCATTGGCCGTATTTGTACATAAAGCCACAAGACGAGATCTTCCTAAAGCATCGGAGGAACAGACGTCTTTAATACCTTTGTGAAGCTGCGAGGAAGAGGCAAAGTCAGCTCCCATGAGTCTTTCCGTTGCAAAACCAGCCTTACCCAATCCCAACTTCGAATAGGACTTAAGAAGACTGCCGCCGGAATCTTTCACGACAAAGTTTCCATGCAGAGCTGCACCCCCACTAAGACTTAAAGTCACAAAAGGCATCATCGGTGTTGTTTGCGCGACCGCTTTTTCCGCCATCGTCAAGATAGAGGTCACCGCACCCGGCACAGCCACGCGTGCGGCAAAAGAAAGCACACCTGCTTCTAAGAGTTCCCGACGTGAAAGTCGAAGTCCTGAAGAGGCCTCTTTTGGGTTTTCCAGAATTTTTTTAAGTTTATCGTTCTTCATAACTCCCCCAATTTCCTCTCGTCCTACAACAAGTAGGATTCAGGCACCGATAACATTCCTGAACAGATAAAGATCGCAAGCTTGTCTGTTTCTGCTGCGTTCCCCATCGCAGTAGAATTCAGAGTGCTGTAATACTCATCAATCGTTTTTGAAAACAAAGCCAATTCTTCACTCGTCGGTTTACGCATCCAAAAGCGATCCACCATCGTAATGTAAGTGTTTAGAGCCCCTAGCTTTCCGTAAGAGCTCGGGCCCTTAGTGAAATCAATAAATTTAAAAATATCGCGGGTGCCCTTTTTCTCTTTATTCACGGCTTGCTTACAAACCACCGCTGCAAGGGACGTCATCGCAATAATGGCCGGCGAATTGACCAAAGCAATATCATTCTGCGAAGCCAGTAAATTACGACGATAGTTCACCTCGGCGTTCACTTCCGCCTGATTGATCTCATTGGGTTTCAAATCCAATAAAGACATCATAGATTCTAAGGTTTGTTTTGCATCTGTCGGCGCACCGTCAATCGCGCTTTCTGCTTTTGAGTTTGGAGTGTCTATCGAATGCCCCTCAGGCATTGCGGCTTCCAGACTGGCAAAGTCCGTTTGCTCCGCACAGTTTTGAAAGGCCATTCCAACAAACAAGAAGGAAAAGGTCATACCAATGGATAAAGAGATTTTTTTCTTCAAGTTCATCTTAAGGCTCCTTCACGAGACCGCAGCTTGAATCCAAGGCGATATCTTGATAAAGGCTTTTAAGGTTGTAGTTCAAGGCTTCGAAACGATCCCCTAAACGTACCAAGGTCGTGTATTGAGTCGTATCTAGCTTTTTAAAGCACACACTTTCATACACACGTTTTGCCATACACTGACTGAAGCGTCGGGATTCCGAAATCATGCGACCAAAATCCTTTACACCCTGACCACCCGTCTTATTTGAACCGCGCCAACCGAAGAAAGAAGACTTACTTCCTAATGTGGCATTATTTACGAAGTCATCACTAGTCACGGTGAAACCGTAGGCATAGTTCCCTCTGTTCATCTTAGTCGCGACTCCGGTCTCTGAATCAAAAACATTGCGCGGGAACAGTCTCAGTTGATCTTTGGCTTGAAGATAAGGAGCCATTAAATTCACGTTTGCCTGACGCCCGCGATTTACTAGTTTTCCTTGAAGACGTGCAATTTCAGTCGCACTGACCTTGCTTGCTGTCAGAACAGCTGTGTAGTAACCGTAAAGTACGGACATGTCCTTTTTCGAATCCAGATTACACTGAAGGAACTTCTCTTCCTGGACCTGTGCCGTCAAAGCTGTGTTTCCTAGATGAGCCAAGCAAGCTTTCACATAGTCGACGTGGTATTGCGTATTATTGCGGTTATTACGGAATACGGTCAGGTCAGATTGTTTCTTCGCACGATAATCCGCGATCAATTCAACCACTGTCTGAGGATCACGAATTGTATTAAGGATTGCATTTAATGTTGTTGCCGCCTGCTCTGGCGTTGAACCACGTGTGATTAAAAAGTTATAGCGAGTCTTATAGTAGTCCGACTCTTCCTGATTTTTTTCTAAATCCGGGATCACGACCGTCGTTGCCGGTGTGACGATATTCGTTAAATAGTCCGAATATTTAGTAGCAATCTTATTTGAATTAAAGAAATCTCCATGCGTCGTGGAATAAATTCCGGTCGCTGCTGAGTTTGTGAAGTTACCATAATCCATTTTTGCAAAAGCCGGGCGCATACCATCCATCACGGAGTGACAGCTCTTACAACTAGTTAAATATTTATTGTAGTCTCCCGCTGGGAATCGCTCGACGTCTTTTCCCACATATTGATCCGAGGCACTTGAATCCGCAGCTTCTGCCATGGAAACACAAAGGAACTGCTTCAACGTGAACTCGACGGCGCGACGGTTGCTTCCGCCCCCTAGATTTCTTTCCGCGAAAGTGCGCGTTGTTAATACTCCCGCTGGATCCGGATGATTCGCCGCTGTGAGAACAGGCGTGCTTTTTTCTTTTTGCATGTAAGGCGTGTCATTCGAAGTGATCACCATTTGTTGGCGTGGTTTAAAAGACAAAACCTTCGTAAGATCCAAGAAGGCCGTCTCAACAGGAGTGAAGTTATTCTGATTATAAAAGCGCGTGCGAGGATCATCGTCATTTGCGACACCAGAGACATCGTAGTAATAATCCGAAGTCAGCACTTCGCGGAAATCACGGTTGTCACGAACCACACCCACGATCAGCGCTGAAAAATCGTTAAAACCCACTTTCACCGACTCGTCTTTATTGGAAAGACGTAAAGAAAGATTTTTGATTTGCACATTAAGAAAGTCCGGAGTTGTCGTGATGTATTTCGCCGCCGCTTTATAATCACCATTTGCGATATGATCCGCGACCACTTTCAGTTCCGCTCGTTTAGAAGAGACCTTAACGCCTGTCATGCGCTCATAAAGCTTCTTCGCACTTCGCATATCCGCATCTGAAGCAGCAAAAGCGTTTAAAGAAAACGCTGTCACGGCCGCAATGAGAAAATAGTGACCTTTCATACCGTATCCCCCGTAACTCTATTATCGTCTTTTTTACGAAAACTAGAGAGGGTAAATTGATGAAAAAATCCGTGATATCAGCTACATAAAAGTTCGACACTGACGTTCTTCTAAACAGTCACCGTGCGATCTAGATTTTAAACGGGCGCCACGCACTAAGAATTTCAAAGTGACACATCTGAGATCAATTTTGCAAAATATGAATTCTGTTCCGTGAGCAGAACTGCCCACGGAAATCTGGTAATTGGGTCGAGTCAGAATGAGAATCTACGAGGGAAAATACTTAGCTTAAAGCACTCATCAGTTTGCCATAGATGCCATCAAAACCACCGTTACTCATGATGAGGATAACATCACCTTTTTTAGCACGGGCTTTTAAGGCCGCAACAATCTGATCCGCATTATCAAAGTCCGCCGCCGTCACTCCGGATTTTTGCAAATCTTCAACAAGCTCGTGAGAAGAAAAACGATTTTCTTCGTCAATTTTAGACTGATCAAAAGCTTTAGCTAACATCACTTCGTGGGAGCCTTTGAAAGCCTCTACATAGTCTTTCTGGAAGACTTTACGACGAGAAGTCGCACTGCGCGGCTCAAACACCGAAAAGACTTTGCGGTTCGGATATTTCTTTTGAATGCCTTTTACTGTTTCGCGAACCGCCGTCGGATGATGAGCGAAATCTTCGATAACCAACACTCCACCAGGCTCACCTAAAATTTCCTGACGACGTTTCACACCCTCAAAGGACTCTAAAGCAATCTGAATGCGGTTTTCAGAAAAACCAAGGCACTTCGACATCGCTACGACAGCGGTCGCATTGAGGATGTTGTAATCGCCCGTAATTTGCATCGCATACGGGCCTAAAATTTCACCTTTGTGATGAACTTCAAAACCGATGCCTTTTTCATTATGGAAAAGAACTTTTGCGCGGAAATCAGCATTTTCGCCAAAGCCATAGGTGAAAGAATTCTTACACTTTGCAAGTTTACGAAGCTCCATAACATTTGCATCTTCAGCACAGGCTAAAAGAGTTCCGTTCTCTGGAATCAGCATCATTAAGCGCGCAAACGAGTCTTTCACCGCTTGCAAATCCTTGTAGATATCCGCGTGATCAAACTCGACCGATGTTAAAATCACATGCTTAGGCTTGTAGTGGACGAACTTTGGTACTTTATCAAAGAAAGCCGTGTCATATTCGTCACCTTCGATAACGAAGAAATTTCCCTCTGGATTTTTAAATGACTGAGAAAAGTTTTTGGGGATTCCACCAATCAAAAAGCCTGGTTTCACACCAGCATTTTCCGCCACCCACGACATCATGGATGTCGTCGTTGTTTTACCGTGCGTCCCCGAGATCACTACACTTTCACGGTCTCCGATAATAAATTCACCCATCGCTTTCGGTAAAGATGTGTAGGGAATTTGCAACTTCATCAACTCTTGCGCTTCTTCGTTGCTCGCAGAAATCACATTACCGACAATGACAAAATCCGGTTTCGGGTGAAGATTTTCAGCCTTATATCCCTTCATAATATTGATACCGAGGCTTTCTAACTGCGTGGACATCGGAGGATAGGGATTCAAATCACTGCCAGTGATTTTAAATCCGCGATCTTTCAAAAGACCTGCTAAAGATGCCATCGCCGTTCCGCAGATCCCCATAAGGTGAATGTGGCTGCCTGATTTTAAGTTCATTTGCTACTCCAGTTCCGCGCCGATGGCGCTGCACTCTGTGCGCTTCCGCGCGGGATGCCGCTGCACTCTGTGCGCTTCCGCACTAAACGCCGCTGCGGCGGTAATTTTCAACAATCCAATTATGTATTTCAGGACGCAATTTTCCAAAGGCTTTGTTATCAGAGCCGTACAACACACGATTTGAAAGAATGATGATGCTCATATCCATCTTCGGATCATACCAAATCGAAGTCCCTGTAAAGCCTGTATGCCCGATGGAATCCAAAGAAAAATAGCTGCCACAGCTTGCAGATCCTGGTGTCGGCATCATGTAGCCCATCGCCCAGTCCCCTTTTCCTTCAGGAAGCGCGCGCTTAGCAAAAAGCTGAGCGGTTTTCTGGCGAATAGAATACCGGGCTATACCCATTAGTTGCGAACGCAAGTGCAGAGAGAACCAACCCACATCATCAATGCTTCCAAAAAGCCCCGCATGAGTCGAAACTCCGCCCAAAGACCAGCAGTTCAAATCATGAACTTCACCTTGGATAAGCTTGCGACGAACAGAGCACTCCTCAGTTGGCGCAAAAAGTCCCGTACGGACGGAAGTTTGATTGTTGGGATGGAATTCTAAAGTCGTTCCCAAGTAGAATTTATTTTTAATTTCTTCCCACACATTGTGCAAAGGCTTATCGAAAAACTTCTCTAAGATAAAACCCAGTACTAGGAAACCGACATCGGAATACACGGCGGTCTCTTGTTTTTCAATTTTAAGTCCCTGCAGAATCTCGCGAAGCTGCTCTCTTCTTTTTTCAACCGGCAATTGCGTGTTGATCTCTTGGTAAAGAGGAAGCCACCACGCCAACCCCGAAGAGTGAGTCAAAAGCTCTGTAATTTTGGTTTCTTTATGGGGAAACCATGAAAGAACATCAGCGACTTTTGTTTCGAAATTCCATTTAGAAAGTTCAAACGCATACATCATCGCCTGCGTCGTGAAGATCACCTTCGTTAGACTGGCCAAATCATAGTAAGCAAATGTATTCCCTGCAGAGACGTCACAAATAATACGTCCCCCTTGATAAGCGCGCACCATGACCCCGGGAGTGGTGTCGCGAATGCGCTCTTCAAGCTGCTTCATCAAATTTTTCTCAAGGACTGAAAACTTCATTTACGCCCTCCTGTTTGAATAATCAAATGACCCTTCCCTGCCTCGACATTAAGAACGCACGAAGTGTTAAAAGGAACAGGCCTTTGAATCATGGCATGACCGGACTCCAAACCTTGAAACATCGGAATATCCAGATCCTGCGCCCAGCGTTTAAATACTTGTTTAAAATTATTCTTCTTTGTTGAAGGCTCTTCACCGCCAACAAAATCACCTAAAATCAGGCCGTGACATTGTTTGAACAAACCTGCCTGACGAAACTGCTCAAACATACGGTCGATGCGGTAACCACGCTCGCCAATATCTTCAACAAAAAGCAAAGACTTGCGAGTGTCGATCTGCCAAGGGGTGCCCATGGTGGATTGAAGCACTGTCAGGTTGCCACCCGTGATTTTAGACTTTAGGTTTCTGACCTTACGAGCGGCTTCATTTAAAGCTTTGATTTTTTTAAATTCAATTTGATTCGTTTGACCAAAAAGAATGTCATGCATTTCTTTTTCATGCTTCGGCGCAATCAGATTTCTTCCAAAACGGTCTAAAATCGGCGCATGCAAAGAAGTCCATCCCCATTCTTGCGTGACAAACGTATGCAAAGACGTGATGTCACTAAGGCCAATAAGAAGCTTTGGCTCTTTGGGCTTTTTTAGTTTTGCAAGCATTGGCACCATTCGGTTGCTGCCGTAGCCTCCGCGCAAACACCAGATCACGCGCGAGTCTTTAGATTCAATCGCTGCTTTTAAAAACTTAAATCTTTGCTCGTCATCATTGGCGTGCAAAAAGTGCGGCTTAATCAAACCTTTCGGAATACGTGGTTGCAATTTCCATCTTAAAAGAAAATCACGCGAGCCTTCCACATCTTGAGGCTGAGATGGGTAACCAGGAGCCACCACATCGATAATGTCATTTTCTTTAAAGTACTTCCAATAGCTCACTTTTAAACTCTTTTGATAATGTCTTTGATAGATTTTTTGTGTTTCTTACCCGTAAAGATTTCGTCAATCTCTTTAGGCTTTAGAAGAGCACGGACTTGATCATCCACTAAAAGTTTGTCTCTTAAATGCTCTCCGTATCCCATAGAATGACAAAGGCGCTGCACTAAAGCGTAAGCCTCTTCACGAATCATTCCTTTAGCCACCAAGGCCAACAGCACATGGGAACTAAAGAGCTGACCTTGAGAACTATCGATGTTTTCGAGCATGCGTTTTTTATTTACTTCTAGACCATCCAACAAGATGCTCATGCGATTTAAAACATAGTCCGCTACGATAAACGCATCAGGGAAAACAACGCGTTCAACTGACGAGTGACTGATATCACGCTCGTGCCATAATGCCACGTTTTCTAACCCTGCGATCGCGTAACCGCGAAGCAGTCGTGAAAGGCCTGTGATGTTTTCAGCGCTAATCGGGTTTTTCTTATGAGGCATCGCCGAAGAACCTTTTTGACCTTTTGTGAAGCCTTCCGTCACTTCACCGACGTCACTTCTTTGAAGATGACGAAGTTCGACAGCCAATCTTTCTAAACCAGTGCCTAAAAGAGCCAGAGCGTTTAGCATTTCAGCGTGACGATCTCGAGGGATCACTTGAGTCGCGATAGTTTCAGGTTTCAGGCGCAATTTTTTTGCAACCGCCGCTTCCACTTTAGCTGGCTGACTGGAATAAGTTCCAACAGCTCCGCTCAATTTGCAGATCATCATATTGTCTAAAGCCGCTTTCACGCGCTTTTTGTTTCTTTCGGTTTCCGCCAAAAAACCCGCCATCTTATAACCGAAAGTCGTCGGTTCTGCGAACATGCCGTGAGTGCGACCCGCACACAAAGTTTCAGCGTGTTTTTTCACTAAGGATTTTAAGGATTTTTCCAATGTCGTGATGGAATTCATCAAAACAACACCGGCTTCACGGATTTGCAGACTGAAAGCCGTATCCAGAACATCAGAGGACGTCATTCCATAGTGAATATATTTCCCGTGCGGTCCTACGTTTTCGGCAAGATTAGAAACAAAGGCAATCACGTCATGCTTTGTTTCTTTTTCGATTTCAGAGATGCGCTTGACGTTGAAGCGTGATTTTTGTGCGATGGACTTTGCAGCGACTTTAGGAATAATTCCCATCTGCGCTTGAACTTCAGCAACGGCAATCTCGACTTCCATCATTTTGCCAAATCTATGGTCGGCGTGCCATAAAAGACCCATTTCCGGGCGCGTGTAACGTTCGATCACGTTGCCTGTTCCTTTCTGCGTTTTTCTTTTTGTTCTTTAAGAAGTTTTTCTTTCCACCATTGAGTCAAACGACCCAAGATCATTTCGTCGCGGTCAAAGTAAGCTCCCCAAGAGTAATGAGGCCATTCCTCGGGACTGCTTAAATGCAGATTGCTATAAAGAACTTTCCCACGACGGCTGCTTTGTCTGTCACCGAAAACCGGGAAGCGAGCTGCACCCAGTTGCGCATAAGTATAATAATACTCTTGCGGGAAATTTAAAATCTGCGGGTCGGACAAGGACATTCTTTCTGACAAATGCTGGCGCATGCGATCACTGCGAACCGTTAGATATTCTTTATTGAATCGCTGAACCGTTGGAATACGCATCCACACATCAAACTGATCAGCTAAAGTCGTTCTTTGCAGAATCAGCATATTTTCATGTGTCCATGGTGACTGCAGATCATTCATCACCAACGTGTGTGACGGAAGATGATCTCGCTCAAAACACTGTTGTAAGCTCACACGATAGCGCACCCAACACCATTCGGGCTCTAATGCGCCTTCCGGGAAGAAGTATTTACCCAAGCGTTCATTCAGGAAATACGTTTCTTCACTCGTCAAAAGCCAGACGATTTGCTCCAACCGAAACAAACCTTGTTTTTCACCCGAGATTTCAAGACCCGTGATGGATTTTCCTCCGCCGAAGGAAGCATCAACGATCTGCTGGGGACGCATGACTTCCACACCTTTGGCAGCCAACCACTCAAAAGATTTTTCCAAACCATTACGTGTTGCCTGACGAACTAAGAAAGAAGAAAAAAGTGGAAGATTCTCGCCGCGAGCCGCGCCTTGCGCATTCGGCATATAGGTCGTTCCGGCCCACTGATGCGAAAGATGCAAAAGCCAGCTCTGTTCAAAACTGAAGGCCTCCAGATTTTTATAAAGAGATTTGCTGTTCTTCGAAGAAAACATGAAGTCTTTGATGTGCGAAGACAAGGGCGCTTTATCAATTTTGAATTTCGTTAAAGGACCTTTGCACTCAAAGGGTCCTTCTTTCAGCCACATTGTAAAACCATTGGGAACTTCTTCGAAGTGATCATCTGAATACAGGCGTTCCATTTGCGATTCAGAAATTCTTTCCGTGCGGAAAAATCCGAAGGGACCTTCAACATCTTCTGAGGGCCACACGCCGAGTTTTGTCGACACGTCTACCAGAGTCGTTTTAATTCCCTCTTTCGCCAAAGCTGCCGCCAACCAATGACCGCGCCCAAAGGCCGAAACCAAGATGACTGGACTTCCCAACTCCATCGAAACAAAACTCCTCAAAATAGTATGTAAACTGTCTTAATGATTAGAAAATCAGGCGTTCGCAAAGTCAAAGGTGCGCACCGCATCTAAAACCCTCAAAAGGTCTTTTTCTTGAGATTTTAAAAAGCCCCTCTTAGACTCGGAACTCATCGGGAGGTCCCTATGCGTTTACTGATTCTTCTTAGCCTCACTTTCTTTTCTTTCATCACTCAGGCTTACGACGCTCCGAAGAACTTTTTTGAACTTTCAGCACCCAGCATTTCAGGCAAAAAGGTGAATTTCTCGACGTACAGAGGCAAAGTCGTGCTCGTTGTAAACACAGCTTCGCAGTGCGGGTTCGCGCCTCAGCTTAAAGAACTTGAAGATATGTACAAAAAATATGCAGATCGTGGCTTCGTCGTTCTGGCATTCCCTTCCAATGACTTTAAGCAAGAAAAGGGCGAAAACTCCGAGGTCCAAAAATTTGCAGAGAAGGAATACGGCGTCACCTTCCCATTTTTCGATAAAGCTCCGGTCAGCGGCAAAGACAAGCAACCCGTTTATCAATTCCTGACGGAGAAAAAGCCGGGCCTTCTTTTCAAAGACGTCGGTTGGAATTTTGAAAAATTCCTCATCAATCGTCGTGGTGAGGTGATTGAACGCTGGGGTTCGATCACAAAACCTTCTTCCGACAGCATCACAAATGCCGTTGAAAAAGCGTTGGCTGAGCCGCTATAACTTCGACAAAATCTAGGGATGTTTCAGAGTGAGACAAAGAGCGAAGACTGGACTTCGTTTTGATACTTTTTTTTGAAGTTTTGCCCTCTTTTATTCGATAATATTCAGAGGGGGACCTTGTGAAAACCGCATCCACTTTTCAGTTCATACTTCTGGCTTTCCTGCTGGGCGCATTGGCAGTTCCAAATCTCGCGCAAGCTCAGTCCGATCACAAATCCTATCTTCTTTCGCAAGTAGATCCAGATGAGGCTTACGACCCATTCACGGACTACAGTGAGTTCGATGAAGAATCTGATGAAGAAGCTGACATCAACTTTTTCCGTAACGGGCGCTTCTTTACCATTGGTCTTGCCGGCGGTTATCGAGGTTTCACGGGGAACTTTGCGGACTCTTACGAGGCTGCACCTACTTTCGGAATCTTCTTAAGCTATTTCTTTGATCTTCGTTTGGCGATGACTTTAGGTTTTCAAACCGGCGACCACGCCGTTAAGTTTACCGTCAACAACCAATCTAAAACTTACACTGGGAACGTCTCGATCACCTCAGTGAATGTGGATTTGAAATATTACTTAAACACTCAAAACGTCACTCGCGGTCTTGCGGATTTAAATCCTTATATCCTGGGTGGTCTTGGACAATTCTATCGTACTTACACGATCTCGGGACTTGATGGATTCTCGCGCGATTCCACAATGGGTTTTGATGTCGGTGCAGGTTTAGAAATTCCTTTGATGCGCAAAAAGGCTTACTTAGGAATTCAAGGGACTTATCACTACGTCAACTTCAGTGACGAAAACAAGTCTTACGTGGACGGTTCTGAAAAGCTTGATAAAAACCTCACGGGTGACTTTTATAACTTCCTCTTTATCCTGGGAATGAACTTCTAATCCCGTTTAAACCTGGTTTTATGAAAAGGCTCCGAATACGGAGCCTTTTTTATTTTAAGACTTATCAATTCGCAACGTGACACCCGAGACGACTTTGGTAAGCATAATAAAATGAAAAACATCCTTTTTCTTATCTCTTTATTTTCCTCCTCTTTCAGTCAGGCTCAACTACTCATCGAAGATCCGGTCAGTTTGCGATCCATGGAAGTCCAGGGCGTCAGCTTTTCAGAAGTTTTGTTCGCAACAAAACTTACTAACAACAAGGATCTTTTCGCGCAGACAGAATATAAAACTTTAGTTACCGACCTCGAAACGGATCTTAAAGCTCTTCAGGCCGCAGATGTAAACCTGGGACCTTCGATGAAGTACAGTCACCGTCTTTTCGATGTACGCTGGCTTCAATCTTCATCCGCCCGCTTTGAGCTCGTCGGCATCGTAAACCGCATGGACCGCGCCATCTTTAATCCTGGAACTTGCGGAGAGCTGCGTTTGATCTACCGCCTTTCTTACGAAAAAAACCAAATCGGCGTTCTGATAAACTCACGCCTTCCTATGACGGCAAATGCGGTCTTTAAGCTTCCCGTTAAAGACTCCTGCAAAGAAATCGCGAGTCAATGGACCCAGATTAATACGACCACTATTTTAGAATGGACGAAAAAATCGCAACTGAAATCCTTAGAACTTAATTTGCAGTCTGTACGCTGGCCTTCCACGGTTCGTGGCGATATGGGAGGACACGCAGAATATTTTATGCGCGTTTATCACGTCGCCAATAATGGCAAATGGGTCCCGGCGCCTTTAGAAAACACACCGGATGTCGACGCTTTAAATACCAATTCGCAATTAAAACAGGAACTTTTAAGCTGGCTATTAAAGCCGGAACAAATTCAAGCCCTCGACAAGGGAGTTTTAAATATTCCCGAAAAATTCTTAGCGCGCAAAGTGAGCTCCTTTGCTCTTCACGGAATGAATCGACTGGCGAATCGGCCTTTTGATTCGGTATTTAAGAAAGAAGATTTTCAGAATATCGACTATAGCAAACTGACCCATATCTATGGAGCTTCGTCCTTCCGTCGTCGCTTGAATGATATGAGCTGTGCTGGCTGTCACCAAGGCCGCACAATTGCCGGGTTTCATTTTCTAGGAACCGATCACGCAAAAACTGTATTTGCGAACTCGATTTTTTCTTCGCAGTCTCCCCATATGATTGATGAGATGCCACGTCGAAGAAAATATTGGTCCGCGCTCCTAGAAGGAAAGACGGCCGACCCTTCTCGTCCCTTTTCAGAAAGAGATCCTCTTAAACCCGGCACCTTAAATGCTCACTGCGGCCTTTCTTCGGAATACAAGGCTTGGACTTGTGCCGCAGGATTAAAATGCACGGCCGTTGTCGCTCCAGAAAAAAATGTTGAAATTGGAGAGTGCCTTCCTGAAACCCCCATTGCGGGAAACCCTTGCGAACCCGGATTAATTTCTCAAACCCGCAACGCCCACAAGGACGGATTAAAACCGCTTGCAAAAACCACTTGTGGTTCTGGGATGTTTTGCGAAACCACTCGCGTGGGATTTCCCGGCGGCATGTGTTCCGGTGGATGCGCAGACTTAAAACCTGGAGAAACTTGCGGAGCTATCGCCGTTCTTGTTGGATTTAATAACTGTCTTGCGAAATCTCGCCCGTTTTCACAGTGCTTGGCAGAGAATACTCGCCCCGGAGCTTTGCAAACCTGTGACAATCAAACTGCATGTCGTGCGGACTACATCTGCATGAAGACATCCAGCGGGAAGGGCGCCTGCATTCCGCCGTATTTTCTTTTCCAACTGCGAGTGGATGGTCACCCTTCGCCGATTTAATTATTTAAAGAAGACACCAATCACCTGCATCAAAAGACCAAGAACGATCACGGCAGGTGCGGCCCAGCGCAAAGTGAAGCGCCAATGCGGATACATAGTGTAAGAAACGAACTTTTCTTTATCGATAAAGCTGAGTTCTTTTTCTTTTTCTGAAGTTCCGATGTTGTAAGCAATCAGAATACTAAGAGCAACCAGCGGCAGAGCCCAATTGATTAATAAGGAATCTAAAGACTCAATCACTGAGCGGCCCGCAACTCGAACTTCTTTAAATACCGAACTTGAAAGTGCCGGCAGGATTGTTAGAACCAATGCGATAAGACCCGAATACCAAGTAGCACGACCGCGCTCCATGGTCTTTTGTGCATCCACCCAGTTAGAAACAACAACTTCTAAAAGACCAATACTGGCATTCAGAGCAGCCATGTAAAGACAGGCAAAGAACGCCAGACCAAATAGAGTTCCCCCACGAATTCCCAAAAGATAACGCGGTAAAACTTCAAACATCAACGCCGGGTCTGTCAGAGGAACATTCGTCGCTTGGAAGGCCACGGGAAAAATCATCACCACGGCAATTAATGAAATTGCCGTATCGACCAATGTCACACGAAAGCCCGCCGTGGGTGCGTGATCTTCTTCACGCATGTACGAACCAAAGGTCACCATGGTTCCAAAGCCGACAGACAAAGTGAAAAACACGTGTCCCAAGGCATGATTCAACGAGGACCAGGTCAATTTTGAAAAGTCAGGATAGAAAAGGAAACGCAAAACTTCTGGCGTGGAAGGCAAAGAAAAGGAGCGCATCACCAGAACAAACACTAAAATCGCAAATAACGGCATCGTGTAGCTGATGAACTTTTCAAGACCTTCTTGAACACCCTTTACCACGACAACAACCGTGATCAGCAAATGCGCACTGGCCAACATCAACTGAAGCCAGCCGTTTCCCATAAGTGCCGCAAGATTTGTTTTTGCCGTGACCATCTCTGGGGGACTGAAAAGAGAAATCATGAACTGGGTCATAAAGTGTAAAACCCAACCACTGATCACAGCGTAATAAGAAAGAACAACAATACTGAGAATGACAGCCAAGCGTCCCGCCCAGCGAAAACCTTTACCGGCTTTTTGACTGAGCTGCTGGGTGGCGACGATCACGGAACGACGGCTGTTTTTACCCATCATCAATTCCGCAATCAGCATCGGAGCGCCAATCGCTAGTGACAGAAACACGTACATAAGAATGAAGGCTCCGCCGCCATTCTCGCCGACTACGTAAGGAAAGCGCCAAAGATTACCTAGACCACAGGCAGAGCCGATGGCCAAAAGGTAAAATCCAAAGCGCGTTCGCCACGAGCCGCGTTTCATCATTACTCACCACCACGACGAGACTTCATACAGAAGATACGAATCGGCATCCCGTGAAGATCCCAACGCTCTTTGATATTTTTGATCAAGAAGCGACGATACGAATTTGTCACACCATCCGGATGATTCGCAAAGGCGATAAACGCCGGTGGACGTTGATAAGTTTGAGTCAGGTAATAAAACTTCACATTCGTTGTTCCCCAAACCGGAGCTGGAGCTTTACGAATGGTCTCAAAGAAGAAATCATTCAACTCTGAAGTAGGAACACGGAAGTTCATTTGATCAGAGACCTTTTCAATCATATCAAAAAGATCACCCAGACCTTGTTCCGTCTTCGCGCTTGTGAATACGACGTGGACATCTTTAAAGAAGTGGAACGTGCGTTCTACTTGTTCGCGGAACGTTTTACGATATTCAGGAACTTCTTTACCACCAAGATCTGATTTGTTGGCAACTAAGATCACGCCCTTATGGTCTTCCAAAATCGCCTGCATAATGCGCGCATCTTGATCCGTAGGTCCGATAGTTCCGTCAACCATCAAGAGCACAATATCAGCGCGACGGATGGCCTCTTGAGATTTAAATGCTGAAATGATTTCTAGATCTTCTTCACGCTTCGCTGATTTACGAAGACCTGCAGTATCAACCAAAGTGTACTTTTTGCCGTTATAGATAAACGGAGAATCGACAGAGTCAATCGTCGTACCGGCAACGTCAGAAACGATCATGCGTTTTGCACCCAAGATGGCGTTGCAGATAGAACTTTTACCTACGTTGGGCTTACCAACGATGGCGATATTCATACCCTCTTTCACCGTTCCTGGATTATCCGGAATTTGTTTTGTCACCCATTCAAGAATGTCAGAAAGACCACGGCGTTGCTCAAAAGAAGCCGAAATAATATCGACACCAAACTCATAGAAATCAGCTTTCGCCATTTCTTCGTCGCTGACTTTGTCGACTTTATTGATCACTAAAAGAAAAGGTTTTCCTGTTTGTTTGGCGACACGAATGATGTCACGATCTTCAGGCACTAAACCCGCGCGACCATCCATCACCGCGACGATCAAATCTACAGAATGCAAAAATTCTGTCACCTGCTCACGGATCAGCTTTGAAAAAATATCTCCGGCTTCAGTAATACCGCCGGTGTCGATCAAATCAAATTGCTTACCCCAAATATCGACAGGCTCAATGATAATATCACGAGTCACACCGGCTTGGTTTTTCACCACGGCTTTACGAGTTTCCGTGACGATATTGAACAGTGTTGATTTTCCTACGTTCGGGCGGCCGATAATGGCCACCTTGGGCGCAAACTCAGTTTTCAGATTTTGTTGCATAGCCCAACTCCTTCATCATTCTTTTGTTCTCAAACCACTCAGGCTTCGCGATGACTTGAAGGTCGAGGAATACTTTTTCACCCATTAGTTTTTCAATTTCTTTGCGGGAATCCATGCCGATTTGCTTAATCACTTTGGCTTCTTTACCAATCACGATGGCTTTGTGACTGTCTTTAGATACGATGATCTCCGCATAAATCTTTGGAACTGGTGTCGCTGCTTCATCAAATTTTATGATACGTACAGCCAGTGAGTACGGAATCTCTTGATGTAAAGATTCAAAACACTTCTCACGGATAATTTCAGAAGCCATTTCACGCACATTTTCGTTCGTGAAAAGTTCGACGTCGTAAAGAGGTGCCGGTGTCTCTGGAAGAAGTTCTAGGAATTCAATCAACATTGCTTCACGTTCTTCTTGATCATCCTTAGAATCTTTAACAGAAACTGACATGGCTTTACCACCACGGTCTTCGATCATCTTTTTAAGAATCAAAACACGGTGCGCTTTTTCTTCGATATCGGCTTTAGTTACGATACCGATCCAAGGTTTGCCGCTTTTAGAAACTAGATCTAAGATCTTTTCCGCATCTTCTGGTTTTCCTTCATCGACGCTGACGATAGCTAAAAGAGCATCGGAATCCGCGATCACTTCTTCAGCTTCTTTTGCCAAGAAGCTATTCAGACCTTTATCAGCCTTAATAATACCGGGAGCATCAACAAAAACGATCTGTCCCTTGTCTGTACTCCAAATACCTAAAATACGACGGCGAGTCGTTTGCGGTTTCGCCGACACGATAGAGACTTTTTCATCCACAAGGTAGTTCATCAAAGTGCTCTTCCCTGCGTTGGGTTGTCCGATCAATCCCAAAAATCCTGCTTTATAACCCATTTTAATTCGTCTCCTTATACTTCATTTCCAGGGCTTGTTTTGCCGCAGATTGCTCTGCATTTTTCTTACTGCGCCCTCGCCCCTGGGCCCAAACATCATCTTTAATCTTCACGCACACCAAGAACTGTCGGTCATGAGGCGGTCCTTCTTCAGCTAAAACCTCGTAGCGAGGTGTTTCTTTGAGGGACTTTTGCACCAGTTCTTGAAGGCGCGTTTTATAATCTCGTTCAAAATCTTCAGTGCCGCACACTTTTTCAGTGAGCTTCGTGAATTCGCAGCGAATGAATTTCTTCGCCGCTTCAAATCCCCCATCTAAGTACATCGCACCGACGATGGCTTCAAAAGAAGAGGCAATAAGTCGGGGCTTTTGTGCGCCTCCGGTCAGTGTTTCCCCTTTGCCTAGATGCATGAGTTTGTTTAACTCCATATCAAGAGCCAGTTCGGAAAGAACTTCTTCATTCACTATGCTAGCGCGCTTTTTTGAAAGCCCGCCTTCGGTATCTTCCGGGAACTTTTCAAAAAGAAATTCGCCGACGACTAAATCTAAGACCGCATCGCCTAAGAATTCTAATTTTTCGTTGTGCTCAGTCGCATTTTTAAGCTCATTGGCGTAGCTCTTATGAGTCAAAGCTCGTTGCAAGAGGGCTTGGTTTTTAAATGTATACCCTAGCCTCGTTTCAAGATTTGTCATGGAACCACCTCGCCTAACAAATGACCTTCCATATGTTGTTTATTGGAATGATCATAACCCGAAATCTTCACGTCGATTTCTTGTCCCGCCCAGTGATCAATGAAGCTCTCGGCTCCTAAGATGTCCACGGGCCAGTAATCATGACTGAGGCCCTGACCACCTTTAGCCGCATTTTTGAGAATCAATACTTTCTTAGTTTGACCGATTTGCGACTTCGCGAGTTCCGAGTAACGAGAAAGGCTCAACTCACGCAAGCGAGCTGCGCGCTCGGCGCGAACATGGGGATAAACTGACACATCCATCGCAGCTGCACGGGTACCTTGTCTTTCGCTGTAAGGAAAGACGTGGATTTTAGTCCAAGGCGTTTGCGCTAAAGTATTATAAGTATCTTGGAATTGTTCTTCGGTCTCTGTGGGGAATCCAACGATCACATCCATACCGACAAAAGAGCCCGGTACTTTTTTAGCGATCGCATTTAAAGACTTCACCACATCATCTTGTGTGTATTTGCGCTTCATATGAAAAAGCACATCCGTATTCGCACTTTGAATGCTCATATGAAAATGAGGACACATACGTGGATCTTGATAAAGCTCTAAAAGTCTTTCAGAAACTTCAACGGGTTCCAAGCTGGAAAGACGGAAACGAGGCATTTTTGTGCGCACCAAAAGGTTTTCGATCAAATCTTCCATCACATACTTCTTGCCGCCCACTTCGTCTTCGTAATCACCAATGTGAACGCCCGTAAGTACGACTTCGCGCGAACCTTCCGCGTAAAGTTCGTTCACGCGATTGACAAGATCTGCCACTGAAATAGAGCGGCTCTTACCACGGGCGTACGGAATAATACAGTAAGTGCAAAAGCTATTACAGCCATCTTGAATCTTTAAGAAAGTGCGTGTGTGGTGTTTCTCAATACCGCCACCCGCTTCTAAATCTTCTTTTTTAAAGATGTTCGATTTAAAGACCTTTTCCGTAAGTTCACCGCGGAAGTGTTTATTTAAAAGATCTGGCAAAGATCCTTTATGAGAGTTGGCAACAACCAAATCCGCGCCCGGAAGATTAGAAAAAGACCCCGTATCCACTTGCGCAGCACAACCTGTAACCACGATCGTGCAGAAAGGATCTTTTACTTTCAGACGACGGATATAACGAAGCGCTTCTTTTGTCGCCTCCGCCGTCACTGCACACGTGTTAAGAACATGAACGCGCGCGTTTTTCTCTCCAGAAATCACTGGAGCAAAACCATGGGCATTCAAGTTCTTTTGGATCAAGCCCGTATCGTAAGTATTGACCTTACAACCAAAGGTGTGGACCTGATACTTTACAGAGTGATCCATCCGCCCCCCACCAGTTGTTTGTTGCGATAAAACACCGCCGCTTGTCCTGGCGTCACAGCACGTTGTGGCTCTTGGAATTTCAATCTATAGCCTGTTTCCGTTTTGAAAACTTGCGCCAAAGAGCCTTTGTGCTGATAGCGAATCTTCACACTCATCACTTCACCATCTTGAACTTCGTCCAAAAGTTTTGGATCAACAACCGTTACTTCAAGAGCATGCAGATGAGATTCGTCACCGACCCAAACTGTATTGTCTGCGGAATCAATTTTAATCACGAAAAGTTTTTCGTGGTGATCCATACCCAGGCCTTTACTTTGACCGATTGTGAAGTTGTGAATACCTTCGTGAGAAGCCATCACTTCACCGGCTGGATAGCGTTTGATCAGACCTTTTTTAGATGCCAGGATGGTTTTATCGACTTGGCCTTTAATAAAATTCTGATACCCCTGATTACCCACAAAACAGATACCTTGAGAATCTTTCTTACGAGCTGTGACCAAGCCACGGCTTTCTGAGTAAGCACGCACTTCAGGCTTTTTCATATCCCCTACAGGGAATAACAACTTAGGAACAAGCTCTGGATCAATTGTGAACAAGAAATACGTTTGGTCTTTCCAATCATCTGTTGATGTGTGAATAGAGGCTTTGCCATTTTCATCATAAACGATTTTTGCGTAGTGACCTGTAGCCAGATAATCACACTCAAGCTCGCGCATTTTTTTAACCAAGTGATCAAACTTCAAGTACGTATTGCAGTTCACGCACGGAAGCGGTGTCTGTCCTTCAAGATAAGCTTTAAGAAAAGGATCGATAACCGCCGCACGGAATTTCGCTTCGCAGTTTAAAACATAGAACGGAATGCCCAGACGATCTGCTACGGCGCGAGCATCATCCACATCGATGCTTGAGCAGCAAGTCCCATTCCCTTCTTCGATATCACAAGTCGAGTAATCCCAGACTTGCATTGTCGCCCCAATAACTTCGTACCCCTGTTCGACCAAGAGCGCAGCCGCGGCAGAACTGTCCACGCCTCCGCTCATAGCAACAAGGACTCTCCCTTTAGACATGGCAAGAATCTCCTTCGTTGTTGTTCAGTGATCGTAGCCTAGCCACTACGACCTTTAATGCTTCAATAAAACCGTCGACTTCTTCTTGAGTCGTGTCCCAACCTAGACTGACGCGCAAACTGTTTTGCGCTTCCGCACGTGTTAAGCCCATCGCGAGTAACACCGGACTGGGCTCGGGATTTCCGCTGGAACAAGCGGCCCCTGTGGAAACCGCATACCCTTTGATATCCAAAGACATCAACATGGTTTCGCCATCCACTCCGTTTAAAACCAAAGAGCTTGTGTTCGGAAGGCGTGCCGTCTCCCCTGCGGTGATCGTGACTTCTTCGATTTCTGAAAGAATTCTTTTTTCCATGTAGTCACGAAGCTTCGTCAATGTTTCCACTTTTTGTGGAATCAACGAGGCTCTTTTTGCCACCACTCCCAAGGCACCAATGCCCAGAGTGTTTTCCGTGCCTCCCCGACGATGTCTTTCTTGACCACCACCATGAATCAAAGAGCTGACGTTATTGCCTTTACGCGTGTAAAGAACCCCGGTTCCTTTGATTGAGTAAAACTTGTGACCAGAGAAAGAGGCAAAGTCGACTCCCAGATCTTGAACATCGACGGGAATTTTTCCGAAACCTTGAACAGCGTCGGTGTGGAACAATGCACCTTTGGCATGCGCCATCTCAGCCATGCGTTTGATCGGAAACAAAGTGCCGGTTTCATTGTTCGCCATCATCACGGATACGAGAGCTGTTTCTTCGGACAAGTGAGCCTGATAAAATTCCAAATCGATTTCGCCTTGGCGATTCACCGGGATGTAATCCACGCGCGCACCCAACGACTGCAAGTGCTGCATAGCCTTCATGATACTCGGATGCTCGACCGTCGTTGTCATATAGTGCGTGCGACGACGTTGTTCTGCGGTGAGGAATTGCGCCGTTTGATAGTAATCAAAAAGGCCTTTAAGTACGGTGTTGTTCGCTTCACTGCCACCTGAGGTGAAAACAATTTCCAAAGGACTTGCATGAATCGCATCTGCCACAGCTTTACGGGCATCACGAAGAATATTCTTCGGCATGCGACCACCCCAGTGAATGGAACTAGGATTTCCCCAAGCTTGCGCAAGTTCAGGCAAAGCTTCAAGAACCTCTTTGCACACAGGAGTTGTGGCGTTGTGGTCGAAATAATGAAAGACACGGCTTTGATTCATAAGTTCGGGGAAACTAGCATACTTCTTAAGTATTGAAAACTTCTAAGAATATTTGCGGTTTTGAGCCGTCTAATGCGTTAACAGAAGTGGAAATTCTACACCCCCTAAAGTGCTTTAAAAAGGGGCTTTTTCCGACCGAAGCTAGACTAGACCTCGGATTCTTAATGTTCTGGCCTAAAATTCCGATAAAACCCTAGATGAGTATTCATGCCTGGTTTGAACATTTTAAAGAGCAACTTCAAGGACTTACCGAATCTTTTGAACAGAGCGGTTCGAATTTAAGCCTGTTGGGTTATGCTTTGAAGGAACAACGCCTCAGCTCTGAGCTGTATTTAAACTGGGCACAAGATCACTACAAACTACCAAAGCTTCAGTCACGATTTTTTACAGAGACTTCCGTTTCCCAGGAAATGTTCGCAAAGTGGGCGACCCATTACCCGTGGTCTGCGGAGTGTCTGCCTGTGGCGGAGTGGGATGGCTCACTCATCGTAGCTTGTCTTCAACCGCCACAGGATTTTCCTCAAACGCCTTCGGCGATTTTAGTGCTGGCGCACTTTGACAGTCTAGAACAGGTTTGGGAACAGTTGCATCCTCGTGCGGCAGCAATACCTGCGACCGCTGCTACTCCTGTCGCCGCCTCACCTGCGGGAGAAGCTCCTGAAGGAATGGATTTTTCTGTCGCGACCGTCACCAAACAAGGCCCTAAAGACAGTTTCTCCTTCGATGATTTAGCAGTTTCTGAAAATGAAAATGCAGCTCCAAGTTTAGAACCTCTTTCTTTGGATCAAAACACATCAGAAGAGGGTTTAGACGGTTTGTTTGACGGCCCGACTGTGATTCGCCTTGAAGCTTTGTCGACAGCAGAGGCGCCTTCGTCAGAAGCCCCTGTTTCTGCAGAAGCTTCTAGCGATTCCATCGTTGTTGAATTTTCTGAAGGCTCCGAGCCAAAAACTCAAGTGGACGAAGTGGCTTTAACTCCGGCAGCGGCATCTGCTCCCATTGTTGAACCGCTGGTGGTGAAAGAAGAAAAAGCGCCGGTCGTGGTGGCAGTGAATGAAGCTTTGGGCGGTAAGAAAATCCCGCCACCTCCGCCAAAATCAGAGATGCCTCCTCCCTTTGAGGATAGCTTTGGTAATAAGCCGATTCCAATCGTTCCTCGCCCTGCGGGTGTAGCGAAACCCACAATCAACCCTGTGGCTTCCGGGAATTTTGCTTTGGAAAGAATGAAAAAGAAAAATGCCGCGATCTTAAACGAAAGAGTGAAACAGATCTTAAGTGAAATGAAAGTGCATTTTGAAAAGTCGATGATTTTAACTTTGGATGAGCAAGAAACTCAAATGACGGCCTTTGCTTGGGACGAAAATTTCCAAGGTATGAAGGACACATCCATGCGTTTCCCTCTGCAAACTCCAAGTATTTTCAATATCGTGGCATCGACGCAAAAATCTTTCCATGGCTATATTTCTTTAAATGAAATCAACGAGAAATTCTTCGAAGACTGGAATCAGGGACGCATCCCCGACCACGTCACAATTTCTCCAATCATCATCAACGAAAAATTAGTCGGAATGCTGATGGGCTTCGCGGAAAAAGCCGCCTACAACAAGGTCTCATTAACCTTGGCCGAAAAGCTCTCTGTTGATTTCGTCAAAGGCCTCGCCGCCTAAAGGTGCCTGCTTCTTTTTTGGGTCTACACCGCATCAATTACCGATGCCCCTACATTTTTTTGAAAACCGAAGTTAAAATTTACCTATGAAAAAAGCCCTTTTAGTTATTGATCTGCAAGTTTGTTATTTGAAAATGAATGCAACGGAAGAAGCGGCGGCGAAAGCCATTTCGAAGGTCAATCAACTGACAGAGAAAGCATTGAAAGAAGATTTCGATGTCTTTTACATTCAGCACTTCTTTGATAAGGGTCCTGAAAAATGGGTTCTCAAGTGGTTCTTTAAAGGCGCCGGCTTACGCTCTGACCCCAACGCCGTCTTTGATCCGCGCTTAGAAATTCGTAATTCCCAGATTCTTCAAAAGAATACGGAAAATACTTTTGCATCGACGGATCTTCATCGCATCCTACAAGAAAAAGGCATTAACGAGATCCACATTGTTGGACAGGATGGCACAGCCTGCATTCAGGCAACGGCCTATGGCGCCCTCCAACTGGGGTACTCAGTGAAACTTGTCGATGAAGCTATCCTGAGTGGCTCTCCTAAAAAGTGGGCTAAGATCAAGGCCGACTTGATCACTCGCCCTCATTGCGAGTTGATTTAAATCTTTAGAATCCCGTTTATAATCAATTAATGGCCTCTGACGAGAGGATCCTTGTCATAAGTTTATACACCAGAGGAAATTCTTCTCTATGAGGGGAATCCTTGGATTCTCAGAGCTAAAAGTTTTAAAACTCTCTCTATGAAAAAAACGCTCTTCTTATTATTTTTTCTTCTTCCCCTTTCCGTCTTTGCCGATCTTCAAATCCGAGTGATCAGCGTTCATGACGGCGACACCTTAACGGCGACTGGCGTTTCAGACTCACAGAAGTACAAAGTTCGCCTGTTGGGAGTCGACACTCCGGAAGTGGACTTCTATAAGAGCACTCAAGGTGACGTGGCCCTTAAAGCCCGCGATGTTTTACTGAAATTAGCTCCTGTAGGTAGTATCCTCACTCTTTCTGAAGACAGTCAGGTCGACAAGCATGGCCGTGTTCTAGGTCGCCTTCTAAGAAACGGAAAAGATATTAATATCGAAATGCTTCGTCTGGGTTGGGGAGCGATGTACTTTATCTACCCATTCGATAAGCGCGTTGTTTCTGATTACAGCAAAGCCTCCAAAGAGGCCTTCGACAACAAACGCGGTATTTTCTCTAACGAATTCAAAGTCACAGAAATTCCTTACGAGTTCCGCATGCGAGTTCAAAACCAAGTCGGTCGCAATGTCATCGGCGACTTCGAACTCAAAAAAATCCTTCCACCTGAAGACTCCGCCAGTATTCCCGTCTGGAAAAGAGTCTTTTTCCCCAGCTTCGAACAAGCCTACAAAAACGGCTACAACTAAAAAAGCTTGAGCGGACCCAAAGCAAAAGGTGCCAGGGGATTTTTGGCATTTTGATGCGGTGTAGACCCGAAAAAGAAGCAGGCACCTTTTAGAGGGTGTGGGTTTTTAGTTTTCTTTCGGTGTCGGAAAGTTTTTGGAATTGGACTTCGATTTTTTGCCAGTTCATGGGTAGGTATTCGTAGTCCAGGCGGTTGGCCCATTCGATGATGATCAATGATTTTTGCTGACTGAAAAGGTCCCAGAAGCCTGAGCTTTCAAGATCGTCGTCGTCTTTGAGGCGATAAAGATCTAAGTGATCCAAGGCTTGGCCTTGTTGATTTTCATAACGTAAGTGAATCGCAAAAGACGGAGACTGAACATCTCGCATTCCTAAAATCTCTGCGATCAGTTGGACTGAAGTTGTTTTACCAGCCCCGACATCACCGCTCATTAATAAAATGCAGCGATCTTTGAGAGTTGGTAAAACTTCTTTCCAGAACTCTTTAAGTTCAGCGAGATTTCTCACTGTTCTTTCAGAGTTTAAAACTTCAGACATTACTTTAAGATCTTTCTCATCTTGCGCACGGATTCTTGAAGGCCGTCTTCAAGAGCGTAGCAAATCAAAGAATGACCGATATTCACTTCTTGAAGGAAGGGAAGTTTATTGATGAGCTTTGAGTGATGATAATCAAGACCGTGGCCGGCGTGAACATTCAAACCCAAGTAGTTCGCCCACACAGCAGCATCTACCAAGCGCTTCCACTCTTTTTCTTTTTTCGCGCCTGTCAGCAAGACCCATTTTCCTGTGTGCAGTTCAACAGCATCCGCACCGATTTCATAAGATGCTTCAACTTGTTCGATGGAAGGCTCAATAAACATCGAAATTTCAATTCCGATACGCCCTAGTTTTTCAACCATCGGCGCCATTTTCTTAAAGCCTTTCTTTACATCAAGGCCACCTTCTGTTGTTAGCTCCGCTCTTTTTTCAGGAACAAAGCACACCCAGTCTGGACGATATTTCTTCGCGAATTTCACCATCTGTGCCGTCGCAGCCATCTCTAAATTAAGAGGCACTGGGCACACCTTAGAAAGCACTTTAAGATCTTCTAACTGAATATGGCGACGATCTTCACGCAAATGAATCGTGATTTGCTCTGCGCCACCTTTAACCGAGGCTTTCACGGCGTCGACAAGATTAGGATAAGGCGTAGTTCCGCCTCTCACTTGGCGAAGAGTTGCCACGTGATCAATATTCACACCCAAACGAATTTTATGTTTCATACTATGATAACTCTTTTTCTAAGAAGGAGGCGATCTCTTCTGCGAACTGACTGATTTGTGTTTTATTAGATCCTTCCACCAAAACACGAATCACGGGTTCTGTTCCTGAGAAACGCACAAAGACGCGGCCTTCGCCGCCTAATTTCTTTTCAATACTTGCAATCAAACTGTCGTAACCCGTGATTTCATGAAGCTCGGTGCGACGTTTTACACGGCAATTTATAAGAACCTGAGGCATGTCCTCAAACACGCGATTCAATTCGCTCATCTTTTTACCGGTTTGTTTCATCACCGCAAGAACACTCAAAGCCGCGATACAACCATCACCCGTAGTCGTGTGATCTAAGAAAATAATATGGCCGGATTGTTCACCACCCAGGTTGTAACCGTTTTTTCTCATTTCATCGACGACGTACTTATCACCAACGCCTGTTTTCACAAGCTTGATGCCGGCCTCGTTCATGCGCTTTTCAAGACCAAAGTTCGACATTTGCGTCGCGACCAAGGTGTTCCCCTTAAGAAGACCACGCTCTTTCATGTGAAGAGCACAGATTGCGAGGATGCGGTCCCCGTTTACGATCTCCCCTTTTTCATCCACCATGATCACGCGATCGGCGTCACCATCAAGACTGATTCCGACATCCGCGCGATATTGAATCACAGCTTCAGAAAGTTTTTGTGGATACAAAGCACCGACCTTGTCGTTGATGTTTGTGCCATTTGGATCGTCACCCAATTGAATGACTTCCGCACCCAGCTCTTGGAACACGGACGGAGCCACTTTGTAAGAAGCACCGTTCGCCGTATCTAGAACGATACGCATTCCATCTAGCGTGTACTCTAAAGGGAAAGTACCCTTCACATAAACGATGTAACGACCTTGGGAGTCTTCGATACGCTTTGTGCGACCGATGTCCTTACTTGGAGGAAGGAACTCCGTCAGGTCTTCTTCAAGCACCAAACGTTCGATTTCTTTTTCCATCGTATCAGAGATTTTAAAACCATCAGGACCGAAAACTTTAATACCATTGTCATGGAAAGGATTGTGAGAAGCGGAGATAACAATACCTGCCGCCGCTCTCATCGTGCGAGTTAAATACCCGATACCCGGAGTTGGAAGTGGACCTACCAATTGAACAAAAACACCCATGGAGTTTAAACCACTCGCTAGAGCTTGCTCGATCATATAACCCGAAAGACGCGTATCTTTTCCGATAACCACTTTACGAGGCGTCACTGCCGGAGAACCGTGAGTTTCTTTTTGTAGGAGATACCCGATAGCTTGCCCGATTTTAACCACCATATCCGGTGTCATGGGCCATTGATTTGCCGTACCGCGAATGCCGTCGGTACCAAAAAGCTTTGCTTTCTTTTCCACTTTACTGACCTTTTTGTTCGTCATTTGTCTGACCTCTCACTGGAACCACTTCGGCTTGAATCTGATTAGGCCGCACGCCGAGGATTCTTACGCCCAGGGGCACTTCTATCTTATTCAAAGGGATGTCCACATAAACCACCCCTTCACCCTTTTGTGAAATATCAAGTGTGATAGCTTGAGATAGGGAACTCTCCAAGAATTTTTTCAAGGAGGAACGCGGCCCAGAAACTTTTACTTTGATGTGGTCTGTTGTCTGCGCAACGACCTGCGTCCCCGGAGCCGTGATCAACTCAACATCAATGTTCTTGCTAAGGACGAAGTCCCGGCGACCTAAAATGGTCAGCCACAAGATCAAAGAGATAAAAAGTGCGACCACTTTATAGCTGAAATTTTCGGTGACGATATTGGACCAACGACGTCTCACAGAACCTCCCCTTGTTGAGAGAAGGCTTTGTATTTAAGGCCGAAGGTTTCATAAAGAGCCTTGCGGATATCGCCCAATTCGACATTCGGGCTTAAGTGACCACCTTGTACGATACCGATAGATTTATTTTCTTCAGAAACCACAAACACCAAGGCGTCTGTTTCTTCTGTTAATCCGATGGCAGCACGGTGACGTGTGCCCAGGTTTTTATCTAAAGCCGGATTTTTACTTAAAGGCAAAAAACAGCCTGCGGAATGAAGCTTGCCGTTACGAATAAGAACCGCCCCATCATGCATGGGGCTTTCTGGATGGAAGATGGACGCCAGTAACTCCGCTGAGACTTTAGAGTCCATTTCCGTTCCAAATTCAATGTGATAGTCGATCACGATTTCACGCTCAACCACCACCAAGGCGCCGAAACCTTTTTGCGCAGTTAAGATGATGCCTTTGGCGATCTCTTCGATGATTTGCGTTTCTTGAATTGTCGAGGCGTCATTGAAGAAAGGATTGCTTCCAATGTGCGCTAAAGCACGGCGAATCTCGCCTTGGAAAAGGACGACCACGATCACGAAAAGATTTGAGAAGAATTTTTCTAAGATCCAATTAAACGTAAAAAGTTCTAGCCAAATACTCAGGATGTACCCGATGGCTAGAACTCCAAGACCGGAAAGCATTTGGATGGTGCCGGTTCTTTTGATCAGAACCAAGATCCGGTAAACCACCATCCACACTAGAAGCATATCGACAGCATCTTGCACGCGCAGATGCTGGACGATAAATATCAAGTTGTCGACAAACTGTTGCAACATCAAGATGCCTCTAATTATTAAAACGTTCTACTAAAAGCTTCGCGAATACTAGATAGTCACAGGACCCGTGTTACCTACAGGGTCAGATCCCGAAGAATCTTTTTTACCCGCCGTCACCACAGCACCTAAACCGCCACCATCTCTTTTGTTGTTACGGTATTTTTCAATCTCCGCAACAGCCGCACCGTTCACAAGCATTTCTACTTCGTGACCGTCGATAGTTTCGTACTCAAGAAGGGCGTTCGCCAATCTTTCAAGAGCATCTTTGTAATCCGTCAAGATACGAACCGCGATGGAGTATCCTTCGTTGATGATCTTAGAAACTTCCGCGTCGATCTCTTGCGCTTTTGATTCAGAGTAATCTTTATGCGTGTGACCGTATTGCATTCCTAGGAACACCGGGCCTTCACGTTTTTCAAAAGCCAAAGGACCTAACTTACTCATACCCCACTGGCAAACCATGTGGCGAGCTAGGTCTGTCGCACGCTCGATATCGTTACCAGCGCCCGTTGTAATGTCTTTAAAGATCACTTCTTCAGCGGCACGACCACCAAACAAGAAGGCAATCATGTTTTCCGCTTTTTGCTTCGACAATGAAACGCTTTCTTTTTCAGGCAATGTCTGAGTCACACCCAATGCCATTCCGCGAGGGATGATTGTTACTTTATGAATTGGATCAAGACCTGTTAGCTTTTTACCAACAAGCGTATGCCCTGCTTCATGATAAGCGGTCACGCGCTTATCTTCGTCAGAGATAACCATGGATCTTCTTTCAGAACCCATGATGACTTTGTCTTTGGCTTTTTCAAAGTCTTCCATATCCAAGTATTTTTTATCTGTGCGAGCGGCGATCAATGCCGCTTCGTTCACCAAGTTCTCAAGGTCAGCACCCGAGAAGCCCGGAGTACCACGAGCAATCTTAGACGGTTCAACGTCAGGACCCAATGGAGTCTTACGCATGTGAACCGTTAGGATTTGCTCTCGACCTTTAAGGTCTGGCTTATTCACAACGACACGGCGGTCGAAACGACCTGGACGAAGAAGAGCGGGATCGAGAACGTCAGGACGGTTCGTCGCTGCGATCAAGATAACACCTTCAGAAGATTCGAAACCGTCCATCTCAACAAGAAGCTGATTCAGAGTTTGCTCACGTTCGTCGTGACCACCACCCATACCAGCACCACGATGACGTCCTACTGCATCGATCTCATCGATGAAGATCAAACATGGAGCATTCTTTTTACCTTGCTCAAACAAATCACGAACACGGCTCGCACCCACACCCACGAACATCTCAACGAAGTCAGATCCCGAGATTGTGAAGAATGGCACACCCGCTTCACCCGCAACCGCGCGAGCCAGCAATGTTTTACCTGTTCCCGGAGGACCTACCAGCAAAACACCTTTAGGAATACGGCCACCTAATTTTGTGTATTTTTTTGGATCTTTTAAGAAGCTAACTATCTCTTGCAAATCTTCTTTAGCTTCATCCACGCCTGCCACTTCTTTGAACGTCACACGATTTTTGTGCTCCGTTAAAAGGCGCGCGCGGCTTTTGCCGAACGACATAGCTTTACCACCGCCGACTTGAATCTGGCGCATGATGAACAAGAACATCGCGACGATCAAAATCAATGGCAACCAGTTCACAATCAAAGATTGGAAGAAACCACCGTTGTCAGCACGTTCGTAGTTTGGAGTAATACCGTTAGCTTGAAGAAATTTATAACCCTCATCTTGAGTGTTACCGATAATGGCAAAGTGAGTTCCATTATATTTCTTTTCAAATTCCGGTTTCATTTCACCGACAATTTCACTTGTGTCCTGACGGAAAGTGACAGTCGCAACTTCACCAGCTTTCACAGCCTCTGTGAATTTCGAGAAGTTAAAATCAGCAATCACTTTTTGGTGCTTACTCTCATAGGCCTGAAACAGAAAGACAGCCATAATGATGAGGAAGAACCAGAGTGCTAGCGTTTTTTGAGTAGAGCGCATTTCAGTTCCTTTCAAACGAGGTCTAAAGTCACCCTCAAGGGTAACACGGTTTAAGGGTCACAAACACCTCTCAAATCAGGACTGGACCTTAATTTGCTCTGCGTTAACTTCCCAGTGGCATCCGCCGACTTTGAATGTGATCACTTTTTGTGACTTGTCCAGGCGCTTTTGTATTTCTTCGAGATGAGACTGCGAAAAATCTTTTTTTCCCAGAGCGAATAAGTATTGCGCTAGCAGTCGTTTTTGTTCGAAGGGGCTTAATGTGAGATAAAAACCCCGAGATAAGCCCTGTGTCTTATAAGCCTCATTTTGACTCAAAAGATCACCCCAAGCGCGATTTTCCATCTCAAGCGCAATGGTTTCTAAAGAGCGAGCTAGTGACGAAGCAGCTCCTCGCGAACGCTTCTCTAAAGCTTTCAACCAATCCTCGCGAATCCAGTTGCGCAGAGGGTCCAGTTTGTCGTTGCTAGGATCTTCAAAAATGCGAAGCTTTTCTTCGCGCAGATATTTTTTTAATTCTCGCTTTGTGATTTCCAAAAAGGGACGAAACTTGTCGTCTTTTAGGACATGCATGGCTTGAAATCCTTGGGACCCCGTACCTCGTATCAAACGCAAAAGTCGAGTCTCTAAAAGATCGTCTCGATGATGTCCTGTAGCAAGAATTTGAAAACCTTGTTCCTTCATGAGGCGGGTTAAAGCTTCGTAACGCAGCTCACGATATTCTGCTTCTGATTTTGCTAAGACGGACGATTTTAAAGGGAAAAATTCAATGCCTAATTTAGTGCATAGTTTTTCGCAAAAGATTTGGGCTTCCTTGCGATACTCTTGATTGGAATCTTCACCATGATGAAAGTAGCACGCCCCTAAAAGTTCTTTCTTATGAATTTTCGAAAGCACGCGCAAAAGCGCGACCGAGTCCGTCCCACCCGAAAGAGCCACCAAAATCTTTTTCTCATTCAGCGAGTGCGTTTTTACTAATTTCCACACGTGATGATCTAAATCTTGCTTGGCTCTTTTTAGTTTCACTCTTACTCCCCGGCCACCGCCACCGTTTTGATATTCACGAATTCCAGAATACCAAAGTGCCCCAGCTCTCTTCCATAACCCGACTCTTTCACTCCTCCAAAAGGAATGCGCGGGTCTGACTTCACATAATCATTCACTACGACAAATCCGGCCTGCAACTCTTTTTCCACAAGCTCTTTGCCTTTTTTTAGGTCACTTGTGAAGATGCCACCGCCCAATCCATACGGAGATGAGTTTGCGAAATCCAAAGCTTCCTGTGTGCTTTTTGCAATAATGATCGAAGCCACGGGTCCAAAAACTTCTTCGGCGTGAAGTTCGGGGTGATTGTTTTCGAAGACGATCACCGTCGCGGGATAATAAGCTCCCTCACCTTGCGGCGCTGTGCCACCAAGAACGACTTTACCACCCCAGGATTTGAGTTTTTCAACTTGCTCGATAATTGTCTTTTGGAACTTTTTGCTCGCAAGTGGTGCGATTTCTGAGGCCTTCATTTCATTCACAAAGTGCTGAATAAAATCCTTCGCGATTTTTTCATGCACGATAAATCTTTTTCCCGCCACGCAGCTTTGCCCACAATTTACCAGACGCGCCTTCACGCACGTTTTCGCGGCCATTTCAACATCGGCATCCTCAAGAACGAGATAGGCATCACTGCCACCCAACTCAAGAACAATTTTCTTTAAATTCTTTGCCGCCTCGGTCGCTACAGATCTTCCGCCGTTGGAACTTCCAGTGAAAGTCACCCCTCGCACATTTTTATCTGCAATCACTTTGGCTGCGACTTCATGATCCACTTGGATATTTCTTAAAAGTTTATATCCCGATGTCAGATCTGAAAAAATCTGCCCGACCATCGCAGCTGTTCCTGCCGTCAGATCTGCGTGTTTTAAGAGGATGACATTCCCCGCCATCAAAGCAGGGGCTGCAAATCGAATCGTCTGCCACAGAGGAAAATTCCAAGGCATGATACTAAAAACCACGCCCAAAGGTTGAAAACTCACCTCGGCCGTTTTGTAAGGAGATGAAGCAGCCACTTGATTTTTAAGCATGTGAGCCGCCTCTTTCGCATAGTATTCACAAGTGACAGCGCACTTTTCAACTTCCGCTTTTCCTTCCGCGATCAGCTTTCCCATCTCGGCATTCATCATTTGCGCGAGTTCCGTTTTATGCTGCCGAAGACTTTGTGCAAGTTTATTTAAAACGACGGCGCGCTCTTCGAAAGAAGTCTTACGCCACTTGCTAAAATCCTCACAAGCCCCTTGAATGGCTTTTTGCGATTCTTCCCAAGATGTGTGTTGATAGGTTTTTAGAGTTTCGCCGGTGGCAGGATTGACTGTGGAAAATGTATTCATGGCAGGCCTCCATCAGCAAGGCTGCCACAGAATTTTCGATTTTAGGAGAACTAAAGAGTTGTAAATACTTGGGTGAACGAATAAACGAGGCCCAATAAAAATGCCCCCGTCATCGACCCCCAAGCCATCGACTTATAGAATTTGCCAAGCTGCATTGCTGCGCGCGCATAAGGTCTTTCGGACGCCAAAAGCGGAATTGGTTTCACCACCGTTCGAATGAACTGGTGACAACACAAACAGAACAGAACAACTGAAATGACGCTTAAGATTTCATTTTCCATGTCCGTCTTGTCGGAGAAAAATCGTCTCAACTTGAGATCGCCTTAAGTCGAGTTCTTAAGGACAGACTTTATAGATGCCGCGAATGACACCGGATCGGGGGCCCATGGCCTGACGCTTATTCGTGCGAAACACGCGCGTGGGGTCTTGATCTTTTTCCTGCCACTGCAACATCTCGGAAGTCACTAAAGACGCCTTAAACGAAGCATAGCCGCCATTATACCCATTGGAAGTCACCCATCGATATTCGCAATAAACATCAAAGGATTCGCTCGTATCAAGATCCTCTTCACCCAATCCACTGGAGGCAGAAACTGTCCCGCACGAATCGATAATCTTGGCACGATCTGGAGAACCGGAAAGAGTCTTGATGATCTGCTGCGTTTGCAAAGGACGAAGAGGATACGCCAATGAAGATTCATCAAATGTAATTTCAAAAACACCTTTGTATTCGTCAGGATTTCCTGTCGGATAAATGTCTTTGAACGTGATGCTCTTTACTTTAATACTGGAACCCGGAAGGCTGTCGCCAGTTTTAGCTACAATCGCTGAGGCGTTGTTTACACCTTGGCGCAATTCTTTTAAGTTCAAAATCGTTTCAGAGGGTTTTGCCGCTGTCGGCGAAGCCGCCACATCAATCACGCGGCCTTTAAGTTGCCATGAACACACTTCGGTTTTTGTGAGTTGGGCAAGCATCAGATTTTTAAGTTCGATGACTTCCTGCTTTTGGCGAAGGGAGCGCACTTCTTTTTGTTGCGCTTGAAACATGGAGGCGACCATCACTAACATAATACTGCCAATCGCCACGGCGACTAACATTTCAATCAAACTTAATCCCGCAGAATTCAATTTCTTCGTCATTAAGAGGGATCGGAGTCTTTGTTGGTATTTTCTTTTTTTATGATATCGATTTCGGCGGTGATTTTGAATTTATGAGTCTCAGCGAACTTGGAGGCCTCTTTCACAAAATCAATTTTTTGAATGATGCCTAAGATTTCTTTTGTCACGCGATTGGTGACCTCTTCTTTAGACTTATTGGCACCTTGAATTAGAAGGTTCAACGCTTCTTTGGGCAGTTTCAATTCAGAGACATAAGCGCGCAGGCTTTCTTCGGTCATGAAAGCCGCACTGACCCCAGCTGTAAAAACTTTTTTTACAGTGTCACCCAGAAGACCTTTAAGATCTCCCGAGGCGTTGTCCTTATCGTCTTTTCTGTTTGCATCATCAGACGCCATAAAGCTGTTTCACTCGCTTGTGATAGCTGCTAATCATATTTGGAAGATTCACGCTGACCAAGGCATTTGCAATCGGACCGGGAACAAACATGCTGAAAGTCGCTTCAACCGAATAAGTCGCGCGCGTTTTGCCAGCTTCGTTTTCCAATTTCCAGGATCCTACAGACGTTTTAAAAATGTCTCCGGACGCAAATTCCCACGAGATACTGGTGGGTGCATTTTCAGTCATCCAAAGGCTGTACTTAAAAGACTTCATCACTTGCACGTTGTATTCAACAAGCTTGCGATGGCCCTCTGACTTCAAAACTTTGCACTGTTTTACCTCTGGTAAAAACTCGTGGTATTTTTCGTAGTCAGCGATGATTTTATAAAATTGCTCGGGAGTACAATTGAAAACTTCGGTGGTTGATGCTTTTGCCATAAAATAAGTGTGTCTTTGCAACGACTCTCAAGTCAACGCGGACCTAGACCACGAATGATTATGTTACAACAACCTAAGACTTTTTAAACAGAGCTTCGGCCGCAGCTCTTAGTGCGGCCGCCTTATCAATACCGCCGCCACTGCCTTTGCGCGGAGTAAAGTAATCACAGAAGTTCGCTCGATCTTTTTCGCGAACCACATCCGCTTGTGGCTCACGACATTCATTATAAACTTTGGGATCATAGTGTTCGCAATTCTTGCACACGTGAACATCCGCACGGCAATGAGGGCACTCTTCGCGGCGTCCGATGACTCCCGCAAAAGCCATCTCTTTATTGCAATTAAAGCAGAACAGCTTTCCTTCCATTACTGAGGCTTCTTATTTAAAACGTGATGCGCTTCAATATTACGGATGGTGCCTGTCGCCGAACGCATAACGATAGAATGAGTCTTTGCTTGTCCGCCTGGCATAAAACGAACGCCTTTTAAAAGAGATCCATCCGTCACGCCCGTCGCGATAAACATCACAGAGCCTGAAGCTAATTCATCAATCGTAAATTTCTTTTCTAGATCCGCAACACCCATGCGCTTTGCGCGTGCTTTTTCTTCGTCGTTTCTGAATTTCAAACGACCTTGGAAGTCTCCGCCCAAGCATTGCATTGCCGCTGCGGAAATCACGCCTTCCGGCGCGCCACCAATACCTAAAAGCAAATCAATCCCTGTGTCATTCCATCCTGTAGAGACGGCAGCAGAAACATCACCATCACCGATCAAGTTGATGCGAGCGCCAGTTGCGCGCGCTTCAGCAATTAATTTTTCATGGCGAGGGCGATTTAAAATCACGACAGTCATTTCGCTTACGGACTTACCTAGGGCCTTCGCGACTGCTTTGATATTTTCGGTTGCTGACTTATCGATGTCGATGTGGCCTTTTGCACCAGGACCGCAAGCGATTTTATCCATGTAAGTGTCAGGTGCATGCAGGAACTTCCCTTGTTCTGCAACCGCAATAACAGAAATAGAACCTGGGCCACCTGTTGCACAGATTGTTGTTCCTTCAAGAGGATCTAAAGCGATATCTAATTTTGGAGAATCTTCCGTCTTGTGACCGACTTTTTCGCCGATATAAAGCATGGGCGCTTCGTCACGCTCACCTTCACCGATAACAACCGTGCCATCCATGCGGATGTGGTCAAAGGCTTTTCTCATGGCATCGACGGCTGCTTTATCCGCGGTTTTTTCTTCGCCACGTCCCACCCATGTTGCGGACGCTAAAGCTGCTGCCTCGGTTACACGTACGAATTCTAAAGCCAGGTTTCTGTCCATGAGTCACTCTCCGCCGCGGCCTTCATTTCAGCCGACAGTCTTTGTAGTTTTAAGTCCGGTCCTAATGCTACATGCACGGTCTTCGCAAGCGAACAAATTTCTTTATTACGTCCCCGCAAGCGATACTGCAAAACAATGCGATTGCCTTCGGTTCGACCCTGCACTTCAATTTCTAAATCATCGCCAAAAAAAGTCGGCTTTATATGTCGAACCTGGGTCTCGTAAACAGCAAACTGACTTGCCGACCCCGGCTTCTGATAATCCAAAAGACCCTTCGCATGCGCCCACCCCACCCGCGCTTCTTCATAAAAACGCAAATAGTTGCTATGGTGAACAATCCCCATAAGGTCTGTTTCATAAAACTGCACTTTGTGACGATGAATAAACATTGATTATTTCTAGTCTAAACGGTTAGTTTTAGTCAACCGGCGGACGCCGGCAGAGCCGAAGCGCCTTGGCGCGCAGGCTGAAGGGCCGCGAGGCCGCAGAGCGAAGGGCCTTCGGTCCGTAGCTGAAGCAGCATCAACAAAGGACGATATGACAGCAACCGAGTTTCAAAAAAATCTTCCGATGAGAATCACCCTCAGTCGTATCTTCGCTGTGCCCGTTATTGTGGCAATGATGTGGCCCGACACTCTCACTTGGAATATCGCGGCGGCTGTGTTTTTCATTCTAGCTTCGATCACGGATTACTACGATGGTTACTACGCTCGTAAGTACAACGCTGTTAGCAATTTCGGAAAATTTATGGACCCGATTGCCGACAAAATTCTTGTGACAAGTGTCTTAGCCATGCTTCTAGCTCTAGGTAAAATCGATGCCTGGATGGTCATTATTATTTTGGCGCGTGACAACTTTATCGGAGGCATCCGCTCCGTTGCTGCGGCAGATCAAATCATTATCGCTGCCAAACCTGCCGGAAAATGGAAAACGGCGATGCAAATGGTGGCCATCCCGATTGTAATTATTGGAAATTTAGAGCCTTACCTGCCCTATTTAGACAAAATTGGCTACGGCGTCTTGTGGATCAGCGTCATTTTGAGTATAACCAGCGGTATCGAATACTATTTAGGTTATCTTAAAAGCCGAAAGGCTTAATGGACGGTTATGCTTTTGCATTTATCACCTAGCAATTGGTTCTTCATTTTCTTAGCTCTTTTGCTATCGAGCTATTTGAAGATTGCTTCGGCTAAAACACAAAAGCCCGTTTCTTTCGCCAGTTCCTCTTTCAGTTCGATCCTGCGCTAATTAGTGAGCATCCACGACCTTGTTTGTCTTCTCTTTAAATTTTAAAAAATAAAGAGGGATGAACGACAAAGAAAAGATCAACATCATTAAGAACATCAACTGAGTAAAGCTCAGCATAAAGACTTGATTCTGAATACGCCCATAAAGACTTCGCAAGGCGGCCTCGGATCCCGTGGCCATCCCTAAACCTTCACTCATTTTAACTCCCAATCCCGAAGCTGAAGAGTAGTAGGCATTCTGCGTTTGCGGATTTAGCAATGACACTTTCCCAGCCAGATCCAGATAGTTTTGATGACTGTTCTTAGTTAAGAGCGTGCCGATAAGAGCAATCCCCACACTTCCACCTATTTGACGAGCCAGATTCAACAAGCCGGAAACTTGTCCCATCTCGACACCTTTAAACTGGCTCAAGATGGAAGAGTTGATAGGCACAAATAAGAAGGCCATTCCGAATCCCCGCACAAACATCATATTCAGAACATCTCGTTCTGAAGACTGCGGTGACAAACGTGTCATCAATAACAAACAAATCTCTAAAGAAACCAAACCGATAAAAATTAAAATCTTCGGATTCGTCCCTTTAAACATCTGTCGACCCACGAACGGCATGATGGCTGCCGTTAATAAGGATCCGGGGATAAAGAGCATGCCCGTTTGAGTCGCATCTAAGTGCAGGGTTCGTCCTACAAAAATAGGCAAAATAAAGACGACGCCATAAAGGAAGAATCCCACCATCGCCATCAGCATCACACCGTTACTGACTAACGGTTTTAAGAAAAGGCGCACATTGATGATCGGATTTTTCACGCGCAATTCCCACCATACGAAGAGTGGCAAACTGACCACGGCGATGATCGCATTAAACACGATCATACGTGAAGCAAACCAATCTTCAGCTTCGCCGCGCTCTAAAACAAATTGCAGACATCCAATACCTAACACCAAAAAGGTCAGACCCCAGATATCAAGCTCTTGTTTTTCCTGATGCTGTCCTTCTTCTTTCGGGCGATTGAAAATTACGGCGGCGCCGATGAAGAACGCAATCAAACCTAGAGGAAGATTGATATTGAAAATAGATCTCCAACCGAAGTTGTCAGTCAGATATCCACCCATCGTTGGACCGAGTGTTGGACCAATCATCACACTCATCCCGAAGATCGCACCCGCAATCCCCGCTTTTTCTTTCGGGAATTGTTCATAGATTAAAGTCTGCGATGTCGGCAGAAGAGCTCCGCCCGCCAATCCTTGAAGGATACGGAAAATGGTGAGTGTCTCTAAATTCGGCGCAAGACCACAGGCGACGGAGGTGCCCGTAAAAAGCAGAATACATCCCAGAAAGTAAGTCCTGCGACCAATGCGCTCCCCCAACCAAGCAGAGACCGGTAAGACAATGGCATTGGCGATCGCGTAGCCCGTGATCACCATACTGATGTCTTCCAACGTAGCCCCTAAGTTCCCCATCATTGAGGGCAAGGCCACGTTCACGATCGAGGCGTCGATGATTTCTAAAAGCGAAGCCATCACCGCCACGACTATAATCAGTACGGATTCCTTTTTCATAAAAACCGACCTTAGTGCTTATGCACCTTTACGAAAGCCGAAAGACCGGCTTTTAAAGCTTCCACTTCTTCGGCCGTCACATTTTCAAATCTGATTTTTACAGGAACGCGCTGAACAACCTTAGTGAAGTTTCCGGTCGCATTATCGGGAGGAAGCAATGTGAACGTCGCGCCCGTAGCAGAACTGATAGATTCCACAACACCTACGAAACTACGACCTGAAATCGCGTCCACATCGATATTCACACGTTTACCGGGTTGAACCCCTTCGATTTCAGTTTCTTTGAAATTCGCAGTCACCCATCTTTCACCGGCATCAACAAATCCCACCAAAGGAACACCCGGCGCCGCAAGCTGTCCGACTTCAACCGATTTTTTTGCAATAAACCCATCTGAAGGAGCTTTAATCTTCGTATTTTCAAAATTCAACTCGGCTTGCGCGACTTGAGCAGACAAGGCTTCAAATTTTGCTTTGGCTTCAGCAAAAGAAGTCGAAGCCGCATCATACTGCTGCTGAGAAACGACACCTTTAGAGAAAAGTTCTGAAAGGCGTCGTTGGTTTTTTTCCAGATCCCGCTTACGGGCCTCTAAAGATGAAAGCTCCCCTTTCATTTGACGAAGAGTGTTTTGATAATCACGCTCATCCAGTTCGATGAGCAAATCACCCTTCTTCACGCGCAAACCTTCCGTGACATGCACCGCTTTTACATAACCGCCGACTTTCGCGGCGATCATCACTGAGTGAGCCTCCACCTGCGCGTTGTCCGTTGTCACAAACATAAAATGTTCGTAAACGAAATAGAGTGCGCCCAACACGGCTATGGCACCAATACCTGATAAAATCTTTTTCTTCTTATCCATTTTCAACCTCAATTAAAATCAACCAATTTTTGACCCGTGCTGAGCTCAAGATTCACAAGAGCTTCAATCGCCCCGATTTGAGCATTCACAGCGCCGGCTTTTGCACGATAAAGCTCCGCCTCGGCATCAAGAACATCTGTATTTGTTCTTGCTCCGACTTTTTGTCCTTCACGGGATAAACGAACACTTTCTTCAGACTTCGCGATGTCGTTTTGACGAGCTTCAAAAACTGCGCAGTAATACAAATATTTACGCTTCCAGAAATCGAAATCGCGTTTGGCTTTCAGCTCTGCCTGGCGAAGAGTCTTTTCAGCCTGATATTTTTGTTCGATGCTTTGTTTAGAGCGCGAAATCGAAGTCATGCCATCAAAGATATTCCAGGTCAGACTGATGCCGTATTGCCAAGCATCGCGGAAACCATTTTCGTAATCATCGAAACGGTCATTGCGGTTGTTGTAATACTGATACTGTCCAATTAAAGCCAGACGAGGCACCCAATATTTTTCTGCTGAATCTTCCTGGTAACGAAACCCTTCCGCCTTCTGACGAAGAGATTGAAGATCTTTTCGTTCGTTAGAGTTAAACTCGGCCACCTTGGCAACCAATTCTGGTTTTAACCGAGGCAGCACCCCTTCAACTTCAGGCACGTCTTGATCTTTCCCCAAAGCTTCACTCAGGCGAGCGCGTGCAACTTCCACATTATCAGTGGCATTAAGAAGTTCCGACTGCGCTTCACTCATTTGAACTTCCACGCGTAAAACATCGTAGTTTGTCGACGTCCCGACTTTTTTAAACAGACGAACATCTTTAAGATGATCATTGAGTGCGCGCACATTTTGTTCAGCGACGGCTTTTAATTCTTTAGCAGCAAGAGCTTTATAAAAAAGAACCACGACTTCGCGCTCTACCTGAAAGCGAGTCCAGTCATAGTCATTCTTTGCCGAATCTTCAAAAGCTCCCGCACTGAGATAGCGGTTGGTGCTGGAAAAGCCATCAAAGAGCGACCATTGCGCGGTCAGATAAAGGTTTGTGGTCGGCACAACCTGAGGGATGGTTAGTGGAGTGTTATTCATATTAACATCCACCAAGGCATACTTCTTATCAAAGAGATAACTGGCATTAGCAGATAAGGTCGGCAAAAAGCCAGAGTAAGTCTCGGTCTTTTTCCAGCTGCTTTCCTTATATTGGGATTCGGATTTTTGAACTTTCGGTGATTGAGTCATGGCCTCATTCACCGCTTCGCCGAGTTTCAAGAATTGAGAGTGAGATTCTAGAGAGACGAGTAAGATAAAAGAAGAGAAGATCCATTTAAGATGATTCATAAGCCACCTAACTATGTAATGGTTGTAACACAAAACCGTTTGCGTCGCAAACCATTTGTGTTACTATCAATTGAGTATTAAAAACCACACCCCTTGGTTTTCGATTGGAGGTCGACTTTGAAAAAGAATGAGGCAGGCTCAATTCCAGCATGCTATAACGGCGTACACCCTGCGCTAAAGGCCTCGTTCGGCTATTCTTTCATCAAAGCGGCCATGAAGTTTCGTACTATGCTCTCACAAGAACTCGAGAAGCATAAACTTGTGACTGCACATATCGGGATTTTAAAGCTTCTTAATCTCAATGGGCCGGCAAGCCAGATCGCTCTGGGTCAGGATATGGGCGTCGACAAAGCGTCCATGGTGAAGTTCTTGGATGGACTAGAAAAGATGAAGTGGGTTCGCCGAGTACCCGACAAAGTCGACAGACGCATTAAGCTTGTGGAAATCACCTCGAAGGGCGCAGAGGGATTAAAAAAAGTATTGGATGTACATTCAGCCATTACCAATGAGTTTCTAAGTCCGCTATCTGCCAAGGAACGCCAGACTCTTCATGAAATGCTGAATAAACTCACTTAACTATTGGTAGGCTTTCAAGATTTTCCGCAACAGGCCGTTGCGCTGAATAGTCTGCATAGCTTTTTCGAAGCTCTCCAGACTGACAGAGGACTTTTTAGACAGAGCACACTTTGTTTGCACTGAGTCCATACTTAAATCGACAGCATCGAGTGTGGGATAAATCCGTTTATAGAAATCAAACTCCAAATTCGACATCACCAGGTAATCAATGCGGCCCTTCAAAATCTTCTGAATATTGCTTTCGTTGCTTGGCGCATCTTCACGCAGGATCTGCTTTCGTGCAAAATACGGATCTAAATTTTGATAAATGAAATTTAAAACAGTCCCGACACGCGCCCCATAAAGATCGTTGATGCTTTTGATGGGCTTGCTATCGATGTGCACAATAAGGTTGCGACTTTCATAGAGTTCGTCACTCCAGTACACATCATTTTTGATCGCTGGTTGCCAAACTTCATTCAGATGACAAAGAACATCTATACTGCCCTCTTTCAGATTTTCAGCGACACGTATTTTAGGCAGAAGAATAAACTGAGGCTCACGCTTAAGCTCCTTGGCCAACGCTTCACCAAGATCTTTAAGAATACCGCCTTGCAAAACTTGTCCTTGCGGCAAGTGGGTCACTCCCAATAATGGCATGGCATAGTTGGAGTTCACGCCATAACGAAGCACCTGTTTTTCTTTTGCAAAAACACAGCAAGAAAAAAGAACGACTGATAGAATTACACCCAACTTCATATTCACGCCTGAGACTATAGAGTATGACTTCTATGTCACCGAAAAAGACGAAACAGTGCCGACTTTCTTCAAGTCTGATTGTTTCAGCACAACTGCCATAGTAAAGAGCCCCTGAATTACCCTTCGGGACAGGCGGGGTCAAACCCATGGAGATTTTTACAACAAACGGAACAGCGTAAATTGTTTATTTCATGAAGGAATTTCACTCTAATGGAAGTACATGGAACACTCTGGAACAATATGGAGGGGGTTTTCGAGTCTATGAGTGACACTCGGATAATTCCCGTCTACACCCTCGCCCATGGCAAAACACCACTATCGAGACTATATTTTAAAAGAACTTGAACGTAGACAAAGAAAGAATCCGTCTTACTCTCTTCGCGCCTACGCTCGCGACCTTGAGGTTCCTTGCTCACGATTGAGCGAAATCCTGAATGGCAAAGTGGGTCTTTCTGAATCCCGCGCTATGAATCTAGCCGTAAAACTAAATTTGGCTCCATCTGAAAAAGACTTCTTCGTCGACTTGGCACTTTCGGAACATGCTCGCAGTGCGGTTCTACGCGAGATGGCTTTAAAACGCGTGCAAGCTCGCGAAGAAGCTTTTGAAAAAATCGGGGAAGACCAGTTTGCCATTATTTCTGACTGGTACCACACGGCCATTGCAGAACTTTTAAATCTAGATCAATTTGTTGCAACACCTGAAAACATGTCTCAACGACTGGGCCTTCCTGTCGACACAGTGGAAAAGGCTTTAGAACGTTTGCAAAATGTCGGGCTCGTTACAAAATCTGCTGAGGGAGTTTGGACTTCAAGCAAGAACAAATACTCCTCAACCTATGCGCCTTCCTCTGAAGCAGCTCGCGCTTTCTACAACCAGATGCAGACTAAAGCCTCTGAAGCGATGGTTCCTAACAGCGGAAAGCGCTGGGACATGGGATGCACTTTGGTGCCAACGAATCGCGATAAAGCCAAAGAGATCTCTCAGAAGATTCGTGCTTTCCGTCTGGAAATCATGCAAGAACTGCAAAGCTCTGAGAGCAAAAATTCCCTTTTTGCGCTTTCAACAAGCTTCTTTGAACTTACAGAACAGTAGTCATCTTAGGATTCACCATAATTTCATCGTTCAAAACGCCACAACATCATCGTTCGTGGCGTTTTTTTTTAGGTCTCCAGATTGCATTTCCGTTAGGTCATGAAAAAACACGTTTCAACGCTCTTATATTTCATCTTGGGCTTCTGCTTTGTCTTCTTTACAGGCTTGTCCACGACCTATGCAAAACCCAAAAGGGGTGAAAAGCCGGCTCCGATTTCTTCTGTAAATAACCCTTTGGAAATGGTGAAGCCTTTTAGCAATCTGACGGCCGATTTTTATGATTTTGTATTACGCTACAACGGACGCCTGATACCTGGCAAAGATCTGCAACCCTGGATAACAAAAATCCAAAACTCAGCAGAAGACTATTTCAACTCTATTGGCGTTCAATACGAACTTCAGATGGTCAAAAGAGAAGATATGGAGTTTCAAGGAAGTTTTATCGAAAAACTCTCTTACCCTCTTTTCATAATTTCAGGTGTTTCTGAAGCGCGCGAAAGCAATGGGCAGTTTTTTGAAAAGGTTCTTTCAGACAGCCGTCTGCAAAGCTTGAAGTTGGTTTTTGATCCCTTCTTGCCTCTCTGGAGTGGTCCGATTCAAGGCTTCTTCGAACCCAGTTCAAATTCTCTTTATTTTAGCGTCACCGCGCTTTCTTATCGCACCGGAGGCTTAGGAGACACCTTAGAGCACGAGCTTCTGCATGCGCTTGAGAATGAAAACCTGCTTAAGGGAAGCCTCACCCTCGCCGCCATTACTCTGATGGCGGACCAGAGGACGCCCGAAGTTTATTCCGACTTCTTACGTCTAGACGAAATTGAAACGCATCTTTTAGATATCGAATTTCTGACTGAACAAGCACCCCAGTTAGAAGAAAATGTTTTAGATAAAGGATCTTTAAAGCGCCTTCGAGAAGAGCGAAACAAAAATCTGGAATTTAAAAAGGAAACCGTCCAACGACTTCTTAAGAACTCTTTGAAATATCTTTCTAAGTTAAGAGAAAACATCAACACCATCGCAATGAACTGTCGAGCTGATGACGTCTTGCCACTGCGAGTGTGTAAAACATCTGAAGTCGCAGGTGAGAGTTATGATAAAGTCGAGATTCGTTTTCCAGCCACACCTCAGACAGATCTGCAAAAAATGAAAGAGCTCTTAGATTGGTCCCTTCAAAGACTTTCGCTCTATCAGCGCGCCTTTTAACCCTTACCTTTAGTAAGAATTTCATAGAGTCTCTCAGACTGCCGGTGCGTCTCTAAGTTTAGCGACGCACTATTTTTTCAATATTCCAGAATTAATAATTTGTTTCGTAAGATGCATTGTATTCTCCGCACTCAGTTAGAGTAATTAGAACACTCACTAAGGAGATTTATATGATCGGATTTATGCAATCTTTCGCATTTTTGATGTTAGTGGTTTTAGGAGTTCAAAGTGCTTCGGCTCGACAACTGGAACTTCCCCTTCAGCATCCCGATGAAGTTTTAGCAAAAGCTACCGTTTTTTCTAAAAACATCGAGCGCACAAGCTTTCAAAAACTTCCAAAGAAAGTCCAAAAGACGGCCTCTGAAATTGAAATCCCTTGGGAATTGGGCGATGGCTATTACGATACTCAAGCAAAGGTCATCTATCGCGTCTTTGATCCTGCTACAAAAGCCACGGTAGGATATATTTTTGCGGAGTTCATCACCTACACTGAAGACCCTGAAGCCTACATTGTCGGTGCTCACGTCAACGCCCAAGGCCTTCGCATCGGCACATTAACACACATGGAATACTACTATGGTCCCCGCGAAAAATGGATCGACAGCGTGCCTGAAGATTTCCGCGAGCAAATGACTGAGGAAGAATAGTTAGCTACTTAGGAACTGTAAGAACCGGCGGTTGCGAGTTTTCTTGCGGCTTATGGTTCTTGTGGCCCCAAATATAGCCCACAAAATAGGCAACGCAGCCTATAAGAGCAAAAATCATCCATTTTTTGATGCGACTGTACAGTAGAGCCTTCATTTTTTTGATTTTTACCCGTTGACAACTAAGGCTGGCAACTGTAATTTTGGTTTCTCTTCGAGCGCGGGAGTAGCTCAGTTGATAGAGCGATGCCTTGCCAAGGCATAGGTCGCGGGTTTGAGCCCCGTCTCCCGCTCCAAATTAAAAACCGCCCTTCTGGCGGTTTTTTAATTTGAGCCCCTGTTTGCACTTCGGCTTCGCCAAAGTATTTTCTGAAGTTTCCCGTCTTGATCGTTTTTTTGGGTTTGTCGTTTTCTGCCGCCGGCAGAAAACTCCGCGAGGGATTGTCTTTTCTTTTTGAAATTCTCTTTTAGCAATTCCGTCCGAATTCGTTTTTTCATGACGAAGGAAAACTTCTCTTGCTCCGCTTTTGAGCGGAACGTCTGGCTTGATACTTTATTTGTGGACACGAAAAGGCGTCCGACTAAAGCATCGACATGAAAACTTCATTTAAAATTAGAATATGCGAATGCGCCTCGGTACTGAGCTTGCATTCTCCTTTGTTGTAAATGGATTTCCAATCTAGCGATCTTAGTTGGGTCGGAACTCCTAAAAATTTAACAAGTTTAAACGAAGGAGAACTTTATGGAAAAAATATTTGCAGCGTTATTAATTTTGTTGTCAGTGCCATCTGCTATGGCCGATATCAACACCGTTTGCCAAGGTGGTGGCCGCAATGGAAAAGAAATCCGGATTGAAATCTTTCACATTCTAAATGAAGTGGGTTCCCAAAGTGAAAGAGTTACGATGAATGGTCGAGCCGTCCTAGTTACCTATCTGGGTAAAAATGGAAACGCTCATTCATTCTATCTTCAGTCGACTTCTCGCGTGTATAGTTTGGACTATAATCAGATGGACGCCACCGCTGTTCTGACGGGACAAGGTCTTAACTTGCAGCTCTTTTGCTCCCGCTACTAAGATCCATTTTGCAATAGAGAAGCGCCAACATTGTCGTTGGCGCTTCCTTTGAACTTCGTTATCCCCTTGTGACTTCCCTTTTTTAGCGTGTCGCTTTCGGTATTCTTACCACTCGGAAACCGATGTCTCCGTAACCTTTGTTAGGTGGAGCGTATCCGCGCCATGTAGCAGAGATCAGATTCGTATCATCTAGGAAGCTTCCACCGCGAGTGGTGTGAACTGCGTTGGGTTCACCTTTCACTGGTTCGTTTCCATTCGTGGGAGCGTTTTCATACCCTCTTACGAAAACATCTTCGGTTAATTCCCAGACATTTCCTAGCATATGAAAAAGTCCGTATTGATTAGCGCAGTAGCCGGGCATTCTGTTATTCAAATAAGGAACGGGACAGGAGTCGACGGCATGGGCGTAGCTCTCTCTGCCGATGTTGCCTGCGAAGAAGGGAAAGTTAGTGTCCATCTCGTCACCCCAGTAATACGTCGTCTTTGTACCGCCGCGAGCCGCGTATTCAAATTCAGCTTCAGTCGGAAGACGATAGGTGGCTGTTGGATCAATTAAATTCAAAGTGCGCGTGAATTGCTTTGCCTGTTCATACGAAATCCAAACAGCAGGATTGCTGTCCCCTTCTTGCACGTACATCAAAGGCGATCCATTTGCCATCCACGGTTCTGACTGCATAATCGTTTTGTACTGAAGCTGCGTCACCGTGAATTGACCGATTTGGAATTTTTGAAAGTCACGGGGCTTTGCAGGCGCGGCTTCGAAATCATCGTTATTCCCGATCATGACTCCGTCAGCGGCCGGTATTTCACAAAAGGTCATCGTGACATAACCGTCAAGAACGACAGTCTTTTGATTTTTACAGGCACTTTCTTTCGCGAATGCGGATTCAACGTTCGTTAAAGTAGTTAAAGTGAAGGCGGCAAGGAGGAAGGATTTAAGGTTTTTCATTTTTAATCTCCAGGATTTTTTGTTTTCAAAGACTTGATATTGCAGCGCCGGTGCCAGCCTCTGCCTCACCTGCTTTCAATAACTTATGCGGGTATTTCAAGAACGCTGCCGGGCCTCCGTCAGGCCTTTTCGCCGAGATCCTGGCTCCTGCCGAAGTTTCGGCAGCTGCTTGATTCATGAGCCTTGACAGATAGGCCTAACGACTCACCTTGTTACTGTGCGAGAAGAAGAGGACGACAATAAGAATTGAAAGACATTTCTAACAAATCGTTTATGTAGGTTAACGGAAAGAAACATGACTCCTGCGATGGATCCGCTAAAAGATTCTTAAAAGGAGTCTTTATGAAATTTAACATCATCCTGTCGGCCCTGGTATTTTTGGGCCTCAACGCTCAGGCTTCTACTTTTGAAAATGTTCGTGGGACCTATAAAATCCTGAATTGCAAAAATGAATCGGCGAATCCTTCTGTGGGAGATGCGAAGCTTTGCAATAACAAACAAGTCACTATTCATCCTGAAACTTACGGAACTTCTATTTACTTTTCTCAATGGGTTAATGGCGAAGAAGCGGTCCGCTCTTTTGGTCTTCCTAAAAACATGAGTCAATTGCCTCACGGAAAATATTCCGAAAAAGGTGATTACTATGCTTCTTTTATTAATGACCAATACGGCTATGGCGAAGTGATCATCATGCGCAAGGTCTCGGGAGATCTTTATCACCTCTCTATGCATCGCCGGTCGGATACACTAAAAACTTTAGATATCTTTGAGATTGATCTTGAAAGAACGTCCAGAACTTCCGAACCCCTTCCCGCAATTCCTGAGATTGAAGATGGCGGAGATCCTTGTGGCCTACCCGAGTACGACCTTAAAGCGTCGCCAGCTAGCTGTGATGACAAAGACAGCCATGGCGGTAAGTATAAGAACATTAAATAAGATCAGTCGCGCATCCCCGCCTTTAAGCATGATATTACGAAGAAGCTCGATGAAATATGTCAGCGGATTGATGTAAGAAAAAATTCTTAAAACCCAGGGCATGTTTTCAATAGGAAAGACAAGCCCTGAAAGAAGCACTGACGGAAATAGATAGAGAAATCCTCCCATCATTGATTGCTGCTGGTTTTTGGCGACAGTCGAAATAAAAAGTCCAATTCCCACTGTACAACACACAAATACAAAAGACGAAAGAAGCAGGATTATAAGACTGCCTCTTAAAGGCATTCCGAAAAGAGCGACGGCCACTCCCACAATCAAAGGAATGTTACTCATTCCTAAAAGCACAAACGGCACTGTTTTACCAAAAATAACTTCTTCTGGTTTTATCGGAGCCGAAATCAGCGTTTCAAATGTTCCCATCTCTTTTTCTTTTGCGATCGACATACTGGTCAGCAAAATCGTGATAAGACAAACCAGCAAACTCATGACGCCGGGAACGAGAAACAAAGCCGTTCTTAGAGCGGGATTATAAAGAACCCGCACGTCAAAATGAAAAGGCGACTGTTGAGGGTGCAGGGATTGCACGACACTTAAAAAATATCTTTCAATACTTTGTGCACGAGTGACATTCGTGGCGTTGATAAGAAGCTGCACCTTCCCGTCTTCACGGCCTAAGCTTTTATCTAAACCAGCGGTTGGAGCCACGAGCACGGCATCGGCTTCCCCTTTATTGACTTGATCGAAAGGATCGAGTGACGAGGTCTTCGCGGGAATAAACCATCCTGAGGCTAAAGCCTTGCGGTAGATCTCTTGAAGACTGGTGTCGTTCGGTGCTCTAAAAACACTGAGGCGGATATTCTTTGCTTCTGTAGATAAAGCCACACCAAAGATAGTCAGTTGCACACAAGGAGCCACGAACAAAAGCATGCGCATACGAGGGTCACGCAAGGTCTGCAAAAATTCTTTTCGGATAAAGCCTAAAAGTGTTTTCATGGTTCGACGTCCTTTTTAAACTTTTTCGTCGCAAGCAGAATCATCAAACAAAAAAGCCCGCACAAAGCGAGAAACGAAGGAAGGATGTCTAAAAAGCTAGATCCTTGCAGGAACAGCTGCCGACTGATCTTAATAAACCAGCGCGCCGGTAAAATCATCGTGACGTAGTAAAAGAACGACGGCATGTGTTCGTTAGGAAAAATAAAGCCTGAAAGCAATATTGTCGGTAAAAGCCCCGACAACATTGCAATCTGCATACTTAGCTGCTGCTTACGAGTGACGACAGAGATCAACAGACCTTGCGCCAAATAAGTACTAAGAAAAATCATGCATGCTAACAGGTACACCAAAAAGTTTCCTTTAAAGGGAACTGAGAACACCAGTTGAGACATAATAAAAACGAAAAACACCGCAACCATTCCCATCACAGAATAGGGTAAAAGTTTACCCAGAATAATCTCGATCGGTCTTACGGGCGTTGCCAGCAGCAACTCCATAGAGCCATTTTCCCACTCGCGAGCAACGGTGAGTGCCGTCATCAAAATAGAAAGAATCGCAATGATCGCCGCCGCTAAGCCCGGCACCACAAACCAGCGGCTGTTCAATTCCGGGTTAAATAAAAATCTCGTTTTCACATCAATGCGAGGCTTGATCTTTCCAAATTCATTTTCAAGAACCCGCCGATGAATGCCACCCAGATAACCTGCGATAGAACCCGCAGACGAATTGTCAGAGCCATCGATTAAAACCTGCACCGACGCAGTTGAAAAAGGCCTTAAATCTTGAGTTAACGTCGGAGGCATAATCAAAGCCGCATGAACCCGTCCCTCATCCAAAGCTTGAACCGCTTCCGCAGGACTGTGCACGGGATCCGAAACGAAATAGCCTGAGCTCGTAAATGTCTTTTCTATATTCCACGACGTCTGTGTTTTATTTCCGTCAAAGACCGCAAGCTCAATTTTATCCATGTTGAATTCTATGGCGTATCCAAAAAAAAGAACCATCACCACAGGCATTCCTAATGCCAGAGCCATGGTGAATGGATCGCGCACAATATGGAAAACTTCCTTTTTAGCTATCGCTAAAATAGAGCGAAGTTTCACTTTCCCTCCACCTGATGAATAAAGACATCTTCCAGTGTAACCGCGTGCGGATCTTTATCGGGGAAACTATTATGTTTCAAACCTGAGGGCGAATCTAAGGCGATGAGTTCTCCGGATCGCATCAGGGCAATACGCTCACATTGTTCGGCTTCATCCATGTAATGGGTCGTGACGAAAACAGTCTTACCCTCTTTGGCAAGCTCACGAATTAAAGCCCAGAAGCGTTGACGATAGGCCGGGCTCACACCCGCCGTCGGTTCATCTAAAAACACCAACTCAGGATCATGAAGCAGCGAAGCCACAAGACTCACCTGCTGTTTTACGCCGCCGGGAAGATCGCGAACCAAACTTTTTTCAGACTCTTTAAACTTAATAAAACTTAAGAGCTTTTCTTTTTGTTGTTGAAAATTTAAATCCGGAATTTTTCGTAAAGAAGCGGTGAACGCCAGATTTTCCGCTACGCTCAAGTCGTCATAGAGCGTGAATTTCTGAGACATGTAACCGACTTTCTGCTTCACCTGAAACGAGTCTTTCAGAACATCCAAGCCGCAGACCCAAGTCTTCCCATGAGTAGGAAGTAATAACCCACAAAGAACTCGGATTGTCGTCGTTTTACCTGCGCCATTGGCGCCTAGAAATCCAAAGATCTCCCCTTTGCTGACTTTAAAAGAAATATCATTCACTGCATAATAGTCGCCAAATTTGACTGAAAGACCTTCGACCTCAACCGCATTCATAAGGCCTCCAAAGAGGAGTCGTATTGCAAAAACACTTCATCAAAGCTTTTGCAGCCTTTCTCTTTTAGAATTTCTTGCGGAGTGCCTTCAAGCAGCATTTTTCCATCAAAGAGCAAATGCACCTGTTGGCACTTTAAGGCTTCATCCATATAAGATGTCGTTACCAGAATAAGAATGTCTTCTTGCTCTTTGAGTTCGTAAAGAAGTTCCCAGAAATCTCGACGACTCAAAGGATCGACACCATTGGTAGGCTCATCCAGCAATAGAACTTTCGGGGAAGATAGAAGCGCACAGATCAAACCCAGCTTTTTGTACATCCCGCCGGATAATTGCGAAGCCAGTCGATCCGTGAATTTTTCTAAGCGAGCCATATGCAAAAGCTTTTGCCGACGGTTTTTATATTCTTCTTCAGGAAGCTGGTACAACGTTTTAAAAAACTCCAGATGTTCGTGAATGCTGAGCTCTGGATAAAGACTTTGCGTCTGTGGCATATACGCAACGAGTTCGCGAATCTTAGAAAATTCCACCGGAGAGTCTTCATCAAGAAAAACTATTTCACCTGCATCTGGTTTTAAAAGACCCATGATGTGGCGAAGAAAAGTGGTTTTACCTGCGCCCTCAGGCCCAATGATCCCGTGAATCTGATGCGGGGCAAACTGCATAGAAAGACCTTTGAGAGCTTGGGTTTGTCTCAGCTTCTTAGAGACATTAAAAGCTTTCAAAGAAATGTCTTTCACGGTTCGTCCGCGGCCCATTCCAGGGTCATTCCCGGCTTTAAAAAGCCTTCGGGATTATTAAAGTAAATTTTTACGGCATACACCAAACGCGTTCTTTCATCCCGGGTCTGAACATTCTTAGGCGTAAATTCAGCTTCGGGATTGATATAGGAAATCACGCCTTGAAAACTTTTATGATCTAACTCTGGAACTTCAGCCATCACTTTTTGTTCCAGCTTCAACTTAGAAATTTCATCGTGAGGCAAATAGAAATAAGCATAAACTTCTTCAAGGTTTCCTACCGTTAAGAGCTTCGCTCCTGGAGGCACCATTTCGCCCGGCTCAAAATAGGTCGTTAACACCGTGCCTTTTAAAGGAGACGCAATGTCACACCAGCCTTGGCGTAAGGAAACATCGTCCATTTTATTTTTCATTTGATCATAGGCTTCCCGTGAAATACCGCCGCTGCGAAAAAGACTGTTGGAACGATCATAACTGCTTTTGATAAGCCGATAGGAAATACGGATGTCTTCGCAAGCCAGCTTTACGACTTGTTGACCCTTTTCGACGATCTGCCCTTCACGCACTGGGAATTCTTCAATCACCGAAGACACCCGAGCCGGGATATCCACCTTGGTCACTTCCACCGTACCAGCATAAGCAAATTCAGTTTTAAACAAGAAAACTTTGACCACGTAGGCCAGGATAAGAATCACAACGATGAGAACAACCGGGATGATTTTCTTTTTTGACATGCTTCACGATAGCGCCAATGGAGGGCCAGAGTAAACATGTAAAAAAAAGCCGATGTTTCAACAACACCGGCTTTGATCATTTTCTTTAGTCAGAAAATATTAGCGACCTGGGAAGAACCAGCAGCGAGGACGAACACCCGCCACATCACGAGGAGCATAGCAAGAACCTTGCTTGTAATCAGAGTTGCTCACCGCTTCACTCTCTTTAGCTACGCACAACATACCTTGGAAGTATGTATCCAAACGACATTGAGTGTCTGGATGCTGATCGTTCATACGAGTCACTTCTCGTTTATCAGGAGTTCCAAAGTTAGGTGCTGTTGTTTCTTTACGTAAAGATTGGAAAAGATTAGCAACAGATTGGCCAGCCAAAGAAGTTCTTAAACAGATCAAACGCTCTTTCTCGTCAGAGAATTGCGCTTCACAACCCGCCACTGCGTACGGATCTAAATCAAGATCTTTCAAGATCGCGGCATTGTCGTCTTCTGCAAAGAAACGGCGAAGACATTTCAAAGTCGCGAAATAGTCAGAGCCCCCTTCGTTTGTCGCCCATGAACCCATCCAACCAGAAATTTTTGGTGCGCCCCCATTGTGGTGACCGAACTCATGACAAGCTACCAACGCGAAACCTTCCACATTTGTTGCTTGGTGACGAGCCAAACCGCCGTACATATTTAAGATCTGAGTTTTGCCTGATCTTTGTGCAGAAGCGTTCACTGTCGCGTCTTTCCAAAGACGGTTGATCTTCAAAGTGTCGCCCATTCTTTCAACGTCAGCTTTGTAGATTCTTTCTAAACGATCCAAAACATCATTAAATTGCTGCTCTGTGATACCGCCAGCAGTGAATAGTCCCACTGGAATTCTCATATCATTTTCTGGAACGAAACCGTGGCAAAGAGAAACTGTGTCCGTGGTTTTATGCGTGAAGCCGAGTGTTGCGATCAATGCAACAGCCGCCGTCACACGCGTAAGCGTTGATTTTGTCATGACTTTCCCCTCCTTGAGTCTAGACGTACTAAAAATCGTAACAACCTAGTGCGGCCATATTCAATTAAATAACTTTAACGTTTCGCACCGCACCTACGTCCATACGACGGCCTCGCATTTTACAAAAGACTTAAAGTTCCGCAATTTTCCCGTCGAGAAGACTATTGGTGTACTAATTATTTTTTTTAACAGGGAGTCTTAGATGAAGTTAGGAACGTCAGGATCATCATGGTTTAAAGGTTTGCGCGGCAAGCTTTTCTTGTCAGCAATGCTGCCAGTGATTGCTTTCGGTGTCCTCACAGGAATTTCTTTAAACTCCATGAGTCACCTGGGTGACATGCTGACGGATGCTTACACAGACGTGATCCCGAACATGGATGGCCTTGGCCGCATTGGTATGCAACGCGCTCGTATTGGCTATTTTATCTGGGCCGCCCTTGCGAATGAACATGATAAAAAGTCCCGCGATAACTTTATCAAGAAAGCCAAAGAAGCTTTTGCAGACTTTAAAGAAGGTCAAGCTTACTACGAATCCACTCGTTTAGATGATGAAGAACAGAAAAACTACGCCAAAGCTCGCGAAGTCAAAGAACAGTTTTACACTCTTACAGAGAACATGATTGCCGGCCTCGAAAAGAATACTCCGGAAGATAATGCAAAAGTACATACCGCAATGAACGGCGGAGAGTGGCATGTCTTGGCTCTGCACACACAAGCGGCTATTGCAACTAACATGGAATTGTACAACAAGCGCTCTTTGGAGAACAATAAAATGCAAAAAGAGAAGCGCGTTTTTGAAACTCAGCTTCTTCTTTTGATCGCGGGTTTCTGTGCGACCGCGATGTTTGGTCTTTTGATGTGGATTGCATACCGCGTTTCAAACACAGTCAGTGGAATTGCCTCTGGCCTTGATGAGTCGGGTTCGCAAGTCGCATCTGCAATCACTCAACTTTCAGCTGCCGGACAAACCCTCTCTGAAGCTTCTACGGAAGCCGCGGCTTCTTTAGAAGAAACTGTCGCTTCTCTTGAAGAAATGTCTTCGATGGTAAAAATGAACTCTGACAATGCAAAACAAGCAGCAGCTCTATCTCAATCATCTAAAGACGCTGCAGAACACGGACAGCAAGAGATTCATCATTTGATCGAATCTATGCGTGACATTTCGTCTTCTTCTAAAAAGATCGAAGAAATTATCAGCGTGATTGATGATATCGCATTCCAAACAAACTTATTGGCCTTGAATGCTTCGGTGGAAGCAGCTCGCGCCGGAGAACATGGAAAAGGTTTCGCCGTTGTCGCCGAAGCCGTTCGCACCTTAGCACAACGCTCCGCAGTGGCAGCCAAAGACATCAACGGTCTTATTAAAGAAAGCGTTGAGAAGGTCGAAAAAGGATCCACGATCGCGGATCGTTCAGGCGAAGTTCTTTCTAACATCGTAAACTCTGTTAAAAAGGTCGCAGATCTGAACAATGAAATTTCAGCGGCTAGCGGTGAGCAGACTACGGGCATCCAACAGATCAGCCGCGCCATGAATCAACTCGATCAAAGCTCACAATCCAATGCGGCATCCTCTGAAGAAGTCGCGGCATCTGCTGAAGAAATCAATGCACAGGCTTTGAATATGAAGAAGATGGTCGAGAATCTGAATGCTGTTATTTTAGGCTCTTCACAGGGTCCTACAGCGAAGCCTTCTGTCCACAAAACTTCTGCAAAAAAAGAAGCTAAAGTGCTTTCATTCCAAGAGAAAAAATCCTCTGAAAAACCAGCCCGTCCCGTGGGGAAAAAGTCACAGACCGCGTCGAGCGTCATTCCATTTGATGATGACGGCCCGACTCGCAAAGTGGGCACTACAGACGGTTTTTAATCCATTGCTCCCTCATGGTGCTTAGGCTACGATGAGGGAGTATGAAAATTCCATTTAATATTCCGCCAAAAAGCTCGAATGAAGAGAAATATATCTCTCAGGCCATCGCCAATAAAAAATTAAGCGGCGAAGGCTCTTTTAATAAAAAATGCGCTGAGTGGTTTAATAAAAATCTTCCGACTCTGATGACCGTCATCACTCCTTCATGCACATCGGCTCTTGAAATGGCCATGGTGCTTGCTGACATCGGACCTGGAGATGAAGTTATTCTGCCTTCCTTCACGTTCACATCCACAGCTAACGTCGTCGCGCTTTACGGTTCGGTCCCCGTCTTTGTCGATGTCGATCCCTTAACAATGAATATTGATCCCGCGGCTATTCAACGGGCCATCACTCCGCGTACTAAAGTCATCATGCCGGTGCATTACGCTGGTGTGGGTTGCAAGATGGATGAAATCATGGCCCTAGCAAACCAACACGGCATTTGGGTTGTTGAAGACGCAGCTCAGGGCATTTTTGCTTCGTACAAAGGAAAAGCCTTAGGTACTTGGGGCCATATGGCGGCATTCAGTTTTCATGAAACTAAGAATATCGTTTGTGGTGAAGGTGGAGCCCTAACAATCAATGATCCCCGCCTAGTGGCGCGAGCTGAAATCGTCCGCGACAAGGGTACGAACCGTCAGCAATTTCTGAACGGCCAAGTGGATAAATACACGTGGCAGGACAAAGGCTCTTCTTATCTTCTTTCGGAACTTTCCGCCGCCTTTCTTCTTTCCCAATTGGAAGAAGGCAAAGAGATCACAGCAAAACGCTTGGCTTTATGGAATCAATACCATCAAGGTTTAGCGGACCTGGAAAAAAACGGTCACTTGCAACGCATGACAATTCCTAGCGAGTGCCAGGCGAATGCTCATATTTACTATCTGCTTTTAAATTCGTCTGAGGTGCGTGCGGCTTTATGGACTTACCTGAAAGAAGCTGGCATTCAATCCACCACTCACTATGTGGCACTTCATTCGGCTCCGGCGGGAGTGAAGTACGGTCGCGTGTCGGGTTCGATGAAAGTCACAGACGATCTTTCCAATCGCCTGTTACGTCTTCCGATGTGGGCTGATCTTTCCAGTGATGAGGCAGCCTTGGTTCTTGAAAAAATTCATTCGTTCTTTAAGGGGCAAGCATGAAGGGTATCATCCTAGCTGGCGGCGCAGGATCGCGTCTTTATCCAATGACTCGGGTCATGACAAAACAGCTTCAGTCTGTTTACGACAAACCCATGATTTATTATCCGCTGAGCATTCTTATGTTAGGTGGAATCAAAGATATTCTTCTGATCACAACACCGGATGATCACCCCTTGTTTAAAAAACTTTTGGGTGATGGTTCTCAATTTGGCGTGAAGCTCAGCTATAAAATTCAGGAAAAGCCGAACGGACTTCCTGAAGCTTTTGTCTTGGGTGAAGATTTCATTGGCAACGATCACGTATGCTTGATCTTAGGTGATAATCTTTTCTATGGAGATTTGGATTTCTTCCGTCGCGCGATTGAAGAGCAAAAGGCAAAAAAATCAGATCTTCACGGACGTGTTTTTGCTTACTACGTTGCCGACCCCACAGCTTACGGTGTTGTTGAGTTTGATAAGATGACTAAAAAAGTAAAGTCGATCGAGGAAAAACCAAAACAACCGAAATCCAATTATGCCATCCCGGGGCTTTACCTTTTCGATAACACAGTTTCAAAGCGTGCGAAGGAATTAAAACCTTCGCCTCGCGGTGAAACAGAAATCGTGGATTTGATTCTGTCTTACCACAACGAAGATAAACTGGGCGTCGAAATGATGTATCGTGGTCTTGCTTGGCTCGACACGGGCACTCCCCGATCCCTTCTAGATGCCGCTGCTTTTATTGGTGCCATCGAAGAACGCCAGGGCATGAAAGTGGCCTGCCTTGAAGAAATCGCTTATCGCATGAAATTTATTAATCTAGAGCAATTACAAAAAATCACTTCGGAACTTCCTAAGTGCTCTTATCGCTCCTATTTAGAAAAAATCATCTCTGAGGAACTATGAAACAAACGGTTTTACTGACCGGCTGTGCTGGCTTTATTGGATCTAACTTCGTAAGAACGGTCGCTTGCCGCGATGAAATCAAAGCGCAGTACGACTTCGTGATCGTCGATGCTCTGACTTACGCAGGTAATCTTGCGAATATTCTAAAAGAACTGGATACAAATCCCCACTTGAAATTTTATCACCTGGACATCCGCGACTCTCACAAAATGGATGAGCTTTTTAAGAAGTATCAATTCAGCGGTGTGATCAATTTCGCGGCTGAATCTCACGTGGATCGCTCTATCGAAAGCCCTAACATCTTTGTAGAAACAAATGTTCTGGGAACTTTGAATCTTTTAAAAGAAAGCTTAGCGCTTTTTGAAAAAAATCCGAACTTCCGCTATCTGCAAATCAGCACGGATGAAGTTTACGGCACCTTACAGACGTCCGATCCCGCTTTCACAGAAAATACACCGATTTCACCGAACAGCCCTTATAGTGCTTCAAAGGCCAGCGCCGATCTTTTGTGCCGCTCTTTCTTTGAAACATACAAGCTGCCAGTGATGATCACTCGCTGTTCTAACAACTACGGTCCATTACAGGTCGAAGAAAAATTCATTCCTTTGATGATCAAACGGGCCCTGGCGAATCAACCCCTTCCGATCTATGGGACCGGCATGAATATCCGCGACTGGATTTATGTTGATGACCACAATGAGGGCGTATGGAAAGTCTTCACCTCGGGGCGCGCCGGGGAAGTTTATAACTTAGGCGGAAATTCAGAAAGACAGAATCTGGATGTTGCAAAGCTCATCTTAAAACACTTGGGAAAATCCGAATCGCTTTTAAACTTCGTGCAAGACCGTAAGGGTCACGATTTCCGCTATGCGATTAACTTCTCAAAAGCGCAAAAAGAATTAAACTGGAACCCTACAGTGAAGTTTGAAGAGGAAGGTCTTCTTCGCACCATCAATCACTACAAAGCCTTATGGACGAAGTAAAAGTCCTTCACTGTATTCACTCTCTGTCCTGGGGAGGCCTAGAAATTTACACCGTCGAGCTGATTCAGAAGCTGGCGGAAAAAGGCCTTCGCCAAAAAGTATTATGTTCCGCGCACTCGCGTGTGACCGAAGAACTGAAAAAATCAGGCATTGAAGTTTTACCTTTTCCAGAGAAAAAACTTTCGAAACTTAAAACGGCTCGCCTGATTAAAAACATCATCCAGGAACACGGCATCACTCACCTGCACTCTCACACCCGTTTGGATATGTGGGCTTGTGCTTTAGCGAAGTGGAATCTTCCCACGATTAAACACATCTACAACCTTTACATGAACGCGACACCGAAAAGGGATTTTGTTCATAAGTGGCTCTTTTCTAAAGTGGATGCTTTGTGCAGCTCTTCAGAAAATATTTTAGAAGATGTGAAAAAGAACTTCCCTATCGCTCCTGAAAAACTGCACCTCATTCGTTATGGTCGCAAGACAGAGAGCTTCAAGCACGACGGTCTAAAACGCCAAGAGCTGCGCGATAAATATGGAGCGCGAGTAGAACAAATTGTTTTCGGAACTCTTTGTCGTATTGATCCGGGCAAGGGAGTTCGCGAGCTTGTTCAGGCCCTGGAATATTTGAACGACCACGAGCTAGAGAAGACACAGCTTTGGATTGTCGGCGACCCCACGATCATCGGAAAAAATTCGGACGGCACTCCTATTTTTGAAGGCCCGTCCGAAGAATTAAGTCGTTGGATTGCCGAGCGCATGGAAAATCCGCGCTACAAAGATCACATCGTCCGTATCCCTTTTCAGAAAGATTATGTCTCTTACATTGATGCCTTAGACGTCTTTGCCCTGGCATCCTACAACGAAACTTATTCTTTAAGTGTACTAGACGCCATGATGATGGCAAAACCCGTGATTGGTACGAACGCCGGAGGGACTCCTGAACAGGTGGGATTGCATAACGAACGTGGCGTTTTAGCCGAACCTAAGGATGCCGAGTCTCTATCGCAAGCTTTCCACCACTATTTAAAACGTCCCGAAGACATCCAGATTCAAGGTCACAAGGCCCAGCAATGGTCAATAAGCCAACACAATTGGCCTGTCACTCAAGAGGCTTTTTTAAGCCTCTATAAATCGCTTTAACCTTCAGGATTTAAAATCAGGTCCGCCAACTGAGCTTGATGGGTCTGCACATAGCGTGGAAATTCTGAATCCACTGCCACAAATTCAGATTCAATCTCTTGCCCGTAAAGACTTCCGCCTTTGCGGATGATTTCTTCCACTTTTTTAGGATCTTTGAAAGTGTCTTTATTGTGCTCCTTGTGCGCATAAGCTTCAATTTTTTCAATCACTTTTTTTGCGCCCCCGAGATAACTGAAATGCCAGCCCCCATTCGGAATCACGGTGATCTCATTCGTGCTTTGACGAGTTTCACGATACAGACGTGTTTTTTTGATCGTTTTGATATCTTTATAATTTAACATCACCGTACCGTACCAGGGCATATAGCCATTCACTAAGGGAATAGGCTCGGGGTATTTTTTTACAAAGCAGTTCAGATAATAGTAGTAAAGCTTTTGCTGAAAAACCTTAATACCTGGCTGATGCGCATACTGCTTCACCAACTCAGGACGAGGTATTTCATCCACATCCGAAACGATAATCACGTCATCGGGTTTCGCATTTTTTAAGCCTTGGAGAATTTGTTCTTTTTGATGGTCATCATAGTCCCAGGTTTTCGGAACACGCCATTTAGAAAAAAAGTTGGGATATTGATCCACCACCACATGCTCAATCTTGTGCAAAAATGGCTTAAATCTTTCTTTGTTTTGCTCGAAGAAAAGAGGCTTGTCTTTCTTTTGGAAAGTACGAGTGGCTTCAACCAGAACGAAACGATCAACGACTTCGTTTAAAGTATTCAAACGAATTTCTAATAGGTCCATTTCGTTAAAAAATGCAAAACAATCGTAAATCATGATCTCCCCAATACTTTCTTATACACTTCGACCGTGTCCTGCGCACACTTTTCCCAAGTGAAACGCGGGGCTTGTTTCAGCCCTTTTTGAATCAAAGCTTCACGGTAAGCCTGATCCGTTAATACTCTACTTAAGGCGGCCGCCATCTCTGTCGGACTTCCCGGATCTACAAGACTTGCAGCATCTCCACTGATTTCTTCTAAGACGCCTCCGGCACTTGTCACAACAGGCGTTCCTAAAGACATGGCTTCTAAAACGGGAATTCCGAAACCTTCATACCAGGACGGAAAAAAGAAAACACGGGCACGCTGGTAAAGTTCAGAAAGCTTTTCCGTTGGCACATAGTTTAAGTGAATGATGTCATTTTTAAACGGAGAACTTTCTAAAGCCCGTTGGATTTCTTCAGCACCAAATCCCCAAGCGCCCGCCAACACCAGTTTTTCTTCAAATCCCTGAACCTTCAAAGCCTCAAAAGCGCGAATCACGCCCAGAACATTTTTACGTTTTTCTAACGTCGCTAAAAATAAAATATACTTTTCCGGCAAACCCAGCGAAGGACCTTGGCCCGCCATGCGCGAACGATTGCACCCCAGATAAGTCAAATGCAGGCGATCTTCCAATTGAGGAAAGTATTTTAGAACCTGGCTTTTCGTAAATAGGGAATTCACGATGACCGCATCCACCGAAGAATTTAAAACATTCGTCATATCGCGAATGCCTTTCAGGAAGAACTCGGGACGATTGTACTTTTCTTCAAAGACAATCATATCGTGAATCGTGACGATTCGGGGCAAGAAACCCTTCACGTTCAATTTGAAATCCGGACCGTGGTAAAGACCGTCTGAGGACCACTTTAAAGGAAGAAAACTTTCGGCTTTGCGACCTGGTAAAATGGATTCGATGTTTTTCTTATTTTTATAGCGAGAAATCTTTACGGCGGGATGAACCTCTAAATCCTTTTCTTGAGAAAAGTGCTCAAGGAGCTGAAGCATATAAACTCCAACTCCGGTCACTTTTTGCGGATTCAAGGTGCTGACATCAAAATATATTCTCATGGAACGCCTATGAATCTTAAGCCTTGAACTATCAAGACTACAAGAACATAGGCGAAGAGATTAAAGGCAACAAGTTGCGTTACCGCGAACTTCCAAGAGCCACTTTCACGGATCTGCACACCGACCGTGGACATACACTGCAAAGCGATAAGGAAGAAGACCATAAGTCCAATCACTGAACTCACGGTAAAGATTTTTTCACCTTGAGCATTGGTGGCCGTACTCATCTGCGTTAAAAGAGCCTCTTGCTGAGAGTCTTCATCTCCATCCGTGATATTGAAAGTGACGGCCAACGACGAAACAAAGACTTCGCGAGCGGCAAAGGCCGAAATTAAACCGACTCCCACACGCCAGTCCACCCCCATGGGTGCAACCACAGGCTCAATCACTTTACCCAATTGACCCACGTAGCTTTCTTCAAGCTTTTGGTGAGCATCTTCTGTTTGGTAATTCGGGAATGTCGATCCCGCCCAAATAACGACGGCAAAGGTAAAGATGATGGGACCTGCGCGTTTCACGTAAGACAGAGTTCTTGTCCACGCATGGCGAACTAAAACACGGAACTTAGGGCGGCGATAAATCGGAAGCTCCATCATGAACAATGAAGGCTCCTGACGAGGGATGAATTTGCTCACTATGCCTGCGGCCAAAGCTCCTAAGAACATAGATCCGATGTAAAGAGCCGCCAGTGCCAATCCCGCCTTCCATGCCGACTCGCCATGGAAAAGAAACGCGATACAAAGAGCATAGACCGGCAAGCGCGCCGAGCAGCTCATCAAGGGAATCACGAAATTCGTGATCATGCGATCTTTTGTCGATGGAATGTTACGAGTCGCAATAATCGCTGGGACCGCACAGGCAAAACCAGAAAGAAGTGGCACGAACGAACGACCGCTCATTCCCAAGGCTGAAAACGGACGATCAATCAAAGTTGCCGCACGCGCCAGATAACCCGTGCTTTCAAGAATTCCAATTCCCAAGAACAAGATAAAGATCTGCGGAACAAACACCATGAAAGCCGCAAAGCTCGTGATCACGCCGTTAGCTAAGAAGTCGGCCCACAAAGTACCAGGCCCGAGCCCAGCCACCCACTCATTGGCAACGCTGAACCAACCATCAATCATGTCCATAAATGGAGTCGCCATCCAATAAACGCTTGAAAACAAGGCACTCATGATAACGATGAATAAAGCAAAACCGAGGAAAGGATGCAGCAGTACCCGATCCAACTTTTCAGTCGTCGCCACGATGCGGTTGAGGCGCTCTTGAGCATGATCTGTTTTATGAGATAAAGCCTCTTTGGCAATCTGTTCGCACTGATTGAGTTTGGTTTCCTGAATCTCGAAAGACCAAGGCACCGGACGGGAAGGTTCTTTCGTCCAATGAAGTTTTTTAGCTTCAGCAACGATCTCTTTAAGACCGCCCGCTAATAAGCCATCAAATTGAAGAACCGGACAGCCCAAAGTTTTTTGCAAATAAGGAATGTCAATTTCAATACCTTCTTTACGAAGAAGATCCGACATCGTGATAACCACCATCAAAGGAAAGCCTGTTTCACGAAGTTGCATCACGAGTTGCAGATGACGAGAGATCTGAGTCCCATCGACAACGACGATGATGCCATCAATCTTTTTAACTTTCGGATTTTCGTAAATGGATTTTAAGGTCACCCACTCATCCGCACTTTTGGGGTGCAGGCTGTAAGTGCCCGGAGTGTCCATGACCATCACATTGGACTCACCCAGATGAGACGCTAAATGGCCTAAAGAAAACTCCACCGTCGCGCCCGGATAGTTCACAGTTTTAAAACGAGAACCCGTCAGCCAGTTATAGAGAGTGGTTTTTCCAGAGTTCGGCGCGCCGACCAGCGCGATAGAAAGTTGCTCAACAGCTAGTTCAGTTTCACTCGTGCGCATGCCGCTTCCTCATTTCGCAAAGCTAGAAAACTCGTGTTAAAACGGATCAGAAGAGGCCCGCCAAAAGGAGCACGACCTAAAATCGTGATCAACATGCCGACTCTTAAGCCCATTTCATGTAAACGCTCACGAAACACATTGTCTGCGGCGAATCCGGTGATTTCGACCTTCTGGCCTGGCTTTAATGATTTATCCAGTAAGTTCATAGAGTTTCCCTTGGGATCAATGAACCTCTTAGTTAAAAGCATGCCCCCACAAAAGGAAGTTCTTTAACCCCCTGCGGACCAATTGAAAACAAAATGAGAACCAACATCAATTTCTCCTCGTAAACCGGTATAAAATATGAGCCCCACCATGGTCTTGTTTTTAAGACCAAAGGTTAAGTTTCACAGACCAAGACCGATCTGAAGTCTATATGGATTTTAGTATTAAGACTTCTTTGAGTATGAGCGCCGCGATCCTGACTCTGAGCCTCTCTGCACAAGCTTCGGAAGTGGTCTATCTTCCGGCTTACTGTGCTCCCGAACACTTAACTGTCTTTGTAAATAACAAGTCTGCTGAGCCAGAGCGCATCTGGACTCAAACGCGCTTTGATCAGGAAATCCAAGAGCTTCACTATGATGTTGAAGCAAAATCTCAGATTAAAATTCGTGGAACTGAATTTCTGCCCACAAAGATGGCCGCCTCCTTCAAGTACTTCTCGAAGAGTCTACAAGTCAGTGTTGCCTGCGAAGAAAGTGCAAGTACTCCTTTAACTTCGAATGTAGGCCCTTCGGCTTCTCATTACCTGCCAGCCAACACGAAATCCGTGAAGATGCATTTGTTAAACCTTTTCTTAAAGTCGAACTCTGTTCAATTGAGAGCCTTTAACAAACTAGGATCTTTGATCGCAGAAAAGTCGATTTCACTTCAGAGCTATTATGATACAGAAAGCTTTAAATGGAGTTTTCAACAAAATGTCGCGCGCATTGAAGTGCAAGGCTTAGAGCGCGTTCATTCACTGTTGTTCTTTGATGCCAATGGCGTGGAAAAGCCAAGTCCAGCCGTGACTTTGGAACCTGCTCCCCTAGACCCTTCAACGAAGAAAACTTACTTCTTAGTTTCAACAAAAGATGCGCAGGCCGACGAAGCTTTTGTTGTGGGTTTTGAAGATGAGGCTCAGATCAAAACAGCTCGAGAGCAGATTCAAAATCCTGCCTTAGAAAAGATTTTGGTGGCCGGCATCGAGTTGGGATCGGGTGGCTTTAATCGAGCCTTTTACAATAAGAACAAAGCGCCCTACTCATGGTCTGTGAACCGTGTCGATGCTTTTGCCGACTTTGCCCACATCGACTGCGACGGCAGTCCCGATCTTACCGAGGAAAGACTGATGCTAAAATTAAACGAAGGCGGTCGCATCTGTTTCTGGCGCTACCGCATCGTACGTGAACTTACTCTGGATGAAGTTCGCCGCGGGAAACTTAAGCCTTAGAGGGAACGACGGTAGAAGCCCCCTGCCCTTGGGTTTCTGCGACGTAGACTCTCACTTGTCTGACCCCATATTGTTCAAATTCTTTATAGAATTCTTCAGCCAACAATCTTGAAAGTTGTTCCACACTGGTGTTTGTCACCGGCAATAGCAAAACCTCACTGAGCGGAAAAACATAAAAACGGTCACGAAACGTAACCTCTAAGCCTTTGGCGGTTTCTTTAAACTTCATGTCCGGATGCTGCTTTGGCAAAAGAACAATCTCGTCCCATTGATCCAGGCGCGCCTTGATGAACTTCTTAAAAACGTTAAAGTCCATAAAGTAACCATCCGCATGAAGATCTGACTCTGCCGGAGTCTTAATGTCCACACGCACCTGATAGTTATGTCCATGCAGACGCTCAGCATGGGTTTCATCAAAGATCAGGAAGTGAGCCGCGGAAAATTTGAAATTCTGCTTAGCCAAATGCAATGTGGTCGTGGACATAGTCACCTCAAAGTGCTTATATGAATAACATGAAATTCGAACTGAAGCAGCATTTTCAAATTGAATCAGCCCGTTTCTTGCCGCACTTACCGAAAGAGCACCCTTGTTCTCGTATGCATGGGCATAGCTTTAAGATCATCCTGACTTTAGTGGGAAATCTAGATCCCAAAATTGGTTGGGTGATTGACTATAATGACATTCAAGCCAAGATGAAGCCGCTATTAGAAAAAATCGATCACCGCGTTTTAAACGAAGTTGATGGCTTGGAAAATCCGACGTCAGAACTTTTGGCAAAATGGGTTTATGACCGCGCACTCCCCGCCCTGCCGATGTTAACGCGTGTTTCTATTCTGGAGACTCCGTTCACGGAGTGTTCTTATCCCGCTTAAAAGCCTGCAACCTGCGCCTGATCTTTAACAGAACGACTGGCGCCTCCGCCTGCCCTCATAAATACTCGGGCTCATGCGGGGATCTTTAAAGAGTTTTTGTGCCATCATAACTTTGCTTCTGGCAGTTCCCTCTTTGGGGAATGAGGTGGAGCTGATTTTTTACCGCGCCCCTGCTCCCTTGAATTGGTCGACGCCAGGTAATTTAGTAAGAAGCACCTTTAAGAATTTAAAATTTAAAATCGGTGATCGGCCTTATCCCCACAGCATCTCTCACGTCAATGTGCGGTTGCAATGCGGGAAGAAAACTTCGCTCTATCGAGGCATGACCTCCAAGAAATCTAATTTTTCTTATGCCTGGGATTTTGTCATTGAGGGCAAGGCGTTAGACACTTTTTTAATCAACGTCAAAGGTCGGTTCTACACAGAAAAAGAAATACGTACCTGGCTTCCGACTTTAAAAGCTCAAGGTTATGTTCGAAGCCTTAAAGTTCTTTTGAATGAATCTCAGTGCTCTCGCGCAGAACGATATCTTTCGCTGTATGAAAACTTGGGGTTACAAAATATTTACGGTGGATTGCGATCTTTGCCCTTACAGGGAGAAGGTGCCGGCTGTGCGGCCTTTGCGGTGAGCTTCTTGCAGATTTTAGATCTGTTCCCGTCTGAACTTGATGAGTATTGGAAAAGAAGACTTTACGTTCCCTTGGAAATTCTTTCGACTCAAGAAAGAAGTGCGCGTATCGGTGCTATCGGCTATATGCGTGGTAAAGACCGCTTGTGGGCCCAGCCCTCAGAAAAGCACATCATTTTAGATTTCTGGGATCCGGAAAGAATGTTTCAATGGCAGGCCCAAATGCTTTCACAAAAAGCGAAATTGCCCGTTTATATGTCTTGGGAACAAGATCCGGGAAATGTTTTTGAAAGACTTGTCTGGGACGCCCGCAGTTACCCAACTCCAATGACTTACTTTTTTCAGTTTCGTCGGGGGATTTTAGAAAAAACCGTGAACTATCACATTAAAAATCGCGAAAGGCTTTTAACTCAGGAAGAGGTTTTAGATCGCTCTTCCCAAGTCTGTCGTAATTTTAGTGTCTGTCGTTAGACGATCAAAGGGGCATTGACCTTAACAGCAGGTCCCGTATCCAGATGTTTTTCAAACTTCTGACGGAAGTTCGGTGGATATAACATCACGACTGTAGAGCCCATACGGAACATACCTAATTCAGATCCTTTGTGAACCGGGATCTCTGGGCTGTAGTTTTTGTGTGTGAAAATATGCGGGCCCTTTTGGTTGCCACGCACTTTATCATCAAAACTCAAGACGATGTGCCCAACATTCGTGGCACCAACGAAGACCACGCCGACAGGACCCATATCTGTTTCAATCTCTACAAGCACGCGTTCGTTCACCGAGAAAAGATTCGGAATATTTGTCGTACTCCACTCGTTCACCGGCCATAATTCACCAGGCATGTAACGAACGTTCGTGATCACACCATCCACCGGTGAATGCACACGATGGTAGTCCGTCGGGCAAAGATAGTAAGTCAGGAAAAAGCCCCCGGCCCACTTTTTCTGGCACTCGGGATCTTGGGTGAACTCATCCAATTTATAAGAAAGACCTTTTGCCTGAATCAGGGTGCCACCATCAATCGGATAAGCTTGCGTGATACGGCTGTCTGCTGGATGAACAGCCCAAGACGAGCCGACGGGGCGCAGGCTTGGTTTTAAGCGGCGAACAAAGAAGTCCCCGATGGATTTGTAAGAGGTGTAAGGCATCTCCGCCTCTTCCAAATTAATGTTATAAAAACGGGCAAAGGTTCTGATACTCAGGTGCATAAGCCACTCAGGGCCTTCCCAGTGCATAAGATGACCGACCCAGCGGCTTAAAACTCGTTTTGGCAGAACTCTGGTAATTGCAGACATAAAATATTTATATCTGACTCACAGCCATTTGTCACCTGAAGAGCTATCAGCTAGGATGCTTGAAACCTTTTTGATGCTTAACAGGCATCCCAGGAGCCAAGAACCGTGTCTAAGATATTTCAGAATATCGAAATTCCTATTGATGCTGATTTAGATGAAAAGTTGCAATGGTTGATGCCCGACCACGGTCCTTACCGTATTCTTCGCCAAAGCGTTGATGCGAGACGCTCTCACTCCCCGCATTTTGTTTATTCCATTGAGGTCGCGGAAAAAGGTGAAACTCTTCAGATTCCTCAATTCGAATTAGAGAAAATCTCTCACGCCAAAGAAAAACCATTGATTGTCGGTACAGGTCCAGCAGGTCTTTTTGCTGCCTTACGTTTTGTCGAAAGAGGCGTTCCTTGCGTGCTTTTTGAGCGCGGTTCTGACAGCGGCGAGCGCATCAAGGGTATTAATCAGTACTGGCGTTACGGAAAGCTCGATCCGCGCAACAACGTGTGCTTTGGTGAAGGCGGCGCGGGTCTTTATTCGGATGGTAAACTGATCACGCGTATTAAATCTCCGCACATTCCTTATGTGATGAATCGTTTGGTGAAATTTGGAGCTCCGGAAGAAATTCAATGGCTTTCAAATCCTCACGTGGGTTCGGATCGCATTCGTCGTGTGATTCCGAAAATGCGTGAATTCTTAAAAGCCAATGGCTGCGAAATTCATTTCAACACCCAAGTGACAGACATCCTTCTTGAGGGTTCGCAAGTCGTGGGTGTGCGCACTGAGCATGGGACTGAATTTAAGTCTCCGCACGTTGTTTTAGCGACCGGTCACTCGGCCGAAGACATGATCAATCACTTGCGTGATATTGGTGTGCACTTGGACGGAAAGTCTTTTGCGATGGGCCTTCGCGTGGAGCATTCTCAAGCTTCTATTAACAAGATCCAGTATCGTCAGTTTTCAGAGCATCCTAAATTAGGAGCGGCAAATTATAAACTGGCTCACCACAATGATAAAACAGGGATCGGTGTTTATTCTTTCTGCATGTGTCCGGGTGGCTATGTGCTTTCTTCAGGAACGGAAGCCGACGGTATCGTTTGCAACGGGATGAGTAACTACAATCGCAACTCGCCGTTTGCGAACGCGGCGATCGTCGTCAGTATTGATCATGAAAAGAATTTCGGCAAAGACGTCTTTGGCGGCATGAAGATGCGCCGCGATTTAGAGACACGCGCGTATCAATCAGTGCTAGATGCTGGGGGCAGTCGCGAGTTGCCAGCGCAGAATCTTTTAGACTTCTTGTATGGAACAAATTCTAAAACAGGGCCTCGTGCTTTGCGTGCGGGTTCTTCTCCTTCAGGTGCTATCAATATTCGTCTGGACGAGCTACTTCCTAAAAACATGCGTGATCGTTTGCGCGAAGGTTTTGAAAAATTCCAAGGCAGCATGAAAGGGTTCTTAACTGAAGATGCGCAAGTGTACGGCATTGAATCGCGTACGAGTTGCCCGGTTCGTGTGACCCGCGATAACGACAGCTTAGAAAGCATTTCGCACAAAGGTTTGTATCCTGCCGGAGAAGGTGCGGGTTACGCGGGCGGAATCACTTCGGCCGCATGTGATGGTATACGCATCGCAGAAAAGATCATCGAACAACTTTAGGTGGTCTCATTTTCCCACCGACAATTTTTGGCCTAGACCTTGCAATTTCTCCCCGATGTATCTTTTGGAGGAGAAAACATGTCTACAAAACCACTTATCGGAGTCATTCTGACTCTTTTCTTGGGTGCGCACTCGTTTGCGACAACTCCCCAGGAGAAAAAACAAGATGTTGTCACTAGAACCGCGACGAGCGGACAAACTGTTCGCTCAGAGCTCTCTTTAAATGTCACCCGCTCAGAGCCTTACCAGGACACTTACACTGAGCAAGTTCCTTATCAAGCTGAAGAAACCTACTACGTCGACATTCCCTATGAAACCACTGAAACCTATTACGAAGATGTTCCTTATTATGAGCAAGAAACTTACTGGGAAAACGTTCCTTACACAGAACGTGTCGCCTACACGGACTATGAAGAATATTACGACAACGATTATGTTTGTCGAAACGTAACAAAATACCGTGAAGAGTGTTCTAGCGAGCGCGTCTGCGAACCAGGTCGCAATGTGTGTCGTCAGGTTGAAGAATGCGGTACGAATGCCCACGGCCAACGCATTTGTAAAACTCGCAAAGTGTGTGAAGACGGTCCTCGCGAATGCCGTGACTTACGTCAATGCCGCCAAGTCCCCTATTCAGATCGTGAATGTGGATATGAGCGTGTTCGCAAAACTCGCCCGGTCACACGTTACCGCGAAGAAACTCGTTATCGTCAAGAACAGCGCACCCGCACAGTGACTAAGTACCGCAAGGAACTTCGCACACGCAAGGTGACTAAATATCGTCAAGAAGAGCGCACTCGTACAGTGACGAAATACCGTGAAGAAACACGTTGCTGCGTGACTCGCTATAGAGATGTCTTTGATCATCAGTTCACGCAACCGGCTTCGGTGATCTTCCCTGCTGGATCTGAACTTTTGGCGAATGAAACTGAATCTGTAAAGTTTGTTCTTACAGGAACAGAGGCCGCTCCGATTGTTACCGTCACTGTGAAATCAGATATCTTTACTTACACCGTGGCAGAAACTCGTCAGGATGGACGCGAAAAAGTATTCGTTCTTGCGGTTGCGCCTAAATGGTCTGTTGAAAATGCGGGTACGACTTCAGTCAAAGGATTGAAACTTGCGTTTACTAAAGGCCAAGGCAAGATCTCTTTCCAAGAAACGGTGGCCGGTTCACGTTTGACTTCGACTTACGCGATTGAAGTACGTGATTCACAAAGCCAGTCTTTGGTTTTTGAAAATCGTTTAGAAAATTCGGCGGCAAAAATTGTTGAGATCGCAACTCCGGGTCTCGCTCGTGAAGGTAAGTACGCGATCACTTTGCGTGTCGAACGCAAAGGGCAAAACGTCGCTGGCGGATTGATCCAATTTGAACAAAACGCGGAGTACGAAAAGAAAGGCCTTGCCGAAGAAGAAATCAGTCTTTTGAGCGATTCAAAACAAGTGGCTATCGTTGGAATTGAAAGCGCTGGAGCAGATCGCGTGGTTGCAATTCGCGATAACACTCCTCATATCGAAGAAGTTCAATCGACTTACAAACTTGTAGTTTGGAAAAAACTTTCTAGCGGCAAGATTGAATGGCTGGGCGAAAAGAACTTCGCGCGCGATGCGATTCAACGTGCCGATGGCAGCCTGGGTATTGCATTGAAAGAGATTGGATTAAATCCGTCTTCTAGTACGAAACTTTACATGGACCTTGTGGTTCGTCGTGAAAGTGCGCAGTACTTGAAGAACCGCGTGCAGTTTATTGTGAATAAAACATTTTAATTAAAAATCGGCGACCTCCTGGGTTTGTTGGTTTCGGCTCTGCTCCCCAAGGCAGGGCCGTTTTTTTTCTTCCCCTCTCTCGTTGTGCTTCGAGCGAGGGTTTGGGTTGGAGGGAGGGATTTCAAAGTCTTTGGCTGGCTGCCGCTAATGGTTTTGTTTGTTAGATTGGTTAGTTGATTGTTTGATTAATTGTTTGGTTTTTTTAGTTGGCTGTTTTTTGGTTTTTTCTTGGCTATTAATCTACTTATCTTGATTTCTTGTCTTGGTATTGGAGCTTTAATCTTTAGATATTTAATTCTTTAGATCTTTACCTCTTTAGATCGTTGCATCTTTAAGCTTAGTTTTTTGAGCTTTAATCGTCGCTCGTTCTTTTTAATTCATAATTTAAGCCATTAAACATAAGTACCCTTCCTTTCACAGGAGGTACCCTACGATCATCCTTGATTGCCTACCTTCCTGACGCATACGCTTACCGCCACCGTGGCGGTAGAATTCTGGGCTTTCGCTTTCGATACCTTCAATGTTTTTTTACTTCTTTTATGAAAGAGCGGACTCCCTACTCAGCTTGTTGTCTTAACACAAGTGCTCACTGCCACTGTGGCAGTGAAATTTCGGAGTTAGCTTTTAGCTTTTCGACGTGGTGTTCTTCTTACTTCCACGGTGGAAGTAAGTCTGTGGTGAAATCCTCTAGGAAGTTTTGAACTACGGGATGATTTCTTTTGAAGAATAGGCTTAATAACTTCGTAGCAAATTAACTACTCTCGATTCAGTTTTTTGTGGCCTTTTTTTGAAAACAGATTCTGTTTTATTAACTTGTCCTTCTATTGCATTTTTACATTTGGCTTTGATCTTTAGTGCTTCGCTTCGTTTTGTTTTTGAGAATGAAGTTTGTGCAGGCCATTTAATAAGGAGCTTTTGATATGGGTATTATTGGCACTATAGTTATCGGATTTATTGTGGGTTTGATTGCGCGGTTTTTGATGCCTGGTAAGGATAAGATGGGATTCATCTTAACGACTATTCTGGGGATCATTGGTGCCGTAGTTGGGACCTATATTGGAAGCGCGCTGGGTTGGTATGAGGTTGGCGAAGAAGCGGGATTTCTTGCTTCCGTTGTCGGTGCGATGATTGTTCTGTTGATAGCGCGGCTTTTGATGAAAAGACGAAGTTAAAGTCTTATGTTACGGCAAGCTTAGAGAAATTGGAGACTTTTTCCTGAGCGCCTCATTCACAAAAAAAGGCACCCTTTTGAGGTGCCTTTTTCAACTAAAATGAATTCGTAATCCCTTACAGATTTCTTCTGTATTGACCGCCCACTTCGTACAGAGCTTGAGTCATTTGGTACAAGCTGCAGTGTCTTGCTGCTGTCATCAACGCTGTGAAGATGTTTCCGCCGTTCAGAACTGTGTCTTTCAAATTCTGCAACTGACGTTCGCCTTCGGTTTGATGGTCCTTTTGGTATTTCTGCACATTGCTTAACTGCGCGTTTTTCTCTTCGTAAGAAGCACGAGCGAGTTCGATCTTCGGTGGCACGTAATCCGCCGCCATCGTTTTTGGATCAATGAATGTATTTACACCAATGATTGGCAAAGTGCCGTCGTGTTTAAGTCTTTCATAGTACAACGACTCTTCCTGGATTTTGGAACGTTGGTATTGAGTTTCCATTGCGCCCAAAACGCCGCCGCGTTCGTTGATCTTTTTAAATTCGTTTAAGACGGCTTCTTCAACTAGATCTGTCAATTCTTCGATGAAGTACGAACCCTGCATTGGGTTTTCGTTCTTCGTCATACCGAACTCACGGTTGATGATCAGCTGAATCGCCATTGCACGACGAACAGATTCTTCTGTTGGCGTCGTAATAGCTTCGTCATACGCATTCGTGTGCAAGCTGTTACAGTTGTCGTAAAGAGCAATCAACGCCTGCAATGTCGTACGAATGTCGTTGAAGTCGATTTCTTGCGCGTGCAAAGAACGACCGGACGTTTGAATGTGGTACTTCAATTTTTGCGAACGATCGTTTCCTTTGTAAAGGTCACGCATCGCCACCGCCCAAATACGGCGGGCCACACGTCCCAATACAGAGTATTCAGGATCTAGACCGTTACTGAAGAAGAAACTTAAGTTCGGAGCAAAATCGTCTACTTTCAATCCACGAGCCAAATAGTACTCAACGAATGTGAAACCATTCGAAAGTGTGAACGCCAGTTGGGAAATCGGATTCGCACCAGCCTCGGCAATGTGGTAACCCGAAATACTGACTGAATAGAAATTTCTGACTTTGCTATTCACAAAATACTCTTGAATATCTCCCATCATCTTCAGAGCGAAGTTGATAGAGAAGATGCAAGTATTCTGCCCCTGGTCTTCCTTTAAGATATCGGCTTGAACCGTGCCGCGCACTTGCTGCAAAGTCCAGTTTGCCACATCACTCCACTCTTCGGGAGTCAGCTTGCGACCTAGCTCGCTTTCTTTCTTTTCAACCTGTTGATCAATCGCTGTGTTGAAATAGAAAGCCAGAATCATCGGTGCCGGACCGTTGATCGTCATACTGACAGAGGTATTTGGATTGATAAGATCAAAGCCTGCGTAAAGCTTTTTCATATCCGCCAACGTACAGATACTAACGCCCGACTCACCCACCTTACCGAAGATATCCGGGCGTTGATCAGGGTCTTGTCCATACAATGTGACAGAGTCAAAAGCCGTCGAAAGACGATGAGCCGTTTCACCCTTAGTGAGATAATGGAATCGACGGTTTGTTCTTTCCGGAGTTCCTTCGCCCGCAAACATACGCTTTGGATCTTCATCCGCGCGCTTTAACTGGAACACACCTGCCGTGTAAGGGAATTCACCCGGAACGTTTTCAAGTTTTAAATATCTGAAGCGATCGCCCCAGTCTTTAAACTTAGGGACAACCACGCGACGGATTTTTGTTCCAGACAAAGACTCGCGTACCAAAGGTTGGCGGATTTCTTTGTCACGAACTTTGAACACCAACTCATCACCAGAATAAGTTTCAATCAGCTTTTCGTAACCTTGAAGCTGGTCGATCTCTTCTTGAGTGAAGTCTGAAGAAAGTTCCGCTTCGACCTTTTTAACAGTTTCAGGACTTGTTCCCAAAAGAGGAGCCACTTTCTTAAGGCCACCCAATTGAGACGCTTTTTCTGCCAATGTTTCCGTGCGTTTTTTATACTTGTGAACCGTTCCAACGATCTCAGCCAAATAGTTTTGGCGATCGGCTGGAATGATCACGTGTTCTTCCGCTGAAAGAATATTGGCTTTGAATTTAGGATCCACCTGCCATTTAGCTCCCTGACGAGACTCTAAAAGATCAGCAAGTTGGAAGAATAATTTATTCACGCCGCCGTCGTTGAATTGTGAAGCCTGAGTCAAGAACACAGGAACTTGCACTTTTTCATCAAAGATCTTGCGAGAGCGTTTGTATTGTTTCGTTACATCACGAAGAGCATCTAAAGCTCCGCGACGGTCGGCCTTATTTACGGCAATCAAGTCCGCAAAATCGATCATATCGATCTTTTCAAGCTGCGACTGCGCACCGAAATCCGAGGTCATCACGTACATGGACATATCACTGACTTCCGTGATCGCCATATTTCCCTGACCGATCCCCGAAGTTTCCGCGATAACGAAATCAAAATCCAACTGACGGATGAATTTCAAAATTTCAGGCAAAGAAGACGCGATCTCTCGGCCTGAACCACGTGAAGCGACGGAACGCATGAACACGTGATTGCGAGACAAAGAGTTCATACGAATACGGTCGCCCAAGAGTGAGCCACCCGTTTTACGTTTCGAAGGGTCTACGCAGACCACACCGATTTTTTTATTGGGATAGGCATTCAAGAATCTTTGCACAAGTTCGTCGATCAAAGAAGACTTACCTGCGCCACCGGTGCCGGTGATACCTAAAACCAAAGGCTCGCCATTTTTTGCTTTGAAATTCTGCAAGCCAAAATTTTCTAACGAATAATCTTTGTGACCGTTTTCAATCGCCGTTAAAGCCACGCCCAATTCCACGGAAGGAATGGTGTCGCCCGCAAAGATATTCTTTTTCGTTTTAAATTCTTTTTGTTTTTCTAAGACATCAAAGTCACAGCCACGAATGACTTGTTCAATCATTCCCTCAAGACCCAATTTACGACCATCTTCCGGGTGAAAGATTTGTGCGATCCCGTATGCTTCCAGTTCACGTTTTTCTTCGTGAACGATCACTCCGCCGCCACCGCCATAAATACGCACGTAACCCGCGCCCGCTTCGTCTAGAAGATCCTTCATGTACTTGAAGTACTCCATGTGACCGCCCTGGTAAGAGCTGATGCAGACCCCTTGAGCACCTTCTTGCAAAACGGCTTTCACCACATCACTGACCGAGCGGTTGTGACCCAAGTGAATGACCTCGGCGCCCATATCTTGAAGAATACGGCGCATGATATTGATGCTGGCGTCATGGCCGTCGAAAAGTGCGGCGGCCGTTACGATACGAATAGGATTCTTAAGTGTATATGCCATTTGGACTATTGACCTTTAAAGTTCGCCTTACGTTTTTCGATGAAAGCGGAAGTGCCCTCTTTCACGTCTTCAGAGTCGAAAAGATCTGCAAAGATCTTCGCTTCATTTCTTTGCGCCTCTTCCACATCCATATCCCACGCTTGGTTGATAGATTTTTTCGCTGAGCCTACAGCAATCGGAGCTTTTGCTAAAATAGCTTCAACTGTTTTCATCACAGTGTTCATAAGCTCTGCTTGCGGAACGACTTTATTCACAAGACCCATTGTGTGCGCTTCTGCCGCAGTGATCATGCCACCCGTATAAGTCAGTTCACGCGCGCGACGTTGACCGATAGCGCGAGCCATACGAACCGTCCCGCCAAATCCTGGGATCAATCCCAGGCTCACTTCGGGAAGACCGAACTTTGCATTTTCAGATGCATAGATAAAATCACAACCCAAAGCCAACTCACAGCCGCCGCCCAAAGCAAATCCGTTCACCGCCGCGATGACTGGAATTTTTAGAAGAGTCAGCTCGTGGAAAATACTTTGACCACGTTGAGCAAAGCTTAAAGCTTTTTCTTCGTCGAGTTCGTGGATTTCTTTGATATCCGCGCCAGCCACGAAAGCCTTTTCGCCACTGCCTGTGATAATAAGAGCGCGCGCATCTTCGTAGTGCATTTCACCGATTTGACGAAGAGCTTCGCCCATCTCGTTTAGCACCATAGAGTTCAATGCGTTAAGAGCTTCAGGACGGTTCACCGTCATCACCCAAACGCCGTTTGGTTTTTGTTCAACTAAAATTGTCTTGTAAGTAAAACTGCCCATTTTTAAAACCTATTTCGCTGAATAGTCGTAGAAACCACGACCTGTTTTACGTCCCAACCATCCTGCTTCAACATACTTCACGAGCAATGGACATGGACGGTATTTAGAATCTCCCAAACCATCATGAAGCACGTTCATGATCGCAAGGCACGTATCAAGACCGATAAAGTCTGCCAAAGTCAAAGGACCCATCGGTTGGTTTGTTCCCAATTTCATCGCGGAATCGATAGACTCAACAGAAGCAATGCCTTCATGAAGAGTGTAAACCGCTTCGTTAATCATCGGCATCAAGATGCGGTTCACGATAAAGCCTGGCATGTCTTTCACAGACTCAACAAAAACCTTATCCATTTTTTCTGCCAAAGCTTTTACTGTCGCGAAAGTCTCATCAGAAGTTTGCAGACCACGAATACCTTCAACAAGTTTCATCAAAGGAACCGGATTCATAAAGTGCATGCCTGCGACTTGAGTTGGACGCTTCGTCACTGCCGCGATCTTTGTAATAGAGATTGAAGAGGTATTAGAAACAAGCAAAGCCTCTGGCTTCACGGCTGCGTCTAGGTCTTTAAAGATTTTCAATTTCAAATCGATGTTTTCTGTGGCAGCTTCGATCACGATGTCGCAGTCTTTAAGAGCAGAAACCTCTTGAGCAGTTTTAATACGACCCAACAATGTCGTTTTGTCCGCTTCGCTCATGCCGCCTTTTTTGATAATGCGGTCACAAGAACCAGCGATCGTTGCGATCCCTTTTTCCAAAGCAGCGCCGTTGACGTCCATCATGATGACGTTGAAGCCAAAGTTCGCCGCTACTTGTGCGATGCCGTTACCCATTTGCCCAGCGCCGACGACGCCGATCGATTTGATATTCATTTACCACTCCGCGTTAAAATACTGTTGAAAATCGAACTGTTTACCAGTACTTCACTTTAGTCTGGAGGTCAAAAGTTCTGGTCTTGAGCGCAGAGCCTAAAGCCTCAAAATAGAGAGATGCGGTCCGTAGTATCAAAGACATTGGCGTTTCTCTTTCTTTCCTCGAATTCGTGGGCCGCTCTGGCGACAGATGCTAGCGCCGCTGTCTCTTTTTATCGCAGCAAAAACAGCCTGTTTCCCTCTGGCCAGGTGAGTCGAAATACTCTGGATAATAAGCTTTTACGAACAGAAACCGAGATCGCTTACCGCACCTCCTGGGACAAAAAAGAATACGTGATGCAAGCATCGCAAATTTTGCGCGACATTCACGTGTCTCGTTATGCCGACACCGAGACAACGGCGGTTCTTCTGAGTGTCGATCGCAGCGATGCTCCGACTGTGAAAACTCTTCCGGCCAAGGCGGCTTTAGAGATCTTGGCGACAGATGATTACTGGGCTCGCGTGAAAGAAAGAGCAAGCAGCACACAAGGCTATTTGCCTTTGCACCTTTTGCAAGCCCGCCACGACGACGTAGGGGTTTACGTGAACATCATGGACACCTATGTGCGCAAAGAGCCTAGCTCAAACGGACGTGTAATAACGACTCTTCCCCGCCTGCAAAGAATTATCCCCTTAGAGATCACGAAGAACTTCTTAAAAATTCAATATGCTGAAAACATTGGATACGTAGACGTGACTCATTTTGTGTCTCGTGCGGATTACGCAAATCTCGCTTATCACCCCAAGAAAAACTGGATGGCCGCCCTGTATCGCAATAACGATGTGCTCATCACCCAAAAAGGCGAAACGGTTCCGTTGAAAGAAATCTTAGGGTACGTGACAAACAGCCATCGCGGAGTTGTCATCCGTCCGGAGTCTTCGTCTTACGGTCCTCCCCTTCGTGCGCGCGTAGAGATTCTTAAACCGGAAGCTCATGTCTGGGGCGTCAGCAAGCTCGATGGTCATGGCGAAGTCTGGTGGAAAAGAAAAAATCTTTTGGTCGAAGAAAAAGGAACGCCCTCAGAGACAACAGTTTCCACGGACGTTTTGATGAAAAGAGAAATCTATTCCATAGCCTTTGAAAATAAAAATTCCGTGCGCGGTTTGGTGTCTTCCGAAGGTGTTTTTCGCACTGAAGATGGTCTGACATGGACCCTGATTCCTCAGTTTGGAAAACAGACTTACCCGGTCAGCATTCACCCGGATGGCACTTGGTTTGTGGGATCTTTCAAAAGCACGAATCAAGGAAAAAGTTTTGAGCCTTTCATTCGCTGGGACAACATCGCCGAAGCTATTGAAGCGGCTTATCACCGCAATCCTAAAATCTTGCGCCTGACACAAATTGAACCTTTACCCAACTCCAAAGTTCAAATCTATGTCGACACAGGAAGCAGCAAAGTAAAACTTCGCAGCTCTATTGGAAATCTTCATTGGGATGTGATTAAAAACTAGCCTACTTCCAGAGCTTTCCCGCGCACATCAGATAAAACATTTTGAAATCCCCGCGCAAGGACCACAGAGGATGCGTGAATGTCGCTGGGCGATTCTTTTCAACAATAAAGTGCCCGACCCAAGCAAAACCATAACCAATCAACGGTAAAAGCCACAGAACGGTCCAAGTCTTCGTGATGAAGGCATAAATGAACACGGCATGAACTAAAAAAGTCCCGACGAAATGCAGACGACGATTGCGCGGATCTGAATGTTCGCGCAAATAAAAAGGCCAAAATTCTTCGAAGCTTTTCATAAAAACCTCGCTGAAAAAACTATACTTGAGCCTCAGGGAAATAAGGCTGCATCATGTGACGAACCTTTTCTTGCAACTGGGGTCGCGACTCTAAAGCATACTGAGTGGCATCCACCGGTGGCAACACATACAACGTCACTGTGCGCTTCCACACGCCCCAGTTCGGAACAATATGGCCTTTAGGAAGAATCGCCGCCGCCCCTTTGACCACAACCGGTACAATCGGAGATTTCGCATTAATGGCAAAGATAAAAGGACCTGACTTGAAAGACCCGAGCCTTTCCGTCACTTGCCTTGTTCCTTCGGGCGCCAGAGCAAAACGCTCACCCGCTTTGATACGAGTTTCAGCCTCTTTATAAACCTTAAAAACCTCTTCGCGACGGTCGCGCGCAATCGGCAAAATTCCGGCTCGACGCATAGCCGGGCCAAAAACAGGAATGCGGAAAAGCTCGATCTTGGCACCGAAACGGAAACTTCCCAAGTATCCATTCATCGCGAAAATATCAAAGAAGCTTGTGTGGTTGAAAACGTAAATAAATCCGCCAGGAGGTTGATTCTCAAGGCCTTTCACGATGACTTCAACGCCGAACATGCGGCAAGCACCGCGGGTCCAAATTTCAACAATGCGATCCTCGAGCGGGCGGTTCTTCATTGTCAGATTCACAATGATAAGAGCGATCGAACACAACATTGTGTGAATCGGAAAATAAACAAGTGCTAAAATGGAGCGAGGGTATGAAAGTAATTTCCAAAACATATTAACTCATCTCAGGAAACAAACGTTTGCGCGCCGCTGTTCTCTGTCTTTCTTTGTACGCTTGATGCTCTGAGGGGCCTGATAAAATTCTTTCGTGAGCCGATTGATCCATGATCTGCACTTCAAAAGGATAAAAGAAACTAAAAGCTTCTTGGCTCCCTTGGGGTTTAATATGAATCAATTTACGAGAAATGAATTTAATAAACTTATAATCCGCACCGGAAAAGAAATTTTCTTTTCGCAGATACTGAACGTTATCACCCATCTCGGAGAGTTTTTGATCAAAAGCAGCTTGAATACTTTGCTCATCCAAAGTGTCCAACCGGTGAGAAAGATCGTCACACACTTCCATGAATACATTCACCGGATAAAGATTGTTAGAGCTTTGATCCGGCATGATGTGCGGAAAACTGATCACATTTTCTTTCACCAAAAAACGCACGACTTGGAAAGTATCAAAAAGATTGCGCGTGATAAAACGTACACCCAGCTTATCAAAGATCTTCATCGCCAAAGCATCGGGTTTGGCCAAAAGTTTAATCACCGTGCTGGAAGAAGTTTTAAATGGTTTTACTTCAAAACCTAGAAGTTCAATAGGATCTAAGATGTGCTCACCAGCCGTAGAACTTTGCAAAAAAGTCCGGTGAGTCGTGCCGTCATAACGGATGCACTCTTGAAACGGCGAAAGAATTTGCGATTGGATTTCTTCAGAAAAAGAACTGAAGAGATCATTTTCTGCATGAACAAAAACATGCATGCAGCGAAGAATCGCACAGGCCCAGCGTTGCAGTTGAACTTGTTCGGGATCCTGGGAACTTGCGTAAATTAATAACTGGCGGATGTCCCCAAGCTGGCGGCGGTCTCTAAAAATTTCAGGAAGTTCTTTATCTTCAAAGCCCAGCTTTTCTAACATCAGAACCAGGGCACGACGGTGGTAGTACCAAAGTTTTTCTAAGTCGTTTTCTTTGGTGAAATCGAATCCATAACTTAAAAGGAAAGACGTCGCGGCCTCGAGAGAATGAATATTGAGCCTAGGAATTTCGATGGCAGAATGACCACCGACAACCGAGTTCAGAATGGAAGAATCAAAGATGAAACGTTGAGGCATTCCCCTATCTTCAAACTCGATAGGGGGTGAAGCAAGACGCAGCGCTTATTATTGGATCAAAGCACACGTGTAGGCTTTGAACTGACCAAGAGTACCCGAAGCAGGAGAATAGCCGTTTACCGCCGTACGATTTTGATATGTCACATTCCCTTGAGCAAGAGTGCCGTCGTATTGACCTTGGAACACGATATCACCGTAAGAGTCGCTAAACTTCACTGTGAATTGACGCGTATTGCGATTAATGGTTCCTGAAGCCGCCGCAGAAAACTCAACTTGGTAAGGCTGGATCACCTGGCCGTTATAAGACTGACCCGCGTAGGAATCAAAGATCTTGATAAGAACAGTTGAAGAACCCGCCACTAAATTTCCGGAAGAATCAAATTTAAATGAACCGAAGAAATCAATACCAGTCTTATCATTGATATTACCGCTGATAGTGCCCAGTGTTTGTGGATCCAAGGTAGCAGAGATAAAACTCTTTACTTGGGATTCAAAACTTCCTGAATTGTAGTAATCATAGATCTTACCCACATTCATGGAGGCATTCCCGCAGCTATTCACCGCATTGGGCTGAGTGACCGCCGGTGTGTTTGAGCGGCCCGCAACGCGTGTCGCGCTGGATTCCTTCTTCGCACAAGCTGATAAGGACAAAGCCACAAGGACCAAGATTCCCATCACTGATTTGTTAAAGAAAGATGTTTTCATAAAAGCCTCCATGCCAATCATAGAGGCAAGAGGCGGACCATCAAAAATGCAATATATTGGATTTGAGAGCGAAAACCCGTCTCACCCTGAAACATCCCTCCAAGGAGGGACGTTTTAAGTGCTCGGGTGTTTAATATTTGAACAATGAAAATTAGCGCAATTTATCGAAGGCCAAGAGCACATTGATTTCCGCTGTCAGCCATAAAGAACCCGCAGAATCGACCAGACCTTGATTCAGAAGCTGCGCCGGTAGCTCCGCCGGCTTTTTTATAGAAGCCAAATCAAAGCTTGGATCTACTTCTTTCAAAACGGCATTCACTTTGTTGTACTGCTCGCTACGAATCAGGGCTTTCTTCATTTCAACTTCAAAGCGCAAACCACGAGACGAAACCAAGTTCATCCATTTCGTACGCTCTTCCGCCGTTAGATAACTGCGCGCGACTTTAACTTCTTTAGTAAGTCCTTGTCCTACTCTTAAAGTCGTCTCACCGTTTTCCACAGCCGTAAGATCCAAGTAAAGTGCTGCCAGGATATCGGCATCTTGTGCTGTAATGATATTGCGTGGAAGAACCTGACTGACGATCGTAAGAGCCCCTTTGGCGTCGGCTTCGCTTTCATCGACTTTAGGCAGAAGAGCGGAAAGACCCGAAGCCAATGCCTTTTTATTCACCAACGAAAGCTGGTGGAAGAAAGAAAGAATACGATTTTGTTGAAAACTCGTCAGCGTGTACTCACGTCCACCCAATGTTTTACCTTGAGCAAAGTAAGGACTATTCGCAAGCTCAGTGATTTGTCTTTCAATAAAGTCTTTAGCAATGCTGCCGTCAGAGTTTCTCCAAAGATCATTAAGCACAGCCGCGTATCCACCGGCTTCTGCCAAAGAGCGTGTGCGCTCACGACCTAAAGCATCGTCCATTCCCACTTTGGAATAATGGATCTGACCTGACTTTACGTTTTCAATTGAAGCAAACTGTGGCGATGGGACTGAGTTGACTGTTTTATCTAAAAGAACCTGATTAATAAACTTCAATGTATCAAGATTGACCTTCCCCCACTTCACCGTGTCTTGAAGAACCACGTCGATGTCGTTAACGACCGTCGGTTGATCTGCGGGGTACAGACGGCCAATGATGGAGGCAAAAAGAACTTTAATGAAACGTTCTTTTTCATATTTCGTATCCAAGTACTTGCGAAGAAGCGGATTGTTTCCGGCATCGAAGCGCTCGCAGCCATAAATCTGCAAAGCTTGGCTTGAAGCTAAAGCGATATCGTCATCCGTGCAGTAGCGAGAGATCTTTTCGTCTAATGCCGCATGGTCCGCCGAGTAAGCCCAATCCATCGCCATCTTATCATAGGAAAGAGGTGCATATTTGATTCTGGCTGCCATCAAGACATCATCAATACCGCTGACATAATCCATGATACTTGTCGACGTTTCCAAACCTTGGTGATTGGGATCTTGAAGATAGTTTTTCGCCGCAGCTTCAATATCTTTTGTTGACACCTTCGCAGAGAAGGATCCTGCAAAGTTATGACGAAGTCCCAAAGCATGTCCTAGTTCGTGAGCCACAGTGGCGCGCACGCTGTCTTGAGCTAAGCGAAGTCTTTGAGAATCATTGGCCTCTTTCGCGATCACATCCAATGCAGCTAGATTTTGGGTAAGGTCACAGGAAACGGCGCCGGGTGCGACTGGAGTGTCATTATTGAGATGAACTAAATCACCAGAGCCGACTTTCGTGAAAACGGACGGCATAAATACTTGAGCTCTTAAGACTTCACCCGTCAGAGGATCCGATTGGCCAATAGCGTAAGCCGCGCCTGAATCTTCCCAAGGAATCCAGCGCACCATGATGCTGCGATCTTCAGGACCGGCTTGAGGATCCACATTTGTTTTTACGCTGATCACATCACGACCAAAAACTTTATTCCAGTAAAGAGCGCCTTCTTTCACAGCATCCAGATATTGTGCGGGAACGGCATCAGAAATACGAATAACAATGGGACCTTTTTTAGGAGACAAGTCCCACTTCGTGATTAAATTGATGATGTCTTTGCTATGTTCTTTTTTGCCCAGCTTCGTAACAAAGAATCCGACGCGGCGACTTTTATCGTACTCTTTAGGACGGAAATCCGGAGTCAGATTGTAAGCGCGGATTTGCACATTCATGGCGACCGTCTCTTCACGGTTTTCTACGGTCGATGTATTACGATCAGGACCCGATTTAACTAGATCAGAGCGGATCTTGATGATCTGCTCTAGCTCGATGTTTTTTTCATCAAACTTAATACCGCGAACAAAAGAGTCTTCAACAACCAAAGAAGGGAGCGAACTTTCCGTTAAGTCATCGCTATTGCCGCGAGGGATATCCGTGTCGTAGGAACGCTGCTGAACAAAAGTTTTTAAACCTTGCCCCCAATCAAAAGTAATGGAGTCTGTATCTTCAGACACGACTTCGAAAGTTTGGATCAGGTTCACCGTTTGAATTTCTTTGTAAATGCTATTGTAATTCTGAGCTAACAAGGCGATGCGTCCGCCGGACTTATCGAATGTGACCACCTGAGGTTTCAAGTCATACCACTGCGGTGTGGATCCAGATGTCTTTCCCGAAGAGATCAAAAGAAAGACTTTTCCTAAAGAGGATTTTTGAATCGTGATACAGGATTTATTCGCACAGACATCCGTGGTATTGCTCGTAAACGACTCGAGCATATTATTTGGAGCCTGCTTTTCGACGATAGTTTCTTTCGTACACGCTGACAGTAACAAAGAAGATAGAGCAATGCTGAGAAGCCCGATGCGTTGATTCGAATTCATGTAAGAACCCCCAAAAACCATATTCAAGAGACACTTATGCCAAAGAAACCCCCAGGGCAAAAGGTGTCTGAAAAAAAGTATGAAATGTTGATAAGGTAGACAGGTTTTAAGCTCGTCAGAACGCTTATAGACCAGTTGAGGTTCACTCCCAGAGAGAGACCTGTATTTCTGCATGGGACCTTGAGGGCCTCCCCACCCCTTTAGACAATAAGGGCGTAACTTAAGAGGTCCTTATGGAATGCAAAGTACAGTGCCCGTATTGCCGGGAAAAGTTCTCTATTCAAGTCTTTCGCGAGGATGGCGAAGACCAGGAGTTTATTTGGGATTGCGAGATTTGCTGCCGCCCTATTGATATCCATGCGCATTGGGACGAAGACCACCGTCGGTTTAGGCTGATGGTAGGACAAGGCGGCGATTTCGATGAAATGCGAATTGACCCGATTTTTTGATTATGTCTTTATGTGCTTATGCACATTCGTCCTTTAGAACTTCGTGATCTTCCGGCGGTTAAAAATTTCACCGATTCTAGCATCGGCCTGAACTACTTTACTTTGAAAGAACTTGAAGAGTGCTTTCAAAAATCTTTTTCGGGCGACGTGATGTGCTCTTTTGTTTTAGCTAATTCTCAAGATGAAATTTTTGGTTTGCGCTTGGCTTATCCGCCGGGCTCTTGGAGCAAAGGCAAAGGAAAGAAACTGCGCCCCGATCTTTGGAAAGTACCACTAGAAAAAGTAGGCTACTTTCAAAGCTTGTTTTTGTCGGAGGCGGTTCAAGGACAAGGCTGGGGCCCTCAACTTTCGGACTCGTCGATCGAGCGTTTTAAACTTGTGGGAACGGAAGCTATTGTCACCCATGCGTGGAAGGAATCCCCGAACAACTCTTCGATTCGCTATTTGACTAAGTTTGGTTTTGAAAGTGTTGCGACTCATCCTGAATATTGGATTGATGTGGACTATGAATGCGTGCGTGACGGAAAACCCTGCCGATGTACGGCAGAAGAAATGATTAAATATCTGTAGGTCTTTATGAGTATTTCTTATTGGCTTGATTCAGCAACTTCTTCATCTCCTTCCGCAAAAGTCTATGACTTTGTGATCGTTGGCGCCGGCATTGCGGGACTCTCTACCGCCTATTGGCTGCAAAAAGAAAATCCCACCGCTCGCATTGCGATCATTGAAAAACACCGCTTGGGATTTGGCGCCTCAGGAAGAAACGCAGGATTTGTGACTTGCGGATCCACCGAGCACTTTATCAAACTCAATGAACAATTTGGTTTACAGAAAGCCACAGAGATCTGGAAGTTTTCTGAAGACAATCGCCAACTTCTTTTAGAGCACATTATTGAAGACAAAGCCGATGAACTGGATTTCCGTCACACGGGTTCTTGCACGGTCGCTCCAAGTTCAGAACATTGGCTGAAATACAGAATGACAGCAAAACTGATGCAGTCCGCTGGCATTGATGTTCATGAAATCGGGCCTACTGATTTAGAAAAAGATTTCGGCGTCACCGGTTTTGAAGGCGGCATTCAATATACAGGTGATGGATACATTCATCCGATCAAACTTCTGCAGCGTCTTCGAAATAAAATCAAAGCCGATATTCACGAAGGCACGGAAGTGTTTTCGGTAAAAGACAAAGGTACAACCCAAGTCTTACGCACAGACCATGGGGATTTTGAAGCTCCCCGAGTGATCTTCACCTTGAACGCTTATTTGCCTTTAGTTTTAAAGAACTTTGAATCCTTGATTAAGCCCGGTCGTGGGCAAATTCTAGTCACAGAACCTTTGCCAGCGTTCGTACGAGGGCCTTGTTACCTGACGAAGCACCTCTGCTACTTCCGTCAACTGCCGACGGGACACTTGCTGATTGGCGGCTTCAGAAATTTAGCGATTGATGTCGAGAATACTTATTCAGATGAAACCACATCGTTAATTCAGACAGCTCTTTTCGACTTCGTAAAGAGCCACTTCAAATACGGGAAAGAAGCGAAGATCGCCTACCAATGGTCCGGCATTATGGGCTTCTCGCCGGATGGCCAAATGATTCTGGGAGCCCTTCCAGAAAACAAAAACATCCACATCATGGCCGGCTGCTCAGGCCACGGCATGGGCCTAAGCTTCAACGCCGCAAAAACCCTCGTGGCCGGCATGCACGGAACCGAAATCCCAAGCCATCTATCAATCTCCCGCTTCTAGAGGTGCCTGCTTCTTTTTTGGGTCTACAGCGCATCAATTGATGCAGCGTAGACCCAAAAAAGAAGCAGGCACTCCAAAAAAAAGCCCAGCGTTTTTAGCTGGGCTTTTTCTTACATGGGCCAGTTGGAAATACTCCCCTGGCGCCTTTTCTGGTTTTCTAAACTTTTCTTAGTTGTAGAACTTGCGGTTTGATTTTGCCATGTTCGTTAATGGAACGGATGGTTTCAAACGGCCGGCTTTACGAGTGGATGCGTACATCGCTAATTGATCGGCGACGTATTGAGTTCCTACGGTGTCTGTGTACTTCAGAAGACCGCCGCGGAATGGAGGGAAGCCTGTTCCCATGATCATCGCAAGGTCGACTTCGTGAGGAGTTTCAACGATGCGGTCTTCAACCAAAGCCAAAGAACACTCGTTCACCATCGCAAACACACCACGCTCGATGCACTCTTTTGAGTCATATGGATTTGTTGGCTGACCCAATCCCAAAGCCGCATAGATGCTTTGGTCGACGTCGCCACGTTTTCCGTCTTCAGAATAGTGATAGAAGCCTTTGCCATTCTTACGACCCAAACGACCGGATTTTTCAAGAGCTTCCATGCAAGGAGCCATCTCGATGCGCTCACCAAAAGCTTTTTTGAAAATCTTAAGAACCTTGATACACACATCAAGACCGACTTCGTCCATCAACTCAAACGGTCCCATCGGCATACCGAATTCTTTAACGTAAGCCTTATCAACCACTTCAATGCTCATACCTTCTTGCATTAAGAAAGCCGCTTCAGCCATATACGGAAGAAGAAGACGATTCACTAAAAAACCGGGACCGTCTTTAACCACAACCGGCATTTTTCCCATCTTCTTAGTCAATTCAAAGATTGTCGCAATAGTTTCATCCGAAGTTTTTTCACCGCGAATAACTTCTACTAAAGGCATTTTGTTCACTGGATTGAAGAAGTGCATACCCGCAAAGTACTCTGGACGTGGATGACCTTTAGACATCTCTGTCACTGACAACGAACTTGTGTTCGTCGCGATAATCGCATCCGGGCGCATTTGGCCAGCGCACTCACCGATCACTTTTTGTTTAATCCCCATGTCTTCAACAATAGCTTCGACAACAACATCCAGATTTTTAAATCCAGAATAATCCGTTGTCACAGACACCATGTCCATTTTTTGTTGGTACTGATACTTATCAATGGATTTACGTTTAAGAAGCTTCATCCAAAGATCCGAAGCATGCTTAAGACCTTTACCCAAAGCATCGGTATTTAAGTCCTTCATACGAACTTGAACACCTTTATCTGCAGCGACGTAAGCGATACCACCACCCATTGTGCCGGCACCAAGAATACCCATACCTTTCACTTCGCGTGGTTTTACATCGACGCCTGGAACACCGTTTTGTTTTTTAACCATTTCGGTCAAATAGAAAACGTGGATCAAGTTTTTAGAAATATCTGTAATACCCAATTCACAGAAGCCTTCACGCTCAATACGCATACCGGCTTCACGGTCACTCATACCGTAAGTTTTTTGAATCACTTCCAAAGCCTTCAAAGGAGCTGGATAGTGACCCTTTGTCGCCTTTAAAACACCCTCACGAGCTTTTTTGAAAACGATGCCACGACCCAAAGCACCCTCAAGAACTTTGTTCACCGCACCTTGAGGCTGGAATTTCTTACGACGTTTTTTCGCGCCGTTAGAGATAATTTCTTTCGCCCATTTGACAGCTTGTTCATCCAAAAGATTGGGATGAACGACTTTATCAACAAGACCTGACTTCAAAGCTTTTTTAGAGTTCACAGATTTACCAGCTAAGATAATATCCAAAGCCGCCTGCAAACCAATCACGCGAGGCATACGTTGCGTACCACCAAACCCCGGCAAGATACCCAACTGAATTTCAGGAAGACCAATTTTCGTAGAGGAATCATCAGAAGCGATACGATAGTCACAAGAAAGAATGAATTCACAACCTCCACCCATGCAAGCACCATGGATAGCCGCCATCGTCGGCATTGGAAGATCTTCCACCATATTCATGATGTCCTGACCACCCTTCACCGCCGCCTCAAACTGATCTTTCGTCGTCATGCTTTTGATTTCTTCAATATCAGCACCCGCAATAAAAATTTTAGGCTTCGCTGACTTAAAGATGACCGCTTTGTAAGAAGACTTCTTAAGCTCTTCAAGAACTTCCTTAAGTCTCATCATAACCGGAGTAGAAAACTTATTAACCTTCTCCCCAACCAAATCAAAAACAACAACCGCAATCTCACCCTGAGGAACGATCTTAATACTCTCTTGAATAGACATTCTGAAAACTCCTAAGTTGCAAAAACAAAAAAAGAAAATTTAAAAATCAAAACTAAAACGCCCCAAAAACCCAGGCCATCGCATCCACCAGAACCAACTGCCGAAGGCCAGAAAACCACAAAAACCGATGCCAGCCCTTGAAACGAACACGTTCTTTGCCGCGAGCTCTGTGCTGGCCTCTGTACTCAGTGGCGAGTTCCGCAGCAGTAGCCCCAAAGGGGCACGTCCGCGAAGACTGTCCGAGCCAATGAGAACAGAGGCCAGCACAGAGCTCGCGGCAAAGCACCGAGATCGACCTACCCCTCGTTCTCAAGAACCATCGATCCGCCTTGGCCTCCACCAATACAAAGTGTCGCCAAGCCAAACTGAACGTTTCTGCGTTTCATCTCTTTTGCCAAAGTAAGAACGATGCGAGTTCCCGTCGCACCCACTGGGTGACCAAAAGCAATCGCGCCGCCGTTCACATTCAAGATGTCATCACGGATTTCACCGACTTTGGAAGTTAAGCCTAATTTTTCTTGGGCAAATTTGTCAGAATCCATAGCTTTTTGGCAGGCCATGACTTGGGCTGCAAACGCTTCGTTCAACTCAACAAGTCCCATGTCTTTCATTGAAAGACCCGCGCGCTTCAACGCCAACGGTGAAGAGTACGCAGGGCCTAATCCCATGCGCTCAGGCTCAAGACCGGCAAAGCCGTAGGAACGGATTGTTGCCAGTGGCTTGTAACCCAAAGAGTCCGCTTTTTCACGAGACATCATCAGCACCATCGCGGCGCCATCTGTGATCGGGCATGAGTTCCCCGCCGTAATAGAACCTGTCGCTTTATCAAAGAAAGGTTTCAATTTTGCCAAAGCTTCGATCGTTTGAGATTCACGAGGACCAATGTCGTCAGAGACAACTTCTTTGTATTCAGGAGACAGATACACCGGAGTGATCTCTTCCTTCATACGTCCCTCTTTCATCGCTTGTGCCGCTCTTAAGTGCGAGCGAAGAGCAAATTGATCTTGCATATCGCGAGATAAGCCCCACTCTTTTGCTAAGATCTCGGCCGTTTGTCCCATGTTGATGCCGACGAAAGGATCTGTTAGACCCAACATCACAGAGATTTGCGGGAAGTGTTCGTCACGCATATTTCCTTGCAACAAAGCTTTGATCTGATTCATGTCTGCTTTGAAAAGCTTCCACAACAAAGGCAAAGCTTGCTTCGGACCTTTTGCCGCAAAAAGACCGTCGTAGATATCTTGGAATTTTTTTGGAAGAAGCGTCGGCATTTGCGACATGCTTTCCGTACCACCAGCAAGAACAACATCCATCGTTCCGGATTTGATTTTTTCGTAACCGTTAGAGATAGACTCTAAAGCGGAAGCACAGTTTCTATGCACTGTGTACGCGGAGGTCTTCAAAGGAATGCCTGAATTCAAAGCAACAACGCGAGAAATGTTTACGGCATCAGGAGGATTTCCGGTGTTGCCGATAATCACTTCGTCAACACTGTTCACATCAAGATTAGTTTTTGCGATGAGTTGTTTTAAGGCAGTTTTTCCAAGTTCTGCCGGATGAACTTTCTTAAGTTTTGTCCCTGCTTTTGCGAACGGTGTACGAACACCTTCAACAAGAACCACATCACGTGGTGATTTCATGCAATTCTCCTTAATTGGTATAAGCCATTAAAATCATATGTCTTTTCGGTTGTTCCACCAAATATAAATAGCAACAAAATGAGGCAGATCTGGACCTGACGCACCGCACCCCTTAGCTTGAAGAACGCGAAAGCCTTGTCCAGCTTGAAGAAGAACCTAAAAAATAGAAGCAGAACTCTAGAAATGAGGAAGGGTCACCTAGACCCTTTTTAAAGAAGCCTCATCGGAATCGCGAGGCTTTATACAAAACAAATCAGCTAATCGCGGATTACGGGCTTTAAGAAAAACACACTCTGCCAAAATAGACGTGTGTGTTCGTAGTTCATGGCCCTGAAGTCTTCTTTTGAAAAAATCGAAGATACAAAAAAACGAGTCAGATCACTTTGAAAACCTGTCGAAATCGGGTCAATGGCAGAGTAAACGATCTCATGCAGGACGAGGGCGACTTTATTGACGTCATCCAGGCGATGCCACATCTTGCGATCGATACGAATCGCGTTCACCCGACGTTCGGCAAATTGCACGAGCGGATAGCCCTTCCAATGACCATCAACGAAATTATCATCTGTGGTTAACACCAAGGGGCCCTCGACCAATTCCCACTGCAGGCGACGAGCGGTGTTATATAAATGCATCATCACTTCTGGAGAAAACTGATTCAGGTCGATGAGTTTTCGATAAATCTTTTCGCGAGGAAAAGACGCCGGAAACAGACGGAAGACGGCTTCTTTTTTCAGTCCTAATACGAAAGTTGTTTTTGAAGGTAGGGAGGCATCATAAGGCGAGCGCTCCAATAGATCCAGAAGATAGGCTTTTTCACCAACGACAATCCCCTTTCCGCCATTGCTTTCTCGATTTTCAAGAGTCCCCGCCGTGGCCACGAAAGAAAACATCAATATGAAAAAGAAACCTAAAGTTTTCATCAGTAGCTCCCTAAGTTTTGTTAATGAGCGGGTAAAGTGAAATGCTCAGTTGGTAAATCTGATCTTTCTCGTCGCAGTCATCCAGAAATTGCCCCAGTTTACGACGGAATTGTTTGATCATTTTTTTGGCTTCAAGAAGTTTTTTTGCACTGGTTGCCATCATCATCGATGACTGATCTCTCTCTTCAAGAGTGAACTTTTCTAAGGCGCTATGCGCCCGAATTAAAATTTCGGATTGCATTTTTCGATGAGCTTCCGACGCGCGAGTTTCGCTTAAAATGTCGGTACTGAAACCCTCGGAAGTGTCGAACCAGCGACCCTTTTCGTCGATCTCTAAAAGCCCCACACGCATCAGTCGATCGCGACACTCGGCCGCTTGTTTTTCGCTAATCCCCACGGTCTTTGCGACCCATTTAAGATCCGGCTCAAAAGACTTCAGCTTCATCAACTCAAGAACTTGGTAATGAGTGATGTCTGAAATTATTTTGAAAGAATCTTCGGAGATCTGCTTGTAAGGAACAATTTTCTTCGGCGTTACCGGAAGAGCTTTACGACGATATTTATTTGCCTCTACTACTTTATAGCGATCAATTTCTTCGGCGCTCAGTCGCAGTTTTTTACCGATACGCTCTACCAACCCGGGATGCACCGGGCGTTCATTGCGCAGGATCTTAGATAAACGCGAGTTGTCGACATCAATAAACAAAGCAAAAGAGCGAAGGGAATATCGAGGATTCACCTTTTTCTTGGCGTCAAAAGTGAACCGCAGAAATTCAACGAAATCTTGCTTTTGCTTCACGTCATTAGTCATGCGGGCAATCAACCGTGCGTACAAGCACTTGTCAATAAGCGGGTACGTTTAACGTACCCAAGTTCTAGAACCACAAAGAAATTTCAGGGACAAATGTACTCGAAATCCGCTACAGATCTGCAATCTACGAAAGACTCCCCGGAATTCTCGTTGCTAAAATGAGGCCTCAACGCTCACAAGGATAGGCATCGTGAATTCAAATACCGTCGTACTCAGACGCAGTTCTCCCCTGACCCGCGAAGAAGTTCGCGCTCTTCTGGAAAGCCTCGTGCAGGCTTTGGTTCCCCAACCTGGAAGCATCCGTGTCAATTACACCCAGGCAGAAAGAACGACGATCTATCACATCGATTGCCCTAAAGAATGCATTGGGCACCTCATTGGAGCTAAGGGTCGTACCGTCTCGAGTTTACGAACACTTCTCACGGCCATCACCGCGGGACACGGCTTCCGATCGATCATTGAAATCCCCTTCTACGAAATATAGGAGATTCATGGGGTTTGCCCCATGCGCCAAAGGCTCGATACGTTGACCCTTTCTGCCCCTCTCTGTAGAGTAATGGCACTTGTCGCAGGACTTTCCTAACCCCTTGAAATGGGTTGATAAATTCTCCAAAAGAAAGTTCTGCTTAACAGCTAAGCATTGGCAGGAAAGGGAGTATCCTTGGATACAAAAACAGAAACAAAAGCCGGCATCAGCAACTTAGATCAAGAGGCCCTTCATTATCACCAAATGGGCAAACCAGGAAAAATCGAAGTTATTTCTTCGAAACCCTGCATGACAGAAAAAGATCTGTCGCTGGCGTACTCACCAGGCGTGGCGGCTCCTTGTAAAGTCATCGCTAAAGACCCTGCTAAAGTTTACGACTACACAGCCAAAGGAAACCTTGTCGCGGTCATCTCAAATGGTACGGCCGTTCTGGGCTTGGGAGATATCGGACCTCTTGCAGGAAAACCTGTGATGGAAGGTAAAGGGATTCTTTTTAAACAGTTTGCGGGTATTGATGTTTTCGATATCGAAGTGGCGACGAAAGATGTGAACGAATTCTGTAATGCGATTCGCGTGCTTGAGCCTACCTTCGGCGGTATCAACTTGGAAGATATCAAGGCGCCAGAGTGTTTCGAGATTGAAGAGCGCTTGAAAAAAGAAATGAAAATCCCTGTTTTCCACGACGACCAACATGGAACGGCGATTGTCTCCGGTGCGGCTCTTTTGAATGCCTGTGAAATCACGGGTCGTAAAATGCAAGACATCCGCATCGTCGTGAACGGCGCAGGGGCTTCTGCAAATTCGTGTGCGAAGATCTTTATCGCGCTGGGTGCTCGCCGTGAAAACATCATCATGTGTGACTCTCAAGGTGTCATCTATAAAGGCCGTACAAACGGCATGAACAAATACAAAGAGTTCTTTGCTTCTGAAACTGAAGCGCGCACACTCAGTGAAGCCTTAAGAGGCGCGGACGTTTTCGTCGGCCTTTCGGTTGCGGGCGCTTTAACGCCGGAAATGCTGAAAGATATGGCCAAAGATCCTATCATCTTTGCCATGGCAAACCCTGAGCCCGAAATCACTCCTGACAAAGCCCGTGCAGCTCGTCCGGATGCCATCATTGCCACAGGCCGCTCTGACTATCCAAACCAAGTGAACAACGTTCTTGGCTTCCCGTCTATTTTCCGTGGCGCCCTGGACACACGTTCGACACAAATCAATGAAGAGATGAAACTCGCGGCGGTTCAAGCCTTGGCGAAGTTGGCGCGTGAAGACGTTCCAGACAATGTCTCTGCGACCTACGGTGGTAAGAGCTTTAAATTTGGTCGTGAATACTTAATTCCAAAACCTTTCGACACGCGCGTGTTATTGTGGGTTGCTCCGCAAGTAGCAAAAGCCGCGATGGACACTGGCGTTGCCACAAGAAACATTGAAGATTGGGATGCTTACCGCAACTCTCTAGAAGCTTTGCAAGGTCCTTCGAAAGTCTTCATCCGTTCTGCGATCAATCGCGTTCACCAAAACTCCGCAGCCGCTGGCGGTGAACTTCCAAAAATCGTATTTCCCGAAGGAACAAGTTCTAAAGTCCTTAAGGCCTTGGCGGTTTTGGTTGAAGAAAAAATCTGTCAGCCTATACTTCTTGGTTATCCCGAGCGCGTAAAAGAAAAAATCAATGCCTTGGATATTCCGGCATTAAAGAACGTGCCGGTGATTCACCCTTCGAATTATCCGAAATACTACGCTTATGTTGAAAAGCTTTATTCTTTAAGACAGCGTAAAGGCATCAACTTGCGTGAAGCAGAACGCCTCATGGCTGAACCAAACTACTTCGCGGCGATGATGGTTCACATGGGTGATGCTGACGGTATGGTGAGTGGCGCATCCATCAACTATGCTGATGCTGTTCGTCCAATTTTGCAAACTATCGGCGTTTATCAAAATGGCGTTCCTGCGGGCTTGAACTTTATTCTTCTTGAAGACAAGTTCTTGGTTCTTGCTGATACAACAGTGAACTTTAATCCGTCTGCAGAACAATGTGCTCAGATCGCTATTCAAGCGGCGAAGATTGTTGAATACTTCGGTATTGAGCCGCGCGTGGCGATGCTCAGCTACTCAAATTTCAGTGGCTCTAGCGGAACACCGAACAAGATGAAACAAGCCGCAGAGATCGTTAAGAAGCTTCGCCCTGGCATCATGGTGGATGGCGATATGCAAGCCGACACGGCCGTAAATCCAGAGATCATGGAAAGACTTTTCCCATTCTCAGATCTTAAAGGTGGAGCCAATGTTCTTGTATTCCCGAACCTGGAAGCTTCGAACATCGCCTACAAGTTAATCCAACAAGTAGGTAAAGTCGAAGTGATCGGACCTTTCCTCACGGGAGTTAGACGTTCAGCAAACGTTCTTCAAAGAACAACGACAGTGGATGGCATCGTGAACTCCGTGGTGTTCACGGCACTGGAAGCTCAGTTTATCAAAGAAGTTTTGAAGTCACGTGGTAAGTAATCTTATTTGGCTCTTCCTCAGGCTGGGAGCCACCTCTTTTGGTGGCCCGGCTGCTCATATCGCCATGATGGAGGAAGAGTTTGTTCATCGCCGTCAGTGGCTGACACGCGAAAAATTTCTGCATCTTCTGGGACTGACTCAACTTATTCCAGGTCCGAATTCGACCGAGATGGCCATGCATATTGGCTATACACGCGCAGGATGGAAAGGTTTCTTTTTAGCCGGTCTTTGCTTCATTCTGCCCGCCTACTTTCTAGTTTTAGGCGTCGCGGTTCTTTATCAAAGATACGCAAGTCTTCCTGACCTTCAAAGCTTTCTTCTAGGTGCGAAGTCCGTCGTTATTTCTGTTATCGCCCTGGCCCTGTGGCGTTTTTTAAAAAGCAGTTTTGAAGTTGAAAAGGCTCCGGATTTTTTTGCCTCCTCTTTCTGGAAAAAGAAACAAAATATTCTTCTGACCTTCATCTTTTTGGCAGCGCTGTACATGAAGTCGAAAGACGTTTCTGAAATCGTCATCCTTTTAAACTGTGGCTTGATTTCACTTTTTATTTCTCGCAGTCCTTCATTTCACACGCGAGAACTAGGAAGTTTATTTTGGGTGTTTTTAAAAATCGGATCCCTTCTGTTTGGAAGTGGATACGTCTTACTGAGCTTTTTAAAGACAGAGTTGATTGAAAAAAGAAGCTGGATTACAGAGACCCAACTCTTGGATGGAATTCTTGTCGGACAATTCACTCCAGGTCCCGTTTTCACGACGGCGACTTTCTTAGGATATTTAACCGATGGCTTCGCGGGTTCGCTCGTTGCTACGGTCGGAATCTTCCTGCCCGCCTTTGTATTCGTAGCCCTGACGATTCCTTTTTACTCGAAACTCGAGTCTTCTTTCACCGTACGGATGATTTTGAATGGCGTGGTTGTCGGATCGCTGGGACTTCTCACCTACACTCTTATAGCCTTAGGTCGAGATGTCTTTACGAGTGGACTTCTGAGCGGGCTTGCTCTTATCGCATTTTTAGCGCTGATAAAAACAAAAACTCCCAGCTCTGTTTTGATTTTGTTAGGCGGATCTTTATCCTATTTTTTCAGCAAAATTTAACTTTGTCGGCATTGTCAGTTGTGCTACTCTTAAGTCTAGGAGCTCCAAGAATCGGAGTGACATACTTCAGGGAGGATTGTTTTAATTGACTAATCAAGCCCATGTATCTGCCCAGGATAGAGTCATCGTCATCGGCGTCGGATTAAAGACCGAGCCACTCACCGAAATTAAAGAAAATCTATTGGAACTTGAAGAACTCGTCTCTGCCGCGGGCGGCGAAGTCGTGGGTTCTATTATTCAAGTTTTGCCTCAGTGGAATCCTGCGACCTTGATCGGCACAGGAAAGGTTGAGGAAGTGGCCGAAATGGTCCGCGACAGTCGCGCGAACATCGTCGTGATGGACCATCAGCTGTCTGGCGTTCAACAACGTAACTTAGCCCAAGTGGTGAAAGCCCGCGTGATTGACCGCAATCAATTGATTCTAGATATTTTCGCGCAACGAGCGCAGACCTTTGAAGGAAAACTTCAAGTGGAACTTGCACAGTTGCTGGATCAGATGCCCCGCATGGTCGGCGCTTGGTTAGAATCTTTATCACGTCAAGGTGGTGGTATCGGAACTCGTGGTCCGGGTGAAACCGCCCTTGAAAACGACCGCCGTCGCATCCGTGAGCGTGTTGCGATTATTAAGAAAAAACTTGAAGGTGTTCGCAAAAACCGCGCGCAACACAGGCAATCCCGACGTCGTCATGAGATCCCCTCCTTTGCCCTTATTGGCTACACGAACTCTGGAAAAAGCTCTTTGCTCAATCGGCTCACCGGGGCCCAAGTCATGGCAAAGAACCAAGTGTTTGCGACTTTGGATCCGACGACACGCAAAATCTTCTTACCCGACGGACCTCCCGGCGTTGTCACGGATACGGTGGGATTTATTCGCAAACTTCCCACACAGTTGATTGAGGCCTTTAAAGCAACACTGGAAGAATCTTCCGATGCCGATGTCCTTTTGCATGTGATTGATCTTTCTTCACCTAATATGGAACGCCAGGTAGAGGTTGTTGAAGCCTTGATTAAAGAATTCAACTGGCAGGATAAAAAAATCATCCACGTGTACAACAAATGTGATGTCGCGCCTTTAGAAAGACAATTTAGAGTGAAACACTATCCACGTGTTTTTGTCAGCGCTTTAACTGGTCAAGGTATTGAACAGCTTAAAAAACTGATGGCGCAAACTGTGAGCGAGATGCAGACCGATGTGCAGCTTTACTTCCCACGTTCTGAAGAATACAAAATCTTTGATTTGGGACGAGAAGCGCAAATCACTCGCAAAGAGACAGCAACTGAAGGAACCGTGTGCTACACCCAACTGACTCCGTCACTGCTGAATCGTTGGAAAGACTATATCGTAAAATAATGAACGTCTGCTCCTGGGACACTCTGGAGCAGAATCTTTCCTAAAGCTCGACCTAGGTCTTTAACTGTACCCACTTTTTCCTTAATGTTCAGAAGCACTCACCGATAAGGCCAAGGTGAGGCTATTCTTATTTGCATTTCTTTTTACGATTTTAATGACCGACGCTGCAAGAGCTCAGCACGCCTGCATTAATGATAAAGGTGGCATTAAAGGCGTTCAAAGCCAGTCTATTAATAAATCCTTTGAAAGCTCGAGAGATCCTTTAACTTTGGATTATCAACTGAGCACGAATGGCATGCCTCGAACCCCCGGATACTGTGCCCGCTGCGCGACTGCGAAACCCAATCAAGTTCAGGCCTTAACCGATCATCTTCAACAGGTGGTCGCAGAGGTTACACAGACAAAAAAAATCAAACGCTCTTGTATTGAGGCCTCCCTTCAACGCGAAGTTGGTAACACCGGTTACACTTGCACCGGTGGAACAAAAAAAGCCTTTGATAATGCAGGATCATCAGCTCCCTGCCTCAACCAGAATGTCGTCAACTTCATTCAGTTCGCACTTAACAAAGCAATCAACTGCCTGTCGACAGGAAGAGATCCTATCGACAGTCGTTTCATTCTTAAAAAAATCAATAATGAAACGGCCTTTAACTTTTTCTTGGCCTACAACGGCGGCGTCGGAATCGGACAACTGACATCAAATCCCGTGAAAGAAATCGCAGGCTGGAAGGAAGGTAAAACCTTCCATGAAGGTAATGCTAAGCATGTCCTTGAAGGTGTTTTAGACAGCGCCAACCCAGCTTGTGCTCCGTTTGCTGAGATTTTAAAAAATGAAGATGAAAAGGCTCCACCCCTTCCCGGCTCTCCAAAAAATTACTGTAAGTGGGTTAGCCCTGGCGAAGGTATCGGTCGAAATTTAATCTATGCCTTAGGTTATTATGTCTATATGCGCGACGACGTGATCCGTCCAGCGATTGAGAAGCGCGCACCTAACATGGCTAAGAACAGCGACCTTGTAAACTATTTTACCTTAGTAGCTTACGGCCCTGGCGGCCCAGCGCAATCATTAGCCATGATTAAAAACTTCCGCCTTTCTAACAAGTCCAACCCGCAGGATATAAGAACTAAGATTCTTAAAAACAGCGGCTACGTCAATCAGACTGAACAGAAGATGTTAGAACTTTTGGGACACTTAAAAGAAGAACCATATTCCGCTGACGACAAGAAAGGAAATACATGTATCGAATAATCCTTCTTGTCTGCTTCCTGTACACTCCGGCTTTTGCTAAAAACAAGACTGTTCAGGATTTTTACACCGAATCCCAAACCCTACTGCAAAAAGCACAGTCAGCAAAAACACTTCAGGAAAAACAGAGTCATCTAAAGTCTTTGGAAAAATCCTTGAAAGCGTCTTTACAAGAATACGAAAAAGAAAATCCCGAAGAAGCCAAGGGCGAAGAAAAAGAAGTGTCTTTACTTGAAAGCACTCTAGAGCCTGTTTTTGAACTGAAAGACAAAAAGTCCCTGACACCCAAAGACTGCGAATCAAAAAAACAATTTATCATCACCGGCGACAGCATGGGACGCCCCGAAGAAGCGCCACGAACAAAAACAGCGCAAGAGGCCTTGCGCTGGATCGATGTTCTTTGCAAATAATTTAAATATCAGCCTTGCTTCTGTTTAAGACGATGTTCACGACGAGTTTTCGCAGCTTCGAAACGGCGACGATCGTCGTCTGTCTCTAAAGTTAAAGCTGGAATTTCAGTAGGCTTCCCGTTAGAACCCAGGGCCACGAATGTACAATAAGCCGAAGCGGTATGAAATGTTTCGCCCGTTTTAGGATTTTCCGCATCGACACGAACGCCGACTTCCATAGAAGTTCTTGAAGTGTAATTCACACTCGCCTTCAGATTCACCACCCAGCCTTTATAGACTGGAGCTACGAAATCCAAACGATCAATACTCGCCGTTACAACTTCTTTATTAGAATGTCTTTGTGCTGCAATTGCGGCGGCGATATCGATCCAGGACATGATCGTTCCACCAAAGATAGTCCCTAAAGAATTCGTATGAGAGGGTAAAACCAATTGAGTCATTATGACTTGAGAAGCGGAAACAGGCTTGGCGTTTTTCAAAGTTGAGTTCCCTTCAGAAAAAAACAAAGCGCAGGATAGCTTAGACCAAAGTCACCGCCGCCTGCGCTCTTAGAAATCCTAATCAATTAAGATTAGATTCCACCCATACCGATGTCAGAATTACCACCACGGTTCAATCCGCCACCTGGAAGAGTTGTAGTACCACCCGCAACTGTCGCAGATCCTGCTGGGATCGTTTGAGTCGCGTTGTTATTGAATGCAGTCGCTGCAGCTGCACTTTGGTTGTTGTTTTCAGCGCGAACTTCGCTCTCAACAAAACCAAGGTGAGGTAAGCACCATACGATCAACTGTGCACGAGACTTAACATTCATTTTTTTATAAATGTTTGTGAGGTGAAATTTTACTGTTTTTTCAGTAACAAAAAGCTGATTCGCAACTTCCTTGTTGGACAAGCCCTTTGAAACAAGTTCAGCAACTTCTGCCTCTCTGTTTGAAAGACCTTTTTGAATGAGGACATCTCTGAGCATCCTTGCTCCCTCCCGCTAAATTGTTTTTAAATCCGTCTAAACCTTGTACGCCACCCAGGACTCATGTCCAAAAAGTAGCACGACCACCTGTAATAAAGTCTGACAACAATTTTTAGAATTCGCAATAGGTTTGGACTCTAGTTTTAAAAAACTAGACCGATATGTATGGTGATTTTACAGGGTTTCACCTTTTCAGGAGATATTATGTTTCCCACAAATACGAAGTTTTTGGTCGTCGATGACTTCGCAACTATGCGAAAAATCATTAAAAAAGTGCTAAACGAGCTAGGTTACACAAACGTCGAGGAAGCCGACGACGGTAAAACAGCCTTACCAATGATCCAGGCTGCAAATGATGCAGGACAGCCTTACGGCTTTATCATCTCGGACTGGAATATGCCAGGAATGCAAGGTATCGACCTTTTGAAGGCTTGCAAAGCCGATCCTCGCTTTAAGTCTACTCCTTTCATGCTTGTAACAGCAGAGTCTGAACAGAAGCACATCCTTGAAGCTGCGAAAGCCGGCGTATCTGATTACGTTGTGAAACCTTTCAATTCGGCGACGCTTAAAGGAAAAATGGAGCGCGTTTGGGCGAAACACAATCCTTCTTCACAAGCTAAAGCTTCTTAAGAGCTGGAGTTATAAATGTCGGCTGCACCAAAAGTGGAAACACTCAATCCCCTTTTCGACAAACGTCTTATCAATGCGTTCGTCGACGGGGTTATTAAAACTTTAAAAACCATGGCGCAAACAGATGCATCTCCAGGCAAGCCCTTCATCGAACCTCAGTTCGTTTTGAAAGGTGAAATCGCAGGGATGGTAGGCATGGTGGCTCCTCCTCTTAAGGGAACTCTTTTGATCTCTTACGGCAAAGACAGTATCTTCCATATTCTGGAAAATATGTTGGGCGAAAAATACACGACGATTAATGGCGAAGTGTCTGATGCCGTCGGTGAAATGACGAACATGATCTATGGATCTGCTAAAACGACATTGAACCAATTGGGTTACAATTTCGAAATGGCAATTCCAACAGTGATCTCAGGTGACTTTAAAATCAGCCACGCTGATAAAGGCGCTACCCTGGTTATTCCTTTTAATCTTACCAACGGCTCTACTTTCTATGTGGAGATAACGGTTCAATAATGAAACCCAATTCAGGTTCTACTGTTGATGTTCTCATCGGGAGTCCCCGGGACTCCTTCTGGGAAACAGTCAAAGTAGTCCTGAAAGGGTATTATCCCTACCAGCTCAAACACTTTCGCAGTGTTGATGAGGCTCTAGAAACCACCTCTGACACTTTCACTCCGGTCTTAGCGCTTATCGATGGTCAAGATGGCACTGCAAAAACCAATGAATGGGTGCAGTCCACAAAAATGAATTATCCCGACAGTCATGTGATTGTTCTGCACTCTTCAGCCGCTCCTCTTGATTTTAACGTCGTGAAAAAAAATGGCGCGGATGAAATCATGCACATCAATTTTGACCGAGAGTTTATTTCCGACGTTATTCTGCAGCTGGCACCGATTGAAATGGAAGGCGATAATATTCCTATTACCTCGTTAATGCCCGTGGATTTGCGCGATATGGAAGCGCAGGTCACCATCAACTTTGATGTCTATGTTCACCTCCCCGCCAATCATCGCTCCGTGTGTATGCGAAAAGCGGGAGACGTGGTTGACGAAAAACATCTGGATAAGTTCAAAGCCTTAAAACAACAGATGTACATTAAGAAGACGCAGATGAAAGCCTTCTTTGAGTACGCTCGCACGGTGATGAGCTTGCGCAACATTCCGTTGCCAGTCTCGATGACTGAAAAATTTCATCGCTCGAAAAAAGCCATTTACGAAATCATGGCGCAATTTCTTAATGGAGCTGCCACAGATTACTCTGAAGGTAAGATGATCTTGGAAAGATGCCGCAACATCATCGTGGATTTTGAGCTTACCAAAGACATGGATGCTCCTGCTATCTTCGATGAGATCTTCCGTTTTACGGGTAACACGCGCACGCTTTATCATGACTGCATCTGTCTTTCAGCTTACGCGGCTTACTTCGCCCAGCTTCTAGGCTGGAGTGCCGAGAAGCGCGAAAGTGCTGCGATTGCAGGACTCTTGCACAACATCGGGCTTTCACAGATGCCCCCGACGGTGGGAGATAAGTCGGTGAAAGATTTTTCTGCCGAAGAGCTCCAAGCGTACCACTTTTACCCTGAGCGCTCGGTCAACATGGTGAAGGCTAAAAAAGTCCCCTTACCTCAAGAGATCGCCGACGCCATTGGACAGCACCGTGAAAACAACCTCGGCACCGGTTTTCCAAAAAAACTGAAAGCAGAAGACATTTCTGAGTTCGGTAAATTAATGGCCTTAGCCTATCGTTTTCATGAAATGACGGCTCTTCAAGACGGCCGCCAAGCGACAGCTGCTGTTCAAGCCATGACCCTGCTTAAAGAAAATGCTTTAAGTGGCAATGGTGAACTGGATTTATTGATGACCACCCAGGTCTTCAAAAAATTTAAAGCGTAAAGACTCTTCCGGCTCCGGCATATACTCCGACATATCTTCCATATAATCCGTCGCCACGATATCGCGCAGATCAACTTGTTTATTCTGCCAATCCACCACTCGTAAGACGGCCGCCGAAGACACCAGCCCCTCATAGACGTAAAGGAAAATTAAAAGACTTCCCGTCACCCAACGCACATTCGCACGACTGGAACGGGGCTTAAACTGAACAACCCGTGTTTCTGCCACCCAATCAGCCAAATGAGTGCGATCGTATCTGAAAAAAGCCGGAGCATAAACGGCCCACGAAAAGAAGAATGTCAGTCGTTCTGTCAAAGGGCGCAATACACACTGACGCCAATCCAAGGCTTCGTTCGAATGAGAGAACGGCACCACCTTTAAACCCATAAACCATTTCCCGGGCGTTGCTTGCATCATCACCAAGAAAATGAATTCGTAAATAGCCGGAATTAAAAACATCAGCCCTAAAGTGTAAAAAGAAACCCGCACGGGGTCGTCCGTAAAGATCAAAAGAAAAAAAGATTTTAGAAACGGAATATAAAAAATTAAGCGAACGGCTTGGTCTATGCCTTGAGCAATCAAACGACGGAAAGTACTTGGCACATAAACGTTATCCATGTTGTTCCTTTTGCAAATAACCCTGCAACCACGCCAGAGCCTTTTCACGCGAATCCAGGCGACGTTCAAGTTGTTCATTAAAAGCTTCGGCTAAACAGACACCGATACTTTTTCCCGAAAGCTTTCCCTTTAAGTCTTCGCCATTAAGGTAGGGTTTCGGGAGCTCTGCCCCCCAGGATTCCCAATCATCGAGAATGTTTTGAATAGAAGCGGACTGCGTTCCTTCCGACAATAAAACTTGCAGTGCAAACAAGACTCCCGGATCCGTCAATGCCTGCAACTGTTCACCTCTTCGCTTTTGCAAAAAAGCGGAAGGGTTTTGCCATAATTCCCAAGATTTTAAGATAGCTCTTTGTTCTTTTACTGAAAGACGCAAAAGAGCCACGGCCTTTTCCAATTCTTCGCGCGAGGCTTTGCGCATAAACAAAGAAAGAAAGTGCCAAGTTTCTTTAGTAGGACCGCGGGGCTGCCACGAGTTGTCTGAAAGGCGAAAGGCAAAGAGTTCTTTTAATAGACCGGTCTCTTGCATAACCCTTAAACCCTTGCTGGCGGCTTTTGCCTTTAATAACTTTCCCATCTCGTCGCGCAGTCTTTCACCACTGACGGTGTTCACAAGACTTGCCATGGCACCTATTGCGGTCTGAGTTGCCGAGTCTAAAGAAAAATCCAATTGCGCCACAAAACGCGCCGCTCGAAGAAGGCGAAGATGATCTTCCTTAAAGCGTCGTTCGGCATCACCGACGGTACGTATCAGCTTGATTTTCAGATCCTTCTCTCCGTCGACATAATCCAGAACTTTTTTTGCCACCAGATCATAGAAAAGGGCGTTCACTGTAAAATCACGGCGTTTGGCATCTTCTTCAGGTGAAGAAAATTCGACATGGTCAGGGCGACGGCCATCTTTATAGTCGCCATCGGTTCTAAACGTCGCCACCTCAATATCGGCGTCGCCGATAATCACTCTCATCACCCCGAAGACTTTTCCCACGTTGACAGTCTTTTCAAACAGAGCTTCGATTTGATCGGGAGTCGCATTTGTTGCCACATCCAAATCATTAGCGGTAATACCCAAAAGAGCATCCCGAACACAACCTCCGGCCAAAAAGGCTTTGTAGCCAGCCGCCTGCAATTTGTGGTAAATTGCATTCACCGCGGGCCAATGAGGATGAGTTTCCAAAAGATGCTGAACTTGCGACATGGAAACAGTGTAAGTTAAAGAAGGCCTTGAAAGAAAGAGTTTGTTCGTGACGCCACAGGAGATGACCTCTCTTATTGATGAAACTTTGCAGGAATTGGGATTTTCCCATTTCGGCTTCACGTCTTTAAGCAAACCTTTAAGTTTTGATTATTATAAAGAGTGGCTCAAAGAAGGCCTTCATGGTGACATGAAGTACCTCGAAGATCATGCCCCCATTAAAGAAGAGCCGCAAATCAAATGGCCTCGGGCCCGCAGCGCTCTGGTCTTTGCTATCCCCTATTACCCCCACCCGGAAAAGAAAGCTGATTTTCCGTTAAAACAAGCCCGAGTCAGTCTTTATGCTCAAGGAATGGATTATCACTTTTGGTTCAAAGCTCGCATGGCCGAGCTCTGTAAAAAGTTGCAAGAAATTTTACCAGAAGAAGAGTTTCTGCCATTCACTGACAGCAGCCCGGTTTTAGAACGAGATCTCGCCAAACGCGCCGGCTTAGGATGGGTTGGAAAGAACACCTGCCTTATCCATCCCAAAAAAGGCAGCCTGTTTTTCATCGGAGAAATCTACACGTCGCTGGATTTAAATACCACATTTGAACCCCTGCCTGATTTTTGCGGCACCTGCCGTCGTTGCATTGATATCTGTCCCACCAACGCACTTCTCGAACCGAAAAAAATGGATGCGCGAAAATGCATCTCTTATTTAACTATAGAGTCTCGGCAAATTCCCGACGTGGATTTGCGAAAAAAAATCGGTGACTGGTTCTTCGGATGCGATTTGTGCCAAACCGTCTGTCCTTGGAATCAGAAAGTTTTTAAAGGCCAATTAACTATTGAAAAAAGCCTTCAACTTAGCTCACAAGAAGCAGATGACTTGAGCGAAGACTTGCGCTACATTCTGACGTCTTCGGGAAAAAAACTGACAAAGGATTTTTTAGGCACGCCCTTAGCACGAGCGGGTTCGTTCGGTTTGAAACGCAATGCCTTGCTCGTAGTGGCCAACCGAAAAATGGTCCATCTGAAAAATGAAGTGAGCGAACTTTTAACACACGAAAAATTGGGAGAGCTGGCTGCCTGGACGCTGGCTACTTTAAACACTGATTAAATTCATCCCGATCTTCTTTTTTTGCAAAAACAATCCCCATTTTTGTTGAATTCAAGATACAGGAAAATGTGTATTTTTTGGCGTCGCCAAAGCCCAAACGCAAACTGTGATAAAGAAGAATCTGTCTTTCCGTCAGCATCACATCAACTCTTTTATTCACTAAGAGCTTCAATCGCTTTTCCACGCCTTGCATTTCTTGATAGTCCGAGAGTCTCTTGATTTCATCCAACTGGGGCTTATCCAAAATGTATTGCGCGTTTTTAAAGGACACCACTCTTCGTCCTTTCAGATGCTCCAATTTCCCAATATGAATATTATTTTCGGCCAAAGTCACAAGACAGTTTTCAGGTTGAAAGAAGCGCTCGCTTTCAAAAAATCCGGGAAGGGCCGCTGCCGGAATCAAACCTCCCGCATCAATCGCGCCGCTTTTAAGGCGCTCGATGGTACGTGCCGAGGGCATCGCACGGTACTTCGCATTCCACTGGCACTTCTTGAATGTGCGGTCCATGGTTTCAAAGGCAATACCGCGCCCCTGGCCCTCTTCAAAGATCACGTAAGGTTCTTGATTTTCAGGAAAGCCGACGGTGATGTCCCTCGCCTGCGCTTGGAGCGGAAGGTATAAACCCCACACAAGAACAGCGAGCGCCCATTTCACCATTACAACCCCAGTTTTTTCAGGAGATCATCAATCTCAGATTGTTTGAGTTTTTTATCTGTGGTTCCTGTTCCCACACTCATAGAGTATTCTTCGCTAAACTGATTTGAAACCCAGCGCAGTCTTTCAATGAAGGCTTGCGGAATCTTTTCACGAAGAGTTTTACCTTCTTCAAAGATATTATCGATCAAAGATTCCAATGTCTCTGTGGCATCCAACAAAAGAGCGACACAAATGTCGAAGAACTGTTCGTTGTCGGTTATTTGAGACGCTTTGTATCCGACAGCTTTGCAAAGCGCGGCATAGTCAGAAATCATGTGCAATGGATGATCTGCGGGCACCATCATCGCTAAGCTTTTTGCTCCACCCATGATGCGGTCCACATTGTTTCCGTAATCGGCCAGTTTTGTCACTTGAGAGAAGTCGCCTTCTATACTTTCGAGAAGGTCTATCAACTCTTCAATCAAGGTCTTTGACTCGCCCACAAAATCTTCTACAATTTCTTTATCAATCGACATCAACTCACGATAACAATCGAAGGATACAGAGGCAATGGATTATGTTTCTATTCGCGTAAGCACCCTGCGCGGAGATCAAAAGATCGACTTCAACGCTTACGTTAAAATCAACGACAAGATGATCCTCTACCTTCGTCGCGGCGATAGTTTCGAAGGTGATCGCCTGCAACGTCTTAAGGACAAAAAGCTGCGCAAAATGTACATTTTGACGGACGAAGAAAACACCTACCGTAGCTACCTACAAAAGAATATCGAGATGGCTTACGACAACTCATCCAACAAAGATATTCAGACGCGCGCGGAAATCATTCAAGGTTCTCAACAAAGCAATACCGAAGAGGTGTTTGAAAACCCAGACAACGTCGAATCCTACAACTACTGTAAAGACGCCGCCGGCAAGTACGTGAACTTCATCATGAGCAATGCGCAAGCGACACAAACGATCATGAACATGGAAAACACGGATAAAAACATCGCCCATCACGGCGTCACGGTTTCCACTCTCTCGATCGCGTTGGCGCAAAAACTGGGCATCAACGATCCAAAGAAGACACAGCTTCTAACCTTAGGTGCTCTTCTTCATGATTATGGTCATCACAACTCGCCATTAAATTTAAACCAGCCCCTAGATAAAATGAGCCCCGAAGACAAAAAAATGTGGAATCAACATCCCCACGACGGAGCCCAAAAGGTTCACGATAAAAAACACTTCGATCAAACTGTGATTAATATCATTGCACAACACGAAGAAACAATTAATGGTGCAGGCCCCAAAGGCATGCGTGAAAAAGAGATGGATCCTCTCTCAGTCATCGTCTCATCGGCGAATGCCATGGACCGCCTGATCACCTTCGAAGGTGTTCCAAAAACGGAAGCGGCTAAAAAACTAATGATTGATCACGTCGGCAAGCACCCGCTTCAGCATTTACAGATGTTGAATGATATTCTGCGCGGAGTTTAGACAATAAGCTTACTGCCTCCGGCAGTAAGCTTTATTCTGACAAGAAATACCCATCCGGGATTTTAGAACACAAAACCCACAGTCAGCATCGGAAACAACTCAGAGACTTTTGTTTTAGAGTCAGCCCCATTAGTTTCCTTGTATTCAATCGAACGATAGGTCAATTCCACACCTACGATCACAGAGCTTGAAACCTCGGATATATAACCAAAGTCGCCTTGAAATCCAGAACCCTCTTTGAGGTTGCCGTTTTCAGCTGACACGAGATAGTGACCTTTTAAAAAGAAACCGCTCGCACCGAAGTATCCTATGGAAGCACCCATCGCACTGCCATCTGCATCCGAGCTTCCAGACTGATCTCGCTTCGTATAGATGCCACCTAAATAAAAACCGTTCCCTTGCAAGTAACCCAGCTTGATATCATAGATGGCTGTTTTACTATCACTGGAGGTTGAATCGTCTTCGACCGTCGAATTATACATGAACGCATTCGCGGTTAATAAAACCCCGCTGGACGAGCGCGCCTCAGCCAATGAACCGAGGGCTGTCGCGAAAAGTACAACGAAAGAGAATAAATGAAACTTCATCTGGCACTCCTTTGCTAATAATACTTTTATATTTTTATGATATCGCTACCGACTAAATGAGAAAACTTTTTTTCCCATTCTTCCGCCCCAATCATCGGAACAGCTTCGTCGATTAAAGCCATCTGTATCAGTTGCTCTTTTGTGAACTTTCTATCTTCTTGTAATAAGTCGATAAGCCGTGCTTCATAAAGATCCAGTGCCTTTTCTGTCACGGTGTGGTTTTTATCGCTAAAGACAAAGGCATAAACACCTTTGTCTCGATTTAGAACTGAATTCGCCTGAGACAAAGAAACGATCTGCAAGCTGGGGTTCACAAAGACAAGGCCCACTTCCGTCGTTCCTAAATCAAAGGGCTGAATTTCGATCCACGCCTTCACCCACTCCCAGTGAGAAAGCTCGCCCAGTTCTTTGTTATCAGGGAATTTTTGTTTTAAGAATCCGACGAAATAACGCCAGTGATCTTGCAAAAGCCAGCTGCTCCATTCCATCTCTTCCAGATAGTTATCGCGCACACGCTTTGCGGCTAATCCCAAACGCTGCTGCGTCAGGGGGAATATTCGCGAAAACACGGATTCTTGCTCTTTGAGAAAATCAAAGCCTTGACCCTCTTCCGTCTTTAGCGGGCGAAGCCATTGCAGAGTTCTTAAAAGTTCAGCTTGATAAATCGAGTGAACGGATCGTGGGATGTGCTCTTCGTAAGTTTGCAAAACAAACTTTTTGGTTTTCTGCAGCTCTTCCAACTGATGGCGACGAACGGCGCCGACACCCACCACATCCACATCGCGAATGATTAAAACTTCAGCACTAGGCACTTCACCATTCATCGGAAAATAGAGGTTCTCGGAAGCCGTTTCTTTGGACATTAAGAATATCTTATGTGTGCAATCTCATAGGGGCAAGCTACAGGCCCGTAAAATCCCTTAAAAGTGCCCTTCGAATAAGCAGTTGACTCGTTTGGTCAAGCACTGGAGTAGGAATACTATTGACCTGATTTTCGAGCCATGAAACAAGGTGGGGCATGAGATTTTTGCTTTTCGTCCTCAGCCTTGCTGCCACTCCGATGGCTCTTGCTGTTCAACCTATTGAAGGAACAGTTTATAGAGACTCGAAAGGTGTTTATTTGTCTGCTTATTCAGACGATAACTGCAAGCTCTATACTATCGAGACGAAATCTGAAGATGCCGCTTTAAGCGTTCGCAAACTTTCTAACGGTGATACTGTTACGGCTTCAGGTCTTATCGACTCTAAGTCTTGCATGGCGATCATCGAAAGTGTTGATTACGTCGGTCTTAAAAAACTTCTAGGCTACTGGTACAGTCAAGAGGGTATCATCACCGTTCGTGATTATAATTCTTTGAGCTTCTATCCCATCAACATGAACGATTTCCAAAATGGGAAAGACTTCACGCAGATTGATCCGATCACTTACCGTTACAGTGTGACGCCGTCTGATGGTAAAGAATGGGTTCTTTTCCTTTCCGACAGTACGAGCACTGTGTTCGCGACGATCTTGTTCAACAAGAACAACGCGACGATGAGAATCTACGATTCCGAAAACGGAGAGATCATCAAAGTTCTTCGCCTTTCTAAGTGGGGCAATCTGAAATAATGAGCTGGTTCCATCCCATCGACAAACATCTTCTTTTCACCAAAAATGACAAAGAGGATCCGCGTCTGGGTGAATGCGTCCAGCTTTTCCCTAAAGGCGATCTGCAACAGCTGACATCTTTAGATTTTGATTTCGCTCTTCTTGGCTATCCTGATGACGAAGGCATTGCTTTGAATGGCGGTCGTCCCGGCGCTCAAAATGCCCCGACTCAAGTTCGCACTTATCTTTATAAAATGACTCCCCACCTAGCAAGCACCCGCTTGCCGAAAATTCTGGATCTGGGTGACCTGGTTGATAAAGAAAAACCCCTTGAAGATCGCCACGAAAAAGCTCGCCAGACAACGCGGGCTTTGGCACAAACGAAGAAGCCTTGGATCTCCATCGGCGGAGGTCATGACTATGGTTACTGCGATGGCGCAGGCTTTTTAGACCTTCACAAGGACAATGCCGTATTGATCAACTTCGATGCGCACATGGATGTTCGTCCTACTGACAAGGGCTTTAATTCAGGCACTCCTTTTCACCGCGTGCTTTCGGAGTTTTCCGGTCACGTAGACTTCGCGGAAGTCGGCATTCAGAATCAGTGTAACAGCCAGGCACATATCCAATGGGCAAAAAGCAAAGGAGCTTCCGTCTTCACATTGGATCAAATCAATGCCGAAGGCCTTATGCCGGTTCTAAAAAGCTTCATGAAGGGCAAAGAGCAGAAAAAAGTTTTCTTAAGCATTGATATCGATGCCTTTACTTCGAATGAAGCTCCGGGTTGCAGTCAGTCTTGGACGACAGGTTTATTCACAAAAGAATTTTTAGAAAGCTTTCTTTATCTGATTCGCGAATTCGATGTTTGCGGTATTGGTATTTACGAGGTTTCACCTCCTTTGGATCAAGACAACCGCACCAGCAAACTGGCAGCACTTCTTATTCATAATTTCATCTTCGCCACTTTAAAAAAGGCCTAAATCATGAAACGCGGTTTCGGCAGCGACAATCATGCTGGCATTCACCCGCAGATTCTAAATTCACTTGCTAAAGCCAATATTGAACACGCGCCCTCTTATGGGACGGACGAGTGGACCGAACAAGCGAATGAAAACTTTCGTCAGCACTTCGGGAAAGACGCTCAGGTCTTTTTCGTTTTTAACGGCACAGCGGCGAATGTAACGGCTTTGCGAGCCCTGACTCGTCCCTACCATTCCGTACTTTGTGCAGACGTCTCTCACATCAACGTCGATGAGTGTGGCGCTCCGGAACTTTTAGCCGGTTGCAAACTCGTTCCTATTCCAACCACAAACGGAAAGATGAAAGTTGAAGACTTAGAAAAAGCCTTCATTCGTCGAGGAGATCAGCACTATTCTCAAGCACAGGTTCTTAGCATCACGCAACCGACGGAACTAGGTACAACTTACAGCCTGGAAGAACTTAAATCGCTGATCACTTGGGCTAAAAGTAAAAAACTGTACGTGCATATCGACGGCGCTCGCATCGCCAATGCTGCGGCTTATTTGAAAAAATCCTTCAAGGAATTCACGACGGACTTAGGCGTCGATGTCGTGTCATTCGGAGGCACGAAAAATGGCCTGATGATGGGCGAAGCTGTTGTGTTCCTCAACAAGGAACTGGCACAGGACTTTAAATACATCCGCAAACAGAGCACCCAGCTTCCTTCCAAGACTCGTTTTATCGCCTGTCAGTTTCAAGCATATCTAGAAAACGGTCTTTGGAAAGAGATCGCCGATCATTCTTACACTATGGCCTTGTATCTGTACGAGGCTGTTCGTAATATTCCTGGGGTGAACGTGCGCGAGGTTCCGCAAAGTAATGCGGTCTTTGCAACGATCCCAAGTCACTGGGTGAAAACCCTGCGCGAAAAATATTTCTTTTACGTGTGGGATGAAAACACTTTTGAATGCCGTTGGATGACCTCTTGGGACACACAAAAAGAAGACATTGATGGCTTTGCCGAACTTTTAAAGGAGCTTGCAAAATGAAATACCCTCCGGTGCATTATCACAGCTACTTGGGCCTAGATCCTTTACTGAACTCTCAGCATCGTAAAAGCGAAGAGTACGGAAAGCCGGCCCACGACGAGATGCTTTTCATCATCACGCACCAGGCTTACGAGTTGTGGTTTAAACAAGTTCTTTTTGAATTGGATTCGGTTCTAGAAATTTTCAAAAAATCCAAAGTCGCTGAAACCGACATGGGTTTAATGAGTGCGCGCTTAGAAAGATCCGTGGCGATTTTGAAAATGATCATCGGGCATGTCGATATTTTAGAGACAATGACCCCACTTGATTTCTTAGATTTCCGGGACATGCTTTACCCCGCTTCCGGCTTTCAAAGCTTCCAGTGGCGTTTGTTAGAAACGAAATTGGGCTTGCGTATGGACGATCGCCTTTCTTACAACCAGGCGCCTTTTTATAAGTCCTTAAGCGAAAGTCAGCAGGGCGAAATGCAAAAGGTGATCTCGCAACCGTCTCTTTACGACTCTGTCGAAAAGTGGCTAGAGCGCACGCCCTTCCTTCAAGGTGAAGATTTTAACTTCTGGGATTCATATAAAAAAGCCGTGGCAACCATGTTCCAAGAAGACATGGACATTGTGAAAAACAATCCGCGCCTAAGCGATGAAGATAAAAAGAAAAACATCGAAGGTTTACAGGCCACTCTAAAAAGTTTCGATGCTCTTTTTGACGAACAAGCCTTTGAACAACTGCGCAAAGAGGGCCAATTCCGCCTGAGCTACAAAGGTATGCACGCGGCTTTGTTAATTCAGATTTATCGCGATCAGCCGGCCCTTCAAACTCCGTTCCGTATCATCCGTGCCCTTTTGGATATCGATGAGACTATGACAACGTGGCGCTATCGCCATGCTTTGATGGCGATGCGTATGTTAGGTCAGAAGATCGGCACTGGCGGATCAAGTGGTCACAAGTATCTTGCCGATGCGACAGCGAAGCACAAGATCTTTGGAGATTTCTTCAATCTTACGACCTTCTTCATCCCTCGCTCGAAAGTCCCGCCACTTCCGAAGTCGATGACGGATAGAATGAATTTTCATTATTAATCAAAAGAAAGGCGCCCTTCGGCGCCTTTCTTTTTAAGTTCTGTTTTTAATAATCATCAACAACTTATTTAGAAATTCGGACGCGGCAGACATTAAACACGAATCCCTGCCGATCTAAACGTTTAGGAAACCTTTAGAAACGCAGACAATTAAAGTTCTTTGATGAATTTCAGGATCTCAGCCGCGTGCCCCTGAGCTTTAATCTTACGGAATTCTCCGACGAGTTTTTGATCTTCGTCGATCACGAAAGTACTGCGCTCAATACCCATCACTTTTTTGCCGTACATGTTCTTTTCTTTGATCACGTCGAAAAGCTGGCAAACTTCTTCGTCTTCATCAGAAAGAAGTTCAAACTTAAAGTCGTACTTGCAGATAAACTTATCATGAGATTTCAAACTGTCGCGTGAAATTCCATAGACAACCGCGTTCTGCTTTTTAAACTGCGCCAGTAATTCGTTAAACTCTATGCCTTCGGTCGTGCAACCCGGAGTGCTGTCTTTAGGATAAAAATAAAGGATTACTTTTTTCCCTTTTAAATCAGTCAGAGAAAACGTGTCTCCGTTAGAAGAAGGAATTTTAAAATTGGGAACTTTCTTTCCCATTGCGATCTTAGCGGCCATGAGGCACTCCTCCTGCAGGAATTTGCGGGGCTTCAGGTTGGGGCTCAGCGCCCTCCCCACCCTCTGGATTCTGCGGGTTTTCAGGGTGAGGTTCAACATCTATCACCGGCCCACCTTGCTGCTCCACCGCCCGTTGCATCATGACATCCGGGTCCACACCTCTCGCCGCAGGAATTGCAAAGGTTGGCTGTTCCGGCGATCCAGGCAAAGGCGTTAAAGCAGCAGGCTCTTGGGGTTCTTGAACGGGCTCTCCATTCTCCTGCACATGCACTTGTTCCTGGCCTTCAGGAGGAAGCTCCAAGGGAGGCGCATTCGCGGGTCGCTCCGCCTTCACCGGTGTCTTAGTTGGAGTTGGAGTCGGTACAGGTGCCGGTTCTACTGGCGGTGCATACAATTCTGTTTCCGTAACTTGAATTTTACCAGCCATCGGGACGTCGGCGACGATCTTACGTATATCACGCAGATTCTCGTACACTTTTCCGCGCAATTTAATCAGATCACGGCCTTCTTTTTGATAGTCGTAAACATCCAAACGCACCATTTGCTCTTGTGTACGATCCTGCGCCCAGTCTTTGCAATTTAGAGCAATCAACTGCTCTTTGTCGTTTCCGCGCAAAGTACACTGAATGGGTTTATTTAAAACCCCCGCATTAAGCCCCAAAATTTCTTGCAGGTTTTCGGGATAAAAAGTCACTTGAACTTCCAACTCATGCGCCGCCGAAAAAGCAGCGATGCGTTTAGCCGCCGACTTCTCACTGCATTTCTCGAAAACCTCCGCTTTTTGCGGAAAACCATTCAAGCCCATGACATCACGCTGGACCAAATAACGGTCGCAGCTAAAAAGAGATTTATTGGAAAGCTTGATATTCTGTGAGGACAATAAAGCTCTCTGAACTTTTCCAAAGGGGGACTTCCCCACAGGTCGGCGCTCATCATTCAAGACCCACCATGCCTCTCGATGAATGGAGTCAGCTTGTTCGAAATAACGCGCAAATACATTCAAGCTTTTATCTTTTGGCTCATCGACTTTGGTGGGTTTCATGATCGGTTTAGGTGCCGAAGTAGTTGCCACAGAGGCCGGTTTTTCCTCTCGGGAAAAACACGAAATCATGCTTAAAGAAAGCGCCCCAAGGGCCAGGATGCGAACAAGGTGCATTGCTTAAGTTTTGCAAATAGACTGAATGAAAACAAGAATTTACTTTACCCATCTCGAATCTTTACTCTATCCTTGGAAAGTACAGAATTTATTTAGCAACGTGGAGGAAAGATGGAAAAGATCTGGCTTAAACACTACCCTAAAGGAGTCTCTCCGGAAGTCGATGTTACGAAGTATTCGTCTCTTTTCGATCTTTACGAAGAGTCCATTCGCATGTTTTCTCAAAAGAAAGCATTTACGAACATGGGAGTCAGCCTCACCTTTTCTGAACTCGATCGCCAAGTTCAAATTTTTGCTTCGTTCTTACAAAACGAATTGAAACTAAAAAAAGGCGATCGCATTGCGATTCAAATGCCGAACGTACTTCAATTTCCGATCATCGCTTTCGCAGCTCTTCGTTCAGGACTGACGATTGTAAATACCAACCCGCTCTACACAGCCAAAGAAATGCAGCACCAGTTCAAAGACTCGGGTGCAAAAGCCGTGGTGATCTTAGCGAACTATGCAAGTCAGCTTGAACAAATTCTTAAAGACACGCAGATCGAAAGCGTTGTTATCACAGAGATCGGTGATCTTTTCCCTGCACCGAAAAGAATCTTGGTGAATTCGGTTGTGAAGTACATCAAGAAAATGGTTCCTGCTTACAATCTCCCCCAAGCCTACACATTCCGTCAGGCGCTGGAACTTGGAGCGATGAAGCCTTCACAAAAAGTAGCTTCCACTTTAGATGATATCGCATTCCTTCAATACACAGGTGGAACAACGGGTGTCGCTAAGGGCGCAATGCTTTTACATCGCAACGTGCTTGCCAATGTTTTGCAAATCCGTGATTGGATGAAACCGAAATTGCGTGAAGGTGAAGAGATTGCAATTGCGGCTCTTCCTCTTTATCACATCTTCGCCCTGACTTTAAACTGCTTGGGTTTGCTTCGTTATGGTGCAGAAAATATTCTGATCACAAATCCGCGCGACATCCCTGCTTTTATCAAAGAGATGAAAAAATCGCCTTTCACCGTCCTTGCGGGAGTGAACACCTTGTTCAACGCTTTGATGAACAATCCTGCCTTTACGACCATTGATTTTTCAAAAGTGAAAATCAGCGTTGCGGGTGCGATGACTTTACAAAAACCCGTCGCCGAAAAATGGATGGAGCTAACAAAATCCGTGATCGTCGAAGGCTATGGATTGACAGAGGCTTCTCCGGTTGTCTGCTGCAACCCTATTGATGGCACGGACATCGTGGGCACCATTGGCCTGCCGTTCCCAAGCACTGAGATCAAACTTCTGAACGATGACGATCAAGAAGTCGCACCTGGCGAACCAGGGGAACTGGTTTGTAAAGGACCACAAGTCATGGCGGGCTACTGGAATAAACCAGAAGAGACAGAAAAAGTTCTTAAAGACGGATGGCTGCGCACAGGTGACGTGGCAACGGTAGATGAAAAAGGATTCTTTAAAATCGTCGACCGTAAAAAGGACATGATTCTTGTTTCTGGCTTTAACGTTTACCCTAACGAAGTGGAAGAAGCGATTGCTTCTCACCCTGGAGTTCTCGAAGTCGCGGCTATCGGTGTTCCTGATGAACACTCGGGTGAAATCGTAAAAGCGGTTGTGGTTAAAAAAGATCCGAATCTAACGGCTGAGGAAGTGATTGCCCACGCTCGTAAGAGCTTAACGGGTTATAAGACGCCTCGTTTGGTCGAGTTTAGAACCGAACTTCCTAAAACGAATGTGGGTAAGATCCTTCGCCGCGCTTTGCGTGATACGGCAAAAGCCTAATTCGCATTCAATATGCAGAAAAAAAGGCCGACGCACTGTCGGCCTTTTTTTTAAAGTCTTAATCAGAAAATTAAGCTTTTTTATTCCAAGATGCACACCAAGCATCTGCATAAACAAGCTTACCCGCAAAGATCGTGCAAGTTCCTGCCTCTTTGCCATTCTTAGCTTCTTTTTTCGCATAGAAACTGCAAGTTGCGCAGTGGTTGCCCTTCGCCTCGGGAGCTTTTTTATAGTCTTCAATATACTTCACTGCTTTTGCTACAGAGTCATTGGGATCTACCAATGGCATTCCGCCCCCCGCAGCTGGAGCCGCGCCACCACGTTTTTTTTGAGCTGCTGCCGTTGAAGAGAAAACAGAGTTCAAAACAGTGGGAGCAATCACTGCTACGCCAGTAAGTTTGATAAATGCTGAAAAGAAACCGCGACGATTCATTTTGTTCTCGATCATGTTGCCTCCGATTGGTTTTTCATTAACCAATCATATTAGCTTTCATTTAGTTTTCAACTACTATGCGCCGTGCGCCACTTTATGTTGCAGACTCTTAAAACAGACTTAAGGATTGGATTCGTTATTTGAGAGCTAAGGCAATTTTTTAGGAGAATATACCGCACTTACGAACGCGTGTAAGAAAGGAAAACTCGGCTTCCCCGTCATAAAAAATGAATGAGCAGCAAATGCCGCAAGGACTTTCCTGTTCTACATTCGAATGATTTTAGTGCTTATGACAAAGGCACGCGCGACGATTTAAGACGTGTGCCGTGATCAGGAAGATGCTTCCTAGAATCGTAACAACGTCGTGTTCGTAAACTTCAACCCACTCATGCGGAAGAAGCGAAGCGCCGCCGACCATCGTAAGACCCACAACGCCTAAAGCGAACACCTTCATCTGATTGTGATGTTTATAACCCGACCAGAACGCGAAAAGACCCACCGGAACAACAAACAAAGCCATGACCAAGTGAACCCACTCTTGATGGAAAAATTCGCCAAGAACGGGCAAAGCTAGAACTAATAGCGGTGTCGCCAGACAATGAAGCGCACAAAGACTGGAAAGAAAAATACCGATTTTATCCCAACGGTCTGTTTTTTCCTCGAAAGTCGCGTGCTGCGTGTGATCCACTTCACAACAAGAATCAATTTTCATAGGTTTTTCGATGATAACTTGCTCATCCATGCGGACCGCCTTTGGTCATTTACTTTTGTCCTAAATGCAAGTGACTGTCAACTAGATCCTCTGAATCCTTCGTTTCAAATAGGAAAGATGAAGAAGGTACAAGCTTCATCTCCCCTATATATGAGTCTTCCGAATGTTTGAATTAAGGTTGGTAACCTGTGATCTTGGCCAATTTTGCGCGGAACCACATTTTGAAGTCTTCAATAAATCCGTAAGCCGCCGGCACGATCAGAAGTGTCAGCAACGTCGAACTCACTAGACCACCGATGATCGCAATACCCATGGATGTTCTCATCGCAGACGCCTCATTCAGACCAATCGCGATTGGAATCATACCGGCGATCAACGCCAAGGACGTCATCAAGATCGGACGAAGACGCGTACGACAAGCTTTTAACAAAGCCGCATTACGTTCTAAACCTTCGTGGATCAACTGATTCGTGTAATCCACAAGAAGGATCGAGTTCTTCGCCACAACTCCCAACAAGAGGACAATACCGATCAGCGAGAAGATATCAATCGTCTTACCGAAGATCAAAAGAGCCAAGAAGGCACCCGTCATCGCCAAAGGCAACGCGAGCAGGATCGAGAACGGCGTGATGAAACTCTCATACAAGCTCGCAAGAACCAGATAGATAAAAGTAACACCTAGGAAAATCGCCAGAAGCATATTTGCGATAAGCTCTTTAAAGTCATCTGCCTGTCCTTGGAATTTATAATCAATTCCTGGAGGAGGAGGAAGCTCGGTCTTGATGATTTTTTCAATCTCGGCCGAGATGGTTCCCAACGCGCCCCCCTTAGCCAAGTTCCCAGAAATCTGGATGTAACGGCCTTTGTTCTGACGGTTGATCTGAGAATAACCAAATGTCTCTTCGCCTTTCGCAATACGAGAAAGCGGAATCATGTTGAAGTTCGAGTTTGGCACCAAAGTCGTTGCAAACTGAGTTCGCAAGTCGCGGTACATCTCTTCAAAACGCACGCGGATTTTGTAGTCGATCCCATTTTCACGGAAGATCGCCTGCTCATTACCTTCAGTACGATTACGAAGCTCAGCACCCGCAGTGACCGTAGAGACACCCAGGGCTTCTGATCTGGCACGATCAAAAATCACGTGGAACTCCGGTTTGCCGGAACGGAAGTTTGTATCCACATCCACCAGACCTGGGATCTTCTTCATGCGCTCCACCAGTTTTACGGCGTAAGCGTTCAACTCTTCCAAGTTTTCCCCTTGAATATTCACGTTCAAAGGTTTTTGTCCCGAGTTCACCGCATCGATATCACCCAAGGCCACGATAGCCTCTTTATCGAACTGTTTAATTTTCTTACGGATCTCTTCTTTGTAATCCGTCGTCGACATCGAACGCTTTTTACGCTCTACCAGACGCACGAATAACATCGCTTTATTAGATTCGTTGTTTGTATTTCCGACAACCGCAAGAACCATGTCGACGGCCGGGTCGTTTTCAAAGATCTTTTCTACCTTTTCCGTAAATGTGCTGGTGGCCATGAGGGAAGATCCCACCGGCATTTCGATATTCACGTTAAACTCTCCGTTATCTGGCGACGGAAGGAAAGTTTTTGGAATAAAGGCAATTGTCACAAGTGAGCTGAAGAAAATCAAAGTTCCCGCCAGCAAAATCTTTTTGGGATTTGCTAGCGTGTACTTAAGACCTTTTTCATAGATATCTTCCAAACGAGTTTGGAAACGGTCAAATGCCGAAAGCATTCTTCCGATGATGCCTGTGCCTTTATGATGTTCGTTCGGGTGCGCCATATAAGCAGAAAGCATGGGCGCCACCGTGAAGGCGTCAAACAACGAAATCAACATTGTAAAGACGACGGTCAGACCGAATTGTTTAAAGAACTGTCCGACGATCCCTTGAAGGAATGAAATCGGACCAAACACCGCGATAACAACCAACGTGGTTGCAATAACGGCCATCGCCACTTCTTTCGTTCCATCTAAGGCGGCATCTTTAGGCTTCTTCCCCATTTCCAAGTGACGGAAGATATTTTCCCGCACCACGATGGCATCGTCGATCAAAAGACCTACAGCCAATGAAAGAGCCAACAAGGTCATCAAATTGATCGTAAAGCCCATGGCATACATGATCACGAATCCACCCAAAAGGGAGTTCGGAAGGGCCATCGCCGTGATAAACGTCGAACGCGCCGATCCCAAGAAGAAGAACACGACGATCACACAAAGAATAATACCGATGATGATAGATTCTTTCACGTCATACACGTTCAACTGAATCGGGCGAGACGTATCACGCACCAACGAAACTTCCCCATTGATTTTTCTCTCTTTAAGGAAGGCATTGATCTTCTGAATATTCTTATTCACGTTCTCGGCAACAGCGACCGTGTTCGCACCACGCTGCTTATAGATATTCATAAGAAGAGCGGACTTACCCTTGATGCGACCCATGGTTTTTTGGTCTTCAAGACTGCGCACCACTTTACCAATATCTTGTACCAGCACCGCACGATCGGAACCAACGAAGTTCACGTTCACTTCGGCAATCTGTTTAAGAGCATCAAACTCTCCCGAAGTTCTGAGTGTTGTTTCATTTTGTGGATTTTCGATTTTACCAATCGGCGTATCTTTAGACGTATCTAAAATACGCTGAGACACTTGAAGCATCGAAATCTTACGATCTTGAAGCTTGTTTTTATCCACGATAACGTGAATCTCTTGTTTTCTTCCCCCGAAAATATCCACCTGACCCACGTCTTTCAAACGCTCAAACTGAGGCTTGATAGTTTCGTTGGCTAAGTCATAAGCTTGTCCTTCCGGAAGATCCGAAGTAATCGCCAACACCACAATCGGTTGATCGGCCGGGTCAAAACGGCGAATCACCGGCTCGTAAATATCCGCCGGTAAATCACGGCGAATATTTCCAAGGCGGTTTCGCACCTCTTGTTCGACCTCTTTGATGTCGGTCCCTAACTGAAATTCCAACACCACGATGGCTACTCCATCAAGATTGTTTGAAGTCAGGGTTTTAAGACCCGAAATACTTCCGACTTCATCTTCGATAAGCTTAGAGACTTGTTTTTCCAAATCCAGTGGCGAAGCCCCCGGATAAGTCACTTGCACGAAAAGCACCGGGAACGTCACATCAGGAAACATATCCACGGGCATGCGCTTCAGCGAGAACGCACCAAGAATCAGCATCAAGATGACGATACACGAGATAAAGATGGGTCTACGAATGGATAAACTTGGTAAGTTCATTCTTATTTCTCCTCAACGACGACAAACAAGCGTCCTTGAGCCTCCATTTTTCTTTGTTCTGATTTCAATTTCGTCAATGCAAGTTCTGCTTCTTCCGCATCTTGCTCTGCCGTGATCACGTTGGCCGTGATTGAGCGGCCTTTATTGAAAAGATCCGCCTGCGCTTTAGCCGCTTGCAATTGCAACTGAGAGATTTGCGTCGCTGAATCCACACGTTTTGTCATTTCAACGTAACGGCGATTTAACTCAATCCAAGAACTTTCACTGTCCAGCATGGCGCGCTCACCTTGAAGCTTTGCTGCCAAAGCGTCTTTGCGAGCTGCCGCTTGGGCGGATGTCTTTACGTCCGTATCAAAAAGATAGACGAGATTTAAACCGGCCTTCCACGTTGGAAGATTTGTGTCCGTCCACTTTGAAGTGGCATCGGAAATACTTTTATCAGGTTGGAAGTTGTTTGTAGCATAAGACCCGGAAAGAACCAGATCTGGTCTATAAGCATCTTCCGTCTCACGAGCGACTAAAGCCATGGCCTTCGCATTCAATGATGCCAGATACGCATTTAATGCCACAACCTTACCGTCCTTACCATCCACCATGGATGTTAAAGGACGTTTTTGAGAAATATCACCTGTGATATCCGGGAAGGCTTCAGCATCTGAAAGTTCTAAGAAATCGCGGATCTTTCTTTTTGCTGCCGCCAAGTCATCTTCTGCAGATACCAACGTCAATTGACGAGACGCCACCAGGGCTTGTGTCGACAATAAATCCGCCCTGTCGCTGATTCCGTCATTCACACGACGACGTGTCCAGTTTTCAATGCGTTTTGCGCGCTCTAAAGAAGCGCGACCAATTTTAAGGTTTTCAATCTGATAAATATAATCCCAATAAGCCGCTTCCGCTTCGACTAAAAGAGCTTTCTTTTGTAAGTCAAACTTGCCCACTTCAGCTTCCGTCGCAGCATCCTGGCGCTGCCAACGCAAACGAGTCGCACGACCAAAAGAGTCTCTCCACAGTGATTGACTGAGTGAAAGACCTAAAGAGCCATACGAAAATTTACCGAACATAGGATTTAGCAAAGCCCCTTCGTTTTCCACTTCACTGGCCGTTGCGGTCACAGATACGGCCGTGCCTGAAGAAAACTTTTTACCCAATCCAAGGCGCAAATCCTTCGCCGTGGTCTGAGTTCCCCCCAATTGCGCAAACTGACCTAAAGGACTCTTATCACTTAAGTAGCCCACTCCAGCAGTGAGCTGCGGAACAAGCTCAATGTCCGCTGCTTCACGACGATCCAAGGCCGCATCCTGACTTGATTGGTAAGACTGAAGACCCTTGTGTTTTGATTCGACTGTTTTTAAATACTCTTGCAGATTCATCGCAAAAGTTTGCGGTTGCCACATCCAAAGCAGTAAACCTACGACGGCTCCCTTTTTCATTTAAAAATCCCTTCTAAAAATATCATAGAAATCTGATCAATGAACTGTTGTCGCTGTTCCGGCATTTCATAAAGCCCGTCATTCCAAGAACAGTTGCAATCAAGCATGTTGAAATAACCCAAAATACCTTCAACCAGGCAGACAATGAAAAAACGCGGATTGATATTCTTATTCACAATCCCCGCCTTCTGCCCTTTTAAAATAATCATTTCAATTTTTTCGCCCGAGCTGATCATCATGCTTTCGTGAATCTCTCGAGAAAACGGCATTCCCGAAAGCTTTTCACGCGTCATGATTTTCGCCATCAAAGGATTTGCCGCACGCATATCGATGATTGCATTCACGAGTGAAACAATCGCGCGACGCAAAGACTTTTCGCAGACTTCTTCTTGCTCGAAATCGTTTACGACTTTATCGATTTGCAGGAAAATATTCTGGACGAATTCTTGAATGACAGTTTTATAGAGGCCTTCTTTGCCTCCAAAATAATAACTAATCAAGCTTAAGTTTAATCCGGATTCTCTGGCGATGTCTCGAGTGCTGGTGCCGTGAAGACCTTCATGTGCGAAGAGCACGGTCGCGGCTTCCATGATTTTCTGACGAGGCCCAAGCTCGTCTGCTGTGACATCTTTGATGAAATTCATGAGGACAAAGGTAGTTTGAGCCTCAAATTAAATCAAATGATTTAATCAAACGATTGAATTGGGCTTCAATACATCATCGTGAAAAATAAAAAACCCTTGGTGAACCAAGGGTTTAAATGAAAAATCAAAGGCCAAAAATTTACTTAGCAGTTGCGGCTTCGCTCTTTTGACAGTCCGCGCACTTTTTATCAACAGCGCACTCGGTCCCAGAGCATTCTTTTTTCATTTCAGTTTTGTGGCCGCAATTGCAACCGGCATGATCATGAGATTTTGTATGAGCGCAAGCACCCAACATCATAGCTACAGCGGAAGTTAAAAGGATTGTTTTAAGGTTCATTGAAGTACTCCTATGTTGTGTCACTTCCAAGCTTGAACCAAAGATTTGTTGTGTACAAGAACAAACAGATCTCCACCGACCGTATAGAAACTTCATGGAAATGCCGCTTTGAGGCTTAAAATCTTCGTAATTTTGCTCGAAAAAGATGCAAATTCTCCTCTTATATGGGACTTGATGCACAGTGTGTAATTTCAACAAAATCCTAACACATTGTTTTGTTGAATCTATCTGCGAACTGGGGCTTAATGAGTCCGATTCGCGGAGGGGGCCCGATGAATTTCGTTAAGGGGACATTATTACTGACGATGCTGTTGGCATTTACGGCCAAGGCAGAGTCCACAGTTCCCTACTCCTCAGCCTCCAGCGCCGCTGCAAAGCCTCAAGTCGTTTATCACGAGTATTATACGATTAACGAGAAAACCAGTCAGATCGGCGGACCTAAAGCCGCTTATGACTTGCGCGACTTCTCTCAATTCACTGAACAAATCGGGCCTCATCAGTTCATCGTGATGGCGGCAAAAAAATTGGTCTATAATCTTTTGCAGTGGACTCTTCATAACGAGGACCGCCCCACTCCAGAAGAAGGATATATCCGTAAACTTCACTTCGGCCGTTGGATCAATGACCCTACAGACGACACTTGCATGAACACGCGCGCGAAAGTTTTAGTTCGCGATAGCCTGGGCGAAGTGACTTATCGTAATGAACGCCATTGCGTTGTTGAAGATGGCTTGTGGGATGATCCGTACACGGGCGATCAAGTGACTTCGTCTCGCGCCATTCAAATCGACCACATGGTTCCTTTGAAGAATGCCTATGTCTCTGGTGCTTACCAATGGGACTATAAAACTCGCTGCCTTTACGCTAACTACATGGGTTACCGCAATCACTTGATTCCTGCGGGCGCGAGCCAAAACATGTCTAAGGGTGATCGTGGTCCTGAAGCTTACATGCCACCGAACTTGGAATATCGTTGCCAGTACATCAAAGATTGGTTGGCCGTGAAATTCATCTGGAAATTGAACATGAACGCGAACGAAGCCCAAGCCATCCACGAGACTTTCACAAATTACGGCTGCCGCGCTTCTGATTTCCGCATCACTAAAGAGCAACTCGAAGAACAACGTCAGTACATCAATGACAATATCGAGTTCTGCATGATCAATAAAAGATGAGTCTAAAGATCCTCTTTGAGGATGATTATTTCCTCGCTGCTGAAAAACCTGCTGGCCTTCCTTCACAGCCTACTGTTGATAAACGCCGTCCCGACTTCTTCACACAACTGAAAAAACAACTGCGCGAAGAGCGCGGTGCTGATTTTTATTTAGGCCTGCATCACCGTTTAGATCGCGACACTTCAGGTGTAATGATTTTCACGAAGAATAAAATAGCGAATGAGCCACTGGCCGAGATGTTTAAGAAGCATCTTATCCAAAAGACCTATCTTTGTTTAACAGCTTTAAAAAAGTGCCCCGACCAGTGGGAAGTTAAAAACCACCTGGCCGAAGTCCGCGACCCCGTTCTTAAGAAAATAAAAATGAAGTCTGTTCATTCTGGTGGAGACAAAGCTCACACTTTGTTCCGCAAGTTGAAGACATTTAAAAAGGGACTTCTGATTGAAGCAAAGCCTTTATCAGGAAGAATGCACCAGATCCGTGTTCACCTCGCTGAGGCAGGATTAGGAATCTTCGGGGATGATATTTACCCTTCGCCGAAAACACCTACGGCACCCCGGCTTATGTTACACGCTCTTCGACTCGAGTTCACGCATCCCTTCTCAAATGAACCGATTATGATCGAGAGCCCTCTTCCAGCTGATCTCAAAGAGATGGAAAAGACTTTATCTTAAAATATTAATATACGACATCAACGGTGTTGAGTGATTTAGAAACCACCAGGATTTCTAGGTCTTCATTCGAATCGTTCGCAACGAAATGCTTGTTCTCGTTTTGCGGAAAGAACACCGCACAGTCACCCGGCCCTGCGAATGAAGCCTGGTCTCCCTCATGAACTGTCGCTGTTCCCTTAATAACAAAAACAAACTCTTCAACCTCAGTGTGACAATGCGGACTGGAAGCTCTTTGCCCTGGAGCTATGACATCGTGATGAACAAAGATGTCCTTCATCCCCACCAATTCTGAAAGAACCACAGAGCGAGAGAAAACTTCCCCTGTTCGATGCGAGGAAAGCTGCTTATGAGGGAATTCGGCGCGTTTAATAATCTTCACCTCTACGGAATATCCTAAATTATAGGCAGAATCAAAAATTATCAGCTAACTCATTGGGTCTGATATTGACGTTTGTAGCCAGAAATGGTTCGATTGTCCTTCGCGTGCCCCGGTGGCGAAATTGGTAGACGCACAGGACTTAAAATCCTGGGCTTCCTTTACAGGGGCGTGCCGGTTCAATTCCGGCCCGGGGCACCATTCCTTTCTCTTTTGCTTCAGACAGTCCTCGCTCGTTTTTAATTGTCACTTCGATTGTAGTTTTTTGGCTCGATGGTTTTTCGTCGTGTCTGCGATACTCTTTTTTGCTGCGGAACTCGCAAAAGAGAAAGGAATGGTGCCTTGTTTTTAGTGGGGCTTTTGGATTTGATTTTTTAGGGCTAGGGATTGGAAAAGGGTGCAGAGTTCTTCGCAGCCGTTGTTTTCTTTTGAGTGATTATTCAGTGCTTCTTCTAACCAAGGAGTTCTCTCGTTGAGTTTGTTAGCTAGCCAGGCTGTGGGTGTCCAATATTTCTTAAGAGCGTATTTAAGATCCGGAACATAGAGGCTGGCGCCGTCCCAGGGTTTTCTTAAAAATACCATCCCGATGTAGTTTAAATCTAAAATTAGCAGTGCGGGGTAAAGCCACCACCAGTTTAAGCCACGAATGATGTTGGTCCACTCGCCTATTGCCATGATGTCGGGGAACTTCCATTTCATTGTTTCATCGTCGAGATTGTTTTGATGAAAGAAATATCTTTTTGCCATCGCTTTCAACCAAGCTTTGAGTTCTTTTTTCCATCCTAATAAGGCGAATGCTAGAATCACGCGGCTGGCTTGGTCGCGGCTGAAACATCTTGGGTTTGTATCGAAGGCATCTCCATAGGGAGATCGACGGAAGATGCCGGGTGCTATTTCTAATTGATCGACAATCATCTTGCCGACAGCTTCGGCTTCGGACCGTCTTCCTAACAAGACTAAGAGCGCACAAGCTAAGCCTGTGCGGTGAGCGGAGTCACCGTTGCTTCCATTTGCTTGAACATAAAGCCCGCAGGAATCAATCATGGTTGAAGTATAGCATGGAAATAAAAAAAGGCCGTCGGTTTTCACCAGACGGCCTTTTCGTTCAAACTAAATTGAACTTTCTTAGAACGTCACCGGAGTCATATGAGGCAATTTAGCCGCATCCGAGTTTCCGATAATCATACCGCGCACTCGTGAGTGACGAGATGCTGGACTGAATGGAAGTCCTTTGTATTTAGGAGAGCTCATAGCTGGAACCCAGCGACCAGAACCATCCACAACCCATTCACGGAAGTACATGTTCGTGTGCGTACCCTCAACTAGATAGTCGATTGTCGCGCCAGAGCCAGCAAGCTTCATCGCCGTTCTGAATGTGAACAAGTTTTCCGCCATACCTTCACCGAACTTACCGTAAGCCGCAGCGAAAGCTTTCGCATCTGAGTTCATGTATTTATACATAGACTTCAAAGCGAAGTACATTTTGCTCGCTGCACCTGCCGTGCGCTTGCTTGTGCGAGTCACGCAAGTACCAGGACCACTTGCATCGATCATGCAGTAGTCATACGGATCGTTGTTCGTACGGAAGTAGTCGTAGATTTGATCTGTCGACAAATCAATGAACTGATCTTGAGTCATACGTTGAGCGGCATTCATCAATCTCATCGTGTTTTCTTCACTGAAATTCACGTTGAACTCAACACCTGTGTAACCAAGGTCACGGTCAGGAACGCCCACCATCAAGATATTCAAGCCCGTTTTCTTAACAAGGTCGTAGATACCTTTACGCAATCTTGCACCATTCGATTTCTCGTGGCGGAAGGCGTAAGAGTAAGTACCGAACATGCTTTCCATACGTTCTTTCGTATCCCAGTTTTCAACAGCGTATTTCGCGCCATAGAACATGAAGTCTGTTTCTTTATGTTTGAACCAGAAACGAGAATCTTCAGAATCTGAGTAGATACCGTAGTGAACTTGAGCCGTGTTACGATCAATGTGCAAGTCAGATGTCGTGAATGAATTCACGCGACCTTCACTGTAAGTTTTATTCCAGATAATAGGAATAGACAGTGATTTGCTTGCTACGCGACCTGTAGACACCGTTCTGAAAGTTTCCACTTTAAGAACTGGAGCACGTTCAACTAAGTTCGCTGGACGATTTGTCGCAAACGTTTCAGACGCCAACACGTTACCGCGGATCACGTCTTCGTAAGCTTTACGTCCTGTTTCAGTCGTCATATCGAACAAGAATGAGAATCCATCATCCGAGTATTTGAAGTCATTCACACTCAAAGTCAGGATCGAAACATTCGTGAACATAGAGAAGCTGCTGAGTTTACCGCGAGTGATTTTCACGTAAACTTTTTCAGAATCTACTTTTTCAACATATGTTTCCCAAGAACCGTTAGCCAATTTAGCCACACCTACGCCCACAGGACCGAAACCAGCGCCTGCAGAGAAGATGATGCCACCATGACCAAGATAAGTGATGCTATCGCCAGTATCCCAAGCATCTAGATCCGACGCCGATTCAGGAACCTGCCAACGGCCACCCATAGAGTGCGCGCGGTCTAAAGTGCTTACATAGCGAACAGACTCTGTCTGTTTACCCATGATTGGCAATACGCCGACGTAACCCCAGAAGTGCTGACGCAATCCCGTTGCATTGTCGAACCAGAATTGAACCTGAGCACCAATACCTACTTCGATAGAACCATAGACTGTTTTTTGGAAACCGTCTCTATAGTCGCCATAAATCAAAGAATCAGAGCTTGGGCGGTAATCGTATTTCACAATTGATTTCGGCTGAACATCTCTGAAGTGAGGCGTCAAGTTCACGATGTATGAACCATAGTCGAAGCTCAAGTGGAATAGAGGTTTCAACTTCGCTTTCAACTCGTTTTCTTCTTCTTCCTCAAAGCCGGTAGTTCCTGTTGTTGAAGATGTTGAAGATGTCGAACTTGTCGAAGTTGTCGATGTTGTATCGTCCCCTGCAGTGGTTGTAACTGTGGTTGACGTGTCGTCACCGGCAGTTGTTGTCACTGTTGGCTCACCACGAGTCGTACTTGTTGTCACCGTCACAATGTCGTCACCTGCAGTTGTAGTAACTGTTGGCTCCCCCGCTGTTGTCGTAACAGTAGTGTCTGGACCTGCAGTAGTTGTTACAGTCACATCAGGACCGTAAGTTGTTGTAACAGAAGTGTCCGGACCCGCCGTCGTCGTTACAGTTGGACCGTAAGTCGTGGTGCCGTGGTGGCCTTTATGGCCGTTGTTCCCGTTGTTTCCGTTGTTTCCGTTGTTTCCGTTGTTGCCGTTGTTGCCATGGTGGCCATGGTTTCCGTTGTTCCCGTTATTTCCGTTGTTCCCGTTATTCCCGTTATTTCCGTTGTTACCATTGTTGCCGTGGTGGCCATGGTTACCGTTGTTTCCGTTATTACCGTTGTTCCCGTTGTTCCCGTTATTACCGTTGTTCCCGTTGTTCCCGTTATTACCGTTGTTCCCGTTGTTCCCGTTATTACCGTTGTTCCCGTTATTACCGTTGTTCCCGTTATTACCGTTATTACCGTTATTCCCGTTGTTCCCGTTATTCCCGTTATTACCGTTATTACCGTATTGGCCCCGGCTTCCGTTATTACCGTTGTTGCCGTTGTTTACGTTATTTCCGTTATTACCATTATTTCCGTTATTACCATTATTTCCGTTATTAACGTTATTTCCGTTATTACCATTATTTCCGTTATTAACGTTATTGCCGTTATTGCCGTTATTTCCGTTATTGCCGTTATTTACATTATTACCATTGTTACCATTGTTAACGTTATTCCCGTTATTCCCGTTGTTTCCATTATGTCCATTGGAACCAAGAATACCCAACGAACCAAAGGTGCCGTTGTTTCCGTTGTTACCGTTGTTACCATTATTTACGTTATTACCGTTATTCCCATTGTTCCCATTATTTCCGTTGTTTCCGTTGTTGCCATTAGAACCAAGAGAGCCCAGAGAACCTAAAGAACCAAGCGAACCAAAATTTCCAGAGTTTCCGTTATTGCCGTTGTTACCGTTATTACCATTATTACCATTATTGCCATTATTTCCGTTATTACCGAAAGAGGCAGAATTTCCGTTGTTGCCGTTGAAATTGCCGTTATTGCCGTTATTACCGTTGTTGCCTCTAGTTGAGACCGTCACCGCAATTTTCGAGTCATAACTGACAAATCCACCTTGCCCACCGATATATGCTGAAGCCGATGGCTTCTTAGAATTTGATTCCTTATTCACAGACGCATTCGTCGGCGTGTTCGCAACTGCGAGATTCGCCACTAACGTAAACCCTGCTAAAAGGAATGTAGTTTTCGAACTATGAATCATACATTCTCCTTTTTGTGTTTTTGGTCGTCCCAAAAAATTTTCAGGCAATTTCGCGCGCCTTAATATTTTTGACACCTTATTGTTTTTCAACCTTTGTAAACACACTGGAGTTGTAGATAGGTTGGTCACAAAAAAGTTTTCCAACCCAACCACATCGTTGCGAACCAGATATTTTTTCTTTCAGTTTGTAACCGGACATTCTGATTTTCGGCATGATACACGAACGACCATGAAACAATTTGAAATCAAAAAAATCAAAATCGTGTGGGATGTTTTTATCAAAGCCGTCGTCCTGACTTTCTTTTTTGTGAACGTCGGAATCATGGTCGCCGATGGACTTCCAGATCGCAGTGCTCTTGGTACGAAATTCATTCAGACTATAGAGAGATACCAAGCTTTCGGAATGCTTTATCAACCGTGGAGTATGTTTGCACCAAATCCGATGAATACAAATGCCTATGTTGAAGCGGATATAAAGTTCACCGACGGTTCAACGGCGGTTTGGAAGATGCCTCGACCGACGATTGTAAATGGTGCCAGAAAAGTTCTAACGGCTGACCGTTACAGAATTGTAGGTCAGGAAACTTTGCTTCCGAATGAAAATGAGTTGGTGTGGTTCGACATTTCAAAATACGTTTTGCGTGAAATTGCTACAATCGAGTCCAAAGGACAAGGTCGAGTTGTATCAGAAATTACGTTCAGCAGGTTCTCTAACAAAGTCCTTCTGCCTAATGAAGCTCCTTTTATTCCTCACGGCACAATGTCCACAGAATTTCTCAAGGAATCGGTTTTTGTTTACAAGCCAACAACAGAGAAGGTTCGTTATGAAGCTAAAAACGCTGCTCAATAATATTTATGATTTTATTTTCGCTCCCCAGCCTGTTTACACGGTGGCCCTTCTTCGTATGGGCATGGGACTTTTATTGCTCTTCAATTGGCTGATGCTCATCACGGATATTGATGTTCTTTATGGGCCCAACGGAATTATTTCACTGCAAACAGCACAGCAGTATGGAAATCCATTTCGTTTTTCCCTTTTTGACTACATTCCTAACACAGATAAAAATACGTTTACCCTAGCCATTATCAACTTGATTGCGTCCATCGCCGTCTTAACGGGAACCTTTACCAGAACGGCGATCGCCCTTGCCTTCGTGACATTAGTCTCGTTCCACCACCGCAATGGATTTATCTTAAATAGTGCCGACTCGGTTCTCAGAATTTTTCTTTTCTTCCTCTTCTTTACCCCTTCTGGCGACGTGTGGTCTGTCGACTGGCTAAGAAAGAAATGGAATGGCGAAGCCCCCCTTGTCCCACCAGAAAAAAGTCCTTGGGCTCTTCGCCTCATTCAGCTTCAATTTTGTACTATCTATATCGCCACTGTTCTTTTTAAAATTAAAGGCGAAAAGTGGATCGATGGAACTGCTATTTATATCGCAACTCGCATTGATGACTTCGTTCGCTTCCCGCTCCCCTTGCTGAATGATATGACATTCATTAAGTTCCTCACTTGGTCCACACTTATCGTTGAATTTGCTTTAGGTACATTGGTTTGGTTTAAAGAGACCCGCTATTGGGTTTTACTGGCGGGTGTCGGTTTACATCTTGGTATCGAATACACAATGAGCATTCCGGTCTTTGAGTGGGCTATGATAGTGATCATGGTCGCGATGTTGGATCCGCGAGATGTCGCTAATTGGGTCCAAAATTTTCAAGAAAGAAAGTTTTCAGCACTTCGACCTAAGTTTATCCAGTTTCGACAAAAGAGAGTTTAAAGAGCTGTTTCTCTTCAGCTCCACCTTTCTTTTTAATGCGTTTTTTTTCACGGGCTCCTAGGGTGGTCTTAATCACTAAATAAAGAGGCCCGCCCGTGAAAAAACTCATTTTGCTATCCTCGCTGTTGCTTCTCCTTTTTGGAGCCCGGCATGCGAAAGCTCAAAGCGACATCCATCTGTCTCCTGAATTCGTCACAGTCTTTCCCACTTTCCTTGGCGCAGGTTTAAACTTGAAAGTCTACGAGTATCTAGAGTTCAGCGTGGCTTATGGAAACGTTCCCGTTACATATTACAATACCATTGCAGATATTATTTCGAATGACGACACTCAACGCCGTGTCATCAACGCCGCCTTCAAAAACAACCGCGTGCTGCGCGCAGCACTTCAGTACAATATACAGGGTGACGTCGGTTGGCATATCGGTATGACGGCGGCTCAGCTCAATGCGGAAGGTTCAGCGGGAATTGATGAAGTTCTTTATGCAGCCACTGGAGATGACTATACCCTGCTTAAAGACCTCCTTATCGCCTTGGGCCGCGACCCTTCGGTGAACATGGATAGCGAACTGATGATTCTAGGTCTTCATGTCGGCTATACCTGGCTTTTAGGAGACCACCTCTATGTGAAGGCCAGTCTCGGCGCCGTCAAAGTCATGGGCTCAAAAATTTCGATTAGCACGGGCATACCTGAGTTTGATTCTATCTATCCTGGCCACGCCGTTATTAGTGCTGCTGAAGGCGACCTAGAAGACAATGTCAATGAATCCGGTCTTTCTCCTACTGCGGGCCTCACATTAACCTGGCAGTTCTAACTGGATATTTTGCCAATGAGTGCTGAAAAAGTTGCGATTTCGTACGGAAAAACGTAAAAAAGAGTCCTCAAAGGACTCGCGAAATGATCAGTACCAGCAACGTCAGCCTCCGTTTCGGTGGCAAAAAACTTTTTGAAGATGTGAATGTGAAATTTACTCCCGGCAACTGCTATGGCCTTATCGGCGCTAACGGTGCCGGCAAGTCCACATTTTTAAAGGTTCTTTCCAAAGAGGTTGAGCCCAACACCGGAGAAGTCCACATCGCGCCCGATTTACGTCTTTCGATTTTAAAACAAGATCACTACGCCTATGACGAGTTCCCCGTTTTGAAAACTGTTCTGATGGGAAACGAACGCCTTTATAAAATCATGGAAGAAAAAGACGCGCTTTACGCAAATCCTGATTTTTCGGAAGCGGACGGTGTTCGAGCTTCTGAACTAGAAACTGAATTTGCAGAACTCAACGGTTGGGAAGCTGAGTCCGAAGCCGGAGTTATGCTTGCGGGATTAGGCATCACTGACGAATATCACGGTAAACTCATGAAAGAACTCAACGGCGGAGAAAAAGTAAAAGTGCTTTTAGCCCAAGCGCTTTTCGGTCAACCCGATATTCTGCTTCTGGATGAGCCCACGAATCACTTGGATATCTATGCAATTCAATGGCTTGAAGATTTTCTATTAAACTTTGAAAACACCGTCATCGTGATTTCGCATGATCGTCACTTCTTAAACAAAGTTTGCACGCATATTGCGGATATCGATTTCGGAAAAGTCACTACTTACACGGGCAACTACGATTTCTGGCGCCAGGCCAGCGAACTCAGTCAAAAACTTTTGGCGGATCAAAACAAAAAAAGTGCGGATAAGGCCGAGGAACTTAAAGCCTTTATCGCACGATTTAGTGCAAACGCCTCTAAATCCCGTCAGGCTTCTTCTCGCCAAAAGCAGTTAGAAAAACTGGAGTTCAATGAACTTCCCGCTTCGTCTCGCAAGCAACCTTTCATTGGTTTTGATATCAAACGGGAGTTGGGTAACGACGTATTGACCGTGGATCGCATCACAAAAACTTGGGAAGGCGAAACTCTTCTTAAGGACGTGAGCTTCACTTTGAAAAAAGGCGACAAGGTCGTTCTTTTAGGTAAAAACGATTTAGCGAAAACATTGCTCCTAGAAATCATTGCGGGCGAACTGCAAGCCGATTCCGGTAATTTTGCTTGGGGTATCACAACGACTCGCAGCTATTTCCCGACGGACAACTCGAAATACTTCCAGGGATCTGAAGACTCCTTAGTAGACTGGCTCCGTCAATATTCCGAAGACAAGGATGAAACCTTCTTGCGTGGCTTCTTAGGAAAAATGCTTTTTAGCGGTACCGATGCTTTAAAGAAACCCCAGGTTCTTTCCGGTGGAGAAAAAGTCCGCTGTATGTTTTCAAAGATGATGTTGTCCGGTTCAAATATCTTAATTTTAGACGGACCAACGAATCACTTGGATCTAGAAAGCATCACGGCGGTGAATGAAGGACTCAAACGCTTTAAGGGCACTGTGATCTTCACTTCACATGACCATGAGCTGATTCAGACCGTGGCCAACAGAGTTATTGAGCTTGATGGCAAAGTCACTTACGACAACCACATCTCTTACGAAGAATATTTGGAAGTAAAAAAGGCCTCACTTACTTAAAAGTTTTTTGGCGAGCTTGAGGTCACTCACTAGATCAGCTCGCTTCACTTCAGCATCCTCTCGATCAATACTGCGCAAGATGGCCGAGGGATGCCAGGAAAGAATGATATAGTCCGCAAGCTCGATATCTTTTATAGCTTTTCCTCGCTCACTTCCAATACGTGGCACTCGCTGTAAGACGCTGGTTGCCGCCGTGGCACCTAAAGCGACAATCACCTTTGGCTTCACTGACTCCACTTCTTTTTCCAGCCAAGGACGACAGGCTTTGATTTGCCCCATGGACGGCTTTTGATGAAGACGAACTTTCCCCGCAGGGCGCCACTTAAAATGTTTTACCGCGTTGGTCAGATAAATCTCATCCATAGTAAGTCCAGCTTGCTCAATACAATGTTTCAGTAATTCTCCGGCGGGTCCCACGAAGGGAAGGCCCGCCAAATCCTCTTTGTCGCCCGGTTGCTCCCCGACTAAAAGAATGCGCGCTTTCTTTTTTCCTTTTCCGAAAACTGTTTGCGTCGCATTTTTATAAAGATCACATCCGGTGCAAGTCGCGGCTGCCGCGGCTAAGGATTTAAGATTCGTGCTATCAGGAGGTTGTGCCTGCTTAAACTTCTTTAGGGCCACAGTTCTAAGCCCTCGCGACGAGGAATCCAGTAAGACTTCATCTCGCGGCTGAATTGCTCAAAGGATAAAGGAAGGCGTCCCGTGATATCTTGATAATTCATGGAAACGTGATCCATGCGACCTTCACGAATGGCGCGATGAAGGCTGAGTCGTACTTCCATTTGGAAATCATTCATGCCGGCCCTTTGCCACGCTTTTATCGCGGCTTCTTCTGTGATGGGTACATAAGAGAGACGACGATGAATTTGGTTTGATATCAGAACCAGTGCTTCCGCATTTGATAAGGCTCTTTCCCCGGTGATATCAAGATGGCGCTTTTCATAACTCCACGGTCTTTTTAGAATCTCGAGGGCGACATCTGCCACATCTCTGGCATCGACATAAGCTGTTCTGCCTTCCCCTTCAGGTAAAAACAAAGTCCCTTGCAAAAGAGCGTCGCCATAACCATGAATAAAATTTTGCATATAGGAAGACGGTTTTAAAAGCGCATAGGGAATTCCACTATACACTAGCATATCATCGATCTCGCCATGAAGACGTTGATACAGATAGGGAGAATCCTTTGAGGCGCCCATTTCAGAAACTTTTAAGATGAATTCAACGCCCGAGGCTCGAGCGGCTTTGATCACACGCAGAGCCTCATCACGCATTCCGGGCATGAGCGGTTGCAGAAAGAAAAGCACGTCAACGTCCCGAAAAGCCTGCTCTAAAATGAGGCTGTTTCCATAATCGAGCTGTAAACCCCGAACGCCTTCAGGAAGACGCTCTAAAGAGCGCGAAGCCGCGACGAAGGGAAGCCCTGCCCGTTTAAGTTTCCGCACAAGTTCTTGGCCCAGAGTGCCAGTGGTACCCGTGATCATCACGCGAAGACCCATAAAAGCCTCCTTTTATAAATTATGCCCCATAGAACCCTCCTTCTCCCCGGTGTTTCTTAGCAAGAGTCCGCTTGACTCCCCTTTTGAATCGCGATCTAAATACTTAAGTGAATTTTTTTGCCGAAAACCTTCAGGTTTTTAAAAAAGTCTGCTTACCTATTTTCGCTCTGGTCGTTCTGTCGAGCAACATTGACCAGTACCTGAATCTTCATATCGAAAATGCTCTCAGAGACCCGAACGGAGCCCAGCAACAAGTTTACTGGTTAGGATTTTTATCCATTATCAGCAGCGTGGTCTTCCCTGTTTTGCTTATTACGGTGGCACTTTACGCTTTAAACACCCTCACAGGTTGGACTCAAACCCTGGGTGAATTCATGGAGAAAAATCTCAATCAGGTTTTCATCGAAACACTTCGCTCTTGGGGCAAAACCCTTTTATGGTCTTTGCTGCTGATTTTGCCAGGAGTTTGGAAATACATCGAATACAGCCTGGTTCCCCTTGTCGTGACTTCTTCGAAACCCTATGAGGAAGGCAAAGAAGATGCCCTCCAAAGATCTGCTCAAATTGTGCGCAAAAACTGGTTCAAGATTCTTGCGGTTTTTGTGTTCTTTCATCTTTTTGTGCCAGTCACGCTTTCAGCTCTTTTTGATGCCTACCGCTTGATCTGGAAGACCCCGATGGCAAGCCTTGCCCTTTCGGCTTTGGATACTTATTTACTAATTTTATCAACTCAGATCCTTTTTAATATTTTTAGAAGTGAGGTAAGAAAACATGACGCTCATGTTTAACTGGAAAGACATTAAAAATCGCGGCAAAGGTTTAACTTTTGATGACGTGCTTATTATGCCAGCGCGCTCAGACATCCGCTCTCGTCGCGATCCGCACCTTACTACAAAACTGACTAAAAAAGTTTCTATCGATATGCCGATCATCAGCGCCAATATGGACATGGTGACAGAATACGATATGGCTTTTGCTATGAACGAATTGGGTGGTTTGGGTATTCTGCACCGCTTTATATCTACGGAAGAACAAGCTTCGCAAGCCCGTCGCTTAAAAGAAGCCGGTGTGAAAAACGTTTCTGCCAGCGTCGGCGTGGGAGAGGAATTTAAAACACGCGCGAAAGCTTTGATCGACGTCGGTGTGAATATCATCACGATCGACATTGCTCACGGTCACTCAGTGCAAATGATGGAAACAATGAAGTGGTTGAAAGATCACTATCCACAAGTTGAAATCATCGCCGGGAATATGGCGACGCCAGATGCCGCTCGCGATCTGATCGAATCAGGTGCGGATGCTATCAAAGTAGGTATCGGTCCGGGCTCCATGTGTACGACTCGAATTATCACAGGTTGTGGTGTGCCTCAGTTAACGGCCATCGCTCTTTGCGCCGAAATCGCTGACAGCTACGGCGTACCGGTGATCGCTGACGGCGGCATCCGTACTTCAGGTGATATGGTGAAAGCCTTCGCTGCGGGCGCAAGCTCCGTGATGTTAGGAAGTATGCTTTCAGGAACAATCGAAACACCGGGAGAAATCAAAAACGGCAAGAAGCAATACCGTGGTATGGCTTCTCGTGCAGCTCAGGACTCTTGGAGAGGTGGCGTGCCTACCGGTATGGCTCCTGAAGGTGAATCAACGCAAGTGAATGTCAAAGGACACGTCAAAGACGTTATCCTTGAGGTCGCGGGCGGAATTCGTTCCGGAATGAGCTATGTGAATGCGACTACTATTGCTGAATTACGTGAGAAAGCTCTCTTTATTGAAATGTCAGCGAATGGTATTGCGGAATCACGGGCTCACGGTGTAAAAAATTAAGGATGCTTTCTTCGGATACAAGACCCATAGGTGTATTTGACTCTGGAATCGGTGGTCTCACCGTTTTAAGAGAACTCGCAGTAAGATTCCCTCAAGAAAACTTTCTTTACTTGGGGGACACTGCGCGACTTCCCTATGGATCGAAGTCTCCTTCAACGATTCGTAAATACTCTGAACAGAATATTCACTTTCTTGAAAAGCAACGCGTGAAGGCCATCGTCATCGCCTGCAATACGGCCTCTAGCCAGTTGACGGAAAAAGAGTTCGACGGCCTTCCCATCTACAATGTGATTGAACCCGGTTCACAACGCGCGCTTGAAAAATCCACGGCCAAAAAAATTGGCGTCTTGGGCACTCGGGCCACTGTGAACAGCCAAGCCTATCGAAAAAAGATTCTAGAACTGCATCCGCAAGCTGAAGTCTTTGATCAAGCTTGTCCTTTATTTGTTCCTTTAGCGGAAGAGGGCTGGGATTCTGATCCGGTGACAAACTTGATTGTCTTCCGTTACGTCAGTCCTCTATTGGGTCACTCTATCGACACTTTAATTTTGGGCTGTACTCATTATCCGATTTTAAAAAGTGCGATCAGCCGCGTGACAGGTTCTGCCGTAGAGCTGGTTGATTCAGGCGAAGCTATTGCTCACTGGTTGGATCGGGATTTTACGCAAGGTCGTTTGGGAAAAAATGCGTCTCAAGAAGAGCGCATTATTGAAATTATGACTACGGATCACTCCGCCCACTTTACCGAAGTAGCCCATCGTATTTTAACGCCGCTAACACCGCATTCTTTCCGCGTCGTCGATCTTTAGATACAAATCTCTAGCGGAAGCTCCTGCATATTGTACTGACTTGCCATCGAATAACCATAGGCGCCGGAATCCATAATAGCCACAAAGTCACCCTCTTGAACTTTACCTACAGTAATATCCTTAGCAAAAAAGTCTGAAGACTCACAGATAGGTCCTACGACATCGACCTTCATCGTTTCCGTCTTTTTTTTCAGAGGCATAATAAGATGCTGAGCTTCGTACAAAGACGGACGGATCAAGTGATTCATTCCCGCATCGACAATCACGAAGTCTTTAGCAGAAGTTTTTTTGATGTATTGAACTTCCGTTATCAAAGCACCACAGTGCGCGAGCAACCATCGACCCGGTTCCGCCTGCAATTCACAATTCAAATCGCCTAGTAAGTCTTTCGTAATTTTCGCGTAATCACGCAAAAGACTTTCTTCAAGTTCCAGGTCCAAACGATCGTAAAAAATCCCTAAGCCTCCGCCGAAATCAAAACGCTTGAGCGTCGGAAACTTCTTTTGCATTTCCACAAAGACCGGCTTGAGTTTTCGAAGAGCTTCTTCGTAACCTGAAAACTCCATCATCATCGACCCTAAGTGCAAACTAAAACCAACAAGCTCTAAAGAGTCCGAGTATTTCGTAAGACAAGCCACCAGATCCGGAATCAGCGCCAACTCCATGCCGAACTTATTATCTTTTAATCCCGTAGCAATATAGGGATGAGTTTTAATATCGATGTCTGGATTCAGACGCAACGCCACGGCTGCCTTCTTACCCAAAGAACGCGCAATCGCCCCAATACGCTCAAGCTCTGGCAGACTTTCGACGTTGATTTGGAGGATACCTAACTTCAAAGCCTCGGTGATTTCGTGACGCGTTTTACCCACTCCGCTATAAACGATGTCGTGAGCCGAAAATCCACTTTCCATAGCTCTTTTGATTTCCCCTAAGGACACAACGTCTGCGCCTGAACCTATTTTTTTAAGATGCTGCAAAACTTGCTGGTTAGGATTGGCTTTGACCGCGTAAAAAAGGCGTACGCCGGAAAGCGCTTTGGCCATAGCATTAAAACGTTGAGAGATAAAATCGAGGTCATAGACATAAATGGGCCGCATGTAATTCGCGCACAAGGGCAACAGACGCTTCTTTAACGGACCTAGGCATAATTCATTATTGATGTATTCCATGAAGACCTCGTGCTAGCATCATGCCCCAGGAAGGAAGGTTTGTCATGAAAACTTCTATTTTTACCTACACATCTAAAGGGATGCCGGTTCTTTCTTACGAGTTCCATAACGGCGGTCCTGAAGTGCTTATTCTCGGCGGCGTTCACGGCGACGAGATCGAAGGCGTTATCGCGGCTCAAGAGCTGATGAAGCACTTTATGAAATCCAATCCCTACCAACTCAATGTCACGATCGTTCCGCAATTCAACCTGGAAGGCGTTATCTTCAAGACGCGCGGGAATGGAAACGGCGTTGATCTGAACAGAAATCTTCCCACGAAAGACTGGTCTCCTGAAGTAAAAACGCCGCGCTATCATCCGGGACCCTTTGCCGGCAGTGAAAATGAGAACAAAGGATTGATGGCCTATTGTGAAACCAAAAAACCTGTCTTCATTCTTTCGCTCCACTCTTGGCATCCGGTTTTAAATGTGAATGGCGACTGTCGCAAAGTGGCTGAAGTTTTAGCTAAACACACTGGTTACAAGATTGATGATGACATCGGTTATCCAACACCAGGATGTTTGGGAACTTATACAGGACTTGAAAGAAACCTTCCTACGCTGACTTATGAAATTGAGCGTGGACTTTCCGCTGAAAAGATCATCGAGATTCACGTTCCAGCGATTTTAGAGTCATTGAAAGTTTTAGAGCAGTAAGATTTAGAGGAGATTGAAATGCAAAACGAAGTAACACAAATCTACGCCGATGTTCAAAACGGAAAAACCGTTGATGCGATGACAACGACAGAGTTGAAATCTGTTTTTGAAACCATCGAAGGTTTGGATTCCGGCCGTCTTCGCGTGTGCGAAAAAACTTCTAACGGCTGGATCACTCATGAATGGATTAAAAAAGCCATCTTGCTTTATTTCCGCATTCAAAAAATGGATGTGATGACCGCAGGCGATTTTACCTACTTCGATAAAATCCCGGTAAAACAATGGAGCGAAGAAGAGGGTGTTCGCGTCGTTCCTCACGCTTTAGCACGCAAGGGTTGCTTCATTGAAAAAGGCGCGATCTTGATGCCTTCTTACGTGAATATCGGTGCCTATGTAGGTTCAGGCACTATGGTGGACACTTGGGCGACGGTAGGTTCTTGCGCGCAAATCGGTAAAAACGTGCATCTTTCTGGTGGCGTCGGCATCGGCGGAGTTCTTGAGCCTGTTCAAGCTTCTCCGGTTATCGTTGAAGACAACGTCTTTATCGGCAGCCGCTGTATCGTGGTTGAAGGAGCCTTGATTGAGGAAGGTGCCGTCCTTGGCGCCGGAGTGACGATCACAGCCAGCACAAAAATCATCGATGTGACTGGTTCTTCACCTGTTGAGTACAAAGGCCGCGTCCCTTCGAACTGTGTCGTGATTCCAGGCACACAGATGAAAGACTTTGCTGCGGGCACCTATGGTGTTCCGTGCGCTCTTATCATTGGAAAAAGAAAACCAAGTACAGACTTAAAGACGTCGTTGACGGATGCTCTTCGCGACTATCAGGTCAGCGTTTAGTTATTTCATTCTTAAGGCGTCAGAGGGTTGAACCTCTGATGCCGTTCGTGCCGGGATGTAAGATCCAAACCAGGCAATCAAACCACTGACAATTAAAACTCCGAAGACCAATGTGAAGTCCACCAAAGCTGGAATACTCGGGTCATAGTAAATCTGCGATGCCGCCAGCTGAATAGGATTGGCTTCGATATACAGACTGATGCCTGTTCCCAGGATGACTCCAGTCAATACACCCACGGAAGCTAAAATAAATCCCAATTGCGTAAAAGTGCGAACTGTTTGTTTCGCCGAAAAACCAATGGTTCTTAAGATGGCGATGTCTCTTCTTTTTTGTGACAGAAGCAGAGCTAATACTGTCAAAATAGAACTCGCCGCAATCATCCCCGCCAGACCTAAGAAAGTTCCGATGGTGAGCTTTTCTAATTTCAAAGCGTACAGCAAAGCCGAATTACGATCCATCCAAGTCTCAACACTGACATCTTCAAATTTCAGAAGATCGTCTTTGACCGCGTCGACAGAAACACCGGCAGGCAACCACACTTCAATTCCCAGCTTGCGCATGCCTTCGTTCACTAATGAATTTAAAGCTTTTCCTCTTTGATAGAAAATATACTGAGCATCGATATCCGCAAGACTTGTCGTTACAATGCGCTTCACACGCAGACGTTCAAACTTAGGGGTCTCCCCTGGAGGAAGCAACAAGCCCGAAGGTGACACTATAGTGACATAATCCCCTTCAAAAACACCCAAGGATTGTGCCAGATCCACCCCCATGATGATCTCACCTTCTTCAGGCACATCTTGAGGATCCCAGAAATACGCTGGCGAATCACTTTGGCGCTGATTGCGCTCCATCTGCTGAAGCTGTTCAATAAAGTAACCTAGGCTTTCGCGGGTCACTCCTCGAGCCACACCGCCACGAAACTGACCATCTTGACTGCGAATGATCACGTCTTGAGTTTCATAGACATAGGCTTTGTTTTCAGGATGCTCTTTCAGGCGCTGAAAAACGGGATGCGCTTCTAAGCTCGCCGCCGAAGAAACACCGGCCGCCTGCACGTACAGATGGGGCTCTAATCCCAGAATGCGTTTCTTAATCGTCGCATTCATGCCATTCATAACAAAAAGGACTACTAAAAACGCCGTCACACTGATCGAGATACCGATCATAGAAAGCCACGAAATTCTTTTAACTAAAGAACCCGCTCTTTTTGAGAAAATAAAATGGCGAAATAAGTGCCCCACTAGCATGGCACTATGATAATTCGCCGCAATGCAGATTCAAGCCACGGAGCGCTATCTGTATCGATTTACCTTGGGTTTGAAATAAGAGGCCAAGTTTCCACCGACATAGTTTCTCAGAACACGGTCATATTCCCCACTATGACGGAACTTAGCGAGCTCTTCGTTAAAGCGATGATGCAAATTCTTATCCCGAAAAGCCACGTGAGATGGTGACTCCCCGTTAAACAAACGGAACACATCCACCTCTTGCTCGGTGTCCTCTTTTTCCGCCAAAGTCATACGCAGCCAGGCAAAAACATACTTGTCGATAACGATGGCATCCACCTTTTCTTTAAAGAGCGCAAGACACTGATCTTCTTGATTCAAGAACTCAAAATAGTTCGGGGAGTACCCGCCATTTAATTGCGGACCGAATTGCACCTTAAACGACTTGCCAAGGCCATTCCACGCGTTCACCCAAGTTCCCACCTTCAGTGGTGCTAACTCACGAACGGATTTGATCTTGTAGTTCTTCTTCTTCAAGGCCACTACGTAATTTTCAAAATGCAGATACGGCTCTGAATAAAAGATAGATCTTTCATTACCACGAGCTACTCCCACGACGGCGTCATAAGAATTCCCATGACGAGCTTCCGCCTCTAAACGTAACGGTGAAAGAGTGTCGAAGCTCGCCTTATAGCCTAAGCGGCGAAAGACTTCTCCAATCACTTCAACTTCAATTCCCTTTAGCTGACCTTGTTCCGAGTAGATGTATGGAGGACGCCCCATACCCAGTGCCACCTTGATATTTTTTGCTTCTGCATTTTGTACCGCAATGTTCAGGAGTATAATACAGAGACAGCGAACAATGGATCGCATGTTTCACCCCTGCTCAAGAGAGCAAGGGCTTTATCGTACGAATGTGGGGATTACTATAGAGTAATAAAGATAATTTATCCGAGACGCGAAGAATTTCTACTTAGTTTCTCGGATATTGGCAGGAAGACGTTCGTGAGCTTCCTCGTCGCGCACCTCGCGCACACTTCCACGCATAAAGAACGACTTCTGCATGGCTTTAAGAACCACCACTGTCTCATTCAGAGCTTCTACCAAACGAATACTGGCTCCAGGAAGCTCAGGCTCAACCGCTTTCACCGCGGGCCCTAAAGCTCGAGTCACCGTCGCCAGATTCTGAGTCATGACCGCTAAATCTTTTGCAAGTTGAGGATTTTCTTCGTTCAGCTCTGGCAAAATGCGGTTGATTTCTTTTGTCGTTACCGCAAGATTTCCCACAAGTTTCTGAACGCCGTCCTCGTGAGTCGCTTGACGAGACAACTTGATCACTTCTGTCGACATTGTATTTAAGTTCTTCATTAAAGGATCTAATCTATCGATCACTCGAACCATGCTTTCTGCACGGCTCTTATCTGCGAAAGCATCCATGATCACTTGCATGCTCTCAAGAATTCCTCCGAGTTTACTTAAATACGAGTTCATGTTCTTACCACTCATCAACGTCATAAGATCCACGGTCTCTAAAGACTTCACGGCACTTTGAGCAGGTAAAACCTGAAACTGATCATGCCCTACGGACAAATCCAAAACCCGTTCCCCAATGATAAAAGGACGAATTAGTTGCACAGTGCTATTTTCGCGCACGCGATCTTGAAACTTTCCTAAAATATAAAAGCTGACTCGAATGCGATTGTCGCTTTCAAGTTCAACGGATTCAACGGCCCCTGCACGCAAACCTGACATTTGCACCAAGGTTCCCTGGTGAAGACCATCGGCATTTTCAAACGTCGTCGTATAGCGAACCTTCGGCTCAAACCAACCCTGTTTGACCGCCGCACTGATCGCCGTCAGTATAATACCGAGGATAGCGACTACGATGAAAAGACCGGCTATCCTCTCAAACTTACTAAACTTGACCTTCATCATAGATGAACAACCCTTTTCTCTGGATCGACAGCTTGGAAGTACAACTGCCCCTCATCCAAATGAATGATCTGGTACTCAAATAGATTCATAAATTTTTCGTCGTAAGAACTGATAAACACATGCTTGCAATGACCTTCTTTACGAAGTCTGTGCACATGGTCTACGAAGGCATAAATACTGTCTTGGCCCAAACCCACGCTGGGATCATCTAAAAGAAGAATTTGCGGACGCATCACTAGGGCACGCAAAAGACATGTGAGTTTACGAATGCGCCCTGGCACGTGCGCCGGGCGATCATGCGCGAACTTTTCGGCACCGAATTCTTTTAAAAGACCTTCCACACGAGCCTTTGCCTCTTCTGGGGAAATCACTTTATGATAAAGAAGGGGCAACATTAAATTATCAAACAGAGAGCGATTGTTGATAAGGCCGCCATAATCAAAGGAATAACCAATCTGCAGACGATATGGCAAAAACTCTTCAAACGACATATCGCAAACGTTTTCACCGTTGATCAGATACTTACCCGACTGCGGGATCTGTAGGCCGGCTAAGATTTGAAGTAACGAACTTTTGCCCGCACCTTCTTCCGCTTTCACCCAAAGAATTTCATTCATAGGGAAGTCGAATTCGACATTTTGTACAATCGGATCTTGTCCGTCATGTGTGAATGTCACGCCTTCAAATTTAAGACTCTCGATTTTCATTAGACCACCCCTAGACTGCGAAGTTGATTTAAATAAAACAAAGCTGAAACCATTAAGTTAAAAATCACGACGAAAATAATACTGTTCACCACGGCTTGAGTTGTGACCTGGGGAACCTCATGCGGAGACCGTTTCACTGACAGACCTTGATAGCAAGACACGACAAAAATAATCATGCCGCTGAAACCGTTTTTCAGGAAAAAAATCAAAACGTCTTCTTTGGCAAAAGCCTTCATCAAAGAATCCGTATAGAACGTCAACGACATGTCTTGAAAAAATCGCGTGACCAGGAAGCCACCAATCAAGGCGATCGCATTAAAGTAAAAGGCTAAACCCAAGACACTCAAAACTCCCCCGACAACACGAGGGAAAACAATAAAGCTTAAAGGGTTGATCCCCATGCTTTCTAAAGCTTCGATTTCCCGATTGGCGCGCATATTCCCGATTTCCGAGGCCACCGCAGTTCCTGAACGTGCAATGACAACAAGGGCTACAAGCAATGGCCCTGCTTCACGCAAAATCATCACGATCAAAAAACTTCCGATCATTTGCGTTCCGCCCAACAAAGTCAGATTGGACAGCGATTGCAAAATCATCACCGAGCCGACGCCCAAGGCGAGTACAGAAATCAATGGCAATGCCTGAAACCCTGTGAAATAAATTTGCGAAGAAAGAACACCGACAATTTGTCGAAAGCCTTGCGCTTTATCTAGAACGGCAGCACGAAGAGAAAGATAGACCATCAGGAATACACGCACAGTGTATTCCACGTTTTTTGTTACAAATCTTCCTAGCGAGTCGATCTGCGCCAGTAAAGAAGTCATGGTTATCCCCTTAATTTCTCAAATACTTATCGGTATTTTGTAAAGAAAATGGGGTAGACCAGAGTCGAGTTTTAGTAAGCCCAGAAAGAGTAAAAGAGCGACTTTAAGGCTTCAAAGGTAGTTTCCCAGACTGAAGACTCGTAACGACCGCCGATAATGGCGTGTTTTTGGATATAGATATTCTCAGGGAAAGTCGCACGGAAAGTGCGATAGGAGCGATACATATGCAATCGTGATGTGACTAAAAGAATGTCTCGACACTTCAAGGCCTCCACAATCGGAAGACTTTGTTGAGCATTTCCATAAGTGGTTTCGGAGCGACGATCTAAGACCACATCATTTTCAGTCAGGTTTCCGTAAAAAGGCCATACCGGCATAATTTCTCGCAAGCGTGCATTGGAATACACTCCCGAGATCACTAATTTTTTTACGTTTTGATTTGCCAAAAGATCGAATCCTTCACGGACACGCCCGGCTCCCCCGGTTAACACCACGGCACAGTCGGCCGTCGGTGTTTTCAGCCAGGATTGCACGGTCTCGTGCTGAACGTTTTGATATTCATCATAGAAACGGTACAACACCGTTCCTACGAAAATCAAAAGCACCCAGAACGGTCGAGACCGCAATAGAACTTTAGCGATGCGCCAAAACTTCGATTTCAACGTTCACACCTTTAGGAAGACCCGCTACAGCCACGGTAGAACGCGCTGGAGGAGCATCTTTAAAATACTGAGCGTAAACTTCGTTCACTGTCGCAAAGTCATTCATGTTTGTGATGAAGATTGTCGTCTTTACGATGTTTGAAAAATTCATGCCGCCTGCAGAAAGAACAGCTTCGATATTTCTCATCACCATTTGCGTTTGAGTTTTGATATCGCCTGTGAAAACTTCATTTGTTTTTGGATCAATTGAAATTTGCCCAGAGCAGAACAAAAAATCACCCATTTGCACGGCTTGTGAATAAGGGCCTACGGCTTTTGGTGCGTTGTCTGTGTGAATTACTTTTTTCATTTAAATCTCCTGATTAGAAGTAAAAGATAATACCTGCATTGAAGGGACCATCCGCAATTGTTCTAAAACGAACATTGTCGGCAGAGATCACACCCACGCCACCCTCAAATGTGAAAGCCAAAGAATCAAGACCGGTAAAGAAAAACTCTCCACCAAAAAGAGCGTTCAATTCAAAACCAGATTCTTTTTCTCCTTCTGTCTCAAAGTTCACAAGGCCCAAAGCGCCGCCCATGTAGAAATTCATATTGTCTTCCTTAAAGACCGTACGGCGTACACCCGCATTGAAGGAAAACTTAGAGTAATCTTTTTGCGTATCAATTCCCAATCCGCCAGTGAAAGAAAGATCCGACATTGGATGATAAACAGCCGCAAGCTCTGGAAGATCCAAAGACGTGTTCTTCTTTACACCAACGCCCAAGCGATTGGTCAGCTCTTTGGCTTCAACACTTCCCGCAAACGCCACTAAGCAAAACGCCAATGCTATTTTTTTAAGCATTATTAACTCCTCTGTAAGTTTATGCCGTTTTATTAAATGCAAAAGCTTCCTCAGGGGCAAAAGGAATCTGCTTCTTACAAGAGGTGTCATTCACCGGATTCTAAATTAAAGACTCGCTGATTTTATTTAAGAAATCAGGGCTGAAACTGCCCTGAGTGTTACTTTCGGCTTCCCACAACTTTTCTTTCGCAAAACGGAAACCCACTCCCGTCTTTTTCATGGTTGTTAACGATGTCTTGTCGATCTTTTCAGCAAACAGAAGAATCAAAGCCTCTTCGGGAAGTTTGTCTGTAGGCACTTGATTTGGAAACCCTTTTTCATCAACGCGCTCGTGAGTACAGACAAGGACGGTTTTGACCGCCTCTTCGACCGGAAGCTTCTTAATCAGACAACGGTTCAAAGACAAAAGAGGATGTTTTTCATAGGAACTCTGCTGCTCCGGAGTGACCTTTTTTTCTTCCGAAAGATAATAGTTTCGCGTCACAGCCTCTTCGAGATCATAGATCCCCACATCGGTGAGCAGGCCCGAAAGAAGAACAACCAGGGGATTCCCCACACCACTCTTCAATGACATCAATGAACCGTAAACAGCAATCCAAGGAGACCGCCACAGCTCCCAAAAATCCCCATCCAAGGCTTCACGGAAAATGTCCCACAGATTTTCATCTGTTTTCATAATTTCAAAAAGTTCCGACGCCGTTTTTTTAATATCCGTATAGATGGCCGCTAAGTGGCTTTCCGCAGGCATTTTAAAATCAAAAAGCAGGCTTTCATTCAAATACACCGACTTATAACAAAGACTTAAGAAAAGAGCCCGCGCCCGCTTTTTTAAAGCCGCTCCGGAGGTGTCATAGTAAGTCGCTATGTACTGCAAGTATCCATCGATATCTTTGATCTGAATATAGAGTCCCTCTGTGCGACTCAATCTTTGACTTCGCTCGTCTGACAACACCGTGTTACTGTGAATCACTGGCAAATATCGTTGATTTAACGAAAGACGAATGAACGCAGGAAACGACATCGTCGTCATGGGAAAAAGATCGCCCGCCTGAATAGCGAAATATTGAGAACGACAGCGATACAAACAGACATATTCAAATTTCAAAGTAGAATAAAATTCCGCCTGAGACAACGGAGTCACTCGAGGATTCTGAGTGCCCTCTAAATTCTCGCGGGAATATGAAGGCGCCATCACCGTCACAATGCACGAACGCGGAAAAACGAGCAGAACTTTATCCACGCGTTCCGAAAACGCCTTAAGACTTTCTTCTTGGCCTTGAGCCAATAAAACCAACTGCGCCTTCATCAACTCCCCAAGGGGATGTGTAAGCTCGGCGAATTTGACTTGGCGAAACGTTAAATAATGCGCAGACACCACTTGTTTAACGCGATTTAAGAGCGCTTCTGAATCATCAAGAATCAGAAGTTCTAGTTTTTGTCGAAAGAGAGAAGTGCTTCGGGGCTCGGTCATGCGTCTAAGAAAAGCTTAATGTACGGACTTGGGACTGCCAACAAAACTTTTCCTCGTTGACATTTTAAGCACCCACCGAAATCCTAAAAGCCTACCGAGAAGAAAGGAATCCCCATGAAACTGCTTAGCGCTTCCCTATTCGCTATTCTTTTGTCTGTAAACGCTTCGGCCGCTCTTCTGACACCGGCTGGCGGAGGAGAAAAACTTGAAAATGTGACTTTGGCCCCTTCCGCAACAACTCAAGTAGAGGGTGAATCTGTCAGCCTGACCTCCGTAGGAGCGGGTCTGCGTGCGAAGAAAGTAGTTTTCGTAAACGTGAAGGTCTACGTGGGTCAACTTTACGTAGCTTCTTTAGAAACTTTTAAAAAATCAGAGAACGAAGCACTTTCATCGTTGAAAAATCAAAAGGCCGTCGCCATTCAATTGCACTTCCTTCGTGACGTTGACGCCGAAAATGTTCAAAAGTCTTTTAAGGAAGCTTTGGCGGCAAATAAAATCAACACGCAAGAAGCTCCGGTTCAGCAGTTTTTAGATACTGTTGCTAAAGGCGGCGAAGCGAAAGAAGGCAAAGCTCTTAGCATTGTGGGTGCTCGCCTTAAAGACGGAAACGAAGCCATCACTTATGAAACTACCGGCGGCAATGTCACTGAGATCAAAGGACCCGCTGGATTTATCGAGAAAATCTTTTCGATCTGGCTTGGCAAATCATCGGATGATGGTGTGGCTCAGCTTAAAAAATCCATCTTGAAATAATTTAAATATCTAAAAGCCGATATCCGACGCCAGCTTCAGTAACAATGACGTCTGGCGTGTCTTCTGAGATCTTTAATTTCTTGCGTAAAGCTCCGACGTACACCCGCAAATAATGAGTGTGCTCGACCGAGTTGGGACCCCAAACCTCATTTAGTAACATCCGGTGAGTCACCACTTTTCCCTTATAGCGCATCAAAACTTTTAAAATGTTGAACTCGGTGCTCGTAAGTTTTACATGTTCGCCGTACACAGTGACCACGTGTCCTGGCAAATCCATTTTTAATGGACCACTGGCGAACTCGGACTTCTCTAGTGCACTTGCGGAAGAGTGACGAAGAGCCACGCGCATGCGTACCAAAAGCTCGGGCAAACTAAAGGGCTTCGTAATATAATCGTCCGCGCCCCCGTCCAAAGCGACGACCTTATCGTTATCAGAATCCTGAACCGTTAAAACTATTACTGGCAACTGGGTCCAGCCGCGAATCTCTTTTAAAACTTCAAGACCGGTAACATCAGGAAGGCCCAAATCCAAAAGCACAATATCAGGACGCAAGGAGGCGACTAAAGAAACACCTTCACGACCTAAAGAAGCTTCGTCGACATGATAACCATTTCCTTCCAAACTCACTCGCAGGAGCTTTCGGATCGAGGCCTCGTCATCAATCACTAATACTTTTTTCATGCCTTCTTTCATGATTCACCCGTGAGATCTTGCGGCGGCTTTTCGTAAGGAAGTTTAATAAAGAACTCGGCTCCCAACGAGGCTTGTCTGTTCTGAGCATAAACCTCACCGCCGTGAGCTTCAACTAATGCTTTAACAATGGCCAAACCTAAACCCACTCCCCCGGTCTTGCTGCCGGGAACGCGATAGAAAGCTTCAAATATTTTTTTTAAATGGGACTCTGGTATTCCAGGGCCTTCATCTTTCACCGAAATCAACGGCCCGCCATTTCGTTCAAGACTTAAAGTGATCGTTGAACCCGAGGGTGCGTAGCGAACTGCATTCGACAAAAGATTCAATAACACATGCTCAATCAATCTTTCATCCACTCGCGCATAGACGGTCTCGACAGAGTTCACGATAGAAATTTTATGTTGCGCTGCCAAGCGCCCCATCTTAGACGGTATACCCGAGATCAGATCGTTTAAATCAATCCATTCCTTCTTTAACTGCAAGGCACCGGAATTAAGTCGCGACATATCCAGCAGATTTTCAACCACCTGATTCAACCTTAAAGAAGAGTCCATGATATCTTCGACCAACTGATCGCGTACAAGTTCTTGTGAAGAAAGATTTTTATCTGCCATTGCCGAAGCCGACCCTATGATCGCCGTTAGCGGAGTGCGCAACTCATGAGAGACCGTGTTTAAAAGAGCTTGATGCAGATTTTCGGAAGCTTCCAGAACCTTGGCTTTTTCTGCACTCTTTTGTAAACGCAGACGATCCAAAGCCATGGCCGTCTGGGCTGATACATTTTCAAGAATATGCTGTTGATCCAAGGTGAGGCTGTCTTTTTCACGTGGGTAAAAGAGCAACACGCCCACCGAACGTTCTTTTGCCTTTAAAGGAACTGCCAGACAACGTGACTCAGATAAAGTCTCTGTCTTCCAACCCGCATGACGGTTATTTTCAAAAGCCCACAGAGCCAAAGCAAAATCTTTATCATCAACCTTGATGTCGTTCACAGACTTTCTTAAAAGATCCCCGTCTTCATCTGTCAGTAAGATTTTGACCTTGCCATTTACGATGCGCTCTAAACTTTGCGACGCCGCCAGACTCACATCTAAAACCGACATTGCCGAAGCAAATTCTCGAACGAGCTCGTACAGAACACGCGTGCGCTTTTCACGACTCTCTAGATCTCTGTCGCGAGTTCGGATTCGGTCCGCAAGAACACCACTTAGTAGCGCCACCAGAAAATAAGATAAACACATCATCACATCTTCGGGTTGCGAGATGGCAAACGTCATTGCGGGCGGAATGAAAAAGAAATTCCAAATCAAAGCACTCAAAGTCGCCGCAAAAAGAACGGGTCCCAAAGTGGTGACGAGCCCGATCAGGATCATGCTTAACAAAAAGACAAATCCGACAGATCGGTAGCCTATAACCGGAACAGCCAAGCCATTGACAAAACTCACTCCTAAAAGTGCACAGAAAGAATACCAGTATGAAGTTAACGGAGAATCAAAAACTGGCGCTTTCCACTTTGCTTTACGAACTTTTGAATCCTCTTGTTGACGAATAATATGGACGTCAACATCACTGCTCTTACTGACGAGTTGATCTAAAAGGGACCCTTGTCCTTTTAAGCGATCCCACCAGCCTTGTTGAGGTCTTCCCATAATGATTTGCGTGACATTGCGTTCATGAGAAATCTCGCGAATGCTTTCAGCAATATTATGATTTTTTACGGAAACAACTTCCGCACCTAACTCACGGGCCAAGTTCAAATTCTTTAACAGCATAGACTGATCTTCGGCGCTTAAACGCACCTCGGTTTCGATGTGTAAAGCAACCCACGGTGCTTCTAAACTAAAAGCCATACGGCGGGTGGCGCGAATCAGGCGAGCCGCGAAAGGACTGTGACTGACGGCTACCAACAGACGCTCTTGCGTATTCCAAGGACCTTGAATCTGCTGCACGATCATTTGATTCTGCAGATCTTGATCCACTTGCTCCGCAGTATAGCGCAATGCCAATTCACGAAGCGCCGTTAAATGTGTTTCTTTAAAAAAGTTTTCTTCAGCACGAACCGCACGGTCCCCCTGATAAACTTTTCCTTCTTTCATGCGCTTAAGAAGACCTTGCGCCGAGATATCGATAAGCTCAATCTGGTTTGCCAGATCTAATACCGAATCAGGAATTCGCTCTTGGATTTTAACACCCGTGATTTGTTGAACTAAATCAGCGCGACTTTCTAAATGCTGCACATTTACTGTGGAATAAACGTCAATGCCCGCCTCTAAAAGCTCAATCACATCCTGATATCTTTTGGGATGGCGAGATCCTGGTGCATTTGTATGTGCGAGTTCGTCAACGAGGACCAGACGTGGTTTGCGTGCAAGAATCGCATCCAGATCCATTTCTTTTAAAACTGTGTCTTTATAAACAATATCTTTTCGAGGAAGAAGCTCAAGCCCCGCAAGAAGTTCTTCCGTTTCTTTACGCCCATGTGTTTCAACGACGCCAACCACAAGATCCGTGCCCTGTTGAACTTGCTCCAGGGCCGCTTTCAGCATCGCATAAGTTTTTCCAACTCCGGGACACATCCCAAAAAAGACACGAAAGTGCCCACGCGCTCTTTCGCTTTCTTCCTTTCTTATCCCGGCCAACAAACGGTCGGGATTGGGACGATATGCTTCACTCATAATGTTTCATCCAATGCCAGATTGAGCTTGAGAACATTCACTCGGACTTCTCCCAAAATTCCTCCCTGGCGCCCCTCAGTGTATTCCTGGATCAGCTTTTCAACCAGCACTGTTTGCTCTTGCGACAACTTGCGTTCAACAGCAATGCGTTGAACCTGCGAGTGTGCTGCCAAAACAGAAATATGGGGATCTAATCCACTTCCCGAGGTGTAGAGCATTTCAGCCACGTTCCCTTGTGCTTTCCTTTCAGCAAGGGCCTTCTTAAGACTTTCGCTAGTTGGGCCCGCGTTCGAGGCCCCTGAAGCCACGGTGGCATAATCGCCTGCAGAAGGACGCGCCCAAAAGTATTTTGGATTCACAAACTTTTGCGCAATCAACTCGGATCCGATCACTTGCCCGTTTCTTTCAATCAACGAGCCTTCCGCCCTCCTAGGAAACAGCGTTTTCCCTGAGAAAGTCACCGCCAGGGGATACAGAACACCTAAAAGAAAAGTCATGACGACAAACACCTTTATAGAAATCAAAAACTGTTTCATAACACCCACCCGATTCCGACAATGCAAATATCAATGATTTTAATTCCGACAAAAGGGACCACCACACCGCCAAATCCATAAATAAAAAGATTTCTTTTTAGGATGATATTCGCGCCCTGAGGACGATACTTCACTCCTCTTAAGGCCAAAGGAATCAGGGCAATAATAATCAAAGCGTTAAAAATCACCGCACTCAGAACAGCACTTTGCGCGGAATGAAGTTGCATAATATTTAAAGCAGCTAAGGGCCCTTCTCCGTTCACCATGTAAAGTCCCGCGAACATCGCCGGAATGATCGCAAAATATTTTGCGATATCATTTGCAATACTGAAGGTGGTCAGCGCCCCTCGAGTCATTAAAAGCTGTTTTCCAGTTTCGACAATCTCTATAAGCTTTGTTGGATTTGAATCAAGATCGACCATGTTACCAGCCTCTCTCGCCGCTTGAGTTCCCGTATTCATTGCAACACCAACATCTGCCTGCGCCAACGCCGGCGCATCATTCGTTCCATCTCCTGTCATCGCGACTAAGTGCCCGCGATTTTGTTCATCACGAATTCGTTGCAACTTCATTTCAGGAGTTGCTTGCGCAATATAGTCGTCAACACCGGCCTCTGCCGCGATGGCCGCAGCAGTTAACGGATTGTCACCGGTCACCATGACGGTGCGAATTCCCATGCGACGAAGTTCAGAAAATCTTTCGCGAATGCCGCCTTTCACAATGTCTTTAAGGTGAATTACGCCTAGCACTTTCGCATTCTCAGCAACGACTAACGGAGTTCCTCCTTGGCGTGCAATCGCGTCAGCAGCGTTTTTTACTTCCAAAGGAAAGACCCCACCTAAAGACTCCACATACTTCTGAATGGAGTCACCCGCCCCTTTACGGAGCACTCGAAGGCCTTCCCTTGTTTTAATATCTACTCCGCTCATTCGAGTCTGTGCGGTGAAAGGAACAAACTGAGCCTGATGAGGATCTAGATTCTGTGCGCGCAACGAGAATCTTTGCTTGGCTAAAACCACAATCGAGCGCCCTTCGGGTGTTTCGTCACTTAAAGATGCCAACTGTGCGGCCTCTGCTAAAGTTTCTAGTTCGACACCAGAGGCCGCCTTGAAGTCAAAGGCCATACGATTTCCAAGAGTGATAGTGCCGGTTTTATCTAACATCAACACGTCGATATCGCCGGCGGCTTCGACGGCACGACCACTTTTCGCTATCACATTTTTACGAATCAATCGATCCATGCCACTAATGCCGATAGCACTCAAAAGTCCGCCGATCGTAGTCGGAATTAAACACACCAAGAGCGCAGTTAACACTGGCACATTCACGATACCTGACAGATCCTGCCCCGCACTTTTTGCTGAATAGTCTGCAAAAAATTTGAGCGTGATAATCGCCAACACAAACACGAGTGTCAGCGATACCAATAGAATGCTTAAAGCAATCTCATTCGGCGTTTTCTGTCTTTTAGCTCCCTCGACAAGATTGATCATACGATCTAAGAAACTATTTCCAGGATCTGCGGTGATACGAATGATAATACGATCACTGATGACACGCGTTCCTCCCGTAACGGCACTGCGATCCCCGCCGGCTTCACGAACCACCGGAGCTGACTCTCCGGTGATAGCGGATTCATCGACCGTTGCAATCCCCTCGATTATTTCACCGTCCCCAGGAATCACATCGTTCGCCTCACAGACCACAGTGTCTCCTTTGCGCAATGATAAAGAAGCCACGTTTTCTTCTCGACCTTGGAAAACTTTACGAGCCATGGTGTGCGAACGAGTTTTCTTCATCGACTCGGCCTGCGCCTTTCCACGCCCTTCAGCTAAAGCCTCAGAAAAATTAGCAAACAAAACCGTAAACCATAGCCACATCGCTAGTTGCACCTCAAAGCCAAAACTTTCGCCGGCCTTCATTCTATAAACGGTGATAAAACTGACCACCAAGGCGCCGATCCACGTAATAAACATAACGGGATTCTTCCATTGCACTTCGGGATTGAGTTTTTTGAAACTATCGAAAAAAGCTTGAGTCAGAATTTTTTTATCAGAAAAAGTGGAAGCACTCATAATCACTCCTTAACCTCTCATCATCAGAAAGTGCTCAAGAATCGGTCCTAGAGACAAAGCTGGAAAAAATGTCAATGCTCCAACGATCACGATGATGGCACATAAAAGAACCACAAATAATAACGAGTCCGTCTTGAATGTTCCTACGGATGCTGGCGCAATCTTTTTATTGGCAAGGCTTCCCGCAATCACTAGCACAGGCAAAATAATCGCAAAACGACCGACCAGCATTGCGAGCGCCATAGTGACATTGTAAAACGTCGTGTTCACCGATAGACTCCCGAAAGCACTCCCATTGTTTGCCGCTCCCGAAGTATAGGCATATAAAATTTCACTCAAACCGTGAGGACCTTGGTGTCCCAATCCCGCAAGCCCCGCCGGAGTTGCAATTGCTAAAGCACTGAAGATCAATATCACCACACAAGGCGCAAGCACTCCGATCATCACCCAGATGATTTCTTTAGCTTCAATTTTTTTTCCTAAGTATTCGGGCGTGCGTCCGACCATCAATCCCGAAATAAAAACGGTCAGAATCACAAAAAGCAGCATGCCGTACATCCCAGCCCCGACACCGCCGAAGATCACTTCACCTAACATCATGTTAACCAGGGCTATTCCACCACTGAGTGGAGACAATGAACTATGCATGGCGTTCACCGAGCCATTCGAAGCCGATGTCGTTAAGACCGACCACAACACACTATTCGTCACACCAAAGCGAGTTTCTTTCCCCTCCATGGAGGCCGCCTGAGCGATGAAAGGATTTGCACTGTACTCACTCCAAAGCGACAGTGAAAGCATCACAACAAACATCGCCATCATTGCTGAAAACAACATCCAACCTTGCTTTCTTGATCCCACCATCACACCGAAGGTGTAAGTACTCGCCGCCGCGATCAGAACTAGCGAAATCATCTGCAAGAAATTGCTTAAAGGAGTGGGGTTTTCATAAGGATGTGCGCTATTAACGCCAAAGAATCCTCCACCATTGGAACCCAGTTGTTTAATCGCAATCTGAGAAGCCGCCGGCCCTTGGGGTAAAATCTGCTCAGCACCTTCAAGGGTTTTTGCTGGCACATAAGAGTTGAAGTTTTGGACAACACCTTCTCCGACAAGAACGACAGCCAGAAAAAATGAAAGCGGCAAAAGCACATGCACTGTTGCCCGCGTTAAATCCACCCAGAAGTTCCCGATCCCTGTCACCTGCTTGCGCGCAATTCCTCGAGTGAAAGCTAAAAACACGGCAAAGCCTGTTGCCGCACTGAAAAAGTTCTGTACTCCCAGCCCCAGCATCTGAGTTAGATAACTCAAAGTACTTTCACCCGAATAGGCCTGCCAGTTGGTGTTCGTCATAAAACTCACGGCCGTATTAAATGCCAAGTGCCAAGACGTATTTGTAAAACCCTGTGGATTCAAAGGCAGAATCTGCTGCACCATCATCAAGAGCATCACAAATATCAAGCCTAGAAAGTTGAAACATAGAAGAGATATAGAGTACTGCTTCCAGTTCATCTCACCGAACTCATCTATTCCACATATTTTATAAATGATCTTTTCCAAAGGCCGCAAAGCCGGCGACAGCCAGGTGCGCTCTCCTTGAAACACTTTCGCCATATAACCACCCAAGAGCGGCGTCGCCACTACGATCACCGCTAGGGTCAAAAACACTTGAATGAAGTCTGAAATAGTAAAACCCATTGTTAATCCTTTTAGTGACTAACAATTTAGGTCTTTCCACATCAATTCCGCATAAAGAGATCTACATTAGAAATAAAGAAAAAATAAAAATCCCAAAATTGTACAACGAAATAGTGACTACAAACGGGATTCAAAAAATCCAATCTCTTTAATGCGCCTAACCAACTAACCAACTAACCAACCAACCAACCAACCAACCAACCAACCAACTAACCAACTAACCAACCAACTAACCAACTAACCAACCAACCAACCAACTAACCAACCAACCAACCAACCAACCAACCAACCAACCAACCAACCAACCAACTAACCAACCAACCAACTAACTAACTAGCTACGATCGAGCTGGCTAACTTCTCACTTACTCTTGACTGAATCCGACGATACTTGAAATCGCGCCTGCTGAATGGGAAGCTTCGAAAATAGATTGTTGAAAATAAAAAAGGCGACATCTCTGCCGCCTTTTCTTTCAAAATATTGTTTTCAAAGTTAACCAGAGTTTCTTTCGCTCACGACTTCACGAGTTTCTGAAGTCGTAGGTTTTTCTGGATGAAGAACTTTAACATTATCTACCTTCGCAAGCTGCTCCACTGGTTTTGTCTCTGAGAAGTTCAACATAACGACCCCGAGAATAATCAAACTCGTCGCCAATACTTTTTGTATTGGCAGTGGTTCATTAAACATCCAAAGCCCCACAAGCGCCATCATCGCCGTTCCGACACCCGCCCAAATTGCGTAGACAATACTGATAGGTAACGACTTCAAAGCGACAGCGAGAGCCACAAAGCAGATTCCATGACAAACTATGGTAAGTATGACTGGAAGCACCTTTGTGAATCCCACGGAATATTTCATGGTGATTGTGCCCAAAACCTCAAAAACGATTGCTGCTGCCAAATACAAGTATGCATTAGCCATAAGACACCCTGTCGCATCTCGACCCTTTCCTTGTGCTATTCAATTTTGTTTTCCCGTGCTCGGGTGATTCCCCGAGAGATCTTTTTTTGATTCAGTCAAAAAAGACTTAAAAAGCGAACAGGAGAAAATTCCTGTTATTGATATATGTAGAATACCACAGGCCCTTCCAAAAAGCTCTCGCGACTCGACTAAAACAATATTAACTAGAGATTTCAGCAATTTACAAAAGAGACACGAAGCCTCCTATGGAGCCTAAATATGTTTACATCTATCAACATTTGTTTATATATTTGAATCATACTGAGACAGTTAAAGGGCAATTATCAGAACTCTAACAAGAACATGATTTTGAAATCGACTGACTTAGTTGGAGAATAACGGATCAAACAAGCCGCCCCCACCAGAAGAAACTTTAAAGAGACTAGAGGCACTCCTAACAATCACTTCCACGGTGGAAGTAACTTTCAGCAGAAAAACCTCGATTACAGTCGATCTCTTAATGGAATACCCTTTTACCCAAATGGCAGTAAGGGAATGAGTAATTCTTCTGAGTCGACAACAAACTCCACTTTAACGCATCAGCTTACTGCCACGGTGACAGTAAAGATTAGCAGTAGATCGTTCTTCAGGAAGAGATCGTTTATTAAAGAACCGTGTACCTTTTTAATAGGAAGGGAAGCAGGTACCTTTTGGAAAAGGCAAAAAAAAAAACCCAGATTACTTTCGTAACCTGGGTTCAAGTAAAATAGAGCTGGCATCGTGCTACTCTCCCACACGGTCGCCCGTGCAATACCATCGCCGCAAGAGGACTTAACTTCTGAGTTCGGAATGGGATCAGGTGTGGCCCCTCTGCTATAAACACCAGCAAAGCGTTTATTAAGTCAAAGTGGAGTCGTTATAGACTCCGTTTCGTTTCTTTGCAACTTACTTCCAATCCAAATGGAGAAGTTACTTTTTTGATTTAGCAATCGAATGATTGATTTAATTGATTTTTAGCGATTTGTGGTTAGTCCCAAATCTTCATTCTCTGCTCATTGACTCATCCTTTTGGGATTCATCCAGAGAACTAGTCTCTTTCGCTCAGTCCTACATTCGTAAGAGAGTTACTATAGAGACGATATTCTTCTTAAAGAAGAAAAAATTTAAAAAAGCCTCACGACCTATTAGTACGGATCAGCTGAACGCCTCACAGCGCTTACACCTTCCGCCTATCAACCTCGTAGTCTCCAAGGAGTCTTTAGGGGGCCGAAGCCCCAGTGAGATCTAATCTCGCAGTTTGCTTCCCGCTTAGATGCTTTCAGCGGTTATCAATTCCGAACATAGCTACCCTGCATTGCCGCTGGCGCGACAACAGGAACACCAGAGGTTCGTCCATCCCGGTCCTCTCGTACTAAGGACAGGTCTGCTCAAATCTCATACGCCCACAGAAGATAAGGACCAAACTGTCTCACGACGTTCTGAACCCAGCTCGCGTACCACTTTAATTAGCGAACAGCTAAACCCTTGGGACCTGCTCCAGCCCCAGGATGTGATGAGCCGACATCGAGGTGCCAAACTCCATCGTCGATATGGACTCTTGGATGGAATAAGCCTGTTATCCCCGGAGTACCTTTTATCCGTTGAGCGATGGCCCTTCCACGCGGGACCACCGGATCACTTTGGCCTGCTTTCGCACCTGCTCGACTTGTAGGTCTCGCAGTCAAGCCCCCTTATGCCAATGCACTCGACGCCTGGTTTCCAATCAGGCTGAGGGGACCATCGCGCGCCTCCGTTACTTTTTGGGAGGCGACCGCCCCAGTCAAACTGCCCACCAGACAGTGTCCCTCTCCTCGTTTCGAGGAGCAGGTTAGATTTCAAAGTTGCCAAGGGTGGTATTTCAAGGTTGACTCCACCAGAGCTAGCGCCCTGGCTTCAAAGTCTCCCACCTATCCTACACATGCCAACTCTAAAATCACTGCCAAGCTACAGTAAAGGTTCACGGGGTCTTTCCGTCTTTCTGCGGGTACTCGGCATTTTCACCGAGAATTCAATTTCGCGAGGCATTTGGTTGAGACACCGGAGAAGTCGTTACGCCATTCGTGCAGGTCGGAACTTACCCGACAAGGAATTTCGCTACCTTAGGACCGTTATAGTTACGGCCGCCGTTTACTGGGGCTTCAATTCTCAGCTTCGCTTACGCTAACTAATCCTTTTAACCTTCCAGCACCGGGCAGGCGTCAGTATGTATACGTCGTCTTGTGACTTTGCACATACCTGTGTTTTTGATAAACAGTCGCTACTCCCATTTCTCTGCGACCTGAAAAAGCTTGGGGAGCAAGTCCTTACACTCTCTCAGGCACACCTTTTCCCGAAGTTACGGTGTTAAGTTGCCGAGTTCCTTAACCAAAATTCACCCCATCGCCTTAGGATATTCACCCCACTCACCTGAGTCGGTTTACGGTACGAGCTAACTAAGCTAAATTTACGAAACTTTTCTTGGATGCATGGCTTTTCACACTTCCGGGACAAAGTCCCTCGCATTCACACCTCAGAGTTACGACCAGCGGATTTGCCTACTGATCCTCCTACATGCTTACACCTCAATCCAATAAGAGGCTGTGATATCCTACACCGTCATTCCTTAAACACACTTAGCTAGGTAACGGAATATTAACCGTTTTGCCATCGACTACGCCATTTGGCCTCGTCTTAGGACTCGACTAACCCTGGGAGGATTATCCTTGCCCAGGAATCCTTGAGTTTTCGGCGCCCGGGTTTTTCACCCGAGTTCAACGCTACTTATGTCAGCATGATCACTTCTAGTTCGTCCAGCTGTCCTACCGGTCAACCTTCATCCTACACTAGAACGCTCCCCTACCACTAAAATATAAAATATCTTAATCCAAAGCTTCGGTAACACGCTTAGCCCCGTTGTATCTTCCGCGCAGAGTCACTAGACTAGTGAGCTATTACGCTTTCTTTAAAGGATTGCTGCTTCTAAGCCAACCTCCTAGTTGTCAAAGTAACTCCACAACGTTCTCCACTGAGCGTGCATTTAGGGACCTTAGCTGTTGGTCTGGGCTCTTTCCCTCTCGACTCATGACCTTATCACCCTGAGTCTGCCTGCTGAGGAACATATCTGTGGCATTCGGAGTTTATTTGGGTTTGGTAATCCGGTAAAGACCCCTAGCCCATTCAGTGCTCTACCTCCACGATACTTTTTACTCAACGCTATACCTAAATATATTTCGGGGAGAACCAGCTATCACCCAGTTTGATTGGCCTTTCACCCCTAATCACAGATCATCAAAAGAGTTTTCAACCTCAACTTGTTCGGTCCTCCACGAGGTGTTACCCTCGCTTCAACCTGTCCATGATTAGATCACCGGGTTTCGGGTCTATGCCTGCATACTAAATCGCCCTATTCAGACTCGCTTTCGCTACGGCTCCACCTGCAACGGCTTAACCTCGCATGCAAACATAACTCGCTGACTCATTATGCAAAAGGTACGCTATCGCCCATATAAAGGGCTCTAACTGCTTGTAGACTTACGGTTTCAGGTTCTATTTCACTCCCCTCTCGGGGTTCTTTTCACCTTTCCCTCACGGTACTTGTCCTCTATCGGTCACTAAGGAATATTTAGCCTTAGGAGGTGGTCCTCCTGGATTCCCACGAGATTTCACGTGTCTCGTGGTACTCGGGATGCCGCTAGGGCCATTGAAGTTTTCAATTACGGGGCTATCACCCTGTTTCGCCAGACTTTCCAGACTGTTCTTCTAACTTCTCCGGTCCCACATTGCGGTCCCACGACCCCTTATTCAAATTAATGAACAAGGTTTAGGCTGTTACCCGTTCGCTCGCCACTACTAGGGTAATCTCGGATTTGATTTCTCTTCCTGAGGGTACTGAGATGTTTCACTTCCCCTCGTTCGCTTCTTACACCTATGTATTCAGTGAAAGATACCATAAATGGTGAGTTTCCTCATTCGGACATCTCCGGATCAAAGTGTGTGTGCCACTCCCCGAAGCTTATCGCAGCTTACCACGTCCTTCATCGCTTCTTAGTGCCAAGGCATCCACCGTAAGCCCTTTGTAGCTTAAAAAAATGGAACTAACCTCGCTAAAAATCAACTAAATCAATCTATTCAATTGTCAAAGAACGAAAATCGTTCAGCAAAAACTCTTCTCACACCAACAGTCCAACTCAATTAGTTGGTGGGCCAGGGAAGACTCGAACTTCCGACCCCACGCTTATCAAGCGTGTGCTCTAACCAACTGAGCTACTGGCCCTTGTTAGATGCGAGGTAAAGAGCTTTCACTCTTTCAAAACTAAATAGCTAGATAAGATTTTTGGGACTCACCCACTCGGGAAGAGTGAGTTGACCTAAGATTGGGTCATTTTAACTTACTCGAGAACAAGTCCCGAGTGAAGATTGACCGGATAATCCTTAGAAAGGAGGTGATCCAGCCGCAGGTTCCCCTACGGCTACCTTGTTACGACTTCACCCCAATCATCGACCATACCTTGGGCGCCTGCCTCCTTGCGGTTAGCGCAGCGACTTCTGGTACAGCCGACTTTCATGGTGTGACGGGCGGTGTGTACAAGGCCCGGGAACGTATTCACCGCGGCATTCTGATCCGCGATTACTAGCGATTCCAACTTCATGATCTCGAGTTGCAGAGATCAATCTGAACTTAGATGGCTTTTCTCCGATTTGCTCCACCTTGCGGCTTCGCTTCAGTTTGTGACCACCATTGTAGCACGTGTGTAGCCCTAGGCATAAGGGCCATGAGGACTTGACGTCATCCCCACCTTCCTCCGGTTTAACACCGGCAGTCCATTTAGAGTGCCCAACTGAATGCTGGCAACTAAATGCAGGGGTTGCGCTCGTTGCGGGACTTAACCCAACATCTCACGACACGAGCTGACGACAGCCATGCAGCACCTGTGTACCGGCCCTTGCGGGCGACGACGTTTCCGCCAGTCTTCCAGTACATGTCAAGCCTAGGTAAGGTTCTTCGCGTTGCATCGAATTAAACCACATGCTCCACCGCTTGTGCGGGCCCCCGTCAATTTCTTTGAGTTTTAATCTTGCGACCGTACTCCCCAGGCGGGATACTTAACGCGTTAGCTTCGTCACTGAAGGGGTCAATACCTCCAACAACAAGTATCCATCGTTTACGGCGTGGACTACCAGGGTATCTAATCCTGTTTGATCCCCACGCTTTCGGGTCTGAGTGTCAGTGTCTAGCCAGTTACCCGCCTTCGCCACCGGTATTCCTCTTGATATCTACGTATTTCACCACTACACCAAGAATTCTAGTAACCTCTCTAGCACTCAAGCTTCGCAGTATCAAATGCACTTCCAGGGTTGAGCCCTGGGCTTTCACATCTGACTTACAAAGCCACCTACACCCGCTTTACGCCCAATGATTCCGAACAACGCTAGGATCCCTCGTCTTACCGCGGCTGCTGGCACGAAGTTAGCCGATCCTTTCTTACAGGGTACATTCATTGTGTTATTCCCCTGCGACAGAGCTTTACGACCCGAAGGCCTTCATCACTCACGCGGCGTCGCTGCATCAGAGTTTCCTCCATTGTGCAATATTCCCTACTGCTGCCTCCCGTAGGAGTCTGGACCGTGTCTCAGTTCCAGTGTGACTGATCATCCTCTCAGACCAGTTAAAGATCGTTGCCTTGGTGAGCCATTACCTCACCAACTAGCTAATCTTACGCGGACTCATCTTGAAGCGAAAAACCTTTGACCCCTTGAACCTCAGTTCTTGTGGTCTTATGCGGTATTAGCTAATCTTTCGACTAGTTATCCCCCTCTTCAAGGCAGATTATCCACGCGTTACTCACCCGTGCGCCACTAGTACTCATATTGCTACTTTCCCCGTTCGACTTGCATGTATTAGGCACGCCGCCAGCGTTTGTTCTGAGCCAGAATCAAACTCTCCAGTTATAATTCTGTTCTCAACCAAACAACTAGCTTACGCTGTGTTTGTTCGAATTTATTTTTGAAATTGTGAATATTAATTACTTAATATTCTAAGAGCCCAAAAATCTATCATTCTAGCTATTCAGTTTTCAAAGAGCGAAAATTCTTACTCATCGTTAATGTTTCATAGCGACGAGGTAGACGGTTGTATCGAAACCTTGCGGCCTTGTCAACACCCTAAAATCACTTTTTCAAAAAAAACTTAATAAAACGTTTTATGAAAAAGGATTCGTGTTTCTCGCTAAAAGAGCGTTCATGCAAAACATCGAATACAAATCAATGGTTTAGCACTTAGCTTGTTTGGATAATTCCGAAACGACTTAGCGAGGAAGCACGGTTTATAGTGGGTATTGCCGGCGCTTGCAAGCTTTTTTAATGCCCATATTGAGGGCATTGATACGACACATCTTGCCTTATTTTTAAGCAAAATCAACCCCTCTGCTGAAAAAATCACCTAAAAAGGGGCTTTTTGCTCGAATATAAGGCGAAGTTTAAAAGAAGACTCTCAAACCTCGCCAAAAATATTTTTCCAAAATTCTTTCTAAACTCTTCTAGATGCCAACTTTTCGAGCAAAAGCACCTTCTGCGGATCCAAAAACCTGAGAACGACCGCTCTTCGCTGAAGAAGCTTCTTCAGCGGACTCTCCAGAGACAACCGACTCTAGTGCATTCACATTGCGAAGCAGAGATTGCGACTGAGCAGAGAGTTCTTCCGCGGCAGCCGCGGCTTCTTCAGATATAGCAGCATTTTCTTGCGTCGTTTGATCTAATTGGTTCATGGCTTTACCGATTTGCGTGATGCCATTGGACTGCTCTTCGCTGGCCGTCGCCATCTCACTATTAAGATCAGCAACCTTCTTAACAGCATTCACGATTTCCGTAAGGACAATACCACCGCGATTGGCCTGTGAACTTCCCTGCTCGATTCTTTCAACGCTCTCGTTGATCAACGATGTAATACTTTTTGCAGATTCAGCACTTCGCTGAGCTAAATTGCGAACAGCTTCAGCGACAACAGCAAAGCCCTTACCTTGCTCCCCGGCCCGAGCAGCCTCAACTGAGGCGTTAAGAGCCAGAAGATTCGTTTGGAAGGCGATATCATCTATTACAGAAGTAATGTCGGCAATTTTTTTAGAGTCAGCCGAAATCGCCTGAATACTTTGAATCAGAGTTTGGATTTCGCTTTCACCCTTTACCGCAACCTCACGCGTGGAGAGCGCCAAGGATGCCGCTTGCTTCGAATTTTCGCTGTTAATCTTCACCATGGCGGTTAATTCTTCCATAGTCGCCACGGTTTCTTCCAATGATGCGGCCTGCTCAGAGGAAGCCTGAGCTAGAGACTGAGACGAGTTTGAAATCTGACCAGCAGCATCTTCGACTTGATGAGCACCTGAAGCAAGTTCTTCAGAAACTTTCTTAATACTATTACTTAAACTAAATGCGAAAAATGCTCCTACCCCGAGACCAATGGCGACACCGAAGACAATGGCTAGGGTGATAGAAAAGCCCATGTTTTTAGCGGTCGTTCGCGCCTTAGTGACAGATCCTTCTCCGTATGCTTTATGAAAAGCGACTAACGCATCAATGGCTTTCGAGTATTTCGCCGCAGAATCAGGACATTCTGTAAGAAATATTTTATTCATAGCCGCGAGATCTTCAGGCGTTCCTGATTGATAGTGCTTGAGAACTCGGGCGCCAATCAGCTTGAAAGAAGACCATGTGGAATCAACCTCACTCCATAAAGCATCTTCGCCAGGCAAAAAGGGCACCGAGATATACTCTTTTCGAAGCTCCTCATAATCACTGATATTTTGTTCAACACGTTCGGCAAATTCCTTGGCTTGTTCCTTCGTCAATCCGGGCAGCCCAAGACTGCGTAGGCCAATACGCACATTTCTAAAATTCAAATACATCTCATTCGACAGTTGCACATTTGGCAAAACGCGGTTTGAGACTTCCTCGTAGTCGTTACTGATTTTGTTCGATCCGAAGTAAGAGATGCCTCCCACAGCGACCGGAATTAAAGCCATGAAGCTACAGAGCAATAAAAGTTTCGCTTTTAAACTGAGTGCGAATTTCATAAGAATCCCTTCCATCTACGTTCAACTTAATACAAAGCACTGCTAAGTAGATCGGGACGTTGTTAAGCGTTCTTGATGTAACATTAGAATTATCATCAAAAGTTAAACATTTATTATGAGCGGTATTATAGAAGCTTTTAAATGAAAGATGTGAAAACCTAAGGACGCGAATCAGAATTGAGACAGCCGTTAAAACTTAAAAGGGAGCTAAGAAGCTCCCTTTTACAAATGTGTTAGGATTACTTGGCGGAGCAGATCGTTTTTAGATCGGCCATCAATGTTAATATTTCGCCGTTAAGACGTATAAAAGATGCTTCCATCTCGGGGTAGTTCGGATTTTGCCACTGTTCTTCGATGCTCTTGGCCGTTGTTATGGGATCTAGATGGTGAAAGTGAGCCACAGATCCTTTAAGTTTATGGGCGGTTTCTTTGATTCTTTTATTTTGTCGGGAAGCTATCGCGGCTTTCAAGTCGCCAAGTTGACCAGGGACCGTATCGCAGAATGTGTCGGTAACAATTTTGAAAAGATCCCAGTCTCCTAAAAAATTCCTGTCGAGAACTTCCTTAAAATCTAGTTTATTCATCTGGTTCCTCCTACAAGCAGGCCGAGCGAAAAATACAAACTTAACGTTCCATAAAACTGCAGCAGGGCTTCGATAGAGATGACCAATCGAGAAGATCTGCGCGCGCCAGGACTATTTTTAGTTCGTTTATTAATACGACCTCAGTTAAAAGTATCGGCGGAGGCCCCAGACTCTCAACGATCGTGTTTATAAATTAACAATGTTGTGAACATTCTCAGAATCGAACATTCAAAGGGGGGCCGTCACAAGAGCGTCTGAGGTCACTATGGAGAACCATATACACCTGTGAAAGCGGATTAAAGAAACTGTGTGTGAGCTTTTAAGAGCCCCGAAGCTCGATAGAAGGTTTATTTATTTCGCGGTAGATTTGTTCAATCACCCGTCTTTTTAGCGGAGATTCTTTGGAAGTCTCGCGATAAAGTTTGGTGATCTGCTGGTGAATCTTTCTTTTTGTTTCTCCGGAAAACTGATGATAGGCACTTTTTAGAACTAACATAGAAGTCGCGCCCAGCATTTCATTTTGCACTTTAATACGATCGTTGGTTGGTAAAAGTTCGCTGCAAAGAAGCTCGGTGACACTTCCCTTACAAAAATCGATATACTCTTGCCATTTTCCCTGAGCGAAGTCCGAAATTTCGGATTTGGTGAGAAGATCACTTTGTTCTAACTGCTGGTTGATCAAAGATTGGAAAACTATGTCATGCGCTCTATTTTTTTTGAATCCTTGGATTTCGGGACCGCCCATCAAACGTTGAAGGCAAGAGCCCGCAACGTATTTAGTTAACATGTCGTCGCTGTCTTTAAATGTTTCGACAAGACATCGCAGAGGACTCTGCATTTCATTTTTTAATGCTTCGGGTGTCTTCGCTTTTTTAGCTAAAGCCAGAATCTGATCTTGGTATTTATAGAGATCTTGCGCCTCATGGATGACGCAAGTGTCTTCAGCCCAGGACGTCGCAATAAAAAGGAAACTAAGAACAAAAATCAAAGTCTTCATATTTTAAGCCTAATTTCGACAAAGGTATTTTCCAAGTGGAAATCTCTGTCCGACGGCAGATTGAGTTCCTCGTGCCTTTTCTTGACTAGACCCCTGATCGTCGCTATCAGTTTCTTATGGACACTAGTGAATTAAAGATTACGGACACAGTTGTTGGTACTGGTAAAGAGGCTGTTAAAGGGGCTCTTTTGATCTGTCAATATGAAGGGTTTCTTGAAGATGGTACGAAGTTTGATTCTTCTTATGATCATGGCAGACCTTTTCAGTTTGTGATCGGTTCTAAACGTGTCATTAAAGGTTGGGACATGGGCCTCATGGGTATGCGTGAAGGCGGAAAGCGCACTCTTTTTGTTCCTGCACACTTAGGATATGGAGAGCGTAGCGTGGGAAAAATCCCTCCCAACTCCAATTTGCTTTTTTACGTCGAGCTTTTGGAGGCTCGCCCGCGCGAATAGATGTTCCTATACTGATATACATATCAGGGAGGTAGGAAATGAATTCGCCGCAAACAATGCACACGATCTCTATCAATAAATTCGGAGGATCTGAGGAGTTGAAGCCCCAAGACCTTCCCTTACCCACTCTTGATGCTAACGAAGTTCTTATCCGCGTCGAATATGCAGGTGTTGGCCCCTGGGATCCCGCTGAACTTCATGGTGAATTTGAACAATATAAATCTGAAAAGTCGCATTTCCCCTATATTTTAGGTTCTGAAGGTGCAGGTGTTATTGAAGCCGTGGGCACAAACGTAAAGAATTTTAAAATTGGCGACAAAGTCTACGCCTCAGGCTTTCTAAATCCCAAAGGGGGATTTTATGCAGAATACGTCGCCATTGACGAAGATCTTGTTTTTCATGTTCCGAAAAATCTTTCTCTAGAACAAGCCGCTGTCATGTCCGGCGTCGGCATCACCGCATTGCGCGGAATCGAAGACACTTTAAATCTTAAACCCGGAGAATGCATTTTGATCTTCGGAGCCAGTGGCGGCATCGGGCATTTGGCTGTGCAAATTGCAAAACGCTTAAAAGCGCGTGTCGTGGCCGTAGCATCGGGAAAAGACGGCGTGAACCTAGTTAGTAAACTAAATCCCGACGTGGTTTTAGACGGGCATTCTGAAGATCTCGTTGAACAGATCAATCAGAAAATTCCAGACGGCCTTGATGCAATTCTTCTGACGGCTGGCGGAAAACAAATCAAAGAACTTTTTAAATGCCTAAAACCCCAGGGAAGAGTCGTGGCCCCCAATGGAGTGACTCTCCCAACTGAAACCGTTCCTTTAGTGAAAACTTACGATGGGAATGTCGAACATGAAATCTTAGAACGCTTTCATAAGATGGCGGAGTCAGGAAAATTCGAAGTGCACGTGTCACAGATTTTCCCGCTCGAAAAAGTCGTCGATGCTCACCAGGCCTTGAGTGAGCATCATTTAGGTAAACTTGCACTGAAGGTGCACTAAAAAAGCACAAGGTTCTAGGCCTTGTGCTTTTATTTTATCGTTGAGAATGCAAAGCTAACTGAGACGAATAAAGAGTGTTGAAGTCGCGATTGATTTCAGCATATCTTTTTTTTGCTTCGATATACTTTTCCGTCGCCTCCATCACATCGGGTGAGTTTTTAACTCCCCGTGCGTATTCTTTTAAAGTCGCATCCAGATAAGCCTGTGACGCTTTAATATTTTCTTCGGCGTCGTGCACAAAAGAATGCAAGGTCTTTAAACCATCCATAACGGCCTCTTGATCTGCCTGAGTTTGTTTAATTAAGTAATCAAGCTCTTTCGTCTTTGCGGCTGTTTCCTTTTGCAGACTTCCGCGCTCTACGCCAGCATCAACGGCTTTACCTAAAGACCAAGACGCCTTCAGGCCGAAGTAGGACTCCCGGCGTTCTGAAGCTGAAGGAATGTCACGCTCTTCTCGTTGGTTGGGCTCTGAATATCCAGCATATAGATCTAGTTCTGGTAAATATCCTGACTTCAACTGACTTTTGCGTGCTTCTGAAATTTCAACCTCGGTACGCGCTTTCTTGACGTGGGGTAAATCCGCGACTTTCAGGGGCTGAATGTTAATCTCCCAGTCATGCACATGTTGGAAAGGACCTTGTGGCACAACCGCATCATTCTTCCCTAATGCAATCCCCAGTTTTTTTGAAAGATTGCGGATGTCTTTCTCAACCAAGGAAATCTCTTGTCGGATCAAAGACATCTTCATCTGAAATTCTAAGCGATCCGTGCTGGTCGCAACGCCTGAGTTGATGCGACGATTGGCTTCGTTTAGATTCTTCTGTGATAAGGCCAAATGGTTTTCTAAAGAACTTTTAACTTCCATTTTGAAAACCAAAAGCCAATAAATCTCATAAGCTCTTTGCAGTTCTTCCTGAACCGATCTTCGCTCGTCAGACAGAGCACTTTTTGTTTCGAGCTCACGCAATTGTTCTTCTTTTAAGTCTGATCCACCCCGGAAAAGATTGAGGTTTGCCTCGACCTTCCAAGACGATTGTGTGTCTTCCACTTCACTTCCAAGTTTAAAATTCTCTTGAGAAACTTCAGCACTGACATCGGGCAAGAAGGAGCGGCCGAAAGTCCCCTCCCTCGCCTTTTTCGCTTCTGCTTTTTCTTTCATCGCTTCGACAACGGGGTTTTTAGCTTTGATCAGCTCTTCAATTTTATCAAAAGAAATGCTTTCTGCTCCCCAAGCCGTGGATTTACATCCCAATGTTAGAAGAATTAGAAAATATTTTTTGAATTGCATTACAACCTTCTATTTTCGAGGTTCCACAGTGAACTTCAGCACGTCATCATGTCCGCTCACGGAATCAGAGATATTGACGATCAACGTGTAGCGATGCGCGCCCTTTGCATCAAAACTCGACTCAAGCACGTTTCCATTTGCTTTAAACTCTAGAGCTTCTTTCTTCTTAGCTCTGGGAAGCTCGGCAGACAGTTTGATTTTAAATCGGCTTGCATCCGCAGGTTTTAAATCCTTCGAATAAAGATAAACTTTGACCTCACTTCCCTTAGCCACAACTTCAATATGCGACTCTTCTAAAGATTTGATAACGCCGCCTTTTGGAGCCTGCACCATACCGGGTGCATCATGATGTCCCTCGTGCGCCAGAGATGAGATTGAGAAGCAAAATACCAGTGCAAAGATAAGATTTTTCATAGTGTATTCCTTTTATTATAAGATTTCTGATTTATTAGTTTCTTGAGTGTATTTTTCTGCCGACTTTTTACCGAAGCGGTAAAAGAGTGTGGGCGTCAGCACAATATCCAATAAGGTCGCCGTGATAAGACCACCTACAATGACGACAGCAACGGGGTGAAGAATTTCACTCCCCGGCTCTCCTTTGGCAAAAACCAGAGGCAATAAGGCCAATGAAGCAACACAGGCGGTCATCATCACAGGGACCAGGCGCTCTTGCGATCCACGGATGATCATTTCTTTAGAGAAAATTTCTCCTTCATATTTCATCAGATGCAGGTAATGCGAAATCATCATAATGCCGTTTCGCGAAGCCACTCCGCAAAGGGTGATGAATCCGACAAGACTTGCAACTGTGATGGTGCGATCCGTGAAGAACAACAGAATAATTCCGCCGATAAATGCAAATGGAATCGTGATCATAATCTGTGCGGTGATGGTTCTTGATTTAAAGTGCGAATAAAGAACCAGGATGATACCAGCAAGTGAAATCAAACCAAAAAGCAAAATATTACGAGTGGCTTTTTGCTGACTTTCAAATTGCCCGCCGTACACCACGTAGTAGCCTTCGGGTAGCTTCACTTTTGCTAAAACTTTATTCTGTAGATCCGCGATAAGACTTCCCAGATCTCGTTTGTTCGCATTAGCGGAAATGACGATGCGACGTTGTCCATTTTCGCGATTGATCTCGTTGGGCCCATTGGTCTCATAGATATCTGCGACCTGCTCTAGCAACACCTTTCTTCCGTCGGGCATGGTCTTGATGACCGTCTTCTGCATCTGCTCCAGAGTCTGCTTTGAGCTATCATCAAATCTGTAAAAAACGTCATACACCTTCGTGCCGTCGAGCACTTGCGCCACGGATTCTCCATTGAAAGCCCCTTCTAAAAGAGAGGTGATTTCGCCGGGATTCATACCGTATTGCGCGGCCTCTTCACGAAGAACGTGAATTTTAACTTGTGGAATCAAACCTTGGCTTTCGATACGAAGATCGACTAGGCCAGGAGTTCCTTCCAAGGCTTCTTTCACTTCTGCGGCTTTTTCTCGTAAAGTCGTCAGATCGGGGCCGAAGATTTTAATGGCGATAGCCGCGTTCACACCCGAGAGCATGTGATCAATAAGGTGGCCGATCGGCTGACCAATATTTACGGCAAGACCCGGAAGACCCTGATTCAGATTTTCCCTGATCTCATTTATCACCACTTCCCGACTTCGTCCCCCCGCATGGAAGTCCACATCCATTTCGCTGACATGAACACCCATAGCATGCTCGTCCATCTCTGCGCGCCCCGTGCGGCGAGAAACTGATTTTACTTCTTTGGATTTTAGGATTAGCGCTTCAGCTTGGTTGCCGTATTCATTGGACTGTTTCAAGCTTGTTCCCGGCAGAGCACTGATACTGACCATCGCCGTCCCCTCGTTGAACTGAGGTAAAAAGTCTTTACCCATAAATGGCAAAAGACTTAGAGCAACCACGATGAGTCCCGCTGTGAATATCATCACTAGGTTTGACCGGGGAAGGGCCCACTCCAATACTTTTTTATCCCATTTTTTTAATACCTGAACAAATCGAGTGTCCTGATGTTCTTTAAGGTGAGAATGGCCTAAAAAGTAAGAAGCCAAGACAGGTGTCACAGTCAGTGAAACTATCAATGAAGAAAGAAGTGCGGTGAGATAAGCAACGGCTAAAGGAGTGAAGAGTCTTCCTTCTAAACCGGTTAAATTAAACAGCGGCAAAAATACCATGACGATAATCACTGTCGCCAGAACAATGGAGTTTCGAACTTCTGAAGACGCATCGTAGATAACCTTCAGGGCTGAACGTGGCTGAGTGAGTTTCGCATTTTCGCGAAGCCTGCGGAAAACATTTTCTACGTCAACAATCGAGTCATCTACCAACTCTCCAATAGCGATTGCCAAGCCCCCTAAAGTCATGGTGTTTACTGAAAGACCAAACCATTTAAACACCAGAGCCGTCGCCAAAAACGAAACCGGGATGGCAGTGAGCGTAATCAGTGACATGCGAAGATTCGAAAGGAAAATAAACAGGACAACGAAAACCAAAATAGTTCCCCATTTTAGTTTTCCTTGAATTCCCTGAATTGAAGTTTGAATGAAATTGGCCTGTTTAAAGACATCCGTATTGATAACTAAACCTTTCGGGAGCGAAGGACTGATTTCTTGAATCGCTTTTTCAACACCTTCCGTGATTTGCACGGTGTCGGCTCCCGGTTGCTTCTGTATAGTCATAACGACGGAAGGTTTTCCCATGAAACTGCCTTCACCTCGTTTCAATTTCGGAGCTTCCACCACCTCAGCCACATCTTTTACAAAAACCGGACGGCCAAAATGCAGACCAATCTTTGTATTCTTGATATCGTCCACCGTTTCTACAACGCCAATATTGCGCACCAAAAACTCTTGCCGATCTTTTTCTAAAAAACCACCCGTGGTGTTCTGACTGATCTGAGAAAGCTCCTTATCGATCTGCTCCAGACTCACTTGGTACTTATTTATTTTTTGCGCGGACAGAAGAATTTGATATTGCTTTAATCCTCCCCCGATAGATATGACCTGCGCTACTCCGGGAATAGTCATCAAGCGAGGGCGAATAACCCACTCGGCGATGTTACGCACTTCCATAGGATTGATGGAAGAATCTTCCGAATAAAGAGCGATTTGCTGGATCTGCCCCATTAAGGAAGCAATGGGACCCATAGTTGGAGAAATGTCTTTGGGTAAGCGCTCTTTTGCTAAAGCCAGTTTTTCTTGGACCAACTGACGATTGCGATAGATATCCGTATTCCATTCAAATTCAACATAGATAGCAGATAGACCAATCCCGGATTGAGAACGAATTCTTTCGACTCCAGGAAGGCCATTTAAGTAGGACTCTATCGGAAATGTGACCCGAGTTTCGACCTCTTCAGGAGCCATTCCGTGAGCTTCGGTCATGATAGTGACTGTGGGCCTGTTGATGTCAGGAAAAACATCAATAGGAAGATGGTTCACGGTGACGGCTCCGTAAACGACGATAAGAGCTGTGGCGGCAACCACGAGTAGCCGATGGTTCAAGGCGAACCTAATAATAGCGTTCAACATGCGACAACCTCAGTTTCGCTAAAGAAAATGATGAAAATAATTGCTGGAGAATGTTGGCTTAGATTAAACGCGCGGAGGTTGCCATGGTTTTTCCAATGGCAATATCGAGTGCAACTGGGACTCTTTTAAAAACCCCGGCTTGTTAGGCATAATAAAAGCTGAAACTTTCACCGACAACTCAGTTACTAGGACTGAGCAGTGGTGCATGTGACAGTGACCAAATAAACAAAATCCCAGATCCCCACTATGTGATTCACCTTCGGAATGATCCGCATGATCATCGTGGGCGATGCCAGCCGTGCTGCCAGCTTCGGTAGCTATTTTATCTGTATGACATTGTGCCAGAGACAGATTTGACATCACCACTTGAAACGAAAAAAGCATCCCTAAAGCCAATAAAAATGGCTTTACCAGATGCTTTAAAAATGAGCGCAATAATGAAGGCGTCATATCTTTTATGACTGTATGCCTACGACCGGGTTCCGTCAAGATTCAAGGCCTGTCTTGACGCAGAAGTCTCAGTCTGAAATAACCGTCTTATGAAAGCTCTTTCTATCTTCGTTTTCTTACTCCTCTCATCCTGCTCACACTCCTCAATTAAACCGACCCACTATGAGCAATTTCCTCGCACTCCGTTAACACCATTTCAGGGTGAAGTTCTTGATTTTTACTCAACCAAACAAGCCTACGGAGAGTTTTCCAACTTCGCCCTTTTTCCGGTATACGTTGACAATCAGTGGTGGCCTACAAGTGAACACTATTATCAGGCCCACAAGTACACAGATCCCAAGCTGATAGATTGGGTGAAGAGCGCTCCGACCCCGATGGAGGCGGCTTTGCGTGGACGCGATAAAAGCACTCCCAAACGCGCGGACTGGGAAGCCAGAAAAGATAGCATCATGGAAAAGGCCGTGCGTGATAAATTCAATCGTTATCCCGATTTAAAAGAGCTTTTACTTTCAACGGGTGAAGCAAAAATATTCGAGCACACTCAAAACGATTGTTATTGGGGCGACTGCGGCGATCGCACCGGAAAAAACAAGCTGGGATTGCTGCTAGAAAAAATCCGCAGTGAACTAAGAGCTTCGTTAGCTGGTACGCAAAACTAGAAGTGGACATTTTAAATGTCCCAAAAGACTATGCGTGGTTGAGCCCCACAGCAATCGATGTTTAATATCTCGGACCGGTGAGGTCACTGCCGTGATCCAGATCTTGTTGCGTTCGGCGTAGTTTGCGAGCGTATAGGCCACACTCCTTTGCTCTTTTAATATTTCCATGCTGCATTCCACACCGAAATTTTGAAGTTGCTGAGCCGTCTCAAGTAAGACTCTGCGAGCTTTATCAAAATTCGCCACCGGACGCAGACGCTGCCCTAGAATTTTTCTTTTTCTTAAGATGTGCACAAGGTGTATGCGCGCCTTGAGCGGTTCGACGATCTTAGCAAACCGACGTAACGCCCTCAGACTGGGAGGTTCGGAGGCGTCAACAGCAAACAGAACCGCTGGCGCGGAGCTAAACTCTTCATGCACCGGATCTGCCACGTTGACGACAAGTAAAGGAACTGGAGATAAAAAAGATGCTGTTGAGGGGATGCCACCTAAAGATCCGTGAGCTAGATTTTGATGGCCATTCACTCCGAGAATAAGAAAATTCGTTCTTTTCTTAAAAATCCATTCTGAAATAGTACGAACGACGTCGTCGTCTGTGGATGAGGGAGCTTCAAGAATTTGAATGTCTTGATATTCTAATCTTTCCTTCAGACCCGAAGCCAGTGAATGCTCAATGTCTTTCACGATTTCATCATGGCGTTCTTTGTAAGTTTCTGAAGAAAACGGGAAATAACTTTTATGAACGACAGAGACAACGCAAAGTTCATCCAGAAATCCGTCTTTTTTCAAATGGCGCACTTGTTCACAAAGAGTCTCAAGTGAGCTACTTTCTCCGGCCATGGGATTGAGTGCAAGCATTCCTCGTCTCATTCTTTGAAGCATAACATATTTTCTGACTATTCATGCCGTGGGTTTTATGTTCGTCAACACTGGTCTTATCTCTATGACAGGATTGAAAGATGACATTAAAACTAAAGATTAGAGATCATGACCTATGACTTGGTGGATTCTCTCTTTCTTCGTTTATGCACTCCTATCCCGTTTCATTATGCGATCTCCCACTGTGATCTGGAGACTTCTCTTTGCGGCTCCTTTTGCAATCACTTTCATTGAAGCGATCAGTTCATTTTTGAATCGCCAGTGGCCAGAAAACCGTGACGGCCTTTCTGATTTCTTTGCTTGTATCGTTATGGGTATCGGCATGTGTGTCAGCATCTATGCGGGAGCTTATTTTTCAAAAGACGATGCAAAAAGATTCTTTCCGCTCTTGTTCTTTTTTACTGGATCTATGCTGGGCGTTCTTTGGGTTGACAATATTTTCATGTTCTTCACTTTCTGGGAGGCCACGGCCCTTTGTTCATTTTTATTAATCGCTTTTCATTATGAAGACAGTGACACCCGTAAGAGCGCGCGGCAGGCCTTGATTGTAAACGCAGCAGGGGGCCTCTCACTCCTAACGGCGTTTCTTATTTTAAATCAAATGACCGGAAGCACTTCTCTCGATGAAATCATTCGTAGCCAGAATGTTAAGATTCATGAAAGTCCCCTCCTGATTTCTTTAATTGTCTTTGCTGCTATCACTAAGTCCGCCCAGTTTCCCTTTCATTTTTGGTTGCCTAACGCCATGAAAGCCCCTACGCCCGCCAGTTGTTATTTGCACTCAGCGACGATGGTTAAATTGGGAGTGTTTCTTTTGGCCCGCTTTTCTCCCCTATTTCAGGAAACGACTCTTTGGATTGTTCTGCTTGTGACTTTGGGAGGAATCACATCGCTGGGAGCGCTTTTTATTTCCCTGTTGAAAACAGATTTAAAACAGATGTTTGCCTGGACCACTGTGAGCGCCCTAGGTTCAATATTTATTCTTCTTGGAATTCCTCATGAGTATTCCTGGAAGTCTTTTGTCTCCTATATCTTTGCCCATAGTTGCTATAAAGCGAGCCTATTTCTATGCGTGGGAAATATCGATAAGCAAATTGGGACACGCAGTCTTTATAGCATTAACAATCTCACACAAAGAATGCCCATCACTTCGGCGGCGATGATTTTATCACTGGGATCTATGATTGGGCTTCCTTTCACCTTAGGTTTTCTAGGAAAGGAATACTTACTAACCTCGGTGCTGCATCTTAAAGGCGAAAACACCCTTCTTCTGATCGTGCTGGTCTGCACAGGAGCCCTTTCCATTGTGGTCGCCTACCGCCTTTTGAAATTGATATTTAAAAAAGATGCTAGGCCGAATCGTAGTTTGCGGGAAGCCCGGTTTTCGATGTGGGCTCCCGCATTGGCTTTGGCGATGGCGGGATGGATTTCGAACTTCTTCCTTAATGATATCAATGAATACTTTTTAAAACCTATCGTCTCTTCCATTTTATTGAAAAGGACAGATCTGGAGCTTCAAGCATGGACAGGTTTTAACATGGGTTTGGTTCTAAGTATTTGCACATTCCTTCTGGGCGGCATTCTTTCTTATTTCCTGGTACGGCGGTTAAGTCATATCGAGATCTGGTTGCGATTCGATCAGCAGCGCAAAGAAAAAAACGAAGTCTTACCTGTCTTAGCGAGTTGGTTCACAGAAGTTTTTCAGAATGGCAAACTAAGTAATTACTTGTACTGGTTGCTTTTGCCCCTTGGGATTTGGACCTTCTGGATGGCGTTCATGCAGGAATCACTTTCGTTGCTGAAAGCACCCGATATTTCGTCCGGGCCAGAGCTTTTGGCAGCCATCCTATTACTTGCTGGCCTTGTACCGCTTCTGAAGAGTTCGCGTCCTCTTTTGCAGGTGATGGGACTGGGACTCGTGGGATATGGGGTTGGACTTTTCTTTATTTTAGCGGACGCCCCCGATCTTGCGATGACTCAGATGGCGGTTGAAACCGTGTCGCTGTTGGTTTTCATTCTGTGCCTACAGCCATTGAAAACAAAACCTTTGCCGCTACCGGAAACTTATCAGATTCTTCGCGGGGTGTTTACGGTCCTTTCATTTTTTAGCATGCTTTGGCTGGTTCCTATTTTAGAAAAAGGCAAAGTTCCTTCGTTAATCTCTCCCTACTTTGCTGAAAACGCTCCCACACTCGGCAAAGGATCCAATGTCGTTAACGTCATCCTTGTAGACTTTCGAGCTCTTGACACCATGGGGGAAATCACCGTTCTTAGTATCGTGGCACTAGGAGCTTCGATTCTTTTTAAAAGATTGCGAAAAAGAGAAAATCCATTCACTCACTCACCTATCATAGATATCGCGACAAAACTTTTCTTAGTAATATTTTCCTCCATATCTGTCTATCTCCTATTGCGCGGTCATAACAATCCAGGCGGAGGTTTCGTCGGCGGTTTGATCTTAGCCATTGCATTGATCTTTCATTCCTTGGTCTTCGGAGAATTCTCTACGAGAAAAATTCTGTTAGGATCATCCCACCACTGGATGGTCGCGGGTTTAGGACTTTGTTTTGCCTCTGGGATCGCCCCGGTTCTATTTAAGGATCTTCCTCCTTTAACAAGTCTATGGCTTCCCGGGCCTGTATCCTTAGGTCTTCCGGTGGTTTTCGATGTCGGTGTTTACTGTGTCATCGTCGGCGTAATGACGACGGTGTTCTTTGCATTTAACGGAAGGACCTTGCGATGATTCTTTCTGTGATTTTTGCTGCAAGCATCTGGTTGATACTTTCAAGAGAATGGCTGCGTGTTATTATGGGCCTTTCACTGCTGGGGCACGCGACAAATTTATTTTTACTAAGCAGTGGATCTGAAAACGATATCCTTCCGCAAGCGCTCATACTTACTGCCATTGTCATTGGCTTAGCAATTCAGACGGTCCTTCTAATTTTTGCTTATTTCGCCCGCCAAGCCCAGAACATCGACGATCTGGATGACATGAAAGAGGTCGAATGATAGCAGTCCTTCCCGTTGCTATATGTTTTATAACTGCCTTGTGCAGCTGGCTTTTAAACAGCCATTTAAAAGCGCAACGCCTGCTTGCGTCCTTCGGCTCGTTTGCGGTCTTAGTGTCCAGTGTTTTTATTTTTTGGAAAGTCTGGCAGTTAGGGCCTCTGACCCTCGCATTCGGCAACTGGCAACCACCATTTGGAATCACATTTCGAGTGGACTTATTAGGCGCGGCTCTTTTAATTGTTTCATCACTCATTTATTTTAGCGGCGTTTTAGTCTCAATAGCTTCGTTAAATCTTCGCGTTGAATTGCGCGGATATTATCCGTTATTTCATTTTTTGATTTTAGGCGTTCTAGGCGCTTTTTCTACCGGGGATCTTTTCAACCTTTACGTGTGCTTTGAGATTCTTCTGATGTCGTCGTTTTTTCTAGCATCCTTGATAAAAAGTAAAAATGCTCTTCAGGGATCATTTAAATACGCCGTCTTAAGTGTGATTTCTTCATTTATTTTTTTAGGTGGGATCGCCTTAATTTATAGCGGCACAGGCACATTAAACTTAAATCAACTTTCTGGAGTTTCTATTTCCGTTTCGGATTCAGCATTTCCGGTAGGACTGGGACTTTTAAGTTTTGCTTTTATGATCAAAGCTGGGCTTTTCCCATTTTATTTTTGGCTTCCCGCTTCGTATCCCTACGTGGTGACTCCGATGGCGGCCGTTTTTTCTGGACTGTTAACTAAGGTTGGATTGTATGGTTTAGTCCGAGTTCTTGCACCTCACTTAAGCATCATCGATTCTTCTCTGCCCTTTTTGATTCAAGCATTAGCGCTTATTTCAATGCTCCTTGGAGTTTTAGGGGCCATTTCCCAAGACAATATGAAAAGCATCTTATCCTTTCATATTATTTCGCAGGTTGGTTACATTGCCTTAGCCCTGGCCTTGGGAACTGGCTTGGGGCTTGCCGCCTGCATCTATTATCTTTTGCATCACATGGTGGTGAAGACGAATCTTTTTTTTGTGGTTTCCTATATCGAATCAAACGAGAAGCGAAATCAGATTTCAAAAATTGGTGGCTTGTTAGAGCGAGATCCTTTGCTAGCGCTTCTTTTTGCGATTCCGGCGCTCTCATTGGCGGGTGTTCCACCACTTTCAGGTTTTTGGGCTAAGGTTTTTGCTTTAAGAGCCTTGTTAGAGTCAAGAGAAGTGCTCGGAGTTCTTTTTAGCTTGGCCGTCAGTCTACTCACGATGATGTCGATGCTAAAAATTTGGTTAGGAGCATTCTTAAAACCCTCTCCCCACTATCATAATAATCCAAAGCCAACGCGCTGGAGATGGTTTGTCGTCCCCATAATTTTACTTAATCTATGGACGGTGACGATGGGACTTTATGCGGATCAAGTTTTTGAAGTCGTACAAAAGATATCTTTAGATTTACGTCCCGGAGAGAAAACGCCATGACGACGAAGTTACGATTGATTATCGAAATATTCGTTCTTTTTATTCACGATTTTTTTATTGCCGTTTATGAAGTGGCTTCCGCCCTTTTTTATCCTAATGAAGACCTCCATCCCGTGATTGTGCGGATGCCGACTCTTCTAAAGAACAAGAAAGCGTTGTGGCTTTTTTCTTTGATAATCTCTCTGACGCCTGGTTCTTTGGTGGTGGATTTATCAAAAGACCAAACGGTGCTGTACATCCACTTCTTTCATGCGCCGGATAGCGAAAAAGCCATAAATACTTTAAAAATGCGCTTTGAGCAGCGCTTGTTTAAGCTTTTTCATTCAAAGGACAACGTATGATGTGGATCTTATCATCACTGCTAATCATAGCTTTGGCCCTTGGAACTCGAAGGCTCTTGCTAGGTCCCACCCAAGCAGATCGAGCCGTCGTTTTTGATTTACTGACCGCAGTATTAATTGCGGCGACGGTTTTAATCGCCATTGTCGTTAACGATCACAACGTGATGAGCTTAGTCATTGTCCTTGCCGTTCTTTCATTCGTAGGCACTTCGTTATTTGCTTTTTATATTGAAAAGACCAGGGGGTCTTGATGAAATTCCTCGTCGACGTTCTGCTATTTCTGGGAACTATTTCAATTCTTTTGGCAGCTGTAGGTGCGATGAAGTTTCCGGATACATTAACCAGAATCGCAGCCATTACTAAGGCATCAACACTGGGATCTGTTTGCTTTTGTCTGGGTGGTGCGCTGCACTTTATGCATCTGGAAACGGCATTAATATTAATTGTTTCTTCTTTGATACTCGCATTAGGCATCCCTATCAGTTCACATTTGATAAGTCGCTGCCGCGTGAAAGAGGGATCAAAGCCCCACCTTCTTTATTTAAAAAGAAACGACCATGAAGAAGATTTTATTGCAAACAAGCCACCGCACGCTTCGCATTTAGATTAGGTGCAAAAATAGTTCTGGCCCGGGTCACATTGTTTTTAGTGACGTTAGTACTTATTCCAGCGCCCGACTGATTCTTTAATGGCAGCATAGCCTTTAGCTCCAGAAAAACCGAATTCACGCAGTAACCATTTGGATCACTGACGGTATCATTCATGAAATTGACCGGGTCGACACGCACGCCTTTTTTTGTGCCCAGATATTTGGCCACAAATGAGCTGACGTTAAACTCGGAAGGACGATTTTGCAGCAAGACAGTCACTTTGTTTGTTAGAGGCTCTATTTTAATGAGATTAAGGTCTGTTTTACGAAGACAGACAATCACTGTCGAGGACGCATACACTTCGCTGCTAGTGACGAAGACCGAAGGCCTTTTCTGAACAGACGCTCCTTGCGCATTCTTCGGCATCTTCAATAGGACACTGGCATAATTAAAGCGAATTGGATTTCCGTTTGCGTCGGTTTTCGGTAAGCCGTCATAGGGGTCCCTCGCCGAATTCAAGTTCATCGTCACCGCACCGACCTCATAGCGGCGAATAAAGCGCCGGTCAGCATCGACGAGTGAAATTTCCGTCGGCGCTTTGCCAGACTGAAACAGCGAAGAGGTCGTGGCATCGGCCGATACGCGCAGCTCGTTAGCCTCCGCCGTTTTATCGGCGTCGCCACTTTCGGACCACGAACGCATCGTGCGTTCTGATCTCAGCACACGATCTAAGGTCGTGTAACGAAAAACCGAATGAGTTGCGTCTGCTAAGCAGACTTCAGGGGACTCTTGAGGAGTCAATGAACTTAACCCAAAATAGAGACCGTCATTTGCCGACAAGAGATCTTCTGTCGGCTCTAGACGAACGATATTGCGCACATCATTTTCGACATTTTTAATCGCCAGGGACATGTCGATCTGTGCCGAACTCCAATCATCGAGATTCTTCTTTTCAGAGAAAAAGTAATAAATAACCTGCACAGTGCCTGCAATCACTAAAGTTGCTAGTGATACAGCCAAAAGCAATTCGATCATGGTAAATCCGCGACTTGATTTCTTCATCGTTTAAAAATCACAATCTGATTTGTAAGAATAGTTTTACCCTCGCCATCACTCCAACCCCAAACCTTCAATGTCACTTTACGTAAAGTGTCCGAGTATTTTGGAAGCTTTAATGACGACGAACTGAAAGACGCATCGATAGAAGAAGCTGGCAACACCTCCCACCCTACAAACACCTGATTCGCTGCCAGAGACGGCTCGGGACATTCTGAGGAATTTAGATCCACAACAGATTCAGACACAAAGGTTTTATCTGTTTTATAAATACGCATCAGGCATTTTCCAATCGGAACTATATCGCCTATCTGTAAACCTTTCAGCTCAATGACATTGTCGGTAAGAAGTTCTTTTAAAACAATCGCGCGATCCACGTGAGTCACGTGTTTGCGCGATGTAAGAACGAAGAATAGAAAGATTGAAACACCAATGACAGAAATGCCAATGGCCATCAGGACTTCAATTAAAGTCATACCGCGTGAATTCATCATTTGGCATTCCTTGTTTCAATAACCGGTTGATCCACACCCACAATAGAACCCACGTTCCTAAAGTCGTCGTCTGGCGAAGTATGAACAAAAATATAACTTCCATTATTCACTGTGGGAGCGACAGCATAGCGGTCATAAAGTTCCGTCGGTGTTGATGGTGAAAGGTAGGCCGCATTCTCTAAAATACACGGAGTGAAAGACGGTCTGTTCTGATAATAAGAACTCATATTATAAGTGAAATGTTTATGTGAAAGGTCGAAATAATTCAGACTGACACCGCGGCCGTCAGTCAGCCTATGAAGAGGCGTGTTGAGATCTCTTTTACCCGGAACGACCGTCGTGTCGAAATCGACATAGATACGAATTCCTTTAAGCATTAAATCGGATTCATGTCGAGCACCGCCGATAGAAGGATGTGCATTTTGCTCCCAAAAGACATTCGGATAGTAACGTCGAGGCAAATGTCCGCCGTCATAATAACGTGAACCCGCTGGAGGCAAGGCCGAAATCGGATCGGTGTATGTCGGCATCGAGGCCATCTCAGAAATATTGTAAGTCATGTAGGGTGGCAAGGGATGACCGGCCATCGTAACCATGCATTGATTAGCAATAAACTGTGCAGCTGACGAATCAGGTCCATTCCACAATCCCTTCAATATGAAGGGTCTTCCAGCATCCACCGTCGCTGTCGTAATAAGACTGACATTGTTTAAATGATAGCGACGATAGCCGTACTTGAAACCATCCTCTTCGTGACGTGGATCAGTCAGGTTATGAAGAATCGGACGAATCTTTCCACCTGAAGAGGGCCAGCGGGATTTCAAATAGCTTTCACTCATAGGAACATAAAAAGGACTGACTAAATGCACTTGCTCGGGTGATAGCAGCACCATGGAGATCCCCGGCTTCGCACCCCCGGTCGCATCCATATTAAAAAATACTTCACGCAAGCGGCCTGTATCTGTATCTAACGGCGATGTGGTATCAGGCTGAACCCCACGCAGGGTGATCGTGTCTTCGCCGACAACCCACAAGGCTAATTTCTTTCTGGCGACACTATCGGACAGTGCCCCGACCATAAGACCTTGATTATTACTTTGTCTTATTTCGGTTGGGACTTTTGCATAAACCACTCGGCGTAAGAGTCGGTTGGCGACACTCGCATTTGAAAGTTGACCCGCGTTGAAATTATTTAAGCTTAAAGACTCCATGTCCACGCGTGATACGCGAGTGCACTCAGTCCCCGCTCCGTTGGCGACATACTGTTTTTGAAACTCGCTATCCCAGATTGCGCAGTCTTCATAGGCATTCACAGGAGAGCTGATAACCTGACCACAGGCCCTGGCATCTTCCTCTAACGCCTCTAAGTTGTCCCAATTCATAGTCGGAGATGGCACCACTTCGGCATCAGAAGTGTATAAATAGCCTTCGAGACCGGCATCTTTTCTCCACTCTCTAAACCCTTTTGGAAAGTGCTCGGAGTGAGAACAATACTTCCCCGAGGTCAATGCATCCGGGCGCGACATACAAGTTGCATTCATACGGATCCCGAACTTGTTGGCATCAGCATATTCGTAGTAAAAAATAGAATAGCGATCGACGTCATTAAAATAGCTGCCCGAATCCGTTGCACTCCATGCTTGTAATGGAGGATTTCCGCCGAACAACGCCACCGGGTACACTAATTCGCGCAAACTTGATTTCGTGTTAGGTCCGGAAGTTTCGTTGACGACTTGATCACGCAAAGATTCGGCGACGGTCGAACTTTTTGTAAAGACCATGGACCCCGCACCGGAAGAGCCAACAGAAACAGCAGGTGTGCCCCAAGCATTGGAATAAGGCGCTAACAGCGTGGGTAAGTTCCCCACACCGGCCCAACTGGCGTTCGGGCGTGGAAGACTCCAGGGAGCATAGTAAATTCCTCCCGTGAACTGCATGCGATCACCTTGGACCACTGTGCCCCACTCACCTGGCCAAATCGGTGCGGAGCCTGCCCATCCAGTATTGGGGTTCGGCCGGTGGATCATGGAATAGCCGACTAAAGGTCCTTTGGTGTAAATACGACGGTCTTTAGCGATTAAAGCGGAGGGAGTCTTGGGACTGTACGCCCTCTGTAAAACCACACTGCTAGAACTTCCTGAAAAAAGCAGATAATCTGAGACATCTAAAACTTTAACGTGTTTACGAAACTTCGATTTCAGCTTCCGGTAAGTTCCAGTCGCCGTCATTTCAAAGTTTTTCGTCGTAAAATTAAATACGGTGTCGACTCTCCAAGAAACACCGTTCGGGAGTTCACCTTCGACACTGAAGGACTCTGCCTTCAAGCATTGACTGTCAGGCGGTGGCTCCCACAATCTGCGGGCTAACGCGGATTCCATCACCGCAAATGAGGAGCTTGTCGCCTCATCAAGTAGCACTTGGTCAAAATCAAGAGACTTGTAATTATAGTCCTTAGTAAACACATCCAAAGACGTCATAAGGACGATCACTCCGACGACACAGAGGACGGATACGATAAGAAGGGTTCCTTGTCCCTTTTGCCCTAAAAACCTGATTTTGTTCATATACAAAGAATAATGAATTTCCCCAATGATGGTAGCTTTAATTTCCTCTCGAAAACAGTTTTTCTGGATTGAGCTTGTATTCGAAGAGCTGACAAGGGCAATTACAATATAAACGAGGTATTTACGGGAACATTCAAACGAGACAGCAGAGATCTTGCGCTCTTCGACGAAAAACAGCAAAGCTAAGACGTTATTCAAATTCGAATCTTCCAATCTAAACTGCGCTTTCCTCCTTCCTCCTTTCATCACAACGCAGTCTTGAGAACCGAGATATATTTTGAGTATTGATCATGTGATGCGCAGATTCGACTCCATCACAGATCGAAGAACCACTTCCACAACACATTTAAAAAAAGTGTTTTGCTAAACACAAATCTAATTTCTCCGACTGTTAAGTATCGTTCCCCATAGGTAAACATGTTTCAGTGATATCGCAGTGAAACGTGGGAACCCATCAGCGAAAAAGTGTAATTAGATCACTGCGTATCTAAAAAACATCAAAGTCATTTTCGCATTTTCTGATTTTATGAAGATGCACCCCCATACACCGAGTAATAGTGCACGATAACGGCAGCTTAGTGTCTGTCGAAAAAATCTGATAAGAAGTGAAATGTCCAGAGTGCCCATAAAGCATTCATACTTATGGAGGATGTGATTTCTCCACAGTGCTTTCACAATTGTGATTTTGCGAACATAATTTAAATTCCACCTTTTAAAAAATCGAGAATTCGTTTACAAACTCCGCCATCTCAAAAACAAAATTGGTACGTCACCGGAAAATCTAGGGCCGCTGTCGTCTGCTAAACACGGAGTTTTTAATGATCAAGAACGTTTTGAAGTTATCCTTAGTTGCGCTTATTCTTTCAGCAAGTGGCGCTCACGCTGACGAATTCGATGGTGGCAGCCCTGAGTATGATCCTCGTCCAAATCCACACTACTCTGAAGCAGAAATCCAAAGAAAGATTGAAAATGAGATGGCAGTCGCTTGCCGAGGAAACCTTTGCTCTATCGTAGGTACCGACAGTGCGGGTTCTGGTTGGACTGTGAGCTTTCAAGTAGGTTACGGCAACAATCCAAATGGCACGGGCAACAACTTCTACATCGGCGAAGGCAGCAACAACGCCAACAACAGCGATTACTATGCGGGCATCACTGTGACTTACAAAAATTACGTTTGTAATTCGACTTTACGTGTGACGCCTTCTGTTTACCGTTTCGTTAATACATATATGTACAACATGGTAAATACGGATGGTTCAACAAAACGTAACTTTTCTCCCGCAGATCAAACCGTCATCTTATTCTACACGACCATGTTGAACAAAGTTGATAACTGCAAACCAACTAACTAAGCGTTAGTTGGCCGGTTTTATCCGTACCTCCTACCATTTTCTGAACGTATCTGAGGATTCATGAAGCATGTTTTTGCAATTTTAGTCTTGATGGGAATTTCTGCGCCGGCCTTCAGCGTGGCTCAGCAAATTCCCGCTCATCAGACGACACTTCTGAGTCCCTTGCCGTTCACCAACCGCGCCCAGTGTGCGATTGACTCAGAAAAGCCGACCTCTTCTATCTTCGTGATGATTGACGGATATAACGCCGCTAAAGTCGCAAATTCTGTCGCAAAGCTTTCGGGGCTTGATACAGCAGCTTATTCGGCTAAAGCGATGAAAGAGTTCCGTCTTTCAGTCGCGTATATGACGTTAAATATTATGAACAAGATGGTGCGCGGCCACCTCCCTGTTTTACCCGCAAACTTAAAATCTGCGAACCTTCCAAAGTACCTTCAAGTATCCCGTAACTGTGAACAATCCAAAGGAAATGCTTGCGCCGACTTGCAAGACTACTTAAGCCAACTTTGGTACAATGCTGGAAACCGTGCCGCGATTACCTCTATTGACCGCTTCACGACAGCCAACTTCCCGCTTCATGCTTCTAAAGACCGTCTAGGCTGTTATTACGTTAAAAAATTCTCTGCTCTTCAAGGACATCTGCATAACGCTGAAGTCACCGCAAGCAATCTTCAAGACATCGCTCTAGCTTACATGAACGAAGCTGATTATATCACAGGCTGTTTTGATGCTGACGATACGTTGAGCAACCGTTTCGTCACTCTTCAATTGGATTGGGCGACAAACCCACAATCTTTAGAAATTCAAGGTTTTGATTTCTGGAACAGTTTAAAGATTTACATGTCCTGGGCTTGGAGAAATACGAACGAACTTGAAGTGATGAGCCCGACATTCGGTAAGCTCTTTAGATCCATTGCTCTTGAAGAAGCTGTTCTTTATACACCGAACGGCTGCCGCAGTATGACCCCACCGTCTTGCGATAACCAATACCTTTCTATCAACAGTTTGCGTGAGCTAGCGAAAGCCACTGGCGGAAATAATAGCGAATTCTTCGATACAGTGCCTGCAGGAACTGACGCTGAGATGCTGGAAAAAGGCGTTCGAGGCGTTAATAACGATTTCCTAGGGACTCAATCTTTCGATAAAGCTGAAGAGTGGTTGTCGAACTTCCGTAAAAACCTGATTCAGTCGCGTGGTATTATGAAAAATAAATACCAGTCGGCGATGACGAACCTGAACCTGCTTCAAGATCAGCTAGGCATTCAAGGCTTAACAACAAGTGTTTCTGCTGATATTAAAAATCATGGCTCCACTGAGCAAATGATGAATGAGTTGTACTACATGTGTACAGAAATTCGTCTTGCGGGCGATGAAACACTGGACTTCTTAAAGTCAGACATTGAACGCGTTGCTCAGCTTAAAAACATGACGCAAATGCCTTACTCTGAGAAACGTTCCTTGAGTGAGCATGTGAACTACTTCAAAGAAGTTTCGGCGCGCGTTCTACCTGTGTGTAACGAGCTTGAAAAAACGAACTTCTGGAATAAAACTGGGTACACAGTTAACAAACTGGGATTCGCTCCTTGGGCTAAAGACATGTTGCAGATCAATGCAGCAGGCACAGAGGAACAAGGCACCAAATTCACGCCCACGGCGTTCAATGGAACTCCCCTTCTTTCTTGGAAAACAAATGCCGGTTCCTCTTCAGCTTCTCAAGTCATCTGCTACAACTCTATCGATTGCACTCGCTTGATGATTAAGAGCATGGTCGACCTTTACGCGGTTTCAACCTATGCCGATGCCTTGATTCCTCTTGCAGGCAAATCTTCAGATCCAAATCTCTTCAACCCATACTCTGAATTGAAAACATGTAAGATGTATGATCCTTGGTATCAAACACAACGAATGAACAAAGTGTTTATGACGGATCTTGCGAATACCGCTCTTTTCGGGTGGAATATCCTTCCGATCTATATCGATGTTGACTTCAAAGCTCCTCGCGTAGCCTCTTTCAAACAGTTAGTTCAGGACGGAACAATCAAATTTGACCCTCGTTTTGAAAAATCAAAAATTCAAACGTCGATTGTCGCAGATTTTGGGCCGTTAGTAGGTGCTCCCTGCGCTCTTTCTCTAAATAACAACGGTCTTCGAACTTTTAATTTCTATGCGTTTTCTGGAATCACTTTGAACTATTGCGATGGAAAGCAACAGACCGAGGTTATTTCAAATAACCCAAGTGATTTTGCTACCGGAAAAGACAATGCCCGCTCGTTCTGCGGCGGATGTACGATGAACTTTATGGCGGTTGCGGGCGCATCGACGGCTTCTCTTTCTGTATTTAATCCGGCTAAGTTTGTGGTTTACATGGTTCGTACATTCCAGAAGTACTTCCATGCCAAGAAAGATAAAGTAAATATCCCTAAATCTTGGAACGTCAATGCGGCCTATGCTGCTGAAGTTTATAAAAAGTACGGTCAAATTCCTTCTCATTGCGTAGATCAATTGGGTAAAGGTTTAAAATGCTTCAGCGATACGTGTGCGGCAAAGGCCGCATCGGTCTTTGAAGAAACTTTTAATACGAAAGTTCACTCTGTCTATATTCGTGAGGACGATCGTCATCCAAGTCATATTTCAGCAAACACTCAGCGCGAAGCTTGGATTAAGTCGGATCTGTGCAAAGGCGAAAGTATAGTGCGCTTCACTTGCAATGAACGCAAAGTTGAAAACACCAAAGTTCACTCTATTCGTGGATTTCACAAATCTTGCCGCAATGTGATTGGAGATCGCCGATGAAATTGATCTTCGCTCTTTTCGTCACTTTTATAGCCCTATCGTCCGCGCACGCTTGGTCCATCACTTCTCAAGTCAAAGTAAGTCAGAGTGGCCAGTTTCAAGACAGTGTGACTCTGTACTGTCGCCCTGACGAGGCTCTTTGCAAGAACGTGTGTAACGATGCGAACTCTTGCTGGAAAGAGCAAGATGTCTGCTTCAACTGCTTGGGCATGGCCAACAATGTTTTGCGCACCGTTTTTACAGAATTAGAAAGACTTTATAGAAACACAAATCAAGTTATTGAAGTCAAAGATATCGAGAAAGTCTTTCGCAAAGACCACGTCTTTATCGCCGCTCGCAGCATTTATAACTTCTATATGGATTTAAACAAGGATGAGGTTCAAACATTGTTCCAAAGTCTTTGCCCGAATCGCAGTGCACAACCACTGGTCGTTTTAGGCAAGAACTCAAACAACGAGCCCGTGCAGATCAAATATATCATTTGTGAAGGCACGGGACAGTATAACCAGGACATGTATGTCCTGGAGTATGCTCCGCAGACTGAAATTGGTAACGGTAATTTAAATTTAAACAAACCTTAAACGGTACGTTAGCTCAAAAGGAGAAAAAATGACTAACTTTATGAAACTTGCAGCAGCTGCAATGCTTTTCACCGCTGCTCAAAACGCGAACGCAATCTCTTTGCGTTTTAAATTCAAAACTTTCAGCTCTGGCCCAGACATTTACGCGTGTAACGCGGGTCTTCGCCACGAAGCTTCTGCTCACAAAGTGTGCTACTTCGAAGACACTAAAACGGCGTGTACTCCACAAGAGTGTAACGGTACAGTTTGTAACACTCGTTGCGTTTGTACTAACGACAACGGTGGTGAGTACCTTATGGACTACATGAAAGGTTCATACAGCACTTGGAACCAATCAAAAGTTGAGTGGAACCAAACTTGGACTTCGACAACAGCTCAAGCAGGTCAAGGCGCTTACAACACGCTTGTTCCTCACGCTGACGCTTTCAAAAACAGAATTAAAGAGTTGAGCTTCAACCTTGGTTCAGAGCTTTACGGTGCTGAGTACTTCGTAGACATCTGCTACCGTGGCCCTCAAATTGAGTACTTCGAAGATGGCGTTACTGCGAACTGGTCTTTGCAAGCTCAAGCGACAGCTACTGATTTTATCGCTAATGCGGTAAATGGTGGTGACAACACTCAAGACGGTTTGACTATGAACCCAACAGGTATCAAATACACGACTTTGGCTGGTTTGAAAGTTCAAGCTATCACAGTGTGTGACCTTCAAGGTATGGGTCAAATCCAAAAGTCTCGTAACAACGCGGGTTACTACAACACGCTTGACAACGAAGCTTCTTTCTCTAACTGGAATTCACCAATGCAAGCGTCTGGTGACTTCTACACGAAGTCAAATCAAGTTCAAATCAACTCTGTTGCTAACTTGATCAACTCGACTATCGACAACAGCACAAAAGCTCCACGCTTCTGCCGTATCCGTTACATCTTCTCTGAAACTGACGGTGCAGCAGGTTCTCAAGTTTTGTCTAAAAACTTGCGTAAATGGCAACGCCACGGTGCTGAACTTTGCACATACACTAAGATTGAAGAATCTGTAGAGCAGTAATTATTAGAGACTCCGTCAGAGAGCCTTACCGGCTCTCTGCTCAAAGGAAGACTGAATATGAAAATTTTAAATACAAAATCTATCTTTCTTTTTGGAGTTCTTCTGTTAATGGCAGGCGAGGTTTTCGCCTGCCGCACTTCTCGTGATATGAAGCACAGCTTTGTGATCGACTTCACACAAGCCCCTGTCATTCGTCCTTATGGAGATGGCACGAACTCGACAATTCTTCCGCAAATGGTGGAAAAATGTACGGAAAGCGCGGGCAAGTATTTGATGTTGAGTAAAGGCGTGTTCATGCCGACGCAAGTTTCCGACGTCGCAGATATTTTTCTTGATGGAGATATCCCTACACCCAATCTTTGCCGAATCGAAAATCCGATTTTCGCAAAAGGTGTAGATTTCGATCAAAAGAAATCTCTGGTCCTACGCCAACAAAAATTCTTAAAACAATGCACATTCATCTCTGTCGCCGAACTGAACGGACGTCCCCTTCGTTATAAGCATGAACAAGAGCGCTGCAAGGTCACAAACCAAGGTGCGAGCATTGTGCAGCTTGAGGGCGACTACTGCTTCTTGAATATCAATCCGAGCTACAACCTGGCGGTCACTTTAGGAGTGAAGCCAGAGTGCTTACACATTGACACAATGAAGGAGCTAGGGCTTGAATTCGGCGATATCGAAGCGGCTTTAAACACTTATGTTACGGGTGATGATACGGGCCTTAGCACCGAAGTAGACCCTATCGGTTCATCTCGCTACCGCTACACGTTCCAAGCGCAAGAATCCATGTTGAAGCTGAGTGAAGACATGGGTCCTGAAGCTCCCCGCTTCCCGGACACTTACAATGCGGAATTGAATATGGGTGACTTGCAATTTGCACCCGCCGGTGATCAGCGCTTGGATCTTAACATGTATCTTTCCGTAGATAACTTCCACAACTCGGTTTGTAAAAACGGCCTTTGCGTAAATCCCTCAAACTACAATATTCCCGTAGCGGCAGAGGTTGAGATTTTTAAAATTGAACAGTCTGGCAAGCAAACATTTGTCGACGGCTGGTCCACGGGCGGAATTGCTCAAGGCAGCTGGCAGGGCTTGATGCGTTTTCCACAACAGTCCATTGATGGCGCCAGCTTTGAAAAAGGTCAGGCCTATAAAGTCATAGTGACAATGATAGATCCGTTTGAAGATTTCTACATTTTCTTAAATCGTGCGGAACAACTTTTAGTAGATCTTAAGGGCGTCAATGGCGTGGCCGGTCTGGACACGATCCCATCGTTGAACTCTTTGCATTTACTGCCGCACCTACCGAATTTATTGGGTCTTCCAAACATCACTTCGAATGATATCAATGGCGACTTGGCCACTTCCTTGGCTTTCTTTAAACAGTTGGGCGCGACTCGTCTATGGCCCGCTTTCTATGGAAATTTATGCGACCCAAGCCATGGTCAGTGTTTCCAAGCGAGCAAACAAAAATTCTGGAATCGCTTCACTACTACCTTCACTGTGGGCGACCTGGATGATCAGGGCACATACAAGCTCGAAAACATCCGCTTGGTGAAAGAGTCTCCGAATAAAGTGATCATGGATAAAAAAATTAAAAGTCTTCCTCGTTACACTTGTGAGCCGTTCTAATGAAACTTTTGACTCTTAGTTTACTTTGGATCTTTTCAAGCTCTCTGGCAATGGCTCAGCAGGCTGGGATCAACGCGGTCTCAACATCTGAAGACATTTATGCGTGTAATTTAAGTTTAAACGCCGTTCCTACAGAAAACCCTATTGGCAAGATCATGGGGTCTTTGATTTGGGAAGACTTAACGGTTTCAGAAAGCTCCATTAGTAGAACTCGCAGTGGCGGCTATGTTTTAAGCGATGACGTTGCAGCTATTTTTGATTCTTCAGCACAGTGGAATGCCGCTTTAACTAGCTTGAAACTTTCTTTTTCTACAGAGCAAATGGGCGTTGGATACAATGTTCATGTTTGTTATGTCGGTCCCACGAAAAAAGAAGTGGGTCGTAACGACCAGTCTGAAAAAACTTATGACATCGTCAGCTCGGTTTACCATTCTTTGCCGGACTACGCGAAATTTGCGCAGCTTTACTATCGCACGATCACTCGCTGTGACCTTCGCGGTATGGGCTCTCAATCAGCATCTCGCCCTAATAACCAAACCCGGCCTTCGGGCACTATGGAAGTCGACTATTCCTATACTTCAAACTGGGCAGCTTTCGATGGCTCTTATAAAGAGACCACGGTCATTGTTAATGCCAACCGTCCTAAGAATGTCCCTCGCTTCTGTGAAATCGTTTTTCAGTTTAAAGAGGGCAGCACCGACCTGCGCCCCAATGATTTAAAATACACTGAAGTGAATCTGGGCGTAGATATTTACTAAGGCGTTTGTTTGAAAACTCTTGTAGCACTTTTTATCCTAATGAGTTCTTCCATGTCCCACGCCAAAGTGTGGACCGCAATGAACTCTTGGAATGAAGAATGGGAAAAGCGCTATTCTTCTTGGGTGCAAGAAAACTATAAATTCGACATCTTTTCAAATCCCGCAAGCAATTGGTATGGTATTGCCACAGATTGTGCGGATGCTGTTTATGCTGTTCGTATTATCTTTGCGTATGAAAATGCTCTTCCTGTTAGATTCACTAATATAGAAAACATGAAGACGGGCTTAACAAACACTCTGTCGAACTGGGATCATTTGCCGGAAAGGCAACGCCTTCGCGAGTTTATCAATCATGTCTCCCATCTTACGAGTACGAAGACCCTAGGGTACGATACCTACCCGATCAAAATTGATCGCCTGATTTTTCAACCTGGTGTGGTTTTTCTAAATCCCGTTTTGACGCCTGAAGAAGAAAGTATCGTGGGGACTCGTGGAGGACACGCTGAACTCGTGACTCATCTTGAAGACAATGGATACATCCGGACACTGTATTCAACGACACCCATGAAAGTGCGTGAACTTATCACCACTCGCAATCCCTATTCTTGGCCTCTAAGTCGCCTGGGGGGATTCCGTATGTGGAAAACAGACGCTCCTGCGCCGTACAGCAGTGAGGAGCAGTTCTCTATGGCAGGGTGGCGAGAAAATATTTCGCCGTCTCGAAAACAAATCTATCAATGGCACGAAAACATTCGCAAAATCCTGCGCTTTCGTGTTCCCACTGTTGATGAACGCATTGAGGTCGTGGTCGAAAGCATCTGCAATCTATGGCAAGGCCGCATTTTATCCGTGAACATGGCCTGGAACAACATTCAAAGCAATGGCGGTCGTTGCCTCTCTGCAGGTTTGATGGACGAATATTCCACCCATAAACGCGACGCACGCATTCGTGAAGCTTATGGGCAACTGAATGATTTAACTTATTGGAAGAAGAATAATTATCCCAACGAAGAAGGCACCGACGGCTCTATTCGTGATGCCAAAGAAATTTTACTTCGCTGTCGCGTGATGACAGGAGTCTCTGCAACAGATGCGTGGGAGCTTTTTTTAAAAATGATTGATGGCCACTTGAACTCCGATGCAGTTTGGAGTCCGTCCGTACGTTGGGGTGAAGTCTCTAGTCAAAGAGGTATTCGATGTCGTTAATATCCGCTTTAGCAATGACTTGTCTTGTTTATGGTCCTGCTGAAACACGTGAGAACTTTCTTCTGTATAAAATCCTGCAACCTTTGCAAATCAGCGAAGGAAGCATCCGCACAACGTCTTTAAATCAGAATTCACAAGTCGAGCACTGGGACTTTAAGATTATCCAAGACAGTTCGGATGCGTGTCCAGGTGCCGTCGTTACAAAAGATCGTAAAGGACGCACGGCCGCGTTAAAGGGGCTTTATACGGGGCCTGCCGGATACACCAAAGGAACTCTCTTATTTGAAGATGAAGAAGGCATCGTCTTTCGCGCTTTGATCGCATGCCCTGAGGTGGTTCTAAATCCCACGTGTGATTCAACGTGGGAACCGGTAGAAGGCTGGGAAATTCTATAACTTAGAACTTCCCTTTTGGATTACTTTCTAGAGCGTTTCATGATCTGCTCTGGTCCAATCAGAATTAGATCTTCTTTCAATTGAAATTCTGAACCGATGTAATCTCTTTTTTTAGAGCTGAATGTCGCAAAGTCCACATTCATTTCCGTCGCACGATAAAGCTCCTCGGGCGTTGTCACATTCGGTCCAACACCGGGCTCTTTAATAATCGTCACTTCAAAAGTGTTCGTATCATCGTCGTAGTGAGAGATCTCAATCTCGGCACCTTTCATAATTTTTAAAGCCTCAAGCTCTGCCTGGGAAGGCTTGCGAGGCTCTTTAGCCTCTTTCTTTTTCTCTGGCGTTGCTTCCGCTTTCGCCGGAGCTGCTGGTGTCTCTTTAGCAGGAGCTGTCTCTACCGCAAGCGCCCAGGGTGACATCATCATTGTGATTGCAATTGCTAAGATGGACTTCATTATTTTGCTCCTTTTCTTGTCGAGTTCGTGGTCTTCGAACCGCTTGAGCTGGTGGAATACTTGCTTTTCCCAGAGTACTTCGACGACGAAACACCGTTGGATCTCGCTGCCGCTACTGCCGCTGCTTCAGGCTGACATTGTGCTGGACGTTCCATTCCGGAATTATCACTACAATTAGAAGCTCTTGCTCCTCCGAAGTAGTTGTAAACCAGCGAACCCACTCCCAGTGTTTTCATTACCGTCGACAAGTCTTCGTAGTTTACACCCGTACATCCCCACGTGTTGGATGTTCCAGCAGGGCTTGTTCCGTGGATGATAACTCCACGCTGCCCTAAACTGTCTTGTCCCGAAAGACCTGCCATACCCAATGAGTTCGAACTATTATAGCGTGCCCCATTGTGAACAGCGGTCAAGTGAAATCCAGGAGGAGTCTTTCTTGAATTTTCGGTGCTGCACGCCTCTAAGCGTCCACTGCGGTCAGAACCCACACCCCAACTGATTGGAAAACCTTTTACGCAGTTTCCATCTTGGTCGAAGATGTACATTGTCGGGCGACCATCGCCTGAATAGTCGTTCACGGCAATCATCTTGCCGGGAGACAACTGCGCATAAGAACAAGTTTGCGTGAATCGCTTTGCCTCACCGAAAGCGGTTTTCACATGAGAAGGTACAGATCCGCAACCTCCCCCAGTGGCTGAGTAGGACGACGAACCTGATGTATAAGGTGTGTAGTAACTACTTCCTGCGCTGCTAGAGTTGCTGTCGTTGCTATCAATGATCTTGGAAGGACGACCGAACAGTGCGGCTGCTTGGGTTTGTGAGTAACCTAGAAGCAAAGCCGACAATACCAGAATAAGTCTTGCCATGATTCCTCTTTTTTTAAGCCCGTTATGATTTAGATGTCCCTCAAGTCTATATGACCTCACGCGAAAACTCGCGAAGATTATTTTTTCCCTCAATAAAACGGATCATTTTAAGACAGAGGTCGGACACTAAAAAGTGATTATGTAACAGTGACTAAAACTTTGGCGGGGCGATTCCCGCCTGAGAAGATCTATAGCTTAAGAAAATTTTGAATGGACTGAGTATGACTGTCTTTTACAATTCGCATGCAGTCATTGAAATTGCCTTTAGTAAATTCCAAACCAGGTTGTTTCAGATTCACGTCTTTCCAAAATTCAGGAGTGCGAGCATCAAGGCCTAGCGCTCGCGTGGAAAGTCGCAAAGTAAATTGCGTACTGCCTTCTATTGTCTGATAGTTAGAAAAGTAAAGCTCACTCCAGGATGCACGCATCTCTCTTTGTACCGATACCACCGAAACAGACTGCAATTGGCGTCCGATTTCATTGCAAAGAAGTTGCCTTTCAAGCTCGCTCCTAACCCCCATATCCAGGTATCCATTTAAAATAGCCACATCCTCATCCAGATTTAACAAGTAAGAGTCTCGAAGTTGGGATGCATTTGCAGAAAACAAAGTTATTTGCTCAACTGCCTCTAACGAGCTTCTTGTCAGCTCTGAAGACAAAGCCCAAGCTACAATCGAACGAACACGTACAGCATCCACCGAGAAAGCAGCCTTTTCTCTAGAAACCATAACGGGCCGATGGATAGAATAAACGAGTTCATGAATCACCAACGCCACTCGATTGAGCGGGGTGAGTTTTTCCCAATAGGGTCTGTAAATGCGGATGCGGTTTTCAAGACGATTGGCAATTTGCACCATTTCAAACTTGGAAAGATCCAAAGGAGTTTCTTCTTTGATTAGGGCCAGAGGAGTATCCACTAAGTACCATTGATACTTCGACATCGCTAATAAAAGAACATTTGCAAAGCGCGGAGCTACACGGCGAATTTCCGTGATCTTTTTAGCAAAGAGTTTTTGTTCTTCGCTTCCAAAGTGAGGCATTGCAGCGGCACGGACGAGCACATCTTGATCTTCTTTAATTGCAAGATCAATCGCAGGTTCTTCTAAGCCAATCTCAAACAGGTCTAAGAGATATAGTTTTCCCTCCTTTAAAATCCCCGCACCCCCGCTTCCGACATCGCGAATGCCCGCAAACACGGGCAAAGAAAAAAATAGAGTGAACAATACTAGAGCGAATTTCATCATGTGTCCTCTGCTAGAAGGCTAAAGAATTGAATACTCAAACTGCAAACATCGTCAGCGTTTTCCGTGGTCCCGAAGCGAGAAGCAAACTCACGACGGAAATCCATAAGGGCTTTGCGGGCTGCCGGGAAATCTTGTTTTTTAATCGAGAACAAAGTGGACGACACTTCCCGCTTTTCGTTGTCTTGGCGTTCAACGGCGTAAAGTGCTTTTTCGATAATTTGTTTATGAAAGCCACGAACCGCTTCGGAATTATAGTTGTTATTCACCGAAGTGAATTGAGATGTGGGCTTCACCGAATTTGCGGTGATCTCAATAAGCCCCAAGCGACTCATGCGATCCAATGAATCTTCTATCACCTTTTCACTCACACCGAGTTTTTTAGCGTAACGAGCTTTATCAAGATGGTTTTTCTCTAAGTCCATTAATTCCAAAAACGCCAGATGATGCCACTCAGAAATAATTTTAAAAGAATCCAGAGACACTTCTTGAACGAAGTTATTGATCCGGTGTTCGATGGCTTTTCGGGCCATGACTCTTTGTTCGGTAGAACGAGCAAACTGGGCCGTCAGTAAATCAGAAAAATGCTCGCACTGTCTTTGACTTAGATTGAGCTTGGTTGCCACTTCATGAGCGCGCGCCGCTGAAAGGCCATACTTTCCCTTTTGCACTTCAATCAGTGTCGAAACCGCCAAACCTAAATCCCGAGCAAAGGCTCGCATGGAATAATTGGGATTGCGCAAACGTCGTGTTTCAAATGCTTCAGAGAGATAAAGTCGGTAATCATCGTAGAAAAGAACTTGTTCGGTCATCGCACGAAGATTTATTCCATACTCCGAACATTATCAAACATTCCACCGCCGACTTACCGACGCTCTACAGAATGCCCAAGCTCATCTGGTAATCCGAACATCACCGAATAGTTTCGAATTATTGTGAGAGTGTTTTTTAATATGATCACGCCTCTTATTGACCGTTATTCTCTTAATCGATGCGCTGTTAACTCCGAAGAGAACCCCATGATAAGACTCATTATTTTTTCGAGCGTTTTGATACTTACATCGATAGTTTTCTCAGCTCCGAACACTTTGACATATCAAGGTCGCATTCTTACAGCGACGGGAACTCCACTTGAACATAACAACGTGAGCTTTTTGTTCGAAATAAAATCTCAAGACGGCCTTTGCGTTTACTATCGTGAACAAAAAAATGGCGTGAATATGTCGGGCTCTAAAGGTGTCTTTGATGTGCCGCTAGGAACAGGAACAAAATTATTTCCCACTTCAGGAAGTGTGGGCTTAAAAGAGGTCTTTGATAATACCGCCACTCTAGACTGTGCCGATGCGAATAACAATGTAGCTAGCAGTAAAGGACCTATTGCAGATCAATCTCGTCGCCTCAGTGTCAGTTTTCATGATGGGGTTGGCTGGAATCAAATCACACCGGATAATGAAATTCGCTCTGTCCCCTACGCGCACTTTGCCTCTTCTGCATTGAAGCTTGGAAACTTTACGGCGACAGATTTTGTTCGCACGACGGCCCTTCCTTCGGGAGCTTGTAGCGCGGGGCAAGTCGTGTTCTTTGATGGAGCTTCGTTTACTTGCGTGACGGATGCAGGGGGCTCGGGAGTTGTTTCCGATGTAATTGCGGGTACTGGAATTAACGTAACCGGAACGACTTCAAAAACCGTCGCTGTGAACTTCGGGACCACGGCGGGGACAGCGGCGCAAGGAAATGATTCGCGCATCACCGGGGCCTTTCAATCTGCGACGGCACTAGGTGGAGATTTAAGCGGCACACTTCCCAACCCCACTGTTGAAAAAGTTCAAGGTGTCAGTGTCGCAACAACAGCTCCGCAGACAGGACAAGTTTATCGATATGGAGCTTCTTCTTTAGAGCCCGTCTGGTTTGGTATTGACGATCTTCGCACTTCTACGGGAGCTTCGCAGTTTGCAACAAGCTGTACGGCTTCACAAACTTTGACTTGGTCTGCGGTGACTGATGCCTTTACTTGTTCCAATATCGCAGGACTGGATGCCGCGGTGATCACGACAGGAACGATACCTGCTGAAAGACTTCCTTCGACGATCGCCCTCCCGCAGATCGCTGCACCGGCTGTTGCGGGCACTGATGAAGGACGTATTTATTTTGATTCGACGGCGAAGAAATTTAAAGTCTCGCAAAGTGGTTCGGCTTATACAGATTTAGTTTCTGCTGTGACCTTCCCCGTTCTGGGCAGTGCTGGCACCGCGGCGGCACCTACTTATTCATTTAGTGCTGATTCCGACTCTGGGATGTACAACCCCAATCCAGATCAAATCGCATTTTCTACTGGAGGAACACAACGCTTTCGCATTCAAGGGTCCTCATTCTTTATGGGTAGTTTGGGTTCGGGCAGCGCGACTCCTGGTTCATTCTCATTCGATTCTTACTATTATGGGCCAACGAGCTCTACCGCAAAGGGCCGTTTCATGGTCAGCGTCGGTCAAACTCAAACCGCCGCCGGAGGCATCACCATGCCGGCGATGGGCGTCGATAACTCTATCCGTGGAGATTACGCTCAATCAGGGACCATGGGAGCGGTGTTAGGATTAAGTATCGTTGACAACAAAGCGGGCTTCACCGGAACCTCTTATGGTGTGCAAGGTCAAGTCAAAGTAAATACGGGAGCTGCCAATGTCAGCGGGCTTCAAACAGCTCTTTGGGCAAATGTATTTATTCCGGGAGCAGCCTCTTTACCTGTCTCGCAAAAGATTAATGCCATCACGTCAGATATCAACTTAGAAGGAACGGCAACAGGCGGCACAACAATCAATGAAGCCAATGGACTTGAGCTGCGTCTTGCCACTAGGGCCTATGATACCATCGGGTCTTATACGGGAATCATGTTACGTGCCCCCATTGGGGCGGGAGCGATCACTACCCAATACGCGATGATCACCGAGCCCGGATCAGGCAATGTTGGCATTGGTATCACCAATCCCTCTTACATGCTTCATGTCGGCGGGACCGCCGGTGGAATCTCGTGGGCAAACACCTCAGACCGAAGATTTAAACGCAATATAGCGACCCTTGATTCTAGCTTAGAAAAAGTCTTACAACTTCGAGGTGTAACTTACGACTGGAGAGTGGAAGAATTCCCTGCCCGTCACTTTGATCACGGTCAGCAAATCGGCTTGATTGCTCAAGAGGTTCAGGAAGTTTTCCCTGACGTAGTTACAAAAGACAATGATGGATTTTTAGCGGTTCAATACGCGAACCTTGTGGCTCCCCTGATTGAGGCTTTTAAAGAGTTCTATTCAGAGTGGCGCACAGAAAATGCAGCCTTGAAGGCAGAGAACGCTCAACTTAAAAGCGAAGTTCAGTCTTTGCAAAAGTGGGCTTGCCAAAAGGATCCTTCGGCAGAGTTTTGCAAATAACATAGCACTTTTAAGGGTTTGAAGATTGGCCTTCAATGCAACCTTCGCCAGCCCCGTCTGTATCTCATCCACGACGGGTCATGGGATCGGCCTGATCAACCTTATAGAATTTCTATGTACAAACCTCAGACACTCGTTCCGCCAAGACTTAAACGCGGTTTATTTATGACTGACCCTTTCTAGTTGCGAGGCCGTCTCCACATCTTCTACTCCCCATTCAGAGCTATTGACGGTTTGCCGGAACTAGATTACTCATTTGCAAGAAATTTGCTGGGCTTGTCCCATTGATGGTTTAAAATGAAATCCGACAGAGTCATAGTCTTTTCAAAATTGACGTCTCAATCCGTGCGGCTTTTCATTTCACTTGTCATTATCTTCTTTGGCTTCTTCACTCGTGCCGAGACCTCGCCTGCTCCCGAAAAAAAAGATCCCCTGACAAACACCTTCGTCGCCCTTTGCTACCACGATGTTAGTAACGGCTTCGTTGGTAATGCCTTTAGTATTCGCAAAAAAGATCTAATCGAACAGTTCGATTATCTGAAGGCTCATTACAATGTCGTGGGTCTGCAAGATATCATTCAAGCTTCTCAAGGCAAAAAGGTGCTTCCTCCTAAAGCTGTGCTTATCACCGTGGATGATGGCTTAGCGTCTTTCTATGAAAACGTTTATCCGCTTTTAAAGACTTATAAGTTTAAAGCGGTCTTTGCCATCGTGGGTAAGTGGACTGAAGATGGTGTGGCACCGGATTATGGTTTTAAAGACACCAATCCTAAAATGGCTTCCTGGAAGCAGTTAAAGGAAATGTCTGAATCAGGTTTGGTGGATGTTGTTTCTCACACCTATGATATGCATCAAGGCCAGGTGTTTAATCCACAAGGAAGTCAGGCACCAATGGCTGCCTTCTTTAGATATGACTCGATCACGAAATCTTATCAATCCGAAGAAGACTTTGTGAATCGTGTCCAGATGGATCTTAAAAAGAACAATGAGCTTATTAAGAAACATCTAGGGAAAGACAACTCTGTTATCGTATGGCCCTACGGCGCTTCAAACGGTTTATCACGCAAAGCCGCTGAGGATGTGGGACTGAAAATTCAGATGACTCTTCGAGCGGGCCTGAATAATGCCAGTGATATTTCTCAGATAGGTCGCGGGCTTATCTTTGCGGATATGGATCTTCCACAGTTTGCAAATGTACTAGAGCATGCCTTTGTGGACTCGTCTCCGTTACGCATGATTCGCGTGGACCTTGATAGCATTTGGAAGAAACACGAAGCCGAGGCTGAGCAAGTCTTGGGTGACTTATTGGAAAAAACTTTGGCTTTAGGAGCTAACGGCGCCTTATTCCAGGCCATCTCTGACTCTGGAGAGGCTTACTTCCCTACTTCACAGATGTCGGTGCGCGCGGATTATCTGAATCGTGCCGCGCACACGATGAGACATCGCTCTCGTGTTCCTAATGTCTATGCGCGAGTACCACAAACATTTTTAAAGAATACGGAAACAGCCAAAGCTGTTATTCGAGATTTGGCTAAATACACGGACATCGACGGTGTTTTTTTCGAAGTCTCTTCAAAAGAAAAAGCTAAAGAGTTGTCTTTTGAATCTGTGATGGCGGCGGGTCGCTCTGTGCGCGCCCACTGGCAGTATGGAGTTATTGGTCCCAGACCTGAAAATGCCGAGATTTTTGATTACTTGGTTCTGACTCCACAGCAGCTTGAAAAAGAAAAGCTCGAGGCTGTGCCGAATTCGATAAAACAGAAGCAAGACATTATCGCCTTGCCGAAAGATTATAATATAGTCGCTAGCCACGTCATGGCCGAAGGCTATTTAAATTTATTTTATGATGTGAACTTCAAAGATGTCGTTCCGGATCCTGATTTCAAAACTTTGTTTTCAGTCCGCCAAAGCAATGCAAAACACATCAAAGGGGAAGCGAAATGATTTTCTCTTATCTGCCGGTGCTATTCACATCCCTCTTCTTAATTACTCCCTTTGTACTGCCTTTGATTTGGATCATGGGGGCTTTTGTTTTCTACTTTAAAAGGGAGCGCCATCGTTCGACGCTTTCTGAGTTTTCTAACCAGCCCTATACGATTTTAATTCCCTGCTTCAACGAGGAAAAAACTGCGGAAGCGACAATTCGCTCGCTAGACCAATTGCCTTCAGACCAATGCGAGATCATCGCGATCAATGATGGCAGCCGGGATAAGACTCAGTCTGTTTTAGAAAAACTGGCAATGTCTCGTCCGAATATGCGCGTTATTAACTTAGTTCAAAATCGCGGGAAAGCAGCGGCTTTGACTTTAGGTGCTATGGCTAGTCGTCATGAGTTTATTTTGTGCATCGATGCCGACTCTGAATTAGACCCTCATGCTCCCCGCCTTATGATGGAGCACTTTCGCGATCCGCATGTGGCGGGTGTGACCGGAAATCCGCGCGTCAAAAATCGCGGAACCTTGGTAGGTCGACTGCAAGTCGGGGAATTTTCGGCATTAGTCGGAATGATCAAACGCTATCATCAGTCTTTAGGTCGCTTATTTGCTTTATCAGGGGTACTCGCGATGTTCCGTAAGTCTGCCGTCGAAAGCGTCGGCTACTGGGACACTTACACTGTGACTGAAGATGTCGGAATCAGCTGGAAACTGCAAACTTCGGGTTGGGCCCTTAAGTATGAGCCCAAAGCGACTTGTGATGTATTAATGCCTGACACTTTGAAAGGCCTTTGGAAACAACGTCTTCGCTGGGCGCAAGGTGGGTTTGAAGTGATTCTTAGACACGGGCGATCTGTTTTGAAAAGCCGCGACACAGGTTTAAGACTGATTCTTTTGGAGTACGTATTTTCTGTGACTTGGGCTTTCCTATTACCTGTGACGATTGCGATCGCTCTGTTTGGGCATAATCCTCACGATATCAACCTCAGTTATGCGATTCTTCTTACAGGAGTGATGAGCTTTCTGCAGTTCGCTGTCGGGATGTTTTTGCACGGCCGATATGAGCGTTCGGCGAAACTGGGCTTTGTTGCTATCTGGTACCCTTTTGCTTATTGGATGATTAATAGTTTTGTGCTATTCGTAGCAATCCCAAAAGTTCTGTTTGGCCCAAAACGCCAATTCAGTTCTTGGATCAGCCCCGATCGTGGCGGAGTGACGTATGCGAAAAATAATTGAGACACTGAGCACACTTCTTTTGTGGACCGTCTTTATTGCGGGAAGCTGCAAAGCTGTCGCAGAATTTTTCTCTAAGAGCGTTTCCGGCGAAATGATGTGGGAGCATTTAAAGCTGATCTCTATCGCTCCGGTTCTTGCCGTTATCATCTTTGCTTCAATGCTTGTCGCAGTTCGCTTTTCAAAATTCCAAACTGCGAAAAAGACAGTCGTTAACGAGCACACCGCTCAGTGGACGGCCGAAGAGTTGGTCTTAGCGCAAACTGGTAAAGTGGTTGATCTGACCTTCCCTAGTACGGGGCTTGCGTGCCATGTGGTTGCTCGGGACGAAGCTGCAGCTACTATTCATTCAGAAAACACGACAGTTCATTTGAAGTTGGTGCCGGCATCGGTTGACGAAAATGCTGTGGCCTTGGTTTCACACTCGGTTTAAGAACCGGGTTGTGAACTTATTTAGACAAGAAATCCTAACGTACTTTTAATACATAGATATGGGCTTGGTTCCCGCCAGTATATTGGCAAGAGTTGCCGTTGACGTTTACATAAGAAGACGTCACTTCTGACGCCACTGAACGAGTGACGTTATGAGTGTTCGCGGCAGTGCAATTGTGACAAGTGCTCGCCCAATGATAATCATAACCGTCATTTCCGATATCAATCCACGCTGAAGGTGTGGCGTTGTAACCTTGCGAATATCCGTAAAGGTAAACTTCTTTGTGGGGCACGGTGATTGTCACACCGATAAACGGTGCGGGAACATTGCAATAACCACTCGCGCCTGTGCCTTGATAAGAAGATACTTGTCCTCCGCTATAAGAGATAGAAACTCCGCTGACAGAAACTGCGGCTGGAAAGTTTCCGCTCGCGTAATTGGCGTTCCCTATGATCCATGTCCACCCGCCTCCATTGGTCGTCATTTCACAATAGGCGGAGATCGGTGCGCTTCCGCCCGCTCCATCAGGGTCGATCATATACATTCCGTCTCCGACGGAGCCACCGGTATCTAAGATGACTTTACATGATGTGAGTGCGATGACATTCCAAGTGACTGTTTGGGTCGACACAAGACCTGCTGCATTTGTCGCTCGGACTGAAAAACTGTGTGTGCCCGATGCAAGGTTTGTCAGGTTGTGAGGAGATGTGCATGAAGACCATCCTCCCCCGTCTAAGTCGCATTCAATATTCACTGTTGTTTCAGATTCGGTAACTTCAAACTCTATTGTCGCATCGGTGTCGACTGTATCTGAAGGTGCTGATGTGAAGACGATCGAGGGCGGCGTTGAGTCCACAAACCAGTTGATGATGGTTTCGGCGCTGACGTGGCCGAGGTAGTCAGTGGCGCGAATTCGGAATTCATGAGCCCCGTCCGTCACGACTGGAATTAAATAAGGAGAAGCACACGCGGCCCATGATCCGCCGTCTAATTTACATTCGATGAAGCTGACTCCGGAGGAACCTGAATCAACGACGTTAAATACAAATTGCTCTGAAGTTTCACTGACAAAGGCCGCCGGAGAATCCGTGACTGTGATTACGGGAGGATAGAGATCGACGTCGAAGTTATGATTTGAAATGACTTCATTTCCGGCGATGTCTTTTGCACGAATACTTAATGAGTAACTTCCTTGAGAAAGTCCGGATAATTCGTAGGGGCTATCGCAATTTGCGTAACCTGCGGAATTAAAATTACATTCCACACTTGCCAGTCCGCTTGTATCGTCTGAAACGGTGAATTCAAAATCTGTTGCCGTATCTCTGATAATAGCGGCTGGAGCTTTTGTGATATTAAGTGCCGGGGCTTGAGTGTCCGCATGGAAAATATAGGGACTGTTACTGCCGGATGTTATAAGGTCTGCTTGATCTAACGAGCGCACTAGAACTTGATACTGCATTCCGTGAATCAATGAAGGACAACCCGCTGTCGAAAAATCATAGGACGTTGTGGAGGTCGACTGTTCAGAACAGACTGTGATTCCGCTCATTGACTGGATGGACGTTTGATAAATGACGGCGTCTGATGAGGAACTCCAAACGACTTCTGGCCACTGTGCGGCCCACGCATCCAAAGTCGTATCCACGCCTCCCCTAACTCCTAAAATATTGAAATTTCCCGGTGGAGTGACATCCACGCGGAAGACTAGGTCGGTCCCTTGTGTAAGATTCCCGGCTTCATCGCGGGCGATAACGCGGGCGATGTAATCTGTTTCGGGAACGAGATCGCAACCAGTGAGAACTTGCTGCGTGATAGAGGCCCCAACGTTTTCTTCACAGCGCACAGTAAGATCTAAGTTAAGAATCGATACTTTGTATGCGAAAGCTCCTGAAGCGGGACTCCAGTTGACGATGGGATCTACCAGTTGTGATAAACGATCATCGATGATCAGATCACTTCCGCCGGTGATTCCTAAGACTGGGAAAGATCCCGGAGCAATGGTATCTAAGACAATGCTATAAGTAGGAGTTTTATTCGTCAGAGCATTCCCCGCGCTATCGAAGAGCCATAGCTTCACGGTTTTTACTCCGTCGCCTGCGGAAAGATCGTAGTTTGTTGGACGAGAGGTGTGCCAACCGTTTGCGGGTCCTTGTCCTCCTGGGCAAGGATCTGCGGGACTTAAAGGAGTGAAACTTAAGTCTTCCGTTAAACACCAATAAGAGGCCCAGGCGTCGTTTGTTACTGTGATAGAAACTGTTTGCGTGGCGGCGTATCCTTGATCAGAGCCTGTGTGAGTTAAGACAAAGCCCGGTGCGAATAAATCCACTTCCATGAAAGCAGAACAAACGGGAGTGCTCCAGTTGCCGGCTTTATCTGTGGATTGAATATCGAAAGAGTAAAACGTATTTGCGGAAAGATTGTCAAAGACGTGAGTGAGCGAGGCTAAGTTTTTTGTAGAGATGATGGAGCCCGTGCACGAGGGCTGATCGTATAGTCTAACTTTATATGGAATGTCACTTAAGCCTGCCGGTCCGATATCGACTACGCTATTCCATGCTCCAACAAAGTGAGTCGCAGAGACGTAAGAATCTGATAAGGGCGCGGTGATCGTCGCCGGCATCGGGGCCTGCATATCTACCGTCACCCAGAATGCACAGGAAGATTCGTAGTTACGGCTATTATTCGTCACACGAACTTTAGCGTAATAGCTTTTACCGTCTTGCAGACCATCGATATGTATGTCTGTCCCGGATAATGCAACTTCTGTGGGAGTCCCCTCGCAAAACGCGTTGTCGTAAAGAAGCACGGTCCCGCCGTTAAAGACGGATTCTTCCCACGTCGGTGAAAATGAAAACGGATGCGTTGAGGAATTGGTGTAGATCGAAGACTTATTAATTTGAACCGCGAAGGGATTGCGAATCTTAGTATCGATGGTACAAGAACCCAAAGCCATCGAACAAATGATAGCTTTATAGAACGAACTATAACCTAAGGTCCCAGAACGTTCCGAATTCATGAGTATAATATCGGATTTTCGCTCGGAATTCTTTATTTTGGTGTTTCAGAATGAGAATTTTGACAGGAATAAAACATTCTTTAGTTTACCATCTTACGTCCCGATAAGAAGAGCTCACAGGAAGGCGGTCGCAGATGGCACAAAGAGAAGACTTCATTCGCGCTGAAGGTAAGACACGCAGTCTGACTCTGAAATGGAATTTGCTCGGAACAAAAATCGAAGTCTTTCTGGATCAAAAGCTTTTGGGAACTTTGCGCGGATGGAACGAAATCTTTTATAAGGGTGCGACATTTCCCCTTTCCGACGGCAGCAAAATTTTTGTAAAGTGGTCGCCATGGGATTTCTCGCCCTATTACAAGCACACTACTACAGATTCTGAATCGACATCTCAACCCTCAAGTAAAGATGGATATGTCTTAATGGCATGTCTTGGTGGATTGAATTTTCTAATTGGATCTATTGTTGTGTTCGGTCACGTTGAGGCAATGGCTAAAGTAGGGTTCGGTTTCTATAATTTCTTTTCTGGCTCTGTATATTTAGTTTTAGCTCTTGCAGGTTGGGACACTAAAAGTCGATCTTATCTAAAAGGAGCTTTCGGCTTTTTTCTATTTGAAACTGTCATGAACTTGCTTCAAGGAATATTAAATCCAGGTGGCATTATTATGCGCGCGTTATTGATTCGTTTGTTTTGGTTGTCGCTGAAAAATCCGGAAAAGCCCAAGGTTCATCCATCTGATGACATACGCAAAGCAGGCTAGATCCCGGAATGAAGATTCTTTTGGGCATAATAAAAGTTTTAGGAGTTCTATTTTTAGCGATTTTACTATTAATACTGATTCTAATAGTAGGAAGTTTCAACCAATTTGAGCCAATCACTCAAGCCTATAAAATCGAGAATGCGGCTTTCGAAAGTACGACATTTAATGAGCTCGCGACACGCGAAGAAATAAGCGATGGCACCGCGACTCGCCCTCAATATCCAGTGAGTTATCACAGCATAAAATCCGGAAGTGGCACTGTACTCGCGGTTCGTTTCTACCACGATCCAAGCAGCGCTTTTGATGATGAAGGCTTTTGGAAGCTCACCGTTTGGTTGCCAGATTTTAAAGAAAAAACTTACGATTTGTTTAAAGACGATAGCGTTATCGTCTTTTATACGAAAGGCGGCTCCGCATGGCCCCGTTCTATGTGTGCTTCCCGTCTTACTAGTGGAACAATGAAAATTACGGATAAAGAGATATCGATAAACAGTAGCATGGACTGCTGGAGTAAATCCGAACAAATAAATGGTCAGTGGGAGTTTGAACCATACGACATCGAAGATTTAGACTATTGGGTCGGCAAGAAAGGTGCTGAACATCCTTATCATGAAACCATTATCGAAGCACATCGTTGAAGATTATTTTTTGGTTTTTAGATATGTTCTTTAAAAAAACTAGATAAATCCAAGAAACAAAGGGAGGAAAATTGGGGTGAACTTCGACATCCCAGTATTTTCAACAAGTTACACTATTTTCCTTGCTAAGTTACACCATTGTATCTTTTTTACTCCGGCGTAGAAAGATGTTTAGCGATAAGTTTGGTCATATCAAACATACTAACCGTATCTTTTCCATCAAAGACATCTTTTAAAATCTCATCAGAGTTAATATTCCTTTTATTGCTAGGATCTTGCAAATTGTTTTGCTTGATATACGCCCATAACTTTTTCACCACCTCGGTTCGAGGCAACGGCTCCGGACCAACTATTTTCGCTAATGCAGGGCTCGGCTGTAGAGGTCGCATAAATGATTTATTGTCGAGCTCTTCATCACTCTCATCTTCGGCGATATCATCCAATTGCTCCTCTGAAAGCACGCTCGCCATTTTACTAAACTCTTGTTGGAGTGCCGCCAACTCCTGCTCCCTCTCGTCCAGCATTGACCGATATTTACGTTTTTGCGCTATTAGCTCTGTTCTAAATCGGTTCCCGTCCTCGACGGTGAGTAATTCATCGCCCGAATACTTCTTTTTAATGTTAACGAGAACCAATCTTCTCCACTCCCAGAACTGCACAATTTTTTCATTTAGAAAGGGCCACAAAAATACCCAAAATAAAGTCACACCAATTGGTTTTATTATCTCCAAAGAGATATTTTTGTTGATGTACTCCAATCTCACGTCAAACGCTTGATCGCCCACCAAAAGAGCAACAAGAAATCGCCAATTGATAATCGCCCACACAAATGCAAAATGTGAAAGAAAAGGACTAGATATTCTAGTATATAGGTATGATCGAATTTCTGTAGACATCTCTTCGATTGACATAAACTCTCCACTATTCTCCAGTACTATCGGACGAAAACATCAGAAAGTTTAGCCTAAGGAATTAGATCAAGAACATCAGTCGCTCCTTGAATTTCAACTCCTGCGAGGCGAACATAATGCTGAAAGCTTTTAACATTCTTCCATCCGCCCAGTTTCATAGTGGTGACTATGTCCAATCCACCAACGAGACATTGAACGGCAAAACAAGCTCGCGTCGCATGAAATGTGATTTCAGGAAGCCCCAATGCCTGACAAAAACTTCTCGACACTTTAGATGCCTCTCCACGTCTCCATGACGTGATCCTAGGGAGAACATAGCCCGTTGAGAAAGTTTTCAGTTTTAGCTCCATTAGGAGCATTTCAAGGGCTGCATTAATAGGAATCTGGCGAGAATCTTTGGTTTTGGTAGACTTGTCGTATCCGAGCCTACTTGAGAATGACTTCGTGATGGAAATCATTCTCGTCTCCAATGAAACATCAGTCCATCTAAGCGCCCACAACTCTCCGGATCGGCATCCTGTACTAACCGCCACCGCCCATAAATAATAATACTCGTGACCGACTTCTCGTGCTTTCCTTAAAAAGAGTTTTATTTCGTCACGATTAAGTATGGGCTGCATTTTTGTTTCAACCTTGGGAATCGAGACTCCTCGCGCCGGGCTCTCAATATAAGCCGGAATAATGCGTTCTAAACGAGCCCAGTCGAATACAGTATTCACGGCACTTCGCACCGACTTCATGCGACCTTTCGATAGTTCTTTCTTTTCCATTTCATTAAAGATCAATCGCATCGACATTGGGCGCAATTGATCTAATGGCGTTAACATCCAAGGTTTTGTGTGCATTTGAAGAGCGTTGTGACTATCGCGCTTGCTTACGCTATCTTCATAGGGGCCATTTAAGACCACATCTTTGTACCAACGCGACAATAGATCGCGCCAGACAAGTCCATTTCGTTCCTTTTCGATTCGTTTGATCACTGCTTCTTTTTTAAGCTTTTCATATTCACGCTTAGCTTCGGTATAAGTCACTGCACCGAGATCACACTGAAGGCGCACATTAATCCCTGCAATGCGACTTCGAGAAGTAAATTGGATCTTAAAGCAGGTATACCCGTCTTTTTGATATGTTTTAATTGCCATGCCTTCCTCCTGAGCGGGAAGGCTGGGTTCATCCAGCTTTTCGAATGTCAAAGATCCGTAAAATCTCTTCCAGGGGTTTGAAGCTTTTGACACGCTTTTTTTTTAACGTACTGAGTTTAAAAGTCTTTTTATGCGGCGGGACACCAAAGTCCAGAAAAGCAAGTATTAACCATTATTTGTTTATAATTTTATGGTTGCTCCGATACGATTTATATAAATGCAATTAACCAAAACATTGAAGTTTGAATCTTGTACTGTATAACCCTCTAATTCTTTTGAGGATGGGACTTTGAGCTACTTTAGACTAAAAGAGGATTCTCTTTTCAAAACTATGCTAGGAAGCGTTTCGCTGACTGTCCTGCGTCAGGTTTACAAAAAAGCCACAGGTATTGACGTTATCCCTTCCGACAAAAACTCCACTGAAGGAATTCAGAAGCTCCTACAAATCTGCGGAGTGCCCAAAGAAAATATCACCGAACTTCTACTTGAAGCTGAAGCAGAGCGTCCTTTTAGACATTTGTATTTAAGTCGATGGACTGGCGACTTTAAAAATATAACTGAATTAGCTCTTGCTCAAATTGGAACAGCAGTTGATGTAGCCGACACTCTTTCCATCCCCAACATTATTTGCGAACACGTTGCGCACACAAAAGAATATATATCACTTACTTTTTCTCACGATGCTAAGTCTACTCACTGGTACTCGCAGGATGGAGGTCGCTTTCCAGAAACGATCACGATTAGACACCCGATCGTGGTCCACCTTCATCAAAATAATACCGTATTAGTTACCTATCCTGGATACAGCCAAGATCGAACGGCCCTCGTATCATACGATTACAATGACCTTGTCGAGAAAATCCTAATCCACCTTAGAGAAAAATTTACTATCGACTATCGCCCTTATCTGATTAAAAAGGTCGTAGAATCACTTTTAAAAAGGCAATCTAGCCGAGTCAAATTTATCAGAATCAAATCGAGAAATGATGACGGCGCGATGGATTTCGAATCGAAGTCCAATGACATTTCCATCGAAACACTGCTGCCATCACTGATGATGCCTCACCTTCCGAACACTGTAACGGAAGAACAAATCAAGGAAGCTTTAATCAATGCTATAAATGATTGCGATTTAAAATCTTCAATTTTGTATTGGAATGACGAGAAGATCGCAACCAAACTTAGTTACTACTCACTTGGGATGGAGCTATATATAACTTGGATGAAGCAGCGCGCTTCTTACGAAATTCTACTCCCAGCGATCAATTTCTTAATCTTCTTATCATCTAAATTTGAAACTGAGACATCTCAGCTTTTTGAATTCTTTGTCTCCAATCGAACTAACAGAGTTTTTACGCGAAGTGAACTTGCTGCATCCGTAGCAAGCGCAGCACAAGCTCTAGATAAAGAACTTGTTGCACTTGTTTCTCAAAGAATTTTAGAGACTCGCTATCGCTTAAAAACTGATCACGAAATTTTAGACTACGAAAACGTCTGGGTTAGTGACTTACGCGTTCTCATGAGGGAATTCCAACTATTTGATCATTCAGCATTTGACGGAAGAAAGCCTAACAATATCGAAGTCGGCTTTTGGTACCCATCGGTAGCGCGTGAGGTTGCAATTGGATCTTAGTCAGTTTTTCGATGCCATGATCCAACTTCGACAGTCTGGACAAGGAGCTTCTTTACAAGACCATCACCTTGAGTTTTTAAATCCAATCGACCGCAGCAAGTTATCGCGTCTACTTTTGCAAGTTGAAAGAATTAATAAATTGAAGTTCGATAGCACAAAACACTATCGTACTTACAACACGAAAAAGAGATTCGATGGAAGAAGAGGCTATTTGCTAGGAAAAATTTTTGAAGAACTAATTCAAGTAATCTTCAAAGATAGTCAAATATTCTCACTACAGTCGCGTGTCGTAACAGCGCAATGTGAAATCGATTTCTTTGTTCATCTAATTCAGCCTTACAGCAACTTATTCGAGTTGCTTCAGGCCCACACTCGCTTGCATGGGGAAGCAAAATGTCACGCCGTTTCGCCGAAATCTGAGTGGGTAAACACTCAAGCAGGGAAAATGACTTCAAATGGCACTCGACTGGGGATGATTTTTACTTTTAACCATGTAGGAGCCGCTCCCTCTCAATTTCGCACAGCGATTAAAGACCACTTTCGATCTCAACCACCGACAGAAATCATTCCGTGGGGCCCAACTTTAATCCAAGAACTTCTAAAGGGCACACCCTTCCTTAAGTTGATGCAAATACAGTCAAACCTCGCCTACACAGGCACAGCCACACTCAAGCTTTAAATACTTGATACGTGTAGAGCCAAAAAAACTCTACACAAGATCCTATATTTCTTTAACTTTGAATACTTGAAGTCCTACGACAGTTTTCTGCCCATCCGGTCCTGGAATATATTCCTCATGACACAAAAGTCTGCACTGTTTGTGCTTCATAAACTCGATAGTGTCGATTAGAAAACTCTTGGTAGTTAATTCGAACTTCAGAGTTCGTTCTGTAAGGTTTTCGATAAACTTCACAGTTCCCATCCTTGTATTTTTATTGAAACCGATAATGTTGCCAATTATCTCTTTAGCAACCTCCTCGACTTCAATAACGTCAGAGAAGCTATCAGCATTGGAAGCGTTTACCGATATCGTCATATCTTCGGAACCCATTTGAACATACTCCAAATGACCAGAACGCACAGGCCTGGAAAGCATTTTCGCAGCGGGTGTAATACTTCGTGCAGTTTCAAAAACAACATCTCCGACTTTCATCGTTCCGTTTCCGATATTAACAAACGCCAGAGATCCCTCTTCAACGTGCACACTAATCTCCTTCCCAGATTTACGAGCCTTAGCCAGATCTATTAGAAACTGTATGCTATTTTGCGCCACTTTGAAAACATCTTCCGGATTGAAATGAGTGAATGCAAAGGCTGTTTGTCCAGCAATTTTAGGAAGATCAACAATATCCAAAGATAACAACTCAATTATCGAACCTTCCTTAACCTCATTCACATATATTTTAAATTCCGGAGTTCTAGCTCCCTCTTCTTTTCTCGATAGCCGCCTGTATGACTCTTTCAAAATAGAATTAAAAGCCGAGTTAACATCGATCATCGCTTGCAGTGTAATTGGGCCGTTCGGAGTTTCTTTCAATTTCAAATGCATATGCTTTAATCGGAAAAAACAGAAAATGCTTTACATTATTTGTTGTATATTATGTTACTGAGTTTCATTTTTCATACTCCCCATCGTTGGAAGAATTTTAAAGCTATCTGTCACACCTTCAATCTCTGTTCCTACCAATCTGGTATAGTGCTGAACACTACTAAGGCGGTCCCAGCCCCCTACAGCCATCAACTTCGTTAACGGCACCCCTCTATTCAAACATAAAGTAGCAAAGCACGCGCGCGTCCCGTGAAACGGAATTTCGGGTACTCCGATCTCGCGACAGAAATGCCTCAAAATCATCGCAGCTTTTCCGTTCTTCAAAGATGAAACTCTAGGTAGGACATATCCAGATGCTCCAGTAGTTTCTTTAAGATATGCCAAGAATGTCTTAAATTCCCTGCTTACCGGCACAACTCTTGTTTTATTATTTTTGGGAGGCTTAACGATGCCCGCTCGAAAGTTGTGGGACTTTGAAATCGTAATTTTACTTTGATCAAAGTCCACATCGCTCCACCTAAGCGCCCAAAGTTCACCAGCTCTACACCCCGTCTCAAAAGCAACTGCCCAAATAGGAAAATACTGATGCTTATCTTCCAAAGCTTTCGCAAGAAGATATTCGATCTCTTTACTGTTCAGCACAGGTTTTTCTTTTTTTACTGCTTTCGGCAAACGAGCCCCCTTTGTCGGACAAAGTGTTGATGGGGGAATCAGTTTATTCAAAATAGCCCACTCGAAGACCACGTTGACCGCGCACTTCACTGCGCGAATCCGACCTCTGGATAAACCGACCTTTTCCATTTCATTAATCACCATTTGAAAAGACAGCGTTGTGATCTTATCGACCGGCACATTGAACCAATTTTTCGTATGCAGCCTCAAAGCTTGATAAGTATCTTGCTTTGAGAAAGTATCCCTCGGGGACGCCATAACAACGTCATGGCACCACGATTCAAGAATATGCCCCCAAGACACCTCCCCGCGCTCACGCATAAGGAGAGCCCTCCTAACCTCGCCATACAGCTGTCTATACTCAAGCTGCGCGTCCCTCTCAGAAACGCGCCCCAAATATCGCTGCTTTCGGATGACAACTTCCGGACGAATCATGCTTTTTGCAACACAGGTTATAAAATATCCAGGCTTTTGGCCTTCTTCAGAATATCGAACTCCCATTGCTATCCCCCCCGCCATAATAAGCTGATCGATCTCTTCACGATTGAAGTACCAACGCCCCATAAACTTCTTTGGAAATAACTTGAGCCGATACACCATATTACGAATGTTGTTAGGCGATGTGCCCAAGTAGATGGCCACTTGATCTGTCTTCATCCAACCCTGCCCAGCCAGACGCCCATCGAAGCCCCTACCGTTGAATTTCATACTGCCCCCAATACAACACCTGGAAAGTATCGCGCGATAACATTCAGAGACTCGTGATAAAGCAGCGTCATTAATTGGATCTTTCCCCATAGCCTTTTTCTTTCCTGAGTGGATAGACGCCCAAAGTCTTCAGAAAGGTCATGCTTTTTCGGCAAGCCAACATTTCTAAAAACCTGCTCATTTGTAAATCGCCATAATTGAATATTCAGATCAGAAAGACTTTTCTCTTTATGCGCATCTTTCTTCATTTTTAATTCAGAGTTATGAATTGCTCCATCAATCTCAATGGCCACGCCCTTTTCGAGAAACCCTCTTCGGTAATCCGGAGGTCTGCGCCCCAAGGCAGGAGTAAAGAGATCTACGCATAAATTTCCAATCCACGCTTGAGGATAAAGCTGAATTTTCCAATTACCCTTAAAGCGGGCGATAAACTTATCTTCAGCCGGAGTTCGACAGAATTCTGCTGACCGACTTCGATTGAGTCGTGTACAAAGATCCTCATACTGCCAAGACAGTCCCTTCCGATCTTTTATACGACGATAGAGCCTGCCTAAAGCTTCCCAATCGTTTAACTTCATCAATCCATACTCATACTTTAGTTGCTTCATACGGCGCGTATATCTAGCTCTCGCGCTTTCCTCTTGTTTAACTTCAATCATTAAGTTACTCATACTAACTCCAGTGTTTGGACCATACGAAACCATTGGCTTAAAAGGTTTGCGACGCCTAAGCCTTGGTATTTGTTTGGTTTTATTTTTTGATTTTAAAGAATTATCTCACGATGCTTTTTCCAGCTTCAATTATAGCTGAGCTTCGGAAATCCAATTTTGAACATCACTTAAACGATATCGAACTACACGAGCCGATAACTTCAAAAATTTAGGTCCGCGCTCGGTCAGTCTCCATTGTTGGAGAGTGCGTTGCTTGATACCCAAGATTCTCGACACTTCAGCTTCCGTTAGTAGCTTTTCATCTGTTTTGATCATTTATCCTCCTTTCTGTACGTCGTGGCCATTTTATTAGCCAAAAGGAGGATTAAAGAAAATATCTATTGTCTCACGATTTTGATTATGTGAGATGCCTTGCGTTCAGAGTTTAACCTCTAAGGCATTTCATCTTCGAATTTATACCAGGCAGAATCTGTTCTCGCCTTGGAGATGATGTTCTTTAAGTTTCGCTCTTCAAAGGCGCCTGTTGATCCCTTTGAATCTCGATAGAAAAGTATCTCAGAAGAACTCTTATCCCAATCAATCTCAAGCTCGATAGTACCTTCATTAAACTCACGCTGAAGATCTTCAAACAGACTTTCGGTTGTCATGATTCTATATAAGTCCCTATTTTCTGAGTCAGGACGAGTTTTAAAATATAGAATAGCTAAGTTTCGCATAAACTGTGTCGCCGTATTCTTTTTGCCTAATCTCGGTGAAGCATGATGGGCCTTCGTCGATGGTGGAGTATGATGAAGACTTACGAGTGCTTCGATAAGGAGTTCCGTAACTTCCAATATCTGAGGGATATCGAATGTTTTGAAGTGCAAAGAATCTATTCCACCTCGAATACCAAGAAGAAAATCGAGCTTATTCCTCTCTGCTTTCGGGATATCTTTAGGTATTAAATCGAAAATATTCTCTTCGGCGTATTGATCAACAGCCACTCCCAAAGGAAGACTCTCCGTTATACCCATTTTCTTTTGAATTTCTGAATAGTCGAAACCGTACTTATTTGCGTACGTTTGAATATACCGATCAAAATAGTCGGCAATGTTATTCATTTTGTCGGAATAAGGTCGCTTCATAGATCAGACTCCCAATTAGGGAAGTCTTTATCAGCTAGAAGAATTCAGAGCCATTATTCATCAGGAATAAGTGCAAAAAAAGCATGGATCGACATCAAGAATGCACCGCTCCAAAAACACAAAACCGTCTGATCGAGGTCAAGAATGCAGCGCCCAAACTACTTGCTATATTCTCTCCATAGCTCAAATGCCCACCCGGCAGCGATACCAAGCCACATAATCCCTAACAAGCTTTCAAGAGATACCGCCATTTTCATGGTTAAAGTCATTGGAACCATGTCTCCCAACGCTGATGAGGTCAAAACTGCTGCACTAAAATAAACAAAATCGAAGAATCCAAAATACTCCATGGATCCCTTTTCAAAATAGTCGCGTATAGCCTCATAAGAGCTCTTTGAAGACGATGTTATAAAGTAAGCCTGTTCTCTTCCAACCGTCATCGAAGGGTTGCCTTTATTGGGATCTTGCGATCCTAAACTAAGCAATCCAAGACCTAGAATCGTCCCCCATCCGTTAACTTTTTTCTTTACCATCTCATCGAATGGTGGCTGCTCTACAAGAGCTTTTACCAAATAGCCATTAAACGGAACGTGGGGAGTGAACTGAATCAAAATGTCATCTCCAGGTTTTTCAAAACGAGAAAGGTCCATACTAATCAGGCCATGCTCCTGATATTCGTCATACATATTTTTCGGAAAAAGAGGACCGACAAAATATTTAATTTTTAGAACCCCATCAAAATAAGACTGAAAGGAAAAGCGATACTCATTTCCTGGATTATCGGGAAAAACCATCACATTAAAATTATCCACCAAAGCCGGGAACACATAGTGATACGAACACCCCCGTCGAATTGTCTCAACATAGTGACCGTCTGGTTGAACAGCCTTAGAGCACACTTCGCTAAAGTATCTCGCTAAAAAACGATCTAAATTTTGCGGCTTATTAACATCACTTAGTGAGAAGTCCCCACGATGAGCATAGAAAACTCCAGCGAATCCAATACAAACGGCAACTGGAATGAGCATAAAACCTAAAATCTTAAAAGTTCTCATAGCGCTTGGATTAACGCAGTAGGCCCCACAAATCCAGTTCAAAACGTACTAAATTATCGGCACTTTGGACTTTTTCCTGTTTTCTTCACGAAGTCAGATTCCAAGGTTTTTCTAGCCTGTGTTAAATCCACTATTTTCTCACCAGCCCAATGAAGCGCTGCTAAACTCACAGCCCCAGCAACCTTTCCTACCGCACGCTGTCTTTGCACCTCTGCTTTTGCTTCAGCAATACGTGCATCAATCTCACAAATTTGCGCAGCAATGCCCTCAGGTGAGTTCAAATACTTATCTTCAGCTTCTTGCTTCACCATATTCTTCTTCGCAGCCTCAGCCCGCGCAGACACGTTAGAAGCCGTCTCATCGAACGCAGCTCTCGCCAAGCACTCTTTGGATGTCTTCGTGCGATCTGGACACTTTTCCATCACAAACTTCTCAAACGACATCTGAATCGGGTCCCACGCATCCAAAGCGTCTTCAGCCCCCACGATTCCCTGTTCTTTATCACGAATGACTTGTCCAACTTTCTTCCCATAGAATTTGAAGAAGTCCATCGCACCTTGAGCGGTCAAAGCAGAGTCTTTTGTGTCGATGAGATATTGAATGGATTTAGGACAACCACCTTCAGACGCCTTCTTGAACAACTCATAAGTCTGCATAACGGCGCCATTCTGAAGAAGGATCAGCGCGATTTCGTCTTTGCAAGGACGAGCGATAAAAGTCTTATCCAAAAAGTATTCACCGCTATATTCAGCAAACACTCCCGAATCACCACCAAAAAGCCCACGAGCCTTTTTAAAAGGATCTTTCAAACCAGCAAAGGCTTCACGCACCCATTCGACATTGCCTTGCTCAACGCCCTTCTGAAGCTTCTCAACACGTTGATCATTCGTTAGTTCCGCATGAGACGTAAATGCAAATCCAAAAACCAATGGGAAAATCCAATGCTTCATCCTCGGCCCTTTCGTTCAATACGATGCAAAGTCACACGCACATCACCAGAAAAGACCTCGCGCAAGATAACCTCAGAAGGCGCTTCAAACGGATCATTCTCCCCGTACAACAAATAATGAACGGAGACTTCGAGCACTTGCGACACTTTTTTAAGTTGATCGGGATTGATCGAACGACGTCCGATCGTCCAATTATGCAAAGTCTGTTTGGGAATACCCGTGCGACGAGATAACTCGGCTAGAGTCATCCCCTTTGATTTACAAAGTGATGTGAGAGTTTTGTTTAACTTCATCCAAACCTCATTCTGAAATAAAAAAAGAGGTTCTTTGACAGCAATCCCTAAACAGGGATCGAAGTCCCCAAAACATGACGAAAACGGAGGGCCAAAGCCCTGCCGAGTCCGCGTTTAGGGACGACTCAAAAAAGTTGGATGAATTAAGCCCCAGCCTTCCGGGTTAAATTAGTTACACCTGGTTACACCCAAAGTTGTACCTTAGTTGCACCAAGCACTGTGTTTCATTGTGTTGTTTTGTGTTGCACGAATTTTTAAACGAAATTAAACGCGCAACGAGACTCGTTAACGATTTCGGATACTTAGATTATTCAGGGATAAAAAGAGAAGAAAATTGGGGTGAGTAACGGGGCTTGAACCCGCGACACTCGGAATCACAATCCGATGCTCTACCAACTGAGCTATACCCACCACAAAAGGAAGAACCTTTATAGGATTTTGTCGTGGAAATGGCAAGCAGGAAATTTACCCGCCACTGAAAAAATCAGAAAAACTTAATAATCACAAGTAGCTACGACCGGTTGCGCCTTACAAACTATGCTGGCTTTTTCAGCATCCAAAGTGGTTTCTTCGGACCAATCCCCGTTGGCGTTACAACGGCGGCGGATACAGGAAGTCCCCTCGTTTTGAACCAGGCAGTTCTTTTTTTCCTTCTTAGGATTGTTCACGCACGTCCAAACGCACTCATTGAATTTGCCTGCAGGCTGACTGCAGATCACACCTTCGCGCTTCAATTTCGCTAACCGAGCTTGTTCTTGCGCTTTTAATTTCGCGATTCCATCAAGACGTTTTTTCTCATCGGCGGCAGCTTTATTCAATTCCCCCGCATCAATGGGAGTCACAGCGAGCAGACGACCTTTGGGAATTTTCTTACCTTTAAGAAGAACGTCGTAAGAGATCTCGCCGTTTTCAATAACACCTTGAAAGCCCGCTTGCTGTCCTTTTTTAACGGTGACGGACTCTTCACCGTTGAGGGCTGAAAACTCCATGGTCCCTTCAAACATCTTCACACCGGTGAAGGCCTTTTGCGGATAGATGGACAGAACATAATCGCCCGGGATCGCCAAGAACTCAAAAAGGTCCGAACGCAAAGCAATATTGTAAGCGCCTTTTTCTTTTTGATTCCAATGAAGATCGCCGCTTTTAAGAATCACGACGGGAGCTTCCCCCGATTCCCAACTAATCACCGGCATTAAAACTTCGCCTGAGCCCAGCAAGATGAAGTTGCGCTTTTCATCAAGTTCTACTTTAACTCGGCCAGATAAAGAGGTTTCTAGAAGAGCTTTTTCTCGAAGAACCTGACGACCTTTTACCAAAGCTCTTTTGCCGTCTTTCCCCGTCAGCCAAACCTGCCCGTAAACCTCACGGATCGCGGGATACTTCGGGGCGACCGCCAAAGCGGCCTCCGCAAAAACTAAAAAGACGAGACCAAGAAGAGATTTATTGAGAAGACTTTTTCTGAGCACGTTCCATCTCCCAGAGTTTGGCGAATTTTAAAAACAACGAGTAAGAGGCGCCGACAGCGATGATAAAACCTGGGAGCCCATCTAGAAAACCGGCTTTCACAAAGTAAGTCTCTACGAACTTCCCCCAAGGCTTAAAGATCATCTTTAAGTAAGAAAACTTCTTTCCTGCCGCCGCAAGTTCTTTCGCCCCCAACGTGGAGTAGCGGTCGTTCGTAAGAACCTGATCACTGATTCCATCGAAGACCCAATGAAGCAGATCGCGCTTCATTTTTAACTTTAACTTTACTTGCACTTTTTCGTGTACGTCCGCGGAATCCCACTGAGAAATGGATTTATTAAACAGACGAAGTTGATAGTCAGGATACCAACCACCGTGAGAAATCCAGCGCCCCAAGTGGTAAGACTTGCGCGGGAAAAGATAGCCCGCTTCGGAATTTAATTCTGAAAAACGACCATAAATCTCTGCGGCAAGCTCGGGACTTAAAGCTTCATCTGCATCTAACGCCAACACCCACGGGTTTTTAGCTTGAGCCGTCGCGAAGGCTTTTTGCGGGCCAAAACCCTTCCACTTTTCCTGGAACACGCGGGCTCCACAGCGTTCGGCGATTTCTACCGTGCGATCCGTCGAAAAGCTATCAACCACGACAACATCGTCGGCAAAGGGAACGGAGCGAATGCAGCGCTCGATATGCGCCTCTTCATTTAAGGTAATGATCACTAGAGATATGGGAAGTTTCGTCACTTCTTAAAGGTCTCTTTGGATCAAGGTCTTGTCAAACGATTCGCGAATGGCTACCATTTTTAGATCGGATGTTTTGAAAGGCTTTAATTTCATGAAATTTGCTAAATACTTCGTTTTAGGTCTGTTTTTAAGTTCCTCAGCGCATGCCTACTTGAGCATCGCTGAATCCGGAGAATTGCTGGCTCCAGGAAAATATCAAGTGGGAGTTGAACCTCAACTTCTAACGAACAAAGGTAACGGAGCAAACTTCAACGTCTTCTTCGACACTGCTATCAATGAATCCATGAGCGGTCGTATTTCGATGGGCGCAGGTGCTGTGGACTTCAACGCGTTTGCAAGTGCAAAGTGGATCCCGATTCCTGACGTCGACAATCAACCGGCGATGGGGCTTCGTTTCGGTGCGGGTATTGCCAGAGATGAAGACGAAAACTTAATTCAACTGCAACTGGCACCCATGCTGAGCAAAAAGTTTGATACTGAGTACGGAATGTCTGTTCCCTACTTCTCTATCCCCTTCACGTTCCTTAACACAAAAGAAGAAAACTACGTAGCGTCCAACTTGGCAATCGGCACAGAATTTCATTACGTCGATTGGAATCAAGTGACTTTAGGGGCGGAGTTGGGTCTTGAGTTGAATAAGTCTTATTCTTACATCTCGATTTTTGCTACATTCCCATTTGAGAGCCACAAAGGATTCGGTAAATAAATATGTTGTCTTGGTTATTTAGGGATGAAGCTGGAACAGCCGCTGATTTGTACGTCGACCTCGGCACTGCGAACACTTTGATCGCAGGCCGTGGCAAAGGCATCATTTTAAATGAGCCTTCTTTGATCGCGTACCAACAAACAAGTCCTGGCAAAAAAAGAGTGATCGCGGTTGGAACAGATGCCAAAGAAAAATTGGCAAATAACCCTGGCAGCATCTTTCCGCAAAAGCCGATTCGTGATGGCGTGATTGCGGACTTTGAAACAACCGAAGTGATGCTAAGACACTTTCTTTCAGCTCCGGGAGTGAAATCTGCATTTTCTCGTCCAAGAGTTGTCGTGTCCTTGCCTTACGGCGTGACGGAAGTAGAGAAAAAAGCCGTTATTCAATCTTGTAAAGCGGCTGGCGCAAAAGAAGTTTTCTTGATTGATGAGCCGATGGCCGCAGCCATTGGTTCAGGTCTTAATATCAAGTCTGCTGAAGGCAATATGATTATCGATATCGGTGGTGGCACAACGGAAGTTGCCGTTATTGCTCTAGCTGATATCGTTTACTGTGAAGCTGCTCGCGTGGGTGGACATAAAATCGATGACTCGATCATTGATTACTTCCGTAAATACAAAAAGCTTATTATTTCTGAAACTACGGCTGAGTATTTGAAAGTCTCTATCGGCACAGCTGTTCCGAAAAAAGATATCAAAACGGCGACAATCACAGGTCGTGATGCTGATACGGGAATGAATAAAACCATGGAAGTCAGCTCTGAAGACGTAGGACTTGCAATGAATAACTCGGTTCAAGAAGTTATCAATGCCATTCACCGCGCTTTAGAACACACTCCCCCAGAACTTGTCTCAGACATTATCGAAAGAGGTGTTGTGTTAGCTGGTGGTGGAGCTTTGATTCGCGATTTCGATTTGCGCATTCAAAATGAAGTGCGTTTACCGGTAAGAATCGCTGAAAGCCCTCTGACAGCCATCGCCCGCGGAGGCGAAGCTGTCTTGAGTGACCCTGAGCTCTTAGATAAAATTCAATTGGAAGTTTAAACTGGAACAGGGGTCGCTTTCGGCCCCTTTTTCATATCCTCACGCAAAAGCTGTAAGAGCTGTGCTGAAACCGGTCCTTGCTTTCCCGTCCCGATTTTCTTTCCTTCGTATTCTGTGACTGGCAAAACATCTAACGTCGTTCCAATCATCATCACTTCTTGAGCTTCGTAAAGATCCATCTCGGTTAAATCTTTTTCCTGAATGCCTATTAAGGCGCCCGCCGCTAAAAGCGATTCTGCGAGTTCAAAACTGCGCATCATCGTTGTGCCTTTTAAAATTTGACGGAGCTTTGGACGAACCAATGTGCGATTTTTATCAATCATCACGATATTTTCCGTCGAGCTTTCCGTTAGGTACCCTTGAGGATCTACGCCGATTGTAAAATCAAGTTTACGATCGACACTTTCTTTTTTCATCAAAACGTTTTGTAAATAGTTGCAAGTTTTAATCGTCGCAAACCAAGGGTCTTTCGGAGGAATTTGACTGCGCCCCACTTTCACTCCGTTGATATATCTTTCTTCAGAATACGGAGTGTAAGCTGTAACAACCAAATACATCTGCGACGCCAAACACTCATAAGGGTTCGTCGTAAATCCGCCCGGACCGCGCGAGATATAAAGACGCAAGACAGCGTTTCTTGTACTCGCGACTTGAACGGTTCTAAAGATCACTTCACGCATTTCATCAAGGGGCATCGGAAGTTTTAAACCGATTTTACCCGCAGAAAGCTCTAAACGCTCTAAGTGCTCTTGCAGAAGAAAGGCTTTACCATCAACGACCTTGATCGCTTCAAACACCCCATCCCCACGATGCACCAAATGATCGTCGATAGGGACCGTCATCAACCCCGGCTCTTTCGTAATGCCGCCCAACCAAGTGCTGTACATGGCTAAGTAAGTTTTTTGTGCGGCGTAAGCACGCTCTTGAAGTTTGGATTGAATTTCAGAGGGGGAAAGAACTGCAACGGACATGATAGTCTCCTCAGCAAACATTCTGACAGCTCCTTTTTTAAGGGTAAAAGTTTTTTTGTTTTTAAATTGACGTCTCTCGATGGAGGTCCTGAGAATAAGGAAAGCATGACGGAGGACAAAATGCTAAAAGCTTTCACTACAGGTGTCATTTTACTTACCATGACCGGTTGCTCTTCAATGATGCGCAGAGCTCCACAGCAAGAACCAAAAGTAGTTCTTAAAGATCAGCAAGGTGGACAAAAAGAAGCTCCGGCAGAAGCCACTTCAAGCGATCCTAAAGAGATCACTAAAGTAAGCCCGAATGATCAGGAAATGGAAGCCGCACAAGCTCAAGCGGAAGAAATGAAAGACGCTGTAGCAGCTGCTGCTCAACATATCTCTACAAATCACGGTAAAGAACCATCGGCACGGGCTGCGGGCCCCGTGGCGGCAGAAAAATCTTTAGGTTGGCTTAAAAACGGAAACACTCGCTTCATTAAAGGCAAATTCCGCGCTGACGGCGCTTCGGCAAAAGACCGCATGCGTTTGGTCGCGGGACAGAAACCGCACGCTGTAGTTCTAACTTGCAGTGATTCTCGCGTTCCGCCCGAAGTCATTTTTGACCAAAAATTAGGCGAGATCTTCGTTATTCGCACGGTCGACCTTTCTGCTGCCGCCGATGTAGTAACGAGCACCGAATACGCCGTGGGCGAATTAGGATCGAATCTTGTTGTTGTGATGGGACATGAGTCCTGTGGTACCGGCAGAACTTCCAGCGGACTACAAACTGTGACTCAAGAACTTGCTGAACGCTCTGCACTTCTGCGTGACGGCATTGCGTCGGGTGAGGTAAAAGTTGTTCAGGCCATTTACCACCTTGATTCTGGAATCGTGGACTGGCGCTAATTCCTGAAAGGCATTCGATGAACCAAAACCGTAAAATCCTCATAACTTGTGCTCTTCCCTACGCAAATGGATACATTCACCTTGGTCACTTGGTGGAGTATCTTCAAGCTGACTTCTGGGCACGCTTTCAAGAAATGCGCGGCAATCAGTGCGTTTACATCTGCGCTGACGATACTCACGGAACTCCGATCATGGTGAAGGCCCGCGAGTTGGGCATCACTCCCGAAGCTTTGATTGCAAAAAGTTATGACGAACACACAAAAGACTTCGCTGACTTCCAAGTGAAGTTTTCTTTGTACGGTTCAACGAACTCTGTCGAGAATAAAAATCTGTGCGAATACTTCTATCACAAAATGGTGGAAGGCGGTCATACCCGCAAGCAATTGATCCAGCAGCTTTATTGCAACCACGACAAAATGTTCCTTCCCGATCGCTTCGTGAAGGGCACATGTCCTAAATGTGGCGCTAAAGAACAGTATGGTGATTCTTGTGATGTGTGCGGTTCGACTTACTCTCCAAGCGATATGAAAGAGGTTCACTGCTCTCTTTGCGGAACAACTCCGGTTCTGAAAGACAGTGAAAGTATTTTCTTTAAACTGAATGACTTTAAAAAATACCTTGAAGAGTGGATCCCTAAACACTGCTCTCCAGAAATTTCTAAAAAGATGCTGGAGTGGTTTAATGAAGATCTTTTAGATCTAGATATTTCTCGTGATGAGCCTTACTTCGGCTTTGCGATTCCAGGCACCGACAATAAAAAATTCTTCTATGTGTGGGTTGATGCTCCAATGGGCTATATGTCCACGACCGAGCAATGGGCGAAGAAAAACAATATGTCATTAAAAGACGTCTGGGATGATCCAAGCCGTGAAGTGTATCACTTCATCGGTAAAGACATTGCTCGCTTCCACACGATCTTCTGGCCCGCTTTCTTAAAGTCAGCAGGCTTTAGATCTCCGGATCAGGTTTTTGTTCACGGTCATTTGATGGTGAATGGCGAAAAGATGTCTAAATCTAAAGGCACCTTCATTGCTGCTCGCACTTACTTGAATCATTTAAACCCTGAATATCTTCGTTATTACTATTCGACGAAACTAAATAGTTCCGTGGATGATATCGACTTGAACCTAGAAGAGTTCGTCAATCGCGTGAATTCAGAGCTTGTGGGTAAAATCACAAACTTGGGTTCTCGCGGTGGTCAAATGCTGAAAAAGAAAATGGACGGCGTGATGAGCACTCCGGATGCGGAAGGTGCAAACTTGATCGCGCATGCTCAGAAAAAGGCGGACGCGATTGCGGCTCATTACGAAGCGCGCGATTTTGCGAAGGCATTAAATGAAATCCGTTCTTTGGCGGATGATGCGAATAAGTATTTCGATGAAAAAGCTCCATGGAAAACTTTGGATGCGAACCCTGTTGAAACAAAACAAGTCATCACAACGACTTTGAACGTGTTCCGCCTTCTTGCGATTTACCTAAAACCGGTTCTTCCGTACTACACGGAAAAAGTGGAAAAGCTTTTGGGTGAAACGAACTACAAGTGGTCTGACATCAACACGATTCTTACGAATCGCCCTATCGCGGACTATGAGCACTTAGCGACTCGTGTGGAAGCAGATAAAGTCAAAGCCATGGTGGAAGAAAGTCGTAAGATCAACGAAGAGATTCAAGCAGCGAAGAAAGCGACTTCAACAGCTCCGAAGGCAGCTCCGGCTGCGAAGACGGAAGATCGCAATGGCGATCGCCCTGCAGAAATCGAATTTGCTGATTTTGAAAAAGTAGATCTTCGTATCGGCCAAGTGATCGAAGCCGAAGAAATCAAAGAAGCCGACAAGCTTCTTCGTTTGAAGGTGGACATTGGTGGCGGTCAGGTTCGTCAGATCATCGCGGGTATTAAGTCCGCTTACAAACCTGAACAACTTCTAGGTCGCAAGATTCTGGTTTGCGTGAACTTAAAACCGCGCAAGATGAAGTTCGGTATGTCTGAAGGCATGGTGCTTGCGGCAGGAAGCGGTGGTAGCGATTTATTCGTTCTAGCTGCTGATGACGGCGCGCAAGTCGGCCAACGAGTTAAATAATGGCACTTTCCGCTCAAGATAAAAAATCCCTCGAAGAAATCCATCGACTGTTTCTAGCGTTGGAAAAATCCTCGGGGGATTTTTCTTTTGATCCCACGACTTTAGCGGAACTTAAAAATAAAATTTCGGAGCTTAAGTTTTCGGAAAATCCAGATGTTTCTCGCTTAGCGGATTTACAAAAGCATCTGGTGGATGAAATGACTTTAAAGCATTTCGTTTCTTACATTATTCCTTTTGAACGCCTGCTGCATAAGAATTTACAAGATGATGATTTCTTAGTCCTTGAAAACGACAAGTCGGAAAGCACATCAGAACCTCTCCCCCTGGTTTTTGTTTTAGATAATATCCGTTCTGCTTTTAACGTGGGTTCTATTTTTAGAACGGCCGAGTGCCTAGGGGCGCAGAAGATTTATCTTTGTGGCTATACGCCGAATCCAAAGCAGTGGAAGGTTGAAAAAACCGCCATGGGAACTCAAGAGTATTTAGCTTGGGAAGAATCGCCAAAACTTTTGGAATGCCTTGAAGAGCTCAAAGACGAAGGTTATCGCATCGTCGCTCTAGAGACTGCAGCAAGTGCCGTTGATCTTTTTGAAAGTTTCGAAGCCGAACCGACAGCCTTTGTTTTAGGAAACGAACGTTTTGGTTTAGATCCAGAAATTTTAAAAGTGATTGATGAAGTTCGCATCATTCCTTTGCGCGGAAGAAAGAACTCTCTGAATGTCGGCGTCACTGCGGCTATTGCTGGTTTTGAATGGATGAGGCAATGGCGGAGCAAATAACGATCACCCCTATTGGCGTCTTTCATAGTTCACAAAAAGAGCCTTATGAAGCTGGCAGACAGACTGACGAGTTTCACTCTGAAGGCGTGATTGAACTATCTTCCGGCGAAAACTTTGAACAGGCTTTGATCGGTCTTGAAGGTTGTTCTCACATTTGGGTGCTTTTTCACTTTCATCATAATAATCATTGGAATCCGATGGTCCTTCCTCCGCGTGGAAGAACTACTAAGATCGGTGTTTTTGCCACTCGCTCTCCTTACCGCCCGAACGGAATTGGGATGAGTTGCGTGAGGATTAAACGCATTGAAAAGCTAAAAATCTTCGTCGAAGCTGCTGATATCTTAGACGGCACGCCGGTCTTAGACATCAAACCTTACGTGGCTTACGCAGATTCCTTTCCTGGCGTTGAGCCCGCCTGGCTAGCGGATGCTAGCCAATACACTGTTTCATTTACGGGAGAGGCTTTAGAACAACTGGAGTGGCTTGATAATGCCGGTGTCGAACAGCTGCGTGGCTTTATTCTGCACCAACTGGAATTTGAACCGATAAACTCTAAGAAAAAACGCGTGAAAGCATCTGAAGGTCATTTCGTGATTGCATATCGCACTTGGCGCGCGGCTTTCACCCTTCAAGATCATACGGTTGAAGTCTTTAAAATTTTTTCGGGATATAGCGAAAGTGACCTCGCGGCGAGCGAAGATACTTATCACGATAAATCGATTCACAAAGAATTTAAGAAGCTTTTTCCGTCTGCTCGTCAGTAGCAGCAGAAGTTTGACCGAAAACTTGATTTTTCAGAAGCAGATAAAGAGGCAAGAAACCCAAGCCTCTGCTAACAGAGCCTAAGATAAAGACGGCGTAATAACTTGTTACTTTTTCACCTAAAAACCAAAGGACTTTGCCGCCCATGTAAGTTCCCAAAATGATCGCGACAGAGTTTAAAAGATTATAAACCGTCAGAACTGGAACTTTTTCTTCCTGCTTGAGGTCTTTAAAGAAGATCAATGAAAGACCCACTTCAACAAACGCCCAGGCAAAACCGCTGATAAGTTGTAAGAAGTAAATAAACCCTGCTCCATTACTCAGAGCCCACATCGCCGGCAATGGCACGATGGCGCCGGCTCCGAATAACAATAAATTAAATCCGGAAGTTTTGCCTCTGAATTTTTCGATAGCACTTAAAGCGATGATTTTACCAACGAACAAAAGTGCAATGGCCACCATGTATTGACCATAATCCATCTTTACTTGCGCCAGCATATAAGGCGTAACAAACGGAGAAGAAACAAAGACGGCCGCTTGAAACGGAACTAAGTAAAAGAAAAACTGCCTTTTTTGTGTATTAGCCCAAAAGACATTCCAAGAGGCACGAAAGCCTAAACGTGGTTCACTTCTCCACTCGGGATCAAACCACTGTGAAGAAAGAATCGCGGAAGACATCAAGCGACAAGTCGCCGCGAATAAAAACAACAATGTAAATACAGAAGAGAACGGCCCAAGCTCAACATTGTAGTTCAGAGCCAAACCTCCCCCAATTAGACCTAACAAGATTCCGAGCTGAGAGATGCGAGCGCGTTTTGCGAAGAAGGCATTTCCTTCATCGACTTGCACTAAGCGTCCCATCCAGTAGTTCCAAGCAAGACCGGAAGAAAAACCTGAACCCCAGTAAAGTGTCAGGATGATAAAAAGTGTCCAGAAGTTTGGAGCCCGCGTCGCCGAAAAATAAATCAACGGGATAAACGTCAAAGCTTGCATCACGCTAGATGCCACCACCCAGTGCTTATGCGACTGCACTCTTTGCAAACCACGCGGAGTAATAAGTTGCAAGATCGCACCGCTGACAATAGGAAGACTGGCAAGAATACCGGCGAAGACTTCGCCCATGCCGATAGATAATGAATAAGCCGGCAAATAGGTTTCGCCGGCTCCAACCATGAGAGAACATAGGAAAGCATCAATCAAACTTAGACGAAGACTTTTTTCTCTCATGAAGACTTACTAAATTCCTTATTTACGTTTTTTACGCATTTCTTTTGCTGATGCGATTTCTTCTTTGCAGGCAGCAGAAAGTTCTTCTTTATGCTCTTTCATGCACTTCATGATGCGACCTTTACCAGGCTTCACATCACCGCAAAATTTTTCAACATCATCGTGACAAGCTTCTTTCATATCTTTCATCGCCTCTTTGGCTTTTTCCATATGGGCTTTGCATTCACTAGAAAGCTTATCCTGATTTTCTTTCATGCACTTGGCGATCTTTCCGCCACCGGCCTCAACACCGGCACAAAGCGTTTCTCGATCTTTTGCACATGCGCCACCTTCGTTCGCTTGAGCAAAAGAGGCAAATCCTAGAACCATCATTCCCGCTACAACATACTTGATCATGGTGACTCCTTTAGAATCAGATTGTAGCAGCAGCTTTTCCGCGCGCACAAAGGGATTGAGGTCCTATGGTCCTTTGTTATGACGATGAATTCTAGCTAGACCTTCGTTAGTTGATCGTGAAGTGAACGGCTCCCATGGTTAAAGTTGCGAAGAAGGATGCAACTATAAGACACCACAAGTAGCTTAAAAGGATAAAAACACCGTCTTTTTCCATGTGGCCAATAGCGCACAGAATGATACCGACGACCGGGACGGTGTTTGAAAATGGAATTGGCAGCGGGAGTGACAGAAGCAAAGAGTTCGTCACAAATACCAGAAGATTGAGTAATCTGAAAAACCAATGGTCGTGCAAGAAGACCAGACGCTGCTTTACGATCTTAACCGCATAACCCCAGATCTTTTCCGCGACTTCAGAAACTTTTAAAAGAACATCGGCCGAGACCTTCAGATTTTCAAAACGCTCTGGCAACCAGGGCGGCTTATTGCGATAAAGAAAAATGGCGACCACTGCGATCAGAAAGCCCAGCGGCGTGGATAGACCCGGGATGGGAATGGGCTGAAGAAAGGGAAGGCTCAAAAAAAGCATGAGCATCGCATGGCCTTCTTCCCCCAATAGCTGGAAGATTCGACGCAACGTCAAGTCACCCTTAGCTGCTTCTGCCTGCAAAAGATCCATGGCAGTAATAAAACGGCTTTTCAAACTTGCTTTCCCACCCGTCCAATTTTATCAATATGCTTTCAGTTTTAGCCGCACTTTGCGGCTTCGTTTATCTTAAAGGACTTGGTATGGATTGGAAGATTTTTGCGAGCACTTTTATCACTATTTTTTTGGCCGAAATGGGTGACAAAACGCAATTCGCGGCATTAGCTGCCTCTTCACAGACTAAATCCACAATGACGGTTATCATTGCCGTTGTACTTGCTTTGGGCCTGGCTGGTATCTTAGGTGTGATCTTTGGAAAATTCCTGGGGACATTGTTAAGCCCCCAAATCATGAAATACGTTTCAGGAACATTGTTTATTCTTGTCGGTATCTGGGTTCTGACAGCTAAGGGATAGCTTTTCTATTGGCAATAGTCTGCTGAGGATTCGTTGAGACCCTTGAATCCTCGATAGAGATAAAAGTCCCCGTTATTTCCCATTAAAAAAGTCGAATTGTAATTCTGCGAATAGACCAAATGCATGAACGGTCTGCCGCGTTCGGTGTATGAGATTTTCGCGACTCCAAGTCCATGGAAATGAATTTCTTTATTCCTGTGATCTAAGGCGTAAGTGGATTCGATTTTCTTTTCGAAAAGCTGCGTATGAAAATCAAATTCGCGATACCTTGCTGTATAGGTTTTATTCTTTTGCAGATATAGTTCCGTCTGCGCTACGCGAACTTGCGAAGGATCTGTCCATAGCTGCGTTCCCGCCCCAATCAAAACGGGAAAGCTCACACCCTGCTCGCAGTTGCCAAGAGTTTTATAGTAAAAACTTTCTGGGATCCAAGAATCGATAGAAGAAATAGACGACGTCAATTCTCCACAAGAAGATAAAAATAGAGCAAGCGGAATTAAGAGAAGTGCCGGACGAAGAAAGCTCATACCTTTTTATAATTTTATGAGGATTTCTTGTCATTCTTTGGTGAGCGAAATTAGAGGTTCGTCGAGGAGTATTGAAAATAAAAAACCCCAGGTCTAGGTGACTTGGGGTTTTTGGTTTTGGAAGCTGCTTCAGTTTCGGGCGCGCAAGGCGCCCTTCACTCTGCGGCCTACCGGCCTAGCCGCCGATTGTTGCGATCAATTGAGCGATCAACAATGAAACGACAGACATAACTTTGATCAAGATAGCGATACCAGGACCAGAAGTGTCTTTGAACGGGTCACCAACAGTGTCACCAACAACCGCTGCTTTGTGAGCATCGGAACCTTTTGGATGACCTGGCAATCCACCTTTTTCGATGAATTTCTTAGCGTTGTCCCATGCTCCGCCGGCGTTTGCCATGTAAAGAGACATTGTTGCACCTACAGCCAAACCACCTGCAAGAAGACCTGCAAGAGCTTGAGGGCCCAAGATGAAACCAACAAGAACTGGCGCAAGAACTGCGATCATGCCTGGCAAGATCATTTCAAACAAAGCGGCTTGAGTCGCGATGTCTACGATCTTAGCTGGTTGTGGTTCTGCTTTACCTTCACGAAGACCTGGGATTTCTTTAAATTGACGAGCAATTTCTTTTACGATTTTTTGCGCAGCCTTACCTACCGCAGTCATAGTTGTAGAACCAACTAGGAATGGAAGGATCGAACCAAGCAAGATACCGATCAAAACTCCAGAAGAAGTTAGATCCAAAGACATCTTGGCAAGACCTGCTTTTTCACGCACATGGTTTACTTCCATGTTGAATGCAGAGAATAGAGCAAGAACTGTCAAGATCGCAGAACCGATCGCAAAACCCTTACCGATAGCTGCTGTTGTGTTACCAACGGCATCTAGTTCGTCAGTGATGTCGCGAACGTTTTTACCAAGACCTGACATTTCAGAGATACCACCGGCGTTATCCGCGATAGGACCGTAAGCATCCACAGTCATAACAACTGCTGTACCTGCCAACATACCTACTGCAGAAAGAGCGATACCATAAAGACCCAAAGCTTGGTCTGCAACGTAAGCGGCGATAACAACGATCAACATTGGGATCGCTGTAGATTCCATACCTACTGCAAGACCACGGATCACACCAGTACCCGCACCCGTCAAAGCGGCTTCAGCAACTAGACGGATTGGACGAGCCGCTGTGTAGTACTCAGTGATAAGACCGATCAAAGCACCACCGAATGCACCCGCAGCCAAAGCTACAGTCACAGATTGGCTGATACCGAACATTGGCATCAAGATGTAAGAAGCAATTGTCAAAAGGATTGGTGGAACAATCAAGGCGTTACGAAGAACAGTAGCAGGTTTGCCGTTTTTGAACGCGCGCGCTGCAAAGATCACGATGATTGAAATCACAAGACCCAAAGTTGAAAGAAGAAGAGGCAAAGCCACGCCTGTGATACGTACAGTTTCAGCTTCTGCCGTAGGCATCAACGTCGTCAAAGCGTCTGCAGGGATTGTCAAAGCAATCGCCATTGCAGAAACGATAGCCGCAACCATCGACTCATAGATATCCGCGCCCATACCAGCAACGTCACCTACGTTGTCACCCACGTTATCAGCGATAACACCTGGGTTGCGAGGATCATCTTCAGGAATGTTCTCGATCACTTTACCTGCGATATCCGCACCCACGTCAGCGGCTTTAGTATAGATACCACCACCGATACGAGCGAAAAGAGCGATTGAAGAAGCGCCCACCGCGAAAGAGTGAAGAATTGTTCCCAATGTCTCTTGTCCTTGGAAAATCCAGTAAAGAACACCAAGACCGATAAGACCAAGACCCGCAACAGAAAGACCCATCACCGCGCCACCATCAAGTGCCACTAGAAGAGCCGCGGCTTTAGAGCCACCTGCTGCTGCTTGAGAAGTACGAACGTTTGCATAAGTCGCAGCTTTCATACCGAAGAAGCCTGCAAGCAAAGACAAGAAAGCACCAAGAACAAAAGATCCTGCTGCGATTCCGCCCAATGCAAAAGCAAGAGCTGCGCCCACGACGATCGCGTAGACGAAAAGAACTTTGTACTCACGAACCAAGAAAGCCATTGAGCCTTCACGAACGTAAGTCGCGATGCGATTCATAGTTTCATTGCCTGCAGGCTGTGCCTTCACGCGAAGGTATAGAGCCAAAGCAACGAACAAACCAACAACCCCAGCAATAGCCGGAGAAATCAGTAAAGATTCACTAAACATTGTTGCACTCCGTGTTTGATTTCTCGTTTAAATTACGAAGACTTAGAGGTACCTGAGTTCATTGCAATTAGTCAATGGAGAGTACACCGTACTTCTATAAGAAGTGCGGTGCATTATAAGACATTTGGAGCGATGAAAGCGAAGAAGAATCCGGTAAGAAAAACTACCAGAGAAAGAATATAGACGCGGATCGAGAATTTTCTGCCTGAAATACAGGCATCTCGAAGCTTCGGATCTAACGGACACGGAGCGTTGCGGTTCTTCCAAATCCAGAAACCATTCAATGCGAGCATGGCTCCAGCGAAAATAAAGACTTCGAGTTTATTTTCTGAAACCCAAATAAGCCCGGGAACTTCAGAGGCTAAGCCCGCAAGCACGGCTCCCAAGCCTAAGCTCACTAAAAGAGCCGGAAGCGCGCAACAAATCAGCGTTCCTGCTGATCCAAAAAGCGTCAGGAAAGTAAAAAACTTATTTGCTGAAAGAGACTTCATAACCCGCCTCTTTTAAAAGAGTCGAAATTTTATCATGAGAAAGCTTTTGTCCGTCTTTGTAAGTCAGCTTTACGAATTTATTTTCTAGGCTCACCTGCACATCTGCGACTTCAGGTTGCTCTTTGAATTTTTTTGTAATGCCTTGAGCACAGAAAGAACAAACCATTCCCTTTACACCCACAGTTTCAACTTCGCCGGCGAATGCAAAAGAGCTTGTGAATAAAAAAGCTAAAATTAATTTTTTCATAAATTCTCCAACACTTTTAAAAAATTATCATTTACTAACTTCTAAACTTTAGAAGTGGCTCATAAAATTGAAAGCTCCGCCACCACCGATGGTTGCACCCACTTCAATCAGAATATTTCTGTAAAATAAGCGCACGAACTGAGTGGTCTCGATCGAGCTGTCATTTTTCTTTTCAAATTGCACAATCAGCCATGTGTTCAACTCGTTAAACTCTGCCAAATACGGAGCTACACCACCGCGCAACTTAATTTGTTCAAAATCGGTGCGTTGAATATCAGAGTCTTCGCGGAAGTACTTTGTGTATTGGAAAGACGTATAGTATCTGCGATCTTCCCAGTCCACATCGGCAGATGCTAAAGTGACACCTTTAACTTCATCATAAGATCGATCCATGCCGTAACCCGCACTTAAATAGATATTTCCTTGCGAGTCGTCGTTGTTCCAGCGCTTTGCGAGAAAATTCAATCGCGGCACCGTGTATTCAGCATCTTCCGTCTTAAGATAGGTAAGGCCCGCTGCCAAACGACTGGTCATCGAGTACGTCAGAAGCATCTCGTTCTCATTTTCCTTATTGTAGGACATAAGAGAAAAGGCACCCGCGAATGAAACTGGATGTGCTTTCGCCGTCGCAGTGATCAGAAATAAAGGCCCTAGAAGCCATATCCACATTTTACTCATCTTAAAACTTCCTTCTTGTATGCGCTTTCAACCTTCATTAGGATGGAGACGAACCACTTGTGACAGGCCTATGAAAATAAATTTGCAAGAATGTACAGATGAAGAACTCTTACTAAAGCTCGCTGAAGGCGAAACGAAAGCTTTAGATATTCTCTATTTAAGACATTCTGGCCGCGTGCTTTCTTACGCCTTAAAAAGAGGCCTTCCTCAAGAGCGCGCGGAAGACCTTCTGCAAATCGTTTTCTTACAGGTTCATCGTAAAAAGCATCTTTATGACTCTCGCTATAAGGCCCTAGCCTGGATCTACGTCATTACCCGTAGCGAGCTTAAAGATTACAGAAATCGAGAAATTAAGGATTTTTCTGAATGGAACGATTCTTTGTCACAAACGGATGGCTCGGTTCCTATGCTAGAAGAGAAAGAGGAAGCGGCCACGCTGTTGGCAGAGCTGAAGCCTCGTGAACAAGAGGTTATGAAACTGAGGTACCTCGACGAACTAGAGTATGAGGAAATTGCTGAAGTCTTAAAAATGTCTGAAAGCAATATCCGACAGATTGTCAGTCGCAGTTTAAAATTGTTACGTGGATTAGGAAAGAAGAGTTAGGAGGTCATAATGAAAGACATTAAAAAAGATTTCGAGTCTTTTACTAATGATACTGCTGAAACCAGCGGCTCTTCTTTTGTTTTGCAAAAGATCCATGCGCAACTTGAAGCCGAGCGCTCTCCAACTTGGAAAGTCGTTTCTAAAATGGGCCTGGCTCATGTGTTAGGAACATTTGTGACTTTGATGAGCTGTTCTCAATTTGGTGTGCAGCTGTTCTTTGATGGCGGCGGCCTGATGCATTACTTTATGAAAATCAGTCCGACCTTCTGTCTTTTCTTCTGTGGAGCTTTGTATCTTTCCATTTCCATTTTATTTGCGCGTTTGATTTTAAACCACGATGAATGGATTCGTGTGATGCGTTCACGTGCTATGAATATCGCAGCCCTTTCACTGGTGACACTGGGGGGACTTTCCATCGTGAGTCATGAAGTCAACTGGGAATCCGGTGTTTTGTGGTTCTTTGGAGCGGCTTTAGGCGGAGAAATGGTGACCCTTGTAAAATCTCCCCTAGTATGGCTTGCGCGCAAGTCTTATAAGGCTTGATTTTAAGGGGTTTTTGAGTGAAAACCCCTGCATGCGTTTTGCTCTATTCATTCTTCTTTTCCTAGCCGTTTCTTCTTCGTTTGCAAAAACTCGTATCGCATTTTTAGAACTTTACGATCGTCACGGTCGTTTGGTGCAGTACGAACCCGGCGGCAGATTCGCGCACACGGCTATCCAATTTGATGATATTGGCGACAAATGGTTGAATGCTTATCCTGGCGAAGGCGTTGCCATTGTTTCTTGGGAAGACCTTGAACACCGTGGAGTGATCGCAGAAGTCATCGAGATCCCGCAAGACATTCGCCTTTCACAAGTAAAGCCCTTCATGGGTCTTCCTTTTGATTTTTGGTATTCTTGGTCGGACGATGCTCTTTACTGTACGGAGCTTATCGGGAAGCTTTTAAATATCCCCACTCACCCTATGAAGTTTAATAAGCAAGTGTGGCCAAAGAACTATTGGCACCTTGAAGGCACTTTGGGGCTTTCGCCTGATTCAGTTTATACCTGGGCAAAACAACAATAGTCTAAGGCTGTAATATAAGATTCGGGTCAGTGGGCTTATTGGGATCGCCGATCTTCAAACGAATCTCTAATGGAAAATGATCTGAACTAATAACTGTGTGATGCACTTGCGCCTTGATAACATCAAAGCCTCTGACGAACACATGATCGAGTTTTAAAAGACGTCCGTCGTTTTCCAGATCCAAGTGTTCTAAATTTAAATCTCTGAAAATACTTTTCATGATCAGATAGCGTTTTACATTCCATGTGTTGAAGTCACCGGCAAGCACGATAGGACCTTTAAATTCACTCATCTTCGCAGCGATTTCGTACAGGGAAGCTGTGAAGGCTTTCAGGGTAACGAAGTTAAGAACGTGCGTGCAGACGAAAAGAGCTTTCGTGCCGCCGAAATCATACTCGTTAAATAGAGTGAGTTTTGGTGTAAGCCAGAAAAGCTCTCTGGTTTTTGCTCGGATAAAATCAACGGATGCGGGTGGAAGTTTTGCTCCGATAGCAACACCCGTGCTTCTTAAGTCTTTTTTGTAGTGAAAACTTTGAGCAAGATGCCACTCGTAAGTAGCAAAATCCTGTTGCCAGATCTTCGGCATTTTATCATCGACCAAGGCTTCTTGAAGAAGGATAAAGTCTTTTCCCTCCCCTAGTTTACGAAAGTCTTTTTCAAAGATATGGGCTTTTTGTCCCTTATACACATTCCATACGAAAATATCGAACTCTGAAGTCGGAGCTGGCAGGTTTTGCGCTTCTCCGATTTTCAGAAGGACTTTTTCTTTCGTAGGTATGATGTATGGAACCATTCTCTATTTCACCCGACTTAAATAGCTTTCATCCACCGTCGTGACTTGAAGCGACTGCGCTTCTTGTCTTTCTTGTTCAGCAAGCATTGTCGATAGATATCTTTCTGTGTAGCTAGGAACAATCACGACGATGTTCTTTCCGCGATTTTCTTCCTTTTGCGCCAAGCGAAGTCCCGCAGCAATAGCTGCTCCTGAAGAAATTCCAACCGGAATACCTTCCTTTTTTATTACTTCTCTTGCAACTTTCATGGATTCTTCAGACGACACTTGTTCCACGCCATCCATGATCGATCGATCCATCACGCTGGGAACAAATCCGGCGCCGAGCCCTTGGATTTTATGAGGACCCGGCTTACCTCCGGAAAGCACAGGGCTTTCAACAGGCTCTACGGCAATCATTTTTACTGAAGGCTTTTTTGATTTTAATACTTGCCCAACGCCAGTAATGGTTCCGGAAGTTCCGACACCACTCACGACAATGTCGACTCCTCCATCCGTGTCGTTCCAAATTTCATTAGCCGTTGTTTGCTTATGAATTTCTGGATTTGCCGGATTATCAAACTGTCGAGGTGTCCAGGCATTGGGATTTTTTTCTGCAAGTTCCATCGATTTTGCAATGGCCCCTTTCATACCGAGAGGGCCTGGAGTTAATACGATTTTTGCACCAAGCAACAGCAAAAGCGTTCGTCTTTCTTGCGACATTGTTTCAGGCATCACCAGCGTGATGGAATACCCTTTCGCTGCGGCGACAAAGGCCAGGGCGATCCCGGTGTTACCGGAAGTGGGCTCTAAGATCTCCATCCCCGGCTTAAGTTTTCCTGTGCGTTCAGCATCTTCGATCATCGCAAGACCAATACGATCTTTCACAGACCCCAGTGGATTGAAGAATTCAAGTTTAAGAAGAAGTCGCCCCGGAAGCCCCTTCCCGATTCTTTGCATTTCAATCAGTGGAGTTTGTCCGATGGTCTTTGTGATGTCTGAGTATATTTTCATGAAAGCCTCTGCCTAAGGATGTTCTAAAGGGCCTTAGTTAAGAATACTCCCAAGGTAGAGGATGTTAAAGATTTACTTCTGTCGGTCGAGGAAAATAAACTCAGTGTTTAGATTTGAGAATCAACTCCTAACAAACATCTGTCATATTGCAGACCGTCCTAGGACATTTTCATATTGAAAACCTATTAAGAATGATGTGAATTTGTTTATAGGAGCATTGAACCCCATGAGTAAACTGAACGTCGTATTTTTGATTCTTTTTGGAGTCGTCCTAGGACTGGGATGCTACTCGTTCATTTACGCCAAGGGTTATTCTTATATGTCGGATGATCCCAAGGCCTGCGTAAATTGCCATATTATGAATGAAAATATGGACTCATGGATTAAGGGCACACATCACCACGTCGCAAAATGCAATGACTGCCACCTTCCGCACAACATCGTCGGCAAATACGCGGTGAAAGCTTTGAACGGCTTCAACCATTCGGCGGCCTTTACTTTGCAAAACTTCCCCGATCCCATTCGTATTCGTGAGCACAGCCTGAAAGTCGTTAAAAGCTCATGCTTAAGCTGTCATCAGCCCATGGTTCAAGCGATGAATCATGGTGGAAAAAATATCAATGAAGAGACCAATTGCCTGCATTGTCACCGCAACGTTGGACACGTGAAATAGGAGTTCATTATGACAAAATCAAAAGGGATTTTTCTAGCTGTCGGAGGAGCTGCGATTGCCACTGTCTTACTGACGGCTCTTTTAGTGAATATCTTTGAGCGCAAAACGGAAGCGAAAAATGTCTTCTATCGCGTTGTTGAAATTACAGATGACATGGATGATCCAGCGATTTGGGGAAAGAACTTTCCTCATCAATATGATTCCTACCTTCGCACGGCCGATATGCGAAGAACTAAGTACGGTGGTTCTGAGGCATTTCCTCACGTGCCTACAGAACTAGATCCGCGCGATACCGTATCCCAACAAAAGCTGGATGAAGATCCGCGATTAAAAATCATGTGGGCGGGCTATGCATTCTCAAAAGACTTCCGCGAAGAACGCGGACACGCTTACATGCTTTCGGATCAAATTTTTACGGAAAGACAGAATGTTACGAAGCAACCAGGCACGTGCTTGAACTGTCATGCTTCGACTTATGTGCTTTATAAAAAATTAGGTGATGGCGATATCACGAAGGGTTTTGAAGAGATGAATAAGATTCCTTATAAAGAGATCGTTCATTCTGTCAATCACCCCGTCTCTTGCATCGACTGTCATGACCCTTCAACAATGTCACTGCGTGTGACTCGTCCCGCCTTCATCGAAGGTATTCGGGCGTTCAAAGCTACTCAAGGTATCAAAGAATACGACGTGAATAAAATGGCCACTCGTCAGGAAATGCGCACTTTCGTGTGCGGCCAGTGTCACGTTGAGTACTATTTTAAAGGGGCAGATAAACGCCTGACTTATCCTTGGGCGGACGGCCTTAAAGCCGATCAGATTTTGGAGTACTATAAAAAAGACGGCCACAAAGATTGGGTGCATGCGGAAACTGGCGCTTCTGTTTTAAAAGCACAACATCCTGAATTTGAAATGTTCAATCAAGGCACTCATGCTCGCGCTGGTGTTGCTTGCGTAGATTGCCACATGCCTTATGAGCGCGTGGGTGCGATGAAGATCACAAACCATCATGTGCAAAGTCCTCTTTTGAATATTAATAAAGCCTGCCAGACTTGCCATAATGTTCCTGAGGGCGAGTTGAAGGCGCGTGCTGAAACTATTCAAGATCGTCATATGGAGCTTCGTAATATCGCGTTTGATGCATTGGTCGACTACATCAAGGATCTTAAAGAATTTAAAGATATTGATTTAACTAAGACTCCGAATAAGAAATTGGCTGACGCTCGAGATTTACAAAAGCAAGCTCAGTTCTTGTTTGACTTCGTGGAGGCCGAAAACTCTTCGGGCTTCCATGCTCCGCAGGAATCCGCTCGCGTCTTGGGTCTTTCAATTGAAAAAGTACGCGAGGGTCAGAAGCTTGTCGCCGAACTTAGAAGAGAATTGAAAACCGCGAAGTAATGCCTTGGTATCGTAAAGTTATAAAAAAATTAGCGTCGATGGAGCTTGCAGTTTTAATCATTGCCTCCATCGCCGTGTTGATTGCGATCGGCACTGTCGTTGAGTCGAAGTACGATGCGTGGACGGCGAAGAACTTAGTTTATGCTTCCGTCTGGATGTATATTGCTATGGGCGCTTTGGCGATAAGCCTTATCGCCGTGATTATCGACCGTTGGCCGTGGAAGCCCCGTCACGCCTCTTTTATCTTTGCTCACGTCGGAATCATCATCTTGATTTATGGCTCTTTACTGACCCAGCTTTTTGGAGTTGATGGCACCGTTCGTCTTTCAAAGACAGACGGCCCCGTAAAAGAAGTGACTGTGCAGGACACAGACCTCGTGGTCTATCGCTCCCCTGACGGTTCAGACTATGAAAAGATCTATACCGAGGAAGTGAACTTCTTAAAAAATCCTGTCACGACGGATAAGCCGGTTTTAATTAAGAGCCGCGATCTTAATTTTGAGATTCTAGAATCCATTCCCTATTCTGTTCCTAAACTTCAGGTGGAAGCCTCGTCTCAACCTCAAAGTGGTGCGGCGGTTCGATTTCAGTTGGCAAATCCCAACGTCAGTCAAGTGGACTGGCTAGTTCAAAGAAATGTTTTCGAAAAAGTAGAAGCTCAAGTGGGTCCCGTCTTAATTACGCTGGGAGGACTCTGGGATCGCAACCCCGCCATTAACGAAATTCGCTTCAATATCACTGAAAAAGGTTCTTTGAACTATGCACTTTATGGAAAAGATGAAACAAAACCTTTTAAACAAGGTACTGCTAAAGAAGGGGATCTGGTTGAAACCGGATGGATGGGATTGCAACTTCGCATCCTTCGCTATTTACCTAAAGCTGTGCAAAAATATGATGTGACTCGATTGGATCATCCTGTCCCTGGAAGCTCCCCTTCACTTCGCGTCCGCTACAACGGACAAGAAAGTTATTTGTTCTTAAATGATTACGTCAAAGTCTTCACTGAAAATCGCGTTTATTTGGTTTCCTATCAAAATCGTCGATTGCCTTTAGGTTTTGAAATCTCACTCGACGAATTTAAGAAAACCGACTATCCGGGCACCATGCGCGCGATGGCTTATCAAAGTGCCGTTAACTATGATGGTGGAAATAAGGCGCTTATTTCGATGAATGAGCCTTTGAAGTACAAGAAGTTCTATATTTATCAGGCGAGTTTTGAGGAAGGGCCGAGTGGGATTGTGAAGGCTTCTGTTCTCTCAGTGAACCATGATCCGGGCCGCGTCTGGAAGTATTTTGGCTCTGCAATAATGTGTCTAGGAATCGTCCTTCTGTTTTACTTCCGTAAGCGAAAGAATGCTCAACCATCGTAGTATTTTGATACTCCGAAACAATTTGCTCCCCGTATACTCTTAAAAAATCTCCAGAAACTCCGATAAGTTATTCGTGGAAAAGCTTATTCGGTTCGTTTTTGGTACAAGTTTCTTCTGCGCCCTATCACTAGGGCTCGCGTCGTGTATTGATACGAGCATGTTCAATAATATGTCTTTGATTCCAGCTGAGCTGACGATCATTGATGGCGGGGTTGAAAAGAAAGTTCCTGTCGGCGATTCCTCTCTTCTCACGAAAGACACAGCGATTAAAATTATCGGTGTCACCAAACCGAACTCCAAAGTTAAAATTTATACTTCGGCAGCAGATCCTACTTGTCAGCTCGAACCTCAAGACAGCGATGTTATCGGTCGTGGTGATGCTCGTGGGATTGATTTTAGCATTGATCTAAGCACACTGCCTGAAGGCCGCCATGTTATCTGTATGTACGTAGAAAATCCTGCGGGTACTACCTGGTCAAAGCTTACAGAGATCATTATTAAAAGATCCGTTCAGGCGTTCTCAGGACTTCATGTCTTGCCTGCAGCTCGATTCACGGAACGTCGCCCCCAATTTGCAGGAGTCGCCGAAAAGGACACGAATTTAGCTTTATATACCGGTGGATCTTGTAGCGGTACGCCTTTAGAATATTTAAAGGCCGATTCATTGGGTAACTTCGTTATACCGCTTTCCATTCAAAACTCGATTTTGGTAGACGGAAATCTTACTTATTCTATTCTTGCAACAGATGTCCTTGGGAACACCAGATGTTCGCCCGGTCTTTCCTATACGTTGGATACTTTGATTTCAGCTACTGCGATTCACGCTGTGGTTCCAGCAAGTCCTTCAAACAATGACTCTCCAACACTTGGTGGTACAACAGAAGAAAACTCCACTGTTGAACTCTTTAATTCCAGCAGTTGTTCTGGATTTGCTCTTGCTAGCGATACAACTGATTCGTCAGGAGTATTTGATCTTAATCTAGGGACGCCATTAACTATCGAAGACACTTATGCGCTGACCGTAAAAGTGACAGATGATCTTGGTAACTCAGAATGTTTTACGGCGAACAAGCAGGATTATATATACGATGTTACACCTCCGGCTCTCGCTATTGCTTCTCCTGCGGCGAACTCCGCATTCAAAGGCTCTTTCACCCTTGATCTAACTTGCGAAGACGCGGCTGCCATCTCGGCAAGTGGCGATATCACTTCCACCATTACGCAGTCATGCACAGGTGGAGTCGTTTCGGTGACACCATCATTAGCAGGCCCTGATGGCACAAAGAGTCTTACTATCACAGCGACAGATGCCGCTGGCAACGTCACAACCCAAACTTTAAACCTTATCAAAGATACGACACCGCCTGCCCTTCCCAGTATTACACGAGCTTCAGCAAGTCCGACGTCGGCAAACTTTGTGACGATGACAGTTTCTAGTTGCGCCGATGTAGCTCAACTCTTAGCGAAGGAAGACTCGGCAATTCCTACAGGATCAGAATCCGCTTGGGTGTCTTGCACAACTGCTGCGGGTGGAATCTCTTTTGATTTAAGTACTGCGGGGACTCAAGGGACAAGAAATATTCGCGTGTTCGTGCGTGATGCAACAGGAAACATTCAGCCTTCGTTTGCAAGTGTCCTTGTAGACTACGACACTCTTCCTCCATCGATCTCTTTAACGGCGATTCCGGGATTTTTAGGAACGAACAGTTATTATGAATTTAAGTGGACTTTAACAGAAGGAAATGTTCCCGCCGGCGCAAACTTTACCTTAGAGTACAGTCAGAATTCTGGATCCTCTTGGACAGGTCTTTCAACAACTCCGGTTGGAATTACTGGAGCTGTGAATAGCAAGATTTATAAATTCAAACAATATCTGCCGTCGACTCCAGGAACGACAATTTTTAGAGTGAGATTGACGGATGCGACGGGGCAGACAGGATATGGCAGTCAATCTTCTATTTTATTATATGATATCACTCCGCCTGAAATTACAGCTCATTCATTTTTAATTGCAGGTTCTGAGGGACCGGTTACAACTTACAATCCCTTTGTTAAAGTCAGCTTTTCAGCAACGGACAACCAAACTCCGGTAACGCAATTCTGCTTAAAGAATAGTTCGACCGCCCCTGCTTTAAGTGACACTTGCTGGATTGCGATTGACGCCCCAGGAGTGGGCGTACCCGTCGATCTTAACGTCACACTGACTGATTACGATCACTTGGTTGATTGGCGACAAGGTATTTATACAGTCCATTTGTGGATTCGTGATCAAGCCGGAAATATTTCAAATAACGTAGGCCCAGTAAATAATGGCACAGACCGAATCGCGGTGACGTATTCTCCTATTCCCGATCCCACGTTGACCGATCTGATTGTTGCTAAAAATTCTTCTGCCACTGTTCAACCAGATCCATGGGACTTAGTTACGACTCCGGGAACGCTGCTGTACTTAAAGTGGAAACAAAAAGTTTATCATGGAAGCGCTGCGGTCAGTCTTTGGTACACAATCAATGGCACCGATTTTACTTTGATTGAAGATCACGCGGAAAACGGCAGTGTTCTTTCTTGCAGCGCTGCCGGTGCTGTGGATGACTGTACATATAGCTGGAGTTCTCCAGTTCCCGTTAATACTACTTACATGATCCAAGTTCGTGTCACTGACGGAATTGGACAAACCACCACGAAGAACACCGTTTACATCAGCAATCCCAACTTCCGCCCGATCGCGGGAAATACCGATCCAGGCACCAACGGCTCTGCAAAGAAGGCCGCTTTCCGAGGACTCACTCCTGACAGCGGTTCTTTCGTTGTGACTAGAAATGGTTTGCTATTTTTTAGGGATGTTGCGCGAGGTTTATTGCTGGTTGACCCTAATACCGGCGTCCAAAAAATTGGGCTCAAGTTAACGGAGACAAGCTCAGGCGATGGTGGCGCCTTGGAATCCGCTACATCACAAGGCATCCTGAAAATAGCTTTAGACTTTGAAGACCGAGTTTTAGTGTTTGAACCTGATCGCATTCGTCGCATTGACACTCGTATCTCGCCAATGACGATCGAATCCATCATTGGAGCTTTTAATGATGGGCGTGTCGGCGAAAATACAAGTGACTATGTTGCTGATCCTCACGATGTAAAAATCAAACTTCATCCCACAACTAAGATGTTCGGTTTGGGATCGCCCTATTTAAATTTTTTAGCTCTGCCGAATGGGGATATATATTTTCAGACCGATAATTTGATGTCTACACGAGCCAATGGTTCCAGAGTAAGAGTGTATCGTGGGAGCGCCGTTGAACCCTATGTCGACACCCTTCGCCTTGGCGGAGCTGGCGACTATTCTGACGCCAGCACGGATATTGGAGCATGGCCTTTCGGATCACTAAGTTTTGTTTATGATCCTTTTTCTTACATAATATCCCAGGCGTTGGTTACATTGAATCATCCTATATACGGTTGCAACAATTTTAACTTCGCAAGAGTTGCTCCGACTACGCTTCAATCTTTAGGCGGCGGGCATCCGCCAATGACATTTTCAACTTGCTCCTATGCTTACATGATCCAAGGCATGAACGGACAAATCTACTCTTTGAATAATCGAAATCCATGGAACTTTCAGGTAGTTAAGTATGATGGTAGCGCAGGCTGGAATGTCGTCGTAGGCTCTGGCCTGCGCAGCAACTGCCCCGATGGCACCCCAGCAACGTCCTGTGCAATTATTCCCAATGACGTTTTTGTTTCACAAACAGGACAGGTCTATTTCAAGGATGACGGACAAATCCGCATCGTTGGAAGCGACAGTAGGGTTTATACTCTGTACGGATACAATTTAAGTAGCGGCGATGGGGGCCCCTCAATGGAGGCCCGCTTAAATGACGTGGCCTCCATAGATCACGGTACAAATGACAAAGTCATCTTACTCGACACTCAAGGTGGGCGATTCAGGGAAGTGAACTTTAAAGGCACCCCGGGCATATCGACCATAGCCGGAAATGGCTCTGACTCTTCTGACTCAACTACACCGTTGGGCGTAGCAGCCAACGTAAACCCTATCGGCATGGGGTGGTCTACCCCTGGCCGATTTGTTACCAACCCCGCAAATGGAGATGTTTACTGGTACTGTGGAGGATCTTATAGTATTTGTCGACTCAATCGCGCGAGCAACGTATGGCAAAATGTGTTCACATTGGGTGGAACGATTCCTTACGAAACAACTTCAGGATATTTTTATTGGGATCTAGATATTCCAACATACCCTCTTGCACCTCTTGCCTTTTACAACAACTCACTTCTGGTCGGTCTCGATTCTTGGGGGGGCACCGAACACTACAGACGAGTTTGGCGTGAATTTGATCTAACTAACGGATATTCGCGATTCACATTGGGAAATGGCAACTATGTATCATCAGGCGGATGCAACAATGGTTCGTCAAGCTCGTGTATTCCTGAGCACTATTATTTCTCTTTCGGCGCAGGCCCCGCAAGTCCAATCCATCAGACCAACATAGCTGGTAATAACTATTGGCTCTTTTTGACCAACAGTCAAAAAGACGTAATTCGCGTCGGCGCAGGCAATATCACGAAAATGTTTTCGCTCTCTGTGAAAGCTCAATCTATCTTTTATAAATCACCTTATCTTTACTTTTGCTCAGTTCCTGAAAATGATTCGCCAAAACTTTATCGAAAAAACTTCTCTTCACCATATACGGAAGTAGAACTCACTCTACCTCATGGCAGCACATGTGCTGGAAACAAAATTATTTTTAAGAATGGCGCTGGTACAGAACCAGACAGACTGGTATTCCCGATCAGACAAAACGGAATTTATGGCATATCAGAATTTTTGGATCCTGAAAATTACACTCCCTAACGCCTGTTGCTTTCATACAAAAAGTTCATTCAAATTCTTCTTTTTTTGTCAAACATCTGAACACGACCATTAAAATGAAACGTTTTATGCGCACACTGTGACCCTGCCCACTATCTCTGGCATAATAAAGATGTGGAGGCGAACATCATGATGAAGTTCTTTGTTCTACTTGTGCTACTAACGACGTTTCTAACCTATAGAGCTTACGCCGATGCAGGGATTGGCATCGTAATAGGCGACCCGACGGGAGTTTCAGGACGCGTCGGCTTAGACAACAGCCATTCTCTTGAAGGAGCGCTTGCCTTCTCTTCAAGTCATTATGAAGGATTGCATATTCACGGAACCTATTTGTGGGATCGGGCTCGGACTTTTAGCACTTCCGAAGGCCCCTTGGAAATGTATTACGGATTGGGAGTACGAATCATCACCATCCAAGACGGCAAATATGACGGTGACATCGCGATCGGGCCACGAGCCCCCTTGGGTCTTCTGTATAATTTCAACAATCCAAATTTAGAAGTATTTGGTGAGGTTTCTGCAGCCCTGGATCTAGCGCCCAAAACGGATGTCGATTTGGACGTCGGCATTGGGGTGCGGGTAAGATTCTAATGAACCTTTTCACCCGTTTCGATCATCGGCTGATATTCTTGAACTAGTTCTATCAGTAACGCTTTGACAGTCTCTACGTCTCCGGCAGTGCAAGCTTGTTTCATTTTTTCAAGCTTAGGAAATAGGATCACGGATTCTATCATGCCTTCCACTGCACGCATGATGCGAGGGTGATGTGTGCCCTCGACGTTCTCACCAATTAAAAGCTCTTCGTAAAGCTTTTCGCCAGGTCTCATTCCCACGTACTCGATGGAGATATCACCCTGGCCTGTTGCGGGATCTCGGACCTCAAGACCACTGAGTTCGATCATTTTTCGTGCGAGATCAGCGATTTTTACAGGTTCGCCCATATCAAGGACAAAGACATCCCCACCCTTCCCCATGGCTCCGGCTTGCAAAACAAGCTGGGCGGCTTCAGGGATGGTCATGAAATATCTCGTCACATCTGGATGAGTTACGGTTACGGGACCGCCGGCGCGAATTTGTTCTTTGAAAAGAGGAACAACAGAACCGGAAGAACCCAAGACGTTACCGAAGCGGACCATCGTTACTCGAGTTTTCGAGGAACCGCTTTCTGAAATTGCTTGAAGAATCAACTCGGCCAGCCTCTTTGTCGCTCCCATCACGTTTGTCGGGCGGACCGCTTTGTCTGTTGAAATTAGAACAAAATTTTCAACATGTGAACTAATAGCGGCCGAGACAGCGTTCCAAGTACCAAAGGCATTATTCAGGACACCGGCGATGATATTACTTTCAACAAGAGGGACATGCTTATAGGCAGCAGCATGATAAACAGTGTTAACCTTATACTTTTTCATCACTCTGTCTAAGTGCTCACGATTCAGCACGTCACCTAGAACAGAGTAAACTTTTAAAAATGGATGATGCCTGTGCAGCTCCTGCTCCATCTTATAAAGGGCAAACTCACTTTGTTCGAAAAGCACCAACGACAACGGAGAGTTTATAGCAATCTGTCTGCAAAGCTCAGAACCAATGGATCCTCCAGCGCCGGTGACTAAGACAACTCTTTCTTTGATACAAGCCGACAGCAGATCCGAATACGGCGGCACTGGATCTCTTCCCAGTAAGTCCTCAACACCCACTTCCCTAATATCTTCGATGCGAACGCGACCATCTACCAATTCACCCATACCTGGAAGCGTCTTTAGTTGAATATCTTTTCCCTCAAATTTCTGGATCACCTCACGTCGTCGTGAACGAGTTGCAGAGGGCATGGCAATAAGCAACTGAAAGCAGTCCCTCTCGGCCATAATTTTAAGTGCATCGGCGGGGTTGAAGACACGAATCCCGGCGACATTAGTTCCGTGCAAATCTTCATTATCATCGAAAAAAGCGACAGGAGAAAATTCCGGGCTCGACATCAAAGCCAGTGCTGTCTGAAGACCAGATCTTCCCGCCCCGTAAATCGCCACTTTCTGGCGTCGGTCCGTTCGTCTTTCGAGTGAACGCAAAACTCCGCGAGCCATAAAACGACTGGCGGCAATATAAGCGATCGCAATGATCCAATAAATTACGATAGACGAGCGCGGTAGCCCCTCCACGCGCCCCATAACGACCGCGGCCGTTAACATAAATACGGACAAGGTCACGCCGTAAAAGACCGTGGCGATGATTTTATCATCCATGTAGCGGATCACGGCACGATACAGTCCAACACGGATAAAAATAGGTACGGTTAAAAATGGAAGTAAAAAGAACAGCCAGTAGTAGGAAGAGACTACGGGATAAAACGTCCCAAATCTGAGAGCAATTGCCGAATAAAGTGCTAATGGAAGCAGCAGCACGTCACACAAGAGCATGATCAGAATTTTAGTTCTTCTGGGAAGCGCCGCTATCTTAACAAACATCGTAATTAAACCTTTGTACTAGGAATACGCCATCATGACATAGCGGAAGGGGCACTTCAACAAGAGCAGTTCCCATATTGACGCAGACTCTAAGTAGCATGTAGTCTTCTCAACCTGAGGCATCAAGATGAAGACGCAAATTTTTATTATCGGTTGTGGAGGACATTCTAAGGTCGTCACCGAAGTCCTAGTGGCAATGCAAAAATGGGACATCGTTGGTTATATCGACGAGCACCCAAAGAGCGGTGTTTTTCTGGGACAACCGGTATTTAATTCGTTAGCGGCCCTTTCCGCTAAGTTTCCATCTGTTAAATCGGCGTTCGTAGCCATTGGCGATAATGGAAAACGAAAGTTGTGGTACAAAAATCTTGAAAGCAGCAACCACAGCATTCCCTGGATTGCTCATCCAACCGCCTACGTTTCCCCGACGGCAACCGTCGGGGCTGGATCTTTAATAGGCGCCAAGTCCTCCATCGGACCCTACTCCGCAATAGGATGCGGCGTTATTATAAATACGGGAGCTATTATCGATCATGATTGTGAAGTAGGAAACTTTTCGCATATTGGCCAAGGGGCTATTACGTGCGGAGGCGTGCATGTGGGATCTGAGGTGCTAGTGGGACCTGGGTGCGTGCTAGAAAAAATGACTCAGATACCCGACTCCAAGTCCCTTCAATCCAATTTCTCTATTAAACCCATTCAGTAGATTAGGACAGAATCAACAGATCATGGAAAAACGTTTTTTCGATTTAGTATTATGCGTGATTGCTTTCACACTTTTAGGAATTCCTTTAATTCTCGTATTTATGGCCGTGAGATTAACTTCGAAGGGTCCGGCTCTACACTGGTCAAAAAGAATCGGACAGAACAACGAGATTTTTTTGATGCCTAAATTTAGATCTATGCGTGTAGATACTCCGCAAGTAGCCACTCATCTTCTTGCCGATCCCGCGCAGTATCTAACTCCTATCGGCGGCTTTATTCGCAAAACGAGTTTGGATGAGCTTCCGCAGTTACTGTCAGTTTTAAAAGGAGATATGAGTTTTGTCGGCCCTCGCCCTGCGCTCTTCAATCAGGACGATCTGCGCGAACTTCGTACACAATACGGAGTCGAAAAGCTCAAACCCGGAATTACGGGGTGGGCCCAAGTGAACGGGCGCGATGAATTACCCATCCCTGTGAAAGTTGAGTTTGATAAATATTACCTTGAGAATCACTCTCTCGCTTTAGACATTAAAATTCTTTTTCTCACTGTTTTAAAAGTTCTGAAACGGGATGGCGTTAGCCACTAGGATGGTCATGAAGAAAATTCTTTTAACTGGTGCTACAGGTTTTGTCGGAGGCCATTTTTATCACGAATACAAGTCTGTGTATGACATTCAGCCGTTAAGTTTACGTCAAACCAAGATAGAGGATATATCGTTTGCTGGCGTTGACAGCGTAGTCCACTGCGCCGCCCTCGTCCACCAAATGAGTGGTGCTCCAGAAAATGAATATTTCAAGATTAACTACGAGTTGACGAAGGCACTCGCACTGGCAGCTAAGGCTTCAGGAGTTAAACAATTTATTTTTTTAAGCACTTCCCATGTCTACGGCACATCTGGCGATCTCTACAACCACGACGAACGGCTCACGGAAAACTCGCCGTGTGATCCCAAAGATTCTTACGGCAAAAGCAAACTGGCAGCCGAAAAATTCTTATTATCCATTGAAGACGCTGAATTTAAAGTGGCCATCATCCGCCCCCCTATGGTTTATGGCAAAGGGGCCAAAGGAAATATTGTTACGCTTGCAAAACTCATTCAACACCTTCCCCTGCTTCCCTTGAAATTCTTCAAAAACAAGCGAAGCATTGTCTACGTAGGCAACCTTTGCCATGTCATTTCTTTAATTGTTAACTTAGAAGCCAGCGGAATTTATTTACCCCAGGACCCACGCCTTGTTTCAACCGCAGACTTAGTTCGAGCTATAGCCAAAGCTTTAGGAAAAAAAATTTATCTTTTTCCACTTACTCCTATTGGTTATGCAGTACTATTTAAGCTCGCGCCTAAAATTTCAACACGCCTTTTCGGAACACTCGCATTAGATAATACGCTGACGAAAAAACGTTTGGGCGAAACTACAAAATTTTCCACAGATGATGGTATTAAGATAATGTTTACTTAGTTCCCAACGAAGATAGGGCCGCAATAAACTCGTTTGCCTGTCTTTCTCTCGTGAACTGTTTGCTGGCTTCCAAGCTTGTTTGGGCCACACGGCGAACTTCCTCGGGCTGACTTGAAAGACGCTTTAAAGTTTGCAAGAAAGTCGACTCTTGGTAATCAGCCAAATGCCATCCTGCTTTTGCATCCATCAAAATCTGGGAAGCTTCTCCCTGCGGGGCGACCAAAAGGACGGGCTTCGCGTAACCCATCGCCTCAAACATTTTCGAAGGAATCACAGATCGGAAAGTATCACTATTCTTAAGGTGCACGAGCGCAATGTCGCTCAAATTCCAATAAAGGCCAATCCGCTCTTTCCCTTGAGGTGCCACAAAGACGACATTTCGAAGAGCCTGCGCCTCTGCAAATGACTTAAGCATCTGCAACTCAGCTCCGGCACCCACAAAAAGAAATACGACTTTCAGTTCTCCACTATTTTGAAGAGCTTTAGCCGCCTGCAAGACTCGAAGAAGATCGTGAGCGGAACCCATAGTGCCTATATAGGACACGACAAATTTGTCTTCCAAACCAAGTTCTTTTAAAAGAGCTTCATCCTTAGGCTGAGGACTATGCCTTCGAAGGTCGACACCATTTTTTACGACGAAAATCTTTTCGGCAGGAATTCCGCGACGAATCAGATTCGCTTTAAAATCGTCAGTTAATGCAATCACGGCTGCAGATTGCCGATACAAGAAAAGTTCGACCTTCTCTATTTGATCCAACACCCAGGAGGCCTTCATGGCACCCACCGCACGAATACTTTCGGGCCATAAATCACCTAGTTCGAAAATAAACGGTTTGCCTTTTACTTTCGCCAAAGCCCAAGCGGACACAGCGGTGAAAAATTGTGGCGACGTAGCGACGATGAAATCATGCTTTCTATTGACCAGGAAAAGCCCCGCGAAAAAAGACGTCACCATATAGGATAGAAAGTCCAAAATACGAAGAGCAAAACCTTCATTCGCGGCGATAAAGGTTTTTACACGAAAAACTTTGATACCCAAAAACTGGTCGCGCTGAAACCATCTGTTCTTGTATCCAGCATATATTTTACCTTCGGGCATGTTCGGCACTGAAGTTAGTACTGATAAATCATGCCCCGCTTCAACCCAATAGACTCCTCGTTCAGACACTCGCGTGGCTGCCGCATTTCTTTCAGGTGGAAAGTTGTCAGATAAAAAGAAAATACTGAACTTCTTCAAAACTATCCCTTAAAAACTTTCTCTTGCAGCTGGATCGCGACACGTGACACTTCGAGTATTTCCGCAAGGGGTATGGGCTGAGTGCCTTGATTGAGAGACTTTATAAACTCGACGGCTTCTGCGCGATGCCCTTTGTCTTGTTTACCCAGAATGTACTTCATTCCTTTCAAGCCCAATCCACTCAGTTTTTTAAAATTATCGAGAATAAATATTTTGCCACCACAAAATACTTCTAAACGTTCTTTTGGAAACGCCTTAGAGCCATTGGCGAAATAATGAATCGTACCGATATCCCCATTCTTAAACTTTAACTGGATTGTGAAGGTGTCAAGACAACCGCCATCGTTAGCCATGACTTCAGAAGCAGAAATTTCAGAGCCCGCCAGGTAACGCAATAAATCGATAAAATGACATCCCTCACCTACAAGGCGTCCGCCCCCAACTTCAGGATCTTGTGTCCAATGTTTGGCTGGGATAGCGCCCGCATTTACGGTCATAATCATGGCTTTCTTTGTAGCCATTCGATCTAAAGTTCTTTTTAGGTCCACAGTAAGAGGAGCAAAGCGCCGATTAAAGCCCACCATCAGTAAAGGTGCAGAAGATTTTCCACGATAGAATTCTTCTATTTTATCAATTTCGGATTCCGATAAAGCTAATGGCTTCTCAACAAAAACATTCTTTCCCGCTGCCAAAGATTTTAAAACTAAGCTGCCGTGGGAGTTATGGCGAGTAGAGATAACCACAGTTGAGATATTGGAGTCGGCCAGCACCTCATCATAGTCACTCGAAATTTTGTTGAACCCAAACTTTCGGGCTACATGCGCGCCTAAACTTCCGCTACGAGACGCCAACGTTGTAAAACGAAAACCGGCCTCTTTCAGGGCTGGCAATAACACGGCCGTAGCAAACTGGCCAGCTCCAAGGATCGCCAAGCCAGGTTCGCTGGTTTTCGCCGTTTGTCCTGACACTACAGGCACCGATGTCAGTGCGAAAGTACTATCGGCAGCATATCGGATCAAAATACCAAGCACTGTTTTGTCTTCGCCGATCTGTGAGTACACAGAGGGAGCATCATCCAGAACAATACTTTTGCTGATAAGTTCGTTTACATTTAAACGCTTTTGCGACAACAAACCAAGAAGGGCTTCGAAGTTTCTTTGTTCAGTCCAGCGAACAAAACCAATTGGAAAATCCAAGCCTTTTTGTTCGTAGTTTACGTCGTAACGGCCCGGCCCGTACGAACAGGACACTTGGAAGGAAATTTCCTTCTCGTAGAAGTCAGAACGTTTGATATCCAATCCCACAACCCCAACAAGGACAACTCTCCCTCGCTGGCGGCACATTTGCGCTGACTGGGAAATAACATCATCGCTTTTCGTCGAAGCCGTAATAACAACGGCATCAGCTCCGATGTTGTTCGTAATTTCAAGCACTGTCGAAACAGGATCTACCGCTTCTGTCACTAGATAAGCCTTAGCTCCCATTTCATTGGCTCTACGAACCTTGTCAGGATCAAAATCAAAGCCAATAACTTCGCAACCGTTTGCTTTCAAAAGCTGAACAGTTAAAAGCCCAATCAAACCTAAGCCAACCACGACCACCGTTTCACCAAGGGTGGGATTGATGAGACGTATTCCCTGCAGACCAATGGATCCCAAAACCGTAAAAGCGGCTTCGTCATCACTGACGTTATCGGGAATTTTTGCAACAAGATTGCGAGAAACTGTAACCGCCTCAGCATGCGGACCGTTTGAGACAACTCGATCACCCACTTTTAAATCGTGGATGCCAGCGCCAACAGCTTTAACAACACCGACATTGCAATATCCCAAAGGCAATGGTTGATCCAACTTCGACATAACGGCCTGTACCGTTGGCATCAGACCATCTGTTTTTATCTTCGTTAATACCTGTTGCACCTTCTCAGGTTGCTGACGAGCCTTGTCAATCCAGCTTGCTTTTCCAAACTCAACCAGCATTCTTTCGGTGCCTAGAGAGATCAGAGAGCGAGTTGTCTGGATAAGAACTTGCCCTGCTCCGACTCCTGGAAGCGGCAATTGTTCAATAGTGACGGAGCCTGTTTTTAAGTTTTGGAAAATCTGCTTCATGCGTATATAACTTTCACTAGTAAAAACTATTCATCTCAGAGATTTAAATGAGCTTCAAACAGTATTTCAAGAGAGCTATTTCCCTTCCGCCACATGTCGTATTCCTCAAGGTAACACAGCTGCTTACTTTTCGAGCAAAGGCACTCTTTTTACAGTTTAAGGATAAGATTTTACCGACTTATTCCCAATCTTTTACAAATGAGAAGCCTCTCAGGCTCTTCCCCACGGCCCCGGCGGCTTCTGATATATTAAAGTTTTTTCCCGAATTGGCACATTTGCTTTCAAAAACGATGAATCATGAATTTGAACTCTTAGGTTCGGGATGGACTCAAGTTCATCATGGAATGAAAGCCAAGGGGCTAGCAAATCATAGTTACTCGCATAATCCTTCATTTCATCCGGAACCAAAAAAAACGGATTGGATTAAAAAAGCAATTAATTCCTCAAATCAAAAACATGCTTCTAACGTTTGGAGTTTGATCTCTCAAGAATATGCGCCGATAGACTGGCATCTTGATTTCAAGTCGGGATATCGATGGAAAGAAAATGTTTGGTGGTTCCGAATCCCTTATGGTCATAAGCCGGGCGTGGATATCAAAGTGCCCTGGGAAATTTCGAGAGCACAACATTTGCCTTGGCTCTCCTTCGGCTACGCCACTGAACAAAAATCTGCTTACGCCTTAGAGTTTCAAAATCAAATTCTCGATTTTATTGCCTCAAATCCCCCGAAGTATGGAGTTAACTGGCGATGCGCTATGGACGTCGCTATTCGCGCAGCAAACTGGGCGCTATCTTATGACTTTTTCAAGAGCTATGGCTGGAAGTTTGATGTGAGCTTCAACCGCATTTTTCTTAACTCCCTGTACGATCACGGCAGCTACGTCTACAACAATTTAGAAATCGGAAAAGACGGATTTAGAGGAAACCACTATTTAGCGGATGTCTGCGGCCTTGCTTTTATCTCGTCTTTGCTTCCAGAGACACAAGAGACAAATCTTTGGTTTCAATTTGCCCATAAAGCCTTAGAAACGGAAATGGATTACCAATTCTTCGATGACGGTGCCAATTTTGAAGGATCTACGGCCTATCATCGCCTGTCCTCAGAAATGATGCTATATACGACCTTGCTATTTTTGCATCAAAAGAACCGTCTCCGTAAATTCAACCTCCCCGTTCAATTTTCAGACAAATACATGAGGAAACTTTTCTCAATGAGCAAGTTTACCAAAACTGTGACCCGCCCTGACGGCAAAATTTCGCAAGTTGGAGACTGTGACAGCGGCCGATTTTTCAAACTACAGCCCCTCTTTGAGCCTCATCAAGGATTGATAGAGACTCACTTGGATTTCAGCTGCCTTACGGAAGCAATAGATTCGTTCTTTAAAACACCAACGATGTCGAAATATCTCGAAGGTTCTTGGATATCGTCATTGCAGACTGAAGCGAGCGTTCATGACGTCAAAGATAACGACAAAACACTAGCTAACTTTGGCAACTCAGCATTGTTACCTTTGGACATCACGAACTTAGTTGCACAAATTAAAAATGGAATGGAAATTTCATTCGCCAACCTCGCTTACCCTGTTCAAACGACCGTGCTCAAAGTCCGTGAGAATATTCTTTCGACAAGTTTATTTCTATACGAAGATTTCGGCTTGCTTGGATGGAAATCAGACAGTTTTTATTTGGGTTTTAGATGCGGGCCCGTTGGCCAGAAAAACCGTGGAGGTCACGATCACAATGATCAGTTGTCACTCGAAGTGTATGCTGACGGCAACCCCATTATCGAAGATCCGGGAACAGCGATTTACACCCCACTCCCCCATGTTAGAAACAGCTATCGTAGCGTGAAGTCGCATTTTGCCCCTCTGGTGACAGACACAAAAGGAAAGATTGTAGAACCAGCGCCCTTGGATCAGGGACTCTTTTCTTTAGCGGGCAACCAAAGAAGCTACATTTTAATTGCAAATGACACCACACTCGCTGGATTTAATCCGCGATTAAAGACGGTGCGTTTTGTATTTAAAAAATCAAACGCCGTTGAAATTTACGATATCTGTCTTGAAAAATCCTGGAAGTTCTCTTCGGAAAGAACAGTGGTTCCCTACTCCAAAGGTTACGGGTGGTTTTAAATCCCTTTAATTTCTAGACACCCGTTCATAAAGATCAATCATATCTTGAACAACGACTTCAGCCGCGTGGTACTTTTCTACATATCGGCGGCTCTTTTCCCCAATCTGTTTCCGTGCCTCAGAGTCTTGAATAAGCCATTTCAAATTCTCATAAAGGTTGTCTGCATTGGTATTTACAAATGGTAAATCCTCGGGAAATTTGGGGATAATTTCATCGATAATATATGTCAGTGTCGGCTTACCGCTTCCCGCAGCTTCGATTGCGGTATATCCATAAGATCCACATCTTAATTCATCGACATACACGTCACATTCAGAAATCCTTTTACGAACTTCTTTCTGTGTCATGTTCGACTCTAGGAGAACCGGTTCGAACTCCAGGCCTTCTTTCTGAAGTTTTTCAAATGCCTTCTTTATGTGAACAGTACCTTTAACGAAAGGATGAGTGGGAATGTGCAAGAAGATAGGTTTTCTATCCTCTCGCGGATATACGCAATGAAGCTCATCCATAAAAATGGGCGGCCTAAATGCGTGGACTTCGTCAAAATAGCCCTTCATATACAATGTCATTTCGGGATCCGTCGCAACTTTTACACCGAATTTAGAAAGCCGTGAAAGCATTCTTCTTATATTCTTGTCTTTCTCGGGCTCTTGATAACGGAAAAAGTAAGGATTGATTGAGGATGCAACTTCAATGATGCGCGCATCGCCTCCACCCCAAGTTATAATGGTAGGAATTCCAAATTTTTTGAAAATCCATACATCCAAATTGTATGGCAGAATGGTTCCACCATGATAGTGAACAACTCTCCCCGTGCGTAGAATTCGAAGAACCAGCCAAAACCTATTGAAAAGGCGACGAAGCCAACCGTGACTTGCGTCGTGAAGACACTCGTCATAGTGCAACTTTCTATTGGACTTCCCTATGGAGTTTGTCGCTCCCCCTTTATCCAGACTATCAGAAATAATATTAATACTTGGAACACCCTTTTCGCGCAGACCCTTTGCAAGAACATAGGGCCACCCCGCAAGAGAACCAAACTGGTAAATGACTTTAGACATTAAATTCCAACGCTTCCTTAAGTTTTTTCTTATCCGGGAAATTGATAAGAACTCCCATATCCTTTTTTTGATACACGACCATACTTCCAACCCCCACGGCCGAAGCACCACCGCTTTTCACTATATCTGCAATATCTTTTATCGAACCGGCTCCACCCGATGCGATAAGAGGAACAGACAAGCTGTCTGATACTTCCCTTGCGACTTTGACGTCGAAACCATTCCACGTACCATCGTTATCCATAGACGTTAGCAGAATTTCTCCGACACCTTTGCTTTCAAGCTCAAGCGCCCAGGATTTGGGATCAACATTTTGCTTCCTGGTCCCATCATGAGAGTAGACAGCTGCCTTCCCCCAAAACGAGTGTTTGTAGTCAACGGATCCAATAACGGCCTGCGAACCATAAATTTCAGACACTTTAGTAATGAGGTTCGGATCCTCAAAACAAATGGAGTTAAGTATCACCTTTTCAAAACCAATACTGAAAATTCTTTTAACATCATCAAATGTCTTAATCCCGCCACCATAGGCTAAAGGCATAAAACATTCCGAAGCGATCAGCTCTAGCAGCTTGAAGTTAGGCTTTGAGTTTTTCTTGGAAGCTTCAATATCCAGAAAAGCAAGCTCATCCACCTCAAGTTCATTGAATATCCGTACGGTATTGATGGGATCGCCGATATAATTATACTTGTCAAATTTTACGGTCTTAACAAGACTCTCGCCTTTTAGAAGTAGGACCGGGATGATTCGAGTACGCGATGAATTCATCTAGAGCCTCGCAAAGTTCTCGAGCAATTTCATTCCGAACTTATGGCTTTTCTCGGGATGGAATTGAGCACCAAAAATATTATCTTTTTGAATCGCCGAATCAAATTCGACACCATAGTGCGTTTTCAGAATAGATTCATTGGGGTTCACACACTTAACAAAATAGGAATGAACAAAATAAAAACGAATCTCTTCAAAGTTTTCGAAACCCGCCACCAAAGGACTTGCATTAGCCAGATGAGCCTGACTCCATCCCATATGTGGCACTTTAAGTACTTTCGTATCAACCACTTTTCTGAAGCTTAAAGTTTGTGCCTCAAACCATGCAAGGCCAGGCAACACGCCTTCTTCACTTCCCTGAGTCAACAATTGCATGCCCAGACAAATTCCCAAAACGGGGACCTTCTCTTTAAGCGCTTTTTCGTCCAAAGCTTCTTTAATTTGCAATTCATTAATCCTAGACATCGCGGCATCAAACGCCCCTACGCCCGGTAAAAGAATTTTATGCGCTTTCCTTATTTCTTCTGCAGTAGAAATAATTTCTGTTTTAACGCTAATACGTTTAAACATATTAACAACGGAGCCGATATTACCCATTCCATAGTTAACAATTGAAACCATCACATGCCTGTTTTCGAAGTGTACTTAATGTAAAAGCTCATAGGGACAAGATTTGCCTTAGCTAGCACGTAAAACAACGGTCGTAAAAGTTCAAAGAGTGGTTTGTAGGTTGGATAGTCTTTAAACGTTTTCTTTTCGCCGCTCATGATAGAATTAAATTCGTCTTCGTTAATATGAAGTCTGTTTTTGAAGTATTCCACAAGGCCTTCCTCCAAGTGAGGAGGCTCTGCATAGAGTCGCAGAGCTTCTGCGCGGGAAATTTTCCCCGTACGAGCGGCTGCAGCAAGGGAAAGATTTCGTAAATCCACTCCGAATTTCTTAGGCAAATAATAGCTATGATTAAAGGCCACCAAGCGGTTTTCCAAATGATGGCCGCCATAATATTGCCAACCGTATTTATTTTCTAGAAAAGCGCGCGCATCTTCTTTCGAATAATTAATATACCAATACGGTCGAATTTTCTTAATCCTTTTTACTAACACCCACTTCATAAAGGATATGAAATCCATCAGCGGGTATGTTTTTAATCGCATTTTTCCAAATTTTTTGTGGATTGATTTGATGTACTTTCCATCAAAATAGAAACTGCCAAGTGGAGCAATTCCTTCCGTCATAAAGGAATGGCCTTCAAGAATATATTTAACTTTGTATTTATCGGCTGCTCTATATAGAACTTCGGCCAATGCAAGATCAGTGGAGGCATCCAGCTCTGGCACTCCGGATCTGAAAAACGCACTAAAAATGTCGTCGACCTCTTTGTTATCAACAACATAGGTATACAAATCCACGTTCAAGGGACCCAGCATTTTTTTGATGTTTTCAGTCGCAATGGCACTATTCCAGGTATTGTCATAGTGAACGGCTAAAGGACGCAATCCCCATTCAATAGCCTTATGAAGCATGAAAGAGGAATCAACACCGCCGCTGACCCCGACGACACAGTCGTATTGTCGACCTTTTCCGTCTCTTTTAATTTGCCTCAAGATTTCCTGAAGTTTAGCCTCGCCGGAGCCATCAAGAATTCCATAATCTTTAGCTAGTTGATCCGTCTGGAGACAATAATTGCAGACTCCTTGCTCATTAAAGTGGATCAAAGGAACTCTACTGTCATATATACATCTTGAACAAATTTGGATTTCATTCATTTTCAAAAATCATTTCTTTTTTAGTCTTTGAAGCAAAAAAATCGAATGGAGATAGTGATACACCCTCTACCTCGATTTCTAATGGATCTATTGCTTCGTGTGAGGTCTTAATAAAAAAACGTCCGCCATATCGAAAGACAGTTCCCGCTTGTGCGCCTTTAAAATCATCTGGAACTTCCGCAACTTTGGCACGCACAAATTTAACTTTCTGCTTATCAATAAATGAAAAGGCGCACGGATAGGGCTTGGTTTGCGCCCTTATAAAGTTGTAAATCTCATTGGCTTTTTTACCCCAATCAATCAACCCGTCTTTTTCTGTACGAATGGGCAAAGGTTTGATTTTACTTTTATCTTGAACCTTGTAAGAAACATCGCCATTCGCCAGCTTCCGCATTTCAGATACTAACACCTCTTTAGAAGTTTTAATAACTTTGTCATAAAGAGTCGCAATAGTGTCTTCCACATCAATAGAGATCTCTTTTTGCGAAAGGATGTCACCGTCATCGATGCCATCTTCAATCTTGAACATCGTAACGCCGGTTTTCTGTTCTCCATTGATCAGCGCCCATACCAACGGAGAACCTCCGGCATAGTCCGGTAGTAAAGAGGCATGGATACCGAACGTGCCAATTTTAGCCAAACTACGTACGGATTTAGGAACTATGAAATACCAGCCCAAAACAAGAATGATATCCGGATCAATCTTGGCGATAATATCCCTGTAACTTGTCAGCGATTGCTCGCCTCCCGATACAAAATAACATGAAATACCGTGCTTCTGAGCCAGCCCTGCGACATCGGCGTAATTTGAATTCTTATACTTTTCCGCAGCTTCCTGACCTCGTTTTTTCAGTTCAAATTCTTGTGGAATTGAAAATACGGCATCGACCGAGATATTATTTCTCAGAAGTTCGCCAAGCATTTCCTCACTGAATTTTGTCGCGCCAAGAAATATTACTTTCATAAACTGCGCTGAATCGCCGACTTCACAAATTCGAAGTCCAATCCCGCATAACACGGGAAGGTAATTGTATTATTCCCTAAGAATTCAGAATTCTTTTGGACATCATTGTACTTATTCCTGAAGTAAGTACCACCACTCATGCAGTAGGTTCCCAGAGTGGTCTCTACGCCAAGCTCTTTCAACTTACTAATTAATTGATTTCGGTCGATTTCTTTAGGGACCACAAAGACAAGTGACTGAACGTTGTAGATCACGTTTTCTGATACTTTTTGAACGGAAAAACCAAGAGGCTCTAGAAAGTCTTGGTACTTTGAGCGAATCGAGTTTCTTTCCGCAACGATCGCATCTAACTTTCTAAGCTGTTTAAGGCCCATGATTGCCTGCAGCTCCGGAAGTCTGTAATTGTATCCGTAGTCAACGAAATCAAACTTACCATCCGTAACAACAGAGCCATGATTCAGTTTTACGTCCAACTGGCTCGCATACGCAGAATTATTGGTGGTAATAGCTCCACCCTCTCCTGTTGTTAATAGTTTACGGGGATGAAAACTGAAGCAAGTCAGATCCGCTATATTTCCACAACGCACAGAATTTTCACTACTGCCGATCGCGCAAGCCGCATCCTCAATCAGAGTCACTTTGTGCTTACTACAGATATCCTTGATCTTGTGAATGCCACTGGGATTTCCAAGCGCATCAACAAAAATAACAGCCTTAGTTTTAGGATTGATTTTCTTTTCTAAGTCTTCAGGCAACATATTGAATGTCGTGGGATCCACATCGGCAAAAATGGGAGTTGCACCCACATCTTCCACAACGTTGGCAGTAGCCGGAAAGGAGAAATCCGAAACTATGACTTCATCTCCTGGTCCAATATTCAAAAGTTTTAAACACATTGTTAATGCTGTTGTTGCAGATGTAGCCAGGTACGCATGCTTGGCACCCGTATATTTTCTTATCTCCTCACGGAACTCTTCTACGAATTTTCCCTTCGTGAACCACCCACTATCGAATACTTCACGAAATTCTTTTTCCACTTCGTCAAAACTAATGTAAGGCTTGATCAGCTTAATCATTTGATATTTTCCTTGTACCATTCCAGTGTTTTACGAAGACCCACCTCAAAAGGCGTCAACTGGTAATCAATCATTTCTTTCACTTTCTGATTGCTGGCATTATGGGTCTCAACGTCAGCGCCGCGTGCAGATTTCTGCAAAATTTCCCCTTGGTATCCCATCAACGTGGAAATTTGGTGGATCAGATCTTTAATAGAAATTTGACCGTCCGTAGAAATGTTCACACTATCTGCTTTCTTCATCACGGGATAAAGCTTGATAATGGCATCCACTGTGTCTTGAACAAAAATAAAGTCGCGGCTTTGTGCACCCGTCCCGTGAATCTCTGGTTTTTGACCTTTAAGAATTTTGTAGGCTGTAATTGGAATAACTCCTGCAAGATAGCCTTTGTAGTTCTGTCTTGGACCATAATTGTTGAAGGGTCTTACAATGAAACAGTCCAAATCGAACATATTCACATAACTTTTCACCGCAAGGTCTGCGGCGGCCTTGCCTGCTGCATATGTCGTCGTCGGATTGATAGGATGATTTTCATCCATAGGTTCATATACGGCAGTTCCGTAAACCTCTGACGTAGAAAAATGCACTAAAGTTTTAAAGCTTCCGCGACGTTGGTGTTCAAGAAGATTTAAGACTCCCGTGACATTCGTATCAAATGCGTTCTTCGGATTCACAAATGAATAGTTCAAAGCCTTAGTTGCGCAGTTAAAAACAATGTCGAAGTTGTATTTTGAAAACACATAATCTAAAGAAGATGTGATTTCGATGTCGTCTTTATACAAAACTGCGCCGAGTGACAATGCGGCGGCTAGATTTTCCTCGCTACCTACGAACATATTATCAATCACTACAACTTGCTTGGCACCTTCCGAAATAAGACGATCGACTAGATGGCTTCCAATAAAGCCGGCTCCACCAGTCACCAAAATTGTGCTGTCTTTAATATTTGGTCTCACGTCCCACTCCCTACTTTTAGATATCCGTAATCTTGTGTTCTATCTTGTTACCCATCTTATCGATGAAACGATAATGTCTTGCGGGATTTCCCATCACCAGACTGTAGGGCTCGACATCTTTGGTCACAACACTTCCGGCGGCGACCATGGCATATTCGCCAATAGTAACTCCGCACACGATCGTCGCATTAGCCCCGATACTCGCCCCTTTTTTTACAATCGTCGGTACTATTTTCCAGTCGCTGATAAAAGCGCGAGGCACTATATCATTCGTAAATGTTGCATCGGGACCAACAAAGACGTCATCTTCAATTGTCACACCCGTAAACACCGAAACACCATTTTGAATTTTGCAACCGTTACCAATTTTAACGAACTCAGCGACGTAAACATCCTTTCCAAGGATGCAATTCGCGCCAACAGTGGTTTCCTCGCGAATTTGGACATTAATCCATACTTTAGTTCCTTCGCCTACCTTCGCACTTTCTGAAACATGAGCGGACTCATGAATAAAAGTCTTCGACAATTTCTACCTCTTTAGATGCCCAGAATTAACAAATCTGCCGTCTGCAATTATCTGAAAACTGGAATATGATAATATTTTTGCCCAACAATATAATACATTAAAAAATAAATAAAACTTGAAATGGCTGTCGCGTACACAGCTCCACGTAGACCGAACATTTTCACCAATCCATAACATAAAACCAGATTGATCAGAAAAGTCAGCCCATTGATCGCTAGCACCCACTTCGTTTTCTTTTCGATGAAAATACCAGGTGTAAAACTTGCGACACCAGTGAATAAAATCGATATAGCTATCCAGGGAACCAGATGGGCCGAATTTTGAAACTCAGCGCCCCCGATAATGGTTACGACGGGCTGTGACAAAAGGAATAGCAACAGTATCAAGACTGTTGAAGCCAATCCAAAATATCTAAAGAGCTTTGCGATGGCCTCTGCCGTGCCGGCCTCGCGATATTTATTATAAATGAGAGGGGTTAAGGCCGCCTGACTTCCTGCAACGAGAAGACCTACAACTGATGCAATACGGTAAGCAAAACTGTAAAGACCTAGCTCCGAAGTACTTAGCAAGTACGTGATAATAAAACGATCCACGTAAAGCATGGCATAGACCATCAAACTTGAAAAAACCAATGGTACCGAGAATGCCATCATCTGCTTTAGACGAGCCTGATCGAAAGTAAGGGAATAATATTCGCGTGACCAATAAACTGAAATCAAGATTGATATAAAAGCAGCAAAAATCTGAGCATAAAAAACAGCTTCCATTCCGAACGTAAAATACTCTAGCAATACAAAGGCACCTGCCGCGGACAGGAAGCTATAAAGAACACTCACAAGCAGATTCTGCTTTGATTTTAGCTGCCATCTCAATTGACTACTAGAATAGTAATAAAGAAAGTTGAAACCGTACGAAAAAAACGCGATTTTCACTAAACCTGTATAATCACTCTTACCAAAGAGAACTTCCGAAACCGCTTTTGCTGATAGGTACCCGGGGACCAAGAAAACAAGATACAATCCTAGAATGAGCCAAAATGCGGTTGAAACGATTTTACGCCGACTCTCAGTATCCATTGTTTCGGGAAAAAAACGTGCGACAGCTTGATGAATCTCAAGCCCAATAACGATTGCGAGAATCGTTCCCGTGACCGATAAAAGATCTATGACACCGAATTTTTCAGAAGAAAAAAACCGTGCATATATAGGAAGCATGAGAAAGCCGATTCCACGTGTTAATATCGTTCCAAGCGTGTAAAAAAAGCTGTCTCTAAAAAAAACTCTAAGCATTTATCTTACACTCGATCCAACGAAACTTGCCACTGGGGTCCACCGGGATCGTATCTGTTAGAGAAATATCGATGTGAGTCTTTGTGCCGTAAATCTTAGTCAGATTCTTAACAACCTCATCAATCTCAGTTTTTAAAGGAAGAAAATTCAGATCGTGCTTCGTCTCTAGTATGAGTTTGAATTCACCAATGGCTACCTGAACGATCTTGGCGCTATCAATGTATTTCAGTTGTTTAAATGGAAACGTGACGATTGCTGGCGGGACCATGTTCCCGTTTTGATCATAAGTATTGTCTTCTTCTCTTCCCAAAATGGAGTCCGCAATCGGGTAGAATGTTCCTCCATCCGCATTGTCATATCGAACATTCGTCATGCAATCAGTCAACTTGTAGCGGATGAAAGGCATAACTTCATTTATCAGACTTGTTGCGATCAATTCTTGTCCGCTATTGTTAGACTCTAAGATTCCATAGGCTGGAACAAAATAATATTTCCTATCGCTGAGCCAGGAAGCCAAAGCCACCTTTTCGGCCTGCCCATAGTGAATCGTTTTTTTACACGAAAACACTTCGTCGATAACTTGCATCTGCCAATCGTAAAGAATTTCCGAAGCCATCATGATAGCTTGGGGTTGATACTTAACTCCCTGTCTTTTTACGAGGGTTGCGAATTTCCACAACGCCGAGGGATATCCGTGCAAGAACTTATATCCAACTGAATTTATTTTTTCGATCACCTTTGATAGGTTGTCTTCCGAAAGCTTAACGATATTGATCCTCAGAACATTCACATCAGGTAGATGCAAATAATCTAAATCCTTATCAATAAACCCGCGGAACTCGACCCGCCCATCACCCGGTTTATAACCTACGCGCGCCCACTGATAGCAAATACTTGCCCATTCTCTGGAGTCTGTCTTTTGATCAAAATATAGCTTCAAAGCTTTTCCGGTGGTTCCGCTTGTATTTCCGATGAATAGACTGTCTCGACTATATAAATCTAACACCATCGAATCAGAGAAGTTACGAACCTCTCCCTTCGTTAAGACAGGTATCTTGTTTATATCCTTAAGGCTCTTAAGCTGGTCAGGAGAAAAACCAGCTTCGTCATACTTTTTTCTATAGAAACTCGAATGGTCATAGGCCAATTTTACGATGCGATGCAATTGACGAAACTGGTATTCCTCTACTTCTCGCTTTGACTTTCTTTCCATTTCAAAAAGGAATTGGTAAAAGCTCCAGAAATCTTTATCTAATTTTCTGTATTTATACGGAATAAACGAAATTAACCTCCTGAAAAATCCTTCCAGAAGCACATATTTCTTAATACTGTTTTTTACGTTAACAAGTTTCATGAGGTATCAAATCTTATACCGCTTTTTTATTCATTCGCTCAACCAAAAGCTTTATCCAAACCAGGAGTTCCAGCAAAAGCACACCCCAAACGATGCCGTACGTCGCCAGAAGTGAATTTCTCAAAGAATCCATTGATATAAATACCGCTAGAAGAAGCACCAGGCTGCCTTGAACAGCCCTGAGAGGATTTGCGAACCCCCCAATAGATGACCACCACCATAAAAAGGCGAGAATAATTCCGGTCAGGATCGACATCCCAACAGCGGCCCACACCCCCGCCTGTGCATAAAACACGAATTGCATGGGAGCTGCCACGGAACCGTTTTCAATATGAGGCCACATCAGCTTCCAAACATCCGTGTTATCGGTCCATTTTACTTTGTTGAATACAAGATCCAACCCGTAGTGGGGATACACGTCCGGATAGGCCGCAACGTAGAATACAGAAGGATACGATACACGGAAAATCAGCGCGCTGACAGGAGCTAAAAGACGTTTCTTTGAATCTGGCAGGCTCTTCGCCGCTTCCATAGCCTCCACCTCAACAGCAATCTGCTCTTCTGTTAAATTCCATTTTTTTTCAAATTCATTCGCCACGGAGGATTTTTGTTTATATTTGACGGCTGATTGAATATTGGTTTCGGAAATTGCCAAGGTCGGTAAAAATATCAATAGCCAATAGAGTAAAATTGAGGCGACCCCAGCAATAATAATCTTTTTAATAACTGAAGCATTTAGATATTCCAAAAGATAGGCGATAAACACAATTTGAAAGCAGATCAAGATCGGGCGTTTTTGAAACAGCATAGCGGAAAGAGTGACCGCTATAGACACCAAAGCCGCCGCCAACAATTTACTCTTGTTAAGCTTCAAGAATCGTATCGCCACAATAGAGCAAACCGACGGAACAATAACGTATAAATTTATAAACTCCGGCGAGGAAAGCTTTTCAAACAGATGATATCGCGCCGCAATCCACTGAGTGTAATTCGAAAACCAAGTCGACATCATACTAAACGAGCCAGCACGAGCGACGGAAATCCCCGCCAAAATCAAAGACAACAGAAGCGTTGTGATCTCAGCTTCGGAAAAGTTCCTTGATTTTGAGGTTTTTTGCAGGAAAATCTCGACTCTATCTCTGACTTTCTCCAAGAAAAACAGAATCAAAAGATATCCGCCAACGAATCCAACGACCGGCCAAACCATCAACTGAAGTAACAGCGTTTTCTGATTTTCATCAAGAGCCAAAAAAGAAACTCCCGAATTCAATATGTATAATTGCCGATAAAATGCGGGGCCCCAAACGGCCAGGTAAACCCCCACGGCGTTAAAGAACAAAAAACACATTAAATAAAAGAAAAGCGGTAGCAAATTTTTTGTATTAAAAAATCGGGTCAAAACCATTCCTGCCATATCCGTCTAAAGCCTCACAAAGCTGCTTTTTTTAATGAAATTCTATAGGAATTGAAAAAGTTAATAGCTGTTGCCATAAAATACGTAACTAAGGATACAAAAGCGACACCGACAATTCCCCATCGCTCTGCCACATAAATATTTAAAATTAAATTGAGTAAGCTGATAGCAAACCCAGTGAAAACATAACTCCATGGGCTGCCCACGCAAGAGAGATAGACGGAGAAATAATTATTGATGCTCATGAAAAATGCAGCCCAAGTTAAAATACGCATTGGTGCTGCGGCTGCGGCATAGTCTTCGCCATAAAGCATGCGGACTATTTCACCAGATATAAAAAAGAAGACTGTGATTCCTAGAAGGAGCGGTACAAGGTAATATCTTAAAGCTTTGATCACTTTTTGAAACGCTTCCTCAGTAGTCTTAGAATCCCTAATTTTCGGAAAAAGAATCGCGGCTATTAAAGAAGGTAAAACAAGCAACAAATCGCACAGAGAGGATGCGACTGAATAGATTCCGGCACTGAATCCTCCCAACATTCTCTCAATAATAAGTATGTCAATTTTAACCAATAATAAAGTTGCGATCATTGAAAGATAAACACGCCCGGAATATCCGATTTGATCGAAGATAAAGCTCAGATCAAAATGGAACTCAAACTTAGTTGGCATCCTTTTCAAAGCGGAATAAGCGAAAAACACACCGCCAATAGCGAGCCCGAGTAATGAAGATAGCAGGGCCGAATTCAGACTAAGAAGCCCCGAAAACCCCAAAAAACAAACAGCGATGACAGTGACAAATTTTGAGATAAGCTCAAAAAGATTAAAATCGCGAAACTGACTCAAACCTAAGAGCAGTTGTCCCATAAGCCAGAAGGCAATGGTCGCTATAATTAACAAGAGAGTATAAATAGATGTTGAGAAGCCTGCATTTTCAACAGGAAAAGAAAGATATCTCCAAAGAGGATAGGCTATAACCGTTCCACCTAGGGTCAGAACTAATAAAAATCCAATATTTAATGAGAACAGTCTGTTGAATTTAGAAAGGTCTTTCGCAATGACATAGGTATTAGTGTTCTGAAGCCCAAAACTTAATACCTGAGCCCCGATGGCGACCAAAGCGACGATGGCTGAGTACGTCCCCCGAATTTCGGGACCGAGTCGTCTCGCAAGATAAACTTGCCCAAAGAATGCGACACTCAAGCCGATCCCCCTGACGACAGTTGACTCAATAATAGTCTTAACTACAGGTTGATTTAAGAGTCTTTCGATATAACTTTGTAACTTCTTAAACCCCATCAATGATCTCTTGAACGTGTCGTTTCCAAGTGTACTGCTTTAAAGCCTTACGACGCGCATTGAATCCTAAATGTTGGACCGCCTCTGAATTTGAAATCATCCAAAGAATAGCTTCTGCCAACTGAGAGGAATTTCCCGGAGCAACCAATATAGAGTCATTTTTTTGTTGCGGTAAAGTCGGCCAGATCGCCCCGTCGCAAAGTGCTTCACCAATTTGCTCAAGGTTTGATGCTATAACAGGTTTACCCATGGCCATGTATTCAAATAACTTAGTCGGAGAACCAAAAAAACGACCTCCATCCGGATTGTTAACATGAGGACTTAGCAGGACATCCGACCCTGCTAGATAAACTGGCGCTTCCTTTTGGGGAACCAATCCAGTCATTACAATCCTTCCGCGCGCGATATGAGATGCTAGTTTATCAGAAAAGATTTTTGCTTCCGGGCCATCGCCAATCATCCAGAACTTTACTTTATTCTGATCAAGCAAACCCGCATTCCTCTCATAAAGTCCTTCGATAGCCTCTGCTAAAACTCGGACCCCGTGCCATTGGCCAAAAGTTCCAACAAAAGTGAAAACTTTGTCGCCGGCTTCAATTCCCCATCTCTTTCTCAATGTCTCGGTATTTTCTTTACTGTAAAGAGAAGGGTTAAAGACGTCGGGATCGATACAGTTCGGATAGACTACAATTTTTTTCGGATCGGCTCCACGCTCAATGAGATCATCACGAAGAACATTTGAAACAGTGACTATTAAGTGAGAGTGCTTGAAACAAACTTTCTCAATACGGTCCGCCAGCGAATTAAATCGAAGCGGCACGCCCCAGTTTTTTGCAATCCACGATTCCGAGCCGTTGTACTCTAAAATCAACGGTTTGTTCAAAGCCCGAGAAAGTCGAACTCCCGTAAAATTTGCTATTGATAGTCGTTGATAGATAAAATCAGAACTCTTTAAGATATCGTCATTTTTGAGCTCAGCAAAAAGTTGACGATCGTACGAATAATGATTGAGTTCTTCCGGATAACTCAAGCTGATACTTGGACTGGACACTCGATAGGGAATAAGATCGTCCACTAAAAGCGGTTTGTCGGCACCGTAATAATTAACAGAAAACTTGTTTTCCAAGAATCCTTTAATGACTCCAGCAATATGTCCTACGGAACCACCCGCTTTAACGCCGACCCAATAATTTGTTTTTAAATAGAAAACTTTCTGATCCTTTTTTGAAACCACAAAGCTCAGAGGCTTTGCCTTTTCCAATTTTAGAACATCCAGCCAGTTATAAAACAACGACGCCCAAGCCTTCAGGTTTTGAACAACGAAGGAAGCCATAATTGCTAAAATTTCGTTGCGCTTAAAAGGAATCTTTTTTTCACCTATCCAAACATAAAGCTCGGTCGATGGCGTCAGAATACCTAACAGCTTTAAAATCTGCAAAACTCCCACAGAGTTTTTTGGGTCAAATAAAATAATAAGCTGGCGTGCTTTAAGACTGCGCAGATTTCGAAGAATCCCAAGGGGATTCGACGAACGCAGACTTCCCGCCGAAACAAAGTCGAGCGATTTCCCCGCCGCATCTCGAATAGATTTTTTATCGTGTTCGGTTACACCATAAAGTGATAAAACGATTGTATCTTTCATAGGGCTACTTCATCTCGATATAAGTTTTATGCCAAAGCGCAAAATTATATAAGTACCATAGCTGTGCACCCGAAGATTTAGATATATGCTCTTCGATCACGTCCGGCTCAAAAAAATCCGTACGGCGAGCAAAACTTCGTAGCTCAGTACGAATTTCATCACCCAATTTGTCGAATAGCCACTCGTATACTGGAACTCCAAATCCTTGTTTCGGTCTATCAATGATTTCGTCAGGAATGAGACCACGAACAGCCTTCTTTAAGATATATTTCAAGTCACCGTTTTTGGTTTTAACTTTGCTTGGGATGCTCATTGCCATTTCTACGAATTTATAATCAAGAAAGGGTACGCGCCCCTCCAAGCTGACCCCCATGCTCATTTTATCAACTCGCATAAGCAGTAGCTCTGGAAGACGTAGATTTAAATCTAAATACGTCATCCAATTTAAATCAGACTTTTCCCAAGCCTTGGCATGGAATCGATCCCAAATAGGACGAATGCCTTCAAAAGAAGAGTAATTAGCAAATTTCTTTTTTAAACGTGGAGACAATAGACGCTTTTTTTGCTCTTCCGTAAAAGATTCGGCGCCTCCCCAAAAGACAGGCTTATCCTCTACCACTCTTTGTAAAGCGGCATAGGGCCAACTGTCTTTTTTCCCCATCATGCGCAGGACGGATAGTCCCGCTTTCTTAAAGACTTTAGGAACTGGCCATGCATTGGCTTGTTGCAAGCGAAGTTTCAATTTCCACGTCGGATAACCCCAAAACAGTTCGTCACTGCCTTCACCAACCTGACAAACTATAACACCATTATCTCTTGCAAGTTTTGAGACAAAATAGACCGGTACACAGACGGGATCTGCAATTGGTTCATCCTGCAAGTGAATCATATTAGGCAAAAAGCCCAACAAGTCATCGACGGTCAATCGTTGCTCGAAGTACTGCGCATTGAACTTATCCGCGACACTTTTGGCAAAGTGAAGCTCGTTTTTATAAGTTCCATAATCCCTATCATACCCAATAGAGAATGTCTTAACGTTGGAGGTTTCGCCCTCGCTAAACAACGCCACATTCGTGCTCGAATCAATGCCCCCAGAGAGAAAAATACCCACTGGAACGTCGCTGACTTTGCGAAGTTTTACCGACTCACGAAGTTCTGAAATGATTGTTTGAGTGATTTCTTCTTCTGACTTATTTGTCATTGGTTTGGTGTAATCCCAAACATCCCAGTACTTTTTCTCTTCAACTTTTCCGTCCAAGGTTACTTTCAACCAGGTGCCCGCAGGCAACTTCAGAATACCGTCAAAAAGAGTCTGAGGTGCAGGAGTCGTCAAGAACGACAAATAGTGATAGAAAGCTTCCTCATGGACAGCTCTTTTTTGATCTGGATCTTTTAAGAGTGCCTTAATTTCTGATGCGAATACCAAGCGTCCGTCATGAATTGAGTAATAAAGTGGTTTAATCCCGATACGATCACGAACCAGCCACATTTCTTTTTTCTTATCATCCCAAATACCGATAGCAAACATGCCTCGAAATTTATGGATACAATCAATACCCCACTCTGCGAAGGCATGAACAATGACTTCCGTATCAGAGTGATTGGTTTTCCATTTGTACTTCCCTAGGGCTTCGAGTTCTTTGCGGATGTCAGCGTGATTATAAATCTCTCCGTTAAACGTGACCCAGATGCTGCCATCTTCGTTGCTCATAGGCTGGATCGCAGAAGTCGACAAGTCTATGATCGCAAGACGTCTGTGTCCGAACCCTACTTTTTTGTTCTCAGAAACCCACACTCCGGCACCGTCTGGTCCCCGATGCTCCATCGTGTCTCGCATACCAGAGATATATGGTTCCGTGATCTCAAATTTCGAACTGTTAAAAGAAATCGCGCCGTTGATTCCGCACATATTTACACCAATTTATCTTCGACCATGAAAGTCATATCAGTTACTTGAAACTGCTGCCATAACGGGATCGGCCAGTCTTGTTTTCCCGAAACTGCGTCAGCAAAGATTTGAAGTTCTTCCATTTGCCCTTTTTCAGGGGAATTCGACTTGTGGGAAATTTTACCACCAGTCACCTTAAGATCCTTGAAGTCATCCATCTGCACAACAAGTCCGTCGCAGAAAACTTCCATTGTCTCTTTTGAGAACTCCTTGCTGCCAATAGACGTGTAGGTCAATGTCGCAATTGAGCCGTCACTGAACTTAAAAGTCGCAACGAAGTTATCTCTGTTCGAGTAGTGGCCCGTTTTCGGGCTGATACTTTGAACTGAACAGTCGATAACCTTTTCACCTGTTAAAAAAGTGAAGACGTCATAGATGTGGCAAGCTTCCCCAATATTTCTTCCGCCACCTTCAGGTCCTAAAGTCCAATGATCTTTAGGAAGATAGCCCGCGTTCATTTTGTAATTAATAATCATGGGGTTCGAACGCTTCTCGACAAGCTGTTTTACTTTTTGTAAGTAAGGTGAAAAACGACGATTAAATCCAGTTAACAAGACGGGACTATCTTGAACCTCGTTAAAATAATTTTTAACAAGTTGAAAATCCGCTCTTGAAATCGCCAGCGGCTTTTCCAGAAGTACATGCTTACCGGCCTTCAGGGCTTCAATTGCCATTTTTGCATGCAAATCGTGTCGAGTAGAAATAATAACAGCATGCACGCCTGGATCTTTAAGTACATCTTGAGTGTCGGAACTTGAATATTCGGCATTAAACTGCTTTGCCGTGGCCATAGCATTATGACCCGTTCTGCTGACGATGGCCTTTAATGAGAATACGTCATCAAGTTTAGTTAAGTTAGGAAGGTGCATACCTTTTGCAAATCCACCTGCTCCTACTACAGCTAGACCAATCTTACCTTCGTTCTTTTTGATCTTTAAAATTGGATTCGCAAACTTTGTTTCTGCTTTTTCTTTCCAGTTTCCAGACGTGGGATAAGATAGAAGAACCATCAAGGCTTTTGAACCTTCACCCTTCAACTCCGAATAGGCTTCTGCAGCCTGATCAATTGAAAAAGTCTTTGAGATCAGTGGAGCAATTTGCACCCGTCCTTGTGCGCACAAATCCAGATAGCTGGACATGTTTCTATTTTCCGTCCAACGCACATACGGCAATGGATACTCCATGCCCTTTTCTTCGTAATTGTTGTCGTAACGGCCAGGACCATAGGAGCAGGAAATAAAGAAGTCGATTTCTTTAGAGTAGAAATCCGCACGATTTAAATCCAATCCCACGTCACCCACCAAAACAACTCGTCCTTTTTTTCGACACATCTTAAATGACTGACTCATCACTTCATCCGAAGAAGTCGCCGCCGTGATGATAACACCATCCGCGCCATATCCGTCGGTCATTCGATGAACCTGGTCTATTTGCGAGCCGAAATCCTTATAAACTCCGAAATCACAACCAAATTTACGAGCCGTTTCAACGCGTGTCGGATCAAGATCGATTCCGATGACTTTACAGCCGTTTGCTTTCAAAAGTTGAACAGCGATTTGCCCTAGGATTCCAAGGCCTAAAACAACGAATGTTTCACCCAATGTTGGCTGAGCACGACGTACGCCCTGCATCGCAATGGCACCTAATGTGACGGTCGATCCAATATCGAAGCCTAAAGCGTCCGGAATTTTTACGCATAAATTTTGTGGTACGCGAATGATCTCGGCATGATGTGCACACTGTGCGCCTGCACATGCAACACGATCACCAACCATGTACCCTTCAACACCCTCGCCTACGGCAACAACTACGCCGGCCGCTGAGTAACCCGTTGGATTCCCCGCTGACAGCTTTCCCTGCACAAGACTCATCGTGCGAGATACACCTTGTGCCGCCACAGACTCCATGACTTTTTTAACGTTCTCGGGCTGCTGCATCGCTCTTTTCCAGAGTGGAAGAGCCGAAGTTTTAACCCCACTCATCTCCGTACCGATTGAAATACACGATGACACAACTTCAACTAAGACAGTTCCAGGCTCCACCAAAGGTGCAGGAACATTATCAATGACCGCATTACCGGCCCGAATTACAACTTGTTTCATCGCCAAATTCCTCGAGTGTCGATGACAGCTTTACCTTCGAACTTTTTCTTATCCACTTTTTTAAACTGATCATGATCTACAAGAAGAACTAAAATATCAGCTTTTTGAATTGCCGCTTCGACATCGGTCAGCTGAACACCGGAATCAATAAGTTTTTTTGGTAATGATTCAACGTAGGGTTCAACAGCCAAAACAGTCCCGACTTTTTTTGCACTGTAGTGCTCGACAATATCCAAAGCCGGACTCTCACGAAGATCATCAATATTTGCTTTAAATGCTAAACCAAAGAAGGCCACTACAGGATTTTTAAATTTTTCAGCGACCGCATGCACTTTTTCTAAAACGAAATGAGGTTTACTATCATTCACTTTTCTCGCCGTATGAATTAGACGAGCTTGTTCAGGAGCCTGGTGCACTAAAAACCAAGGATCTACAGAGATACAATGTCCACCAACACCAGGACCGGGTTGAAGAATTTTTACACGTGGATGTCTGTTTGCAAGTTGGATCAACTCCCAAACATTGATATCGAATTTATCACAGAGGAAAGATAGCTCGTTCGCAAAAGCAATATTCACATCACGGAAGGAATTTTCTGTCAGTTTAACCATCTCTGCAGTTCTTGCATTCGTAATGATACAATCGCCTTCAACGAAGGTCTTATAAAGTTTTTGCGCTTTATCAGCACTTTGAGCATTGATTCCACCGATTACGCGGTCATTCTCAATCAGCTCACGAAGAACATGCCCTGGCAGGACTCTCTCCGGACAGTATGCTAGGAACACGTCACAGGATTCCTCTCCCTCACACGCAAAAGTTAGATCCGGGCGCGCTTCCTTCAACCATCCAGCCATAGCATCTGTTGTGCCTACTGGCGACGTTGACTCAAGAACAATCAGGTCGCCTTTTTTTAGAACGGGGGCCAAGGCCTTCGCCGCTGACTCCACGTAAGAAATGTCTGGCACATGATCGCCTTTAAATGGAGTTGGAACTGCAATGAGATAAGCATCTGCAGTTTCAGGCGTCTTTGTTGCGCGTAATTTTTTAGAAGCTACCGCTGTTCTAACTACGACGTCCAAACCTGGCTCAACAATATGAATATCACCCTTGTTGATCGTTTCAATCACATGGGGATTGACTTCCAATCCAATGACGTCAACACCACGGCTTGCTAAAATTGCAGCAGTAGGAAGTCCAATGTATCCTAAGCCCACGACACAGACTGTGTTAAATTCTAACTTCATTTTTCAGTATCTCCAAAATTCTCTCACATGCGTGTCCATCACCGTAAGGATTGATCGACATCTTCATTTTTAAATACTCATTTTCGTCACTCAAAAGAAGTGAGGTCTCCTGATAGATTCTATCTCCTACAGGCCCAACCAATTTAACGGTTCCCGCAGTTACCGCCTCGGGCCTTTCCGTTGTTTCTCGCATCACAAGAACAGGCTTACCTAAAGAGGGAGCCTCTTCTTGAACCCCGCCGGAATCGGTTACAATTAAATGGGCTTTTTTCATCAAAAAAACAAATGGCACGTATTCTTGAGGGTCCAACAGATGAACATTCTCAAGATCACCCAAAATTCGATTCACCGGCTCCTGAACATTGGGATTTAGATGCACGGGATAAACAATCTGTACATCATGATTAACAGCGATGCGTTTAAGGCCCAAGCAAAGATCTTCAAACTGAGCACCAAAATTTTCGCGTCTATGCCCAGTAACAAGAATCATCCTTTTACGAGAATCCAGAAACGAAAAATTCGCTTCCAACGTCTGCCTAAGAGCCGCCTCAGTTTCTATTTTTTGAACAACCAGTTGAAGCGCATCAATTACGGTGTTTCCAGTTACGAAAACATTTTCCGCAGGAACTTTCTCGGATAACAAGTTTGCTTGACTGGATACAGTCGGCGAGAAATGCCAACGAGCAAGCAATCCAGCAACTCGCCGATTCATTTCCTCTGGCCAAGGAGAATAGATATTATGAGTTCTCAACCCAGCTTCTATATGACCAACAAAAACCTTGTTATGAAATGCTGCTAGACTCGCAGCCATCGTCGTCGTCGTATCTCCATGAACGAGAACGCAATGAAAAATATTCTCTTTGAGTATTTTATCTAAGCCTTCGATAACATTCTTCGTGATATCATTCAGAGTTTGCTTAGGATGCATTATGTTCAAGTCGAAATCTGGAACGATATTGAAAAGTTTTAAAACTTGATCCAGCATCTGACGATGCTGCCCAGTAACACAGACCTTGATGTCGAAATGTAAAGACTCACGAGCTTTCAAAATCAAGGGAGCCATTTTTATGGCCTCAGGCCTTGTTCCAAAGACAACTAACAACTTAATTTTCACTCAGTTCACTTTCACTCATAGATTTCTAAAGATTCGTATTTAACTAAGTTACAACTGGATTCTCAATTAATATTAAGTTTTAACTTACGCGTCAGACTAAGAGTAATAAGACCTGAGGGCGATGCCGATTCAAACTTGGACGCGAATTTCAGAGACATGTGTTTAGGGAATTTCTCGCTATAATTATCGCATCAGTGCTGATTATTTTTGCTCCATCGAAGAAGGTCTCCGGAGTGCCCCTTTAAACAAGAAAATGTTCTTAAACATAGGCCGCTTTAAAGCCTTCCATCATTTCAAATCACGAAGGACAGTTGAAACTCTTAAAATCACACACTGCATTACAAAACAACTCACCGCAGCAACGCGCAATTCCAGTGCTATCTGCATTAAAAAAACTTAAATTCATTCGCACTAAATTTTTTTTACTGAATTACAAATATGTCTAACTCAAAAAACGTATGGGTATCGAGTACTGCGACGATACTTGTTATAGTCTGTTTCTTCGTCAGTTTATTCTCAAGAAATTTGGGGGAATACTCTTTTGATATTGTAATCCTTTTTGTTCTTTTTGTGACATTTCGAAAACAAGCCCCTTGGAGTTGGAAGAAACTATACTACGATATTGGTTTCTATAATTGGCTGTATTTATTCTATTTCTGGATACTAGTGACCCTACTCTTGAATCCGCCTATACAACTCCAAAGCTTCAGTTATCTACCGGAATTTCTGTGGATTCCCGCCCTTCCTATTTTCTCTCGAATCTTTTCCTTATCTCGTCTTGACCGATACTTTGCGCCGGCTTTTGCAATTCTGACATCTCTGTCAATGATATGCATTATCGCCCATTACTTTCTGATGCCTGCAAACTCAGAGTACTTTGGTTATCCGAATCGACTTCAGGGAACGTTCTCAAACATCAACTTTTTGGCTCATTCCTATTTTCTGGTTTTCCTGCTCGCTCTAGGGCTTTTCGTTGCACATCTTCAAAATAATGAAAAAGGTCTCGCTTCACTTCTCGCCGTTACTGTTATAACAGTCTTCATTGCATTACTTTTGACATTCACTCGTACCATTTGGTTTTCAATCATTCTTTCAATTCCGATACTGTTTTTTTTCGCCAACAGAAAAATGGCACTCCGAGTATTTTTGTCTTTGTGCCTTCTCTTTGGCGCAATATTTATTTCTGACATTGGAGGGGCAAGAGACAGAATCACCAACACCCTCACAACTAATCCTGGAGACACGATAAGACTTACATTATGGCAGACGTCCTTTAAAATTTTTCTCGACAACCCCGTTGTAGGCGTTGGCTACATGAACAACAAACGCGATATTTTGATGTATTTGAAGAAATACGGCGAAACAAACATCACAACCGAGTTCGACACGCATTCACATAACGAAATTCTATCGTTCTTGGCCGGAACGGGAATCGTCGGGACTCTGCTTTACTTAGGCCTCTTTGTTCTGTTCTTTTTACTTGGAGTAAAAACTCTCAACCTCACCCCTAAAAAGGAGGCAGTAAAAAGAGGATTACTTCTAGGCGCTATCGTTATACAACCTGCATTTTTGATTGCGGGTTTAGCCGACAATAATTTCGAGATTCATGCAGCACGCAATTGGCTCGTAATTTCCTGGGCGATATTAATTTGGCTTGCATCCGAAAAAGAAGTCTCAATAAAGATAAACAAAATAAACGGACCTACTTCTAAATAAGAAAAATAACATCAAGTTTGCCCTTTCATCTCGGGGCCATTGAATGCCGCAGCATTGTTTTTCATGAGTGATTTTACCTTGCTCAAACTCGCTCTAATATCTAAATTCACTAAATGAAACATTTCATTGTGTGTGATCTGGACGACTGCCTCTTAAAAACGGACTTGCTATACGAACAATGGCTTGTACTGCTTAAATCAAAGCCTCTGGTATTTTTGGCAAGCCCGTTCTGGCTCTTTTACGGTAAGGCCCATTTTAAGGCGAAACTCGCACAACACGTTCCTCAAACTCCACACCTCGTTCCTCTTCGAAATGATGTTGTCACTTATTTGAAGGAGCAACGCGATCTAAATAAATGTGACTTGATACTCGCTTCAGCTAGTCCCTATGTTTGGGTAAACGAGATCTCTCAACGGCTAGACCTTTTTAGCCATGTTATTGGAAGCGACGCAAACACAAACCTAAAAGGCTTACAGAAGTTGAATGCGATTAAAAGCTCCATAGGCTCAACACCGTTTTCGTACGTGGGCGATGCATTTGCGGATCTAGCTATCTGGCGCGAGTCTACGGAAGTCGTTGCCGTAAATCCTTCAAAGGCTCTACAGCATCAGATTGCAAAGTTAAATAAGCCAACAACCATTCTCAAAGACGAAACGAAACCCACTTGGAAGTTGCTAGCCAAGCAAATTCGACCGCATCAGTGGATAAAAAATATCTTGGTTTTTTTACCCGCCTTGGCGGGACACAAATTCCTGAATTATCAAACTGTACTTCTGGGCTTGTTGGCATTCGCGGGATTTAGCCTGGCGGCTTCGTTCGTTTACGTATTGAACGACCTTCTTGACCTAAAATCTGATAGAAATCACCACACCAAGAAGCATCGTCCCTTCGCTTCCGGGGACCTAAAGATAAAATGGGGTGTTATACTCTTATCGTCGCTTTTATTCGGAGTTGCTTTAATTTCATCGTATTTGCCAATTCAGTACTCCGGTTGGATAATAACTTATCTAACACTAAATCTCGCTTACTCATTTTATCTCAAACAAAGTGTCGTTGTAGATATCTTAATTCTATCTATGATGTACACGTTGCGCATTTTTGCAGGTTCAGCCGCGACAAGTGTTCCCGTCTCTGAGTGGCTACTAAGCTTTTCCACCTTGTTTTTCTTCAGCCTCGCCTGTGTAAAACGATATACGGAGATTATACGCAGCAAAAACAAGATCACTTTGGATGGACGAGGCTACCGGCAAATTGACTATCCCATGGTTCAAGGTTTGGGAGTGGGGTCCGGGCTCTTATCCGTTTTGATCGTCTTGCTCTACCTCCAGAGCAGCGATGTTAGATCTCTTTATAACACTCCCCAAAATCTTTGGTTCGCCACTCCGGTACTGTTATTCTGGATCTCTCGCATCTGGATATTGACCAATCGCGATGAGATTCATGATGACCCCGTTGTCTTCGCAGTGAAGGACAAAATCAGTTGGATTTGTTTGGCAATATTGGGTCTTGTATTCGGGACAGCTTTGTAATGGATTACCCAAGCTGGGGTTTTTATCCCTTCATAAAAAATCAAAGTGTTTATTCTGTGCCAAGCAGAAATGCACAGATTCCTTCTTTGAGTTCTTCCTACCTGCCTCGAGGGCTAGGACGCTCTTACGGAGATTCATGTCTAAATGAAGATGGTACTTTACTGTTATCCAGTCAATTAAACCACTTCATCTCGTTCGATGATAACACCGGCCTACTTCGCTGTGAGGCCGGAGTAAGTTTCGATGAAATTCTTCAGTTTGCAGTCCCTCGGGGATGGTTTCTCCCCGTCACTCCTGGCACAAAGTTTGTGACTGTTGGCGGAGCAATAGCTAACGATGTTCATGGAAAGAACCATCATCGCGCAGGGAACTTTGGACATCATGTTTTATCGTTTGAACTGATTCGTTCCACAGGCGAAAGAATAATTTGCTCACGTGACAATCATAGTGATTTCTTTTTCGCTACGATTGGCGGATTGGGATTAACTGGATTAATAACCTGGGTTGAATTTCGACTCACGAAAATCCACTCTTCTTCAATCACGCAGGAACAAATCCAATTCGATTCCTTGAGTGATTTTTTTGCGCTGTCGGAGCAATCAGAGAAAGAGTTTGAGTTCACTGTATCTTGGGTGGACTGTGTAACCGATAGCAAAGACGTGCGTGGGATTTTTATTCGCGGAAATCATTCTGACTCCGCAGAATCCAATAATCTTTCGGTGCACAAAACAGAAACATTCAAAAGCGTTCCCTTGTTTTTTCCTAATTGGGTCTTAAATAGCTTTTCGATACGTGCATTCAACGAACTTTATTATCGAAAAAATCTTACTTCCCACAAAAGGAGTATTGTTCACTACGAACCGTTTTTTTATCCGTTAGATTCTATCCATAACTGGAACAAAATTTACGGAAAAAGGGGCTTCTTGCAATACCAATTCGTCATTCCATATAAACAAGATGCGGGTGCGGCTCTCAAAGAAATTTTTAATCTACTTAAAAGAAGCCAAATGGGGTCATTCTTAGCGGTTTTAAAAACATTTGGCTCCATTCCGTCGGAAGGATTGCTCTCTTTCCCGAAAGAAGGCGTGACACTTGCACTTGATTTTCCAAATCATGGAGAAACGCTTTACAGAACGCTCGAACAGTGTGATCAGATCGTTCGCTCCGTGAAAGGTGCTGTATATCCAGCGAAAGACGCTCGTATGAGCAAAGAAAGTTTTGCTGAGTTCTATCCCCGAATGAATGAATTTGAAAAGTATATTGATCCGAATTTTTCCTCTAGCTTCTGGAGACGTGTAAAATGAAAAAAATCTTAGTCATCGGCGCCACTTCAGCGATAGCACAAGAGGTCGCAAAATTGTATGCTCAATCTAAAGAAGAAATGATCCTTTGGGGGCGCAATACCGAGATGCTCGATATTATCTCACAAGATCTTTCAGTCCGCGGAAGTCCGAAGATTTCAATAATTAGTCACGATTTGAATGACCTAAAGATACATGAATCAAAAGTTAATGAGATTTGGGAAAAACATTCCAAAATTGACATAGTATTACTCGCCCACGGTGTCCTTGGAGATCCAAGAAAAGCTGAAGTAGATCAAGGGGAAATGCTGCATATTCTAAACAGTAATTTTGTTTCTTACGCTTCGTTACTTACCTATATCTCTCAAAAAATGCAGCGTCAGGGCTATGGGACAATTGCTGTGATTTCCTCTGTCGCTGGCGACAGAGGAAAACAATCAAACTACGTTTATGGATCAGCAAAAGCTGGCGTAACTGCATATACTGACGGACTAAGAAATCGATTATTTTCTACCGGCGTCCATGTACTGAACCTAAAGTTAGGCCCCGTAGACACCCCGATGACCAAAGATCACAAAAAAACGGCTTTGTTTGGCAAAGCGCCGAAGGTTGCAGAAGGTATTATTGTGGCCATCGAGAAAAAGAAGAATACAGTCTATTTACCTACCGTCTGGCGATTAATTATGATCATTATTAAATGCATTCCAGAGACTGTATTCAAGCGTCTTAGGCTTTAGTGCGACCGGCATTTATAGATAGTAAAATGATCAGTGGAGTATAATAGCTGAAATTTCTCGTTGAAGAGATCCTTAAATTCCTCTGAAAATAGAGGGATATCTTTATAAAAGCTCAGAATACTCCAAGGCTCTCCGCTCTTAGGAAACACGATGTAGGAAACCTTACAATTCTTCAGTGCTTCTAAAGTTGATTCAGGCAGATCTATCATAGAGGCTCTCATATCCATCAAAGCGGCTCCGTCAATAAGTAGGCTTCGATTTTCGTTAACTAGATATGCTTTATAAAATGTAGACTCATAATTTTTATTGTCAGTGAACCCAAACTCTATACGACCAGCAGGTAGCCTTTGTAATAACGCTTTAAGATCACTATATTCTTCAATTCGTTTTGTGGTTTCAGATAGGAGTTCCACAACACGCTTTTGTCGGTTAACGGCATTTAAGGAAACTGTTAATAAGAAAGCTGCAAAAATATAATTATATACCGGTCGTTCTTCGGTTGGTTTGCCAAAATATTCTTTAATGGCCAGCCATAATATTACAGGAATCAACGGCAAAAAATGATGTGGCCCAGCTCCCGGCTTACTGGCAGCAATAGCGATAAGTAGCGATGACAGACAAAGAACAATGAAGGTAATTTTATATCTTTGGGAAAATTTAATAAGTACTAACAAAAGAAGAAAACAAGCAATAAAGGTGGCGTTCTTTATTGAGTCCATTAGTACTAATCCGTGTCTAGAAGCCATTTTTAGCCAAACGAGGTAAGAATCTTTACTTACTTCGGGCAAAAGAAACGGTGCCATCGCCACCAACAAGAATACCAAAACCCCTACCACTATCTTCCTAGCTGAAATTTGGTGTCTCTTTTCGTCGCAATACAAAGCAACGATTGGCGCAAAATACAACAAGCTGTGAAGCTTGCTGTTGACGGCAATACCACCCAAGATCCCTAGCCCTAAATACATCACCCAAGTTCCTGCTACATTTCTATTAGTAACCAGCAACAACGACCAAAACACATACGTCATTAGGAACGAATCCGGTCTATTCCAGTAGCTGAAATTGTAAAATCCCAGGAGAACCACTGAAATCATAGCTACCGAATAAAACTGATCCTTTTTGGTTAGCTTTAGATCGCGGCCCAACAAGACTGTACCTAATAGCAAAAATGCCAAATTAGCCAAACCCGCAAGCTTCGAAGCAAAAATAACGGGCAATCCACTGGACTGAAAAAACGCGTTAACTAAATAAGGCCAAGGGCCATAAAGTAGCGAGTATCGGCTTTCTGAATCTAACTCGCTGTAAATAGGATATCCCTTCCTCCATAAAGCAGCTACAGAAGCGATATTCGCCTCAGCATGATCGAAGAACAACGGTGTAATAAGATATGCCAGCGCACTTGATGATAACCAAATAAATGCCACTATCAGTATCGCCCTAGCAGCAAACGACATGAATTTCTGAGCTTTCGCGTTTTCACGAATCCAGTAAGAAAGAACCAGCAGCAATAAAAAATTAATTAGAAGCGAAGAAATAGGCACCGACCTCACTCCTTACCATTCACGTGATCAGTGCGATTTCTTAATCGGATAACAAGATAAATCAATATCCCGATATATGCATACACAGCGGAGTTATTCATAAAGAAATCTATCCAAGGGTCTGACTTATCTCCATTTAAGCTTCGATGAAATATTGTAGTAAGCAGCAGTAAAGTCGCCGTACGACGTCCTAGCTTTTTTAGTATTGGAATCATTACGATACATACAATAAGCAACGAATACGGTTTTAAACGTGGAAGCCAAAGCATTAACAACAGATAGCTCCAACATAGCTGAACGATTTTATCTCGCTCAGTTTTAATCACACTTTTCCACACAAAATAAGACAAGTACGCGAGTAAGATTAAAAAGAACAGTGCGCCCGCGATCCAGAAATCATTCAATAACTTTTCACTGAGATTTTTAAAGAAAAGTAGAATCGTAATATTAGATGCGTTCGACTCAATTTCATTGATAGGGCTGTGCTGATTGGAATATTTTCCGAGTATCTGTCTAAAAAAACTATAAAACAGTTCCTGAGAGTAAAAGAAGTTTATAACGACTAAGCTCAATACGCCTGTAACAAAAACGAAAAAGGCTTTTACTTTCTGCTTAACGGTGTCCCCTGCCAATAAAATTGCAGGAATTGCCATTAGTGAAGGTACGACTTTAACGAAAGCCGAGGGTGAAAGCCATAATATACCCCCTTGATAATTTCTTGCCTTAAAACACCAAAGAAATAATACGAAGAAAAGGGCTTCAAAGATCCCAATATTACCCGTGTTATAATTTGAAAAAGCAGCATTATAGCCTAAGAATAGCCACGTGATGGTCAAATAAGGGTCCCACTTTAGCTTTCGAATCAAAACGAAACTGATAAATAAAAGAATAGCAAAATGAAAAATTAAATATGCTTTAGGCCCGCCAACGCAGAACGGTCTATATGCTTCAAGGAAGATAGCAGGGTAAGTAAAAGATAATTCAGAGCCAAGATTCGCGGTAATGTATGGGTCTAGTCCCTTATCGGAAACTTTAATGGCTTCGCAGTATATATGATGATCCCATCCACCCTTGTTGGAAAAATAAACTTTCAGGGGTGTCTGAAGAACCGCAAGAGCAATTACTCCAAATATGAGATACTTAAAAAGACTAAAAAATCGTGAATTCACCATCATTGACTCTGATTTATAACCAACACGTATTTGCTTCGGTATGCAAGGAACAACAATGCCGCCCCGCAATCTAAACCTTACCTAAGCAATGCCTTGAGCATCATAATAGAATAATGACATGTAAAGTGAACTCCATCATTCCAATACTTCGGGGATCCGTCGTCCGCTCTCATCCCTTGAAAAGCGTCCTTTATTTTAATTCCATCAACTTCAAGAGTTTTTAGTTCCCTAATCCACTCTTGGTGCCTTTCAAAAATGTCGACGTGTTCCGTCTTAAGTCGATTTAGAAACTCTGGATGATATGGCGTGATAAGTATAATCACATCTATTCCCTGATGCTTAAGACGTTTCATCTCGTTGGCGAACGTCCTCATCGAATCAGGATTTTGTGATGGTCTCAAGACACCTTGCGAATAATTTTGATACAATAAAGCTACTTCTTTACGAAGACTCTCCGGTGTTTCTTTTCCAGCAAAATTTTCGGACTCACAATCGGACAAATTGAGTTCACTGCCGGCGCCTTTAGTGATCTTGGTTGCTTCTTTGTTACTAATAAAGTGTAACGAAGCTTCTAAGGTATTGTGATCGACCAGACTTTGCAGATACTTCAGTTTTTGAAAGGCCCCTTCGTCATTTGATTTACTCAAAAAATACTTTCTGAGCGCTGGCGTATTCTTAATTTTCGAATCTGTGGTTTCTCCAATTAAATCAAAATAGTCCGCGAGCCAAATGACCTTCTTTAATTTCGCATTTTGTTCAGCAATCTTTAAAAGAGTTAATTTGGTTATAAGCTCGGCACCGGAAACGGATAGGTTCAGAGTTTTCAAACCCGTTTCTTGTTCTATCCATAATGGTGACGTAGTTTCACCTCGAGACGAACCCAAAATAACCAGCTCTGTTTCCGGAAATGCCATTATTCTTTGCGCTGCTTGATAATAGGTATTTAAGGTCTTCTTTGAGGAATCGACAGTTTCGCATCGGTAGTAACATTGCGGATCTACCCAATAATTAATCGCACCGACCAACATGAGCAGCAAAATTGACATTAATCCAAACACAACTATGGAATTCTTTGAACTCATGTGGCTCCTAAAACTGGAAGTACAGAAATGGTGACTCCTCACCCATGTACGAAAGGCAAATCACAAATAACACAGCCAAAAGAAGAGCGTTCCGAAGCTTAGGCTTAAACTGGATCTCCCAAGTGTTGCGCATAAAAAACGCAGCACCACATGCTACTACCAGCGCCGCTATAAATCGGTCTTTATGTCGCACAGGGATAAGAATGATATCCCAAGAGATATCCGTATTTAAGAAAAACACCTTCTGCAGCCAAAGACTCGCTTCATGAAAATTTGGCGCTCGGAAAAACACCCACGCCACGCATACAAAAAGAAAAGTTAGAGACCATTTTAAAGATTTGAACCTTAATAGATCCCAGCCTTTATCTTTAAAGAAACGTTCCATAGCAAGGACACCACCATGTAATACGCCCCAAACTACATATGTCCAACTTGCTCCGTGCCACAGACCGCCAATTGCCATGGTTAAAAGTAGGTTCCTATAGGTCTTAAGTTTACCTTCCCTATTTCCACCCAAAGAGATGTAAAGATAGTCTCTCAACCAGGAAGATAATGAAATATGCCATCGCTGCCAGAACTCAGTTATAGATTTAGACTTATAAGGTGACTGGAAGTTAGCTGGGAACTGAATATTCATCATAAGGCCTAAGCCTACCGCCATATCGGAATATCCACTGAAATCAAAGTAGAGCTGCATCGTGTACCCTATCATCGCGAGCCAGGCCTCTGCATTTGATGCAGAGGCCATATTCCCTACTAACGGATCAACAACTGCAGCTATTCTGTCGGCGATCATCATCTTTTTAGAGAGGCCAAAAATAAAGAAATAACAACCTTTCCAAAAGTTCTCAGCATGGAAAACATAGGTAGAGGAACTTTCAAGCTGGGGTACGATCTGGTTATGACGAACCAGCGGTCCGGATATCTGATGTGGGAATAGAGTCACATACCCTGCAAATTCAAGTAAATGCGCATGAGCATCTGATGTCCTTCGATAAACATCAATTACGTACGACATTGATTGAAAAGTGTAGAACGAAATTCCAATAGGCAACACGAGCTGTAAAGCCGGCAGCACGGAGGCGCCGCCGAATGCGGTTACTGAGCTATTCAATGTATCAGCAAAAAAATTGTAGTACTTAAAAAAACCTAAAATCGCCAAATTGGCGGACATGGAGGTTATTAGAAGTATTTTTCTGTGCCTCTGAGTTTGCGCATAATAAATAGCCTTCGCGATATAAAAATCCAGCACGACCGTGAACAGCAGCAAAAAAACGTACGTCGCACTCCAGTAGCAATAGAAAAACACGCTGGATAAAAACAGAAACCATAACTGAATCTTCTTTTTCTTGATTACGTAATAACCCAAAAGCGTTAACGGCAAAAACAAGAATAAGAAAATATACGAATTAAAAAGCATTACGCATGAATAATAGAAAAGCGGCGGCCTTGCAAAGCAACAAACCAATTTGACATTTGCTGCAAGGCTTCACCGATAAAAATGACTTAAATATGGGCATATTTGGCACTAATAGCTATCAGTCGAATAGTAGATTCCCGTATATCTCTTCTGGAAATACGGTATCTATCACACTCTTATCAACAAGTTCTTCTGAACTACGTTTGCAGACATCTTTAAGGTAGCCGTAAAACTCATGATAAATGGGAATTGATTCAGAAAGAACTCCCGGAAGACAGTAGATTGGTTTGTCATGAATTTCACGTGCAATAGATTCCGCTAGACCAGAGCCTTTAGTGTTAAATGCGCTAACAAAAAGTGGGACTCTTCCATAGGTTAAACGCTGCGAATCGTTCAAAGATGAAAACCGAAAACCCTCGCTCTTTTCGCCTTTTTCAGTGAAGAAATCATCACTGAAGACATGTTTTTTATAGAATGAAACTGTCATAGCAGGTTTATGGTCACCAAAAATCAAAAACAAAACAGGACGCTTATTCTTTTGAGCTAACTCATGAACTTGCGCCTGAAAACTCAAAAATTCGCTTAGAGACTCTTGTAATTTGGCTTTATAATCCGCTTCTCCCCCATCACCATTCACATCTTTATAGGGGCCATGGGTATGAATGGTGATTAAGAAAGAAAAAGTCTTTTTATTTCCATCTAAGTTAGCCTTGTATTGTGCCAGTGCATTTCTAAAAAGGATATCATCCTTCGGCACTATAGACATGTCTGGCCAATTCATTTGCTCAAGAAAGATAGATTTCTCAAAACCAAATTTAGGATGCACAACATCCCTGCGCCAAAAAAAGGCGCGATTGTTATGCGAAGAAAAAGTAGCATAACCGTTTTCTGAGAAAACTCTTGGCAGCGCCATTGCGTGTTCCGAATAACTTTCTGCGAAGTACTGGAAATCAATCCCTTTATATCTTTGGCTTGGCAATCCAGTTAAAACTTCAAACTCTGCCTCTGCAGTCATACCCCCATAGACCGGAGAAATCATGGTGGATCGCGCGAATCCCGCTTTCTCAAGATCAGCCATCGGCGTTACAAATTTTGCAGAGGTGCTTGTGTAACAAGACTCGCAAAGAACCAGAAAAACATCTGGCATATCTTTGGCGTTATGAACCGTTGCAACCTTTCGCTCACCTAGACGAATCTTCCCCTTAGCGGGAATTTGCCCCATAGGTAGCGTTAAAAACAGATGATTTAAAACACCATTCTCTTTGATATTCGTGGCAAAGTTCCAATCAACGTAATGAACTTTCGCGACACGAAACAAATAACTGACCAAATTCACCGATGAATCTGTCGGTCTTCGCTCTTGCATACATGAAGTCGTAACTAACAACAAAACTGGAAGGAAAACGAACTGACGTTTTTTTATCGTAAAGCCTTTGAAAAGACACCAAAGCATTCCAACCAATAAAAGAGGAATCAAAAAATCTGTATAGCTCTTTAAAAAAAGCGCTTGTTTCCAACCAAAAATATCCGAAGCTTCCAATGCAGTATTCGTGTATGAAAGTTTCATTATGTGAATTCGTAATAACAAAGCCTCTAGCAGTAGAACGAACGCGGCGGCAAAATAAGGCCGGAGTACAAGCAGCAGAGACGCATATACCAACAACGGCAAAAGCAATTTCGTGGGCAAGATATAATCAAATACAAACCACTGAATAAAAAGACTCGAGAAACTCAATAATAGAAGTCCCCAAAAGATTTGCCCTTTATCAAAAAGTTTAATGTGCATTTTTCACCTAGAAGAAAATCTTACAGAAATTTGATGCAAAATCAAAGAAGTCAAAAAAATCACATCGAAATATCTATTCAAATTTCGTGAACCTTCTTACGACGCTAGTCTAGGTGTTTCGCACCGAGTCCAAGTAGTCCGCGAGAAAAATCACGACGAAAGAAGCAAGAAAACCATTCTCTATTTATAAAACAAACATTAATTTGATTTATATTCGGTCTGTAATTAAACTTCCAACACACAGAAAAGGAGTTCTGATGAACAAAAAATTATTGATCATGTTGTTATTCGCTGTTCCAGCATTGGGTTTTAAGTACAAAGAAGACCTTACTGCGATGGGTTTAAAATTTGTCGCACCGACAATTATGGACAGAAATAGTGTATTTCAACCTGAAGAGGGAGAAATCATCTACGAGGCTGCAGGGAATGACCGCCGATTCTATGGAAAGACTGATGTCGGCTGGGTACCACTTTCCGCTGGCGAATCCATCTTGCCGCCGGGAATTATTTTACCTTATGGCGGTGAATCAGAACCTCCGGGGTTTTACTTTGCAGATGGAAGAGCTCTGCCTATAGCTGGTAACGAAGCATTGTACGATGCCATTAAAGAAGCCTTCGGAAATGGAACCAGAAATGCTGATGGAACTCTATCTTCATATGCTGCAGGTGATGCATTCAATCTTCCCGACTTAAGAGGTCGTTTTCTCCGAGGTGTCAACGGGAGTGCTACCGAACTTCCTTCTTTAACAGCTCCGCGCGATCCCGCCATAAATGATCGTGTCGCATCAAATGTAGGAGGATTCGAAGATAACAGAGTTGGCTCTGTTCAGACGGATGCTCTACAAAATATCACTGGCGGATTCGGTGTTGATCGGTCAGCAGGCTCACTGGATGGAGCATTTTTTCAGGGAAATAATCCAACTGCAGGCGGAAACACCGCACAGCTTTCAGGAGCATCTACGACATCGGCTTTGAGATTTGATGCGTCAAGAGTGGCGCGAACTTCTTCAGAAACTCGCCCTAAAAATGTATACGTGAACTACATTATTAAACGCTAGTGTCTACGAGGGGAGTTGTATTCGCAACTCCCTAACTAAAATACCCCCGCAAAACGCCCGTCAACTCCTCCACCGACGAGTGCCCCGCATAATAACCCTGATACCATTTCGCCGTCTCAACCAGCGCGTGAGACAAATCCCACTGCGGTTTCCAACCAAGATCCGTCAAAGCCTGCTCACTATTCAACTGACCATGAATCGAAAGAGATTTCGGGGAATCCGCGACAGAGACCGAAGACCAAGTCTTCCCCCACGCCTCACTAAACTCTTTCATCACTTCGCCAACCGACTCATATTCGGAGGCGCCCAAATTATAGGTCGCCGACGAAAGCTTAGGGCCTTTTTCAAAAAGCCCCTGAGCCACAGACAAAATCCCCGAAACCTGATCCAAAACATGGATCCAAGGTCGGACGGATTGAGGATTGCGAACTTCAAAAGTTTTCTTTCCCAAAAAACTTTGCACCGCTTGAAAAATCAAACCTTCAGAAGAAAAATCCCCGCCACCTATGGCCGAAGAAATCCGCGCTGTCGCGATAGCCACTTTATGTTTATTATATTTCTCTGGAGAGAAAAACGAATCACGATACGAAAGCGCAATAAACTCAGAACAAAGTTTCGACGTCGCAAAAATTCCCGAAGGGCCCACCGCAGATGATTCATTCACCGCTGCATTATCGTTAGCACGGACATAAGCTTTATCTGTACCCAACACGACAACGGATCGAACCGACGCCGTCTCACGAAGAAGCTCCATCAACTGCGCTGTTCCCAACACAGATTTAGAGATCAACTCTAATGGCCGTTGTTCCCCGTCTTTTAAAAATCCCGTCTCACCAAGGTGAAGAACGACATCGGCTTGCGCAAATTGCAAAGCCTGACGCAAAGATTCTTCGTTGCGAAGATCTCCGTACGTCATAGCAATGGTCTGTCCAAGGTTTGTAAGATCAAAAAGATTTGGCGAAGATTCTAAAGATTCACCAAAACCAAAAACTTGTGCTCCGAGGTGCTGAAGAGATAAAGCCGTCCACGCTCCTAAAAAAGAGTTCGGGTAAGTTAAAAAAACCCGTTTGCCTTTCCAAAAAGCCGCGGACGTTGAAGAATTCATCTAAGAACCTAAAAGTCCCTGTTCGACACCTTGATTACGATGTTCCGGATGCACCCAGTGCGCAAGCACCTGCCCCTGAAACTCCCAGTAAAATCCAATCGGATCTGTATCAAAGATAGCCACGCGAAGCTCGCCCTTACCTTCAGTTGCCTTCATTTTAAGCAAAGTCTGCGCAAGAGATTCTTGATTAAGACTTCCGGTACTTGCCGCCGGAATGCAGTGCTCTTCATAAAGACGAGCCAACAAAGAAAGCTCGACCAAGTTGTAAAGCGATTCGCGAATAAAATATTTATCAGAGTGCAGTGACTTCATAGATATTTAGGTTATCGAGGGAAATGTATGGGAGGTATCTTTTTCGGTAGGAAACATCGCAGCAGGACCACCGCCAGGTGACTTTCCTGGAGCTTACGACGACAACCCGACAAGGCGAAACATTTAAGTCTTCGCAAATAGCTTCGACTTCCGTGGCTGTGTCGCGCGGACTCCAAGAAATACTTAACTACGGTACGGGATCCGATCCGAAAAGAGTACTTAAGTTCCTGTAAGGATGTTGACGGTTGCCAAAGGTCAGCAGTGAGGACTACTCTTTGGGACCAATACATTTTGTCAATCGTCCCATAATCTTGAAGTGTTCATCACGGAGGACGTCATGGAAACTACCGGAGAAAAAATCCAAGTCACCGCCAACGTCGGTGACGAAAGAATTCAAAATGGAGTCGTTTACATCAAGTGGTTCGCGCCACCTGAAAAGATGTCTCAAGCTTTAAAAAAGCTCGCACTCTTTTGGGGAGTCGCCTTGGTCTCTGTTTTAATCCCCGTCTTTCACTTTGTAAGTGTGCCCTTATTCTTTGGCCTTGGAATTTTCTTCGCCCTCCGAAGCTACAAGAGTGAAGGAAAAGTTTTAAGTGGCGCGGTTCCATGCCCTCACTGTTTACACGAAGTCCAAGTGAAGCCGGCGGAGCTTCAGTGGCCGATTTCAGAGATCTGCCAGAATTGTGCTCGCGTAGTCAGAATGGAAAAATCTGTTGTGTAAGTACGCAAAAAACTTCTATGCTGACAAAGCATGAAACACGCTTTTGGCATTTTAGTTTATTTGTTACTCTTCACATCCCAAGCTTACTCTCAAGGAATGATGGAGGGACTTACTCCCCCCGGCCAACAACGAACTATTCTTTCGTATACAGGTTTGTTTTTTGATAAAGCGGAGTTCCCGCAAGAGCGTGCATCGACATCTTATCAATCGTTCGACTTTACCACGCCCGTTTATAAAACTGACTTGCAGTCGGTCTCTTTGAACTTAAGCGGCTCTCAATATCTCGTTGATCCCGCGCAAAATGAAATCTACGGCCTTTACGATATTAAATTTGGCTTAGGATATACGCGCGTGATTGATGATAAGCGCCTATGGTCCGTCAATGCACGCTACGGTTCCGCAAGTGACAGACCTTTTGAAAGCGCCGACGTCACCACTTTGGGAGTCACCGCATTTTATTCTTACCCCGATGATGAATCCAGTCGCTGGCTTTTGCTTGTCGACTATTCAAACAATCGCCCGATCTTAAATAACATTCCACTTCCGGGCTTTGCTTACTTCTACAATCCTTCAAAAGAGTTTCGGTCTGTCTTGGGAATTCCGTTTGCCACATTTAACTGGCAATTTGCTGAAAAGTACGGTTGGGATTTCTTTACCCTTGTTCCTTGGATCGTCAAAACTTCTGTATACTATAAAGTTACGGACTTTGCGAAACTCTATGCCGGAGTCGATTTTTCTCAAATCACTTACTATCTTTACGGCAGACAAAATAAAGAAGATCGTCTTTTCTACGATGACAAAAAACTTTTCGTAGGAATCAAATCCCCGATCACAAAACAAATCTTCGCCGACCTTGAAGCAGGACATTCTTTTGATCGCCGCTTCTTCATCGATGAAAACTATGTTCCAGATCCAGACAACGCGGTGTCGATTGGAAACGCCTACTACTTTAAGCTTTCTTTAAGATTTATTCTTTAGACAGAAAACCAGCCGTCACCCGGCTGGTTCGCAATTTCAGAGTGACTCGAGAAGATTTACCCGAAACGACCCGTAATGTAATTCTCGGTACGTTGATCTTTTGGATTCGTGAAGATCTGATCACTCGCCCCAAATTCAATCAAGTCCCCTAAGTACATAAACGCCGTATAATCAGAAACGCGCGCCGCTTGATGCAGACTGTGCGTAACAATCGCAATCGTCACGTCACGACGAAGCTCCCCGATAAGCTCTTCGATATGACGAGTGGAAATAGGGTCCAACGCCGACGTGGGCTCATCCAATAACAAGATTTCAGGCTCTGTCGCCAAAGCACGAGCGATGCAAAGACGCTGCTGCTGACCACCCGACAAAGCTGTCGCCGAAGAAGACAACCGATCCTTCACTTCATTCCAAAGACCGGCTTGTTGTAAAGAACGCTCAACACGTTCTTCAATAAAGCTCTTCTTTTTCACGCCACGAACTTTCAATCCGTAAGCAACGTTTTCATAAATGCTTTTTGGAAATGGATTTGGTTTTTGAAAAACCATCCCGATACGCATGCGCACTTCCATCGGGTCGATCTCTTTACCCAAAATATTTCTTTTATCCGGGTGCAGAAGGATCTCGCCTTGATAGTTCGCATTGGCATAAAGGTCGTGCATACGATTAAAGCAACGAAGCAAAGTCGTCTTACCGCAACCCGAAGGACCGATCAAAGCCGTCACACGGTTTTCGTAGATAGGTAAAGTGACTCCGTTAAGGACTTTTTTATCCCCGTAAGAGAAAAGCAAATTTTTAACTTCGGCGCGAAGCTGTAGTTCCATATCTATTACCATTTCATCTTTTTACGGAAACGAGAACGTAAATAAATCGCTCCGCCATTCATAATCAGGGTCATCACTAAAAGCACAACCCCTGTCGCCGCTGCATTCACGTGGAATTCCGGCTGAGGACGCGACAACCAGTTAAACATTTGAATCGGCATCACAGTAAACGGATCCATGAGCCACTTAAAGTTCACAAAAGGAAAATGCCCCTCAATCGGAGGCGTAGGCAAGAAAGCAATAAACGTCAAAGCACCAATCGTAATCAAAGGGGCTGTTTCACCGATGGCACGAGATAAAGAAATAATAACACCCGTTAAAATACCGCCAGAAGAATAAGGCAAGATATGGTAGCGAATGGTCTGCCACTTAGAAGCGCCCATCGCGTAACTTGCCTCACGAATGGTATTAGGAATCGCGCGAATCGCTTCACGTGTGGTCACGATAATGATGGGCAATACGAGAAGACCCAAAGTCAGGCCTGCCGTCAAAATACTCTGCCCTAACTTCAATTTATATACGAAAAGACCTAAGGCCATTAGACCATAAGTGATCGAAGGAATGCCCGCCAGATTGATGATATTCAGTTCAATGATTTGGGAAATCCAATTTTTCTTAGAGTACTCTTCAAGGTAAACTCCAGCCGCGACCCCTAATGGAATCGCGCAAAACGCCGTCGTCAACATGATACAGAAAGATCCTACCCACGCAGATAAAATCCCCGCGCGATCAGCGAAACGAGACGGAAAGTTCGTAAAGAAGTCATAGTTAATACGCGCTACACCCGTCATCGAAAGATCCACGATCAAAGTCAGAAGCGTAATAAGTGCGAACAATAAAGACATCAGCCCGCACAAAGCAAAAACAAAGTCCCACATCTGACGGCGTTTGATATTCGCCAAAATATCTTGTTGGACTTCCATTATTCCTTCTCCTGAAACTTCTTACGAAGATAAAGTCCGATAATATTAAAGCACAAAGTCAGAACCAAAAGACTTAAACCAGCAACATAAATAGACTGATAACCGATAGAGCCGTGAGGAAGATCTCCTAAGCTCACTTGCACGATGAATGCGGTGATCGTTGCCGCTGGTTCTGTCGGATTCATCGTTAGATTAGGTTGCATGCCGGCAGCAATTGCTACAACCATGGTTTCACCCAACGCCCGCGAGATACCTAAAATATAAGCAGAAGTAATTCCCGAAAAGGCTGCCGGAATCACCACGCGGAAAGCCGTTTGCATGCGTGAAGCACCCACGGCGAAAGAAGCCTCTCGCAAATGCCCGGGCACCGAGCGCATGGCATCTTCACTTAAAGAACTGACATAAGGAACAATCATCACCCCAATAACAAGTCCCGCACTAAGGACGTTAAATCCGCCTAAAGAAGGAATCAGTTTTTGCAAAAGAGGTGTTACAAAAAGCAAAGCAAAGTATCCGTAAACAACCGTTGGCACCGCCGCCAAAAGCTCCAGAATCGGTTTTAAAATCTCACGGAATGAAGGACGAACATATTCACTTAAAAATGCTGCCGCCACTGTTCCCAGTGGAATGGCTACTAACAAAGCAATGATCGTTGAAAGAAAGGTTCCGCAAAGCAAAGGCAAAATGCCATAACGAGGATTTTCAAAAAGCGGAGTCCACTGCGTGTCCGTTAAAAATTCAGCGATCGACACAGTTTTAAAAAATGGAAGACTTTCCGTAACCAGGATACCGACGATACCGATAGTTACCAAAACAGAAGACGCCGCCGCCAAAAACAAAACTGTTTCGATAGCGCGTTCTCTTAAACGACGCATCCGCCGTACCGGGTGGTCGGCGGATGTAAACTCATTTAGTTTTTTGAGTTGATTCTTATTCACAGACGTAAACTACAACGAACCTTCACGTTTCAGCAACTCTTCAATTTTAAGACCTACTTCAGAGTGCCCACCGAAAACTGTTCCCAGTTTGTTCTTTTTCACGTGTTCTTTGCCTAATTCGTAGGCTTTTGCCGGAAGTGGAACGTATTTTACTTCAGGAACGATGGAAGCTGCGTTGCTTAAATAGAAGTTCACGAAGTCTTTAACTTCCGTTTTCTTCATAGAAGCTTCATTCACATAAATGAAGATCGGGCGAGAAAGTGGGAAGTAAGTACCCGCCTCTACTGTTTGACGAGAGGGCGTCACCGCTTCTTTTTTAGGAGCTTTATCGCCGCCGATGATACCAACGACTTTAAGCTTAGCTTTATTCTCTTCATAATAAGCAAGAGGAACGTAACCCAAAGCGTGAAGGTCGTTTGAAACACCCGTTACAAGCGTGTTGTCATCTTCGCTGGCAGTGTAATCACCACGAGAAGACTTCGATTTACCGACGATAGCTTCCGTGAAGTAATCGAAGGTCCCAGAGTCAGAACCCGCTCCGTAAAGTTTCAAGTTTTCTTTAGGCCAAGCTGGGTTGATATCACTCCATTTTTGGATTTTACCTTGAGCTGCGGGCTCCCACATTTTTTTTAGGTCGGCCACAGAAATCGAGTTCAACCATTTGTTTTTTGGGTTCACAACCACAGCTGTTGCGTCATAAGCAACGGCTAGCTCTAGGAATTTGATTCCCGCTTTACGGCAAGCTTCAAGTTCAGAAGATTGAATCGGACGAGACGCATCTTGGATATCAATTTCGCCACGGCAGAATTTTTTGAAGCCGCCACCTGTACCGGAAATACCCACAGTAACGCGAACCTTCCCTTTTTGGGCCGTTTGGAATTCTTCAGCCATCGCCTCTGTGATTGGAAACACAGTGCTCGATCCATCGATTTTAATAACTGGAACTTGCGCGTGAGCTGCGGACGCACCGAGAACCACACACAATGATAGAATTGCATTCTTAATCATACACACTCCTGTATAAGATATTGGTCTAGCACTAGATTGCTGCCCTGTATTGTTAAGGTTTTATTTAGATTTAGCCGTTTCGCGTTACCTAATGCTAGAGTAAACTCCAATCAGTATGGATACAAAATCGCCTAAAGAACAAGCAAGTCTTCTGGAACAGATTCACAGAACGATGTCTGACAGCGTTTACATTTTCGACGTGAATGAAGAGAACCTAGTATGGATCAACGAGCGTGGCGTGGCTCGCTATGGGTACACTCTGGATGAAATTCGCAAGATGGGGCCAGAGTACTATTCCCGCACCATGCATCCTGAAGATCTCGACTCACTTCGCCAAAGCGTTAAAAAATCCAAAGACCTCAAAGACGGCGAAGTCCTCAACGTCGAATACCGCTTCAAAGACCATAGCGGCAACTATCACTGGCTGAGTGATCGCATCACCGTTTTTTCTCGGAACGACAAAGGTGAAGTCGCCACATTGCTCGGAGTCGCCACTGACGTCGACGCGCGAAAAGCTTACGAAGAAACACTTAAGAAGACGATTCAAAAACTGAACCTCTCTCTTTCCGCCGCCAATATGGGAACCTGGGAGTGGGATTTAGAAAAAAATGTGCTTCTTTGGGATTCGCAAATGTATCGCATTCACGGCATCCCCTACAATCCTGATCTGGCCCCTTTGGAAGAGGTGTGGAAGCGCTCTCACCGCACGGATATGGAAGTGGTCAACTTGCGCGTGCGCGAAGCCGCTGAAAAACATCAAGACTTTTATGTCACCTATCGCATCACTTGGGAAAACAAAGAAGTGCATCACATCCGCTGTTACGGAAAATTTATGACAGATGATGACTCTCGAATGTATGGTGTCGCTTGGGATTCGACAGAAGAAGTTTTGACCGAGCAACAGATCGCTGAGGCCAAGGCAAAGCTTATCTCTGCTACAAAAATGGCAGCGCTCGGTGAAATGTCCGGCGGTATCGCTCACGAGATCAATAATCCCCTGACCGTCATTCAGGCCCGCGCCTTTCAACTTACGCAAATGGTTGAAAGCAACAAATTAGAACCTGAAAAGATCAAACAAGCCGCAGAAAGCATCAGTCGTACAGCTGATAAAATCGCACGTATTATTAAATCACTGCGCTCTTTTGCGCGCGAAGGCTCACTAGATCCTTTTGAAATCGTCCCGGTTAAAAAGATCGTCGAAGAAACTTTAGAATTCTGCCGAACACGCTTTTACAATCACGGCGTTGAGGTGGAGGTTCCCGATGTGGACCCGGAACTCGAAATTGAATGTCGTATTATTCAAATCGAGCAGGTTCTTTTAAATCTTCTGAACAATTCTTTTGATGCCATTTCTCAGCTTGATGAAAAATGGATTCGCATCCAGATCAAAGAGACCGAAGACTCCGTGGAATTTCACGTGATTGATTCCGGAACCGGTATACCCGATGAAATTGCCGAACAAATCATGCTTCCCTTTTTCACCACCAAAGATGTCGGCAAAGGAACTGGCTTAGGGCTTTCAATTTCGGCAGGGATTATTAAGAATCACAAAGGTCATTTAAACTTCAATAAGGATGCGACAAACACGACCTTCGTGTTCACACTTCCTAAATTTCAAGACTGATTACTGGCAGCGAGAGCACACACCAAAGAAATCCAGGCGGTGGGAAACCTGTTTATAACCCATCGTCTCGACCATCTTAATATGCGGATCTAAATCACAGATATGAATAGGCTCCACGCGCTGGCACTGGCGACAGATGACATGGTGGTGGTGATGTCCTGATTCAAGAGCGAGCTCAAAGCGCGCCACACCATCACCGAACTCAAGACGAGACACGATGCCGGCCTCTTCAAATTTCTTCAGAATACGATAGATCGTCACAAGATCCATTCCGTCGGACTTATCATCGAATTTTTTAAAGATTTCGTCGGCAGAAATGGGATCTGGATGGGCTAAGAGAATTTTTAGCATTTGTGTACGCTGCTGGGTGAGCTTCATCCCAGCTTTACGAACTCTTTCGTTTAAAGAGTCGATATCGATATTTTTGCGTTCACTGCCACACTTAGACATGGGGGATAAATACACCACTTACCCCCGGAAATCCACTAGGATTCGCCCTTTCGCAGGGACTGTAAAGCATTTAGACAGTAATACGTGTAAGAAAGAGCTAATAGAACCGGCACAAAGAAGAATGCCAAAGGAATATATGAAAGGAGCCCTAATAAAAGCCCCAACCCATAAAGGTCCTTAGAGCTTTTTTGCTCAATCAGATGGCGCTCTTCCTTGCTCGCATAATCTTGAAGAACATCGTACAGAAATACTTTTTTATTCAGCCACGAGGCCAAAATCAGTGGCACGACAATCTGCAAGCCCGGCAAAAACCAAAGCGGCAAGGTCACTAAAAAAAGGATCACAAAAATCACGGTCGCCGATAAAGTATTCCAAATACTTCCTAAAAGTGAACCGCCCTTTTTCTTCTGCAATCCGCGAAAGTCGACCTCGCCCACCCACTTTAGAACTATGGGCATCACAAAAAGTGACGTCATTAAGACGGCAAACAGGAACACCATCGGAATAAATAACAGAATCAAAAATACGACACTGCACCAATAGGCAAAGTCCGTAAGTCCCGTTAATGTCGTCATCCAATTCACGGCGGTCAACGATGAAAAGAATCCCGTCAGCCCGGAAATCCAGCCCGCCCAAAAGCTGACGAAGAGGGCAAATAAAAATACAAACGACAATACCGGAGGCAGAAATATCAATAAAGCCATACGCGGTCTTGCCAACGCCCGAAGAGATTGCTGCAAAGAAGTCAAAATGCTGCTCATATTCAAATCTTTTCTCTTTATGCGAAGACATGCAAGTGATTCAATAAGGACACTATGTTGAAAACCATCCATCTTTTTCGTCATGGACAAACTGACTGGAATGCGATTCGTCGTATTCAAGGGCATACTGATATTCCTTTGAATTCAGAAGGCCAAAACCAAGCCCTCAGTTTACAATCCTATTTTCAAGAAAATTCAGTCGATTTATTTATGACAAGCGACCTTGTGCGCGCACATGAGACGGCTCGTATTGCCAATTCACTTTTAGCAAAGCCCTTGCATGTGTCACCCGCATTTCGTGAAGTGAACTTAGGAGAACTGGAAGGTCTGACTTTACAAGAAGCCCATGACAGATTTGGTATGGAGTCATGGCAAAAATGGGTCTCGGTAGATCCCGTCCATTCAGATTTCTGCTTTCCTAAAGCGGAGTCTGCAAGAAAGTCTGTTGAACGTTTCACTCAAGCTCTGAAAGATTTTTGCATGCGGCATGAGTTTAATAGCGCCGGCCTCTGCACACACGGGTTAGTTATGCGGCGGTTTCTGCACAGCCTTCGGCCGGAGCTTCAAGAGCTTTTACCCATCCCCAACTGTGTGGTTTACAAAGTGGAATGGGATTCTGAAAAAGATTTATTCTATTTCAATTCGTAGCGAGTCAGGTCCAAATACCCAAAGTTCGTGGGATCCGTCCGTCGGTAATGCGCTGTCAATTCATCGTAATGTGTCCAGAATCCTTGATTGGAGCGTCGAATTCCAAAAGTCGTCACAAGTTTTTGATAGTCTTTTTCAGACTTCATCTTTTGCACAGCGGTTACAAACGTAGAAAGATCCTGTTCTTTCACATCGAAAATCATATTGGGATAAGGCCCCCAATACCCTTCATAAATAGTCAGAGAATCTTCTTTCGGCGCCATTCTTAAAGACTCAGCTAAAATCCAAGAAACACTTTCGTGCTCTTTATTATGAATCAAGGAATAGACTTTCAGATCGCCCGAGTTCATAACGACTTTAAGATAAGCCACGTCGGGAAAAAATCGCGCAAAAGGTGTTTTTGCTTCCGCCTTCACTGCAGCGATTTTTCTTAACTCGGCTGGTAAACCCTCGACTCGAAATTGCGACTGCATGCTTTCAGGAACTTGCAGAGCTTTCCAGTTCACGGTATCAAAACTCCCCCGCGCTTTTTCGTTCAAGTGAAAGAAAAGAATTTTTTCGACCATTTGCTTTTTCGTGTTTCCTTCATCAGTGAAGCGAACTGACGTCGGCTCTGATGAACCTATCGTCGGAAAGACATAAGTCATTTTAACTTGAGTCAAAAGCCCCTTATACCATTCGCGACGGTATAGAAGGCGTTGCTCTGGCGGCAGGAACATCAGGAATAACTCTTCGGCCTCCATTCGAATCATGTCCATGTAGACGCGGGTCAAGAGCTGATGGCTGACGTTTCCAAAAACGTCGAAGTTCACAACCAAGTTATAAACCAAACGCTCAAACAAAGGATAATCCAAAACAAACACCGTTTTTGAAAGATCCCCGACAGCACCTTTTAAAACAACTGCATTATCGTCGTGACGAAACACTGTTAACACGGCGTTGGGGTTTACTCCGTCGCCATTCCAAATATCAGACAGGGCATAACCTTGGGGTTTTAGTTTCTTTAGTTCATCAGTCCGTGCTTTTCGATAGTTCTCTCGGTGATCAATAAGTTTCTTATAGAAGACAGGTGTCTCTTTAATATCCACGTCACTTCCAAAAACCCCCGGCAGCATCAAAAGACCTTCTACTTTTCCCACATACTCTTTTGAAAGAACCATATTGTCGGACTGAGGAGTCATGAAAAACACATAGAACTGCTCTTGAATCGAGTTCACCGCCATACTGCCGTTGCAGACCGGCCCCTTAATAAAAGTGCTTACATGGTATTGAGCGTCATCTAACAAAAACTGATAGCGGGCTTTCACTGGAATATCTTTAAATGCAATGAAGGGATTCTCTGCAACCCCCGGCTCATAGGTCGGCATCACGCGGACCTTCCAAGACTCTCCCCAGAATAGCTTCTTAATTCTCTCTAACTTTGCGGGACTTAAAGCATAGGGAATATGGGTTTTCATCACGATCGCGCCCGGAAATTTGGCAAAACAGTAATAGAATTTTTTAACTCCCGGATCGTCATTGGGCCTGCGAGTTGCAATCTCCTGAACACCTTCCTGGCAACTTGTTCGCGAGCGCACCAAGCGAAAGAACGTGTCTTTGCTTTCAGGGAAATGAAGATGCGCTAAGAATAAGTGCTCGTACAAATAACGACTGACTAATTTATGCGTTGGGTCCGTTTGATTCAGAAATTTCTGCCAAACTTGAATTTGTTTCTGTATTTCTACATGCACCCGAGCAAGTTCTTTCTGAGCTTCAGAGTTGGGTCCCGGCGCTCCCCCTTCAAGCCAGGTTTGGATCGTGTCTATTTCCATGGCACTTAAAGGTGGCAGACCATAAGGCATCCCTAAATAGGGAGCCTGCTTTTGCAATTTTTTAAAATCTTCTGTCGGTGAAGCACAGATCTGCGTCTGCGCCACCTGTTTTTCAATTTCGACGTTTTGCTTTTCCGCGCGTAAATTGAGAAAACTCAAAAACAGATTTCCCTCTGATTTTCGAGTGTTATTCAAATCAAAAAAGCCTTTTTCCTGCCACGCTTTAGCGCCGTGAGCATCAATCCAAAGGCGTGACGGGGCAACGCTTTTAATACGAGTCCCATCGTATACATTCAGCTTGCTGGCACCCCTCTGGAAGCCCTCAAAGTTCTGCAAATTCAACTGGCAGGGAGCATTAAAGCAGCTATGGCAGGCCACGCAGCGATTGTCGAAAATAGCTTGCACTTTGCGAGTATACAGGTCGAAATTTGGTTCATCTGCTTTTGAGACGCTTGTCATCACAACTGAAATAAAACAAAGCACAAGCATGTTAATAAATTGCATACAACCTTACTCCCCGTGTATTCTGCAACTATAAAGCTCTTTCTTGTTTAATGGAAAGAGTTTAATAGCTAGAAAAACGCGCAAATAAAAGAGGTCGACGATGGATAGAATTCCGTTTCAAACAGTGCAAAATTCAATTGATGATATCTGCGGCATCACGGAAGAAAGTGATCTTGAAAAAGCGTCGCAGCATCTTTTTGACGTGCAACCCGATCTTGCAGGTTTCTTTATGGAGTTCATCGAAGACATGAGCGAAGGCGCTCAAGACTTGGGCTTCATGATGGCGTTGATCTTGAATCGCTCTTTTGAAGATCAGTATAAAGATCTTCGCGCGATGACGGAAGACGAAGTGATCTCTCGCTTTGAAAAGAACGAAGCTGAGTTTGAAAAATACTTGGCTTTGAATGACGATATGATTGCGGATCTTCAAACAAAATCAGCGGCCGAAGGCCAACCCGAGATTTTGAACTACATCATTGAAGAGCTTTTCATGTCTCCAGAGCTGGAACCAAGTCTTGCCGCAAATGAACAAGTTCACTTGTTCATCATCTGCAAATTCTTTGTAGATTGCTTGCATGAGCTTGCTAACGAAAAAGCCCCTGAGTTAGTTCGTCACTAAATCACTTTTTTGACGGCGATCGGAGCAGGTCCTTGCAGGGCCTGCTTCAAAGCCTGGAATGCCGGCTTATGAAAAGGCTGTCCCAAAGTGATTTCAATGTACGCCACGGCCTGCGCTGGCGTTTTAGGATGGGGATTATTCACCGACTCCATCACCACATCTGCAAAGCAATCAGCTAGCGCCACCACTCTTGCAAATGGATTCATTTTAATATCCCTTAATCTTCGAGGATACCCTTGGCCGGGAGCATTTTCATGATGCTCTAAGACGATGGCTATAATGTCGTCTGAGATGGAAGGCATGCTTCTTAAGATTTCCACTCCACGGTAGACATGGGACTCATAAGCTGCCGTCTGGTCGCGGGTCATAGCATGCCTAGGAGTTTCCAGGATCTCATCCGGAAGCTCTTTCATGCCGACGTCGTGCAGAAGAGCCCCTAAGGCTAACTTTTCTAAATTCTGCGCGAGCGTCCATTTCATATTCTTCGCGATGATCACCGAAATCGCAGAGACCATCATCGCATGGCGAATCAACTCGTCGTTAAGATTCGACATCATATTAATAACGGCAGAAATATCTGGCTTATTGTCGACCAGAGTCTGAATAGAACGACTGACGATTTTTGAATGTTCTAGCGCCTGATGATCAAAGCCTAAATGCTCAATCTCTTTAAAAATAGAATCTGCAGCTTTTGAAAGAAAGATCGTCTTCTTTTCAAAGCTGATCTTATCACTTTCTAAGACGATCCCTGCGATGCTGAGATTTTGTCCCACGCATTTGTGATAATCGCTGCGACGAACATAAAGCCATTCTGCTTTTTCAGGAAAGTGCATTTGCTCGAAGTGAACCTTCGCGCCTTCCTTTAAAATCATCACATAGTTTGTTTCAGAGAGTTTAAGAAAAATATCCACCGGCACTTGCATGCCAGCTACGAACTCGTCCCTTGATACTGCAACGTAATCTTCCTGATTGATATTCGCATCCATAGGAAACTTATCGGCACTAGATGAAGCTTCCTAGAGGATTTGTCTCAATTTAGAACATTCTTTTTTACTCTAAAAAACGCTTTTTCCACTGATCGCGTTTAAGAGCTGTTAGGGCGTATTCTTGCTCAAAAAAGCTTTCATAGCTGCCATAACGAGAAGTGATTTCTCGCAATGCCGTATGCAAGAAATTCTCATTGGCTGACATCATATACTCGAAGCGCTCTTTGGCTTTCGCAGTTAAACGCGGCTCAATAGTCGTTAAGATTTTTAGCTTAAAGGGCAACAGAGTTTGTTCGGTAACGAGGTAATCTTGAACTACTGTTTCTTGCGGAACGCCTAAAGACAAAAGCAATAAGGCAGAACCGACACCCGTGCGATCTTTACCCACCGCACAGTGCTGCACGAGCGCTCCTTGATTTAAAGAGTCCACTTTATGAAAAAGTTTTTTATAAGCGGAATTCCCAAAGGGAAGTTGGCGATATAATGTCTCCATGAAATCAGAAGGCAAAGCTTCTAAGCTTTCAGAGCTAAAAAAATCACCGTGATCTGCATTCGTTGCGTGGCTTGCGGGATTTGCCGGACAGCATTCGTACTGCACGCCTTCCCACAAAATGTCTTTGTCCTTCGCCGATTCGTGTTGATCACGATAATCGATAATGTGTTCGATCGAAAAGGCTTTGAGGTATTCACAGTCTTGGGGCGTTAAGCGAGACAAAGAACCCGAGCGAAAAAAGAAACCCTTTTTGACTTTACGTCCATCCAAGGTTTCATATCCACCCATGTCTCTAAAATTAATTCCACCTTCAAGTCTCATGAATTCTCCTTAAAAGAAAATCATATCACGACAAGATGTGGGTGGGACTCACTATTCTAACTTTTCATAAACTCAATGAGCGGTGCGTAGTTTTCAGAGCGATCTGCAATCTGAAGCACTTGAATGTACTGCGCTCGCTTCTGTCCCCTCTGTCCAAGGTTCACTTGCCCCCACGTGGGTCTAGACAATCCAATGTGCTCCATCAAAAGATCCGCCGCCAGTCGAGAAAAACGTCCATTTCCATTCGGGAAAGGATGAATCCATACGAGGCGGTGATGAAAGCGCGCAACGATTTCTTCTGTTGAAAATGTGCTATGAGTAAGCCAGTACTTTACATCTCCCAGCAGCTGACCTAATTCGTTTTGGATATTTTCTGGAGAAACGCCGATATTTGTTTCGCGTCGACGGAAAGTCCCCGCCCACTCCCAGGTGTCTTGAAACATTCTTCGATGCAAAAGACAAAGACCCGAAGCGGAAAGCAGATCTTTTTTCAGAGTGCGACTGTTAAAAGCCCAAAGAAGAGCGCGGGCGATCCCGGCAGCTTCAAACTCATCCAGCTCTCGATGAGTTGTCAGTCCTGGAATCAATCCTTGCAAAGTTTCATCGTCGAGAGGTGTGGCCCCTGGAGGACTTTGAATTTTCACGCTTCGTTCTCCATATTCTGCGATCTTCTTTCAACAAAAGTTCTTGCGCGACACTTTCAAGCAAGTGCTGTTGCGCTTGTTTAGAAGTGTCTTGAGCCTCGAGACTCATGGTGTGCTCGGTGCTCTTGACAATTTCACGTGCGGCTTTCAAAGCTTGAGCCTCTAAGTTTTTTTGCAAGCCCTGACCTTTCGGGACAAAGAAATACACAAGCTCGCAATCAAGCGCTTCCGCCGCGTCGCTGAGAGTTTGCAGCGTCACTTTGCCAGCCACTTCGTCTTTTTCTATACGCTCGATACGTTGCTTGATTACACCTAAGCGTTCACCTAAATCCTGCATCGTCATTCCTAAAGCTTCGCGGATCTCCTTCACCCACCCGTACTTGGGAGCCGGTACGGAGAGCACGGCCGTGCTTTGTCGGAAAAAACGATCCAACTGATGTCGACGAAGTTTTGCTGTTTTTGCACCCACGCGGTCCTCGCTTCTATAGTCTACCTATATATAGACATATTATACATTATCGTCTACATATAGGTAGACCTTTAGATAAATATATCTACATATATATAGACGAAATGTGTGGGTTTGAGATGTAATTAGCTCTTACTGAGCACTTCTTTACGGTAATCACCGCAAAAACAAGTGTCAAACGAATATGTAAATTATGTGTAATTAAAATGAAAGGTCTAGGTCTGCGGCCCCGGCTGAGACCGCAAAAGGATGTTTGACGCTTATCGAACTTCAAGGCATCTGAAGGTTGCATAGGAGTTTCTTTCGGAAACATAGCGGCCCTTCAGGGTATCCACACGTAGGTCACGACCCGCTCCACTCGTTAATAAAAGTTGAAATTGTCCATTTGAATCCTCGAATCGGCAGTGGAAAGTTGTGTGCGTATCTTCGGCACAATCGGCTCTTGGGGCGCACATTGTGCTTTCGGCTGGACATTGTGTACAAGTGACTCCTCCTGCGAAGCTGATGCTGCCTGAGAGAATCGTTAAAAGAATAGCGAATGTTTTCATCTTATCTCCTTTGTTTTAGTTTATTTCCAAGTATTTAATTCTCGGTATCGAGGTTTTTTCTTATAGCCAAAATGATCTCATTGAAAAAGAAATGAAATGGAAATATTCATTTCGATTATGGAAATATTCGAACTTCGCTATTTTATTGCCGTCGCTCAAACCGAAAACGTCAACCGTGCGGCCGAAGCTATCAACGTTTCAGCTGGCTCTCTGAGTAAAGCTATCTCAAGACTTGAGGACGAGCTGCAAACGCCTCTATTCTTCAAAACTGGCAGAGGAATTAAGCTCACACCAGAAGGTCTTGTATTGAAGAAAAAAGCCGCGCAAATACTTCAATTGGAGGAAGATGCAAAGCTTGAGTTGCGTGGCAAAGAGTCCGGCAGTCTCAATGTTTTTATTTCTTCTGAAGAAATCCTACAAAGTTACTTCGGTATTGAGATCGTTCAAAAAATCTCGAAAATTTATCCCCAAGCAAAAATCCAGTTTTTAATCCGCTCTGACGAAAGCGCTATTGAGCAGGTCAAAAATGGCGAAGCCCATTTAGCTCTCATCACTTCAGAAAGTCCTATAGAGCTTTCTTCAAAACTCATCGCAAAAGTCGAGTTCAAAACGACGGCGTCGAAAGTGCATCCACTCTACAAAAAGTACGGATCTCAAAAAGCCATCCCCCCCGAAGAGCTGCTTCAGCACTCATTCGTTTCACCAGACTCTGCGGTTTTAGGAAAAATAACAAAATCGGATTCGATTGACGGCTGGAGAGACGACAAATTTCCAAGAAAAATTCGCTACAAGGTGTGCGGTCTTAAGCTGATGGAGAACTTAGTCGGCACGGGTGCGGCTCTTGCCTACTTGCCTGATTACTTTGTTAAAAGTGCTGATTTAGAAGTGCTGAAAGTGCCTGGTTATCCGTACTCTTGCCATCAAAATGTCCGACTAATCACTAAAGATCCGTCCGCACTAGGATGGCTGAACAAGCTATGGGATCAACTTTAGAAATGTATCTATACTGTTGTAAGAGAATGGTCTGCGTGACTGGATTTGAACCAGCGACCTCTTGCACCCCAAGCAAGTGCTCTACCAAGCTGAGCCACACGCAGACGATTGCTGTGTAAAACTTTACTAAAGGAAAAATCAGCGCACAAGTTTTCGCGCCGGTCGTCATTGGTTGCGCAAGCGAACTTAACAGAGCTCATTTTACTGCCACGGTGGCATTAAGCATTAGCGTCAAACATCTATATTCATAACTGTGGATACGGCACTGTTGTTTTGCCTCAGAAAATACCAATCTGCGGTTGGTGATAATCCGTCCTCGTGCCGGAAACTTCAGAAGTTTTTAAGCGATTTTCCTAGCATACTTCTCACGGACTCGAGTGCTGATAAAAGTACTAAGGCCTCTTCCCTCCAGTGCCAAGGCCTTCATGGCCTCCACATTTTCTTTTCCGGTCGACTGGTAGGAGTATTCATATACATCACCGCCCGCGAAAGTCACAAGGATCGAATCTTTTCTAATTTCATAGGCGATCACACCGGAGTTCCCACTTTGATTTTTATATCGAGGCATCAGCTACCTCTCATACCCACACTCATCACCCCATTTGGCGGTGACGGAGCATCGAGGATTCACGGCATATCCGCCCTCCCCTTTGCGATGAACTTTGCAAATGATATTCTTGGCTTTGATATTTACATGACTCATTCCACCCTCGGGCATAACACCTAACTCGGCCAAGGCATCGAAAAAATCTTTGGCGGCAATCAGCCCGACTTTCGCTGGTTTTGTGCAAGTGAAAGTAGGAAGTACATCCGGGTTCACGCCGCGAATTGTTTGCACACACTGAAGGTCTGGCAATGTCCAAGTCGCGACGTATCCTTCGTTTGTCTTCTTCGCGAAACTGGTGTTTTTCAGAAGATAGGCCATGGTCACGGCTTCATCCCCGGAAAATTCGCGAGTGACTTCGTCTCCGCAGTCGGCTTGTACAGACAAAGACAAAAAGAAAATCGAAAATGCGAAAACGCAAATCTTAGAGAACATAAAAACTCCCTTTTCTCAATCCAGAATGGGAATCTTTTCCAAGACCCGCAAGAACTCCTCGGGCTCACTAGCAAAAGTCATGTGGCGGAATCTGGAAAGTCATCCGGAAATTCAGACTCATTCAGCGCCAAATAAAATCTATACGAGATGAACACCCGATGCGGGGGCACGGTTGTCGCTTTACACCTTTCGTAAGAACTAAAGGAGTCCGTTATGAAAGAAAGAATTCTAAAATACGCCCCCTACTACGCGCTTTTCGCCCTTTCTATTTTTGTGAAAGGCGACGCTCAAGAAGGCTTACAAATTGCGATGATGATACTAGCTTTGGCGTATTTGCCGCCATGGGAGGAAACTAAACAGAAGTCCTTAAAAAATAAAATCGGCCACGTAACTCTGGTTTTATTATTTTCAGCTTCTTTGGTTCATTCACTGACAATGGTTCTATAAAGAAAAAGGTCTCTGCTTCCAGAGACCTTTTTTCGTTTTTACTTCTTAATTCCGAAGTGATTTAAAACAAAAGCGTATTCTTCCGCGTTTTCATAAAGATGGTCAAAGCGACCTGAACTTCCGAAGTGTCCCGCCCCCATATTCGTTTTAAAAATAATCAGATTATCGTCCGTCTTTTTATCGCGAAGTTTCGCAACCCACTTTGCTGGTTCCCAATAAGTCACACGCGGATCATTGAGGCCGCAAGTCACATACAAAGTCGGATAATTCTTTTCTTCGATATTGTCATACGGAGAATAAGACTTCATGTAGAAGTAGTACTCGCGATCCTCGGGATTGCCCCATTCCTTGTACTCGGTTTGAGTTAAAGGCAGATCTTTATCTAGCATTGTATTCACGACGTCCACGAAGGGAACGTGCGCCACGACAACGTCAAAAAGATCAGGACGCATGTTCATACAAGCACCCATTAACATTCCACCCGCGCTGCCGCCGGCAATCGCCAATTTCTGTGGATGAGAATAGCCCTTATACTTGAGGTATTCCGCACAAGAGATAAAGTCTTTAAAAGTGTTTGTTTTCTTCAAGAACTTAGCGTCTTCATACCATTGACGACCCATTTCTCCACCACCGCGGATATGAGCCATAGCAAAGACACAACCTCGATCTACCAAACGGAAGATGTCGCGTCTTTCTGGGAAGGAGTCGGGAATGATCGCGCCGTAAGAGCCGTATCCATAAAGATAAGTCGGGTTGGTTTTATTCTTCTTAAGACCTTTTTTGTAAGTAAGTACCATGGGAATTTGAGTTCCGTCATGACCTGTCACCCATACGCGCTCGCACACGTAATTTGTCGACTTATGACCTTTCACTTGTTTTGTCTTAAGGGTCTTTGTCGCCTTAGTACGCATATTGTATTCAAGAATTGTCGGCACCGTGATGGGGGACGAATAGTTCAAGCGTAAGTTTTCAGTCTTATATTCATAATTGTCAGGAGTGATGCTGACGTTGAAAGCCGCATCCTTAAACTTGATGGTATGATCTTTTTTCTTTTGCAGATCAAAAATTCTAACTTGAGGAAGACCGTTTTCACGCTCGCCAAGCACCAGGAAGTTTTTAAACAGATGAAACTCACCCACAAAAATTTCTGGCTTATGCGGAACAAAGTCTTTCCAATGATCTTTTTCTGTCGCCAAAAGACTGGTTGTCATAATCTTAAAATTTTGCGCCTCTAGATTCGTACGAATCCAGAATTTATCTCCTGCATGATCGACGTCGTATTCAAGACCTTCGATACGAGGCTGAATGCAACGAGCTGGCAGGCTTGGATTATGAGCATCCAAGTACCAAACTTCTGACGTGATCTTTCCGTAACTACCGATAAAGATAAAGTTGTGAGACGCGGACTTACTAAGACCCAAAAACTGCTTAGCGTCCTTTTCATGATAAACGAGTTCGTCCTGTTCAACCGGATTTCCCAGTTTGTGACGATACACTTGATAAGGACGAAGATTTTCATCCAAACGCACGTAGAAAACAGTTTCATTGTCTTCTGCAAAAGCCACGGCCCCATTGCAGTTTGGAATAGTGTCTTTAAGAAGTTTATTAGTGGTTAGATCTTTAAAATAAACCGTGTAGCGTTCCGAGCCGTCGAAGTCCGCACAGTAAGAAAGAAGATCATGCTCTGGACTCACTTTCACTGAAGTGACATCACAGTACTTCTTCCCTTTCGCCAGCACATTTTTATCCAGAAGGATCTGCTCTTTGCCACCGGCTTTCAACTTACGGCATTCATAAGAGTACTGTTTCCCTTTTTTATAACGAGTGTAGTAAAGATACTCGCCGTATGGTGCCGGAACAGAAGAATCATCCTCTTTGATTCGCGCTTTCATCTCTTTAAAAAGCTTATCTTTCAGTGAAGCCAAAGGTTTCATATGGGCCTCATAATAAGCATTTTCGGCGTTCAGATATTTCAACGTCTCGGGATTTTCTTTTTCGCGCAACCAGAAGAACGGATCCACACGAATATCTCCGTGCAGTTCAAGATTTTTTAACTTTTGAGGTGCCTTAGGAATGGAAATTTTATTTTTCATGTTGCTACTCTATACACAAGAAATTGGACACTCAATGAGAATCAAAAAACATCTCAGTGTAAATTACTATGCTCGATTAAAAAAACCAATGGGAGCCGGAGAAAAACTTCCTCTTCTTTTATAGAAGACAAATTGAATCCGCGCCTACTTCCGTGTAAACTAACTTTTGTGAGGACATTATTTTTTATTTTCTTACTCTGGAACGTCACGGCCTATGCTCAGGAAAAATCACTGACTTTGGGAATTCCGTATCATGTAAAAAGAGTGACCTCGATCATAGAGTATCAAAACTTCGTGCAAAAGGCTTTGAAGGACGCGGGCTTTGAGGCCCGCATTAAGGTCACTTCCGGTAAGGTCCCCTATGAAGAAATGCTTTCTGAAGAAATCGACGGCATTCTTTACGACGACCTTCATATTAAAAAAGAGCGCAAAAAAACCGTGAGCACTTCGTTTCCCTTAATAAACACGCGAAGCCGTTTCTTTTACCTAAAAGAAAATCCAAAATTCAAAGATAAGAATTTTTCGAGTAGCTACTTGGCGACTCTGAAAGGCTGTGTTTCTTCCGCCAATAAGATTATCGAAGAAGAAGCTCTTCGCCAAAAACTCAACTTTATAAACTCGAATAGCCCTCTGCAGAGCGTAACTGCGGTTTTAGAAGGTAAAGCAGATTACTTTATCGCGATTGAGGAAGTGGGAAAAAGCGCAGTGAACTCACACCCCGAGGCGAAAAACAAAATCGTTTTCAGCGAAAAGGTATTTAAAGAAGTCCCTCTTTATCTCACCTTCCACAAAAAACACGGCAAAGACATGCCAAAAATCGAAAGAGCCTTGGTCAAACATCTGCGCGGCGACCTTCGTCAGTATCCACAGATCTCCGACAACTTGAATAAAGATCCTTAAAAACAAAAGGCCTCTTACGAGGCCTCTTTCTATTTAAACATTTGTCTTACGCGGCGAATATCCATAATCAACTCTTCAACCGTCTCGTTGAAGTTTTCTAGCTTATGAATCACCTGGCTCATATCTTTTTCTTTGCGAACATGAGCTTTAAGTTCTTTCATCGCATTTCTTGCGCCCTCGATTGAAAAACGATCGCGGTGCAAAAGCTTACGGATCAACAACGCATTTTCGACATCTTTACGAGTGTACATACGTTGGTTGTTAGAGGCTTTTTTAGGGCGGAGGATCTCAAACTCTGTTTCCCAGTAACGAAGAACATACTGTTTGATACCCAAGATTTCAGCAACATCGCCGATTTTAAATCCCATTTTATCCGGGATGGCATTGATCTCTTCCAAAAGCTTGTCATCACAAAGCATTGCCGGAATCGAGATCGGAGCCGTCGCAGTCACCGGAGCAGCTGCGGACTCTTCAATGAAATCAACGTGGCTATCACCAAGAGACAACTCGGAACTATCCATTTCGAGTTGTTCTGGCTCACTATTCGTTGTCATCATAGTCGTCGTCATCATCATCGTCCTCATCTTTTAAGTGAGCGTACTCTTCACCGTTCAACATCGCTTTTAAAACTTGCGAAGGACGGAACGTAAGAACACGGCGAGCGGAAATCTTGATCTGCTCCCCTGTTTGAGGGTTGCGACCAATACGTTCGTTTTTGCCGCGAACAACGAAGTTACCAAAACCAGAGATTTTTACTTTGTCGCCGTTTTGTAAAACGTCTTTCAAAGTATCGAAGCAAAGCTCAACAAGCTCGGAAGCTTCTTTTTTCGAGAAACCGATCTTTTGATACACGTTCTCGACGATATCGGCCTTAGTCACCGTTGATTTACCTAAGTTCTGGCCAGCCATGATTTATACTCCATTTCCGCCTTCGCACTCCGTGCTTTGGCGGGATTAACCATTTCTATTACAAAGGGTAACAAGTAACTGAAAACAATCAAGAATTTATCTCACAGAAAGATCAAAATTCTTTTTCAAGCTCTCAAGCACCTTGTTTGTCGTCTCTGCGATTTGCGCTTCTTGCAGTGTGGCATTTTTATCTTGCAGCCAGAGGCGGATCGCGACGGATTTCTTACCCGCCTCCATCTTTTCGCCTTCGTACAAGTCAAAGACGTCCACATTCACTAGCAATGAACCCGCAGCCTTACGAATATCCTTAAGCACATCGCCGACTTTCAAAGTTTTCGGCATCACAAACGCAAAGTCGCGCTCGACCACCGGGAACTTTGAAATACTTTGGATGCGGTAAGGACGAGGTTGGCCTTTGTAAAGCAGATCTAAATCAAGCTCTGCCAAGGCCGCAGGTACACGGATCTTATTATCATCCAAAAGAACCGGATGAAGAGTTCCGATGAAACCCACCTTTTTACCTTCAACTAAAAGTTGAGCATATTGTCCTTGATGCAAGAAAGCTGGCACTTCTGCTTTGTTTGCTGGTGTCACCCACGTGTAAGCAGAAATATTCAAAGACTTCAGCAACACTTCAACGGCTGCTTTAAGTTCGAACACCACAGGATAATCCAAAGATTTATTCCAAAGATTGGAAGCACGTCCCCAAAGAGCTAAAGCCAAACGGCTTGTTTCGCCGTATCCACCGTCCTCTTTCATAAAGAACGAGTTTCCGATCTCAAACAAACGACCCTGCATATTGCCTGCGTGGAAGTTCGTATTCAGATTTTTGAATAGCCCGAAGCTCAAAGAAGTTCTCATCACATCCATTTCTTCATTCAATGGATTCATGATGCGGATTTCTTTTTCGGAAACAGACAAGCCTGCTGCTTTCAAAGTTTCCACAGAACCTAAGAAAGCTTTTTCAGCTTTAGAGCCCACGAACGCAAAGTTCACGGCCTGCTGGAAACCTTCGGCACGCATCAACTCGCTCGTCGTGCGATTCAGCATAAATGCTTTGTCGTGATGAGACGGCATGGTCTTAAACACCGGCAAAGACTCCGGGATGTGCTCATAACCATTCAACCGAGCGTACTCTTCAACCAAATCCATGTCTTGCTCAAGGTCAAAGCGGAATGTCGGAGGAAGAATTTTATAAGAACCCGTTCCTACCTGTTCAAGCTGGCACCCCAAACGCTTCATGAAATCCACAAATTTGTGTTCTTCCGCCTGGTAGCCCAATCGATCCGTCACCGTTTGTACAGAGATCGTCACCGGAGCTTTTTTCACTGGATTTGGATAGAAGTCATGGTGATCACCGAAAGCTTCACCACCCGCAACTTCTAAAATCAAAGCCGTCGCACGATTCAACCCACGAAGTGCACCATCTGGATCCACACCGCGAGAAAATCTGTAAGCTGAATCCGTATCAATACCATGTGTACGAGATGTTTTACGTGCACTCATCGGTAGGAAGTAAGCAGATTCCAAGAAAACTTCCGTCGTAGAATCCGTGACGCCCGAGTTCTTTCCACCAACCACACCGGCAAGACATGCGGGATGAGTCGTATCACGAATTGTGAGTTCCTCACCCGTCAAAGTAATTTCAGAGCCATCAAGAGTGATGAACTTTTCACCTTTTGTCGCGCGATCCACGATCACTTTTTTACCGGCAATGAAAGCGGCATCAAAAGCATGAAGAGGCTGACCTAATTCCATCATCACATAGTTTGTCACGTCGACGATGTTATTAATAGAGTTCATACCCACACTTTCAAGACGCTTTACCAACCACTCTGGGGATGGACCGACTTTCAAGCCTTTTAGGTAACGACCCGTATAGCGAGGACATAAATCAAAAGCCTTCACATCCAAAGAGATTTCACTCTTAGTCGATTGCGAATTTACTTTTGGTTCGGCCTTTGGAACTTTCAACTCTTTACCATACAGGCAAGCCACTTCACGCGCCAAACCGTAATGGCTTAAGCAGTCCGCTCTATTGGGAGTCACTTTTAATTCGAAAGTGATGTCGTCATAACCCGCGTATTCTGCGTAAGGTTTTCCGACCGGAGCATCTGCGGGAAGAATCGCGATACCTTCAGATTCTTTCGCTAAGCCGAGTTCTTTCAAAGAACAAAGCATTCCCGCCGAATCCACACCACGAACCGCCGACTTTTTAATCGCAAAGTTACCTGGCAATACAGCTCCCGGCAAAGCCACGATCACACGGTCACCTGCTTTGTGGTTTTGCGCTCCACACACGATCTGGTGAACCACACCCTCGCCTGTAGAAACGCGACACAAAGAAAGTTTATCCGCATTGGGATGTTTATCTTTTTCTAAGATGTGACCCACAACCACATGGTTAAAGTCTTTCGCGCGATTGGTGATTTCTTCCACCTCTAGACCGGCGCGAGTTAAAGCTTCACCCAACTCTTCCGGTTTTTGAAAGAACTCAGTCACATCAACATAATCTTGGAGCCATTTTAAACTGATCTTCATTTTACAAACTGCCTTAAGAAACGCACATCATTTTCAGGGAACAAACGAATGTCTTCGATGCCGTATTTAATAATCGCCATACGCTCAACACCGAAGCCGAACGCAAAACCTTGCCATTTTGGATATTCGATTTTCGCCGCTTGGAATACTTTCGGATTCACAAGACCGCAACCGCCGATTTCAATCCAGCCCGATTGTTTACAAAGACTGCAGCCCTTGCCCTTACAGATGGGGCATGAACAATCCACCTCTGCCGAAGGTTCGGTGAAAGGGAAGAAACTAGGACGGAATCTTGTTTTCAAACCAGGACCGAAGAACTCACGAACGAAGAAACTGATCGTGCCTTTAAGATCGGCCATTGAAACTTTCTCATCCACACACAAAGCTTCAATTTGATGGAAGTTTGGAAGATGTGAAATATCGCTGTCACAACGGAACACAGGGCCCGTACCAATCACACGCAATGGCAACTGTTCGGTTTCCAAAGAGTGGATTTGAATCGGAGATGTGTGCGTGCGAAGAACATGGCTTTTATCGATAAAGAAAGTATCTTGCATATCACGCGCAGGGTGATCGGCAGGAATATTCAAAGCCTCGAAGTTATAATAATCTTTTTCGATAAGTGGACCGGTGCGCACGCTGTAACCCAAACGCGCCATCACCGTAAAGATTTCTTCCACGACGATATTCACTGGGTGAGCCGAACCTTTTGCTTGCGAAGCCGCAGGCAAAGTCAGATCGATTTCTTCGGCCGCCATTTTTGCCGAAATCTCTTTTTTCTTCAGAGTGTCTTCCGCTTCCGTGTAAGCCGCCTCAAGAAGCTGCTTCACCTCGTTCACTTTTTTACCAAACAGAGGCTTTTCCTCTTTCGGCAAAGAGGCCATTTCTTTCATGATCTCTGTAAGTGAACCGCTTTTCCCCAGGTATTGAACCTTGAGGTCGTAGAGGTCTTTAGATGTTGGAGCAGCTTTAAAAGCCGCCAGGGCTGTATCTTTGATGGAATCAAGTTTGGTCGTGGACATAGGGTCTCATAATCACCTCAGAGGCCCGTATTTTCAAGCATTTAGCTTTTACACACAGCGCAGAAAATCCTTGAGGTTTCAGGGCTTTCACCCTATCTTCCCAGGACCCTTATGGCGCATAAAAATAAATCGAACTACAGTCCCTATAAAGCTCGTCAAGAAGCCCGCGGCAATTTCTCCCCTTCGAACATGGGTCGTCATAAGAAGCCTGAGCTGATTTATGAGCTCAATGAGGCCAACGACCGCCTGGCCGATGTCTTCCGCAATCACGGTTTCGATATGGTGAACCACGAGCAGCGCATGCAATTGGCACATTTTTACCGTCTTTTGATGTTAAATCAGGAAAAAGAGAATTTCACTCGCCTGCTGAAACTGCGCGACGTCGCTATTAAACATTTCATCGATAGCATCATCATCCTGAAATACACGAAACTCCAGTTTCCGCTTTTAGACGTAGGCACGGGCCCAGGCTTCCCGGGAATTCCATTAAAAATCATGCTTCCGGAAGAAAAGATTCTTTTAGGGGAAGGCGTTCAGCGCCGGGTGGAATTCTTAAAACACGTTCGCTCTGAAATGAAGCTGCAAAATCTGGATATCTTGGGCCGTAACATCAACCAACACTGCATGTATCCTGTGAATGGAGCAATTACTCGCGCGGTGGAAGATATCGGCAATACTTTGGGGAACGTGATCAGTTGCCTTCAAACGGGCGGTCGCGTTTATTTCATGAAAGGCCCTGGAGTTGATCCAGAAATCAAAGCCTTTAAAGAAACTGAGTGGTCTGAGTATTACAAACTTGTTGAAGACGTCGCCTACACTCTTCCCCAAACTCCGCATGAGCGTCGCTTGGTTGTTTACGAAAAGATCAAAAACAAGCCTCTGCCTGAAGAGGATGAAGGCGAAGAGCTTTTATTTGACGAACTTTCCGGAGACGAGAAAAGACGCTGGGCCAAATACACTTAACCCACGCCTCCCTCGCGGCAAGTAAGAAATTTTAAGAATTGACTCTCTTTCCCCATAGAAATAGAAACCCGAACGATGACAAATCTTCCCCACCTTTTACAACTAGCCAAACTGCAGTGCCGTAATGGGGATATGCCAGAGGCTCGTGAAACGGCGGCGGAAGCTTTGCATACATTTGCGAAGACGGAACAACATTCCTTCTGGATTGAAAGCGCGCGAGTTTACCTTCAATCTTGCATTGAACTTGAAGAAGTTGCCACGGCAGAAATAGTCATGCTCGAAGCTTTGGAGCTTTTGGCTTCGGGCAAACTTTCTGAGTCTCTTCAAGCCTCTGTGCAGACTTTGATTGCCTCTTGGTTTTTAGCTCAGGGAAAAGCGGCTGAATCACAAGCCTATCTGGATTCGGCGATCAACAAAGCAACCCACAGTCGCGATCTTGAAGTTCTAGCAAGAGCGCTTTTAATCAATGCATTCCAACTGTCATTCAATCAAAAAACTTTCACGCAAGCCCTTCAGCTTTTAAGCAAGATCGAAACTCTGCTGGCGGAAATAGAAAATCCCGAGCTTTCCCTGATTGCAAACAATGTTCGCGGTTATATTTATATTGAATCTCAACAGTACGAAGCAGCCTTAAACACGCTTTGGAAAAATTATGAGACGGCAAAACGTCATGGTTACCAAACGTCGATTTCCTCTGTTTTAGGAGAGCTGGCACTCGTAGCCCGCGCACAACAACAGCACGAGCACTACCGCCTTTATGCCGAGCTGGCCTTAAAAGGTTTAAATCCGCAAAAGACGCCACGCCTTTATAAACGCATCCTCAAAGTCTATCCGGAAAGCGAGCGCAATCATAAAGCTCACTATGACTTTGAGATCGACGAAAAAAATCGATTTGTGCGCGAAAGAACTAAAGGCCCGATTGATTTTAAGAATCAGCATATTCTTTTTGATATGGCTTTGATGTTCATCAAACATCCAGGCCAACGCTATTCGAAGGAAGATTTAGCGGAAAAAATCTGGTCGCAAGTTTACGACCCCGATCTGCATGACAATTTGATCTATGTTTCGATCAAACGTCTGCGCACTTTGCTAGAGCCGGACTTAGAAAGTCCGCGCTACATCCTGCGTGATCGCAAAGGTTATTACTTCAACTCACAAACCCATGTTCATTTTAAGAATTTAGAGGAAGCTCCACTATGAAACTCCTAAGCTCTTTTATGGCCGTCTTCATCATGACCTCTTTCAGCTTTGCCGGACCTGGCGATGGACCTATCGTTCCTTGGCCAACCAGCGTGGTGCGCGAAGCCTTAAATGAAACGACCATCTATGGTGATTGGGTCGCTTACGAACACAATGCCGTTTGGTATATCAATATTCAAAAAGACCCTTTAGAAATCGGACGCGCTTCCATCGCGATTTCTTCTGGTGCTGTTTTCACACACAAAGCTGTCGGCTCCCTTTACCGTGGAGACAACGTCTTCTGGGGTAAGCTGGTTATGGATGCCAATCACTCGGCGGCCATCGTTCTTTACAAAGACTATGAAGGCACGAAACTCCGTATTGCCAAAGGTCACAACCGCTACGTTGACGTGAAGCTGTATCGTCAGAAATAAGGATTTGCGCCGTGATTGAGATCAGTTCGAAAAGCAACGACCACTTTCGCCGCTGGGTGGATTTATCTTCTGCCCGCGGAATCAAAAAACACCACGAGTTTATCCTGATGGGAGAAAAACTGATTGGTGAGTTTTTAGAAAACCCAAATTTCAAAGTGAAGGCAGAACTGGTTCATGAAGATCTGAAGTCTTTGACGATGACGGCGGCCTCTTTAAAAGGTCAGCGCATTCCGGTTTTCAAACTTCCCAAAGCTCTTTTTAACGAAGTCGATGTGATTGGCACACACTATAATCTTTTGGTTCTAGAGCCGAAAGAAATCCCCGCTTTGTCGGCAGAGAAAACGCAAGGTTTGGAAGTGCTTTCCCCTTTAGGAGACCCATCGAATCTGGGCGCTTTAGCTCGCTCGGCTTTGGCATTTGGTGCGAGCAAAATGATTCTGACTGAAGAAAGTTGCAATCCATTTCACCCGAAAGCGATTAAATCTTCGGCGGGAGCTCTTTTAAAATTGCCGCTTTATCGCGTTGGTAAATTCACCGACTTTGTTGCTGGCAATGAAGATGTTTATGCTTTGGATATGAAGGGCGAAAATGTGGCGACTTTCAAATGGCCCAAGAACATCCGCTTGGCAATTGGCGAAGAAGGTCCGGGGTTCAGCGGCCTTAAGGGGTTAAAACGCTTGTCAGTCGCGACTCAAAGTGTGGAATCTTTGAATGCGACCGTGGCGGCAAGCATTGCTCTTTTCAGCTATTCTGTTTCTCAGAAATAAGCGGCGTTTGAAGGCAGCTTATTTACACAGTAAACTTTTGATTTCAGCTTCAGGGATCTGTTGGGCCATCTGACAGATCTTTTGGTCTAAGACTCCATAGACGTCCCAATTCGAAAATAAAGTTTCGGCGCGGCCCTTGGTCACACCGATCTGCTTCCACTGAGTGCCAACGCGGGCAAATAGTGGTGCCCCACTATCGCCGGGTTGTACCCGCGATGTGGATTTAGATTCGTAAGTGCTAGAGCTTTTTGTAATACGATCTAAGCGTGCCATTCTTTTTGTGTCCGTCGTTGCGATTTCTTCGATGGGATTGATCGTAACAACTGTGGGCCAATACTTGAGAAGTTGACTGTGAATGGAAGGAAGCTCCTTCTGCGAGATCACTTGAGTAAACTGAAATTCTGCTTTCAGCGCCAATGGCTTTTCAAAAATAACAATCGCGATATCCTCCGCAGGACCAATTCGCAAACGCAAGCCTTGCACATCCAAACGACGTTTAAGATCCGCGGAATATATAAATCTCGCTTTCACAGTCTCACGGTATTTTGTCATATAGCCGATGCGGCGAGTTTCGCCTGTCGGCGCTTTACGATAGATGTATTCACCGACTTGGATGTCGATTTCCCAGGACTTCAAAACTTCGGATTGATAAACACAGTGGGCCGCGGTCACCATCACTCGGTCCGACAAAAGATTTCCATTACACATGCCGGAAACAGTGTCTTTGCTGTCGGGGTCATATCCTAAGGCGCTGAAGAAAACGACGGATTCAAGCTCTGGCGTTTCCGCAGGAACGGCATTAGTTAAAGCCCAAGATTGTGTCGCTAGCAGCATGGTGAATAAGAAAATCTTCATAGAGCCCCCTCTGAAAGAAGGAGCTATTTCAGCTCTCAAGCCAGGTCACCAAAAAAGGCGGCGATGACACCCGTGATCACCGCCAATGTTCATTAATTAGATTTGAGCGATAAATAGTAAAGACGATCCTCTTTAGGAAGTCTTTCAATCGCATAACGAAGCATGGTTCGAGGCATTTTTGCAGCGTGAAGATCAAGAAAATGACGAAGATCTTTTTCGCTGACTCTTTTACCTGCTTCTCGCAACATCCAACCACTGGCCTTATGAATCAAATCATGACTGTCATTCATTAGAATTTTTGCGATTTTAAATACGTCTTTCACTTCCTTTTTTTTGATGAAGTGAAATGTGGATAGCATGGCGATCCGACGCTCCCAGAGACTTTTTGATTTTGCTAACTTCTGCAAAATCTTGCGGTCGCGATTGTACAAAAAAGCACCGACGATGTATTCTGCCGAAGAATCAACGAGGTCCCAATTGTTGATATATTTCGTGTGTTTTAGATAAAACTTATAGATCTTTTCTTGCTCTACTTCAGAACTTTTCGGGAATTGGCTTACTAAGATTAAAAGACCAATCAGGCGCTCTTCATGATGCGGGGATTTAACCAGAAGGCTGACTTCTTTCAGTGGCAGATCCTTGTACTTCTTAGCTATCAAACGGCTTTCCGGCACAGTCAAACCTAAGAAGATATCCCCTTCCGCATAGTCGCCAGGCCCCGTCTTAAAGAAACGTTGCAGAGTCTTAGCGCGGGCAGGTTTTCTTTTCTTAAGAATGTCTTTTTGGATCGCTAACATTTCTTGAGGGTACGAGAGAAGCCTTGTCAGCGCAACACTCTAGTATTTCTCGTTTATCTTTTAGCTCGAAAGAATATTTCCAAAGGCACAGACTTCTGTTTCTTAGAAGTCTGTGCTCTTTTAGCAAGGAATCAATTTTTCAAGGACGTCCTCGGATGGAACTTTATTCCACAATGACAGGACGTAACCCCCACCACCGGACCCCGTTGGTTTCACGGCTATAGCGCCATTTTCTTTCAACCATTGGATATGTTTTCCTGGCGCCCCTTCATTCAAGCCCCATTGTTCAAAACAGTCTCCACCCTCTTCTATGGCTTTAGCTAAAAGTGGAAGCCCCTCTGACATATCGAGCTTTAATGCTTTTTCGGCTGTGGCCACGGCTTCGGCCATTTGTTTGTCGATTTTTTCACCGACTTCGGGATTCTGCAAAAGAAGATCTTTAACTTTGTTCACAGCATCCACCGTTACGCCACGCTTGCCCGAATAGGAAATATACCAGTGCGGTTTCCACGACGCTGATAATGGCTTACGCTCGCCATTTCGAACGAAATACAAACCTTCGCCCGACAAGGCAACGGCGATATCAACCCCACTGCTTTCGCCGTGGAAGAGATTTTCTAAATCGCGAGCAAATTCGTAATATTCGCTTTCCTCAACGTATCCCAAATAGCCCAACCACCGCGTGAGCGCGACACAAAGAGCCGCCGACGCCCCCATACCTGCGCCCACTGGGATAGAAGATTCCAAAAGCAGAATACCTTTGAGTTCTTGGCGAGAGATTTTTTTAAGCTCACAAGCTTTTTCCAGAACTCCCCAAACCAGAAGCTGCAGGTCTTTACCATGGTCTCCCACCAGACGAAGTTCTAAAGCGGATTCCGTGCGCGTGTAACTTAGTTCTAAGTTGCGCGACTGAATAGGAAAAACCAACGCAGGAACACCGCGAAGTACCGCGTGTTCGCCCGCAAGGATCCATTTTCCAAAAGATTTACAAGTAAAATCAATGGACATCAGATTTCACACCTTCAAACGCCAAAACTTTGAATTCATTTTTAAAAAGTTCACGGTAAGTTTCGAAAGATTTCTTCTGATCATTTCTAAAAAGCATATGCACATTCGCCCCGGCGTCCATTGTCACCAAAGGACCATCCTGCCACTTATTCCAAAGCTTTTGGCACTCTTCCAGAACTTTTTTAGAAGCGTCCGTCATGTAACTAAAAGAAGGCGTGCTTGTTTCAAACAAACGGTGCATATCGATGAATTCATCCCAGACAATCTGACGAGCCATATGCCAGTCATCAAATTGCAAAGCTTGAGAAAGATCTTTCAAGCGAATCTCGGCACGTTCAACACGACCTTCAAAACGGGGGCTTGTTGTTACAAGCTTATGAGCTTCCGAACTAGAAACTTCCTTCTTTGAGTCTTCCACCACCACCACGATGTGATGCATATCCTTTATCGGAAGATTCATTGGTTCTGCATACTCATGCAACCAAATTGCCCACGGAGAAAATAGAGAACGACAGGACGATCCCGATCCCTGACGAGACAGCTCGGACAAGACTTTCTTATCCTCGCCCCACGGTTGCGGATGGATCTTTTGAAACATCTGCGCAGCAGCCAAAGTCAACGCAGCAAAACTTGAAGCGGAGCTAGCAAGACCGCAATCGGAAGGAAAATTATTTGCTGACTCCACGAGGAAGTTTTTCGTAACTCCCCACTTGTCTTTTAAATTTTGCAGGTGCTTTAAAAAGCGCTGCTGCCCTTTTTCAGAAAGATCCATTTTTTCTAGATCTTCTCGAACCAAGAGCTTCCATTGATCCTTACCACCCTCAATCTCTGTCAGGCGAACAAAGGTTCTTAAATTCTCCAGAGTGTAAGATAAGGAGCCATTCGTTGGCTTATTACCGGAACCTTCGATTTTACCCATGTACTTGATCAGAGCGATATTAGAAGGCGCAGACACTAAAACTTGATTCATAGAGTTCCTCGAACTTGCAAACCATTGGCGATCTTTTGCGAAGAAGCCATTAAGGATAATTGGCGTTGTTGGCAGAACTGTTTTAGCTCTTCGGACTCGTTTTTACGAGTCACAACCAGGACCACGTCGGCACCTAAAGCTCCACAGCCCTTGGCCGCCACGACGCCAGAAATTTGCTTGATATCATTTAACAAAGATAAAGTTTCATTGCAGGTAAAGCCCAAGGACTTTAAAGAATCCGCATAGGCATTTATACCTGAAACAAAAATAGAACTGTCTTGAGTATCAAAAGACTCGCGAATCATCGCGAAACTTTTTTCTAAAGAGCTGGCATCAAAGGATTTTAAATTCTTCAGATGCTCGTGGGTGGCGACTTTATTTCCGGTGTGCAGAAGATGCAGTTCCAAATCTTCAAACGGCCAGCTCTTGACCGAAATCAGACCTTTGCGCTTTTCAAAGAAAGTTAAAGCGCCTTTGAGCTGTCCCACAAGATCAGCACCACTAGGACGCTGTCCTTCACCATTCCATGCGACTTCGTAATAGGCTTCTAAAAGATGTTTAAAATCCAGAAGCTTTTCCATGTCCTGTTGAGGGGCCTCTTTATAAAGCCACAAAGCATAGACACCTAAAAACTGCGCCGTAGAAGCACCAAAGCCGCCCTTACCCGCGTAAGGATCTTTAAAACCAAGATCAAATTGAGAGAAATAGTCTTGATGCTTACGAATAAAAAGACCGGCTGGAGACTCGGGATGAATCGAGCCCAGGTTGCCGCTTCCCTTATGGGCTTCAAGCTCAAAACAAGGCTGCGACAAAAGGACCAGGGTCGGTCCTTCTTGCAATGCGAGGTATTCACCCGCGATAAAAGTTTTGCCGGGAACGGAGAAGACCAGGGACATGGCCTCTCCTAGCTGTGAGTGTGTGTTGTCGTCGTCGCTCTTTGCGAAGAACGAAGTTCTTTAAGCACGTCAATCGCATTGCTTAAAGAGATGCGTTTACGAACTGCTAAGATTTCTTCAAGCTTCTTTTGTACAAGAGGAATTTCTTTTTCTTCCGCACCCGCACCCAAAGCCAAATTCTTCGTGTGAAGTTTCATATGACCTTCGATGATACCGACAGTAGTTAGGGCTTTTAAAGCCCCTAGGTTTTGCACCAATCCAACTGCGGCAATAACGCGCGAAAGTTCGTTTGCCGAAGTCGTTCCCAACATCTTCATACACATCATCGCTGTCGGATGAAGAGTTGTTACGCCACCGACGGTGCCCACGATCAAAGGAGCTTCAAAGATACCTTTAAGTCCACCCTCTCCATCACGGAACCAACGAGTGATCGAACGGTATTGTCCATCACGTGAAGCATAGGCATGGATACCCGCCTCTACCGCGCGCCAGTCATTTCCCGTCGCGATAAGAACCGGGTCAATCCCGTTAAGAACGCCTTTATTGTTCGTCGCTGCACGATAAGGATCTTGCTGAGCAAACAAAGAAGCTTCTTCAATTTTTTCAGCAAGTTCAGGGTCGATGTCTTTGATGTGAACAATCGCGCGAGTGACTTTCGAATCGACAAGATTCGAAAGAATACACATCGTCACTTTTTCACCAGTAAACTGTTCGATCGGTTCTTTAAGGAACTCACAAACTTGGTTCATGATGTTGGCACCCATGGCATCGCATGGATCCATCAACACATGAACAACGGCCATGTCCGTTCCATCACCACGAGGCACGCGGCGAACTTGGATATCACGGACACCACCGCCACGACGAACAAGACCGAACGCCACTTCACGGTTTGAGATTTCAATTAAGAAGTTTTTCTGAGACAGGATTTGTTTTTCAAATTTCGCAAAATCTTGAATCTTTGCGCATTGGATTTGACCGATGATATCGTTCCCCACAACTTCCGTTGTGATGGAACCTGTTTCACGAATCCATTTTGCGGACTTACAGACCGCCGCGACGATAGAAGTTTCTTCCACCGCCATCGGGATCACGTAGTCTTTGCCATCGATATTGAAGTTAGTTGCTACCCCCAAAGGAAGCTGGAAATAGCCGATGACGTTTTCGATAAACTTTTCGCCCAAAGAAGTGTCGCGCAATCCGCCCTTAGACAGATACTCAACGTCGGAATCATGAAGAACGCCAACGTCCATCAACGCTTTCAATCTTTCCTCGCGAGAAAGTTTTGAGAAACCTTTAAAGATGTCTAGAAGCTGCTTTTTCATCGAATCACCCTCTTTGTTTGAAGGTCTTTAAGATTTTTTGAACCTGTACAGAACAAAGCAATCTTAAGTTCAGTTTCTAATTTATTTATAAGCTCTTCCAAGGCCTCATCGCCTTTCAGAGCCGCTTCCAAAAAGGGTTTTGCGAGCCCTACTTTGTTAGCACCTAAAGCGCAAAGTTTTGCGACTTCAAGTCCGTTTCTGACGCCACCCGAAGCCCAGATTTCATAACTCACACGGGCCTCTTTGGCATTCAAAACAGATTGTACTGTACTAATACCCCAATTTGCGAAAGTTTGCGCGACTTTATACAGTAAATCATTCTCTTGCGAACGGTATCCTTCGACCCGACCCCAATGAGTTCCACCTTTACCCGCAACGTCGACGGCGTAAATTCCTATATTTTCGAGGCGTTTGAGGGTTTCAACGGAAAACCCACAGCCCACTTCTTTCACTACTATGGGAACCCCTGCAATTTTCACCAGATTTTCTAGAGCTTCTATTCCATGTCGAAAATCACGAGTGCCCTCTGGCTGAAGAGCTTCCTGAAGAGGATTCACATGCACGAAAAGCGCAATAGCCTCTGTGGACTCAATCAGACGTTGGACTTTATCGATCGGACTTTTGATCAGTTGAGCGATTCCAATATTTCCCAAAAGCAGAGCCTTCGGTGCCTGACGACGCACGCGGTTCCACTCTTCAGCGGCATTAGAATCTTCCAACTCTCTTCTTTGCGAACCTACGCCCATAAGAATCTGGCGACGGTCACTCAAACGAGCCAAAGCCTCGTTGATTTCACGTCCTTGCTCATGGCCGGCAGTCATCGAAGAAATAAAAATAGGAGAAGAAAGAGAAATAGAATCTTTAGTGACAGGATCTTTTAAAAAGAAAGAGGTCGAAATATCGACCTCTTTAAAATCCAAATTAGGCAAAGCCTCATGAATTAATTCGATCGAGTCTAAACCATTTTGTCCCTCAGTCTGTGACCTTGGATCCAGCGCGATTTTTATGTGATCGCGCTTTCTTTGTTCAAATTGGCTATTAGACTCTTCCATGGGTTGCTATTGCAGACCTACGCCAAAGCGTGTTTGCAAAGAGCAGTGAATGCTGCTGCATCGTTGATAGCAAGGTCAGCCAAGATCTTACGGTCCACTTGGATGCCAGCTTTAATCAAGCCACCGATCAAACGAGAATATGTAGTTCCGTTCAAACGAGCTGCTGCATTGATACGTTGATTCCACAATGTGCGGAAGTTACGTTTTTTAGCTTTACGGTCGCGGTAAGCATACGCCATACCACGGTCATTTTTCTCTACCGCGTGGATGTACGCGCGAGAACCAGCTGAATAGTAACCTTTTGCTCTTTTAAGAACCTTTTTGTGACGAGCACGATTTGTTTTACCACTTTTTACACGAGCCATTTTCTACCTCAAATTTACTGTACATCTTCGAACTTCGTCGAAGTTACGTACGGAAAAGACATTTAAAATTTTTAGATTAATTCCTAGAACACCAAGCAACGACGAACTTGTAACATGTTCGCGTCTTCTACGTATGATGTCTTACCTAGTTGTCTTTTCGTTTTTGAGCTCATGTGTGAGTTCAAGTGACGCATGCGAGTGCTTTTTTTCTTAACTTTACCGCTTGAAAGAACTTTCAAACGTTTTTTAGCGCCTGAGTGAGTGCGCATTTTCATAATGTTTACCTTCCACCGATAAGGCGTCTCTCCCGTTGGGGACAGCTCTTAACCATTGCCTTAGACAGTCATAATTATGGACTCATGGTTTTATGTCGCATGTCGGGTAAAAGCAAGCTTTTTTGAGGGGTTAGCTGGAATTAAAGGCCGGCTTGCGGAAAAGCCAAGTTATTTAATTTTCCCCATAATTTCAATAATTTAAGACAGATTTTAGAAAATTTTAAAGAGTTCCAAAGCATTCTTTGATACAAGATTTTTGCTTAAAAATAAGGCGATAAACCCACTTACTCAAAGAGGATCTTTGTATGAACCAACTTGTTTCAGCTGTCGTATTGCTCGTTTCCCTTTCTTTATCCGCTCACGCGATCGAACCTAAGAAAATCTTAAAGACCAGCGCTAATAGCGCCACCGTACGCATCGAAACAGAAGAAAAAGAAGGAACTCAGGTCGCCGCCTACATTGATGCCTCTGAAATGCCTGAATTCATCCAGATCATGCTGAACGATCCCACTTCCGAACTGAGCAAGATTAAACACGAGCTTGAGATGGAAAACTGCCAAGAAACTAGCACCACCCCCGACGGTTACATCCCTCAGTGTGGGGCTGTCGAATGGACAGACTTAGTACAAACATCTTTTGGTCGCGGTGGCTGGATGTCGGCGGGCGCGGCTTACACTTTGTTTGTCGGCTTTCGCTTTGATGGCACGGGTCGCTTTTTTGAATCTACACACATGGTGGTCTTAAGCGAATCGGCCGAAGCCGTCGTCGACAGTGACATGAATTACACAGGATTTATCACGAAAGACCTGCGTTTGGAAAAAGCCGAACGCCTGCCCCTTTCACACCACGATAAGCATTGATTGAGGTTTCGGAAGGTGACAGACTTTTTTCATGATCACCTCTGAAGTTTTAAAAAATTATCGCGCTTACGAAGTACAGCACTTTCAAGTTGAAACTCTTAAAATTGAAAGTGCTGCGCTTAAAAGCAATCCTCTCAAAGATCCAGCGACACGCTTTAATCCTCTTCTTCTCCCCCGCCATGAAGGCCCTTGGCCGGTCATCATGGTTTTAGGTGGATTTACTGGTAACTCCCCTTTTTATTTCAATCCTAAGTTTAATGAACAAAATGCCGTACAGGTGATTGATCAGGCCGTCGAGCGTGGTGAGGCCCCTGAAGCTTTGTATGTGTTTATCGACGCTTTGACTTCTTGGGGTGGTTCTCAGTTTATAAATTCTGCGGCCACAGGAAACTACGAAGATTATATTGTAAAAGAAATCATCCCCGCATTAAAAGAACACTTCCCTGTCTCCCATAACGCCCAAGACTGGTGCGTGATGGGAGGATCTAGCGGAGGCTATGGCGCCCTTCATTTAGGATCAAAGTATCCAGAGATCTTCAGTTATGTCGCGGCGATTGCACCGGATTGTTTTTTTGAAGCCAGCCTCTTACCGGAACTTTATCAGGCCCATCCTTTTTGGGAAAAATATAAAGAGTCTGCCACTCGAGCCCTTGAAGAACTAAGAAATAAGAAATTGATGAAGGCTAAGAACTGGCATTCTGTCGTCAATGCTTTTGGAATGGCCTCCTGCTATTCGGCGAAAGGCGTTGGCGTAGAATTTAATTGGCCTTTGGATATTCGCACGGCCGAAAAAATTCCGGCTCTCTGGGAGCAATGGCTCAAACACGACCCTGTCCATTTTTTGCCCAAACGGCTTTCTCACTTAAAAAAACTGTCTGGAATTTATCTGGATGTCGGAAGCAAAGACAACTTCCATCTCCAGTACGGAAGCCGACAAATATCAAAGTTCCTGAGTGAAAGTGGCATTGCTCACGAGTATGTGGAGTTCGACGGAAATCATTTCGATATCGGAGAACGCAGAGTCGAAGTATGGAAATGGCTTTCCTCTCTATGGAGAGCGTGATGAAGTGCCTTCTTCCCCTAGTCATCCTTTTAACTTCCTCCTTCGCTGTCGCTCAAACTCCTTCTGAAGAATTGACGAACCAGGAGTTTGAAGATTGGAGTTGGACACCGCAATCGAAGGACACTTTGAAAGTGAAATTCGGAGTGGCTGTTCCTCGCTACAATTTCACGATACTAGCTCCGTCGGGTCTTACGGATGCGAAGTTCTTACCGAACTCGCCGTCGAAATCCAGTCTTGGCTTTTCTTACCGCAATTTGGGCTTTACGGCTTCGGTACAAAACCCGGTTGAAACGGAAGATAAGGAAAAATACGGTTCTTCCTCGGCAGTGGATTTTCAACTGCGTTTTTTTGGAAAGCGCACCTATGAATTCTTTCTGCAAGCTTATGATGGTTACTACATTGAGAATTCAGCGGAACTAGATCCCTCTTTTGCGAACTCATCAAAGAAAATCTTTCGCGATGATATTAAGACACGCAATTTTGGTTTTAACTTCTATTGGAATCTCGATGAAGAAAACTTTTCGCAAGCCATGGCTTTTGACCAAGCGGGTTTTCAAAAAGAAAGTGACTGGGGCCTGTCCGCTTATTTTCATGCAAGTCGAAATTCCATTGCCGCTAAAGAAGCTTTTATCCCTGCAGCCTCAGCTTCACAATTTGGATCTTTAAGTGACCTTGATGGAATGCAAAGAGATACCGCGGGGCCTGGCATTGCCATCGGAGGCATTGCTGTTTATCAAAATTTTTACGCCACCGCTTTTGTGGGCTTGGGCTTAGGCTATCAAAGGGTGAATTTGGAATACGTGGTGAAGGATGATGAGACCAGCGAATCCCTTGGCAGCTTTAGTACGGGGCGCTTGGGCCTTGGATACAATGGACAAAGACATTCTGCTGGATTCCAGGTCATCTCCGATGCTGTCAGTACGACGATTGAAGATGGCAATATCGAATCCAGCAATATCGAGCTTATGGTGTTTTATTCCTATCGTTTTGAAGGCATCAACATTCCTCCTGCCAACGAAGTTTCAAGCTGGTTTGATTAGCTCCTTGTGTAGAGCAACACAGAGTTGCGGCCTTAGGTTCACTTTGACCTAAGATTTTGAATTGAATAAAGTGAAGCCATGACAGACCTGATGGCCGCCCGCTCAACGATGGCTTTTTCTTTAGGGTTTCACATAATCTTTGCTGCGGTTGGCATGACGATGCCTTTTTTTATGTCGGCCGCTCACTATCTTTTTTTGAAGAAGAAAAATCCTGAATATCTCGAGCTCACTAAAATGTGGATGAAAGGTGTCGCGATTTTATTCGCTGTCGGCGCTGTCTCGGGAACAGTTTTGTCGTTCGAGTTAGGACTCTTGTGGCCCGGCTTTATGAAATACGCCGGCCCCATCATAGGAATGCCTTTTTCCTGGGAAGGCACCGCTTTCTTTTTAGAAGCCATTGCTATTGGTCTTTTTCTTTATGGATGGAAGAAGATGCGACCGTGGGTTCACTGGGGCACGGGTTTAATGGTGGGTATTAGCGGCTTTGCTTCGGGCGTTTTCGTCGTCGCGGCGAATGGTTGGATGAATTCACCTGCAGGTTTTGATTGGGTGAATGGCGAAGCGATGAATATTGATCCTGTAGCCGCGATGTTTAATAAGGCCTGGCTTCATCAAACCTTGCACATGCAGTTTGCGGCTTTGCAAGCCGTGGGCTTCGCCGTCGCAGGTATTCATGCGTTTTTATATCTTCGCGGTCGTGCACAGGAACTTCATCTGAAGGCTTTTAAGATTGCGATGTGTTTTGGTGCCGCCGCTTCTATTGCCCAACCTTTCATTGGACACTTCGCTGCTCAGCGTGTCGCCGTTTTGCAACCCGTGAAACTCGCCGCGATGGAAGGTCACTTTAAAACCGAGCGACAAGCGCCGTTGCACATCGGGGGCATTCCCAATGCCGAAACCCAAACCATGGACTATAGCATCCCCCTTCCCGGCATGCTCAGCTTCTTGGCGTTTAACGATTTTGATGCCGAGGTGATGGGTTTAGATCAAGTCCCTCGGGAGCTGTGGCCTCCACTGGTGATCACTCATATCAGTTTTCAGATCATGGTGGCCATTGGGACCGCGATGGCTCTGATTGCCGTGCTATTTTTCGTCTATCAACGGAAAAATTTTTTCCCATCTTGGCTTTTAAAAACCATCATCGCCTTTTCGCCTTTGGGATTTGTGGCGATGGAAGCTGGATGGATCGTCACTGAAGTGGGGCGACAACCTTGGATCATTTACGGGATTTTAAAAACACGCGATGCAGTCACACCCGTGCCCGGAATGAAATATCATTTCTTTTTATTCTTAGCATTGTATCTCTTCTTAAGCTTCGTCACTGTCTGGCTGCTGAAACGACAAGTTGTTGCGGCACAAAGAAAGTTTGAGGTTCGATGATTGAAATTCTTCTTTTCTTTATTGGAGCTTCGCTTTTACTTTACGTTCTATTTGGTGGCGCCGATTACGGAGCCGGTATTTTAGAGCTTCTCCCTGCAGACAGTTTACGAGATTCACAGAAAAAAGTTATCAACGATGCGATGGGGCCCGTGTGGGAGGCCAATCACATGTGGCTGATCTTAGTTGTCGTGATACTTTTCATGGGATTTCCTGCGATCTTCACGCTTCTTATGACCTCGCTACATATTCCGATGGTGGCTCTGCTTTTCGGCATTGTTGTTCGTGGGTGTGCTTTCACTTTTAGGCATTACGATGCCGTTCAAGCACCGCAATCACAAAACGTGTACACTGTTCTATTTGGCACTTCGAGCCTTTGGACGGCGATGTGGCTTGGTATCATTGCCGGAAGTTTGAACCGAGGCTTGATTGATCCTTTAAGCACCGACTTTCACGAAGCCTATATAGCTCCCTGGTGGGGAATTTATCCTTTCTGCATGGGAATTTTTGTAGTTTGCATCTTTGCCTTTTTAGCCAGCGTCTATTTGATCGGCGAAACTGAAAATCTGGATCTTAAAAAGATGTTCATTAAGCGCGCTTTTATTCTTAATTACTTAGTCGTCCTTTCGGGCGCCTTTGTTTTCGCGGCTTCCGCTGATGAGCGCACGCCTTTGTTTGCTGATTTCTTTGAAAGCAAGATCACTATGGCAATTATGCTTGCGGCAACGATCCTGTTCATCGCGCTTTGGTTTTTTATTCGGAAAAGACAAACTCTGTTAACTCGCACGGTGGCAGCCGGACAAATCACTTTGATCTTGGCTGGATGGTATGTGCTCAATGCACCGAATGCCCTTTTGACAGTGCAAGGACCGATCAGTTTTTACGAAGCAGCAGCTCCTTTAGCAACACTGTGGCAGTTAGTGATAGCACTTTTAGTGGGGAGCCTTTTTATCTTTCCAAGTTTGTTCTATTTGATGAAAGTCTTTAAGACCGGAACGACAGAGGAAATGTAACGGCAAGGATTGACCGTCCATGGTCAATTTGCCTCCCCCAAGGCTCACCGTCGGTGACTGATTGCTTATCCAACAATCTTCCCTCGAAGTGAAACGGGCGAAACTCTTTAGAGCTGCCCACAAATAGGATTGAAAAATTCGCGCGAAGCCTCAATCAAATTTTCTGTGTTCAGGATAAAGAACATGAAGTAGCTGCATAGACATGCTTTACGGCACTAAGTCCAGTGATCTGATAAGCACAATCTTCCGATAAGAGATGTATGCTTTTGAGACTCTTAGGTTCGTTTTTCATTCTGGTGATATTTCTTTTAAGTGCGCAGGCCAATGCACAGACCTCAGTCTCTCCTGAAAAAGCTCAGGCTCTGTTCACAAAAACGAAAAGTCTGTTTGAGCCCATCGCGAAAGCTCGAGGAGAAGAGTTCTTCTTAGAAATCCATTGGGATCGGAACACAGTTTCCGCACAAGCCGTGCGCAACGAACTGAAAAAGTATGGAATTGGGGTCGATGTCGGAATGCTGACCTCTTCGCGCGTAAACGAAGATGCACTTGCCTTAACGCTTTGTCATGAAGCGGGACATCTTTTTGGAGGTCGACCCTTAAGAAGCCTTCCCGCAGAATGGGAAGGCCCTTCTGACGAAACCGGCAAAAGTCTTTTAACTTCTGAAGGACAGGCTGATTACTATTCGACAGCGACCTGCTTTAGGAAAATGGTTGAAGGCGAAGACCATCGATCCGCGCTCAGCGGAAAAGAAATCCCTCAGCGCGTAACCACTCTGTGTGACTCGGTCTGGGGTTCACGCACTTCGGACTCCTATCTCTGTCAAAGAGCGGCTTTGGCCGGATTTAGTTTCCTGACGATGGTGATGGATTTTCCTATTTCTTTTAACACTCCCGATAATAGTGTGGTCGATACTACTATCGCTGACAGCTACCCTTCCCGACAATGTCGACTGGACACTCTTCTTGCCGGAGCTCTTTGCAAAGATGTTTTGCCCTTGGATTATGCACGAAAAGACATGCTTCTTAAATCGTGCGCCCTCGGTGTTTCAGCACGGCCTGCCTGCTGGTTTAAAACTCCTTAAGCACCTCAGCTTGCGCCAATTTGCGGCTCTGGTGTGAACTAAGTATAATTTCTTTCCCCGTCTGGAAACCTGAATTCCTGCTAGCAAAATCATTAAGGAATGATTTAGGAAATTCCTCCCCCCTCTTTTTTGTGTGATCTCAAAACTAATGCTTCCCGCTGTTCCATGAGCCTTATTTTGTCACTTTTTAGAAGTGTCAAAAACTTCGACGCCACTTCTGGCACCCTAGTTGCTCTTAAGGCTTCAGAATTTACCGTGGAGGATAAATTATTATGGAATTCTTATTATCATTAGGTCGTGGCTTTACATCAGCAGATGCAATCTGGATGTGGACTATCTTGGCAGCACAAATCGTTTCTATCGCGATCATCGCGGAAAGAGCTTTTGCCCTTTTCGGTGCTCGTAAAACAAATCAAAAAGAACTTTCCAAGGTTTTGGCGGAAGATATTCGCTCTGGAAACTTAGAAAAAGCTCTGCGCCGCTCACTTCAAATGGGTACAAAAGAACCATTGGGTGTTGTTGCCGCAGCGGGTATCCAAGCAGCAATGGATATGGGCGGAAAAGAAGAAATCCAACTTAAAATGGATGAAGTTCTTCTTGAAGAAAACTCTCGCGTAGAAAAACGCATTGGTTTCTTGGCGATGTTTGCCAACGTAGCAACTCTATTAGGTCTATTAGGTACAATCACAGGTTTGATCCACTCTTTCGCGGGTATTTCAAATGCAAACCCAGCGGAAAAAGCGACAATCCTTTCTCAAGGTATTTCTTTAGCGATGAATACGACAGCTTACGGTTTGATCGTGGCAGTTCCTGCTTTGATCATGTATGCGGTCTTGCAAAACCGTGCGTCTCGTTTGACGGATGATTTGAATAAAGGCGCTTTGAACCTTTTCATTCAGTTAGGTTTCCACTACGAGCCGGTTTCTACTACTAAAGAAGTTCCTGCTAACTCTGGGAGATAGTTATGAGCATGATGGGCGGATCGGGCGACGACAAAGATTTGAACTTTGAACTTAATATTTTACCGATCTTGGACATTTTATCGGTTCTTATCTGCTTCCTTCTTCTAACAGCGGTTTGGATTCAGATTGGAACAATCGATACGCGCCAAGCGATCGGTGATAACTCTGTGGCTGGAGCAAAGAATCCTCCATCCCTTTGGATCACGGTAAACACACAGGGTGCAGTTCAACTGTCCTTGCGCGATTTGCCCAATGCTAAAACTCACGAAGAGCAAATTCAGGCTTCAGGTCGCAGTGTGAACTGGGCCGTGCTTGAACAAAAACTTCAAGCGCTTCGTGCAAAATGGCCTGATCTAAAAACAGGCGTAGTGCGTCCCGAAGCACAAGCCTCTTATGGTGATGTGATTCGTATTATGGACAAACTGAAACAGAATCAATTTGAAGGTGTGGGTTTATCCCCACTTGGGTAGGACTTATGAAAACATCGTCCTTTGCTAACGTTGGTAAAAAAAGATCTCCTTTAGGTGACTTACAAAACCTAAAGCCGGGAATGAAGAAAAAGAAAGGTGCAGCAAGCAATCTAGCTTTGGCACTTCCCTTAACTTCTTTGATCGACGCTTTTTCAATCATCGTGATCTATCTTCTGATCGGAACTCAAAACAGCGGTATTGAGTCGACAGTTCCAGCGAAGATGTCCTTGCCGATGGCAGAGCACAGTGTCGGTATCGACAAGGAAACACCTATTTTGACAATTCAAAAAGGTGTTTACCGCCTGAATGACGAAGTCGTTCCAGTGCGCGCTTTAGGTCAGAAGCTGACGGAGCTTAAAGCGAAATCAGAGGAAAAGTTGGTTGAACTTTTAGTTCAGGCAGACCAAGAGATGAAGTACGAAGATTTGGATCCTTTGTTAAGAGCAAGTTCCGAATCGGGTTTTGAGAAAATGAAATTTGCGGTGGTACCAGCACGATGAAAACACTTAACGATATCCTAGTTCTTGGAGCATTTTTAGGCGGTATTTTGAGTACTCCTCCGGCATTTGCCGAAAAAATGGCGGCAGGTACTCAGGATCTCGTTATCAAAAAAATGGAGCGTGTCTTATCGGCTTTAGATAAGTCTGATCCGGCATGGCTTGCAAGCCAGCAGCGTCTGGCGGATCTTCTTTCTGAGCGCGCCCGCACTCGCTTTATGCTGGAAGTGGAAGCCAACTGTGAAGGCTGCAAAGGTTCTAAAGACGATCGCCAGAAAGCCATTCGTATTTATGAAATGCTTCTGCAAGAAGTAAAACTGAATGAACACGGGCCTATTCTTTTCCAACTGGCCCATCTTTATGAGATGGCTGGCCAAGTTGATAAAGCCATTGCTCTTTATGAAAACATCATCAAAGACGCAAAAAAGAAAAATATCAATCAAGACATCGTGGTTCGTTCCCACGTGGGCTTAGGCGACCTTCTTTTCCAGAAAGGTCGTTTTGTTGAAGCCAAACAAAATTATCAAATCGCTCTTAAAGATAAGAATCTGGAAAACCGTTATTTAACGATCTACAATGTCGCTTGGTGTGACTTTAACACAGATAATTTGAAATCAGCGATTGCGACTCTTGAGGATCTTTTGAAAGACCCTTCGGCAATCACACGTCAAACGGAAGAGGGTTCCAAGTACGACGCCCCTTTCCACACTGACGTTCTACGTGATCTGGCGATGTTCTATACTAAGCAAGATGTCACTTCTCGTGAAATCGCTAAATTTGAATCGTTAACTCCCGAAGAAAAACGTAAAGATCTTCTTTTGCACTTCGCAAAAGAAACAGATCGTATCGGTCAGAAGAAAGCCGCTCAAGAAATCATGAGCCGTTATTTGGCTCACAGTGCGCTATCTAAAGAAGAGCGTATCGAAGCTTCGATTCAGTTGGCGCAAATCAACTATGATCGTGGCCAAACAACAGAGTCTGTGGCGGAGTTTTCCAAGGCAGCTTTGGCTTTACAAAAATCCGGCTGCTCGGGTGATAAGTGTGAGGAACTCCAAAAGTCGATGAAACGTTATGTAACAGAACTTCATCGTTCAAAAAAATTAAAGCCTGACCAAGATTTGATGAACGCTTACATCACCTATAACAGAACCTTCCCGTCTGATATGGAGATGACTCAACGTGGGGCTTCCGTGGCAATGGAGCTTAACAACTTCCCTATTGCTGTAGCTCTTTACCGTACCGTAAGTGAAAGTCGTCAGTTTTCTCAAAAAGAGCGCAACGAGGCTCTTTTAAATGAAGTTTCTGCTGCGGAAAAATCTAAAAATCCACAGTTGCAGCGCGAAGCTTATCTGCACTATTTGAAGTACGCCCCTCGCGATGCGAAGTCTTTTGAGGTGAAATATCAATTGGCTTACTTAAGTTACACGCAAAAGAAATTCGCGGATGCAGCAGAGTCTTTTGAAGAATTGGCTAAGGACAAATCGGGAACTGCTGACCTTCGCAAGAAATCTGCGGATCTTTCTTTAGATGCCTTGGCGCAGCTTAAAAACGAAAAAGTTCTTGAAGACCTTGCTTGGGATTATTCCGAGATCTTCCCGTCTAATCGCGTGGAGTTTGAAGGAATTGCGCGTAAGTCTTTGATGAATCGCGTAGCGCGTGTCGCAAACGACCCTAAATCCAGCTCTTCTGATTTGAAGAAGGCTTTAAACAGCCTTGATACAGATAAAGTTAAAAATGCGAGCAACCAGGAAAAGATCCTGTTCTTTAATAACCAGGCTGTTTTAGCCAAAAAACTAGATGAAGAAAAAACTTATGTTAGCGCACTTTCTTCGTTGATGGCCGTTCCGGGTTTAACAGCCGCCCAACGTGAATCTGCTTTAGAGCAATTGACAGGCTACTACGAGAAGAAATTGGACTTCAGAAATGCCTATGCGACGGCACTTCGTATGGAGCAATCTAAGATTTCTGAAAAAGAAAAAGAATTCCGTCTTGGAACATTGGCGGACTTGGCTGGTTTAAACGCCTCTAAACACTACCGCCAATCTTTGGATGCGGGTCTGCGTGGTGAAAGATCATTGATCATTCGTTCGCGTTTGGTACTGACTTCTGAAAACCCGGTTAAAGAATTAAAAGCTCAAGCGCCTGAGCTTAAGCAAAGACCGGCTCTTTTAAATGAAACGGCTTTATTGGTTTACGCCAAAACAGAAAACGCTTCTGCGATGAAGTCGGTTCTTGAAATGAAAGAGCTTCGTAAACAATCAGCACCTGTTTTCGTGAAGAAACAAGATTTTTACGAAAAGGTTCTGCAAGCAAAGGCTTCTATTTCATCGCACCAGTTGAATTCGAGCAAAGACCGTCTCTTACAAAAGACCATCGCGGAGCGCGTGTCATTGCTTAAAAAGGCAGATAAGTTATTGGCTGAAAGTTTGACATTGAAAGATGTAACAGCACAGATGATGTCTTTGAACCTTGTGTCTTCTGAAAATGAGCGCATGGTTCGTGATTTAGCGGGACTACCACTCCCTGCGAATCTGACTCCGCAAGAGCAAAATCAGTATATTTCTTTGTTGAAAGCTCAGTCTAAGCCGTTCTTGTATAAGGCGCGCGTGGCTCAGCAAAAACAACAGGAAATCTGGAATAAATCCTCGGCTTTGGCGCAAACTATCAAGGACTACAGAACGGCTCGTGCTGAACTTCGTCCTTTGCTAGCGCGTGAATTGACATTACTCAACCAGATCCCGGGTAAAGGCGCTATGAAGTCGGCTTTAGAAGACGCTATGGACGAGAGACCATTTTCGTCACGTGATTTAGTGTCTGCCCGCAAATCTGTTGCAGATGACCCTGCAAACATCCGTGAAATTGAAAATTTGAAACTGATCGAGACGAAAATTGGCCATCCCCTTATGCCTTCTTACTTGGAAGCGCGTATAAGCCATCTTCAGAAGGGAAAAAGCTTATGAAATCAGTAATTTCTTTGGCCCTGGTTTTGCTATCTCTGTTAACGACCGAAGTGTCCGTGGCAGCGGGAAAAGATGGAAAATCTGTGAAGCCCGCAGCTAAAAAATCTCAGCTAGGAACCTCGTTTAGATTTAACGGTTCTACTCTGAGAGGTAAGTACCAAAGTTCAATGGGTACGGCAGCTACGGTCGAAAACGATAAACTGTTAGAAGATCTTTTGAAAGGACGAACGCACTTTAACGATCGTCAGGCAAAAGAAACTGAACGTAACTAGAAGGCAGAAAGACATATGAGCGCAGCGAAACTTCTGATTCTTGAAAACACAATGGGGCAAAAGGTTCGCACTTTCGCGGTACAAGCGACTACGATGAATCTTGTGTACCTGAAAGAAAGTCGCCGTATCGAAGCGTTTGCCGACCTTCAAGCTCTTGATGACAACAAGATCGCTTACACTCTTTTAAAACAAATTGATATCTCGGAGCTTTCTGAAGAAGGTTTCGAGTTGCAAGGTTTGGGTCGCTTAAGAGCGTTCCCGAATGCGGCAGTTAAAAACAGCCCGACGCACACACTTCCTGAAGAAAAAGACGAAGAACAGCTTAAGACTATTCTTCAAAAAACGACGGCAGGCCATTTAGCCGCCATCTTCTTGTTACTTGTTGGATCTTGGATCTACACAAACTACTTCATGAAAACTCAAGAACCACCTCTTGTGACAATCATGCTTCCAAAAGAAGAAATCGTGAAACCAGAGCCAAAAGCTCGTCCGACAGTGAAGGTTTCTAAAACGAAAATTCAAAAGAGCAACAAGATCTATCGCCCGGTTGCTCAAAAATTGAAAACAAAGCCCTACAAAGTCAACACGGCTAAAGCACGTGACGTTCGCCGTGTTGGCGCCTTAGCTGCCTTGGGTGGTCTAAAAACCGGCCACAAAGGTGCTGAAGGCTTGGATATGCAATCTCTTAAAAACATCCGCGCTGCTGGCACAGGTGCTGGCGGCGGCGGTATCGGTAACGCCGGCCGTGGTGGTGCTCGTGGATATATGACTGGTAACGGTCTTATCGCGGGCTCTGCAGGTGAAGGCGCTCGCGCTCAAGGTGCGGGCGGTTACGGAACTCGTGGATCTGGTGGCGGTCGTGCTGGTTACGGAAAGATTTCCTTGGTTGGCGGGACTTCTGCTGTCAGCTTGCCGCTAGACGAAGAAGTTTCTGTTGAAGGCGGTTTGGATCAAGACCAAATCATCGCCGTTATCAACCGTAACAAAGGTCAAATTACTTATTGCTACGAAAAAGGCTTGCAAGCTCAACCCTCTATCGGTGGTCGCGTGGCGGTGAGTTTCGTAATCGGCGCTTCCGGTCGCATCACAACAGCTAAAGTAGCGGAATCTTCTTTAGGTTCGCGCATGGTTGAAAGCTGCATGCTGCAAAGAATGAAAACATGGCAATTCCCTCGTCCTGTAGGACAAGTTAACGTCGACGTGCTTTACCCATTTGAATTGACTCGCGTGAGCGCTCGATAAGAGGAGATGACAATGAAACACATGCCTACCCTAATCCCCGTTATCGCACTAAGTCTTTTCACAGCCGCTTGTGGCGAATATCAAAAAGACCCGGCTCCAGGTCTTGCGGCTATGCGCGAGAACGCAAAAGTTCAAACTCAGCAAGGTCCAGACAAACCTCGTGAGATCACAAAAACAGTTGTGGTTGAAAAACCAGTATTGGTTGTTAAAGAAGAATCCACAATCGACGAAAAATTCATCGTTATTACTCCTGACGCGCAAATGACTTTCAATGAAGGTCAACAAGCTCAATTTAAAATCCGCGCACGTGTCCTTGTGCCAGGTATCGAGATTAAACTAACTGCGCAAGGCCTGCCTGAAGGCGCACGTTTAGAGAAATCCACTCAAGAAAAAGATCTTTATATCTTAACTTGGAATCCGGCTCTTTACACAGTTCCTGCAAATGCGGCTATGAAAAGCTACACTGCGAAAGTTGTCGCGGAAGTTTCAAAAGCCAACTCTCAAGCCGAGGCCGACAAACTCAAAGGCTTAGTTCGCGAAAAAGAATTTAACATCTTCTTGTTCCGCAATCAGGAAGCTCCATCAGGTTTGACTGTGACGGGTTTGAATTCAGAAGTGAATGAAGGAACTTTAGTTCCTTTTACTGTAACAGTTAAAATTCCAGGCATCGATAACAAGGCGGCTCAAAAACCACGTTTGGTTGTGAGCTATGACGGCGTAAGCTACACGGCTGGTAACAGTTTCCTTGAACTGGATGGGGCTCGTTATGTCGTAGCTGACTTGAATAAAAAAGACGCTGAATATCTTGGTGACTCTAATTGGAAGTTCACTTTGATCTTTGATACTAAAAATATCTCTGTTCAACCTCAGCTTGCTAAAGATGGCGCTATCATGGCTTCTGCCGATGGAACGCGTGTTCGTTTGAGCTTTAAAGTTTATAGCCCCTACGGTCTTTCGACACCTGAATCTTTGACTCAGGTTAAAGTTCGCTACACAAAAGCTATCCAAGCTCCCCGCTTTGACCTTTCAGGTTTGGGACAACAAGGTTTGGTGGTTAGCCCAGGTCAATCTGTGAATCTGAAATTTGCGGTGTCTTCTGCTGATGGCCAAGCTTTGGTGAAGGTAGAATCTGCAGCCTCAACTTTGCCTGGTTCTCCGGCGGTTGAATGTAAGAATTCAGCTACGACGGCGGCTAAACAGGAATGCTCTTTAACGTGGAATGTTCCGTGTGACGCTAAGTCTGAGCAATTGAACGGCGAGATCACAATGAATGCTCAAGCCGTTATCAACGGCAGAAATTCGGATGTTACCCCATATAAGCTTAAAGTAGTGGCTTCGACTGAAGACAAAAAACTTTGCGCTACGGAGGCTGCACAATGAAAACTATGAATTTACTAACAATCGCTTTCCTTGCGATTTCTTTGACGGCGACTTCAACTTTCGCAGCTTCTACGAAGTCTTCAGCAAAACAAATCAATGCCAATGAGGACATCGATACTTTAGGTGGCAACAGAGAATTGATGGAGATGGCTGAAAAAGTTAAATCCACGAGCCGTTCTCGTATCGTTCAAGAGCGTATCGTAGATCGCCGCAACACTTTAGAGTTCGGTCTTTCTTACGGTTCTGTTTTCGGTGGTGATGCTTACGTTAAAACTCAAGCTTTGGGTGCTCAAGTGGATTACCACATCACTCCTCGCTGGTCTTTGGGTGTTCGTTATTACGATTTCGGTAACAGTTTGACGTCAGAAGGTCAACGTATTTATGACGATGCTAAAGCAGCAGAACAAGCTGGCGGTCGTGCTCTTCCTGTGGATATCGACTACCCGTTGAACTCTACTATTGCGGTTGTGAACTGGTATCCTGTTTACGGTAAGACAAGCTTCTATGATATGGGTGTGACTCAGTTTGACCTTTACCTTTTAGCAGGTGGCGGTTCGATCACTCTTTCTAGCGGTTCGACATCGGTTATGACTGGTGGTTTGGGTTTAGGTGCTTGGATCACAAAACACGTTTCTGCTCGTGCGGAAATTCGTTACCAAACTTATGAAGATCAAATTGCAACTGGAGCTCGCAAGTTGGATGTTGTGACTGGTTCACTTGGCCTTGGATGGATCTTATGATGAAGTCTTTCGTCGCTCTTAGCACAATGGCTTTTCTAAGCCTGAGCTTGTCGACGCAAGCTCTTGCTCAGGATCGCGTGTCGGTTAAAGACTGGGCTCAGTCCTGGTCCGACAAAGCTGCTAAAAAGAATATCGCGTTTAGCACCTCGGACCTCGAGAAAAAAGCTTTAGGCACTTGCAGTGATTGCGAAAACAAAAAATCGCTGAGTGAAGGCCGTAAGCTTTTCACAAAAGGCCAATTTGAACAAGCCATTCGCACTTACAATGAAATTCCTCGCGGAAATACTTACTGGTTGTCAGCGGTGGAGGAAAAAGGTTGGGCATACTTCCGTCAGGAAGATTATGAAAAGACTTTGGCGCAAACTAAGACTTTGTTGGCTCCCCAGTTCGCTGAGATTTCCAATTCAGAGGCCTTCTTACTTCAGTCTTTAACTCAATTGAAGATCTGCGATTACAAAGGCGTTTTTGAAACTCACCAGATTTTCAAAGAGAAACAGAAGAACCGTATCATGGAAGTTCAGCAGTTGGCTAAAACTGGTTGGAATGAAGCTTTGACACAAGTTTTGAAAAAAGCTGATAAGTTTCCACTCACTTTGGACGATATGGGCGATGCGGTCCAACGCCTGCCTTTATTAATTTATAAAGACGTGGAATTCCAGAAGCAGGCTTTGCGTTTTAAAGCTTCGGAAAGAGCCATTGCTTTGGCAGATTCTGTTCGTGCTAAGGATCAATTGGAAAAAGCCAATACTCAAAGTTTCCTTGCACTGAAAAAACGTGTTCAAGAATTGGCTCAAGAAGAAACGAATGAAAACTTCAACGTCATTCAAAAGCTCAACCTTGTTGAGGTGGAAGCCATCCAACGTGTTCACACGGATATGGAACTGGCTGACAGCATGTACAAGAAAAACAACTTTGAAAAAGTTGGCGACGACAAGCTGGTTTTTATGGATGACGGCAGACCTTGGATCGACGAACTAGATAAGTTCGAAGTGGCGGCAAAAACTTGCGCCAAAGGGATCAGGAGGAAAATGTGAGAAACCTCGTTATCGTAGCAATTTATTTTACAGCATTTATGTTGGTCTCTGCGTGCAGCCCAGAGTCCGCGACTTTAAAAGTTGAAAGACCTTTGGCTGAAGAGCAAGTTCAAATCCCTCAGTACGAGCAAATCCCTGCTCAAACTTTTGAGTGGATCACTGAAGATGGCGGTCAAAGCCAATTTGACTTCAATCCTGAAGTGGACATTCTTTTTGTGACGGACAACTCCGACAGTATGAAAACCGCGCAAGACAATCTGTTGCGCAATATTGATCGTTTTACTGCGGGTATTTTGAAAAATAAAATGATCGACTACCACATCGGCGTAATCTCTGTATGGGATAGTTCAGATCGTTATGCGCAGACTAAGAAGGATATCTACCAAATTGGTGACCTTCGTTACATTAAGAACACTCAAGGTCAGACATCACAAAGCCGACGTTTCGTGGCTAAATCTGACAATAACAGCAAATTGATCGCTTCTACTTTGAATATCGGTGTGACTCCGTATGCTCAAGGCGGACCTGAGTTTGAAGAGTTGTTCTCGCCTTTGGCGGCGGCTTTGGAAAAAACAGGTCGCGGTGCTTCTAACGAAGGGTTCTTCCGTAAGGACGCGCAACTTGTTGTGGTTCTTTTGACAGATGCTGACGACTCTTCTAAAAACCTAAACCCGGAAGAAATGGCGCAAAAACTGATCGACTTTAAAGGCGGCCGCACTGAAAAAGTCGCTGTGTACGGTGTGCTTGTACGCCCGCAAGATCCTGACACATACAAAGACTGGGATTTGCGTATTCATCCGAAGTACCACCCTGAGTGCTTCGATATGAATCAGAAAACTCCAAAGAACAACGGCAAGTGTACTGGTTTCGGTCCTGCACGTTTAGAGCAGTTGATTGTCGCAGCTAATCCGAACGAAGGCACGCCAGAACAAATTCGCGCAAAACACATCATGAGCATCGTCAGCCCTAAGTTTGGTGACGAGTTGGCTCAGATCGGTTCCGACATCACGGTCAAGACTTTGTCGAAGGAGATCTTCTTAAGCCAACGTCCTCGCGCAGATAAGAATGGCCAGTTGATGGTGCGCGTTCGTTACGGTAAACAAGTCATTCCGCAAAAGGCAAAGGGTGGCTGGTTGTACAATCCCGAAGACAACTCGATCGTTCTTTCCGGTGATATCGACTATCAATACGTTGAAGGCGCCAGATTCTCTGTCGACCTTGTTCCTTTGACTTTAAAAAATTAGTTTCTTCGCATATATCGAAATAAAAGAGCCGCTATCAAGCGGCTTTTTTCATTATGGGGACTTTCCATCACGTCGTCTTAGTTTTGCCTTCTTAAACTTCAAGAAGCAAAGTCACCGGACCATCATTGACCAAACTAACTTTCATATCGCCACCAAAGACGCCGCCGTGAGTGGGCACTCCTTGCGCTCGACTGAGTTCAAGAGCTTTTTCATACAGAGCATTTGCGATTTCAGGCGCCTCCGCATTGATAAAGCTGGGACGATTCCCTTTTGAGGCATCACCTAACAAGGTGAATTGCGAAACGATCAGATGCTGCCCGCCGACGTCTTTTAATGACAAATTCATTTTGCCGTTTTCATCTGGGAACACACGTAGTGCGATGATTTTGTTGATGAGCTTTTGCAGTTGCTCTTCGGTATCGCCTTTTGCCACACCTAACAATGTTAGAAAGCCTTTGTCGACGGAAGAAATCAACTTTCCATCCACCGTGACTGATGCATTCAAAACTCTTTGCACGACTGCTTTCATTATTTGCCCGCTCTTTTAATTTCGGCTTCGATATTTTCAAGCGGACGACCGATGACAGCCGCACTGGGAGTTAACAACAAAGGACGCTCCAGCAATTTTGGCTGTTGCAAGATCTTTTGAATCACGACTTCTTCAGACTGGACATCAAAAGGAGCCGATTGAAACTCTTCTTCTTTCGTACGAACAAGCGCCGAAAGAGGACCTTGAAGTTTTGCGACGATCGCACGCAGATCTTTTTCGCTAGGAGGATTTTTAAGATACTCAACGACTTCAAACGCCGCCGATTGAGATTGCAAAAGAGTTAAAGCCTCACGACTTTTACTGCACTTCGGGTTGTGATAAAGAATCCATTTTTCCATCCCTCATAAATAAGACGGAACCCCATAAGGTGCTAGAAGATTTTTGCCGAAATTCAACCAAAAATCCCTGGCACCTTTGGGCTTTTCTTAACTATTCTGCGTCCATGTATTGAGGATCGGCATCGTGAGACATCGGAGGAGTCGGCGTTGTATGCCAATTGAAGCTCTGATCAATCCACGCGTAGCTTGGAAGTTGAATTTGCGTGCCGTTGTCACCAATTGTTCTGCCACTGCAATCCGCGTTTTCTTTCACTTCACCACGAACATAGTAAGGGACAAGGACCACGTAGTTTCCACTCCACCAAGTACGCTGACTTTGCGCTGGCAGACAACCCCAGTCGAGCTGCTGGTGCGTCACCAGACTGTAAACAGTGATCCAAACAGATCTGTTAGAAAGGTTCGCGGTCGGCAAAGGCAGAATGTCTGCTTTTGCCGGCTTCGCTGCGAAAGTCACTGCGCCAAGGATTCCAAGAAGTGCCAGAGTTAAAATTTTAGATTTGATTTTCATAATGTCCCCTTTTGTTGTTTTGTTGAACTCACACCAAAAGAAGATTGCACCGGCTGTGCCGTCGGAAATAAGGGCCAAATCGAATAAAACAACAGCTGAACCTAGACCTGACGAGGATTCGACAGTCTCCACTGCCGCCAACTCACCCGCTGCTGAAAATCCGGCAGAGGTAAAAACGAAAGATGCCAGGGATATTTTCAACCAAATGGCGTTGAACGCGCGACGGTTGGAATATCTCCTGGCATTTTTTTGGAAAAAATCGAAATTATGCGGTGGATTACAGAAAAGAAGCAGGCACCTAAAAAAAAAGGAGCCTTGTGGGCTCCTTTTTTTTTAGTCTTCGTCTTCTTCTTCGACTTCTTCTAGATCGGCAAGTTCTTTGGTGTCTTGCTTCGACTTATTAGGGTGAAGTTTTTGGTATTCTTTGATCTTAAGTGGGTCTGGGCCCAACATTAAGAACATGTTCTTACCTTCCATTTTCGGTTGAGACTCTACCATCGCAAGATCGTTTACGAAGGCGATACATTTCTGCATCACTTCCATACCCAACTCTTGATGGGCCATCTCACGACCCATGAAACGCAATGAAACTTTCACTTTGTCGCCGTCCAAAAGGAAACGACGAGCGTGGTTCATCTTAGTTTCAAAGTCATGTTGATCCGTGCGTGGACGCATTTGGATCTCTTTGATTGTCACGACAGTTTGTTTTTTACGAGCGGCCGTGGCCTTCTTTTTATTTTCGTACTTCCACTTGCCGTAATCCATGATTTTACAAGTAGGAGGAGACGCCGTTGGAGCAATCTCTAGAAGATCGAGGCCTCTATCTTCCGCAATACGTAACGCCTCAGGAACAGTCATCACACCCAACATGTTACCTTCGTCGTCGATAACACGAATTTGTTGAGCGCGAATCTCACGGTTTACTCTTAAAGAGTCTTTAGAGTCTTTCTTGTTGCGATCAAAACGACCACCGCCACCTCTAAAATTACCTTCGAACTTGCTAATGGGAACCTCCCAGCCTATGGCTGACTTTCAGTTACAGTCGCAGCCTTCGCAAGTGAAGATTGCAACTTTCTTGTACTAATATCGTCTAAAATTGTTTTCATTAACTGATCCACAGTCAAACCTTTGTGTTCAGAGCCATCTCTTAAACGCAAAGACACGGTCTTAGTCTCGGCTTCTTTATCCCCGACAATAACCATGTATGGAACTTTCTGCATCTGAGCTTCGCGGATCTTGTAATTAAGCTTCTCATTACGGCGGTCAAATTCAACACGAACTTTATGCTCTTTAAGAAGTTTCATTAAATCTTCACAGAACGTATTCACACGGTCTGTAACGTTTAAAATCGCCACTTGAGTCGGGCACAACCATGGAGGCAAATGTCCGGCCGTGTGCTCGATATAAACACCGATAAAGCGCTCTAAAGAACCCAAGATCGCACGGTGAAGCATGATCGGACGGTGTTCTTTGTTGTCTTCGCCCGTGTATTTCAAATTGAAAGCCTCGGGAAGATTCGGGTCCACTTGAAGTGTCCCCAACTGCCAAGGGCGGTTCAAAGCATCAACGAACATGATATCCAGTTTCGGACCGTAGAAGGCGCCGTCACCGGGATTGATCGTGAATGGCAAATTCAAAGTTTTAAGGGCTTCAGCCAAAGCACCTTCGGCCATATCCCAGTACTCTTCACTGCCCATGCGATTGTCGGGACGAGTGGAAAGATAGATCTTGTAGTTGTTCATTCCCAGCTTATCGTAAACACGATTCAGCAAGTGCATGAACTTCGCGATCTCGTCTTGCAACTGATCCATGCGGCAGAAGATGTGTGCGTCGTCCTGACAGAATGTACGAACACGAGTCAAACCGTGCATAGCGCCCGATTTTTCAAAGCGGTGCAAACGTCCAAAGTCCGCCATTTTGATTGGCAGATCACGGTAAGAATACTTTTCAGAGTTGAAAAGCAAACAGTGCGAAGGACAGTTCATTGGTTTTGAAGCAAAATCGCGCTCATCCACTTTCGTGAAGAACATGTTCTCTTTATAGTTTTGATAGTGACCTGATGTATGGAACAGGTTCACGTCAAAAATTTGTGGAGTGATAACTTCTTGGTAACCCGTTTCAAAATAAAGTTCGCGCAAGTAAGTTTGCAGTTCTGTGTAAACAACCGCACCCTTTCCTGTAAAGAACGGAGAACCTGGAGCCCATTCGTGGAAATGGAAAAGACCTAACTCTTTACCCAACTTACGATGGTCGCGCTTTTTCGCTTCTTCGATATTGTGAAGATATTGATCCAGCTCTTTTTTATCGCCAAACGCTGTCGCGTACACACGCTGAAGCATGGCATTCTTTTCATCGCCTCTCCAGTAAGCTCCCGCTACGGAAAGAAGTTTGAAGGCTTTGATTTGTCCAGTGCTTTGAATGTGCGGACCACGGCACAGGTCAAACCAAGCATCGCCATTATGGTAGATACCGACAACAGTTTCGCCTTTTTTCGCCAGGTCTTCGATCAACTCGACTTTGAAGCGCTCGCCCATGCCTTTGAAAGTTTCAATAGCTTTAGCAATCGGCCAGTTTTCACGAGTGATAGGAAGATCTTTATTCACGATCTCGGTCATCTTCTTTTCGATTTTCTCGAAATGCTCTTCGGTGAAGGCAAACGGAGAATCGAAGTCGTAATAGAAACCATTCTCGATCACCGGACCGATGGTTACTTTCACTTCCGGCCAAATATCTTGAACCGCTTGAGCCATGATATGCGCGCAAGAGTGACGAATCACTTCCACCGCTTCTGGGCTTTTCGTGGTGATCAGGGCGATTTTAGTTTGATCTTTAAGTGGGGTTCTAAGATCCGAGATCTCTTTAGAACCATTGAGTTGTACACCAAGGGTTTCTTTAGCCAAACGAGGACCGATGGACTGCGCCACTTCCAGCGCTGTCGGTTCGTGGTCAAAAACCTTCGTCGAGTTATCCGGCAGAATAATAGTAGTTTGTGACATTACGATAGAGTGGTCGTCGCGAAACGACCTGAGATTGTTAGAGAATGTGATGAAGAAATATGCATTTGCATCACATCATTAGTAATCCCCTAGCCACGAAGGGTCAAGCACTCACAGCGAGAAATTGCACACCTATAATTTGCTCCCCCGGTGCGGTCGACACAACCCAGCGAACTTGGGACTCCACAGAGACCCAACGGCCGTGGCGGTTCTTGTACATCAGGCTGATAAAGTCCTTCACGCTGATCTCGCCCTCTTCCACGGTGATTTGGGCTCCTCCTTGGGAGAAGTCCTGCATGTGACCCTCTTTCAGGAACTGCACAGACGCCCCCGTTGGCGAGGCTTCGGCTGTCACTGACTTCTTGAGCATCACTTCGGACTGCACGCGCATGCGCTCTTGCTTACGGCTTTTCACGGGCTTTCCCTGGAGGCGACGAGTCACAATCTCACTAATACGCAGGCCCTCTGATTCGTAAAGAAAGAGAGCTTGGGGAAAGGTGTGCGACAACTGAAATGCCGCCTTTTCAATAGTTTGCGCGATAAAGATAAAGCTCACTTTAACTTTTGTTTTCGTCCAAGCTAAGAAGGCTTCGGCGACTTTGGTGGATAATGACTTTGAGTGAACAATCACGAATAGCTCCCCAGGTTGCGACTTTAAGAAATCCTTTAAGAGTTCAGGCGGCGGAGCCAAGTGCCAGCGCACGCCTTGAATCCCTTGCAGATAAGCCGGAATTGACGCCAATCCGGGAACAGTACTTTGACTCGAACTGAGATAGATCAGGTCTTTCACGGGCTTTTTCTGCATGGATGAATGCATTGCAATCTTGAAGCCCAAGCTCAGATCAAAATGATCCGTCTTTCACCGTCTACGCTGTGGACAGGTGAAAAGAAAGCTTTAAACAACATTGTTAAATTACTGATTTACCAAAACAAAAAGTCCCCACACGATAAAACATGTAAACAACCAAAGGAGAAAACATGAAAACTATTTTTGCCGTTTTGGTCGCAGTCTTTATGACAGGCTCTGTGGTTCATGCGGAAGAAACTGTGGGCCAGAAAATGGACAACGCTGCGGAGTCGACGAAAGACACCACAAAAAAAGCGGGCCGCAAAGTGAAGTCTTCCGCGAAGAAAGCCGGCAACCGCGTTGAAGAAGCGGTGTGCATGGAAGGCGATGTGAAGTGCGCTGCTAAAAAAGCAGGCAATCGTGTTGAGGAAGGCGCTGACGCTGTCGGCGATGGCGTAAAGAACACGAAAGACAAAGTTTCTGAATAGCTGGATCAAAGTACGAAAGGCCTTCGGCTTTTCGTACTTTCCCTTAACGACATTGTTGCGCTATTTCGCGAATCTCTGAAAGCTCGTCGCAATCAAAGCGAGAAACACGTGAGCAGACATACTCAATACAAGATGAATCATAAAGTCCTCGGCACATTGATGTGACTTCAAAGAGCTCTAACTTCTCATCACAAGCAAAACGACTGACCTTTCCGCAGACCGTGCGAATGCAATCTCCGTTTACGTTATGGCAGGCCCGCGCGACCTCGAGCATATCTTGACGGTCATCACACTCAAAGCGACTCATCTGATTGCAAACGGCCTCAATACAGTCACTAGGAAAGCCCCCGGGAGGAGGACAATTCGGTGGCCGATTTGGCGGAGGATTGGGCTTTGTCGGCGGAGCAGGTTGAGAAGGCTCATCAGGAAGTGGACGCGGTCGTGGCGCGTTTAACATCACTGCCCAAAGAGCCTTTTCAGAATGATATTGATCGACAAGCTGTTGAGTTTTCTGAGATGTCGCGGCCACACTTTCAATAGTCAGTAAGACTGATAAAATAAAGAAAACAGACAACGCTATACGCATGATCCCCCCTGCTCTTTCATGGTCGTTGATGACGACGGGCGGTTTCAAGAGTCAGGGATTTCTTAGGGAAAAATACAGCAGTCTAGGCGAAGAACGACAAAAGCCCCCGTGAAGGAGGCTTTTGGAAAAATGAATAAAGCATCATTATTAGAATGTTTCGCAGCGAACAGAGGCCATGCAGTACACGGGGTTCACAGAGTTTCCGCAAGCCTTGCGCGCATTGTACTCTGCTTCCACTGAAGAACGCCCTTCTCCACGGAAGATTTTGTTATATCCCGTATCTGTAAGAACACAAAGAGCCCCTTGAGTCAGGCGATCCTGAGCCGGATCACTGCACTTCACCGCGCCATTGCAATACACGGCATTTACCGAATTGCCGCAAGACTCTTTCGCCTTCGCTTCAGCTTCAAGCTTCGTGCGACCTTTTCCTAAGAAGACTTTGTTGTAACCCGTATCCGTCGTCATACAAGCCACTTCCACAATCGGAGGCGGAGGCGGCGGCATGGGAGGATTTTGATATTCCAAATTAGAAACACGTTGGTTCAAATTATAGATCAGTCCTTCGAGCTGACTCACCTTCGTCTCAAGAATGCGAATACGCTCGGCTTCGCGACTTTGCGCTTGAGCAGAGACACCCAGCAAAAGACAACAACCTAAAACCAAAACCAGTGATTTTCTAAGTACAGACATTGAGATCCCCCAAGGACAGTGGTTACCAAACTTCACCAAGAAGTAAGACAAAATCCCTTAAAGCAATAACAAAGCCAAGTACGAAAGAGTCAAAAATACACCGGCATTTACCAGTTCATGTGGGAAATAAAAAAGCCCCACCGTTCGATTCGGTGAGGCTTTTGAAGAAGAGAATTTCGACGAAAATTAGAATGTATCGCAACGGGCATTCGTGTTGCAGTACGTGGCGTGAACCGCGTTGTTACAAGCCTTACGAGCATTGTACTCAGCTTCAAGAACGCTCTTAGCTTCACCTTTGAACGTCTTACCGTAACCAGAATCGGTAACAACACAGATAGCGCCTTGGATAACGCGATCTTGTACCGGATCACTGCACTTCAAAGTATTGTTGCAGTAAGTAGCATGCACGTTAGCTCCGCACACTTCTTTTGCTTTAGCTTCCGCCTCAAGCTTCGTGCGACCCTTCCCCAAGAACACCTTGCCATAACCACTATCCGTAATCATACAAGCCACTTCGGAAACCGGCACCGGCGGAGGAGGCAAAGTCGGTGTCCCACGATACTCAAGATTAGAAACACGCTGATTCAAATTGTAAATCAGGCTTTCAAGCTGTTGAACCTTCGACTCAAGAATACGAACACGCTCGGACTCACGATCACCACGGTTCTGCGCCTGCGCAGACACTCCAAGTAGAAGACAACAACCTAGCACCAAAACGACGGCTTTCCTAAAACCAGTAATCATAAACGCTCCCTAGTAAAGAATTGGTTAACGACCTAAAAAAATAATCCGGAACCCCAAGGAGCAATAAAGAGGCCACAACGAAACCGGAAAAAATAAACCTCACAATCAATAGAAGCTATCTGGGACTTCGCCCCCAAACCCTCAACCGAAAACAATTTAGACACCTACGAAAAAGCGCCAGCCGTCTCTGAGCGAACGAGGGGAAGTTAACTTACAAAAGGGACGTAATAGCTATTGAACTCGGCACTTTCCGATGAGAAGAGTCGGTACTTTTGTATATCCGAAAGCGCATTCATCTCCGATGAGGAGAAATTAGTAACCACCACGATTCAAGTGAGGAACGAATATCGACTCGGTCCAACTATGACGATACGACCAGTTTTTTAAGAGAGACAGTTACCGCCACCGTGGCGGCAAGCAAATGCGTTAAGACGGATTGAGAAGACCTTCTTGATGCTAAATTGAAGAGCCGAGCGCGATTTGTTCAGGTAAGTGCCTATTAAATACGAATCAAAAACACGCCCTTTCGAGACAAGAAGCGATAGCTTACTTCCATCGTGCAAGTCAGAGCGATAGCAGAGTTATCTTCAAAGAAAACAAGCACCTTCTAAAGAAAAAGGAACCTGGTACATTTTCATTACTAAGGGAAGCAGGTACCTTTGAGTACCGTACTCGCTCCAACCGCTGACGATACGAAGCGGGTCTCTCCAGAGAAGAAACTTACTGCCATCGTGGCAGTAAGCACATGCGTCAAGGATAGAAGTGCTTTTAAGCGCCATACACTCAAGCCGTTCCGCCATTAGACATTGGCAAATACAAATGGGAAATCCAGAAAGAAACGCAGAAAGTTACTTCCATGATGGAAGTAAAAAAATCAATCTACCATCTTCAAACAATAGGAAAGCACTTATCTTTTAATTGAAAAGAACTGAGTACCGTTAGCACGCAAAAAAAGCCGGTTTCATCTCTAGAAAGAGACTGTGACACCCTTCGAACGAGCACAAAGGGAAGCAACTTTTTTAGAAAGTTTACTTCCACGGTGGAAGTAAAAAAAGATTACCAGCACCCTTTCAAAACAAAAGGAAACAGGTACCTTTACCCGCCGAACCCACATACGCGCGAAAGCGCATCTGCACGAAGCCTCTACCCTCCGAAAAGCCCGCTAAAACCCCTCGAAGAAAAAACAACGCAAAAGCACCGGGAACAGGCTTGGGCAGAGGCTTTCTGCTTTGAAGCCCAAGTTCCGCAGCGCCCGAAAATCCAAACTAGCAATCAGAAAACAAAAGAAAAAAGAAAAGGGAGCTACAAAGAGCTCCCTTAGCGCGAGGATGTGTCCGAAGGACTTCAAAGCAGAAAGCCTCTGCCCAAGCCCGTCCCGAGTCGCTTAGTACGCGACGTGGTGGTTGATCGCCTCATGAATTCTAGGATCCTTCAAAGGAACCAAACTATGCTTACTCCAGAAAGACATAACAGTCAGAATAAACAAGCCTGCGAATCCAGCAAAGATACCGATCTCCCAGAAACCGAAAGTCACATGACCGTCGAAGAAGTTCGGATACACCATCCAGTAAATGTCTACGTATTGCATGATAAGAACAATCGTAGATACCAGGATCACGTGGTTGCCATTGCGTTTAGCTCCGCGAGGAAGCAACGCCAAGAACGGAACTACGAAACGGAAGATCAAAAGGGCCAAAGAAACACCCATCCATCCGCCTTGAGAGCGCATGATGTAGTATTCAGTTTCTTCCGGCAAGTTCGCGTACCAAATCAACATGAATTGAGAGAACGCAATGTAGGCCCAGAAGATTGAGAAGCCTTTAAGATACTTCACAACGTCGTGCTGGTGCTCATCAGTGACATAGCCTTTAACAAAACCATGACGTCTCATAAGAACAATCACGATCGCCAAGAAAGCCATTCCCGCTTGGAACATACCAGAGAACGTGTAGATACCGAAGATCGTTGAGTACCAAGTAGGCAACAACGACATCAATAGATCCACGCTGAAGAAAGAGAACGCTAAAGCGAAGAACACGATGAATGCCACTGCTGGAGAAACGTTCTTCGTCGTTAGGCTTTCGTCACCTGTTTGGTCTTGCTTCAATGAATTTCCAACGATGATGTAGCGGAAAAGCATGCAACCCAAAGCGAAGATGAAAAGACGTACTACGAAGAAGCCGGTGTTTAGGTAAGCCGTTTTTGCAGCTACTACCGGGCTTGCATCAAGCACTTCTTGGTTCGCCCAAGGATAAAGAGTTTTGAAACCCACCAACAACACCAATCCACCGATCAAGATCGCTGGAATGAACGAAGTTGTTGCTTCAGCAAAACGACGGATAGTGACTGACCAACCGGCTTTAGCTACGTTATTGATAGCCACCCAGAAAAGTCCACTCACCGCCATAGATGCGAAGAAGAAGAAAGCCACTAGGTACGAAGTCCAAAGTCTTTCTTGGTTTTTCATCAAGCCAACAACGAAAGTCAAAAGACCGATCGCGATCAGCGCGAAGCTCAACGTTTTCAATTTCGCGGGAGCTTCGAATTTAGATACATGAAGGTTTACGTGATTATGTTCGCCCATCTTCAACCCTACTTAGATTGCTTCTCTAGGAAGCGAATGTAGTTAACAACTTGCCAACGGTATTTTTGCGGGATGTGAGCCGCGTAAGGACCCATCACACCTTGGCCCATCGTGATGACGTGGTAAAGATGTCCATCTGGCCATGCTTTCACTTTATCACTGACAACCGCTGGTGGTTTCAAAGCCATTTTTTCAGAAACTGAAGATTTCGCAGCAACGCCGCCTTCACCTTTAAAGCCGTGGCAGATCGCACAGTTCGTCTCGTAGTATTTTTGTCCTACAAGCAAAGTCGTCTCATCCATTTGGCCCGCAAGTGGGTTCTTCAAATTCTTAGATGCACCTTCAACATCGGTCGCGTAACGGTACGGTTCAAAACCTACCGGAGCAGTTCCTTCAGGAGGAACGCGCATACCGCTGTGATGAGGAGATGTTTCGTCGTACTCCTGAGCTTTGATTGCCGGAGATTCCATCATATCTTGGATCAGTTCTACGTTGGCTTTGTTGCCACGAGGACCACAACTAGACAAGGCCAATGCTGCCAAGCCTGCTGCCGCAATTCCTACTGATAAATTCACGAGGCTTCTCATTATTAGTACTCCGTCTTCTTAACTTCAGTTGCGCCCAATTCTTTGAACATTCTCTCGATCTTCGTTTCATCGTAGCCAATGTCATTGTGCGGGATGAAAATCGCAAATTTATGAGAGCTCAAATCAGGGTCAATGCTTGGTGGATCGATGCGTGGGATTTTGCACGCATAGAACAAAGCGCCCACTGAACAAAGAGCTGCAAACAAGATTGTTAATTCGAACATGATAGGAATGAAGGCTGGCAATGAGAAGAACGGCTTACCGCCCACGTTCACTGCCCAGTCCACTGCTGACGTCCAATACGTCAATGCAAGACCTGCCAAAAGACCCACGCAACCTGCGGTGAAAGTCACATAAGGAATCCAAGATCTTTTGATTCCACAAGCTTCTTCCATACCGTGAACAGGATAAGCAGAGATGGCTTCGAACTTTGTGAAGCCCGCTTCGCGAGTTTTGCGAGCGGCCTTCAAGATCAAATGTTCTTCTTCCCAGATACCAGCGATACCTTTTGTATAATTATTAGCCATTAGTGGTGCCCTCCTTTTTCATCGTAACCAACATGGAGTACAGGCTTCACTTCCGCGATAGAAACCGCAGGGAACAAACGTAGATACAACAAGAACAAGGTCAGGAACATACCGAACGAGCCCACGAGGACGCCCGTGTCGAACCAAGACCATGCGTACATGCCCCAGCTTGAAGGCAAGAAATCGCGGTGCAAAGAAGTCACCGTGATTACGAAACGCTCAAACCACATACCGATGTTTACGAAGATAGAAACAACGAACATCACTGGGATTGAACGACGCATTGATTTAAACCAGAACAACTGAGGGATCAAAACGTTACATGATACCATCACCCAGTAAGACCAACCGTAAGGACCGAAGGCACGGTTGACGAATACGAAACGCTCGTATTGGTTACCAGAGTACCAAGCAATGAAGAACTCAGAAGCGTACGCGTAACCAACTAGCATACCTGTCGTCATGATGATTTTATTCATGACTTCCATATGATCTAGAGTGACGTAGTTTTTGAATTCAGGGAATCCGATACGCACCAGAGTCATCAAAGTCACAACCATCGCGAAACCAGAGAAGATCGCTCCGGCAACGAAGTATGGAGGGAAGATCGTTGTATGCCAACCTGGCAAGTTAGAAACCGCGAAGTCGAAGGATACGATCGTATGTACAGAAAGAACTAGCGGAGTCGAAAGACCTGCAAGGATCAAGTACACCATTTCATAGTGTGACCAGTTCTTCGCAGTTCCACGCCATCCCAAAGAAAGCGCGCCGTAAACGGTACGACGAAGTTTGTTCTTCGCACGGTCTTTGATAGTTGCAAAGTCAGGAACCAAACCGATGTACCAGAACACCATCGACACCGTCGCGTATGTAGATACGGCGAAAACGTCCCAAAGAAGTGGCGAGCGGAAATTCACCCACAATGGACCACGTTGGTTCGGATATGGGAACAACCAGTAATCAAGCCAAGGACGACCTGTGTGAAGCAACGGGAAAAGACCCGCCGTCATAACGGCGAAGACCGTCATCGCTTCCGCAGTACGCGCAACTGACGTTCTCCATTTTTGACGGAACAAGAAAAGAACCGCAGAAATCAGAGTGCCGGCGTGACCGATACCGATCCAGAATACGAAAGTAACGATCATCGTACCCCAGAATACCGGGCTGTTAACACCCAGCAAACCGATACCGACACCCACAACGCTCGCCAAGATCGCGATGTAGAATAATAACAACGTCTTCGCGCCCAGGAACATTCCCACCCAACCTTTGGATGGGAATCTTTCCACCGGTGCACAGATGTCGTCTGTAACGTCTTTTAAAGTCTTATTGCCAAGGACTAATGGGCTACGCTTCATCATGAGTGCTCACCTTGTTTTGCAGTACCGTGACCTTTGTGGCCACCAGTTGATTCTTTATCATTGTTACGGATCTTAGAAAGGTAGCGCACAGCAGGTGCCGCATGCCATTCTTCAAGAAGAGCGTAAGCACGTTCTTCTGATTTAAAGATCTTCGCCACTTGTGAATTCGGATCATTCAAGTCACCGAATACGATACCACCTGCAGGACATGCAGTTTGGCAAGCTACTTTAACATCTCCGTCTTTCAACTGACGTTTTTCATTGCGAGCCACTGTCTTCGCGTCTTGGATTCTTTGCACGCAGAACGTACATTTTTCCATAACCCCGCGAGTACGAACGCCCACTGAAGGGTTCAAAGCCATGTGAAGTGGCTTTTCGATGTGTTTCGCATAGTTGAACCAGTTGAAACGACGAACTTTATAAGGACAGTTATTCGCGCAGTAACGAGTTCCAACGCAACGGTTGTAAACCATGTCATTGAGACCTTCATCAGAGTGAACAGTCGCAAGAACCGGACACACCGTTTCGCACGGAGCATTGTCACAGTGTTGACACATAACTGGTTGGAAAACCGCTTCAGCTTCCGCAGGATTGCCCGTGTAATAACGGTCAATACGGATCCAGTGCATTTCACGACCTTCTAGAACGTACTTTTTACCTACTACAGGAACGTTGTTCTCGGATTGACATGCAATCACGCAAGAAGAACAGCCCGTGCAAGTGTGAAGGTCTACAGCCATACCCCATTTGTGGCCGCTGTATTCGTGACCTGACCAGATAGACCAGGTGTGATGTCTGTGGATGCCCGCCGACTTGCTCTTCGCATAGTCTTTGTTCGTTGCTTCCGCAACGATGTTACGGCCTTCCATAGAGTGGTGACCTTGCGTGCAAGCAAGTTCATATTTTTTATTTGTTTTTGTGAAAGTCGCTGTTTGACCAGCAAAGATCATTTGGCCGGCTTTTGTTGTTGCCAACTCAAATGCATTCTTACCGATACCGTTACCAACTTTACCTACGCGTGTACGTCCGAAACCCACGGCTACTGCAAGAACTTCGTCATGCAACCCTGGCTGGATGTGAACCGGAAGTTCCAGTTTCTTTCCACCCACTGTCAATTCAACGACAGAAGCTTGTTTCAAACCGTGTTTCTCAGCCGCAGCCAAAGAAACCATCACGTAGTTATCCCAAACGATTTTCGTTACAGGATCTGGAAGCTCGTGCAACCAAGAAACGTTGTTCAAAGAGCCGTCGCCCATTTGTGGGGTTGAGTATAGAACTAATTCAAAACCAGATTGTGCGTTCGCTGGCTTAATAGCCGTGAAAGCATCTGTTTTGAAAGAACGAGCCGATGAACCCGAATTCAATTGACCCGCGTAACCTTTTTGCAAAGTTTGTTGCCAGAAATCTTCGAAGTCACCCTTGCCTACTTTAGGCATGATGTCTGATTTCCAGAAAACTCTGAGGTAGTCATAGAACGTCTCGTAATCACGAAGACGTGATGGACCTTGGTTCGCGAGGTACGCCCAAGTCATCAATGACAATTGGAAAGAACGAGTGTCATACATAGGACGGATCGCTGGTTGACAGATAGAGTAAACTCCCGCTGTCAATTCCATGTCATTCCAAGATTCCAATGCGTGGTTGTCTGGAGTGATGTAATCCGCAAAAACACCTGTTTCGTCGATACGGTCACCTGTATAGATAACCATTTCCACTTTTTTGACGGCATCTGCAAAGCCCATTTCCGCAGGCAATACAAATCCAGGGTTCACACCGTGGATGATCAAAGTCTTAACTTTGCCATCTTTCATGTCTTTAATAAGAGCGGACAAATCAGCGTAAGAACCTTTTAATGCCGGATTTCCACCGCGCGCTTCAACGGTCTTACCTTCGTTACCCAAGACAGTGTTCAAGAAGTTCACTGCAATTTGAAGTTCACGAGATTTTTCAGTCCAAGTTTGGATACCACCAGCAACAACCAAAGACTCGCCTTGGTTTGCCAATAGATCTGCAGCTACTTTTGCGAAAGCTTCTGGATCAAAACCCAATTTTTTCGCTGTATCTGCAAATGGAGCCAAAGCTGACTTTACAGACGCATTGCCTGCGTAACCAGTGGCACCTTTTTTCACGATGATTTCGTGAAGAAGACCCATCACAACATCAAGTTGTTGCGAAGGTTTGATTCTGAAACGAATATCCGCATTTGCACCCGTCAATGAATAGTTGGAGTCAAAAGACACCATACGATTCATGTTTTTGATATCTTTACGGCCATTCACGAACTGGTTCGTGAATGCTGTTGGAGAAATCCAAGTGCCCAAGAAGTCCGCGTCAATAGACACGATCATCTTCGCTTTATCAAAACGGAAAGCTGGAACGACGTCATCTCCGTAAGAAGCTTTTTGGCCTTCACGCACGTCTTCGTTTGAGAATGCATCCCATACTACGTGGTTGGCTTTGAAACCTTGAGCAAAATCACCAATCACCGCGCGAGTTGCCGGAGAAGCGATAGGCGCCGTCAAAACAGTCACGCCACCTTTTTGAAGTTGCTCAACAACTTTTTTATCCAACTCTTCCCATTTTACGTCGATAACTTGGCTGTTGGATTTCTTTTCATTGAAAAGATTGCGTTGCGGACCCTTCAATCTTTCTGGATCGTAAAGGTGCAAAACAGAAGCTTGAGAACGAATGCTCAAACCACTTTGGCTGAAAGGGTGACCTTCGTTCGGCTCAATCTTGATAGGACGGCCTTCACGAGTTTTTACCAACATACCCAAAGCATCGTTACCGTCGAAGTAAGCTGATGAGTAGTAGTTCGCAATACCCAAAGTTACTTCTTCAGGTTGTTTGTTGTAAGGAACGATTTTTTGCACAGGACGACGGATACAACCCGCTGACGCCATCGCAATAGAAGCACCCATCAATTTCAAGAATTCACGGCGTGCCCAGCCATCTTCCCCGTCTTTTTCACGAAGAGGTGAAGACATAAACTCAGTTTCAGCAGCTTTATTGAACTCAGGATCATTGCTCCATTGTTCAAGACTTTGCCAATACTTGTTGTCGCGCTCGATTTTAGGACGAAGCGCTTTTTTCATTTCTAATTCATTATCATGGTCATGATGCATTTCAGACATGGTACCTTCCGAAACCTTAGTAGTGACAAGTTGAACAGTTGATCGGCGCTTTGTTTTCAGGCTGACGGTGGCAGTTCACACACCATCCCATTGAAAGGTCTGAAAACTGCTCTACCTTTTTCATTGTCTCGATAGGACCGTGACATGTTTGGCAGTTCACACCTTTAGCAATGTGCGCGTTGTGATTGAAGTGAACAAAGTCAGGAAGCATGTGAACGCGAACCCACTCTACAGAGCCGCCGCTATCATAAGCTTCACGAAGTTTTTGAATGCTTGGTTTGTCAGTTGCAACTTGAAGATGGCAATTCATACAAGTTGAAAGAGCCGGAATATTCGAATGCTTCGTTCTTTCCACTTGGTTGTGGCAATACTGACATTGAATTTTGTGAGTTCCCACGTGCAGAGAGTGATCGAAAGGAATCGGCTGTTCTGGAGCATATCCTTTATTGTAACCAAACCCAGGCTGGAATTTACAACCCGTGAGAAGTGTTGAAATCATGAGCGCGCTTAACAACGCGACTATATTGAAACCTCGATGCATAATCATCCTTCGCTTCTTGTTGCCAAAGACAAACGAATGCTGTCCTAATTTTAGTTTGCTCTTATTTAATGGTGGAAAAGTCCAGTTGTCCATATTCTTTTTGCAAGCATATTGAAAAAGAGGGAGACTTCGAACTTTTCCGCTCAATCCTTAAGCACCCGCCTCAACCGAAGTTTCAGCGGTCACCAACTTAGTTTGTTGTTTGTGTTGTCTGTTTTCCCCGACGTACTATGCCTACATAGATGACGAGAAGTATGTGTGCTGCTACGAATGCCGAGACATATTCGACTCCACCTGCACCAAAGCCGTACGAATGAAGCCCTGCGCCAAGGACAAAGTTCACTCCGTACCAAGCCATTATAACAAGCGAGAACGTGATCACCGCCGTAACAACCATACCGAAATTTTTGATGAATCCCGCATAGCGAGCATGCAGGACCGCTAGATAACCTAGCAAGGCAATCAACGCCCACGTCTCTTTAGGGTCCCAACCCCAAAAACGTCCCCAAGAATAGTCGGCCCAGATACCACCCAAGATAATTCCTGGAGCCAAGAACGCCACCCCGATTTGCATCGAACGATAGATTCCTGAAACAATCGCGCGAATTTCCTTTTGGAATTTTTCTTCGCCACGCAAGTAATAGATAAGACCGATGTCGGCTAAACCAAACGCTAAGAAAAACGCGGCGTAACTGATAGTGATAGTCATCACGTGGATCGTCAGCCAATAGTTGCTGCGCAAAACAGGTTCAAGTGGTTGAAGCGTTGGATCAAGAACCGCCGGAGCAAAATCCGCAATCACCAATCCAAAAGTCCCGACCAAAGTTCCCGCGACAAGAATCAAACGGAACTTGTAAATGATTTCCAATATCGCGGCAAACAGCACGGTTCCCCATGCGACCCACACGACCGTCTCATACATGTTCGTCACCGGCGCACGATCCATGATGTACATGCGCAGAACGAATCCGTAAGTGTTTAGAATGAAACCCAAACCGATAAAGACCCACGCCGCTTTCATCATGGATTCTTTTTTTAGCGTCCAGACTAAAAGAAGAACGATGAATGCTAAGAAGTAAAAGATGTAGGCCCAACGGAAAGGATGAAAACTGTTGTAGTGAACTTCCGCTTTAATCTTTGTCGCGTGATCGTAAAGCGCAGGATTATTTGCTTTCGCCGCTTCTTCAAAGGCCGCGACTTTCGCATCTAATTCTTTACCTGTCGCACTGGTATCAGAGGCCGCAGCCACAGCACCAATGTGATTCACAAAGGCTTTTGTGAAGTCCATGAACTGTTCTTGCATCGTCGCATCCATATCGGCGACAGAAATCCAAGCATCGCCTTCTTTCGGAGGAACGATCCTCAACATGCGGCCTGCCGCAATTTCTTGAAACACGAAGTACTGATTTTCCAGGCGTTGCAAAGCTTGGAAGTAAGGATTTAGTTTTTCTTTCGTGTCACGTTTTGCTTGCAACTCTTGACGAAGAAGATTGAAACGATCTCCAGCAAAAAGCTCTTCACCAGAAAAATAGCGTTGATCTTTTGGCAGATTCATCGAAGTTAAAACTTGGTGATTACGAACTTCGAAAATCTTCTTATCTTGCCACGCTTGCGGAGAAAGCATCCACGTCATGACGATTTCCGTCGCCGCCCGACCTTCATACTTCGTTTTTCCGTAAACGATTTCCAACATCTCGCGAGAGAAGCTGTCATAAGGTTTAATACGTCCACCATCCTGAACCGGCAGATATTTCAAAGCATCGCCATCTTTGGCGAAAGCCGAAACCGCCATGAATAAAGTCATGGCCACTAATAAGATCTTCTTCATGAATTCACCCCGTCGTCATTCTTTTGGGATTTGCGCGCAATTTTAAAATCCAGATGCTTAAACCACATAAGTAAAATAGTTCCCAAACTCAAAATCAAAGACCCTAGGTACTTTAAGAAACGACCAGGATCATGATTGACAGAAAACACAGAGGCCACCGGTTGACCATTGTCCTCTTGGAAGCTGGCTTGATAAATCGTAAGGCCTTTGTACTTCAATGGTTCGTTCATTGAAATCACATGCTCGCCGATATCTGGAACTTGCACTAAACTTTCGTACGCCATCGCACGCATGGTGCCTTGATAGTGGCTCACTTGAAACTTATTTAGTTTCAGAGGGAAACCGATATCAATGCGACGGTTTCCATACGTCAAAAGATAGACGGAGTTCGTGGTGAAAAGTTTCACCATATCGTTCAGAAGAACCCAGTTCTCTTTACCGTCAAAGATGATTTTAATTGCCGCCGTCGTCATTGGCGTGGGTCTTTCCAGGGTTTGAATATCCCAATCCTCTTTCGCCGTTGGAAGATAGCGCAGAACTCGGAACGACAAGGCCATTTTAAAGCCCGGATCAAAGACGTCCCCTTCTTTCACAAAACCTTTTTTCAAAGGCTTGTCAGAGTCTTTCTGGAAAACCACATAACGAAGACCGTCTTTTTCAGGAGTTAAAAAGATTTCGTTGGCACCACGCGGTTTTTCAGGCGCGGGACCTAAGTGAATTTGCGCGGGACCGAAATTATGTGACGTCAGATTGTTTGGTTTTTTTTGCACCAACCACTCGATCACATTCACGTTGGGATTTTGCAGTTGGAAGCGCAAACCCGCTCCGTTTTTTCCTTCATCGCCTGGCAAAACTTTTTTTGAAGGAATCACATATTTTTTGTAGTCGACGATACGAATTTCACCTTCGTAAGCCGGAATCACGTAAGGCTTTTTTTCAGAAGGAGGATTTCTGAAAAAATCCACTTCTTGTTCGAGAGTTTTTGAGTAGCGATCCCCATCAAAGGATGTGTAAACGACTAAATCGGTCTCGGAAGTTTGCACGAAGTTGTTGGTTTCACCAATCCCCACGCGCATTGATCCATCAAGGCCAAACTCCATCGTCAGATAAGCACCCGCCAAAAGAATGATGATACCGATGTGAGCAAGCACAAAAGCCGCGTGACGTTTTCTCCACGGAAAACGATCGAGCATGACCGCAATCAGGTTGATCACCAAAAGGCCCATGATCGTGTACATAAACCAGGTGTCGTACACAAGCTTGCGGGCCGCATACGCATCGTATTTGGCTTCAACAAAAGTTCCGACCGCCGTGATCACAGCAATTGAAAGAATGATGAAAACGGCCAGCTTCAAAGAAGCCAACGGACGGTTGTACTTTTTTATTGTCGACAGCAGTGATGAGTCCGCTTTTTTCAAAGAGAAAATCCTTATTGAAAGCCAGTAGTATTTCTTCACTGCTATCAATAATTTAAGTCGGCTTTGGTGACTACGCCTTTTTCCGTTCGACGCCCTACATTATGTGCATCAGATTGTTGCGGATGTAGCTCAAAGCAAACAGAACTTTCTCCTGAACTTTCTTCGCTTCTTCGGGTTTCAGCTTTTTGGTTTTTTCATCCATGTAAAGAGCGCGGTTCATCTCCACCTGCAGCGTATGCTGATCGCGACGAGGATCACCATACTGCTCTGTGACACGCCCACCAAAATACGGCCAATTGTAGCCGACTTTGAATCCAGCCGTCACATAAGCGGCTATGACCAAGTCTTTGAATCGCGGATCACAGCTTTTTCCTTTGCTATCACTGACGACGATGTCGGCGCGGTGTTCCCCTGGATCGCGATGTTCACTCGTCCCTACAGAGGGCATGCTGTGCGCATCAATGTGAAAGGTTTTTTTAAAACCCTTGGCGTGAAGATCTTGGTAAAGTTGACGAACGCCGGCATGGAAGGGTTCGTAAACGAGCTTTACCAGTTCGTTATGAGTTTCAACACTCATCGGCTCTTTCATCAATGCGTGCTTATAAGTCGTAATAACCCAGTGAAAGCCTCGATTGTGCATTCCCGCAGCATTGGCGTGCCCCACCACCGATGATGCGTCCACGTCGTCAGGGATGCGGTTTAAATCTGCCGCATAACGATGCCATTCTGTTTTCACCAAAGGGATGTGCAGTTTGTGTAAAGCGGGCTCATACAGAAAATCGACATAACGATCCACATCGCACATCAAAATTTCTTCCGGCAATGAATTCAACCATGGCGTCTGCGGCGGCACCTTTTCGCCCGAATGCGGAATTGTCACGATCAAAGGAACTTCATTTTCAGCCATGCTTTACTCCTTGTGCTTCCACCTTGACCTCTTTACAGGCATAGGCAAAACTTTAATAGAGGTTATTATGACGGACGCTCCGAAAGCAAAGATTTATACACGAACTGGTGACAAAGGAACGACAAGGCTTGTCGATGGCTCCTGCGTCGAAAAGTTCAATCCTCGTGTTGAAGCTTACGGAACGGTGGATGAGCTGAATAGTTTCATCGGAGTCGTGCGCTCTGCCATGGCTTCAGTACCCGAAGTGCAATCTTTGGATCACACCTTAGAAAAAATCCAAAACGAGCTTTTCAACATAGGAAGCCTTCTGGCGACGGAAAAAGATGAAGTGTTTAAAATGCTTCCGCCAATCACAGAAGAACAGATTCGCCATTTAGAAAAACAAATTGACGCTTTGACCGTAGAACTTCCCGAACTGCGTAACTTTATTTTGCCGGCCGGCCATATCGTCGCCTCTCACCTTCACGTGGCGCGCACGAGTTGCCGTCGCAGCGAAAGACGTTCCGCTGAAATTGCAGTGAAAGACGAGCGTTACGCTTCAGCCTTGCAGTATCTAAATCGTTTGAGCGATTATCTTTTTGTCGCTGCCCGATGGGTGAACCTAAAAACGGGCCATCACGATGTCCTTTGGAAGAAGACTTAATGAAGTTAGAGATTGCCAAGCCCGAAGATGCAGCCGCTCTGGCTGAATTCTATAAAACCTTTCCGACACGCGGCCTGCTTGAAATGAAAACCGATCGTGGTCAGGATTTTTTTGCGCCTTACGCGGTTCAATCCGATCAATATTTGACGTATCAACTGAAGGAAGAAGAAAAAATCGAAGGTATTGCCAGCTTCGTGGTACGGGATGTTCTTTTGAATAACAAAGTTCGCCCTGTGGCTTTCGGTCGGGATTTACGTATTTCTTCCAACCGCCGCGCCATTCTGGAATGGTCCCAACACTTTTTACCGGTGATGGAAGAAGTCTTTCATACTTTCGGATGTAAGCATCTAATTTCGGTTTTAAGTCTGAGCGATGCGCAAGCTTTGAATGCCTTCGTGCGACCACGCACGATGAAGCGTCCGCTACCGCATTACTATCTCTATCGTCGCTTTAATATGGTTTCGGTGCACGGAAAACTTCCGTGGGCTTCTGTTCCTTTGCCGCATTTGCGCATTCGTCGTGGCAGTGCTGCCAATGTCGATGCCTTGATTTACTATATCATTCAAAAATCTCGACAAAGAGATTTAGCGACGGTGTGGGATGCACAAAGCTTCCACGATAAATTGGAACGTTGGAAAGGCTTAAAGCTTGAAGACTTCCTGATTGCATTCGATAAAGACGACAATATCGTTGGCTGCGCGGCACCTTGGTCGGCAGGAGGAATGCAGGAATTTATTCCGATGTCCTACTCCCTGCGTGCTCATAATTTTCGTCAATTTTTGAAGTTCGGGAAAACCCTGGGTTGGACACGGACTCTGACGAAGCCTTATTCGCGTCTGAAAGTCGAAGCGGGATTGAATTTCAAATATCTGAATTTTCTTTTCGCTGATAATGGCGATATTTTTGAAAGTCTTTTATGGCGAGCTTACGATGAAGCCCATGAAAACGAATTTATCGTTTACAACCAAAGCCGCTCAGAATTCATCTATCGCCGCCCACGCAACTGGATTTCAGCGAAGATGCCTTTTGGGGTTTACGTACTTTTGATGCCGGATCAGGAACCGCCTGAATTCCTGCATCCGACGAACGAAAAATCCATCGAAATGGAACCGTTCTTTGCTCTTTAATCCTCAAGAGCGCTGGCGCGTTTTTGCTCGAGATAAGTCCGAAGAAAATACACCTGACCAAAATTGAAGATAATCAGCGTGAATTTCACAAGGAATGAAAATATCTGTTTGGAAACAGAAACGTCTTGGTAATTTAAAAGCTCACTACAGACTAAGAGCACCATACAGCCTGCGAAATTTGAAAAGACCACGGTGTGATCAATCTCTTCCAATAAGAACAGCGGAAATAGAACCACCAGTGCCAGGAAGATATTGATCTCTTTTCCGATCTCGGGAAAGAAAAAGACCTGCGCACTGCAAATCTGAGTCAGCACGCATAACACGATAACCGCGAGATAGTTTTTCTGTTTCAGGAAAAGGTAAGCCGAACCTAATTGACCTGCAGAGCACACTACGACAGCGAGGACAACCGCCCACAAATCAATTCCCATCGTCAGGTAATAAGAGCAAAACATCGTCGATACAATCCACTGAACAAGTGAAAAGTAAAAACCAATCCTGTTTTGCGCGGCCATAGCCGTGGCTTTAACGGAATTTTCTTTTTCTTTAGCTGAAGTGAAATACATAAAACTGACTTAAGCCCCTCTAAAAAACATCATCCCATCATAGGAGTAAAGAAAGCTAAGTAGTGTTTCGATTATGCAATCTTCAGAAGCCCTGGCTAATTTTTGGCACCCTGACTAAAGTTTCCGCTGTCATAGAGATCTTAAGCGCAATGAGGTCGGCCTCATGTTTGCTCTTTTCGATGATATGTTTTCAATGTTTTCAGACTGTCTCATTTTGAAACGTTCTGCGAGAGCTTTGCTCCTCGCAATTCTCCTCTTTTCGGGAGCTACGTTCGCTCAAGAGGCTGTCCAGATTGATCCGGGAAATCAAAAGCTTTCTTCTGCGGATCGCATCGCTAACATTCTTATTAATTCTTTACCTGAATCCGGCGTAAAAAAAGGCCTGCAACGCTACTATGAAATCATCAACCCCAGCGCCTATGAGGCTGATGCCGAAGTGGCCTTCAGTAATTCCGGTTTAAGTCTGTACTTCGCTCGTCAATTCAAAGGCAATGCTTGCTTTGCTGAAAAGACCTTGCGCTTTTATCACGATATAAGATCCAACACGAAAAACACCCAAAGACCAGATCCGCAAATGCAACGCCACAGTCGAACTTCTTTAGGTGATACGGCTGGCGGAACACGCAAAGACCTACCTGCAGGATGGCTCTTCCAAAAAGCTCTGACTTTTACAAAAGGAAACCCGAACGCCGCTTTAAGCTTGATCGGGATTTGTGGGCACGATGATATTGCTCAAGGAACGGCCTTCAATCAAGAGGCCGAAGACAAACTTTTGGCGCAAGGCTATAAATGGGAGGATCTCTATTTAGATCCCGATACGACGGGCGAAGAAGAAACTTTTTGTCCTCCCCGTGAGTCCGATTTTTATATCGCGCGCTCTTTATCGAAAAAATCCGATATTAGTGACAGTTTAAAACGTCGTATTTTAGACGTTCAATATCCCGGCAAAAAAGCAGAACAAATCGCCTCTAAAAACTATCACGTTCTGGGTGCTGCCTTTATGACGTGTCAGATGATTGAAGCAGGCTTAAATCCCTATCTGGCTATTCAAGTAGAAACCACGGCCGCGAATCTGTATCGCGGAATCCGCTTGTGTCAAAACATTGAAGCTCCGGCAAGCCTCTTCTGGAAACTTCAAAAAATGCCGGAATTACTACGTCGTCCTCACTCCTACACCTTTGAACAAGCCGTGATCCGCAAGGCTTTAGATCGCGGTACAAATAAAGAATGCACGATGAAAAAGGTCGAAACAGATCCTTTGTGTGAACTGCTCTATAAAGTGGGATCGGGATTTGACTTAACGTCGCCTCGTGCGGCGGCCCGCGCCGAAGAACAGCTCAATAAGTATCTGGATATGATGATCCCCAGTGGAGTCTACACTTCTTGGAATATCACTGGAAAAGTCGCGGGCATCAGCATTCCTTGCACGCGCGACCAACTCTTTGGCCCTCATCCATTTATGAAATGGCTCGTGGGACAAGGCCATTTGCCCTTAAATATCTGCGGAAAAGGACTGTCTTTAGAAAGCTGTCGCAAAGCTTTAAACACTTTGCGTACTTGGGAAGTGGATTTTGACTGGACGGTTTCTCAGCACTTAGCAGGAGCGCAATTCGCCGCGGGCGTTTGCCAACCCCTGCCTCAAGGAAAATCTTCTTTTCAAAACTTCTGCGACTAAGCGGACTTTTTAAGGCCCGTCAAAGTTTCTAAATGCACAATCGTCTCTGTCAGACCTTCGGTTGATTCATTCAAGCTGGACGCCGCCTGAGAAATCGTCTCTGAAGAAGCCGCGTTAGTTTGAGTCGCTTGATCAAGTTGATTCATGGCTTGAGTGATCTGTCCTACACCCGTGCTTTGCTCAACACTCGCTGTCGCGATTTCATCATTCAATGCCGCCACTTTATTAACAGAATCCACGATGCGCTTTAAAACTTCGTGACTGGAATCTGCGACCTTCTGACCATTTTCCACTTGAGCAACGCTTTCAGAAATAAGATCGGAAATCTCTTTCGCCGAAGTCGCACTTCTTTGTGCCAAGGCTCGAACCGCGTCCGCAACAACGGCAAAGCCCTTTCCTTGCTCACCCGCACGAGCTGCTTCAACTGCCGCATTCAGCGCTAATAAGTTGGTCTGAAAGGCAATATCATCAATCACGTTGATAATATCTTCGATTTTCTTTGATGACGACGCGATTTCATTCATCGAGTTCATCAACGATGCGATTTCTCGTGAACCCTCTTCTGCCGAAATCTTAGATGTCTGTGATAATTCTGAAGCTGACTTCGCGTTATCAGCATTCAGTTTAATCATGCTGGATAACTCTTCCAAGGAAGCCACGGTTTCTTCTAATGAAGCTGCTGATTCAGTTGAAGCCGCAGACAAATCCGAACTTGAAGAAGATAAGTTTGAAACGAGGTCACGAATCTTTCCATAAGCTTTAGATAAAGCCTCTGTCTGCAGACGAATACCTTGCTTTAAAGCATGTGACGACATGAACATCGAAAAGGAAAGACCGATAATCATCAGCGCGACACTGGCCATACCTATTTGAGCAAAACGCAACGCTTTTTCAACCGCTCCGTCTGTGCGGACCTGCAATTCTTTCTCAAATTGATTGATGGGCTCGCCAATCGTCACTAAGAATTTATGATAAGCTTCATCATGCATGAGTTTACGCGCCAACTCTAAATCAGGCTCTTTATGAACAGTGAATTTACCGGAAGCATCTTGAAAAAGGCCTTTCGCCGCGTTCATGGCGATAGTTTCAGTCACCACCAGATCGTTGGAACGCTTTTGCGCCTCTGCCAGCAAAGCAAATTCTTTGTCTGTAAAGCCCGCTTCTTTCATAAGCTGCGTCGATGAAACTTTTCTGCCATCAGGACGCGCCATCTCGCCATTACGAACTGCAATGATGTCGAAATATTCTTTTTCGTACTTTTCATCGCCGGTAACCACAAAGGTACGAGCTGTCCTAGTTAAATTCGCAGAGTCATCGCGCATCTGTTGCGCTAACTGAATAGACACGAATTTCGATGCATGAGCGGCGTCGAGCTCTTTTTGGTAGTAATAAGCGCTTCCGATACAGATATAAAGTGCGATCACCAATCCGAAGGACAGGAAGTTGAAAAAACGTACCTTGGCGAAAACATTCATTGTGAGAACCTCTTGTGAGAATTATTTGGGAAGCTCTTCGGATCCCAAATTTTTCTCTAAAGCAGGTGTTTTTGTTTACTCACGTTAGATAAGAGGCATTTCGTTGCTAGTCACGGCTTCGCGCACTTGCGGCCAGAACCAGTCAAGCTGTGGATCCGACGCAATAACATCCTTAATCAGGACTTTGATATCGCTTCGGTTTGAGATTTCTCGGCGCAGCCAGATTTCAATTTCGTCGTAACCTGGGCCGATGATCGTGATTTCTACATGACTTAAAAAATGAAGCAGATGAAGGTCCTGGGTCGCCACATCCTGACCCGCGGACTTCGCGCGGATGAAGTTTAAGACCTCGTTTTTGATATCAGAAAAATTACGATGATTGATTCGGCGAAGAATAAGATCGGCGCGATGATCACGGTTGATCCATCGTTGATGCAGACCTCTTTGTACTAAATTAATCAGGAAGTTGCGCAATACCGAAGACACCTGACGAAAATCTTCGTCCGGTAATCCCATCACCTGCATCAAATCTACGTAGCGAGCCTGTTCCTGGCCGCGACGAAGAGAGGTGAGGACTTCAGGAATTCGTAAAACCGATTCGCGAATACCCTGAAGATCAATTCCTGCTCCATCCGTGAAGTAGAGAATTCTCATATCCTTATCATGACCTATCTTTTCGAAATGTGTGTAGGTTTTTAAGCATTCAAGACCATGGTCCAGCTTGTATTTTTTCGTGCAGACCCCCCGCCTTTTTGATAGGATGGATCGAGGCCCAAGGACTAGGTCTCGGCAAATTATGCCGGTATAAAACAAAGGATTGTGCAACTGTGATTTCACGTAACCCGAAGAATCAACGCCCCCCTTTTGAAAGATTATATTCCTATATTCTTTTTGCGTTTGTCGGTTATTGCATCGCAGACCTCGCCATTCTGGCTTATCGCGACCGCATGTTGCCTCAATCCGCCCCTGCGGCTCGCCCCAAACCGCCGGCAGCTGACATGTCTGTCAGTCGCGGCGCTTACAACACCATTACGACACGCAATATGTTTGCCTCCAACGGACAAATTCCTGAGCCCTTGGTGGATAAGTCCAAAGGTGCCGAAGCGCAGAAAGAAGCCGATCCGGTTCCATCACAATTGCCTCTGACTTTGATTGGCACCTTGGTGCATTCAAACCCTGATAAATCCTTGGCCGCTATTGATGTGCGCGGAAAAAACCAAGTTGTCTCTTACAGTCCCGGAAAAGAAATTGAAGGCATGGCTTCTATTATTCGTGTAGAGCGCCAAAAAGTTATTTTCCGCAATCTCAATTCCAATCGTTTGGAATATATTGAGATGAAAAAAGACGCTGGCAAAGTGGCTTTCGGCGCGGGTCGCCCGGCGGCCGCTGGAGGCAAAGAAGTTCAATCTGTCGGCAACAACAATTTCGTCATCAAACGTGCTGATTTATTGAAATACACAAATGATCTTTCCAGCATCTTGATGCAAGCGCGCGCGGTTCCTAATCGTGAACCTGGAACCGGCGCGATTAATGGCTTCCGTCTTTTAGACATGCAACCCGGCAGTATTTACGAGCAACTGGGTTTGCAGCGTATGGACGTGATTAAGTCTGTTGACGGAACTCCTGTCGACAGTCCGGCGAAAGCCATGGAACTTTATAATACATTGAAAAATTCACCGAAAGTGTCTTTGCAAATTGAGCGCAACGGTAAAACGGAGACGATGACTTACAATATTCAATAAGATCTCCGCGAAAGATATAGCAACTGGATTTTACAACTCCTCAAGGAGAGGATATATGAAAAAGACTGTCAGCATAGGACTTGCTTCACTGATGACCGCACAGCTCGTCGGCCCTGCCGCGAATGCGCAGTTTGAGGACTTCCCGCCTCCACCGCCACCACCGTCTTCGGATTTTAGTGACGATTCAGGCTTTCCTCCTCCACCAGCTAATAATGATGCTTTTTCTGCCCCTTCACTTCCAAGCAATGGCCCGAGTGCGGGCGGTTCTCGTGGCGGTGGAAATGCCGCGGGTGGCATGGATGTGCTTAGCAAGAATGCCCGCGATAAATTTGCGAAAGCTCCTATTGAAGATATCAACAGTCAAAATTTTCCTGAGACGATTGAGTCCTTCGATTTCCCGAATGTGGAAATCACAGATCTGATCAAAGCTATCGGTGAATTGACGGGTAAGAACTTTATCATTGATCCGGGCGTGCGCGGAAAGATCACGATCACAGCTCCAAGTAAGATCACAGTGGCGGAAGCTTATAAGGCTTTCTTGTCAGCACTTGCAATCAATGGTTTTACGGTGGTTCCTTCGGGCAGCTTCTTAAAAGTAAAATCAGCAAGAAATGCGCAACGTGATAATATCGAGACGTTCTCGGGCGCTTACTATCCGAACAGCGATCAGATGATCACTCGTATCATCCACTTGAAACATATTTCAGCCGCTCAAGTAAATAGAGACCTTCGCATCCTTCCTTCTAAAGATGGTGAGATGAATATTTACGAGCCGACAAACTCGATCATCATTTCGGACTACGGTTCTAACATTGATCGCGTGATGAAAATCATCAGTCAGTTGGACGTTCCGGGATTTGAAGAACAACTTGAAGTTATTCCTATTAAGTACGCAAAAGCGAAAGACTTGGCAGACCTGGTAGATAAGATCGTCAATAAAGGGAATAAAACTCAAGGTTCAGCTCCAGGGACATTCTCCGCGGGCGTTCCAAGATTCTCTCGTTCCGCGGGAGCTTCTAGCCAACAAGGTGCAAGTTTCTTTATGGCGATTCCAGATGATCGCACAAACTCGATCATCGTTGTCGGCAATAAATCCGGCATCGTTCGTATTAAAAAATTGATCTCTCAGCTTGATTTCAAAATCCGTCCTGAAGAATCTGGCGGCGTTTACGTATACCACGTGAAAAACGGTGATGCGGAAAAATTGGCGCAAACTCTTCAAGGTGTGACGAAGGATGCAGCTCCAAAACCTCAAACAGGTGGCAGCTTGTTATCTCCTATCGGCGCTGGCGGTCAAATGCAGGCTCCGCAAGAGATCTTCGGTGGCGATGTTAAAATCGTCGGCGATAAAACAACAAACAGCCTTATTATCACAGCTAGTAAACAAGACTACGAAGTGGTTCTAAGTCTTTTAAACAAAATCGATACTCCTCGTGACCAAGTTTTCGTTGAAGCTATCATCATGGAGATGAGCGCGAACGACGGTAATACTTGGGGCGTGGGTTACTATAAGTACGGTGATACAGGTTATGGTAAAGTCGGCTTCAACGGCGGTCTGGATATCAACAGCTTGCTAAGCCCAACAGGTGGTGCGGGTGCCGTGATCGGCTTCGGTCAAGGTGATGTGGTTGAAGTGACGGATCCTGTTTCTAAATCAACGATCAAGATTCCGAACTTAGTTGGTTTCATCAACTTCTTGAAAACAACTAAAAAAGCCAACATCCTTTCGACTCCAACATTGATGACTTTGGACAATCAAGAGGGCGAACTAGAAGTCGGTGATAAAGTCGTGACAGGCTCAACAACAACGACACCAACAAATGGCTCTCCGATCACGACGCCAACGTTTGAAGATGCGACGATCAAATTGACGCTGAAGCCTTATATCAGCCCAGCGACAAATCAAATCCGCATGGAAATCAAACAGCAAGTGTCACAGCTTTCTACGGCAAGTACTCCGAAGGCGTTCCAAGATTCAACTCAGCCTTTGGCGAAGCGCTCGATCAAAACTGTGATCAACGTGAATAACGGCGACACAGCGATTCTGGGTGGTTTGATGAAAGAACAAGACATTGAATCTATCAGCAAGGTTCCTCTTCTCGGCGACATCCCTATTTTGGGTTGGTTGTTCAAGTCCCGCACGATTTCGAAAGATAAAACGAATATGGTTGTGTTCTTGACTCCGAAAATCGTGAAAAACTCTGCAGATACGAATGCTATTACAAATAGAACGCTGGATGAACGTATTGATTTCATCAAAGCTCAGGGCGGAGTCGATCCTTATGGTAAAAAGATGGATGCGATTCATCAGAAGGCGCGTGCGGGCCTGAATGGCAATAACAACGCCGTCCCTCCTGAAACATCCCAACCTGTAATTGAAGAGGAATAAGAAAACATGGCCTCCGTGGATATTCAAACGATACTGTCAAAAGCGACCTCCCTGTCACAGGACCAAATCCGTTCTGTGCTTAACAATCCCTCGGTGGTGAGACCCGTCACCGTGGGTGAGGCCTTGGCAGCGAAAGAATTTTCCACGGCGGATGAAGTGGTCGCCGATTTGTGTAAGGAATTGGGCTTGGATTTTATCCGCGACATTCCTGTCAGTGATATCGCCGTCGACTTGATCCGTGATCTTCCTATCAACTACGCAAAACAACACAATGTTCTGCCTTACAAGGAAGAATCCGAGACACTGATTGCTTTAACCAGCAATCCGGTGAATCTGAAAGCGCTTGATGATTTGAAAGTTCTTTTCGGTAAGCGCGTTCGTCCCCTAGTGACAACGACAAGTCGTATTCAAGATGCGATCAATAAAGTTTACGAAAAAAGCACAGCGAATCTTTCGGGCCTAGATGAAATTGAAGAAGAAGATTACGACCTCGACGACCCTATCGTCGATCTTCTTGAAGCCGGCGAAGATGATGCGCCGGTGATCAAGATGGTGAACAGTCTTCTGTTCCGTGCCGTGAAAGAAAAAGCTTCTGATATCCATATCGAACCTTATGAAAAAGACATGGTCGTGCGCTTTCGCATGGACGGTATTTTGTTCGACGTCTTTAAACCACCTAAGAAACTTCAAAACGCGATCACGTCCCGTATCAAAGTTATGGCGAACTTAAACATCGCGGAGAAACGTCTGCCGCAAGACGGTCGTATTCCTTTGAAAGTCGGCGGTAAAGATATCGATATCCGTCTTTCAACGGTGCCGACGGCTCACGGTGAGCGTCTGGTGATGCGTATTCAAGATAGATCGAGCATCGTTCTAGAACTTCAACAACTCGGTTTTTCGACAGAGAACTTAGATCGTTTGGATGATCTTTTAGCGCGCTCTTACGGGATCTTTCTGGTCACGGGTCCTACGGGTTCCGGTAAGTCGACGACTTTGTATGGAGCTCTTTCAAAATTAAATAAACCTGACGTAAACATTCTGACCGTCGAAGATCCGGTGGAGCAACGTATCCATGGGATTGGTCAGGTGCAAGTGAACTCTAAAATCGGATTAACATTCGCTGCGGGATTAAGATCTTTCCTTCGTCAAGACCCTGACATCATCATGGTCGGTGAGATTCGTGACTTGGAAACAGCCGAACTTGCGATCCAAGCGTCATTAACAGGTCACTTGGTTTTATCTACTCTGCACACGAATGACTCTGCCGGTGCCTTCCCCCGCTTGATTGACTTCGGCGTGGAGCCTTTCTTGATCGCAACATCGATTCAAGGTGTTGTCGCTCAACGTCTGGTGCGTGTTCTTTGCCCGCATTGTAAAGCACCTTATGAACCTTCTGACTTTGAATTGCAAACTATCGGCGTCACCCGTGAAGAAGCTAAAAATTCGCACATCTGCCGCGCGATGGGTTGCAATCACTGTGGTCAAAAAGGTTACTCAGGCCGTACGACGATCAGTGAGCTTTTGATTGTCACTGACGACGTTCGCTCTTTGATCATGCAGCGTAAAGACGGTAACTCAATTAAGAAGCAAGCTGTCGCCAACGGTATGAAAACCTTCCGCGATCACGGGGTCCAAAAGGTCCTTGCGGGAATTACGACTATTGAAGAACTTGCTTCCAATACGCAATTGGATATTTAACGGCGGAAGCCGTCAGAGCCGAAGCGCCTTCGGGCGCGCAGGCTGAAGCAGGGCCGCGAGGTCGCAGAGCGCAGCGCCAGAGGCGCGAAACTGAAGCAGCATTTTTTAGGATAAGCAAATGCCGATTTTTGAATACAAGGGTCTCTCTCGAGACGGAAAAAACGTAAAAGGTGTTGTCGACGCAGAAAACCTGCGCGCGGCTCGCACGAAGCTTAAAAAAGACAATATTTACGTCGTCGATATCCGTGACAAAAAGAAAGTCGATCCTAAAAAGAAATCGGGTGCTAGATCCAGCGCGAAAGTGGGCGTAAAAGAACTGGCGCTTATGACTCGTCAGTTAGCGACTTTAATCAAAGCCAACATCCCTCTTGTCGATGCTTTAACTGCCGTTTCCGAGCAAGTTGAAAATGCGGCTCTTTCTGAAGCCATTGCAGATTGTAAAAACATGGTGAATGAGGGTTCCCCGTTTCATAAAGCCTTGGCAAAATATCCCAACATCTTCACAAATATTTATATTTCAATGGTTGAAGCCGGCGAAATGTCAGGAAGTTTGGATGTTATCTTAATGCGCCTTGCGGAATTCACCGAAGCGCAAGCTGATTTGCGTGCGAAAGTCAGCAGTGCCATGACCTACCCGATCATCATGATGGTCGTGACTTTGGGTCTATTAGGCTTCCTTTTCGTATTCTTGATTCCAAAAATGGTGACTGTCTTTGAATCCGCGCCGAATCTGCAACTTCCTTGGTACACGGTCACTTTGATTGATGCCAGTCAGTTTGTTGTAAACTATTGGTACCTCCTCGTCGGAAGTGCCTTGATTTTGTATCTTCTATTCAAAAACTGGAAAAACACGCCAGCAGGACGCAATCAATGGGATGCGATCTCGTTGAAGCTTCCGATTGTAGGCCCCACTGTTCGCATGGTGGCTGTTTCTCGTTTTACGAGAACTTTGGCGACACTTTTAACCGGTGGCGTTCCAATGCTAGCAGCTTTAGACATCGTACGTAACGTTGTGAATAACCACGTATTGGCGCAGGCGATTGACGAAGCCCGCTCTAACATCTCTGAGGGGGAATCCATCGCGGGTCCTTTGAAAAAATCGGGTCAATTTCCACCGATTGTAATTCACATGGTGAACATTGGTGAAAAGACCGGTGAACTAGAAAACATGTTGTCACAAGTATCCGACGCCTATGACTTCCAAGTGAAAACAAAACTGGAAGGCTTAACAAGTCTGATGGGCCCCGTTGTCATCGTTATGATGGGTTTTGCTATCGGTATGATCGTAGTCGCTGTGATGGTGCCTATGTTTGAAATGGCCAACATCGCTGGCTAAATAGTTAAAGTACAACATCAACTAAAGTCTGTATCTCTTCTTAAGTCGGGTCCAAAATATTTTGGGTCCCTGTCAGATCTCATTCTGGGTAAAGCCGCATGTGTGCTTTACCTGGGATAGGACCTCTGCTATCCTCAACATCTGTTAAACATAAGGAGTAAGTAATGTCTCTTCTCAAAAACCGCAAGGGTATGACGTTGATCGAAATCATGATCGTCCTTGCGATCATCGGTAGTATCGCAGCTCTTCTTCTTCCTAACATCACAGGACAGCTTGATAAGTCCAAAGTGAAAGAAGCTAAAATTCAGCTGACTCAAGTTGTGAATGCTCTTTCTATGTACTACACAGATTGTGGTCACTACCCTCAATCTTTGGAAGGTTTGGCGAAGGCCGATCCAGATTGTTCAAACTGGGGTCCTGAGCCTTACTACAAAAAAGATCTTAAAGATCCATTTGGAAATGAACTGGTTTATGAGCGCGAAGGTTCTGAATACACCTTGAAATCTTTGGGTAAAGACCGCCGTGAAGGTGGTTCTGGTAATGACAAAGACATCACTCTAGAGGATGTTCAGTAATTTCATGCGTTCGCAAAAGGGCTTCACGCTAATTGAAATCATGATCGTGCTGGCAATTCTTGGCGCGGTCGTAGCGTTGGTAGCCCCCCGTTTCGTCAAAAGAGATGGAAATATCAAAGCCGTTGCTCGGAGCTTCATTGTTCTGAGCAAGGAAATCCGCAACAAAGCCCGCCTTACAAATTCCACGTATCGCTTAGTTATCAATATGGACACGCAAGATGAAGCTTATTGGGTCGAAAGAGCCAATGGTCCTCAACCTGTCGATCCTAAGATGTACGAAGAGGCTTTAAAGAAAGATTCCGAAAAGAAAGAGGACGCCCCACCGCCCCTTTTTCAGATGGATAAATCCCTCACAAAATCAGAAAAAAAACTTCCCAGCGGCCTGAGGTTTGGCTCTGTGGAAACTATCAATATGAAGTCTCCGATTACTTCGGGTCTCGCGTATATTCACTTCTTCCCTGAAGGCTTTGTGGAAGCCGCCGCCGTGCAAATCACGAACGGAAATAATTTAACTTGGACTCTTGTTTTTAATCCTTTAACGGGTCAAGCTGATATTATAGAAAAAGCTTCTTCGTTAAAGGATGTCCAACGGTGAGAAATAAAAGAGGTTTTACACTTATTGAAACGGTGATGGCGCTGGTCATCCTGTCTTCAGGTTTGCTTTTGCTAGCAAATTCTTGGAGCGGCAGTTTCATGCGTGTTCGTAAAACCCAGCTTTCCACGGAAGTTTCAGCCCTCCTTGAACGCAAAATGGTTGAAGTTGAAATGGAATATCAAGGTAAGCCCTTAGACTCCATCCCGGAAGAAAAAGAAGACGATTTTGGTTCCGAATATCCTCAGTACTCTTGGCGCATGACTTCAAAAGAATTTGAAGTTCCGGATTTTTCAGCAACGCTGACAGCCCAAGCGGGCGGTGCGGACGAACTGACCTTGACGATCATGAAAACTTTGGCCGAGCACTTAGGAAAATCTATCAAGGAAGTCAAAGTCACCGTGATCTACAAAGGCGCGAAGAAACCTTTAGAATTTTCTGCCACTCAATACTTCGTCGACTACGATAAACAACTGCCACTTCCTTCCATCCCAGGTGCGGGAGGCTAATCATGAGAAACAATAAAGGTTTCACCATGATTGAGCTGATGATCACGGTTGCAATTCTTGCAACCCTCACCGTCTTAACGGCGCAGTCGATCACTCAGGCCATCAAAGCCAAAGGTAAGCTGCAAGATCAAATCGACGATGTGTCCCGCATGCGCGATGCTATGCGCTTGGTGGAAAGAGATATCAATTTAGCTTATCATTATCGCGATCTTGAAAAAGAGATGGAGCAGATCTTAAAGAAGAAAAACTCCACGAATGGTAATGGTGGTGGCACCGGAGGGATGGACCCTTCTGTCATTCCCGATCCTAACCAAGATCCCAACAACCGCCGTGAAGTCCCTCGCCGCGATCCCGCAACTCACTTTGTCGGCAACGGCGAAAGTTTAAATCTGGTGACGATGAACAATGCGCGCACCACTCGCAACACTGCTCAAGCCGATTTTCTTGAAGTCGGTTATTCCGTGAAAGACTGCAAAAACTTGCGCAATGATTCCACGTCATCAAAATGTTTGTGGAGACGAAGTACGCCCTATGTGGATCTTGATGTCACTAAAGGTGGCGACGAAGTTGTTCTTCTTGAAAACGTCTCTGAATTCAAACTTCGCTACATGGGTAAAGGCAAGCAAGACTGGGTCAGCGATTGGCGCACCGATGCCCAAGGTGACGGCGCAACCAAAGGAAAGTTCCCGCAGGCCGTGGAAGTTTCTTTAACGGTTGAGAAAAAAGAAAAAGGCAAATCTAAAAAATACTCTATGCAAGCGATAGTCCCGATCCACTTCCCTAACAATCCTGAGGAGGCAGCAAATGCGCAAGGAAATCAAGGTTCTTGGCCGCAATCTGGCGGCGCCACTCAGTAATCAAAGGGGCGTGGCCATGATGGTGGCCGTCGCTTGTATTATGCTGATCATGTATTTCGCGATGGAAGTCTCTTACGACTCTAACGTGGAATATTTAGTGAACTCGCAAAGCTTGAATCGAGTAAAAGCCTATTACGCGGCAAAATCCGGAATGCAGTTAAGCCTTCTGCGCATCAAAATCTATCAGCAAGCACAAAGCAAATTCGGCGCGCAATTAGGCAATAGCCCCATGCTAGATCAAATCTGGAAATTTCCTTTCGCCTGGCCGATGCCCATCCCTGATGAGTTGAGCGCCGTCGACAAAGATAATTTCAAAAAAATCTTTAAAGAATCTGCGATGGACTCCAGCTACATCGTCACGATTGAAGATGAAGGCTCAAAAATCGATTTGAATGATTTGAACTCTCCTTCAAAGACCTTGCAGGACATGACTAAGAAGCAGCTCTTAAACATCTTTGAACAAAAGAAACAAGAAGACGAAGAATTCGCTCGCGAATACAGCAACGTCCGCTTCGAAGAGTTGATCAACAACATCGCCGACTGGATGAGCCCCAAATCTCAATCCTTAAATGGCGGCGACAAAAGAGCCAACTACGCCGAACTCAATCAACTGTCCCAAACCGACTACTACCCACCGAACCGCGCGTTCCGCACGATTGCTGAACTGCACATGGTTCCGGGAATGAATGATACTTTTTTTGATCTACTTCAACCCAGAATCACCATCTACGGAATGAAGGGCATCAATCCAAATTTAGCAACCAAAGAAGTTTTAAAATCTTTAGACCCCGCAATGACCGACGAAGTCGTAGCCGAAATTATCAAACGCCGCGAAACCGAAGAAGAAGGCGGCCCCTTTAAGTGCGACCAAAACGGCGGCAGCCAAGACTTCTGGAGCTTCGTACAACAAAAAGGCATCCGCATCATGGGAAATCCTGAAGACATCCCCATGACCTGCGACACCGTCATGAATTTCAAAATCAGAAGCACAGGCGAATTCGCCGGAGCCACAAGAGAAATCACAGCAATAGTGATGGACTTGAACCGCGCCGCTACGAAAATCAAATCCTTCGTAGACAAAGAAAAACAGGATCCCAATGCCCCGCCCGAGGACCCTAACAAACCAAAAACTCCGACGGGCGGCAATAACAACGCCAACACCAATCAAGTCCAAAAAGGCCCCCCAAGAATAGTCTTCTGGCAAGAACGCTAATCACCTAGACCAACGTCCATTTCTCCTCTGAAAAATCCTCCTCCCACGGCGCCGCCAAGGCGCCCAAAAAACACCGAGGACGCGACTCTTAGTTTATCGATTAGGCTTGGTGTATAGCATTTTAAATTAGCGGCCTTCGGTGGCGCCACGATGGCGCGAACCGAAGCGAAGCTTCGGCACCGACCGAGCCCGGAAGGCGCGCCGACAACTTAAAAAGCTATACAGCAGGCCGAACCTCGCATAAACTTAAGTCCAAGGATTCATGGAGGAATTCACGGTGAAGTCAGTAGGCATAGACATAGGCTCTAGCAGTATCAAAATTGTCGAGATGACCAGCTCGTCCAAAGGCTTTCAGGTCACTCAATTCATTGAACATGCCTTGAATATCGCTCCAGGCGCAGACCAAGAGCTTGAGGTCATCGAGTTTTTAAGAAACTTCACGGCGACTTACGATCCGAATCAAACGAAGTTTGTTTTAGCGCTTCGTCAAGATCGTGTGGCGATTCGCAATAAGTTCTTCCCGTTCAATGATCGAATTAAAATTTCCAAAAGCTTGGCTTTTGAGTTGGAAGAAGATCTTCCTTTCTCTTCTGAAAACGCCGTGTTTGATGCGAAGATCGTTCGCACCGTCGGTGGCGGCGCTGAAGTTCTGGCGTGTGCGGCTCCGAAAGTTCACGTACAAAATTGCATTCAACGTGGCCAAGATGCCGGCATTGATCCTGCGATTGTTTCGGCAGAAGGCACAGCACTTGCGAACGTTTTTGAAAAATGGAATGAAGCTCCTCCAGCTCTTCTTCCTCCGACAATCGCCTTGAATGACGAAGACAACCGTCCCGTTCGTCATGTGCAATTGATTTTAAATATCGGTCACTCGCGCACTTTGGTCAGTGCGTTTGAAGGAAACTCTCTGATCGCGGTGCGCTCGGTTCTTTGGGGTGGTAAAAATATTGCGGAAGCGATTTCAAAAAAATACGAAATCCCTTTCTTAGAATCCATCAAAGAATTGCAGACAAAAGCTTTCATCTTAACAAACAAACAAGGTGCGACTTTTGATCAAGTCACGTTCTCAGATACGATTGCTAAAAGTGTTCGTGAGCTAGCCCGCGATCTTCAGCTTTCTATCCTGGAATTGAAGAGTGAGTTTAATGCTCAGATCGGCTCTATCGGATTAACTGGGGGCGTTTCGCAAATCCAGAACATCGGACCATTTTTAACTCAAATTTTGGAAGTTCCGGTGAATCGTACTTCCACTTTAGATCTTATTCCCAACGTCCTCTTTGAACGCTCGGCTTACAACGGCGCTAAGGCTGGCGTGGCTTTGGGCTTAGCTATTGAAGGCTTTAAAAAGCCAAGAAACCCTCCGGTGAATTTCCTTCGCGGCGAGTTCGCGAAAGAAAATCACCAGATGAAAATGTTCTGGGAAAAATGGGGTCACACTGCAAAAGTTCTAACTGCCGCCGTTCTAGTTCTTTTTGTCTACACGTCCTTGCGTGAAAGTTTCTCTGTCAGTTTGGCGGACCGCACTCAAGAAGTTTTAAAAGATCAAGCAAAGACGGTTGCCGGACTTCGTGGAAGAAACGCCTCTGAAAATGGCATCCGCAAGTACATTCGTGACAATAAAAAACGTGCCGCAGATTTAAAAACATTGGCCAGCGTGGCTAATATGAACTCTGCTTTGGATGTGATTAAAAAGGTGAATGATGCGACTCCAGCAAAGACCGCAGTGACTTTAGATGTGCAGCAGCTTTCGGTGACAGATGCTTTAGTGCAAATGCAAGGTTATGTAAATACACCGCAAGAGGCGTCTTTACTTCAGCAGTCTTTGACGAACATCACTTCCGATGGCCAAGTACGAACTCAACGCTCTACCTTAAAACCCATGAGCGGACGTACAGCTTTTTCATTCAGCTTTAATGTCGATCGCGGAATCCAAAAGGTGACAAGATGAATTTAGACGATTTAAAGGACAGATTTATCAGTGATGCCCGTCAAACTTGGGAACGAGTCCAAGATAGCGCGGCTTACAACCAGTTGCGCGACCGTTATGAAAACATGACGCCTGTTACGCAAAAACTAACAGTCGTTGGCGTTGTCGCTTTAATCGCATTTATGATTCTTAGCATTCCCTATGGCGCCTTCAATCAGTCCCAAACTTATGTGGAAGAATTTGAAAGCAAACGCATGACGATTCGTGAACTTTTAAAAGTCAGTCGCGAATCTGCCGATGTTCCACAAATCCCGCAAGCCCCTAGCATGGATATGATTCGTAATAATATCCAAAACCAGCTCACTGCCGCAAATCTGTTGCCTGAGCAAATGAAAGGCACCGAAGTTTTGACGAATGATTCTAAAATCGTTCCGCAAAACCTGACAGAAGGCATGCTTCAGGTCAGCCTGACGAAATTGAATATCCGCCAAGCTTTGGATTTGGGACATCAGTTTCAAAGCATCAATGCAAGCGTGAAACTAAAAGACATGGCGATGACGGCGAACGCCGAAGATCCTCGCTATTTCGATGTGACTTACAAATTGATTGCTTTAGCGGTCCCTGCTCCACCAGAACCTCCCGCTGAAGCGCCGACTCGTTCAGGTTCTCGCAATCGTAACGCCCCACCGGCGGACGAGGAGTAATCATGGAACAGTTCCGTCAGCTTCTGAAACTGATTCGCGAAAGCAAAGGCAAGATCGCCGTCATGGTGGTTTCAGCGTTTGTTTTCCTTTTCATGTTGTTTCCGTTTGATGACTTAAGTGATCTTATTTCTTCGCAAGTATCTCGTCTGACAAATAACTCTGTGTATTTGACTTTTGAACGCTTGAAGATGAGTGTCTTTCCGCAACCGGGTGTGCAAATGGATCAAGTCTATATTGAATCTCTTCGCACCCCTGCTCTTTCTGCACAAGAACTTGTGATCACTCCGTCAGTTTCGGGATTGATCGCGCAAAAACCTTACGGTCATGTTTCTGCCAAGGGCCTTTTAAAAGGCGATGTTGACTTGGTCGTGGGTAAAGGTGCGAAGTCTGACAACGGCATTGAAAGACAGAAGATTGAAGTGAAAGCGCAAAAAGTCTCTTTGCATGATTTGCGTGAGCTTGCAAACCTTCCCATTCTTTTAAAAGGTCAGTTGAACTTAGAGACGACAGCCCTTGCCGATCTTTCTTTTCAAGAACAACCGGATGTCGAGATCGACATGACGATCAGTAAGTTTGAGCTTCCTCCGTCGAATGTGAATACACCGATGGGTCCTTTGACGTTGCCGGATTTAAAACTGACTTCTGTGGAGCTTAAAGGTCGCTTGGCGGCGGGTCGCTTCGTGATCGAGACGGGAACTATTGGGAAGCCGGGCGATGAGCTTTACGGCACGATTAAAGGCAATATTGGTCTTAATATCGTGAACCGCGGAGGTTCTTTCGGTCAGCAAATTGGTGCTTATAATTTTGAAATCGATTTAAGAGCAAAGCGCAGCTTTCAAGATCGCGCCGCTTTATTCTTAGGCTTCATTGATGGCTATAAAACGCCAACGCCAGAAGGCGCTCAGTATAAATTCAAGATTTCAGCGACAAATCCCATGATGCCGCCCAGCTTCGGCGCCGCGCGTTAGTCGAGATCCGTTCCCTTCAAGTGACCCCTGCTATATTTAAACTGAGCAAGGGGTCTGCCTAAGAATTGCTCACACTCCACAGCAAATAATAGAGAGCTGAAGTCCTTATTGACTTCACTCTTAATCTGACAAAAAACCAAGTGGTTATTGGAGGGAAAATGTCTGGAGTAAATAAAGTTATTCTTGTAGGTCGTTTAGGTGCTGATCCAGAAGTGAAAGCAATCGGAAGTGGGAGCACTGTCGCTCGCCTTAACATCGCAACAAGCGAATCATGGGTGAAAGACGGTCAAAGACAAGAACGTACAGAGTGGCACCGTGTAACGGTATGGGGCAAACTTGCAGAAATCTGCGGTAAGCATCTTTCAAAAGGTCGCCAAGTTTACGTTGAAGGTAAATTGCAAACTCGTCAGTGGGAAGATCAACAAGGTCAAAAACGCTACACGACGGAGATCGTTGCTAGCACAGTTCAATTCTTGGGCTCTGCAGGTGCGGAAGCTGGCTCTGGCCGTTCTTCTTCATCTTCTGGTGGCGGTGATGATTACAATTTCCAAGATTTCGGACCAGAACCAAGTTTTGATTCGAACGACGAAATTCCGTTCTAATTTTAATAAAACGCAATACTCCTTTGCGCTGTCAGATAAGTTTTATCAAGGCGCAAGGAGAAAGCTGCACACCGTACAGCGCCGACGCAGCAACGCAGAGAAAGCTTGTCTGGCGGCGCAAAGGTTACCAGTCAAAAGCCCCGAAGAGATATCGGGGCTTTTTATTTAGTCCAGTCTCCCCTATAATTATAGATCTATGAAGTGTGCTTTATTTACTGCATTCATGGTTCTTACTTTAAGTGGTTGTACGATCTACCGTTCGGAAGGTCGTAAGCAATTTGAATCTGAAGCTCCCGGTAAAGTTTCTACCTCTTCCAACTTCGAACTTAAAAGCTGCAAAAAAGAAAGCCGCATTGAAACTTGGTTTCATGAAGAGTTTCCGTCATCCAATTACGAAATGGTCGTGATGGAAAATGATCTGGAAATCTGGCGCACGCACCGTGGTTCTAAAGTTGAAATCAAAGCCATTCAAAAATCAGAAACCTCTGTTCATTCTTGTATTTATGAATTCGCGAATGACATCGTCTGGAACCTTTATAAAGATTCTTTTATCCGCGAGCTTGAAGACAACGTGATGACTCTTGAATAGGAAGCGCTGATGTTTGGAAGAAAGTTCTTTGCTGCACTTGTATTTTTATTAGGATGTTCTTCCGCGTTCGCCGCTTCGGTTTCCGCCGTCAAAGGACAAAAAGTTCTAATTACTCTGGACGGTGAATCCGTCATGGAAGGCGATGAGTTCTTTCTGGTAAACCCGGGCACGACAAAACGCACGGCCATCATTCGCGTCAAACAAGTTAAAGGCAATAAAGCCCTGGGCGAAATCTTAAAAGGACGTGCTGCTAGCGGATACACTCTGCAAGCCAAAGCGGCTTCGAAAATGAGTGCCGACGTCACGCCCACCGAAGAGAGCGAAGAGAACACTCCTCGTCCGACTACAAATATTTCTCGTGTATTAAAAGACTCTTACGGCATTCTCGGTGGCTATTTAATGAACTCTATGGATGCAGACGTCAGTTATAAAGATGGCTTTGGCATCACACAAAAAGCCGCCGTCAAAATGAGTGGTTCCGGTTTTGGCGTTGGTGGATTTTATGACTATGTTTTCAGCCCTTCTTTTGTGGGAAGAGGATACGCCGCCATTGAACAGTTCAATGTTGCGGGCACGGCTTCTTCTGCGGCCTGCTCTGGTTCAACAAACTGTGATGCTAAGATCAACTATCTCTCTGTGTACGGCCTTGCGAAATGGTATCCCTACATCGGGAAGTACCGTCCTTGGATCGGCGGCGGAATGGGTTATTTGTTGGCAGTTTCAAAATCCAGCACAGCCTTAAATCAGTCTCAGATTTCGACCAACTCGGTAATTACAGCGGCCTTTGGAACTGATATCCAAATGGATCGCAAAACTTATATCCCTGTCAGTCTTGAATACAATATGTTTCCTGCTTCGAGCACTGTGAAAGCCAGTCAGATTTTACTTAAAGCAGGATGGGCCTGGAATCTCTAGGCCTTTTCTTGAGGCAACCAGATCACAAAACGTGTCTTGGTCGAATTATCGTCAAGATAGAATTTACCCCCATGAGACTGCACAATTCCTTGCGAGATGCTCAATCCCAAACCTACGCCCTTACCGACTTCTTTCGTTGTGAAAAAAGGTTCCATGATTTTAGATCGCAGATGATAAGGTACACCCGGGCCGGTGTCGGAAACAGTGATTTCAACACCACCGTTACGCAGGGACGCCTCTAAAGAGACCTTTTTTACCGGACTTACCGCCACGGCATCCATGGCATTATTCAATAAATTTAAAAGAACTTGAGAAATCTGATAAGGACGACCACGGATTTTTAAGTCCGGCTGAATTTGCGCGGCCAGCTCAACGCCTTCAGATTTAAATTTCTCGTGACAGAATGCCAAAGTGTCATCAAACAAGGACTCCACGGCAATCACTTCTTCATTTGTCAGATCCGTTTCGTGAGCATAGCTGCGCATTCCGCGAATGATCTTAGCAATCCGTTGAATCACCGATTCAATCGCATCCAATTTTTTCGTCACATCTCCATCTTGCGCCACCCCTTTTTGAGTTAGGACGCGACGAAGAACACTGACGTGACCATTGATAATAGCCAAAGGATTATTGATTTCGTGGGCGATACCTGCGGCCATCTCACCGAGTGAAGCCAAACGAGACGACGCCAGAATTTTCAGCTCTTGTTCTTTCAACAGCTTTTCTTTTTCACGCAGCTGTGTGACGTCTTCAAGAATACCTAAATAACCAGTGATACGCCCTTGCTCATCCAGAATTTTACTTAACGAAAGCACCATTGAATATCTTCGGCCCGTTTTCGAAATAATCGTCCACTCGGAAGCACGATTGTAGCCAAGCTTAAAAAAGTATTCGAAGTATTCAGGCCCTAGTTCGATGTTCTTTCCGACCTGCAAGGCCATTTTATCGCGGAAAGCGACGACTTCATTGAGGTCGTGAAAAATAGCTGGAGTTTCTTTCCCTTTCACTTCATCTGTCGAGTATTCAAGAATTCGTTCCGCCGCCGAGTTCATTTCACGAATGAACGTATTTTCATCTAAAGAGATCATCAAAAGCGGTACACTGTTCATCCCGGCTTGCTTCCACTCGAAGGCCTCTTTAGCTGCTTTTTCTGAATCACGAGCGCGCGTGAAAAAGCTCAAAGCGATTCCCAAAAGAACAGAAATACTCACCCCAAAGAAAAGAACAAGGTTGGGTAATGAAGACGTGTTTTCACGAATGACTTCAGGGGATGGGATTAATAGAATCTCCCATTCCGCTCCCATATAGTGATAGCGGGATTTTGTTTTCCAGTCGCGCGCGAAAACCGCGTCAGCCGTACCAGTGGAAAAAACTTCGTGACCATCTTCATAAATCGTCACGTGATAACCACTGAGGTCGATGATTTTTTCAAATACAGGTTTTGCTAAGAAAGCTCCACGAATGGTCCCAAGATATTTATCCTTGTTGTAGATCGGGGCAAACATCACAAAGCCTTTGCCGCCCGTTCTAAGTTCCATGAACTTAGAAAGATAAGCGCGGTGTTCACTTTCAGCAATCGCCATGCGTTCTTTCACCGCCGCATCTGTCGAAACATTGGCTTTAATAAGCTTGCTTCCTCCCCGATCTAACGGATACACCCACTGGACGATGTGTTTTTCATCTGCCCACAGAAGACGACGCAATCCTTCAAACTCGGTGAAGTAACTTTCTGCATCCGCGTACCACATTTTTTCATTCTCGTATGCACCCGCAGCAAATCGACGAGCCATGTGCTGCAAGGCTTTTTCTAGAGGTGCAAAAATATTTGTGATATTAGCTTTAATGCTTTCTGCTTGAATCTGCACCACACGGCGATTTCTGTCTTGATCGCGCAGAATTAAAAGATGCCAAATCAAAATGGATGTCAAAATTCCCACGATAAGAACATAGGATGGCACCGAAGTACGACGGCGGGCCTCGGGTAACTGGCGGTTTTCCACGCGAAGCTGCCAAAGCATTGCAAGCGCAAGAAGCACTTGCCCGATGGAAGTATGAACCGCCATACGAGAAAAACTTCCCCAGCCGTATTCAGAATTAAAGCCAAATGCGTAACCAAAAATTCCGATCAGGGAAAATCCGATAACCAATGAAGAAACCGTCACGATAATGATGTGAGACGAAAAATCACGTTTTTTAAAAAAACGCGATAGCGAAATCATGATGAAACAAATCGCCGTGCTGATCGCCATGCGCCCGGAGATCACAGAGCCCACGCTCACGAAAGGATCTACAAAAAGTTTATCTATTCCTAAGCTGACACCTGTTAGGTACTGCACCAGCGTCAAGCCTGATACAAGAAATACTATTGCGGAACAGGTCTTGGAAATAGTTTGATCTTTACGGTCTGAAAAAAGAAAACCTAAAGAAATTACGGCAAAACAAAAAGCCGTATTAAAAACCATCGGCGCGAAGTCGGCATGAATTTGCACGATGGTTAGATTCTTTATCCACCATCCCGTCATGACCATGAGTCCTAAAGCCAAGGTTACGAAAGCAAATATTAGGTGCAGGCGGTTTGAAATTTTATTGGATGACACGAGTGACACCAATAATACCTTTGATCTTTTGGATCTCGTAGATAGCTTGGTTGACCTGACTTGCGTCTTTCACACTGACTTCGAAATGACAGACGGCTTTTTTATCCTTAGTCGTACGGATTTGCGCGGACTGGATATTGATTCCCTGTTGCGCAAAAGCTTCTGACATCAGCTTTAAAAGACCTGGCGTATCTTGAGAAATAATTTTCAAGCGGACAATGCGCTCTTGGCCGTCACCGGCTTGTTTCACATTCCAAGTGACATCGACCTTGCGAAGTTGATCGAACTCAAAAGCCTTACGACAGTCACTACGGTGAATGGTGATACCGCGACCACGACTGATAAAGCCAACAATTGGATCTCCAGGGATAGGATGGCAACATTTTGCATAGTGAACCAGAACATCATCCATGCCATCCACACTGATCAAAGAATTCGTCTTACGCGTTTTCTGAGTCGCCGCGCGCATGACTCTTTCCATGAAAGTCGTATTTTCAGTTTTCGCCGCTTCTTTTGCGATGTTTTCTGGGGACAGTCTTTCAACTAAAATACGTGTTTCAAGCTTCCCGTAGCCGACAGTGACGTAAAGCTCATCGAGGTCCGCAATGCCGTGGTCTTTCAGATATTGTTCGTAGGCCGGTCCTTTGAGGTATTTCGCCGCAGCCATACCGAACTTGCGGAATTCTTTTTCTAAAAGTTCTTTACCCAACATGATCGCGCGACGACGCTGTTCTTCTTTTACGAAGGCGCGGATTTTGGATTTGGCTTTGTTCGTGACGACAAACTTCAACCAGTCCTTGGAAGGCATCTGGGTTTTAGAAGTAATGATTTCAACAGAGTCCCCATTTTGAAGCTGATACTTCAAAGGAACCATCTTGCCATTCACGCGCGCACCGACACACTGATTTCCAAGCTCGGTATGCACGGCATAGGCAAAGTCAACCGGAGTCGCCCCTTCAGGGAACTCACGCACATCTCCGTTCGGAGTAAAGACGTATATTTCTGTTTCAAATAAATCGGTCTTAACCGTATCGAGGAACTCATCCGAACTGCGCACATTTTGGTGCCATGTTACGAGGTCGCGCAGCCAATCTGCTTGCTGCACGTCCGAATCATCAATCATTTTACCGCGCTCTTTATATTTCCAGTGGGCGGCGATACCGCGCTCAGCGACCAAGTGCATTTCTGAAGTGCGGATTTGGATCTCGATGCGCTCCCCGCCCGGGCCAACAACTGTCGTATGCAGGGATCGATAGTTATTGGCCTTCGGCATCGCGATGAAGTCTTTAAAACGACCTGGAATTGGCTTCCACAAAGAGTGCACTAAGCCCAAAGCGGCGTAACACTCAGCCACACTATCAACGATCACTCGAAACGCCAGAATGTCATAGACTTGATCGTAATCGATGTTACGTGATTGCATCTTACGATAGATAGACCACAAGTGTTTTGAACGACCGAAGACTTCGTACTTGAAGCCGGCTTTGTTCAACTCTTTTGAAATCAGATTCTTCACGTCCTCAATGTAACGTGTTTGCTCGGCTTCGCTTTTTTTAATTTGCTGAACAAGTTGGTAGTACATGTCCGGGCGATAGTAACGGAAGCACAGATCCTCAAGTTCGATCTTGAGAGAACTAATACCCATACGGCCCGCAAGAGGACAATAAATTTCCAAAGTCTCTAAAGCAATGCGCTCTTGTTTTTCAAAAGGCATGAAGTTCAGTGTTCGCATGTTGTGCAAACGATCGGCAAGCTTCACTAAAACCACGCGCACATCTTTACCCATGGCGACGATCATCTTACGAATATTTTCGCCTTGTTTTTCGTGGCTGTTTTTAAATTTCATCTGACCGATTTTAGTAACACCGTCGACAAGATGAGCGATCACATCACCAAACTCACGGCGAATATCATCCAAAGTAGCATGTGTGTCTTCCACGGTGTCGTGAAGAAGTCCCGTCGCTATCGTATCTAAATCCAGATGAAGATCCGCCAGAATGGCGGCTACAGAAAGGGGGTGAGAAATATAGGGCTCACCACTGCGACGAATCTGCCCTTCGTGAGCTTTTTCTGAAAAAGAATAGGCCTTCTCGATCACCTTTAAATCAGCATTCGGGTAAAAACTACGAATACGACTTAGAAGATCATCTAAGGTCTTAACGGGTTTATGGCTGACACCGGTCTCTTTCAGAGTCTCAAACATACTTGTAATAAGCTTACCTGAGTTGCAGAACGAGTTCCAACTACCTTTTCAATAAGGTCTTGGATTTATTTAGGTTTTGACGGAAGGGCCTAAAACGAAAAAAGGAGGCTGTTGAGCCTCCTTTTTAGATCCCCTTTAGATTGTAGGGTCCTATTTATTCAAATCTTTCTCGATTTGGCGGATAGCTTCCGCATTTTCCATAGCCTCAGTGTAACCTACGTTTCCGATAGCCACTTCGCGAAGCGCGCTCACAATGTATTTATTGCTACGAGTGGACACAGTCGCCTCGGCACCTTTAAGAAGCTGCTTCGCTCTTTTAGCAACCATAAGCACTAGAGCAAATCTATTAGGAACTTTTTCCAAGCAATCTTCAACGGTTACGCGAGCCATTCTGCCTCCAGGGACTAATAAAGGAAAATACTGATCCGGCCAAGTTACCGCTAAGCTAGTAATTCTTCAACGATTTTTTTAAATTGAGCGTAGGAATGTTCAAAGACGTCGTTCACGATCTGATAATCGAATTTAGAGGCCTCTCGCAGCTCTTTTTCCGCGTTCGCCATTCTCACTTCGATATCGGCCGGCATGCCCCCGTCTCGTTTTGCAATACGGCGACGCAGCTCATCAATTGAGGGAGGAAGTATGAAAACGGTCTTTGCATCCGGAAATTTAGCCTTAAAGGTCGCAACGCCTTGGATATCGATGTCCATAATCGCGCACTTGCCGTGCTTCCAGGACGTCTGAATGCTGTCATAAGAAGTGCCGTAATAGTTCGTGTGAACGCGAGCCCACTCGACGAAAAAACCTTCTTCGATCTTTTTCTGGAAGTCCTCGGAACTGATAAAGTGATAAGGATGCCCTTCACTTTCGCCCTTACGCATAGAGCGCGTCGTAAAAGTAATAATGTCGACCAAGCGAGGATCTTCCTGGCTGATCTTTTCGACAAAACTACTTTTTCCAGCACCGCTTGGAGCGGCGACAATAATAAGACGCGTCTTCATTGAACGTTTTGTACCTGTTCTCTAAGTCTTTCAATAAGGGTTTTTGCTTCTACCACGGCTTGAGTGATCTTGGCTACCTGAGACTTGGAACCAATCGTATTCACCTCGCGGAGCAGCTCTTGGGTGTAGAAATCCAATTTCTTTCCTTCGGCCTGCTGAGATGTCACGAGTTGGCGGTAGTTTTTAATATGCTCGCTCAAACGCGTGAGTTCCTCATTAATATCCGCTTTTTCAAGCTGAATAACGATCTCCTGGGATAAACGAGTCGGATCAATATCATTGCCTTTAAGACGAGCACGAATCTTCTGTTCGAACTTCTCTTGCAGCTGAGCGTTCGCTTCGCCACGCAGTTCACTGATTACTTTAACTTGTCTTTCTAACGACAAAAGAAGCTTCTCTAAATCACGACGAAGAGCTTTCCCCTCACGCGTGCGTTCTGCGTTGCAAGCCTTGCAAGCCGCCGTGAAAGCTTTTTTAAGAATCTTATCTTCGCCCGTAAACATCTCGTACGACTCTTCAACCTTGATGATCTCTGGAAGACGAGCCAAAGCTTCAAGATGCACTTGAAATGGAACACCTAACTCTTTGGAAAGATGCTTATATGCGGTCATATACTTTTTCGCCAAAGTATCATTCACCGTCATTTGCGCCTTGGCGGCGGTATTACGAACACGACGAGAAACGAAGATATCAATCGTTCCACGCAATAAAGTTTGGCTTAAGATTTTTTTTAGTTCTGATTCCAGCGATACGAATTCGCGAGGAAGATGGAATCTTGGCTCTAAGAAACGGCCGTTCACGGCACGAATGCTCACCTCTACGGTGACGTCTTTGGTTTGAACTCTCGCGGTGCCGTACCCTGTCATGCTTTTCATAGTAACCTCATTCTCCAGCTTTCCCTTTCGTGGGGTCAAAAGGATTTAGGAATTCCTCGACCACGGATCTTGCTTGGGAAAAGCCTGTTTTTCCGTCGAACCACTGAATGTCTTTGTCTCGCTGAAACCAAGTTCTTTGCCGTTTAGCGAGCTGCCTTGTATTGGTGGAAATGTCCTCAAGAAGCTGCTCTTTGGAGATTTCATTCTTCAAGTAGGCGATGGTTTCTTTATAACCCACGCTGCTCATCGGAGCCCATGACTCTAGACCTTCATCGAGAAGCTCTTTCACTTCTTCAACCAAACCCGCCTCGAGCATTTTGCGAGTGCGAAGATCAATGCGCTCTTTTAAGAGTTGGCGATCCCAAGAAGGCCCAATCTTCAAAAGAGGAAACGGAAAAGGCGCCCGCGATTCTTCGAATTCTTTTTGGATGGCCGTCACGCTTTTCCCTTGCGTGCGAATCAATTCGATTGCGCGACCTATACGGTAATGATCAGACAGGTGAATTTTGGCGCCATATTCGGGATCTTTTTCCAACAGCTCCTGATAAAGTTTTTGGGCACCCAATTCGGTTTTAAGCTCTTCGGCCACTTGCTTTTGCACGGCCTCAGACACAGGCAAAACGGGATACATGCCTTTTTCAATGGCCATGAAATAAAAGCCCGTTCCTCCGACGACAAAAACCGGGGTGCCGTCGGGGATTTTTTCCATGACTTCATAGAAGTCGCGGCAATACTGACCAGCGGTCATTTCTTGCGAGGGACTCACGTAATCCAGAAGATAATGGGGCACTAAGGCCTGTTCTTCTTTCGTCGGCTTTGCAGCACCAATATCGACCTTTTTGTAAACTTGAATAGAGTCACAGTTGACGATAACGCCCTTAAATTCCTGCGCAAGTCGAAGAGCCCACTCGGACTTTCCGGTGGCCGTCGAACCAACAACAAAAATCACGGGCTTTGCTTTATTCATCAAACGATGCGACCAAAATCTTTTTCAAGCTTATAGAACGGATACTCCACACTCACCGGGCGACCGTGAGGACAGAAACTAGAAAGAGGGAATTGATCCATGTCTCTTAAAAGTGATTTCATTTGATCCACGCCTAGAGCTTGTCCGGCACGCACCACGGAATGGCAGGCCATCGTGGCACAGATGTCTCCGACGACTCTTTCTAAAGAATAACTGCCGCCCTGCTCGACTATTTCGTTAGCCATTTTATCAAGGACGGTGCTTAAGATGGACTCTTTGATCATTAAAGGTGCAGCTTTCACGCCGATCGTTCCCGGTCCTAGCGACTCGATGAAAACACCCAGGCGCTCTATGTCTTTACCTAATGTCAGAAGCGCTTCCACTTTTTCGGGAGACATATCAATAGCCAGTGGGAAAAGGAAGTCTTGCACATCGACTTTGCCCCCCTTCCACGCATTCATGAGTTTTTCGTAAACCACCCTTTCATGAGCGGCGTGCTGGTCCACGAAAACAATTTTGTCGCGGGCTTGAGTCACGATATAAGTGAGATTCGCCTGACCTAAAACTTCGAGCGACGACCAGTAACCACGAGGCGCTTCCGGCTCGATCACTGCGGACGGTCCTAAGCTTTCGCGCGAGGACGCCGCTTCTGCCAAAGTCTGATAGCTGACCTTCGGTTGATTCACGGAAGAACTTGGGAAAGAAAAGTCCTTCTTTTGAAAGCTCGTGGCTTTCAGTGACGAATCATCGAAGGCCAGATTTTCTTTCGGCATCGCCGGCATTGCAGAGGGTGAATTCAGAAAATTCGGAAGCCCTTGAGTCGAGGGATAATCCGCAGAAGACACGTCCGAAAGGGGTGCCACGGGCTGCGGTCTCTGCTGAGCCGGCAACCAAGGCGCTTGCTCTAAAGTGCTGCGCAAAGCTCCCGCAACGGCACGGAAAGCTAATGAAGGTTCTTGAAATTTCACTTGCGATTTTGTGGGATGAATATTCACGTCGACACAGTCGGGATCTGTTTCGACCCACACCACGGCAATAGGATATTCCCCGTGCATAAGAAGACTGCGGTAAGCTTCATTGACAGCCGCCTGCAAACTGCGATCTTGAATCCAGCGATTCTGCGCAAAGAGCCAAATATTTTTAGCCGTCTTCGCCACATTGTGAGGATCCGCGAACACGGCATAGGCTTTCACGTTTTCACGCGAAGCTTCGCCGACGAAAAGAGGTTTGATTTCTAAAATTTGCTCAACACGATCCTTGCGATTTCTGCAAGCAGGCCAAAAACTGACAAGCTTGCCGTTTTCCTGAATGCGGAATTCCACGTCGTAGTGAGACAGGGCCATAGCTTTAAGCGTCGTTTTGATCGCCGTGTTTTCTGCGGCGTCGGATTTTAAAAACTTCAAACGCGCCGGAGTATTATCAAAAAGATTTTCAATTAAGATCGTCGTCCCTTGAGAACCGCCCACTTTATCGATGTCTTTTTTGCGGCCGTATTCTGAAATGAGTTGATGAGCCTGTTCATCATCCGCACGACGAGACGTCAGCGTCAGCTTACTGACGGCGGCGATACTTGCAAGCGCTTCGCCGCGAAATCCAAAAGTTCTTAAGCGCCACAGGTCATCTGTTTTTGAAATTTTACTGGTGGCAAAACGCTCAAGCGCTTTCGGCAAATCTTCAGGTGCCATCCCCTTCCCGTTGTCGATCACCTTAACAATGCGACCGCCATCAAAGAACTCAACGTGCACGCGCGTGGCCCCCGCATCGATACTGTTTTCAACAAGCTCTTTAACTAAGTGAGCAGGACGCTCCACCACCTCACCAGCGGCAATTTGGTCGACGACTTCAGGAGATAAAACTTGAATGGACATAGAGAGAGAATGTGCATGAGGAGCGCCAGCAAGTCCACTCTGGCGCGGTGCGCATTGGGTAAAAATCGTCCGTCCTTATTCAGGGCGGCGGCATTCTCCCCAAGCCTGGCACTTTAGTAGCCTCATACGTAGTTGCTTCAGCTCTGAAAGCGTCAATTCAAGCTCTGCATCAAAGCCTTTTTTGACGCCGCCGGCTTGAGAAAGGGAGCGGTACTGCGTGGAACTGTCAAACTGAGCTACGTTAAATGGAAGACCCTCATAAGAGTCAAACTGCATTTGCTGAGAATGTTTTTCTAAGTTCCATTGAAAGCGCAGACGCTGAGACTTTGCTTTATCCAACGCTTGCTGGAAGTTTCTCCAGCACTTTACTTCACTGACTAAGACCACCTTCTGAGTGGCGCGATCAATAACAACGATATCAAGTTCTCCGAGGGTGAGCACCCCGGTGCTGTATTCAACACCAGTAGTAATTAGAAACGGACCGGCGGGATATTCTTCGCTGTAGTGGAGCTTCGCCACTTGTTCGCAGATCGCGCCATCAGGTTCATAGTTAATCCCTGATTGTTTCAACGCTTCGAAGTAAGCCTCGGTGTCAGCAGCAAATGCAGAGATGGAAAACAAAACGGACGCGAAAAATAAAAGAAAACGCACGAAAATCCCCCTCAACGCCGTCACGATGTAACACCCCTCGTGTCACCTGCCAGTATATTTGCAATGCGTTATTGTGAGATTAGAATTCCCAGCCAAAATTGAGACCGAAGCCATAGTACTTCGTTCGTTCCCAATAGTATTTAGCATCTGTTCGTATAGAGTAGCGCCCCAAACGCCATGAAAGGCCCAAGTCAAAAACCGCCCCCAAGGACATATCATCTGCGGAATAACTGAGTGTCTTTGTTCCATTTGGAACTTCCAAAGTAAAGTGAGAGTACTTAAACATCGGGCCAAACCCGTAAAAGAAAATCCCGTTTTTCCCTTGAGGAAGAACGGTTTGAAACAAAAAATCCGCGAGGAAAATAAAACCGTCAGAGCCTTTTCCCGTGTAATCTGAATAATATTTCGGGGCTCCCACGTGAAAAAGGATATTTCCTTCAGTGTAGATTTCTCCCGTGAAGATCGTATTAAATCCGGCAAACTTCACACCGTAAAAAGGAAGAAACTCCGAGCGCTCCTGACCTAAAGTGTCCTCGGTATAATTAATAAAATCCAAGGCCGGTCCACGATAGCGAGTCGCAAAGAAAGGTTTTCTTTTTTCGTCTTTTTTCTCGGCTCGCGATTCTTCTTTGGGAGTTTCTAACTTATAAACTCCAGGTTTGATGTCGGTATCAGAAATCCACCCGACAGAACCCGGCTTAATACGGATTTTATAGAACGGACCTTTTTTACCTTTGGAAATACTATGAACAGCGCCACGTTTTAAAGTCGCGATAACGGGAGCATCAAAATCCGCATCTTGATACACCAGCGCCCCATCAAGAATGACTGTGGCCTGTTGCGCCTGAGCCCAGGAAAAAAGAGGAAGAAAAAGCAGAAGAGTAAGAGCCGCAAGACTCTTACTTAAAGCGCATAAGCCATACACGATAGAAGGCCTCAATGACGATTTTTAAAGACATTTTGCTTTGTCCAACACGACGGTCTTCAAACACAATCGGTGACTCGGCTCCTTTAAAACCTTTTTTCATAGCTTTGTATTTCAATTCGATTTGAAAGCTATATCCATTGGATTCAACCGTGGAAAGGTCTATGGCGTGCAGAACTTCTTTTTTCCAAGCGTTAAAGCCACCGGTCCAATCGTTCAACGGAAATCCCAGGATCAAGCGCGCGTAAATACCACCACCGCGGGAAATAATTTTGCGCAAGAGGCCCCAGTTCACAGTGCGACCTCCCTCGACATAGCGAGAACCCACAGCGAAATCGTGAGTTTCTAATTTTTTAAGAAGCGGGCCCAGATCTTCAGGGCGGTGAGAAAAGTCGGCATCCATTTCTGTGATCGCATCGAAGCCATGATCCATACCCCAACGAAATCCCGCAATATAGGCTTTTCCCAAACCTTGCTTACCAGGACGTGATAACAAGTGAAGCTGAGGAATGTTCTTTTGCATCTCACGAACAATGGCACCCGTTCCATCTGGAGAGTTGTCATCAACTACCAAGATTTCAACGCCTAAATTTTGTGCAAGGACGGCGGGAACAATCGCCTGGATGTTTTCTTTTTCATTGTACGTAGGAATAACGATCAGTGTTTTCATGCCCCCTTAAACTGGCATAAACCGGCCGACCTGGCAATCTTTAGATCAAATGGAACGAGAGACTAAACGCCCTTTTCCCTTTTCTTGAAGAGCTTTCGCTTTCTCTGCAGGGATTGCGGGCAAATTTAACGGCTTGGCAAGAAGGTATTTAGGATCTTGCTTGCGAACATCCAATTGAAAACGAACCTTGTCCGCCGCAGCCTGTGGATCTTTGGTGTAAAGAACGGGATCAAAACCACACGCTCTGCACACCACAGAAAGACGCCAGCGGATTTTCACGAAAACTTCTGAAAAAGCCAGACACACCACAAACACAATCATCACACGAGGATCAAACTGCTGCCAGATGGCGAACATTACCACGACCGACGCTAGCGCACTTCCCAACACGTTCATCAAAGAAATACTTTTCTTACGATAAATGCGACGAGGCGATTTACAAAAAGCGCAGTAACAATTGTGATGTTGGCGAAAGTTCGGAAACATACTTCTAGTGTGCCAATAAAGAGGTCTAGAACGAAAGATGATTTTATGAAAAATGACAAAGCCTTGCTAGAATCAAGGAATGCAAATATCTAAAGCACTCCAATTCGTTTTGATCGTTTTTTCGGTGTTCTCTTCTTCCACTTTAGTCCAGGCGGCTTCCTCTTCTGACTATGAAGAAGTTTCCTATGACCAGCTTCTGGATGAGCTCAGCTCTAAGAAAAATGTCATGGCCGCTAAGCAAACGAGCTCTTTTGATGACGTGCGCTTACATGCCGGGATTGGCTACGTGAACACCTTCACGAACATCGCGACTCAGAACAAAAATTTCAATCGCCATGCTAGCGGCATTCAACTGTCGATGGGGATGGACCTGTTTTCTCCGAACTGGTATTCCGAAGGTGTGTTTAGAAATTATGGTGTCACCTCTTCGGGAGCTGAAGAGCTCTCTTTGAAAGAGTTCGATCTGAAGATGGGCTACACGAACAAGCTTGAAAGTATTTGGAACTATTCTTTGAGCGCGGGTCTTTCCAATCGTTTTATGCGCTTCACCGACCCTACTCGCAATATCGACGTGAATGACACCACTCCTTCATTGGTGGTTTCTTCCGGCTTCGCGGCGCAAGTGCACAAGAATCTATCTTTAGGGGCGGAACTCAGCGCTCGTTCGGCTATGGTAAACCGTACGGCAGACAAAAACTCCTTTGACTTTGCCTTTCGCCTGACTACGTCCCTATAATGGGGACGTGGATGTCGTAGTATTTTCTTTAAGTCTTTTAGTTTTCATTTTGGGCTTGGCGATTTTTTCAAATCGCGCCCGTGCTCGCCAAGAAATTCCTTTTGAGCTCAAACCCAACTGTCTGCTAACCCGTTGGCCTCTTCTTTTTGTAACCGGGCCGCGTTCGCTCTTTTACTTTAGCAAGTACTGGAATATCTATACTGTCTTTCTAGCGGAACATGGTTATGAAGTTTTCACTTTGCATCTTCCCTGGAAAAAATCTGAGCAGCGCAAAGAACGTTTTCGCCAGTTCTTGGAACAACAAGAAAAAAGTCAGCGCCGCTTTCATCTCGTATTAGATGCTCCCACCATGGACGAATTTTCAGACCTTCTAGCTTCGCGCCGATCAGTCAGCGTCATCAGCATTACCGAGCTCGCGGATGCCGGAGCGGAGGACCTTCGAAGCCAGTCATTGAAGGCTTACCCAATACCCAAAGAAATTATCGAAATTCCGACAAACTCGGCCTCTCTTTTGCTGGAGCTTTCGTATTCACTTCATCGTCAGTCGGCTAAAAATAAAAAGCTCGCTTCCTTGAACGTGCTAGGTGCCAATACGAAAACCGCCTTGGAAAACAGTCATCGCCTGTTAACCCGCGCGCAAACATTAGCAGAGATGGACTTAAGAGAGTCTCTGTAAATCCCCTTGCGTAAGTCCTGCGCAAATGATGCAATAACGATATGACAGACTATAGAGACGTTACTCCCGGTGCTCACTCCGACAATGCCAAAGAAGTTCTTCGTTACATCGTGAACTACCTTCGTCACCCGATTGAAAAAATCAAAAACCTGCCGGACTGGAGTTGGACTACGTTGATCGTGACCTTAGTGGTTCTATCAATGGCTTCCGGCGTGTTGACGGGATTAGTACCACCGAACTTTTTTCGTTTGATGGGCGGATTCATCATCTCTCCACTTGTGGGTGTCACGACGACTTTTATCGGCGCACTTTTTATTTATTATTACTTCCAGGTTTATGAAAAACGCACCTGCTCTTTGCGCAAGATCTTCACACTGATCCTTTTTGCCAATATTCCTTTCTTTGTTTTTCAAGTGGGTTCAGAGATCATTCCCCCGATTACTTTAGTGGGTTTTGCTTTCACCGCCTTACTGATGGCCGTGGGCCTGACGGAAAATTTCCAGATGGACAAGCGTCGCGCACTTCGTCTGGTTACCATTCTTTTTGCCATTGTTTTCATTCTTTGGCTTTGGAATCGTATTGATATTTCGCGCTTGGAAAGACTCGGTTAAACCCCTTAACCTTCCTAATTTCGAATACAGCCTTGATGTCTCAATCTTAGATGTGAGCCAACTGGACCTTTGTCGGTAAATACACTGACTCTCTTTTGGTCTGGTCGAAATCTGTCGATATAAGTCCAGGAACACAGTTTGTTTAACTTCTGGAACGCATCGAGGTAGGTTCATGAAAACCCTAGTTATCACTTCGGCCGTGACATTCGTGCCGGATAACTATGATGACTTAACGCTCGGCCTGGCCGACAACCCTTACGTACAAGGGCTCGTCGTTATTGATAACCGCAGTGCTGATATATACCTTAAAGCGTTTCTTTTGATGCTCTCTGGAGCGGGCCCCCTGATGGGATGGCATCTTCTTAAAAACAGCTTAGACAACTCCTTAGATCGAAAACAAAAGCGCTACGAAGCTTTGGGTAAAAAAGTGTGGGTCGTTAAGGACGTCAACTCTGACGAAACTATTCAGTTTCTTTCTTCGTTGGAACCCGATGTGATTTTAAATGCGCGAACTCGCTCTTTCTTCAAAAAGCGCCTTCTAGCGATCCCAAAAATCGGCTGCATCAACATCCATCATGGGTTGCTTCCGCATCAACGGGGACTCATGTGCGATTTTTGGGCGCATCTTTTCGGCACCTCATTTGGTTTTTCTATTCACGAAATGACTTCGAAACTGGATGACGGCTCACTGCTTAAAGTGGTCGAAGTGCCTTCCGACAAAAAGAACTATCTGGAGTCATTAAAAAATGCCGCTCAACTAGAGACGTCAGCTGCGACGGAGGTGCTGCAGGAAATTGCACGCACCCGGAAAATTCAAGGCCTTGAGAACGCAAAAACAGACCAGACCGTGTACCGATCTAACCCCGGTCTCATCGATTTTTACAAGCTACGCCTGCGAGGAATAAAGATATGAAAACCATCATTGCTTTGCATGGAAACCCAGGTCATCCCGACGATTGGACTTTGCTTAAAGAAGCCGTTCAACCTTTGGGCTACACCCTTCACGCGGTGAAAGCCGACAGTGAGGAGTGGTTGAATCTTCTGACTCAAGACTCGTCAAAGAAAATTCTTCTAGGCCACTCTTGGGGTGGCTACCGCATTTTAAAAACTTTGCCTGCTTACGAAAAGTATGTCGAGCAAGTGATTTTAGTCACACCTTATTTAAAACCCGAACGCGAGATTTCACCGATAGCGGGCGCTTTGCTAAAGCTTCCTGTCTTGGGCGACGCTCTTATTAAATCGAACTTTGCTAAATCCAAAGACACATTTCTAAAAGATCTTTTCCATCCATGGTCATTGGCTGACCACCCCTATTTACAAAAGATCACAGATCGTTTTGATTGGAATCTTTGGCAGAAAACGGCCTTCAATAAAATTAAAATGCAGGACAATCCGTGGACTGCCAAAGATGTCGTTAAAACACCTATCACCGTGGTCTATGGAAGTGACGACAAAATTACGGACGAGTCGATTCAAAATCAAATCGTCACTCAATATCCATCCCACAAAATCGTGAAAGCATCTAAGGCGGGCCATAGTCTTCTGTGGTCGCATATTCAAGACATCTTAAAAGTTTTGCAGGAGAAACCAGGAATGTCCCACCCTTCTGAAAAAATTGGTTACTACCCGGGTGCTGATGAACGTAATAACGTGATCAGCTACATGGAAAAGCACTTACGCGAATTCCCTGACCGCGTCGCACTTTCGTGGGTTTCACGCGAAACCTTGGCAAAGTGGGATGGCAATCCGCACACGCCTCTAAAGCATGATCAAATCACCTACAAACATTTCGCCGCAAGAATCAACTCTTTCGCGCGCGGACTCTTAGATATCGGTATTCAAAAAGGAGATCGTGTTATCATCTTCCTGCCGATGAGCCTTGACATGTACACGGCGATGTTTGCTGTACAACGTATTGGTGCTATTTCCGTGTTCTTGGATTCTTGGGCGCGCAGTCATCACTTAGGAGCTTCGGCAGAGTGCGTGGGCCCTAAAGCTATGATTAGTTTCAATATGGCTTTTGAACTTGTGAATCAGGTTCCTGAATTTCAATCCATGCCAATTCGAATTATGTATGGACCGGGCGACAAGTGCACTCACCGTTTCGAGGAACTTTTGAAAAAAGATCCGTCACCGATCGCGGCCGTAGAAAGCGAGTTCACTGCATTGATCACATTTACGACGGGCTCAACGGGAAAACCCAAAGGAGCCAATCGCACGCATCGATTTCTGTCAGCACAACATCACGCGCTCTCGCATGTGATACCTTATACAGAAGTCGACAAAGACATGCCGGCCTTCCCGATCTTCAGTTTGAACAACCTGGCTTCTGGGGTGACCACGGTGTTACCGGCATTGGACTTAGCGGCCCCATCAGAAAGAGATTCGGCCATTTTGGCGTGTCAGATTTTAAATGAGAATATTAATTGCACGACGTTATCTCCAAGCATGCTTGTGGGACTGGCTCGTTACTGCAAAGAAAAGAATATCATATTAAAGGGACTTCGTCGTGTCGTGACCGGTGGTGCGCCTATTTCTAAAGATGACGTCAAAGCTTTCTATGACATTGCCCCCCAAACTGAGCTTTGGATTTTGTATGGTTCTACAGAAGCAGAACCGATGGCTCACATCGAGGGCCGCGACATGCTAAAAGAAAGCAAGATCACTGATCCTGAAATTATCGAGGAAGGTGTGAACGTCGGCCACATCAGTGAAGACATCGACTTTAAATTCATCCGTATCAAAGACGGCCCCGTGGATTTGAAAGACTCCTCATGGCAGAAAATCGAAGTGCCGAATGGAGAAATCGGAGAATTTATCTGTACGGGCGACCATGTCTGCCGCGACTACTATAACAACCCCGACGCCTTTAAAACCACAAAGATCTTGGATGAAAAGAACCGCGTATGGCATCGCACCGGGGATTTGGCCTATATTGATTCCGACAAAAATCTTTGGATCGTGGGCCGTGTGAATAACGCCATCGAAAGAGCGGGAAAGTACTACTTCCCGGTGCGTTCCGAAGTTCTTTTGAAGCGTTTTGATTTTACTTACCGCTGCGCCTTCTTAGGGGTTCCCGACTCCTCTCTGGGACAAGCGACTTACGCCGTCGTTGAATTAAAACAAGAAATCAACAGCCAAAGTTTTGACTTTGAGGCGGCCAAAAAAGAAATCCGCCGGGTTTTTGAAAAAAATAAAATTCCCGTGGATCAGATTAAGTTTGTTAAAAAGATCCCTATGGATCCTCGCCATCACTCGAAGGTGGAATACAAAGTTCTGCGCGATCAATTGAATGATCCCGAGGTGATTATTGGGTAATTGGTGGATATTAATTAAAGAAAGATTCAGCCCCGCTTCTTATGTGCCCATGATATTTCTTTTTTCATGGGCCAACGGGCTTTTCTTTTCTTCCACTTTAGGGTTGGAATGGAATTGGGGACGCTTTGCTTGCGTCTTCCTTTTGATGCTGTCGTTCTTTTTTCGCATGCGTCTTTTTGATGAAATCAAAGACTATGAAGTGGATTTGAAAGTCAATCCCACCCGTCCTTTAGCGCGCGGAATTTTGACGGTTCGACAAGTCAAGGTGGCCCTTCTTTTCCTCATTATTTTCGAGATTGGTCTTGCCAGCAATCTAGGCGTTTATTCTCTTCTGATTCACGCAGCGGCCATCGGCTACAGTCTTTTGATGTATGAGGAGTTTTTTATCGGCGACTCCTTGCGGCCGCATTTAACGACCTACGCGGTTACTCACACCTTTGTGAGCGTTCTCTTAGGTCTTTCTAGCGGTGTCGCCATGACAGGTGTCAATCCTCAAGAAATCACATTGCCGCTTTTGATATTTATTTTTATGAACTGGGCCTTCTTCAATCTTTTTGAGTTCGCTCGAAAAACGTTCGCGAGCTCCGAAGAAAGACCGCATGTGCCTTCCTATTCCAATATTTTTACGGACAAAGGAGCCTTAGCCCTTTCTTTGAGCCAAGCAATCCTGGGAGTGGGAGTCGCTTACTACCTTCAGCCCCACTGGATTTGGCTGGTTTCTTTGTCAGCTTATGTCGTTCTAAGTTTGATTTATATTATAAAAAAAACCGCCCCTGCCGCGCAGTTCTTCCGTGCGATTTCCGGGGTCTATTTGCTGCTTCACTATGCTCTAGTGATCTATATGTGGAGATCCTAACTATGCTTGTAACTCCAAAATCAACACTGTTCTTTGCTAAAAACGAAGCCGGAGGAAAAGGCTTTAATCTTTACCTCATGTCGCAAGCAGGTCTTCCCGTGCCTGAATGGGTGGTCTTCGGTAAAAGATTCTTCCAAGAGTTCCTAGCATCGCCTTCGGTGAAAACAAATTTATCGCTGATTATGCAACGTCTTTCGGCTAAGGAACTCACGCCTCTTCAAGCGGAGGCGGAAGTTCGAGCTCTCTTTGAAAAAACCGATCTCTCCAAAAATCTTTCAGAATCCTTGGACAAAGCATTGAAGGATTTGGGCGCAAACAATGTTTTTTCAGTGCGTTCCTCGGCGGCGGATGAAGACAGTCTTTCACACTCATTTGCGGGACAACTATCCAGTTTCCTTTACGTCTCAGGGAAAGAAGATATTCTAAAATACATTCGTCAGTGTTGGATATCCGCGTTTTCTGAACGAAGCTTGGTCTATCGTTTGGAAAACGGCATCGACCTTCAGAAGATTTCTGTGTCGGTGGTTTTACAGCGCATGATTGATCCAGATAAATCCGGTGTTCTTTTCACTTGTGATCCAGTCGAAAAGAAAATCGATCGCTATGTCGTTTCTTCCGTCTATGGCGTTGGTGAAGGACTGGTGTCAGGAACTTTGGATGCAGATTCTTTCTGGCTTGAAGCACATAGCGGAAAACTTCTAAAAGAAGAAGTCGTCGAGAAAAAAGAGATGATGAAGAAGTCCTCATCAGGTCATTGCTCGACCCTGCCTGTTCCAAGCAATCTTGTAAACACGGCCTCTTTGACCCAGGAAGAGCTTTCAAAGCTCTATCGCCTCGGGCATAAAATTCAAGAGCAATATCATCGTCCGCAAGATATCGAATGGGCGATTGAAGGCGGTAAGATCTATATTTTACAAACTCGTCCCGTAACGACGTTGCAGGCCGACTTGATTGGTTATCCGAATCTTTGGGACAATTCAAACATCATTGAATCCTATGGAGGTTTGACCTCACCTTTGAGTTTTAGTTTCGCCCTTAGAAACTATAAAGCCGTGTACGTGCAGTTCTGTGAAGTTTTAGGTGTTCCGAATGAGATCATTAAAGACATGGACTCTTACTTAGGATACATGCTGGGATCTTTGAATGGCCGTGTGTATTACAATCTTTTCAATTGGTACAAACTTGTCGGCGTTCTTCCGGGCTTTAAACAGAATCGCGAGTTCATGGAAACCATGATGGGAGTTTCTGAAGCACTCAGCGAAGAAATCGCCGATCGTATCAAACCTCACCCTTCGTGGGACACTTTCAGTGGTCGCATCCGCAAAGCCATCACGGGATTTAATTTTATTAAGTACCACTTCACCATTCAAAGCACGGTGGATGACTTTTTAGCGACTTTCCATCGCGACTATGACAAGTACCGAAGTCTGCCTCTCAAGCGCATGCGCGGCGACCAGCTCATTCGCATTTACATGGAGCTTGAGCGAAACATGCTGGGCCGCTGGAAAGCCCCAATCATCAATGACTTCTTGTGCATGGTTCACTTCGGCCTTTTACGTAAGCTGACAACCACATGGTTGAAAGATTTGGATTCGACCATCCAAAATGACCTTCTTGCGGGTGAAGGGGGACTGGAAAGTGCCGAGCCGACAAAGGCTTTACTGCGCTTAGCGAATAAAGCCGCGCAAAATCCAGACTTACGCAAACTGATCGAGACCATCGATCCCGCCGAGGGTCTGGAGGCTTTAAATCAATCACCTTACCAAGAATTCTATAAGTCCGTCTTAGACTATCTCGACAAGTACGGATTCCGCTGTATGAGTGAGATGAAACTTGAGGAGATCGATCTTCTCACAGATCCAAGTTACCTCTTTGTCTGTTTGAAAAACTATTTGAAGTCAGGTCAGACGGAGGTTCACGATGACTCTCACGAAAAGTCTTTGCGAACTCAAGCCGAAGCTAAAGTTGCTTCGCATCTGACTGGCTTTAAAAAGAAATTTTATTTCTGGGTCCTTAAACACGCCCGTAAAGCCGTGAAGAACCGCGAAAACACGCGTTTTGCGCGCACACGTATTTACGGTATTGCCCGCACGATCTTCCAAACTATTGGTGAAGATTTGGCGACAATGAGCGCGCTTGAGCAACCCCGAGATATCTTCTGGCTGACCATCGAAGAAGTCTTTGGGATTTACAACGGCACTCTGCCCTCCTACAACCTGAAAGGCATTATCGAGCTACGCAAAAAAGATTATGGTCAATTCGCTGAAGAAACGGACCCGCGCGTGATGACTCGAGGAGCGGTCTATTGGGACAACACGTTTATTAAAGAAGAGATTCCTCAGGTGGCTGAATCTGGCGACTATGACTTAAAAGGTCTGCCGTGCTGCCCAGGAGTTCTTGAAGGTGTCGTCAAGGTTATCTTAAATCCAAGTGATAACTTGGAACTGAATGGCGAGATTCTGGTGACAGCTCGTACCGATCCAGGGTGGGTCCCTCTTTATCCAGCGATCTCAGGGCTTTTGGTAGAGCGCGGAAGCTTGCTTTCTCACTCGGCCATTGTTGCCAGAGAGATGGGAATCCCTGCGATCGTCAGCATCCCAGGATTAACAAAACGAATTAAATCCGGCATGCGCGTTCGCATTGATGCCAAGGCAGGTACAATTAAAATCTTAGACGAATAAGTGAGGACGGGACCTCCCGTCTTCATTCTTTCAAAAACTTTGTCATTTGATAGCCGCGAAAGAATCTGCAGTACTTCCTACAGCTTCGCTACTAGCCTAAATGGGTCCCCCAAGGAGGCCTTATGAAATCACTTTTCGCTTTCGTGCTTCTGTTTGCCAGCATCTCTTACGGCAAAGTCGCGTGCTACAAAGCTTCCAATCCGCAAAGCATCACGATAAAAACTGAAAACGGAAAATCGGAAAAGGCCAGCGCCGCACAGTTGGTTTATCAAGATGAAAAAACCGTTGATAGCGAAGGCGTAGAAACGCCTCCTCATATAAAACTTCGCGCCCAATCCAAGACTTTGAAGTTTTCGACTGTCGCCTATCAATTCGAAAATGGCGGCGATTTCTTGGTGGAGTGTGATGGAGGAAAGACCTCGCTTATTAAAGAATCAAGCTCTTTGATTTTAACTTCCGACTATTTGGCCGGAGAAGTCAATTCCGCTGACGAAGGTTGTTCAACCGGTGAGGTCGCTTATCGCAACCTCACCATGACACCTGCTCCGTGTGCAGATTAATTAAAGAAACATCCCACCGGAAGCTTCAATTCGTTGAGCATTGATCCAGGCATTATCTTCAGAAAGAAGAGATGCAATCACACCTCCAATATCTTCAGGAACGCCGACTCGTCCTAAAGCCGTTTGAGATGCGATGAATTTATTTACTTCAGGATTATCCCGGACCACGCCGCCACCAAAATCAGTCTCAATGGCTCCAGGTGCTACGACATTGGCAGCGATGCCACGGGCGCCGAATTCTTTCGCCATATAGCGAGTCAGTACTTCGATCGCGCCTTTCATCGAAGCGTAAGCCGCTTTACCTGGTAAGGCGAAACGAGCTAGCCCCGAAGAGATATTCACAATGCGTCCGCCGTCTTTCATAAGGGGAAGAAGCTTTTGGGTTAAAAAGAAAGGACCTTTCAGATGGACATTGACCAACTTATCAAAGTCCTCTGCTGTGGTCTCCATGATCGAAGCCTCTAGAGCAGTGCCTGCATTATTAATAAGAAAGTCAAAGTCCGTACGATTCCATTTTTCTTTTAAAACCTGACGAACTGCCACGGCAAAGGCTTCAAAACTCTCCACCGCCCCAGCGTCAAGAGGCATGGCCACGGCCTTACGTCCTTGTCTTTCAATCTCGGCCACGACTTGGTCTGCCTCGGCTTTCTTAGAATGATAAGTCAAGATAACGTCGTTCCCTTTTTGAGCTAGCTTCAAAGCGGTATTCTTACCCAACCCTCGGCTGCCACCGGTGATAATTGCGATTTTCATAACAAACTCCTTTTAAATAGTGCTGGTTACATTTTTATTTTAGGAAGTTTGCCATAATTGATAAACACCGATATTTTTGATACACTGTTCACTATTACTGAACAATCGAGGATGGGATGGACCGTATAGAAGCTATGAAAGTCTACATGCGCGTCAGCGAATTATCGAGCTTCGTAAAAGCGGCAGAAAGCCTTGGTATGTCCAAGGCCCATATTTCTAATATCATCCAACAACTTGAGGCGGATACGGGCACCCGACTTCTTCACCGCACCACCCGTCGCGTTCAGATGACCCAGGACGGAATGACTTACTATGAGCGATGCAAGGATCTTCTGGCGGATATTGAGGAACTTGATTCGCTGTTTAAGAAAGACGCGGGTCGCCTGTCAGGAAGAATTCGCGTCGATATGTCGACAGGTATAGCAAAAAATTTGATCGCTCCACGGCTTCCGGAATTTTTAAAAGCCCACCCGGGTATCGAGATCGAATTAAGCAGCACGGATCGTCGAGTGGACCTTGTCCGTGAAGGTTTTGATTGTGTTATTCGTGTAGGAAATTTGACAGATTCGGGACTTATCGCAAGACCTCTGGGGAAGTTCACGGTCGTCAACTGTGTGAGTCCTCTTTATATAAAAAAATACGGTCGTCCTAAAAATCTGGAAGATTTATCAGAGCACTTTCTGGTCCACTATGTACAAACCCTCGGAGCGAAGCCTGACGGTTTTGAATACTTCGACGGAGAAAAGTTTCAGATTAAAAAAATGCGAGGGCAGATCACCGTGAATAACGCTGAAAACTACCTGTCGGCATGTCTAGCAGGACTGGGAATTATTCAAGCCCCTAAAGCGGGATTGAAAGAGTATCTGAAGAATAAATCCCTGATTGAGATTTTACCGACCTTAAAAAGTGAGCCTATGCCGGTCTCTCTCGTTTATCCTCATCGTCGTCACGTTGCCAAACGTGTTCAGGTATTCATGGATTGGGTGAGCGAAATCATGCGGGATTATATCGTCTAGAAGGACCTGATACGTCCTCGCATCACCGGAACCTGACTTGATTTCTAAGACGTCCTTGCCTATTGTAAAAACATGAAATTGATCACATGGAATGTTAACGGTCTTCGCTCGGTTCAACGTAAAAACTTTCGCGAATGGTTTGAAAATGAGAAGGCCGATATCGTCTGCCTTCAAGAAATCAAAATTTCTGAAGAAGCTATTCAAGAAGACGAAACATTCTATCACCCGGCTCGCTATCACTCGACGTGGAACTTTGCTGAAAAACCTGGATATTCGGGGTTGGCACTTTATTCTAAAAAAGAGCCTGATGCCGTTCGCCGGGGTTTAGGCATTGAAAAATTCGATCGCGAAGGCCGCTGGCTGGAAGCTGATTTTGGTTCCATCACTGTCGTGAACAGCTATTGGCCCAACAGCCAACGCGATCACGCTCGCCTGCCCTTCAAATTAGAATTCTGTGCGGCGGCGGAAAAGCGCTTACAAGCTTTACGCAAAAAAGGTCGCGAGGTTGTTATCTGCGGTGACTTCAATATCGCCCATAAAGAGATCGATTTGAAAAACCCAAAGACCAACGTTAAAAATGCCGGCTTTTTGCCTGAAGAGCGCGCCTGGATGACTCACTTCTTAGAAAAGCTAGAATGGGTCGACAGCTTCCGTAAATTCGAACAAGGCGCAGGTCACTACACCTGGTGGAGCTATCGCCCCGGAGTCCGCGAAAGAAACGTGGGTTGGCGCTTGGACTATTTCTTGGTGAACAAAGAAGCCTCCGACCGCTTAAAATCCGTCAGTCACCTGCCGGATGTTATGGGATCCGATCATTGCCCTGTGCGCCTTACTTTGAAGAAGTAATGCAAGGCTGATTGAGTTTAGTGAAAGTTTCGTGATACGAAAAAGTATGACGAAATTAGATTTAAAAACTTTTGCATTTTCTTTTTTATTGGCCTCAGTGGCCAGCATTTCAACTCAAGCCAAAGAAGTAGCCTCTCCGGTCCTAGTCGCGCAGACTTATTTCTATGACAATACAGTTTCCAATGCTGACGATCTCTTTATCATCACTGTTCAGAATACCCTGAGCGATATTGATTGGGATGGGACTACTGTTGAAATGAAGATCAATGATTCGACAGTCAAGATCACTTCAAACTATAAAAACAGCTTCAACGTGGTCGCCGACAAAAGCTATCCAAAGGATCTAGCGCTTCCAACCGTAAAAAATCTAACCGACAAAGTGCAAATCCAAATCCCGCAGTGGCATTCGATTAAAAACGGAAGTCCGAAAATCAGCTATCGCTGCATTAACGGAGAAAACGCATCTCCTTGGGTGCAATTCCGGAATCCTTTGCAAATATTAATCATGCATCAGGAAAAAATATCCGTTCCCACGATTTTGAATTCGAAAAACAAAAAGGATTTAAAATCCTGGATCGACTTGCTGCTAACAAAAACCGTCGCCATCAGTCCTAACCTGACTTACTCCTTCCGCGCTTCTTATGAATACTCCGTTGGACCGAAAATCCCATGGGTTGTACTTCCTATTTTTCTAGCTCCTGCAAAAAAATATGATAAAGCGGACGCAGCCGCTATGGCCGATGCGATCCAAAACTATCTCAATGCCAACCAACCTTTTAAACCCTCAGAAAGCCAATTTGTTTTTTCAATCATCGTTTACCAGAATCAACTTCCACTCTTGGACGTCCAAGAGTTCGAACTGCCATCAAACCTGACCGAATTAAATTAGAAAAAACAGGTTGCGATAAGGGTCGAACTTTGTGCCCGCAGTAAAACGCGCCGAGTGGGCGCGTTTTAGTGCGGAGCATGGAGCAAAACAATCCGCGAAGGCGGATTGTTTTGCGACGTCGTCAGGCTCGCATCCTGATCGTCAATGTCTCTAGAAAGTATTCGGAAACGACAAAATCAAAAGAAAAAAAGAAGATGGTGGAGACGATCAGGATCGAACTGACGACCTCAACACTGCCAGCGTTGCGCTCTCCCAGCTGAGCTACGTCCCCACTTAAAAATAAAAAAACTAAGCGCGTCCCGTAGAACCAAAACCACCTGCACCACGCTCGGTAGTTCCCAATTCATCGACAACTTGGAATTGTGCCTGAAGAACCGGAGCAATCACCAATTGAGCACAGCGCTCTTGATCACTGATTGTCACAGCTTCATTACCCAAATTAATCACGATGATTTTCACCTCACCCCGATAATCAGCATCGATAGTTCCCGGCGTATTCAAAACCGTCAAACCACTTTTTGCGGCCCATCCACTGCGTGGACGAGCTTGGATTTCATAACCTAGTGGAATTTCAAAAGACAAACCTGTTGGAATTAAAGCTCTTTCGCCCGGATTTAAAATCACCGGACCCGCAAGCTGCGCGCGAACGTCGAAGCCGCTAGCACCCAAAGATTGATATTGCGGAAGTTCACCGTGGAAGTTTTCAAGTTTCTTTACTTTGACTGTGAGCTTTTGCATTTACAAATCCTTTTCCGATTACAGAGTCAGTTCTTCAAACCAAGTTTTCAGCTCGGTCACGCCCGGTCCTAATAAAACCCCGGATGCGGCGTTTAAATCAAGCTCTTCGCGAATATATTCATTCACCGAGTCGACCGTCACCGCTTTGATTTCCTCTATCACGGATTCCACAGAACGGAAGCTGCCAAAAACGATCTCGTTGACCGCTAAAGACGTCATACGATTTTCGATATCATCAGAACTTAATAAAATGCTGCCAATAACCTGAGTCTTAAACATCTCCACATCGGCCTTAGAGACACCTTGCTTACGAATCTTCTGCAGTTCTTTAGAAATAAGATCGCCCACTTTTTTGACATTCTTAGTTTCCGTTCCCGCATAAATAGTTAGCATCCCGGAATCAATGTGGGTGTTGAGGCTCGAATGAATTGTGTAAACCAGGCCTCTTTTTTCACGAACACTTTGATAAAGTTTGGAGGTCATGCCTCCACCCAAAAGGGTGTTCGCAATCACGGCTTCGAAACGACGTTTATCCTTGAAGCTTGCTGTCGGAAAGCCCATCAGCATGTGCACTTGCTCTGCTTGCTTTTCAACGACGTGACGACGTTTCAACCAGCGAGGGAACTTACGAGAGTTTTTAAGCACCGACTGCTTTTTCTTTCCCAAACGCTTTTCAATACCAGCCATCAACTCGTCATGGTCCAAGCAACCTGCCGCACTGACGATGATGTTTTTTCCAGTGTAGTTTTTCTTGTAATAATCCATCACCTGATTCTGTTTCATCGTGGCGATAGACTTTGGAGTTCCCAAGATAGGACGAGCGAGCGGATTTTTTCCGTACACCTGCTCATAGAAGACATCATAAATGATCTCTTCATGGCTATCTTCGGACATTGCGATCTCTTGCAAGATCACACCTTTTTCCAGGTCGAATTCTTTCTTGTTCAAATGCATGTTGGATACTAGATCCGCCAAAACATCCAAGGCCTTTTCCCAGTGATCTTTTAAAACCAAAGCGTGGTAACACGTATATTCACGCGTGGTGTAGGCATTTAAATCCCCACCCAAGGCTTCTAAAGATTTTGCGATTTGATAGGCAGACCGAGTTTTAGTCCCCTTAAACACCAAGTGTTCAAGAAGATGCGAGATGCCCGCATTCTCTGGCGACTCATCTCGAGTGCCGGTCAAAACCCAGATACTGATAGAAACGGCACGGGACCCTGGATGAAGTTCGCTCACCACTCGGATCCCGTTAGAAAGTTCAGATTTTTTGAACTTAGTATTTGTCATTGAGTCTCTTAAAAAAGGTAAGAGGCCCACTTCAAGCTCAGCGCCCCTTAAAGGCGCCGGATAAAGCGGCCTTTTGGCCCTTACTGAAGAAGCGCCTTACGAGAAAGCTTGATACGACCTGCGCGGTCCACTTCAAGAACTTTAACATCGATCATTTCGCCTTCTTTAAGTACGTCAGTCACTGCGCGTACACGTTCGTTGGCGATTTCAGAGATGTGCAATAGACCTTGAGTGTTCGGTAAGATTTCAACGAAAGCACCGAATTCAGCAATCTTCACAACGCGACCTTTATAAGTCTTACCTACTTCAGCTTCAGCAACGATGTCGTTGATCATAGCGATCGCCTTCTTAGTTGCTTCAGGATCTGCAGAGGCAATGTGGATTGTACCGTCGTCTTCGATTTCGATCTTAACGCCGGTCGCTTCCGTGATACCACGGATCACTTTACCACCAGAACCGATCACTTCACGGATCTTATCTGGTTTGATTTTGATTGTTTCGATACGAGGAGCAAATTCAGAGATTTGACCACGAGCTACTTTGATCACTTTTTCCATCTCATTCAAGATGTGAGAGCGACCTTCTTTAGCTTGAGCCAAAGCCTGTTCCATCACGTCGAAAGAAACAGAGTCGATTTTGATATCCATTTGAAGAGCTGTGATACCTGTTGGAGTACCCGCTACTTTGAAGTCCATGTCACCCAAGTGATCTTCATCACCCAAGATGTCTGTAAGAACGGCTACGCGGTCGCCTTCTTTAATAAGACCCATTGCTACACCGGCAACGTTCCCTTTGATAGGTACACCGGCATCAAGCATCGCCAAAGTTCCCGCACAAACAGAACCCATTGAAGAGGAACCGTTAGACTCTAAAACTTCAGAAACGATACGGATTGTGTATGGGAATTTTTCGTGATCAGGAAGAACGGCTTTCAAAGCGCGCTCTGCCAAGTTACCGTGACCGATTTCACGACGACCCTGACCACCGAAACGACCTACTTCACCGACTGAGTATGGAGGGAAGTTGTAGTGAAGCATGAATTTGCGTTTTTGAGTTCCCAAAAGCGCATCAACCATTTGCTCATCATCACCTGTTCCCAAAGTCACTGTGCCCAAACATTGAGTTTCACCACGAGTGAACAAACCAGAACCATGCGCACGAGGAAGAAGACCCACTTCATTCGCGATAGAACGAACCGTTTTCACGTCACGACCATCGATACGAACTTTGCGGTCTAGAATCATAGAACGAGCTTCATTGTACTTAAGCTCTTCAACGATTGCGCCGATTTCTTTCTTGCGTTGTTTAGCAAGATCTTTGTCAGTGATAGAAGCAAGGAACATCGTCTCTGCTTCAGCTTGAGCAGCCGCTGCCGCTGCATAACGGTCTTGCTTAATTTTGATACCAAGAGCCGCAGCGATTTTTGGTTTCAAGAAAGACTCTACTTGTCCTTTGAAATCAGCGTCGATAGTCGCTGGAGTGAAAGAACGTTTTGTCGCAGAACCAAACTTTTCACGCAATTCATCTTGCGCATTCAATAGAGGCATCATGGATTGGTGACCGAATTTCAAAGCCGCCAAAACGTCTGCTTCAGAGATGAATTTTGTTTCACCTTCAACCATCAACAAACCATTGCGAGTTCCCGCAACGATGATATCCATGTCGGATTTTTCCATTTGTTGAGGCGTTGGATTCGCAACGAACTGACCATCAACGCGACCTACTTGAATCGCCGCTGTGGGACCGTTAAATGGAATGTCTGAAAGATGAAGAGCTGCAGAAGCACCCAAGCTTGAAAGGATCTCAAGAGGGAATGCACCGTCAGCAGAAAGAACCGTCGCCACCACTTGAGTTTCGTTTCTGTATCCTTCAGGGAATACAGGGCGGATCGGACGGTCAATCAAACGCGCGATCAGAACAGCGTCTGTCGTTGGTTTACCTTCGCGTTTGAAGTAGCCACCTGGGATTTTACCGGTAGCGTAGAATTTTTCGATATACTCCACAGTCAGTGGAAAGAAATCTAGTTCAGAGGCTTTTTTGCTAGATACTGCCGTAACAAGAACCATGTTGTTACCGCAAGAGACTAGAACAGATCCATCTGCTTGTTTTGCCAAACGGCCTGTTTCGATGGTGATTTGTTTTCCGCCCACCGATGTAGTTACAGTCGTTTTCATTAAATCTCCTTGAATTGATGCCAGAGCCTTATGCTCTGAGTGTACGAGAATTTCCTGTCGAGGAAAAGATTGAAGGGGCTCTTCGCCCCTTCAGGAATGTCAGATTACTTACGGATATCAAGAGCCTTGATAAGGTCTTGGTAGCGTTTCACATCTTTACGATGTAGGTAGTCCAAAAGTTTTCTTCTTTTGTTAACCAAAGTCACAAGACCGCGACGGCCGTGGTGATCTTTTTTGTGAGTGCTGAAGTGCACAGTCAAATCGTTGATTTTCGCTGTCAAAAGCGCCACTTGCACTTCTGGAGATCCAGTATCTAGATCTTTCGTTTGGAATTTCTTAACGATTTGGTTTTTTGTATCTTTAGTGACTGCCATTAAAGTCTCCTGTTCTTTTAAAAATTGCTTAGTTTTCAAACAAACCCCGCAGTCGTCATGGCTGTCGATCTGTAGAGTGTTGTTTATAAGTTTTAAGGTTCTACCCCGCATCCCCACCCCGGTCAAGGCAAAGAGGACACAGGCCTAATATTTAAAGACCCTTTTTAGGACAAAACCGCGTCCCTCTTCAAGCCCCACCAGAGCCAATAAATGCCCGGTGTCCTGAGCTAAAACTTGGACATATTGGTCCTCGGAAGGCCGAAAGGCCGTGATCAGTTGAGAGCGCAAGTCATGGCTGATCTGCCCGTTCCCCAAAAGAACCTTATCTTGCCCTTTAATACGAATACGTTTGATCTGAGGCAAGGCATGATCCATCCCCACAAAAGCCGTCCCCCAAGGAGGGGCTCCCGTATAAGCCTGCTCGATCTGTTCCAGGGTTTGTGCCTGAGGCAAATGATAAGGTGCCGACCAGGTTCTGCGCAATGAGCTCATCGCCGCTCCACACCCCAAAGCCTTCCCTAAAAGGTCGACCCAGGTGCGGATGTAACTGCCTTTGCTGCATTTGATGTCAAACTCGGCCCAATCGGGACCGATTTCAACCGCTTCCACATCCCAGAAATTCATCATCTTTTTAGGAATGACGACTTGTTCTTCCTGACCTTGGCGAGCGTATTCATAAAGTTTTTTACCCTGAACTTTAATCGCAGAGTAAATCGGAACTTCAAGTTCCATCTCTCCCTGAAGCTTAAAGGCTTCGGCTAAAATACGTTCTTTAGGAAATTCGACAGAGACTTTTTCTAAAACCTCACCCGTCGTATCCAAAGTGTCTGTGCGCACACCCAGTTGAGCACGCACGCGGTAACCCTTATCGCCTTCAAGAATATATTGGCTGAGCTTTGTACCTTCATTCACAAGGCACACCATCAAGCCTGACGCCATCGGATCCAAAGTTCCTGAATGACCTACGGCCTTGGTTTTTAGAATACGTCGAAGCCTTGCCACGACATCATGGCTAGAAATCCCTGAAGGTTTATCAACCAACAAGAGACCATTAAAAATTGTTGGATTATTCGTCATCAGATTCGTCGTCGGAAGTTTCGCCTTTAGCTTTTCTCTCTAACTCAAGTTCATGAAGGATTTTCTCCACCTTCAAAACCTGATCTGTCGCGTGATCCGCATAGAAAGTCAGCTTCGGGCAATAGCGCATTTTGAGTTCTTTACCGATAAAGTTTTGAATCTCAAAAGCTCTTTCTTGAAGAAGTTCCAACGCCTCAGTCTTCTGAGCGTCGGAACCTAATACACTGATATAAACTTTAGCTGCGCGAAGGTCGGCCGGCATCTTTACGGAAGCCACCGTCACCAAACCTGGTAACGGTGATTTAAAACCGCGAAGCAAAAACTGAGCGATAGTAGCTTGAATTTCTCGTTCTACGCGAGCGACTCGGCGCCCATCACCCATGTTCTTCATTACTGCAAGCTCCCGTCCAATTCACGAGCAACTTCTTTTTTCACGTAAGCTTCCATCATATCGCCGACTTTAACGTCGTTGTAGTTTTCAATGCCGATACCGCACTCGTAGCCTTGAGCCACTTCTTTGGCGTCGTCTTTGAAACGTTTAAGGGAAGCGATCTTACCTTCGTAAACGATTTTATTTTCACGAAGAAGACGGATCATATTATTACGTTGGATCTTACCGTCGATCACGAAGCAACCTGCAATTGTGCCCACTTTAGGTACGTTGAAGGTATTACGAACTTCCACGCGACCCATAACTTCTTCAACTACATCCGGAGTCAATAGACCCGCCATAGCTGCTTTCATTTGGTCGATCAATTCGTACACGATCGAGTAAGTTCTGATATCCACACCCATTTGTTTCGCTTTGGCTTGTGCGCCCAAGTCAGGACGTACGTTGAAACCAAGAACGATACCTTTAGCGGTGTGAGCTAGAACAACGTCACCTTCATTGATACCACCCACTGCAGAGTGGATGACTTTCGCCTTCACCTCTGGAGTCGACAATTTCGACAACATGCCGTTGATAGCTTCCAAAGAACCGTGAACGTCTGCTTTCAGAACGATCGCAAGTTCTTTCACATCTCCGGACTTCACTTTCGCGAAGATATCTTCCAAAGACATTTTCGACGCTGGGGTCGTCGCGGCTTTTTCAGCCTGCTCTTTTCTTAGAGTAGAAACTTCGTTCGCTGTCGCTTCATCTTTGACGATGTCAAATTTGTCGCCGGCAGCTGGAACCGCTTCAAGACCCAAAACCTCTGCTGGCAAACCAGGTCCTACGGATTCAATTCTTTCACCACGATCGTTCACCAAAGAACGAACACGGCCTTTCATTGTACCCGCTACGATGTATTGACCTACAGACACAGTTCCATCTTTAACAAGAAGAGTAGCAACCGGCCCTTTGCCTTTTTCCATTTTCGCTTCAATCACGATACCTGTGCCTGAACGTTTTGGATTGGCTTTAAGTTCTGCAACCTCAGCAAGAAGTTTCACTTGCTCAAGAAGTTCTTTGATACCTGTTTTCTTCAAAGCTGAAACTTCACAGAAGATCGTGTTTCCACCCCATTCTTCCGGAACGATTTCAAGCTCAGTCAATTGCTGTTTAATACGGTCTGGATTTGCACCTGGCTTATCCATTTTGTTCACCGCTACGATCATCGGTACGCCCGCCGCTTTGGCGTGGTTAATCGCCTCTTGAGTTTGAGGCATCATACCGTCGTCTGCCGCCACCACGATGATCGCGATGTCTGTCGCATTCGCACCGCGCGCACGCATGGCCGTGAAGGCTTCGTGGCCCGGAGTATCTAGGAATGTGATCAATGAACCGTCGTCGATTTTAACACTGTAAGCACCAATGTGCTGAGTGATACCGCCGGCCTCACCTGCGGCTACATCCGCATTGCGAATGGCATCCAACAAAGATGTTTTACCGTGGTCGACGTGACCCATCACTGTCACAACTGGAGGTCGAATCACGGCTTCCGCACTCAAATCACCAAACGCTGTTTCTTCTGCCACAGCGTCGGCTGTTTTAAATACGTTTTGCGCTTCCCAACCAAACTCCGGCACGATCAAAGCGATCGTATCGAAATCAAGGTCGGTGTTCATGTTCGCCATCACACCGTTTTGCATAAGAACCTTCACCAATTGAGGAGCTTTCAAGCCCATCTCCATGGCAAGGTCGCTTAGCTTCATCGTGTTGTTAACTTTAACTACACGTTTGTGAGCAGAAGGAGTCGTGATCTGAGTTTTTTGCGCTTCACGATCCAACATGCCTTTTTTCTTTTTAGGCTGGAAGACCATCTCACGCTTACGGAATTCAACCGCGTTGAATACCGCTACTTCTTCTTCCTTCTCTTTTTCTTTTTCACGAGTGGTTGCAGAGCCTGCTCCCGTTCCCGGACCGACTTTTTTACGACGGTCGAAATCATTTTTCTTAAAGTCATTTACATCCGGCATTGGCTCGGGCGTTTGATTCGCAGCCACGAAACCCGTACGGATATTGCGTGTTGGAGCACCACCTGAAGGACGGTTGAAACCGCCTGGACGAGGTTGGTATCCGCCACCCCCTTGAGGGCGATCGCCACCACCAGCACCACGAGGTTGGTAACCACCTTGCGGTCTATCACCTTGTTGGCGCTGCGGAGCTTGCGGTTGCACACGAGAAAGGTCCATACGACCGATAATATTTCTTTTCACTGTCGTCGCTGGAGTCGAAGAACTGGATACGCCACTAGTGCCCACAACAACCTCTTTTTTACGGGCTGCTGGAGCTGGAGCCGCCGGTTCTGGCGCTGGAGGAGCTGCCGGAGTTTCTTTTGCCACCACAGGTTCAGGTTTCGCCTTCACCTCAGGAGTTGGAGCTTCCTCTTTTACCACGACTTTTGCCGCTGGAGCCGGTTTTTCAACAACCGGTGCTGGCGCAGGAGCTGCTTCTTCTGCAACAGGAGCTTCTTCAGCTTCTGCTTTCGCGGCTGTCTTCTTTACCACCACACGAGTTGTCTTAGCGGGAGCTGCTGATTCTTCTGTTTCAGCCTCTTCTGCTTTTGCGACGACTTTCGCTTTTGGAGCTTCGTCTTCTTTTTTACGACGAATAACAGGGGTTTTTGCTGGCGCTGCTGCCGCCGGCGCTTCCCCTTCTGAAGCAGCTACGGCTTTTTTTGGTGCCGCTTTACGAGTTGCTGCTTTTTTCGGTTTAGCCTCTTCAGCCGGTTTATCGCCGCCTGAGAGTTTAATTTTAATTTGCTCTAGAACTGTCGGATCCAGCTCTGCCATGTGACTTTTCACAGGCAAATTCCACTCGCGGATTTTATCCATGAGGGCTAGCGGGGTCATCCCGATCTCTTTTGCAAATTCAAAAACCTTTGGATTACTCACTCAGTCTCCCTGTTTTCTTTTAATCCAATTCAATGTTGCTTACTGCTTCAGCTTCGGCGGCTCAGGCCGCCACTGCTATACCGACTTGCGCCGGATTATTCCTCGTCCGCTTCTTGCGCATCAAGTTTTTGCAATTCTTGTTTAAGAAGTGCATCTGCTTGAGCTTTTGCAGAAACATTCGATTTGTTGTCTTTAGCTGCTGTTGGAGCTGTTGGAACTGGAACACCTTCAGCTTCATATTTCGCAACCAAAGCTTTCGCTTCTTTCGACAATTTTTCAGCCTTATCTGGATCGTCGTAACCAGGAATTGTCATCAATTCGTCTACACCCGCCGCTGCCACAGCCTGGAATGAACCGAAGCCGGATTGGAAGATGTTTTGTGCCATTGTCTCGTTCATGCCTGGGATCAACATCAAGTTGAAGATGGATTCCGCAGTACGAGAAGCTGCTGAAGATTCAGAAATGATATCCAATTTCCAACCTGTCAATTTAGCGGCCAAACGCACGTTTTGACCACGTTTACCGATCGCCAATGACAATTGAGAATCTGGAACTACGATTTCCATCTCTCTGTTCGCATCATCCAAGAATACGCGAGAGATTTCAGCCGGAGCCAAAGCGTTGCACGCGAAACGAGTGATATCTTCGTCCCAAGGAACGATATCAATCTTCTCGCCACGAAGTTCTTGTACGATGTTTTGTACACGAGAACCCTTCATACCTACGCAAGCGCCCACTGGATCTACAGAGTTGTCTTTAGAACGAACCGCGATTTTCGCGCGTTGGCCGGGCTCACGAGCCGCTGCCATGATCTCAACAACACCGTCGTAGATCTCTGGAACTTCCATTTCAAAAAGTTTCATCAAATAACGCTCGTCCGCGCGAGACATGATGATTTGCGGACCACGCGTTGTTTGACGAACTTCAGACAAATAACCTTGGATACGATCGCCTGGCTTGTATTGTTCACCTGGGATTTGTTCACGAGGCGGGATGTAAGCTTCCGTGCGACCCAAGTCGACAACGATAGCGCCTTTTTCCACGCGACGAGCGATACCAGATGCGATCTCACCTTTACGCTCTTCAAATTCATTGAAGATGATAGAGCGTTCTGCATCACGCACTTTCTGCATGATGATTTGTTTTGCAGTTTGAGCTGCAATACGACCCAAATCCGAAGCCTCTAGCTTGATACCGATAGAATCATCAAGTTGCACATTTGGATCCAATTTTTGCGCTTCATCGTAAGGAATTTCAACTTCCTCATCGATGTATTTTTCACGAGGGACGACTTCTTTGAACTCAAAAAGTTCAACTTCGCCAGTTTCTTCATTATAAGCGGCTTCAATTTCACGGTAAGTACCGTATTTTTTACGAGCAGCTACCAACATACCTTGAGTGATTGCATCGATAACAACTTGTTTGTCGATACCTTTGTCTTTTCCGACCTGATCAATCACTTTAGAAAGATCTGAAAACATATTTTCAGCCATGACTTTCCTCTCTCGTTACTTTTTTTGACCTTTAGTAAATTCAAACACCAATTTAGCTTTGTCGATGAGCGCGTACGGGATTTTGATCTCGACGTTATCTACGACAAATCGAACACCCTCATTATCTGCTGACTCTAAAACCTGTTCGACAGTTTTAGTCGCTTTCCATTTCTTATCCGTGACCCCAACACTTTCCAAAGCTTTGGAAGTTTTGATGTACACTTTCTTGCCCACGACTTTTTGGAAATGCCAAGGCTTGTTCAAATGGCGATCCAAACCTGGAGTGGAAACTTCCAAGTTATAGGCTTCACCAGGAATAATATCTTCATCAGTATCTAAAATGGCGTTCAGACCTTTGGAGACATTGGAGCAATCATCCAGCGAAACGTTTCCATCTTCTTTGTCGATGAAAACGCGCAATGTTCTGCCCTTACCCACACCAACGAATTCGATGTCATAAAGAAGGCAACCTTCGCGGTCCGCCACTTCGTTGGCAATCTTTTCTACTTTATCCATCCAAGATGGGGTTTTCGACATTTACAGCAATCCTTATATAGCATACTTCTCAGCACGCACGAGTCCAGTTCACGGCAGCGCACGCGAGCAACAAAATCCAACTGTAAGAGGGAATTGCTTTGGCTGACCACCCGTCGATGTTTCAACCCGCCGCCGCCGCGGCAAAAAAAAATGGGCCTGCTGGGCCCATGAGAACGACTCTGAAACTAGCAAGAAAATCCAGACAATGCAAGGGTTTATCTGACCTTCCCTCGAGCGAGGCAAGGTTCCTACGCCAATGAGTACAAAATAGCCGTCGCCCCGTCACCATAATAGCGGGGACGCCGACGAACCTCTTTAAACCCCAGTTTTTCATAGAGTTTTTGTGCCGAGACGTTTTCTTCATGCACCTCAAGCCAGAGCTGTTTATCCTGACCCTTCGCAGCAACGATATAGGCAAACAGTCTCTCCATATACCCTCGGCGCCGAAATCGAGGATGACTCGCCACCAGAGAGATCTCCCAAGCATCCGGCAAATCACGATAAAGAACAAAACCCGCTAAATCCTCGCCTTCAAAAACTCCAAAGGCCTCAGCTGTCGCAAGCTCCGCACCTAAAAGATCCGCCGGCCAGTAGAACTGCGGAAGCAACCCTTGATCGGAGTGAACGGCCTCCACCAAAGCTCGCATTGCCGGTTTATCTGAGCCCTGAAGAATTCGAATATTCATATTATTCCGAAATAAAAGTGCGCACTTTGTATTTGCGCTTAATCACTTCAAACCAAGAGCGAATACGTTCTTCCAGCTGCTGTTGCGCAAGGAAGGATTTAATATTGTCTTTAAAAGAGGAAAAGGGATGGCTGCCAAACTTCACACGGTTTTTATCGTAATAAGCCTGCGCTTCTTGGTCCGTGATAATTCCCGTCATTGAACTGGTCTTAAACGCCAAAAAACTTTTCGCCGTCATTTTGCGGGTCACAAGTTTCTTAAGTTGCACGGGCGAGACCTCGAGCTGCACCCAATACGACTTCCCGGCCGTGGCTTTTTCAACTTTCGTTAATGCCGTTGAAATTTCGCTTTCCGAAATCGCGGCGACATTGAAGTTTTCAGCCTCTAAAGCCAAAACCGACTCCAGCAAAACCGCCGTCACTGCCGTACGAAACTCCGGCTGGCCCGGGCGCACTTCATAAAGTCCTTTTAAAGGAGTCTTGGGAGGATAAAGAATATTTTCAATGACCATTGAGATCTGAACTTCCCGCGACGTCACGACATGATCTGCCGCCTGCCCGACCGTTTCAGTCACCACTGTGGTCGCCGCCGAAGCCTGAATACAAAATAAAAGAGAAAGAAGAAATCTCATAGAGTCACTATGAGCTAAGAAGAACTTAAAGTCCAGCAGACCAAAAAAACAAACCCCGCTTTTAAGGGCGGGGCTTGTAAACCACTGAGGAATTAATAATTAACTTTTTCTATTAGATTAGAAATTTACGCGTCCGACAAGAGACATCACATAGTACTGCAACTTTTCGAGAGAGTTGCTGTACTCAGGTCTAGAAATCCATGTGTTATCATCCGCATTCACACGGCTTGAAAGATTCCACATGTATCTGAAATCCACACCCAAAGAATACTTCGGAGAGAATTCCAAGTCCGCACCCACCACAGTACCGATATCGATAGCGTGAGAGTTGGCTTTTGTATCGTTCACGTATCCATATGGATTCTTGTTATCCCAAGAGTATCCGCGGTAAGAGTAAGCCACCACACCACCGAATACAGGCTTGATGATACCAGAGAACAATTGAACTTTGGCAGCCAAAGAACCTGTGTACTGTTGTACGTCGATAGTGTCTGGGATGTAAGTTCCACCAGAGTAAGGATATCCGTAACCATAACCGTAGTTGCCAGTGTAGTAACCTTGGCCTTCTACTGTGTAGTTAGAGTAAAGGAATGAACCCTCTACGATGAAGTTATCGTACTTAGTACCGAAAGCCACACCCAGAGCATAGTTTCCTTTTACTTGGCGAGTGTCTGGATAGTCACCGATACCAAGGATACCTGCTACGTATTTAGTTTCAAGAGGAGCTAAAGGAGCTTCTTCTTCCACTTTCATCGCCGCTGCGATTTCTTCACGAACGATGTCGCGAGTGTTTTCTTTAGGCTCTTGAACTTGTTGAACCTGAACAGGTTGAACAGCGACAGGCTGTTGATACTGCTGTTGAGGTTGTTGTTGGGATTGATCCAACTGATTAAATTTATCACCAAAAAGAACGCCGGCACGTTTCTTCTCGTCTTCCATACGAGAGTGCTCAAGTTTTTCGACGATTCTTTGTTCTGTTTGCAGCTCAGCATCTTGACGAGCACGACGGATTTGTTCCGCGCGAGACTCTGTCAATGGAGAAGCTTCAATCACAGTTGTAGGCTGTTTTTGAATTTGTGATTGTTGCAACTGAGCATTGGAAGTCGGAGTCGCCTGATTCAAGATATAGATAGGCTGTCCGCTTACAGGTGCTGTGTTCGCAATTCCTGCCTGTGGAGCAGAAGCTGCTGCTGGTGCGGCCTGCTGGCTTGAATACATTTGATCAAGCTCCGCATCAACATCACTTTCTAGGCTCTGAGCAAGCGAATAAGTAGGCGCGATGCTCAAGGCCGCAAGGATATAGAAATACTTTTTCATAGGGTCTCCTCGTGGTACTGGTTTAAAAAACCTTTTTAAGTCATTCAGGCGTAGAGCAAGCCGGATGCCAACCTGGCCGAAAATCGTCCCCGGCGTCTAAGTTATTGATATCTAAAGTAAGTGCCTAACTCCCCCGAAAACCCGCGCCCCGTCCCCTGACCACAAATGTGACAACTTACAAGACGGTTTCTGAAATTCTTGCAAACGGAGCCATTTGGTCACTGAGTGTGGAAGGATTCTGATAAAACTACCCACTATATATTAAGGAGACCCCTTCATGTTTAAGCCGTTGTTCCGTATTTGCTCTTTGGCTTTATCTCTTTCGACTCTAGCAGCATGCTCTGGTGGTGGCGGAGGGGGAGAAAATCTCACGAACACCGTTGAACCTTCTGCGTGCGAAGTTTCAGGACACTCTTATGGCATCGTCGGCGGAAATACTTTGGGATCCGGCAACGAGCTCAGCTCTAGCACTGTCTTAGTTGTCCATATAGATGACGAAAAAAATGAAGGCATTTGCACCGGCACTCTTATAGATAATGATAAAGTCCTGACAGCTGCCCACTGTACTGAAAGATTTGGTGGGACGACGGTTGTAGCTTTCTCAAACAATGTCGATTGCGTTGTGAATGCCCCAAAAAGAACTCTGCGTTTGGTAACAGATAGAGCGATTCCCAACGAATACCGCTACTCTAAAAATACCAACTGGGACAACTCAACATATGATTTAGCCATCCTCAAATTTAAAGGTGGCTTAGCTCCAGGATATAAAGTGCGGGCTCTTCCAAGCGCAGGTTTCACGATCAATCAAACAGATGAGATGGTGATGGCTGGTTACGGAGTGACCTCTGAAAAAGCCAAAGACTCAGGTGTACTAAGATATACAACAGCATCGGCAACAAGAGTTTCAACCCGTTTTCACCTAGCGCTTATCAACAACACAGTATCTATCCCGAACACTCTAGTTTTAGACCAAGTTCAAAACGGCGTCTGCAAAGGAGACTCTGGCGGTCCGCTTTATGCGAAAACCAAAGACGGCCTGACTCTAGTAGGCATCACCTCTATGGGCATCGACAACCGCGCAAAAAAAGAACAGGATTCCCGCGTATGTCATGGAGTTGGCATCTTCGCCGACGTTCGTGAAAACCTAACGTGGATCCGCGAAAAAATGGAAGCGATGAAATAGAGTCATCGCTCCGAATAATAATAAAAAAACCCGAGGCATGAGCACTCGGGTTTTTTATTTTTGAGGGACCTACTTTGAAGGGCCTACTCTACTGACGAACACACTCAACAGATTCGCTCTTTCCACGAAGCGGCCCATGTTTATAAGTAATCACCCCACGAGAAGTTTCATGTATCACAGTCCCGTCACCCACATCTTGCCAAGGTGAGATAATAAGCTGAAAAGAACCACCTTTAGAGTTAGCACCAGTAAAAACCAAAGTCCCCGCGCCCCCATGACGAACTCCACCAATGTCTTCTTCAACGTCCAAAAAATAAGCTGTATAAGAAGATTCATCACCATCTTTAGAAGAAAGCACAAAAAGCGATTGAGAATACCGAGAATCCTCTCCCAAATAAGGAGATTTCTCCGTAAGAACGACGCGCTCTCCAGTGCAAGTCAAAGTAGCCACCTGATCCGCCAAAGCAAAACCAGAATTCAAAACCAAAAAAAAGACAAAACCCAAAAGTCGCATAAAATCCTCCAATGAGAAAGGATATAAACAACTCAACCAAACACCACAACAGCAGAAGCCCACACCACGAAAATAAGAAAGGACCCTTACAAACAATTAAGAACAATAACCAAGAAAAAAGAAGAAGCACAAAAAACTACCCAATCTCTCCCCAGCGAAGCCAGAAAAAGAGCGACCAAATCTTCCCCATCAAAATTCAAGTTCCGCAGCCAACAAAAACCACCACGAAGCCGAAAAACCACGACGAAGCAAAGAAACCCTAAACAACCAGAAACAAAAAAGAGCGAGGACTGTCCGAAGAATTTTGATGGGGAAGATTTGGTGCGGGTGGAGGGACTTGAACCCCCACGGACGTGAATCCAAGAGATTTTGAGTCTCTCGTGGCTACCATTACACCACACCCGCGTAGAGGGATATTTTTTAAAGAAATTACCCCAAATACTCAAGATCTTTTTTTAAAATCTGCTGCGAAAACCCAAAAAAGCCCTCATTTAAGCCAATATTGCCTAAAAACCAGGCTTCTTTCTGAGGTTTCCATGAGGCAAACACCCTTCGCAATCCCTTTTCAGGTTTCGAAATGAACTAAACTTATTTTTTAGCGTAGCCCAGATAAGATAAGAGCAATGAAGACGACAGTTTAAATTTCAGCCCTTCCGGAACGACGCCAGAAAAATAGTTTTTTATAGGAATCGTTGAGAAATCCATTTTTAAACCCGTCATTTCTTCAACTCTCATGTCAGCCTTTTTGCAATACTCTCGCAATTCATCAGGCTTAATAAAATATTCTATCACGTGCATGTCTTGAGGTGTGTTCTTCACCACCCACTCGATCATTTTGATGACGAGAAACCAAGAAAGCCAATGACGATTGAAGGTGTTAAAGAAAAACAAGCCTCCGGGCTTAAGAACCCGCGAGGCCTCTTTGATGAAAACTTCGGGATTTTCAATATGCTCCAAAAAATCCATGGCCGTTACGACTTCAAAATGTTCATCGGGAAAAGGCAAATGAAACGCATCGGCCTTCAAGTAGCGGACTTTCTGAGTGACGTCATACTTTTTAGCGATCTGTAAAGAGGCTTCTGAAATATCGATGCCCGTGACTGTGAAACCCTCTTTAGCCAGAGCATTGCTGACAAAACCTCCCCCGCACCCCACATCCAGAATATGGGCTTGAGAAAAATGCTGGCGAATTCTTGCTAGAGCCCACGGAATTTTGACGTCAGACTCAGCTCGCAAGAGTGCGACTGGGTCATCAAATGCCGTGTACCAGCGATCGCCGTAGCTTTCGTAAAAGGAATTATTCACTTTGTGCAGAGGCAAGGCTCTCCCTTTTCGTGGTCTTCTTTAACAGCATTCGCTGTCAGCGCCCGAATGGGAATATGTTTTTTCTCGCTTCACGTTCTAGCGGTTCTAATTAGTGAGACCAAAAACAGTGCGAGGGTGCACCAACGTATCGCCAGTTCCCAGAACTCCGGTCGAATTATCGCCCATACACTTAAGTTCTCCCGTACTTAACACAAAGCAAGTGGCATTTGCTCCGGTACTTACGTCAGCCACTCCTGCTGAAACTACGGTGGCAGGACCTCCCGACCAGCAGACATTGGATGTATGGCCCACACCGAGTTCACCACTTGAGTTCGTGCCCCAGCATTGCAATTTACCTTCATCTCCCGTGATCACACACACAGCATAAGGGCCCACTGAATACTTACGAACATCTGCCATCATAAACTTAGGCGTCGATGAGTTTGTTCCAAGACATGCCGGCTGTCCTGCCCCCCAACAGCTGAGGTCGCCATTCTTCTGAAGAGCACAGCCGATGGGTTGAGAAAATCCTCCACCAAGAATCACACTGCTGACGTCTTCTAAAGTCGGTGTTGTCGGCAGTGTGTTTTGCGCTGTCGTCGTTCCGTTACCCAGTTGGTTGTTCTGATTTTTTCCCCAGCAATAAAGTTTGTCATCCGTGGAAACGTAACAGGCACTGCTGTACTCCATTTCCACATCGCGAACTCCACTGGCTTTAACTACAACTGGTGTCGGCTGAAAAGTCGTAGAGCCCGGCTTAGCTTGCCCGTCACTATTGGCACCCCAGCAGCGAAGCTCACCGCTTTTGAGGACTGCGCAACCACCGTCTTCATTCAGGCTTACTTTTTCTACGTTTTTATCAATAAGAAGTTTTGGCGATTTATAACTTGCCATCGCTCCCATGCCCATACTTCCTAAAGCCGAGTTCTGTCCCCAACAACGAAGTTCACCGAAAGTGGAAATCGCACAGCTGCGCTCGCGATCTGTGATGATTTGACTTTGGTTGCGTGCCAGAGCCTGCGTCGGAACCAGACGGTTGATGATCGTGCGATCTCCAATTTGCCCCCCATTGTTGCGTCCCCAACATTGAACTTCGCCGGTAGCCAGCAAAGCGCAGATATGACGATAAAGACCGTTTCCATGTACGACAATCTTCGCAACACCCGAGGGAATCACGGTCACCGGCGTCTTGCGAGTCAAGCTCTCGCTGCTGGCTCCCCAACAACGCACACTGGAGTCACTCATCAACACACATTTAGGAGGGCTTAAACGATAGGTCACATCTAAGAAGGACGAAACTCCTTCAGGAATAATTTTAGTGGGCGCCAAATTTGCCAAGCTGTTATAGCTGGGCACATCCACGCCCCACCCCCAACACCACATTGATCCATCTGTTTTAATCCCACAAATAGCCGACCCCACGGGCATGGTTTGCACGTAATCCGTCGGCATCTGCACCGGTGTGGAAATATGTGTCGGCGTCGCCGTACCGGGAGTGAGTTGTGCGTTGTAATTGGAACCCCAACAATAGTTCGTGCGGGTCAACGGAGCGCCCTCTTCCTTCTGGGTGCAGATATTGGTATTATTCATGAAGAACGACGTGACGTTTGTATCGATAGGGGCCGCAGGAAAAGTTTTGATTTGGGTCGCCGACGCCGTCTGTGTGCCGTTATGCCCCCAACAGTAAAGATCTTTGTTCGTTTTTATCACGCAGATACTTTCAACTGCTCCAGACATGATTTTCACTTTCGCCACTTGGTCGGTCACCTTTATAGCACTGGCGAAAGGGCGGTTCTGAGCGGTGTTCCCTTGCGCCATGATTCCGGTCGATTCATATCCCCAACACATCAAATCTTTTGTGGCGTTATTTTTAACATAGCAAATGACATTGGGATGTAAGGTAAAGGTCAAAACTCCCGATGCGATGACTTTGACAGGATTAGGATGAAGCTTGCCGCCCGAAGATCCCGGGAACAAAAGACCCATATTGTCTTTTCCCCAGCACCACAGCTCTTCACTGGAGTTTAAGGCGCAAGCCACACTGTGACTTAATTCAAAATGTTCGACGTCACTGATGACAACCGAACTCACAGAAGAGGTGGAAGTGTAAGTCCCATTTCCCAACTGCCCAGAAGAGTTATCTCCCCAGCACTTCAAATCTTTATTTGAAAAAAGGGCACAACTAAAATCATATCCTTTGCTCATCGACACGACGGCGGGAGCGACACCACTATCATTGTCTTTAATATGAATTTCATGGAAAGAGACATCTCCGCCATTGCCTAAAGAGTTTCTTGAGAGCACTAAACGCAGGCGCTCTTCACTTTCTGGCACAGTATCTTCGGTGATTTGCACGGTCAGATACTTCAGTTGATCGCCGACGGCAAATTGCACTTCGCGAGACGATAAAACATAGTCGCCGCTATCGGCCTCACCCAAAACACTGATACTGACTTTAAAAGGAATCGGAGCAGGTGCACTTAAACTGATAGGTACGTTGATGCTCCCCACGTTTTCACTGACGATTTGAGTACTGGAAAGAAAGGACGCCGTTAAAGGTGTCGTGTAAGTCAAAACACCCGTTGTATCTTTAACGGGAAGATCAATCACCGCAGTTTCATTGGCTGGGTTTACGATGGAACCGCCATTCAGATCAATTGTCGTGGGAAGCTCAATTCCATCCGTGTCATTGTCTCCGACAACAACTTCATAACGGAATAAAAGTTCTGAATCTGAGATTTGTGAAATCAAATTCACTAAGCGTGTGTTGCCCGCGACCTTCACCGGAATGCGCGGCGATCCCGTCACCGTGATCGGTTGGTCATATTTAACAATGATCTCTAAACTTGTTCCATCCAGATAGACGTCTGTTTGCGGGGCGCTGAGTTTTTTTACTTCGGGAATTGTACGAATCAGAATCGGCGTTGTTTTCGACAGCGACTCATCCGCGCCCGGATCTGGCAGCTTTGTCAAATTATTGAAATCTTCGGTCGTACCTTGGACTTCTTGGGTCGGCTCGATAGTTCCGCCATTCAAAGACAACGCGGTGGAACTGGTGTAATCCAAAGTCGGCGCTGAATCACCCGCCACGACAGAATACTCAAAAGTTAAAATGTCAGTGCCCGTACCGGAAACGTAATAGGCCGTTCTTTTCACACTGCCCGTTTCAAGCTCGATACTAGGAACGCCCGTAACATTCACAGGCCCAGAAAAATGCACCTGGATGGGGACGATCTGCGCCGTCGTAAATCGAGGAACTGAAAAAGCCGAGACTGACGAAGCTCCCGCGGTGTCGGCATCTACTTTGGTCACTTTAGGAACGGGAGGCAACGCAGGCGTCGACGGAAGAATCTCTTTCGTCATCCGACCAAAAAAATCAGCGCGCATTTGTCCACACCCCGTTAGCAGACACAAAAGTCCCGCTGCGAGTGTTCGTTTTAAAACGCTCCTCTTCATCTCAAAAGGCCTCCACAATGTTCCATCCAGGGGCTCATCGGTCAAAAGTGAGCCCTTTTATAGGTAAAAATACGAAGTTACCGCCTATTGATGCGAATCAAGTCCGTGAACTTCCATGACCGTCTCATATTCATTCGAATTGTTTCCGGAAAGGAAAAACTCAATTCGGTTTTTACCGGATTGTTTCTGGTTCAAAACTAACCTAGGCTAAATACCGTTAGGAGATGCTATGGAATACAGAAAATTATTAGGCAGTGGTCTTGACGTACCTGTGATGAGCTTTGGAACAGCGACTTTCGGCGGCGGCAATGAGTTTTTTAAAGCGTGGGGAAGTACAGACCTCAAAGAAGCCCAACGGCTGATCGGAGTTTGCTTAGACAATGGCTTGAACCTTTTTGATACCGCCAATGTTTATTCTCAAGGCATGTCCGAAGAAATTTTGGGTGCCGCCATTGAAGGTAAGCGCCATCAAGTTTTGCTTTCTACAAAGTCAACTTTCAGGATGGGAGAAGGTCCTAACAAATCAGGATCGACTCGTTGGAACATCATGAAGGAATGCGAAGACAGCCTTCGCCGTTTGAAAACGGATTATATCGATCTTTATACTATGCATGGATTTGATGCGAATACTCCCGTGGAGGAAACTCTGCGCGCGCTGGATGATCTGATCACTGCGGGTAAAATTCGCTATATTGGGGCCTCCAATTTTTCAGGCTGGCATTTAATGAAATCACTGACGGTTTCAGAACGCTATGGATGGAGCAAATATGTAGCTCACCAAGCCTACTACTCTTTAGCCGGCCGTGAATTTGAATGGGAATTGATGCCACTTGCCTTGGATCAAAAAGTGTCGACATTTGTTTGGAGTCCACTAGCTGGAGGCGCTCTCTCAGGAAAATTCCGTCGCAATCAGCCTCCTCCCGCAGGAAGCCGCTCCTCGCAAATTGATTTTGTGGTGTCTGCGAAATCAGATGCTTTACACAATATCGTCGATGCTTTGGATGAAATTTCCAAAGAAACCGGTAAGACGATTCCCCAAGTGGCGTTAAACTGGGTGATGAATCGACCTTCTGTGACAAGCATTGTGATTGGTGCGCGCAACGAAGAACAACTCAAGCACAATTTCGGAGCTTTGGGTTGGAAGTTGTCAGCAGAGCACGTAGAAAAACTTGATAAAGTCAGTGCCGTAAAACCTATTTATCCGTACTGGCATCAGCATGGTGACAGAGAGCTTATTCCTTCACCAATCTAGTTAGAAGTTCTTAAAGGCGCCCTCCTCAGTGAGGGCGTCTGCCATTTTCTTTAAGGCTTTTTCTGCCCCCGCCTGATCAAGATACTTTTCCGCACAAGCCACGATCACTGTCTTTTGTTGCGCATTCTTTTTGGAAGTGACAATTCCCACATTGCACATGCGAGCGACCTGAGTCCCCGTCTTTTGTGCAAAAAGGATGTCGTTCGGAAGGCCGGCTTTCAGTCGATTTTCGCCCGTTTTCATTTTTTGCATGTAAGTTAAAACAAGCTCTGTGTGCTTTTTATTAAGAATTTGTCCTTGGGAAAGCTTTTCTAACAACGACCCGAAACTTCGTAAGCTTGTCGAATTCAATCCACGCCCATAATATTTTTCAAACGCCTCTTCGATACTGGTCGCTTTTAATTCACTAGTAGGAACTTGAATCCGTTTAACGAAAGCTTCATAGCGTTTTGAAACGGGAAATTTCTTCAGCTCAATAAAATCCATGTTGGACAGTGTGCGCGCTTTGGGATGAATTTCTGAATAGGCATCATAACGCACTTGCAGAATGGTGGTTAAAGGAGCAAAGTCCGGCGCTAATTCATGGGTGGTCTTATTGAGAGTCTCTATTCCCATCAATTTGATCAACATGTCAGTCGCCGTACTGTCGGATTGTTCCAGCATATTTCTTAGCAGATGTTGCACGGTAAAACTTTTTCCGGGATCCTGCCAAAGTAAGTCTCCAGCGCCGTCGACGTAATCACTTTGCTTTAACGTCAGTTTTTTTTGCAGATCTATGTGTCCCTTTTCCACTTCTTTAAGCAGAGCAATCGCCACTGGGATCTTGATGGTCGAAGCCAGATACCATCTTTTATCAGCTTGAAATTCGCAGATAGATCCGTCCTTCAAAGATTTTACGAAAATCCCGAGATCTCCCGGAAAGGAGTCATCAAGCTGCGACATATTCGTCAAACAAGAAGCCGTCCAATTTTTCTGAGCCACCGCAGGAAAGGCCAATAGCCATGTCAGAAAAACGACGGCGAATTTCATAGAATGCCCGCCTTATGTAAAACCGTGCCGACACTTTTTAAAGCGGACTCCGCCATGTCCAAGGATTCAAAGTCTTTGACACAAGCGGCGATCACAATCCCTGTTTTCAGTTCGGATTTTTTATCCCAGGCGATGCCGAAATCACAAATACGCGAATGCTGTGTCCCCGTTTTATGAGCAAAGGAATATTTCTTGGGAAGTCCTGCTTTGATGCGACGTTGACCGGTTTGCACTTTCGTCATCGTATCGATCAGAAACTTCTGTGTGGAATCCCCCAATATTTTTCCTTCAGCCACTTTCTCTAGAAGTTCAGCATAGGCTTTCAAGGTCGCGGAATTGAGTTTCTTAGAATAGTAATTGTCGTAAGCCTCGTCCAAGGTTTTACATTTAAACTCTTTCGTATCCACACCTAGCATTTGTGACAGACGACGAAATTTCACTTCATCCCCTTGTGAACGCTTTAGCAAAATAAAATCCGGCCCTTGAAGTTTTTCTGACGACGGATGCACTTCGGAATAAAGACGGCGGCGAACATCGGCTAATGTGGTGATCGCGGTGAATCCGCCAGGAACTAAATCCTGAACGCAGCTGTTCACAGACTCTAATCCGGCCTGGCGAATCAAAAGATCACTCGCGGTGTTATCGCTATATATAAGGGCCTGCTCCATTAGAAATTTTACGGAGAGTTTGCTTCCGGCTTTTTTTGAGTTCGTGTAACCCGCGCCATCCACGAAGTCCTCTTTACGAAGTTCAATCTGCGAATCCAAAGTGTACTTCTTCTGATCCACCTGACGAAGATTTTCCAATACAATTGGAAGCTTCACTCCTGAAGCCACGTACCACAAGTCATCACCACGATAGGAAAGAATTTCTCCGGTGCTTAGATTTTTGACGAAGACGCCCAATTGAATTGGTTGTTTTGCCTCAAGCTCTTTCAAACTTTCTTCAAAGGTCTTCGAACTCGCCCATGCCGGCGCTTTCACCAGTGTCGCAGTCAAAGCAAAGGTCATGGCTCTTAAGATTCTTTTGAAATCCAATTTTTTACCCTTATCCAAATGGCCGTTAGTAAAATCAATAACAAGGTGAGATTCAAAGCGTGCTGATAGGTTATTTTATGCCAATAATCGAATAAATACCTATAGAAAACGAAGATCACAAAGATGTGAAAGACGAAGGCGCCCAACGCATCAGACCCGATGATGGTCACGGGTTTCAAGACCAAAGCCAGAAGATTTCCTCCCGCTAAACTGAGAGACACTATGAAAAATGCCAGCGACATGCTGAATAACATAAATGAAGCGTCGGGAGGATGTTTGCCTTCGTTCATAGCTAACGAAATCAAAGTTTCTTGCAGATTTTCTGGCGCATGCAAGACGAAAGCGACCGCCAGAAGAAGGCCTCCCGCAAAAATTGAAGCCGCGAGTATCATTCTTCTTTTGATGCTTTCATAACATTTTCGAGTCATCTCACCTAACATCAGTCCGACCATCACAATCGGTAAACGTGTCAGCTGTCCCCAGGTGTAAAAATCCTCGTGCTCAACCAGAATGGCTTTAAGTCCCACACTGCCGAAATCAAAATTGTTGAAAAGATAAATCGCGGTGTACGTTGTAAAGACTATACAGATCAATTGCCCCCACCACCGCAGCTTTTTCCACAACGGAAGGAAGAACGGAATCCATAATAAAGCGATCCCATAGAACCCCAGAATTTCTGAATAAACGGCGAAGGCGCGATACAAAAGAACGTCGAGGATTTCCTGACGTTCATACAAAGAAAACATTTCGACGATACATAGAACCTTATACCAAAAAAGAATTTTCAGCCCGCGAAAGAACAACCTCTTTCTTTTTTGGGGCCAGTCTTCGCGATCCACGGCCGGAACAAATGCCACTGCCAAAGTGATTCCGAAAACCAGAAAAAAACACGTCGAAGCTCCTTTCGTTAAAAGATGAATTGGAACGAGCCCCCATGAAGGGAACTCTTCGAATGGAACAAGCCCTTTAATCCCATGACTTAGGATCATAAGAACGACCGCAATTCCTCGTGCTAAATCAATGGCTCTGATTCTTTCCACAGGATATTTTCGCTACTCATTGTCCTCAGAAGTAGCTGTTTTCCAGCAGAAACAACCACTTAGCTGTGACGCAATGGACCGAGGGTGGAGCTTGAGGCAAGATTCTATCTATCGTATAAAACCAACATGTTGAAAAAAGAAATTGCCCGCCTTCTTACTGGTTTTCGACAATTCAAAGAAAAATTCTATGCAGGGGAAGACTCTGTTTACAGCAAACTGCAAAATGTCCAAAATCCTAAGACGTTGATCATCGGATGTTCGGACTCACGCGTGGATCCTGCGATTCTTTCATCAGCGGGACCAGGCGAGCTTTTTGTGGTTCGTAACGTCGCGAATCTTGTTCCTCCTTGTGATCCCGATGGAGGTCGTCACGGTGTGAGTGCGGCGATTGAGTTTGCAGTCGTCAATTTGCGCGTAGAAACGGTGATCATTCTTGGGCATAGTCAGTGCGGCGGCATTCGCGCCCTTTTAAATCCGGAAAACATCATAGCGGGTGGCTTCCTTCACCAATGGGTGAAGATTGCGGAGCCGGCGAAAAAGCGTGCTATTGCCTTGGCCTCTTCCGATGACTCCGTTCCTTTGTGGAGACTGTGCGAGCACGAAAGTATTCGCACATCGCTAGAGAATCTCAAATCCTTCCCCTTCGTGGCGGAGGCTATTGAAACACGTGGTTTGACACTGTTAGGGATTTACTTCGATATCGAAAAAGGTGAGCTCTTAGAGTTCAACGAAAAAACGGAATCCTTCACCCCGATTCCTTATTAAAATCTGGATTGTAACAAAGGCTCTGCAAAGAGCCTTTTTCATTTGCGAACCTACAAATTTACAAGGCCTCTTCCTCGCGAGATACTGACGGCATCGGAGGACGCATGCCTGAAGAAAAAGATAAAAACCGAAAAGATGTTCCTACACCCTTTAAGTTTTTTCTGGCTCACTCTGTTTGGCTATTTATTATCGGAATTATTCTGGCGGTCGCCGCATACTATAGCTTCTTCAAAAGCTAGAACAAAGAATCCGTCCCTTTTCAAGGACGGACCTTCTTTTATTCCCATTACATAGTCTGATTTGTCGGAGCCATTTTTTGCTGAATCTCTTGAGCTTTCGTCAGGTGCTCTTGCACGTGCGTTTTTGTCTCTTCCAAGAAAGTTTTTAACTTTGGATCTTGCGCTGAAGGAATCAAACTTGAATCCAACTCTGTCAAAAGAGTTTGATGCATTTCGATTTGTTGAGTGATGTAAGTCTTATCGAAGTTTTCATCCTTCATTTTTTTAAGACCGCTCAGCTTATTCTTTGCGTCTTTTTCCATCTCTTTACTTTTTGCGCTGGATTTCATTTTAATCTTAGAATCTTTAGAAACGGACTTTCCTTCTTTTTTATTTTTCTTATGCTCATCCATCATGTGCTTAGCAAAGTCTTTCACTTCGGAATTCTTCGCCTTATCTTCAGCCACATCGCCCGCATCGATTTCCGCTTCATTTGCCACTTTCATGATTTCCATGATCTCACCGTCGGTATAAGTCGCCGCATGCGCTGTTGCGAAAGTGAATGAAGTCGCTAGCAATAAAGCCGATACACATTGTTTTGTATTCATGAGTTCTCCTTGTTGGTTTTTGTTAGTGGTCCCATGCTCAAGGTTTCGTTAAAGAAGCTCAATTGACAAAAAAGTAACGTGTTAATTAACGGTGGGCCGAATCTTGCATCGATCCAAAGCATGAGCACACTAAAAGGACTATTCATACTATCATTGGGTGTTTGTTTGGGGGCCGCAGCCTCGATGACGATGGCTAAAAAAGCGACTTTGAGCAAACGAAGAGAAGCATTTCGCGATGAGGACGAATATGACGAGGTCAACGAAAGTTCGATGGAGTCATTTCCGGCCAGTGATCCTCCGGCATGGAGCAAGACTCCCAAAAATCCTGACGAATATCACTGAGGCGTCGGTGATTTGACGGGGCGAAATGTCCACTCGACCTGGGGCAAAATAAAAAAGGCTCTTGATTTCTCAAGAGCCCTTCTGACTTTTTGCATTTACTAAGGCTTATGCTTCGACTTCATCGCGATGTCTTTCACGACGGTCCCAGCGGGCAAAAAGACTGTACACACAAGGCACCACATAAAGAGTCAGGAACGTCGAAACAAAAACGCCCCCGATCACCGCGATGGCCATCGGTTGACGAGCTTCCGCCCCCGGTCCAAGACTGAGTGCTGCTGGCACCGCACCGGCAATGGTCGCAAATGAAGTCATCAAGATAGGACGCAGACGTGTCGGACAGGCTTCGATCAAAGCCTGATGAACCGAAACATGTTCGGTGTCGCGACGTTGATTCGTAAAGTCCACAAGCAAGATCGAGTTCTTTTTCACGATACCCATGAGCAAAATCAAACCAATCATACTGAAGATATTCAGTGACTGACCACCTATCAAGAGTGCCAAGAAAGCTCCCGAGAAGCTAAACGGCAACGCCATAAAGACCGTGATCGGATCAATAAAGCTATTGAACTGCGACGCAAGTACCATGTAGGCGACAACAAATCCCATGATCAAAGCAAAGATCAAGCTGATAAAGCTTTGCTGGAACTCCTCGGCCGATCCGCTGATTATGACTTTATATTCTTGCGGCAGAATTTTTCGAGCCGCAGCCATCGCTTGATCGGAAGCCTGCTGCTGACTGAGCCCCGGTCCCATATTTCCGTAAATGATGATCGAACGTTGACGATTCTTACGAGAAATCGTTGAAGCCACCGACGCTTCTTTGATATCAACAACATCCGCAATGGGCACAAGCTCGCCACGGTTGTTGCGGACCTTCAACTGACGAATGCGTTCGTGAGGTGCTTGTCCGTTTTCTGCCATCTTCACGCGAATATCATAGCGGTGGCCCCCTTTTTCGTAACTGCCCACAACAACCCCACCCATCATCGCATTGAGGACTTCACCGATAGCGATAACACTCACGCCACGGTCGGAAGCCTTTTTGCGATTCGGGATGACTTGGATTTCTGGAGCACCGGCTTGATAGTCCGAACTTACGTCGGTCATGATTTTCTTATTCTTAAGCTCCTCAACGATGGTTTCTGAGTACTTACCCAACTCATTCCAGTTCGGCCCTTGAATACTGAATTCAACGGGGAAGCCCTTACCACCGCCCCCACCGAATCCTTGCGTCGATGGATCTTGCACCTGAGGTTTTGCATCTGGAATGGTTTTATTAAGGTATTCACGCACCACTTCGATGAACTGCTGCTGTGAAAGCTCTTTTCCTTTTTCTGGATCCTTCCCGCGCTCGCCTTTCGGCTTTAGGTCCACGAAAATGATCGCGTTATTCGCTTCACCACCCGTAAAACCACCCGCCGCAACGAATGTCGATTTCACTTCATTTCTTTTATGAAGGAAGTCCTCGATGATCTTTACTTTTTCATCTGTAAAAGAGATCGCCGACTTCGGCGGATTGCTGATTTGAATCATCAAAGAGCTTTGATCTTGGGCGGGCTGGAACTCCCCTTTGAGGAAAGCCACAGAGCCAAAACTTAGAACAAAGAAGATCAAAGAGGCGAAGATCACCTTCCAACGGTGATTCAAAGAGACCTTCAATGAGCGGGTGTAAAGATCATGCAGGCGTTGATAACCCGCTTCGAAAGTTCTGCCAATTTTAGTTGTTCTTTCACCCGACTCAACAAACTGCGACGCACGCATCGGAGTCAACGTCAGAGCTTCCAGAAGTGAAATCATCACCGCCGCACTCATCGTGACACCGAACTGGAATAAGAAGCGACCGATCAGACCTTCCATGAAGGCAATTGGTAAAAAGATCGCCACTAAAGACACGGAGGCCGCCATCGCCGCAAATGTGATTTCCCTAGCTCCGACAAGCGCCGCATCCTTCTTCTTTTTTCCCATCTCTAAGTGACGGATGATGTTTTCTAAGACCATAATCGCGTCATCGACAACGATACCGATCGCCAAACTAAGTCCCATCAACGTAAAGATATTCAGCGTAAAGCCCGCAAAATAAAGGATAATAAAACTTCCTAAAACGGAAGTCGGAATCGCCAACAAGACGTTGAACGTCGAAGACCAAGATCCTAAGAATAGCCAACACACTAAAGAAGTTAAAATTGCGGCCAAAATCAAAGTCAGAACCAATTCATGAACGGACTCTTCAACGAACTTCGTTCCATCATAGTTCACGACAATTTGCATGCCCTCAGGCAAAGTCTTTTGAATCTCGACGATACGATCTTTCACCGCGTGAGCGACCGACACGGCATTTGATCCACGTTGTTTAACTACGCCAAGACCGACGGCAAACTTTCCATTGGCACGTGCAAACTGGACAACGTCGACGGTGCCTTCTTTAAAGTCAGCGACGCGCTCTAAAGGAATCGGACTGTAGTTGGGTCCCCCGCCGCGAGAATTCACTAGAATATTATGGAATTGATCTAGCTTTTTCGCTTCCCCCAAGGTGCGCAGACTGTATTCCGTCTTATTATACTCTGCTCGACCCGCCGGTGGTTCTGCATGTTCGTTACGTAAGGTCGTGACGACATCGGAAACAGAAAGGGCATATTTATGCAAATCTTCATTACGCACCCACACGCGCAAGTTCGGCTCTAAATAACCAGGCATCCACAGATTTCCGACTCCAGGAACTGTGGTTAAGCGATCGCGAATCTGGTCGTTCACGTAAACCATCATATCCTGCAAAGGCATTTGATTACTTGACACCGACAGCCACATGATTGGGAAATCTTCCGGATTGATTTTCATCACGGTCGGAGGATCCATATCCTGAGGAAGGGCGCCTTGGATTTGCGCCATCTTCGCCTGTACGTCCTGGAAGGCCACATCAATATTGACCTCAAGATCAAACTCAATAGTGACGTCGGCCGTACTGTTTCGAGCAATCGACGTGATATTTTTCACTCCTTGAATACTGATCAAGGCATCTTCAATCGGATCGATCACATCGGCTTCCATCACCTCCGGTGCGGCCCCTTCGTATCTGACCGAAAGAGAGATCACTGGGAAGTCCACGTCGGGAAGTTCACTGACCCCCATGCGCATAAAGCTGATCGCCCCGAATACGATCAAGCCAAACATCAACATCCAAGCAAATACGGGCTTACGGATTGATAAATCGGATAAAGTCATTGTCTAGTCTTCCTTCACTGCCGGCGCTATCATTTCAGCCGCGGCAATTTGCAAACGTACAAGTTCAGATTGAGCCGCAAAGCGCGCTTGGTCTAAAGCGCGCGAAGCCACGCGGAAATCCGTCAACGCGATTTGCACATCGACGTTGCGAGACAGGCCGCGACGATAATCACGCTGAAGAACTTGGTAGTTCTTCTCGGACAGGCTGGTGGCTTTTTCTAAAGCCGCCACCTGATTTAAACGCGATTGATAATTTTCATAGTAGGCGCGAATCTCCTGATCCGCTTGGCGACGCAAACGGGTTAAAGTTAAATCCGCTTCAATTCTTCGGGAGGCGGCCTCGCGCACTTTGGCTTGAGTCGTGCCCCCTTCAAAAATCGGCAAGGTCAACGTAAACTGCACGTCCCACTTTAAGTCTTCACTGAATCCTTCAGGACGCTTCAGGTAATAATTCCCGGCAACATCCAAAGAAGGCCAGTGTCCACCTTTAGCGATTTTCACTTCTTCCTCGGCGGCAGTATACAATTCGCGCGCCGACTTCACGTCATAGCGTTCTTCAATCCGCTTCAAATAATAATCCAAAGAATTGATGCTCTTATTCTTCGTCAGCGCCGGGTCCGTTAAAGTCTCGTTCGCTGGAAGGCCGGTGATAAACGCAAACAGTTCGCGGGCCATTTTTAGGTTTCCGCTGACGATTTGCGATTCCGCTTTCAAGCCAGCCTGGCTGGATTGTGCCGTCAAAACCTCTGAAGAGTTGGATTCACCACGACGTACACGTCCGCTCAACTCAGACACACGTTCGTCATAGAGCTTGATTTGCACTTCCAGGTTTTTTAAATCCTGCTCAAGCGTTAGAATGTTCAGATAAGAATTTGCGACATCTTGATAAAGCTGCAAAAGGGCCTGATTACGGGCCTCTTCCTGGGACTCTAAAAGATCTTTTTGCTGGCGAATCCCAGCAAACTCGCGCAGGCCGCGAAACAAAACTTGATTCGCAGAAAGCGCCACCGTTGTTTGTCGATCCGGAAAGATCTCTTGGGCTAAAGGATCTTTGGCTTCCGGTTGCATGAAGTAAGTCGCTTTGGCCGAGATTTGTGGGTACAAACCGCCGCGCAATTGCGAAACACGTTCTTTCGCTTGCGTGACTTTTGCGTTTTGCAAGCCAACAGTTTCGTTCTTCTGTAAAGCTGACTGATAAGCTTCTTGAAGTGTGGCTGAAAATGCAGGGCTTATTGTTAAAAAAGGAATTATCAACGATAGAAGTGCATGTTTTGACATGGCCCCATTCTTACTTAGAGCTGGAATTTTTCAAAACAAAGATTTTTTATGGCCTCACTGCGGCACGCGGAGCGGATAAGCGGTCGACGACGAGATCATCGGCCGCTTAGTCAGCTAATTAGATAGTTGCAGAGCGTAAATCAGACATCGGCCACAGACGTTCTTTCAAGTCCGTCGTGGTCGCAGCGGTCACAAGATCTTTGGGAATCTCTTGAACAATGCATTGACGTACTTCTTTACTCAATAGTCCGCGCAAGCGACCGAGGCACTGAGGCTCGGCGATAAGAACGAGCTCTTCAAACAAGTGCTGCTGACAAGAATCGTACAAGAATTGCGAAACCTGTTTGGCAAACTCTTGGGCGACGTGTTCCGTCGGAGAATCAATCTTCTCACGCCCCATTCCGTGAGTGGTAAAGCCAGAAACAAAGCTTCCAGGTTTATCGGCGTTGATATCCTGCGCTTTTAATCGGCCTCGAGGATTCGATAGCTTTGTGACGAATTGCACATCTGCGGAGCGGTTGTTTCCATGTTCAAAAATCTTAGCTTCAGAACGGTTGACGACACAAATCCAAGTTTTCATGTTCATCCTCTCTGCTGTAAGTTTGAGGGCCTTCTTTCATTGTAGTGAACTTGGGAATTTTTCCCCACATGACTCCTCACACTGGACTGTCAAATGACTTTTTGTGTTCCTTGTCGGTTGAGAGGATAATGGACACATGATTGAAAAGATGACACACGATGATCTTTTGCGTCTTACATCCGTCCAGGATGGTCCCTGTATCTCCATTTACATTCCGGCGATGCCGTCAAAAACTTTGCAAATGGAATACGAGGCACTGGTCCGTCGTGCCGTGCATCTGCTTTCTTACGACCAAAGAAAAGAAAGACATCAAGAATTGCTCGACGCCCTTTATAACTTTAATCCGGCTGAATTTTTGGAATCTGAAAAAGAAGGTCTGGCGATCTTTGTTAATAAGCATTGGACCGGGTACTACGTCGCAGGTCACGAGTTGCCTTCGAAAGTCGTCGTGGCGGAATCCTTCCATTTAAAACCCCTGATCGAAGATTTGCAAGGACACAACACCTACCACGCCTTGGTATTAACTCCGTCTGAAGCGGTGCTTTTCAGTTGCGATGGCAGCCGGGGCAGCGAGATCCACACCTTTCTTTATCATCATGGCCAGCACAGCAATAGCATGCACTGGAAATATCAGGATGAAACCGAAACCTTCCAAATACCGCATTTAAAATCTCATTCGCGCGGTCGCGGGACTCAGGACAATCACCTCAAGAAAAAATCCAGCGGGAAATTATTCTTGAAATGGATTGAATCGAAAATCTCTAAAGAGACCGGTTATAAAACTTTGCCTCTGTTCGTATTTACTAGTGATATTATTTTTCACGCTTACAAAGAAGTGTCGGCTCACGCGGAGCCTGTTTTGTGTAAAGTGGACCCGACGAAGGGAATTCCTCGTATCGAGGCCATCACTCACCAAGCGAATTTACATATCCAAAAGAATCAGTCCCAACAGCGCAATGTTTCGACGATGGACATTGATGAGATGGCCCGTCAAAAACGGGTTATCGATGATTTGGTGAAAATCTCACGCGCCGCTTTAGGTGGAAAAGTACGAACTCTTTTCATTCGCGATAACAGTGAGATCTGGGGGCAGTTGCATCGAGGCAGCGCGGAAATCACTTTCCATGAAAAACAGCAGGATGCCAAAGACGATGATATTCTTGATGACATCGCCTGTGAAGTCATCCGCCACGGAGGAGAAGTCATTGTCCTTAATGATAAGGACATGCCGACATCTTCACCGGCTGCGGCGATTCTCAATCTTCAGTGATTATTTCGCATGAAGGCTCTGGTAAATAAGTCCTTGTCCTAAAGATGCTTGCACCGTCTCGACTTTTGAGATCCTTAAGGCCTGCATGTAACCCAAAACCAAAGCTAAGTTAGACACATCCGAAATTTTATAATCGCCCTCAAGCTGGCTGTCGTTCAGTTGAGCGCGTTTATTTAAAGCCTCTCCTAGCTGGCCGGACGTAAAATCGTGGGCGCCGGAATGAGCCTGTCTTTGTACGGACGCTGACAACACGCCGCCTACGCCAATCCAACGAGCCTTCGATGCGATCTCTTTAAAGTACTTCGGTACGTTCAAGTATGCGTGATTCTTGGCTAGTTGCAAGGCAGCTTCTTTTTGCATTCCCAGGGGATTCGGCGAAGACACCTCTGCAGGATTTTTAAACTGCAGAACTTGCAAAATTTTATTCTTAAAGGTCACCGAAGCCAGGTCACCTTGATAGATGTGAACCTTGCCGTGATCGCGAGAATACATCTGCATAGATCCACCACCGATGTCCCACACAACCATAAGCTCTGTCGGTTCTATCTTCTTTTGCGCCAGGGCCGACCAATACCCGAGTTCTGCCTCGCGCTCTTGAGAAATAACTTGCACCGGAATACCGATTTCTTCCGAAATCTTTTCTGCTGTCGCCTTCCCGTTTTTAGCGACTCGGAACACGGAAGTGGCCACGCCTTCAATGCGCGTGACTTGAAGATCTTTCATTTTTGCTACGAAGTTTTTAATTTTTGGATAGGCGGCTTGAACTGTCGCTGCGGGAATTTCTTTTGTAGAAGATTTCTCCAGAGCCTCATTTAAAGCTAAAGGCAAACGATCTTCATACAGCACAGAGACGATTTTCTTCGCACAAATATCAACAACCGCCGCGAAGGCCTTTGTCGTTCCCGATCCAAAATCAAGAGCTCCTCTTCTTTCCTCACAATTGTTTGCAAAAGCGAAACTGGCACTGAAGAGAAGGCTTAAAATGAGGACTGACTGTTTCATTGCTCGTTGCTCCATGCTTCTGTGCGCTCTAAATAGTGGTTTTCCTGCTGGAACATTTTTTCTAAATCATCGCGAGCCTGCTTAGAACGAGAGACCATTTCATCCGGGTTGTCACGACGACGGTGAAGCTCTTCCAACATTTGATTGTTGTGGTCCCGGAAAATATTCGCGGCGATCACACTTTGGTACGCCGGCCATCCCAGAGCTCTTAACACGGAAGATCCCATACGCAACGAAGATTCGTAAAGCTCGCGTTCAAAGTTAAAGACGTCGCGATCCATCAAGCGGTACACGTGATCGACATTGCGGGCCCGAGCAAAGATTTTTAAATGCGGAAAGGCCTCGCGCGCTGAATCGATCAGCTTCAGCCCATCATCCATGTCATCAATGGCGACAACCAGAATTTTTGCATGCTGGGCTCCCGCAGCTTCCAGAAGATCCATGCGTGTGGCATCTCCATAATAAACTTTAAATCCAAAACGACGAAGCATTTCAATCTGACTGGGCTCGTGATCTAAGACTGTGGCCTTCACGCGATTGGCATAAAGAAGACGACCAATGATCTGGCCAAACCGACCAAAGCCCGCAATGATAACCGGACTGTGTTCGTCCTCGATCTTATCTTCTTCCATTGTCGAAGCACCGGCGACATAGCGAAGATAGACTTTGTCGTAAAGAAGAACCGTTAAGGGAGTGAACAACATTGAAAGAGCGACTACGGCCGTCAAAGTTCCTACGGTATTCGTATCTAAGACCTTCAAACCTTGAGCCGCACCTAGTAACACAAATGCAAACTCCCCAATTTGAGAAAGAATAATGGCGAAGAAAGGGATCTGCGCTCGCGGCGTTTTAAATAAAAATGCCAATCCCGCGTGCACGACTGTTTTAACTAGGAAGACTAGAAGAACCAACAGAATAAACTGCAAAGGGCTTTCAAGTATCTGCAGCAGATTGACACTCATACCCACAGAGATAAAGAAAAGACCCATCAATAAACCTTTGAATGGTTCGATATCAGTTTCTAAAGCATGTCGATACTCGCTATCCGCTAAAAGGACCCCGGCCATAAAGGCACCTAAGGCCATCGAGATTCCCAATCTTTGCATCAGAAAAGACATCCCGATCACCAGAAACAGGGCAAAAGCCGTGAAGATCTCTCGTAAGTGCAAAGCTCCGATCCAACGCAAGAGATGACGGAGCAACAAGCGACCTAAAACAATAATGGTCGCTAGAACCATCACCACCTCTAAAACACTTGCCCACGGATTTCCGGTGGATTCAGAAGCTGCCGCATTCACAGTCAAAAGAGGAAGTATCGCAATCATCGGGATGACGGCGATATCTTGAAACAATAAAATAGAAAAAGCAGAAGAGCCTGAAGTTGTAGCTAAAAGCTTCTTTTCAGACAGAATCTGCAGACCGATCGCTGTCGATGAAAGCGCAAAGGCCATTCCGATGAGAATAGAGACAGCCGTGGTTTGCGCGAAAAAGAACTTCACGATCAAGCCAATCACAACGCTTACTGAAAGAACTTGCAAGCCGCCCAACCCAAAAATAGACACCCGCATGTCCCACAGTTTTTTGGGTTCAAGCTCAAGGCCAATCAGGAACATCAAAAGCACCACACCAAATTCGGAAATGTGCATGATGTCTTCGACACCGGCGATAACCTTAAGACCATAAGGGCCGATAATCATTCCCGCCAGGAGATACCCCAGAACCGATCCCAACCCTAAGCGTTTGCAAATCGGCACGCAGATCAAAGCAGAAACCAAGAACACTAAAATATAAAACAAACCAGATTCCATCGTCTTTGTTCCTAAATATCTTTACACACACCGGTGGCACAATAATCAATCATTCTTCGGCGAACGGCTTCGGCATGAAGAAGGATTTGTTCTTCTGTAGCCCTTCCTGTTCCGGTCATCACAACAGGTTTGTGCCATTTCATTCCGCACTGCTCAATCGTTTGACGATAAGGCGGGAAGAAATCTTCCACAGAGCCAGGAGAAGAGGGGTCCCCCCAACCGCCCGTCGTAATCGACAAAAAGAAATCTTTCCCGTGAAGTTTATTTCCCTCCGGTCCATAGGCAAAGCCGCGGCGTAAAACCTCATCACACCAGAGCTTCATCAAAGGCGGCATCGAAAACCAATAGAAAGGATGCTGCCAAACTACAAGATCATGCTCTAACAAAAGTTCCTGCTCTTTTTGAACCTGAATATGGAAGTACGGATACTCTTCATAAAGATCATGGACACGAACATGTTTTAGTTCGCGAAGCTGATCCATGATGGCGCGATTAACTCGGGACTGTTTCGAAAAGGGATGCGCGAAAAGGACTAGGGCTTTTTTCATCACGACATCGTCAACCGGCGAACGACAAAAGTCAAATGGGGCAAGAATCCCAGAGGAAAAAGGGATTATCACCTCCGTCTGCAACTCAAAATCGCCTCTACCGGATTTCGAGTTGGCATCCTTCCTGCTTTGCATTGATTAGTGGTTACCAACAACACAAAAAGGAGTGGATTCATGGAAACGACCCCAAACGATTTCAGAAGCAACCTTGGCAACATCAAAGAAAATGTGAAACAAGGTGTGAAGCAAGAACTTGATAAAAGTGGCTGGACTGACACTTACAACATGGCCCAAGACAGAGCCCGTGAAGCTATGGACGCTTCGGAGGAATTTGTTAAGGCTCATCCCTTTTACACAGTCCTTGGCGCAGCTGCAGTGGGTCTGGTGGCCGGTCTGCTAATCCGTCGTAGATAATTCAAAATAATAATTAATTAGGAGGTCCCGGTTTCGAGACCTCCTCAACATCGCAGGGAGTCCCAATGAAGTGGTTAGCTTTAGTCTTGTCGTTCGTTTTCGGTCGCTTAAACATGAGACCCCGCGGCTTTAAGGATGCCGCCATTGAAATTTTTGATGAGGTTTCATTCCGCAGTCGCCGCATGGTGACACTTATTCTTGTTGGTGTTGCCTCCGTCATCTTTTTTACCGGTGGGCTTTTTATTTCTCTTTTGGATCTGTCGATGCAGTGGGATCGCACAGGTTCTATTGTTTGGTCCGCAACCCTCAGCACGGGCGTCGGTTTGATTTTGCTCGCCTCGGCAGCCTTTGCCGTCGTATTCCTGCGCGCATGGCCGGGAGCCACAAAAGCCAAACAACAAATCAAACGAAAGCATAAACACGAGCAGGAAGAAGAAGAAATGGATCGCAAACGTCCAACTTCTTTAGAACATGCTCTATCCGCTTTGGTGATGGATTATGTAAAAGAGCGCGAAATCCGTCGGGCAGCTCGAGGCCCCGAAACATCGGCATACGCCGGTGAAAATGTGGCTGGTGGCACCACAGCACCGAACCGCGAACCTCCCCGCTCGCACGTGCACTAAGCACGTTGCTGATGCGGATGGTGAGTTTTGCGGTACAACGTTTTTCGGTCAATCCCTAAGTCTTTTGCAGTTTTCTCTCGTGCGCCCTTATTCACTTGAAGGGCGTACTCGATATACTGCCGAGCCATTTCTTCCAACGAAAGCAAACGCCCCTCTTTGTGACAAAGGCGCTCAAAAACCGACTCCATGCTGATGGACCGTTTTTGGTTTCCATCCAAATCATTCACGGTGATTTCATTTCCAGAACTTAAAACAACAGCGCGCTCGATTGTGTTTTCAAGTTCACGCACATTTCCCCACCAGGAATGTGACAGCAAATAACTTCCCACATCCGATGCGAAATGTTTTTCCACGGAATGATGACGTAGCGAAAATTTCTTCAGAAAGTATTGAGCCAAAGGCAGAATGTCTTCCATGCGTTCCCGCAACGGTGGCACTTCAATCGGTACGACATTTAAGCGAAAATACAAATCTTCACGAAATTTTTTCTGCTGCACATCCTCACTCAAGTCATTGTGAGTGGCCGCAAGAATGCGAATATTCAGTGAGCGATAATGATTCTCGCCGACTCTTTTGACTTTTTTTTCCTGGAGCACTCGTAAGAGCTTGGCTTGCAAGTGCAAATCCAGATCGCCGATTTCATCCAAGAAAAGAGTCCCCCCGTTAGCCTCTTCAAAAAGTCCGGCTTTTTGATTGGAGGCCCCGGTGAAAGCGCCTTTGGCATAACCGAAAAGTTCACTCTCTAAGAGTTGTTCTGGAATGGCCGAACAGTTGATCGGCACAAAAGCTTCTTTGCGGCGGGGACTGAGATCATGAATCATGCGTGCGATGATTTCCTTCCCCGTCCCACTTTCGCCAGTGATAAGCACATTGGCAGAGCTGGCAGAAACTTTTTTTGCAATTTCAATGATTTTTAAAAAGCGCGGACTGTGTGCGATTACTTGTGATTCCATTGTCGTCGACATTACGGATGCCCCCATTCACACCAATTCTTTTCAGGTACCGATCTTCCTTCAGAAATAAAATCTAAGACTTCAACCAAGGCCTGTCCCACCTCGGCCGCCGAAGCCGGGTTTTGCCCGCTGACAAGCCGGCCACTTTTTATAACATGCGAAGTAAACTTAGGAGCTGATGAAAATAAAGCCCCTCGTTCTTTCAATTTACTTTCCAAAAGAAACGGAACGACTTTTTCCATGCCCACAGTTTCTTCTTCATCATTTGTGAAACCTGCAAGTTCATGACCTTGCACTAGATAAGGTCCGCTAGAAAGGCGGACATTCACCAACCCCGCAGCCCCATGACAGACAGAGGCCACAACCCCGTCGTTTTCGAAAATACCGATCGCGATATTTTGCAGCTCTTTATTGTCGGGCAAATCAAACATCGCCCCGTGCCCACCCACATACAGAATGGCGGCATAGTCGGCGGCATTGATCTGCGATGGTTTTAATGAACTTTCGATTTTTTCTAGAAACTCTTCGTCGTTCATCCAGGTCGCATTGATGGGGTCGTCCATCTTTACGCCATCTAGGGGCACCTTACCGCCTTTAGGACTCACCATATCCACGCTATAGCCGGCACGAACAAGTTCGTCATAAGGATGGGTGATTTCTGACAGGTATGCCCCGGTGTGATGCCCCGAATTCCCCAAACGATCCGTGCTGGTTAAAACAAAAAGTACCTTCTTACTCGTCATAAAAAGTCCTCCTTGCAGGTGTTAATTCAGAATGAGGGATCGCTCAGCAGAACTCAATTTCTTGACCAGCCATGTGTGAAAAAACTGCGACTCGGCTTTAGTCCAAATTGCCAGGTCCAAGCGTCAAGTCCCGACGTCGAACTCCGATTGATCATCAACACATCATTTCTGGAATTATCGGGAGCAACTATGACGTTACGTATTTTATCTCTTCTCAGTTTTTTCTTTATATCTTCTGCCTTTGCACAGACGCCCGAGGTGGATTTATCCAAGTATGATTATGTTGATCCGAAAAAAGAAGTGCCCACGGTGGCTCTGGCTAAAGCACTCACCTATTACGATGTTTATTATAATAAAATCGCCAATAAAAACTATGTGACCGTGATCGACTTCACCCAGGCGTCACATCAAAAACGTATGTACTTGATAGATATGAAAACGGGGCTGGTCACTCGCTACTTGGTTTCGCATGGCCGCGGCTCTGACCCCAGCCACACTGGAATGGCAAAGAAATTTTCCAATATCGAAGGCTCTAAGATGTCATCCATCGGTATGTACGTGACCGGGGCAGAATACAGTGGTAAACATGGCCGCTCTATGCGCCTAGTGGGGTTAGAAAAAACCAACGATCAAGCGATGAGTCGCGCGATTGTTGTGCATGGCGCCTGGTATGTCGACCCTCAATATAAGCCCTTGGGTCGCAGTGAAGGCTGTCCGGCGGTGGAACAAAAGTACATCAATACCGTCGTCAGTCAGCTTAAAGGCGGAAGTGTTTATTATATTTGGGCGGGACAACCTTAGGATTTTTTAGTGGAACTGCTGTACAAGGATGACTACTTTATCGCCGTCAATAAACCGTCGGGATTTCACGTTCATCCACATGAAAATGTCCAGCATCGTGTTTCAAGAGATAAAATCTGTCTTTATCATGCCCGTCGCATGATGAAACAACATGTATATCCTGTTCATCGTCTGGATGCCGCAACGAGCGGTGTGCTTCTTTTCGCTCTTTCATCCGAATCGGCGCGCGAGATCTGCAAACTCTTCACCGACCGCGCCACTCAGAAAACATATCAAGCTGTGGTCCGTGGTTACGTCAAAGAAGAAGGCGTGATTGAGCTCCCCTTAGAGCTCGATTCCACGGGCGAACTGGTCGACGCTAAAACTTCGTTTAAACGCTTAGGTACAAAAGAATTCCCCGTCGCTGTCGGGAAAAAATTTCCAACAGCACGCTATTCATGGGTGGAAGTCACTCCCCATACCGGTCGCTACCACCAGATCCGCCGTCACTTTAATCGCATTTCACACCCTCTTTTAGGGGACGCCGTTCATGGCGATTCGCACCACAACCGCTTTTTCCGCAATGATGTGGGAATTGAGGGCCTTTGTCTTAAAGCATTGCGCCTGGAGTTCATCCACCCGTGGAGTGGCGAAAGAGTCACAATCGAGGCTCCTCCTTGCGAAAAATGGAATAAAATTCAAAACTTGTTTGCTCCTGACAAAGGGGAATAAGCCCTTCTGAAATCCCTTTGACCTCCCTCTGAGACAGGCGTAAAAAGACCGCCGTTTCAGAGGTAAAAAATGTCTAAGGCGCAAGCTCTTCACAAACTCATGATTGTGGTGGCTCTTCTTTTAATTCTACTTGTGACTATGCAGTCTCACGCAGCCCCTGTGCATCACAAGATGCAGGTGGAACTTCTTCCTGGTCTTAAGATGCTTAAAGCCCAAGACACTCTGACTTTTGCGAAGGATTCTCCTCGCAAGCTCAGCTTCGTTCTTCACAAAGACCTTCAAGTGTCTGTCACCAGTGCGGACGACAGCCTTATTTTATTGCATGCGGCGACCAAGGAAGAACCCTACGCTGAATACGGATTGCAACTAGGAAGTCAGGACAACAAAGTGTCCTTGTATTATCAAGGTGTGATCTTTGATGCTGTCGTGAATGACAACTCCAACGGCTTGATTGCCCCGGAAGGAGCGACTCTCTTCGGGAGCACTTATTGGTATCCGTCTTTCCTCGACACGCAAAAAAGTTTCGATATCACCGTCAAAACCCCGTTGGCTTGGAGATCCTTAATCCAAGGTCAAATCACCAGCACCGAGGTGGACTCCACCTCTCGCACGACACGATTTGTTGAAATCTATCCCCAAGAAGAAATCTATCTGGTCGCCGGTCCCTTCTCATTCTACGAAAAAGAAATGAAAGACGGAAAAAAGGTGCAGGTCCTTTTGCGCAAAGACGATCCCTCCTTAGCGCAAAGTTTTATTTCTTTAGTTCCGGGCTTTATTGAGCACTATGCTTCGAGCATCGCTCCTTATCCGTATTCTTCCTTCACCGTTGTCGAAAATTTTTGGGAAACCGGCTATGGCATGCCGAGCTTTACGCTTTTAGGTCCTACCGTGATTCGCCTGCCGTTCATCTTAAACTCTTCCCTGCCGCATGAAGTTTTGCACAACTGGTGGGGAAACAGCGTTTATGTGGACTATGACAAAGGCAACTGGAGTGAAGGCTTAACAACCTACATGGCCGATCACTGGCAACAAGAACTTGCGGGAAATGACCGTGGGTATCGCCTAAATACTCTCATCACCTACTCTGATTTCGTCGCGGCCAATCCAAAAAACGATTTCCCAGTGCGCCAGTTCCGGGGACGTCACAACTCCAGCTCGCAAGCCGTGGGTTATGGCAAGACCATGATGATTTTCCATATGCTCGAGTTCCGCTTCGGCAAAGACCTTTTCAAAAAAGCGTTGCAAGATTTTTACACAGAAAATCTGTATCAACGCGTTTCTTTTTTCGAGATCCAAAAGAGTTTTGAAAAAATCACGAATCAGAACTTAAACAGCTTTTTCACGCAGTGGTTAGACCGCGAAGGAGCTCCGCAGATCGAACTTCCTGATGTGAAAGTCATGCGTTGGCTGGATGGTTCTTACAGCACCACTTACGTGTTGGCTCAGACACAAAACGCTCCCCCTTATGAGCTGCACATCCCGGTGGTATGGACCTTAGAAAATGGCCAGGTGGTTCGTCAGATGGCTCGTCTTTTTGATAAATCTCAGGTCTTTTCACTTGTCAGCCACTCACGTCCCGTCAAGGTCGCGGTGGATCCTGATTATCATGTTTTTAGAAAGCTCTTCGTTGAAGAACGCCCCGCGACGTTGTCTTCGGCATTTGGAAGCCCTGAGGTCCATTTCTTTTTTGATCCCTCTCAAACGACGGCAGAAAAGTTCGCGCAGTCTTGGGCGGCCTCCACAGAAGGAAAAGACAGCTTTCACTCCATGGCAGACACCTTGAATCTACCTACACAAGGCGCCCTGGTTTTTGTTGGCGAAAAGGATCTCTTTGCGCAGTTCATGAAATCGCAACTGGAAGATCAAAACTTTGAACTGACTGACACGACAGTTCGCATCGACTCACAGACATTCCAACTTGCGGACACCAGCACTGTGTTCGTGACAAGATTGAAATCCAATCCGCAGCAAACAGTAGTGTGGGTGCGCTGGAGCAAGGACAATAATCCTGTCGAATGGGCGTCGCGCCTCACGCACTACGGGACTTTTGGTATCTTGGTATTTAAAGGGCGTCCTGCCGTTTTAAAAAGCACCTGGCCCGTTCTACAGTCTCCCCTGCAAAGAAATTTGTAATTCATCAGTTTGCTGCAAAGCCATACTTCGTGGCTTTGATTTTGCTCCTTATAAAAGAACGGGCAAAGTCTTCATGCTTTTGAGGACTCTTGCCACTTACTGTCTTAACAAGAGGGGCAATTATGGATCTAAAGAATCAGTCTGGTAAAATTGGTTGGATTCTTCTTTGGGCGATCGGCATTCCGGTTCCAGTTTTGATTGTGTTATTCCTCATTCGTGGTTGCACGTAGTCGTTAAACTCTTGCAATACAATAGGAAGACATTGAATCCGTTTTGGAACTGCCTAAGATAGATTTTTCCTGTGGATGAGGCTCAAGACTCATAAGCTATTTATGAGCAGGCATGGTTTTGGCACAGACACATCAACATTAAAATAATAAATCATTCTTAGGAGATGTTATCATGAAAGCATTGGTTCTTTTTGTCGCTTTGTTCGGGTCCACTGCAATGGCAGAATTAAAACCTGTGGGAACATTCGTTCCTTCTGTTTGCGGTTACAACGAAATTCAAACTTTCTGCTTCGGTCGCCGCGTGGGTTTCACAACGGCTTACGCTTCTCTTTCTTCCGCACACGGAACTGAAGTTTATGAAATCGTTCATCGCGCAAAAATCAATGGTGGCATCAATCCGCTTTATACAGCCGAACAACTGACTTTGGAAAACGAAGAAGGTCGCATCAGTGTCGTGGTTCGTGGTCAGAAAAACCGTCCTTACAGCAGCAGCGCCACGGTGACTTATGAAGATGGCACTATCGCCGTTTTCACTGATTTTGGCGCGGTATTTACGACTCTTTAATCGCAGTAAAAAATGATACTCAAAGGCGCTGTCCCCCAGCGCCTTTTTTATTTGAGGTCATGCCTCGTCCGATTTCGTCTGTTACTAGCTCATCATGACAGCTTGTTAATTTAAAGACGCTTCACTTTTTCTGCTAGAACTTTCGCATCGGAGGTTTCTATGAAACACATCTTCGCCATCTGTGCGATTGTAATCACATCCCTATCGGCCGTAGCGAACACTCTTCCAGTGAAAAGCTGCGAAGCTATTACCAACACCCATATCTTCAAGTTCGATCAAGTGGGCCAGGACATCCAAGCGACATTAGAAGATAAAAAGCTGCAACGCTACTCAGACCTTAGCAACCCCAAAGAGGGAAAGCTTAAAATTTTTGGCAAACAACGAACCACGATTCTTATTGAAGACAAAGATCTGACGGAGTTCGTAAAACTTCGTTATTTACCACGTGAACTTTTGGTGGGAATGATGATGGGTCGCCCCGAATACATTGGCGAGGAAGATATTTTATATTCTTACGCGGACGAATTTATCGTGGCGTTAAAGTGTAAATAAAAAAAAGGCGGATGAACTATCCGCCTTTTTTTCTTTTCACTTAAATAGGAAGATTAAGTGTTCACATCGAGCATCTTCACCACTTCTTCAATATGCTCGGTCTCTAGACGAATCATTCCGCGGATCATCTCTTCCAAAGCGACGTCGTCTGCGCAGTGTTTAAGCACTTCTTTATACTTTGCCAAAGCGCTTTGTTCGAAGTCTAAGCTTTCTTTCAAAATATCCAAAACCTTGTGAGTTTTAGTTTCTGGAACCGGTGACACCTTCAAAGAAGGGTGACCGCCTAAAGCTGTGATCTTTTCGCCGACCATGGAAGCATGCTGATAACCTTCATTCGCTTGGTCATGGAACCATTTAACGATTGGAATACGGTTAGGCCCTTTGATCATCAATGCATAGTGCAGATAGCGAACTACGCCGGAAATTTCCATCTCGATAATTTCATTCAGTAAAGCGACAACTTTTTGATTTTCATTAGACATGCAGGCCTCCAAACAGTTCTAAGAAGAACATTGGCAGGACAGAGTCTCAAGTGAAAACCCCATACCCAGCCTTAGGTCAGAAGTCTTTCTAAAAACTTACGTGCGAAGAGATGGGCGTCCCCGGGCCATCGCGCTGAAACATAGTTCTCATCACACACGGCAAAGCCTGCACTCAGACTGCTGTCACTATCGCGGGATAGAGGCAAAGGGCCTCTTAAAAAATCCTGGGGAGCTTGCAAAGATTGGCGCACTTCGGCCTCTACTGTCTGCGGATAGGTTCGATAATAATCTCCTAACCACCAGCGCGTCAGATTCCAAGCTAACAATTCTTGCGATTGTAAGAGTGAGGTTGTCTTTCTACCATAAAGCACGCTCTGACCGTTGCCATATTTGCTTCGCGCCACCAAAACGACACCATGACAAATTGCACCCACCGGTTTTCCTCTTTCGAAAAAAGCCGCCGTTTGGCTTTGCAAAACCGGAGATTCCAAATACTCTTTCATACCCGGCGCATGCCCGCCAGCCAAAATAAGGCCATCAAAATCGACTTCGCGTGCATTTTCCCACTTTAACGGAGATCGAAATTCCGAGCACTGAATCATATCCTCGTAGGCCGCCTGGGCATTTTTGTCGGCGACAAGAAGTGGAGCCAGGACTCCCAAACCGTCACCGCTGATCATGCGATCATCACAAGTCGCCTTGCCTCCATCCGAAGTCGCAAAGTAAATCTGCACGCCCGCGCGGGAGAGAGTTCTCCAGGGAACCGCGGCTTCAGTTGGATCAAAATCTTTTTTTGGTAAAGGCATCAAAACTTTTTTCAATCGAAACTCCGCGGCTCCCATAAAAAAAGGGGAGTCTTCTTACTCCCCTTTTTTTTAAAAATCTGTTGAGATTTTATTCATCATCTAGTTCATCATCACCGACAACACCGAGGTTGTATTTTTCTATGCGATATCGCATAGATCGGAATGAAATATGAAGAAGCTTGGCAGCTCTCTTTTTCACTCCGCCGGCGGCGTGAATCGCTTTCACCAAAAGTTCTTTTTCAATCTGTCCCATCACCTTATCAAGATCAACACCGTCATCGCCGATTTCGATTTCATTGGACGAGGCCATCTTGCGGCCCGATGCCGTATTCACCATCGGTGGCAAAGACTCAGGAAGGATGGTTGCGCCACCTTCTAAAGCCACTGTGCGCTCGATCAAGTTTTCAAGCTCACGCACGTTACCTGGATAGTCATACTTCTTTAAAATCTCCATTGCTTCTGCGCTGATTGCGCCGATGTTTTTACCCAAACGCTCGTTGTACTTTTTAAGGAAGTGATTTGCGAGCAAAGGAACGTCTTCACGACGTTCGCGAAGACCCGGAGTTTTGATATTAATAACATTCAAGCGATAGAACAAATCTTGACGGAAAGTTCCTTTTTGAACCATCTCTTCAAGATTTCTGTTTGTCGCCGCGATGATACGCACTTCGACTTTCATGTCTTCCGTCGCACCCACACGGCGGATTACACGCTCTTGAATCGCACGAAGAAGCTTTACCTGAATCGTCAAAGGCAACTCACCGACCTCATCCAGGAACAGAGTTCCGGAATCAGCCACTTCGAAAAGACCCGCTTTATCTGAAACAGCGCCTGTGAAAGAGCCCTTCTTATGACCGAACATTTCAGATTCCATCAAGTTTTCAGGAATAGCACCACAGTTGACAGTCACAAACGGGCGGTCTTTCAAAGGACCGTTGTAGTGAATCGCTTTCGCAACGACCTCTTTACCTGTTCCCGACTCCCCCGTGATCAAAACGTTTGTTGGAGTTTGAGAGACACGCTTAACCATATCGTAAATCGCGTGCATCGCCGGAGAGTTTCCGACCATGTTTTGGAAAGAATATTCTTTAACGAGTTCTTTTTTAAGAGATCTATTTTCAACTTCCAAGTTGCGAGAACGTAAAGCATTTTGAATGTTCAAACGAACTTCATCAATCTTAAACGGCTTCGTCAAATAATCGTAGGCACCCATCTTCATGGCTTCAACCGCAGTTTCGGTTGTACCGAAAGCCGTGATCAACATGAAGACCGTATCAGGGTAAGACTCTTTGACGTGTTTCAGAAGCTCGATACCCGTCACATGCGGCATCTGTAGATCCGAAATGATCATATCGAAAGTTTTTTTCGTTAGAAGGTCTTTCGCTTTTTGGCCATCCTCAGCCAAAGTCACTTCATAGCCTTCTTTTTTAAGCATGATCTCTAAAAACTCGCGAATGGATTCTTCGTCATCGACAACAAGAATTCTCGACTTCATGTATACGCTCCCACGTCCTGTGTTCTATTCATTCTCTCAGTTTGCTTTGGGAAAAGTCAAAATAAACTCAGTACCTACGCCGACTTCGCTTTCGACAAAGACTTGTGCTCCATGCCCTTCCAAAATCTTATGAGTCACAGCTAGACCTAGGCCCGTGCCTTTAGGTTTCGTCGTGTGGAAGGGTTCAAACATTTTCTTCTTCGTCGCTTCGCTCATTCCACATCCGGCATCACGAATGCGCACTTCCACTTCATTGCCTTTCGTCACGGCTTGAACGGAAATTTTCGGCTGCGGACTTTCATTCATCGCTTGGTATGAGTTGATAATGATATTTAAAAAAGCCTGTTTCAATTTATCACGACGACCTAAGATCTTTAACCCGGCATCGTACTGTCTGACTTGCTCTACATCGGCGCGCACTTGATTGTTGGTACGCATAGAGTCCAAAACTTCCGTCATAAGCGAAGACAAATCCACCGGATCTGTCGGCGGCGTTTCGGGGCGCGCGTAATCCAGAAATTCAGTGATTAGGTTGTTCAAGCGATCAATTTCCCGAAGAACAATTTTCATCAGTTTACGATCATCTTCGTTCGTCACTGTTTGAGTCAGCATCTCTATACTGCCGCTGATACCGGCTAACGGATTGCGAATTTCATGGGCAATCCCCGCCGCCAAGCCGCCCACCGCTGCCAACTTTTCATTTTGACGGGCGTTGTATTCCAATTGACGAATTTTAGTTAAGTCATCAAAAAGCGCGATAGAAAGATGTGATTGAAGCTCAGGACTATAGATTTTGGATACCGTCAGACCTAGGATTTTTGCCTGAGCTTCTGGCGACGGTGCGTACTTCACGTCTTTTTTGACTAAAGACTCTGCCTTATCAACGTCTGGAAAAAGCTGATAAAAGTTCGCCGACGAAACATCGGGCATGCCTAAAATCTCGAGCGCCGAAGAGTTTGCTTTTACAATTTCTCCGTTTTCAGTGAATGAGACCATTCCTGTCGGAATATTCTCAACCAAAACTTCGTTAAGTTCTTGCGCAGAACGAAGGCTTAGACCGGTTTTTTTAAGTTCGCTACCAACAAATTGAAGCTGTTCACTTAAATATCCCGACAATCCCGCGACCGAGAAGAACGCGATATTATTTAAAGCTAAAAGAAAAAAGAAATTCAGGGCTTTCATTTCTGGCGAAAACAGAGCTGCCCCAGAAAAAAAGATGCTCGTAAAAAGAGCCAACGTCACCGCGCCCACGCCGCGACACGCGATACCCGCTAATAAGATATTTACTAAGTGCAAAAATAGAAACAAGGACTGACTGATTCCCGAATGATAAATCAAAAGTGAAATCAGCAGCGAGTCGACGACAAAACCCAAAAACAAAAGAAGCGGACGTTGCAGCAACTGGTCCCAGAAGGAAAACCAAATCAAATGAAGTCCCAGTGCCACTGTCAGAATGGAATAAAACGGCCCTAAGATGGACCAGTTCACGAATCCTTCTTGAACGATGCTGGAAATAACACTGATAACAAGTATAAGAACAAAAAGACTGAGGCGGCCAAACTCCACCATCAGTCCTTGTTCTTTATTGTTCTGCAAAGCAAAACTTAGGCGCATCTATTGAACCACATCCGCCATGTTGAAGATCGGAAGATACATCGCCACGACAAGAACGGCGATAATACCACCCAAAACAACCATCAAAAGAGGCTCTAGAAGTGAGGTCATAGCTTTTACTGCGGTTTCGACTTCATCTTCATAGAAGTCGGCGATCTTACCCAACATGATATCCAAAGTACCCGACTGTTCACCAATCGAGATCATTTGTACGACCATCTCGGGGAAGGCTTTTTCTTTTCCTAGAGGTGCCGCAAAAGTACGACCTTGAGTTACGGACTCTTTACAGCGAAGCAAAGATTGTTCGATAACGATATTGCCCGCAGTTTTTGAGGAAATATCAATGGCCTCGATCAACCCTACACCCGAAGACAACAAGGTGGAAAGTGTTCTAGTCAAACGGGCGATCGCAGACTTTTGCACCACTTCACCAAAAACCGGTGCTTTCATGATGAAACGATCAAACGCGTCTTTACCCGCATCCGTCCGGATCCACTGCGCAAATACGAAAGGACCGACAATCAGAACGACCAGGTATACGTACCAGTTATTGATCATCGAGTTACTTAGATTCACCACCATTTGAGTTAAAGCAGGTGGTTCTTTTCCTGAAGACGCAAAGAATTCCATGAACTTTGGAATAATGAAAACCAGGATACCCGCGATAACGATCATCGCAACGACGATGATGACCATCGGATACACCAAGGCTCCTTTGACTTGCGCTTTCAGCTTTTCAGATTTTTCCATGTAGCTGGCAAGACGTTGCAGAATGCTATCCAAGATACCGGCTTCTTCACCCGCTTGGATCATGTTCACGTAAAGTTTATCGAAAACATTCGGCACTTGCGCCATAGAGTCAGCCAAACGACGACCGCCTTCGATCGAAGTTTTTACTTGAGCAGAGGCCTCTTTTAAAAGCCCTGGGCGCAGACCTTCAGAAAGAATTTTTAAGGAGTCCACGACGGGAATACCGGCATTGATCAAAGTAGCAAACTGTCGAGTGAAAACTTGAAGATCTTTTCCATTCACACGCGGAGCAAAAAGCCCCGTGCTGCTTTTTCCTGCGGCCGCACGCGCGCCACCAAATTGCACGACACGAACAGGCAACAGCTGCTGCGCTCTTAAACGAATGATCGCCTCTTGTTGGTTGGCGGCTTCGATTTCACCTTGAACCACTTGGCCCGAGGCGTTTTTTGCTTGGTATTGAAACTTTGCCATCTTAGATACCTACCTTTTTCAAGAGCTGATCAAGATTGTCGGGATCACGAGAAACTTCAAATGCTGTTTTTAGGTCTACACGACGACGAATAAGATGCTGAAGTAAAGACTGATTCAAAGTTAAAATGCCGGAATTTTCTTGGGCGTGATTCATCAAAGAGTCTAAGCCCTTTAAGTCCTCCGTCTCAATGAGGCTGCGCACCTGAGGCTTCATAAGTAAAACTTCGTGTGCAAAAACTTTGTCTCCGGCAAGTCCGCTGACAGCGTATTGTCCCGCCGCCAAACTTAAAATCTCAGAAAAGCGTGGCGCGCCATGCTCTCCATATTTTTCTCCAAGAACTGATAAAGAGCGACGAAGAGCATTCGTAAGCGATGGAGCCCTCATCGAATAAATAACAAAAAGACCGCGCTCCGCCAATGTCATAGCCTCAAGCAATGATTCATCATCAGCGAACCCTTCAAAGACCACCATATCTACGCCCGCCATCAAGCTTTCGCGCTCTTCAGGTTTTGAAAAGTCACCGTTGTGGTAAAGATAACAAGCCTTCGCTTCCTTCACTTGAGGAAAAGCTTTGCGAGAAAAAACAACGCCGACAAAAGCTTTTTCTTCACTGAGCTTTTGCAGGATTTTATGCAATGCCCACACCTGCCCCGCTTCACCGGGACCAGACAGAAGAACCAGGCCTTTCATGCGCGCGCAGCTTTCCATCAGTGAAGGCGGTAAGGAAATTTCCTGTCGTCCACCGTCTAAGTCCATGTCCAAGACGGCTTTCATTGTTGTGTCTTGTTGGAAGAAAGAAAAACCAATACGAACATTTTCAAAAGAGGCTTCGCCTTGAACAACACCCGTCGTATCCAGAACGGCCTTTTGCTGATTAGATAAAAGACTTTGCTGCAGAAGATTCCATTCCGTTACTAATGCGGGAGAAGTGCGAAGACTCGCCCACCCTGAAGACAAACGAACACGCGGTTCACTGCCCACTACAAATAAAAACTCTTCAGCTTTTTTCGCTTTTGCCTGCAAAAGAAGTTCCGTCAAACTCATTATGTGTCCTTCACTGATGCATTGAGTACTTCTTCAATCGTCGTCAAACCACGCTTCAATTTTAACAAGGCACTACGACGTAGAGTTCTCATACCTTGTTCACGTGCTAGATAACGAAGCTGTCCTGTCGAGGCTCCTTTAAGAATCGCCTCTTTCATCTTTTCGGTCATGTGCATAAGTTCAAAAATGGCAGTACGACCTTTGATTCCTGTGTTACTGCAGTTCGCGCAACCTTTGCCGCGGAAAACTTTGTAATCACCCACTTCGGCTTGAGGTACGCCCAAGTTTAAAAGAATTTGGGCGGGCACGTCGACCGGAGCTTTGCACGATTCACAGATTTTACCCACCAGACGTTGAGCGACGATAAGATTCACTGTGGAAGTAATAATATAAGGAGCCACGCCCATTTCTGTAAGACGAATCACCGTCGAAGGAGCATCGTTGGTATGCAAGGTACTTACAACCAAGTGACCTGTTGACGCCGCTTTAAAAGCAATTTCGGCTGTTTCTAAGTCACGAATCTCCCCCACCAGAACGATATCCGGGTCCTGACGCAGGAAAGATTTTAAGGCACTTGCGAAAGTCAGCTCAATATCCGGGTTCATTTGAACCTGATTAATACCTTCTAAGTTGAATTCCACCGGGTCTTCTGCTGTCGAGATATTTACATCCGGCTGATTCAGTTCTGAAAGCGCTGAATAGATCGTATTTGTTTTACCGGAACCCGTAGGACCTGTGATCAAAACCATGCCTTGAGGAAGATTGATCTGCGATTTGAAAAGTTTTAAATCGTCTTCTTCAAATCCCAGCTTCGTCATATCAAGCTGCAAATTCGATTTATCTAAAAGACGCAGAACAACTTTTTCACCCCACAGTGTCGGCAAGACACTCACACGGAAATCCATCTCTTTCCCTTTGGAAGTACGGACTTTCAAACGACCATCCTGGGGGCGGCGTTTTTCTGCGATGTCGAGCTTAGACATGATCTTAATACGGGAGGCAATAGCCGCACCCGTTCCCGCAGGAGGGGCCGTGGCTTCTTGCAAGTTACCGTCGATACGGAAACGCACGCGGTATTTCTTTTCGTAGGGTTCAAAGTGAATATCTGAAACTCTTTTACGAATGGCATCCGTTAAGATCGAGTTCACGAACTTCACGATAGGCGCATCGTCTGTCACGCCGTCTTGGTCAATAACTTCGGCCGTAGGATTGTTGACACTGAATTCTTCGTCAAACCCATCAGATCCGATCACATTTAAAGACTTCGTACTGATGCTACCGCCATAGTATTTTTCAATACCGGAAGCAATCGCACTTTCCGTTCCTACAACGGCCTGAATACGGCAGCGAGTGATAAATCGTAAGTCTTCTTTAACGATGATATTGGAAGGATCGGCAAAAGCGACTACCAGTGTGGTTCCCGCCTTCTGCAAGGGAATCAACGTGTTCTTTTCACAGACATCTTTAGGAATAAGACTGATAACCGACTGATCAATTTCAAATGTGTTCACTTCCACGCCGGGAACCGCGAAATGCTTTTCCAGTGCGCGAAGGATTTGATTTTCTTTAAGGAAACCCAATTGAATGATGGCAGAGGTCAGCTTATTTCCGGCTTTTTTCTGTTCTTCAATTGCAAGCGACAACTGATCTGCGCGCAGCAGACCTTGCTTAACTAAGATTTCACCAATTTTGAGTGAAGACATATGGCTCCTGTCACTAGACTTACTTTAATACAGGGTGCCATTTTTTGTAACTAGACCGAAGAAGAGTTTTCTTTCAAAAATGTATTCCAAGTCGCGCGAATTTCATCGTTTGAAATATCATCACTCAACTTCAAACGCTGAAACCAAAGTCGCGTGAAAGTTTCTGCCACTAAAACAGGCGGCAAGACTTTCAAATCCGCACGCTCCGCTTCCTCCAATAAAAGATTTTCCAGAGGGAACAAATTCAAATCCAGTGCATAGCCCGCACGCTTCATGAAATTGAAATACGACAGATCCGTTAGCAAACTTTTGTTCTGACGCAAATCCATGGTGTTAATCATCACTCCGGCGCTCACCGCCTGCAGAGTCAGATCGTCGGGGTTGAGGATATTAAAGCGAATGCCCAATTGCTGACGAGATAGAACATGTTTTTGAGGTTCTAAAACTGCGGGATCCCCGACAAGAAAAATTTCAGAGACTCCCATCTCAGCAAGCACACCAGCAGCCACACGAGCTTCTTTGCTTTCACCAACGACAAAGCCCGGGGCACGAATGTCTAAGTCCCGAGCTTCTTGCACTAAAACACTGCGAATCGCTTCGTGCAAAATAAGACGCGGATACCATCCTCCCTCGTCCTGGAAAAAAGAATCTAAAACTTGAGAAGTGCGAACTTGAGTTGGTAATACTCTTAATTGCGGAAGAATATCATCAGATAACGACGGCGCTATTTTCACGGCCGTTGCACCTTCCATGACTTCGGCTGAAAATGTCGCGTGATGCTCAACAACCCAACCCCAAGATTTTTGCCGAGACAAAAAATCCAGATACTTCGCAAAAACGCTAGGCCCTTCCGGGCGAATATCAACGAACTTCAGGGTGTTCATCGAAATACCTGCGGGTTTCAATCATGTCTTTTTGAATCTGTGCTTTTAACTCTTCGATACCAGAAAACTTCATTTCGTCGCGGATGAAGTGCAAAAGATAAACTTCCACTTCCATGCCGTAAAGATGAGCATCGAAATCAAAAAGATGCGTTTCGATTTTGATCGGTCCTTTGCCATTTTCTTGGAACGTCGGATTTACTCCGATATTCGTGACCGAAGGATGCATGTGACTGCCGATTTTAGTCAAAGTGCAGTACACACCTTTGCGCGGAGTGAACTCAACATCCGGGTGAATATTCGCCGTAGGCACGCCAATGGTGCGACCACGCTGAAATCCTTTTTCAACATGACCTCGCACATAGTAAGTCCGGCCTAAAAGCTCATTGGCTTTTTCGACCTCCCCGTCCTTAAGTTTTTCACGGATGCGGGTGGAAGAAACCACGGCCCCTTGAAATTGGAATGGAGGAATGATGATTAAGCGAATGCCTTTTTCGGCGCAGAACTTTTCTAAAAACGGAATATTCCCCGCGCGATCGGCGCCGAAAGAAAAGTCATGGCCGACGACCAAAGTTTTTGGATGCAACTTTTCGACAATGTATTTTTCTAGGAAATCTTGCGGAGAAACTTTAGAAAAATCCTTCGTGAAATCCTCGATAATGACGTACTCAATCCCCCGTTGAGCAAACTGTTCTTGCTGGTCTTTCAAATCAAAAAGACGGTACGTCGCACGCTCTGGATGCAGAACTTTTACAGGGTGAGGATGGAAGGTGTACACCACGGAAGGAACACCAAAATACTGAGCCTCGCGGACCACATTTTCCACGAGCTGCTGATGGCCCAAATGAACACCGTCAAAGTTCCCTATAGTGACCACAGAGGCCTCTAGTGGGGAGCTCAACTGTTTAACGCCTTGAAGGATATGCATATTTTTCAATATACCTCTTTCTGGGCTCGGCGGTAAGTGCTTTTAATAGTTGAATTTTTTAATAAATTTGCTATGTTGCGACGCGTGCAAAAGGCCTCATTTCAAAACCTCAGAATCCGTCTCGAAGTCCTGCTTCGCTTCTTTTCCCGACGCCGCGGATTTTGGCTTCGTTGCCTTCTTTGTTGGAGCATCGGAGGCCTGGCCCTTTCTAACGACGAGATCACATCCTACGACCAACGCTTTCAACTGCGCGGAGACCAAAAAGCCTCAAAGCAGATCGTCCTTATCACCATCCGTCAGTCTGACTTCGCAACGATCTATGACAGCAGGACTAACTTCCTGGACAACATGTCTGAGGTCACAGATATCACCGACAGCTTTTTCTGGAACAAACCTGTTTGGAATGAGCTGCTTCTAAAAATTCTGCGCCAAAATCCCCGCTCTGTCGGTGTGACCTTGTACTTTGGCGATAACATCGGAACCGTGCGCTTAAATCCTGAAGAGCAGCGTCTGTTTTTAGATAAACGCGTTGTATGGGCTTCAACTACGAACAGCTTAGAGCGTGTTTTGACGCCGGCATTTGCAAACCGTGAACATGACAACTTGGGGAACAATGAAGTTCGTCGCGATGAAGACGGCGTTGTTCGCCGAGTCTTCCCGCAACGAGCGGAAATGCCTCATTTGGTGGAGCGTTTAACGGGTAAGAAATTTCCGACCACTCTGGCCGGACTTCCGATCAACTATGCGGGAACAAGCCGGGTCTTCACTCAATACACTTTGAGTGAAATCATGTATGACGAAATTCCCTCGAATGCTTTTTCCGACAAGATCGTTTTGATTGGTGCCGAGACGTCCGCCGCCCCCGTGTACATGACCCCCGTTGGAACATTGTCGCGCACAGAGATCTTAGCGCACGTCACAGACACGCTCTTAGGCAATAAGTGGATCAAACGCCTTTCATTCTGGTGGTATGCGGCGGGCTTTTTCGTTTTGATGCTGATGGCGGTCTTCTTAATTACGACTTATCCGCAATCCGTAGCTCTGTTCTGTATTTTGTGGATTGGAACTTTATTAGCCGCTCTTTCAGCATGGGTCTTTGATAGTTTCTATTTCTGGTCCCCGGCGTTTTCTCCATTTGTGCTTTTAGGTGCATGTTGGATCATTTTCATCGGCTATCAAGCCACGAAGATCGAAAAGAAAAACTTCCGCCTGCAACAAGAACAGCAGTACTTGCAAGAGCTAGAGCAGCTTAAGAATAATTTCGTCAGCTTGATTTCTCACGATCTGAAAACTCCGATTGCGAAAATCCAAGCCATTGTCGATCGTCTGTTAACCCAGAATGCTGATAATGAATTGGGTCAGGATTTACGATCACTGCGTATTTATGGCGACGAACTAAACCGCTATATTCAGTCCATCTTAAAAGTTCTGCGCGTGGAATCCCGTGACTTTAAAATTCACACTGAAGTAGGCGATATTAACGAAGTGATTGAAGAGGCTTTGCAAACACTTCGTCCTTTGGCGCGTGAAAAGAATATCCAAATTCACACGGCACTTGAGCCTATGTTTTCTTTAGAATTTGATACCACCCTGATTAAAGAGGTGGTCATTAATCTTGTTGAAAACGCGATTAAGTATACCCCTCGCGATGGTCAAATCGAAGTGGTGTCGCTAGAGGCCGATGACATGGTTCACGTGATTGTGAAAGACACCGGCGAAGGCATTAAACCCGAAGACATGGAAAAAGTCTGGGGCAAATTCACTCGCGGAAGTGATCAGGATTTACGAACTAAAGGGACCGGCCTAGGCCTTTACTTAGTTAAATACTTTATTGAACTGCATGGCGGAAAAGTAAAAATGGAAAGCACTGTTGGACACGGAACCACGGTGTCCTTCACTTTGCCGCTCGACTCTGAAATCGCAATGGAAAATGAAACCGAGGTGATCGCATGATGAACAAACTCCACACTCTGATTGTTGACGACGAAGCTGAGTTACGCCGCTCTGTCATTTCGATTTTAAAATCTACAATGCCGGAAATCGATTTTACAATCGATGAAGCTTCCACCGGCAAGGAAGCGCTAGAAAAAGTAAAACAACAGCAATGGGATCTGGTCCTAATGGACGTGAAGATGCCAGAGATGAATGGAATTGAAGCATTAACGGCGATCAAAGAACACGATCCTCGTACGTTTGTCGTTTTAATGACGGCGCACTCCAATCTTCATGACGCTGTTGTGGCGATTAAAGAAGGCGCTTACGATTACGTTGAAAAACCGGTCAACCCGCAACAGTTGACGGAGATTGTACGTAAGTCTCAGGAAGCCCGTGACTTGGTTTCTAGCCTGGCTCTTTCTAACCCGGTTTTTGACGATGATATTGAAAGTGAATTCGTAGGCGGCTCCTCGAAGATGAAAGAGGTCTTTAATCTGATCTATCGCCTGTGCAAAGTCGACACGACAGTTCTAGTGCGCGGAGAAAACGGGACAGGAAAAGAGCTTGTCGCAAAAGCCATTCACTTCAACTCCCCTCGCAAGTCCGGAAGTTTCGTGGCCATCAACTGTGGTGCGATTCCTGAAAGCTTGATGGAGAGTGAACTTTTTGGTCACGAAAAAGGCGCCTTCACCGGTGCGGTAGAAAGAAAAATTGGTAAGTTCCAAATGGCGAACAACGGAACTTTGTTCCTTGATGAAATCGGAGAGCTTCGCCCGGACATGCAGGTAAAACTTTTGCGTGTTCTGCAAGAGCGCAAATTCACTCCGGTCGGCGGGACTCGTGAGGTGAAGACCACGACTCGTATTATCGCGGCGACAAACCGAAATTTAGAAAAAATGATGGAAGAAGGCACATTCCGCGAAGACTTGTTCTATCGCTTGAATGTAATGCCTATTTTCCTGCCGCCCTTGCGTGAGCGTATCGATGATATCGAAGCATTAACACAAAACTTTATTAAGAAGTTTTCAAAACAACACGGTCGCACTATCAACGCCGTAACGGACGAAGTTTTAACTTTGTTGAAGGCTTATCGTTGGCCTGGAAATATTCGTGAGCTTGAAAACGTGATTGAACGCGCTTTCATTGTAGAGAACTCTCACCAGATTACGGTGGATTCTTTGCCAGAATCTTTGAAACTAGCTCCGAAAGAAAGCCCTGATAAAACAGCGAGCGTTGGTTATTCGGGTCCTTTGGATTTTGATGCTTTCAAGGAAGAGATGGAAAAGGAATTTATCATGAGTGCCTTGAAAGCCAACAACGGCCGCATCAATCAAACAGTGGCGCAGGCAAATATTCCTAAGAATACGCTGCTGCGTAAGATTCGTAAGTACGGTATCAACGTCAAGGATTTTACGACCGAAGAATAAAACCTGCCGTGCGCAGAACGTCTTCGGCAGAAATGTTTTTCATACAGACATGGGTGCCGATAGGACAGACTTTATGCCCGTGTTTGCCGCAAGGCCGGCACGGCAAACCTTCCGTTTGTACGACATAACTTTCTGCAGACCAGGGGCGAAAGCCAAATTCTAAAATCGTGGGACCAAATACCGCTATCAACGGTGTATCACAAACGGCTGCGAGATGTGTCGATGCGCTGTCATTGCCGATCAATAAAGCCGCGCGAGCAATCAACTGAGCCGATTCAATGATCTTGGTTTTTCCGGCAAGAGATTGAGAACCCGGAATCGCTGCGGCTACTTTTTCAGCCAGCTCTTCTTCACCCGGCCCGCCCATCACATAGACTTTAAAACCTTTTTGTTGAAGGGCTTTTCCCGTGTTGATAAAGCCCTCTTCCGTCCAGCGTTTGGTCGCCCACACACTGCCAGGGAATATCAAAACGGCTTTACCTTCATCAAATCCTTGAAGGTCAAAACGCTGTTTCAGCGAAGAATAGACGTCCGTGAGTTCTAAAACCTGATGACGCAAACTCATCGACGCCCACTTTGGCGGTGCAGACAGCTTACCAAATTCTTGCGCCGTGAAAGGCTTCGCCTCTTTCGTGTAATCGGAAAGATCCTTCGCCAAATTGGCGTCTTCCGGTGCGAGAAGACTGAGCTGTCTCATCGCATCGGGAAGCTGTGCATTTTTCTGCGTGCGTTTTGAATAAATTAGAAAGTTCCAGGATTTTTGAAAGCTGATTTTGTGCTTGGCTTTAATCTTGGCGTTAAAGAACGCCGTTCTTAAGGATTCGTGTGGAGAAATCAAATTGTCGACCTCCACGTAACGAAGATGCTCTACGATCTTGGCGTAGGAGTCCGCATTTCCTTTTTCGATTTCAAAAACTTGGTCTACGAGATGAGTTTTAAGAAAAAAATCGCCAAATCCCTTACGACAGACGAGTGCAAGCTTATGCTGGGGCCACTGCTCCCGGCACTTCTTCAGCAGCGGAATGGAGAGCAGAAGATCTCCAAGAAAGGCTGTTTGCACGACTAGATTTAAGGGCATTCACTATTTCCTCTAAAGACACTTGATCGTAGCACATAATGCTTTTTTCACAAGTCCTCTTCCAGCACGGGCTGCAAGGGCTTTTCGTCAGAATGTGAACTCCCCGATCGTAAAGGTCTATTTCATGAGCACAAGTCGGCCCGAACCATGCGATCACTTGCGCTTTTTGGGAGATGGCCATGTGCATTCCAAGGCTGTCTCCGGTAACCACGATATCGCAAGCGGCAACACTGACCAAGCCATCTCTAAGGCCCGACTCGGTGGCCGTGGAAATGACGTTTAAATCCTGAGCAATTTCTTGGTTTCGTGTCGTATCTTCAGGTCCACCTAAAAGAACCACTTCCGCTTCGGGAAATTCCTGATGAAGACGGCGGATCAGATCGCGGTGATATTCAACGGTGAGTTTCTTATACGAGATCACATTGCTGCAACCCGTGTTTAACCCGATGACGTAGCTTTTATTATTTTTCGCGAGGAACGCAGACCTTCGCTGCTGGCGAAGATTTTCTTCGTCCGTCGTCAAAGGCAGCCAGTAGTCATCTCTTTGATAAGGTCCCAGTTCCAGGGCCTCAATCATCAGCTGAGTCTCGGGTTTTTTATTTTCAAAGAATTTTTTGTGATTGTTAAGTCCTAGCTCCCACAATTCCGTCGCTGCTTCTGTTGCGGGAAGAATAGCCCCATTTCTAGTATCGACTTTGAATCCGAAAACCTGATCTACGGAGGTGCGCTTCAGTACGCCCGCGGCTTTTAAAGATTTATCAATCACGTAGGCGACTTCAAATTCCAGAGCGCCCAACTGCAAAAGATCGGCTTCGCCGGTCGTCAGTACGCGATCAATAGCCGGATGATTTTTAAGCAAGTGATGAGCCGGTGCATCTGTCACCCAGGTGATCATCGAACTTGGGTACTTACGTTTCAGGGCCTTTAAAAGCGAAGTGCTGCGAACGACGGCGCCAAGAGCCCCCAAGTGAACGATCAGCAAAGATATTTGCGGAATGTCTTTCTTAGGACAACTGTGAGTACAGTCTGAGTTTTTTGCACAGGGCTTGTATCCCGAGAAATGTCGACAGTCAGTAATGGCCATAATTTATTGTATGATGAGTTTTCATATCGACTCGAGTCTGGATCCGCTTTCAAGACTTAAGTTCGGTAAGTTAAAAGCTGTTTTTATCCGATACGACTGTTGCATGAAGCTTGAAAAAGAAATGGTCCAGTTAAAACCTTTGCAGCTTTCCCCTTCCGGTGACGGCGGAACTCTGACAGTGCTTGAAACCCGTCAAAGTTACCGGCTGCATTCGCTGCACTATTCATATTTGGATGTTTTAAGAAACTCAGGCTCCATCGAGGGGATGATTCAATTCTTCCTGGGACAAGGATGGCTTGTCAGTTTTCGAGAGCTTTATTCATTGCTGCAATTTTTAGTGGAGGAAGGAATTCTGACGAATGCCTCCTTTAAAAATTACTTTTCAGGCCTTGCTCCAAAAGAGGTCCGTTTTCAATCGGCGTCTTTTGCTCCCGGCACAGCGACGTCCGTACGAGCCGAGGATCTCCCCTTCTTTCGATCTTTAGAACCGCAGCTGGCGCAGTTTCTTTTGCAAAAATCCGAACGTCTGCGAGTTCCTGCAAACACTCGCATCACACAAGCGGGACAGCACGATCGGGATCTGTACATTCTTTTAAAAGGCCATGCTTCGATTTATCGCGTGCTAGACGAGAAACGTCGGCAACTGGTGGCGACTTTAAGCAGTGGTTCCATCTTCGGTGAAAGAAGTTTCCTTTTAAATCAGCCTCGCACGGCTGATGTGATCACCACGATGGATTGCGAAGTCCTGCGTGTTCGTCATTTACCAGAGTTTGATCAACTAATTAAGACCGATAAAGCACAAAGTCTACAGCATCGCTTCTGGGTACTGCAGGCCTTGGCCTCATCCCCTTTCTTTAAGGATCTGCCGAATGAAAGTTTGGACAGTTTGATTTTTTCCGGGACATTGAAACAGGCCCCAGCGCATCAGACCCTTTTCCAAGAGGGACAACCGGGAAATGCCTGTTATATTTTGGTCCAAGGAAATGTCGTTATCAGTCAACGCGGAAAAAACATCAACGTTCTTGGGCAAGGTTCCTGCTTTGGCGAGATTTCTTTGTTGATGAGTGGCGGCCAACGAACGGCCACAGTGACGACGCAGCAGGATTCTGTTTTTTTGGAAATCGGCCAGCAGAATTTTTATCGTGTGCTTGCGCAAAATCTGTTCTTAGCGAAGGAAGTCGAAACTTTGGCACATCAGCGTTTGCAGAGTGATGCGCTGAGGAAGTAAAGATTTTGTGTAGGGCGATTCATAGATCCAGCAGATCTATTCCGAAAATTTTGATACATCTGCCTAACTTATTCATTTAATATGGGATGAGTCTGTGTTCCCGGTATTTCAACTCGAGGACTGTTATGAAATTAATTATTGGTGATAAAAATCTATCCACTTGGTCTTGGCGCGCTTGGCTGGCGCTTCACTCTTTCAACATTCCGTTTGTCGAGACTGTGGTGCTTTTAGATAAGCCTTCGACACAGAAGGAAATTTTGAAGTACTCCCCGTCAGGACGCATTCCTTGTTTGATCGATGGAGATTTAACGATCTGGGATTCGCTGGCAATTTTGGAATATCTGAATGAAAAATATCCTGAAAAGAGAATGTGGCCGCAAGAGCTGAAGTCTCGTGCTTGGGCACGATCGGTGGTCGCGGAAATGCACTCCGGTTTTGCCGAACTTCGTAAAGCGATGCCAGGCAATATCGCAAAAAGAATCATGAAAGATCCCGCGGATATTTCTGCCGACATTCAGCGCATCGAACAAATCTGGAGTGAATGCCGAAGCGCTCATGCCGCAAGCGGACCCTATCTTTTTGGCGAATGGTCGATTGCGGATTGCTTTTATGCTCCGGTGGTATTCCGTTTTCAAAGTTACGGCGTGACGCTTTCGGGTGCCGCTGAAGAATATCGTCAGATGATGTTGAAACATCCGTCGTTGATTGAGTTGGAACGTCAAGCGCTAGCGGAAGTGAAAGAGACCTAGCGGGGTGAGCATTTCACCAGCTGCGTTGGTATTTTAATCTACTGCCCCGATGGCAGTAAGCATCAGCGTTATGGAAATTCCACACGGCTCCTCTTCAAAATGCACTGAGAAATGTAAAACCTTAGAGGGTTCCAATCCAATCAAGAGCTATCTTTACTGATCGAGCGGCAATCAAGAGACCACTACGGTTTGTCCGAAGAATCGAGACGATCCGAGATCGATTGTGGCTACCCGAATGGGTCGAACAGCTCCGAGTCAGCTACGGCTTACCTGGATTGATCGAGACCACCTCGGAAACCAAGGTTCCGATCTTGATTTTGGATTCGATACGTAACACGTATTTTCTATCGTCATCAGACAACCAGATGAAGTTATCGCCGATAGGTTTGAATTTCCCTTTTAAGACGATATTGGGCTGAATCACGATGGCCTTCATGGGGCCCAGCTCAGTGTCGAGAACTTCACGGCGAATGGCTTTACCGGAAAAAACGAGGTTTTCATTATCGTTGGCGACGCGGAAGGAATATTCTTTTCCGGTCTCCCATTGGAAGTTTCTCATGTAGTAGACGGCGCTGTACACATTCTGAGTGAATGGAAGAATGTCCCATTGTTGGCGCTTTTCTTCTTCTCCGTCTTCTTTAGTCACTTTCTTTTCCCAGAAAGTCGCGGTGTTCTTTTCGGTATCAAAAAGCATTTTGGCTTCACGAAGTTGCTTGGATTCTTTGACATGCAATTGGAAAACACGCGGAACTAGGTCTTCAAAATCCACAAAAGTTTCTACGCGGTCATCAACGCTATAGAAACTATTGAACAACTTACTTGTTTTGATTTCGATAGCGAATGTATAGGACTTGCGATTATTCACCATCGCAAAGGGCTCAACTTTTAAACGAAGCTCACCTGCGGACACTTTGAAGTAGTGAACATCGTGCACGACTTCTTCACCCACGCGGAAGGGATCTTTCAATGGACGGCGGCTAGCGCCTTCAAATCCCACAGAGTCTTCAATGTCTGGCTGACGAGTCGCAGGAGCCTCTGCTTTTGCAGGTTCAGCCTTAGCAGACTTCGCAGATTTTGCTGAACTCTTCTTTGAGTCTTTTTTGGTAGAGACCGCAGACGCCGAAGCTGCTCCAGAGGAAGAAGCCTTCGATGAATTTGATTTTGTCGTAGCACCTTTACTAGAAGACGCCCCAGACTTACTTGAAGATTTCTCTGGAGTCTTTGGAGCTGGAGCCGTGGTCACTGGAGCCGCCGCCGTTTCCGCCGGCTGAGTCGGGTCTGCCGGTGCTGGAGCCGGTGCTTCTGGTTTTACAATCGAGACTGCGTTTTCGAACTCGTCGTTCTTTTTCAGATTCTCGGACTTTTCATACTTCAAAACTGAAGATGAGCAAGAAGCCAAAAACATCACCGCAACGATTGATCCCAGAAGATTTGGCACTTTCACTAAAAATCCTTCCATCGACGATGCACCCACATCCATTGTTCAGGGTGCTTACGCACAATCTCTTCCAACTTGTTGTTGAAGGACTGTGTCAGGTTCAAGATAGTCTGATCTTTATCTTCGGACACACTTTGAGATGTGTCTATAGCTGGTTCAATAACTACATGCAGTTTTTTATCAGGGCCCTCGAAGGTGTAAATCGGCAGAACAGGCGCCTTCGTCTTTTGCGCAAACAGAGCTAGACCATAGGCGGTGCCCGTGCGCTTACCGAAGAACGTCGTCGCAACCCCGTAAGGTTTTCCCATGTATTGATCTAACACGAACACCACTGCGGCATTTTTCTTAAGAGCTTTTAAAATCTCAAAGGCATTATTGGGGCCGTGAGCATCGATATACTGAACACCTTTAGCTCCGCGAGTGGCAAACCACAAATCGTTGAACCACTGAGTTTTGAATTTTTTCGTGATGATGTAGGTCGGCTGACCTTTCATAACCAGCGTGTTTGCTGCGAGGTCCCCATTTCCTAAGTGCAAAGTCAAAAAGAACATTCCTTTGCCGCCGGCGCGGGCTTTTTCGATATTCTCCCAGCCTTCAAAAACGGCATTCTTATCGAGCCATTTTTGCGACAAAGATGGGATGAAGAAAAATTCCCCGAAATTATAGCCCAAATTATAAACGGACTCGCGCCCGACCTTGAGTTTTTGTTCTTCACTCCATTCGGGGAAGGCGATTTGCAGATTATTCATTACGATTTGCTTGCGGAAACCAAAAACATCAAACCAAAGAAACCCTACCCATGAGCCCGATTTACGAAGCCAGGTGCGAGGAAACATCGAGCTAAAAAAGCTCATTACACTAACGAAGAATTTGACTAATAAGTTCATGAAGACGTCCCTTCTTTCCCTGCTCGGCCACCTCTAAAGAGGCGCTCCATAGCAGCGAGGAGTCTGAGAAAAGCTGGCGCAGTTTCACCGCGTCCTTTTCAGTCGTGATAAGATAATCAGCCTTGGATTTGCGGAACTCATCTTCAATGCGTGCCACATCGGCTGCCGTATACTGATGATGATCTCGGTAGTGCAGACTTTTTTTAGAAACCTCTCCGATATTTCTCATCATTTTTTCAAAAACATCCGGACGAGCGATCGCAGAAACCAGGAATAAGGATTTTCCTTGAAGCTCTTCACGAGCGATCACCGCTTTGGTAGCGACATTTTTCAAATGATTGATTTGATAACCGAGATAAAGAACTTCTTTATCTTTAGGCAGGCGGCTTTCCAGAACTTTCAAATCGGCATCGGGAGCCAAATTGCATTTGGAAAGAACCAAGACATCTGCTCGGTCCACTCCCGCCCAAGATTCACGGGCACGGCCTTCTGGAAGAACCGCGTAATTTTCGATATTTTCTGTCGCATCCAAAATCACGATATTGAGATCGCGATGCAGTTTGCGATGTTGAAAACCGTCATCGACAATAAGTAAATCGAACTGGTCTTTGCTGACAGCGTACTTCGCCGTCTGCCATTTACTGGGGCCCACAAAGACAGCCACTTGAGGATTGGCTTGAGCAAGGAGAACCGGCTCATCACCGTAATAACGTGCTGCAAACGGATGACCGACATCCACTTGCGACGGGCTTTCGGCATCCGCACGATAAGACCGACTGATGACAGCCACCTTTTTCCCGTCAGCGACCAGAGCTTTTAAGCAATAGTCGGTGATAGGCGTTTTTCCTGTGCCCCCGACTGTCAGATTTCCGATACTCACCACAGGGACCGGTGCTTTGTAGACACTGATCACTCCACGGGTGTACAGAGAGTTTTTGACTCCGACAACTTGGTTATACAGAAAAGAAAAAGGCTTTAAATAATACTTCATTTTGTTAAATATTTATCCAATGCTTTCACAACACGCTGAGTGGCTCCGCGGTCGCCAAGATATTTTCTAAGCTCTTCCAAGTCATGAATGACCTGCGCTTTGTAAGCGGGATCCACGATATATTTTTCTAACAAGGAAGCCAGATGTTCTGGATTCACTTCCGATTGGAATCTTTCCGGCACGGCTTCTTTGTTCAAAATCAAATTCACGAGACCGAAATACTTCGTTCCGCGCACCACGAGTTTGGCGAAAACTCCCGTCAGCCATTTCATGCGATACATGATGACCATCGGTTTTTTCAAAATACCCACTTGCAGTGTCGCTGTTCCCGAAGCCACGAGCATCATGTCCACAAGATGAATCATACGGAAAGGTTCGTCCTTCAAAAGCACATAAGGCAGACGGAAGTCTTCCAGGTACTCTTGCATTTTTTCTTTCGTGAACGTCGGAGCCGTCAAAATCACGACTTTCAGGTTCGGATATTTTTTGGATAAGACACGTGCCGTATCCAGTTGAATCTGAAAGTGTTGCTTGAGTTCTAAACGACGGCTTCCCGGCATCAGACCCAAAACGATTTCATCATCACGGATACCACACTGATTGCGATGAATTTTGAGATACTCTTTGTCGTTAAGAAGTTTGTCATCAAGCTCATCCAATAGAGGATGCCCTACGAACTCAACAGGAACACCGTGTTCTTCATAAAAGGGCACTTCAAATGGAAAAAGAACGAAGACTTCTTTGCAGTACTTCTTGATCGTCTTTACACGACCTTTGCGCCACGCCCACACTTGCGGAGAGATATAGTACACAACCGGAATGCCCATCGCATGAAGCTTTTTAGAAAGCATCAAGTTGAACTCTGGGTAATCCATCACGATGGCGACTTTAGGACGACGTTTTTCAGCTTCGGCGACAAGGCTATCAAAAACACCTTTGAGGTGGCTGTATTGAGCGATGATTTCTGCCGCCCCTACGACTGCCATCTCTTCCGATTTTCCTAAACGTTCAAAGCCAATGTTTTCCATGTCCTGACTGCCGACACCGAAAGCATGAATATTACGTCCCTGCTTTTTCCAAGCTTCGAGAATTCTTTGAGCATAGGTGACGCTAGAGGCTTCCGCCGCGACAAACAGAACCTGATCCATTAGCCCTCGATCATTCTTTGCACGTCTTCAATTGCTTTTAAAGCAACAAGACCATCGACTCCTGTAACCACAGGTTTTTTATTATTGATAACGGCATCGACAAAGGCGTCGGTTTCTTTTTGAAGAGCATCGGCTTTTTCTAAAGTCCACTTCGTGTACTTTACAAGTTCGTCTCCGCCAGGTCCCTTTTCGCCTTTTTCAAGCTCATGAATGCCCGTATTGGCAAATAGAGTGAAATCGTCTTCGATCACACGCACGGATCTTGTCATTGTCGAAGAAACACGGCTGACGTTGATCACGCCCACCACACCGTTTTTCATCTTGATAGCTACCGAGGCCGTGTCGAGTTCTTTGGAAACAAGTTTAGAACCTGTTCCAATCATAGATTCAATTTCGCTTGTACCGCTTAAGAAGAACAACATGTCGATATCGTGAATCATCAGGTCATGCAACACACTGACATCGGCGCCGCGCGCTTTGTAAGTCGCCATACGAGTCAGTTCGATCAAACGAGGTTGTTTTAGATTTTTCTTAACTTCCACCACAGAAGGATTGAATCGCTCGATGTGACCCACAGCTAATTTCAAATTATTTTTTTCTGCTAAAGCCACAAGCTCTTCGGCTTGAGGCACAGTCGCCGTGATTGGTTTTTCAACATTCACGTGCACGCCGTTTTGCAAAAACGTTTTTGCCACTTCGTAGTGACTTAAGGTGCTAGCAGCTACAGTCACCAGATCTACTTGTCCAAGCAAATCTTGCGGACGATGAAAGCTTTTAACTCCCAACTCTGCCGCAATCTTATCTGCTTGTGCGGGGAAGTGATCACAGACTCCCACAAGTTCGACGTGGGGATTGTTTTTATATTTCTGAGCGTGAAAATTACCTAAGTAACCCACGCCGATCACAGCGGCACGCAATTTCTGACTAGTCATCGTCCTGCCATCCTTTAGGGCTTCTATCTACAGCAATACCGCGTTTCGAAGACTTAATGAAGTTGATGAAATATTCAATGTTAGGACTCATAACGCATTCTTGTTTGATACGCTCGATACCTTCGTCCACCGTGTGAGATCCCATAATGATGATACGAATGGCTTTGTGGACATTCGCGACTTCTTCACGTGGGAATCCTTTACGAGAAAGACCGATTTTATTTGTTGCACGGATCGTCGCGTAGTTACCCTGCGCGCGTGAGAACGGAAGAATGTCTTTGTTCACAATCGAAGAACCCGCGATGAAGGCACCACGACCCACTTTTGTGAACTGGTTCAGAGCCGAAACCCCGCCGATAGTTACGTTTTCTTCGATTTCACAGTGACCACCCAAGTGGCAACCATTCACGATCACCACATTGTTCGCGATATGACAGTCATGCCCGATGTGCGTGTAAGCCATCAAAAGACAGTTGTCGCCAATGGAAGTAACGCCGCCACCTTTAGGAGTTCCGATATTCACTGTTGTAAATTCACGGAAGGTGTTGTTTTTTCCGATAACCAATTTTGTCGGTTCGCCTTTGTAAGAAACGTCTTGTGGCGGACCACCGATAACGGCACCTGGAGAGAAGTGATTGTTTTCGCCGATTTCCAGAATACCGTGGCGAGAACCCAAGGTCACATGACCTTCTACTAACGTGCCTTTACCAATTTTAACTTTACCTTGAATCAAGCAGTAAGGACCGATTTCAACATCGTCTGCTATTTCAGCTTCGGGAGAGATGACACTGCTTGGATGAACTTTATAATTTGCCATGAGTACTTTACCTTAAACTAGAAAGGGCCCTTGCAGGCCCTTTCGTTTTTATCCGAGATCTACTTTTCTTTTTCGAAGGCCGCGATCACTTCTTGTGTTAAATCCGCCTCAGGTGTTGCATAAAGCACCATCTGAGAGTTCTCAATCACCATCGTGTAGCCTTTGTCTTTCGCGATTTTAGCGATTACTTTTTTCATTTTTTCCAAGATAGGAGCTGTGAGTTCACGCTCTTTCTTTTGGATTTCAACTTGGCTTTTGCCAACAACATCACGGTACTTCAACATTTCTTCTTGGAATTCCGCTTGTTTTTTACCTAGAGCATCTTCAGAAAGAACAGACTTTTTCTTTTCCAAGTCTTCGCCCATTTTTTTCAAATCAGCTTCTTTCTTCTCGAGTTCTTTTTTCTTTTTATTGAACTCGCCTTCAAGTTCCGTTTTTGCTTTCTTACCTGCAGAAGTAGATTGAATAGCTTTTTGCATATCCACGTAACCTACTTTTGCTTCCGCGTGTGCGAAGGATGCCGTCATAAGCATGCTTAGCACGATCAACATTTTTTTCATCAATCCTCCTTAAAGGTTTAAAACTAAATTCTTTGTTACTCTCTGTGAGGCCGAGCTAGTCCAGTCTCCGCGCCAGAGGCGCTGCGACTTCCTGCGCGTTCGCACGCTAGAAACTAGGCCCGATCGAAAACTCAAACACGGTCGCGTCGTGGTAGAGTGGATCGCGGTTCAGTGGGAAGCCCCATTCGAAACGCAAGACCCCGATCGGAGAGTACCAGCGGATACCGAAGCCAACGTCTGCGTAGAAATTATCCTCTGATAGGATATCATCCGCAGCACCGACGTCGAAGAATCCAGCACCCATGATGCCAGCATCTTTAACTAAAGGGAACTGTAATTCCGTCTGGTACATCGCCTGTTGAGTACCACCGTAGAAACGCATCGCACGCTTTGTGGCTTCTTCGTCACTAATGCCCGGGTTGTCCGCGATGATCTTAGCTTTGATCTTGTTGGATAGTTTCATTTTACCCACACGGTACGAACGGTAACCACGCAGAGAATAAGGACCACCAAGAAGATACAATTCACTGAACGGCACGTCTTGGCCTTCTAAAGAATCAATGCGCGCGTAACTGATGTTATTTCGCCACACCACATCCCAGAATAAGTTTTTGTAGTAGCGGAAGTTCGTGTTCATGCGAGTGAATTTCAAGTCTCCACCTAGACCTGCGTACTCATAAGACGCACTCGCATACATCCCTTTCGTCGGCATTTGACGGTCGTTACGAGTGTCATAATCAATCGTCGCCGTGATAGAGCTAGTGACACCCGATGCTGTTTCTAGAGGGAATAAATCGCGGTCCGTTAAAGACTGCTCTTCACTATCGAATTTTTCTTCCAGCTGAGTATCATCGTATTTGTAGCGCAAGTATCCACGCGTGAACTCGGCCAACGGGTGACCGAAACGGATGGCTCCACCCGTGTGTTTTTCATCGTAGTCGGCACGTGCGGAGTTGGCACTTTGATAAAGGTCTCCACCGACAGACCAAAGAGTGTCGTTGAAGTAAGGCTCAGTGAAAGAAAGGCTGTAATAGCTTCCTGTATTACTTAGGTTCAAAGACGCACCTAAGTTTTGTCCTTTACCCAAGAAGTTCGCCTGATTGATCGAACCTTGCAAAGTGAAACCTTGTGATGTTCCGTAACCAGCACCCAATTGGATTTGTCCGGTGTTTCTTTCTTTCACGGCGATGTCGACGTTCATCACTTCTGTGCGCTCTGGATCGATCGAAGTTTTGAAGTTCACTTCTTCGAAGTATCCTAAGCGTTGGATGTTTTCCAAAGACTGACGACGGCGTGTTTCGTTGTAAAGCTCCCCTTCGTGGATTTTTAATTCACGACGGATGACTTTATCGCGCGTCTTGGAGTTTCCGATCATGTTGATTTTGCCGAAGTAAACTTTAGATCCCTTGTCGAATTCAAAGATCAAATTCACTTTACGTTCTTTAGCATTAAACGCCGTACGAGGAATCACGTTGGCATAGGCATAACCTAGATCACCGTACTTCGCCGTCAACTCACTGATGTCTTTTTGAAGAACGTCGTAAGCAAAAACGCCGTTGTCATCAATCTTGATCGCCTCATAAAGCTCTTGTTTTGGGAACAAGATGTCGCCAGCAAAATCGACTTCACCAACATCGTACTGCTCGCCCTCTTCGATACGGATCGTGATGTAGATGTTCTTTTTATCTGGAGTCACGGTCACTTGTGGACGGTCGACTTTGGCTTGCACGTAACCTTGATTCCAGTAAAGGAAGCGAAGGATTTGCACGTCACGCTCGAACATCTCTTGTTTGTATTGACCAGAACCAGAAAGTCCCGAGAAGAATCCGCCCTCTTGAGTGAGCATCTTGGATTTCAGCTGGCCATCGCCCAAGGCTTGATTTCCCAGGAACGTGATCTTTTTTACTTTTACTTTGTCGTTTTCGCGAATCTTAAACACCAAACGAACAGTTTCGTCTTTGTTGATGTTTTGAACTTCCGCTTCGATTTTTGCTAAGAAATAACCTTTGTCTTCGTAAAGCTTTTGGATTTTTTCAACGGCTTCTTTTACTTTCGCCATATTCAAAAGCTGGTACGGCTTGATGCCTGTCGCGTCGGCGATGTCTTCAGACTTTACTTCGCTATTACCTTCGTAAGTGATTTCTACGATGGAGGGCTTTTCTAAAACTTTATATGTCAGAGTGACGTCTTTACCAGAAACTTGGCGGTCCACTTCGATGTCGTTAAAAAATCCAAGTTTAAAAAGAGCTTCGACGTCTTCGCGCAGGCTGAGTGCAGAATACTCTCCGCCCACTTTGGAAGTGATCTTGGTTAGAATCGCATCCTTTTCGATTTTACGATTTCCAGTGACTTCAATATTTTTGATCGTCAGACCTGAAGAAACTGGAGCTGCCGCTTGCACGGGAGCTTTAGAATTTTTAGCGGTTTTCTTCTTAGCTGGGGCTGCCCAAACCGTCGAAGATAACGAAGTGATTAACAATGCACAAAGAAGCTTACTCAAAGTCTATTCCCCGCCAGGCGTTTTTCGAAAATCTATAAGATTTCTGCGTACTTACAAATTTATTGGGGAATCGTAACTTAAGACCAAGGTCCTGTCAAAGAAGACGCGCCGCGCTTCCAAGGAAAAGCGCGCAGTTAGCGCAATAGAACCCATAACTTTTAGGACGCTTCAACATTAGTTTCTACAAGGCGCAATGACGAAGGCGTATTGTAATACGCCGAGGAGGCAGCAACGCAACTAGAAACTAATGTTCAAGCGTCCTAAACCCAGATGCCGTCTTTCATTCGGTATACTTTGGGGAATTTGGTGGCAAAAGTAAGATCATGCGTCACCACCACCAACGCGAGCTTCATTTCTTCCTTCAGGCGGAAGAACAACTCTTGAATCTTTCCGCTCGTCTGCGAATCCAAATTTCCTGTGGGTTCGTCGGCGAAAAGAATCTTTGGATGTCGCACCAAGGCACGCGCGATGGCGACCCGCTGCAACTCCCCGCCGGAAAGTTGATTGGGATAATGTTCTCGACGCTCAGCAAGACCCATGAACTCTAAAAGATGCAAAGCTTTTTCGCGTGCCGCTTTCGGGGCTTCACCCGCCACGCGACAAGGAATCATGATGTTTTCTAAGGCTGTGAACTCGCCTAATAGATGATGGAACTGGAATACAAATCCCATTTCCGCGTTACGAAAACGAGACAGCTCGTCATCACTCATCGCCAAAAGATCGCGGCCTTCACAAAAAAGTTCGCCCTTATTCGGACGATCCAAAGTTCCCATAATTTGAAGCAGTGTACTTTTACCCGCGCCCGAAGAACCTAAGATCGCTAAAGCTTCGCCCTCTTTGATTTCTAGGCTGATGCCACGAAGAATTTCTAACTCTCCCGTACCTTGGCTGTAAGATTTGTGAATATCAACGGCTTTTAAAAATACATTAGTGTCATTCATTGCGAAGCCCTTCTACTGGGTTCAATCGGCCGCCGCGACGAGCCGGCGCCAAAGTGGCGATGAAACAAATCAAAAGTGTAGCGATAACAATCGCGATGGAATCAACAAAACGGATGTTCACGTCGATCGAATCCAGACGATAAACTTCACCGGCAACGAGACCTAAACGGCTTTGCGCAAAGTTAAAGAGCAGGCAAAGAATAAATCCTAGAATAAACCCAAAGAACAAACCAATCCCGCCCATGAAAAGCCCTTGGAAGGCGAAGATCTTAATAATGTCTTTTCGCGAAAGACCGACGGTTTTTAAAATCGCAATGTCTTTATAGCGACGAACGACGTTCACCAGCAACGTGGACGAGACGTTGAATGCCGCCACCAAAGTGATAATCAAAACAACAAAGAAAATTCCGGGACGTTCTACGCTGACGGCTTCGAAAAGATTTTCATTAGAGTCTCTCCAATCGCGCACCCAGTATGGAGAACCCAAGACATGACTTAAATTGAAAGCGGCTTGGCGTGCATAGTCCACATCTTCAAATCGCAGAAGTAAACCGGAATAGCGATCACCAATGTCAGCTAGTTTTTGTGTCGCTGCAAGATCGCTGAGAATGAATCTTTCGTTCCAATCGTATTTTCCTAAGTCCAAAATGCCTTGCAGCTGGAACTCCCCCACGCGGCGCTGGAATTTTGACGGATCAACGGCGTCAGCAACAGGAACGACCACACGGAAACGATCGCCGACTTTCAAATCCATTTTTGCAGCAAGGCCTTTACCCATTAAGGCCAGGGGAACTTCCGACTCTGAAGAAGAACTTAAGTCGGCCGTACCACTCATCACCCGGCTTTTGAAATTTAAAACTTTGCCGACTTCTTGAGTGTCTACACCTTGAATCAGGATTCCAGAGATCTTTCCTTGATGAGCTAGAACCGCTTCAATAAAGACGAAGCGTGAGGATCCCACCAATGTGGGCTCTGCTTTTTTAATCCGCTCTTCAAGTTCTTTATAGTCATCAGGAAAACGGGAGCGCTTAACAACTTGAGCGTGTCCGGAAACATCGGCCATCGCATGCTTCAGCGTGGATTCAAAACCACTCATCACGGCCATAGATGCCACTAGAGCCGCCACTCCTAAAACAAGTCCCAAAAGAGATAACGGCGCTGATCCTCCGAAAAGAGTTTTCCGAGAAATCAAAAGTCGCCATGCAATCCACATTAAGGACTTATTCACTGAGGTTTCGCCTCTGTGGTGATTTGGGATTTTAGATAAGCCATGATAAAGCCATCTAAATCTCCATCCATCACATCGTCCACTTGGTTGGTTTCAAAGTCCGTGCGGTGGTCTTTCACCATTTGGTAAGGATGCATCACGTACGAACGGATTTGCGATCCCCACTCGTTGGCTTTTTTCTGCGAGTTCATCGCGTCTTTTTCCGCGTTGCGCTTTTCAATTTCCAATTCGTAAAGGCGCGCTTTCAACATCTTCATCGCCTTTTCTCTATTTTGGATTTGCGAACGCTCCATTTGGCAGGACACTACGATGCCTGTCGGAATATGGTACATACGAACGGCAGAGTCGGTCTTATTCACGTGCTGTCCACCGGCTCCACTAGAACGGAAAGTTTCAACGCGCGTGTCTTCCGGACGAACTTCAATATTGATGTCGTCGTCGACCTCAGCCCATGCAAACACGGACGCAAAAGAAGTGTGTCGACGAGCATTGGAGTCAAACGGAGAAATACGCACCAGACGATGAACGCCCGATTCGGCTTTCAAGTAACCATAGGCGTAAGGTCCTTCGACTAAAAGAGTGCAGGATTTGATGCCCGCGCCTTCACCTTCGGTCATCTCGACAACGCTGACTTTATAGCCGTGCTTGTCGGCATAGCGTGTGTACATACGAAGCAGCATCTCGGCCCAATCACAGGACTCGGTCCCGCCGGCGCCAGAGTTGATCGATAAGTAAGCACTGTTGGTATCAAGTTCGCCGTTGAGAACTCGTTTTAATTCTAAATCTTGGCCGTATTTTTCTAACGAATCGACTTCGGCTTTCACTTCACTGAAGCTGCCCTCATCTTGAGCCTCCATTGCCATTTCCAAAAGAACTTTGGCATCGCTCAGGCGATTGGCGAAAGAATCAAACTCTCCCACGGCTCTTTCAAGCAGGGTCTTTTCTTTATTGAGTTTTTGCATTTCTGCAGGCTTTTCCCACAGCGCGGGGTTTTCGGCTTGGATCGCAAGCTCGTCAAGACGCTTTTTCTTTTTATCTAGGTCAAAGATACCCCCGAAGTTCCGTCGAGAAACTTTCGAGAGCGCCGATTCTGCTTTTGATTTCCGATGATTCAGTAACGATAGACATAGGCCCCAGTGTATCTGGGGGACCTAGTCTGTCAAGAAAAACGCCTCCGCGAGCAGGGAGGGGAAAGCTCTCGGAGGCGACAAGGGAGAACACTACTTCCCTATTACAATCTCGATGCCAGGGTGTGCTCGTTCGACGAATTGCGAAATATACGAGTTTCAGAGTGGAAACTGATGGACCCACCCCGGTTTCGCTTAAAACTTGATCAAATCAAGGAGCGCAAAGTGTCCTTTCCGAGGGGATCTTTTATTTTTTGATCTTAAGCAGCAATATAGAAGAATTGAGCCTGATTTAGGCAGAAAGTTTTTTCAAAAGCTTTTCGAAAACAGCGTCCTGGAGGTCGAACATTTCTTTGGCGTCCTTTTCATTGGTCTCATGGTCATAACCCAATAAATGAAGAACTCCATGCAAAAGCATGTATCCCAATTCATGTTGAAAGCTGAGTTTATGTTCCTTTGCCTGGCGCTTTAGAACTTCGGGACACATGACAAGTTCCCCGAAAGAAATCGGGTCCATCGAGTCAAAACTAAGAACATCTGTGGCGTAGTCTTTTCCGCGAAACTCGAAATTGATTTTCTGCGCGGGCTTTTTATCTAAGAACACCAAGGTGAGTTCTTTTTTCGCGTGAGCGGCTTTAAGAATGCGACGTTTTTTAAGCTCACCGACCACTTCTTCCATCCACTCGGTGATGAATTTTCGAGGCACGGCGTGCTTAGATTCATTAACGATCAGAAGTTGCATTGGTGTCGCCCAATCCACCACCCGCGCTGCGCGGATAGTCGATACGTTGATGGTAAATACCTAGAAGAATGCGAACGAAGGCGGCTTCGACTTTGGAAATATCTTTCAGGGTCAGATTACACTCGTCCAGCTGTGCATCCGAGAATTTTCTTTGGATGATATTTCGGACGATGTTTTGCAAACGTGCGGGCGTAGGTTCGTCGAGGGAACGCGCCGCCGCTTCGATACTGTCAGCAAGCATGCAGAGCGCGGATTCACGGAATTGAGGTTTAGGACCTGGATAACGGAAGTCTTGATCGCTGATTTCTGGATCGTCTTCTTTTTTTAGATCCAAAGCTTTGTTGTAGAAATACGAAATCAACGTCGTTCCGTGATGCTGAACGATACCGTCTAAGATCGGCTTACCTAATTTATAAGCCATCCCCATCTCTATACCGTCTTTCACGTGCGCCACTAGCAAAGTCTTACTCATGAACGGAGAAATATGATCGTGAGGATTGTGTCCTGGTTTTTGATTTTCGATGAAGTAGTTCGCGTGTTCCATCTTCCCAATATCGTGGTAGTAGCACATGACTTTACCTAAGAGCGGATTGGCGCCGATCTCTTCAGCTGCGGCCTCCACCATCGAACCCACCATCATGGAGTGATGATATGTTCCCGGAGCCTTGACGATCATCTCTTTCAGTAGCGGATGATTTAAATTGCTGAGTTCAAGAAGTTTTACGTCCGTCGTGTAATTGAAGATAGATTCTAATAACGGAATGAACATCATCGTGACGAGCGCACTGAAGATACCACCCAAGAACCCCGCCGGGATTGAAAGAAGGATTTCCTTAAGTCCGCCCTCTTGATCAAACTTCGTCATCGTTAAAATGAACGCGATCATCAGAGCATTGACTACGCCCGTTCTGACGCCAGCGAAGTAGATATCGTTACGAGTTTTGCAATTGAAAACCCCGCGAGCTGCCGCGATACCACCGACCAAGCTGACAAACATGAAGCTGTAGTTGTAGTCGACCATGATACCTAGACACACCGAAAGGAAGGCCGTGAAGAGCCAAACGATTTCACCGTAGGAAATAAGGAGACCCACCAACATAGGTCCCGCTGCGACCGGAGCTGCATACAAGAAGATCGCCGGAGGAATGATATGCCCCATTTTTGAAGCGAAGGCCGCATCCGTGATGAACATGTAGATCTTCGTGAAAAGAATCGCTCCGAACGCGATGAGCATCATCACGGTCACGTCTTTAAACTCGATTTTCACTTTGTTCATCGTGAAACGTTTTAGGTACGAGAAGAAAACTAGAATCGCTACGGAAAGCATCAAGGCCATTGAAAGCGCCATGATGTCTTTGCGTTTGTCTGCGCGAATGTTCTCGATTTGTTTAATGACGGCCATCTGACCCGGTTGAATGACGGAGCCTTGAGAAATAATGGCTTGGTTCTTTTTAATCGTGATGGTTACCGGAATCACCGCATCGCGAGCGGCTTGTCTACGAGACGCCGTTTCCTGTTTATTTAAGGTAAGATTCGGAACTAGCAATGATCTTGCGAAATAAAGAAGATTGGCCTGGTCACTTTCAGAAAATCTATTCAGGTCTTTTTTTGAATCGAACTCGAAATTTTCTGGCGCTTGCAGGTCTTGGATTTCTTCGCGCGGGATGGGGAACTCTTTACCCAAGTTGTTTTTATGCACGACGCGGGCTAGAACGCTAGCCTGATTGGCCGGGATAAAACGATCTGGGGCTTCAGCGATCTTTTTATCGTACCAGCTTTCCAAGTTACGAATGATGACAGCTTCAATTCTGGGAGTGAATTTAAGGTCAATAAGCCATTCGAACATGAAGTCAGAAACCACCACTCCCAATTCTTTTTCGAACTGTTTTTTATGCTGGAAGAACTCCTTCACCTGACGGCGGTGCTCGGCCGGTGTCGATGACCATTTCGTTTCGCGATAGTAAGCGCGCATGGTTCTAAAAGAGTGAATCAAATTGACGGAAACTCTTTCAAAGACACTTGTGTCGTAATCGTAAACGATCGGCACGGAGTATTCGGCTTTAAAGCGCTTTTCCTCGGTGGTGACCTCGTCGGTCATTTCAAAACCGATTGGCGAAACCACATCGAATTTTGCGACATCGCCGACATTGAAATTATAAGGAACATCAAATTGGTAGAAAATCGTGTAAGAAAGAAGGACGCAGTAAAGGAAGATCAAGGCAGCACGGCGGATGAAGAATTTTTCTTCCATGACCTGAACGATGCGACCAAAGAAGGTTTTCTCTAGGCCAATGGAATCCACCCAGTCTAAGAACTTAAGACTGTGATCCTCATAGTTAACACGAGTCGTAGGACTCTCGCCTTTTTTAGTTTGCTTACCTCGCTGCATATCCAGTTTTCTACCGTATCCTGTTTTGCGAAAATTGTCGAAATCACTCTGTAATTGTGCTAGCTATGAAGAGATTCCATCAGAAAGTCGAGGCTCCTTATGGCTGCAATTCCAACTAACTTACGTCAAATTGAGTCCTTAGTCGAGATCGTGGCGCGTCTACGCGGTCCCGACGGCTGCCCTTGGGATAAAGAGCAGACTCACGAGTCTTTGACTCAGTACGCAATCGAAGAGACCCATGAACTGGTGGAGGTCCTTGAATATCCGAGTGGCGCTTTAAAAGATCAAAAGATGAAGGAAGAGCTGGGAGATGTGCTTTTCCAGGTGGTTTTGCACGCGCAATTGGCTTCAGAACGTGGAGCTTTCACTTTAGAAGATGTGATTTCATCCATTGCAGAGAAGCTTTTACGCCGTCATCCGCATGTGTTTGGTGACACCAAGGTCCAGGATTCTGCTGAAGTTGTTCGCAATTGGGAGTCGATTAAGAAGGCGGAGAAGGCGGCTGATGGAGGTGAAGCTTCTGTTTCGCCCTACGCTTTGAATGTGCCTCCCCTTCCCGCTTTGCAACGCGCTTACAAAATCGGCAAACGCACTGAGAAGTTGGCATTTGATTGGGAAGATGCTGAAGGTGCTATGAATAAGGTGGAAGAGGAATTCGCCGAACTTCGTGAAGCGATCGATGAGGGCACCGATGAACAGGTGCAGGCGGAACTCGGGGATGTTTTATTTTCTTTAGCGCAGCTGAGTCGCCATTTGGATTTAGAACCGGAACAGATTCTACGTCGCGGGAATGTGAAATTTGAGACGCGGTTTAATAAGATGGTCGAATTGGCCGCTGCGGATGGGGTTGATTGGGGCTCTTTGAGCATGGATGATAAGGATAAGTATTGGGTGAAGGCGAAGGAGATTTTGAGGGGGAAGTAGGCGTTTGTTTAAGAGGTTTAGGTGCTATTGCCAAGACTCCGATTGCAGCAGTCCTGGCTTTTCTCTTATTTTTTACGCCTACAGGTACTCAAGATATACCTATCCGCTATCAACTCTTGGATTTATCTAAATCGCAGGCCAGACTCCATACGGTACTTCAACCTATTATGTTGGGCACAGAGTACCTGGAGATTTTCTAACGAATTATCACCACCACTCCAGCGCGGTTGAATATGATCTACTTGCAACAGCCAAGTACTTCCGCAGATTTTTCCTGTTGATGGGATTTTGAACTGACAGCAGGGTTGTTTTGCGAGCATTAACTTCTTGACGCGATTGCTTACTGCCACGGTGGCAGTAACAAAATTTTCGACACTGGCATCATTACTCGACTCATCCGCGTTTTCATTTTTCAAAGGCCTAACTTTAGTTTTCTGAGTGATAATTTTATCACAAATATGTTCAATAAAATTTGGAATATCAGACGAAGATGATGAGTGTGCAAGAAGGGCTTGTGCCTGTTTCAGCTTTTCATATTGTTCTTTGGTCAATGTGAATTCTAAGCGAACACTTTCGTCAGCTTGTACTTTAGATACGGGAGCTTCAATTACGGGCAAATCAAAATAACTGGCGATCTCTTTTTGCGTCTCTTCGTGTCCCCGGTTGGCAATTTGACTCAAAAGTTCTTTTTTATCGTGTGCACTCACTTCCACATTACGTTCTTTAGCAACTTCTCTTGCCGCTCTTTGTAGCATCGAAATCTGGTTCAACTTTATCTCACCAGATTCAATTTTTTCTGCTGTCTCAGGAATTTCACGAAGAATTCGAGCAGCATCAATTCGCCTTTGCGCGCTTCCTCCACTATAACCGACTTCTTTGGTGAGATAATCAAAAAGACTGGGGTATCCCAGCTCTAAATAGGAACGTCGACCGTCGATCTCGGATATAGTGAAAAGAATAGATTTCAAAAGCTTGCGTTCATTGCTCGCAAGAGTTTTTATTCTTGAATCCAATTCATTGTTTGTCATTTTTGAAATCGACATTCAACACCTCACCAATGCGCAGAACATATCATGGGTTTTAAATTGCTTTTCTAGACGTATTCCTCGAGAACAAATGAAACACCCTTCAAACACTTCCACATTGCGCAGGCTGTGCAATATTGATTCAAGATTCATTTTTAAAATAAATTAGTGGATTCATGTAACCATGGTCGTTTTACGGACAAGGGAAACTCGTCAAGAGCATTTCGACTAAATCTTGGTTTGTAATAAATGGTTATACTGCCATCGTGGCAGTACGCAATTGCGTCAAACAGGTCGCTAAGAATTTCGACCGAGTAACATTCTGTTAGAAATGTTTTACTCTGAATGACGTGCGGCTCTACTGCCCGATCTATCTATCTATCTATCTATCTATCTATCTATCTATCTATCTATCTATCTATCTATCTATCTTCTTTCTTCTTTCTTCTTTCTTCTTTCTTCTTTCTTCTTTCTTCTTTCTTCTTCTTCTTTCTTCTTCTTCTTCTTCTTCTTCTTCTTCTTCTTCTTTCTTCTTTCTTCTTTCTTCTTTCTTCTTTCTTCTTTCTTCTTTCTTCTTTCTTCTTTCTTCTTTCGCTCATCACTAATCTCAGCATATTTCTGTAAAACGAAAACACTCTTTATCTACTCACCCCCAACGCACACACTCCGCAAGAACTCACTCACTCACTCACTCACTCACTCACTCACTCAACCACCACCCGAAACACACATCCCCCCAACCCCGCTCCCCGCGCGGCTCTCGCGCCCGTCAACAAGTTCTCCACTTCACCTACAATTCCCAAAAAATCGCCTACTTACCGCGCAGCTAAATTGGGAATCCCTCGCAAACTGTCCAAAGGTTTTACGCCAGAAAATTTTTTTTTCATTACATGAAATTTGTGAAGCCAGTTATTCCAACAACTTACAGCGTCTCAGGACTAGACGGCCAAAAAAATAAAAAACAAAATCACCGAGTTATGTCAAATTTCAGTTTCCAGTCTTTTTGAACGAAACTGGATTCAACGAAGCAATGGTGGGGCTCAGGAGGGCATAACCGTATGTATAATCAAGTCGCACGCAAAGCAATTATGATGGCTTCAGCTGTGGCAATGTTGGCTAGCTGTAGTAAAGGCACTGACTCTTTCTCATTGTTGAAAGACGGTGCAGATTACAAGCAGCAAGCTGTGTTCATTCCGAAAAAGATCGACATCCTTTGGGTTATCGATAACTCCGGCTCTATGGAAACATCTCAAAACAACCTTGCTTCGAATTTCCAATCGTTCATCAATCGTTTTAACCAATACAACTATGACTTCCACATGGCAGTGACAACGACAGATGCTTGGGAAAAACAATTTGACTCTTCAAGCATTAAAGCTCGCATCAGGGATGGCGCGAGACTTGAAACGTCTCCAGGTAACTATGTGACGACATCTTCGGGCGTGTTTGTTATGGACAAACAAACCGCAAACCTCAGCAACGTGTTCTCTACGAATATCAAGCAAGGAACGCTTGGTAACGGTGACGAAAGAGCCTTGGAAAGCTTTAAGCAAGCCTTGCTGGAGCCTTTCAACTCGAACTTCCGCCGTGAAGAGGCTTTCTTAGCCGTTATTATCGTGAGTGACGAAGAGGACTTCTCGGGTTCTTCACAGTCCGCTTTCGAAGACGCTTCTAAGAACTACACAGTTCAAAGCTATGTTGACTTCTTGGATAGCTTCACGAACGCCGCGACAAACGGTAAGAACTATTCTGTAAACGTGATCTCCGTTCCAGATACAGCTTGTAAAAATCAGCTTTCAACAGACGGCTTCCAACGTAAGATCTCAACTCGCTTGCCACAACTTGCCGATCTTACTGGCGGAGTGAAAGGTTCATTGTGCTCAAACTTCGGTGATACGCTTGAGTTGATCTCGGACTCTATCATCCAGTTGTCAGCAGTGTTCAAGTTAAGCCGTGAACCACAAGTAGATACAATCAAAGTGACTGTCGATGGTGTGGCAGTGAGCAATGATGTTAACAATGGTTGGACGTACAACGCCAGTGATCTAACAATCACTTTCCACGGAACTTCAGTTCCGGGCGCCAACGCCAACATTCAGATCGACTATTATCCTAAGTCGATCAAACTGTAAGGGGTTATTTGTATGGGTGGGGTACAAACAGCAACGAATACAGTTCAGTGGTACATTCTTCGTGGGGAAATGAAATATGGTCCCTACGAATATAAATCCCTGATCACGATGATCCAAAATGGCGAGCTCTTTGACTACAACTACGTCTGGGCTCCGCACATGGAAAATTGGACTCTGGTGGGTGACCTTCAAGAGTTTTCCAAAGACCGCCTTTGCCGCCTGATCGAGACGAAAGATCACCTTTCCGGCGCATTCAAAGAGCGTAAGTTCCCACGCGTAGACTTGGTGACTCCAGTTTACGCTCACAATGACCATACATTTTTTGACGGCAACACATTAAGTGTGAGCGAAAACGGAGCCTTGGTTCTTTTGAATGATCCTTTGCTTCAACTCGGTCAGAAAATCATGATTAATTTTAGAGTCTCTGAGAACAACCCTCAGACATTCAATGCTCTTTGTGAGATTGTTCGTAAGAACTTTTCAAAGCAAAGACTTAACGTAAAATCTGGTTTGCATTATGCAGTTCGTTTCCTCCAAGTGCAAGATCAGGGCATGGCGCAGTTAACAAAATGGACACGCGGTGGCGTTTCCAAGGAGGAAACAAATGATGGCATTCTTAAAGTTCATGAATGATTCCGGCTTTGTCGGCTGGTGTATTCTAGTAGTTGGTATCGGTTCATTAGTTCTTGTGGCGGAACGCGCACGCGCTCTTTATAAAGAGTACGGCATGAACGTCGAAGAATTCATGGGTAAAATCCAGAACATGATCCTGGCTAAAAAACTTGATGAAGCTTTACTTCTTTGTGCTCAACTTGAAGGTAAACCTCTGGCAAAAGCATTCAAAACTATCATCGAGAAAGCCGATCGTGATGACGACACTATTTTCCAAGCACACGATATTGCGTTGAGCGAAAATATTCCGCTCTACACAAAACGTCTGCACTATCTTTCGATGTTAGCCAACGTAGCGACACTTCTTGGTCTCTTGGGTACAATCCATGGTCTGATCCTTTCGTTCCAAGCGGTAGCAACAGCTGACCCGGCACAAAAACAAGCTTTGTTAGCACACGGTATCTCGGTATCGATGTATACAACGGCTTTGGGTCTTGCGGTGGCGATCCCAGCGATGGTGTTCTTCTCTTTCTTGACAGCCCGTCAAAACCAATTGATCGAGCAAATGTCAGAGAAGTGCTCTAAGCTGACTGAGCTACTTACAAGCGCTCACATCCCGAACCTGACTCGCCAAAACGTGTTCCCTGATCACGTTGCAGCACCGATGGCTACTCCTCCTAGCCCAGGCACAAAGGTTTCCTAACGGAAACCTTTCCCGGCGCGGTGGACCTTTTTCAAGGATGGGATAATTTATGAGCAGACGCATTCGTAAGATTAAAATTGATCACAATGGTGAGTTTGAGCTCGACTTAGCTCCGCTTCTTGCCGTGATGGTAAAGCTTGTACCGGTACTTCTGGTTTCGTCAGCCTTCGTGCAAATGATGGTGATTGAATCGGAACTTCCGCAAGTAGTGAATGAAGCCATTCAACGTCAGGAACAACAACCGACACCTACAAATATTTCTATCGAAGTTGAAACAACAGGCATCAACATCGTGGTAACAGAAAAAGGCCAGGATAAAGTGGAAACTATTCCCATGAAGAATGGCGCTTACGACTACGAAATGCTTCACGCAAAACTGGTTGCTGTTAAAAAAGCCCATCCAGACATCTTCAAGCTTGAGCTTCATCCTGATGGAAAAGTTCCTTACGACGAAGTGGTAAAAGTCATGGATGCCGCTCGTCAGGCACGCGATATCAACGTGAAATTCCCTGTGTTCGACACCAAGCAAGGTAAGAACGTGGAAACAAACTACATGTTTCCAGAAATCGTTTTCGCCAACATGATGGAGGGCTAAAACATGTCACGCCGTCGTAGATTCGAATTACCGACAAAGAAAAATTCAACGTTCACTTTGAATATCACTTCAATGACCGACATGTTTACAATCATGCTTGTGTTCTTGTTGCAGACGTATTCAACGTCGGACGTGCAAATCGTTCCTGAAAACGGTCTGCGTTTACCGCAATCGGCTTCTATGGTGAATCCCACAGAATCCATCAAACTTTCTTTATCCAAAGAATCTTTGAAGATTGATCAAACGAAAATCGCAGACGTGAAAGACGCGGATTTCTTGCCTCAGGACCTTGAAGATAAAGACACTAACTTTATCAAACCTCTTTTCCAAGAGTTGGACCGTTTGGCGAAATCAGAGTCTGAAAAAGACAAAGCTTTCATTAAAGAAGGTCGTATCCTTCTGCAAGCCGATAAGGAACTTCCTTATGCGACTTTGCGCAAGGTTATGTACACGGCTTCCATGGCCGGCTTTCCTCAGTTGAAACTTGTCACCTTAGTTGGAGAGTAAGTTTATGATGCGCACAGTGGTTCTACTTCTAGCATTTCATCTGTTTTCAATGTACTGCTTCGCTGCGGATAAAAACGCCAAAGGTCTTTTGCCGGAAGTGCGTTTGAATAGTTCGAACGAAACAGAAAACGAGAAAAAAGCTTTCAGCAGCGAGATCATGATCACTCGCTCTGAAAACAAGGCTATTGAGTCACTGCAAAGTATTATCAAAAAGAAAAAAGGCTCTAGAGATGAGGCGGACCTTTGGTATCGCCTGGCGGAGCTTTACATGCGCCGTTCAAAATCCGGCCGCTTTTTTGACCTCCACCAAGACACTCCCCTAGCAAAACTTTCACCGTTCCCCGTAGCCAATGAAAAAGGTTCTGAGGCGGTTAAAAGAGCTATTAAAATCTATACGAAAATTGAATTGGACTTCCCAGGCTTTAAGCAAATGGATGCCGTCCTTTTCAATAACGCCTTTGCAAATCAGCAAGTGGCGCAATACAAGCAGTCACAACTTCTTTACGAGAAACTTTTGACTCGCTTCCCAAAATCTCCACTGATTGCTGACGGTACGTTGGCTGTCGGCGAGCTTCTTTATGACCAAGGGAAATTCAGAGAAGCTCTTGAACACTTCCTTAAAGTGGAGAAATTCCCGAACAGCCGCGTTTACTCTTACGGTATGTATAAGGCCGCTTGGACTTACTACAATCTTCGTGACAGTGAAAACGGTATTAAAAAACTTGTCGAGGTTGTCAGAACAAATCCTCCTCTTCAAGATGGTGAGATGCCAACAAACAGACACAATCTTCGCCGCGAAGCTCTTCGCGATTTAACTGTTTTCATTGGTGATTCTTACCCTGCAAATAAACTTTATTCTTTCTTTGAAGACATCACGACGGAAGACGAAATGGGTCAATCGATGATTGATCTAGCGAAACTATATGAATCACACAGCCGTCAAAAAGAGATGAACACGTTCTTGGGCGAATACATCGACAAGCGTCCTTCAGGACCTGAAGTGGTGCGCGCTCACCTTTACTTGGTGGATGCCAACGAAGATCTTAAGAAACGCGATCTTGTGATCGACCATATGCAAATGGCGAGCGACCTGTGCCGTCGTGATTCAACTTGGAGAAATCTGCAAAAAGCGGACGTCGCTAAAGAATCCTGCGACACGTCTTTCCGTACGACAAGTTTGGAAATGGCGAAAAAATGGTGGGAGATCTGGCTTAAGAACAAACAAAACGCGGAGTTCTCGGATTTAACTCTGCGTTTGTTCAAATTGATGTTGGATAACGAAGATCCGACAAAACCTGACTTAAAAACTCGCTTTGCTTACGCCGAACTTCTGTTCCAATTAAACAGATTTGACGAAGCAAGTACTCAGTACAAAATGGTGGGCGATAAAGCCACTGACGAAACTATGCGCCATGACGCAAACTACGCGACTCTTTACGCGAAAGAAAAGTCTATCGAAAAGGGCAAAGATCCTTTGAAAGAGGCGGAACGTAAAGAATTGGCTGCCAACTATTTGGCGAAGCACCCTACGGGTAAGTTCGCGACTTTAGTAAAATTCAAAATGGGTCACATCGCTTACGAAGAAAGCAATTACCCAGAAGCCGAAAAATGGTTGAAGCCTTTGGCTCAGCTTAAAGACAATGCGGATATTAAAAAGAAATCCGAAGACCTGATCTTGGATATGCTGAATATCCGCAAAGACTACGCGGGAATCAAAAATTTCTCGAAGCAAGTCATGACTTCGACTGCGGATGAAGATCGCAAGAAGAACATGAACAAAATCATGGAAGAGGCTCACTTCACTGAGATTCAAGAGTTCGCTAAAACCGGCAACAAAGATCAAGCTTCTCAAAAGTTGATTGCGTTCGCGAAAGAACATGAATCCTCGAAACTGTCTCAAGATGCTTTGTGGCAGGCACTGAGCCTTCTTTACTCTGAAGGTAAAATCTTTGAAGCCGCAGACCTTTCTTTGAAATTCGTGGAAAAATATCCGAACGACAAACGTAACTTGGATGCTTTGAAAGAAGCGGCAAAAGCTTACGCCGACGTAGGACAGATTTCAAAATCAGCTGAAACTTTGGTGAAAATCGCCGACCTTGATAAAAAAGGTCGCAACACTCACCTAGAACTTGCCGCTGACATCTATCTTTTAGAAAAGAAGATGAAAGAGGCCCGTGCCGCTTACAACGGCATCTTGGCAGCGGCGGATAATAAAACATTAAGCCGTATCTACGGTAAGCTTTTAGATTCTTATAAAGGTGACAACCGCGGATCTGAATACGATAAGTTGCAAAACCAAATCATGGCCAAAGGCATTGAGCCTTATACAACAGAAATCATGATTGATCGCGCAAAGGCGCTATTGGATTCCGGTAAAACAACAGCGGCATTTGATCTTTCAATGAAAGCTAATGGTCGTGATGTGCCGGCGGAAGTGCGTGCGGAAGCTCGATTGATCCAAGCTCGTGTCCTTGAAAAAGAGTTGGTGGCTCAAAGCGTGAAAGCCCGCGAAGAAAAATTCGCGCTGGTTCTTTCAATGAAGACAGAAAAGTTGGATAAAGCTCATACGGCTTACTTCACAACTTTGAAAATGTCGAAAGATCCTTATCAACAGCTAGAAGCCATGCGCGGTATTGACCGTTGTTACGCAAACTTCATTGATAGCTTAACAACGATGCCACTTCCGGCGTCTCTTTCCCCTGCCGATCAGGAAGCTCTTCGTGCGGAAATTGCGAAGTTGACAGCTCCGATCCAGGAAAAGAAAAACGAGAACGAAGCGAAGTTGAAAGTTTTAGCTGCATCGAAAGGCCAAACTGCCGAAAGCGAACGCTCTTACGCAAGTTTGCGCGTCGATCAAACAGTAAGTCCGATGGCGCAGTATCCAGAGGCGAACAAGATGACTGCTTTCCTTCCGGCTTCGATGGATATGACGATCGGAAAAGTGTCTCGTTATGAGACTTCCAAAGCGAAAAATTGCAATCGCTCCGCAATCATGACGGCTCAATTGCAGAATTTGAATCCGCTCGAAGTTGCAGGAAATTGTTATTCTTCTAGACAGTACGAAATGGTCGAAAGACTCGGTTTGGAACTTGCGAAGAACAAGGACACACGCGCTCTTGGTTTGTTCTATGCAAGCTTGGGTGCCGAAGGTAAGGGTTTTGAAAGCAAAGCTCTGTGGATGATTGAAGCGGCCATGAAAGTACAACCGGAAGTTTCTCCGTTCGTGTACCAAAAAGCACGCTTGATCTACAAGGCCGATGGCTTGAATGAAGCAATGCCGTTTTTCGAAAAAGTTTTAGACATGCAAATGCCTTCAACAGAAATGCAAACTTTCGCCGGAGTGAAGGCTTTCTCAGAGGGAGATTTTACTAGAGCAATTGAAAAATTCTCTTCTCTGAATAAAGAACAGTTGTATACTTTAAATGTGGGAACCTTGATGAGTGAGTCTTACGCTCAGAAGGGCGAAGTCGATAAAGCTCTCAGCACTTTGAAAGATTTGTTGAGCTTTAAAAAGGACAACGCAGACTTCTTGTTGCAACAAGCACATATCTTCGAGACCTACAAACAGAGTCCAACACTTGCGCTGGATTCTTATGAAAGAGCTTTTAAAGCCAGTCAGAAAATGGATATGAGAGACTGGTTAGGTAAGAAAATACAATATTTGAAAACACAAAACAAAGTCGGTCAGCACGTTATCTCGGGAGACTTGTAGTATGGAGGGTACAAGTGAAAACTATCATCACAGCGATGATCGCTTTCATTCTCTTGGGAACAGCGACTGCCTTTGCCAAACAAAGAACAGTCCGTAAAGTCCAGGAAGTCAATTTCGGTGAGATGAACCTTAAGGGAACGATTCGTAACCCTGATGGGGCCTATCTTGTGCAAAAAAGAGGTATCAAATTCATGCCTCTTTACGATGTGCAAAAAGATATGGATGGCCGCATCCGTGAATCCGCTCTCTATTTGAATAACTAATTCAGAGGTGTCACATGCTCACGTTGATTGTACGTCAGTCCCTGAAAGATGGGACGGCAAAAACTTGGAAGCTGCGCTCAAATAATTCAACTCACACCTTCGGTTCATCCCGCTTGGCGGATGTGATTTCTATCGCTCCCGGCACCAAAGGCATTCAAGGTGTCTTTGAGTACCGTGACAACCAGTGGTGGTATGTCAATATGGATCTTATGACGAGCGCGGCGAGTGCGAACTCCCCTGCTCTGTCTTTAGATAAAGAACAAAGTCTGCAACTTGAAGACTGCGAATTGAAGTTCACACCTGTAAGAAAAGAAACAGATCTATATCTGCGTCTAGAAAAAGCAGGCCAAGAACAACGTGAAGCGGCTAAGCAGTTCCAACTTTATATCGTCCGCCAGGCCGGTAAAGTTGTTGAGACTAAAGTTCTTTCAATGAAAAAGAAGTTCAAGCCCGCCGTTGGTATCAACGCGCCAGTGATTGCTTGCGTGCCTTCACAAGAATGGCACAAACAAACTGTGGGAGAACTCGAGATCAGTCAAAGAACAGTGTCTTTAGAAGATGCTGCGAAGATGGGCCACATCACGGCAAGTCAATTGGTAGACGAAGAATCTAAGCGCGGCCTTTATATCGTGCTAGGTGCGGCGTTTTTCCTTGTGAGCGTAGGAATCTTTGCTCCGAAGCAACAAACTGTTGAAACGGCAGCAGCTCCTCCTAAAGTGGCACAAAAAATTATCGTTAAAACGGAATTAAAACCTAAACGTAAAAGAGCAGAGGCTCCAAAACAACAAGTCGTTGTTAAAGAGTCTGCTCCAGCAGCAGCAACACCTAAAGTTGAAATGCCTACAAATGGCAGCCAAAGCAAAGTTTCAAAAATGATGAAATCTTTGACTGGCGGTCGTATTTCTCAGTTGATCGGAAAAGTTTCCGCTCAAGCTGCGAAGAGCGGCAACGTCGTGTTTGCTAACGGTGTAAAAGCTGGTAACGGCGCTTCCGGTCGTGCACTGGCGGCTGTTGGTGGCATGGAAAGATCCGGTCGTGACTGGGGTCAGGAAGGTACTGGTACGGGAGTTGTGATTTCTACCGCAGGTAAAGGTGGCGGTAAAAACGCGACAGGTATGGGTGGCTTGGCCGCTGGAAGCACAGGCAGTGCCGGTGTAGGTTTGATTGAAGAAGAAGGCGAAATCACTGGCGGTCTGGACCGTGAAGTGATCGCTCAATACATCAAATCAAAACTCGGTCAGATCCTTTATTGCTATGAAAGACAATTAAGTGCCAATCCGGATTTATTCGGTAAGGTCGCAGTGAAGTTTACAATCGGCCCATCTGGCGCCGTCGAACAACAACTTATTGGAGACACAACACTTAAGAACGCAACCGTTGAGGGATGTATATTGAATAGGGTTGCCGCATGGAAGTTTCCGAATCCACAGGGGGGAACTCGCGTGCTAGTGACATATCCATTCTTATTCAAGAGTACAAACTAAGGCGGGGGTAATACATGTTGAAGAAAACACTTTTAATGATCATCTTGGCTGCATCGCAAGCATTCGCACAGCAAGGCGCTGACACGAAACCAGCTACGAACGCAGACCAAAGAGGCAGCGACAAACTGGACATTAAAAAACTAGAACAAAAATACTGGGCGGCAAAAGACGACGACTTCAGTGTCGTACAAAACCGTCGCTACACGAAAGCCGACAGATTCTATCTAACTTTGGCTGGCGGTGTGCCTATCAACGACCCGTTCGGTAAAGGTTCCATCACGGGAGCACAATTGGGTTACTTCTTCAACGAACGTTGGGGCGTTGATGTAAGCTACCAAAAAGTGAACATGGAAGACAACGACAGTACAAAGCAGTTCAAAGAAGACAACTTAACTTCTCCGAACTACAACTTCATTGATTCATCAACGATGTTGTCTGTGACCTATGTTCCACTCTACGCAAAAATGAGCTTCGTTGATAAAGCCATCATCTATTTCGATATGGGTATTTCTTTGGGTGTAGGTACAACGGATTACCTCATCAAAAAAGAAGAGGGCGATGAAAAGAAAAACGGCATGACTTACCAAATCGGTATCAATCAGCAGATTTTCTTCTCGGAGCACTTCGCGATTCGTGCGGACTTCATCAATAAGTTCACAAACGAAGAGCGCATGAAATACAGCACGATCGCACCGGACCGCGATATGGGGTCTAAAGTGGTGAACGATACGTCTTTAATGGTGGGTATCACGTATTGGCATTAATTTTCTCCATGGGTGGGGGATTTATGTTTAAGCCTTTAAAAATTTCGATTGCTGTAAGCCTGGTGTGTGGGACTGCTTTTGCAGACCCCGCACTGACTGTGAAAAAATCAGGCCGTGCTCCAGCAAGCACACTAAAAGTAAAATCAAGCCTTGTTCCCACTTTTGATGTTTATCAAAAGAAAGTCGTTAAAGGAAAAGTGGAAGTTTTTAAAGTTAAAAACATTCCTCTTTTAGACCTGGGTGAAGAGCGCGAGGTTCAAGCATCGGTGTTAAGCCCGCTGCGCCTCCCCGCCTCCCGCGATTTGGAACTGAAGGAAACTCGTCGTCGTGAGTCTTTAAATGTCCTGCAAATCCAATTGGCTCCATACAACGAAGTGGTAAACGCTCCAAAAGCGGTCACTTCCACGGAAGCCTTCAACAAGATTCCAGACGTAAAAATCTTGAATCCTGTCATGGAGCCCGTGACCAAAGATCCTTTGGTTCAATTGGCAAAAATGGATGACATGCAGCCTAACGACTACAAACTGTTGCAAGCTTTGATCTTCTTGGAAATTCAAAAGAAGTACGAGCTTGCCATGGGCCTTTTTGCCGAGTTGATGGAAGATCCTGAACATCGTATTCAGGCTCTTTATAACTATGCAATGACCGCCAAAGGCATGGGTTTAAATTCTGAATTCCGTCAGTACATGATTCAATTGGCGCAAGAGACTAAAGACAAGATGTGGCAACAAAAAGCCACGGAAGCTTTGGTTAAGCATATCAACGTGCTTGAAACTTCCGACATCGCTTTGATTGACCCTTTGGTGATCAAATACGAAATCGATGTAACGAAGAATGAAGAGTACCAATTGACCCGTGCGAAGCATTACTCTGACAAAGGCCAGTTGGGCTTAGTTGAAGATGCTCTGATGTATATTTCGGAAAAGTCTCCTCTTTATCCTGATTCACTTCTTTTGACGGCGTTATTTAACTACCGTCAAGGTAAAGTGGACGATGCGACTATTCAGTTGGAAAAACTGATGGCCGCTACGGATGGCAACAAAACTTTGCAGCTTCGTTCGGTAGCGGCATTGACTTTGGCGCGCATCCAGTTCCAAAAAGGTGACTATAAGGACGCGTTCCAATCTTACTTGAAAGTCGATAAGTCCAACCCACTGTGGTTGCAAGCGATGGTTGAAAGCGCTTGGACTCAAATCTTGGGTGAAGACTATGAAGGTGCCGCAGGGAATATGTTCTCTTTGCACACTGACTTCTTTAAGAATGCGTTTTCTCCAGAGTCTTACGTTGTTCGTACTGTCGGTTACTTGAACCTGTGCCAATATGGTGACGGCGTGCAAGTGCTGAATGAAATGAACAAGAAGTATGCTCCTTGGAAAAAGAAACTCGAAGACTACCAAAAAGCTCACAAAGACTCTTTGACGTATTATGATACGGTGAAAAACTGGATCAAAAACTCAGATCTTAAAGAGGTGGATGGTCTTCCCCGCTCTTTCATCGTTGAATTGGCTCGTCACCCGGCTTACATGAGCGTACAAAAACAGATCAATGCTTATGAAGATGAAATCGTTCGCTTCAATAAGATTGCTTTGACGCTGATTAAAATGGAGCGCGAGTTGATCGCAAAACAAAATGAAGCGAATAAAGACTTGGCTTCCGCGAAAAAAGGTATCAAAGGCGACTCTCCTTCTGAAAGCGCTATCGCCAGCGTTCAAGAAGCCGAGAAAAAACTTTTGAGCTACCGCATCCAATACCACATCGCTAAAAAAGCGCGTGTGTCGATCAAGAATTTGAGATCACAAGGTATTGCGCGCATTGAAAAAGAAAAATCCGTTCTTCGTGCCCAAGCTTCTCAAGCTCTTGCCGGTCGTTTCAATGAAATGCTTGCAGGTTTGAACAAGGTTTTGGATCAAAACGAAGTACTGCAATACGAATTGTATTCCGGTGCCGGTGAACATCTTCGTTACCAAATGGCTGGTGGAGATGTGAACGAAAAAGAACGTCCTGAATTGAAAGTTCAAAAAGAAAAAAGTTTGAACTGGAAATTCAAAGGTGAAATCTGGGAAGACGAAGTGGGTCACTATCGCTCTTCTTTGAAAAATGTCTGCCCGCAAGAGAATGGCTCTAACGGCGGCGTAGCTGGTTTGTCTGAACAATAAGGAAAGGATTTTCAAGATGAAATTCTCTAAATCAATTTTAACAGTTGGCGTTTTGATGAGTCTAAGTACTGCGGCTTTTGCGCAGACAACCGCTAAAGAAGGTTTGGATCGCATCAAAGCCAACTTGAATAACTCGAAGGCCAATTTAACGGAATACGAAAAGAATCTGAAAACCGTTGAAGGCAATATTCAGGAAGTGGGTAAAGCGAAATCCCAAGTTGAAGGACAACAAAAACAAGTTCTTCAACAAGTCGAAGAAAACAACCAGGCGATGACCAAAATCAGCGGCCAAGAAAAAGAACTTCAGGCTTTGATGAATGAAGAAAAAAACAAGACGGCTCAAGAAAATCAAAAGATTGCAGAGCTGGAAGCGATGATTGCAAAGATCAAAGAGAATCAGAAGAAACGCGAAATGAACGTGTCTGATTATCAAATGCAAATGAATCAGCTTCAGGAAGAAAAGAAAATCTGGCATTCGCGCGCTGGCAACCTGAAAGAACAAAACGATCAGGTGAATCAACGCCTTCGCTCTTTAGCAAGCGAAGAAAAAGAATGGCAAGCCAAACAAAAAGGCTATCAAGGTGAAGTGAAACGCTGGAGTAAAGAGGTCGAAAGACAGCAAAAAATCAGCGACAGCTACAATTCTTTAGCTGAAGTTAAATAAGAGTCTTTTCACATTCATATATTTAAAAGGCCGTTTCCACTGGGAAGCGGCCTTTGTTTTTTTGGGCCTCTCGCTTTTGAACTTACATTTCTTTTTAACCCTTTATTAACAACCGAAAGATTCCGAAACAATGGGACATCATCCATTTTTAAAGGAAATTTTGTATGTCTTTGAAGTCATGGTTCCAAGGTATCCGCGGAAAATTGCTTTTCGCAGCAGTCCTTCCTCTGATCGGTTTTACAACTATTTATTTTATCTCTCACTCCGGCATGAACGATTTAGGAAGAGGTATTCAGTCTGCAAATGACGATATCATTCCTAGCATCCAGGGTCTCGGCGACATGCGCCAGGCACGCAATGCATTTGGTTATCAAGCTTATGCGGCTATGGCTCAGCACGATCCGAAGAAGCGTGAAGTTCACATAACTATTGCGAAAGAAGCTATTGCCAACCTGAAAAAGGCCATTGATTTCTATGAGTCCTTCCCGTTTACTCCGGAGGCAGAAAAGATTTGGGCACCTTCCCGCCCTATTCGCTCTGAATATTTTGCGACGCTTGAAAAAGTCATGCAGCATCTGGATGAAGGCGCCAACGACAAAGCCTTAGCCCTTATGCAAGGTCCGGTTTGGGACTACGGTACGACGATCAATAAAGTGACTTCCGAATCATTGGCTTACTATCGCGAGCGCGTAAAGAAAGAAACAGCTTTGGCGACAGAGACTTTAGCTCGAGCAGACAAAATGCTTATAGCGATCACTTTGATTTCTTCTATCGCTATTTTCTGTCTTCTGCTTTGGTTGGCCGCAAGAATTGCGAACTCCGTGGCTTCTATTGCAGGTCGCTTAAGCGGCGCTGGAGGTCAAGTGGCTTCCGCCGTCGAACAGCTTAACGAAGCCGGAAACAGTTTGTCCCAGTCCTCTACGGAAGCTGCTGCTTCTTTAGAAGAAACTGTGGCGGCCCTGGAAGAGATGACTTCTATGGTACAGATGAATTCCGACAACGCGAAACAAGCTGCGGCTCTTTCTGCGTCATCAAAAGAAGCTGCGGAGTCTGGTGAACGAGAAATTCAAACATTGATTGAGTCAATGACTGAAATCTCTAAATCTTCTAAAAAAATCGAAGAGATTATTTCAGTTATCGATGACATCGCCTTTCAGACAAACCTGTTGGCTTTGAATGCGGCGGTCGAGGCTGCCCGTGCAGGTGAACAAGGTAAAGGTTTCGCCGTCGTCGCAGAAGCGGTTCGCACATTAGCACAAAGAAGTGCGGCGGCCGCCAAGGATATCACGGTTTTAATCAAAGACTCCGTTTCACAAATCGAACACGGAAGCGACATTGCTGATAAGAGCGGTGCGGTTCTTACCAACATCGTGAGTTCAGTGAAAAAAGTTTCAGACTTGAATAACGAGATCGCGGCAGCAAGTTCTGAACAGACGACTGGAATTCAACAGATCAGCAAAGCGATGAATCAGTTAGACCAAGCGGCTCAATCAAATGCGGCTTCCGCCGAAGAAATCGCGGCGACAAGTGGTGAGATCAACAACCTGGCAGCAACAAATCAGAATCTAACTATCGAGTTGAACACAGTTATCTTAGGGGGGGATGCAAATCCGGCAGCCGCCCCTGCGGAGGCAAAGGTCAAAGGCGCAATGAGAATGAAGACGTCCGGTAAAGTCATTCCTTTTAAATCCACAAAACCCATCGCCACCGCAAAAAAAACAGAGTCTCAAGCTACGATTCCCTTCGACGAAGATGAACGGGCTAAGGTCGGAAACACTGAAGGTTTTTAATACTTCTCAATAAAAGTAAATTTACAAACCCCTCGCTTCGTCGAGGGGTTTTTTATTTTCTGATCCCAAGTTATCAAGAAACAGTAAAACTGGACTCGCCCTCCCCCTTGAGAATCCGATCAAAATTCTGTCAAATTATTAAGGAACGCTAACAATTGATGGGAGACAAACAATGGGTCAAAACAAACTTGCCGCTTGGTTTAGTGGGATACGAGGTCGCCTTCTTCTGGCCGCTTTCGTACCGATGATTGGATCGGCGGTGATCTTCACAGTTGCACTGAATGGCCTAGATAAAACCAACCTTCTTCTTGAAGATGCTCACACATTGATTATTCCCAATTATGAATACATTGGGGAAATGCGCCAAGCCCGTAATAAGTTCGGCTATCGCACCTGGGCGGCTATTGATGCTATGAACGATGTAACAGTCCGAAATAAGCAACTTGATTCAGCCCAAGAAGGGGTCGACGAATTTAAATCCGGTTATAAAAGATATGCAGAAGCACGTTTCGCCCCGGGCGAAGAAGTTGTTCATGATGCCGCTAAAGATCACGTTCCTAAACTTGTAGCCGTTATGGAAGAAATCATTGCATTACTAAGAACCGGTGATCCTGAAAAAGTACTGGAAGCCAAAAAGCTTCTTAACGGTAAATTTGGAGATCTAAATACAATTGTTCGTGACTTCAATGACAAGGCCGAAACTATCTATCGCGATCTTGCAGAAAAAGACAATAAACTTGCAAAAGACACTCGCAATGAGGTTTTTAATTTCTTGCTGACTATCTCGGTTCTTACCGGATTGGGTATCTTTGGTCTGATGATCTGGATTTCTTCACGCATCACGAATACTGTTTCATCCATCGCCGATCGCTTGACTTCCGCAGCCACTCAAGTTGCAACCTCGGTTGAACAATTGAATGAAGCCGGAAATAGTTTATCCCAATCATCAACGGAAGCTGCAGCTTCGCTGGAAGAGACTGTTGCCTCCCTGGAAGAAATGACTTCCATGGTTCAAATGAACTCGGACAACGCAAAACAAGCCGCCGCCCTTTCAGCAAGTTCAAGAGAATCTGCTGAAAACGGTGAAAAAGAGATTCAAAACCTGATCCAGTCAATGACTCAGATTTCTCAGTCTTCGAAAAAAATCGAAGAGATCATTCACGTGATTGACGATATCGCATTCCAAACCAATCTTCTTGCACTAAATGCCGCCGTGGAAGCCGCGCGCGCTGGTGAACAAGGTAAAGGCTTTGCGGTTGTTGCCGAAGCCGTGCGCACGTTGGCGCAAAGAAGTGCTGCTTCTGCCAAAGACATCTCGAGTTTGATCAAAGACTCTGTATCGCAAATCGAAACCGGAAGTGAAATCGCTGATAAGAGCGGTGCGGTTCTTACGAATATCGTATCTTCCATCAAAAAAGTATCTGATCTAAATACCGAAATAGCGACGGCCAGCGCGGAGCAGACAACAGGAATTCAGCAGATCAGCAAAGCGATGAATCAACTGGATCAAGCGTCACAATCCAATGCGGCGTCCGCAGAAGAGATCGCGGCAACCAGTGGCGAGATCAACAATCTTGCAACCACATCGCAAAAATTAACGGTGGAATTAAATGAAGTCATCTTAGGTAAAGCTTATTCGGCGGCACCAACGTCCGAAGCACCAAGTAAATCCTCATCAAAGTCAGTCCCTTTAAAAGAAACTAAACAAGCTCCTAAGATAAACAAAAACGTCACCTCGACTGCCGCTTCCGTCATCCCATTTGAAGACGACGAAAGAGGTAAAGTCTCTTCTGTTGACGGATTTTAGTTCGGCCTCCACTCTCCATCCGATGGAATACTCGTAAATATCTCGGGGCAACCCGAGATATTTTTTTGCCCCGGTCTTGAGCTTTTCTAGGAACCGCCGAAAATATTGGCTCCGATAAATTAAGGAGCTTATCAAATGATTTTTTCAGCTTGGTTTCGTGGCATCAAAGGTAAATTATTATTCGCAGCGGTACTTCCCGTTATTGGTTTCGCCATCCTGGGAGCTATTTCCTTCAATGGAGCCAATCGCTTAAACACCCTTTTAGAGAGCACTCACCATAACGTCATACCCAACCTCCAAATCCTTGCACAAATGCGTCTGGCACGCGCGAACTATGGCTATCATGCATTTGCCGCCGTAACGACTTTGCAACAGCCCGAAATTTTTGCTGACGAACTTAAACAAACACGGGATGCCATTGTACAGTTCAATGACGGCTTTAAAAAATACCAAGACTCTTCGTTCATGCCCGAAGAAGAGAAGAAATTCACGGCCGTTAAAGACTATTATCCCCAGATGGTATCGACGATGGAAAAAATCGTTGAGTTGATTGAAACGAAAGATCCTAACAATCTCGACAAGGCTCACAAAATGCTTTTGGGTGAGTTCTACAAATTGGGTTTACCTATTGGCGCTTTCAACCGTGAAACTGTCGCCCTTTACAATGAACGTGCAAAACAAGAAAGCATCACGGCAGACCAGACTAAAGCCTCTGTCACTCAGTGGACGATGGTTGTCACATTGATGGCGACGTTTGCTATCTTCGGCATCCTTTTGGTTATCGCCGCTCGCGTTTCAAATTCTGTCTCTTCTGTCGCTTCCCGCCTTTCCGTCGCCGGTGGTCAAGTCACCTCTGCGGTAGAGCAGCTGAACGAAGCTGGAAATACGTTGTCTCAATCTTCAACGGAAGCTGCGGCTTCATTGGAAGAAACAGTCGCATCGCTTGAAGAACTTTCTTCTATGGTGCAAATGAATTCCGATAATGCAAAACAAGCGGCGGCCCTTTCACTGACTTCAAGAGAAGCCGCTGAAAAAGGTCAGACCGAAATTGGCAACTTGATCCAAGCCATGGAAACGATTTCATCTTCTTCAAAAAAGATCGAAGAAATCATTTCTGTTATCGATGACATCGCATTCCAGACTAACTTACTGGCACTGAATGCGTCGGTTGAAGCCGCCCGTGCAGGTGAACAAGGAAAAGGTTTTGCGGTTGTTGCTGAGGCGGTTCGTGCTTTGGCACAAAGAAGTGCCGTCGCCGCTAAAGATGTTGAAGTTTTGATTAAACAATCTGTTGTGCAAGTTGAAGATGGCAGCCGTATCGCCAACCAAAGTGGCGAAGTGCTAACTACAATTGTTAATTCCGTCAAAAAAGTGTCGGATTTGAACAATGAAATTGCGACAGCAAGTTCTGAACAAACAGCGGGTATTCAGCAAATTAATAAAGCTATGAACCAGTTGGATCAGGCTGCTCAAGCCAACGCGGCTTCCGCAGAAGAAATCGCGGCAACAAGTGGAGAAATCAACAACCTTGCCGTGACTTCACAAAATCTAACAGTGGAATTAAGCCATGTCGTCAATGGCGGCGCGCAAGAAACGACTTTCAACGCGCCTCCTGCTGGCAAACCTTCAACTACGAAGCACAATGTAGTTTCGTTTAAACCGAAGGCCAAAGCCAAAACGGCCTCATCAAAGGAAACTATTCCCTTTGATGAAGAGACTAGAGCCCGCGTCGGAACAACGGACGGATTTTAGTAAATTCAGGACTTTTTAAAAGCGCGGCGATCGCAAAATAAATCGCCGCTGCTGCAAGAATCGCAACGAAAAGGGCCAGCATCTGCGGGCCTTTTTCCATTTCTAGCGCTACTAAAGAATAAATCTTCAGTACGAATACAAGTCCTACTCCCGCCGCTGTCATCTTCACGATGGATTGAAGGACCACATCCCAATGAAACGAAAGCTTCCAAAAAGGAAGACCCGTTAAAAGTAAGAGCATGTTTATTGATGCTCCCAAAAGACTTGCGACCACAAGGCCCTGCAGTCCATGAGCTTGCATCAGCCAAGGCGCTAAGGCGATGTGCACTGCTAAACTCAAAACGGAAACCGCAGCGGGATACCAGGTATTCTGAGTGGCATAGTAAAGCGGCATCAGAACTCGGCTGCAGGAGACCACCAACAAACTGATCGCATAAACTTTTAACACCGTCGTCGTTGCCAAAACATCGCTCATGGAAAACTGCCCGCGATAAAAAAGGACTTCCACGATGGGTTGAGCTAAAAAGAAAAGACCTAATGATGCCGGCCACGCCAAAAACAAATTCATCAAGAAACTTTCTTGAGAAGCTTCTTTAAAAAGCTTCGTGTCTTTGCGCGCGGCAAATTCACTTAACGTCGGCAAAACCGCGGCCCCCAGACTGACAGAAATCAAAGATAGAGGTAGCTCTAAAAGACGGTCCGCCCAATAGATATAAGAAATAGATCCCTCACTTAACGAACTTGCAAAATGCAGATTCACCAGAGTAGAAAACTGCGCAAGTCCCATCCCGGCCAATCCCGGAATCATATTGCGCAGAACTTTCGCCAAATCAGAACCCCAAAAAGAGATTTGCCAACGCGGCAGATAGCCTCGCGATTTTAAAGCCCACCAAAGAAGTGCCGCTTGCAAAAGACCGCCCACGAGGACTCCCCAAGCCAATCCGTCCCCTTTTTGCGGAAACCAAGCTGCGGGCATAAACGTAAACACCAGCATCGAAATATTTAAAAGTGCGGCTGCCAGCGCCGGCACCCCAAAACTCCCCAATGCATTTAAAATCCCCATGAAGTACGCGTAAAGGCAGACGAAGAAAACGAAGCCGAACATGATGCGGCCCATGCGCAAGGTCAGCTCCCACTTTTCTAAATTTTGCGTGTAAACATCGGTCACTAAAAGTTGAAAGACATCTTCGGTGCGAAGAATTCCCCACAGGGCAAGAACCCCAAAAGCGATAAGAAAAAACGTATAAAGACCATTGATTAAATTTCGGGCACGAACGCCCGAAACATCCTCCCCTTGCGCCTGCATAAAGACAGGAATAAAGCTGACGGAAAGTGAGCCTTCCCCGAAAAGACGACGGAAAAGATTGGGCAAACGGAAAGCCGCGGTCCACGCATCAGTGACCATGCGATCAAAGAGAGCCCCCAGCGCCATATCCCTTAAAAGCCCCAAGATGCGGCTAGTTAAGGTCCCTGTCGCCATAGAAAAAGCCCTTTTGAGGACCTTTTTGCGATCTTCTTTTAATCCGCTTGCGTTATCAGACACCCTATGTTAATCCCTTTGGTTCTCGTTTTAAAAAGATTACTTTGGAGGATATCCCTTGGCAAATCATAAGTCTGCAGCAAAAAGAGCTCGTCAAACTGTTCGTAAAACTGCTGTTAACAACGCTCGTAAGAGCACTGTAAAAACTGTTGAAAAAAACTTGGTAAAAGCAATCCAAGCTAAAGACATCAAAGCTCTTCCTGAGTTGTTGAAGAAGTTCACTGCTCAAGTAATGAAAGCTGCTAAATCTGGCGTGATCAAAAAAGAAACGGCTTCTCGTAAAATCAGCCGTCTTTCTACACGCGTTTCTGCAACGAAGTAATCTGAATTGAAGTTTTAAGTAGTGCCTGGCGCGATATCAGTTCGTGCCGACACGAAAGAACGAATCTGTCTTTTGATAGAAAATTCGATTTCATTGAAGCTAAGACCATGGGTGACTCTTTCGTCACCCTGTTTTTTTTGTGTCGATCGCACCACCGCTCTCAAGAACACAAATTCTCCGGCCGGAACTTGAAAACTCACAACGAGTGAGTGCCCTTCCGTCAGAACATAATCCGAGACAATAGACATTCCCCCTTCACCGATCTCGCCTGATTCACAGACAAAATAGGATCCGTCACAAAGCACACCGATTTTGCGCTTCATAGCCCGTCTTGGATACTGACGGCGGAAATAGCCTTTATCTTCAAATGATTTGTCCATCAGAGACCTTATCGGCATCTGGGACCGAAAACTCTAGTTCAGAGCGAAGTTTTGAGATGATCCACAAGTTTTTAGGACCATGTTTTCAAGCCAGATGTGGCTAGACAATGGTGAGGACTTAAGGGCCTTATCCGTCTCAGACAGAACCACCAGTGTTTGTTCTAACTTTTTCGCAGTCCAAAGTCGGGCTTGATCCAAGTAGCTCTCAAGGAAGTAAGGCGGAATCTGCGCATAGTGAGCAAGCTTCGCCCCATGAAGGCCTTCATCCATGCCGCGCTTTAAAGTCAAAAGCACCCGCACATGACGGGCCACCAAAGAGACAATGCCGATCTCATTCTGCCCTTGATCCAAAAGATGAACCAAGTGTTCTAGAGCCTTTACGCGATCGTTTTGACCGATGGCTTTCGTAAAATCAAAGACGTTTTCTTCTTTGGAGCGAGACACGGCTTGCGCCACATCTTGCATTTCGATGCGACGTTGGCCGCCGACGAAATCGCCTAACTTTTTCAGTTCCGCTTCAATCTCGGTCAGATGATGACCTACGAGCTTGTGCAATAAGTGAATGGCGTCGTTGCTGATCGTAAGGCCCAAAGTTTGCGCGATGTAATTGATCCAAGATGGAATCTGATTTTCGTAAGGCTTTTTAAATTCCACGCAGTCCGCTTTTTCAAGCAACTGACGGATTTGTTTCTTACGTTTGTCGACTCTGGAAGCCAGAATTACAAACACCGTGCTTTCCACCGGAGACTCGATAAGGCTGTCAAATTCAGCCCACTCTTTGTCCGTGAGCTCTTGCGCTTCTTTCAAGATGACCAAACGACGAGCCGCCATCATCGGCAGGGTTTCTACTGCATCGCGAATCGCAACCACATCAGCATCACTGGCGTAAAAAAGGCTGTAGTTAAAATCCACCGCCCCTTCCGTCAGGACCGCGTATTTAAATCTTTCAACACTTTGATTCAGGAGATAAGGCTCTTCACCGAAAAGAAAGTACATTGGCGCAAGTTGACCTTTTTCGAGGTCTTTATAGAATTTCTGCGCATCAATCAGTGCCATCGTTTTTCTCAAAAAAAGTCGTAAAGACCTTTTCCCCGGTGCTTAAAAATTTTCTGTAATACGATCATGGGCTTCGGCCATGATGTCGTTCGCCATGACGTCAATGTTCTGCCTGCGTGCAGAAAGATTGTAAAGAGGATTTACCGAGTTCACGCCTGCGAGCGTCACCTGAGGTGCCGCATAAGTACGCTCTCCGCTGAAACTTCCGCTCCAAAGCTCTGTTCCATCAGCTTGTCGCACCACTTTGACAGTTACTGTAAGAAGAATCCGGTACTCCGTCGCGATGACAGTTCCGTTAGGAAGATAGGCCGAAGACTGCTCACCGGCGACACGTTTTGCTCCGGGAATGTATTGAATATTATCGATCTGCCCGATCACTGCCACTTCTGACAAAGAGTTGTCCACAATGCGAGCAATGCGCGAACGTTGAAACTCTAAAATCAACGCATTTGTGAAGCCGACTTCAATGCCGGTTTCTTGAGTCCTATTTTTGAAAATAGGCACTGAAATCTGCTTGTACCCACCTGGAATACTGCGACTCGCAGCTCCCATGCGGTAAGCGCATCCCGAGAGTAAAACCGAGAAGCTGACAGTCAGAATGAGAAGGCCTTTAAAGATTGCGTCCACGGGACCAGTTGAGTATAAAATACTGAAGATATCAAGGAAGAAAAATGACATCTCTCAATGACAATTACAGTTTGCTGGCGCCAGGCCCCGTGAATCTTCATCCTGAGGTGCGCAAAGTATTGGCACTTCCGATGATTCATCACCGCACCCCTGAATTTGACGCCATTTTGAAGCGTGTTTTAAAAGGAATTAAAAACGTTTTTCAAACCGAGCAAGATGTTTATCTTTTGACCTCCACAGGCTCTGGCGGCATGGAAGCACTTTTAGTGAACCTGCTTTCCCCGGGCGATAAAGTGATCGCGATTGTATCAGGAAAATTTGGTGAGCGCTGGGCCGATATGGCAAAAACTTTTGGCGCGGAAGTCACTATCGTCAATGTTCCTTGGGGCGAAACCATCAAAGTTGCTGAAGTTGACGAGTTGCTGAAGAAAAATCCTGATACGCGTGCAGTTCTTTGCCAGGCCTGTGAAACTTCCACGGCGGTAGCGCATCCCATTCAGGAGCTCGCATCTGTTGTAAAAAAATATTCCGAGACTTTACTTTTGGTCGACGCCATCACCGCTTTGGGTGCTTATCCCCTGCCTATGGACGCTTGGGGTATTGATGGCTTAGTCGCCGGTTCGCAAAAAGCTTTTATGTTACCCACAGGAATGACCTTCTTAGCTTTGTCACAAAAAGCTTGGAAGTTTGTCGATCAAGCAAAATGCCCTCGCTACTATTTTGATTTGCGCAAAGAAAAGAAAGCGAATGGCAGTGGAGAAACTTTTTATTCTTCAAACGTGGCGATCATTCGCGCCTTAGACACGGTCCTGGGCTTGATTGAAAAACAAGGCTTACAAGAACTTTTTCGTATCATTCATCGCCGAGCTGAGTTCACTCGCAAATTCGGTTTGAAATTAGGTTTCGGACTTTATGCGAAATCTCCGAGTGATTCAGTCACCGCTTTGACGGTGCCTGCAGGAATGGACGGACAAAAAATCCGCCTGCACCTAGAGGAAACTCACGCCATTACAATCATGGGTGGCCAAGATCAAGCAAAGGGTAAAATCATTCGCGTCGGCCACATGGGTTACATTCAAGATGAAGAACAAGTGCGCTTGATTGAGTGCTTGGGACACACTCTGCGTTTCTTTGATCCTGATTTTATATCTTTAGAGCACATTTCAAATATCACCGATGAAGCGCGCGCGTGGTTAAGGGACAATCCATGAAGAAAAAAATTCTGATCACCGACCGCTTCGCGCAAGATAGTTTTTTGTACTTGCAACAACATAGCCAGTTTGAAGTGGTGCGCAGTGATAACCCTCAGCATCTGCCGCTGGAACACCTGGTGAGCGCCAATGCATTGATCATTCGCAGTCGCACAACAGTGAATGAAGAGCTTTTAAAAAAAGCCCGTCAGTTGCAGCTTATCATCACCTGCACCAGTGGCTTTGATCACATTGATTTGGATGCCACTCAAAAATGGGGCGTGACAGTGATGCATACGCCTTCAGCAAATATTGAGTCGGCGGCGCAATTGACATGGGGTTTGGTTCTAAACTGTGTGAATAATATTCCGCAATCGCACAAGATGGTGAAAGCTGGCGAATGGAAGCGCGATCTGGTGACAGGCATTGAGCTTTCTGGTCGCACCTACGGCATCGTAGGTTTGGGACGAATCGGTTCCCGCGTCGCCGAACTAGCCCAAGCTTTTGGCATGAACGTTGTCGCTTTTGATCCTTATCAGGAGGACGAAGTTTTTGAACGCTTGAAAATTCCCCGTTTAAGTTATGAAGAGGTTTTAAAAACTGCTGATATCTTAAGCTTTCACGTGCCAAAGACCCTGGAAACAGAGCATATGCTCAACCGTTCGCACTTTGAATATATTCATCGCGGTTTGACTTTAATCAACACGTCGCGCGGTTCCGTGATCAATGAAAACGACCTGTGCGAAGCCATTGAAAAAGGTTGGCTGCGCTCCGTCGGACTGGATGTCTTTGAAAAAGAACCGTTGTCCCGAAACTCAAAACTTCTCACGTATCCGAACGTGATTCTCACGCCGCATATTGGAGCCAATACCGAGGATGCGTTCTTTAAAGCCTCCCAGGTGGCAGCTAATAAGCTTATGGCGTTTTTTATCGACGGGTCGACTTCTGACACCCTCCCGCCAAGAGCCCCTTGGTACGGAGCCGCTCCATTTAAAGGAGAATAAAAACTTGCCTGACTGAATCTCTTGCGAGAAAGTTCGAAGGTACCAGGGGACTGGTACCTTCGAAGGGAATTGCAATGTCAGGTGTTGTTGTTGTCGGAGCCCAATGGGGCGATGAAGGTAAAGGTAAACTTATTGATGTCTTCGCTGAAAAAGCAGACATGGTCGTTCGCTACCAAGGCGGCGCCAACGCGGGCCACACGCTCGTGGTCAACGGTCAGAAAACAGTTCTTCACTTGGTACCCAGCGGAATTCTTCGTCCAGAAACAACATGCGTGATTGCTCCGGGTGTTGTGATCGATGTTTTCTCTATCCGCGATGAAATCAACAAATTAAAAGCCACAGGTTATTTGCAAAATCCAAAGCAATTGTTGATCTCAGACACAGCAACAATCATTCTTCCGTATCACAAAGCTTTAGATGCGGCTCGTGAAGCAGCATTGAGCGATAGCAAAATCGGCACAACGGGAAAAGGCATTGGCCCCGCTTACGAAGACCGCGCTTCTCGCCGCGCTGTTTTGTTCGGTGATATTTTCGATCGCGAAACTTTAAAAGCAAAAGTGGAACTGGCATTGCGCGAGAAAAACTTCATGCTGGAAAACTACTACAAGGCGCCGACTTTCAAGTTGGAAGACATCATGGCGGACCTTCAAAAAGTAGCAGAAGATTTAGCTCCGTATCGTTGCAAAGATTCTTCACTCTTCATCAACAAAAACTTGAAAGCCGGAAAGCGCGTTTTGTTCGAAGGCGCTCAAGGTACGATGTTGGATGTGATGCACGGAACGTATCCGTTCGTAACAAGCTCTTCGACATTGGCCTCGAATGCTTGCGCCAGCGCAGGCATCAGCCCGATGAGCATTCAAAAAGTGATCGGTGTTTTCAAAGCTTATGCGACTCGCGTAGGAAGCGGCCCATTCCCCACAGAACTTCACGACGAAATCGGCAAAAAAATCCAAGCCGACGGCCACGAATTCGGCTCGACAACAGGCCGTGCACGCCGTTGTGGTTGGTTGGATCTAGTCGCCTTGAAATACGCGATCCGCGTGAATGGTATTACGAACCTAGCGATGATGAAGTTAGACGTCCTAACAGGTCACGATCGCATCGGTGTGTGCACAGCTTACAAATTGAATGGCGAAACAATCACCGAGCTTCCAACATCTCCGTACGAGTTGGAAAAAGTAGAACCTGTGATCGAGTGGATCCCCGGCTGGAAAGAAGATTTAACGAAAGTAAAAACACTTTCAGATCTTCCGCGTCCAACAACAAACTACATTGACTACTTAGGCTCACAATTGGGAACTCCGATCGACGTAATTTCCGTCGGCCCGGGCCGCGAGCAGACATTGTGGGTCAAACCTTTGTTCAATAATTAAGCACAGTTAGCGAATTCACGAAGGGCTTTGCTTATGCCTTAAGCAAAGCCCTTTTTTTTATAAAAAAATCGCAAAAATTTTTAAAAAACAGCAAGAAATCGTATTGACTTTGCCCCCGCCTTACTACAAATTAGCACTTCCTAAACGGACAGTGGTTCGCTAGCTCAGCTGGTAGAGCACTTCACTTTTAATGAAGGGGTCGATGGTTCGAATCCATCGCGAGCCACCATTTTCTGTTTTTTCTCTACACGTTCCCATCGTCTAGGGGCCTAGGACACCTCCCTTTCACGGAGGATACAGGGGTTCAAATCCCCTTGGGAACGCCAAATTTTGTAACTAAAAATAAAAAACCCGAATCGAAAGATTCGGGTTTTTTATTTTTACTCACAGTCTTGGTTCTCCCAAGGGGCTTTGAACTCAAAAGGTTGGCGCAAAAAAAAAGATCACCAAAGCTCGCGGCAAGCAGCGCGCGCCGACAACAGGGGTTCATCGACGACGCAGGATGCGTCCTCGAAGGCGCCGAAGGCGGTCCAAAGGACCGAGGGCCACTCCACGATCGAAGCACCAAGATGCGACTTGTGAGCAAAGCGAACAAGAAGCCAAAATCAAAAAGCGAGTTTCAAGCGAAGCGAGAAACAAGCCAAACTCATCAGTCTTCAGAAAAAATATCGAAATGAAAAAAAACTACCCCTTCTCCTCATCCTTAAACTTCTTAGTAAAATAAAATCCGGTGATATTTGTTAAGAGCAAAACGAAATTCAAAACCGTAAAAACCCAATTCCCCAAATTATAAGAATAAACAGTCAGACCCAGGCTTGAGAAAATCTGCCCTGCAAAAAGATAAATCGAAACTCCTTCCGAAGTCCGATCACGGATCTGTTTGCGTATCTGATTCACAATCGTAGCGATCAGAACAAGCGAGGCCACCCAGCCTAAAACATCATTGAAAGACACAATTAAGTCCCGCAAAAAGTTTGATAATCTTCATCATCAGCGGGACTCAAAAACTCTGCACCATCCTTAGGCTCGACGAAAGGATTTCGAACAACCTCGAGCAAAAGGTTCACAACGGAGTAGTCATTTTTTTCGACGGCGGCCGCCAGAGCTTTCTCGACCATATGATTACGAGGGATGACGGCTGGATTATGCTTAAGCATTAAGTCCAAGTCAGGATTTCGCGCTTGCCAAGCTTTGTGCCACTCTAAGAATTCGGAACTTTTAAAGAGCGGTTCATCCAACATCTTCCCGTTCGCGAGACCCCGGAAAGTATTCGTGTAGTCGACCTGATTCTTCTCCATAAGTTCTAAAAGCGAATTAAAGAGAGGCATATCGTCCTCTCCTGCTTGCACGATTCCTAGTTTACCGCGCATGCCCGTCACCCAGTGACGCTGCAAATGCTCGGCGTAAGTATCAAGAGCTTCTTCGGCTTTCGCAATCGCCTCCTCTTGAGAAGCGCTAAAGAGTGGAAGCAAGGTTTCTGCGAAGCGCGCTAAATTCCATTGCCCGATCGAGGGCTGTTGTCCATAGGAATATCTTCCTTGAACATCGATGGAACTAAAAACCGTAGAAAGTGAAAAGCGATCCATGAAAGCACAAGGACCGTAGTCGATCGTCTCACCAGAAATAGTCATGTTGTCCGTGTTCATCACGCCGTGAACAAAACCCACTTGCATCCATTTAACAATCAACGACGCCTGACGTTCGATGACCGCCTTCAAAAGAGCGACGTAAGGTTCAGGGTGCGACACCAAATTAGGATAGTGACGACGAAGAGTGTAATCTGCGAGTTCGCGTAAGTTTTTACCTTGATCAAAACCCGCAGCATATTCGAATGTTCCCACGCGCAGGTGGCTGCTAGCAACCCGGGTTAGCACCGCCCCCGGTAAGGGTGTTTCTCTGATGACTTGTTCTCCGGTTGTTACCACCGCAAGACTTCGCGTCGTGGGAATGCCTAAGGCGAACATCGCTTCGCTGATAATATACTCGCGAAGCATCGGGCCTAAAGCGGCAAGACCATCACCACGTCGAGAAAAACGCGTTCGGCCCGCCCCTTTAAGCTGAATATCAAAACGCTCGCCTTTGGGAGTCACGTGTTCACCTAAAAGATTCGCACGCCCGTCACCCAACATATTGATGTGTCCGAATTGATGACCAGCATAGGCTTGGGCGATGGGTTCTGAGCCTTTAAAAAGATTGTTACCCGCAAAAAAATTCTGTCCCTGCTTTTCTAGTTCTGAAACATTTAAGCCAAGATCTTGAGCTAGAGCTTTGTTAAACATCACCATCACAGGAGTACGGGCGGGCGTCGGATTCACTCTTTCAAAAAAGACGTCAGACAGTCGCGCATAGGTGTTATCAAAATTCCAGCCAAATTGATTTTTATCGTCACTCATAAGAGTCGAAAGTAAGTTAAAATCGCATCCTCGTCCAGATGTAAAGCCTTCGAATGCCAGGGGCCAGGGCTATTGTTTACCTCGTCTGAAAGTGAGAATCCCCGTTCAACTCCGAACAATATTTCACATTCACAATGCATGTAAATCTCTACAAAGACTGGACTTTTTCTTCTTCGAAAGACCTTTATTTCATCTTTAAAAAGGCCGAAAAGAACAGTGATGTTCAACGCCGGTACGTATTTAAAATACATTTTAGCGCTTTGGGTGGCCCTACTACTGACAAGTTGTAGTATGAACGCCTCGCTGACTCCTTTATTTAGCGAAAATGAAATCTTAAGAAAGATCACAGTTGAGTCCGGTACGGCTGTCGTCCTTGAAGAAGGCATTGGCCATCAAATCACATTAAGCATCGAAACTCCCAATGTCTCGGGCATGACTTTGAAGGCCGAAGATCTGGGCTGGACGTTGAACGATGCCGATGGGGACTTTGAGGCTTCCAATGGAACTTTGATTGTTCATCCTGGAGTCAGTTCCATTAGTTTTATCATCAAGCCAACTCGTGACACGAAAATTGAAAGTGATGAGACGTTTCAACTTCGTTTCACCGGAGAGCGCTTTTCAGACCTTGACACAAATTTCATTTCTTTCGTCGTAAAGGACAAAACAACACGCGCGAAAGTGACGGCGACGGCTGCGACTTTGGATTTCGGGGCTCAGCTTAAAGACTCCGTGATTGAAAGATCGGTGACTTTGCAAAATAGCGAAGATGCGCCGGCAGAAAATTTAAACTTAAGCTCTTTGTCCGCGCCATTTGCTTTTAAAGGGGGTTCCTTTCCGGGGACTGGGGGGACTTGTACAGGAACTCTTAACGGTCACTCTTCCTGTACACTCGTCCTTACGTATTCTCCGACTGAAGTGAACACTCATGCACAAACACTTTCTTGGAATTACACCAATCCCGATATCGCCGATAGCGGTTCCTTGAATATGTCAGGCATCGGGGTTGAAGTCGCAGCCGTATTGGGTGGACGTCCCGCCAATCCGAGCAATGTTGACGATCTAGATATCACTGTTTCAAGGACAAACATCACTCACTATCGCTATAAACTCGGTGTCCAAGGCAGCACAGACTGTGCTGTTTCTTCGGGATACTCTAGTGAAATTGCCGTGGGAACGAAGATCACGGATTCTCTTCTTTCGCTGGCGAATCAAAATTTAAAGATCTGCGTGATTGGAAAAGACACTAACAACTTCTGGCAACCCTACTCGGCTTCGACAAACTACGCTTGGAACTATGACACATTAAAACCTTCTGTCGTCATCAGCCAGAAGGCAGGCCAAGCAGATCCTACGAACACCTTGCCAGTGCGATTTACTTTGGTATTTAGTGAAGCCCTTGCCGAAAGTTCTTTGACTGATTCGGATGTCAGTTTTTCGGGTTCCGCTTTGGTGAACACGTACACACTGACGAAGATTGATTCCACTCATTATGAACTGACGGTTTCAGGTGTTGATAATAATGGTGTGATTCACCCGGTTATCAACGCAGATAAATTTTCAGACCTAGCCGGAAACTTAAATACCGTATCAACCAGTTCCGATAGCCAGGTGACTTACGATACCAACGCTCCTTCTTTACCGACAAGTTTGTCTTGGTTGCAAACCTCACCAACTAAAGCCTCTCCCGTATCGGCGACATGGGCGCTTTCTGATGCAACAGATATCGCCGAACAAAAGATCCAGTTTTATAAGGACTCTTCATGTCTAACCTTGGAAGGCTCGGCAATTTCTTTGGCCACGTCCGCTGTCAATCGCTCCTTCACGGGAACTGACGGAGACACTTACTCGTATAATATCACTGTCATCGATACATCCGGAAATGTGTCGGTCTCTGCTTGCTCCACGGCATTGACCATGGACCGCACGGCTCCGACTGTGGCTTCGTTCAATCCCGCAACCAGTGTTCGCTCAAGTCTTCCCGCCTCCGTCACGGTTCATTTCAGTGAAGCGATGTTACAAACTTCAATTGAGACTGCTTCAAACTGGAGTATCACATGTTCGGCCGGTGCCAACGTTTCTATCGCTGGTGCCTCACTTTCGAGTGCGACTTCGGCCGTTGTGAATTTGACGGTGACAACTCCTCCGGCCAACGGCGAAGTTTGTACGCTGACCGCAAAAACTTCTTTAGCGGATTTAGCTGCTAATCCTTTACCGACGGCCGCCACCGTTCAATATACTTTGGATCTTCCCGGTTCGGTTCTATCCGTCACTTCGTCCCTGGCAAATGGATCTTATAAAGCAGGTCAAGTGATTCCAATTTCAGTGCAGTTTTCTGAAAATGTCACTGTGACTGGCGGAACACCTGAACTTTTAGTAGAGACGGGCTCGACGGATCAAGCAGCGACCTATCTAAGCGGTTCAGGAACCAACACCCTGATTTTCCAATACACCGTTCAAGCCGGAGACAACTCCAGCGATCTTGATTATGAATCTATCAATGCTTTGTCTTTAGCGGGAGCCGCCATCAAGGACAGCTTCGGAAACGACATGGTCTTGAGCTTGCCTGCACCTGGTTCAACAGGTTCATTAGGCGCCAATAAGGCACTTGTGATTGATACGCAGGCACCAGGGGCTTTCGCTATCAGCGGTGTTACTGGCGGCACCGACACGACTGAAGATGAATGGCTGACAAATGGTTCAACGGCAACAGCTCATTGGGAAGCGTCTGCAGGAAGTGCTGACTATGTCGTTGAAATTAGAAACAGTGATGCCTCAGCAACAGTTTGTGCGGCACAAACTGTGACGGGAACCTCTTCGACATTTACAGGTTGCACTTTAAACAACGGCACTCAGTACACAGTTCGAGTTTCTTCGCGCGATGCGGTCGGAAATACCACAACCGCGACGAACAACGATTTTATTTTCAACGTCAATACATCGGCCGTTATCGCCACGATCACGGGCCAGCCTACTGGAAAAACAAATCAGACGACCTTGAACATTGATGTCGCCGGCGCAGACGTTCAGACTTATCGCTACAAAGTGGGTGCCGCCGCTTCCACGAACTGTGCCGTCGCAACGGGGTATTCGGCTGACATTCCTGTCGCGACAAACATCACAGACTCGGTCAGTGGGCTAGGCAATACGGATATCAAGGTCTGTGTCCTTGGTAAAAACTCCGCGAGTGTTGAACAAGCTCTGACCTCTGCTACGAGTGTCACTTGGACTCAGGATTTGACATCCCCTACTCTGACCATCAATCAAAAATTAGGGCAAGCAGATCCAACGAATACTTTGCCTGTTGAATTCACTATTGTTGCAAGCGAAGCCATCACTAATTTTGTCGTTGCGGATATCACTCAGTCCGGCACAGCAACGGGAATTACCTGGAGTCTAACAACTTCAGACAACATCACGTGGTCTTTAAAAGCGACCGCAATCACCGGCGCGGGAACTTTAATTCCTTCTATCACGGCGAATAAGCTGACCGATGTTGCTGGCAACAACAATACGGCAAGCACGAGCACGGATAATCAAATCACCTATGAGACAACGAAGCCTTCTTTGACTATCAATCAAAAAGCAGGACAAGACGATCCTACGAATACTTTGCCTGTCGAATTCACGATTGTATTTACAGAAGCTATCAATCCAAGCACTTTCGCAATAGCAGATATCACTCAAGGCGGAACAGCGTCAGGCATTACTTGGAGTTTAGCTACGTCAGATAACATCACTTGGACTTTGCAAGCAACAGCGGTCACCACAGCTGGAACTTTGATTCCATCTATTGCAGCAGGAAAAGTCAGTGATCCGGCTGGAAATACCAATAACGCCTCCACTTTCACGGATGCGACTGTTACTTACGATATCACGGCTCCAGTGAGCGCCTCTTCACTTACATGGCAGCAGACGACTCCAACTAATACCACGGCTATCGTAGCGCAATGGACGAAGTCGACAAGTACGGACCTGGCTTCACAGAAGGTGCGTCTTTATACAGGAGCTACTTGCAATACTTATACGGGAACAGAAAATACCGAAATAAGTACGGCCACAACTTCCAGTTTCACAGGCGCAAATGGCACGACTTACTCTTATCAAGTCATCTCACTAGACTCTGCGGGGAATTCCGTCACGTCGGCTTGTTCCAGTGCCTTAGTGATAGACACGGCGGTTCCTACGATCACCAATGTCACATCTAATAAAGCAAACGGCGCTTACACCGTTGGTGATGTTATTGATGTTCGTGTTACTTTCTCTGAAAACGTGAATGTCACCGGAACTCCACTGCTCGCTCTGAACACAACGCCCGCTCGCTCTGCCTCTTATGCGTCAGGTACGGGAACGAATACATTGATCTTTAACTACACAGTTCAAGCCACTGATACGGTCGCTGATCTGAACTATACAGCAACGAACTCTTTGACCATTAGTTCTGCAACTATTCGAGACGCTGCTTCTAACAATGCAACATTAACATTGCCAGGAACTGCGGCGGCGGGATCTTTAGGAACAAATAAAAACATCGTCATCGATACGACGGCTCCTGGTATCACTGCTTTCACGGTGACAAATGCGTCTCCGACGAACAGCACAAGCTTTGCTATTACATCTTCTGTCAGTGGCTCGCCGGCATCTTATTGTATTATGGAAAATAATACGGCGGTGGCTTCCTGCACATGGACGGCAGGAACGACTTTACCTGCGACGTTTACGGTCAGCACCGTGAATGAGTCAAAAACACTTTATGCCTGGGTGAAAGATGCGGCTGGAAACGTCAGCGCCATGGCGAGTTCCGCCTCTATCGTTTTTGATAACACTCCTCCGACGGCAACTCTTTCGGGGCAACCTACCGGCTCCAGCGCGAAATATGCACTTAATATCGACGTCAATGGAAGCGGCGTCGTTGGATACAAATATAAAATAGGTCCTGCCGCTTCGACAGATTGCACGGTGGCTACCGGTTATTCGGCTTCGGAAGTCGTACACACGACAAATATCACAGATAATATTTCAGCTTATGCAAACGGCAGTGTAAAACTTTGCGTTGTCGGCAAAGATGCCGCTGGAAATTGGCAGACCTATGCGGCGGCAACGACAGCGACGTGGACAAAAAATTCGCCAGCGATTCAATTTACAAGTACGACCTCCAGTATTTCTGAATACAACGATCCCACGCACACTGTCGCCGTCAGCATTCCTGCAGCGGTCGATATCGCGGTCAGTGTCAGCTACACTTACTCTAACGGTTCAGCGCCCACGGCGACGATGGGGAGCGATTACACCGCGACCAACGGGACAGCGACGATTGCTGCTGGAAGCACTTCCGTAAATATTTCTATTCCGATTTTAGATAACAGTACGGAAGAAAATGACGAAACTTTCAAAATGACCTTAAGTTCGCCTGTCGGTGGCTCTTTGGGAACTAACACAGTTCACACCGTGACAATCACGGATGACGAAGAACCACCTTTAGTCACGATCCAAGACGTTTATGTTACTGAGGGCGCAACAACAAGTTTGATCGCGACACTGTCACATCCAACGGACAAGGGGGCGGTTGCGATTAATTGGACTCGCGACACGTGTACAGGAGTCGACTGCGCGGCAGCGGGCACCGATTATACAATGGCCACCACGTCAGGCACGGCTTCTATTCCATCAGGCGCGACGACGATATCATTTGGAAGTCTGACAAGTTTAGACAATGCCGTTGATGAACTCTTTAAGCGTGTTCCTATCAAAATTACCGGTATCACTGGTGGTACTTCGTATATTTCAAATGCAGACATTATCATCAATGACAACGACTCACCTGCCGGAAAAGACGCTGTCGAAGTTCACGCTGCCGACAATCACACTTGTGCACGGACTAGCAGTGGAAAAGTCTATTGCTGGGGTATTAATAATTCAGGCCAACTGGGCCGAGGCAATTATATCGCTTCATCGACACCTGTGGAATTCACTCTCCCTGCGCCGGCAGTTAAAATATCGACTCGCTCATCCATCACCTGCGCCATCACGAATGCAGGAGCCCTTTACTGTGCAGGCGTGGGAGCTCATAACAACTACCCGGGGGCCGGCCTTTTGGGTAACGGAAGTCTTACAACTCGCTCAACCGCAACTTTAGTAACAGGAATGTCTTCTGGAGTCACTTCGGTGAGTATAGGTTATATGAACTCTTGTGCCGTCAAAGACGGAGGAGTTTATTGCTGGGGTGCTAAAGATTTTGGAATATTGGGTGATCCGTCGACGACTTCGTCATCGGCAGTTCCGGTGAGTATTGCGGGTCTTACTTCCGGAGTTGGTAAAGTCATGATGGGCTGGACACATGCCTGCGCATTGAAAACCGGAGCACTTTATTGCTGGGGCGTAAATACGAATGGAGAATTGGGCTTAGGCCACTTCAATCCTAGCTGGAGTATTTCTGCGGTTCCTGGCCTTGGCACTGTGACAGACTTCTGGACGGGCTATTATGGCACCTGCGCTAAGAACTCATCCAATCAAGTTTATTGTTGGGGTAACAACGGCGACTACCAGATTGTCACTGGCTTAAGTGCTGATGTGCCGACCCCTACTCTGATGAGCGAGTACGTGAATCTCACAGATATGACGATTGGTGTGCAAACTTGCGTTGTGATGGGCGGACAGGCTCACTGCCGCGGTCGCAACTACTTCGGTGAAGGCGGTATTAATCAACCCACGGGAACTTCTATCATTCCACTTTCGCCGGTCGTCGGTGGATCCGCGAATGTGACGGCTATCGCCGGCGGCCCGGGGGCCCACACTTGTTTCATACGATCTGGTCAAATCTATTGCACTGGTTTTTCAGGTTTCGGTCAGTTGGGAGATCAGCAAGTTCTTCAATCAAATGGTTTTTATCTGAGCCCTGATTTTGTAGGCGCCAGCGCTATTTCTATTTTCGACGAACATGCTTGCGGCGTTTATGGTGGCGGAGTCAAATGCATGGGCGACAACATCCATAACAAAGCCGGAAATATTTTGTCTGATCGTATGTATCTAGTTCCAACTTCTATCAAAACGCTGGAAAGTAATATCGGTAAAATGATGACAGCGCCTAGCGGTGGTTGTGCGATTCAACTAGGTGTTCTGAAATGCTGGGGACGTTCGTATATTCGAGCCAGTACTTCGACTTCGGGAAATCCGAATACACCGGCAGGTCTGACATCAGGTGTGACTGACTTCGCCATTTCGATGGGCAATGATTTTGCCTGTGCGATTAAAGGTGGAAAACTTTTCTGTTGGGGTAATTTAGCAACTTCCGAGATTTTTGACATGGCTATGGGACTTTATACAAACCCAGTTGAGATCACATCAGCAGGAAGTGATAACAGTAAAATTGTTTTCGGTCGCTTTCACGCATGCGTAATCAAAACCGACAAATCCGTTTGGTGCTCAGGCTACAATGCTCAAGGCCAGCTTGGATTGGGTGATACGACGTTAAGACCAGGCTTGGTGCAAGTTCCTGCATTCTTAAATGCAGATGAATTAGCGATGTCGAGTTACGGAACATGTGCACGCTTTGGAACGTCGACAGTGAGATGCTTCGGTCAGCAGTCAGGAAATGGCAGCACCGGAAATGCCGTAGCTGCTCCGGTGGAACATACATTTACAAATATCAATAAGTTGGCAAGCGGATATACAAATCATTGTGTCATCGCTAATGGCGCCGTTTCCTGCTGGGGTTACAATCGCTTTGACCAGCACGGAAATAATGATTACTTGACCAATGAATATCACTTATCGCCGACCCTTCTGACAACGCTGAACGCTTATGGTACGGTCACAGATTTTGATATCAGAAATGGCTATGGATCTTGCGGTAAAGTAGGTACAAATTGGTACTGCTCTGGTGCAGATACTCAAGGTCAATTAGGTACGAACAAGAAACCATTCCGTCTAGCGCCGGTTTCAGTGGGACCGTTCCCGAATTAACGATTTGATTGCTCCGAAAAATTTCTGAAATTTGCGGCCTCCTATACTCGTCTAGCTGGCCTTTTATTACTTCGAAGAAGAAACTTTTTTGGTTAACGGCATACATCCAAAACTAAGAAGATAGACTTCTTGTTTTTTAACTCCATCGCGACACAAGAAATCGCTGTGCTCCTTCATGACATCCATGACCCGAGCACGAATGTATTCAAAATCATTCGGATCAATAGCCATCACAAGAGTTCCATAGAACTGCTCATTCGACTGTGGGGCCATAACAGCTTGAGATAATTTCGCAAGATCTTCGGTTTGCGGATTTTTAACAAGTCGCAAGTGCGCCCGGCGGCGCAAGCCTTCTGCGTGTACTAGACAGCCGGACGTATTTCTGGTGAGCGTTCCATTTTGCTCAAGTTCTTCAAGTCCGAATCGGGCCTGTTCTTCACTGATTCCTAATCTGCCGGCAATCCATGATGGGATTTCTTCAAAACCTTCCGTCGCAACCAGTTCAAGAAAAGCATCATAGTACCAGCGCTGTGACAAAGAAACTTTCGCGCTTTCATACAGATATTTTTTTATGTCCGGATCTTTTCCTAGGCCCAGTTTGATTTTATTAATGCTTTTTTTAGAGAGGTTGCGCTTGCCCGTCAAAATTTCATTGAACGTTGAAGAAGTAAACCCTAATTGAATAGCGAATGCCCTCTGCGAGAAACGTCTGTTTCGGTTTTTCTTAATATCGATAAGTTTTTTAAGGCACTCTCTAACATCCACTTCGTGTAAATCGAAAAGGCTTTCCAATATTCCCCCAAATTCTTCCAGCACTTTGAATTGCCAATCCTAATTTTAACGGCATCCTTGTTGCGTTCTGTATCAACATCACACCATCTCAACCATTATTCGTTCTGCTTTTTTTAGAACAAGTTCGACAGAATGACACCAGCGTTGTTTCGCCTGCAAAATGCGTACGACATTTCTCCGTACGCTTCCGAACAGCACTCGCGATATTCTGTTTTTTTCAGAACAGTTTGTGAATAGAACTGCGGAGAACTTTTCAAAATGATTCTTGGAGCTCTTGATAAATTCGTCAATTCTCCGTAGTTTTCCGCGAATGAAATACCGGGAAGTCGCTGATCTTATAACAAAAGTATTAGAGGAAAGACGCTTTAGAAATCCTCAATACTCAATGCGTGCTTTAGCTCGTGATTTAGGTGTTTCTCCGAGTCGCGTCTCTAACATTATGCGCGGCAAAGTTCTACCTGGTAAAAGAGTTATTCAGAGAATTGAAGTCGCGTTGAAGCTCAATAAAAACGAAGCCGCGTATTTAGCCTACTTAGTACAAAAATCGAAACACCGAAAGAAGGACACTCGACGCGCGCACCAGCTTCAAGAAAGCGAGATTTTTTTCATTCGCGAGTGGTATCATTTTGCCATTCTAAATGCTATGGACACCCTTCACTTCGACAGCGATCCTGAAGTGGTGGCAGAACGCCTGAATCTCTCTCCTGAATTAGTCAAAGACTCTTACGCAAAGCTTCTTCAAGCCGGACTGATTCACGAAACACCACAAGGACTCCGTCCCACGTACACGAATTTAACTTCGACGAGTGATATACCTTCTGAGGCTCTAAAGAACATGCACCACCAATTGATCGATAAGGCACGTGAGTCACTTATCCGCGATCCTATTGACGTACGCGATATCACGTCGATCGTTATTCCGTCGAATCCGAAAAATATTTATAAGGTTAAAATGCTAGCTCGTGAATTCCGCCGTCAAGCTAATGAAATTCTAGAGCAAGGTGAAAAAACTGAAGTCTACAGTATCTGTATGCAGATCTATCCTTTGACTCATTCAAGGAATCATTGATGAAATCATTTCTATTTTTAACAACATTCTTCTTCCTTTCATTAAGTGCGGCTCGCTCTACAGAATTCGGAAATGGCGGAAAAGGAATCGTGTGCCCAGCCGCAAAGACTGTTCAGTTCTATGACACTTATGAATCTGTTCAGCGTTATGTGCTTATTCCGTACTTAAAGGACATGAATCTCTCTGTCTGCCATATTCCAGAAGTGGAAGGGTGGGAAATCCTTGTTCCTTGTTTATCAAAAAGCATCGACCTGGCACTTGAAAGCCTCCAAAGGGTCAAACCTTTTGATCCTGTCTTTGTGACCGAACTTGAAAGACTTCTGCACCGTTTTGTAACGGAGGCGCAGTTTATTGATGGAGAACTTTTCCCGACAACGGACGCCGGCATTGGATTTATCCCGCAAGGTTGTGAGCTGAAACAACTGGCCGTGCAGCATGTTTCGCAGTTTAAGAATGATTCGAGTTACTTCATTTCCAAGCCGCTATGGACTCAACTCAGTATAGCCGACAGGGTCGCGCTACTAATTCATGAAGTCGTTTACAAGCGAGCTTTGCAAATCACCCCGAATATCTCGTCTTCGGAAAATGTTCGTTATTACTCTTCTTATATTCTTTCGACGTCGGCATTGACCCGTCAGAAGTACGCTCAGATTAAAAAAATCCTTTTAGAGAAATAGGTTATCTCGCGCCAAGAGCCTTTTCAATTTTCTCAAGGCGCGCTTTGATCTGAAGATTTTCTTCTTCAAGCATTTTTATCTTAAGATCTTTTGCCAGAACCTCTAGCTCCAGTGTTTGGATTTTATTTTCTACCATCTCTTTGTCGGCCTTAGAAGCCATTCCAAGCATAAGTTTTTTATTAAGCTCTTTAATAGCTCCGGTAATCCAAGGAATAAAGCCTGAGTAACTGACTTGCTTGTAACCGTCATTTCCTGTTGTCACGAATTCAGGAGCAATTTTTTCCACTTCCTGTGCGATATACCCCGTGTGACGACCATTATCCACACTTCTCCATTCGTATGTAACTGTGTTCAGTTTTAAAATATTCTCTAATGATGTGGCATCTGAAAAGCCTGTGACGTTCTTCTTAAGTCTTTCATCAGAAGAACAGCTCACACTTCCGGCCGTGGCAGGACGGATCGAACAACTTGCAGTGCCGTCGGTGAAAAATCCTACGGTGGCCCCGGAAGCGCCGGCAACATGAAGCGCATAAGCAGGGGCTACCGTTCCAATTCCCACGTTTCCACCTGCAGGATTTAATAAAAGAGCCTTGCTAAGAGAATAATCAGTTTTAGTGCGAGCCTGAAGCCATGGATTTTCAGTTGTCGAGAAACCTGCATCAAGGACAGTATTAGTGCCTTCGATTCGCTGAACAGTTCCTGACGGATTAGAACCAAAAGGCGAAGGATCAACTAAGGCGCCAATTCCTTTAACATGGAGCCTTGCCGCCGCCGACTCCATTGCTAAACCTTGTCCTAAAGACAAGTAGCCATTGGAGTCAAGCCGCATGACGAATTGGCCACCACCCATCGTACCTAAATTGCCAAGTTCGAAAATCAATCCGTTCCCGTAAGGTCCTGCTGAAGGTGAACCAAAAATCTTGTACTGGCCCCCCAATAACCCCATTCCCTTGGGTTGAAACTCGATGCCGGCAGAGCCCCCCGCATTGCTGGCCGCCACAGTGATGATAGGATTTGAATCAACAACCGTCATCTTCGTTTGCACACTGGGTGTCGGCGTAAGAGCATCGCCAAAATAAACATTGCCTGAGGCAACATGCAGCGTCCCTTGAGGGTTTGGTGTGCCTATACCGACGCTTCCTGCCGCCGTTGCAAGAATGACGTTGCCGTTAGAATGCAGACCCACTCGCTCTGTACCCATGGTATACAAGGACATGCCATTGCCACTCGCATAGATCGAAGGTGGATTTGTTGTTGAACCTGACTTCAGGTGAATCCCCATATAATTGGCATCAGTCGATTCGAAGGTGGTTACTACTTGCCCCGACGATTTGACGTGCAATGAGCTTGCAGGATAAATGGTACCAATTCCCACATTGCCTCCGCTATAAGAGATGTTCGAACCCGAAGTCATCCACTGTGAGCTTACACCGGAGGGAATCACCGACGTGCTGATTTTTCCTGAACCATCAAGTTGTGGAATCTGATTAGCCCCCGTACCCACATCCACCGCAAGACTGTTGGAATTCAACTTTAAACCTGTGCTGAGAGAAAGACCGATGCTAGTTCCTAAATCAGCAAGCGGAGCACTCACCCCGAGTGTCGTAAAAGCAGAAGCCCCAGTTCGCTTCACAATTCCGGTTCCCGACAAAGAAGTTAAATCTGAAGCCGCCAATGAAAGAGTGGTGGGCTTCCACTGAGCTCCATCAAATTGTAAAACTTGATTGTTGGTGGGAGCCGAGGAAGCCACCGGCGTTCCTTGCAACGCTTCCACTACGGCCGTGCCTTGAGACCCACTGACATCGCCCGAAAGAGTGATGGAAATAGGTGTACAACTAAAACCACCAATGGGAGAAATAAATGAAAGTGTATGCGCCGCTGAATTGCACGCTGGCAAACTCGAGTACGGAACAAAACCGGTGATAGAAGTTTGACTGGCGTTGATCACACGACCATAAGAATCCACTTCAATGACGGGCATTTGTATTGCCGAACCATAAGTGCCGGCGGTCACTCCAGAGGTGCTTAGTGAGATTGTTCCACTATCAGTGATTGGCCCTCCGGTTAATCCAGTTCCAGTCAGGACACTCGTCACCGTACCGCCGGAAGCACCCGAGACACTGCCACAGCCGAACTTCATGGTATTTGCATCCCAAGTCAAAAAGCTGCCACTATCGCAGTTCACACTTCCCGCTCCGGAGTTATTGATTTCATTTTTTAGAACGAAATCATTCACGGAATTTTTTCCGAGCTTTTGAGCCGATGTCGCATAACCCGCATAAGGCACCGTGCGGATTTCATTATCGGGTGTCACCGTCTTCCATCCCGTGCCGTCATAAAAAGCCACTCGCAATAAACGGCCGGCCGTAGCTATTGGATGATAAGGTGTTGTCGTTGCAGAACAATTATAGGAACTTCCCGAACTAGAACAGGCTCCACAGAAATATCCCATTCCGGAATCATTATTGAAAATATCAACCACGGTGGAGGCACCAAGACCCGTTATGTATTGAACGGATCCGGTACCAATAGGAACATCAAAAACGCCTTTTGAGTTTTCCATGTTAATGCCGTTCACTTGCTCTTGATAAATCACACATTGCCCACCGGGATCGAGAATCTGAAACACGAAAGAGACATTTTTATTTTCAAACGGCATTCCGTCAGAACGAAGAATACGACCTTGATAAGTCAAGGAACCGGTTGAAGCTACGGGACCAACAGCGTAGGCAGGCAATACCACTCCGGATACAAAAAGATAAAGGAGATGATTTAACAACAGACGTGAAAGCATTTACAACTCCTAATGTTTGATGAACTATTCGGCGTTGCACGTTGTGCTCTCAATATGGACTTTTATATTTTACAGAGTTTCCGTTCTGGTTATTCTAGAACAAGACTTTTAGGTACCACAGACAATAAAAAAAGCCCCGGTTCTTACCGAGGCTTTTTTTTCTATTTGTTTTTCTTTTACGAGCTTGTGCAAGTGCAAGTGTACTTCGCTTTGCAACTTCCCGTTCCCTGCAGTGTTTGACCTACGTTGGACTGCGTGCATTGATTCTGACTTGTTTCTGGATCCGAACAAGGCCCCAGAACTGGCGTCGTTGAAGCATAGTAACAACGAATTGAGGGTGGATTCAGATAGAATTCACTGCTCACTGTGGTTCCGGTTGAGGCGTCCCTGGCATACATAGCATATTTTCCACCCACTGCGCCCAACGAATCCAGTTTCAAACCTGAGTTGTTGATCTGCCAAAGACCTCGAACCGTGCTATAGCGGCCCAGATTCTGAGCAGGCATGTAGTTGTTCACAGAGCTGCAACGACCACTCCCCACTTTTTCATGACAGACGCCCACGTTAGGACCAAGCCCCGCAATGTGCGAGAAGGTCTGATTTAATGAACTCAATCCCGAATTTCGCGTGAAGATCTTACTGCCGTAAGAATCTTGCGTGACCGAAGAAACCGTATCGCGCCCCCAAGCATTGAAGTAAATTCCCGCATCGTGCAGTTCGGAACGAACTGAAACCATGGCTTCAAGTCTTAGGCGAACTCCGGCACCAGGACCATTGAAGAAAACAAAGTCCGTTTCTGAATCCGGAACCATTTCATGCACAACGACCTTGTCAAGGACGTCGCCGACCTCACTGTAATCTAATGTGAATCTCCACGTCCTATCCGAAACCTGATACCGCCAGTTGGGAAGTTGTTCTACAGGTTTACTGTAATGCGCGACCGTGGACATCGCCTGTCGATATCCAGGCCAATACTCACAACCATAATTGCTTCCCATGCACACATGCACGTTTTTATCACTTAAACCGTAAACAGTTCCATAGACGATTTTTTTAGGAGAAAAAGAGGGCTTTGCTTCTCCGTCATATTGATCTGATAACACGATTCGCGGAGTCACCAAATCAATCTTGGCTGACGATGAAGTCGGCTCGGAAGAATTCATTTCCGTCGAACTCACTCTTTTCAGATTTAAAGCTTCGGTCTCTGCAGCCGTAAATTGCGTGCCCGAACAGTTTTGAAAACCCAAAACTAAAAAGGAAGTACAGATTGTGCCGACTGACGCTATTTTAATTTTACATAAGTTCATAACATCCCCCTCGAAGTTTCTATTGGCAAGTCGCCGTACCACAAGCATTACTTAGAGTTTGACCTCGTACAGAACAAGCTTGACCAATCGGAGCCGGTGCCGGCGTAGGACCAAGACATGCTTTTTCTACGGTCATCACCCATTTAGGTCCCGAATAAGGCGCCGGGCCGGCCGTGTAAGTGCGCCCAGGATAGAAACGAATTTCCAACCGATTTCCGTTAGGGAGAATGTAACGAGTAAAGTATTCTTGATGTGGCCAGCCCCAATTAGTGACATCAAAGTTTGCCGAGTAAGTGTCTGTGGAAGGATTGTAAGACCACTGTTTATCATCACTGCCGCCAACAACACGGAACTCGGAGTCTTTTAAACAATAAACATTATAATTTGACATAAGCGCCGTACATCCACGCAATCCTGCCCCCCCCACACCACTCAAGACTTGCACCACGCGAGTTAAGTAAGAGCCGTTACCTGAAGACGAATCTCTAAAAAGAATCGGTCTAAAGCGGACCTCAGAGCGTGTGCCATCAGGTAAAATGTAGCGCGTGATATAGTCAGCATGAGGCCATCCGGAGACGGTGAAATCAGCAGAGTAAGTATCCGTTCCTGCATTATAACTCCACTGCTTGTCACCCGCTCCACCTACAAGGCGATAGTCAGTGTCCTTCACACAATAAATATGTGATTCCGAAAGTAAAGCGGTGCAACCACGCAGGTTGGGTCCCCCGACGCCGATCAATGTTTGCTTCACTCTTTGAATCGTCGAGCCGTCACCGACTGAAAGGTCTGTAAAAAAAAGTTGCTTGGGAGGGGCATACAAACCACCACTATTGGAAGTATCCGTCCCAGATGTTTGCACGATTCCAGTTCTACCGAGATTGTTACTTCCGTTACTACTTCCCATGCTTGACTGGGAACTGAAAGTACCTTGATCCGTTTGAAATCCAGATTGTGGCACGCAGTTTTGAAAGGCGAGCACACATAAACTGCCCACCGTAACTCCGACGAGATACCTACCCATATTCAATGGTTTCATTATTCCCCCTTTGGAATGTGTGGACTTATCGGCTCTTGATTCTTGCGAATAAACTGGAAAACTCGACTATGTGTTCTGGTATTTTTAGAACGAGTGAACTCTTCGACAAGCGCAGACCTGCTTGTTCTAAAAAGATAGAACACTTCGTTGTGAGGATTTCTAAAGACTGCATTTTTTACCACCGATATATTGGTATGAACTTCATTTCAGCTCTCTCGAATCAAAAAGGTTTTAGCATCATCAGTGTGCTTTTGGTGGGCACCATCTTGAGTATTTCGGGAATGGCGACAGTGACAACACTGTTGAATCAACAAGCTGTTCAGAAGGAAGTGCGCTTCAAGGACAACGTCCTTCACATTCGCAATTCCCTATTGTCAGCGATCACCTCTGACTCATCCTGGATGATGACCCGGGCAAAGAATGCGCAAATGAAATGCGTTTCGTCTTCTCAGAAATTCTGCACGCCAGGCGAAACAGAGCGCTTGAATATCGCTTTATATGATGCGGAAGGAACGATTATATATGATAGCGCTATTCCTTCTGCAGGATATCGCATGGATGGAACACGATGTGACACTTACTCTTCGGCGGGCGATGACTCATGTCCTCTGCACGTCTCTTTAAAGTGGCGAGCTCAGTGCGCAAACAGCACCTGCTCTTCTTTTGAAGACTACATCAGTATACACTTTGTATACACCCCGCACTCAAAAGAGAATAAGTTCCCCTTCAATCCTGCTAACTACAACGTCGTGGAACAAAGCCGTGGACAATTTGGCGGAAACGACTCCCCTGTTCTTATCTGTGCCCGCAAAGGCATGATTTTCATTGGCGAAAAAAATGTATTTAACGGACAAACCTCCGATGGCGAAGGTTGCATATCCTATGCTGCGTTCCTGGGACCTCGCGGGCCTCAAGGTCCGACAGGTCCCACGGGGCCGATGGGAGCCACCGGCATGATGGGCCCTCAAGGTTACAATGGGGCGGATGCGTATTGTCCGTAAGTTACACTACCAAGATTCGAGGTCTTATATGACGACACCAGGTTCGAATACAAAAGGCTTTACTGTGGTCGAAACTTTAGTGGCCCTGGGTGCATTAGGGGCCATCGTCAGTGCTTCTATGGTAGCGGCGACACATTTTCAAAAGATGTCGATTTTGAATGCTAGAAAATCAGCTTTCAGTACCATTTCAGCAAACTTAATGTCGACGATTAGTCAGCAGTATTCTTGGGATAAAACAATTGCGCAAAATCCCGCAATGGCATGTATTCAAACTTATCCGGCGAGCTGCGCCAATGACACGAAAGCTAAAATCATTTTAGTTAACGGTGACGGCCTTAGACTGACCGACCCAGGGAAACAACAACAAGGTTTTAATCCGGACGGCTCTGTTTGTGACAACTTCGGAACGCCCAACACATCCTGTCTTTATCAGGCGGAAATTATCTGGTCCGTACATTGTACTTCGGCGACAACATGCCAATATCCAGAAGAAAAAATTGAAATCAATTTCAAATACGGCGGTCCCGAACAAATTAATTTAAATGCCTTTAACGTCCTGCCAAGAGCAAGAACAAACCTCGGTGATAACCTTTCACCAACAGCCACTTGCGCAAAAGCGGGAAAGGTCTTTGTAGGTTTTAAAAACTCCGTCACTGATGGCGACGGAAAGACATTCACAGCGGATTCAACTGGATGTCTTCCTCTGATCGCATTCACCGGGCCTACGGGCCCTCAAGGAGCCATGGGGGCTCGAGGTGCCACCGGAGCCCAAGGTCCGCGCGGTCCTGCGGGCAGCAATGGGTCTACCATTTTCTTAAACACTGGTGGCAACGGAGGCGGAAATGGTCCCGGTTCTGGCGGAGAAGGTGGCATCATCATATCTGGAAAACCATCTCCGCATCCTATTGCTTCGCCGGGAGCGCTTTGTTCTTTGAATGGCCAAACGCTGAGTGACGGCCAAAGCATCACGCTTTATGCATCTGAAACCGTGCCTTTTGGACAAAACTGCCAAAGTGAAACTAGAACATGTATTAACGGAGTTCTGACAGGTTCCTATGGGGCCACACAATGTCGAACGGCGCCGCCGCAACCTTGCGTCGTCGGTGGTTATGCGCTGGAAGACGGAGAAACTGTCGAACTTTACGGAGCCCCTCGTTGTGGCGTCGCCTCTTCAGCGCCTGCAACTTGCACCAACGGACAATTAACGGGACCAGGCGCCGGATTTTCTTACCGCTATTGCTACGAAGCAGGATCACCGCTCATGGTGCAATTTGGTTCGAATGTACAGAAGGCAGAGCCACTTGTATTTACATCGCACGAAGATGGAATCACCTTCGACATACTTGGAATGAACTCATCACCACCTTACTCTCCGAAACGAATTTCCTGGTACCGATCGCCTCAATATTATTTCCTAGTGAAACCCAATAACGCGGGTGAAGTGCGCGGTATTGACGAACTCTTCGGAGACAATACGTTAGGACCCGACGGCAAATTTGCCAAAGACGGATATAAGGCCTTAGCGAAGTATGATGGAACAAGCGTCGATGCAAAAACGCTCGTTGGTCCCGCAGATACTTATATCACTATTGAAGATCCCATTTATCACAAACTTCGTCTGTGGCACGATGAGAACTTTGACGGCGTCGCCCAGAAGCACGAACTGTTCACACTCAAGCAGATGAAGGTGGAAGTTATCGACCTTAATGCAGATCCAAACTTTAAAGAGGTGGACAAATATGGCAATGAAACCACATTGAAGTCCGTTGTCAAAACAACGGACGGCAACTATCACTTGATGTTTGACGTGTGGTTTTCATATTTTCGCGATAATCCGGCAAAGAAAAAATAAATGAAGGCATCCGTATGAAAAACAAATTCGTTATTCTCACCTTGAGTCTGGCGGTTTTCTTGGTGATCGCAAAACACCTGAAAGAAAAATCAACAAGTGTCACGGCAGAAACTGCGGTTCTGCCCGATGTTGAGGAATTGAAGTCGTCTCAGCCTCAGTCTCACGTGCCAGAGCCCAATAAAGGACCTGAAGCCAGAACACAGTCTTCAACTTCAGCCTCCACCTTTACGTCCCAGGAAGCATCTGCTTCGGTGAGCGAATCCGCTCCCCTAGAAGCACCTCCAAAAGACGTACGAAAGATTGATCCCGAGAAAAAAGCAGCGGCATTAAAAACGCTGTCGGTTTTCAATTGAAGAAGAAGGTTCTGCGCAATTATAGATTTTTAGCGTTCTCTATTTTTAAAAAAAGGCAGAACAATTACTGCTCGTGGTCTCTAGAAAATCACCCGGAAAAGCTATAAGAATTTTGGTGTGGGCATCTTGGGAGACACAGAATGAGTAAGTGGAAACAACTCTTGCAGTACGACATCAAAGAGTATCTGGTTCAGGTCATCGAAAACAAAAAGAAAAAAAATCCCCGATTTTCACAACGGGCCTTTGCCACTAAAATAGGATTGTCGGCGTCGACACTCAACGAGACGTTGCGTGGCAAAAGAAAACTTTCCAAAAAGACGATCGCGAAACTGAAGATCGCCCTTGAAGGCGATGCTGATTTTTTGGAGATATTAGAAAGTCCGCTGCCACCCTTCTCTAATTTTTGCGTGGCCACGAACGAGCTGACGTCCATAGCTTCTTCGTGGTATCACTATGTCATTCTCGAATTAACCTCGACAGAAGATTTTAATGATAATGCCGAGTGGATCTCCGCACGCATAGGAATATCGCCGGAGGAAGCGCAAAAAGCCCTGAACGACCTTCTTAACATTAATGAGCTTAAGAGAAATCAGTTCAACAAAATCATCTCTACAAATAAAAACTGTATTAAAGTCGCCGACGAAACAAGCCGCACTATCATGATAAAGACGGCTACAGAGTATTTACAGAAAGCCCAAGACTCTTTCACAAAGCGGCCTCCACATGAGCGCTTTTGGAGCAATATGGTCATTGCCTGCTCTAGCGAAGACATGGATTACATACAAACCAAGGCCGTCGAATTCGTACAGGAATGTCACGAGTATTTAAGCCGCCTCAACGTTCCGAAAGACGAGGTGTACGTTCTTAACATCGGATTCACTCCCATGACTAAAAAGGTCGAGACTGTCAGTCTTTCCGATTAGCTCGTCGTTCTACATTCTTCAGAACACCTATTTTTGAAATGACATTAAGATTTGGACATATTCTCCGATAAGTTGAAATGATCCGAATCAGCCTCTTTCAAAAACTTTTATTGACGACGATGTTTGTGATCCCAGGTTTCGCTCAGGGACGTTCCAAAATTGAACATATACGAGGCCTCGAAAAAATCGTCGTGTCCAACGCAGCTAATGCTAGGTCTCTTTTTAGATCTGTGCGTTTAAATAAGGCGATTGCTCACTGTGTTTGCGGTAAAAAGAACTGCGCTCCGAATGTTATAAAGCCCTTTTCACTGTATGATGAACGGGATGTCCTCATCAGTGGCAAAAGAGTCTACGATACTACAGGACGTTACTGTAAAAAAAATTGTGAGTATGAAGCGGTCACTTCATTTTCATGTATTGGGTCTGCCTGTGGAAACTCCGCAGTCAATCCAGAGACCAGCCTTCGTATCTATTACAGCCTGCGTCCGAAATCAGTCCTAAACTCTACAAGTGCGGGAGAACCCGTACTCGAAGGAGTCGTGGATATTCCCTTAAGTTCCGTACGTAAGGTCGCCTTCAGAGAAGATTTTTGCGTTCCGTAATACTTAAATCATTTTTGCTATGCCTTGGCCTTCGAATGAAGACGAAACTGCCCATCTTTTTCAATGACAGTGGGCCGCTTTACTTACTAAGAGCCTGCAGGCGCCGAAAAAGCAGAATAAGCCTGAACTATTGATTGCTTCACTGCCACCGTGGCAGTGAACTGATACAAAAAAACCGCTATCTCTAGCGGCTTTTGGTTTACTGCATCCACGAACAACACCACTTTTTCAAACCTATTCAGTGGGTATTCGGAATTTAAAATGGATTGAAACTATTTACTGAAGAACCAACTGCACCGTCGCTGATGCGGGAACAGTTCCACCGGAAAGAACTCCCGGCATTCCTGAATCGCCCAAGCCCACAGTCAGACTCGTGCCTGATAAACTGATAATGTTAGACACTGTTTTGTTCGCGAGACTTGGAAAGTCTTTGTTCATACACGTCATCATGAAGGCGGATTCCGCGACACCGTTGTTGCCGTTAGCAGCATTGCCAGCCCAGGGACTGGATCCTCCACAGTCACTATTGTAAGCTGTCTGCGCTGCCGTCACCATAGGCATGATAAAGAGATCATCAAGTTGGAAGTCAATATTGCGTGTAGTTCCCGATCCCGAAATAGCAACGGTTCCTCCTGTTAAGTACACGACGGTGTAGTTAGCACCTGTACACGTACCCGTATACCAAAGCTCGGTATAATTAAAATCTGTCCCATCAAATTCAATCTGCGCTTGATAATGATCTGCGCCCGTCACGGGGTCGTTCCCGGCTAAGCAGGCTGTTTCAAAGGCTTTTCCAGACAGCCAAGAGACACTGAGGTCTGGAGCCGTTGAACCACTGTCGTCACTTTCAGGCGCATTACAGCCGACTAAAAAAGCTGTTAATAGAGAAACCGCTATGACACTAAACGTACCGCATTTCATCATATGTTCACCTTGTTAGTTGTTTAGAACCCCCTACTTCTCGACACAGTTTTTATCGAACTGAAGAGCGACTCGCGATTTCTTTGACCGAATCTTGAAAGAGCACGCGCCAGTTCGGGACTTCGTTACAATGCTGTTAATCCATGAAATTCCGTTTTATTTCGAATGCTTAGGCCCCCATTGACAAAGTATTATGTTGCGATTATATTTAACTTATTAGTTAATTAACCGAAAGGTAAATTATGCAAGATCAACTCAGTCAAACATTCTCGGCCCTTGCGGATCCCACACGGCGAGCGATGCTTGCTCGTCTATCAAAAGGCGAAGCGAACGTGTCGGATCTCGCAGAACCTTTTTTAAAAGAGATGAGTCTGCCTGCGATCACGAAGCACTTAAAGGTTTTAGAAAAAGCAGGTCTGATCACAAAATCCAAAGAGGCTCAGTACCGCCCTTGCAAATTGAATGGCGAAGCCTTGAAGACCGCCTCCGACTGGATGGAACAGTACCGTGTCTTCTGGGAAGAAAGTTTTGATCGCTTAGATGAATACTTAAAATCGGTAACGGCTAAAAAGAAATCGAAAGGAAAGAAAAATGGGCGCAAAAAATAAATCCAACGAACTTAAAATCATCCGCATCTATGACGCTCCCGTAAAATTGGTGTGGGATGCATGGACAGATCCCAAAAAAGTCGCGAAATGGTGGGGCCCTCGAGGCTTCACGATCACGACACACAGTAAAGATTTAAAACCGGGCGGGCACTGGGCTTACACTATGCATGGACCTGATGGCACGAACTGGGAAAATAAAACCATCTATCACGAGGTGGAAAAACACGCGAAGCTCGTTTATGACCATGGAGGCAATGATGATCGCCCTCCCCTCTTTCGCGTGACCGTTCTTTTTTCAGAACTGAATAATGGCAAGACGAAAATGGATATGACGATGACACTGCCTACACCAGAAGCGGCAGAGCAAACTCGCAAGTTTATTAAACAGGCGAGCGGAAATTCCACTTGGGACCGCTTGGCAGAATATCTTTCTGACGAGATCGATCACAAAGAAAAATTCGTTATCAATCGCACGTTCGAAACCGACATCAACACCATGTTTGAGATGTGGACGAATCCTCAACACTTTTCAAAATGGTTGGCGCCGACAGGATTTTCGATGGAGTACATTCGATCAGAAATCAAGCCGGGCTCTACGACTTTTAGCATGATGACCAATGGAGATATCAAGATGTACAACCACATCAAGTATCTTGAGATCGAGAAACCTCATCGCATCGTTTACACGACAGCTTTTGTGGATGAAAAAGAAAATAGATCTCACCACCCCGCTTTGCCGGTATGGCCACAAATCATGCTTACGACAATTCAGTTGGCGGAAGAGGGACCTGAGGAAACTCGTGTGACAGTAACGTGGGAACCGCAGAACGCCACTCCGGAAGAGATAGCCATCTTTGTTCAGCACAAACCAAGTATGACCATGGGCTGGACAGGATCTTTTGATAAATTAGAAGAACTTTTACAAAAATAGTAATTAAAAAAGCCCGCTTTTTAGGCGGGCTTTTTTTTCTTACTTCAGAGTTTTTGCTAATTCGACAATCTTCTTAGCAACACTGTGACCAGACTGAGGATTCTGACCGGTTACCAATCTTTCAGAAACACTGCTTTGATCCGACCAGTTCTTCGCGGGATGCATCTTCGCCCCACGACTGCGCAGCTTCGACTCAAGTAAAAACGGAACCGTTTTCGCTAGCCCCACTTCGGCTTCTTCCGCATCCGTAAAGGCACTGACATCTTTTCCCTCCACGAGGTACTTCCCATTCGCCAACTTGACATCCACTAAAGCTGCAGGCCCATGGCAGACTGCTGCGACAATCCCGCCGTTGTCATAAACTCCCGCTGCCACCTTATTGACCGCCTCGTTTCCAGGGAAATCCCACATAGCACCATGGCCCCCGGCAAAGTGAACGATTTGATAGTCCTTAGGATTTACGTTGGCTAATGCCAGTGTATTCTGTGTTTGAGCCATCAGCTCTTTGTTTTCAACGAAGCGTTTGTTATCTGCATCTTTGAGGTCGCGGCTTGATTCATCCATAGGTGCAACACCACCTCGAGGACTTGCGAAATCGACTTTATATCCCGCTGCCACCAGGGGATAATAAATATGTGTTACCTCTGATAGAAACCATCCGGTTTGTTGTTTCGTGTCACCTTTTTGATCATGATTCGTAATAACGATAAGAGCCTTTTTCATAACGGCGTCTCCTTTTGTGGCAGCCTCTGCTGTCTGAAAATTAAAAATGAATGCAAGTAAAGCGATATAGCGCATAAAGCCTCCGATACACATATAATGCCTTCAGACTCTATATAAATCCAATTCATAGCTTTCATATTAGCTATCTGATATATTCATACTAGGGAGTTTTATGAAACCAAACCTAGACACCAATTTGTTCTTTATTGCCGAAAGCCTTTACCGAACGCTGAATGTTTCACAAACAGCTAAAGAACTTCATATGAGTCAGTCTGCCGTCAGTCACGCGCTTGCAAGACTTCGCGCCCATTTTGATGACGCTTTGTTCGTTAGAGTCTCTAAAGGCATGGCAGCAACCGAGACAGCAAAAAAATTACGGCCGTCCGTCGAGGAATTCGTAAAACAAGCTCGGGATCTTTCGCAAAAATTAGAACGCTTTGATCCTGTCAAAGCGAAAGGACGCATCACCATCGCCACAACGGACCTCGTAGAGGTGATGATCATGCCTGCTTTGTTGAAACGCTTGAAAAAAGAAGCTCCCCTGCTGCAAATCTCCATCAGGCCCACCGGCGGAGAACTCCCCGTCAAAGATTTGGAAAGAGGGACTTACGACTTTGCCATTGCTGGATTTTATAAAGATCTGCCCGAAGGCTTTTATCAAAAAAAACTTTGGGAAGGCGGATTTTCAACAGCCTTCAGAAAAGGCCACGGATTTATTCGCGGAGAGCTTTCGCCATCTCAGTTTTATCAATGCGATCATGCTTTGATCACTCTTCAGGGGGATTTTAAAGACGGATTGAAAAGAAAAGTCGGCACTAAAACTCAAGAACGAAACATAGTCCTGGGTTCGTACAGTTTTACCGGACTCGCATGGACGCTAGCAAACACAGACATCGTACTCACGGCGCCCACGGTGCTATTAGAAAAATACAAAGAATACTTTCCGATCCACATTCAAAAACCACCTGTGGAGATGCCTAAAATCACGCTTCAAATGATCTGGCATGGTATCACGCACAAGGATCCTCTGAAGCAATGGTTTAGAGACGTACTGACAAGTGAGCTTCAAAAGCTTAAATAATTTTATTGAGGACGAGGGCAAAGACCGTCTTTTTGACAGTGAATCACTTGATCGCGCAACTGAGACATTTCGTCCAAAGTGTGCTCAAGCTCGTAATCAAAACCGACAGCTTTACCACCTTTTTGAGAGACAGAAATAAATTGAGTCACGTATTGGAATTGTTCGTAATCGTATTTTTCCCCACTTGAGGTGTTCACGAAGTCGATTTTTTGCCCCGAGCCTAACACCGTCAAGAAGCGTTTTCTTTGTTGCTTGGCTTTCTTAAGACCGTTTTTGAGATCCGTGTAGCATTTCACTTCACCGACCATCGCCACTTTCTGTGTGTTCTTATCCATCAAAACCATATCAAGCTCGCCCACCGTGCGGCCTTTGACGTTGTAAGCAACACCGACAATCACTTCGTATTGAGGCGCAGGATAAAGCTCTGAGAATTCGATTTGCGCCACTTCTTCACACACAGCACCGGGATCACGATAATGGCGCGCATGAGACTTGATCTTTTCAAAGCTTTCCGCCAAATCTGCAAAGGCCGATGATGATGCTATAAGAAGAAAAACAAATACCGCGAAGTTACGCATAGAGCCCCCAATAGGTAGAGGGACTTTACCCGCAAACCCGCGAGAGCTCTAGCAAGGGTTTTTATCTTAGAAAAAGGTGACCCGGCGTAAAATCTTTCGACACTGTCCGGAGCTTCAAACTCAACCAATGCGTTTAAAAGAAAAAACCCGAGGACTCAAAGAATCCTCGGGCCGTCCAAAACGTTCCCTGAAACGCTCTATATAAATTTATCGTACAACTTCTTGAGCCAACTGACCCATGCGGCCTAGTTGATAATCGGTGATAGCTTGCATGATCTCGGCTTTCGAGTTCATCACAAAAGGTCCGTAACCGACAACGGGTTCATGAATGGCTTCACCACCCATGAAAAGAACCTTCGCATCACTTTCCACGGCTAAAGAGAAAACATCTCCAACCGGATCAAGAGCGGCTAGCGAGGCTTCTTGTAAAACCTCACCCGTTCCTAAACGCACTTTCCCGCTAAGGACAAAGACCGAAGCCGTGTGTCCTGCATGCACTTTGAATTCTGTCGTATGACCTGCTTTCAACCTAAGATCCCAAAGATTGATCGATGTAAACGTCATAGCAGGGCCTTTATGCCCGTCAAAATTCCCAGCGATGATTCGCGCAACCCCGGCCCCATCCGCCAACTCCACCGAAGGAATGTTTTTTGAGACAATTCCTTGGTAACGAGGAGAAGACATTTTGTAAGCACGAGGCAGGTTCACCCAAAGCTGAACCATTTCAAAGCGCCCACCTTGTTTCGCGAAGTCGGGACCATGAAATTCTTCATGCACCAATCCGGAAGCCGCTGTCATCCATTGCACATCGCCGGGGCCTATAATTCCGCCGCCACCTGCTGAATCACGATGTTCCACCTGACCATCGTAAACTATCGTGACCGTTTCAAAACCGCGATGAGGGTGTTCGCCGACACCGCGACGTTCTTTACTGGAAGATGCAGGAAAATTTGCAGGGCCTGCATAGTCCATCAAAAGAAATGGTGACATTTCTTTTGCGCGGTCATTGTAGGAGAAGATTGAACGAACCGGAAATCCATCACCCACCCAATGACGCTGTTCTGTGGTCTGAGAGAAGAGAAGTTTTTTCATAAGGACATCCTTTCGTTAACGTACAATATAGCACTCCTCACTGACTGTGGGTTCGGGACACAATAAGGACAGATTGTTCCAATTATGGAACAATCATTTCTAGAAACCAGAGCCGTTCTGACCTCAAAATCGGGTTCGCTTTTTTGTATCTTTCGGCACGGTTATTGGATATATCCGCTTGGCTGACCGAATGCCGCCCTTTTGGGGTCGAAATGGCCCTTCGGTCGCCAGGGGGAAATCATGAAACTTCAGTCATTTGCAGCTAGATCGTCTTTAATCACGCTTCTTCTTTCATTGGGGATTGCGGGTTGTACGGCCTCCAAAACGGCTCCGGGAGAAATTTCTAATAACGGATTTTTGGATGGACTTTACTCAACTCGCCCTCAAGTAGAAGAGCCTTTTATTGCCATCCTAAAACTCCAAAATCCTGCGCTTCTTGAATCCGCTCAGCGTAAGGATGGAAAACTGCAAATTGACAAAAGACTTTTGGCGGCCATTGAAGCCGAACAGAAAGCGACTATCGAAGAACTTGCCGCAATTTCTCCAGACATTCGAGTTCTTATTCGCTACCGACTTGTTTTAAACGGTGTTGCGATCTGGGCACCTGCGAAAGCCTTTGATGCGATCAAGTCTTTGCCTAACGTCGTCATGACTGAAAAATCAGGTCATTTTTCTCGCCCTATTATTCAAGCCACTGAGGTCGCGGGCCGCTTGGGAACGAACACTTCTGTTAAATTCATTGGCAGTGAAGCCGCTCACGCGCTGAACATTCGCGGTCAAGGCATGAAGGTCGGCATCATTGACACCGGCATCGACTATACTCACGCTATGTTCTTGGGTGAAGGAACAGAAGAAGCCTATAAAGCAAACAATCCTTCCGTGGCCAATGCCGGATTCCCAAATAAAAAAGTTGTCGGCGGCATCGACCTTGTCGGAACGGAATACAACTCAGGCTCTCCTAATTATGAAAAGCGCATTCCTCGTCCCGACGTCAATCCGTTGGATGAAGGTGGCCACGGAACCCACGTTGCGGGAACTGTTGCGGGGATCGGTGATAATGTAAACACTTACAGTGGCGTTGCTCCTGAAGCGGACCTTTATGCGATCAAAGTTTTCGGAGCGAAAGGTTCAACCAGCGATGAAGTCGTCATTGCGGCTTTGGAATACTCTGTTGACCCTAACGGAGATTTGAATTTCGATGATCAATTGGACGTTGTGAACCTTTCTTTGGGAAGCGGTTATGGCAACCCCCACATCATGTACAATCATGCGATCAAAAATACGGTTCTTGGTGGCACAGTTGTAGTCGCAGCAGCAGGTAACAACGGAGATAAGAGCTACATCGTAGGCGCCCCTGGCGTTTCTGATGATGCGATCTCCGTGGCTTCCGTGATTGATGATTCAAATCAAAACGTTCAATTTCCAGCAGCGGCCTTCACGACTTCCAGCGGAGTTTTGAAAGAAGAATTCTTAGAAGGCGCGATCACAAAGCCTTTGGCAGATGTAACAGCGCTTAAAGGAGAGTTGATCTTTCTAGGCGTGGCCGATAAAGACTTCGACGAAGCGACGAAAGCACAAATCAAAGGCAAAGTCGCGCTCATCGACCGTGGTGTTGTCGCATTTGCTGATAAAATCAAACGAGCTCACGGTGCTGGCGCCATTGCCGTGATCGTAGCAAACAACGCCGATGGCGAGATGATCGTTATGGGTGGTGAAGGTTCTTATGACATACCGGGAATCATGATCACTAAGAAAAGTGCCACCGCGGTGAAAGCCGAAATGGCCAAAGGTTCTGTGATCGTGGATTTAAAATCAGGCGCCATCGTTGAAAAACCATGGCTTGCCGATACAGCCTCTCCATTTTCTTCTCGCGGTCCCCGTTCTGAAGATGGCCTAATTAAACCTGAAATCTCATCGCCAGGTTCAAATATTATTTCTGCGGATATGGGCCTGGGTGCTAAAGGTGTTGCAAACTCGGGAACATCCATGGCGGCTCCTCATGTGGCGGGTGTGATGGCTCTTCTAAAGCAGAAGTTTAATACTTTGACTCCGGCGGAACTGAAATCTGTTCTTTTGGGTCATGGGAAAGTGATTTCTGATGCTAATAAAAAGACCTACACAATCAGCCGCCAAGGTGCCGGCCGTGTGCAAGTAGCTGAGTCTTTGAAAGCCCAAGTGGTTTCAATTCCCGCGACGGTTTCTTTAGGAATTACGGACGTTGAAAAGCAAAAAACTTTAAGCCGTCAGATCACTTTGAAAAACATCAGCGACGCGGCTTTGACTTTGACTCCAGAGTGGTCAGGATCTGCTGCTTTAAAAGTGAGTGCGCCTTCTGTGACGTTGGCTGCGGGTGAATCTAAAACTATCACTGTGACGGCAAAAATCATCGGCTCTTTGATGCAAAATCAAACAGATGAATTGGACGGCTTCTTGAAATTCAAAACTTCAGAAACTGTGGCGTTAAAACTTCCAGCGTTGGCAGTGGTTCGTCAAATTTCGCAAGTGAGCGTAAAATCTTTGACGGTTCACGCAACTTCAGCGGCAGATGCTGCCGGCAGCGTGGCGACGCTTGAAATTCTGAATAAGGGCGTCAACACAGGTTATGCTTACCTATTTAACTTGTTGGGTTCTGACTCACGCAAGAAAGATCCAAAGCCCGATTTAGCTCACAACCGCAACTGTGACATGCAATCAGCTGGATACCGCATTATCGAAAAAGACGGTGTCAAAAAATTGCAAGTGGCGATCAAGCTTTTTGAAGGCATGACGACTTGGAACACCTGCGAAGTGAACGTGCAAATCGACGCTGACGGAGACGGCGTCACAGATCAGGAGCTTGCAGGTCTTCCTGCCGAAGACGTTCCAGGTCTGACTGGCGAGCAATTTGCGACTTTGCTTCTTGATGGCGCACAAGCCCGCGAACTTCGTAAAAAGTTTGAAGCCGACTTTGCAGCAAATCCAGAGAAAGCGAAAGAAGACTACTCATCAGCGGTTTTAGATCAGCAAGCGATGTATGTGTTTGATAACTCGACGTTAGCGATTATTGAAGCTGATGTTTCCGCACTCGCTTTAGCTGAAACCGGAGAGTTGAATATTAAAGTCTCTACCACTCACCAAGATAATGGCGTGATCGAGTACGATGACTATTTGGAAAACCAAGATACAAAATGGCAGAAAGTTTCTGTCAACTCTTTGGCGCAAGCTTATGCAGAACTGCCAGAGGAAATCGAACTTGCTGGCGGTACAAGCCAAAGCCTTTCTTTAGTTAAGGGCTATGGTGCGGAAAGCCTGGTTCTTTACGCTCCTCAAAACAGAGCGGTTCGTGACACTGTTCTTGAAGATTCACAGTCTCAGGTAGTACCTGTGACTTACAATTCCGAAGATTAATTCTTAAGAAACTCCGTGGGTGAAGATCTCATTCCACTCACGGAGGGTCCTGACGTAGATAACTTTTTCTTTTAAATTCTCTCGCGCAAAAATTCTTAAAAGCTCGGGCCGCATCTTGGTGTGCACTTGCCACAAGGTTTTATAAAGTTTTTTTGTATGCGCCCAAGTCGCTTCGTTACATCCTTCTGGCAATTCCTCTCGGCGCGACCAAAGATTTTGAATTTGGCGTTTCGTGCACCACCAATAGTGACGCCACAAAGGAAAGTCGATAAAGATCACACGATCGGCAGCCCGAAATCTTTTTTCAATTATATCGAGGGGTCCATAGCCATCAATAACCCAGGCATCCGTATTTTGAACATCTGTCAGAATGGAAATAGATTCTTTGTGCGGGCGTATGTTCATACCCGCTACAAATTGAATGCTATCCACATGGGTTAAGGGCAACTTATGGATTTCTGCCAGCCTACGACTGAGCGCGGTTTTACCCCCGCCCGCATTTCCGACCACAGAAATTTTTTGGATGTTTAGAATCTTCACGAAAAAAGAATGTCACCAAAAGACTTGTGCTTCAATACATATTCCCAAAGACGTGCTCTAGCCATTACCTAAAAGATTTTTTAAAGCTTCGCGGTCTTCGGGATCTGGCACCAGCCACTCTGGGGGAAGATGTTCAACGGCATACTTCCAGGACGACAGCACCATGGGTTTTGCCAAAGGCTTTGCATGCAAGTCCTTCAGTAAGTTCAAATGCCGCAGCAAGATTGTGCGCGTCGGTTTATAAAAACCTTCCGCGTCCTTGCCCGCATTGGTCACTACGTCTTCAGACTCTTCGACTTTTTGAATCAAACCTTGGAAGAACTTATCAAGACTCATGCTTTCATTGGACCAAAACTTTGGGATTTCTCCAAGCATTAACTCTGTTTTGTATTTTAACGACCGCCTTCCCGCCTAGGAATCCGGCACATAGAATACGACAAAACCAGGAGGAATTTATGGATAGAAGAGCCACGGCCGTATGGAAAGGCAATATTCAAAATGGCAAAGGTGAACTGACGACAGAAAGTGGGGCTTTAAGGAACACACCCTATACTTTCAACACCCGTTTCGGTTCAGAGCTGGGAACAAATCCTGAAGAATTGATTGGTGCGGCCCATGCGGGTTGTTTCACAATGGCTTTAAGTGGCGCCTTGATGAAAAAAGGTTTCACAGCAGACCGCCTTGAGACCTCTGCCGTCGTGACTGTTCAAAAAGAAGGTGAAGGTTTCACTATCACCTCTTCAAAATTAAAACTTATCGCCGAAGTTCCAGACATTGATTCTAAAACGTTTCAAACGATTGCGGAAGAAGCCAAAGCCGGTTGTCCTGTTTCGAAACTTTTAAAAGCGAACATCACTTTGGATGTCGAGTTCCGCTCGTCGCAAAGAGGTGCCAGCGCTACGACGTAATTTTTTTGTTAAAGCGCAGAATCTTCCGTTGCTTTCGGGGAAAGTCTTAATCGATAATAATTCCTAAAAGAAGGAATTCATCATGAGACTTTCCCTAGCTGTTTTAGGTTGTTTATTTCTTAGCTCTTGTGCCATGACGGGTAAAACTATCAAGGACGTTCCGGCAATCAAGGCCGAGAACATTCAAGTGTCCCCTATGAGCGGACTTGCAAAAAGAACCGTTTCGCTCAGCGTGATTGATGCCCGCGCTGAAGAAATGAAAACTCAATCTACAGAGTTACGTGCTGAAGTCGCTCGTGCCGTGACGGATGCTTTAGCTCGAGAAAATATTAAAGTTCAAACTTCGGGTGCTAATTCTTTAGTGCTGACAATCCAAGATTACTCTACCGGTCAATTTAAAGAAGGCTGTGTGAAAATCGTCAGTCATTTGACGATTCCCCAAAAGGCAAAACTCAATGCCGAAGCAGCAAGCTGCTTTGAGATGAAACATCCTTTTGGATTTAAGTTAAGTGCCGATGTCACGAAGGCTTACGAAGAAGCATTGAGCCTGACCTTTAAAAACTTAGATCAGGCTTTAGGAAAACTGAACTTATAATTCGCTTTATTAGCGGTAGGCTTTACCGCGGCCGTTATTCCAAACACGGACACTGCTTGGAGCATTCACGCTTTGTGCAGCGGTTGAAGAAAACGTCAGTGTTCGTGTGTTGACATCACTATCCCCTGTTACGCCCGTCAGATATCTTTGAGAAATATCATTCCACACGCAACCTGCGATCTGCGATCCTGCTTCAGGAAGAATCACGATATTCACGTCGCCAGGATTCACGACCGAGTTCGGTACTTGAATCGCCGCCCCACCATTACCACCGTTATAACCGTTCACGTCGGTATTCACGTTTGCCCCGTCGCTGACATCGGAAAGACCACCGGATCCACCGCCGCCACCGAAGTAACCACCACCACCGCCGCCGCCGTATGAGAGAGAACATGTTCCCGCGCCACCACCGAAGCCGGCACCGAAACCGCCACGACCGAATTTAGCTTCACCAGGATTATTTCCCAAGGCCGATCCGATCAAACAGCTGCTTCCACCTTGGCCAGCGGAAGCATTAATTTGCGCAGCACCATTTGAAGGAATGTAGTCATGAACCGTCGCCCCGACGGCGAGGGCAGTTGCAGCTCCACCACCGACGCCTCCACTTGAAGCTCCGGCACTTCCTGCGACAGCCGCAGCAAGGGGTCCTTCACCGGCGCCGCCTTGTCCTTGCGCGCCGTCATTGTTATCAGTTCCTCCGCGACCACCGCCGCCGCCGCCACCGAAGATGAAGCCTTCGTTGATGATCGTAACATTGGCGTGAAGAGCGTAAACTTGAAAAGCTGTGCCGCCGTCTTGTCCTTGACGAAGGGGCCCCGGATCACCGGAAACCGCCGATGCACCGCCTGCACCACTAGCGCCAATAATACTTCCTTGATTGATGAGTCGAACACGCGCTGTCGTCGATAATGCACCTGAAGAAGTTCCGGTTACCATTGCAGCATATTGAGGATCATTACTATAAACTTTAACGCCAGGATTCACACGCACAACGAAAGTACGACTGGAGTTGGCAACTGCCGTACTATATTCTGTGGAGGCTTTGGACCAAATATCATAGTTCAGGGTATCTACCGCAATCGGCGCAAGAACGACAGCATCGGTCAAGGAAACGTTGATTGTTGCGACCGTAGATTCATCCGTGCCACCCGCATCATCTTTTACTTTCACCGTCACAACGGCAGATGAATCCACACCAGGAGTCGCTGTTAATACGATATTGACACTGCCGTCACCCACGCGCGTTGCAGAACAATTCACGTTAAGTCTTGTCGGATTTGAATTTGTACAAATAAGCGAGGCCGTTTGGGCGCTCTCATTTGCCGGCCCCACTGAGAGAGTCAATGGGACGTTTTCGACTTTATTGCCGGAAGGATCTAGTAAAATTTCCCATGTTGTCGGAACACTTGTGATTGTCGGAGCATCATTCACCGGATTCACAATGATCTCGATTTCTTGATCTACGATGGAATTTCCAGCACCGTTGCCATCGTTAAAGCGAATTTTTGCAAAACAAGATCCGAAGTAATGTGCGCGAGGTTTGATACTCACCGCGCCCGTGGTGGTGTTGATCAGAATATCTGATGCCGGAGTTGCAACGACACTGGTGTCATTACATGCTGTACCCGAAAGGCCTGTATAAACTAAAGAGTATACGCCTTGTCCTTCATCCAAAGAACTTACGTCAGCATCGGAAAGCACTTCAACAACACTGCTAGCAAAACTTGCATCATCTTCGGTCAGAACATCGGGTGTCGCAATCGTCAATGTGGGCGCTGCGTTCGCAACAGTGATTGCCAAGGACTGCATATGTGAAGCCGCATTCGGATCGGTAGCGCGTATTTCTAACTGACATCCTCCGACGTTGCTATTATCGGGCGTTCCCGAGATAGTGACTGTTCGACCATCCGAGGACGGAGTTTCAGTCAACCAAACGCAATCGTCGGAGCCATCACGAATCACTGTGAGATTTTCTGGATCAGGATCCGTGATCGCAACCGTACAAGAATAAGCCACGTCTTCAGTCGCAGACGCCGAACATGGAGTTAGATTTGTAGCAACGACCGGCGCATCCTGAACATTTGTTACTGTCAACGCGACTTCCGTGTAACCCGTGGAAGGAAAGCTGTCCGTTAAGGCGATACGAATATAACAGACACCTTGATAGTCGGGAGCTGGTCTGAAAGACACTTCGCCCGTAGAGGCGTCAATCCTCAGATTAGACGCCGCGGGAGAAGCCACATGATCAACGCAATGATCGCCAGAAGCCGTCGGCGTCACTAAACTGTAAGTGCTTCCACTTTCTTCAATCGAAGAGACATTTGCCCCTGGAATAATCACGGCAAAAGCGGCGTCTTCTAAAAGACTGTAAGGTCCTCCCGTAACATTGATGATAGGTGCCGAATTCGTGACCGAAATATTCCATGAGAAACGAGTGCTCTGTCCGGCAACGTTGTCCTCGGCGTAAACATCAACCTGACAGTTCGTTCCCACTTCGGCAGCCCCTGGAGTTCCACTGACTTCGCCCGTGTTGGCATCAATGGACAACCAACCTCCGCAGGTCGTGGTTCCATCCAGATGATAAGTAAGCGTCAAAGGACTTGGAAGATCCACATCCGTCGCCGCGATCGTGCACGAATAGTTGTAGTTTTCGCCAATCGTCGTTGGACAAGCCAAAGTTTGAATGACCGGAATATCATTAACCGGCGTTACATCGAGGGTGACTGTCGCTACGGCCGATTCGTTACCGGCACGATCGACTATTTTATATGTAAAGCTATCATCAATCTCATTATTGAGATTAGGAGAATAGAGGCAGTTGAGTACATTCGAATTTGCCACACAGCCCGTCAAGGTTCCGCGCGTGGGACTAGAGACAAAGACAATACGGTACTGATCGTTTTCAGTCGGGGCATTCAAAGTGAAGCTTTGAGGTGTATCTTCCGTCACCACAATTGTTTGATCGGCACCAACAACAGGAACTTGGTTGTCGAGAAGAAAACTTCCGACTTCAACGATGTCTTGCGACGCGCGAATCACGGCCGTTAAACGAACGCTATAAACTGTGGGAGTCAGTGTCGAAATGTTCCAGTCATATTCCCCGTCGTTTTCAAGTCGCGATTCAATCATGGTCCAAGTAGAACCACCGTCGGAGGACATTTCTAATGTTAGGTAATCAGGTTCCATGGTGCCATGAGCCGTGGCCCAGCGAATCGGAACGATGTCTGAAGGTTTATACGCAGGTTGCAAAGTGCCCGTCGCTCTCAACTGAGAACTAAAAGCCTCTAGACTGGCGTTCATACAACTCGCCAGAAACAGCGGTACTGTTAGTAGCAAAACAAGACGTTCCAGATGATGCATATATATACGTATCGGATACTACTGAAAATTCTCCATTGTTTCTGGTTAAAAAATCGGTATCATTGTTCCATGATGAGACATTGGCGCAATTTCTGGACCGTCTTCATTTTCAGTCTAACAGCTGTGCAATCTAGTTCTGGACTAACATTGAGTGCGTCGCCCCTCAGTGGAAAAACTCATCCCAGCTTCGACTATAGCGAAAAGCCTTTAAGTCTGGCTCAAGTGATCAACGCCCAATTTACCAACAGCTCTTTTCTTCTCAATAATTGGTATCAAGTTTCTTTTAAAAACGTGACTTGGAAAGATACAAATTTAGCCGGCACTCGATCTACGAAGGTTGAGTTCGAAAACGTGGACTTTAGGCACTCGGATCTTTCGGGGTTTAAATGCAACCACTGCAGCCTTAAGAATGTCACATTCGAAAATGCAAAAATGGATGGAGCACACTTTTTAGGTGCCGTCTTTATTAATACTCATTTTGTTAAAAGTGATCTTCGACGCGTCGATTTCGTCGCAAGTTCATTTCAAAATTGCACCGTGGATTCTGAAACAGCAAAACACCTTTCTTTAGAAAAACTGCAAAAATGGAAGCTTCAAGTGAAGGAGACCCCATGAGGTATTTTCAGTCTCAACTTGAAGAAATAAAAAGCTCCCGCGCCTTGCAAGTCTATGGTGCTTTATTAGCGCTGACTCATCTATTGAGCGCGTACTTTTGGATGGACCGATCTTTGGATCTGGTCACGAAGGCCTCCCCGATTTCAGCTTCATTATGCTGGCCGTTTTTCCCTGCTTGCGATGTGATACGTTTTTCTTCGACCGCGCAGGCTTCTTTATTTTTAGAAGTGTATGCAGTGGCTTCGCTGGGAGTCGCCGGACTTTTCTTATTCCGCCGATTGAAATATGCGTATTTTGGATTGATGGGGTTACTGGCTTTAAAGGTCTACTTCACAAGCTTATCTTACGGCTTGATGGGCAACTATCACTATATGGTATTCTTCACCCATCTTGCCTTTTTGTTTCTTCCGACAAAAAACATCACCATCCCCTTTTTCATTGGGATCTTCTATTGGGGTGCCGGCATTTTGAAGTTTGATCCGGAATGGCTCAGCGGAACCGCCCTCATCACGCCTAGCTTTCTTCCGTCATCAATTGAACATATCAGTCTTATTTATGCCGTTATCTTAGAGTGCATTTTTGTATTTGGATTTTTTAGCAAAAAAAGATGGATTCGAGGGCTTGTCCTTTTCCAATTTATTCTTTTTCATGCCTTTTCATGGCATATCGTCGGGTACTTCTATCCCTTGACCATGTTCTTGCTTTTAGGGATTTTCATATTAATCCCTCTTTATAAAGAGAGATGGCAAGCCGTTATTGATTCCCGTCTTTGGCAAAAAAAGAGCACGCTGATTCCTATTTTAATTTTGGCGCTTCTGCAAATCGTCCCGAGCCTTTTAGCGGGAGACCCCGCCGCCAGCGGAGCCCCTCGAATTCTTTCGCTAAATATGCTTGATGCCCGAATGGAATGCGACACGCTCTTGATTCGCCACGCCCCCTTTTCAGAGGAAACTTACGATCCTTTTGTAAAAGCGCCATCAACACGAACGCAGTGTGATCCTTTGGTTTTCCTGTCGCAGATTCAACTCGTCTGTAAAGACCGCTCGGAAAAAATGGACTTCTGGCTTTCCTCAAGAAGAACTACGGGAGATGTTTTTAAAACACGCCTTTTCATTCCTGACGTTTGCTCTAAATCCAGAGCTGAAATTCTTTGGGCGGAAATCTTATGATGAAATATGTTTTCGCTATTTACAGTATGGTCGTTCTGGTTCTTTTAGCACGAGCTGAACTTAAAACCTGGTCGATGCTTGATAGCGGTCTTCGCCTTCAGAAGTCGAAAGAGCCGAAGCAAGCAGAGGTCCTTCAGTATGATTTAAGTACAGAAGACAAAAAAGAAAGTTTATCAACCTATCGCCGCGACAACCGCCGTTCAGGCCATCACGAGGTGGATGCTTCGGGCTTCACTCCGTTTCAAATTCTGTGGCAAGTCGCCGAAGTTAATAACGGCATTCATCGCGCCAGCAAAAGTTCTCCGGCGGCAGATGAACAGGGATTTTATGTTGCTGATGATACAGGTTTTTTAAGAACTTATGATTGGCAGGGACGACTGCGCTGGCAGTTTTATAGTGGAGTCAGTCCTCGCGGCATGCACTCCACTCCATTGACGGATAAAGACAGTGTCTATATCGGAGATTATGCTGGTTACGTCTATGCCCTGAACAAAGAAAATGGAAAACTGCGCTGGATCACTAAGGCAGGCACAACCGTCGGATCTTCACCGTTTATGCATAATGGAATTCTTTATGTGGGGATCGAACTTCCAGAACCCGAAGGATTTTTACTCGCTCTCGAGGCAAAAACTGGAAAATGGGCTTGGACTTCACCGTTAATTGGAAATCATCCGCATTCATCTCCGACCCTGGATGTTCCTAACGCTCAGATTTTGATGGGATCTAACACCGGCGCGATGGTTGCCTATGACCTAAAAAATGGAAAACCAAAATGGTCTTTTGCAACCAATGACGATATTAAATGTGCCGCAGCCATTCATGGAGGAAGTGCTTACTTTACGTCCTGGGATGGTTTTTTGTATTCGCTTAATACTACAACAGGTCTTCTGCAATATCGTTTGCCTTTAGACGGCTCGGCGATGAGCTGCCCTTCTATAAATAAAGACGGAACTCTGATTGCAGTCACGGGTTTTAATAAAAACTTCGTCGTACATGGTCCTTCAGGGAAGATCGTTTGGTCCTCTGAAATCAAGGGACTCAAATCGCGCGCACAATCAAGTCCTCTTGTTATCAGTTATACTCAACAGGAAGTGGCCGTCTTTCTTTGTGAAGAAAAAGCGTTATGCGTGCATGACCTTCATTCGGGGAAGGTTTTACAAGAAATAAAAATGGAGAGCCCGTTTTCTGGCTCTCCCGTCTATTTCAAAAACCATCTTTTCATTTCAACATCAGGAAAAGACGGACTCTTGGTCCTTAAAAACTAAGGCGCGGCTTACTCAACCGTTGCGCCCACAGGTCCCATTAAAAGTTTATAGCCGTTTTTCTGAGCTATCACTTTGTCGTATTGTGCTCCCACTGTGGCTGTCATACGCCAGCCTTTGGGGTTAGAGGCTTCATGAGTTCCGCCGCCCCCACCGCCACCAACGCCGACGGTTGTTGTTTCTTTTGCGGGAGCATTAAACACAACATCCTTTTCGGGATGGAAATCGGCCAGGTTTTCGTAGCGAATGGATTTTACGCCAGAGTCTGTGGCTTTGATCGCGCAGATAGAAACTCCATAACTATCACTCAAACTACAGTCTGCTTTCACAACGCCAGTACCTTTGGTCACGGAATAATCAGGGCGATACCCTTGCACCACGGTGTTGTCTGAGTTCATTAAACGCACAACAACTAGCAACTGAGAGCTTCCGTCAGAAATACCATGTGAGCCCACTAAGACCTCGGTATTTTCAAAATCGGCTTTTGATGGATCCGTGATAACGCCCGCAATAGGACGTTCCGGCAATACGATGCCTGGTGGAAGTTTTGGACCACTGAGTCCCGCAAGATTTTCCAGACTGGCTTCGATTCCGCAACCTGTGAGCAGAAGCGTAAGTAAAGGCGTCAAGACGTACCAAACCATACCTGCCTCCAAAATATCTATATATTATTATCGGCCCCGGTCCGGGATTTCTTAAATGACAGATTTTCAACTCTTCTATATGCGACTTTAGTTCTTCTGAAGATCAGCCGAAGTATTATAATGATATGAATATCCGGAACGTCCTCCTTATTATATTGGGAACTGTGGTTGTTTCTGTGACAACGGCATTAGTAACTGTGCGTATGATCCAATCGGATCTCGCCTCCTCAACCCTCAAACAAGTCGATCCAAATCTTACGCAAACAACGACTCCCCCATCGACGATGATAAAGCTGTCGCCGACGGCTCAAGTTCCGCCACCACCTCCACCTGCTGTGCCGACTCCCGCACCTGTGCCTAAGTTGGCTGCGGATCCAGCGGGCCCAAGTATCGAATCCCTGCTTCCTCCGAAAGAATTTGATCCTAATTATGACGCTCGGAAACCTCTTCGACCGGAAGAAGTCGTAAAAACTCTTTTAAAGAATACGCCTGATTGTGAAGACGATTATAAAGAGCTCTGCACAGGCAATCGGTTTCTGGCTGAACATCCTTTGGCATGTTTGCGCTCTCAAAAAGAGAAGATCTCGCGCGCCTGCGCCAACCAGGTCAGTGCCGTTCAAGATAAGTTTAAGACAGACTGCTCTTCGGACATTCAAAAATTCTGTCCTGAGCAACGTCGTTACTTTTCATGCCTCAAAGCGAAATTCAATGAACTCTCTAAAGTCTGTCAGGCGAATATTAAAGAGTATTCTCGCAAGTAATCGTCTCAGATTCATACGTTTACGATAAAATTTTGTAATTTTTTGTGTGTCTACTAATATTTTTGGCCAGTTTATCCGATATGTTTTGGTAACGAGATAATTTGTTGTTCTTTGTTCTGTACGTAACTTTAACAAGGAATTTGGTATGCTCTCGATTAGAAGCACTCTGGAAATAACTACGGCACTTCTACTAGCAGTCCCCGCTTGGGCACAGATGTCTGTGTCAGAGGTTCCTCAAGGCCTAACGATTCAAGGGCGAATTATTCAGCCTGATGGCCTTCCTTTAGAAGATTCCAACGTCCACTTCAATATCAAGGTTCTTTCGCCAGGTGCGGAAGCCTGTGTGTTATTTGAAGAAAACCGGGTCGTTAATATGACCAATAGTAAAGGTGTTATCAACTTTGCTATCGGGGCTGGCGAAGCGGGAGCCACCGTGGTGCCTGCAGGGCACACTCTGCCCCTTCATAAAATTCTTAAAAACTCAGGAACGATTGCAGGCCTTGCAAGCTGTGCTGGAGGCCAAACAAGCTATGCGCCGAATGCCGGGGACTCCAGAAAAGTCCGTGTGACTTTCACCGTGGGTTCTGAAACTGTGGCGTTGTCTCCGGACTTTGATTTACGTTCGGTTCCTTATGCCATGGAATCTGAAAATGCCGTGGCTTTGGAAGGAAAAAAAGCGGCGGACTTTATTCAAGCTTCGGCCAATGTCACACAAAATCGTGTTGAGACGCTTTTATTACCTGCTAACTTCGACGGACTTCTTGCGCTTTTAAATCCGAGTGCGAGCTCTCCGACAACAGGCTCTATCGGTATTCCATCTTCCGATGGCACGGCGACTGCGCCAGTGCGTGACGGTCTTATGCGCTACGATGAAGCCACACAGACAGTTCAAGTTTCTATCGGAGGAACTTGGCAAAATGTGGTCACTGGAAACACGGGAGTCGGCTCAAGCAATATCGAAGACGGTTCTGTGGGAGCCGCAGACATTGCTGATAATGCGATCTCTGGTGGGAAAATTTTAAATAACGCCGTGACAACTGATAAGTTGGCGGACGAAGCCGTTACCAGTGATAAACTAATGAATAACTCTGTAACGAACGGTAAAATCGCCGACGGTGCGATTACATTTAATAAAATTGCAAATGGTGCTATCAGTACAATCAAAATCGTTGATGGCGCTGTGAACTCTGCAAAAATCTTGGATGGAAGTATTGCGACAGCTGATTTAGCAAACAGTGCGGTGACAACAGCGAAGATTGCGGATAGTAATATTACGACGGCGAAAATCGCTGATCAGAACGTGACCACCGCTAAAATTGCAGATGGAAATGTCACCACAGATAAAATTGCTGATCAAAATGTAACGACGGCAAAAATTGCTGATAGCAATGTAACGACAGCTAAAATTGCAAACTCCGCTGTAACTACGGCGAAGATCGCTGATGGCAATGTGACGACGGCAAAAATCGCCGATGCCAACGTGACGACAGCGAAAATCGCTGACGGAAATGTCACTGACGCAAAAATCGCCTCTGTCTCGGGCTCAAAAGTTACTGGAAATATTCCTGGTAACGCCGCAGGCTTCTATGGAGCTTTGGCCGGTGACGTCGTCGGTGGACAAAGCGGCACCACAGTTCAACGTATGCAAGGTCGCTGGGTGGCAAATGTGAATCCAGGTGTAGGCCAAGTATTAAAGTGGGATGGTGGCCAGTGGGTTCCTCAAACAGATAATAACTCTGGTGGTACTATCACGAGTGTCTCTGCAAGCACAGGTCTTTGGGGCGGTGGTTCCTCTGGTGGTGTTTCACTTGGTCTTACTAATACAGGTGTCGGTGCAGGTTGGTATGGTAACGGTTCTTACGTTCCACAATTCTATGTCGATGCCCAAGGTCGTATTACAGCGGTAAATAACATCGCCGTAAATGCAGGTTATGCTTCTTGCGGTGGAAATCTGCACGGAAGAGCTTGGATTTCGTCAAGTGGTTGTAGCAGCGCCACAATCGCTCAGTGCGTGAACGGAAGCACAATCACAGTCGGGACCTTCTCGACTGGCGGAAGTTGCGACGGAGATGGCGACGGTTTCTAATGAAACGCCTGGCTTTTTACTACTCAGGATTAATCACCTTCGTGGGACTTTTGCAGCTGACCTATTTAGGTCAGCGCATGTTCCCTCCTCCCAAAGTAAATAGACTTTATTTTCCATCAGAAGAGCAGGTATTCACTCCTGCTTTTCCTATTTTAAATCCCGGGGTGCAACCCCTCTTCCCTGCTTCGGAAGTTATTTTGCAAGAGCGTCTGTATGCTCCTTTTGTCAGCTTGCGTGAAGCCAATCTTTCGAATCGAAATCTTTCTAAAGCTCACTTAAGTTTTGCAGATTTGCGCGGAAGTAAACTTCTCGGCACAGATCTTTCTCAAGCCTTGCTTTATGGGGCTCAACTGGACGGCGCTTTGTTCGATAAAAATACGCGGCTTCCCTTCTCTCATGAAACGGCCTTGGCATTGGGTATGAAAGAGCAGCTATGAGGTCGTTACTTCAAGAATTAAAAACCTATCCTCAGCTGCTTTTTGTCGGAGTGATTTTAAGCTTCGAACATCTGCTCACTTTATTTTTCTGGCTCACAGAAAGGCCCGTGCAATGGGTTCTTTCTCCCTCGAACCCCTCGGTGTGCTGGCCGCTTTTTTCGGCGTGTGCTGACTTTAAACCGTCTTCCGTCGTCTTAGGAATTATTTTAGCCATCTACGGTCTTACAGCTTTAGTGGCGATGTACTTCTGGCTGCGCAAGAATTTTCGTTGGGGCATTATCGCTCTTTGGGTGCTGGTTGCGATTAAGTGCCTGATCATTCTTCAAGACTATCGCCTGACCGGAAACTACCATTATCTTCCGACTCTTATAACGGTCTGTTTTTTACTTATTCCCGGTCGACCGTACGCCCTGACATTTAGTTTTTTCGTTATTTATTTTACAGCGGGACTTTTAAAACTGAATCCAACATGGCTCAACGCGGAAGCCATCAACGAGCGACTGCTGCCCCCGATCATCAATAAAATCGGCGTATGGTATGTCTTAGTCCTTGAACTTGCTTTCATCTTCTTCTTATTCAGTAAAAAGAATCGCTGGTTCTATTTTATTTTTGCTCAGTTGGTTTTATTTCATCTTTATTCTTGGCATCTCACTCGCTTCTTTTATCCGACGGTGATGCTGACATTGTTGGGGATTTTGTTAGTTGTTCGATCCACGGCCCCGGCCCTGGGTTTTAAAGAAACATTCCAAAGAGTTTTCTCTTCAGCAGAAGCTAAACTTTTAACCACATTCTTTATTCTTTTGCAGATTCCGCAGTACTTAATTCCCGGTGATGCGGCCCTCACCGGCGAAGGACGCATGTACGCTATGATCATGTATGACGGTCGGACTCAGTGTCAGCCTTATCTGACATTATGGAAAAAGAATAAAGAAAAAGAAGAAATGCCACTTCAACCGCCTTGGCTTATCACCCGCACGAAGTGTGATGCGATGGTATATTGGCGTTTGGCGCAAAATATTTGCAGCTGGACGAAGAAGGATGTCTCTATTGTTCAAGTCGATCTTTACGTGCCCGTTCGTTACGAAAATACTGAAGATTGGCAACCCCTGGTCGCCGCGACAGATGTCTGTAATAAAGAACTGACCTATTCAAGTTTTTTCCCGAATACGTGGATTAATAAAGTCACCCGTGAAGTCTCGCATCAGGGTGAGGGCTCCATAAACCCGGGCGAAGATTGAATCCGTTCAAAACGATGTTCGTACTCAGCCAAGATTTCGTGCACCTTTTCATCATCTAAATGCGAAAGCGCTTCTTCCACTTTCAGATTTTCCTGATCACGACCCACTGTAAGCAAGGCCGCAATTCTTTGATCTTCGTAATAGGCGACGGCAAAATCCACTTGCTCCATGTCGCCCAAAACATCCATGCGATCAAAGCGATCCGAATGTCCAATGTAACACAAGGTCAGTCCATAATGTGTTGTCCAGAAGAACGGCACATCTTGGAAGCGCACTTTATCACCCATCATATTTAGCGCTGCCACTTGCCCTTGGCGCTCAGCGACCTCCCAGTGTTCGACTCGAATCGGTCTTTGACTGCGAGGATCGGGCCAACGTGCGATATCTCCGGCGGCAAATATGCCGGGCATACTGGTTTCTAGATATTCATTTACTAAAATTCCGTTGTCAGTAAAGCAGCCCGCTTGTTCGGCTAGTTCTGTGTTGGGTTGTATTCCGGCTCCTACTACAACGAAGTCAGCATCAATGCTTTGCTTGTTATCTAACACCACGCTGCGATCGCGAATTTCTTTAATTCCGTGTCCCAGATGAAATTTCACTCCATGCTGTTCATGCAATTTTTTAAGATAACTTCCGACGTGAACGCCCACAACATTCATCAATGGCATTTCCTCTGGAGCCACAACATGAACTTCCATCCCTCGTAAGCGCAAAGAGGCCGCGACCTCGAGCCCAATAAAACCGGCCCCGATGATAACGACCCTAGAGGCCCACGACGTGCGCGCAATAATGCGCCGACTGTCTTTCAATGTTCGCAGCAAATACACATGCCCTTTATCAATTCCAGGAATGCGCGGCTTTCGAGGAGTCCCTCCGGTCGCGAGTAAACAGCGATCAAATCTCAAAGATTTTCCGTTCGAGATAAATACAGAGTTTCTATGCGTATCAATTTTTTCAACTTTGACACCCAATTCAAGACGAATGCGATTTTGTTTGTAAAAATCTTCGGTAAAAAGAGGAATCCATTCTTCAGGGGCATTCCCCGCCAAAAAATCTTTTGAAAGATTAGGACGGTCATACGGAAGTTCTTTGTCTTCACCGATCAGCGTGATGCTTCCCAAGAAACCTTTTCTTCTTAACATCACCGCAGCCGCAGTCCCCGCAGCCCCGGCACCGACAATGACATACTGTTGAGTTTCTGTGCCTTTACGTGGAGTTATCACAGGGCTTTTCTTATCGGTGACGTAAACTTTATTATCGCGGACTTCAACATGCCAAGCTGGAATGGGACTTAAAGCCGGCGCTTTTAAAGCTTCCCCCGTTCTTAAATCAAAACAAGAGTGATGCCACGGACACATGACTTTATCACCTGTCACGATGCCGGCCTCTAAGGGGCCTCCATAGTGAGAGCACTTTGCACCCACCGCGAAATAATCGCCTTCGTGACGAACTAAAAGAACCGGTTCATCACCGATATGACCAAGCAGGCTTTCATTGTCTTTAAGTATTTCTTCAGAAACTCCCTTAGAGAAATCTGGTCCGCTGACTTTTGCACTTACAGCCATGACAAATCTCCTTGATGACTTCGATGATAGTCCCATTCAGAAGGCGTCGCAGGCAGTGTCAGGAAGTTGTGCATAAAAACAACAATGCGTTCTGAAAATCACTCTTGAGGAGTGGCAATTGTGTTGATTGTCTCAGTCTGAAACAGGACTCTCGATTAAAAATCGGCGGGGGACCTTCAATCAAGACCCTATAATTCCGATGAGAAAGGTGGTTGTTTAGTCGCCAGGAGGCTACGTTTGAAACAATGGATGAAAAAACTTGTTGAGCAGTTTGATATGGACTGGGGCACTTCATCCCACGAAAAAGGAGCGGCCTCTGCAGGTCCCTCTTTGACCGAGGATCGCGCAACGTTGCTCTACATCCTTGATGTTTACAACAAGCACCTCTTTGAAATTCAAAATCATTCGGTGCGCAAGGTGCGCGCGAAATTGGATACGTTCGCTAAAGAGCTAGTACAAGCCGATACAGAAGCAACAGAAAAAACTCTGTTCCGCCTTCGTCAGTTTATCTCTAGCTACCGCATTGATGAATACACTTACGTGCAAAACACGTTTGACGATTTTAAACGCATCATCTGGGATTTCGCGGATCACTTAAGCGAAGAAGCCCAAGTCGAAGATGCTTCGCAAGCAGATATCAATCAAAGCCTTGAGGGCTTGCGTGAAGCCGTTGAATCAAACTCTATTGAAGAGCTGCGCGCGCGCTCCAGAGAATTCATTAACTTCTATTTGAAGCATCAGAATTCAACGAACGAACGCCGCTCTAAACGCATGGAATCCATTAAAAAGAATCTAACCACGGTCAAAAAGCAGTTGATGGAAGCCAATCAGACCATGCGCCGGGATCACATGACGGGAGCTCACAACCGTCGCAGTTACGATGAGCAAGTACGCCGCTATCTGCAATTGCATGACATCGACAAAGACCCGATGACACTGATTCTATTAGACATCGACTTCTTTAAAAAGATCAACGATGCCTACGGACACGATATTGGCGATTTCGTGCTAAAAGAATGCGTTCGCCTGCTGCAAGAAAGCTTTTCTCGCGAAGAAGATTTTATCGCCCGTCTAGGCGGTGAAGAGTTCGCCGTGATTCTTCCGGGTTGTAATACGGAAGCCGCGATCAAGATGGCAGAAGAGGCCATGAACCGCATCCGCAAAGAAGTCTTTGTGCAAGATAAACTTGAGATTCGTTTCACCATCTCTATGGGGATTGCAGAAATCACCGCGGGAGAATCGGCAGATAGCTGGTACAAGCGTGCCGATGAAGCCCTGTACGAATCCAAGCAAACAGGCCGCAACAAATACTCATTAGCAAAAGCCCCCGGAATGAAACGGGTCGCATAATAAGGAATCTGACTGAGACTAAAAAGGATCCGCAAGGATCCTTTTCTTTTTTCCTCCCCGCCTAGCTCCTTAAAATGACTCAAGAATCCCTGTCCAAACTTTAGACAGTTGCCCAGAGATTTCTGGTGACTGGAATTTTCTGATCACACGCCGTAATTTTCGGGGTGTTCTGAAAAATCTAAACACTCGCAGCGAATTTCAAAACGAAATCGAAATCAACGCACGCAGAGTTGGCTTTCACTTTGCTTTGTACGTCAGTCATGATGACGACAACACTTCCAAAGAAACTTTTAGTGCTTCTTCTTTTTGCAAACCTCGCTGTTCAAGCGCAAGCAGACACGACTGCGCATAAGGATCGCGACATTGTCGTAGCGATCATTGATACTGGGGTCGACATAAATCATCCCCTTATTCGGGATCACCTGTGGGTGAATCCGAACGATCAGAAAAATACTTTAGATGATGATGGCAATGGATATGCCGATGACCTCCATGGATGGAACTTTGTTTCAAACAATAGTGATATCTCAGACAATCACGGGCACGGCACCCACGTCGCGGGAATTATCCTGCAAAAAGCGAAAACTCAAAAAGTGAAATTCATGATTCTGAAATACTACGACCCGCTTCAGTCAGGGGATGACAACTTGCTAGCGACGGTGAAAGCCATTCGGTATGCAACGAAAATGAAAGCGGACATTATTAACTATTCAGGTGGTGGCGACTCAAGAAGCCCGCTGGAAGAAGCTGCTATTCGTGACGCTCAAAAACAGGGAATCGTTTTTGTAGCGGCGGCCGGCAATGAAGGGCGCGACACCGACCGCGTCGGCTACTATCCAGCGGGCTACCGATTAAGCAACATTATTTCTGTTGCCGCCGTCGATTCTCGTAAGCGTCTTTTAGCGAGCAGTAACTATGGTTCCAAGTCTGTCGACATAGCGGCGCCAGGTAAGAACGTTTTTTCATCCCTCCCTGGCGGCCGCTATGGATTTATGACGGGGACTTCACAGGCAACAGCGTGGGTGAGTGGCCTGGTGGCTTCTTTACTGGCACGCTCAGAGAAATCTCTGCGCCCCGAAGATATAAAAAGGTATCTAGAGCAAAGTGCGACGAAGGACCGCATGCTGACTAAGAAAATTCGAACTCAAGCCCGTATTTCAAGCTTGGCCTCGTTGCACACCACTCCTTAGTTTGACGAGCAACAAAACAGAAGATAGGCTTAAATCATGAGATTTCACCTTCGACTTATCTTCTGTTTTGCCATCACCTCCCTTCCCTTCACCCTCCAGGCTCAAGTGTGCCAACATGATGACACCACCTTTCGCTGTGTGAAGGTTTTAAAGAACTACGATGGCGATACCTTGACGGTGAATATTCCAAACGTGCCGGCATTGATCGGTAAAAACATTTCGGTTCGCGTTTCGGGAATCGATACGCCCGAAGTAAAAACAAAAAATGGCTGCGAAAAAGAGGCAGGTAAGATTGCCCGCAATTTGGTGGCTAGTACTTTAAGAAATGCCAAGACCGTTGAACTGCACAATGTCCAACGCGATAAGTACTTTCGCATTCTGGCGGATGTCATGGTAGATGGTCGTTCCCTGAAAGAGATTCTGCTAAAGAACAACCTGGCCTACACTTATGACGGTGGAACGAAAAAACATCCCGATTGGTGCAAGGTTCTGCGTCAGCCGGCCAATCACTGATTCCTTGCACAGCTCCGGGGATTTCTTGATTTCCTAGGAGACCAAAGCAAAATGGGCCCATGAGAATCAATGGCGTCCCCCAAAACCTTTATTCTTGGTATCAACAAAACCTAGGCCTGATGCAGGACTCTGACGGAGCCTTCGTCATTCCGAGTGAGCGTCTTTTAGCGAACTCCGAGCCGGTCAGCTTTTTTCCTTACGACACCAGCTATTTCTCTCCTTCCAACACCCGCAACCTCTTTAATTTCCAGGTCGACAATCTGGCGGCTCTTCTGACCTCCATGGCAGAAAACGGCGTGCGCATTGATGATCGCATAGAAGAAACCGAGCATGGGCTTTTTGCCTGGGTCTATGACCCTGAAGGGAATAGGATTGAACTCTGGGAACCCGCTCATCACAAAGAGACTTTGATCAATTTGCCAGAAGCAGAGTGAGCGGTTTAAGATGGGAGTCATGGAAAACCACACCCCCAGCGTTCACGACGAAAAAAAATGGTTTCAGCTCTTTAGCAATAAGGCGCGAGTCTTGTATCCTCCCACGGATCCTGCTCACGATTACCTTCATATCATGCGCGTGGTGAACACCGCGAAGAACTTATGCCTTCATGAAAAAGCGGACTGGAACGTGGTTTTACCAGCGGCTTTCTTTCATGACTATATCAATGTCCCTAAGGGCGATCCTCGCCGCCCCTATGCTTCACAGCTTTCAGCTGAAGCAGCCATCGAGTACTTGAAGTCCGTCGGCTATCCAGAGAAGTATTATGAAGCCATTCGCCATGCGATTGAAGCCCACAGCTATAGCGCAAATATCAAGGCGACAACATTAGAAGCGCAGATTGTTCAGGATGCAGACAGACTGGACAGCTTAGGGGCCATTGGCATTGCTAGATGCTTTGCCACCTCGACGATGATGAGCAGACCCTTTTATGCAGAAGAAGATCCCTGGGCTGAATCGCGCAGTTTAGACGACAAAAGCTACGGCATTGATCACTTCTTCCAAAAGCTCTTCAAATTAGTGGATCACTTAAACACGCCGACCGCAAAAAAAGAAGGCGAACATCGCATCGCCTTCATCAAAACTTACTTAGAACAAATTAAACGAGAAATATAAAATCAGAGTGTTTCTTACTTTTCACCGATCATGGGCGTGTAGCTGCCCTCGACAAAACCAGCGGCTTTGACAAATTCCTTCATCAAAGCGGCAAGTTGCTTTGTCTTCTCAGGACCCATGTTCTGAAGACATTCAATCATTTCTTCTTGAACTGTGCGCGGAACTTCACGCAGTTTCTGTTCTCCTGCGGGAGTTAATGAAACCACCACACGACGAGAGTCCTCTTTGGAAGTTGCACGAGACACGAAGCCTTGTTCTTCCAATTTTTTTACTACAACAGAAACAGAACTTTGGTGAGTGGTGGTGCGAGACGCAAGATCATTGATGGAAAGACCAGGTTCAGCTTGGAGCTTTTTTAGAACAAAAATTTGGGCAGCACTCAGTCCCAAATCTTTTTCTGACTGACTAGAGGCAACCCGCAACGCTTTAAAAATAAAGCGTATACAATCCATGACTTCAGCAACTTCAGAGTGATACGACGACAGCGGTGCATTGTTCATGAGTTCATTTAACGAGACTCATATTTAATAATCAAACTTATTTTATATGCGTACACATATATGACGTTTTGCAAAGTCCGCGAAAAATCACAACGATGACACTTCGATGACCCTAGGAAGTCCGAGCATTGATGCGCCTTTTGCAGTCGAAAAATCAATTTTGTATGAACGAAGCGCAATTTTGTTTTCGCCGAAAAAAAATGTAGAACCGTAGAGTGAATCGCCTAATATGGGGAATCCGTGACGACTTAAATCAAAGCGAAGCTGGTGTGAGCGCCCCGTGACCGGGCTTAAATCCCAAGCCAGGTGGGCATTTGCGGTCTCGTCTAGAAAAATGGCGATTGTCAAACTTGGCTTCCCTTGAGGGCTCTCGAAAGCTCGACGCTTGCCACGAAGTATACGTGATTTCCATTCAAACCTCTGCCCCGGCCGGATTTGAAAGCACTCACGGCTGTTCGGAACATTTGCAGGAATATGTTCAAACCCTTGCTTACTTGTAAGCGCACGATATGTTTTCTGCACTTGTTTTTGCTCAAACCATGCGTTGGCTTTGCGATGAGCCTCTAGATTTTTCGCATACATAACAAGACCTGAAACTTCAAAATCCAATCGGTGTATAGGAAAAATCTGTTTGTCTAACTTTTTTTGCAGGGCCGTTCCAAGACAAAGGCGTTCATCGTCTTCTTCAAAGCGGCTGGGGGTCGTGAGCACTCCGCTTTCTTTGTCACAGACAACGAAATTTTCGTTCTCAAAAATAATGTGAATCATTTTTTACTGATACCGACAAGAAAGATCTCTTTAGAAATTTTTCGGGTGGAGTCCGGTTTCACCGCTTCACACTTCACAAACGATTTTTTAATTTCGTCACGAAGTTTGGTGAAGTCATCACTGTGAAAGAGTTTGCAAATAAAATGGCCGTCTTTTTTAAGAAAACGACGAGCCACATCCAACGCAAGTTCGCAAAGCTCCATCGAGCGGGCCTGATCTGTCATGCGAATACCGGTTGTTTTGGGAGCCATATCCGACATCACTAAATCGAACGGAGGTTCGAAGCCATGCTCTTTAAAAATATCCTCCAGGTTCAAATCGCGAAGGTCAGCTTGAATAAAAACGGCGTTTTTAAGTTTCACCGTAACCGGGCTTAAATCCACGCCCAAGACTTTGCCTTTTTCGCCGACCATCTTGGAAGCGTATTGAGACCAAGAGCCCGGCGACGCACCTAAATCCAAAACGGTTTGGCCGGGCTTAAAGATTTTGTATTTCTTGTCGATCTCTTCCAGTTTAAATACGGAACGTGCCGCGAAGTTTTCTTGCTTGGCTTTTTTGAAATAGTGATCGCGAGGATTGTAAGTCATATCGGAGGGTTATCGGGCTTTCAAAGGCCAAAGTCTATCACTTCTTGGAAGCATGCTAACTTTGGCTCTTCGGCTTAAAAAAGATTCACTCTTTTAGGCACTTTCGCGAGCTGGTTCCCGCACTAATGCGAGAAGGCCTCCACCAAGAACGAATAGCACCAAAAGCCCCATCATGCCCATACGAGAATTCCCCGTCACGGTCACGCCGACAGCCACCACTAAGGGCCCCAGGATGGAGGCAAAACGGCCCACGAGATTGAAGAGGCCAAAGTATTCTCCACTTTCTTCAGGTTTGATCATTCGACCAAACATCGAACGGCTGAGGGATTGTACACCCCCTTGAACCATTCCAATCACCGTCGCAAGCAAATAGAAATGCCATGCTTGGGACATCCAGGTCGCAGCGATTACCGTAAAGGCGTAAATCACAATACACGCCAGAATCGGAGCTTTCGTTCCCCAGCGCTTCGTGAATGTCCCGAAGAAATACGCACATGGAAATCCAATAAACTGTGTGATCAACAAAGCGGCAATCAGGTCTTTAGCTTCAAATCCGATTGAAATTCCATAATCCACGGCCATGGTCATCACCGTGTAAACACCGTCGATATAAAGCCAGTAAGCAATCATGAAAATAAGAAGATTTTTTTCGTGCAAGAGTGCTTTAAAGGTTCGACGTAGAGTTTTTATACTTTCCTGAGTCAGACGCCATATATTGTGCGGAGAAATCGGCACATGCGGCTCAGGGACATTCTTAGCTAATGGCAACGAGAAAACAAGCCACCACACCGCCACCATCACAAAAGAGATTTTCACGGCTGTCACACCGTCAGGGATTCCGAAGATGGCCGGAAAAAGATACATGAGCACGTTGACAAGGAAGAGAACTCCTCCCCCTAGATATCCCATCGCATAACCTAACGAAGAAGCATAATCCATCGTGCGCCCTTGGGCGACATAGGGAAGAAGCGAATCATAGAAGACGCTGGCTGCGTTGAACGCTGCCATCGCGACGCCATAAGCGATTATCGCAGCCAACCAATCGCCCATGGGAATAAAGCCCATCGCAGCACAGGAAAGCACCCCGACAACCGTAAAGATCATACAGAAGAGTTTCTTAAAGCCTTTCAGATCGGCGATCACGCCCAATGTGGGGCTCAATAAAGCAATCGCCAAACTTGAAACTGAGATGGCCGTGCCTAAACGTGCGGTTGTGACGACGGCGTCGGTGCCATGACTCCAGTAAGACTTAAAAAAGATCGGAAAAAAACCGGCCATGACCGTCGTGGAATAAGCACTGTTGGCCCAGTCATAAAGCGCCCAGCTAAAGATTTTTTTCTTCTGAGTTTGATCCATTCTTCCCCCGGCTTTCTTCAAAGAGAACACGGAAAGAAGCAGAACGGAAGAAGAAAATCAGCACTGACAAAGTCATTAAAAACATAATGCTGGATAAAGCATTGAGCTTGGGCGAGACGCCCATTTTCATGGCCGTATAAAGCTTCACCGGCAAAGTGTCTTGCCCGACACCGTTCACAAAATAAGTGATAAGAAAATCATCAAACGACAGCAAGAAGCTTAAAATAAAACCACCCAAGATCGCAGGCTTTAATAGCGGCAATAATACACGCCGTTGGATTTGCCAGGAACTCGCCCCTAAGTCGCGGGCGGCATCTTCTAAAGACGCCTCCAAATTAGCTAAACGCGCATTCACGGTCATCATCACATAGGAAATTGAAAAACTCACGTGAGCTAAAATCACCGTGGTTCTGCCAAGCTCCAACTGCAAAACGAAAAACCAAGAAAGCAATGACAGTGCAAATACGATCTCGGGAAAGATCAGGGAAACCACCGAAAGAGCTTCCACACTGTGACGCCAGGATTTTTGATTACGACGTAATCCCAAAGCGCCTAAAGTTCCCAGAACGGTCGCCACACAACTTGAAGCGACACCTATCAGAAGACTGTTCATCAAAGCCTGCATCAAAGCGGCATCCTGAAGCACCTCTCTAAACCAGCGGACAGTGAAATGAACTTCGTCTGCGGTTTTATCTAAAAAAGCACTGAACAGCATCACCACAATCGGAATGTAAAGCGCCGCCAGCACGAGTCCCAAAACTACTTTTGCCAAGATCGGCGCCGCAGGGCGAGCTCTTTCTTTACTCACGCGCCCTTCCTTTTCTTTGAACAACGAAAACGACTCCAAGCAAAAGAATCATCAGCAGCACAGAAAGAGCTGAACCAAAAGGCCAATCCCGGGATTTTAAAAACTGCTCGGTGATAAGATTTCCAAAGAGCATGTTCTTTGCCCCGCCTAGAAGATCAGGAATGACATACTCTCCGAGCGAAGGAATAAACACCAGAAGGGACCCGCTCCACAAAGCTTTCTTTAAGTTCGGAAGAATCACCTTAAAAAGCGTGCGCCACGGCCCCGCTCCTAAGTCTTCGGAAGCCTCCACCAAAGTGAAATCCAATTTTTCAAAAGCGCCATAAAGAGGCAGAACCATAAACGGCAGATAAGTGGTCACCATGCCGTAAAGGACTAAAAATTTATTCTGGGTCAAAGCATAAGGATCAAACGGAACGTCGAAAAAAATCAGCGCACTTTGCAAAGGTCCTTCCACCCCTACAAACAAGCGAATCGCATAAATACGAATCACCAGATTGGTTAAGAAAGGCAGAGCCATCGCCATCACATAAAGCGAACGAAGAGGAGCCGGTGACGTCGCCATGGCCCAAGCGACTAGAATTCCTAAGACCAGACACAGTAAGGTCGTCAGCGACGCCAGCACCACACTTTCAAAAAAGATTCCCAAGTAAGGACCGTTGAAAATGCGCGCATAGTTCTGAAGCGTCCAAGTCCACTCAAGGCCCCCGTAAGTCCCGCGAGTGGCAAAACTGACAACAGCGACAATCATCAGAGGAGCTAGAATAAAAGTAAGGAACCACAGAAGTGCCGGAAGAAGAAAAAAATCGCGAAGCCTCATTTGCTTCGTTCTCCAAACACCATGGCCTTTCGCACGTAGGCGTCTAGGTTCATGCCGACGCGCAGTTGATCCGGTGGCACACCGATTTTGCTTTTAATAAGACTGCCATCACCCAAACGAATCGTCGCCAAGTCCTGGCTGACTTCGATGAGCTCCCCTTTGAGGCAGCTAGTAGACTCAATAAAGTGAGAAGCAAAAATGCTTTCTGGATTTTCATAGATTTCACGTGGCGAACTGACTTGCTCTAAAACCCCGTGGTTCATAATGCCGATGCGATCCGAAAGGGCCAGCGCCTCTTCCTGATCGTGGGTGACGCAAATAAAGGTCAATCCCAGCTTTCTTTGCAAGGCTCGAAGTTCTTTTTGCATGTGCTCGCGCATTTTTAGATCTAACGCTGACAGAGGTTCATCCAGCAACAAGACTCGCGGTTCGTTCACCAGAGCCCGCGCCACCGCCACGCGCTGACTTTGCCCGCCGGAAAGAGTTTCGGGCTTACGATCCCGAAACGACGTCATATCAACCAGAGCTAGAACTTCGGCGACTTTGCTTTCGATAAGGTCTTTACTCAGCCCCTTCAGCTTCAGTCCGAAAGCGATATTTTCACTCACGGAAAGATGCGGAAATAAAGCATGTCGTTGAAAAACCATGTTGAAGGGGCGTTTCTGAGCCGGAAGTGTATCAACGCGCTGGCCATCCAAAAGAATGTGCCCGGACGTGGCTTTCTCAAGTCCGGCGATGATTCGTAAGAGAGTCGTTTTTCCACAACCACTCGGCCCCAACAAAGAGAAAAACTCTCCTTCTGCGATGGAAAGGTTGATTCCCTTTAACGCCGTTTGACTGGAAAAACTTTTACCGATATTCAGAAGCTCTAACATTGTTTTAACAATAAGAAGGATTTAAAAAAATGTCGAGAATATTGATCGCGATCTCTGTTCTTTTCGCTTTGCTGGCGGGTTGTACGAAAAAAGAGGCTCAAGACACTTCAAGCAAAGTGGTGAACCTCTCAATTTGGGGCAACTATCTTTCTCCGGAAATGCAGGCGCAGTTTGAACAACAAACCGGTATCAAGATCAACATTTCCAACTATTCCTCAAATGAGGAGCTTTTAGCAAAGATGCAAATGGGTTCATCAGGGATTGATGTGGCCGTTCCCTCCGACTACATGGTCGATATCATGCGTAAGATGAACCTGCTTGAGCCCTTAAAAGCGGAACTTCTTCCCAACAAAGCGCTTATCGCCGAACAATTCTTAAAACAGGATTTCGATCCTAAGAACGAATTCTCCGTACCCTACATTTGGACGACGGTGGGCATTGCGGTCAACCGTGAGCTTTACAAAGGACCGATGAATAGCTGGAAGGATCTTCTTACGAACAATCAGCTGAAAGGTAAAATGGCGTTGTTGGACGATGTTCGCGAAACCATGGGGGCCGCTCTTAAGCTTCATGGCTTCAGCGTGAACACCACTGATCCTGCACAAATTGCCAAAGCCAAGGCCACTTTGCTTGAGGCAAAGAAGAACGTAAAGATGTTCTCGTCCGACACGATAGACATTTTAGGGAATAAAGAAGTGGCGGCAGCCCAAGCGTACTCTTCAGATGCATTGCAAGCCGCTGCCCGCGCGCCAGGAAAAATTGAATACATCATTCCGGCAGAAGGTGCGACCGTGGCTATCGACAATTTAGTGATCGCCAAGGGTGCAAAACACATTGAAGCAGCCCATAAGCTGATCGATTTTCTTTTAAGTCATGAAGCAGAAATCAATAAGGTAAAAACGATTTTGGGAGGACCCGTTCTGAGCAAAACTCAATCGGATCTTCCGAAAGAGTTGCAAAACAACGAAGCCCTCTTCCCGAAAGCGGCTACTTTGAAAAATCTGGAACGCATCCAAGATCTTGGAGAGAAGAATAAACTCTTTGAAGATGCCTGGACGGAAATTAAAACCCAGTAGGTTGCTATTTTGCCGCTCGCTGCACCTCAGGAGCGACACCAGATTCGGCTCTGAACTCCGAATACAAGCAGATCGCGCCCACCACCGTGCAAACCACTCCGGCGCACAGATACAGTAATACGCTTCTTTTATCCTGTTTAAAGAGATAATAACACAGCCCGATCAGAATCAAGATCGGGCCGACCACAGCGGTCGACGCTAAGACCTGGCGCAGGGCAAAGGCCCCTACCTCTGAATTCATAACCACCACCTACGTTCAATAATTTGGTTATTCTGTAGAACTCTTCGGCAGGTCTTTCGTGAAGCTTGATGGGAGTTCCTGATTATGGAAGCAGAGAAAAACAGTTTTAATTTTCCCGCCTCATCTTGGAACTCTACAATAAGAAAAATTAAAACCGCGATAGATAACTGTCTGGCTTTGAGACGATAGTAAGATGATTCAGGCCTGGGAGGATCTCAACTGGAATATTTGCTTTAGTAAAGAGCTCCAGATGTCTTTCGGGAATATCGACTTCATCATCTGCGCCGGTAAAAACCTTCAACGGCGGAGAAAGCTTCGCTAGCTTTTCCATTAAGTCATCAGCTGGCGATGCCGCTTTAAGAAATTCTTTTGAATACGTGATCTTTTCCTGACCGCTGCGCATGGCTTCGGGCATATTGACGACAAAACTTCCATCCTCATTCGGAGTGATCCAACCACCGTAACTGGGATAGAAAGCCTGTAAATGAGCTGGTAGACGTGGCGCCAACGCTACAAATTTAGCAAACTGCTTACGCAACTCCGAAGTCGCTACTCGCAACGTAAAACCGCCACCGAGGGAATGACCCGCCAAGGTGATTCGCGAAATCGCCCGTTGCATTTTCATGTGAATGATCAACTCTTCAAGATCGATCTCAAGTTGATTTTCAGGAATAATATCGGAAATGCCCAGACTCGCACCATGCCCACGAAAATCCGGAGTCACGACATTCGCAACACCGGATTGCGCCAACGCAGAAGCCAGTACGCACATATAGCGACTGTCGCTTCCAACACCGTGATACAGAACAATCAAGTCCTCGCACCACGCTGGATACAGGCGATAAGAAAGTGAGGCACCCTGTCGCGTTTTAAAAGTTTCCAAGGGAGCTAACTTTCCCAGTGGAATTTTAAATGTGCGAAGATCCAGGATGCGGCCCTTCATTATGCCAGGGCCTCTTGTTGTTTTTTGCGAGTGTAATATTCGTAATTACCTTCGTAGATACGGATTTGGTTTTTATCCACTTCAAAAACGCGTGTCGTGATTTCTCTTAAGAAGTGGCGATCATGGCTTACGATCATCACAGTACCCGGAAAGTTCTTGATTGCTTCCAATAAAACCTCACGAGACTTGATGTCCAAGTGATTCGTCGGCTCATCAAGAATCAAAAGATTCACGGGCTGAGCTAAGATTGTCGCCAGAACAACGCGTGACTTTTCACCACCTGAAAGGATGGATATTTTCTTTTCAGCCTCTTCACCCGAAAATTTGAACGCGCCCAATAGACTTCTAACAAAACCTAATCCTGCGTTCGGCATACGCGCATGAACTTCATCTAAGATCGTCGACTTCGGATCTAAAACATCCAAAGAGTTCTGACTGAAATAACCGACATTGATGGAAGCTCCGATATTGACGGCGCCATTTGTAGGCTCTGCATGGCCCGCGATAATTTTTAGAAGCGTCGACTTACCCGCCCCGTTCACGCCGACAACCGCAATGCGGTCCATGCGCTTCACTAAAGCATTCGCGCCAGAGAAGACTAATTTCTCTTTACCATCATCCCGCTTCCAGATTTTAGAAAGCCCTTCAAACTTCACGACCTCATCACCACCGCGAGGAGGCACCGGCCATTCAAATTTGATTTCTGCTTCTTCAGGTGGAATTTCAATGCGATCAATTTTTTCTAACTTCTTCACACGCGACTGTACTTGAGCGGCGTGAGATGCACGAGCGGCGAAGCGAGCAATGAACTCTTCTTCTTTTGCCAACATGTCTTCTTGGCGTTTCGCCGCAGCGATCAATTGTTGCAAACGGATCTCGCGTTCTTTTTCGTAGAAATCGTAGTTACCGCCATAGACGGTGATTGTTTTATTCGCGATCTCAACAATTTTAGTAACCAGGCGATTCATGAAATCGCGATCATGGCTTGTCATCAAAATCGCGCCCGGGAAATTGCTCAACCACTCTTCAAGCCAGATAATAGATTCAACATCCAAGTGATTCGTCGGCTCATCCATCAAAAGAACTTCAGGATTCAAAGCCAGGATTTTCGCCAAAGCGATACGCATCTTCCAACCGCCTGAAAAGCTGTCCGTCGGACGGTGGTAGTCATCAGGGCCAATGCCCAAACCAGTTAAAATTTCTGCTGCACGAGACTCAAGATCGTAACCACCCAAGCGTTCAAACTCCGCTTGAAGCTCACCGTACTCCTCAAGAATTTTTGTCATCTCGTCTGCATCAAGTTCCGGGTCCGCTAGTTTCGTCTCGCACTCTTGCATGCGCGCTTGCATATCGCCGATATTGCCAACGGCGGATTTCACTTCTTCTAAAGCGGATCGACCTTTCATCTCTTCGATGTTTTGTGAGAAATAGCCAATAACAGTGCGATCGGATTTAGAAATCGTTCCACCATCCACACCCTCTTCACCCGTGATGATACGGAAGATGGTTGTCTTACCAGCCCCATTCGGTCCCACCAATCCAATTTTTTCGCCGGCGTTGATTTGGAAAGAGCCGTTGCGATAAAGGATCTTGTTACCGTGTTGCTTAGAAATGTTTGATAAGTGAATCATTCTTTTTTCCTATCTAGTTCGCGTTGGAGCGAGTCCAGCTTGCGAGCAGAGCTCGCTGCACATCCTGCACGTCCGCGCGGATTTATATCTCGAAAATGGCGAAAGTGCGCTAAAAATTTTTAAATATTTTGCTTAGTTTGTGTGCACTTTCAAGAGTGTACACAAAAAAATAAACTTCGGGGAAAAATCGCGCAAGGAAGCTTCAAGAATTTCAAGCACTTCGCGAAATGTAGAGCGCCCTCACATGGTCTTCGAGTTGCTTTTTAAGGCCTGCGGAGGGCTTCTAAGATGGCAACCACGATCTACAAAAGCTTCAGACACCATATACTCGCGACGACACTGTTTTCAACTCTGGTCCTGTCGATCGGATGTTCACAATCAGGGCAATTTCCCGTAACTCACTTAGGAGATTCAAACCAAAGTTCAGGGGGCGCAGAGCCAGCTCCCGAAACGCCAGACACAGAAGAACCAACAACCCCAACGACACCCGCTGAACCTGAAGTCCCCTCTTACAAAATGCAGGCCCTCGCCTGGGAAAGCACGAGCTACCCGCAACGCACACTGTGGTCCCAGCACTTACAAAAAATCATCGGCACGGACTGGAACACCCTGCTTGCGGGAGCCGATGATATCGAGGACTTCTGCCCGACTTACTACAAGCTCGACAACGATGAGCGCGCCAACGTGTGGGCGCAGATCTTTGTCGCTATCACGAAATATGAGAGCGCTTACAGTCCTACTTCGCGCATGCAGGAAACCACGATGGGAACTGATCCCGTCACGGGAAAACCGGTGTATTCCGAGGGGCTTCTGCAGCTCTCTTACCAGGACATCCAGTGGGCCCCCTGGTGTGAATTTGATTGGTCGAAGGATAAGTACCTCTCGGCCACGGACCCTAAGAAAACCATCTTGGACCCCTATCTGAATCTGGATTGTGGTGTCGGAATTATGGCCAAGCAGGTAAAAAATAAGGGGGCCATCGTCCTAAGCTCAGGAGTGTATTGGGCGGTGATCAAGAGAGGCGGAAGTTATCAGAAGATCAGCGCAATTCAGTCTATCGTAAAATCACTCGCTTTGTGCAAATAGTACATTTCATGTAAAAAGCCAAGAAATAGGGAGCTTTTGACCTCAAGATCGTTTATCTTCGGGGCCACTTATTCTGAAAGGTTCCCTTTAATGACTCCATTGACAACTGTCGATAGTTTCGAAAGCTTTGGTCTGAGCGCGCCGGTGATGGCCGCTATGCTGGACATGGGCTTTACGACACCGACCCCAATCCAACGCCAAGCTTTGCCTATCCTCCTAGCAGGAGCTCAAGACTTCATCGGTCTTGCATCAACAGGCACAGGAAAAACAGCCGCATTCGGTATCCCTCTTGTAGAGTCTATCGATGCTTCCACAAAAGACACTCAAGCTTTAGTGATGAGCCCCACACGTGAGTTGGCTCTTCAAGTAGCCGAGCAATTGACTTTGCTAGGTAAGAAAAAAGGCCTTCGTGTTGTTACGATTTACGGTGGTTCTAGCTACCGCACTCAAATCGAAGGAATTAAAAGAGGCGCGCACATCGTGGTGGCAACACCCGGCCGTCTTGTGGATTTCCTAGAGCAAAAAATTATCAAACTTCAAAACGTAAAAACGGTCGTGCTTGATGAGGCCGATGAAATGTTAAACATGGGTTTCAAAGATGACCTTGAGTTCATCTTGAAAGCCACACACTCTGAGGGCGAAAGCTCTCACCGTGCGGCCTGCCGTACTTGGTTGTTCTCTGCCACTATGAGCGGCGATGTTCGTCGTATTGCTGAAACGTATTTGGAAAGCCCAGAAACGGTTCAAATCAATAAATCCACTGGCACTGCTGACACTATCGAGCAAGTTTATTACACGGTGAAAGACTCTGCAAAAACGGAAGTCATTGGCCGCTTGCTACAAACATTGCCTGAATTCTACGGCATCATCTTCTGCCAAACGAAAATGGAAGTGGCAGAGCTAGCTGACATTTTGACTCAACGTGGATTCCCTGCAGATTCTTTGCACGGTGATAAATCCCAACAAGAGCGTGAAGCGACTTTGAAAAAGTTCAAGCAACGCCAAGTAAAAGTGATCGTGGCTACTGACGTGGCGGCTCGTGGTTTGGATATCAAAGATCTAACTCACGTAATCAATCACTCTTTACCTTGGGATGCGGAATCTTATGTTCACCGTATCGGTCGTACCGGTCGTAACGGACAAAAAGGAACGGCGATCACTTTAGTGAACCCTGAGCAATTGAATCTTCTTCGCCGCGTGATGAACACGACGAAAGCGGTTCTTACTAAGGGCGTTGTTCCTTCTGCCGATGAAGTTGCGGGCTTAAAAATCAAAGACGTTTTAGATCGCGTCAGCACAATGCCTGCGGAAGGCGCTGAGCTTCAACTTGCTAATGACTTGATCCAAGACTTGATCCAAAGCGAAGACATCAACTTGCAAAACTTCTCAAAAGAAGAGCTTTTGGCTCGCTTCATCGTGGCTTACTTCCCGAAAGTATTCGTGAAGAAAGACCAGATGCTCGATTACATGGGCGATCGCATTCCTCGCGAATTATTGCCTCGTGATCCTAACGACAATCGCTTCACTCGTGGTCGCAGCGATAGCGGTGGCCGCAGTGGTGGTGGTGGTTACCGTCGTGGTGGCTACAGCAGCGGTGGCGGTGGCCGTCGCTTTGAGCGCAGCGATCGTGGTGATCGTAACGAACGCAGTGATCGCGGTGGTGACCGTGCAGAACGTGGCGAACGCACAGAGCGTAGCTTTGCTCCTCGCGCGGAACGCCAAGAACGTGCGGAAATCAATCCCGTGACTGGCTACCGTCCTCGTGCAGAAGCTTCTGGTCCACGTCATGCGACGAAGCGTACAGAGCGTTCTGAGCGCGCTGAACGCAGCGAGCGCAGTGATCGTGGTGGTGACCGTGGCGAACGCCGTGATCACCCGGGCATCAAGCGTTTCCGCCCCGGAAAAAAGAAGTATCAAGACTAGTCTCACTCTGAGACGGTCGCTTTTTTCGGCAACCAACTGTTAGTGAGTTCGACAATGGGAAGGCGTGTATGCCTTCCCATTTTATTTTGAGATTTAGGCACCATGTTTGCTTTAGCTGTAGATATGGAGATGCCTATGAAAACTGCGACATTTATTTTTTCTTTTGTTTTCATGATGCTTGCGGCAAAAGCTGAAGCGACGAAACACTCAAGCACATCGCAATTCCAAGCCGGAACCTGCACTTCCTGCTCTACAAGTCAGAAAAGCGCCCAAGCGCAACTGCGCGACATTCGTAATACCATCACCGCTCAAGAAAAAGTCGAAGACATGATCGACGTGACAGAGCTCATGACCTTTGCGGATCAATGTGACAATTTCATCGATTCAGATGGTTTAGGATCCTGGGGTCGAACCATCGCCGAAGAGATGCGTAAAGAACGCTACGAAAATCTTTATCACGCCACTCCCGACTTACTCGCGGCTTGCCCGGCGTTCAACTCGTTGAATGACAATGGAAAAGAGATGGTGTGGGTGATGATCATCAATACGATGGTGCATCTTGAAAGCTCATGCACGAAATCCGTTACGGCGCGCGGTCCGAATGGAACTTTGAAAGGTCTTTTACAACTTCACAAGGGTCGTGAACAGGTTTACGCAGAAGGTTGCCGCCGTGGCGACGCCGATTCTCCAGCAACAACATTCCGCTGTGGTCTTTCCATGTTAGATAAACAAATGGCTTCGCAAGACGCGCTTTTCTCTCGCAAATCTTATTGGGATGTATTGCGCCCTCAGGCGCGCTCTCAAAAATACAAGAAAGTACAAAAAGCAGTTAAAAACTTGGCGTTCTGCAAATAATTAAAACGAAAGCAACGCCGTCTTCAAATCGTCTGCGACTTCGAGTCCGCGGACGACCCCCATACGAATCAATTTTTCTTTGAGACTTTCGCGCAAAGAAGCCAGTCGGAGATCGGCCGGTTTGGCGCGAATTTCTCTTTGCATTTGCGCTAATACCGGAACCGCATCGAGGCTGATCGCGTCGACATCCTGAAAATAAATCACCACACGACTGAAATCCTTCTTACCCAAAAGTTCTTGGCGACAGGCTTCCAAAGCCGGGACGACTTGGCTTGTTATTTCTCCTGTTAAAGAGACAACAAGCATGTTGTTTCTTTGGTTAAAGGCATACTGAAACGACTTCTGGTCTTCCAACGTACAACTCCCGCGAAATCGATGCTTTTTATCTAAGTTTTTTACAATTTTAACATAGCTCCCCATGCATTAAAGTTTTCTCATTCCTGTATCTCACGATGGAACGAATACACGAGGCCGATTTGGGACCCCATGGTAATTTGGGACCCGAATAAAGACGTGTTTGACAACCAGCTCGGTGGCTAATAACTCTGTGGGTCACATAAATGAGGGAGGGATCCTTTAATGAAATTTCTTACTCTGCTTCTGACATTCTTCTTAGTGACGACATCTGCTTTTGCGGCTCCTAAAAAACAACAAGGGCCGGTGAAGATCAATCCTACAACTTTACGCCAACTTTTCTTGTCTCGTAATATCGACATCGCGATTGCGCTGAACGAAGTGCAACAGGCCAAGACACAAGTTTCGATTGCTCGTGGCAACCTTCTGCCTTCTGTGAATTTAGGTGCCGTCATTTCCAGCGGACCTAGCTTCATGCTGACGTCCGTAAGCATGCTTTTACCTTTCCTTATGCCAAGCAGCTGGTTGGACTTAAAAGAAAATACTTACCTTCTTCGCGCTCAAGGGACTTCTTACTATCTTGCGCAGTTGAACGGTTATGCTTCGGCTTACTCGATCTACTTGACGGTTCTGGGTGACATCGAACTTCGCAATGCTCTTCAAGCTCAATACGAAAACTACGAAGAGATTGCGGAAGCTCTGCGCTTGCCTGCCGAAGTGGGCATCATCCGTAAAGAAGAATACTTGCAAGCGCAAGCTCAAGCGAAGAATGCTTTGGTGCAAGTGTCGCAAGTGGATGAGTTGATCAAAAGAGAAAAAGCGTCCGTACGTCAAATGCTAGGTCTTGAGCTGACTCAAGAAATCGTTTTTGAGGGAGCGACTGTTCCTTCCTCAGCAGCTGAAAGCATGACTCCGACCGCTCTACTAGAGAAAATCCACGAAAGCTCGCCAGAGACTGTGCAAATGAATGCGATGATCACTGCGGCTCAATACAACAAGTGGAGCAAGGCATTCAGCTTCTTGACGGGAAGCTCTTTAGGGATGAACCGTCCGGCTTCAGGGGGGGCGTTCAGCTCTGTGACTTCAACGGGCTCTGTGAACATGGGCTTTGGTTACTTCCCAAGTCTTGAACTTTCAAACTTGAATGTTGAGCAACTTCGTCTTCGTAAAAAAGAGTTGCGCTATGACCAAGCGGCTTTGATTGAGTCGACTTTAGGAGCTTTGCAAGAGGCTCACCGTCAGTATCAAGCGGCTTCTTTGGCGGAAGCGAATTTGCGTGAAGTGTACGATGCAGAATACAAGCGTTACCAATTGGGTATCACGGACATCTTGCATGTCCTTCAAGCGGGTAATTCTTTGACGACAGCTCTTTTGAATAAAGTGAAAGCGACGACGAATCTTCACACACTTCGTATCAGTCTTCACCGCATCATGATTTCAGATCAATTTGCAAACATTGAAAAGTGTACGATCGAACGCCAAGGTTCTGGCGGCATCAAAGGGAAATTGGGTCGTATCTTTAAACCCGAAAAATACCGCGTGTCCTTAGACGAAGTCTGCGGCAATTAATTTTGAAAAGTTCTAGTGACCTGTATTCTAGAACACGGTTTAAAAAAAGGGCTCGTTGAGAGCCCCTTTTTATTATTGAACACCTGAAGACGACGAGCTGTCCTGTTTAGGCGGACGTCCTCCGTGGCCACGACCAAATTTCGGTGGCTCAAAGCCTTTTTCCTTTAAGCAAGCATCCATCTGCGCCCGTGTTTCCTCATCCAAGGCTTGAGGTCTTTCGCCTTGAACGGGTGCTGGCAATCCCAATTCTTCACGACAGGCGTCGAAAGCGGCACGATGCTCTTCATGCGACTTACTGCGCGCGCTGTCTGCTTGCTGTGCCAAGGCAGGAGCCGAGAGTGCAAGAATAACACTTGTGGCGATATAGAGTTGAAGGTCTGCAAGGGCTTGTCTTCTATTTTTCATAAGATTCTCCTTCGTTTGCTAGGATGAGAATAGACAGACACTATGGAGGCAGAGTGGAAAAGTCTCATTTCAAGGCGACCTTCTTCTGCCAATCTCGACCTTTATAATTAGCCAATAGTTCGGCACTTCATCGAACTTTGTAAGGTGATCCTTATTTATGTCATAATGTTTCAACATTCCAAAGAAGGACGACAATGAGATCTCTGATTCTGATTTTACCTGCGTTGATACTTGCGGCGTGTACGACGACTCCTAAGAAGGAAGTTTCGACTCCCCCGCCCGCTTCAGAACCCGTTGCTGAAGAAACTACAGCTATTGATTACATCGCTATCCAAAGACACCTGCAACTTGAAAGAGACCGCGATAGCTTGGGCTTTTCGGAAAAATCTTTTAATACCTGTGACACGGGCTATGGCTATTCACGTTCACAGAACTGCCACAAAGAGCATTTAGTTGTGATTCACTTCCGTCTGCTCTGTCGCGATTCTGAGGGCACTATTTCGACGGTTCTTTCAGAGGAAGACCTACAACCCTTGGGAAGCCGCAATGTGCGTTGGAATCTAAAAGGCATCCAAGGTGTGACCATGACCGACAGTCAAGGTTACGGACAGATCGTCACGGCCGCCGTGCCTTCGCAAAGAAGTCAACGTTTGAAATTAGCTGTGGGTTCTCAATTTCTTTATATGCGCGCAAACGAAATTCAGAAAGTGATCACGCCACAGCCTTGGTGCAATTCGTACTAATCTAACGAATCAGGCTGAGCTCTTCATTTTTCTGCTGCAAATTCGACTCTAAAACACGGATCTGCTCTTGTTGTCGACGTACATTTTCTTGAGCTTGTCGAATCTGAGAACTCAAAGTGGATTGATTGCTTTGCGCTTGGGATTGGGCTTGTTGCAACTGAACCATTTCCTGTCGTAGAGCTGCGATTTCATCACGAATATCTAAACGTGTTTGTTGAAGATCCTGTAAAGCCTGTTGTTTTTCGGATTGAATCGCTTGCGTATTTGCGAGTGCTTGGGCTGACACATCTGCGCGCTGCTGCTTTAAAACCTCGATTTGCTGTCTTTGAGTTTCTAAAAGCGTTTGAAGTTCAGAAAGCCGTGCGGTTTTTTCGTTGATGTAGTTCCCGTTGTAGACCCAGAAGGTCCATTCTTGCTGAGTTTCACGAACAGCGGCTTCCATATTGCGAATATCCTGATCCAATTGTTCTTTTAGCATCTGCGCCTGACTGGTCTGATCTCGCATCAAATCGGAAGCATGCTGGTTGATGTCTTCTTGTATACGATCAAACCCTTGGAGATCCTCTAAAAAATCCTGAATCTGATTGGATGTGGATCGCAATTGAGTTCCATAGGATCCTTGCGGTGGAATGGCGGAAGAATTATTGGGGTTCTGATTCTGCATGCTATTTTGAGTGCGGGCGCGAATTTCTTCTAAAAGCCTTTGCTGATTTTGAAGTTTAGTTCTTTCATCACTGATTTGCTGCTGAAGCACAGTGATCTCGGATTGCACACGAGCGCGTTCTACGGCTAAGTTTGTCTCGGGCACGGCAGCGACAGTGCGTGTCGGACGCTCGGCCTGTTGCAGGATCAGACTTTGAGTCTCACGCATTTCACGATTGACATAGAAGAGCCACACGGACACTCCGACGACAAAAGCGATAATGGCGTAAAAAAGATTTTTGCGTGTCATATAAAGAGTTTAACTGAAAGCGATTCAAAAACGAATGCGGCCACCCTAGACACTGTTTCTATACATCTGGCATCGACATGTCCGCGATATAAAATGGGCGTATGAACACATATCACACACACGAAACCCACTCTTATTGGATGGACTCGGTGGAAATGCCACCGACCAAAGCTTTGGACAAAGACCTTATGGTCGACACATGCGTGGTCGGCGGAGGTCTGGGCGGATTGATCACGGCCTATCTACTGATGAAAGAAGGTCGCTCTGTCTGCGTCTTAGAGGCCCACGAATTAGGAAGTGGGCAGACCGGCAGAACCACGGCTCACTTTACAACGGCCCTTGATGACCGGTATTTTGAAATTGAAAGACTGCATGGTGAAGAGAAAGCTTCTTTCGCCGCTGAAAGCCATCAGGCTGCCTTAGATGAAATCGAACGCATCATCAAAGAAGAAGGCATCGAATGCGAGATGCAACATCTTGATGGATATCTGTTCCTGGCCGAAGGCGATCATCTGACTACGCTAGAAGATGAATTTCGCGCGGCCACCCGCGCCGGTCTTATAGTAAAGCTCGTTCAACAGCCTCCGTTAGGATTTGATTGCGGGACTTGTCTTTGCTTTCCAAGACAGATTCAGCTTCATCCTTTAAAGCTCTTACGGGGACTGGCTGATACCATTTTAAAAAAAGGTCAGGCGATTTTTACCAACACCGTCGTCGTGGACGTACAGGGTGGAGAACAAGCTTCAGTCACAACTCGTGATGGGCACACCGTGCGCGCGCAGAACATTGTGGTGGCGACGAACTCACCGATCAATGACCTGTTTGCGATTCACACAAAACAAGCACCTTACCGCACATACGTGGTGGCTGGTCTTATCGCCAAGGGGCGCTTCCCTCATGTGCTTTGTTGGGATACCGGAGATCCGTACCACTACATTCGTACGACGCCTTACTCAGTCACTCACGATCTTATTATCGTCGGCGGTGAAGATCATAAGACGGGACAAAACCCCTACCCTGAACATTCTTTGAAAAACCTCGAAGAGTGGGCACGCACACGCTTCCCTATTGAGTCCGTGCGCTATCGTTGGTCGGGACAAGTGATGGAGCCCGTCGATGGAATGGGATTCTTAGGGCACAACCCCATGGATAAGAACAATGTCTATATCATCACCGGCGACTCGGGAAATGGCATGACCCATTGTGTGGTCGGAGGAATATTGATTCGGGATCAAATTATGAATCGTCCCAACCCTTGGCAAGAGCTGTATGATCCAAGCCGGGTGAATCTCAAAGCGGCCAAAGAGTTCATCTCTGAAAATGCGAACGTTGCCGCGCAATACACTGAGTATGTCACCCCCGATCATGTGAAGTCGTTGGATGACATTCCGGAAGGCGAAGGCGCCGTAGTTAATTTAGGACTTAAAAAAGTGGCGGTGTACAAAGACGAAGTGGGACACTTGGAGTTTATGTCTGCCGTGTGTCCTCACCTCGCGGGGGTGGTTCACTGGAACTCTTTAGAAAAATCCTGGGATTGCCCTTGCCACGGTTCAAGATTTGATTGTCACGGTAAAGTGATCGAAGGACCGGCCTTCGACGATCTGACTCCCGTCGGTCATAAAGACAAGCCGAAGGAGCAAGACAGTATCAGCCCTCCACCAGCCTGATACCATCGTCTTCAATCGTGATCAGGCGCTTTTTATAAAGGCCGCCTAAAGCCATTTTGTATTTCTTTTTGCTAACACCAAAAAGCTTATAAATTTCTTCAGGGGCGGTTTTCTCTGTCAAAGGAAGAAAGCCGCGTTTTTCATTTAAAAGCTCTAAGATTTTTTCACCGATATCGTCAGAACCTTTATGTCCTGTTTGTTGTAAGCTGAGGTCGACTTTTCCGTCGGGACGGATTTTCTTGATATACCCTTTTAACTTTTCGCCATGATACAGAGGTTGGAAAACTTCGTTCTCGTAAAGAATGCCCCAGTGACGGCCATTGATCACGGCCTTGAATCCCAAATCAGTTTTGGCCGCGATAAAAAGATTCACAGCATCACCTTCTTTGTAATCGCCGGGCTCTTTATCAATGAAACGATCTAAGCGCATGCTCGCCGTAATACGATCGGTTTTATCCAAGTAAATATGAACCACAACATACTGACCTACGCGCAGTTCGCGGGATTGTTCACTGTAAGGAAGAAACAAGTCCTTCGCTAAGCCCCAATCCAAGAAGGCACCGACTTTTTCGATGGCTTTGACTTTAAGGTGAGCAAACTCTCCCACTTGCGCAAAGGGCTCTTCGGTCGTAGCCATCAAGCGGTCTTCAGAGTCATAGCAAATAAAAACTTCAAGCTCGTCACCAACTTCACACTGATCCGGCATATAACGTAAGGGAAGCAGGATCTCTCCATCATCGCCGCCATCCAGAAAGACACCGAAATCCGCATGTTTGACGACCTTGAGTTTGTTAAAATGACCAATCTGTACCACGAGCTTATGTTCCTTTAATTTATGGCGGACTATAACCGAAATTCCATTTCGGAACCATGGGAATTCTGCTATGATGCCGTAAATTCATCCCTTTCTTCACGGTGGCCTCATGGACATTCTTAATAACTCAAAACCTCTTAAAGCTGTTCTCGTGGGTGTGCAACTTCCGCGTGTTTCCGATGAAGAGACCCAAGGCTCTTTGGCAGAGCTTTCTCGCCTGGTAACCACCTTGGGATACCAAGTTGTGGGGCAAACCTCACAAAAACGCAGCTCTACCAAAAGCGCCACCGTCTTAGGTGACGGCAAAATGAAAGAATTAGCCTCTTGGACGGGCGGGACCGGCGTTGTCGGTCCGATGGTGGTGAAAAAGAAACACAAGGCGGCTTTGCGTTTTGAAAAAAATCAAGAGGAAGATGACTTTGAGATCGAAGAGGATTTTGAAGATGTTCCTGAAGAAAGCGAAGATCTGTCCCTGGATTCTGCATCGGAAGTGCCTCGCGAAAAAGCCCAAGTGGTTATTTTTGACTGTGACCTGTCCCCTTCTCAACTTCGTAATCTGGAAAGTGCCACAGGAGCTCAGGTCTTAGACCGCACAGGTGTCATCATTGAGATCTTCAGCCGCCATGCACGCACCAAGGCCGCGCGACTTCAGGTAGAGATCGCAAGACTTACTTATGTAGCACCTCGCTTGCGCGAAACTGCGGGAGGAGAAGACCGCGGTGGCGGAGGTATCGGCGGTAAAGGTGCTGGTGAGACTAGCATCGAGCTCGATCGTCGTAAAATCCGCGATCGCATCAAAGAGTTGAAACAAGAGCTTTCTGCGATCTCTCAAGAGCACATCACGCGTCGTTCGCGTCGCAATCAAGAAATCTCTGTGGCTTTAGTCGGCTATACGAATGCCGGTAAATCATCTTTGATGCGCGCCCTGACTGGCAGTGAAGTCTTGGTGGCCGATAAACTTTTTGCGACCTTAGATACAACGGTGCGTGTTTTGTATCCTGAATCCCGCCCCAAGATTTTGATTTCAGATACTGTCGGATTTATTAAAAAACTTCCGCATGACCTTGTGGCCTCTTTTAAATCGACATTGGATGAAGCAGCCAATGCTTCATTGCTTTTGTATGTTGTGGATTCTTCGGATCCTACTTTCCGCTCCCAATTGCAAGTAACGAAATCAGTTTTAGACGAAGTGGGAGCGAGCGACCTGGATAGCATCCTGGTTCTAAATAAAGTGGACCGCTTGTCTTCGGAAGAACGTGAAAAATTGCAGCAGGAATATCCCGATGCGATATTCTTATCCGCACACAACAAAGAAGATGTAGCCAATTTGCGTCTTCGTTTGATTAAGCATTTTGAAACCGCGATGATCGATGAAGAGATTCTTATCCCCTACGATGTTCAAGGTGCGATCGGAGAAATCCGCGCAAAGATGCGCGTCCTTTCAGAAAACTACGACAATCGCGGTCTGACTTTGACAGTTCGTGGACACGTGCAAGACATCGAAAAAATGCGTAAGAAGTTTGGTATCTAACGAAAGGTTTCACCATGAAAGACATCATTGAACTTTCTGTCAGCATAAAAGCTCCCGCTGCCTGGATTTGGAAAGCCCTTACTGATTCCACAGAATTAGAAAACTGGTGGAGTGATGACGTGGTCTTGCAAGCCAAAGTCGGCGGCTCATTTAAAGAACCTTGGGAAAATGACGAAGGCGAAAAGCAATTGGCTTCCGGCAAAGTCACCGCCGTTAAAAATGAAAAACTGATCTCGTTCACGTGGAAAGAAAAAAATTGGCCCAAGAACGCCAACACACAATGTTCTTTTATTATCGAAGATAAGGGATCTGTTCGCACCCTGACCGTGAAACACGAAGGTTGGGACACCCTTCCTGAAGCTTTAAGATCTTCGACGATGAAAGATTTTAAAGTGGGATGGAACTATCACCTCAAAGAACTGAAATCCTATTTGGATGACTAGGCGGAAGAGGTTCGGCCCCTCTTCCCGATATTGAAAAGAAAGATTCCCTCTTGATCTTTAAGTACTAAGTTTTCGATCTTGAGTTTGCCTTTTTGATGGCGATCCATTTCTTCCGCCACATAACGCCGATGACAGTCTGAAGCGTCGGCTTCATAGCATAAAAGTGTCAGGCCTTTCTTCTTTCCCAGATTTAAAAGCTGCAGAATTTCTTCTTGCTGCTTCGGTAAGACCTTTTTTACGTAATCACGAAACATTTTTTCCCTCGTGATTAAATGGGTCTTTGCTTGCTTACGCCACAGCGTTGGCACACCGAGGCCGGGCATATGTGTGTAGGCAATGTCTTTTTTCGCAAGTTCTTCTGCTAGCTTTTTCTTCGAAAAACCACGCTTACGACTTAATGGATTTTTTCGTACATCCACGACGTGGGTGACACCTTTTTCCTTGAGCCCCTCTGTGAACTCATCAATATCGCAGCCTTCATAACCTACAGTGAAGATTTTCATGTCATTGATTATAAGGCTGCGCTGAAAAAAGAGCGATATGTTAAAGTGCGGCTTGCAGACTTAACCAAAAAGTTCTTGCCTGCCCTGGATATAGATACAAGTGCCCGTACTGTTCAGGTGATTCTTTCCAGTAGCGTGCATCCAGGACATTATCCACGGAAACGCGCCACTGAGTTTTCACATCCGCGATAGCCGCGTTGTAAGAAGCGCCCACATCCCAGCGAGTCCACGTCGGTAAGGTCACCGTATTGTCGGCGGTCACAGCGCGGGAACCTTCTTGCACTAAGCGCGTGTTAAGTGTCAGACCCTTGATGTCGGAAACTAGGTACGACGCTTGCGCACGCAACGTGTGACTAGGAACATTGATCGGATTTTTATCATTAAGATTCTCTGCCACACTTGCATCTTTACGACGGGCTTTAAGAACCATGGCGCTTCCCTCAAGAAGCCATTTGGAAAGGCGGTATTCACCACCCAACTCAAGCCCTTGATGTTCAGCCGTTCCATCGACTTGGTATAAGGGCTTTTGATCCAGAATCAAAGGTCGGTCAATGTGAAAGGCCGTAACAAACCAAGTGTTTTCTTCGTTTCCACGAAGACCCACTTCATATTGATGACTGATCACATCGGGAACATACTCGCCGGCACGTGTGTAGTCGACTTTGTTCGGGGTCACGAAAGATTCCACACCTTGAGCGACGCTGGCATAAGCTATGAGTTTTTCAAAATCATACGAGAGCGCAAACCAAGGTAAAGTGAAGGCCTGGTCGTGCGACACCGCCCGGCTGCCATCCGTGCGGATGCTTTCACGATTAATCATGCTGTGGCGTAAGCCCAACCATAGATTCCAATTTTCGTATTTAAGATTATCAAAAACAAAAACATCTGTTGTTTTCGAATCGCGATTCGTTCCTTCATCTGTCAGTGCAGGGTCTTGAGGAAGCTGAGCCGTGCCTTCGACATTTCCCACACCCACATAGTTGTAAGCTTGTTTTTGCACGCGGGTTTGTTGATTTGCGGTCATGACTCCCACACTGACCTTGTGATTGAGCGCAGCCGTTTGCAGCACTCCATCGAAAGACACTTTTCCAGAATAAGTCGCACGCTTTTCGTCATCACTGCGAAAATCATAAAGATCGTAAGTTCCATCAGAGCAATAGCGATCGTAGTTATTTTCGGCTGAACACCCGTACGGATAAGCCAAGCGATCATCCGTGACAAGATTCTGGAAACCGGCAACTGCTTGAAGATTCCAAGAAGAGCTGAAACTGTGTTTTAATCCGACGCTTCCGGCAACTCCTTCAAAGACCACGGGTTGAGTCCATTCTTGATTGTTCAAATTCAGTCGTGGATTCACCGGATCCGGAAGTCTATTTCCTAAAAGACTAAAACCCGCCTGACTGGGTTGAGAACGGCGAGACCACTCCACTTCCGTCTGTAAAAGGCTTGCCGAAGACAGGTTCCAATCACCCGCAAAAGAAACCAAAGAACGGCTGCCTTTTGCATTTTCTAATTCCGGCGCCAGATTTTCTTGAGCCAGGTTCACGCGGTAACCAAACTGGGGGGCCGAAGAGGATCTTCCGCCAACGTCAGCCGCCGTTAAAAAACTTCCCTGCTCACCGACTTGCATCTTCACTGCGCGCAAATCTTTGATGGTGGGCCTTTTCACCTTGTAGTTCACAACACCACCCGGACTTGAGACTCCGACTTGAGCCCCACTTAAGCCCTTTAAGATATCGATTTGTTCTTTATTCTCTAGAGCGATAAAAGTCTCTGCGTTGATGGGAAGATTTTCGCGTAAATAGCTCGTACGATTATCCAAAGTAAATCCGCGGATGGAAAGCGCGTCCCAGTACCCAGCGGCATTGTAGGAATCAGACGCCGAGGCATCTAAAGTGGTGATCTCTGAAAGTCTTTGCACATTGTTTTCTTCTAATTTCTTGGCAGATAGAATATGCAGCGAGGCTGGCAGTTCTTTGACCGATACGTCAAAAAAACCACTGACTTCTGAATCCGCCACTTGACTGTCTGAAATCGTAACGGAAGAAAGAGCCGACTCTGACAGAGTGGTCGTCGTTTCATTAGCAAATGAGTTTGTGGAAAAAAAGAGCGTCAAAAAACCGGCGAACGCCAGCATCGATATCTTATTCATAACCTTCCCTGCGCGAGCATTATCTCTATCAGGTTCAAAGGGTCATTCTCAGCCAGCAACCCCCATGGTCGCTAGCACCCCTAGTTGCCTGGCAACTTCGCGCAGAACAGGTTCTTTAGTCAAATAAAAAATACCGCTACTTTAAACCCAGAAGAATATCGAAGTCTTCTTTGCTTAAAGCACCTGATCCTGGGCCTAATTCTCCAGCAGTTTCCGCCGCTGAGAACAAGGACTGAAACTTTTTGTCTTTACGGCCTTTGAGAAGTTCAATTTTTTCTTCCAAAGACTCATGCATGATGTAACGGAAAACTTGCACCGCTTTATTTTGACCTAAACGATGCGCGCGGTCTGTGGCTTGGTTTTCCACAGACGGATTCCACCAAGGCTCTAAGTGAAAGACATAGCTGGCCTTCGTCAGATTGAGGCCCACTCCACCCGTTTTTAAGGTCATAACTAAGACGGCACCGCCTTTAGTGGCGTTGAAATCCGCTAAAATTTTTTGTCTTTGTTTTGTCGGCACTCCACCATGTAATGCAAAAACCGGAATATTGGATTTCTTGAGCAACTCCACAGTGTGTTCCAAAGTTTGAATAAACTGCGTGAACACCAAAGCACTTTCGCCGGATTCGACAACTTCTTGCAAAGAATCTTGAAGGGCTTCCAATTTCGGTGGCACACGATCGTATCTGACATTTGGAAGAGCCGCGGGATCCGAACAAGCTTGTCTTAAACGCAAAAGTGCCGTCAACATTTGCAGTTGCACGCTGGCTTCGGCCTGAGTCAATAAGCTTTCTTGAACCCGCTGATTGTATGATAAAGCGATATCTCTATAAATTTCGCGCTGTCTGTCTTCGAAGGCGATACTCACCTTCGTTTCTTGTTTTTCCGGAAGCTGATCTAAAATTTCTTTTTTCGTCCGGCGCAAAAGCAAAGGCTTCATTTTTAATTTGAGATCTTCAATTTCTTCTCGAGTCACCATTTCCGTATTGACGAATTGACGACGGAAGTCTTCAAGGCGACCTAAACTGCCTGGCACCAACAAATCCACCAAAGAATAAAATTCGCCGTAGTGGTTTTCCATCGGCGTTCCCGTCAGACAGATTTTAAATCTCGCATTAAGGGCTCTGGCAGAGCTTGTACGTTTGGTCGTGATATTTTTTAAATTCTGCGCTTCATCGAAAATCAAAACTTTCCATTGATACTGACTTAAGAAGTCTTCGTTTTCCATTAAAAGACCATAGGTCGTAATAACGACGACGTCTTCTTTCAGTTCTAGCTTTTTACCGATGTTGTTTCGATCTTTAGAAGTGAAAACACGGAAAGGCAATTCCGGAGCAAACTTTTCCACTTCGCTTTGCCAGTTAAAGATCAAAGATGAAGGCACCACGATTAAAACCTGTCCCAAATCTTCTTTGGTACGCAAATCTTCAAGGAAGGTCAAAGTTTGCAGCGTTTTTCCAAGACCCATATCATCGGCCAGCAAAGCGCCCAGGCGCAGACGATAAAGATCTTGCAGCCACTGCACGCCCTTTAATTGATAGGGCTTAAGATGCGCTTTAATAGTTTTTGGAATGTGAATTTCACGGTTCTCTTGTCCGAGGCTGTCATAGAATAGGCAAAGTTTTTTCCATTCTTCATCACCACGAATACCCACACCTGAAGCCCGCAAAGCCAAAAGCTCAAGGACTTGATGTCTTGGCAGTTGATACACCTTATCGCCGATGCTTTTCTTCGCCGAATCCTTTTTGCCTTTTTGCAGCTTCAACCAGAAGTTTTCCAATCGACGCAAAGATGGCATCTGCTTTCGAGGAACCAGGAACAATTTCCCCTGATACTCAATCACGCCGCCGCTGCCGAAGTTGCGCATATTCATGGGATCGATCTCTTCACCGCGCAAGAAGAACTTCGGATTCAGTTCAAACCAATTGATGTCGCGTTTTTCATCATCCGATTGAAGAATGAAGTCGACTTTAAATTCGTCTTCCTGCAACTCTTGCAAAGGTTGCCCGTTGAAGTAAATCTGAAATCCAAAAGGAATCAAAGCCTGGAAAGTTTCTAGCGTCTCGTGCAAATGGGGCACATCTTTTTTCGCAGACGGCAAATGGAAGGTGCCTTTGGCCAAATAAGGATCGGCATCAGGGTCGCCACTCCAAATTTTTGACAACAAGGAAGTGCGAGATTTTTTAAAGGCTTCACCATTCGTAGAAATAGCCCACTCTTTGAGCATTTCATAAATCAGTCGGAATTCACGCTCGACCAGGCCCTCTAAAGTCACTTCTCCTTGGTCTGAATAAAAAGACTCAGAAGAATTTAGAACTTCAAAAGTTTTACGAACAAAATCTTCAAAATTTGTAAGCACTGGTTTTGAGCAAAGCTCTTCCAGTGTCATGTCTCGGGCAAGTACAAGCCCTGAACCACTTACCAACAAAGTCTGCACCTTTTCGTGCAAAGCCGTGAAGAGTTCTTCTTTAGCGACTTTTCGTCCATCAGACAAAGTGCCACCATCGAAGTGGTGATTCAAAATTTCGAAAACTAAGTACTGGATAATTCCTAAGTGCCTTAAGAGCTTTAAATCCCAGTCGCGTTTTAAACGACTTCGTGTCGCCACATCTTTTGCATCGGCATTAAGTAAAAAAGCCAAGCCCTCTGACATCGCCTGAAGATACAAGGTCGTTCGTGGGGTGAATCCCTTGCGAGATAAATCTTTCTGACCCTTGATGCGCGCCTTATGTTCAACGTAAAATTCACCTTTGTCGTCCAACTGCAAAGCTATAAGGCCTTGCCCCGCTGAAAGTGTCACCGATGTCCCCGTCACCTTCGTGGGGATTTGGCGAGAACGCAGATATTTTAAAACTGATTTTGCTTCGAGTTCGCCGATAACGGACACAATGGGCATTTCACCGGGGTGATGCACCCAAGTGACATTTTCCTGAGAAACACTGTAAAGAACTTCTTCTAGCTGATTCCACTCCCGAAGCCATGGGTGCACCATCAAAGTTCCGCTTTCCGGGTCCAGGGCGACAGTTTCAAAAAACTGGAAGTTTTTCTTCGTTCCGCTGACAAGCTTGAAATCACATTCTAAATAGTCACGCTCGACAAATTCGCAACGCCAATCCAGCTCGGTGCTAGGATCAAATTCAATATCTTTGATCTGCAAGGCACGCATATTCGTGCTCTTAGTTTGCAAATAAAGATCTATCTTTTTTTGACGAAGCTGGGTTGCCACGGTGCTTAGAAGCTGCTGCACAACCTCTTCCAGTTCCCGCAAATTTTGGCTGACAAAAAGATGTTCTTTTTGCTGAGTCAAAGGCCACTGATTAAAAGCAGATGTTTGTGACGCTTTTTGCGGAAGAAGATGGCGAGGCACCACGCGATGCAAAGGATGACGCAAAATATCTTTTGCACTCACTTGCATTCCGTTACTGAAGTTATAGCGAATCATGCCCGCCAAACGATTCTGTTCATTCACTTCATTCAGATAGAAATCGGAATAAGCGGTGAGCTTTTTTCTAAAAACCTCGGGCATATTCCAAAGCATCGGAGATAAAAGCTCTTTTTCTTTGTTGATGTCCTGCAAGCGGTACTTGCTAAAGTCTTTATCCAAAAAAGAATTTAGCGGAGACCCTTTTAAAAGAGGATGATCTTCTAGAATCAAACTTAACGAATCCAATTGGCAATCTTTAGGAATCGCATTGCGGGCCTCTGCCGTTTTTCCCTGGCTTAAAAAAAGAGGCGACTTAAGATCTTGCGCAAGCTTTAACAGAACCGGATTTTCTTCTTTGTTTTCATTTAAAGTCAAAGCCTGCCATAAAGTGACGTAGGCCGCCCACTTGTGTGCGCAGTTTTCAAGTTTAGGAAAATGTTGGGCGCAGAATTCACAAGAAAAATTCAAGGCGCCCTGATAGTTCATCTCTTCGATACGAATTTTAACACCCTTGTTGAGCTGGGCATCGTGAAAGAACAGCAGAAGTTGTAACGGCTCTTCGTCTTTAGAAAGAAGCTCGTAACCTTCAAGACCTTGATCTTCCAAAAGCCCTAAACCATCGACATAAGCCTCGCGCTCGCTGAATGGCACACGCTCTCCAGAGTCACGAAGCTGAGAAATTTGCAGTAATGTCAGTGGCGTTAAAAACACTTGGAATTCCTTTTTTTAACCCGAGCAAAGGGCATCAAACAGAATGGCAAACTTTTATTAAAAAGTCATCATAGAATCCTAGATAAAGGGCTCTGTGGCTGTGATCTCCGACAGAAAAGGAGCGTTCTTAGGATCATCTCCTCTGAAATCCTCTATAATGAGGTTGGTAATAAGGAGGCATCTATGAACACACTGCTTCGTGGTCTTTGGGCCGGAGTTATGGCAACAAGTTCGATGACGATTTCTCTTTTTCAGGCTTTTAAAAGTCTGCCCTTTTTACAAAAGGCTCCGCTTCCTCCAGCCCTTTTAAGCCGAGAGATCGGTGAAAAAACAGGCCTCGCAAAAAATCTGACATCGCAGCAGCAACAGATGTTCACAATGGTGTCCCATTTCGGTTACGGAGCTGCGGCAGGCGCCGTGTATGCGATACTTGCTTCGAAACTTCCGGGGAATCCTGTCGTCAAAGGAAGTCTTTTTGGAGTGGGCGTGTGGCTTGCTAGTTACTACGGCTTAATTCCTAGCATGGGTCTTTCAACATCGGCACCGAATATGACTAAGAAAAGAAATTTTATGATGTTTGCTTCCCACATTGTTTGGGGCATTAGCTTGGGTTACGCAGAACAAGAACTGCGTCGCCGAGGATCAACAATGCTGGATGGAAGAAGAAATCCAGTGCTGGCGAAATAGGAGGTTTCCATGGTTGACAGAGATCGCACCCCCATCCCCGAATTCACGCAAATTTCCCGTGGCGAACCTTCGGAAAACACACGCGACGAAAACGAAATTCTGAACGATCAGGATTTGACCAATAAAAGCAATCTTCGTCCCGATGATGAAAACTTAGGTGCTAAAACACGCTCCTATGAACCCCTCGAAGATGAGCCGGGAGATTTCATGCGTGGTGAAGTGGACGTGAAGGAACAAATGGATCGCGCCGCTGACGCGCTGGACGCTTCTTTGCACGGCTATCAAAATCAAGGGGCTGAAGACAGCCCGCAAACGGAATTGGGAGCATCTTTTAAATACACTCCCGGAGGCATTGAAGAAGTCGCCGCCAAAACGGACGAGTATCTAGCGACTCATCAAAAACCTCGCAAAAAGGATCGCGACTTAAGCCAGTAATTTGTTTTCTTTCTTCGTGTGTGAGCACAAGTTTCGCACATCAGTGATTTTAGGAGCGAACTGAAAGTGAGATAATAAATAAAAAGGAGGCTGTATGGCTGAAATGAATAAACCAGGCTCTAAAAGAGATTCTTTCGCTGACAAAGTAGGTGAAAGCCTTGAAAAAGCAGGACGTAAAATTTCTGATATGGGTGCTCCGAAAGTGGGTCAAAAAATCCACGATGCTGGAGACAAAATGGAAAAAACCCATCAGAACCCACAGCATCCTGGCAAAGTTTAATTCAATAGATAGGGGAGTCGTTCTATAGGGGGATGGCTTCCCTATTTTTTTGGAGGTCACTTATGCAAACTGATTTCACCTTAAGCTCGCCTGTTTTTGAAAACAACGGCGAGATTCCTAAACAATACACTTGCGAAGGCGATGATATGTCGCCGCCACTCGAATGGTATGGCGCACCTCAAGGTACGAAAAGTTATGCGATCATCGTGGATGATCCCGACGCTCCAGATCCTTCAGCTCCAAAAAGAACTTGGGTGCATTGGGTGGTGTATAATATTCCCGCAGAAATTCATGCACTGCCTGAAAACTTTCACGACTTTCCGGAAGAAACTCAAGAAGTGCAAAACGACTGGAAGGCCGAAGGCTACCGCGGCCCCTGCCCTCCTGTTGGCAAGCACCACTATCACCACAAAATTTATGCATTGAATACGTTCTTGCCTCAGAATGGCATTCTTACCAAAGAGGATTTGTTGAAGGCCATGAAAGGTCATATTTTGGGTGAAGCCGATCTTGTTGGTACTTATGAAATGAGTCACTGAATGAAGGCACAATCACATCCGACCCTGGTCGTAAGCACCTGTGACGCTGAAGAATTATCCATCTGGGATAGTCAGGAAACCTGCGCACAGCACGAACGATTTCGTCACGTCTTACGAAAAGCGGGAGCCCAGGTGCTTGAAGTTCCTCTCGTGCCTGATGATTTAGACTCTGTCTTTGTGAAAGACAGTGCATTGCTGATCGATAATGGCCGTGAGCGCATGGCCTTTATGGCGCATCCTCGACATCATGAACGCAGAGATGAACAATACCATCGGGGACATGGCCTTAGAGATCTTGGTTTTCGCATCGCCGGAGAAGCTGAAAATTATTTCGAAGGCGGCGACCTAACTTTGCTCCCTTCTAGGAAAAAGGCACTGGTGGGTTACGGGCAGCGAACGGAATATCGTGCCATTAACGAAGTGGAGGATTTTTTAGGTATCGAAACGGTACCTTTAGAACTTGTTTCTAAGCGTTTTTTTCACTTGGATTTGGCTTGCGCAGTTCTCAGTGATGGAACCGCATTTGCTTGTCGCGAGGCTTTTTCTGAAGAGGCCTGGGAACGCCTGTCAAATCTAACGGAGCTAAAAAGGCTCATCCCCGCCTCAGAGAAAGCTGCCTATAATTTTGGCTTAAACATGGTCGAAGTCGGTAACACCATTGTTTTAGGTGACGACGTAAAGGAGATCATCGATCAATTAGAGATGATGGGAAAAAATGTGATTGTGACTCCCTTGGATTGCTTTCATAAATCCAGCGGGAGCGCCGCCTGCCTTTCTGCTCGCGTTTATAATATGCCTTAAGTTTTAAAATTCCTTTTCCAAGCGAGTTCTGATATGTTCCCCGTCTATGAATCCGTTTAAAATTCTTTTTCAGGATGAACACTTCTTTGCGATTGATAAACCAGCGGGATACTTTGTCCATCCCCCTGAATTATCACCTTATCCCGTTCCTCGCGAAAAAATCTGTCTTTATCATCTTAGAAAACATTTTAACCAAGATGTCTTTCCCGTTCATCGTCTGGATGCTCCGACAAGTGGTGTTCTTTTATTCGCCATGAGCCGGGATTCGGCGCGCGAATTAAACCGGCTTTTTGCAGATCGCAAAATGCACAAGACCTATCAAGCGGTCGTCCGCGGTTTTGTCGAAGAAGAAGGGCGCATAGATCTGCCCTTAGAAATCGATGAAGGCCGCGTGCTTGCGGAATCAACGACACTTTACAAAAGACGGGGCACGGTGGAACTGCCCTTTCCGGTCGGCAAGAAATATCCTACGGCGCGCTATTCATGGGTGGAAGTCAACCCGGTGACCGGACGCTGGCATCAGATTCGCCGACACTTTGACAGAATCGCTCATCCTCTTTTGGGTGACATCGAGCACGGAGATTCCCATCACAACCGTTTCTTTCGCGATCACCTGGACATTCGTGGACTGTGCCTGAAGGCCACGTCGATTCGAATGCAAAATCCCTGGAGCCAAGAAGAGATCACCATTCGTACCGACACCTGTGAAAAATGGGACAAAATCGAAAAGCTGTTCGCACAACAGAGCTAAACAGTTTTATTTGCCATTTGCCAACATGACGAGAACCTAACTTCATTTTTGAACCAAGACTTGTTGAACTTGTCTGATCAAAAAGGGATTGGTTCATGAAAATCGAAAGAAGAAACTTTATTAAGCTGGGCCTTCTTCAGGCCGCCGCTCTGGGACTTACGCGAAAAGCAAATGCTTATCAAATTCCAAAAATTCTGCGCAGGTCAGGTCCCTCGATCTTGCAAGGTGCTACGGACGATACCAAGACACAGTTTTCGATAGTTCATAACAACACCGAGATCTTAGACATTTATGCCGTAGACTCTGGCGGACGTCGGCGCATTCCCGACTTTACCCGCACTGTCGCTTTTCGCGATCACACTAAAAAGATCACCAAAGTTTATTTTTCGTTCTTGGATGTCAACGAGACCTACGAGCTTCACCTGGTCAATGCCGTTACGCGAGAGCTTTTAGATCAAAGAGAATTTCAAACTCTGGACTTAAGCAAACCAGATTTAAGTTTCGCTTTATGTTCCTGTATGAATGATCGCGAGCATGCGCCAGAAATTTGGCAGAATATGGTTCAAAAAAAGCCCGATGTTTTGTTGTTCATCGGGGATTCTGTTTATGCAGATAGCGACTCTCCTCTGACAGGAGCTGACCCCGCGCATCTTTGGAATCGCTTCTGTGAAGCACGCCACACTTTAGAAATATACTACAGCCGCCGTCTGATCCCTATTTTTGCCACTTGGGATGATCATGATTTCGGACTGAACGACACCAACAGTGTCGATTTTAAATTCGTCAAAGAGTCCCAAGAAAATTTCCTCAATTTCTTTGCCCAAGATACCAGCCATTGCCATATTCTTGAGAAGGGTCCCGGCATCGCCAGTGCGCTAAAGTTTTCGAATCAGACGATTCTGCTCTTAGACGATCGCAGCTTCCGCCAACGCCGTGGAAGTAAAGACCGCTATGCGCATTGGGGAAAAGAACAGGAAACTTGGATTTTCGAAAAAATCCGGGAAAACCCAGGAACTACATGGCTGATGAATGGCAGTCAGTTCTTTCCAAATGTCCCATGGAAAGAATCTGTTTCCGGGGATCATCCCGACAACTTCAAAGGCTTTTTGCAAGAGTTGAAACTGATTCCGCGCAAAGTTATTTTTGCTTCCGGCGATGTTCACTACAGTGAGATTTCTAAAATTGAAAAAGAAGCTCTTGGCTATGAAACTTTCGAACTGACTTCAAGTTCTATTCACAGCAGGAATATTCCCGGCTCACCAGATATTATACCGAACAACCGGCGTATCGCGGGTAATGGACAACGAAACTATCTTTTGGTCAAAGCGGCGGCAAGCAACGGCGGCTGCACTATGGATGTGACAAGCTTCGGAGTAGCTGGCGACGCCCGCTTCCAAATGAGCTTACAGGTGTAAGGGCTTCTTCATAAGCCCTGATCGTCTAGAAGTTCGACAGAATACGCAAATGCACTTTCCAGATAGGATCGTGTTAATATTTGTTTATGATCAAAGAACTTTGGAGTTCGTTTCCACGTTTGCTTGAACAAAGAATCAATGCCCTGCTGGATGAAGCTGAACCAAATCCGATGAAGGCCTTTCAGCTTTACAAAACTTGCCAAAGAGAAAATCTTTGGACGGACACTTTTGAAAAGTTCTCGAAACAACTGGAAACCTTCTTTTCTTTGCCTAAAGCCGAAAGAAAAAAAAGTTCATTAGATGCACTTCTAGAGCGTCCCGTCGACGTTTTGGTATGGGAAGACTTCCACTTGAATTTCCGCACAGGTCTTGTCGACAGTCGTGCTGTTTCTAATATCGTAAGCTGGGCGCATCACCTGATGCGTGTCAGTTTAAAAAGCAATAGCAGCGTCATTTCGGCGGATGTTTTACAGCGCACCATGAATTACATCACGAACCCACCGCTTTATGAGAAAGCGAAAGACATCACGTTTGAAGATTTTTGTGCGGCCTGGAAGAAAGTCGTCTTTCAGCTATTTGGAAAAAAGCATGATGACGACCTCAATCACATCCTTAAAGAACTTCATTGGTTAAATACGCAGTTAAAACAAGCCGATGAAAACAAAGATGTGGGAACTCGCTTTCACCCGACGATTTATTTAACTCAAACAGAAATAGACTGGGTTACCGACGTACAAAAAAGTGTCGTTGCCAACGTAACACTGCCGAAGTTTCCTCTTTCGCGTGGACCGCAGAAACAACGTCTGGCCGATTTAGAAAGAGCCATTCAACTTTATCGTATTGTACAAAAAACAAAACTCCCCGAGCTTTTGGTGCATCGGGAAAATATTCGTGTGACGATATTAGATAGATGCGCTGGACTTCTCAAAGAGTGCGCTCGATAAATCTATCTAGTCGTAAGAATCACTTCAATTAAGCCGGGAAATCTTTTTTCCAGTTCGTCAAGGCGCAAAGACACAAGCTTTTTCGTCCCGTCTTGGCGACTGCGAGTCACACCCGCTTCACGCAAAATTTGCATATGATGAGAAAACGTCGCCTTTGTCACGGAGTAGTCAAAAGATCCACAAGCAATTTCACCTTCAGGATCCTTCAAGAGCTGCTTTACAACGGAGAGACGCACAGGATCCCCGAGTGCTTTTAGCACTTGTTCCAAACTGATATCTTTAAGTTTCGGATGATCGATAGTTTCCATTGTTAGATAAATATCTAACATTCTTCTTGCGCCAACGCAAGAACAGGTTTATTTATTGTTCGATAGGTATCTAACAAACGAAGGTTCTTATGTCTTCCTCTGCTTCCTCCTCTCATTCGCTTTCTAAATCTCTTATATTGCTTTTAGGCCTGGCGGTCGGTGTTGTCGCCGCCAACCTTTATTATGCGCAGCCTCTGGTGGGGCTTATCAGCAAGGCTCTCAATCTAGATCCTTCTTTGGCGGGCTTGGTTGTGACTCTGACTCAAGTGGGTTACGGACTGGGTGTCCTTATGATCGTTCCCCTGGCCGATATTCTTGAAAATCGAAAACTGATTTTGACGATGATCTTGCTAACGACCGTTAGCTTGCTGGGCTTGGCTTTCGCGACAAGTTTGATTCCCTATTTTCTTGCGGCTTTAGCCGTGGGATTAGGTGCTTCAACGGTGCAAGTGATCGTGCCTTATGCGGCTCACTTAGCGCCCGAAGCAACACGCGGTCGTGTCGTAGGAAGTCTGATGAGCGGATTGATGATTGGTATTATGCTGTCGCGTCCTATTTCGAGCCTTCTGACGGATTTATTTTCTTGGCACGCGGTTTTTTATTTTTCTGCCGCTTTGATGCTCTTACTAGGGTTAGCACTTTATAAACTTCTGCCCGAAAGACAACCTACCAATACGGGTATTCGCTATTCGAAGTTGATGGCATCCATGGGAAATCTGTTTGCAGAAACTCCCGTTTTAAGAAGACGCGCGATCTACCAAGCCTTCATGTTTGGCGCTTTTTCATTGTTCTGGACAACGACGCCTTTATTACTTGTTGAAGAGTTTCATCTTTCTCAAACAGCCATTGCTCTTTTTGCATTGGCCGGAGTCGCAGGTGCGGTGTCTGCCCCCCTTGCTGGACGTATGGCCGATAAAGGATTCAGTCGACAAGCTACGACCGTTGCTATGATTTCTGCGTCAGTGTCATTTCTGATAACACATATTTTTGCGCCAGGTTCGGGATGGGCGTTAGCTATTCTTGTGTTCGCAGCGATCTTATTGGATGCAGGCATCACGGCGAACTTGGTTTTGGGTCAGCGTGCGATTTTTTCTCTCTCGGCTGAGCTTCGGGGTCGCCTCAACGGTCTTTATGTTGCGACGATTTTTGTGGGTGGAGCCGTGGGCAGCTACGTCGGTGCGTGGGCTTATGCGCATGGAGGATGGATGCTCACTTCGTGGGTGGGTTTCTTATTCCCACTGCTCGCATTTATTTATTTCGGAACCGAGTGGTTGACGGGATTTCAAAAGGTCTCGCAATAACTCTGTCTTCTGTCTAGGTCCGGCCAAATATAATCTTTCACATAGCCGTCCTGTGTTAAGCTCGAGAGGATTTTAATCACTCGTCGCAAGACCTGGAGGCTATTCAAAAATGAAATTCAATGCCCTTCGCTATTTGATCTTGCCGTGGTTTGTACTTTTCTGTTCGATTATCGCGGCTTTGGTTTTAGATGGTACTGTCATTCGCTTTCTTCCCTTCGTTTATGAATATTACTTGGCACTTATTGGTGCGGGGGCCGCGATCTGTCTTTATTTTAATTTCCGGACTCTGACAAAAGCAGGAATCTGGATTGCGTATTCTTTGCCCACTTACTTAAGAACAAATCCTTGGTGGTGGTTTGCTCGCGCGGCAGTGGCCATTGCATTTGCTTACATTATTTATGGAATGGGAAAAGCAGATTGGGCTCCAGTCGTTTGGCAGGCGGCGGTGATTCCCGTTGTCTCTATGATCTGTCTTTTCTTTGCCATCCGCAGTCTGATGGGTCCTGTCCTTGTGTGGTGTTCACGCGTCGCTTTCAGCCGTATCTCAGCGTTTATCCTGAGCTGGCCCATTTTTCTTTTAGTTCCAATTGTGGCTTTGTTCTTGGGAAGAACGATTTCAACAGCCTATCGCGAAAGTCGGCCCGATTTTGCGTTTTCTCAAAGAACCCTGATTCCGTCAGAAGAATCAGATCAGGCAAGCTCTTCGGAAGAGGCAACATCAGCTCACGCGATTCAAGCGTCCTCCCCTATCGCTATCGAACTTAAAAATGCCGTCGAATCCGGTGAATCCTGCAATGACAAAAATAAACTCGTGCAAAGAACTTTAACTGCGCAAGGTGATGCCGACTCGGTTTACTGGGCCATCAAGGCCGTGGGGTGCACCGAGATGAAGTCTGTTGTCGGACTGCCAAAACTTGCCGACATTATGCTAAAACATCCCAACTCTGTCGTGCGTGCGGCGGCGATCAGCCAAATGATGAAGTTTGGTGCAGCGAATGTGAAACAGATCGGCTATCTTTTAGTGAAACGCATTACTGATAAAGAACCCCTTCCCGTCATTGAGGCTTCTTCTTTGGTGATGTTGAAGCTCGGTGAAGAAGAGCGTGCTTGGGTCAGCAAAAGACTGACAAATCTTTTAGACACGCCGAAGACCAGTGCACTGGCTTCAAAGATTTTAGTTTCTGAATTAAAAAAAGAAGACGTTGTTAATAATTTCGTCGCGACAAACTTGTCCGTAGAAAGTTCAGAAAAAGATCTCGCGATTAGCATGGTGTGCTCTTTGCCAGAAAAAGCGCGTCACTTCAATGAAGAACAAATCAATGTCATTGTTGCCTCGATCAAAACGGGTGACGCCGATGATCCTGCCGTAAAAGCATTGGAATGTCTTGGACCTGTTGGATTGACAGCGTTGCAAAAGGAGATCTTTGCCCCGCAACAAACAGATAAATCGTTAGCGGCGCGAGCCTTCGCTGAAGTTGAATGGAAAGACAGTAAAAGCGTTCTTGAAACAGCCAGTTCTTGTGTGCATGACAAAGAAAACGGTGTGCGCGAATGGTGCAGTCAAGCTTTAGGTCAATCTGGAGCCCCAGCGATTCCAAACATTTTGAAACTCCTAAAATCAGATGACGAAACAATGAAAGCTGTGGCAACACGCGCCCTCAGTTTTGTCGATGATCCTGCCGCAAAAGATAAGTTGATGGAAGAGCGTTCTAAAAATTCAGGTTGGATGGCCAACAAGAAAAATTTAGAATGGGCTCGTGCCATTGATCACGCCTTGGTTAATATGGAAGTATCTCAACACTAGACCTTACGCCTTTGCGAAGCTCCTCCTATCTTTGATTTTGGAGGAGGAGCTTTATGAAAGCCCTAAACGCCCTGATCGCCTGCATTCTTCTTCTTTCGACACCTTCGACTTTCGCAGAAAAAAAAGTAAATCTTCGTGGCATCTATGACGTCAAAATCTATAAAGGCCCTGATCGCCTTTACGAAGATCATGACGAACATGTCGCCACAGATCCAGGCCTCCCTGCGCCTCCCGATAAAAGCCTCCCGGATGACAAGGGACTTTGTACCGCCCCACGCGTCGCCAGTGATTGCTGCAACTATAAAATCTTGGATACGGTCGCCAATAAAGAAGTGACGTACAAAGGCCCCAAATCTGTTTTTTCAAACGAAACCACTGCCAGAAATTGGGCCGCAAAACTGCACCCACAGCTCCCCTTCTTTCTGCCTTTTGACGGCAATGAAGTTTCTTTGATCCAAGGCTGGTATTACGACAGCGGTGAAGCACATTCGGGAATTGATTCTTGGAGAGATTCTGTTCAAGCCGGGACGGATGTTTCTTTTGATGTCGTGGCTGTCGCTCCAGGGCGCGTTGTTACAAAAATTTGGGACAACTGGTTTGGCAACGTTGTCGTCATCGAACACGTGGCAAAAGACGGATCGAAATATCGCAGCATGTATATGCATTTAAGAAATGGATACACTCATGATATTAATGCCGCCAGTGCCATCATCTCTTTAGATCCCAATGCCACCGACAGTTTCGCAAAGTATGTGCGTTACACAAAAACTCACACCAGCAATCTTTATTGGGGTGAGGAATCTCACGCCATCGCGGTGAATGTCGGTGATTGGGTTAGCACTGGACAGTACATCGGCAAATCCGGCAACACCGGCGCCGGCGGCGTCGGTACGGGGCTGAATGACGACGGCACACCGATGGATTCTGTGCGCGCCAACAACCACCTGCACTTTATGTTGGCGGTGCCCAGTCCAAAAAATACCACTGAATGGGTTTTTCTGGATCCGTTCTCGGTCTATGCCCAGATGAACACAGGTTGTTATGCTCCGCTAAAAACAATCAACTTCCCTCGATTCTTCGCCCCCTACTTTCCTGATTTTCACAATGTCAGCTGGAGCCTTGTAGATTTTTACAAAGGCTATTACACGAACATGGGGTTGGGTTTACAAAGCCTGAGTGTTTACAACTCGGGGGGGTCCGTAAAAGCAGCCGGCACTTTTGATGATAAAGTGGGTTTTCCATGGGCCGCAGAAGGCTGGTTGAGTGCCAATGAGTTTAATAAAGCTGTTCACGCTTATGATCTTAAAGGTCTGCTACCTCGCGAACTGCAAGTTCAAGTGCACAATGGACAACCGCGATTTACTGCCTTGTGGAAAAAGAATGCAGACCGCCTTCCCTACTATGTGTTTACAAATATGAACGATGCCGACTTCCAAACGAAGTACAATTACCTGGTGACTAATCAAGGATTCCGAGTGGAAGATTACGTCTCGTATCCTGTCGGAGGCACTCGCCGTCACGCGGCGGTTTTCGTACAAGATGGTTTGGAATTTCAGATGACCTATGGACTGGATCATCAGCAGTATTTAACAAAATCCAGCGAACTTCTTTTACAAGGTTGGAAAAGCACATCACTCACAGCCGCCACCTTTTCTAAGGGAGATCGCTTCGGAGGCGTTTGGATGAAAATGCCTGGAGAATGGATCGCCGTCGTGGATATGACAAGCGATGTCTATCAAAGCAAGTACGACGAGATGAGCAATCAGGGATATCGCTTGTGGAAAGTACAGTCTTACGGAGCGGGAGGCAAATTCGGCGCGATTTGGACAAAATAATTCATCGCGCCTGTTCCAAGTGATTTCGCCAGAAATTTTAAAATTACAGAGTCTTAAGAAGACTCTGTCGCACTCTTGTTAGAAAACAAGGGCATGCGTACTTTGATTTTTCTTTTGTTCTTAGCGATTCTTTCCTCCACCTGTAAGGCCGCTATTCCAAAAATTATGGTGGAGGACGCATGGCCTCCGTTTGCGTTCAAAAAACAGGGAAAGCCTGCGGGCCTTTCAGTAGATCTGGTGCAAGAAGCCTTTCGTTTGGTGGATGAAAGACCGCAACTGGTGCAAGTTCCTTATCCAAGATGCCTGGCTTTAACGGCGGCCGGGAAATTCCCCGCTTGTTTTAATTCCGCTCACAGTTCCGAGATGAATAAAGATTTTCTTTTTCCTAAAGAGTCTTTATTTAAAAGCCGCGGTCTCATCGTCACAAATTTATCACCCCTCGCTCGCGAGAAGATTGGTAAAGTCACCGATCTGGAAGGTCGAAGCGTGGCCCTGCCTACGGGTTTTCCGTTCGGTCCGCAATTTGATGAAAATAAAAAGATAAAAAAAATTTTTACGGCATCAGACTATAACAGCTTGCGCATGCTTAAAGCCAACCGTGTTTCCTTTATCGCTATCGACGAATTCGTGTACTACTATCTGCTGAAAGAAAATCCAGAGTTTCGCAATTTTTCGATCCTTTTACTTCTAACCGAAGAAGAAATTTTCGTCCACTTTTCCAAGAATGACGAAGGCCGTCTTCTATTAAAAAAATTTGAAGTGGGCCTTGCTAAACTAAAAAAATCCCCGCGCTATCAAGAAATATTAGAGTCCTGGATCGGCCCAATGAAAAAAGAGCAGGAACAAATCTTAACGAGCTTACCGGAAGCACCTCCACTTTAAAAACCCCTTTGACCCTTTGGCGATTTTATTTGAAAATTGCTTTATGGCAAAGGAACCGCAAGAACTGAAATGGATAGAGAGCTTACTTCCTGAAGGCGATTATCGCAGAAAAGCGATGTTCGGCGGTTTTATTTACTATATCGAGGACAAAGCCGTTCTTCTTATTTTTGAAAGCGAAGGCGGCAGTCGCACTTACAAAGGAAAAAAGTACGACTTCGATCTATGGAATGGCTGCATGTTCCCGGTGGATAAAGAGTTTCAAGAACAGGCTCTGCAACGCTGTCCATTTTTAATTCCCCATCCAATTTTACCAAAGTGGCTTTATCTTCCGGTGCACACCGAGCATTTTGATGAACTTGCAACCGAAGTGCTTAAACAAGTATTACGTCCGCATAGTTTTTGGGGAAGCATTCCCAAATCAAAATTAAAAACCAAGAAAGACCCTTTTCGCGGAATTCCCGACAAGATGGACACCACCCGTCCACGTATGTTTACAGACGAACCTGCAGAGGAAGTCCTGAAACGCGCGAAGAAAATTTCCGACCTAAAAAACCTAGGTGCGGAAAGCGAAAAACATTTTCTGAAGGCGGGAATAAAAACCCCGCAACAGTTCATTAAACTAGGTTGGAAGAAAACCCTTCTAAAATTGATCGCAATGAATCCGAAACATCGCCACAGCATTTATGCCTACGCGCTTATCGGAGCACTCACGAATACAGAATTCAATCTGATCTCTCAGGCTGAAAAAGACGAGGCACGCAGCTTTGTGCAAGGTCTAGCGAAAAAAGAAAAGGAACTAAAGAAGAAAGCCTTGGCTAAGAACGCTTCCAAGAAAGTCACAAAAAAGAAGACCGCGAAAAAGAAGTAGTTATTCCGAAGAAATCCGTCGAATCGCGTTTTGTGGAATCTTGGTGCCATCGGACATCACCATGTATTCAATCTTATTTTCGGTAACAAAGTCTGCGATCTTTCCGCGGCAGGTTTTCACCTCTTCATGCGGCCCACCGTACGTCACCGTCACCTCATAAGATCTAACTGAGATTGTTTCCAATTCATCAGTGAAATCGCAAGTGATCTTTCCCTCAGGCGGTTTTAGGTCAATATGAATTTTTTGGTCCGATTTCCATTTCATAGCATTTTACCTAACTAGATAATTAACAAAACATCTTAAAGAAGAACTCAACTGTCATCTTTTTAATGTTCTTAACGTCGTTAGCCGACACTTTCTTCATTCCAAAAAGCACTGGATAGAAAAGCTGACCTTTGATGAAAGCATGCATCTGCTCTGCAATAACCTCATTCGAAATCTTCGCTTTGATTTTTCCATCCTTTTTAGCCGATTCAATCCATTTTAAGAATTTCGTTTCCGACTCATTGAACTTCGCCAGATGTTTTGCGCTCAGCTTTTTACCCTTCATAACTTCACTTAAAACGATGCGAGCCGTTGTTAAATACTCTTCTGAAGTCAGAAGCTCGGCTTTTTTTTCCACGAGGTCTTTTATTTGTGATTCAAGACTTTCATTTTTTGAATAGACTATGGCAGGGCCTCCGCAAGCGACCTCCACCAGCTCTAAGACCATGTCATCAAAAACCGCCTCTTTGGTCGGATAATACTTATAAAGAGTTCGTTTTGAGACCTGAGCGCCCTTGGCAATGTCTTCCATAGAAGCGGCATCCAATCCCCACTTCATAAATTCGGCAACGGCGGCGTCCTTGATTTTCTTTGAGATTTCTTCTTTTGACATATCCCTGATTTTACATGGGTTTTTATGAAAGTAAACGCTTTCGTTTACTTTTCTATTGAAAACTGTCCGCATTCACCCTAAAGTAAACACAACCGTTTACTTTGTGAGGTTTTATGAAAACGGCGTCTGTTCTTCTCACTTTGTTTATTGCCTTTGTAGGAGGCTTTTATATGGTAGGCTGCGCTGCATTTGGAACCCGTCCTGGAAAAGAATTTCAAGAAAAATTCGCTCAATCGCCGAATTACGATAAGAATGAAAAGGTCTTCGTCAACCGTCAGCAAGAAGCCATTAAAGAAATGCGCAAGCGCGCGATGTCTTTTTCGACTTTCAAAGAATGGTTTAGCAAGGGGGAAAATCGCACTCCGACCCAGCCCCTTCCCGAAGTGAAACCAGACTTGGCGGAATTCTTAAAACCTTCGGACCATTTAAAAACAATCTGGTTCGGTCACTCCACATTTCTATTGAATATGGATGGCAAAATTATTTTAGTGGATCCTGTTTTTTCAGGAAGTGCCGCGCCTTTTTCATTCATGGTAAAACGATTCCAAAAAACTGTTTTAGATCTGAGTGATTTGCCAGAGATTGATTACATCGTGATCTCGCATGACCACTATGATCATCTCGACATGACTTCCATTCAGTTCTTCAAAGATAAAAAGGCGCGTTTCTTAACTCCCCTGGGGGTCAGCTCTCACCTTGTCGGTTGGGGTATTGAATCTTCGCGCATCACGGAATTGGATTGGTGGCAAAAACACAGCGTGGATGGAATTGAATTTATCGCCACACCCGCTCAACACTTTTCAGGGCGCACCGGCCTTAAGGATAATGAAACTCTTTGGGCTTCGTGGGTGTTAAGAAGTGATAAGCACAATGTTTATTTTAGCGGGGACTCTGGATACGACGTCCACTTTAAAGAAATCGGTGAAAAATATGGTCCCTTCGACATCGCTTTCCTAGAATGTGGTCAATACAATGAAAAGTGGAAGGAAGTGCACATGCTTCCTGACGAATCCATGCAGGCTTACGTAGATCTGAAAGCGAAACGCTTTTTCCCCGTTCACTGGGGCATGTTTGTCCTGGCATTTCATGCCTGGAATGATCCCATTTTGAAGTTGCAAGAAGCTTCAGTATCTAGAGGGATCAACTTAGTCACACCTCGTCTTGGACAAATCGTCGCCGTGAATGACGATTATAAAAATGAAGCATGGTGGTAGTTACGCGTTCCAAACTAATTTTAGATTGATCCCTGCGCTGGATAGACATTAGCATCAAGCTCTCAACCAAGGAGTATGATGATGAAATACAACTTCCGTCCCGGCGCTCGCAATCGCATTACAGATGTTGACTCTATTCGCGTCGGCCAAGCTGAAGATAAAAAAGCTTGGAGTGGTGTTTCCGTGATCCTCTTTGATAATCCCGCAGTGGCCGCGGTTGACGTGCGCGGTGGTGCTCCGGGTACGCGTGACACCGACGCCTTAAATCCAAGCTGTCTCGTGGATCGTGTGGATGCTATCGTCTTAAGCGGTGGCTCTGTTTTCGGTTTGGGTGCTTCCTCTGCAGTTACAGATACATTGGCTTCCCGCGGAATTGGATTTCCCATCGGAACAGCTCGCGCTCCGATTGTTCCAAGTGCGGTGCTTTTTGACTTACTCAATGGCGGCGATAAAGGCTGGGGAGAAAAATCCCCTTATTGGAACCTGGGACGTGCCGCTCTTGATGCTGCGTCTTTAGATTTTAAATTGGGTTGCGCGGGAGCCGGTTACGGCGCCAAAGCAGGACCTTTCAAAGGCGGACTAGGAAGTGCCTCTTCCGTTTCTGGTGACGGTTTACAAATCGGCGCTATCGTCGCCGTCAACTGCGTGGGTACGGCGGTGATGCCGGGCCAGTCTTCTTTCTGGGCGTGGCCTTTTGAACAAGCGAATGAAATGGGCGGCCAACCGATTCCAACATCTGCCATCGATTTTAATTCAGCCGCAGAAGCGTGGACAGGTTCGCCGTTAGACAGTCTGACAAATCAAGCCGGAGAAAATACAACTATCGGAGTCGTCGCCACCAATGCTCGCCTGACAAAAGCCGAAGCGCAACGTGTAGCGATCATGGCTCAAGATGGATATGCCCGCTCGATCCGTCCGGTGCACACGCCATTTGATGGTGACACTGTTTTTGCGGCATCAACGGGAACCTGGGGCGCCGACATTCAAGAACGCGCAGACCTCGTGAATCGCATCGGCCTTGTCGCTGCGGATTGTTTAGCTCGCGCCGTCGCTCGCGGAGTTTACGAAGCAACTGCCTTAGGCGCCCTACCGGCTTATCGCGATGTTCACGGCAAAAACCTGCGAGTAAAGTAAAGGCTTCTATGTCTCTTCTTTCTTTTCCCTGCACTTATATGAGGGGCGGCACCAGCCGCGCCTTGATCTTTAATGAAGACGACTTACCGAAAGATCGCGCCCAGTGGGACGAGATTTTTTTAAGCGCTCTAGGAAGTCCCGATACTTACGGCAGACAGCTTAACGGCATGGGTGGGGGCATTTCATCACTCTCAAAAGTGGCTATCCTGAAACCCTCCTCGCGTGATGATGCCGATGTCGACTATACTTTCGCGCAAGTTTCAGTGACGGAAAAGAAAGTCGACTACAAAGGCAATTGCGGCAATATCAGTTCAGCCGTTGGGCCCTATGCTGTTTTTAAGAAATGGGTTTTGCCATCGAGCTCTGAAGCTCACGTGAGGATTTATAATACGAACACTCAAAAAGTGACTCATGCCTACTTCCCTGTTAAAAATGGCGAAGTGGTTTTCACGGGAGATCTTGAGATTCCTGGAGTCAGCGGAACCGGCGCGCCGATTCGTCTTGAGTTTCAGGATCCAGGCGGAGCGACAACAGGAAAACTTCTTCCGACTCACAAGACACGGGACATTTTGAAATTATCCAATGGAAAATCATTGGAGGTTTCAATGATTGATGCGGCGAATGCCTGTGTGTTTTTAAAAGCCTCAGACCTTGGGCTTCGTGGTGATGAGTCCACAGCGGAACTTGATCAACCAGAGCTTCTTAAATCCTTTGAAAGCATTCGCTTAGAGGCCTCCGTGGCGATGGGCATTGCTGCAAGTATTGACGAAGCAAAAAAATCTATCGCCATTCCCTATTTAGGTTTGGTGGCTCCTCGCTACTCACCCGACATGGATTTTTCTTTGCGCGTGATTGCCAGCGGACAACCTCACAAGGCCTTGCCCTTAACGGTGTCGTTGTGTGCGGCCGTCACGGCAAAACTTCCAGGAAGCCTGATTCATGAAACACTAGAAAATAAAAACCTCGATGAAGTCCGCATCGGCATGCCTTCAGGTGTATTAACTTTGAATGCAAAGGTGGAAGAACGAAACTCGCAGTACGTGGCTTTGAGTGGAAGCTTTTATCGTACCGCAAGAATTCTTTTTGAAGGACGTGTTTTCGTTTAGTTAATAGATCCGAAATCTCGAAGGACTTTTTCAATCCACGGAAGATGGAAATCGATACGAGTGTAGATCACCGTGCCGTCGCAAACATGACGTCTTTCCTTCGTCGTACGAACTTTGCTAGTAACGCCAAAAACTTTCAGTTCGCCGTTTTCATTTGTATAGGCAGGACCGCCTGAGTCACCGTGGCAACTACCGGTATCATCGGACTGGTCGAACTGGATTTCATCTTGCCTGTAGAAAGGCTTTAAGATTTTAAGCTGAGTTTTGCGAAGTGTCCCTTCGCCCATTTTCATTTTTGGAAGACTGCGACCATATCCGGCAACGATGATTTTCTTACCCGCAGTCAGAACAGAAAAATCACTTAAAATACGGATCGGTCTATAGCCTGAAGGCAGGCTGCCTGCGAATTTGATAAGGGCGATGTCACGTTCTGGACCGAAGATGATTGTGTTCGTGTAGTGAGGCTCACGAAGAGCTTCGACCACCTTACGCGAAACCCCTTTAGAAATTTTTGTCCCGAACCTGATTTCCATATCCGACTTGGAACCCACCAAACAATGACCGGCAGTCAGCACGACATTTTTTGCAATCAAAGTCCCCGTGCAAATGGCTTTTTTCTGTGTGTTATAAATGCCCACGGTCGATTGAGCCATGCGCTCGTCACTATCGACTTTCTCCCCTCCAAATATCCCTGTATTCACATCTGAAATGACAACGCTGCCATCATCCGCTGAAGGTGCACAGGCTACGAAAAGCCCCATAGTTAACAGTACTAAGAGTTTTGCCAAAGTCTTCAAAGGAACCGCCTTTACATCCTTTTAAAGGCGGTTCCTTATTTTCAACAGTGAAAATTATGTCACGAGTAAAAAAGAACCTAATGTCTAAATAATAGCCCTAATGGAAACGCCTGGAACAATGTTGGCCGCGAATTACAACAAGAATCCAAAGATCTTTAGAGCGTCTAGGTCTCTGCATTTAAGCAAGATGAGTTTAAAACTTTATCTTTTTAAGACACCTAAGGTTTGGATAAAGAATTCCTTGTTGACAAAGTTTACATACTAAATAGTATGTAGTGAAAGATCGCCTTTAAGATTGGAGGATTTATGAAGCCCTTTGGTATTTGTCTTTGGTTTGATTCCGAAGCAGAAGATGCTGCAAAGTTTTACACTTCTATTTTTAAAGATGGCCGCATCGGCACCATTGCCCGCTTCGGCAAGGAAGGCTTTGAGCATCATGGAAAACCAGAAGGTTCCGTCATGACCGTAGACTTCACCGCCAACGGGCAGAAATTTGTCGCCGTCAATGGCGGCCCTATTTTCAAATTCAACGAATCTATTTCCTTGATGGTTTATTGCGACACACAGGCGCAGATTGATGAATACTGGGAAAAACTAATGGCTGGTGGTGGAAAACCTCAACAATGTGGATGGTTGAAAGATAAATTCGGTCTTTCGTGGCAGGTTGTTCCTACGATCATGGACGACATGCAAAAGGACGGAACACCAGAGCAAGTCAAACGCGTGATGGCCGAAATGTACAAAATGGTGAAGTTCGATATCGAAACTTTAAAGCGTGCTTATAAGGGATAATCCATGAAAACATTTTTAGCCGTCTATTTAGGAACTGAAGAATCCACTCATCAAAAGTGGAAGTCGTTAAATGAAAAAGAAAGACACGATCGCGAAAAACAAGGTGTCGAAGCCTGGATGAACTGGGGCAAGAAACATCAGCTCGCGATTAAAGATAACGGAACTCCTCTGGGAAAAACAAAACGCGTGGATGCCAACGGCATTTCTGACACTCGCAATAATCTTACGGGGTATGTGATCGTAGAGGCGCCTAACGCTGAAGAAGCCGCGAAGATGTTCTTAAATCATCCGCATTTCACGATCTTTCCCGGAGATAGCGTTGAAATCGTCGAGTGCTTGAATTTAGAAGAAGTGATGAAAAAGAAAACGTAATATAAATTCACTGCCACGGTGGCTGTGAATTTAAGGTTTAGGGCTGTTCAATCTATTTTCGTCCGTAAGGAACGGCTCTGAAACCCATGCGGCTTTATCCTTGTCGTCTATATATAGCCCATGGAGCTATTTCGAAGAGTCCCTGACCCCAGCCCACTCTAAGGCCTGTTCGTTTTTTAAGTACGAACGCATCTGGATGATCTTTTCACCGCGGAAAGCAAAAACATCAGCGACATGTCCGTCGATCCATTCTGTTTTATTTTTCAACCTTACGTGAACATGCACAAATACAACGACCTTATCGCCGGCGACAAGAAAGCGCTCGGGATGACAGCTCCCTTCGGCCCACGTCGCACGGCCTGAGGTAATATGCGCTTTCATTTCGTCAAGTCCACGGTAAGTTCCACCCGTCGGTAAGTCTTCAAATTCAACGCGCTCAATGTTTGGATCAAAAAGCTTCATAGCTGCAGATATGTCATTGTTATTGAGTGCCTCATAGAAGGCTTTAACAGTTTCAACCTCGGGCGTCCGCATTGAATTTGGATGTGTCGACATGGCAACCTCGCTAATTCCTTAATGATGGTCGAAAAGGCTCTTAGGATCATCAGAAAAAAGTGCATCAACGCAACAGCTGATGAAGGACCGGGGGTCTCAGTATGAGGCGGTAATGCAAGGGTACATCGCATGCTGGCTTGGTAATTCAAGGGAAAGTCTTAGCTATCCGAAGTATATCTCATGAATGTTCGGGGACGTAACTTAACAAGGTTCGTGATGGTCTTGTTTTGCTTTTTGGGGCTGACAGGATGTATCGGGAACATAACGGCCAATAGCTGGAAAACAGATTTATCTTCTGTCACTCCACCGCCCCTGCCTGCACCTTCCATCGTCATTACCGGACCCGCTATTTCTTCTGGCAGCAGCGCGACCTCTTTCGTGTACACGGTGACCTACACCGATGCGACGACGATCAATCTTACCAATGCAGATATTATTTTAGGCGGAACTGACTTCGCAGGCTGCAATGCTGTTGTGACAAATGGGACTACGGCGACCGCCACCGTCACTGTGTCTGGTTGTACGGGGGACGGCACCGCGAATATTTCAATAGCCGCAAACACCGCTCAAGATGCTGACGGCAACCAAGCGCCGGCTTACGGCCCCTCTTCCAACGCCAACGTTAAAAACTCTTTCATCGTTATCTTTAATACCAATAATACCGAGGGTGGATCATCAGCAAACACGGTTGCCACTTTCCCTTTGGTCGATTGGATCGGCTACGATTTCGAAATTTCTTGGGGTGATACTTCAACTCAAACGGTGAATAGCCCTGCCAGCACAGGCCGCGTGATCACGCACACGTACAGTGCCCCAGGTACTTACGAAGTGAAAATGAAAGGCAGCAATCTTCCGTGGCTGCAATTCTGTAGCGGCAATGACAAACTAAAAATCGTCGACGTCAAGCAATGGGGGCCTAATGCCTGGTGGAAGATGGAGTTCATGTTCGCAAACTGTAAGAATGTGCAGATTTCCGCAACAGATGCTCCCGTCTTAACGTCGCTCGCAAGTGGCCTCCGCGGACTTTTCCAAGGTGCTACGAATTTCAATAGTGACATCAATCATTGGACAACGACAGCCGTTACCAACATGAGTGATATGTTTGCCGGAGCAACGGCCTTTAACAAACCTCTTGGCAATTGGGATGTTTCTAACGTCACAGATATGAGTGCGATGTTCGGCAGCGCCGTGGCGTTCAACCAGAATATCAGCTCATGGAACACATCCAACGTCACCGACATGGCATTTATGTTTTTCGAAGCAAGTTCCTTCAACAGCCCGCTTGCAAAATCAGGCAGCTCTTGGGACACGTCGAAAGTCATTTCAATGGCAGGAATGTTCGAAGACGCCGATGCCTTTAACCAAGACATCGGCAACTGGGTTTTCACCGGAAGTATGACGAACATGGATCAAATGTTCTTAAATGCGGATTCATTCAATCAGGATCTAAGCGCCTGGGCTCTTCCCGCGGGTGTCAGTCACAACTTGTTTGATATGGGCGCTGCTAGTTGGGTTTTAGGGAAGCCGACGTTCCCTTAATATTAGCGATTCGATTTACAACAGACCTCGAACTTAGTTGCAGTCCCCTACTACTTGTCCAACACCGTGAATACTGACTTTGCCAGAATTATTGTGCATCACAACTCGAAGCACTTCGTAAGAAACCATTTCACCTTTAAAAACTTTGGCACCGTTTTCACATTGACCCTCCCAGTAAATATTCAACTGTTCTGGCTCAATATTTTTATAGCCGCTTGAATAGTCGATACCAGGATGAGTGAAGACCAAACGGAACGTAGGAAACGCACTAATTCCGTCACGACCATATCCAGTGCTAGAAAATGTTTCGTAAGGCTGGATGGTTATTCTTTTCCCAGGCTCGTTGTCCAAAGATAAGGTAGTAGACGCGATGAAATCTTTAGTGAAAGACATCGTTCCTGCAAAAGCCGAAGAAGATGTCGCCATGATGATCACAAAAGTTGAAATTAGATTTTTCATGTTGCTCCTATAAAAGATCGCCTTGGTATCGCAATGACTCCAAGAAATCAGATGTATTTTATATAAGCCAATTCCATACCATCGAAAACTGCTCACGGTCTAAGCAAAATTGGCAAAAGGAAACCATTTCATTTGGAGGGAATCGCACAGGTGTACGAGGGAAAGTACGAAATCAAAAACTAAAATTGCAGAGACATCTGTCGTATCAAAACCAAACATATCTGTATGATGTCCCAAGTAATTACATTCCTCGTTTCATATCAGAAAAAATCTGTCTTAAAGTCAAAATGCTATAAATAAAGTTTATTTATACCTGAAAAATGTCGATCAGCTATTATGCGCTGGTTTCTAATAAAGCTGAAAAGATTCCTTGTGAATATGGCTCGAACACTGACGATCGTCTGCGCCGTTGCAATGGTACTTATTCCAGGTACGAGCCTAATTTCAAAAATTTTCTGGGTGAGTTTGGCAACCTTGAGTGTTGCTGTTCCGTTGTTAAAACTTTTTAGAGGCAAGAGAAGCGATAGAGGTGGCTATATCTTTGCACGAGGAGCTAACGAATATGAACACAGGCTCATTGCAAAAAGAGTTTTGAAACGGGATCTATTTCCCAATGAGGTTGTACATCACATAAATGGAAAAAGATCTGATAACACATTAAGAAATCTGTGCGTAATGGACCGACATCAGCATGAATTATTTCACGCTTGGCTGGACTGGAAAAAGAAGAAAAGTGGCCGATACCCCACATTTAAAGAACAAAAACGTGTATTATGCGAGGACTACAAAGGCTATCTTTTGGAAGCCCCATCTAACTTTAACTTTAGCTTTAGAACTAATAAATACTCCCCAGTTAGGCGCACATTCGTCGTTCAGAAGTCTGTGAATAGCAACCATAGATACTCAGAAGATTATTCTCAGAAACTTTTTTCCGATTTGAGGCAAGAAAGAAACCGACTTGCTATAGAGAAAAACATTCCCGCCTATTTAGTATTTAAAAACTTCACTCTTGAAGAGATGGCTCGGCAAATGCCAGATGACGCCGCATCAATGGCAAACATAATTGGTGTAACATCAGAAAAACTTCGCCTTTATGGCGATCACTTCCTAGCGATAATTTGGAAACATAGGACAAACCAAGACCTAAATAAGAAAAGATCAGTTTAGGTTTGAGAAAAGTGGACCTTACGACTTAAACCAACCTATGGACTACAAACCCACAAACAAAAAAAGGAAGCTCAAGGCTTCCTTTTGATTTCCATCGTTTGCAGGGTCGGCCATTTTCGCTAAAAAATGGCGGGGTGGACGGGACTCGAACCCGCGGCCTTCCGCGTGACAGGCGGACGTTATAACCAACTTAACTACCACCCCACATCGATTTGGAGAATCTTTTATAGCCACAGTGGTCGCGCAATTCAATCAATTTTTTAATAAACGTTTAAAAAGAGCTTAACAAGGGGTAGCAATGCCCTCTTTTTGAGCATTACCCAGTTTCAACCTCCATTCCATACAGCCCAAACTACGGACTGCAACATCAGGACGGCTTGGAAAACCCCGATTTCGGGTATACTGTGAGGGCTCTTGTCCAAGAGGAGACACTATGAAAAAGGCCCTTATCTTTACGACTCTTTTGCTATCCCAAGCCGCTTTGGCTGATACAGTGACTTACAACGTGGAAGGCATGCATTGCGGTTCTTGCGCAAAAGCCATCCAAGCTCAAGTTTGCAAAATGGATGGACTTGAAAAATGTGAAGTTAGCGTCGGAAAAGTTGTGATTTCGTCAAAAACGGGCGTGAACATCTCTCAAGATCAAATTCAGGCGGCGATTTCTAAAGCTGGTGAGTACAAAATCACGGGCTCTTCGAAAGCGAAATAAAAACTTCTTAACAGAAGAAAACAAATCCAAATTTAGTCTTGCACGATAAATTGACCGTCTCACCGACGCTCTGTCGGTGACGGCTCGAATGACTTTTGCCATAATTGTCTTATGGCTACTCTTGATACTCTTGGAAAAAAAGGTCGTCTTCTCATCATCGATGATGAGTCGGAATTACGCGAAGTTCTGATGGCTCTGCTTGAGGAATCCGCGGGTGAAATCACTCAAGCCGCAAATGGCCTTGAGGGCATTGATCTATTAAAAACCCATCAATTCGACGCCGTCCTTTCTGACGAAAAGATGCCTAAGAAATCAGGCTTGGAAGTCCTTAAATGGATGCGTGAGAACAATCTTAAGATTCCGTTCATCATTCACACCGGCTATGGCCAAAAAGAGATGGTTGTCGAGGCGCAACGCTTGGGCGTGTATGCCTTTATCGATAAACCTTGGGATGAGCGCAAGCTGATCCGCACCGTGGAAGAGGCTCTTCGCTCCGGCATGGAGCAACAGAAGTAGCTAGTTCTTGTTTTAGTTCCCCGCCTCGATCAAAATGGAAGTCTTTCCGGGTCACTGACCCTAGAACAGGATTTCCTCATGAATAAACTTTTTTGGCTCGATATGGAGATGACAGGTCTCGATGTCGAAAAAGAAGTGATCATCGAAGTTGCAGCCATCGTGACAGACCTTAATTTCAAAGAGCTGGACACATTTGAAACTGTCGTTAAACAACCGCAAAAATATTTGGACAATATGGACGCTTGGAATACCGAGCACCATAAGAAGTCTGGCCTGACAGCAAAAGTTCCATTCGGTATGGAGCCAGATCAAGTCGAAGCCAAACTTGTGGATATGGTGAAAAAGCATTTCCCCGATCCCAAAGATCGCCCGATCTTAGCAGGAAACTCGATCATGCAAGATCGTCTTTTCATCGACAAATACATGAAAGACCTTGCTCCCCGCCTGCACTATCGCATGGTGGATGTGTCTTCCTGGAAGGTGATCATCAATAACAAGTTCAATTACGTTTACCAAAAGGCGAACAAACACCGCGCCCTTGACGATATCCGCGAAAGCATTCAAGAGCTGCGCGCTTATTGCGATAAAATGACTTTCAATAAATAGTTTTTTATAAAAAGCCTCTGCACCCCAGAGGCTTTTTTCATTTTAGCGACTGCCAAAAATCAGCATTTCACCGTGACAAATAAAAGGTCCGCACCTTATATAAGTCATGCCTCAGAAAAACGAAGAAACTACAGACACCGCTTTTAAAAACTGGATCAACGAAGCTTTAGTCAAGCGCATGGCAAAGCATATTTCCCATCACTACCCAGCCTTTGACGATAAGGCTTTCATTAAACTCAGCCACAAACTTCCAGAGTTAGAGTTAAAGCCGCGCATGCGCTTGATCTGTGATTTCTTAAAAACTCATCTTCCTGAAGACTACAAAAAAGCCTTGGCTATTTTACTAAAAGCGACAACAAATCCAGCCACCGGCATTGCCCCCCTGAAGGGCTTTGATCTTTGGGCCTTCACAGAGTACGTACACCGCTACGGCCTTAAAGATTTCGATGAATCCATGAAAGCACTTCACACATTCACGGAACTTTTCACCGCTGAATTCGCTATTCGCCCCTTTCTGATTCACGAAGAAAAAAGAACACTCAAGGTCTTGCACACATGGAGCAAGGACAAAAACCATCACGTCCGCCGCTTGGTTTCAGAGGGTTCACGCCCACGTCTGCCGTGGGGAGAACAACTGAAAAGCTTTATCAAAGACCCGACCCCAACAATCGAGCTCTTAGATAAATTAAAATATGACGACGAACTTTATGTTCGCAAATCCGTCGCCAACCATCTGAATGACATCTCGAAAGACCATGCAGACATCGCAATTAAGACGGCTGCAAGATGGCTTAAGGAAGCACCCGCAAAACATCAGGACAAGATCGACTGGATTGTTCGTCATGCTCTACGCACCTTGATTAAAAAAGGCAACCCTGCGGCTCTTAAGCTTTTGGGTTACGACTCGAACAACTCTGTGAAAATCAAAAACCTGAAGCTCAATAAGTCTTCAGTCAACGTGGGCGATCATTTGGAGTTCTCATTTGATATTGAAAGTTCCAAGACTGGAAAGATCATGGTCGACTACTTAGTTCATCATAAGAAGTCCAATGGAAATACAAGCCCCAAAGTGTTTAAACTCACCAGCAAAGATGTCAAGGCCAAGGAAGTTTTTAACGTTCGAAAGAAGCACTCTTTCAAACCGGTGACGACACGGGTTTACTATCCTGGAACGCATTATTTAGAAATTATGGTGAACGGTAAACTGTACTCAAAGGTTCCGTTTAAACTGGCAAAATAGCTGTTTAACAAAAGTCGTTTTTAAATTCGTGGATGTTATTTCTTGCACACACTTGCTTGCGGGTCTTTTTCGCAGATGTATTGTTTTAGCAAGTACACTTCCTGTTTGAGCTCTGCGTTTTCTTTTTTCACACTCGCGATTTCGCGCGACTGCGTAGCGAAGATATCAGTAATTTTTTGACGTAAGATTTGAATTTCAGCCGTCAAATACGGAGTGATCTTACTATAATCAACGGTCCACAACTTAAATCCCTCTTCGCCTCTTTGACCTTGAGGGTTGTCATCACCTTTACTGACCGCTTCCGGAATAACTTCAGCCAGTTCTTGCGCGATAAAACCTTCGCCGTGTTTTTCATCGGTTTTCCACTCCCATTGACGTGGGCGTAGACGCGAAATCACGTCGTCGACATAAGCCGAATCGAAATCGCGAATGTTCTGTTTTAAACGGCGATCTGAAGCGGTACCAAAGATCGTGGTATTGCCATCTGTATTTACGTACCCCACTTCGCCGTTGGGATTTGCAAAAATAATATGATTAATCGCGCTTGCCGTGGTCGTATAACTTGTGATCGTGGGTGTGCCATTGGCTGCAACTACAAGCGTGGGAGTTTTTCCTGCAATCGATTGCGCGGTTGTTCCCATACTGATGCCCGTGTTGGTGACCCTCATTCTTTCGGTGGCATTTGTTTTCATCACAATATTGCTTGCCGAACTCGTCGCCGTTCCGGCGTCGAGCACCAAATGAACGTATTGATTATCCGCCAAACCGGACTGATTCGATTGCAAAACAAGTTGGCCGTTTGATTTGATAATGTAATCGCTGTTGTCGTCAGTGGCGCCGCTTTGCACTCCAAGATGAAGATTACCCGCCACCTGTAACTTAGAAGCAGGATTCACAGTTCCAATCCCCACATTGCCCGTATCCATCTGGAAAGCCATGTAATTTATGTTATCCGCGTCGTTCGCAATGCGCGTGAAGTTTGCTGCCGCATCTTGCACAATCCGCCATGACTTATTGGTGGAGGTCAGATTTGTATTTCTCATCCGAATCTCTTGCGCTGTATTACTCTCAACATTCACGCTCCCCACCACGTGAAGATTATGTGTGGGGCTTAGTGTGCCGATACCAACACGACCGCCAAAGGAACTGTTTCCGTTCGCGATCTGTAAGGCGAGTGGATTTGTAATCGTGACATTCGTTCCTGCACTGGGAGGACTTGCGATGTACATCGTGGAGGCCGTTGTGATGGTCTCTGCATTCGAGGCCGCCAATGTGCTTGTGCCGATAGAGGTGATCGCGCGATTGGCGATAGTTCCCGAACCAGTTGTATCCGTTATGATAACGCCGGGAATGTAGAGCTGGGACCCTTGAGTCGTCCAAGAAGTTGTCGAATAATTATTTCCACCGATTTGTAAGATCGACACCGGGCTCGAGGTACCGATTCCGACGAAACCACCTGCGCCGTTAATCACCGTATTGGTATTACCGATATCATTGATCTGGAATGTCGAGCTTGTCCCATTCCAGTAGATATTTCCTTTTTTAGTGCCGTTGTTGAAGAAATCAACATAGCTATTAAACCCTGAAGGCGCATTCAATCGCAGACCCGAATTTGCCGTTGCAGACTCCACTTCTAAAAGAGCCGTTGGGCTTGCAGTACCGATACCTACGGATCCAGTATTTGTAATCGTCACCCGCGGCGAGCCGTTCGTTTCCAAGGTCAAACTATTACCGTCGTTCGTTCCCAAGCTTGCAGCGACACCGAAAGAGTTTCCTCCGTTGATGTAAGATCCCGTGGAACCCGTGATCGGTAAATCCGAAGAAGCAAGTGTACGGAAGCTCGCCGCCCCCGAGCCACTGGTTGGACCTGCAAGAAATGTATTTGCTGAACGTGAGGCCGTGAATGTCAGTTGTCCGTCATTGATGGCAATATTCTGACACTGGAATGTATCCGTTGAAGACTGCCAGTAAAGACTTTGTCCTGCAGAACAGGCAGCGCTCGCAAAGGCTCCACTAAAAGGAGTGATCGTCGCACGAATATCTGCCAGACGTAAAAACGCCGGAGCATATTGGGCAGTTCCGTCATAACGAAGAACCTGCCCCGCTGATGACGGAGCTGTTGCACTTACGGAAGTGCCTTGTACTTTGCTAACTGTAAAGGCCCCGGCATTCGTCATTGTCACATCTCCACTTGGAGCGACAGCGGTGGACACGTTAGAACCATTTCCCACCCAAATATTTGCCGACGTCAAAGACGTTCCTTGTTTGTTATTAAAAGTATTCCAGTCCGTATTTGAAAGATATCCTGACTGAGACGTCGTCGCTTGCTGGATGCCGATCACGGGCGAACTTGCCGTTCCTGTGTTGGTAAGAGGAGTATTCACAGAAAGCCCCGTCACTCCCATCGAAGAAAGACTTGTCCACGATAAATTTCCCGCACCGTCGTTTACGAGCAACTGATTTGCAGAGCCCTGACCCGTAGGAAGTTTTAAAGTATAACTTGTGCCAATAGCTGCTGGTGCCTGCAAGGTTGCGGTGTTGCTTCCTGTGTCTCTGAAAACAACGGAGGAAGCATTCACTGCACCTGCTGAAAAATTTCCGGAACCGTCGCGTTTTACAATCGTACTTGCGGTATTCAAATTTGTCGCCGCATTGGCAGCAAGCTCTGCCGCGCGAATGTTCGCAGCAGAAGAACCGCCCACGGAATTCACTGTGGCTGCCACAGAACCAGAACCACTCGCCGTCACATCTGAGGTTAGGGCCGTGATCGTACCGCCACTTCCTGCCGCGGAAGCCATAAGACTCCACGCTCCAGAGTTGTATTGATAAATACGATTCGTGTCTGTTGAAAAATAGATGGCTCCCGCCGTGGGGCTTGCAGGCTTGCTTGCATCAAGACCTGTTTGTACGGAAGGACTTCCTCCCGCATTTGCGACGGCATCGGTGATGCCATAACCACTCAAGCTTGTGGGTTTTCCTGAGGTGATGCTTGCCCAACTCAAAGAAATCGACTGGCACTGAAAATTTCCCGAAACAGAATTCCAATACATGCTTTGGCTTGCAGTGCAATTTGCGGAAGCAACGTAACCATTGAAGGTCGACTGCAAAACATAGTTGGAAAGAGTGGAAGAAAGATTCGAGATATCACTTGTCGTTAAAGAAATCGCGACATTGCCTGCCGCCGTTAAACGACCTTGAGCATCGACAGTGAATGCAGGCACCTGATTCGCGGAACCATAAGAGCCCGAAGTCACACTTGTGTTTGCAAGGCTGATCGTACCCGATGAAGTGATCGGTCCCCCCGAAAGCCCCGTACCTGTGGCAACATTCGTCACTGTCCCGCCACTCGCGCCCACCACAGATCCGCAGGTAAACGCAGAACCATCCCACGTCAAAAAACTATTTGCAGGACACGTTGGCAATCCGGCTTTCAAAAGGAAATCGCTCGCGACATTTGTCCCCAGTCTTTCTGAAGAATACGAGTAACCGGCAAAAGGCACCGAACGAATAATCGAATCCGGCGAAACCACTTTCCAACCCGATCCATCATAAAAAGAAACACGCAGTTTACGAAGATCACCGACAGAGGCCACGTAAGTGCTAGAGCCATCCGCACAGGTATAAGTCCCTGCCACCAAAGAACAAGTTCCACAAGTGAATGTCGCGGTATTATCAAAAGCCTTCAGAACATTCGTGGCTCCACCGAGAGGATACTGCACAGTCCCCGTTCCAATAGGCACATCAAACACACCCCCGGAATTAACCATGCTATATCCGGTGATCTGCTCTTGATAAATCACACAACTGCCGGAAGGATTCGTAATCTGAAAAAGAAATGAAACGTTGTTATACTCAAGCGGAGTTCCATCCGTCTTAAGAATACGCCCTTGGTAAGTCAAAGACGCCGGTGATGCCCAGCTCACTAACGGTAAGAAGATCATTGAAAAAAACAGATAAGAAAATATCTGCACTTTATTACCCCAGAGACGTACAAGTTGATAAAGAAACCTTAACAACTTATCGGCCCCTCAAGCCCTACCCTAAAGCAGCCGGCTCAATTTAATACAAAGGTCCGATCCTCTTTAATCTCCAGCGGAACAAATCCGACCCGTGCTCTCAATTACAAATTCCAGCTTGGGTGTTAAAGGGGCTGTGCTGCTGGCAAAACCGAGTTCCGCAGCGCAAAGAAAGATCAGCAATAGCAATCAGAAGACAAAGAAAAAAGAAAAAGGGAGCCAGCACGGCTCCCTTTAGCGCGAGGACTGAACCACCCGAGCGGGTGATTAGTAACGATAGTGTTCAGGCTTGAAAGGCCCGTTAGGAGAAGTATGAAGATACTTCGCCTGTTTCGAAGAAAGCTTAGTCAACTTCACTCCTAGTTTGTCTAGGTGAAGAGCCGCCACTTTTTCGTCAAGGTGCTTAGGCAAACGGTAAACAGAGATCTCTTGGTACTTATCACGGTTCGTGAAAAGTTCCATTTGAGCCAACACTTGGTTCGTGAATGAGTTACTCATTACGAAGCTTGGGTGACCAGTTGCACAGCCCAAGTTCACCAAGCGACCTTTTGCAAGAACGATCACTTGACGACCGTTTTTCAAAGTGTGGATGTCCACTTGTGGTTTCACTTCACGAACTTTTGAATTCTTGTTCAACCAAGCCATATCGATTTCGATATCGAAGTGACCGATGTTGCACACGATCGCGTTGTTTTTCATCATGTTGAAGTGTTTGTCAGTGATGATGTCGCAGCAACCAGTTGCTGTTACGAAGATGTCAGCGATTTTCGCTGCTTCTTCCATCGTCGTCACTTCGAAACCTTCCATTGCCGCTTGCAATGCACAGATAGGATCGATTTCAGTGATAAGAACGCGAGCACCCAACCCACGAAGAGAGTGAGCAGAACCTTTACCTACGTCGCCGTAACCCGCAACCACGCAGATTTTACCAGCAACCATCACGTCCGTCGCACGCTTGATACCGTCAGCCAAAGACTCGCGGCAACCGTAAAGGTTGTCGAACTTAGATTTAGTGACAGAGTCATTGATGTTGATCGCAGGAACTTTCAACTTGCCGTTCTTAAGAAGAACTTCAAGGTTGTGCACGCCAGTTGTTGTCTCTTCAGAGATACCGATGATTTTCTTCATCTCTTTTGCGAAACGTGGCTCGTGCATCATGTTTGTAAGGTCACCACCGTCATCAAGGATCATGTTGAAGCCTTCTTTGCCCCAACCCACGATAGTTTGTTCGATACACCAGTTGAACTCTTCTTCAGTCAAACCTTTCCATGCAAATACAGGGATGCCTGCTGCTGCGATAGCCACCGCTGCGTGATCTTGTGTCGAGAAGATGTTGCAAGAAGACCAACGAACTTCCGCACCCAACTCAACAAGAGTTTCGATAAGGACAGCTGTTTGGATTGTCATGTGAAGGCAACCAGAAATGCGCGCGCCTTTCAATGGTTGTTGTTTTTTAAATTCTTTACGAACGGCCATCAAACCTGGCATTTCAGTTTCAGCGATCTTGATTTCTTCGCGGCCCCATTTAGCCAATTTTTCGAAGACTTCTGGATTTTCCATCGCCTCTTTGCAAACTTTGAAGTCGCCAGAGATAGTTTTTGCAGCTGGTTTAGCTGCTGCTTTAGCATTTTTTTTCATTGCGGATTTCCCGTTTGTTGTCGTTAGTGACATTGAGTTTCCTCTTGTTAGTTTATAAAAAATCAAAAGTTGCTTCAGCTTCCGCGACTTCCGTCGCTCCAGCTCTGCCGGCCGCCGCCGTTACGGCAAAGTCAAAATTTCGTAACCAGTATCCGTCACAAGAACGGTATGTTCAAACTGTGCGGATAATAGACCATCTGCGGTATGATAATATTTGATCGAAGAGCCGGTAATATCAAACTCCACGATTTCATCTGTACCTTGGTTCACCATCGGCTCGACAGTGATGCAGTGGAAAGGAACCAGGCGCTCGCCTTTTCCTTTTTTCCCGTAAGACGGAACGAAAGGCTCGTCGTGGAAGGTGCGACCGACACCGTGGCCGCCGATCTCTTTCACGGTTGTATAACCTTTGCGAGTCACGTATTTGTGAGTTTCAAAGCCAATATCGCCGGTAAAGCCGCCAGGTCTGATCGTTTCAATACCAATATCGCGAGCCATGCGGGCAGTTTCAATCAAGTCCTTGGCATCTTCAGAGATGTTTCCGATGGCATACATCTTTGAGGTGTCACCGAAGAAGCCATCAATCCAAGCCGTCACGTCAACGTTGATGATGTCGCCCTCTTTAAGAATGGTTTTATCATCGGGAACTCCGTGGCAGACAACTTCATTCACAGATGTGCACGTGTACTTAGGATAGCCATGGTAACCAAGACAAGCGGACTTCGCGCCTTTCGTCAGCATGAAATCATTGGCAAGTATGTCGATTTCATTCGTTGTGATCCCCGCTTTTACGTACTTATCCAGATACGTCAAAGTATCGGCAGCAATACGGCAGGCACGGGTCATTTTTTTGATTTCTTCTAAAGATAAAGGCTTAATTCCCATAGAGGGGATATATAGCACAGAGGCCGGCCCTTGGATAGGCCGTAAAAAGAGAAAAGCCTAGGGGTTACCTAGGCTTTTTGAATCTAGTTCAGTTTAAACTGACTCTAAGACCTATTTAAGGTGCTTAGAAACCAATTTAGTCATATCGAACATAGAAACAGTCGTTTTGCCGCCGAAAACTTCTTTCAATTTAGCGTCAGCATTGATGTTTCTTTTGTTTTTAGAGTCTTGAAGACCGTTCTTTTTGATGTAAGCCCAAAGTTTTTTAACAACTTCAGTACGTGGAAGTGGAGAAGCACCAACAACTGCTGCCAAAGCTGCAGATGGAGTCAACGCTTTCATGAATGCAGCGTTTGGTTTACGTTTTGTAGCAGCTTTTTTAGGAGCAGCTTTTTTCGCAGCAGCGGCTTTTTTAGGAGCAGCTTTTTTTGCAGCTTTTTTTGGAGCAGCTTTTTTAGCTGCAGCTTTCTTAGTAGTAGCTTTCTTAGCTTTCGCCATTTCTAAATTCCTCCGTTAGGTTTTTAGTCTCGTTTATACGAATGAGCTTAGTGTGTATCTAAGTCGAGGGGTTTGTCCAAAAAAAAATGCAGGCTTTTCATTTTTTTTTGCGCATCTGCTGCGGAAACCCCTCTGAAAAGGCACTTTTCCCCTCGGGAAATGCGGTTTTCCCCTAGAGAAAACGCCTGATTCCCTAGGAAAAAGGTCGATTTCCCGATGGAAAACCGCTTCTGGACTGCGATTTTTCGGGGGTGTCCCGATAAGAAACGCATGAGTTTTCAGGCAAGCTTCAAACAAATTCTTCGAGACAAAATGGGTGAAAACACCAGTTTCTCCCCTGAAAAAGAGTCTTCCAGCCTGAATTCCGACCCAGCTCACATGGCTTTTTTGCTTGGTCAAATCAACCGTTTAGAATTTCAAACACGCCGAGGACACTACCCGCAACCGAAAGTTCGTCCACAAAGAAAGGCGCACAACTTCTCGGTCTCTCAAAAACTTGCCTTTGAGTTCCTGAAGACTTGGGTGCACGACTTGCACGAGGGCTTCACTGCAAACGAACTTAAGAAGGCCTTCCGCCAGGCAGCCCTAGCTCTTCACCCGGATCATGGTGGAAACACGCAGCAATTCTTAGAGCTAAAAACTCACTATCAGACTTTGCGCGAACTTGTCTCACCCTAGGTCGGTCAAATTTTTATTACAATTCTGAAATAGCTTAAGCCGTTTTTGTTTATTCCCGAAAAGCCAAGAGACGATCGGAAATAACGACAGCATGTACGACTTAGAATTTACGTCTGAAGATGCATATAATAAGAGGCTCACCTACTTTAAGGTGATCTACTTCATTGGCATTGCTGTCTCTTTTGTCTACCTTGTTAAATTCAACTTCGAATACAAAACCTCAGAATACAATTCCGTCCTGATCCCGATGTGGCTGATCTTTGCGCTATTGCCACCCCTGGTCCTTAAAGTCTCTAAGAACTATTTGTTGTCGGCCTTAACTCTTAGCATTTGCTCCTCTTCGATCCTCGCCTATTTGCTCTATACCGCCGGCGGTGGGGATGCGCCCGGAGTCTTCTGGCTTGCCGCCATCCCCTTGGTGATGGGGATTCTAATGGGCCTTCCCGGGGCGGTGGCGGGTTACTTCATTGTTTCTGGAATCATCATCTTTTATTGGTATCTGAAAGCAAACCACTTAGGCCCCAACGTCATTGAGGAGTACGGGGACTATGGCAGAGAAAAGCTCTTTAACCTGGTCACGTTCTTGATCTTTTCCTGCTTCACCACCCATCAATATATAATGGGCGAAGAACGCTTCATGAAACGCCTCATGGAAAAGAACCTGGATATTGAAAACCTTTTGAGAGTCCTGATTCACGATATCGCAAACACCCTCTCTTCAATGACCTACAATCTTGTTAAAGCCAAAGAAGACCGCGAAAACTTAAGCTCACTTGAGTTTGAAAAAATTGAAAAAGCCGTCGATGACATCAATAGCCTTCTGGCCCAAGTCCGCCACCTGAAATCGGTGAAAGATGGTAAAGCGGCTCTTCCGCTAAAACCCATCTCTTTGACTCTGGTCTTGCACGAGGTCTACGAAAGCACTTTGGATTTGGCTCAGAAAAAGGGAATCAAGCTGTCATTGGATATTTCGCGGGATCGCATGCTTATCAATGGCGAAAAGACCATCCTCAGCAATGTGGTGCTTTTAAACTTGCTCAATAATGCTATTAAGTTCTCTCACCCTGGGGACCGTATTGAGCTTAAAGCCTATGCCACGGACTCGCAGGTGGTGATTGAAATCCAGGATTACGGCATCGGTATCCCCGCTTCCATTTTAGGACAGATCTTTAATATCAATGCGCAGACGACCCGCGCAGGAACTCAGGGTGAAAAAGGGACTGGCTATGGCATGCCGCTCGTAAAAGAGTATTTGCAGATGATGGATGGAACCATCGAGATTTTTTCGCAAGAAACCCCTTCTCACAGTCAACCTCGGGGTACGAAGGTGGTTCTGACACTTCCTCTGGCTCAGCCCTAAAAAACAAAAGGCCCCCTTTGCGGGAGCCTTTTTTGCAAAACAGATTGAGCCGATCTCTTACACCATTTTGAAGCGAATGCGCTTCGGAGCGGCATTTTCGCCCAAACGTTTTTTGCGGTCTTCTTCGTATTCCGTGAAGTTTCCAGGGAAGAATTCAATCTTAGAATCCCCTTCAAACGCCATGATATGAGTACAAACGCGGTCTAAGAACCAGCGATCATGCGAGATCACCACAGCAGATCCACCGAACTCTAACAAGGCTTCCTCAAGAGCACGCATTGTATTTACGTCCAAGTCATTCGTCGGCTCATCCAGAAGCAATAAGTTCGCACCTTGCTTAAGGATCTTCGCCATATTGACACGGTTTCTTTCACCACCCGACAACTGACCGACTTTCTTTTGTTGGTCTGTTCCAGAGAAGTTAAACCAAGAAACGTACTGACGAGCATTGATCTCGCGAGTTCCCAATTGGATCACGTCTTGACCGCCAGAAAGCTCTTCAAAGATCGTTTTATTCGGATCCAAAGTTTCACGCGTTTGATCGACGTAAGCGATTTTCACTGTCTCGCCGACCTTGAAAGTTCCAGAATCTGGATTTTCTTTACCCGTGATCATACGGAACAATGTCGATTTACCCACACCGTTCGGTCCAATAACGCCCACGATCGCACCACGAGGAATGGTGAAGCTGACGTCGTCCAAAAGAACTTTGTGATCGTAAGCCTTCGTGATGTTTTTCGCCTCAACGACGATATCACCCAAACGAGGTCCTGGCGGGATGTAGATAGACATCTCTTGGATTTTCTCTGGAGAGGCTTCTTTCAATAGATTTTCGTAGTTCGAAATACGCGCTTTCGACTTCGCCTGACGAGCTTTCGCCCCTTGACGGATCCAATCCAACTCGCGCTCTAAAGTCTTTGCTTTGCGAGCTTGGTCTTTAGCTTCGTTGGCTTGACGCTTGTCTTTTTGTTCTAACCAAGACGTGTAGTTTCCTTTCCAAGGAATGCCTTCACCGCGATCAAGTTCTAAGATCCAGCCCGCTACGTTATCTAGGAAATAACGGTCATGGGTAACCGCGATCACGGTTCCTGGGAACTTCGAAAGATATTGTTCAAGCCAAGCCACTGATTCTGCGTCCAAGTGATTCGTCGGCTCATCCAGCAATAAGATGTCTGGTTCAGACATGATCAATCTTGCCAAAGCCACACGGCGCTTTTCACCACCCGAAAGGTTTGTCACAGGAAGATCGCCATCTGGACAGCGAAGAGCATCCATCACGATTTCGATTTTTTGATCAACGTCCCAAGCTCCCAAAGCTTCCAATTTTTCCTGGATCGCGCCTTGTTTTTCAATCAGCTTGTTCATTTCATCTGGATCCAAATCAGGATCAGAGAATTTGTCGTTGATCGCGTTGTATTCGCCCATCAACTTTGGCAACTCGCCCATGCCAGCAAAGATATTTTCTTTGACCGTCAATGCGGGATCCAACTGAGGTTCTTGCTCGAAGTAACCGACTTTCATTGTTTTGGATGGGAAAGCTTCACCGAGGAAGTCCTTATCCACACCTGCCATAATTCTAAGCAAAGTCGACTTTCCAGAACCGTTCAAACCAAGAACACCGATCTTTGCGCCATAGAAGTAAGAAAGGTAAATATCCTTCAACACGTATCTTTGTGGAGGATATACTTTACTTACGCCCTTCATTGTGTAGATAATCTCTTGAGACATGATGTCACACTCCTAAAAGAGAGTATCTTTACCAGGCTAAAAATACTTGTCAAATGGAGTTCCATTTATGAAACTGTCGCCCCTGTGCATGAAGCACTTTCGGCAAACAAAATAAGCAGATTGTAATTAGCATAATGAGTGACGACGCCTTAGAGAAACAATCGAATACGCTCTTAGAAGCAGCGGCCGCCCGTTCGGAGACCTCCGAAAAGCCCTCTTCTTCGCGCAAATCGCTGTTTGGAAACCTGAATAAGGATCTAACCGAAGCACTGAATAGCTGGGACACTCTGACAGAACAGATGTCCAATCGCATCTCTCCTGAAGAAGAGCAGCTTCGTGAAGTCAAAAGACTTCTGGGCGAACTTAAATCCAAACTGAACGAATTCGCCGATTAATTTATTTTCTGTCGTGTTTGCTGCCCCCAAGACATTCCGGGGACTCGAAATTCAAGGCTGTTTTTTGCTTTTCCCATTCTTCTGGCGTCAAAGTTTTCTGCGTCAAGGCGTGAAGACCGCTTTGCAACTCTTCTTTTAAAAGCTCGTTAATCATTCTTTGGCGGTCAATACGGGATTTTCCCGTGAACTTCTCAGAGACCACCAAAACTTTGAAATGAGTCTCGCTGCCGGGAGGAACAGAATGCATAAAGCTCTCGTTTTCGATTTCCATATGGATCGGAACGAGAGCTTTGCTTAAAATATCATTCAAACGAGTAGCACGTGTGGACATGAAACCTTTTATTTTTTATCGATCTTGGATTTTACGTAGTCCAAACCCATTTTCGCCATGACGAAAACGCCTTTTTCTTCCAGCTTCTTTTCCACATCTTTGGCTGTACGTAAAGCTTTTGCAGCTGCCATTTGCGCCAAAGGATGCCCCACTGGAAGGCCTTCAAACTGACCGTCGTGAACCCATTCGTCAGCCACGGTGTCAGCAAGTTCCATGACTTTGGGAGCTTTCATGCGGATCAATTCGCTGCCGTAGAATTCTAAGTGAACTTTTTGGGGGCCTTCGCCGTTAGAAGACATCATATCCTCATGAGACGTGTCTTCGTCAGAAACGCGATGAGCTTCCACCGTGATTTCTTCCGGACGAACACCTTCGTTTTGCGCTTCGGTATTGATAGCATCTGCCTCTTCGATCGTCACTTCCGCTTCGTCGACGATCACACCGGCGTCGTTCATGATCGCCGCAGTTTCCATCTCGATGTTTTCTTCATCGTGAAGAGCCTCATCAGCTTCCATTTCATGATGAGGGCGACGCTTTGGTGCGTGCTTATCATGGTGGTGAGCTTTTTTGTGCCCGCCTTTAGATGAATGTTTCTTTTTACCGTCGTAGTGCTTAATTTCTGGCATGTGACACCTCTTAGACAAATCCTAACATTTCTCGAGTGACAAAATCATAATCCGCTTTGGCTGGGGACTTTCCAGCAAACAATCCCTTGCCGGAACGCACGGTGTTTTTCACCTCGGATGAAGTTCTAATATACCCCTTCATCAGGCAATCCTCAAAAGATTCGATGCATTTCTGTAAAAGTTCATGACTGGTGTTTTCACGACCATCAAACTTTGTGAACAGGATTTTTTTCGTAAATTCCAAGTCGAAGTCCTGTTTGATGTCGTCTAATTCGCTCAAGTTCTTCTGCAAGCCTAAGAACGCGAACTTATCAGGATTCACCGGTAAAATGACCTCATCGGAAGCCACCGTCACCGCTGTATTCACCGCACTTAAAGCCGGGGCCGTGTCGATTAAGATCAGGTCGTAGCGGTGTTTGATTTTTTCTAAAGGAGCTTTCACCATTTGCGCCCAATTGCGGTTGGAGTTCATCAGAACTCTTTCTAAAACCGAATTGTTCAAAGAAGAAGGAATCAAATCCACGTGAGGCTCAACAAAGCGAACGCACTCTTCAATGCTTTTGCGCTTTTCAGCGATATCCACCCAGACCGGAAGGCTTTCGTCTTCTACGCCCAGGGCAAAACTCAGATTGGCTTGCTGATCTAAATCAACGAATAAAACGCGCGCACCATACATCGCTGCTCGCAAACCCATGTTCAAAACAGAAGTGGTCTTCGCCACCCCGCCTTTTAACATTTGCACGGAGATGACTTTTTGCGGGTACTTAAAACCTTCAGCCAGCAAGAGTGTACGAACCTCTTCGGGCATAAGCCAAGGCGACTTGATTTTTTTATGCAGATGTTTTTCCGCCTTCTGCTTTACTTCGGAAGGGGCTATTTCCATGAAAGAGGCCAAATCACTGAGTGTGATGCAAAACTCCTGTTGCGCCAATGCTGACATCAGAAACCTCCTGGTGAATCAAGCCTACCCAGAGGTGTTCCTTAGCGCAAGAGCGGCGCACAGAGTTATTCTGTTAGATTTCTGGTGGCGCAAAATCCTCAAGGTGCTTTGATTCCTCCATCAGAAGGGAACGCATCTCCTCGACATCGAAGCGATAAGACCAAAGAAGCTGCTCACGCATTTTACGCAGTTGCCAGATTTGTTCTGGGGTCAAAGGATGAAGACCTTCGATCATTCGGCGCAGATGCAGGTCCACTTCGCGCTTAAAGTCGCCATAATCCAGATCGTCTTCATGATAGTTGTCTAAAAAATGCAAAAACTCTTGGACGGCAGGACTCATAATCACCCCCTGCCACCTATTGTTGCATTTTCTTATGTCTCCCTCCTGGGTATACATCCGTCTCTTGCTAAGAATCAGCTCTCAAGACTATCCTTAGACTTACAGAAAGGACATGTATGGCTCCGGAATTGGCAGCAGCTTATGTCATCGGATGGATTCCTTCGGCAGGGGTGACGGGTCTGCAAATCTGGCTTCATCGCAGGAAAGTCCAACGTACCACGTACCGAAAAATGCAGGCGAACTTGCGCAAAGCCGGGCTGCTTTGGCGTGAGTCGCGCTCGGATCTAGAGCCCTTTCAAGAGGGAAAAGAAGATCAGGATCTCAAAGCCTACGAAAAAAATCTGCTCTTGATGGGTAGTTTTTTCCTATTTTTAAGCTGGCTGGGGTTCTTCTTTAACCTGCTCGTCTTAATTTCCGTGCATTCTTTGGCGGTCTCCCGTAAAGAAAGGTTTCTATTTTCCAGTGCTTTGACCGAACAGGATCTTCTTGTCGAGCAAGTGCAAGAGATTCTGAAGGAGTCCCCGACATGAAACCCGTGAACAAACTGCCTGTTATTGAAAAATCAAAACACTGGCTGATTATCAATAAACCCACTGGCATTTCCGTACACAATGAAGCTGGCGACGTTCGCAGCGTTCTAAAAAAACAACTTCATCCGGGAACTTTCCACGACATCTATCCTGTACACCGTTTGGATAAAGAAACCAGCGGTCTTTTGGTTGTTGCGACAGAGCAAGAGACAGCAGCTGCCCTTTCTGAACAGTTTCAAACTCACAAAGCAGAAAAAATGTACTACGCGGTTCTTCGCGGCAGCATGGACGTTTCTGACGAGTGGCAAGAGTGGAGCTTTCCGATTTCTGACAAAGCGGAGGGACGTAAAAATCCTCAAGGTCTTTTGAAAGACCGCATAGAAGCTAAAACTCTTTTCAAAGTGCTTAAATCCAATAAGTATTTTTCGCTGGTGGAATTGCGTCTTTTAACAGGCCGTCAACATCAGATCCGCAAACACGCGGCTTTGGCAAAACACGCTATCGTTGGCGACACTCGCTATGGCGACGACGCTTACAATAAGAAAATGGCGGGCATCTATAAAACAGATCGCATGTTCCTTCATGCATTCCGTTTGAGCCTGCCAATCGGTGGCCGCATCCAAACTTTTGAAACGCCATTGCCACCTGATTTCCAAAAAATGTTCTAAAACTGCCCCCTCAGCCTGTGGCGAGGCGACGGTTATGAAGCAGAGCATAGAGAGCAATGTGCCCCGCTAATTGATCAGCTCTCTTGGTTGTACACCAGGTTTTTCTAAAGAGCCTATTGATGTGGGCTCTTAACATCGCACAAGTGTGATTCAAACTGAAAATCGGATCCCACTTCAGTTTCTTTAATTCCCCCTGACCAACAATAGCTCCTCTTCCACCAAAGATGGTTTCATGTCGGGCTTTCGGGAAATACCTTTTTACATCTTTTGGATAGTAAGGATTTGAGTCAGATCGGATTAGAGCTATTGGCGAAACAAATTTTTGCATCTCTGAAAACAACTTTTTACGAGCTTGAGACCTGTGATCTGCCCGAGGTCCGTACTTCTTTCTGGCAAATGCTGCTATCCTTCCCTTCGCTGGCATTTGCGCTACTTCAAAACCTAAAATCCTTCGAGTCGAGTACTCAACCATCAAAGTCACCGAAAGAGGCTTGCACTTAGTATGTTCAAAGGTTTCAAGATCATCAAATTCCACTTCAGTACAAAGCGGAAACTTTTTATTCCACTCTTTGAGTTCTTCTTTAGCTGTCGCAATAGAGAACCGGAACTTCCGCACTACGGTTTTGGGATTGATTTTTAATATTCTTGCCGCCTCCCGCTGACTAACACCGCCCGTTAATAAGTCACAGACAGTCTTATTTAAATGTCTTTTCTTCTGACCTTTTAAGGGACTCGACGTGGCTGCAGAAAAACTTTTGCGACAAGAAAAGCACCAGAATCTGGAGAGATGCTGACCATCGGACTTACGATAATAAGATCCAAGCTTGCGAATTGTCCGAGAAGCAGAACTTGGATTTCTTTGAGTATAGCAGTAAGGGCATTTGAACTTCATGAGAATCAGCAATGGCAAGTGCCACGCCAAGAGCTCGAAATAACTTTGCACAGAAAAAGGGGGCAGTTCTAAATGTTCTAAAGATTATTTCTTCGGCGGAGGGGTCAGTTTACTGTCCAACTTCGCCAAGAAGCTCGATACTAAATCTTCCCGCTCTTGCCCGGAAACGGGGCGCGCTCCTAAAGGAAACTCGGTATAAAGCTCTTTCGGGATTTCCAGAAGGAATCTTGACGGCGCTGAGGGACGAACCACACCGTTCTTTTTTCTTTGCTGACACCGTGACATCACCAGGCGCTTTTTCGCACGAGTGACACCAACATAGAACAAACGGCGTTCCTCATCGATATCCGAACCTAAATTTTTATGCGGCAATAAATCTTCTTCAATCCCCGCTAAAATCACGATCGGAAATTCCAAACCTTTAGAGGCATGAAGAGTCATCAATTGCACTTTGTTCGGCTCTTCCTCTTCACCTGACATATCGTCGCGTAAAAGCATTGAATCGATGAAAGATTTAATACTTTCTACGTCATAAGAACGACGCCCTAGGTACGCATCCAAAATGCGGCCCAGAATTTCAACGACCATCCATTTTTTCTCGGCACTCGTCGGGTCCGCGGCCGTTCCATAAACGTATTCGCGATAACCAATATCTGCAAAGATTTGCACCATCTTTGCACCCGGAGACGATCCGACATTGAAATCCAGAATGTTCTTTGGAAGATCCTCGATGAACTTCATCAAATCATCAATCGCAAGACCCGCTTTTTCCTGCACTTCGGCTTCACGCCAGAAACGACAGGCATCCACGAAGTTAATGCGTTTTTTAAGCGCAAATTCACTGAGCTTTTCAATCGTCGTGTCACCAATACCGCGAGACGGAACATTGATAATACGACGTAAAGAAACCTCATTCGGCGCTAAAGACTGCTTTAAATAAGCCATCAAATCTTTGATTTCACGACGATCAAAGATCGAAGTTCCACCCGAGATATGATACGGCACATTCGCACGACGCAAAGACGACTCAATCAAGCCACCTTGCGTGTTGGAGCGATAAAGCACGGCAAAATCCTTATACGAGTGACCTTGGCGCATAAAGTGCTGAATTTCGCTGACGACGAACTCACATTCATCTTCTTCGCGTTCCAACAAAAACATTTCAGGCAGCACACCCGTGCTTTGCGCTATTTCTGCTCTTAAAATTTTACCGTGACGGTTCTTATTTTTAGAAATCGCCGCGTTGGCGACAGCTAAAATTTCAGCTGACGAACGATAATTGCGCTCAAGTTTAATCACTTCACAGTTTTTAAATTCCTGCGGAAAGTTCAAAATATTTTTTACTTCCGCCCCGCGCCAACCGTAAATCGACTGGTCGTCATCGCCGACCACCGTCAGATTGTTATGAGACTTAACGATTTGATGAATCAAATCCATTTGCAGGCGATTGGTGTCTTGAAACTCATCCACCATCACCTGACTGAACATGCCTTGAACTTTTTCAAGAATATCTGGATGTTCTCTAAAGAGCTGTAAGGGCTTAATCAGAAGACCTTCAAAGTCCACCACACCTAAGTGCTCTAAGCGCTTGGCAAACTTCGGCGTTAGGACTTCGACCATCTCGTGGTATTCGTCGAAAGCTTCCGTCTGCGGAGCCAACCCCGTGCGCTTGTCGTTGATCATTGTCAGAATTTTATCGACGTCGAACTTATCTTTGCCCGAATTCTTAATATCCTTCATCAGGTCTTTAAGAATCGCATTGCAATCACTTTGATCGACGATACCGAAGTAAGGTGAAAGAGCCGCGTGTTTATGGAATCGGCGCAGGATCTGCAGGCCAAACGAGTGAAAAGTCCCTGCCCAGAGATTTTTCCCCGTATTGCCCAGCTTCACTCCAACCCGGTGCTTAAGTTCGCGCGCCGCCTTGTTCGTGAACGTTAACACGCAAATTTCTTGTGCTTGCGCCACACGCTCTGAAACCAAGCGTCCCGTTCTTGAAACAAGAACTGTCGTTTTTCCTGAACCCGCCCCTGCCAAAATAAGCAAAGGGCCGTAATTATGCTTTACGGCCTTTTGCTGTTCGGGGTTCAGCCCCTTAAGCCATTCCATAATACTCACTACTTCAAAGGCCGAATGGACTTCGGCCTTACAGATACATATTAAACTCTATTGTGGATCAATGTACGAACTTCGTCTTCAAAGACGACTTCGATTTTATCAGACATAGCGTCTTTAATGAAACCCATCCCGAATTTTGGATGTTGAAGTTTCGTGTTCTTTTCGAACTTGCCCTTCATGTTGTAAGAAGCTGTTGGTGCGTTTTCAGTCGCCATCAACATTTCGTACTCATTGCGGTGGCTGGAACGGCGAGAATTCATTGTTTGTTCACGCTTCTTCGCCGCAGCACCCGTCAAAGGCTTGCCCGTCTTAGTTTGTGTCTTAGGAAGAGAGTAAGTTTTTTGAGATCCGCAAATCTCGCATTTGATTTTTGCCGACGTCGCCGATGTGTGCGCTAGGACCACGTGGTATCTATCAGCATCACATTTTTTGCAGAAAGCAAAAAAAGATTTCGCGACGGGGGGCAGTGTATTCATCGTCATTGTTCTTCCTATCTAGTATTGTTGTTTCAAACTATAAATCATTAATTTTTCATCGAGCTTCTTTTGCGCAATCTCACTTGCACTTAAGAAGTAAGGCCCACTATTGCTTTCAATGCGGTGTTGGAACTCCAACATGCTTTGTTCACTTTTGGGATCAATCATGGAGTTTGTCGGTCCATAGTTTTCCAAAAAGGCATAGTCCTCTTCTTTATTAAAAAACTTTTCCCAGTTGTTCGTATTCACCTTCACACGGTACGTGATGGTTTTCGCATGAGAGTGAACCGGAGCATAAGCCCCGATGACTTCCAAGTGACCATAGTGAGAGTGCAACTTCAACGCCGGACTTCCCCATTGAGTCATGCCCGAACATTGATCGACATTGGCGTACCAAAGACCGAAGGCCTTAGATAAAAATCCTAAACCGTAAAAGCCCTCGCCTTGTGGAAGCAAAGAATTGATCGAGCAGAGGTTGTGCGCGACCCACTCTCCTCGATGCATCGTCGGAATGATGATGAAAAGAGAAAGCGGAATCCAGTCCATCTCGTCTAAAGATGTCACTTCTTTTAAAACGCTGGAAGTTTTGATCGGAGAATTCGTCGCCGGAAATTTTTTGGGATCTAAAGCTTCACGCATGCTTTTCGTCAATGCCGAAGGCTTGCAGGCAAAGCCCGCAACAAATCCTGGCATGACGGCGCAATCATAAAAAACCCAACGGGGCATGGCCATGTTGGAAGGACCGAAAGCGCGCTCTTCGATCGAATAGATGCGATCGGCAAAAGCCAGTTCACTTAAATCCAAAGGATCTTTGAACACAGGTTGCTTCGTGAACCAGTCTAAGCGATGAAGAGACCCTGGCTGAGCGATTTGGTTTTCTGGACGTACGAAAACATAAGGGCGAATATCATCGCGCTCCATCCAGTCCGCTTTTGCCAATAGTGAATTCATCGAATGCTACTCCAGTTCTGAGCTGCTTCAGCTCCCGGCCGTGCCGGCCTCCGCTCTGCGCCCTACCGGGCCCCAACCATCTCTTTAGGTTGTACTATCTTATCAAATTCTTCGCCAGAAAGGAGTCCAAGATTGATAGCTTCTTCGCGCAGCGTAGTGCCATTTTTGTGGGCAGTTTTGGCAATTTTGGCAGCATTGTCGTAGCCAATGTGAGGATTCAGAGCGGTTACAAGCATTAAAGAATGCTCAAGATGCTTCTGAATCTGTTTGGTGTTGGCTTCAATTCCCACGACACAATGGTCAGTAAATGACTCGCAGGCGTCTGCAAGCAAACGTACCGAATTTAAAACGTTAAAGACGATCAAAGGCTTAAAGACATTCAGTTCGAAATGACCGGTAGCTCCTCCGATAGAGACAGCCACATGGTTCCCCATCACCTGAGCACAGACCATAGTCATAGCTTCGCTCTGAGTCGGGTTCACTTTCCCCGGCATGATCGAACTTCCCGGTTCATTTTCTGGCAAGTGAAGCTCGCCGATTCCGCAACGAGGACCCGACCCCAAAAGACGGATGTCATTCGCAATCTTCATCAATGAGACGGCCACAGAATTCAAAGCGCCACTCACTTCCACCAAAGCATCGTGCGCTGCCAAAGCTTCAAATTTGTTCTCTGCGGAAACAAAAGGGATTTTAGTTTCAGCGGCGATCGCTTGGGCCGCTTCAACGGCAAATTGGGGATGAGTATTCAGTCCCGTTCCTACCGCCGTTCCTCCAAGAGCTAATTCATGCAAGTGCGGAAGAGTGTTTTTCACTCGTTGGATCGAGTGCTTCATCTGAGTGACATAGCCCGAGAACTCTTGGCCTAACGTTAACGGCGTCGCATCCATCAAATGAGTGCGCCCGATTTTCACGATGTCTTTAAACTCGTTTTGTTTTTTCTCTAAAGCCTTATGCAGCTTTTCCATCATGGGAAGCAGGCGATGATGAACCTGCTCGGCAACAGCGATATGCATCGCCGTTGGAAAGGTGTCATTTGAAGACTGGCCTTTATTCACGTCATCGTTGGGATGGATTTCTTTAGAAGGAAGTTTAACACCCATCATATCCATCGCCCGATTGGCGATGACTTCATTGGCATTCATATTTGTCTGAGTGCCCGAGCCCGTCTGCCATACGACCAAAGGAAAGTGTGCATCCAGTTTTCCAGCAATGACTTCATCTGCGGCTTTCACAATGACGTCGGTTTTCTTGGCGTCTAAAAGATTTAGTTTTTGATTTGTTTGCGCGGCACATTTTTTTAAGATCCCCAACGCGCGAATCATTTCTCGAGGAAAACGATCGCCGCCAATGCGGAAGTTTTGAGTGGATCTTTGCGTTTGTGCTCCCCAGAATTTATCGGCGGGGACTTGCACTTCACCCATGGTGTCTTTTTCAATACGCATATCTGCCATTTGCAAACTCCTTCAAAGATCTGACTTTAGTTCTTTCTTGCCACTTGGCCTACGTGAGCTTGATCAGTTGGATAAATAACAAGTTCTTGGATATTCACGTGTGCCGGGCGAGCGACACACCAAGCAATGGTTTCAGCGATGTCTTGCGCTGAAAGCGGCGTCATTCCCTCGTAGACCTTATCAGCTTTGCTTTGATCGCCTAAACGCACCAAAGAAAACTCCGTGTGGACCATGCCCGGCTCAATATTGGTCACACGCACTTTGCTTCCCAGAAGATCCATGCGCAGACCTTCGCTCAAGGCGCGCACCGCAAATTTCGTTGCGCAATAAACGCCTCCGCCTGGATAAGTCCAACGACCCGCCACGGAACCCAGATTTACAATGTGACCAGAATTTCTGCGAACCATGTGTTCGACAATCCCACGCGTGACGTAAAGAAGACCTTTCACGTTGGTATCAATCATCGTGTCCCAGTCTTCAAGTTTCGCATCTTGCATCTTATCGACGCCTTTAGCGAGTCCGGCGTTATTCACCAGAACATCAATATGAGCCATTTCCGCATAGTGAGCTTTCATAAATTGAGTCACATCATCGCGATCACTGATATCAAACTGCGCGGACTTCACTTGGATATTCGGATGAGCCGCCTTTAAAGCCGTTTCTAACTCATTGAGTTTATCACGACGACGTCCCGTCGCAAAAATAGAATACCCTTGTCCCGCCAAAGCCAAAGCCGTCGCCCAGCCAATCCCCGAAGTCGCCCCAGTAATAAACGCCCATTTCTTTTCCATCTCTTAAAGGTACCTGCTTCCCTTTGTGTAGAAAAGGAAGCAGGTACCTTTTGCGCGACGCGATGCGATGGGCGTAGGTGCTAGAAAGGCGTTGTGTTAGGTTCGCGGACTATGAAATGTCCTTGTGGTTCCGAGAAAACTTACAGTGAGTGTTGTGGTCCTTATCATTCTGGCAAAGCCTTAGCTCCAACAGCCGAAGCTTTGATGCGTTCACGCTATTCGGCGTTTGCGAAAAATCAAATGGAGTATCTGCGCGATACAACGGATCCCCAAACTTTGGATCTGATTGACGAAGACGCCAATAAAGAATGGGCAGAGCGTGCGAAATTCCTTAAATTAGAAATCGTAAAGGCTGAAGAAAAAGGGACCAAAGGCACCGTGGAGTTTAAAGCCTTCTACACTGTTGATGACGAAGAGTACGTTCATCACGAGGTCAGCACCTTCCGCAAACAAGCGGGCGAATGGTTTTTTAAATCCGGAAAAATCAAATCGGAGAAAACAAAATGAAATACTGGTTGATGAAATCAGAACCTGACGTTTATTCCATTGATACTCTAAAAAAAGATGGAACCACATGGTGGGAAGGCGTCCGAAACTATCAAGCCCGCAACTTCATGTCGAAAGAGATGTCGGTCGGTGATCTTGTTTTATTCTATCACTCTAATGCCGAGCCGTCTGGAGTCGCGGGGATCGCGAAAGTATCCAAAGCGGCAGCCCCAGATAAAACTCAGTTCGATAAAAAATCTGAATACTTTGATGCCAAAGCCACAAAAGAAAAACCGAACTGGTTCTGCGTCGAAGTCGAATTCGTAGCGAAGTTTAAAAACTTCATCAGCCTTTCTGACTTGCGTGACAACGAAAAACTGGCAGACATGGTGGTTTTGCAAAAAGGCTCTCGCCTTTCGGTTCAGCCCGTCGATAAGAAGCACTTTGATATCGTCAAAAAAATGGGTGGCGTTTAAAGCATGAAACTTTTTTTGGCTCCGATGGAAGGTGTCGTTGACTGGGTGATGCGCGACACTTTGACACAAATTGGTGGTGTGGATCAGTGTGTGACCGAATTTCTTCGTGTTACCGATCGCTTGCACCCTGAAAGTGTCTTTTATAAGAACTGTCCAGAGCTAAAAACCAATTCTCGCACTCGTTGGGGTACACCCGTTTTTGTTCAACTTCTTGGCGGTCATGCCGAACCTTTGGCGCTCAATGCACAAAGAGCCGTCAAACTTGGCGCACTCGGAATTGATCTAAACTTTGGCTGCCCGGCAAAAACAGTGAACCGTCATGATGGGGGCGCCAGTCTTTTAAAGTCCTGTGATCGTGTTCACACGATCGTGGATACGGTTCGTAAGGCTGTACCCGCGCATGTGCCGGTGACAGCAAAAATCCGTCTAGGTTTTGATGATCCAACGAAATGTTTAGAAATCGCTCAAGCCGTCGAAGCAGCAAACGCCACATGGTTGACCGTGCATTGTCGTACCAAAACCGATGGTTATAAACCACCTGCTTATTGGGAGTGGATTCCGAAAATCAAAGAGGCGACGAAATTGAAAATCATCGCCAACGGTGAAATCTGGAATGTCGCCGACTTCAAACGCTGCGTGGAAGTCACACAATGTGAAGACTATATGATCGGTCGTGGCGTGATGAGCAATCCCTTTATCTTCCGTCAGATCAAACAGAGCCTTTCCAATGAACCGGTTGAAGAAATGAACTGGCAACGGGCAAAACCCCTTCTGCCTCAGTTCTTTGAAGCCAGCACGCTTTATATCAACGATTACTTTGCGGTTTCGCGCACAAAACAGTGGCTCAAAGCACTTTCCTTAAAGAATGCCGAAGCGAAACAAGTTTTTGATGAAATTAAAATCTTAAAAAAACCTGTCGAGTTCCGTGCAAATCTTGAGCGTATTTGCTCTGCCAACTAATTGACCGCTGAGTAGCTGGCACTTTTTCTTTGCGCGCGCAGATCGTTATTTAATGACTCCACCGCTTCTTTAAAGGCCTTTTGAATTTGTTCGCGCTCTCTAGCAGAAAGCCGAACCAAAGGCGACTGCCCTACGATCAGCTTAACTCCACCCGAATTCAGGTGGGTGGTTTGCATATCGACTCCGAAAGTGAGACCTTTTAATTTCGCAGGCTCCATGGAGGAACCCAAAGATTTTCGAAGTGTTTTCTCAACCGATTCACCGTGAGTAGCTAGGATGTTGCGTGCTGAAGCATCTTTGACACCGTCAGAAACAAAAGAGAGACGGAAAGATCCAGAGTACTTGGTCTGTGCCAAGTTTTTCATCACACTTTCTTTATCTTGAATCGATAGAGGTTTGCTGGCAATCGCCACGCAATCATCCCCCGAGCAGACGGTTTGCAGCTTTCCGGGATCCACGGATTTTTGCAAAACTTCTTGAAAAGCCTTCTTCTGTTCAACGAAGTGATGGGTGACGGTTTTTTCGGCCAGACGAGTGCTTTCCAAAACTTTATCTAAATTTGTCTTCCCCGCTAAAGCTTCCGCGGTCCCTTTCAGGTTCGCGCCGCCCATTCCAATCATATCAGCGGAAAGTCCTCCCATGGTCGCTTCGTTGAAATGCGGTGTTTCCCTTTTTGCGATGTAAAGACCGGGCGAAAAATCATCGGCTGCTTTCACGTAACGTTCTAAAGTTTTCACTTGCGATGTATCTAAAGCCTCCGTTCCAAATCGATTGGCCAGATCTTTTGAAATCTTCGTGGTGTCACCCGCCCCTTTGCGAACAATGTCATAGACATCAGTGTCAAAGGTTTGACCTGAGACCAAGTTGGTTTTTCCAAAATACTGGCGCAGGCTTTGACGATCTTTTTCAATATCAGAAAGTTTCTGCCTCATCATAATTTGAAGTTCTGATTTCGAATACGCTTGAAGTTCGTTTTCGGAAAGCTGGCGAGAATAGCGAGCCGCCAAGTTCGCTTGATCGGCACTTTGTCCTATGCCCGCTCTGAACCATTGATCCGACTTTTCCACGCTGCGGATGATGCCGTTTTCTTTTAGATAGGTATCAAATTCGGTGTTTGTTTCTTTGAATACTTTTGCTAGGCGCGCTTCAAGATCTTTAGGCACTTTGCCACTGAAAGAAAAACGCATTGATTTAAAATCCGAATAGGGATCAACGATCAAGCCCGGAAATTCTTTTTCCAAGGCCTTCACGTTACTGAGCAAAAGATCTTTGTGATAATTTGTAAGACCCGTCACCAGATTTTTATCCTTCAAAGAATCATTAAGAACTTTCATCTGCGAGTTTTCCACATCCAGAAAGGTGGCTTTGCTTTTCGTCCCACTATTCGCTAAAGAAATCCATTTTTCATTCTGCGCCACCGTCGTTGGTGAATACTCGAGATATTTTCTTATCAAGCCCTCGCGGTCTTTAAAGCCTGCTGACCTGGAGGACGCCGTCGAAGAGTTTTTTCCGACCTCTTGATCTGATTTTCTTCGTTTGGCGATGATATCTGAATTATCAGCATTCCTCTGCGCCTGAGTGACGGTGCTTCCGGAAGTTTTAGCACTCGCACTTTCTGTGATTCTTGATGCTTCCACGATTTTAGTGGCCTCGGTGGCCTTGGCAAGTTCCGCGGCCTCTAAAGCAGTCACTTCGGCTTTTATGCCTCGTCCCGCAGCGATGGCCGCCCGGCCGCCTTTTAAGAAGTACCCCCCCACCAGAATTGTCGGATCAATGACATTTCCGATCGCGTAGCATGCCAGCTCTTCTTGCGCTAAGGCGTTGTAACAGGAATAGCGCTGATACTGTTTATTCAATGTATCCATCACCATGTTTTTAAGCGCACCTAATTTATTACGCTGTTCAACTGAAAGTTGCACATCTTCGGCCACAGGCCTTTCAGAGATAGGCACATAAGGCTTCGGCGTCATTCGGCGAATGGACGACATGTAAGCTTTCATATCTTGAGCTTCGATATAGAGGAAAGTCGCCGGATATTTTTCCAAATCGGCATCACTCAATTTATTGTAGCGATGATCGTCTTTGACCAAGTCGCGTTTACAAGAAAGAAGCTTGTCACACTCACGCAGGAACTCAGCTCTTTTTTTGTTATTTTCTTTAAAGCCTTCCCAGGAGTTTTCGATGAATCCGCCCAAAGACACAGCCATGTCTTTGAGCGAAATTCCCAAATCAATCATCGCATTTTTATAACCACGCAAACAGGCAACTCCCTGCTCGCGAAGGAAGTCGTCGTTTTGTTTGCACAAGCTATCCAAATCACAACGTCGCATCAGCGGCGCCCACTCTGGATTTTTTTTCGCAAGCTCAGCGCATTTGAGCGACTGCACTTGCATCTCACAGGTCAGTTTTATTTTTTCAATGGGATCTTTGTAAGTGGTGGCACACTCGGGTTTCTTCTTACAGGCGACCGAAAGCAGAAGGCTCTCGCTACTAGAGATAGCAAAAGAATTTAACGAAACGAGCAGAATAAATAAAAAATTTGTAAAAGCCAGATCAACTCCAAGTAACTCTTCGGAGTATCTGGAGGCTCAATCAAGATTCGAACAAACGATTCTCACAGCGAGACCTATGCGATCCGATGTTTTTGTTCGCTTCAGAACATTTTTTGAAAAATGAAGTAGGGACTTTTCATCTTCACAACATGCAAACGGAATCGCTCCGCGATCCAATTCATGCTTCTTTCTGAGAAGAATCCGACATGAGTAAGATCACGTCGATAATGCCAGTCATGGAAGGCCGCTTCGCCTTTGTGAGCGGAAGTCATGATTGCCAATATCCCCCCGGGTTTGAGGAGGCTTAACATGCGCTCGATTTCCACTTTGGGATTGTGAAGATGTTCCCACACTTCAGTGCTTGTAATTAGATGATAAGTGCGCTTCAGACTTTCGGTGTCTGGAAAATAAAAAGCGTCATAGTCGGAAGTTTCAAACCCTTGCGAGTTTAGAAGCTTGCTCAATGTCGCCGTCGGACCACAGCCATAATCCAAACTCGTAAGTTCCAAACTCTCTACACCAGCGGCTTTAAAGTGATCTGTAACACCTTTGATGAGCGGATCAAAGAACGCTAAGTAGCCCGCACTTTCTTGATTTTGATGAAGGTCATAACGTTGCTTTTCTTCCTCAAGACTCAGACGCTCTGCGGGGTTCATGAAAATAAAATCGCAGTCTTCGCAGTGGTAATAATTGCGTTCGGGCTTCTTTACCACTTTAAAAGCATTTGAGTTTGGTGACTGACAAAGTAAGCACTGCATGACAGGAAGAATCCTTGTCTCCCCTGCACCCGTATGTCAAAAAGAATTATGGCTAAAGTAGTTATTTATAAAAAAGACCCTTGTCCCTATTGTGACCGCGCTATCAATTTTTTGAATGGCAAAGGCATCGATTACGATGTTGTGGATCTTACGGGCAAACAAGAAGAAATCGATCGCATCAAAAATGAAACAGGATGGAGAACAGTTCCTATCATTCTTATCGACGGCAAATTGGTCGGTGGTTACACAGATCTGAAAGCCTTGGATGAAGAAGGTAAACTTGATTCCATGCTGGGAGGAAAATAATGAAGGCTTTGTTGTTCGCTTTTCTGACGACACTGGCGGTCTCATCTGCTCACGCAGAAGAAATCAATCCTGTGGGCGGAACGGAAGTGATTTACATGGGTTTGGGTTCTGCTCCTTACAACGGAACAGCTCGTGGCAGCTTGCAGCTTAAAAACACGGGCGATCAAGATATCACCAAAATCGTGTGGGACATTAAAGGCATGGGTTTTAGTGCCCAAGACAACTGTCCGACGGTTTTAAAACCAGGTAAATCTTGTCAGATTTTTGTAACTTACTGGAATACTTTCGCTGGCCCGGCAAGCGGCACATTGTTAGTGTGGACTTCAGATAAGAACTACCGTGTGAATCTTTCGGCTTACGGTCAGGAACCGATCAGACCACCGAACCCACCGGTACCACCACGCTTTCCTTAATTTATTGGCGCAATTCTGTGCGAGGGCTCATTTCAACGGGGCCCTCGAAAAATTTCTGCACACCCTCAATCATTTCATCGACGTTGCGAGCTTTCGCACACACTCCGACAAGCGCATTACCGAATAACAGCCACACGCTGGTCGTACGAACAAAGAAACGCACCTTGCGCATGGCTAAGTCATCACCAAAATACTGTCGGCTTAGATGTATCAATTTTAAAAGACATTTTCCGTATTCAGCGCCTTCTTCTTCCGAAGTGCGAGGAGCTTTCATGCCCTCTTTACCTGCGGGAGAAGCAAAGCCCAAGTCTTCACCAAGCTGCCACATCATCCAGGGGCGTGCCGCCAAACCTCGGCCTGCCATCGCCATATCGCAGCCCGTTTCTTCAAGCATTGCTTTCGCGTCGTCGGCAGTTTGGATGTCACCATTACCGATCACGGGAAAGTCGACAGCTTTATGAAGTTGTTTGATTTGCTCCCAATCCGCAGAGCCACGACGTTTTTGAGCCGCTGTTCGAGGATGTAAACACACCCACGCAGCTCCGGAATTACGAAGTCCTGATACGAACGAAAGAAGCTCGTCAAATTCTTTAGTGCTCCCGACGGCACGCAGCTTTACGCTGACAGGAACTGTCGCATTTTTGACGGTCATGCGAACGACTTCTGCGGCATAAGATGGATCACCCATTAAGGCGACGCCATAGTTGTGCTTCAACGCTTTTTGCACGGGACAACCCATGTTGATATCAATGGCTTCGGCTCCCCACTCGATTAAGCGCTTCACACTCTCCATGATGGGAACTTCTTCATTGCCTAAGATTTGTGGAACAAGCCCCGTTTCGTGAGGCGCACGCATCGTTTCTGGCGTCGTCACAAGATTTTCATTGGGAATGCGGCGAGAGTTTAACATCTCTGTCGGCCAGATCGTAAAAGCATCCGCAGGCATGTACTCACGAATCACTTCACGCAAAGCCACGTGCGTAAGACCCACCATCGGTGCCAAGCACAGTGGAAAGTTCACTTTGCCGTCCAAGATAGGACGATGCAAACCCAGTTGTTTTTTAGTGAATCCGTGAGAGTCAAAAGCCATAGCGACTTTTACCCGTAAATGCGGCCGGCATGCAATATCCGAATGAAGTTAGCAAGAAAAACAAGACGGAAACCGTAAATATTTCTGGTGGGGAATCGAGGAAGATTGAATCCTCCACAAACTCACAGGATCAATGTGAGCTTGTGGATCATTTTAAAACTAAGCAGAAGCTTTAACTGCGAAATCAGGAGCGAATTTTTTGATAGCTTCATAACCACCGAAAAGAACCGCCGTAAAGAACAGATCGCCAAGGATTTGATTTCCGAAGAATGGAATGCCCGCAACGTAACATGAAACAAGGCCTTGAGCTGTTTTTGGGTATAGACCTTCCATCATCCAAACACCGAAGTTAGAGATCAGGAAAAAGACCGCGCTTGTGACCAAAGACATAGTCCCAACACGAGTGACGGTCTTCCCTTCGCGCATAGTCCATCCCAATAAAACAACCGCTAAAAATCCTACGTAAACATAAAGCATTGTTGCGTGGAAACCCAAAACCAGGTCACTTACGAACAAAGCCGCCAGTGGAATCACCATCGATAGTTTTTTTGACGGGAAGTAAGTCCCACCAAAAAGAGCCATGGCACCGATCGCCGTGAAATTCCAAGGGTGCGGAATCAAGCGGCTGAAAGCGGCAACAAGAACCATCAAAATCAAAGTCATCCATTGTGTTGTTTTCATAGATTATCCTCGTTTATGCAGGGCAGAAAACTATCACCGATTCATACGGTTGTCTACCAGTTCTTGGACGACACTTGGGTCGGAAAGAGTGCTCGTATCTCCCAATTGATCTGGCTGGTTCTCTGCGATTTTACGAAGGATTCTGCGCATGATCTTACCGGAACGAGTTTTAGGCAGACGGAAAGCCCATTGAATCAGATCCGGCGTAGCGATGGGCCCGATTTCCTTGCGCACCGTTTGAATCAACTCTTTGCGAATATCCTCACTCGGCGTTTCTCCGGTTTTAAGAGTCACAAAGGCATAGATCCCTTGGCCCTTGATTTCATGCGGATATCCCACCACGGCCGCCTCTGCCACGCGATGATTCGCAACCAAGGCCGATTCGATTTCCGCCGTCCCAATACGGTGACCTGATACATTGATCACGTCATCCACACGGCCGGTGATCCAATAGTATCCGTCCTTGTCTCGACGACATCCATCTCCTGAAAAATAGTATCCGGGATAGGTTGAAAAATACGTCTCTTCAAACCGGTCATGATTGCGATACACCGAACGCATCTGACCAGGCCAAGAATCAGCGATCACTAACACGCCTTCGCCTTCAACCTCAGTGATTTCTTTTCCTTCAACAGTTAAAAGTTTTGGCTGAACTCCGAAGAATGGCAGTGTCGCCGAACCCGGTTTCATCGCGATAGCACCAGGCAATGGCGTGATCATATGTCCGCCTGTTTCAGTTTGCCACCACGTATCCACAATCGGACAACGACCATCACCGACCACTTCGAAGTACCATGCCCACGCTTCGGGGTTGATGGGTTCTCCGACAGTGCCTAATATTCTTAAAGACTTGCGAGAGCTGGATTTAACGAAAGTCTCTCCTTCCCGCATAAGAGATCGCAATGCCGTTGGCGACGTATAGAAAATAGAAACTTGATGTTTGTCGACGACTTCCCAGAAACGTGAAGGCGTTGGATAATTTGGAACGCCTTCGAAGATCAACGACGTTGCCGCATTGGCCAAGGGGCCATAGATCATGTAACTGTGTCCTGTCACCCAACCGATGTCGGCAGAGCACCAGTAAATATCCCCGTCATGATAATCAAAAACATACTGATGAGTCATACTTGCCCATAACAAGTAGCCCCCCGTCGTATGTAAGACGCCTTTTGGTTTGCCCGTAGATCCCGAAGTATAAAGAATGAATAATGGATCTTCGGCATCCATTTGTTCAGGAGGACATTGATCGCTCGCCGACTTCACTTCGTCGTGATACCAAATATCGCGGCCAGCCTGCATCTGAATATCCGTCTGTGCGTATTTAACGACTAAAACTTTCTCGACAGGTGCTCTGACGAGTGCCTTATCAATATTTTCTTTAAGAGCGATGGACTTACTGCCGCGGAAACCCGCATCTGCCGTGACAACAAATTTCGATTGTCCATCGATAATACGGTCCGCGATAGAGTCAGGCGCAAAGCCTGCGAAAATCACCGAGTGCACAGCACCAATGCGCGTACACGCAAGCATCGCATAGGCCGCCTCGGGAATCATCGGAAGATAGATCGTCACGACATCGCCTTTTTTTACTCCCATCTTTTTTAAGATGTTAGCAAAACGGCAGACCTCTTGATGAAGTTCTTTATATGTGATTTTTTTTGAGGGAGTTTGTGGATTGTCTGCTTCCCAGATAAATGCGACTTTGTCGGCTTTGGTCTTTAAATGGCGGTCGATACAGTTGTACGACACGTTGAGTTTTCCGCCTTGAAACCACTTAATGCTGACAGGTTTTTTGAAGCTAGTTTCTTTGACCTTGTCCCATTTTTTAAACCAATCCAAGCGCTCGGCTTCTTTTGCCCAAAAACCCTCAGGATCTTTGATGGATTTTTCGTACATCTCTTTGTACTTGGCTTCATTGATCCAGGCATTCTTCGCTGTTTCTGGAGGGACGGGATATAGATCTTTATGCATACTCACCTCAGGCTTATATTTCATCGTAAACCTTCAAGCAGTGAGGTCAAATTTATAATTACAAAAAGTTGCTGCGCAAAAATTCTTGGACTCAGAACTTCGGCGCGCAAATCAAAATTTACATCGGTGCAATGCTATTTCGAGAAAGACTTTTTAAACAACTGATGAGCAAACATTCCTGCCATCATGGCTCCGACAAAGTAAACAGCCTGTAGGGATCCCGAACCGACGGAGGTCAGCGCCGGACCAGGACAGTAACCGGCAAGGCCCCACCCCACACCAAAGAGCGCGCTTCCAATAACAAGCTCTTTTGAGATCTTTGTTGCCGTTGGCACATGCCACTCTGAATCCAGAAGTGGAGACTTTCTTTTCCGAGCCAAATAATAAGTAATAGCGTGTACTGGAATGGCTCCTAGCATGACGAAGATTAAAGTCGGATCCCAGTTTTCATCCCAAGTCAAAAATCCCAACACCTTGCTAGGCTGAGTCATTCCCGAGATGGAAAGACCTAAGGCAAAAGTAAAACCAACAACGAAGGAAGCGACGGCTTGAAGATATTTTCTGTTCTTCATTTAAACTCCCCCGAAATGTTTTAAACCCGTAGCGACAAGAATTCCTGCAAGCATAAACGTCACCGTCGCGACTAAAGAACGCAGCGACAATCGTGAAAGTCCACAGATGCCATGCCCACTGGTACAGCCACTTCCCATCACAGTACCGAATCCCACAAGAAAGCCCGCAATTAACACTGAAGGCAGTGGCGTTTCAGGAACTGCGAAAAAGGTCGGATTGATCATCGCCATCACGAACCCGCCAAGCCAAAGCCCGATGATAAAGACGCCTCGCCACAGTCTTCCTTCTTGTGCGGTCAAAAAACTATTTGTGATCCCGCTAATCCCGGTCACACGACCGTTAAAGACCAGCATGATAGAGACGGCCAGTCCAATCAAAGCGCCCCCACCCAGGGCATAGGCGATAGTTTCAGTCATTGTCGAATCCCCTACTTAAAGTTCTTCACTATCAGATCATCCTAAGGATATTCTTGCAAAGATATCTTTTGCACAAATATCGAGGACCACATGGCTTTGCAAATTCAACATTTTTTTGACCCAGGGACTTTCACGCTCACCTACGTAGCATTTGATGCGACGACTTTGGATGCAGTGGTTATTGATCCTGTGTGGGATTTTGATCAGGCCTCGGGAAAACTGACCACTAAAGCCATGGAACCTGTGGTGAAGTTTTTAAAGGAAAAAAACTTAAAGCCGCACTTTGTGTTAGAGACACATGCTCATGCGGATCATCTTTCAAGCTCTCAACTTTTTAAAAATTTCTTTCCGGGAATCAAGGTTGCTATCAGTGAGAAAATCACTGAAGTGCAAAAAACTTTTAAGACACTCTTCAACCTGACAGATGTAAATACCGAAGGGAAAGATTTTGATTTATTGCTTAAAGATGGACAGGTCTTTGAGGCGGGATCATTAAAAATAAAAACTTTGGCGACACCGGGCCACACGCCTGCGTGCGTTTCTTATTTGATTGAAGATGCTTTATTCTCGGGTGATGCGATGTTTATGCCGGATTCAGGGACGGGTCGCTGTGATTTCCCGAATGGAAGTGCTCATAACTTATATAATTCCATCACTCAGAAAATTTATACGTTGCCTGATTCGACTCGAATTTTTGTAGGCCATGATTATCAACCCCAAGGTCGCGAATTACGCTTTCAAACCAGCGTTGCAGAACAAAAAGAAAAGAACATTCAACTTGCAGGCCATGTCAGCGAAAAAGACTTTGTGCAGTTCCGCACTCAAAGAGATTCGACTTTAGCAGCGCCGAAGCTTTTGATTCCAAGCCTTCAGGTAAATATTCGTGCGGGTCACTTGCCCCCTGCTGAATCCAACGGTGTCAGCTACGTAAAAACGCCGCTTCTTCCTCAGTAGATTTAAAAGCTTTGAATTTTAAAATAAAAAAGGCCTGCTCTTTCGAACAGGCCTTTAAAGTTTTTATGTTAGATACGCCTAGGATTAGTTGACGTCTTTGTAGTCAGCGTCGATCACGTCGTCGCCGTTTTTCTCTTCAGCTTTGGCTTCGCCGCCGCCTTGATCACCCGAAGAACCGTCAGCACCTGGTTGCGCTCCTTGCTTTTTATAAAGCTCAGAAGTCATTTTGTGAGTCACAGCTTGAAGTTTTTCAAACTGAGCTTTGAGCTCGCTCACTTCCGCACCTTTGTTCTCTAGAACCCTTTTCGCTTCTGCGATCGCGTCGTTAGCCGCTTTCACTTCGCTTTCAGGCAATTGAGAACCAGAATCCTTGATCAACTTCTCAGTTTGGTAAACCAAGTTGTCCAAGTTGTTTCTTTGAGTTGCTGCTTCTGCTTTACGTTTATCTTCTTCAGCATGACCTTCAGCATCGTTCACTGCACGCTTGATCTCATCTTCAGAAAGACCTGATTGCGCCGTGATCTTGATCTGTTGAGTCTTACCAGAAGACATATCTTTCGCACTTACGTGCAAGATACCGTTGGCGTCGATATCAAAAGTCACCTCTACTTGAGGAACACCACGTGGAGCTGGCGGAATACCCACTAGCTCAAAGCGGCCCAGAGTTTTGTTATCTGTCGCCATCTTACGCTCACCTTGAAGAACATGGATGTCTACGGCTGGCTGATTGTCAGCAGCAGTCGAGAACACCTGAGATTTCTTCGTAGGGATCGCTGAGTTTCTTTCGATAAGTGTCGTCATAACGCCACCCAAAGTCTCGATACCAAGGCTGAGTGGAGTTACGTCTAGAAGAAGAACGTCTTTCACGTCTCCAGCAAGAACGCCCCCTTGTACCGCGGCACCCACTGCCACCACTTCGTCAGGGTTCACAGTGCGGTTTGGTTCTTTACCGAAGAACTCTTTCACCGCTTTTTGGATAGATGGGATACGAGTCGATCCACCCACCAAGACAACTTCGTCGATCTCGGAAGCTTTCATGCCCGCATCAGCCAAGGCTTTACGGCAAGGCTCCATAGAGCGTTTTACTAGATCTTCTGTCATTTGATCGAATTTTGCGCGAGTCAAACGAGTTTGCAAATGTTTAGGACCTGATTGGTCTGCCGTGATGAACGGAAGATTGATTTCAGTTTCCTGCGCAGAAGAAAGTTCGATTTTTGCTTTCTCTGCCGCTTCTTTCAAACGTTGCAAAGCCATTTTGTCGTTCTTAAGATCGATCGCCTGATCTTTTTTGAATTCAGAGATCAACCACTCTAAGATTACGGTGTCAAAGTTATCGCCACCCAAATGAGTGTCCCCATTAGTAGCGCGAACTTCCACAACTCCATCGCCAACCTCCAAGATAGAAATATCGAATGTACCACCACCGAAGTCGTAGATAGCGATTTTTTCGTCTTTCTTTCTTTCCATGCCGTACGCAAGAGCGGCGGCCGTCGGTTCGTTGATGATACGTTTGATTTCAAGACCTGCGATGCGACCAGCATCTTTCGTTGCCTGTCTTTGCGCATCGTTAAAGTAAGCTGGAACTGTCACTACAGCTTCAGTTACCGGTTCACCAAGATAGTCTTCAGCCACTTTTTTCAATTTAGCTAGAACTGCGGCACCGATTTCCTCTGGGGAAACCTGTTTACCTTGAACTTTGAAAGCACAGTCGTTGCCTTTAGCAACCACAGTGTAAGGAACAAGTTTGATTTCCTCTTGAATCTCTTCAAATCTGCGACCGATGAAACGTTTTGCAGAATAGATTGTGTTTTCAGGATTCGTCACCGCTTGACGTTTAGCAATTTGACCTACCAAACGATCGCCGTCCTTAGTGTAAGCGACAACTGAAGGAGTAGTACGAGCGCCCTCTTCATTCACAAGCACTTTAGGCTCGCCGCCCTCCATGATCGCGACGCATGAGTTCGTCGTTCCTAAGTCGATACCAATAATTTTACCCATACTAATTCTCCTTAAATATTAACTGCTTATAGCTCTTTAAATGTGGGTCGGACTTCCTATTCGTCAAGCTCGTCATCTTACTTTTTTATGACATTTTTTTAACGAATAATTTCAATATCTTACGGATATTTAACTCGTGTTATGGAGCAGCGACGTGCATTATGGGCTCTTCGCTCCTCTCTTAAAAAAACAGGAAACGAAGCCCCTCAAGGCCTCGGCGCAAACCCTTCAACGCCGGGGCCTCAATTTCTGCCTGATTTTGCAGCACCCGGATTAAAGAATTTAAATGCCATATTCATAAGATTTTTACCTCATTCGGTTACCCTACTTCTATCGATCAATCAAACTCTTATGATAGGAGCCCAGCTTATGACACACTTCAGTTTCAAGATGGCAGCGGTTCTGGTTTCGTCGCTGCTTATGTTTGGATTGGCCCAAGCCGAGATTCGCGCGGAAAAGCGCGAGGCCGAGCAGGATGAACAGCTCAGTGATGACAACGGCAAATCAACGCAAACCCATCCAGAGAGCCCTGAGTTTGAGTCCATCAAGAAACGTGTGAAGTCTTCAGCGCAAAAAGAATAACAATTTAAATTGCAAAACAATCGATAACTCCAAGTTGAAAATTAAAATCGGAAAAGAATGGCTCTTTTGATTGCCGATCGTGCGAAGTAAATTTCCCGTCCGCAATCAGTGGTAAAACACATGAGTGTCGCCGTTGTAGCACCTAGTCCTTTCGACTAATCATAGTCCATGGACATTTCTCAGGTTGAATCTGACATTCATAATTTGATCTCTCAGAAAAATTATCCCTGTATTGCTGCGGTTCAAGCTCTTTTCAAAAAAGAACTGATCTTCGACACGTACTCAAGCTTTGGCAGCGGTGAGAGCGCTCGAACCTTGGCGGCGAACTTGATCGCATTTAAAGAAAAACAGCGATCTCAAAAAATTCAGAACCTCACTTACTTCGCGATTTTTCCGCAGGATTCAGTCAACAGCGAAGAAGAATTTGAAATGAAACTTTGGAATGAGCTTTCGGCGATATGGAATCATCCCGATATCGCCGGCAATTGGGATCCGACATTCAGTGACAATCCGGAAGACAAGAATTTCTGTTTTAGTTTAGACGGCAGCGCATACTTTGTTGTAGGACTGCATCCATTAAGCAGCCGTCTTTCGCGTCGCCTTCCTTATCCCGCTTTGGTTTTTAACTTGTACAGTCAATTTCACGAACTTCAAGAGCAAGGCCTTTATCAGCCGATGATCAAGTTAAACCGTCAGCGCGATGAGCGTTTTCAAGGCTCCGTCAACCCGATGGCAGAACTTCATAACGACGTGTGGGAAGCAATTCAGTTTTCCGGTCGTGCGAACTCTTCGGATTGGAAGTGTCCTTTCACGAAAGGACTTGTGGGATTAGCGAAAAAGGCGTTGTCGCGTGTCTGATACTTTAGAACAAACTTATTGTGTGATGCCTGCACAAACAGGAGCAGCCTTTCTTTTACGTAAAGGGGAACTTTTGCGTGTTATGACTCCGCATGATTTTCAAGTGTCGGATCTTTTTTGCTTTAATGCTCGCGATCTTTGGGAAAGTCTTTCGGCAGGTCGCTCTATCGATTGGGCCGATACGATTTATCTGACTTCGGGGCATCATCTTTATTCCAATCGTAGCAATGTGATGCTGACGATCTTAGAAGACAGCTGTGGTCGCCATGATTTTTTAATGACTCCTTGTAGTCTTCGGATGTTTCAGATTATCGCGGGCAACGAGGACTATCATCCGAGCTGTCATGAAAACCTGGCAAGGAACCTTGCGGAATTTGGAATTCATGAAGATCAGATTTCAACGACGTTCAATATTTTTATGAATGTCACTGTGGATGAAAAAGGACGAGTGAAAATTGAAAAACCCGTCGCAAAAACCGGTGACTTCGTGTTATTTCGAGCGGAAATGGATTTGGTTGTGGGACTCACCGCATGTTCGCACGAGGGGACGAATCATGGAACGTGCAAACCGGTCTGGTATCGCAAAGAAAGTGATGGAACGAAGTCAGAAATTTAATTTATGTCGTCCTTAATATCTTGAACGTATTTTAACAGGCTTCGCTCTTTAGAATTGTTCAAATTGTATGGGCGTATAAGTATCCCACTTCATGCGAACATCAATAGAACAACTGTATAATTCAATTCATAAGTTAATGTCTTTAGTCTGCCAGGATCCTCGCTTGGAATCGGCGCTCTTAACGGCGTTAGGTCACATGGAGGATTTAGCGGCAAAACAAATTCTGGGAAATGTGTCGGCTTCGACTCCTCCCCAATTTATTTCAGAAATTAAAGCTCATGCCGAAGATGAACTTCGGCATCGCGATGCCTTATGGGCGGTCCGGCCTTTTCCTGAAGCCGGTAATTCACGCGAACGAGAATTGCGTTTGGAGTTGCAAAACATCGCGGAAAGTTTCACTGTCGGCTATTTCGGAAACCCCATCTTGATTCAAGCAAAGTCGCGCTTCAATGCTTACGTGCATGGGGCTTTGACGATCGAGCAGTTCCCATTTCAGATATATTCTTGTTTTATCAAGGCGACGCCTTCGGAAACCATCCGCTCCATTTTAACTTCCGTATTGGCTGACGAAAAAAATCATATTCAGCTCGGAAAGAAGATGATGGAGACTTTGCCCCAAGCTGAGAAGCTCTGCTTAAATCAACTTCTGACGATCGAAAAAGAGATGTGCCATAAAATGGTATTACGTATGACTGATGTGATTTCTGCTTATGTCAATGTCGGCGAACGCAAAGAGAGCGTCACCGCCAGTGAAAAGCTGGGTCATGTGCTAAGTGCGGATTCTGCAGCGACTTCGTTATGGATTTACGCCTTAGGTGATAGCGAGGAACTTGCGGCAAATCATATGCAAGAAATCTTTAAGCGCCGTGGTCTTCCATTGCCGGCTGATATGGTTGAACACGTGGGTGATGAAAAAAGGCACGCGCAGCTTTTAAGACAAACTGTTTTACTGCGACGTCGCAAGCTCTTGCAGCAAGCAAAGTACAAAGTTCTTGAAGTGCGCATGCGTAAGGCCACGGAAAGATATCTGGTGACCTACTTTAGCCATGTGATGAAAAAGTTTTCTGATCCCGATGAGATCTATCTTTTTGGGGCCTTGGGGCTAGAGATGCGGGTCTTTAAACACTATGCGCAGTTAAGTGAGACCACGCATTCCGTGGATGTTGCCTTTATCTTAGACGAAATTCTAAGAGACGAAGCCGAGCATACGCAGATGGTGCATTTGCGCCTAAAAGACCGTGGATTCATTAAGCCCGAGGTCTTAAAGTGGATCCGCCAAACCGAAGAGCTCTGTTTTGAAAGAGCCGCTTCGCAAGTTTTAGGCGGCCTGTATGCCGCTCGCTCTTGGAAGCATGAGGCGGAGCTCGTATGAAGCAGGCTTATATTTTTCCGGGGCTCAACGCCTTACTTCGCCGCACGGATCGGCTTCGCTATTTAGGACGTCCTCGCGTAAAAAAATATCTGCATCACGCCGAAGAAATCATCGGCGACCATTTTCATCAACGCATGTCTTTCTTAGATTTTTTAGAAGGCAGCGTGGAGGATATTTATTCTATTCAGAACATCAGTGTTGCGGCCGTTGCGATTTGCAGTATTCAAACTGCCGTGGCTGAAGAACTCGCGGAAAAAGAGGGGCCACCCGATTTCGTGATGGGCTGCTCATTAGGAGACCTCGCGCGCGCGGTATTTGCACAGGCCTACAGCTTTGAAGATGCGGTGGTGAACCATATCAAGTTCACTCAGAAAATTGACGGTATTGACAAGATCGGACGGAATATTGGCGTTCTTGCTCCGAAGAGTCAGGTTTTTACTGACGAAGACTATAAATGGTTCTCGGATATTGCCGTGGACGTGTCATGTTTGACTCCCCGATTCCTGAATATTGGCGGTCGTTTTCAAGAGTTGGAAAAAGTGGAAGAGCGCGCCAAGGACAAGTCATGGAATACGATGAAGATCTTAGAGTATCCCGCGCACTCACGTTACATTCTGCCTTATGTGGAATGCGTGCGAGAGGATTTTCAGTCTGTGAAGGTTCGTCGGCCTTCGATTCCGATGTATTCAAGCTTTGGTGCCACGCCGATTTCTGATCCGGTTGCGATTCGCGAAGAGTTTCTTTTGAGTATTTGCAAACCGATTCACTGGAACCAAGCGGTGCAGGCGATTTGTAGGAATGATGGTGTTACGAGGTTTGTGAATATTGGACCGTGTAAGAGCTTGAGTGGGTTGATGCGGGATATTCCGGTGGAGGTGGACATCCAAGTTGAAGACGCTTGTCGACTTTACGATAGCTTTTAATAGCGAACTTTAGTCGACAGATGGGAAAATGTGTCCGAGAAAAAGATAAACACTGAAAATAATCAAGATGAAATAAACAATGAACCACGCGCGAGACGTTTTATTTTTCTTCAACTTGTATATTTCTTTGGGAACGACGATAAACCACTGAAAATAGCCAAATATAATCGCCAGCAAATAAGTAAAAAGAGTAAGTGAAAAATCGTAGAGGCCTCCAAAGCCCAAAGATTCTTTTGCGATAAAACTCAGCGCAAATGATACACCGAAATAAACTGCAATTCCGGATGGCAACGTTAGAAGCCAAATCAGATAGCTGGCAACAACACTCGAATCCCCTTGCGCCAGCAATCCAAAAATGGCAACACCCACACTAAGCGTCAACCAGACCGCTTTTATAATATTGAATGAACTTAATTTCGATTGCATTGCGCCGAACACCTCTCGACTGTGTCACTGACCCATTTTTGGCAGTTTGCACCACCTACGTTTATCACGCTATATTGAGGTCGAGAACCACCAATAGCATCTGCAACACATTGATCCATACAGCCTTGACGATGTTTGGGCCCTTCTTTACATTTCACTCCAGTGCTGCCTGGCGCAGGATCATTCGAATCCACTCCTGCGCTGCTTATCGCGTTTCCACTACGCGTTTGTCCTCCACAGACGCCATTAGCACATAAATATTGATGATATACCGGACCAAATTCGCTACTGAACCCGCCCAACGGGGTCGTACATATTTCGTATAGTCCACTAGGATCTATGGAGTTAACAGGATCCTGAGCAACGTAGCCAAATACGTTTGAGTCACCTGCTAAGAATAAAATGGGATCCTTACTCAACCATCTGCCTATACTAGGATCATAGTCTCTCGCTCCGAATCGAATGAGATGAGTATCTTCATCATAGAGCCCCCCAGCAAACTTGAACGGAATTGCACCAGAATTGGTGTCACTCAATACTCTTCCGAACTCATCGTAGGTAACTTTCTGAAGCACAGAACCATCTGAAACTTTTACGACAAGACGAGGTGAACCTAAGCTGTCGGATACAATTCTGTAAGAAGAACCTGACATTACCATGTAGTCGGGAACATTAGATTTTGATGCGTATACAAACCGTTTCTGTAGATTTCCCGCGCCATCAAGCTCGGCAGCAACCCGAAGTTGATCCATGTACACCCATCGCTTTATAAGCGTGGAATTAACCTTCTTTGCAACTCTTCTAAATAAGCCATCGTAGTAATAAGATATGACGTCACTATTCGGTAGCGTCACGGTTTTTGTATTTCCAAATGAGTCGTATGTGAAAGTAGTAGTTTCTCCCGTCAAAGTATTGGTTTTGGAAATCATTTCGCCGTTGGTGTTATGTACATAAGTAAAGACATTATAAGACGTGATACGATCTTGAGCATCGTAACTAGCCGTGATCGTCTGCGAACCAACATTTCCGGAAACTCGATTATTATTCGTGTCGTATCCATAAGTAGACTGAATAATGGAATTCTTCTTTACCTCAGTGAGCCTACCCACGTCGTCGTAAGTATATTCAAACGTGTCCGTTACTCCCCCCACAGTTTCCGTTCTAGACGCAACCCGACCAAGAGCATCTCTATTTAAAGTGTATGCCAATATGCTGTTGGTACCGTACTTCGCATCGTATCCTGTTAATTCGCCAAACGAGTTATAGCTAAAAGTATCACCAATATTATTTGGAGAATTGCCGATCACAGTTCCTGAAAGGCGACCATTCGGTGACGAGTAGCTTAAAGATAGCTGACCCGCAGACTCTAACTTACGGTCGGCATTGAACGTATAATTTACGACACCTAAACTACCACCCTGATAAATTTCGTCTGAATAAATTAGATTGCCTGTCGTAAATGTCGGTATATAGCCGAGGGAAAGATAAGATCCGCCAATCGTATCGTTACTCCAGACAGACGAAGGAATTTTGCCGTTATACGAGATCGAAACGTTTTGTCCCCCTGGCACACTAACTGAGCTTGGCAGTCCAGAGGTTGAATCAACTGAAATACTGTAAGTTCCTTCACTCGTAACGTAGGACTGCAATCGTCCATTTGTCGAGTTGTAGTTAACATCGATAACGACACCGGAAGGTTTCAAGATTTGAGTTAGCTGCTTATCGTTGTTATAAGCGTAAGCCGTCTGAACATTTGTAACTCCAGAAAGCGAAGGAGGGTTATAAGTGTAAGGAAGCTCGCTTGCATTGACCGCGAAAAAATGCGCACTGCGACCTGGTGGAGTTATGGATGCAAGTCTGCCATTTGAATCATAAGTAAATCCTATTACACGACTATCAGATAAAACCTTAGAAGTAATTCTTCCAGCACTGTCGTAAATAAAACCTGTCGCCTGATTTAGCGCATTTGTGATAGTAGAAATATATCCATCACTATTGTATCCGAGCTCGGTATTACGACTTCCTTGAGTAACGGATGTCAGGTTTTCATTTGTATAAGATAAGGAAATACTGTCTTCATTCCCATTCTTTAAAAGAATGGGTCTCTCATAAGCGTCAATGTCTACGATTGAAGTATTTCCTGACATTGAAGTAGCTGTAAAACGCTTATTTGCTGGATCGAAAACTGTTGTTACCTGTGAGAAATATTGAGAATCAAAGAACTGCGTAACTGAATAGTTTGAAATAGAAAAAGGATCAGATGGGTTGCTAAGAGAGATATTATATGTATTATCTACTCTTTTAGTCGCGCTGTTTTGTGTTCTCTGTTCTACATAGCTTAGCCGATTTGCTGTACCGCCAAATCTCGAATCAACAGAATAGGAGCTATAGGTCCTTACACCTCTATCGACAATTGTTTCTTCTGCTGTGGTACCATTTGAGGAATATTGATATTCTTCAGAACCGCCGACAGAGTAATTGACCGTGCGTTTGACGGTCTTGGCATCACCCGAACCGTAAGCTCTAGTTACTCGCCCCATCCGAGATACTAGATTTATATCTGTTGGATATGAAGGTGTAAGACTTCTCACGAGTTCAAAAAAATATCCGCCTGAGTGCTCGTCCCTAATAAGGTTCCCCTTAGAGTCGTAAGAGAAGGTGCTGACCTGCCCCATCGGTTTCTGGAACGACAGAAGTAAGCCTTCTGTAGAATTTGTCAGGGTATATGTCTCACTGTTAGGATTTGTAACTGACGAAATGAAACCATTGCTATCCAGCCCTACAGTCGTAATTTTTCCGTTCGGGGCGGCGATGTCTGTCAAATTTCCAAAAAGGTCGCGATTAAAATAGGTAGTTTTTCCGAATGGCTCGGCAATACTTATTAAACGACCTTGGACATCGTAATTGAAAGAATAAACTGTATAGCCCAAAAATCCTGATTTTGTGGAAACCTGCCTTCCTGTAGAGTCGAAAAAATACACGAGATCTCCGCTTAGATCTGCAACATAGTGGAGCCCCCCGAGAGGCTGTGCAACCACGTGCCTTACGCTACCATCACTTGAATACAACTTGTTCGTTGCATAGCTGTATAAATGGAAATTAGAAGGCAGCCATCCACCGAGTCCAATTTTGGAAGCATCAAAGCTACCTAGGTAAAATTCTTCGGGATAGGTAAAGGATCCGACAGGGGAAGTTTCAGTTCTGTCTACTTTGAATTTTCTAGGGCCGAAGACGGGATTAGAGCTAAGATCTAATCCATTCCAAACAAAAGTAAAGTTTTGATTGGGGGTGTTTAGAAACGTCTGACTAAGAATTGTTGTCGTACCGTCAAATACTTCATAGGTAAAGGAAGTGAGATAATCTCGTGGCAATGCTCCCACTACCTCAGCCTCGATAGTATAATCTCCGGTTCTTCCCCGAGATAGCGCTGTCGAATACTGTAAGGAAAAAGATGCCCCCACTAGTGAAATGGTTTCACCTAACGTTTGATCCTCGACGCCAACTATGGAACCGCATACTTTTTTTGAATTCATCTGGCTGTGAGACGTTTTTTTCACATGCACTTGTGAATTTGAAATACAGTCATCGACACTTCCTTCGGGTGTAGAGGAAATAAATTCAGGCTGATTAGGATACAGAAACTTTACTTTACAAGTGACAGAGTATGCGTTCGTTGGACTATTCGGAATTCTTTCAAAAAATAATCCTAAATAGCTATAACAAAATGAATTGGGATAGCACCCAGAACCTGAGCATTCTGCCCTAGCAGTAGCCAAGGCCTGCTGTTTATTTTCTTCACAGGTAGCAGCTTTAGCAAAGTTAGTAATGGATAAAGCAAGAAGTGCTATTGTAAGTGCGAACATAAAACCTCTTTCACGCATTTTTTTTCGTTTCAATGATCGGCTGAAGGAAAAGTTGCCTTAATGCCATAAACTGGTTTTTGTTCGTAATTTGTTAACTATGCACGATTTCGATAAACAATTTTTTTTAACTTAGCACTCTTATTCAAAACTGCTGTTAACCTGTGTCCTGCTAAAAAAATGGTTTGCCACGAAATAGAGGTTTTTTACTTCCACTGTGGAAGTGCGGACAATTCTTACGTGAATTATTTTTCACTGCCACGATGGCAGCAGCATTATCGGATCTATTTTTTATGAGTATTGAGAAACCGCTTGCATTCGGCCAGTACACGGATGCATTTAACAAGCTTAGACAAAAAAGCTGAACGGATGTTCAGCTTTTTAAAATTTCTTATTTTTTTCTTCCAAAAAATCCGCCGCCTTCTGGGGAAACTTTCAACCCGCGGGCTTTGGCGATTTCGCGAAGAAGTTTTTCTTCGTCTTTATTCAGCTTATCTGGTAGCTGCACATTGATGTGGAAGTAGATATCACCGCGACGATTTCCACGCAATGACGGCAGGCCTTCGCCTTGAAGTTTAACTGTATCACCAGGGTGAGAACCTTTTGGCACTTCGACGGTCGCTTTTGACGTGACCGTTGGAACTTCGATTTCTGCGCCTAGAAGCATTTGTACGTACGGAACAGAAAGCTCTGCGACCAAGTCATCACCACGACGCTCGAAGTGATTGTGGGGCTTCACGCGGATTTCTACGTACAGATCTCCTGGAGGGCCGCCCATGTAGCCGCCCTCACCTTCTGTAGCTACACGCAGTCTTGTGCCTGTGTCGACACCGGCTGGGATGTTTAAGCGGATCTTGCGATGTTCAGCGACGCGGCCTTTACCTTTGCAGGACTTACAAGGATTTTTAATTGTGGTTCCTTGCCCCTGACACTGAGGACATGTCGAAGCCATTGCAAAGAAACCTTGCGAGCGCACGACTTGGCCTGAGCCTCCGCACATTGTACATGTCGTAACTTGCGAACCTTTTTCTGCGCCAGAGCCTTTGCAGTCGTCGCAGTTTTTATCGGTATCGAATTCGATTTCTTTTTCTAAACCTGTGATCACATCTTTCAATGTGACTTCAGTGACGTATCTTAAATCAGAACCACGGCGTGGTGAATTTCTGTCGCGGCGTTGGCGTTGTTGTCCACCCATGCCTCCACCGAAGAAGTCTCCGAAAATATCGCCGAAATGAGAGAAGATGTCTTCCACATCGGTGAAGCCAGCTCCACCACCGCCACGGCCTGTGAACGCGTCGTGACCGAAGCGATCGTATTTCGCGCGCTTATCTGGATCACTGAGAACTTCGTAAGCTCCGGCAGCCTCTTTAAATTTATCTTCGGCTTCTTTGTTGCCTGGATTTTTATCAGGATGGAATTGCATCGCCAATTTACGATAAGCTTTTTTAATCGTGTCTTGGTCTGCTTCACGGGCAACGCCTAAAATTTCGTAGTAGTCTCTTTGAGCCATTTTCGTTTTTCGTGTCCTAAATTATTGAATGTGCTGTGCAAATCAAAATATGGTGACGAATGAGGATCCGTCAATGCCTGCTTGAATTTTCTGCGAGAGTTCGGCCTTAAAAAGCCATTGGACGCATTGCTTCTTACTTAGAAGAGGCTTTCATGGAATCGATTTTGTCCTGAAGACGCTTTATCAGCGTGGGATCTTGCTGAGTGTCCTTCATTTCTTGTAGAAGTGCTTCGGCAAGTTCCATATTGCCAGAGTCGGAATAAAGTCGGCCGGCCAAGGTGAAAACCCATGGAGGAGCCCCGTTTTTACCCGCTTGAATTAATAATTCCGCCGCTCGTTTGTTGTCTTTCACTTCATACAGGTAGTGATAAGCTGCGCGGTAAGAGATGCGCCAATCGTTCGGAAATTCTTTAACGCCTTTTTCAAAAATCTTTGTCGCACCGTCAACATCAGTGATGATAACGGTCAATGCTAACGCACCTGCCGCATAGGGAATGCGAAATTTGGGTGCTAGATTCGTGATGGTATCTAGCATGCTGTAAAGCCATGAATTATTTCGACATACATTTTGTGCGATTTGCTGATCACAATAATCGAAATCTTGAACCGCGCGAATCCAAAAAAGATCTGCCATTGCTTCACTATAACCAAACGAAAAATGCTGAAGATTTGGCGGAGGCGCTATCAGTGCGCGTTCCTTTTTTAACGAACTTGCCGCGAAGAACTGGGAAAAGACAATGACCGCTAAAGCAAAAATCCCCAGTAAAATACTGGGGATTTTAAGGTTGAAATCAAAAGTAGATTCAACGGTAGTTTTCATTAACTATTGAATACCGATAACTGTGTTTCTCATAACTTTCGAACTATCGATGGCCCAAAAGTCTTGAGCCGCGCCACCGGTTTGGATTTGCGCACCAGCTCCAGCTTGAAAGCTGTCAGCTCTCGTCTGGCAGTTTGCCACAACACCACTCGAACTAATAGGACACATAGCATTCGTAATTGCTGGTGGAGCAGCCCCCGTAGCGCCATTCAACAATGTACAACCATTCTGAAATACACCAGCCGCACCACAATATGTCGCTGCTGCAAACGCCACGTTCGCCGGAGTTGTAGTGTAGCCTTCTGCATTGCCTGCTTGCTTACCAGCATCAGAAAACCCAACATTATAACGAAGCGAACCCTCAGGCGTATAACCAACCGCCGCGAAACGGCTGTCGTACGTGTTATACTCAGAATAAAAAGCTTTCTCAGCCGTATACAATGAAGACAAATTCGTCTTAGCTTCAGACTGACGAGCTTTCGCCATATATTTATTTACAGATGGAACTGCGATTGCAGCGAGGATACCGATGATTGCCACCACAACCATCAACTCAACGAGCGAGAAACCGCGTTGAGAATTCTTAGAAGAGAACAACATTAAGACCTCCATGGTTCTTTAATTCTGCTTACCCACATAAGTGTGTCAAAATTAAATGCTTATTGCAAGTGACTGTCTCGAATCAGACAGCATAAATTGCAATGAGTTTGCATCATCATTTTCAGAGCTAGTCTCGACTAACGAATAGCTTTATTAGGACCCCCGACTTGCCAAGTCTTAAAGAGTGCTCAAATTGAGTCGTGAGGTAGTAGACTTATGAGTATGGGAAACAACGACAATAATAATAACGGCAGTAATTATCCATTCTCGAGTCCGGAGGGAGAGGCTGGCGTCCAGCTTGTCCCAAAACTAGACACTCCGAAGATGTATAAAGTAATTCTTCTTAATGATGATTACACGCCGATGGATTTTGTGGTTCTTGTATTGCGTCGTTTTTTTGCGAAAACAGAGGAGCAAGCGACGCAAATCATGTTAGATGTACATAAGAAGGGTGCAGGTGTCGCCGGGGTCTACTCCTTGGAGATTGCGGAAATGAAGGTGATGCAAGTCAATCAGTTCGCGCAACTCAATCAGTATCCCCTAAAAAGTACACTGGAGGAGGAAGCATGATGAGCCGCGAACTTGAGCGGAAGCTCGCCGAAGCAACTGAACTCGCCAAACGCCACCATCACGAATTCGTGACGTTAGAGCACATCTTGTTGGTGCTAACCGAATCTCCTCTGATGGTAGAGATCCTCGAAGCTTGCGCCGTTAATGTGCAAAAACTTCGTCAAGATTTGCGCGATCATCTGAAATCAGGAATTCCTCAAATCACCGATGACCAGTTGTCATCGTATGGTGGTTTTGATTCCTGGACTCCCGAATTCACCCTCGCCTGCCACCGTCTGATTCAACGTGCTGCCATCCAAATGAAAAGTGCTGGCCGCAATCAAATCAGTGAAGGCAGTTTGCTTGTTTCTCTTTTTTACGAGCAAGATTCTCACGCCACTTTCGCTCTGGCGCGACAAGGTCTTACTCAATTTGACATCATTAATTATATTTCCCATGGGATCACAAAAGATGGAAAGGAACACGACATTCCTCCTTCTGCGGCTCCCCGTTCAAGCGAATATCAAGGCGAATCTTATGAAGAAGGTCGCAGCTCTCCGCTTGAAAGTTTCTGTGTCAACTTGAACGACAAAGCCAAGCTTGGAAAATTGGATCCATTGATTGGTCGCGAAGACGTGATCGAAAGAACGATTCAAGTTTTGTGTCGTCGTACGAAAAACAATCCTCTGCTTATCGGCGAACCCGGTGTTGGTAAAACGGCCGTGGCCGAGGGACTTGCACAAAAAATCGTGCAAGGAAATGTTCCGGAAAAACTTAAAAACGCTGTGATCTACTCTTTAGATTTAGGTGGATTGCTTGCGGGAACGAAATTCCGTGGGGATTTTGAAGGACGCTTGAAAGCTGTCGTGAAAGACATCGCAAAACGTCCAGGCGCGATTTTATTCATCGACGAAATTCACACGATCGTGGGTGCCGGTGCAACAAGCGGAGGCTCTATGGATGCCTCAAACTTGTTAAAGCCCGCTCTAGCAAGTGGCGATATCAGCTGTATTGGCTCGACCACTCACGTGGAATACCGTCAGTACTTTGAAAAAGATCGTGCGCTAAATAGACGCTTCCAAAAAATTGATATCAACGAACCTTCCAACGAAGATGCTGTTAAAATCCTCCGTGGTCTTCGTAAATCATATGAAGAATTTCATGAGGTCCAATACACAGAAGAAGCTCTGCGTGCGGCGGTTGAGTTATCGCAAAAGCACATTCATGGAAAGCTTCTGCCAGATAAAGCCATCGACGTTTTGGATGAAGCGGGAGCTCACTTCCGCTTAAAATTCGAACACGCTGAAGATGTGAAGATCGATGCACCTGAAGTGGAAGAGACCATCGCGAAGATGACAGGTCTTCCAATCGCAAGTATTTCTTCGAGTGAAAAAACGCAGTTGCGTGATCTTGATAAAAAATTAAAAGCTTTGATCTTCGGTCAAGACGAAGCCATCGATCGCTTGGTCTCAAGTATCAAGTTTTCTCGCAGCGGATTGGGGCGACCTAATAAACCTATTGGCAGCTTCCTTTTCACCGGGCCTACGGGTGTGGGTAAAACCGAAGTGTGCCGTCAACTTGCACAGATTCTAGGTGTTCACTTTGAGCGCTTTGATATGTCTGAGTATATGGAAAAGCATGCGGTTGCTCGCCTAGTCGGTGCGCCTCCGGGATATGTGGGTTATGAAGAAGGCGGTCTTTTAACAGAGGCCGTAACGAAAAATCCTTATGGAGTTTTCTTACTGGATGAGATTGAAAAAGCTCATACCGACGTGACCAACATTCTTTTGCAAGTCATGGATGCCGGTCGCCTCACCGACAGCAATGGACGTGTTGCTGACTTTAAAAACGTTATCCTTGTTATGACTTCAAATGCCGGAGCTTTAGAAACTTCGCGCGGCACGATCGGCATGGTGGAAGAAAATCGCAGTTCACTTTCTATGGATGCCATTAAAAAAGCGTTCTCTCCTGAGTTTATCAATCGTTTGGACGCGGTTGTGTCCTTCCGTGATCTCAGCGAGGACATGGTCACGAAGATCACTCAAAAATTCGTGGACGAATTAAAAATGGTTCTTCTCGAGAAAAAAGTGGAACTGAATGTTTCTCAAGAAGTAATTAAGTGGCTAATGAAAAAAGGCTACGACAAAGTTTACGGTGCCCGTCCTTTAGCGCGTGCCGTGGATGAGCATCTGAAAAAAGCCTTGGTCGACGAATTACTTTTTGGACGCCTGGTCGACGGTGGACGTGTCAATGTGGAACTGGAAAAGGATATTTTGAAGTTCCATTTTAGCACCACCCCTAACGGCACTGGTCAAAAGAATCAAAAACAACCCGTCACGACGTGATGTGATGGCATTGACATTCCTTTTAGAGTTATCATTATTAATGGTGACTCTAGAAGGAGTGCATAAATGGCATTTTTAAAACGTATCGGTTTATTTGTTCTTACAAACGTCCTTGTCATGGTGACGATCGGAATCGTTTGGTCTCTTGTGAGCCGATTCCTTGGTCTTGCAGGTCTTAACTCTTACATCCCATTCTTGATGGCGTTCTGTTTGGTTTGGGGTATGGGCGGCGCCTTCATCTCTTTGCTTATGTCGAAGTGGATGGCGAAAATGTTCCATGGTGTAAAAATCATCGAGCCTAACAACCAAAACCCAGAACTTCGCGCCTTGGTAAATAAAGTCCACGACTTTGCTCGTCGTGCGCAACTTTCCAAAATGCCTGAAGTCGGTATCTACGAATCTGTCGACATCAATGCGTTTGCGACAGGACCATCTAAATCCAACTCTCTAGTTGCGGTTTCTACAGGTCTTTTGCAAAGAATGAATGAAAAAGAACTTGATGGAGTTCTGGCCCACGAAGTGGCGCATATCGCAAACGGAGACATGGTCACAATGACTTTGATCCAAGGTATCGTGAATGCCTTTGCGATGTTCTTCTCTCGTATCTTGGCGAACCTGGTCGCTTCCAACGTGGAAGAGCGCTATCGTGAGATTGTTCGCTTTGCGGTGACAATCCTAGGCGACATCGCGTTCACATTGTTGGGATCTATCGTCGTGAATTACTTCTCTCGTCGCCGTGAGTTCCGTGCGGACGCGGGAGGCGCGAAGTACTCTTCTCGCGAAAATATGATTGCGGCTTTGCAAAAATTGCGTTCAGTTTATGATCTGCCAATTCCTCCAGAGGAAGGTCAGACAGCGACTTTGATGATTTCAAATCGCGACAAAGGTGGAATTGCGAAATTGTTCATGACGCATCCGCCTCTTGAAGTTCGTATCCAAGCTCTTCAAACGGGCCGTATCTAAGCGGCGCGTTTTGTTAAATAACCTGATATTTCGTCTGAGTCAGGGTTGTTAAATTCCACAAATCGGCATAACCTAAACGGGTTATGCCGAAAATAATTCTCGCCTTCTCATTTTTTTCCGTCATCTTAGGTTGTGCTACGACATCGCGTTTAGACACGCGAATCGACAAACGCTTAACTCCACCTGTTCCTAATTTCATTAGCAAATGGAAGAATGCTCCAGTTTCTGATTTAGAAAAATTAGAAGTCGGAGCTAAAGAGGACAATATTCGTTGGTGGAAGACCTACACTTTGGCGATGGCCAAAAAAACGTCCGCACCAAAAGAAGCTTGCGAAGGCTTTAAGTCTTTGTCGTCAGAAAACGACTTTCCCCTTCATGATCTGGCGTTGCTTCGTGCTTACGAGACTTGTGTGAACGATAAAGCCTTAGCCGAGCTTCCCAGCAGCACGGTGCCTTGGTATCGCGACCTGATGGTTGATATTAAACTTAAAGAGGCTTTAGAAACTTCGGACTTACGCGACGACATGACCGCTTATGTTGAAAAAGCTCGCTTGGACAACAACAAGAAGAACAAAGAAGAATTTTACCTGAAAGCTCTTCTTGCGGCTCAGAAGTCTGAATCCAAAGAAGACGTCGAGCAGATTCAAACGGCGCTTTACAAAAACTCCCCGCGCTTAAATCCGCTTCCTTTAGAAAAAGATTTAAGCAATGTGGCTTCGGACTATCGCTTTCATCGTGAGTTCGACCATGCGCTAAAGACTTATAAAAAAATCTTGGCGTCAGAACAAACGGGTCCGGATGAATATTTCCAAACATTGAAAAACATCCGTCAGACTTACAAGGTGGCGCAACAGCGTTCGGATTATATCAACGCGACGGCTGACCTTGTGAATTGGTCTAAAAAGCAATTCCAAAAAAACAAAAAAGATCGCCGTGCGATTGCGCGCTATCACGATGCTCAAGTCCTTTTTGCTAAAACGCTTTGGACAGAAGATCAAACTTCACAAGCCGTGAAAGTTTTAAACGAAACTCACCGCCTGCTTCGTGGCATCTATCCGATGGATGAAGTTTATTTTATCCAAGGACGTATTGACGAAGAAAAAGGCAACTTCACAAAGGCTATAGAATACTTCGAGGCCAGCTACCAACAACCTGTCAGCTTGCCAGGCCTGCGCGATAAAATCGCGTGGTTGAAATCTTGGAACTACTACAAGTTAGAAAAATGGGAAGAGGCTAAAACAAGCTTTGAGCAGATGCGCGATCTTGTGAAAGATCCTGCTGACAAATCACGCGCTCGCTTCTGGTTAGCGCGCTCTTTAGAAAAGCTGGGTAAAAATTCCGATGCTCAAAACGAACTTCAAGGTTTGATTAAAGAAGATCCACTAGGTTACTACGGCGTTTTAGCTGTTCGTGAACTTAAACAGAGCTTCACGCCACTTAAGATCGACAACAAAGAACTTCAAGGTTTAAGCCTTCTAGGCGTTTCGGAGCTAGATCCGCAAATGCGTTTAACAACGGAATGGTTGATTTCTGTCGACGAAAAACCTTTCGCTGAAAAAGTTTTGAACATCGCGGTTGAGGACTTAAAAAAGAAGAAAGTGACTTCAGAAGAAACTTGGCTTGCGATTTCTTCTGGCTACGCGCGCACAGGTCTTTACCTTCCACTATTCTCTGCGATTGGCGCATTGGATTCTTCTGTGAAAGATCGCCTCTTGAACGATCATCCAGATCTTTTATTCCCGCAGCCGTTCTCAGACATCATCGCGCAAGCTTCTGATAAAAGCGGAACTCCTCAGGCGTTCATCTATGCGATCATCCGTCAAGAATCGGCATTTAATCCTGAAGCTCGCAGCTCGGTCGATGCTTTCGGCTTGATGCAACTTCTGCCAAGCGTGGCAAAACAATTAGCGAAAAGAAACTCATTAGAATATTCCGAAGCCAATGACTTGTTTAAACCAGAGATCAACATCCCGCTGGGTGCTTTTGAATTAAAGTCGTTAATGAAAAAGTACGACGATCAATTCATCTTGGCTGTGTCTGGTTACAATGCCAATGACAGTGCGATCCGCGGTTGGTTGAAAACCCGCTTCCGCGAAGACTCTGTTGAATTTATCGAAGAAGTCCCTTACGAAGAAACTCGCGCTTACATCAAATTGGTGATGAGAAATTACATCTTCTATCAAAGACTTCTGAACACGACATCGGGAACACCGTTCCCGGAAGAACTTCTTTCTTTGAAATCGAATAAGAAAAAAGACATTGTGAAAGAAGAAAGTATCAGTCAGCAGCTTTAAAAATAAAAATCCCGAGTCAAAAGCTCGGGATTTTTTATTTCTAGATCCAACAATTAATTAACGATTACAAAAATTATCGTCCGTGAAACTTCCCGTCGCAGCGGAACTGTATTCCGGATAAGTCACATAGTTCACGTTCGTCATGTCCACTTCATCCGCGCCGACGGTGTAAACGACTTTCAAAGTGTCTGCCGTCAACTCTTTCAACTCGTAACGCTTTTCCACAGGCGTGCCTAAGGCTCCGCCATTTACATGGGTGACGTTAAGAACCAATTCATTCCCCACTGCGCTCGTAGGATCTGTGACCGGCGCCGTCCATGTTCCCGATAAAGAACATTTCTTGCCTACTGTGGGTGATGTCCATTCCGCTTCGGATTGCGTGAAGGTGCCGTCGACCTTGAGCTCCATCTGCACATAGCTGAAACTTCCCGCAGCTTGAGTGCTTTCAGTTTGGGAGTGATAAGTGATGTCTTCAGAAAGACTTCCTAAATCCAACTCGCCAGAGCCGACTTTTTGACTGCATCCCGCGAGCGCCAACAAAGAAATGATAATAAGCTTTTTCATATTCACCTCTTCGGCATCAGACATAAGCCCTTTAACTTGAGAAGGCTTATCAAGCCACGATCCCTGCGCTTTCAAAGCTAAGCTCTTGCGATGACTTCATTATCTATTGATATGTCTTAAATTGATACAGGACCAAGGTTCCCTTATGCCCCGACTGGAAATCTCCGATAAGTTTTAGTCTAGAAAGGGGAACATTCATGTTTTCTCGCAAAGTGTGGATTGCAGCATGTTGTGTCGGTTTATTGTTCTTTGGTGGATTGGGTTTCTACCTATATTCCATTGAAGAAAACTCCCCTTCTCGCACACAGAGTTCCAGCAAAAAAGACAGCGATCGTCTTTTTGAAAACTCTTTCATCACTTCTAAAACTGACAAAGTCGAAGACGAGCCCAGTGCTCTTTTCAATGATCCCGCGATCAGCCAAGCTTGGGGTTTGAAAAAATCCGATGCCGCTCGCGCGTGGTCGGTCACTAAAGGCAGCCGCGATATCGTGGTGGCCGTGATCGATACAGGAATTGATGTGAAGCACGAGGACCTCAAAGGCAATCTTTGGAAAAATCCAGGTGAAACAGGTTTAGATGCCCAAGGCCGCGATAAAGCGACCAACGGTATCGATGATGACGGTAACGGTTTTGTCGACGACGTTTATGGTTGGAACTTTGTTTCTAACAACAACAAACTCGACGACAATCACGGTCACGGTACTCACATTGCCGGAATCATTGGTGCTGAAGCTGGAAACAACAAAGGCATTACAGGGATTTCTCCGGAAGTTAGCTTGATGATTCTTAAGTATTACGATCCGAAAGTTCCCGGCACCGACAACTTGAAAAACACGGTGGCTTCTATTCGCTACGCGGTAAAAATGGGGGCTCACATCATCAACTACTCTGGTGGTGGGACGGAGTTCTCTCAAGAAGAGTATGATGCTGTTGCCGAAGCCGAGAAAAAAGGAATTCTTTTTGTCGCAGCGGCAGGAAATGAGCGTTCGAACTCGGATCAATTCCACTATTACCCGGCTGACTATAAATTAAAAAACATCATTTCGGTGACGGCGATTGACCCTTCCACACAAGTGCTCGCGTCTTCCAACTATGGTATTGAAACTGTAGATATCGCAGCTCCAGGACAAAACATTCTTTCTTGCCTTCCCGGAAATGCTTACGGGTATATGACCGGAACTTCGCAAGCCACTGCGTTTGTGACCGGTGCTGCGGCTTTGACGATGGCACACAAGCAGTCTTTCAGAGCAGAAGATGTGAAGAAGTACATTCTTGCCACCGGCGATGCCCAATCACAGCTCGCTTCAAAAACCAGAACATCTCGTCAGTTGAATCTTTATAAAGCACTTACGATTCTAGATCAGGGTGTTTCCGCGACAGGTGTTGTTGCCGTGAATACGCAAAACATGAAGCTTTTCACTGCGGATCCGAATGAAAAACGAAATCGTGATCTTGAAAATGGTATTGATCCGACAACTAAAGAGATGAGCCAATTCGGCAGATCCTTGATCGACGCCATCGGCCCAAAATCTCGTCCATCAAAACTAGGTACGAAACAAGGTTCGGAAGGGTTCTAACCCTTCCTTGCTTAATGCCTTCGCTGATAGTTCTTCCAAAGAATTATTGAGTCCATTGCAGCGGGGTATATAACAAGATCTTTACCGAACTTTTCTGACATAACCCCAAATTCTGATGAAAAAATATTCGTGAAAACAGGTTTTGAGAGGTCGTTTAAATCTACAATATGATAAGCGCCATCCGCTGTCGTCTTTAGAATTACCCGGCCCTCCTCTAGAGGAAATACCGAAAAAGCAGTTATTAAGAGTTTATCGTTGATACGAGAGAAGACTTGAAGCGAATCATCAGAAGTTGCCTTGGCGTAAGCTGATTTAGTAACCCATTGCAAATTCTGGCCTTCCATTTCCAGCTTCAAATCACCGTATTCGATACGAAAAAAAGAGGCCTTTTCCCTGCTACGACAAGCCAATAATTCATTTTCCAGCCAACAAGTCCCTTGAATTTTTTGATTTGAGATCGAGTTCAAGCTCTCATCCATAAAATAAACTATGGATTCGCCTTCTTGGGTAATAGTCAGAATACGCTGATCGGCATCGAACCCTGTCACTAACCCTTCGCCAAAGATAGGGAGCTCAGCGAGAATGGCTAACTTCCTATCAAGCAACATATACTTACCGGATGTTTTATCAATGAAACCAAAAAAGTTTCCTGATTGAGTGAATACCCCCTCCAAGCTCAACACAAAATTATACGACTTGCGAAATTCTAAATCGTACGACTTTGAGCCATCTACAAGGAAACCAGAAATGATTTTCGAATCAACACCGGGGACTCTTAATGCTTCATACAGTTTTATCGAACTTACATCTAAAAGCCAAACCGATGTCGTACCACCGGATCTGATAATTATGCCTTCTTCAGACATTTCCCCATCATGGAAATGTTGCGGCAAGATTTCTCTAGCTCCCGTCCTGAGGTTCAACAACTCTAAATCATTGTCTCTTTTCAATATTAACACCGGTGCGGATTTGAATGCCGCTAGGATCGCACCACCTACATCAATCATATCTCCCGTACGACTGAATATTTTTTTATTATCTTGATCATACAACCATTGATCATAATAAGGCCGCGCGGCTGAAGGCAGCAGCATCAAAGACAAATCCGTACCGAGGGCCCATTGCTCTTCCATGGAAGCGGAAGCTGATGAGTTCATGTTAATACTGTTATAAAGTATATGTTTCAGATTAATTTTTTGCCCACTCACGATGACTACTTCATTACTCATGCGTGAAAACAAAGCTTGTAGAGCCTTTTCGGGAAGTGCTGACATACCTCCCAAAATGTACTTGATCCTGCTAGCGATTTCTCTGTCGAATTTATTCGAACTGGTTACTTCCCAACCTGATGAACCAAAAGTACAGTTTTGTTTCCGACATTGGTTTCGGGACATCTGTAGGTAGACTAGACGTTCTTTTGCTTTATCAACAAAGAACTTTTCTTGCGTTTGGCCCCAAGAAGCTCCTCCGGCGCCCCATCTTTGAGTAACGGAAGATCGAGGATCAGAATCAAATTGCGCGTGCTTCCAGTTCCAAATCAAGGCCTTAAGAGTCCATGAAACTCCCTCTATGTTGAACACTTCCGCCGAAAGTAAAGGTGATTCCTGTGGGGGCGTTGGAAAGGCAATAAGACTCGCAATCTTTCCTTTAATGCGAGAATCTCTGGAAGGGGTGCTCCAATTCTCATATCCGACAGTTCCGGGCCTACAGTCTATGAGTTTGCACTTTGCAAACCCTTCTTCGACTAATTCTTTTCGTAATTTGAACTGCTGAAATATATCTTTGTAGATATACTCTCGAATTGAGTTCACACTGTCGGAAAAACCCATGTGCTCAAAAAGAGCAATAGAAAAGTCCTTGTCAGACTTAAAGGAGTATTGTTCCCTAGAATACCCTGGCATTTCAGTCGAACTCTTTAAAGTGATTCCGTTTGCTGTTTTCACGGCCCACCGAAAGCGAAGGATTGCCCCTTCTTTTTCTTTCGGAAAATCAGCAAAAAGCATAGACTCAGCCAAAGAACGAACTATGCGAGGTACTGATGAGTTCAGAGTTAGAAAAGGCACCTCGGCATTTTCACCCAACCAACGAATTAATTGAGTATGCCCACTCTGTTCACGCAAAGAAAGATGATAACTTCCAGAGATAAGAGCCGCTTTATTAAGCGCTACCGGAAAAGAGTCGTTCCAAAGCGTATGCGTATATGTCATATCTAAAAGATAATTTAGAGCTGCCAAAAAACGACGATCATTAAACCAGTCGGCTGACGTGGGAAGGCGCGCCCACTCTCCACGTAAAGTTTCGTTTGTTAATAGGGTGTTACTGCCTCCTAGACGAGAAGCTGCTGGCAACCCATGGATTCTTGCAAAGATCCATCTTAAGGAATAGGCGACATCAGCACAGTCGGTCGCGATCTTGTAACGAACAAAGAACTCACTGTCGACTTCGGCTTCGATCCATTTTGCGTAGCGACGTTCCCAATCCTCAGACCACGCATGCTTTGTCACCCACAAACTTCCCGAAACTACGCTCGGCGTGAAGATCCTTTTTTGTGTATTGGGAAACGTTTGTTTCCATAAAGCAGCTTGCTTTGTGGCTTCTTCCTCTGAAGGAAAGGTCATCCGCTGAGATACAACCGGCCAACCGTCAGAGCTTTCGGAAATGAGCTCAACCACCCATCGACTTTCTTCAGAACGTAAAACAACCTGCGATGCTGCTGCAGATGAGACCGAGATAGATAGGCAGAGGGTCAGTAAGAAGTGCGACCAACTTAACATGTCTAATCCTTTTGCTGTGATGTTCGTAAACAAATCTCAGCATGGAGGAAAAACGCATGTCAAAGCGCATGGATGTCCTTCAAAAGAAAGTGTTTCATAGAAAAAGAAATACTAGTCAACGAAGTCGGAAAGAGAAATCTTTCCGCGAATCATGATCATCAATCCCGCTGACATAAATGCCAACGCCACACCGACACCGATCAGGTTGCGGTGACCAAGATTGATCATTCCTAAAAGAATTAAAAAAGCACTAAGACCAAACGGCCCCCAGTACATGTACTTCTGCCATTTCGGGCGAGCTGCCGCTTGAACTTTACCAACAGTGGCCACGGGCTTCTGAGACAAACCGACCATCATCAGACTGTTGATTCGCGCGATCATTTGATCACATTGCGGATCCCCGCCTTGCGCGGCTTTCAGCTCTTCATACTTCAAAGTTGCAAAGCGAAGGGCATCCAATTCATGGCAAGCGCGGATGAACTCATCGTGAAGCTGTTCATTTTCAAAGTTTTCAACCAAGTTCTTCCACTTACGCACAAGACTTGGCTGTGCCTTCAAGCTTGGGTCTTTAGGCAAACCCTCGAGACGCTCAAAAAGAACGTGGCAAGAGTAACACTCTTTCGCGCGACGGCCGTTCAAGGCGCCACACTTCGGGCAAGATTTCATTTCATGAGTGCCCGGCTCCACAGAGTAAGTCTCGCCCAGATGCTGCTGAGCGGCAGCGGCAGGGGCCACTTCTTCCTCTTTGGGAGCCTCAGTGGCCGTCATTGAAACCGCAAAGCAGGCCACATTCTGAAGATCTGTAGGAGGATATTCGAAACTGAATCTTGTCTCGCAAGAAATGCACTGAAATAGTGGCGTTTCCGAATGAATATCGTCACAAGAAACCTCATAAAGTTTCGCGCAAGATGGACATCGGATTTTCAATTTCGTTGATAAATTCACAGTGGACTCACTCACTCTTTGTGTTACTAATACCATGATGAAGAGAACGATTCAATTTTTCAAGCAGAAAGCCTACGAATTTCGTTGGGCGATTCTCTCGGGAATTCTTGTAGGCACAAGCTACATTCCCTTTCCTCCTTGGGCTTTAATCTTTTGCTATACGCCGCTTTGGCTTTACGCTGTCGAAGATAGCAAATCCGTGAAGAATTCATTCTGGGCGGCGTGGATTACACAGTTCGTGCTCAGCATGATTGGCTTTCATTGGATTGCCTACACTGCTCACGAATTCGGGCAAATTCCCTGGTCAGTTTCTGTCGTAGCTCTGCTGCTTTTTTGTGCGTTCATGCATCTTTACATTCCCGTCGCCGTGGCGGCTGGAACGTGGTTGCGCCTGAAATTCAAGCTGGAAGCGGGGCCGAGCCTTTTCATCATCGCAATCTTGCAGTCTCTTTTAGAGCGCGTGTGGCCGGTGATTTTTGACTGGAATCTTGGTTATACTCTGTTCTGGGCGAAAATTCCGACCTATCACCTTGCAGACATCATTGGCTTCTTGGGCCTTTCTTCCGTCGTTTTGCTTTTCAATGCGTGGGTGGGTTACATTTGGCTGAAACAAAACTTTGTGAAAAAAGCCCTGACACAATTAAGTTTTCTGTCTTTGTCATTTGCCGCATTAGTGGGCATCGGTCACTTCCACGGAAAAAACTGGAACCGCTTTGATCGAGAAATCAAAGCGACGATCGTTCAAGCCAACATCGGTAATCTTGAAAAAGTCTATGCCGAGCAAGGCAAAGGCTATCAAGAAGCTATCACGAACAAATTTGTGAACCTGACAGCCGAAGCTCATCAGAAGTTCCCCGACACAGATATTTTTGTTTGGCCCGAGACAGCATTTCCTGACTACCTGGATCAACACCTTCTGGGCCGCAAACACACGGAAATTTTGAAGGCCGGACTGATTCAGTTCGGAAAGCCTTTGATCACGGGAGCCTACTCAAAAGACGAAAAGACGGACGAGAAGGTCGATACATCGACTTACAACGGCCTTTTCCTTATCGACGCTCAAACCAACAACTTAGATCACCCTTATCGCAAAACCGAACTTCTAGCTTTCGGAGAATACCTGCCTTTGAGTGAGCGCTTCCCGTTCCTGCTCAAACTTCTGCCTTTTGTTTCTAACTTCGGTCGCGGCAACGGCCCTGAAGTCATGACTTGGAATTTCCGTGGTGAAGAAATTCATTGGGGCGGACAGATTTGTTACGAGGGTCTTTATCCTGAATTCTCTCGCGGGCTGGCGAAAAAAGGCTCTGACATTTTGGTGAATGTCACAAATGACTCTTGGTTCGGAGACCATGCCGAACCTTATCAACATCTTTATATGACATTGGCGCGCGGAATTGAAGTGCGTCGACCTTTGGTGCGTTCAACAAATACGGGAATCAGTACGGCCGTCCTTGCAAATGGTGATGTTCTACAAAAATCACCTCTTCATAAGGAATGGAGCGGTCAGTTCGTGATAAAGTATTTGAAAAACGCGCCGATGACTTTCTACACAAAGTGGGGCCACTTCGACTGGGTTCTTTTGATCGCCGCCCTACTGACTTTGATTATTACAGGAGCTCTTCATGCAAGATCTCGTCGTTCTTGATTGGATAGAAATTTTAGAAAAGATTCGTTCGCATGCGACGAGTGAAGCCGGCCGTGAAGCCGTGATGGAAACAAAACCACTAGCTTCCAAGGAACAGGCTTACCAGAGCTTCCAAGAAATCGCTGATGCCACAGAAGTTTTAAATCAAGGCATCCGCCCGTTCATGCAAAGCTTGGATCTTTATTCCACTTGGATCACCCGCCTTAAAAAGCACGCGGTTTTAAAAACTTTAGAAATCAAAGACGTTCGCAGTTTCTGTTTAGAAGCACTCGCTTTGAAAGAGGCTTTAAACACAGTTGAAAACAACTGGGCACAGAAATTAGCCAGCAGCGTGATGAAAGCCGATGAGCCTTTATCCGCAATCGATCAAATCCTGACTCCGGGCGGAGAAATTCGCGCTGACGCCAGTGAAACTCTGTACCGTCTTTATAAAGAAAAAGAACGTCTGGCTCGCGAAGTGCAAACGACGTTGGATCGTTTGGTGAAAGCCCATAACATGGAAAACGTACTTCAAGATAAGTACGTCACCACTCGTGATGGACGCTGGGTCTTGCCTGTTCGCAGTGGCATGCAACACCACCTTCCGGGCGTGATCCATGGATCTTCTCAGACAAAACAAACTGTGTTCATGGAACCAGAAACTGTCATTCCTACGAACAATCGTCTGCGCCAAATCGAAGTTGAAATTGAAGATGAGATCGAAAGACTTTTGACCGAGCTTTCAAGATATCTTTCGTCTAAAGCCAGCGAAATTGAAATCACACGCGAACTTCTTGAAGAGGCCGACGTGCGCTTTTCTCAAGCGCAGTTTGCAACACTCGTGGAAGCCCACCCGATCGAGTTCTCTGTTGATTCGTTAGAGTTGATCGAAGCTCGCCATCCGCTTTTACAGCTTTCCGGCAAGAAGGTCGTTTCAAACTCGGTTCTTTTGGAAGGAAAAAAAGGAATCTTACTTCTGAGCGGTCCTAATGCCGGTGGTAAAACGGTTCTTTTGAAATCCATTGGTCTTGCAGCGCAAATGGCTCGCTGTGGCCTTCCTATTTGTGCCAGCGAAACGTCGAAGCTTCCATTCTTTAAAGATATTCTTATCGGCATTGGTGACGCACAAAGTGTTGATGAAGAGCTTAGTACTTTTGCCGCTCACTTAAAAATCTTAGGCAAAGCGGCAGCGATGAAAGGCCGCGAAAATCTTATTCTGATTGATGAGATCTGCGGATCCACCGATCCAGAAGAAGGAAGTGCCCTAGCAAGAAGCTTTATCGAAAGTTTTTCTTCGAACAATGTCTTTGCCGTTATCACTTCGCACTTAGGACCTTTGAAGTCCGGATGGGATGAAGAAACGCGCGTGCTTAACGGAAGTCTTGAGTACGATCCTAAAACCGGTCGCCCGACATATCAGTTCATCGCAGGCATCCCAGGGGATTCGTTAGCTATTCAAACAGCCAAACGCGTCGGCGTATCTCAAGCTATCGTGCAAAGAGCTTTGGAAGTTCTAGCTCCCGCGACTCGCGCGCGTTTAGAAGGCTTAGAGCAAATTGAACAACTGAAATCTGATATCAGCATTCTGCAAGATCATCTTAAAAAAGAAACGAACAAGGCGTTAGAAACAAAACGCAAGTACGAAGGCTTGTTAGAGCAATTCAATAAAGATAAAGAAGAGTGGCTGCAAAGAACTTTGAAAAAAGCCGAGCGCAAGGTCGAAGAAGCCATTGCTCAGGCGAAAGTCACAGAAACTTTCAAACGCCACACGGCTTTGCAAGAAATTAAATACAAGCTTCCTGAAATCGTTAAAGCGAAACCTGTCACAACACCAGGCGCTCCGGAAAATGCGGAAGAGTTTGCAAAAAAATTCCCGCCAGGATCCAAGGTCTATGTGCCGACATTAAGCTCTGATGGTATCGTGCAAAGCACGCCGAATAACAAAGGTGAAGTCCTAGTGCTTTCAGGCTCTGTGCGTTTACAACTTCATTGGCAGGATTTAAAACCACCAGGAAAACCGCAAAATCCAACCTCACAATTGGTTCGTCAAAGTTCTTCTTTCACAGTGGCTTTAGCTGACGAAGATCGCACTTTGGATTTGCGCGGAAAAACCGTGGAAGATGCTTTGTCAGAACTCGAAGTCGCTTTGGATAAAGCGGCCACTTCGCGCGAAGATCGCCTCAAAGTTATCCATGGTCACGGAACTGAAGCTTTAAAGAAAGCCGTTCGCACTTATCTGTCACGCTCCATCTATGTGAAAAAATGGAAAGCCGGTTCACCAGAAAGTGGTGGCGACGGTATTACTTGGGTTGAAATCGGCGAAGCTTAATAAAAAGGTTCTATGTTATTAACAGACTACAACATCTCTAGCTGGATTTTCTCTAAGACGTTGAGTCTTTGTTATTTCATCGCCTTTCTTTCGCTTTTGCCTCAGCTTTTGGGTCTTTATGGACGGCAAGGTATTTTGTCCATCGATCATCTTTTAAATCTTTTAGATAAAGAGATGCGCTCGGAAAGATTTTATCACGTGCCGTCGGTGTTTTGGTTTGCCTCTTCGGACCTGGCTTTGAAAGCGGTCTGCTTCATTGGAATGACGGCGGCTTCACTGGCGTTCTTAGGATTCAGTCAAAGCATTATGTTTCTTATTTGCTTTGTCTGTTATCTTTCGTTTGTCAGCGCAGGACAGCTCTTTTTAAGTTATCAGTGGGACAGTTTACTTTTAGAGTTTGGCTTCTTAGGACTTTTCTTTGCCCCCTTTCAATGGGAATGGCTGCCCCTGGGAGCTCACGTCTTACATCCGATCATCTACTTCATGGTGCTCTTTTTGCTCTTTAAGCTGATGTTTCTTTCAGGCGTAGTAAAGCTTGCGAATAAAGACCCCTATTGGAAGGACCTGTCGGCTCTTTCTTTCCACTTCTGGACACAGCCCCTGCCAACGCCGCTTGCTTACTTTGCTCATAAACTTCCTGCCGGCGTTCTGCGTTTTTGCACGATGACCTTGTTCTTTATCGAACTTGTCGCACCATTTTTTATTTTCTATCCTGGTCCTCTGCAAACAGCCGCCGTCATTCTTTTAGTTACGTTGCAGATTCTAATCATTCTGACTGGCAACTATGGCTTCTTTAATATTTTAACCTTGGGTCTTTGCCTGGGTGTTCTTCCCGATTCAACCTGGGGCTTTAAGATCAACTGGGTCGAAAACACGCCGGTTTCTACGGTCTTTGCATTGATACCAGTGATTCTTGTTGTGCCTTCTTCTTTGTTTTGGATTGCCAAAAGTTTGGCGGAAAAATCCAAAACCTGGGACTTCATGCTTCCCTACATGCGTTTTTTCTATCCCTTCCGCATTTGCAATCCGTATGGTCTTTTCGCAGTGATGACTCGCGTCCGTCCGGAGCTGGTCTTAGAAGGAAGCAATGACGGAGTTCACTGGGAGACTTACGAATTTAAACATAAACCCACATCCCTAAAGCGTTTTCCAACTGTGGTGGCTCCTCACCAGCCACGCTTAGACTGGCAGATGTGGTTTGCCGCTTTAGAGTCTTTCAACGAGAATTTGTGGCTGCAAAACCTGCTCACACGTATTTTCGAAGGTTCTCAAGATGTCTTGATGCTTTTTGAGAAAGACCCTTTCAAAGGACAGCCCCCCAAAGCGCTTCGTCTTCTTCGCTATGAATATAAGTTTTCGAGCTTCGCCGAACTTCGTAAAGACGGCGTCTGGTGGACCCGAGAGCTTATTGCTCCTTACGGTCCTATCTTTCAGAGAGAAGAGTTCACAGACGACGAAAACTCTCAGAAAAATGCAGAAAGTCTTTAAGCGCAGACTTTCGTTTCGTCTCAGCCTGAGATCCCTTGCGCAAAAGTGACACTCTAAGTGCGGCACTCCCCCATAAGTTTGACGGACCACTTTGAGATCGTTTCACTGTGAGAAGCCTGCGTTCTGCAAGTCATTGAAAATACGTCGAAATCAACTTTGTTTCAGAGTGAAATATGGCACCCCCATTGCTTTAGTACTATGGCATAGGGGGCTATATGAAAAATTCAAAACAACTTCTAACAACGATCCTGGTACTGACTGCAACGGCACTATTAACTGCTTGCGGATCTTCAAACACGGCGGGATCTTCGGATTTTTCAAGCCGCGTAGTAGATACAGGCACTTCATCTTCAACGAAGTCTGTAGCTTACTGCAACCAACGCTCTGCTAACGACATCACTGCGAAATTGAAAGCTTACACTGACAACAGCAACTATGTTCGCATGGACTTTGTTTACGCTCGCTTGACTTCATTGCCTGCAACTTTCAAAAGCGATTCTTCATACATCTCTATGTGGAAGTGGTTGGCAAACTCTTCAGGCAGCACTCAATTGGATAACACTCCACTTCAATTCATCATCGTTCACCCAACAACAGGTCAAGCTTTGACTGGTTGGATGAAAACAATGAGATGGTCCGATGTTGCGGCAGTAGCTTCAGCATTGGGTGTTACGGATCCACAAACTTTCTTCAGCGCAGTAAATATCTTGGTTGATCTTAAAGACACTCAAGGTGAATACGATGTACTTAAAGTAACGAACTATGACTTGAGCACAAACAAGTCGTTGAACGCTCTAGATATCCTTCTTCCAGCGTTCTACGCAAACCCTGCAGACTACGCTTTGGAGTCAACAGGAACAGCTCGCGCTGGTGTACTTAAAAACTTGCACCCATTCGCAAGCTACTTGAACCAAGGCTACACAACCTCTCAGTTCGTATCGATGGCTAACAACTACTGCTTCTAATAAGAAAAAAGAAGAAGCTTCAAAAAGGGTGATCCCCCTCACCCTCCAAAAGCAAAAAAAGCGTACCCCAAAGGTACGCTTTCTTCTTTTTAGTCCTGCATGAAGCTAGCGATTTGCCACCATTAGTGAGCAGACTCTTGAGAGACTTCGTCCGCTTGAAGATTTTCGCCCTGGCGATAACGATCTACCAAAGTGCGATCCGTCGTCGGGAACGAGAATAAAAGCGAATGTACATTCGACTCTTCGTCTTCTTGAGTGACCGCGATGTAAGTCAAATCTTTGACTGTCTCGTGATCCGGAAATTCCTTGATAAAACTCACGAGAACGTTTCCGTCTAGGTCGTTCTTACGCCAGATTTCATCCGCACTTTCGATTGTCTCTTCACGAAGGGCAGCAAATTCTGGGAACTTGTCTTGAGCGATATCTTTTTCACCACGCACTTTCAGCATGGCCATATAAAGACCCATCGCCAAAGGATCACCTTCACCTAGCGCATCACCTTCGATGGCGCCTTCAGCGACGCTTTCAAAGTTTTTGTCGTAGGCCATCTCGCCACGCTGGTAGTTCTGCCATACGCGACTGTCTTTTGTAGGGAAGTGAATAAAAACAAAGGTCGGATATTCATCTTCAGATGACACATAGGCCACTGCGACATACTTAAATGCCTCATCACCTTGCTCGATATTTTTGATGAAGTGATACACAGGGAACTCTTCCAGAGTCTTATCGTCTAACCAAACTTCATCTGGCTCGTCCAATGTCGCCTCAAGATAATGCTCTCGGCCAATTTGTTCTTCGTCATTATAATCGTCAGGACTTCGTAAAGATTGGTACTCCGATTCGAGTTTATCGATAGCTGACTGGAAATAGCCGTAAAGATCTTCCTCGGAGTCAAAAATAAGTCCCGCCGCTTCATCGACGATAATGTACTCTTTTTCAGAGGCACTTGTTGTTTTCTTCTTCGCACGGGATTTAGTTTTCGCCATATTCTTTCGCATCCTTCACACGTTCTATTATCAGAACATTTACGATCCCCAACAACTTAAAAAAAAGTGAGATCGACAAGGTTCGTCATAGTCTCATTTTTGGTCTTGCAACGGGATGATTTATTCCTCACCATCGGAAGTAAGACGTCGCAAGGAGGCGCGCTTGGTCAATATAGAAGAGACAAGTTTGGAAAGAATGGAAGCATTGCTATCTCATTCAGCCATGGGTGTTCACGTTCTTTTTGACAACAAAGAAATCGCGGATGTCCTGAAAGAAGTGAAAGACGACAAAGACTTTTACAGCTTCGACAAGATGAAAAAAGTCCAAGACGTCATGACCGAACTGATCGCAAAAAAAACATACTTCGAGAAGATGGCTTACCTTCAAGCCTTAGACTCTGAATCCTACCAAATGCTAGTCAGAGCTTACTTCCACATCGTCGAAAACACCGTCCGCGCAAATAACGAACACAAACACTAAAAGATACCTGCTTCCCTTTGTGCTAAAAAGGTAGCAGGTACCTTTTCCGACGAAAACTTCGACAGTTTGGGCGGACTTCCCTCTGAAAATCGTGATGTTTTAATTTCTGTCGAACTCTTGGAGTTCTAAATCGACATCATTCTTGAAAAATAATGCAAAGCGTTGGTGTGGTGGTATTCTGGGCTCATCTCGCACGGAGGGATGACAATGAGATTGCAAACCACACTTGCACTCGTTTCTCTTCAGCTTGGAATTGCATCTTGTGGATTGAAAAACGGACTGGAAGCGAACTCGGTTTCTGCACAAAGCAGCGGGACCGCATTGAAGATATCGAAAGTCGACGTCAACGCCAATCCACTAGATAAGACCGTGTGTGATCCTTTCGGTGGAATTCCCGCCGACAATCTTCAACAAGGTATTAAAGCGAGCCTTTATTATGTGACTCCGGGAATGCCTTTACTAAATAAGTCTGAAGACTATGTGACGTTTGCTAAAAAATCAGATCAGAAGCTTTTCTTTGCGGATCTCAATGTTCCGACTCGCATGTTCCACGAAGGATTTGCGACACAAACACATGATGTTTTAAAAGATGATGCCGGCTCTATGCTGATCGAAAATTTCGGTGTGAAGTTTGAAACGATCTTAAAACTTTCTGCAAACGACGAAGAGGGCGACTACGAATTGGCCCTGCTTTCTGATGACGGATCTAAACTAAAAATTCTTTCCGGCACTTTAGAAAGTCCTTTAAAAACCACCGTGATTGATAACGACGGTGAACATCCCACGCGCATGGGCTGCGCTTCGCAAATCATTTCGATGAATCGCGATAAAACCGTGCCTTTGGAACTCACCTATTATCAAGGTCCCCGTTATCACATCTCAAATGTTCTGCTTTGGAGAAAAGCTTCCGTCGCCGGAAAAGATGAGGCTTGTGGTCAGACTGGCAATGAGCACTTCTTTGATCCGAACAAAGGATCTGTTCCGCAGCAAGCGTACAATGACTTGTTGGCTCGTGGCTGGAAGGTTGTTCAGAAGGACAACTTCTTCATCCCCAAAAATGAAGCCTACAATCCTTGTGTCGAAGGTACAAATCCACTGATAACAAAGTTCAAAGTGGCCGAGATTATCACTCAAGGTGTGCAGCTTAGCTGGAGCACTGATATCGCCGCTACGTCGCAAGTGAAATTGATTAATAAAGAAACTCAAGAAGTGATTCTTACAAATTCGGACAACGTTTTACGAACCAACCACTTTGTGCAAGTCACGGGATTAAAATCCCAAACTACTTACACGGCACAAGCGGTCAGTATCTCAGAAGACTTAGGAAAATCACTGAGTGAGGTTATTGAATTCACGACACCGTAAGGTTGGAAGTGAAAGACAGATTAATAAAGTTTCCCACCGCAAAGCCGATAGGAAGACTTGTGAAATATCGAGTTTTCTTATCGGCTTTCTTTTTATTTTTAAGCCCCAGCCTGTCTCAGGCTGAGTACCGCGTATTTCTATTGAAGATCTCAAAAATATCCACAGATCCCACGAAGCCCGCTACAGACTTCCGTCTGGTTGAAAGCACTCTCGATCCCGAACAGTATCGCTACTATTACCCCGTCGCTCCGGATGAACAGGTCACATATATCGATACTTGGCGCTGTTACGGCCGTACTGGCGACTTCCAACCGCTTTGCCCCAACCCCAAAGGCCAGATTCCCACAGAAGAAAATCCTGCACCTTAATGGATTCGTCTTGATTTGATACACTGTGAGCATGTCTTCTATCGACAGTTCACAGCGCAAAGCCCAACAAGCCGAATTGAATGACCTTCAAGCGGACTACGCACGCAAAAAAAAGCAGATCGTAAAACAAGGCGAAGCTCAACTCGAAGATCTTAAAGATCATTATGATGATAAAAAGACGGCCTTGACCGAACAAAACCAAGCCGCCGTCAATCACATCCGTCACCGTCAAAAAGAACTGGCCGAAGAAGCGTCCCAAGAACGCCAACGTTTGACCGAGAACTACAATGCTCGCACTCAGTCTTTACAAAAAGGCTATGACGAAAAGCTGTCAGAGACTCGACAAAAACGTCAGGTCGCGGTGGCGGAAGCTCAAACCAGCGCCCGCCAAAAAGTGAAAGAGATCGAAGACTCTTCTCAAGCTCGCATCGAAGATGTTCGCACTCGCAGTGGCGAAGACATCGCGCGCGCGAAACAAAAATACAATCAAGACATGCAGCAGATTAATGATTTCAGTGAAAAGCGTTTGGATCGACAACGTGAACAAAACGATGCGATTTTAACGAATGAAGTGGAACGTGGAAAATACGCCCAGGAACGCGTGCGCACGCGCAATGAAAAAGAACTTCAAGACACTCAACAACGTGGTGACGAGAAAATCGCTTTTGAACAAGAGCAGCAACAAAAGAAGCTGACGCGTTTGAATGACTTTTCGGCGAAACGCTACGATCAGCAACAAAAACAATGGGCTTCCAAAGAAGAGCGCGTGAATCAGCAGTATTCTGAAAGAATCATGCATAATAAAAAAGCAAATGAAGACACGCTTAAAACCCAGCACGAAAGATTCCAAAGCGTTTACATGAAAAACGAAGACGCACAAAGGGAAGCTTTAGACATTCAAACTCAGCGCTATGTTCGTCAACTGGGTGAAGCCCGTAAGGACTTCGTGAAAGCCGCTTCCCACTACTCGAACAAGGCCAGTGATCCATTTTATAAAGTGGAAGACCGCGGAAGCCAGTTAAGTGAAAGTTCGGATTTTTATACGTTAAGAGCCTATGTTCCCGAGCATGAAAAAGACGCAGTGAAAGTCTCTATCCAAAACGACAAAGCGACGATCACGGGCCAACGCTCTTTCAAAGACAAATTTGAAGATGAAGTCAGCGGAAAAAAAGTAAGCAGTGCGAACTTCCAAACATTCCGTGAAGAGTTTGTATTTGATAAGCCTGTCATTACAGAAGGCATGACCCGTCAACGTGATGGTGACTGGGTTGTATTTCAGATTCCTAAAGGCAATATCAGCCGTTTCGACCGGAAGGCTTAACCCCACCCGAACCCAACAATTGTTCTAAAAAGAAAGCAGAAAGTTGATGGCGACCATCGACCGAAGCTTTTTTGTAAAGGCTGAGGGCTTGTTGACGTGTGGTCGTCTCTGAAGTGCCGCGCTGACCGGCAATCTCGCGAAGACTCAGTCCGCGAAGAATAAGGATGCCGATCTCAGATTCAGCTTTCGTGAATCCCCATTTTTCGAAATGACTTTGAATGTAAGTTCGGAATTCTCCGAGATCTTTTCCCATAAACAGGATTAGATCTTTTTATTAACAATCTGTCATCTAACACAAGTTCGTAGTTCGTAATTTTTCCACCGATGGTGGAGAGAAAGCGGTCTCACTACACTTTCATTAGGTAGCGAACTTCGCGCATAAGGAAAGATAAACGCGCTTGAAGATCCGTCAGAGTTTCAATGTTGGCGTGAAGTTGCGCCAAAGAATCTTTTTCGATAACAGGAGTATCCGCAAGTTCATGGTAAGACTTGTGTACCATGGGAGACAATTCTTCGATTGAGCCCAAATAAGAATCCACAGACGATTCAACCTTTGCGTTTTTATCTAATGTGATCACTCTCATTTTGCTCTCCTTCACCCTGCACGAAGCGCAGAATTCAAAGTCTAGTTAGCTTTTTTCGAATCCAACAACTTAAATAATCTTACATAAAGTTTTTACAATGCTGAGCGCCTTAATATTCGCACTGGAGGGCCGTTTGATCGGCTCCCGCTAAGTTCACGCGATCATCTCCGCTCGCCAAATACGTTGCCATCACGGAACCCGCGCCATCTTTGTGCTTCAGGCCCAAAACGTGTCCCATTTCGTGCAGAACAAGCGCTTCGATATTTACAGGAGCTGAGCCCTGACGATCTGTTTTTGCAGCTCTAGTCAGAGTTTGACCGTTCCAGTAAAATCCGAAATCAGCGGCATTTAAACGAATATCTGCTTCTTTAATTTGATCCCCGATCCAATAAACACTCGTGCGACCTTGTTCGGAAGCGCGGTTGTCCTCCCAAGAAGACATCAAATAGATCACGTTGACGCTGTCCTTGTGGGGATTGATCGGACCTGTATAACGAGTGCTCGTGACGATATTGAAGAGTTTGCGACCTGCGGTTTTTTCCCACGTGTCTGCCGCTTTCAAAATAGCTGGAATCATAGAGTCAGGAACTTGCGCGTGGATATACATCGTGACAGGAACATCGCTTTTCCAAGAGATGCGTTCGCCATACACGTTTTGCACGAAACCGCAGTCTTCTTGAGACTTCGGCGCACAGGCTTGAATCGATATAACTGTAATAAGGACCAACGCGGTCCCAAGCCACTTCAACATGAGAGCGACCTCCACGAAGGGTTTCTATTACAAGGATGGGACCACAATGCTTCCTCTGTTTGCCGGTACCTAAGTCACTAGAATGACAAGGCTTTGTCTTCCCTATTCAAACCTGCTGCATTTTTAGGCTTCGTTTAAACCGCAGTGTCTCGTTCCTGGACAAGGGCTAAAAATCCCCCTAAGCTTTTGGATTCTTTGAACTTTGTCCGTGTAAAGAAAGCTGACACCCCTTCGCCGCAAAGTGTGGTGCAAAAGGGCTCCGAAACAGTTGGTCCGGCGATTGCTCTATAGGAAAAGCAAGTCTCAAAATGAGACTCTTCGGGCTCTCACCCATTCGGGAAATCCTGGCGGCCCTCACATCTTATCACCACATCCTACCTTCCCTGGTAGGGAGTTAAAAAACTCCCCCTGCCAGTCCGCGCGCGAATGTGTTAAAACCTAAGCCACAAATAGAAAGGCTTCCGTTAATGACTAAACTCACAGTGATTCCTGGTGATGGTATTGGTCCTGAGATCATGACTCAGGTGATCCGCGTTCTTAAGCACGTTAAAGCTCCTTTTGAATATGAAGAGCATCAAGCCGGCGAAGTGGCTTTGCATACTTTGGGTGAACTTCTTCCTCAGAACACCGTCGATTCTATCAATAAAAATAAACTGGCGATCAAAGGTCCAACGACAACTCCCGTGGGTGGCGGTCATAAATCAATCAACGTAACGATGAGACAGAAGTTCGATCTTTACGCCAACGTCCGCCCGGTTCGTTCTTTGCCTGGAGTAAACTGCGTTTGTAACGATGTGGATTTAACCATCGTTCGTGAAAACACCGAAGACCTGTACGCAGGTATCGAGCGCATGGTGGATGAAGACACCGCAGAAAGCATTAAGCGCATCACTCGCAAAGGTTCTGAGCGTATTGCTCGCTATGCGTATGACCTTGCTCAACGCACAGGCCGCAATCGCGTGGCCATCGTTCATAAAGCAAACATCATGAAAATGTCCGACGGCCTTTTCTTGAAAGTCGCGCAAGAAATCGGCTGGCAATATCCCGAGATCACAACCAAAGATGTGATCGTCGATAATGCCTGCATGCAGTTAGTGACAAAGCCTCAACAGTTTGACGTGATCGTCACTGAAAATCTTTACGGGGATATCTTAAGTGATCTCTGTGCCGGTCTTGTGGGTGGATTGGGAGTTGTTCCAGGCGCCAATATCGGTGAAAAAGCGGCGATCTTTGAAGCTGTTCATGGATCTGCCCCCGACATCGCTGGACAGAATAAAGCCAACCCAACAGCTTTACTTCAATCCGCGGTGATGATGCTTCAGCACGTGCATGAAAATGCAAAAGCAGACGCGATCATGAAAGCACTGGTGGCCGCGCTATCTGACGTGAACGCACGTACCGGAGATCTGGGTGGTAAAGGCTCAACGGTGTCCTTCACAGACGCTATCATTCAAAAACTAGGATAAGACCGTGACAAAAACGATGATGATCACCCCGATTCAAACTGATGTCTTTCATCAAGGCGATGATTTGGTGGAGTTCATCATCCGTTCTGTCGATCCTTTGTTGTGGAAAGAAAAAACAATCCTGGCAATCACTTCAAAGATTGTCAGTATTGCTGAAAATCGATTTGAGTCTTTAGCTAATATCGATAAAAAATCATTGATCCGTCGTGAAGCCGATCACTACTTAGGTGAAATCGGACATGGAGTCAGCCTGACGATTAAGCATGGTCTTATGTTACCTGCGGCCGGTATTGACGAATCCAATTCTGAACACGGCGATTACATTCTTTACCCTTTAGAGCCGTACGCTTCCGCAGAAAAAATTCGCTCCGCCCTTCGCGAACGTTTAGGAATTAAAGACCTGGGTGTACTCTTAACCGACTCTCGCACTGGACCTTTGCGTTTAGGCGTGACGGGAGTCACATTGTCGCTGGCGGGATTTCATCCCCTGCGCAATATGATCGGCCAAGAGGATATCTTTGGTCGCCCTTTGAAGATGACCAAGATCAATGTGGCTGACAGCTTAGCGGCTTCGGCGGTGTTGATGATGGGCGAAGCCAACGAGCGCTGCCCGCTTGCGATTCTTTCGGGTGCCAATGTCGAATTCACTGATCATCCTTGTCGCAAAGATTGGGAAGTCGAGATGGACGAGGACATGTACCTTCCCTTGTACAAGCATCTTCTTAAATAATTTCCAGCCTTAAAGCCAGCCAGCCAGTGTTTGCAGTCTTTGGTGTTTAAACTTAGACTTGTCTATATGAAATCATCATTGTTGCTGTTGCTTGTGTGTGCCCTCTTTATTTCTGCCTGCTCTACAAATCAAAAAAGTCGTTTGGCCACGACCGGAATCGGTATTGGTGTCGGGGCTGTGATTGGCGCTGCGACCGCACCGGATGATGAGCGCCCTGAATTGCACGCGATGTACTGGGGTGGAATCCTGGGTGTTGTGACCGCTGTCGCCGCGAACTACTATTTCAATGATGAAAAAGATATGGAAGTGATGCGCTTAGAAAATGAAAAAATGAAGGCGCAGTTGGACTTCTTTCAAAACGGACCAGCGACCCTCTTAAAAGACACCAAGGGCCCCGCCGATAAGAAGTACTTTCAAAGTGGCAAAGCCCGCATCAAACTTTACAAAATTGATCAATGGGTGGATGAAGGCCCAAATAAAAAATATCACCGTGATCAAATGATTGAGATTCTGCCTTTAGAAAAAGGCGACCAATGAAAGTAAAAGTTCTTTCTGCCCTTCTCCTACTCACTTTTCTTTGGGCTGTCTTTGTCAGTTATAAGTACTGGCAAATTAAAAACAATCCTCGCGTGGTTGCAATCACGATGGACGCGGCAAAAGGTGTTTTACAAAACTCCCAAGTTGGCGAAATGGAAAAACTCACTTTTTTGCGTCAGTTCTTAGATCGTTACTATAACTACGACTCAAATAACTTCTGGCAGTCGCAAACCTCTTTAACCTCTTTGATGATCGGATCTTTAGCCGACAACCGTGTGCGCGAAGTCAGTCGTTTGCGTGAAAAGATTCAACAAAAAAATCTGTCTCATTTAAGCCGTATCGTCACTTTACAACAGCAAAAGGATGGAAGTTATAAGGCGACAACGCATTTACAAATCACCGAAGCTGCGGCAAAGAACGATGAGGCGACAAAAAGTCAGCTTTATATAACAACGAGCTTAAAGTTGCAGAACACGGAAAGAACTCTAGAAAATCCTTGGGGACTTTTGGTTTCTGAAATGAAGATTGAAAATTCAGCAACTCAAAACTTGGCACTATCCCCTAGGATCCAAGTTTCCATTGGCGCCCCGACTGTTTTACTTTTTCCCTGCGCGATTGAAAATATTGAAAATCCTTTTGAAAAAAATCTGAACATGAAGGTCACGACCTTGAACGTCAGTGAACTGCAACTGACTCCACAAAAGGGATTGCCAGAGCAGGCTTCTTTCACTGCTACCTGCCGGGACGAAGAATACAAATTTGAACTTCGTGCGGGTGGCGAAGTTCAGGATCTTTACGTTTCTGTTCCCAAAGAGCTGGGTGTCCTCAGAAAGAAAGATTCTGGCCTCTCTAGGCCACGCAAAAAAGACGTCTACGATAAGACCATCGAAAATGTTTTGGGAATTCAGTTAGAAAATTAAGATATCTGCGCTTCGGTTTCTCGGTTCTTGGGAAAAAGTAAAACCACTTGTGTTCCAACACCCCATCTTGAGCGCAATTGCAATTCTCCACCAATAGACTCTAAAGTTTTCTTGGCGTCGTAAAGACCTAAACCATGACCGTTTTCTTTCCCGTGAGTAAAGCCCTCTTGCATCAGCTTCGGAAGAACGTCCTCGGGAATCCCACTGCCGTTATCCATAATTTGTAAAAGCCAATGTTCATCACGCTCTAAAAGAGTCAAGTTGATGGCTGCCTCTGATGCAGGTAAAGCCTCTAAAGAATTATTTAATAGATTGCTTAGGATGCGTTGAACTTTGATCGCCTCTAAAGCAATAGGAACTTCAGAACTTTTGATATGTTTATGCAAGGTGAATGTCACATCAGGATGAGAGAATCTGTATTCCTTTAAAAGCGTCTCTGTCACTAAGGATAGATCGTCCGCTTTGCGCTCTTCCGTGGTTGTCGTCTTTTCCTGTTTCTTGCCTTTATTCAAAAGATCTTCCGCAATGCCACCAATGCGGGACACGGCCAGATTTAAGAGCTCTTTCTTTTCCGAACTCATTTCGTGGGAAAGACGACTGAGCGTCGTTAAGGCCATTAAAGGCCCGCGAATATCATGAGCCACTTGGCGCGAGATGCTGGCGATTTCTTTATTCAATGCCAATTCGGCTTCAAGCTTTTGTTCATGCAGACGGGTTAAGAATTCGCGGCGAACGGCAAAACCGATGAAGAAAAAACTTAAAAGGATTCCAACCATAAACACCGGTGAAAGAAAAGAGCGCAGAACTAAATCAAGCGCGCTAAAACATACGCGCATGGATCCTGATGGCAATGAATTGTAAGTGATAGGTACGTCCGTAGAAAACGCGCATTGCAACTGTTCCGGGTTTTGTACTTCCGTTGTGCCTACAGCGGCGTGAACTTCTTTAAGCTGCTTTAGAATTTTGTTTTGCAGGCTGGGATCGCCCTGAAAGATCTTGGCGCGAGCAATATCATCTTCCCAAATTCCAACATAGCGTTCGACGGATGTTTTTGCCGAATGGACTTCGTAAGCAAAACTCAAGGCTCCCACTAAAAGGCTCATGCCGCACAAAATCCCCAGCCATAGCAGGACGCGGTTTTTCAGTAAATAGGAGGTGGTTTTGCTCATGCCTTTTGGAAGAGCAATTTTGAATCCGGCATGGCCTCAACGACAGAGCTCCGCAGGTGTCAAAGACTTAGACACCTGCCAAGAAGTGACTGACGCTAGTTACAAGGGATTTCTACCCATTCAATTAGCTGACTATCTTCTTCAGCGAAGCAGCCTCCGGCCGTTGTAACGCCCGAATCCAGACAGCTAAAACGATCATGAATATACCCCTGCTCTGTTTTGCCTTCGACTTGAGAATCTGCACCCAGTTTTTCATCTGTAAAGACGGCATTTCCATTTGAGGCACTGATCAGGTAATTCACTTCCGTCACAATATTCCAAGCTTCACGACCGTAGCATTCGGTGCCATCGGCTTGAATGACGTGCATTTGTTCGCACTTCTCGGACACTTTTTTGATGTTAGTTGTTGGCAGAGCCAAAAGAAAATTCTCTGGCGGAGTGTCTTTCGCATAGCCAGGTTTTATAGCGACATCACCGCGATAGTGATGTTTCTTTCCGTTGCGCTCATAGTAAATGTTAATAATTCCATCCAGCCCCGACGCCATTGCATCCATGATCACCGTGCCCGACTGATTTTTACAAACATAGCTTGAGCTGCCTGCGGAAGCAGAAACTGAACCCAGTAGCAAAGCTACGAATAAAGAATTTTTTTTCATAGAAGTCTCCTCAGAATGTGGTAGCACAGCCCGGGAAAATTTCTGAGTTAGAAATTTGCAACTGAATTTGAAAGCAAAAGATGCGGACAAGAGCACGAGCGCTGTCTGCGCTCGCGCCAAAAAACTAATGCATGGATTCTTTATGGATTCTATTTTTGATATCTTGAATTTCAGGAACAGAGACCTTGTACGGTTTGCCACAGATCTGACAAGTGACATCAGCCTCTTCATTCTTGTTAATCATATCTTGAAGCTCTTCTTCACCCAATGTCTCTAGTGCACGTACGACGCGATCTTTTGTGCATGGGCAGAAATATTCTAAGGATTTGTCATGCTCTAATTCTTCAAATGGAATTCCATCCATGAATGGAGCCACCAGTTGTTCTGGAGTCGCACCTTCCATCAACATTTTCGAAATATTAGGCTTTTTCTCTTCGTAGTTCTGTTGAATTTTTTCGACGACAGACTCTTCCACGCCCGGCATGACTTCGATCAACACACCACCCGCGGCCTGCACTTTACCAAAAGTATCTAAGTACACACCCAATGAAACCAAGGAACGAATCTGATGTGACTGATGCAAGTAGTGCGCAATGTCCTGACCGATTTCACCACTCACCAATTCCACAGTTCCATGGAAAGGTTGTTTTTGGAAAGGCTGATGACGAGCCACACTCAGTGTGCCGTTTCCAATGGCCTCTTTCAAACTCAATCCATTGTCATAAGTAGGAGGTTGGTATTGCGGGTTTGGAGTGTAACCACGCACATGGCCGTCATAAGAGGCCTCCGCATAAACGCTTTGCAAAGCGCCGTTCCCACGGAAAAGAAGACCGACCATTTGGCCATCTTTCAATTGGGACGCCATCAAAATCGCACCCACCATGCTGCGGCCCACCGCCACTGTCGCCAACGGATAGGTGTGCTGGAGATCTTGCATATGCTTCACAACTTCAGTCGCGTTCACTGCGGCAATACGCACAGTTAAATCTTTAGAAACAAAACGATGAACACGCTCTTTACTCATGACAAACTCCCAGACCTTATGGAAAACTAAATCGCAACGTAACAGGGCCACCCAATAAATTCAAGTATAAGAGAGCGCACCCCGATGAAGATCTACCTCTTTCGACATGCACAAAAAGCTATGGATTTTTCAGGCGATCCGGATTTGACGGCCGAGGGTCATGCCCAGGCGTCAAAACTTCTCGACAAGGTGCTCAAAAAAGAATTGCCGACGCCGACAGAGCTTTGGGTGTCCCCGAAGAAGCGCACCCATAGCACGTTCCGTCCTTTGGCTCAGCACTTCGATCTTCCCTTACAAAATACAGATGAGCTGTTAGAGCAACAAGGCGACGAAAACTTGTCGGAGTTTCGCTCACGTATCCAGAAACTTTTTGAGCGTTTGGCTGAAAACAAAAAGGCCGTGGTTTTCTTGTGTTCGCATTATGATTTGGTGGTGGAAGCATTAGCCGTAGTTCCCAGTGATAAAGATTTTTCGGATTCAGAATATTCTCACTGGAGCCCCTGTCAGTACGTGGGCTTTGAAGTGAAAAGCGATGGTGTCTTTGAGTTTATCGAATTTAAAAGGGTGCATTTATGATTCAAAATATCTGGGCTGTGGGTCGCAATTACGCTGAACACGCAAAAGAGCTTGGCAACGAAGTGCCGACAGAACCTTTGTTGTTTTTAAAGGCGGGAAGCTGCGCTACTTTAGCAGCGAAAGAGCTTCATCTCCCGTCTTGGAAAAATGAATTGCACTACGAAACAGAGCTGGCTTTGCAGTTTGATGACAACTTGCAAATCGATGCGGCTTGCATTGCTTTAGATCTTACGGATCGCGAAAAACAAAACCAGCTGAAAGCAAAAGGCCAGCCTTGGACATTAGCAAAAAGCTTCAAAGGCGCCTGTCCCCTTTCTGAGTTTTTTCCGGTTTCTGACTTAGAGGATCTTAAAAATCTGGATATCGTCTTGAAGGTGAACGGCGAGCTTCGCCAACAAGGCAACACGTCCCAAATGATCTTTGGCTTTGAAGAGCTGCTTCAGTTTGTGCGTACCCACTTCCCGGTGATGCCCGGGGATTTACTTCTTACAGGGACTCCTCCGGGTGTGGGTGCCTTTAAAAAAGGCGATCTTCTGGAAGCTGAAATTCCAGGAAAGATGAAACACAGCTGGAAAGTCGTTTAATTCGCTATAAATCCAAGGCGTTTTCACTCTATGACGCCTTGGTCCAATTCTATCAAATCTCCCCGACTTTGTTCCTGCAAATTACTTGAGTTTTTACTTCCCTAGAGGGAATATGCGGCCCTCTCATTGAGGTAAAAATATGAACGACATCCAATCGCAAATCGTCGCGCGCGGCGAAGAGATTATGAAGCGTATGGAAGGCCAATCAAAGGCTTCCATTTTCTCAAAAGATTTCTGGTACGGCTCCATCATGGAATGGAGTATGAAAAATGAAAAATTCAAAACCAACATGTTCCGCTTTGTGGACGTACTTCCTTCTATCAACTCGGGTGATGAAGTCGCTCGCCACTTGAAAGAATACTTTGCTGAAGATGGTGGAAAACTTCCTCCTGTTTTCAACGTGGGTTTGGGATTGGGTTCTTTGGCTCCGGGCTTGATGGCCGGTGCTATTAAGAAAAACGTCGTGGGTATGGCGCAAATGTTTATCACGGGTGAAAACCCTGACGAGGCGTTGCCGGTACTGAAAAAAGCGCGCAAAAACAAAATGACTTTCACTGTCGACATCTTGGGTGAAGCCATTCTTTCTGAAAAAGAAGCGCAAGAGTACACGAACAAATACGTGGAACTTGTGAACTGGCTCGCGAAAGACGCTGAAAAGTGGGATGAAGTTCCACAGATTGATCGCGATCATGAAGGTGCAATGCCGAAAGTAAACGTGTCTGTGAAAATGACAGCACTTTACTCGCAAATCAAAGACACAGCTTGGGATGAAACGAAGAAAATCTTGAAAGATCGTATGCGTCCCGTATTCCGTTTGGGAATGCAAAAAGGCGTGTTCATCAATCTGGATATGGAACAGTACTCTGTAAAACACCTGACTTTGGAAGTTTTCACAGAGCTTATCAATGAGCCTGAATTTAAAAACTACAAATACTTCGGTATCGTGATCCAAGCTTACCTTCGTGATTCTTTCGAAGACTGCAAAATGTTGACAGACTTCGCAAAAACTCGCGGCACTCCATTCTGGGTTCGCCTAGTGAAGGGTGCTTACTGGGACTACGAAACTATTGAAGCTGAACAACGCGGCTGGCCCGTTCCTGTTTACACGAACAAAGCCGAGTCCGACGCCAACTACGAAGTGTGCGCGAAGTACTTCCTTGAAAACATCAAATACATCCGCCCGGCTTTTGCGTCTCATAACGTCAGAACTATCGCGGCTTGTATGGTCTATGCTGAAAAATTGAATATTCCAAAAGAAGCTTTGGAATTCCAAATGCTTTACGGAATGGCTGAGCCGATTAAGAAAACTATCGTCGACATGGGTTACCGCATGCGTGAGTATGCTCCCGTAGGTGAATTGATCCCGGGCATGGCTTACCTCGTTCGCCGTTTGCTTGAGAACTCATCCAACGAATCTTGGTTGCGCGGAAAATTCGCGGATAACAAAACAACAGCAGAACTTTTGAAAGACCCTGCTCAAGGTTTGACTCCGACGTCTCCGGTCCTTCCTAAAAAACCAGGCAAGTTCTATAATGAACCTCTTCTTGATTTCGCTGTGAAAGCAGATCGCGAAAAGATGCTCAAAGCGCTGGCTGACATGAAGGCGTCTTTGCCCGTGAATGTTCCTGTTGTGATCAACAACAAAGAAGTTCGCACGGATAAAAACTTTGATCGCGTGAATCCTTCTGAATCTTCCCAAGTGGTTGGTAAGATCAACATGGCCTCTGTCGAACATGCCGAACAAGCAATGCAGGCCGCGCAAGCTGCTTACAAAACTTGGAAGAATGTGCCTTGTGAACAGCGTGCGGCTTTGGTTGATAAGCTAGCTGACTTGATGGTTCGCGATAAATTCAAATTGATCGCAACTCAAGTGATGGAAGTGGGTAAACCGTGGGCCGAAGCTGATGGTGACGTCGCGGAAGCCATCGACTTCTGCCGTTATTACGCTCGCGACATGCGCCACCTGCAAAAGCCGTTGCGCGTGGGTGGATTGCCTGGTGAACTTTCTCACTACATCTATAAATCACGTGGTGTAACTGCCGTTATTGCTCCTTGGAACTTCCCGTTGGCGATTTTAGCCGGCATGGTGACAGCCGCGGCGGTGACTGGAAATACCGTGGTGATGAAACCTGCAGAACAATCTTCTGTGGTGGCTTACGGTTTGATGAAGCTTGTTCAAGAGGCGGGCTTCCCGGCGGGTGTTATCAACTTCCTGCCTGGTTTCGGTGAAGAAGTGGGCGAACACATTGTGAACCACAAATTCACGACGACCATTGCATTCACCGGCTCTAAAGCTGTCGGTCTTCATATTCTAAACAGAGCTTCTCATGTTCAACCCGGCCAAACTCACGTGAAAAGATGCATTATCGAGATGGGCGGTAAAAATGCCGTGATCATCGATAACGATGCGGATCTTGATGAAGCCGTGGATGGTGTCTTGTACTCTGCTTTCGGCTTTAGCGGTCAGAAGTGTTCAGCAGCCAGCCGTGTGATCGTTCTTGATGAGGTTTATGATCGTTTCACAGATCGTTTGGTGGAAGCGGCGAAGTCGATCTCGGTCCTTGCGGCTGAAAATCCAAAAGCTTATATGGGCCCGGTTGTGGATCAAGAGGCGCACGAGCGTATCATGAACACAATTGCGGAAAACGAAAAGACTCAGAAACTTTTATTCAAGGGCCAAGTGCCAACAAATGGTTTCTATGTTCCACCGACAATCTTTGGCGATGTCGCAGGCGACTCAAAACTAGCGCAAAACGAAATCTTCGGACCAGTGGTGGCGGTGATCCGTGCGAAAAACTTGGATCAAGCTTTGGAAATCGCTAACAGCACAGAGTACGCTTTAACTGGTGGTGTGTTCTCTCGAAGCCCTGCCAATATCGCTCGCGTAAAAGAAGAATTCGAAGTAGGGAACTTGTACATCAACCGTGGCATCACCGGTGCGATGGTGGATCGTCATCCATTCGGTGGTTTCAAAATGTCGGGTATCGGTTCTAAAACCGGCGGCCCTGATTACTTGAAACAATACATGGAGCCAGCGGCCGTGACAGAGAACACTCTTCGTCGTGGTTTTGCTCCCGCGGAAGAATAGTTTCGAAACTCTTTTAAAACTAAAAAGGCTTCGTAGTGATACGAAGCCTTTTTTATTTGCAAACTCATTTTAATTTATTATATGGGGGTTACGAGGGAATTATGGAAGAAGTAATTAAGTCCGCGTTAGATAATGCAAAAGCCCGTATCGTAGATCCTATTTTTGGAAGTTATTCGATTTTGTTTTTTGTCGTGAACTGGCGAATAGTCTTAACGGTCTTTTCCGACAAAAATGTTGATCAAAAAATTCAGGAAACGGAACGCCTCTTAACTTCTCCGTTATTCAAAGTTGACCTGCCTTATTTAGAAATAGTCAGTTACCCATTTATTTTCCCGGTACTTCTAACCTGCTTTTATATCGCGCTATCTGCGGCGTTACTTCCGATATACAAATTGATCGAGTTTATCCGAGTTTATAGATCTAACGCAGCAGTGGATGCCTCGTCTCGATTAAGATCTATCGAAAACGAGATGGCACATCTCAGGTCAATGTACAGCCAAGAATTTGACAAAAGAAATCGTATTGAGGAAGTCGCAACTGCACGCGAAGCAACTATCTCTTCCCAAGCAAAAACGATTCAATCACTAGAAGAAAAAATTTCCGGCATAGACGGTTCCGTAAAAACGGTAGAACCCGTGAACCAATTTAACAAAGCGATGCATGACCAGTTTAAGGACTATCTTGTTCCTATTGAGAGTCATGTAATTCAAAATAATATAAATTCTGAGGAAGCGCTAAGGGCTTACTATGGGACGGCCAATAGAATATTTAATATGCTACTTCAAATGAGACCCAAAAGCGTTAGCCTGAGGGAAGCATCTAAAAACTTCGGTCACTTTTTGGAAACGGGTAACATTAATATTTTACGAAATATCATACAGAGTTTAAAGAATGATTTTTCGGAGCAGAAAGTCGTACATGAGGTTAAATTAACGACCACGTATTTGCTCACTATTCTAGAATACATAGAGGCATTTCATAAATAGTTTAGGCCGGACAATTTACGTCGAACGAACGTCATCTACTCGCCACAAATCCAATTTGTCGCGCAGTTTCGCATTAATGCTGGCGATAATTTCAGGGGCCTTTTGCGTGGCAGAGTCATAGGTGCTATGGGCATCGGAAACCAGAATCACTTCAAACCCTGCCTCAAGCGACTTTTCACAATTCGTGACTACACAATATTCAGACTGCAAACCTGCGATGATGAGCTTTTTTATTCCCATCTGCTTCAAGCGTTTTTCTAGATCATTTTCAGCAAAGGCACTGCACTCGGTTTTTTGAATGATCAGGTCGCCGATGGCGATCTCTAGCTCGGGATGAATCAACCAGCCTGGGGTGCGGGGCTCATCAGGCTCACCGGCAGTGCCATTATTTTGAACAAAAACAACTTGGGTGCCGGATGCGCGGGCTAAGGAAAGCAACTTTTTAAGACGTTCCAACAGATGTTCGGCTTCAAAGACGGGTCTTTTCGGATCAAACATATTCACCTGAGCATCGACTATCATTAAAGCTGTGCCTTGATTCATAATAGACCCCAAAAAGAACAAAACCCACGGTATTTCTACCGTGGGTTATTCATTTATAAAAGAAAAATAGAGGTGAGAACATCATGCTCCCCGAGACCTTCCGTGGTATCACCCCTCCCGTAGAAATGATTGCAACACAACAATTTCAGCATTGCAAGAGTCTAATTTCAGTTTTTTTAAGAAATTTATTGAATTCTTCGAACAAGTGAATGCAAAAAACAAAAAGCCCGTGGTCGACGGGCTTTTGTAATTCAAAAATTTATTATGTTCAGTTTAGAAGTCAGCGATTCTGTCAGCCAACTCGGGGAAATCGATGAAAGGATTTCTGTTTGCCTGAGCTTTGAAGATTTCGTTGTTTCTTCTCATCTCTTCTTCATCAACCGGATCTTCATTGTGCCATTTGCGAAGAACAACTTCTTCACGCTGATCAATCGGAAGATCGTAACGGATCGAGAAGTAGAACAAAGCGCGCGCTACGTTCCCTTTGTGTGCCGTTGGTGGTTCGAAAACTTCATCAGAACCCGCCGTGCCCAAACCGTAACGAGATGCAGGACACTTTAAGTCCATCAAATCTTGAGTCACTTCACCAAATGGATTGTTACCACGGATGGAATTCAACTGTGAATCTGTTGGGAAAAGATGATGAAGATCTGACTTTTGCACTTCATCTGGGAATCTGCGAGTGAAATGGCTTTGTGGCCAAGTGTGCTCAACATTGATCACGCCATTATCAGGGATGCGACCGGGAGCTGGAGGAGTGCCACGGAAATCAGCACGTCTTTTATCTTTATCACAGTAAACATCGTGAACGGCATAACCATTGTTGCCATCTTTTACTAGGTAGTAGTTGCCCAACAAGAAGACTCTGGCAGCACCATAACCGATCGCGCTGTGAGCGTAACATTTGCCTTGTCCGGCCTGGCAGCTCTTCACGATCATGTCTAAAGCTCCGGCACGTTGTACGTGGTAGCTTCTAAGAACGGCTTTTAATCTTGTTTGTAGATCTCTGTTGGAAACGCCCGCTTTCAGATCACGGTAGAATTCTTCACCGTAGTACGGGATCACTGTCGATTGCGACGCATTCGCAACGCCAACGGATAATAATGTAAGAACAATCACTGACTTAATGAGCTTCAATAGCTTCATTCGGGTCCACCATTTCGTTTGTGGGTGATTTTACAGCCTCTGGGGTCCCAATGTGTCTCAAGCGTAATAGAACTGTCAACGGCTATATATTAATTACAATGTCAGGATTGAGTTAAAACCGAACTCGTCGGAGCTTTCCAACGATAAAGAAGCGCCACGAAAACGCCTAAGAATGTGCCGCCAAGATGAGCAGCGTAGGCCACCCCTCCCCCTAAGCCCTCAGGTGTCGACCAGAAATTAGCAAGGTCTACAAGCAAGAATAAGGGAATGATCAGCAGGGTCGGTAAATAAATCGGACCGTAGTGCCCGGGCATGGGCGAAACGAAATAAAGGTAACGAATGCGTTTTCGAGTTTCAGCCACGCAGTAAAATGCGAGAAGCGCACTGATTGAGGCGCTCGCCCCCACCATCGGGACTGTTCCATGAGCTTCAGAGAATAAAAAGCCTGCGCCCCCAGCAATACCGCCGAGCATGTATAGAAAGAGCAAGGCTCCACTTCCTACTAAGGCTTCGACCGCAATGCCAATCACGGCCAAGAAAGCTAAGTTTGAAATTAAATGAATCCAGTTTGAGTGCGAGAACTGATAGGTCACCCAAGAAAGCGCGCCTTTTTCATAAGAACTCAGACCAAATCGAAATAAAAGTTGTTCCTGATACTTCTTTCGAAACTCTTGAATGTCGGAACGCCACTGATTGATTTGAATTTCATCGCCCTTATAGGCCCAGGTTTCCGCCGTCGCTAAATAACGAGCGTCACGAAGGGCGTAAGCCCCTAAAACACCCAATTGTTCGACATTGTTCGATGTCACTTCATGCACCCACGCTGGCTTCTCATAAAGAAGTTCTGCAGGTAAAGTTTGAAGATATTGGTAGTAAAGTCGGCCCGTCAAAGTCAGACCGTCTTTTTGCAAAAGACTTGCTGAAGAAACTGAATTCGGTGCACCACTAAAGATCAATAAGAAGATAAATACATTCAACACCACAAGCGTGATCGTTAGTGGGTAGCGTGTATAACTTCTAAAATCTTCGGGAGCTGGGAAAATCATGGAACCTCGTATCTTTCTTTGAAAGTCTCAATGAAAGATTCATCCGAGGCACTGGCAGGAACACGTCCCTTCTTTTTAGGATGCGCATAGGCCATCTCATTAAGACCCCACACCGAACGGACAAAACGTTTTTCCAATGCTGCTTTTAGCGCTGGCACTTTCTGCAACTCTTCGATTAAAGCAAGACTTGCGACGAAATCTTGTTCGGCATACTTTTCATCAGATTTTAGAAGCTGTGTAATCCACAGTTTCGGATCCGCATGATCTAGCTCTTCTTTTTCTCCATCTTCCAACATATAACGAGCTGTCGCACAAGTTGGTGATGAAGAGTCTTCACAGATTTTATCGAAATACTTTTCCTGCTCCGACTCTGATGCCGTTAAATACTTTGCCAGATACGCTAGATCCTGAGACGAGACCGGGTCACTCCACAAAGACACATCCGCTTCTTTGCTTAAACACTCAGGAGAGATTTCATTTAAGAGATAAAGCACCAAAGCCGCATCCATTCGTGAAGACGTCGTCAACTCGGTACTTTTAATTTCTTTACACGAAGCCACACTGCGGTTTTCTTTCGAGGCATACTCCCCGACTTGAAGAGAATGATATGTTTTAAAGAAACCGATCACGACAAATAATAGTAAAAATAAAAAGCTCATGCGCATCCAAGATGCGATGAATTTTGATTCCAGAGGATGAGGGCCGTCATCAGGAACATGTTTCAAAGTCATGACCATGGTGTCGGAAGCTCTTTCATGGAAAGCGCGACGCAATGGATGGCTGACGACTTCTAAAAATGGAATAGCTAGAACCAAGAATCCAGTGCACCACAAAAAAGCGCGGGTCGCACACTGATTTATTGAAAGCCGATTCTGTGCGTGAGGAAAAGACACCACACGCATTTGCATAAAGAGCTGCCCGGGAGTTGCCTGCCAATAATACAAAAACACCGTTTGCAACAAGCATATAAAGAAGATTGCAACGGCAATAACCAACGTCGCTGAAATCATTCCTTCCGCTGAAGAGACATCTAAAAGAAAATACGTTTTTGTCTGACGAACCAATCCCGAAATAATTAAACTGATCACCGGAGAAAAAATCAGAAAGTCCAAGACAAGGGCGATAAAACGATCCGACACCGAAGCAATCGGTGTCGCGGTTTTTTCATTCGAAGATGGAGTAGACTGTGGAGCCGATAGATCGCGAAATACCATAAGGATCGTATCGGCTTGGGACAGGAAAGACTAAAGCAATTATTGTGTAAAATTGATCGCCGAAACGCGACCTTGTTCATCTGTCACGAACTGCGCGCGACCAACGATTTCTTTAGATTCAGAGATCAAAGAGTACACTGGACCTTCCGCAGAGTTTTGCGCCAAGCTGACTTGGTCAAAACCAATACCGAAAGCTTCGGAATACTTCGTTAAGAACTCTGCTTTATCAGAAATAGCCATTGGCTGATCACCCGCTTGAGCATCAATGAACTCCAGGCTTTCGATTTTGCCTTGAGCGAGCTTCATACCGTAACGACCTTCCAAAAATCCAAAGATCAATTCATCACGAAGAGTGGGTGCAACGGCCAAACTGCCGGCCACAGCGTTTTTATCCGACGCTAATTTCTTAGCGAGGTCTTGTTCCCACTTCACATCTTTGGCCAATGCCGCTGATTCAATACTAGCGACACCCCGATTGCCATTTGTGGTTAATTTTTCTGGCCCTTGGACCAACCACTGATTCAGGAATACAGACATAATGAGTACGGAAGCAATGGAAAGAACAAGAACTGCTTTTTGCTCTTGAGCTTTATCCTGCAATCTTTTTCTTACTGACTGAGCTTTTGGAAATTCAATCACGCTTGCATTCCTCATATGTTTCCCCTCGTAAAATGATATTACTCATTAGTGCGAGGACTGTGCCGTCTATAAGTCTATCTTATTCTCGCTCGCTGCAAAAGAGCTGAACAGCCGAACAAAAGATGTTTGACGTATTAAAATGATCATCTCATTTCAAGACGAAAAAATTAACTGCCAAACCGCAAAACTAACTCCAAGGCCAGTTTGAAGGCTGTTCAAAAAGGTTCAGCCGCAAGGCGGAGGGTTTTCCCGCAGCGCAGGCGTTGCTAGCAGCACGTCGGAGCGAGGACAAAGCCCGACAACGCAGTCGGACGGGCCTTTTTCAACAGCCTTCAATCGAGAGCTCTTTTTACCCAAGAGTCTATTCCTGCCTGCATCTCATTCAAGTTGTAATAGAGGACTTTATCTAACTCGACACCCTGCCCTTCGATTTTGTACTTGTTGTTGCTGAGGTACAGAGCTTCCGGGATCGAGATCTCCACTCCCGGTCCTACCTCATTCAGCGGATACCAAACGCCCACAAGCATTTGGCCGCGACTAGGACTTCCTAATAGGGGGGCTTTTTTAAATTCTTTAAGAGCTTGTGCGACCATCTCGGCCACCGACGCCGTTTTCCCATCCACCAGGACTTTGATATCGCCGCGGAAGCAAGTGTCCTGTTTGAAAGTTTTTAGGAGCACTTCTTTGCTGTGGTCTAAAATCTCTAACTGCTTTTCATCGCGCAAGTCATCAGGAAGTTCAGCTGTCACATTCTGCGAATAGCGCGGTCGCACGATACGCCCGACCTCTTCCGGTTGACACAGAATCAACGAAAGAAATCTCAAACCGGCAACGAAGTTTCCACCTGCATTGCCTCTAAGATCGATAACCAGCCGATTGACGTTCTGAAGTTTCTTTTGAAGCTCGGCGATTTTTTCATCGGCGAAAAAATCGGCACGAAATGAAGGGATTTGAATCATCGCCGCTTTATTTTTTAGATCTTCAAAGCTGACTTCTTCTTTGCGAACGATATGAGCGGCTTTGATTTGAAAAGAAATTTCCTGTTCTTTTCTTTCGATCACGTATGTGCCCGATTCAGTCGCAGCTTCCCAAGGATTGGGCTGTTCGCGGTTGATGCTTTTAATAACGTCGCCCTTTTTTAAGCCGGCCAAAGCCCCAGGCGAGTTGGGATGAAGTTTGAAAATCACAAGCTCACTGTCGACGAACTCGGCTTCAATTCCTGTTTCTAAGGCTTCTCCTCTCCAGATACTCTTCACTTCAGAAGAGTCATAGACCTCGAGATGAGAAACGTTGAGCAAACCCAACACATTGTTGATATCTTTAATGACTAATTTTTTGGGCGAATAAGGCGTCACCAGGCGACTGCGACGATGGCAGATGCGATTCCATTTTTTGACTTGGTCGTCTTCTAGAAAAATTTTTGAGGAAACTAAATCACAAACCACCGGATACGGGTTCACGAAACTTTTTTGCAAAGTGAAATGATACGCTCCGAAGGCGCAGCTGAGTGCTAGTAGTATGGCAAGAACACGACTCATTCCGAAAGGTCCCCGAAAAAACAAAGACCGAGTGTAAACACCCGGTCTTCGGTTTTCAATTCAAAAGGGTCTTAAGCAGCCACTTTCTTCTTACGAGCTGCTGAAGGATCGATGTGATATTGTTTTACTTTACGATACAAAGTCGCGCGACCAATACCCAAAGCTTTTGCAGCTTCAGTCAAGTTGCCTTTGTATTGTACGATAGCGTTTTCGATAGCATGAGCTTCTAGCTCTTCCATTTTTTGTACGCTAGATGAAGTTGCTGTCGCTGTTGGGAACTGGATTACGTTACCGCCAGCATCAGAATTTACTGGGCTGTTACCTGAAATCAAAGCAGGAACACCAGCTACTAGTTGTTGTCTGAAAAATGCATTATCAAGACCTTCTCTCCATTGTGAAGATGAATAGGCTTGAACTGTCACATCGTGTGTTTCCCAGTACTTCTTTGCGTTCTCAATCGTTTCCTGGTTATCGCTCACCACGATCATTACTGTGCGTGACATTTAAATCCTCCCCTTTTGAAACATTATTCAATGCTAATTGACTCACTTTGTACCTATCGGCGTATCACGCTGAGAATTTAGGGCCAGGTGCGATTTTTTTTTGAGACAGTTTAAGTTGGGGGAAAGACTGGGCTTTCTGCCGGGTTATTTTGGGTCTTGATTTCTATTCGGGGCTTCGGTTGGCTGGGAACGAATATAGGGGTGGCTCCGCGGCGGTCGGCACGCCATCCGGGCTCAATCGTCGCCGCCTTCGGCGGTTCGCGCCGTCGTGGCGCCGACGAAGGCCGACCTTTGCGGGGCCACCCCTATATTCGTTCCCAGCCTCGTAGTCCGGTTAGTAATCAACTTCTAAATACCGCAAGATATGTCTTAACCTTGGCAGGCTGTTCAAAAATTTATCTTGGTGGGAGTGGGCTTGCGTGTGGAGATTTGTTTTGGGTTTGCTGCTTTTTGTTTTTAGCAGATGCCTTCGGCTGGGATCTTGTTGCTAGTGCGACTCCGGCTTTGCGAAGTAGTTTTTACCATCTTTGTTCGTTCATTCTTCGTTCACCACTTCACTCTACCGGTTGAGAATTGTGCTTGGACTTCAAAAACTTCCAAACTGAAAACACTTGCTGCTTCATTCTACTGCCACGGTGGCAGTAAGCGATTGCGTCACTCTGGGAGAGCGAAAAGCCTCCTGGCTCCCCTGGCTATCGGGCTTCAAGCATAACTTCACTGCCATCGTGGCAGTGAGCAACTACGTCGGCGCTTATCCTTTCGCAAACAAAGTTACTTCCACGGTGGAAGTGAAAGCAGGATCACCCGTTTTACCGCCACCGTGGCGGTAAGCGGTTGCGTTAAGTTTTAAGTTTACGCTCTAGATTCAAAAATAAAAAAGCCCCGAGGATTCCCCAGGGCTTTTTCTATTTTTAAAATTCTGGAATTACGAACTACTCTTCCAACAAGCTTCTTAGCATCCACGCATTCTTTTCGTGAAGTTGCATACGTTGTGTAAGAAGATCCGCGCTCACTTCGTCCCCCGCTTTTTCTACTTTCGGGAAGATCGAGCGAGCTGTTTTTACAACCGCTTCTTGGCCTTCTACCAATTGGCGGATCATTTCTTTTGCTGATGGAACGCCGTCTGGTTCTTCGATGCTTGTTAGTTTTGCAAATTCTTTATAAGTGCCTGGTGCCGGAACGCCTAAAGAGCGGATTCTTTCTGCGATCAAGTCTACGGCCGTAGCTAGTTCTGTGTATTGAGTTTCAAACATCAAATGCAAAGTTTGGAACATCGGACCTGTCACGTTCCAGTGGAAGTTGTGTGTTTTTAGATAAAGAGTGTAAGAGTCAGCAAGAAGTCTGGAAAGACCGTCTGCGATTTTGATTCTGTCTGCTTCTGGGATTCCGATGTCGATGGCTACTGCGCTTGATTGTGATTTCTTTTTAGAAGATTTCATAGGAACTACCTTTCCTTCTTTAAGAGTACTTTCAAACTGTAAACTAAAAGAGAATCATCAGGAAGGTTTGTCGGGTCTGTGTGCTGTGCGATAAAAGAAAAAAGCCAAGGGTGGAGACCCTTGGCTTTGATGGTTACAACAATTTAAGTCGTTTTACTGCAACCCGCGAACGCGGATTATCTACGGCCGGATTTGATTTTCACTTGAAGTTTAGAGATCAAGTGAACAGCCATTTTTTCTTGAACTTTACACATCTTAAGTTCGTCACGGCGATAAGAGCGTTGTGACGGAGTCAAAGTTCCAGTTTCAAGTTCCATTTCATAATCAAGTTTAGAAGAACGGATGCCTTCCAACTCTTTCGTTTGTTGCTTGAAGAGTTTTGTTACGCCTGACAAAGGAGCAACTTCAATCCACTCTTCTTTACCACGATACCAGCTCACCATTCTTAGGAAACGAGCTTTATTTTTTGCCAAAGTGAACTTAGGGAAACCTGTGTCTGGCAATTCTAAGATATTTTCGATTTCATCCAGGTTCGTGTCGTCTTCTTCGCCTTCCATCAACAAGTTGCCAGCCATAGTAGCTAAAGCAGCTTCTGCCTCAAGGTCCTCGTCCATATCTGCTTCGAAAGCAGAGGTTTTCTTCATCTCTTTTTCGTTATCTAGGTCCAAGTCTAAGTCAGAGTCGATTTCTTCCGCTTGCATGTTAGTGCCAGGATTGATCAAAGCGAGCCTCCCCAAAATGTACTTCAGTTGTAGTGATTAAAGTGGTGCCAGTTATATCGCACATTTCAAAATGACACAACATGTTAATTGCGTGAAAAAAGGTGAATTTACGAAAAGGGCCCCTATGAAACCGAGGCCTTTTTCTATTTTCCTATCGAATTTTCATGCTCAAACTTTGGGCATTTGTCATCGTACAGCGATGATATCTACTCGGTAACTCCCTAACTTTTTCCAGAAGCGCTCGGACTTGGCAGAGATATCAATGCGATAAATAGGTCGCCCATCCAAAGCGATTTCTTTCATCGCGCCGGAACGTAAATTTCCCTGAAGCGTGTACAAACTTCTCTCTACCATGTTGTCAGCGTAAAGAACTTTCACTTCTTTCACATCAATCTCATTGCGTGAGCCGACCAAACGAATACTCACAACTCTCGCTAAATCAAAACGTGGATAAAACTCGGTATCTTTAGAACCAAAGCGTCCCGTATCACCCTCACCTAACGAATAAGGAATAAACTCTTCACGAGGCGGCTCGCTGGGAATAGGGTCGCCGGGACCAGGCTCATAAGGCGCATCGGGAAGCGGCCGAGGAGTGGCTTGAACTTCGTAAGAATCAAATGCCCAAGAAGTCGAAACAGAAATTAAAGTAACAAAAAGAATCATCCAGCGAGTCATGCAGTGAGCCTCCATTTAGGAGTTAGAAGCTATTCGAACTGCATGACTTTGGAAATTTCAGGAACAAGAGTTTGTGTGAAATCAATCCCAGCGCAAGTGTTTCACAGATTCACCGGAATCACGCAACTCGCGCAAAGCATCGATACCAATGTTCAGATGCTTGTCGACAAAATTAGCGGTGACTTTTTTATCACTCTCTTCTGTCTTCACGCCATCGGGAATCATCGGGTTATCAGATACCAGCAACAAAGCGCCGCGAGGAATTTCGTTTACGAACCCCGTAACGAAGATCGTCGCTGTTTCCATATCCACAGCCATCGCACGCGTTTTAGCCAGGTAATCTTTGAAGTTTTCGTCGTGCTCCCATACGCGACGGTTCGTCGTGTAAACCGTGCCCGTCCAGTAGTCGCATTGATGTTTCGCGATCATTGAAGAAACCGCTTTTTGCAAACGGAAGGATGGCAAAGCCGGGATCTCTTCAGGAAGGTATTCATTACTCGTTCCTTCACCGCGGATGGCCGCGATCGGAAGAATAAAATCACCCAATTGGTTTTTCTTTTTCAAACCACCACATTTTCCAAGGAAAAGAGCCGCTTTAGGATTTATCGCGGTTAAAAGATCCATACACGTTGCAGCAAGAGCGCTTCCCATACCGAAGTTTAAGATAGTGATGTTTTCGGCTGTTGCTGATTGCATCGGGCGGTCAAGACCGCGCACTGGGACATCGAACTTTTCTGCGAACATCTTCACATAATTGCCAAAGTTCGTAAGCAAAATGTACTGACCAAATTCGTTCAAAGGCACGCCCGTGTAGCGAGGCAGCCAGTTATCGACGATTTCTTTTTTTGTTTTCATGCTACTCCTTAAATTTTCATTCACATGCTAAATTGGTTAAGGCTATCATGAGTTTCCACAGAATGAAAGGGGACATAATATGAGTTCTACACAAAATAATATTCTTATGGAGATTGCTCCCCGTCTTGTCTCTGTCGGTGGCCCCACTGTGCACCGCTTGATGCCGTATGCGAAAAAACGCATGATCGGTCCGTTCATTTTTTTCGACTACTTTCCAGCAACGGATTTCCCTGCGGGAGAAGGCATGGAAGTGCGCCCTCATCCCCACATCGGTCTTTCTACTTTGAGTTATTTACTTGAAGGCGCTGTTCTTCACCACGACAGCTTGGGACATAAACAACTCCTGGCTCCGGGAGACGTCAACTGGATGACGGCAGGAAAAGGAATCTCACACTCGGAGCGCGTGCCACCAGAACTTCATGGCAAAGCACATCGCTTGCACCTTCTGCAATTCTGGGTGGCATTACCCTTAGCTGAAGAAGATCGCGAGCCTTCGTTCAAGCATCATGCAGCCTCTGACATTCCTCGCTTTCAGGTAGGTGATGCGGATGTGCGTTTGGTCGCGGGCTCCGCTTTCGGAAAAACTTCGCCTGTCGATGTGTATTCAAAACTTTTCTTTATGGATGTGCAGTTAAAGAAAGGCGGAACTTTCGAATTTGATCCGGGCTCTCAGGAACTTGCGTTCTTCATCATCAAAGGAAAACTTTCTTTGGGAGAAAAAGAAATCGGCCCGGATGACTTTGTGATTTTGGAACATGACTCTTCCTTAAAGATCACGGCGACGGAAGATACTCAAGTTGTGGTGTTGGGTGGAGATTCATTCCCTGAGCCTCGTCACATCTATTGGAACTATGTTTCGTCTTCGAAAGAGAAGATCGAGAAAGCAAAGCAGGCTTGGATGGATGGCAGCTTTCCGCAAGTGCCCGGAGAGCCCGACATCATCCCACTTCCCACGCCCACGCCAACTCCTTTAAGTTAGAAAACAATCCCTTACTGCGGATCCCTGCCATCCGCGGTGACATTTTTTGAAGCCAACTCACTAAAACTTAGACAGCGATTTCTTGTTTAATCGTTTTAGGGGCTTTTCATAGGCTCCAAATCATGGCCTGTTCTTCGCATTTCCGCCAAAGTGGATCGGAGGAACGTATGCGAAATAAGTTTCTGTCACAGTTACTCGGAAGTGTTTTAGTAATGACTGCGACGCCAGGTTTGGCGCAGGCCTTTGAAGAAATCAATGACACGCTTTACTTGGAAAACAAGCTCGCCATTCATCTTTACCAAGCTTCTGAGCTTGCGGATGGCAAACGTGCCTTGGTCTCTGCGATTGAATTACCAGAAGAATCTATTTTGGCGATTGATATACACAATATTAATTCCGCACTAAGTGATGCCACGAGCAGTCCCGAGCGCATCCGCTTTCCTTTCATTCCTCCCGGAAAGACAGAGGTCACTAAAAATAGCGCAGGTTTTGCCTGCGGCTTTCGCATCGTTGACGTGATGGACGAAGATATTCGCTCTGATGAGATCATGGATCGCACGGATCTTTGTCTTTCTCTTTCAGATTTAAGAGTGACTGGGGCCCTTGAAAGCAACGGTGCTGATGCTTTGCGCTCTTTCAATGAGTTCATGCAAGAAGGGCGACTGCACTCGATGAATTCATTATCGAAATATGTCGACCGCATGCGCGCAGAAAGAATTGAGTTTGGTGTCATTGAAAAGGCGGCGGTGCAAACTGTGATCAGCCCGATTAAAAACTGTGGCCGTGGATGCTTAACAGTGACAAGTGAATATGGAATGCGCAACCATCCCGTACTTAAGCGCAAGCGACTACATAAAGGTATTGATTTACGCGCAGCAACTGGCACCTCTGTCGTCAGCGTGCTTGATGGAAAAGTTCTAGCGACTCGCACAGAGAAAAATCGCCGCACAAAAAGAATTTCTGGCTACGGTCACTACGTCATCGTCGTACACCCAGGCAATAAACTTGAAACTTTGTACGCTCACTTATCTGGCTTTAAGAGCAAAGCGGGACAGTCTGTGAAACAAGGTGATCTTATTGCTCTATCAGGAAACACAGGTATCGGAACAGCTCCGCACTTGCACTTTGAAACACACATCCAAGGAAAACGTGGTTACGTCCCAGCAAATCCGCGCAGCTACTTAGGCTCAATTCTTTCTTCAGTAGCTTGGATCGCGAACCTTTTTAAAATCGGTTAAAAAATCTTTGCTAGTGGAATCGTCGTTTCAGCGACGGTTCCACACTTTATGGTCCTTAAGCTCTTCATCATTTACGCAATGTACGTTTCAATAGGGTCATGGAGGTTTACATGTCCGCTGCCCTATCTACTAGCCAGGCTGATGTCAGGGAATCGCTGCGCTCAGTTTTAGAATCCGTTGTCAAAAAAATCGTGACCACTCCGGAAAATATTAAAGTCACTTATTCTGTCGGAGAACGTACGACAATCTATCAAATTGAAACTGTGCAATCAGAGTATGGAAGACTGGTGGGTTCTCAAGGTCGCATGATCAATGCGTTAAGAACAGTAATCGCAGGCATGGCAGGAACTCACGGCTTTCGCGCTATTTTAAATTTTAAAAACGACGAGAAGTTCCATCAGTTCTAAAAAAAGAGCCCCCGACTGAGGGGCTTTTGAATGATTTAAGGTAAAGACTAGACCGAATCGAACCCTCACGGATTAATTACAAATTCTCCCACTCCCAGATAATTCGTGACACTTAAACGTATAACTCGAAAGCGTGTCGCCGTTACGCTTCCATGCGAAAACGTAATCGCTGCACCGGCATTTGTGAATCCTGATAAGTTCGCTAGTGTCACCCAGCCAGCACCATCGTGATACTGATAAGATGCGCCGTTAAGGTAATGCGCTCCCCAAGTCCCCGGCGCCGCTAGATCCAACTGCCGAAAAGTTGCTGAACTCGTTGTTTTCGGTTGAGTATAAGTAACTTCAATCCAAGGTTCCGTCCCAGAACTGGTCCCCACTCCAGTTAAAGCACTGGCATCACCCAAGGCCTGGATGCTCGGTACTGGCGAAGAATACAACGAGGGCGAAGCTGTGAGAGCCGTAGCTTCGATCCGTCGCCAATCAGTACCATCACAGAACCTCAAGTTGGGAGAGTTAAACTCAAGAGCGCCAGCGGAAGCTGGCGCACAAATCGACACAGGTGTGCTAACAATAATGCGCCAGTCAGTGCCGTCACAAAATCTCATCTGAGGAGACTCAAAGTGAATAGTCCCGGCTGCATGCCCTGAGCAACTGGTCCCGATCGAGTAATCAATAGTAAACCAGGATGTACCGTTGTAATAAGATAGGTTTTTATTTTCAAATTCAATCTTACCAGCAACACCGGTCCCAAGCGCATAGCCAGCATCCGAATAGATGAGCAAAAAAATGATAGGGAGATAATTAACGAGCTTCATAAACAGCCTTCTCCAAAGCTTCCAAGCGGCTTCTAAGCTCAGCGTTTTCAGCATCCAGCTTGCGAATTTTATTTTCTAATTTCTGCACCTGAGTTTCGACCGTGGCAATACCACGACTTTGCGCTTTCACTTTATTTGAAGTATCAACACAAAGACCGTACAGCTCTTTGGTAGACTCAATTAAAGGCGCCACAATGTTGGAATATTTAACTGCTTTAAATCCGCGCGAGTCCGTGACCACCAGTTCCGGCGCCACTTGTTCGACTTCTTGAGCAATCAATCCCAACTCGGGCGTCAGATCTGAAATCCATCGGAAGTGGACTCCGCGAAGTCTTAGAATCGTATCAAGGCCTCTCAATGTTTCCACACTCGTCTTTAAACGACTGTCCGAAGTTGAAATAAAACTAGTAGCTTTAACATTGCCACTCACTTCAAGTTTTTCCGTTGGCGATGGCACACCCAAACCTACGTTGCCACCAAGAATCACCCGCCCTGTGCCACCCGGTGTGATATTGATATTTGTATTCGACGCTGAAGTTAATGAGAGCGCGCTCGAACTACTCAAAGACGTCACTGCCGTCAAGCTTGTGATATCCCCGTTTGTCCCACTTACCGCGGCACTCAGGGCTGTTCTTGCCAAAGCGGCCGTCGTTGCACCGGTGCCGCCGTTTGCGATTGGCAGGGCCCCTGTCACGGCGCTGGTCGAAGCTAAATTCACAGCTCCAAAATCCAATGTCGTTCCCAGATTATCAACGCGCAAAACTTGATTGGCCGTTCCTTGAATATCAGTCACGTTGGCCGTCGCATTCCCACTGACACCCACGACGGATCGGGCAATACTTTGTCTGAACTTAGCACTTGTCACGACATTGTTGCCAATGACCGTAGCCACGGATCCTGCGGTTGATACGACATCTCCTGTAAGCGCTGGCATTCTTGATGCTGCTAGCGTTCCCGTAACGTCACTTGTTGAAAGATCTACGAAGTCCTTAGTTGCCAATCCGCCTAAACCAGAAATTTTTCCGGCACTAATGCCGGCGGCCAGCTTGTCATTGGTAACCGCGCCGTCTTGAATTTTTACCGTCGTGATTGTGTTATCCGGAATAGGACGTGCATTTGTTAAGCGAGAGTCATCACCCTTTACAAGCTCTGTTATTCCGGCATCGCCTGTCACAGGAACATGATAAAGAGCGGCGCTGCCTGCATTGCTGATATCACTCACCGATAAAGGCCTAAAGGTGGGAACTCCCGCAGAGGCATTCGGAGCTGCAAGAACATAACTTGCATTTTGACTAACAAGAGAGGCCACGATGGATCCATCCGCCGTCAGTGGGCTTCCTGAAACTGAAAAGATATTTGGTAAATTCAATCCCACGCTTGATAAGCTGCCACTACCGCCAGCAACAGCTTCCCAGCTCACATTTGTTCCGTCGGTGCGCAAATAAAGTCCTGCTTTGCCTGTTTGATTCGGTAAGAGACCGTTAAGACCGCCAGCAATTGAATCTGCGACTGTTGCCGTTGTCGCGGTCGCCGCATTTCCGGTGATGTTCGCGCCTAAGCTCACCCCGGTCGCATCAAAGCGTCCCAAAATCGCATCCAGCTTTGTGAAGCGACTAAAGATGCTTTCGATATTATTTTGTGTTACGCCTTGAGCGCTGTTGCTCATGATAAAGTCTGCAGGCGATTTACCCTGTAAGCTTTCCGCATTCAAAGCGTAAGCCGTCGTACCCATATCAAAATCTGCAAATAAATTTTGGCCGTCAATTACAACGGATAGACGAAACTTTCTTTTCGTACCGCTCACGGCAGGATTGAACGAAGTGACTCCGCCATCAACATTTCCGGTGCCATCAAGGCAAACCAAGCCCCCCGGTTGAGATGGCCCACTTGAAATCACATGTGAGTTGTCCATGGTTTCTTTCATCGTAAGCCCAGGATCGTGACCACCAACAATGCCTCGACCGATCCATAAGTTCAGATAGCCATCGGTAATGGCAATACCATTAAACTGCTCTTCTCTTAAAATACAATTATTAGCTGATAAGATTTTTGCATTTACACTTAGACCCGTGCGAGTAAAGACTTCCCCAAAAGAATTCTTAACGATGGCATGGAAAGAGATTGCGTTGTTCACCTGAGCTTCAACCTCAAACGCCATCAATAAGAGAAGGGACAGGAGAAATCTATTCATTCGATACTCCGTCAATTGCAAACTCACTCGCTGGTAATTGTTGACGCTCTGAAATTTCACCAAACGAACCACGAATCACGTAGCCGCTACCCATACTGACGGTCTGACCGTGAACCAATAAAGGAGCGGCTTTTAAGCTACCTACACTTGGGGTGGCTACAGTCTGAAGGTCGGTGATGTTTGCTTGAAGAGTACAAGCCGGCAGCATTTGCAACACCGCCATTATGAGGACTGATTTTTCAATAGAAGACTGTCTTCTATCCTTCATAATTCTCCAAACAATACAGCTTCGATATACGAGTCATTTTTTGACTCCTACTTACGCATCGACAATATGTTCAAGAACCCTGAGGAGTTATCAAAGAATCTGTATCAATGGGCTTGATACATAAAGCATTGGTCGAGGCATACCGAAGTCGCGCCTTAAGAAGTCATCAAAAAAAGAGCCCCCCATCGGGGGCCCTTACGAGGATCCATTAATTCACACGCAAATCGTAGCGGCACTTCCAATTGCCTACCCAGTAATTAGGAAGACCAGCGCCACCGCTGAGCTAAGGTATAGCTAACGAGGCTGACTTTATCTTTTCATACCGAGCTTTTAAATATTTTAACTTTGCTTCCTTGATATTTTGAATTGATTCGGCGTCTTTAGAAGCCTCAGCTTCTTTAAGAAGTTTACCAATGGACTTCGAGATTTCTCCATACGCCTGACGAAGCAGTTTTTCTTCCATCGCTTTGAAATTGTTCAGTTCAACTTTTTCGGCGATGTCGTGCGCTTGGTATTGAGCGATGTACAATTTAGACAAATCCATTTTTTCCAAAAGAAAAATTAAATTTTCTGCGCCCATTAATTTTAGAATTGATGAAGCATATCCCATATTCCTATCTTTCAACATAGCGTACACAGCAGCAGACGAAAGTAGCACAAGATCCGTTGTGAACTCTATATTCGTGCTCGAATAGACCGTCTTAACGCAAGTATATAAATCTCTTCCGCTGTGAGAAGGACAAAGGACTCTAAATTCTTTAGATAATAGCTTATTTATCCTATGTAGATTTCCAGTTTTTTCGGCGACCTTTATTGGATACAACTGCTTCAACGAATTTTTCTTACCCGCTGGCGTTTTCGAGCGAATACTGCGTATATCAGCACTATCCTCCCAGAAAGGCCTACCCTGCCCACGAGTTCGCAACCAGTCTTCACATGTTTTACTCTGTAGCCAGCTTCCTTTGTTGGTTGAAACAAATCGCCGAGAAACACAGGGACCAAGTTGTTTTAAAACCGTCGACTTCCTTTGCTCCTCGATCCATGGCAACCGCGCATCACCCCAACATTGATCTAGGAAATGAGCCACCTGGTACTCACAATACTCGCGAGAAATCGTTGCACAAGAACTCAATGGGTCCGAATCCTTGCAGAACTCTTGGGAAAAGCGATCTTTTATAGAATAATAAAACATATCACCGGAGAGCGTTTGTGCCTTTAAACTAAAGGAGTAAAGACCCGAGATTAAGAAACTCATCAAAATCAAAGTCAGATGTAGACCTCGTCTTTTCATGGTGTCTATCACCAAACCCGATGTCATCAAAAAATACGCGTTGTCGAATCCTTTTGGATTGACTAACGGCTTCATAAATCCTTGAGGGTTCATCGCACCTTGCTTGCACATTGATCCATGCCCTTTGTCATTGCAGTATTCAGTTCTAAGAAAAAGAGCCCCCATCGGGGGCCCTTACGAGGATCCATTAATTCACACGCAAATCGTAGCGGCATTTCCAGTTCCCAACCCAATAGTTAGGAAGACCGGCACCACCGCCGTTGCAATACATATCGAGTCCAATCGTCGTATTACCTACTTGCGAGACGGTTGAAAACTTCGGATACGCATAATCGCGCACGTACGGAAGTGCGACGTGCAAAGGATATCTCATTCCACCCAAAGATGTTTTTCCGCCTTGGTTATCGATCTTGTACAGGTACACGCTCATCGTGCCACCCAATTCAAGATTCGGAACCTTAGCAAAGAAGACAGAAAAGTGCACACCCCCGTCTCGCGCGCTGACCGCAGCGACATATGGATGGTGTGTCAACTTCACATAGTCTTTGTCAGAACAAGTATTCGCGACACAAAGATAGATCTGCTCTTTTTCCGCAATCGATACTCCCGAAACCACAAAGTGCCCATGGAAATTTCCGTCGGCTACTTCGTTATGAAAAGACTTGATATAGTTTGAAAGAGCACTCACCTTCGGAGCAGCCTTCGTCGAGCTGCCATTTGTGCGGGTACTCGTACCAGGAGTCGTAGTGCTCGAATTAGATCCCGTGTTCGTGTTAGATCCCGTATTCGTGTTTGATCCCGAAGTTCCCGTGTTCGGCGTCGATCCTGAATTATCGACGATGTTTCCGTTGTCATCGACAATCACAGGTGGCACCGTGCCCAGACCTGAGGGGTCCAAACCCGACGCCATCGTCATTTCATCGAAGGTCGCTTGTGAACCGCAATTCTGAAACGACACCAGGAGTGTGCCTACTCCTCCCACGATCAGAATTCCTCTAGAAATATTCTTTTTATTAAGACTAACCATCATTCCCCCTTTTTTACTTCGAACAAAAGCCAACTAACGAAAAATCGCTAATGAATTAGCCCCCCTTCTTGTTTTGTTAGCTGTCTTTATTCCGCAATTCCATAAGTCACATTGGGAAAGCCGTTGATACCTTTTACGTATCCCGGTCCCAAATAACCTTGCATGATACGATCAGCAACTCGAGCGGCCGTATCGTCTTGCGAAGGCTCTGTCGGAAGCGCCTCAATCCAAAGGGCCCCACTGTTCATGCTCGTGCTTGTGCAACCGAGGCTGATGTCCTTCCAGACATTGCTATCTTTCTTTTTCATTCGGACTTTTTTGATTTCATAAACGGCGGGATCCAATTGGTATTTATAAATAAAAACACCATCGGAATTCAGCGTCGCGGTCTGCGTACCAAAACTTCCTAACACAGGACTGGTTTCAGTTTCACGGTAAACTCCATCAAACTCGATGACTGCGCCGGGCTCTCCCGTCACCAGCCAGTGGCCATCGATATTGGGACTTGTGAAGCGAGGCACTTCAAATGTCATAATCGGGCCTGAGATCTGCTTCAGTCCCTGCCCACACTCATTTTTAAAATAAGTTTTAGTTCCGGTGTTAAAGATCGCGGAGTATCTGCGATCAATGGTGTTCTCCATCACATTCATCAGCGACGACACAGAATTAAATTCCGGACTGATCCAGTGGCCCGCCAAATAATTGACCTTCAATTCGGTGGGAATTCCCGCTTTTTCTAAAGCCTTTGCGTATTTTAATTGCGACACATAAGGAATGAAAACATCGTGAGAGCTGATCTCTAAGTGCACGCGCGTACCCGCAGCTTTTAAAGCATTCAAAAATCGCGAGCTATTTAAATTTAAATTATTGCGAACGTAGTTGGCGTCAGAGTTTCCTGTGACCACATGCAAATACGCTTGAGAACGATTCATGCCCGTTAAACCGTTGTTTGCCGCTGGATAAGAAAAATTCTTTTTCCATATATCCATAAGACCCAAAGAGTACTCAGTCATCCCTAATGTCATCGCCACGGTTGAGCCCATCAGCTCGGTGTATTCAACAATGTCTGTGACCGGAACACCCGCCAACGTGGCAACCACGCGATAAGGATTTTTTTCTGGATTTGAAGCCACGGCTAAAGCCGCCGCTCCCCCTCGAGAACCACCCACCGTGACAATGCGCTGAGCGTCCGCCCCAAAGTTTTCTGACAAATCTTGAACGATTTTATTAAAGTCATCTCGAGATTTCGGATTCATGGTGATCGAAGCGCGACCGCCACCGCCGTTCCATTGAATGACGATGAAAGGCTTTTTCTTTTCTTTCCAAAGTTTCATCTGAGCGGCGACAAGAGTAGCAGTATCTCCACGCATAGAACTGCTGATGTCGTAGGATCCGCCAGCTAAGATGGGATAGGTTCCTTTTGCGGCGTAGCTTTTCCACTCAGGAGGAAGGAACACGTTTACTAGGGATGTTCCTTTTCTTAATGCATAAAGCAGCTGCACGGATTGTTTATTCGACTTCACGCTTTTCTTTGCGACAACCCAATCTGAATACGAACCGGGCTTCACCAAATCGATAGGAAAACCATTGTTACGACAAAGTTCCGCGGCCCAGTTATTAAAGTCATTATCGTCCATGCGGAATAAGTCAAAAGAAGTTCCCACATAAGCATTGACCGTAGGTAAAAAACCGTAATTGTAAATGCGACGGGTTTTCACCGGATCACTTTCATTGATTTGCAAAGTGTCCGAAGCTCCTTCCACAATATCAAGCACCGTGTTCGACCAATGCGTAGGCAGTGGAAAATTTCGCACAGCCTGATTGCATGAAGCCGAGGTCGATGCGGATTGCAGCGAGTCTTCTAACGACGCTGTTGTCGTAAATCCAGAGTTTGAACAATTCGTATAGAATATAGAGGTCCCGACACCTACGAGCAACGTCAGTGACAATAGCTTGCGCCTTTTGGCAAAACTTCCTTCGGCCATCTTCCCCCCAATGGTCAGCGGATTCTTTTACTTACGGAGTCGAGCAATGTGCATCGGCCCCTTTGGCTCCAGGGACACCTTGAGGACCCGCCATCCCGGCGACTCCTGTGGCTCCCTTAGCTCCTTGAAAAGCAACATATGGTACACATCCTGTCGTGTCCGCTACGTACCCATTGAAGGACTGTCCTTCACCAATAAAAAATGACGATTTTCTTGCACACTCCAGAACCGGCGATTCTGAAGCTGAAATTTTAATACGACTGACCTCTTCAACGCCGTAATTACGAGCGTTGAACGGAAATTTCTTTTCCTTGCTGGAAGGACTATACACAAACGAAAGGCTGACGAAGTTTTCGATTTGCGTGCAGTCCCCACTTGTACAAGCGGCTCTCCATTTTAAGAACGCCTTGACGGGACAGTTGTCATTGCCTGAAGTCGAATAAGTGTCGCAGGGCAGACCATCGATGCGAAAGCCACCCGTGGGCTTTGTACCGTCGTAAAACACCTGTCCGCTGGCATCGTAAAGAACGATATCTGCGGTCTCTGTCTGATTAGGTCCACAATATTTTTGGTGCGGTGAAAGACATCGCATCACTGCATTTCGTGTGAGAGTTTCCTGCCACGCTGAATCCGAGGCAATAGCCGAAAGCAAAGAACGACGAATTTCAGTCACTTGAGTTTTGAGCATGAATTCCGATTGATCCTTACTTTGCTTTGAAAGAACCGAAGCCACAGATAACGCCGTCATGGACACCAAACCTGCTGCCATCAAGACATTCACAATGCCGAACCCTTTTGAATTTAATAACAGCTTCATAACTCTTCCTCGGGTCTAATCACATCTTGCTTGCACATTGACCCATTGCCCTTTGTCGTTACAGTAAGCACTTAAATGACCACTGGCATTTTTATTGTACTGCTTAGCGGTCACCGTTTTGTTGGGAGCACTCTCATTAAACGACCACACACAGTGTTTATTTGCATCGCCACTCGCAGATGGAAGGGACTCTTGTCCCGCCGGGCATGTTATACCCGCTTTTTTCGGATCGTCGGGACACTTGAATGAAAGAGTCCAGTGTCCTGAATCTTGAGGACATACTGCTGAGCCCGAACCACCGTTAGTACCAGAAACTTTGTGCACGTCTCCAGAGGACCCCATCGGCCAATCAAAGCGACATGTGTTCTTTCCGTTCGGAGATTTCACATCCTGGCTTCCCTGAACGCAGGTCATCGCGTTCGCATTAGGGCAGAGAGCGCGATAGTTCCAAGTTCCATCTGTGCGACAATCTGCCCAGTAATCGACAGTTGGACCGGAACCAAAAGTGGAGCCGACCAACTTCACTGTCGTACTTTCACCGTAAGCCGCAGAGGAATAGCTGAAAACACACTTGTTCTTTTTGTCAGGCGAATGAAGAGTCAGTGTCCCTCCAGCACAAGATCCTCCCGTTGCAGGCGGACTTCCAGAATAGTAAGCCACGCCATCTTTACCTTTGATCCCTGCGGGTCCGCGAGGGCCTTGAGGTCCCTGACTTCCTCGAGCTCCTTGAAAGGCAAGACTGGAAATACAACCGTGCTGATCTGCCGTGTAGGTACCGCCTGTTGCGCTTGCGATGCTGCGACCATAACCCACGAAAGACATTCCTTTGACTGCACAAACTGAAAATGGAGAGCTGTTCATTGCATGACTGCTACGGCTTAGAGCATGAATGTCATAAAGAGCTGTATTGATAGAACGTGTTCCGGCATAAGAAAATTTTATGGAGACTTCTTCAACGGGATAAAGACAGCTTTGCGTGTTGCTGCATTTTACCACCCAATTGATTTCCGCTTTGAAGTTGCAGCCGTTACTTCCATATGTACTGCAAGGTTGACCATTGGAGTAAAATCCCCAATCGGGATTATTTAAATGAGTTAATTGCTTACCCTCTGAATTAAAAAGAGACACTTTCGATTTATGTCCAGAAGCGCAGCTCGAAGGCACCGTCCGAGAACACGCCATCGAACTATTGCGGGTCTTAGTCACCGACCAAGCCGCCTCGTTCATAATCACATTCATCAGGGAGCTAGAAATATTCGTTAAGGAAACCTTATCATTAGCAACCGCATGGGAATCGGTGACATTCACCATAAGGGTTGCCGCCGACGCCGCAACGACACCGATCATGCTGATCCCTACGAGGGCCTCAACAAGGCTCATTCCCTTTTGGTCTAAAAGACGAGTGATTCTAAACATACCTGTCTATTCGGCCCGTAAAGAGACCTCTTAAGACGTTTTTTCTGGGGTTGAATTTACGAGGGGTCCCTGGAGTAGATAGTGTGTCACTGGCACTGAAACACTGAATCTGCCGGGCCGCGCGAAGATCTTTACAGGTTCTCGGAACAAAAGTTTTTATGTAAATACTTTTTTGTTTTTAAAAGCGACGCACTTCTGAATAAGAGCACTAAAAAAAGTATTTAAGCTATTGAAATCAGGTATTAGTAAATGAGCGCACAAAAAAAGCGTACACTTGTGACACTGCAAACTTGCAAATATTTGAAAGGCAAGGCTAATCTCCGCGACGAAGGAGATACGAGTGAGAAAACAGTTCCCGCAGTTCCTCAAAAAACTTTTAAAGGAGCGCCAAAGCCGCAACGAGCGCTATTCTAAAAGGGCTTTTGCGAAGCACTGTGGCGTTTCTATCGGGCAACTGAACGACTATCTTTCCGGTCGAAGAATGTGCACCGAAAAAACGGCTAAAAAAATCCTGGCAAACTTAAATCTTCCTGACAAACAAGCCGAAGCCTTCCAGTCTCCGGAAAGCTGGGAAGCATCTAAAGCTCACCGTCTTTCCTCCGAACGCTTTGAGATCATATCCGACCCCATACACTTTGCTTTTCTGGCCCTGACCACAGCAACCGACTTCGTGCTGAAACCGGACTGGATTGCGGAAAAACTAAAAATCTCTAAAGATAAGGTCGATAAAATCCTGCACAACCTGAAATCCGTCGGACTGATCGAAGTTGTTGATAAAAAAGTCGTCATACATCATGAACACGTTATAACAACTTTGGATGTTCCTTCCGAAGCCCTGCGTGCTTCCCACAAAAAATCATTGAGCCGAATTATTTCTCAATTGGACACCGTGCCCGTGGAAAAACGCGATGTATGCTCGGTAAGTGTTTGTATTGATCCTAAGAAGTTACCTTTGGTGAAAAAACGAGTTTTGAAATTTGTAGAGAAAACCGCGCGTTTTCTTGAAGCCGGAGAAAAGAAAGAAGTCTATGAAATCAATGTTCAAGTCTTTCCTTGGTCGTAGCATTCCGACTCTGTTCTTCATTTTGCTGTGGGTCCCCCAGTCGGCGCAAGCGATCTTCATTCGCGGTAACGGAGGCTTTGCCGTTCAGACTCAAGGCCTTTGGTTCGCTCAAGACGTGTTTGAACAGCAATCTAAAATAGAGGTTCTACCACGTTATTCCAAAGCCGAGCTTCTTCACGCGAAAATCACCGAGTATATTTTTAGACTTCGTTACCCTGTTGTGGCGATGGACATTTACACATCTATTCAATTCGGAGACTGCACGGCTTCGGATTTCACACAGGCAGAAACGTCTTATACTTTTCATGAAACGATGCGCGTTTTACGTGAGGCCCAAGCGCAGAATAAAATCACGGATTTTAAACTGGCGGCTATCAACTTCTTTGATCCTGCTCGCAACAGTTACCGAATCTGCACAACACCAGCTTTTTACCCACTTAGTATCGAACAGCGAGCTGTGCTGATTTTTCATGAAATCGCATACATCTATCTGGAACTCGAAAAACAAAACCCTCCAACCGCTGAAGACGTTCGACGTTTAGTGGCGCAAATTCTTTTTAAATAGGTTTTTTACATGGACTTGAAGACACAGGAACTCTCTACGAACGATCTACCTAATTCCATGCGCGAGGCCTTACAAAAAGAACTGCAGCGTCGCTGTCAGGTGAACCCGCGCTATTCATTAAGAGCTTTCGCACGGGCTTTAGAAATCAACCCTTCCCATCTTTCAAAAATCTTGAATGGTCAGATCGGGATCAGTGAAGATAAATTCGAACACTTTATCACTGTCTTGAAATTGCCTAATACCATCGTTCAGCATCTTAAGCGTCGCGACTTCTTCTTGCGCGAAATTGAAAAGCAAGGCCAATGGATGGAGCGCGTAGAGAAGCAGGTTGAATTTTTAAGTTTATCGCTGGATCAATTCCGTGTGATGGCCGACTGGTATCACTATGCCATTTTAGAACTCACACGTCTGGCCGATTTTCAATCGGATGTCGCTTGGATCCAAACACGTTTAGGACTCAGTGCCAACGAGACACAAGAAGCCGTGGATCGTCTTTTAAGATTAGACATGCTTGTAAAAGCCGACGACGGCAAATGGAAAGATAACAGTGACCATGTTTCTAACGGGACTCCCAATGGCACTGCCGATGCTCGCCGTGATCTACAAAAACAGATCTTGAATCTGGCGTTAGATGCTCTTGATGACATTCCCGTTGAAGAACGTCTTCAGTCTTCAATGACGATGGCGGTAAGTAAAAATCAAATCGAAAAAGCTAAGCAAGGTATCGTCACCTTTCAAAGAGCTTTTGCCACTCTTCTTCAAGAAGAGTCAGAAAAAAAGGATTCCGTTTATAAACTTTCTATTTCGTTTTTTCCGGTAACTAAGAAGGTAGATGTTCTATGATTCAAAAGATTTGTATCACGTTGCTCTTTGCAATCTCTTGCCAGGCTTTCGCTACGCATGGTGGATCTCACTCGATTCGCCTGAACTTTGCTGACGCAGCTCGAAGTTCTGAAGAAACTCCGCAATGGAAGGAAGGCTTCGGTGGAGATTTCAATGAAATCGACGTGATCAATCTGATCGCCGCTACTCGCAGCACGCTTATCGGATTTTCAGATGAAATTTCCCGCGATCTTTTGGGCTTAAAAAAACTGGCTGAAATTAAAAAAGGGATGCAGGAGTTTGATCTCGTGATCGATTTCAGCGCCCAACCGCTTTACCTTGATGGCGTCGAGAAAACCGCTATTAGCTATCCTAACGAAACACCCAAAAGGCTAATGATCTCTCTTGCGAAATGGGAACGATTGAATCAGCCTATGAAGGAGCAATTGATCCTTCATGAGTATCTTTTGCTTTTAGGCGTGCAAGATCAGGATTACTACTACTCCCAAAGAATTTGGTTTTTCTTAACGAAATATCCAGACCTTCTTCATCGACGCACGTTTGACGACTATATCATGAAGAAGATCACAACTTGTGATGCCGCTTTTTTTGAAGAGCTGGACAATTGGAAGTTTGACTGGATTTCAATCCTACTTCAGCGTTGGCCAAATATCGCCAGCGAACCACACTGCTCCTACTTGAAAGATCGCTTCTATGTAGCCAAGCAGCTTTATCGCCCCGTAATTTTTGTGAACTCTTCAGATAGTCCGTTGGCCTTTGCTATCGGCAAACGCATTCATGCTTTAGCGACATTAAGAACCGATTTAGATAGCAGATACTACTTGGACAAGATCGAGTCTCTTCTGCTGTATTCGGCGGCGACGGAAAACTTTCCGGTCTTCATCTATCAGGATTCGCTTCCGATCTACATGACCGCGCTTGAGTATGCAATTTTTTCCTATATTGATTCTTACAAAACATCTTCAGGTGAAACCGTGCACATCTTTGATGATATGGTCGTCGATCTTTTGATCAGTTCTATTACGAAAGACGAACTAAGAACTTTCCGCACGAAGCAGACCAAGCAAACCCTATTGGACTTCGCCATCTTGAGCCGAAACGCTTACGCCGTCGAAGCCATCAAGAAACGCTTGGACCTTCCCTAGTTTGTTTCAGCTATGCCGTAAGTAAGATTTGGATTTCCGTTGGTGCCAGAAACTCCACCGGCTCCTAAATAAGTTCTGGTTAAAGCGTCAGCAATTTCACCGGCTGTGGTGTCAGGATGAGGATCTACATCGCGGACTTCGACAGTCAGAGTGCCTCGTTCTAAGCTTGTAGTCCCTTGCTTTAAATCCAAACTTTGCCATTTCGATTGGCCCGGTTTTAAGATGCGCACAGACTGCACTCTATAAAAACCAGCTTCCAGCTCCAACTTTGTTATTAAAAGTCCCTCTGAGTTTAGAGTGGCTTTTTGAAGACCGAATGGAGATGTGGGCCCTTGCGCCGTTGTTGAAAATACACCGTCGTACTCTACCTGAGTGCCCGGCAAACCCGTCATGATAAGATGGCCTTCAACACTTGGTGTGACGATTCTTGGGACTTCCATCGTGAAGGCTTGCCCTGAAGTGACGACCATCTTCTTTTGAAGATAATCATTACGCCGATAAGTCGTTCTTCCGGTTTGAATCAACGAAACTGTGCTTCGAGTGGCGACAAGTTTCATGACTCTTGATAAGTTTGCGGGATCCATTCCAGTATCAACAGCGCCGTGACCGGAAAGGTAGTTCACACTTAACTCCATCGGAATTCCCGCATTTCGCAAAATACGTGCATAACGATATTGATCCGCCCACCCCACAATGAAATCATGCGAGCCAATGACCAAATACACTTGCGTTCCGGAACTCTTCAAAGCATTCACAAAGCGTGGACTCGTTAAACTTAAATTCGCATCCATCGTCGCGCGATCTTTCGACCCCACTAGGATGTGTGTGTGAGCTTCATTGCGCGTGTAACCTGTCATCTTGTTTCCAAGATTTGGATAGCGGAAGTCTTTTTTCCAAGTATCTAAAAGCCCGATCGTCCATTCGGCCGCTTGCATAAGAAAGGGAACCGTTGCGCCCGTCAGCTCTGCCAAAAAGCCAAAGTCCGCGGGGGGAACTGAGACAAACGCTCCCACGACTTTATAAGGGTACCTTTCTGGATTCGAGGCCATGGCCATCGCCGTAGCGCCACCACGCGAAGTTCCGGTCGCAATTATGCGATAAGGATCTGCGCCAAAGTGATCTGCTAAATTTTGAACGATGTCGTTAAACTGAGCTCGCGCCTTAGTGTTCACCGTTCGAGAGTTTAATCCTCCACCGCCGTTCCAAAGAACTCCGATGACAGGAACTTTGGATTCGGCCCACGTCCTGGAAACGACTTCAGGGATTTCAGACGTGAAGGACTGCTTCAGGTCGTAGGAGCCCGTAACAACAAGTGGATAGGTTCCTCGCTTTGCACTGCTTTTCCAATTAGGTGGTAAGAAGACATTCAGCAACGCTCCACTTATGCGTAAAGCATAAATCATCTGCACCGAACCTCGACCCTCGACGATTTTCTTTTTTGCGATACTCCAGTTTGAAAAGGAACTAGGACGGCGCACTTCCAAAGCGACGCCCGTCTTTTGGCAAAGATTGTTACTGAATGACCTAAAATCAGCGTCTTGATAGCGATAAGGGTCGTAGTCCGTACCGATATAGTGATCATAGTCTGGGATGAAACCATAATTGTACATACGACGAGTGCCGACCTTGTTAGGTTCACTTGTTTGCAATGTATCCGCAGCACCTTCGACGACGTCTACTTTTTCATTCGACCAGTGGGTTGATAAAGGGAACTCGAACTGTGTTTGCGAGCAAGGAATCATTTTTACCGACTCCGCTGCTGGATCTTCGGGAATCACTTCCCCTTCGCTAGCTTGAGCTTTTGATGAAGGCTCGATGATGGCGAAACTGTCGCGCGCGCAGTTTGTGAATAAAAAAGAAAGGCCTGCAATTGCAACCCCAAACATCGCAAAATAGCGGTATCGACGCGCTGACATGAATGACATAGTTTCCCCTTAAGAAAAGTCTAACAGCTTTTCGACGCTGTAAAATCTTTTCGCCGTCGCGATCCAATCAGAGTGTTTCAGCTTCGGTGACACGAGTGTTTAGGGAGTATGGAAAAAGTGGAGATCCAGTCTCTCATTGAAACAAGTTGGAGTCCTAAGTAAACGTTTTCAGTCCATTAACCAGCGACTGGACTTAACTTTTGCACTTCCTTTGCTAGAATAAAACATATGATTTCAATGCTTCTGTTCTTGAGCTTAGCAATGGCCCATTCGTATTGCACACCGGACAATGAGTCCACTCAATCTCTTCAGCAAATCCGAGAAGGTCTGTCTCTATCTCAAAAAGACTTCTGCGCCGATCTGCAAAGAATTTCTAAAAAACAAAAGCCTGTCCATCAGCCCCTCTGCAAAGCCCTTTGGGATGATGGAAAATCCTGGTGGAAAAAAATTGCGGAAGAAAAACCGGCCGAGCTGGACAAGTCTTCTGAAAAGTATCAAAACCCTTCGCGCAACGAGATGCTAAAAAATGGATTTTCTGTCGCCACCGCACAAGACTTGCAAAAGACGGAACGAAAATTCAACGAAGTAAAAAATCGCACGGCTTCTCAATGTTGCGGAAGCGATAAGAACTGTCTTGACGCCTTTAAAGCCACGACTCTTCAATTCTGCAGCGATCCTGTCGCAGAGAAAGACCATAATGTTCCCGATCCGTGTGCAGGCACCGCGGAAGCCTATTTCAGTGTGGATGAAGATAACTATACGAAAAGCTATTATGCCGGAGTCTTTGCAAACACACCTGCATCTGAAAAGACAGAATTTCTAAAACAAGTTCGTACCACTTATTCCGATTTCAATCCTGGAAAAATATATTCAGGTTATATCAGCCTCGGGAAATACAAACGCGGCGAAACTCAAGAATTAGACTACACAATCCGCCACGAACTGGGACACGCCTGCAACTATGTTCGCTTGCAAATTGGCGAAAGAAGTGGAACGAATCTTTCCACGGCGAACGGAGCCTACGAAGGCTTCTGTGGTCACGACCCGGCTGAACACTATAATTACACGGTGATTGATAACTTGTTGGCTGGAAAAGATGCGTCGGCATTAAAACAATGCATGCGTAATAAAGTGGAAAAAGAAACTTTTGATGCCAATGATTATGCCTTCATTAAAGACAGCTGCTTTGGCTCTAAAACCGAGGAAGCTCTGGCCGATGTTTTTTCCGCGCTGACTGTCAAAGAAAGTGAGATGCCCAACTTAACAATGCAACTGTGCTTTAACTCCCCTTCCGCTATTCATTCGGCGGGCCACTCGACATTGGATTGTGTACTCATCCATACGCCAGGATATGCGGCAAAGCTTTCGAGGGGACTTTCATGCACACAGTAATAGCTGCGTTATTCTCTTCATTGCTTTCATTTGCCCAATCTCCTTTTCAGATTGAAGTCCGCAAGATCGAACCCAGTAAAAAAGCAGAACCTTATCTGGAATTTTCTTTTGATGGAAAGGAATGCCATCTTAAGAAAGCAGGACTCCCCAAAAAAATTTCGCCGTCAGATTGCAAAAAAACAACTCAAAATCTTTTGAAATATTTAAAAGAACCTAAAAGCATCGGCGACTACCTGCATCCGCACCGTCGCTATTATCAAGTGAAAGTTGAAGGGGCTGAAGGAACATGGAGTCGCATTATACTTCGTGAAAAGACCCGCGTGTGCACTGCGAGCGGCCATTGCACCGAGCCCATTAAGACCACCCCTACGTTGATTGCTGAAGAACTTCTAAAGATATAGCGATCTATTTATAAAGAATCAGGTTCATTCCAGGCTCTTTACTTTGCGAATGCAAAACCTTTTTAAATCCAAGTTCTGAATAAATGGCTTCGCGCAAGAGCATCCCTTCACGAGCACTGAAAAGGGGCCTGATTTTCCACTTATTCAAAAGCCAATCTTGAATAGCCCGCGTGATGTCTTTTTCCAGTTCTCGCTCCCCTTCCACAACCCAGAAGTCAATGCGGGCGTCGTGGGTTTGGATAAGCTTTTCTTGTTCCGAATCTAAGACGTAGTTTTCTAAGACCGAGCTGAGCGGGTTTACGTACAAACTTCCGTAACAGGTCTTCTGATCCAGGGAATAAATCATGTAACCGTAAGCAGAGTGATCGATATTGTCCTGAAGGTGACTTGCCAAATCCTCTTTGTTTTGAAGCGCAGTGAATTCATCTTCGGGCCAAGTGGACTGACTCCACACTCTTAGAATATTTTTGCTTTTCATAACCGCTTCATAGTCGGACTGATAAAAATCCGTGTTCGTTGGAAATAGCAAAAATTCTTTTGTTTGAAGATTTTGAGGGTTCTTAAATGACGGCGTGAAGATCGAATTCATCCTTGAAAGTTAAACAAGAAAACCTGTTTTACCAAATGCTATTTCTTTGGGAGCCAAAATTCTTTGCTTTACCGTCTTAAAAGCCCGTGCTACGACTTCCTTGAGGGGATTTATTTATGAAATATTTAATTTTTACCGCTGCACTTTTCTGCGGTCTTTTCTCTTACGCTCAGACTGTAACCGGTATTAAAAACAGCCAGGCCATGGTGACTCTGGAAGGCAACGAAGGTTTGCAAAAAGGAACCTCCGTCCAATTTCTCAATCATGAACTGGAAATAGTGGGTCACGGCGAAGTTATCAAAATTTCAAATGGCGGAAAAAAAGCGCTTATCAAGATCCAAGCTGGAAAAGTTCAACCTGGAATGACTTTGGAAAAAGTGCCAGCGCCAAGTCAGGCAAACACAGATGCAACAACTTCGGCTCCGGCTCCAAGTATTTCCTATGCGGCTTTAAGTGATAAAGACAAAGACATTTTAGCACGCGGTGAAATCTCAAGAACTCGCTATGTCGTTGGCGGTATTTTAGGTACTTATCCTTTAGGATTGGGAATCGGTCACGCCGTGCAAGGTCGCTACACCGAAAAAGGATGGATCTTCACTGTTGGAGAGTTAGCCTCTATCGCAGCCCTGGCAGCGGGACTAGGAAACTGCACATGGTCTTCCTATGACAACGACAACTGTGAAAACAGCGGCGGACTGATTTTCTTGGGCGTTTTTGGCTATGTGGGTTTCCGTATCTGGGAAATCATCGACGTCTGGGCCGCACCTCCAGAACACAATCGTCGCTATCAACAGCTTAAATCCATGTATCCCGGTTCAGAGATCACTTTCCAACCTGGCTTCATCCCCATGGCTGGCGGTGGTGGTTTAGGCTTTCAAATGACGTTCTAGCTCATCCGCCACAAAGTCCTGTGGGCGTCAGCTCCAAGGAAACAGAAGCTTCAGAAGCGACCTTACTCTGGAATGCCGCCTTCTAATTTCTGCAAAGAAATTTTTGGTTTTCCTGTGACTTCATCCACAGGAACTCGGGAGTTCAGGTTTCCCCAAAACAAACCTGTGCCCTGATCATCGATACTTAGCTCCCAAGCAGGAAGCTCCCATGACACAGCGACGGGCTGTAGTGTGACTGCATCCGCCACGACGATTTCACCGACATCTGTAGAAAAGTAATATATTTTTCCATCCTTAATAAACCACGACGATTGTTGATCAAAGTCAGCTGGTGGTTGCCATGAGCCCCAAGAATTAGAAGCATCGACCGTGGCGACCCCTTGTCCGTAATCGTCGTTGAGCATGTAGCCATACTGGATATACAGCTTGTCGCCAAGAGTCTGCACACGGACGCCCGCTGCAAAATCATAACCGGCAGTACTTAACGGATTCCAAGGCAAGATGTTACCCGTTGCCATATCAAAAGCAGCCAATCCAGTGCGGGCCTCACCATTGGCCGAAGTAAATTCTCCACCCATATAAAGGACGCCCTGATAAGCTTTCATAAACATCGCGGAACCGTCTAGCGAAGGCTGCCAAGTAGTTAAACTGCCCGCTTTAAAAGAAGCTAAGCCAGTTCGTGCGTTTCCATCAATATTACCGAATCCACCAGAAAGAAAGACGACGTCACCAACAACCTCCATGGTTTTAATGGGCCCATCAGTCGCGTGAACTTGATATGTACTAGAGTTTAAGTCCGCCACGATAAGTTTTCCAATAGGATTCCAGTTTTCGTCAGGTCCCTCGCCAGCAATGTAGAGAAGGTCTCCGACCTTGCGCACGACTGCTACGGATTGAAGTTCTTGAGTCATATTTGGAGAAGGAATCCAATCTAAAATTTCTGCCTCATTCAGATTCACAAGAACTGCACCATAGCGTGCGGGTCCACCAAGATCAGCGGCGCCAACAAAGATTTCATCATCACTGAGCGCCAAGCCTTTGATAGGCGTTGAGTAGGAGCGCACAAGTGTCGAGATCGAAGACTCTGAAAGATCAGTGCGAAGACGAATCAAATCTAAACCATCGGCCACATAGACTTGACCGTTGCGCACGACCAATGCGTCAGGTCGGTCCCCATCAAATCCTTGTCCTGTTACCATGAGTGATCCGCCGGATTTTAGATCGTAAGCGGCCACATTTGGATTTTGAACGTCATTGAAACGACCCACGATATAAAGCACACCCTCGTTAATCTGGAAATCAAAGACGTCATTGATATCCGTAATCGTTGGTTGCCATGGCAGGACATTGCCACTCTGATCAATCGCTGCGAAATACTCGCGAGTCTGAAGATTGATCCCCACGGGCTGAGTGAAAAAACCATGAATGTAGACAGTGTTATTAAATTCTTGAACGAATTTAACTTTATCAAAGGTACCCGCAGTCGTGATGGGTGCCCAAGATTTTAAACTGAGGTTCGCGATATTCAGGGCCGCTAAACCATTTCTTCGCTGTCCCAAGATGTAATCAAAATCACCACTCAAATAAAGGGTTTGACCATCTTGGGAGACTGTCATTCCCAGAACATCGCCTCCCTGAACTTGGGCGTCGAAGATTTCAGCGTCCCCGGTTTCCGCATCGAGCACGGCAAAATCACTGATCACAGGTGCGCCGATACTTTGAAAGGTACCACCGACAAAAAGGCCTCCAGCCCCTAGGGCCACCGTCGACACTCCATCTCCACCAGCCGCATTGACATTAAAGTCTTTCACGGCTCCAGCGCCGGTCGTTGAAACGGCCGCGACTCCCGAGGCGTGTTTGCCACCGATAATACTGAAATCGCCATTTACATAAAGAGTTCCGGCTCCGTCGTACACCATGCCTCTGATAGTGTTAAAATCTGCCGTCTGAGTTGGATTGGGGTTCCAAGTATCTAAAGTTAAATCGCTGGTATGGTACCGGGCCAAACCATGATAAGGCGTTCCGCCGATATTGGTAAACCAACCACCAATATAAAGATATCCGTCAGCATACAACACGCTGCTAATTTCTGAAGTTGGCGTCGCTGTGGGATTCGCAAGCATATTTCCATTTTCATCAAAGATCGCAAGAGTCGAGCGATTCACACCATTTACTTTGAAGAACCCACCCACGGCATAAAGTTTAGATCCGTCGTAAGCTAAGCCCGTGAAACCCGAAATTGAGGACGCTGACTTTTGCCATAACAAGGCACCCGATGTTTTATCCAATGCAAACAAGCTGGGAAGGGCACTGTTATAGGAGTTGATGCGCGAAACAAAAACTTTTGTTGAAGTCACAACAATGTCAGTCACCGCCGTATAAGCTGGAGTGATAGAAGGAGTCCATGAAGAAACAATAGCGCCAGTATCGCCTCGTAACGCGACAACAGGAGTCGATGCAAGAGTGGGTGAATTTAAATTCGAACCACCCACGTAAAGTGTATTTGTAGATGAGTCGAACTCTAAGACTTTAACATTTCCAAAAATTTGAGCATTAAAAGAGGTGTCCAACTCCCCATTTGCGTGCAAATGAATGACTTCACCGACATACGCTCCTTTATATTCAGAATTACTTAAGCCGACGTAAAGCCCCCCCTGGCCATCACCGACCGAAGCTTCAACCCCGTCTGTAAAATGAATGTCTGAGGCTGACCACTTAGCAAGGCCCGTCGTTGTGTCCACGATGGATCCATAGGGATTGCTGATACTGGTGAAGCGACCGCTTACAAAGACTTTGCCGGCTCCTACAGCCATAAAAACTTCATCTGTCGCACTCACACCCTGCGGAAGATTTCCAAAGGCCACAAAATCTTTATTCAAAGATCCATCAGAGTTGACACGAGCCAAACCAGCGCGTCCCACTCCCCCAACTTCGGTGAAGCTACCAGATATATAGAAACCACCGTCTTTATCTGAGACAGTTCTGATGAGTTCTCCACCCGACACATTCACGAGTGCCTTGGACTCGTTCAGATTGCTCCCATAAATTCCAAATCCACAATTTCCAATCTGCGTAAATTGACCATAAAGAAAGCTCCAGCCATCCCCCACATCAACAGGACTAGCATAATCACCATTCACGCAATAGGTAGGTGCGGACGCTTTTTCGATATTGTTATTCGAAGGAAGAGAAGAGTGAGATCCGCCGCCCATCAACTGAGCATCCAGACTGCAACCAACTAGAGATAATCCGACAACGAACCAGACAAGGTATTTCATACATGTAATGTATCGGTTCAGGGACGTAACAACTGAACATCTCTAAGAAAAAGATCATCGAAAAAACACAATTCGTCCGGAAATTCTCAACTTCCTACGAAAACCAAAACGCCAATCACATTCTCGCTGCTCTATCAGGACGTATGTTCTAGTTGTTTTGTTCGATGAGAATATCAAAGTGCAAAGGCTCTTCCTTGGTCCCCAAAGATTCATAAAGTCGAATTGCTGGAGTGTCTGGCTTATCTGCTTGAACCAAAATAACCCAGGCGCCGATGTCTTTTCCGATAAATTTAAGATTCAAAATCAAATTTCTTGCGATACCCCGACGACGATGAGTTTCGGCTACAGCAAGATCATAAATATAAATTTCGCTGCGCTCTTGTTCGTACTTTTCCATCACGTAGGCCACCAAGCCACCGACCACTGTGGCACCATCGAAGGCGGCTAAGACAATCACATGGGGCTTTGACAGAAGCTTTAAAAGATAGGGATCGCTGGGCTTTTTAGATAGATGAGTTTCTGGATCGGCAAAGGCTTCCGAAAATACCACGTTAAGGTCTTTCAGCGACTGCAGGTCCGTGCTATTTAAACGTCGAATAGTCATAGACCGATTGTAATTCGGTCGAAACCCTCTGTACACAGGCGCTAGCCATGTGCAGCACAGGGAGGGATTCTTGCCACTGGCAGAGGGAAGCGATAGTCTAGGAGCTCTATTGTGCAGTCGTAGTTCAATGGATAGAGCACTTGGCTTCGAACCAAGGGGTTGCAGGTTCGAGTCCTGCCGACTGCACCAATTGTCAATCGTTTCGAACCACTTCGCGCGCACGAGGACTACTTTGAACATCGCCAGTACTTAGTTTAATAAGTGCATAGATGGCCTCATGTATTTTGCCTCGATTAACAAGTCTGAGCCAAGAATGCCACAAGGGAGCCAAAACTATTGGATGAAAGAGCCTATTTTTGTTTCTGCAAAACAGTTAAACACCCTATTTAGATCCTATGAGCCCTAAATGGAGCTTAAGATTTGCAGTAAAAGGATGAATCCACTCATGTGACTGAATTCTTTGAAAATCTTGCGTTACCTGTGTGCCCCAAATTAGGAGGTCCGCTATGAAAAAAGGCGTTGTGACTATACTAGCTTTACTTCTTTTAGCAACAGGCAGCAAGGGCGAAATTTGGGATGGAGAATTCATCAATACAAAAGAAGGGTTTTCCACTACAAGTACAGTTGTTAACTTTAAGAATGCTTGGGCTAGTACAGTTCCTTTTTTGTTTTTTACGAAAGCTGCGAATGGTTACGGTGTTGGTCTTTCGGCCGCTAGCGGGGTTATAGTTTTTAAAAGACAAGAGAAAAACTTCGCCTATTTAGGAATTTTAACTGCGGCACACGTTCTTAGAACGAGGCCAGAAAATATACATCCGGACGTTCCCGTCACGGTGGTTCCATTCAAGGAATTTGCTTCCGATCTTCAAAAAGAAAATATACTTACAATAAAGCAGTTCGATGGGGCGAATATTATATCTCAGACAATTGCCCCAAAAGCAGATTTGGCCTTCGTTGTCATAAAAGTTTCTAGCAATGAAGGACTTCAAGCGAGTGCAGCAAAACTAGTTCGAAATTGCAACTTAAAAAAGGGAGACCCTATAGCACTTATCGGATATCCATCGGCTTACTTTAGAAGCACGATGGTTCAACGTATCCCAATTGATCAGCATTCTCTAGTAGTCAAAAGAGTTTCTACCGGATTCTTTGAGGGGGAATCTGGTCAAATTGAGGGTGTGACTGGTGTGTCATATGGAACGACCGTTGATAGTCTTCCCGGTAACAGTGGTGGACCCGCCATTAATAAAGAGGGTGAGGTCGTCGGTATTTCTAGCGGAAGTCTGATTGATGACGATTACAAGTACTATGGACAAGAGGTGACTCAAAGTCTAAAGCCTCATAGTTATATTGTTGGCTGCCAAGCCTCCAAGGATTTTGCGAAAAACTCTTGGCAAAAATTTATTCAAAGCTTGCCCCAAGCGCTCTGAAAATTTAGACTCGTTAATCTTTAACGAGGTCTTGTTCAAATATACTTCGTGTTGGAAATACCGTTTCTGATCTTTGTTGTTCGCTACTTCAAGACGCGGAAAAGCGCCAGTGGCGCTTTTTAGTGCGGGCACAACTGCCGACTGCACCAATTAAAAATCTTTTCGAAACATTGTTCTTTTAGTTAACGCGTACCGTATTACTGAGCAAGAAACTCGTTGATAATCTGATCTGCGGAGTTTTGCGAATATTCATGTGACAAAAGCATCTGAGATAACGTGTAAATTTCTTCGTTGCTTAAACGTGATTTTACGCATTTGTCGGTCACTAATGCTTCTACTGTTTGTACTTCGATCGTTTTATAAGGCAGATCAATAATTCTGAGTTGTTCAATTTTGCTTACGGTTTTCTTCGATACAGTACAATACTTGTTCGCAGCGAATGCCGAGTTTGAAGCTAAAACGAAAATAATGGATGCAAATACGGATTTCATTGAAACTCCTGAAGGCTTTAATTATTCAAACAAGACGTATATACTTTAGCCTGACAGATCCGTGTTAAATTTTGCCAAAAGATGAAAAACCTATCAGGACTGTATTCTAAATGGACAGTCGAAACCGCCCCCCATTGGTAATAGAGTCGTTGGAAGTTGATAGCGCTGTATTAATGAATTCAACACGCACTTTCTAATCTTTGATAATCAAATGATTCGTCAGTTCGTTTTCAAGGTTTCCTGAAATAGGAAAATGCTGCTTTAAAAGATCGCCACAGCGTTCGATAGCTTTTTGATATCCGTGCGACCATTTTCCATCATGAAAGTGCGCGCGCATTTCAGCTAAGATCTCATCCCAGGTGTTGCTAGGAAGTTTTTTAGCAATACCTTCATCCGCCAAAATCACAGCTTTCTTTTCCATGACCGAAACGAAAATCAAGATACCCATCCCGCCTTTTGTGCGGTTGATGCGATTCAGGTAAAACTCCAACTGAGCACGGCGATGCACTTGATCCACTTCATCTTTTTCGGGAACAAAGATTTTTTGAATGAATTTGCTTTGGGCTAACAGAGTCGAGCCATAGTAAATGGCAACGATTAGAAAGGGCCATGCCCAAACCCAGGGCTTCACCCACAGCCATTCGCTGTAAGGGATTTCCAAAATAACAATGAATAATGTAATTAAAAGAGTCAGGCTCAAAGGCACATGCCCCACAGCAGAAGATCGGCGCACGATAACAGGCACGATTTCTCCATTGGTGTGCTCTTCTGCTTTCTGAATAGCAGCTTCAATCTCCGTCAATTCAGAAGAAGAAAGATAACGATGAATCCAAGCCATTGAGCTCTCCACTTTTTTAGACTCCATTACCAGTTCCCCGAAGCGCCGCCGCCAGAAAAGCCGCCGCCGCCACCGGACCAGCCGCCTCCACCGCCGCCGCCAAAACCACCACCACCAAATCCGCCGAAGCCTCCGCCGCCACCACGATAGTAACGACCGCGACCGCCGCCGAAGCGACCTAAGAAGGAGATAATGATAAGGATGATGATAATGACAAAGATCGGAATATCTCCGCCACCTTTGCTTTTTTCGGTGGAAGCTTGTTCCGTGATTCCGTTTTGTTCGGCAAATTCTTTATCTGCAAGACGAAGAATTTCGTGAACACCGACGACGATACCCGCCGAATATCTTTTTGAACGGAAAAGAGGAAGCACCTGATCGGCGATAATTCTTTTTGCATAGATATCCGGAATCGCGCCTTCCAATCCCTGACCCACTTCAATGCGCATCGCGCGTTCTTGCGCAGAAATTAGAAATAAAACGCCATTGTCTTTTTTTGCATCACCCAATTTCCATTGATCCGTGATTTCGATAGAAGCTTGCTCGATCGGAAGACCTTGCAAATCCGGAACAATCAAAACTTGCACTTGAGCGACGCCGCGACGATTGAAATCGTAAAGAAGCTGCATCAGCTCCTGACGATCTCCACGAGTCAGAAATCCAACCTCGTCAATCACCGGCCCCGTTAAAGCCGGTGGATTGAACTTCGCCTGAGCCACACCCAGACTAAGAAAAAGAAAAAAGAAAGGAAGAACAAAAAAGCGCATTTATTAGAATTTCACTTCTGGAGCTTTTTCCGCCGTCGCTTTTTCTTCTGCGGTCATATCCCACTGAGGCATTTTTTCGAAGTGATACATGATCGAGTTCGTCCAACTTGTCGGAGGAACTGTCACGAGATTGTTGAACGAATTGATCGACTCAATGTAACGCTGACGAGCCACAGTGATACGATTTTCAGTGCCTTCCAATTGCGCTTGAAGATCACGGAAATTCTGATCCGCTTTCAAGTCAGGATATTTTTCAACAACCACCATCAAACGGCCTAAGGCTTGCGACAAACCTTGTTGAGCTTGTTGGAATTTCAATAACTGCTCTGGTGTCACCTTTGAAGGGTCGATCTGATTCGAAGTCGCTGCCGCACGCGCCTCAGTCACCTGAGTCAAAGTCTCTTGCTCATGCTTGGCATAACCTTTAACCACATTCACTAAATTCGGAATCAAATCAGCCCGACGTTTGTATTGGTTATTCACTTCTGCCAACGCCGCCTCTGTCGCATTCTTACCTTGCGGCAAAGATTGGATCCCGCATCCCACCAAGAATGGCATTACAAAAAGCACAACTATCATTAGGTTTTTCATTCGTTTCTCCGTTTATTCGCTAGAAAGTATAGCTGGATTCTGACGCAAGTTCCGCAGTGAGCACACAAGCTAATGCGGAGCCTAACAAAACCTCACGAACGAGGACTGTTTGAAGCGGCAGGGTCCAGCTATACTTTCTAGCGAATATACCGATGACCCTCAATGAAAACCGAACTATAGTAGACTGATGACACGAGTTATTAAGCTCAAATACACCGAATTTGCCGGCTGCATCTTTGTTGACAAGATCGCAGGGCTTAACACGCATACGCCAGAGTATGGCCAGCGCGGTTGCGTCGAAATCTATGAAGAAGAGCTTGATAGAAAACTCTATCCCGTGCACCGCCTGGATAAGGCGACTTCGGGCGCCTTGGTGTTTCCAACCTCTTCGGAAGTAGCGGCCGAACTGACTCAACTTTTTGAGCAGCACAAGGTCGCTAAACGCTATCTTTTCCTGACAGATAAAAAGATCGAGCAAAAGGAATTCACGTACGAGTCTTTGATTACAAAAGAGAAAAACTCTTTCGTAAGCTCCCCTAGCAAAGAGCCGAATTCTAAAACAACATTCAAGTGGCTTGAGTCCGTAGGACCTTACGAACTTTGGGAAGCGATTCCTCACACTGGAAAGCCCCATCAAATTCGTCTGCACGCCGAGGCCAATGGCGTTGCTATTCTAGGTGACGAAGAACATGGCGGTACTCACTTCAATCGCTTGTGCCTGCATTCCCACTCTTTGAGTTTTGAATTGCGCGGGCAAAAGGTTCACTACGAAACGGCGTTGCCTGTGTGGGCAACGGCGGGTGATTTGCTTACTGACATCGAAGCCCTGACTCTTGCCGAAGCTTTCGAGCGCCGCGAGCGCATGTATAAATTTTCTGAACTTCCGGAAGAGTGTTTACGTCTAAGTCATCGTGAAATTGACTCTTACCGTGTGGATCAGTACGGCGATCATCTTTGGGTCTATTGGTACAAAGAGTCTGATCCTACGGTTCAAGATCTCTTGCGCTTTGAAAAGTTGGCGAAGAAACATCACAAGAAAATCTTTATTCGTAAGATGCTGAATCGCGGTGAAGACCCTAACGCCGAGATTCTTTGGAATATTGGTAATACCTCCCCGGTATGGATAGCCAAAGAAAATGGTGTGAAGTACGAACTTCGCAACAATACGGGATTGTCGCCAGGTCTTTTCTTAGATCAGCGTGAAAATCGTCTGTGGGTGCAAGAGCACGCACAAGACCGCCGTGTTCTGAACCTTTTTTCTTATACAAGCGGTTTTAGCTTGGTATCGGCACTTGCGGGAGCCCAAGAAGTCTGCACCGTCGATGTTTCACAAAACTTCATCGACTGGAGCAAAAAGAATTTCGAGATCAACGGGTTAAATCCAGAAGACGATAAATACGAATTCTGGGTTCAAGATTGCATCTTGTTCTTAAAAGGAACGATCCGTCGTAAAAGAAAATTCAATCTGATCATCTGTGATCCCCCGTCTTTTGGCCGCTCGAAAAACGGCGTTTTTTCAATCAGCAAAAACTTTGATGAGCTTCTTATCAATGCGATGTATTGCTTAGAAAAAAACGGTCTTCTGCTTTTCTGTACGAACTACGAAAAGTGGACCACCGGTGATCTGCATCTGAAACTGAACAAGTTGAAAAAGGATTTTTCTTTCAAGATTTTACCAGCACCCTCCCAAGGTGTGGACTTTGAGCTCCCCGATCAGGAGCCCCTGATGAAATCCATCATCTTAAGAAAGAACTAAGGATAAAAGTCGTACTTCACCTGCACGCGTGTTTCACCTTGCAGGCCCATCTTCGAACCGCTCGCATAAGGTGGCACTGTGCGCTTCACAGTTTTCTTTCCTTTGGGAAAGGCTTTGCTATCGACAAAACAATCAAAGCGCTTGTCTTTGCAAAGCTTTGTGAAATCATCTTTTTGATTTTTCAGAACGTAAGCTTCAACGGCCTTTGTCATTTTCTCAAGGGTTTGAACATCGCTGCCATCAACTACGATGGCGCTGGGCTTTGACGAAGTTTCTGGCGCAGGCTTCTCGGACTTCTTGGACTTTTCTGTCGAGGACGATTTTAAATCATTAAACTCGTCCCAGTTCGCAGTTTCCTTTTTTTGAGTGGCACAACCACAGACGAAGATCAAAGCTGTTAAAACTAAAAACTTTTTCATTACTTCACCCATTCCGACCAAAGCTGCTTTTCACCGCGAGGATTTTCTTTTGCATACTGATAAAACTGGCGAACAAAATCCGCGCGCTCTTTCTGATAAGGATACTTCCAATCTTTGGGATCGCCAACGGTTAAGACATCGTAGTCATTGCTCAGTTTCGTATTCCTATCGATGATTTCATCGAAAGAAACATACTTGGCATTAATAAGCATGTCATAAAGAACCATGAACGTGGTGGTGCGGCCCTTACCTGCGCGGCAATGAAAATGCACCCACGAATTTTCTGGCAAAGCTCTGAACGCTTCAATAAAACGATCGACTTCAGAATCCACCGGGCGCACATGATCTGTCACCGTTAAGCGCACGTACTGATGACCGGCACTTCGAACCATGCTCTCTTCAGTTTCGATGCTTTTGATTTCAGTTCCGGCGATTTTCTCACCTACACGAAGATCACCCAAAAGACGGCGCTCACGGCGAACGGCTTCGTCATGATTTAAATCAGCGTTAGCCCAATCGCGATCCGCTTGCCAGGTCACGGGGACATCGTTGATCAAACCATGAGACTCCTGCCTTAGATCAAAAACATATAAGGCCGCCTTATCTTTTTTGACGACCTTAGAGACTTGCTTAAGGGCTTTCGGGCCTAAAGTCGCGCTTCCTGAAATTCTTAAGTTATCATTCTTGCGATAGTTCACGGCTTGTTGGCCTGCGTATTTCTTATCGAAGACCAATTCAACGGGTTCTGTGGGTTGGGGCTTCGTCATAAAGAACGACGACTTCGGAGATTCTTTTATCACGCTCTCTGAGCCATCGCTTTGCACGCCTTTTTCTGCACACGAAGCCAATAAAAACAATGCCAGCATCAAGGATGTAAGTTTCATAGCTACCCTACCTGTTAATGTTTAGCCTAAAGGCATTTACTTTCTGAAACAACCGTCAAACTGGACTCGCGTCCACATCAAAGCTTCTTTAATCTGAAAACATATGAAACAGCTTTCTGTTCACCTTGTTGCCCTCAGTCTTTTGATCTCTACTTCCGCCCTGGCCTCTCAGGATTTAAAAAACGTCGTACGCTGCCATGAAGCTTTGAACGATAAGTCAGAGGGCCGAAGCCACAAGCTGGGACTTGAAACTGCCACACCCATCGTTCTTCCTTGGGGCAAGCACCTGTACTTTATCACCGACTCTTCTTCCTACGTGATCGACAATAAGTTCGCGGGCAAGGATGCGGTCTTTCATCTTGAAGACAGTAAAATGCCTTACGTGAAAATGAGTTTCCAAGCCAATGGTGAGATCGGTGGAATTTCTTATGCAGAAGTGAGCAAAGAAGAAAAACAAAAGGCCGAAACGCCTAAAGCAAAACTCGACGATGCGACTTTAACGATTTTTAAAAAAGATCTTGTGCGCCGAATGAATAGCGTCACTGGGGAATACCAAAACAAATACGATCCTCAAGACACGATGGATGCGCTTTTAAAATGCCGAGAAGTCTACTCTTCTGAGTTGCAAAAAAGTCTTGATAAAAACCTGGCTTTTTACGAGAAACTCGTCCGTAAGAAAAAGCCAGCCCGTTCCTATGAAAATAAGACCTCTGGCACCAAATAAAAGCTCCCATCAAGGATTCCACATACTAAGGGATTCCACATATAAAAGACCTTCCTGGCTTCCTGTCTAATCTCTAAACAGAAAATACTGACAGTCCCCCCTTTTAAATCAAACTGAAGTGGAACAATTCGTGAAATAGAACTCCCAAAAGGAAGGGAGTTCAATCCGGGGTGATGCGCCCCGAAGATCGGACCTCATAACCATTATAAAACAAAGGACATAACTATGAAAAAGTTAACTCTGATCGCTTTGGCCGCCGCAATGACTTTCTCGAACGTTTCTCACGCGATAACCGAGGCTCAAGGATGGTACCTCTTCACTTCGACTGGCGTCACTTTATCTCCTACAATGAGTTTACAAACGACTTCTGGGTTAGCGGCGGATCGCAAAATCATTATTGAGCGCATTGCCAATGATGCTCTTTTGAACATTGAAACCGGCGAAAAAACAGCTCTACTTAATGCGGTTATCGCAGACCTAAAAGCAAAGCACACTGAACTGGCAAACGTCGATGATAAAACGATTTCTAAGAGATTAGTTCAAGAAGCGATTAACTTTAAAATCAACGACATTAAATAATTTTCGTCAAAGAGGTGCGGACGTGAGACATTCTAAACTGCATTTTTATTCGATTGTATCCGCGCTTCTTCTTTTTATCGGAGGCACCTCGGCTTCGGCTGAGGTCGCGATCTCGGAAAAATTTCGTCCCGAACAAAAACGACAGATTCAAGAATCTCTGCGTCAGATAGAAGAGTTAGCTCCTGCCAAATTCTCTGACTTCCTTCGAAAGCAAAAAATCAGTCTTGAGATTCAAGAAGGTCTGTCTCAAGACAAAGGGATCGCGAGCGCCCTTGGTTCGACGATCTTTATTCATCCCGACGCGTTCAGCTCGTCCTATTTTGATAAAAATATCAAAACCAAAACGAATTACAGCGATCTAAAAACATTTATTTCCGCGACACTCGTGCATGAGATCGCTCACGTCATCGATAAAAAAAATCGCACCGCGGAGGAAGAACAGTATTTCAATGCAAATTGCGATAGAAACAACGACATGCCTCGGGACATACAGACAAATCAAGCCTGCATCATGTTGGAACAAAAAAAAGGTCAGTTCTCGCACTACCCGAGTTTTGTGTCCGCAGCAGGTTGGCAAAATGCGATGAACTTTGAAAGACTCAACTTCAGAAACCAGGGTAGTCCTGACCCTTACGAGTTCACCAGCCTGCGCGAATCTTTCGCCGTCCACATGGAACATTTCATTTTAGATGAAACTTACGGCTGCAAAAAGCCGGCAATCAATACAGCTCTGACAAAAATGTTCGGCGCGCCGCTAAAACAGAAAAAGGACTGTGCTGAATATGCGGGCTTTGTCTATACGACGCCTGGAGGCGTGACAAGGATGGTGAACTTATCTCAAGTTCAATCCGTCAGCTATTTCTTTGCATCCAAGGGGGACAGCGCCCCCTCGAAATATGGTCACGCGATGATCTATCTCACAATATGCCCTCCCGGTAAGGATCCCAAAAAAGTCAGCTGCGAAAATGATATTAATGACCACTTGGTGATTTCTCCCGCGGCGTTGGTTTATAGAGGATTGTCTCTAACAGATGGTCTTTTCGGAAAATATGATCTCACACTCTTTGTTGTACCTGTACCAACAGCGATTCAAGATTACACAACAAAAGAACTTCGTGATCTTGAAGTCTACCCATTGAAGGTCAATAACCAAGAAATCGCGGCTACTCTCGCCGATTTCATTTGGAATTTTTCAGGCAAGTATTACTTTCTATCCAATAACTGCGCGCACAGTGTGGCGAACGTGATCAACTCCGTCTTTAACATGAATGTGATCACTGGCAGTAGTTTCTCTCCTTTGGATTTGCGCGACACTTTGATTAAAAAAGGCTTGATCGATGTCACTCCAAAAACGGTGTTCGCTGCGAATAGAACTCGTAAAAAAATCAAAGACAGTGTCTTGGCAGCAGCGGCAGTTCCCTGGGACGAGTTGGTTGCAATGTCGAATGAAAAAAGAAAAGCCCTTTTTAGCAAAATCGTGGCCGCTGGAAAAACCACTTGGGCTGGTGCCGCACAAGTACAATATATGATCTATCAAGCGCAACAAGATCTGATTGGGATGAAACTCTCTATCTTCATGATTGAGAAAAAGAAAATGCAAGATGCTGAGATCAAAAACTTGGTTAAAAAATCTTCAGATGCGACCTCAAATCTTGAGAATCGTCTGAGCTATGGCATCCCAGAAGCCAGCCAAGTTCAAACTCTTGTGAATAAACGTGATTCGCTGGAAGAGTTTCGCGCCAACAACGCCGATTTAGTGGCTGAGTTCAAGAAACGTCATGAGAAAATTCTTAATGAGCTTCAGAATTCCAATGACTACTACCGAGAGCTTTTGGCAGAGACGATCAAGTAAAGAAAAAAGGAACCTGACAGCCGCATTCAGCTTTAAGCTTTCAAAAGCCCGCGGGCAAACATCTCTTCGAGATATTGAGTGGCGGAGTCTTGAGTGCGCATGTAGTAGTGCGCGCGTAAAATCGCCTGTTCTTCTTCCGTCAATGAAGCATTGGAACCTAAACGCTTCATACGGTCTTGAGAGATATGGTAAAGACTCAACGCGCCGGCCACAGAGATATTAAAACTTTGCACAAAGCCTGTCATAGGAATGATGATGGTTTCATCTGCCGCCGCAATCATCTCGGGCGACACACCATCTTTTTCATTTCCTAAGACCAACGCCACTTTTCCAGAAAAATCGATTTCATGAAGAGGTTTGGATTTCGCATCCAAATGAGTCACGCAGATTTTATAACCTTGTTGCTTTAGTGACTTCACGCAGTCCGAAGTTTTCTTCCACTTCTGAACTTCGACCCACTTATCCGCACCTTGCGTGACACGATTGGCTTCTTTGAATTTTTCCTGGGTTTCAATGACGTGGAAGTTGCCAAAACCTAAGCCTTCGGCACTTCTCATGACCGCAGAGATATTACCACGGTCGTAAATACCTTCTAACACCACTGCGGTATCGAAGTTTCTTAAAGAGACCACGCGCTCAATTTTTTGGCGGCGATCGTCGGTCAACAAAGGCCCGATTTTCTCAAGTACTAATTGATAATGAACTTTCAAATGAGCATTGATTTCAAGCTCGGGCCCGTAAGGAAACATTTGACCTACTTGTACAAGAACTCAGGATTTTTAGCCAAATCGCGAGTGATATTTTTTTGGTGAGCTTCAATAGTACCGCCGCCGATTTCAAGAAGCTTTGCATCTCTCCAAAGTCTTTCAACCACGTACTCACCCACGTAACCGTAACCACCCAAAACTTGGATCGCGCGGTCGGCCACGTTTTTACCCATTGTTGTCGCAACAAGTTTTACGCCGTCTGAATCCAAACGGTTGCCTTCTTTATTCAAATCCATGCGACGAGCTGTTTCGTAAACATAAGCACGAGCTGATTTGTATTCTGCATAGCTGTCCGCCACGTAACGCTGAACTTGACCAAAGAAATTCAAAGATTTACCGAAAGCTTCACGCTCTGTCGCGTAACGGTTCATAATTTCAATCGAACGACGAGCGATACCTAAGCTCATCGCCGCGAGTGTTAAGCGCTCAAGCTCAAGATTTCTCATCATGTGCAACATCGAATCACCTTCGTGACCCACAAGCGCCGACGCAGGAACTTGGCAGTCTTGGAAAACAAGTTCTGCGGTATTAGAACCACGCATACCCAATTTGTCTTTGATCTTTTGACCAACTTGGAATCCAGGATGATCTTTTTCAACCAAGAATGTGGAAACTTGCGCACGGCCATTTTTTTCGCCCGTTTTCGCATAGACCAGAGTCAGATCACAAGGCGTGTTGTTTTCATCAATCGTGCCATTGGTGATCCACATTTTGCGACCGTTCAAAACATAACCATTCGCTGTTTTTTCAGCGCGCGTTTGCATGCCTAAAACATCCGTACCGACAGCAGGTTCTGACATCGACATAGAGCCCACCCACTCTCCAGAGCAAAGTTTTGGCAAAACGCGGTGACGTTGCTCATCACTGCCGTTCACGGCAATGTTGTTCACACAAAGCATCGAGTGCGCAAGGTAAGCCAAACAGAAACCTGGATCGGAAGCTGAAAGTTCTTCGTGCACGATCACGGCCGCCGTTGCATCCATGCCTGCTCCACCAAACTCTTCTGGAACTGTGATACCCAAAAGTCCCAACTCGCCGATTTTTTTGAAAAGAGGAAGATTGAATTTTTCACTGCGATCGTACTCATGAGCTTGAGGTTCAACTTCGGCTTCCGTGAAAGCCTTCACAGTTTCGCGCAACATCGCGTGTTCTGGTGTCGGATTATAAAGATCAAACTCTTTCCAATTGAAAGACATGAGTAAACTCCTTGAGCTCAGTAGAATGATTATTCAACGCAGGAATCTATTGAGAGACGCCCAGATGAGCAAGGTTTTGGCCCTCTTAATGCATTGTGTCTGGACCGATGAACGCATAGAAGTCATAAGTAAATAACTTTAATCCGCTTCAGCCTAGGAGGTCGCCATGCAGAAAGTCAGTTTAACCCGCCTTATCGTCGCCTGGGTGACCGTTCTTTGCTTCTTAGTTTTCGGTTCTTCCTGGTTGAGCGATTTGGGATCTCCGGTGATCTTAACGGGTTTATTTCTGTGGCTCTTTGCCGTGATTCTTTGGTCAGCCTTTGGCGTCGTGCATGAAGCCGAAGAACTGGCGGCACTTCTGGGCGAGCCCCACGGCACTTTGATTCTGACTCTTTCCATCGTCATCATTGAAGTGGCCTTGGTTGCGGCAGTTATGTTGGGAGCTAAGGAAGCTCCGACACTAGGTCGTGACACCATGTTTGCGGTCTTAATGATTATATTAAATGGCGTTGTTGGTTTAGGGCTTCTGATTGGCGGCTATAAATTCAGAGAACAATCCTATAACCTTCAGGGTTCCGCCTCTTATCTTTCAGTTCTTATTCCCCTGACGACTGTACCTTTGATTCTGCCGAACTTTACAACTTCCACAGAAGGCGGAACTTTGACGACCTTCCAGTCGGTGGCCGTCGCCGGTTTTACGATAGCGCTATACGGAATTTTTCTGATCACGCAAACGGGTCGTCACCGCGCTTTTTACGTTCACCCCGATGCTCTTGAAGCTACCAAAGCAGATCACAGCGGTGAAGATGCGGTGGAGATTGCCAAACACACCGTTTTTAAACACACAATTCTTTTGATACTTAATATTCTTCCTATCGTTCTTCTTTCAAAAAGCCTTGCGAAAATCCTGGATCATGGGATCAATTATTTACAGCTTCCTGCGGCACTGGGTGGTGTGGTTGTTGCCGCTATCGTGTTCACGTCAGAAGCCATCAGTTCATTAAAAGCTGTCGCGCGCAATGATTTGCAAAGAGCCATCAATCTTTGCTTAGGCTCCGCAGCTTCCACAGTAGGCTTAACTGTCCCTGCTGTCCTGATTATCGGACTCATCACGGGGCAGCCCGTGGTTTTAGGCCTTAAGCCCACCGAGATGACTTTGCTTGCGATCACATTGCTGCTAAGCACACTCACATTTTCTAATAAAAGAACGACGTTGCTTGAGGGTGCTGTGCATCTCACGGTATTCTTCGTTTACATCACTTTGGTATTCAGCCCTTAGGGAGTTTTAGAAAATGAAAGCAGCCATCTTCGGCATCGGCACAGAACTTACTGATGGACAGATCGTTAACAAAAACGCTTCGTGGATTTCTAAGAAACTTAAAGCACGCGGCCTAACGACAAATGCTCACCTGGTAGTCCCTGACGAAGGCAAACTGATGCGCGAAGGTTTGGAGTTCTGCGCTAGCAAAGCCGACCTGATTTTCATCACCGGAGGTTTGGGCCCGACATCCGACGACTTCACTCGCGATATCGTGACCGAGTGGGCGGGAGTGCCGTTGAAATTTGACGAAGCTTCTTGGCAACACGTCAACGACCGCCTGACTTCGCGTGGTTACGTCGTTAAAGAAATTCAAAGACAGCAGTGCTACTTTCCTGAGGGAAGTAAAGTTCTAAAAAACATGCAAGGCACGGCCAATGCCTTTTACTTAGAGGCTCACGGTAAAAAAGTTTTCGTACTTCCGGGACCTCCTCGTGAAATCGAATCGGTGTGGGATGATTACATCACGGACTGGCTGAACGAGAACACAAAACATTTAGATCCTTTTGTCACTCGCATGTGGGACACGATCGGCGTTGGTGAATCCGACGTCGCCGTGATCGTTGAAGATGTTTTAAAGAATGTGACTGTCGAAAAGGGTTATCGAGTTCATCTTCCTTATGTCGAGGTGAAGCTTTCTTATTTCAAATCGCAAGAAAAGGAAATGGAAAGGGCTATTAGCAATCTGACAGAGGCCCTTCACTTTTGCACCATCACTCGCGACGCCGAGGATGTGGCTGAGGTCTTTGCGCAAAAACTAAAAGAGATTAATTCAATTTGCCTTATCGACGAAGTGACCGGGCAATTCTTAATGAATCGTTTGATGCCGGTCCTCCGTGAGTATATGACAGATAAATCGTGGAGCTTTTCAAAATCTCGCGCAGTGAAAAGTCCCGCTGACCTGCATTTGCATGTCTTACCTAAAGACGAGCACACCTGTGAAGTGAGCCTTGAGTTCCGCGGCAAGAAGTTAAAAGACGTGATCAGCAGTCCATATAAGACTGCGAACATGCGTGAAAGACGCCATCAGTATTTTGCAGAGATGGCGTTGATCTTCTGGATGAAAAATTTAAATTAAGATAACGACAAAAAAGCCCAGAGCGAAATGCTGGTGCCAAGAAGCCCCAAGCTGCACATGCCGGTGAAGAAGAGCATTTGCAGCTTTTCTTTTTTTAGAACCAAGCTCAACGCCCCTAAAACCAGACAAATCTGAAAGAACAGGCTAGCCATATCAAAGCGGTCCCCGGCTTTTCCCAATGCCGCCAGATGGACTTCCATCTCTTGGGCACCGATGATTTTACCTAGTTCACCGTTCACGTCCTGAACCCAGTTTTCTTTTCCAACGGATTCTGAACCTTTCAGGATTTCATTTTTTTCTTTTTTATAGCGCAGGATTTTCTTGTTCAGATTGGCAATATGGTTGTCGATCCCCTCACTGGCGCGTGCCTGGATAGCGCCGGCCTCTTTCAAACTCATCAATAAGGATTTTTCGCCTTCAACCAGAGTTTCTTTGATACTTTTAGATTGGTACCACATATAAGCGGCGGCTTTTTCATTGGTCCCGATGATTTCATCGTCACCGTACTTGCCTGCTATAAGGTCACTCACCGCCATGACCGCCGCAAAAACCGCGATCACAACCCCACAACGCATTTCAAAATTTGAATTCTTTACTTCTGTCATAACCATGATGCAAATAAAATAAGGGACCTTGCGGTCCCCTATTTGTTAAGTGCATTAGTTATAATGACTTTGATTTTTTTCGTCAATGCCGTCTGATTATTTTGGCTTGATGTTCAAATTCTTAAACGCATCACCCAAAGAACCAAAACCAGAATTAGCGGCCGTGTGTTGTTTCCAACTTGTGTCTTCCACCTCACCTGGCAGACCTAAAGAGATCTTCTTTTCTTCAAAAAGAATTTGATCTACTTGAACTGTCACTTCATCGCCACGTTTTTTATTTTCAAACTGGCTGGCGTCCACGGAGTCACGCCATTTTGATTTTGGCAAAAGACCCGTGACACCCGGAGCTATGTTCACAAAAAGACCGTACACTTCTTTCTTCTCGACTTTGCCTTTGACCACAGCTCCCACCGGGAATTTCTGAGGCACTTGCAACCAAGGATTGCCTTCGCCGTCAGCTTGCTTCAAGGACAAAGAAATTTTCAACTTGCCATCAAGTTCTTCCGTCTTCAGAAGTTTCACCGTCACTGATTGACCGATAGAAACCACTTCATGCGGATCATGAATACGAGACCAGCCCAATTCAGAAACGTGGATCAAACCTTCAATTCCCGCTTCAAGCTCAACAAAAGCACCAAAGCGTTCGATACGAACAATCTTACCGTCAAGAAGAGCACCCGGCTGGTGCTTCAACATGAAGGTCCCTTCGTTTTCCGCACGTTGAAGCTCTAACAAACGACGACGAGACACAACCATGTTGCGCTTATCCATTTGCGTGATCAAAAACTCAAACTTCTTACCTACGTATTCGTTAGCATCGGTAGCAAACTTCAAATCAATCTGACTGATCGGACAGAAAGCTGTTTTACCTTGAACACTGACACGGAATCCACCGTTGCAAGTCTCAGTCACACGCCCTTCAACCGGAAGCTCCATATCAAAAGCATCTTCCAAAGAATCCGTCGTCGCATTCTTGGAACCACGCTTAGAAAGACGAATCTCGCCATTTTTAAAAGCCGTCACCACACAGTCGATCACATCACCGACTTTGTATTTAACTTCCTTATTTTCGTCCAAAAGATCCTTTGTTAAAATCAATCCATCCACCGGAGTCCCTGTAGAAACAAAGGCCTCTTCTTTACCAATAGAAAGAATTTCTCCACGAACCTCATCACCTACACGAAGTTTGCGATCCAAACCTTTTTCAGATTGTGCAAACAACTCTTCAAAACTCGCAAAGTCCTTCGACTCTTCAATATCATCACCAAAAATATCTTTTTTCTTAGACATAAAATCGTCCTTTTTAACTCATAACCGAGAGTCCGAAAGCTTACCCTTGAACCCACAAAAAACCAACGGCCAAATACAACTCAAATCCCAATACACATAAAACGCACCACGACTTTAACAGACCGAATAAAAACCTGAAGCGAAGCCCCAAAAATGCTTATACCAAGGGTCGCAGCCAGCAGGATTTGGTATTATTGACCCCTTCGAAGACGTAATTTGGAATTTGGAGAAGGCTTTACGAGCAGCCGACAGTCGTGCCACAGTTGGGGCATCGATAGCAGCCACTTGTGAGGACGGTGTCGCTTCCGCATTCGGGGCATTTCATGGTGAAATCGGGTTGAACTTCCTCCGCTTCCTCTTTCTTAACCTTATGAACATTCAGGGGTTGGCTTTGTTTACTGCCGTCACGATAGATCGCTACCGCTTTCACTCCCAGTTTCCAAGCTAAGAAATAAATGCGACTGATATCGCCTTCCGTCGCCGTGTTAGGAAGATTCACCGTTTTGGAAATGGCGCCACTGATAAACGGCTGCACAGCCGCCATCATCTGCACATGGCTTTCCGGTGAAAGAACGCGTTGACCGACGACTCCCGTCGCGCAATCAAAAACCGCGATGTCTTCACTGCGAATTTCAGGACAACCGACGACGGTGTTGTGATCTTGCACGTATTGCAAGATCTTCTTGATCGCATCAGCCGGATACTGCAGCACTTGCAAAGCCTGTTCGACAGATTGATTCACGATTTGCACTTCTCCGCCGCCAGAAAGTTTTTTAAATTTGATCAAGGAAAAATCGGGTTCAATGCCCGTGGTATCACAGTCCATCAAAAGACCGATGGTTCCAGTCGGCGCGATGACGGTTGCTTGCGCATTTCTGAAACCATGCTTTGTGCCGTTATAGATAACGCTCTTCCATAGATTTTTAACGGCTTTATCAAGGCCCTCAGGTAAGTAGGACCAGTTAACACCCTTCAATGAAGATTCGTGCATCTTCATCACCTTCAGCATTGAAATGCGATTCTTTTTAAAACCTGCAAATGGCCCCTTCGCGCGCGCCATTTCCGCGCTGGTCAAATAAGCGACCCCGCTCATCAAAGCCGTGATCGCCCCAGCCCATGCACGCCCTTCATCGCTATCGTACGGAATGCCCTTTCTCATCAAAAGACTTCCCAGGTTTGCAAACCCCAATCCTAAAGGACGATAGTCATGAGAATTTTGCGCAATTCTTTCTGTGGGGTAGCTAGAGTAATCCACTAAAATTTCTTGCGCCACGAACAAGGTTCGAGCCGTGTGAATGAAAGACTCAAAATCGAAATGCCCTTCGTTATCTAAAAAGTTCACCAAATTGATAGAAGCCAAGTTGCAAGCGGAGTCATCCAGGAACATATATTCAGAACATGGATTGCTGGAATGAATCTCATCCATGTTCGGACACGTGTGCCACTTGTTAATAGTATCGTGAAACTGAATTCCCGGATCTGCACACACCCACGTTGCATGCGTGATTTTATTCCACACTTCCGGAGCCGGCATTTCGCGCAAAGCTTTCCCCGTGACACGGGCTTTAAGCTTCCAAGGCTTTTCCTGTTCAACAGCTTTCATAAAAGCATCGGTCACACGCACGGAGTTATTCGCATTCTGTCCCGAAACCGTGCGATAAGCTTCACCTTCAAACTCTGCACTTAAACCTGCGGCAATCAGCATGTGAGCTTTTCGCTCTTCACGCATTTTCCATTCGATAAAATCCAACACCTCAGGATGATCGATATCAACCACGACCATCTTTGCCGCACGTCTTGTCGTACCGCCGGATTTAATTGCGCCCGCGCCTTTATCTAAGACATCCAAAAATGACAGAAGACCGGAGCTCATGCCCCCGGCACTCGTCAATTCATAACGACTGCGAATTTTTGAGAAGTTACTGCCTGTACCGGAACCGTACTTAAAAAGTTTGGCTTCAGTTTTTGCCAACTCAAAAATTCCTTCGATGGAATCATCCACACTTTGAATAAAGCACGCCGAACACTGAGGACGCTCATACGCGTTGTGCGTCGATTGAATCTTCTTTTTCTTTTCATCCCAGGCGAAGTGTTCACTGGGTGAATTGATTTTGTACGACTCCCACAAACCAGCATTAAACCATACGGGGCTATTGAAAGCTCCTCGCTGTGATAACAAAATGTATTTCAATTCATTGGCAAAAATATCCGCGTCTTTTTTGCTTTTGAAATATCCGCCTTGTTTCAACGCCGAAGCCGCGATGGCCTTTACAACCCGATTCACAAGTTGGCGAACAGAGTTTTCATGCTTCGTCTTAGGCACGCCCATTTTGCGGAAGTATTTGCTAGCACCAATGTCGATCGCAAGCTGTGACCAAGCCTCGGGAGCTTCCACATTTTTCATTTCGAAAAACACTTCTCCCTGACGATTGCGAATTTGTGAGTCGACCTTCTTCCAAGCGAACATGGATTCAGGATTTTTTCCGGGTGCAACAAAATAAGAGGCACTATGCAGTGGGGCTTTTTTCATTCCATTATCGTAACGCTTCTTCGTGAACACGCCAAGTTGAGGACTTAGCACGGGTGTTCTAAGACATTCGGCCAGTCGGGGTTAAGCTTCGGTAATGTAGGTTAAGAACATGAGTAAACCATTCTTTTTTTACTTTAAAGCTCCGTTAAGAAAGAAAACCCAGGAGCACGTTTTGGTTAAGAAATCATTGTTGATTATAAAGTCGTCGCCAGGTGGTCTAGGAAATGTTGAAGGTTTTCTGCGCAATCGTGACTGGGTGATCAAGTCGACGACAAATCTTAAAGAAGCATTGATATTTTTAGTTCAACAACAACCGGCTTTCGTTATGATCAGCATTGATCATCCCAATAAAAAAGTGCGCAATCTTCCGAAGATTCTTGCACAAGCTTTCCCCGTTTGTGTGATCGCTTTTTCTGAAGACACTTCGGCGGCAACCTACGGACTTTTAAATGCCTGTCCGACAGAATACATTTTATATCCTCCCGTCACTGGCCCGGCTGTAGAAAGAACGGTGAATAAATACTATAAAGACATGCAGACGCGCGGACTGACACCTCACCAGGTAAGATCTGCAGATGATGGCACTCAAGACGGCGTTATCGCTATTAAAGGAGATGGTTCTTTTAATCCAACTAACGCACAAAATATTCTTGCGCAAATGCTGGCCGGAGATGAATCCTCGGCGATGATGAGCGGCCCAGGCTCCCAAAAGTCAGGCTTTGCGACGCAAGGTATGGGACAAACTCCATTGCATGGAAGCATGTTCACACCTCACCCAAAATCTGCTCATGGCGGTCTGTATGCTCCTTTGGCAAAAAACCCGTATGGTACTTGGGTTCCAACAGGGAATTCTTTTCCACATCATCCTCGTCGAACACCAGAAGAAATTGAAGCCGATCCTCGTGCGACGAAAAATGATTCGGTCATTCTGCGCGGTACAAAACAGGCTTTAGAAAGCGCGTGCAATATCACTTCTTTTCAAGAGTCCGCGCCGCTTCAACAAACCACCAACGTGGCTTGCATTGTCATAGAGTCTTCGCGCTTTTCAGGTTACCTCATCACGGCTATGGCCAAAAATAAACACATCGACAGTGTGTTTATGGAGAAAGTGCAAACCCGTCTTTTTCGTTTCTTAAAAGAAAATGGCGAAGACATCAAAGAAAGCGAACGAATGGATTTGCAAATCAAGCAAGTGCCTTTTGAAGACTGGGCCTTGGATTGCGCAGAATTTCTTCGAAAGTCTTTGCATGAAGGCAATGAAGTCGCCATGGCCTTCTTTCCTTGCGACAACGTACAAACACGTTACGGCGATTCTCCGGCAGAAGAAATGGCCTCAATCAAACTGGAAGAAATGGCTGGCAACGTCGCCGTGGAATTCAATGTTTATATCTATCTGCCCAGAAACAATAAATACGTCCTCTACACTCCCCGCGGCGGTGTGTTTTACAATGTGCAAAAAGAGCGCTTAAAAAACCAGGGAATCTCGCAACTGCACATTCTTAAAGGCGATTTGGAAGATCTGGATAGATACAAAGCACAGAATTTCCTGAATGAAAAAATCCAGGAATTTGAGGAAAAAGTAAGCGCCAAAGAAACGGCTTGACGCGCCCCTTCGAGCAGGATTAGCTCTTCCCATGGAATTAAGCTCTGAACGTCCGATGGGAACTAGTTTGCAACACGACAAACCGATCTATCTTGATTACAATGCAACCACTCCGGTGGATCCTCAAGTCTATCACGCGATGGAACCTTACTTTAAAGAGTACTTTGGAAATCCCGCAAGTGCGGCTCACCAATGGGGTTGGATCGCTGAAAATGCGGTGACGAAAGCGCGTGGCCAAGTGGCTTCGTTGATCGGCGCCAAATCCATGGAAGTTTTCTTTACTAGTGGCGCGACCGAAGCGAACAACTGGGCGATCTTTGGTCTTTTGACGAAAATTCGCGAAGAAAATCCGTCGGAACCTATTCACTTTATCACCAGCACTATTGAACATAGCTCCATCATGAAGGCGATGGCGGCCGCAGAAAAAATGGGAGTTGAAGTCGACTTCCTTCCTGTGAATTCTTACGGACAAGTGGAATTAGAAACAATTCGCAGAGCCATCAAGCCACATACAAAATTGATGAGCTTTATCTGGGTGAATAACGAAATCGGCACGATCAATCCGATTCCAGAAATCGCAAAAATCGCGAAAGAGAATAAAATTTATCTGCACACCGATGCCACTCAAGCGGCGGGTAAAATTCCGATGAATGTGACAGACATGGGTGTGGATTTGATGTCATTTTCGGGACACAAAATCTATGGACCTAAAGGCGTTGGTGCTCTTTACATTCGTGGTAAAGATCCTAAAGTACAATTAAATCCACTTCTTCATGGTGGTGGCCAAGAGCGTGGACTTCGCTCGGGCTCACTGAATGTTCCAGGCATTGTCGGCATGGGTGTCGCGGCCGAAATCTGCCAGGCGACGATGGGAGATGAGTGCAAACGCTTGCGCCAACTTCGTGATCTTTTCTGGCAAACACTGCAAGAAAAAATCCCGGGCATCCGCATGAATGGACATCCTACAGAGCGCGCTTCGAACGTATTAAATATCACTTTGCCGGGATATAAAACTGAAGGTCTTTTACCTCGTTTGCAGAAGCTGGGTGTCAGCACCGGATCTGCCTGCGGCACGGGTGCGATGGTTGTCAGCCACGTCCTTCGCGGTATCGGTCTTTCGGTGGACGAAGTTCAGTGCTCGATTCGCTTGAGCCTGGGACGCTGGAGCAATGAAGAGGAAATTCTTCGCGCAGCAGAGATCCTAAAGAACGCTCTTCATTAAAAAATCATAGGAAAAACATACACTTAAAGGCTCGTCCCGCGGGCCTTTTTCTATTCTCCTCAACTCTTGACAGCTGTGGTATACTTCCAGGGTAGTATTTAGTTATAAGGAGTTTCCATGATCCAAATTTCACCAGAAGCCGCTACAAAACTGGCTTCCCTAAAAAAAGAAGAAGGAAAAGACGACTCTGCTTTTCTACGCGTTGAGGTGAAAAAAGGTGGGTGCTCAGGTCTGTCGTACAAGATGCACTTTGAATCTGACCCTCGTGAAGGTGATAAAGTTTTTGAATCTCACGGCCAAAAAGTCGCCGTAGATCCTCAAAGCATGTTGTACATTTTGGGTATGACTTTAGAGTATTCCGGTGGCTTGAATGGCAAAGGTTTTGTCTTCAACAATCCCAATGCGTCGAAGCACTGCGGTTGCGGTTCTAGCTTCAACGTTTAGTTTTTTTCTTCAATAAAGATAAATAAAAAGGCGCAAGAATTCTTGCGCCTTTTTTATTTATCACCCCTCAAGTTATTTCCGCGAAGCGGCTCCTCCAGGGACTCTCTCGTGCTGAGGTTCAGTTTCCTCTTCGTGGCGAGAGTGACTCATTTGTGTGTTTCGACTGGCCTGCTTTTGAGCTTTAATTTCTCCATCATACTTCTTCGTGGTTTGACTAAAACCTTTTCCTTTAAGATGACGATGAGACATCGCGGACCTCCTGTGTTGATAACAGAATATCAGAAATGGACTCATCTCCCCACCGAGCGAAAGTAAGGATCTGCAGATAAAATGTGTAAGAAATAGGAGCAAGGTAGAGGCATCGGCCTAACAAATAACAGTTAAGCCGCGACCTTGTTTTCTAAAAATTCTAAGATGAGTTGAGCGACAGTTTCTGGACGTGTCTTAATGGCCAGGTGTCCCGCCCCCGTCAAAGCGATGACATCTTCACAACCGATGTGATGAGCAAACTTGCGATACGCCGCCTGATCAAATAAGAGATCTTCCGTATCAAAAATCAAACGGCAGTCACCGCGATACGTGTAAAGACGCTGATGCCAGAAATTCCAATCTTCAGAGCGAAGAATCCAGGAAAAGTGGTGGATCATATGCGCTACAAATTGCAGCTTCCGGCCTTTCAGGTTCTCAATCGCCGTCACACCTTCAGAGCGCTCGTCACGGAAGATTTGCGCGGCTCTTTTTAAAAACAACCGTCCCATCGGCGTTGAAAGCATCACATAAATGCTTTTTAAATTTAATGGCACAGAGAAAAAGAAACGCAGCTCTTTCGGCAAAAAGTGTTTTACCGGATCCGTCACCATCGGATTGATCAGCACCGTTTTCTGTACAAGATGCGGATGTTGAGTTGCCAAACCCCAAGCCAAAGCACCGCCATAGCTTAATCCTGCGACAGACACTTTTTCTTCTGGAAAATGTTCTTTGATAAATTTCGCCAACACTTCCACCTGCACAGTAAAGAATAATTTATCTGAGCTGAGGTAGACATGGGTGAGATTGGGAACTACAACACGATATTGTGACGAAAGATTTTCGGCAACGGCTTCCCAATGATGAACGCTTCCTCCATAACCATGAAGAAGAATTAAAATGGGCCCTTGCCCGCGTTCTCGGAAAGTAATTTTATGAGACATCCCAGATTACTTATCGGTTAAAAAACCGATAAGACTCACTGGACCAAAGACTTACTTCTTCTCTTTTTCTTCAGGCTTATCACTTAAAAGCATCGTGTCGTTTACGGCTTTAGATTCGATCTGCTTATTAGTTCGGAAACCACGAATTTTCTTCGTTTGATTTTCGGCCTTTTCAACTTGTTCCGTCATATCCACAGTCACGTCACCAAAACAGCGCACTTGGCAGCTCAAACGGCGGCCATCAATAAAGTGGCTTGTTCCGATCAGACTGAGTTCTGCTTTATTCGGAGGCAAAATATTGGCCTCCCCTTCCTGGATACGGATACGGCATTCCGCACAAGACGGAACGCCTTTACAGATAGAGCGGATCTCGAGGTGATTTTCCGTCGCAATTTGCAAGAGACTCTTATCCGGAGTTCCCTCGACTTCAATATTTTGCGGTAGAAACTTAATCTTCATAATAAACCTGCTTAGCGAACAATGATCTTCGCGAACTTCTTCTTACCTGCTTTGATCACGAAGCTTTCGCCCGATTTCAAATTCATTTTAAGCTTAGGATCGGAAATCTTCTCGCTGTCAATTTGCACACCGCCCCCTTGGATCAGGCGCGAGCCTTCACCGTTAGAGGCCACAAGACCTGCTTTCACCATCAACGCTGGAAGACCAATTTCTTCCGCATCTGTAGTAAACTCAGGAACATCATCTGGAAGCCCTTTATCGACAAAGATACGGTTGAATTCATCTTCCGCCGCCTGTGCCGCTGCTTCCGAGTGGAAACGTTTAATTAGAAACTTCGCCAGATTCACTTTCACTTCTCTTGGATGTTTGCGTTTTTCCGCCACATCGGTTTTCAGCTGCGAAAGCTGATGGGCCGTGATGTCTGTCAAAAGTTCGTACCAACGATACATCAAATCGTCAGAAATCCTCATCGTCTTACCGAACATATCCTTCGGCGTATCGATCACAGAGATGTAGTTATCTAAAGACTTCGACATCTTATTCACGCCATCGATACCCTCAAGGATCGGCATCGTCAGAATACACTGAGCTTCCTGGCCGTAAGAGCCTTGCATGTCACGACCTACCAAAAGATTGAACTTCTGATCCGTACCACCCAGCTCGACATCGGCTTTTAAAGCCACAGAGTCATAGCCTTGAGTTAAAGGGTACAGGAATTCGTGAATACCGATGGGCGTACCGGAACGATAACGCTTCGTAAAGTCCTCACGCTCGAGCATGCGCGCCACTGTGTATTGCGCAGACATCTTAATGAATTCCTGCGGAGTCATCTTGCCAATCCAAGACGAGTTGTAAACAATCTCTGTCTTTTCCGGATCTAAGATTTTAAAAATTTGTTTTGCGTAAGTACGACCGTTCTCTTCGATCTCTTCACGAGTCAACATCGGACGAGTTGTATTTTTTCCTGATGGATCCCCGATCATTGCGGTAAAATCCCCGATCAAGAAATAAACTTTGTGACCCAATTCTTGGAAGGTACGAAGTTTATTGATAACAACCGTGTGCCCGATATGGATGTCAGGACGAGTCGGGTCGGCCCCTAATTTAATATTAAGAGGCTTTCCTTTTTTAAGTTTTTTGAGCATGTCTTCGTCGTTGATGAACTCAGCGACGCCGAATTTGATTCTTTCAAGCTGCTCACGAGGATCTAAAAAACTCATATACCTAAAATCCTTTTCCTAGCGAGCGTGTTCAACGCTTCTAGTTTCACGAACCACTGTCACCTTCACTGCACCCGCCTGTGGCATCTCGCGCTCAATTTTACGAGCGATATCACGAGACAACATCACAGCTTGGTCATCAGTCACTTTGCTGCTTTCTACAAGCACGCGAACGTCTTTACCGGCTTGCAAAGCCAAAGTTTTAAGAACGCCATCGAAGCTGTTACCGATGCTTTCAAGATCTTCCAAACGGTGGATGAAAGAATCCATTTGTGGACGACGTGCTCCTGGACGAGAGCTCGAAAGGATGAATGCCGCGTGCACAATCCAAGCAAGGATCGAGTGCGGCTTTTCTTCTTCATCATGCGCACGGATCGCGTGGCAGACGTCTTCAGATTCATTGTATTTTTTCGCGAAATCAGCACCGACGAATGCGTAACTGCCTTCCGCCGTATGATCAATGGCTTTACCGATGTTATGCAGAAGACCCGCACGACGTGCGATCTTCACGTTCACACCCATCTCACCAGCCAGAAGACCGGCAATGTTCGCCACTTCCAATGCTTGGTTCAAAGCGTTTTGACCTTGATAAGAACGGTATTTCAAACCACCGATGATCTTAATAAGTTCCGGGTGCATGTTTGGAATACCTAATTCCATTACATGGCGCTCGCCCTCTTCTTTGATGGACTTCATAAGCTCCGAGCGTTGTTTTTCAACGACCTCTTCGATACGTGCTGGATGCACACGACCGTCTTCCATCAGTTTTTCAATCGTACGACGAGCCAACTCACGGCGAACCGGATCGAAACCAGAAATAACCACGGCTTCCGGAGTGTCATCGACGATCAAGTCCACACCACAAAGTGCTTCCAGGGTACGAATGTTACGACCTTCACGACCGATGATCTTGCCCTTCATTTCATCATTCGGAAGAGCCAACACACTCACTGTGCGCTCGGATGTGTACTCAGAAGCGAAACGAGAAAGCGCTGTTGCCAAAATGCGTTTGGCTTTTTTGTCGGCTTCTTTGCTAGCTTCTTCCTCGATCTGCGCGATTTTTTTAGACGCTTCTTGTTTTGCTTCATCTTCAAGAGCGTTCAAAAGTTGGCGACGAGCTTCGTCTTGGCTCATTGCTGCCACAGACTCTAGCTTTTGTTTCAATTCGCCAATGTGTGTTTCGCCTTTTTTCTCTAAATCCTTGATACGGTTTTCAGAGATCGCGATTTTTTCTTCACGGTCTTTCAGCGTGTTCAGATAACGCTCGTTTTCTTCCATTTTACTTTTGAACTGATCGTCGATTTCTTTCAAGCGACGGTCCAATTGAGATTCTTTGTTTTTCAAAGTGGATTTTTGTTTGTGAATGTCGGCTTCGACATTTTTGCGGGCACGGGCTTCAAAGTCTTTGGCTTTGGTCTCTGAATCCTTTTTTATTTTCGCGGCTTCCGATTTTGCCTTGTTAACGATGCGCTCGGCTTCTACACGTGCTGACTTCTTTTTATTTTCGTCTTGAACACGTTTGATGATGAAAACAATGGCTCCACCCAACAACAACGCGACGATAGCGGTGATTACTAACTCCATGATCCTTTACTCCTGATACTTCCTGCAATCGACCACACCAGTCTCTGTGATCAAATAATCCATGATCACATCGTGGGCTTCGGTCGGGATCGGGTCTACTGTCACTTGAAAGTTAAAACAGACGCCCACTTTGATCCCCTGGTAAGCAGAAAGTGTTTTGTCATAAAAACCCTTTCCCTTTCCCAGACGATTGCCATTCTTATTAAAAACTAAACCGGGAATCAGCAGGCCTTGAATATCTTTGAGATCTCGTGCGGGCGAATCTGGAGCTGGCTCCAGGACACCGTAAGGTCCCAGCACAAACTTGTGTGCATCAAAGAATTCCAGATGACCTTCCCGCATCCGCGGAAAAGCCCACTTCAGGTGAGAGATACGAAAGACCTCTTCCACCTGTGCTTCTTCTGGCAGAGCTCTGTAAGCTCCCCACACCCCGCTTTGCGAATTTAAAAAATTCTGCAAAACAGAATTAAGCTGCTGCTGATTTTGAACAAGACCTTGCGCGAACTCTCGAGCGCAAAGAGATTTAAAGAAGGAACGACATTCCTTTTTAGAGCTCCAAGGAAACGACATGGACACTCCAAGAGATCAAAACAAAGTTAGTTGTTCAAAACCTTGTTGTTCTTGGAATTTTCTAGTTCAACGGAAAGTTGCATCGCTTTTTCTTCCAACTTTTCAAGTTCACGATGCGCTTTTCTTTTCAAAAGGATCAGTTCTTCTGCCAAGTTCATCGCTGTCAAAACAGCGGCGTTTTGGTAAGAACCGTTTTTAGTAACTGACATGGCCTGATTCATTTTAGTGTTTACAAATGTGACGAGCTCTTCGACTGTGGCGTCGTCATGAGAGGTTTTTAATTTGTAAGGGACACCCGCAATTAGAAAATTGTAGGTTTTTTTATCAGATGTCACTAGCACCTCAATAGCTGCAGAATCTTGTTAGTACCGATGTTCTAAACCTTTTAAATTTCTAGAAAAATCCTAGATCAACACAAGAAAAAGTATATCTCTATCGGTCCGATATTCAACAGATTATTTTTTGGAACAAGTGCAAATAATGCCTAAGTCTTTTTGCTTCTCGCAGCTCACAGAGCGCTTGTTGGGTTTATCGTGGAGTTCATACTCCTCCACTTCTTTGAAGTTGCGCTTATAAGTGGCAACAACTCCATTAAGCTTTGTGTCATTGTACGAATACTCATCAGATTTGATCGTCGCATTGAGCAAAAAGTTGTTGATGATGTCCTGTTTGGGGTTGATGCGCTGATTCGCCGTCAAACCTACATTGGTCACCACACCTTTTTCATCGACTTGCTGCAAAGTGAGTTCGGTATCCATTTTCTTCGCGCCAGAGAACTTGGTGCGCAAAATCAAGTTCATGGCCTGCTTCTCGGCATCCAGGTAATGAATCTTTCTTTGACGCAGTTGCGATTGTGAGGTCACGAATTTTTCGTCAGAGATGTCTTTTAGACGATTGAGATCGACTTTAAAGGAAAGCTGTTCATCCTGAAGCTCAGGAAAACAACGCATCAGATTTTCGTAGGAAACAGAAACGGGCTTAATACCTTGGGCCCACAAAACCTGAGGCCCAAGAGCAATAATAAAACTTACTACAAATCGCATTGAAACCTTTTTCCATTACATGGGTTCGCAGCTCTCCGCAGAAGAACGATCACAACCCTCAGCCGAATCGCTGGTGCAATAAGAGCGAGAATCTGTCTTCCAAGTACGCGCCGTTGAACAGTCTTCACCGTCTAGGCTAATGAAAGAACGAACCGCGTTCAATGAAAATCCAAAGTTTGAGGCATTCTGGGACAGTTGACCAGTTTTCACTGTCACCGCCGCCTGATTTTTTCCTTCTGCCTGGACCTTGTAAACACCCGGGAAAACAGCAACAAAATCACCTGCCGTGATCGGCGCAGAGACCAGATAACGAGGGTGTTTCGAAGCGATCACGTCGCCTGGAAATGTGACCCACATTTCTTGAAATGTGCCATCGTTTGCAAAGTTATAGAGGTCTCGCAAATCATTCGAAGTTTTTGCTGAATTCCATGCTTTACAGATCGCACGAGCGCTGCTCGCCACTTCACCATAGGCATCAATCTTCGGGCACACCTCGTAAGTGAAACGTTGAACGAAGTCACGCTCCCAAAGGCCCGCTAAATAAAGATCACCGAAATTGTCTTTATCCAAGCGGAAAAAGTGACGGTTCATCGTAAACATCGTGAGATAAATCTTCTTTTGTTCGACCAGTGAAGTGAAATCACGATACACACGGATTTTTGCGCCCTTCACTTGCGACGGAACATTGATACGTTCCAAATAGAGATTGGTCACTTGTCCCGCATTTACGGTCACAAGTTCTGGATAAATGGAGTTTTCAAAGCCAACAACATAAGTTCCGGGATTCAAAGCTTGCTGCTTATTCAAATCAAAAAATACCGCCGCATCACAAGCACCTCGTTGTCCAACCTGACAACGCACAGCTTTTACTTTTTGAAAGAGCTGCTGACTGCCCGCTTGACCATTCACCTGCATCGCACCCATAGATTGAGCTTGAGCCAGTCCTGCGAATAACAATGTCGAAACTGCGATCCACCACTTTTTCATAACTCTCTCCTCTTAGAACAGCTCATCGCCAGAACGTTTGTTGGAAATAGCTTTACTAACGCGTGTGTCCTGTCCGTAGACATCGTCGATAAAGCGCATTGAACCGTCTTCACCTTTTTCAACCGTCAGGTACATGAAGTAAACGGGCATCGGCTTTTTCAAAGTCACTTTCTTGTCGATCTCGCCTGGGATGTAATTGTCGTTCAACGGTACATAGTTTTGGATGTCATAAAGACTCCAGCCAGGTTGATCTTGCAGAAGGTACGCCGCCAGCTCTAACGGTTGCTCTAAACGCACACAACCCGAGCTGCGATGACGTTTGCTTTCCGCGAAAAGATTTTTTTCGTTCGTATCATGCATGTAAATAGCCCAAGGATTTTGCAATGGGAATTTCACAACACCCAACGCATTCTCCGGTCCCGGTAATTGACGGATGTAATAGACGAAATTACGAGCCGTCATGTTTTTCCAGTCGATCGTTGAAGGATCCACTTCTTCGTCGGTCGCCTCTTCGATCAGAATCATATTGTGCTTTTGCAAATAATTGCGGTCCTGCTTCAGCAATGGCAGTTTGTCGCGAATGGCGATACTGCGGGGAACCGTCCAATAAGGATTTAAGTTCACGAAAGTGATTTGGTCCCGCATCGAAGGCGTGCGACGGAAGGCTTGGCCATTCACGGTGTTAAAATAAAAGACTCTTCCTGTATCATCAAAAAGACGGAACTCTGCTGTCGCCAAGTTGACAAAGATATGGCGCGTTTCCAAGTTTTTAGGCAGCCAACGAAGCTTTTCCATATTCGCTTCCACTTGCGCTATTCTTTGCGATGGTGTGAAGTTCAACGCTCTTAATACTTCCGAGCGCGTCCCGATAATCCCATCCGAAGTTAAACCGTTCGCCGCTTGAAACTTTCTAAGAACTGTATCAAATTCGCTATCGAATGTGTTGCCACCATTATTGGAGATAGAATACCCCAATTGATTTAAACGCGCGCGCAATTGGCTGATCACTGGATCAGTGACACCCAGCTTTAAGGCAAAGCCCGGTGAATTGATCGTCGCCCACCCACCACTGTTTTTCTGCGTTTTCAAAGCCGATAAAATCGAAAGCAAATCTTTATAGCGAGGATGTGTGGGCGCGAAGTTTTCTAAGTTCGCCGCCAAAGAAGCCGGTCCATAAGAGATCGCCGCATTCAATTCTTGAAACTCTGTGAACTCTTTTTTCTTAAATTTAATGTCTGTATCAATAAGTTCAGGATCAAAACGACCTGTTGAAAGATGAGTCACGTAACGAACCAAAGCCTCGGAGGCCAAAAGCTCAAACGTAATCCACTGCACGCCAGGATTTTTCATCGTCGCTTGATAACCTTTTTCGATTTGCGCATCCCAATAGTCAGCGGGATTCAAACCGTGTCGGTCGGCGCTCAAAAGAATATTTTTTAAAGTGTTTACCATCGCATTAGGCGTTCCCGTAGAGTCGACCCAAATAGATTGATAACCACGTAAAGAATAAAGTTTATCTAAACGATCTGTGCGAAGAAGAAAGCTTCCCCATTTAGGATTGATAATTGGATTGGTACGAGCGCGGGTTACTTGATCTTGAATATAAGCCGTCTGGCTTTGCGCCCACGTCAATTGCGGTGCAATGGCGATTAGACTCATGCCCAAAACAAAAGACTTCGGAAGTATTCTCATCATCTTCATATAAACCCTCTTCGATAAAGCCTTACTTACAAGTAAGATGCCAGATCGAAGAAGGTTCTGGGGACGTGTGGAACGCATAAATTTTTGACAGCACCCCTAAAGCGTCACCGATGTCTCAATATGAGACGAAGGATATTTAGCGGCCATAAGTTAAAAACCGTACCACATCCACGTCAGGCGGAGCCGCGATTCCAGCACCGGGTTTAGGGCCATCCAATTCTTCCAATGAATAATCCATGCGTGCATCATAGCGGCGTTCCCACTGATAGCGAAGCCATCTTTCACGGCTGTACCACTCTCTTTTCACGGGTGTATCTAGGCAACTGGCGAGTTCTTGGGGGCTGGCAGCGCCCCAGCGAAGCTCGACACAGTGATATGGGTCAAAACTTAAATCAAAAAGACGATGTCGTGCGACTTCTAAATTCAGAGGAATCTGTGTTCCAGCTGAGTTTGCATAAGAGAACTGACAAGCTCCCGCCTCTCGATAATAAACTTGAAGCATATCTGCGGGAAGATTTGTTCCCGAATAAACTATCATCGGGTCGCCACTTCTTTGCCTTGCAATCAGCTGCTTTGTTTGCAGAAGTAAATCCATAAACGCCACCTTTAAGCGTGCATCACGCGCGGGCGTTGCATAAGTTTCCCATTCTCCGTCGGTGCCGTAGATATTCTGGGGAAGACGTTCCGGGTGCTCCTTCATATCAATGCCCGCTTTGATCGCGGTGGCAACCGCGGTCACTCGATCCTTCAGTGTTGTGCAGATATCGACAAGGTTCTGTTGCATGTCGACCAGAGGATCAATTTTTAGATCACCACGCGCCATCACTAACCGGAGATAGTCGTAATAAGGAAAGGCCATTCCGTGAAATAAAAACTGCCCTTTCTGCCAATCACCCGCGGGATCCGGCTGATTTCCATAAAACTGCTCAACACTAAAAAGAGGCAAGGAGCTATTCGGTGCGCCGACGATTCTGCCACCAATATATTCACCACTTGAATTTAACTTAGCATCAACAAGCGCGAGGGGCCTGAAATTTTTAAACCCGGCCCCCTGAAACGGAGTGCTTCGTACAAACTTGGGCGTGTACATGCCTGAAGTCAAAGTGTTGTCCGGATGCGAATCGATATAATAAATACGGCCATCATCACTGACACGATAAATGATGGCGACATGTCCGTTGGGATCGTAGATCACCGTCCCGGGACGAATGCTATCCCGGCCTAATTTGACAGGATAAAAATCTGTGAAGAGACCGCGGTCCTCCGTACCCATGACTCGGAAAGAGGCTGTGTAGGTTTTATCGATGATCGCCTCATTTAATACATCCACCGCATTAATACCGCGCCATCTTCCAGCGACAATGTCATAACGTGACTTTACGTAGTTGCCAAATTTGGTGTAGCGAACATCTTTTTTATCATTTGGTTCCCGCGGAGCCATGTCATCCTGAACGGACATCGGTAAACCGTTTTTCCAAGCGAAATAAGCGCGCAAATAGTAAGGCAGATCGGCACAATCTGCGAAGAGTTTCAACTCTTCAGGGTCGGTGCCGGCATAGGGATTTGCTAGCGGATTTTTTAAGCAGGAATCGACGGTTCCACACTCACGTCGATTCACAGCAGCCCCTATATAGGAAATGAATTCTCCGAATCTTTCTTCATCTTGCGTCGTCCAGTATGGTTTGGTGATCCTCCACTTTGTATCGTATTGGGCATAAGCAGTGCCTGAACATATTAATAGAAGAAGTAAGAATATCTTGGTCATGAAGCCTCCCTGCGTGCCCACTTTGGGCACTGTGCAAAAAACATCGACGCTGATTTTAAGCACATTAAAAAATACCGGAGGCCTAGAGCCTGTCACGCTTCTTGCTAAAACTGTTTGAGTCAATGACAAAGGTTTAATTGAAAAGTGTACGGAGGACGTATCATGACAAAATCCACGACTCGCAGATTGTGCTCAGCAGTTTTAAGCGTGTTAATTGCCACTTCGCCGATGATCAGTCAGGCGCAAGCATTAACAGAGCAAACTCAGTCTGCCAATGCCGCCGCAGTTGGAATTGAAAAATCCAAACTCAGAGTGGGTCAACGTTACTTCATTTCCGCTGACAGCCTGAATGTCCGCAGTAGCAATGCGACATCTGGCAACAATATCGTCGGCAAACTTTCCATTAATGATGAAGTGGAAATTTATGATCTATTAAATGAAGCAACACCTTTGGTGCAAATCAAGATCATCAAGTCGGCCTCTGTTAAAGCAGATATCGCTCCCGAACTTTTTGTTTCTAAAGACTATCTTTCAGAAAAGCAGTTGCTAACAGCCGCCTCCAAATATTTTGTTATTCAAAACGTAGCAACGGAAATCACGCGTGTTTACGAGCGCTGCACGGAAACTCCGAACTGCCCGCACAAACTTGTAATGGAAACAGAGATGGTCGTCGGCCGTCCTGAAGAAGGAACAAAAGAAGATCCCCATGCTTTTAAAACCTGGCTAGGACATTCACGCATCTCTGAATGGATTAAATTCTATCAAGACGGTATGGCTCACTATCCTCACTGGTATCGTGCTGGTCAGGACTTAAAAACAATTCCAAAACCCATCACCGATGGCGTTTCTAAAATCGTCAATTCACGCAAGTGGATGGTAGACGATGCTCGTGGCGAAAAAACCATCTATGGTGCTTTCGGTTGGTATGCAGCAAAGGTGACTCCGGCAGATGAAACAAATGGTATGAACTACCAATGGATGCATGGAACTATTGGTTGGGGTAAAGACGGTTCTGAAACTATCGAGTTGACTCGTGGATTCTTCATGAACTTATTCTCAAACCCTGGCTCTTCTGGTTGTACTCGTCTTGAAAACCGTGCGATTGCCTACCTGCGCAGCTTGTTGCCAGTGGGTACGGACATCTATCGTGTTTATGCTCGTGAGTCGACTCGTGAAAAAGAAATCGTATCTGGCTTCTTTAAAAAGAAGGTCACTCCGCTTTCACGTTACGCTGATAAGTATGAAAGACCAGGCAATTGGGATTACATCTTGTTGACGAATGGCGCTCAACAAAGCGGCGGTTTGACTGCGGACGCAAAAACGATCATCGAAAAAGCTATTCAGGTTATTCCTGACCACAACTTGATTGAAGCAGGTCAATACGCAATTGACCAATACCCGAACGCAATGGGCTTGAACTACGGTCGTGGTGCAGCTTCTGGTAAGAGTGGTGACCGCTACAGAATCGACTCTGGTAAAAAAGAGGACGCTTACAAAACAAACTTCCGTGGTTACTTCCTAGTGGACGAAGGTCGTTTTGTAGATTACGCTCACCCTGATTCTCGTCTTACAAAAGGCGTGATCAAAGTTAGTGGTCTTGCTGATTTTAGAACGACAGTTCCAGAGTTCTTAGCAACAACTGGAGCACACAATCCTCCAGAGATCCAATACCAAGCTGAACAGGACAACGGAGGACCTAGAGGGAACTAATGAATTATCCTGCCAGTGTATGTATGGTTGGCGCATCGGGGCTCGTGGGACACGAGCTCCTTGTGCTTTTAGGGCTTCTTGATGAAATCTCTTCTGTGAAAGCGGTCACTCGCTCGCCTCTGGGTCGGCTTCCTGCCGGTATCGAAAACATTCTTTTAGATTTTAATAAATTGAAAGATTATGACTCGGTTTTAAAAGCCGATATCTTTGTCTGCTGCTTGGGAAGCACGATCAAAAAAGCCGGCAGCCAAGAGGCTTTTCGCAAAGTGGATCACGATTACGTCGTTGAATTCGCGAAGGTCGCAGAAAGAGTCGGAGCGCAGAAGTTCTTAGTCGTTTCTGCCATGGGCGCGGATGCAAATTCGTCGGTTTTTTACAATCGCGTGAAAGGCGAAATGGAAAATGATCTGCGTAAGCTTAAAATTCCGCAGACCGAGGTGTTCAGACCCTCATTGATTTTAGGTGATCGAAAAGAGCATCGTGCGGGAGAAGACATCGCGCAAAAATTAAGTCCTTACCTGAATCCACTTTTGGTCGGACCGCTGAAAAAATACCGCGCGATCAAAGCCAGCGATATTGCCAAGGCCATGGCGATTGCCATTTTGAATTTTCATCCGGGATTTCATGTCTACCCGTCAAATAAAATTCAGGATATCGCTGACCAAAAATAAACGGTCAGCGATCTTGCCTTTAAATTACTGAAAAAGAGAATCGACGAATTCTTGTGAAGAGAAAGTGCGAAGATCTTGGATTCTTTCACCGACACCAATGAGTTTAATTGGAATTTGCAACTCTTGGGCAAGTCCCACCGCCACGCCACCTTTTGCAGTGCCATCCATCTTGGTTAAAACCGCGCCTGTTAAAGTCAGAGCATTGTGGAATTCTTTGGCTTGCATCAAGGCGTTTTGACCCGAATTTGCGTCAAGCACGATCAAGGTTTCGTGAGGAGCTTCCGGGATGACTTTTGCCATCACACGCTTCATTTTCTTAATCTCTTCCATCAAGTTGGCTTGTGTATGCAGTCTCCCCGCCGTATCGACGATCACGACATCATAGTTCTGCGCTTTTCCTTTTGCGACAGCATCAAAAGCCACCGCACTTGGATCTGTCACACCTTCAGGAGAGAAGATTTCAACTTGCGCACGATCAGTCCAAACTTTTAATTGTCCCCCAGCCGCCGCGCGGAACGTATCACCAGCTGCCACCAAAACTTTTTTACCTTGGCTAGCAAGCTGAGAGGAAATTTTTCCAATAGAAGTCGTTTTTCCGGCGCCATTCACACCTACGATCATCAGGACTGTCGGCCCGTGTGCTGCAAACTGGATTTTAGAAAGAATGCCTTGCTCTGGAGTTGAAGAATGAGAACCGGCAAAAATATTTTTGATCTCTTCTTTTAATGCCGAGCGAACCGTGTCGTAATCGGCACGCTCTTTCTTCGAAAGCTTTTCTTCCAAAGCGGCCATCAATCTTTGCACGGTCGTTGGACCCAAATCGCTCGTGTAAAGAATCTCTTCAATTTCATCTAAATGGGCACTTCCGGAATCACTTTTAAATAGATTACGAATACGGCCGAAAAGGTTTTCTTCTGTTTTCTTTAAAGCTTCTTTAAGATCGACCGCAGGTGCTTCAATATCAGAGACAATTTGACCCGTGGAATCCACGTGCGCTAAGACCGCTTCTTTTTCTTCTGCGGGCTCGGCCGTTGTTGGCATTTCACGTTTTGCCTCATGAGGAAGTTGTTGCGAAGGCTGGCGCGTGCGGCGCAAGTAGCTTAGGATGATGACACCAAAGATAACAAAAAGAAGAAGTCCTACGACGTAAAACAGAATTTCGATTTGTTGAGCATGTCCGGCTGACATCATAAAACCTCCAACAGCGTGCGTCACAGATAGTCCTAAAACCATCTTATTTAGCGCACTTTCGCCTTAGAGACTAGATGAATCTAAAAGCTAGGCCGCGTCTTTCGGTTGCGGCCCAGCTTTAAAAGGACTTGAAACTTAGAAACCTGCTACATTTCCAACTTTACGGTCACCGTCTTCCAAAGGAAGTACGTTTTCCATTTCCGCTTTGCGTTTCACCATAGCGGCCTTCATTGGAGTTTTAAACGCTAAAGGCGCTTTCGCATGTGTTGCAGAAGCTGCACGTTGAGCGGTGCCCACACCTTGAACGAGCGTACGAAGATCCACCACAAGGTCAGCCAAAGCCACCGCTTGCGCCGACATTTCTTCAGAAGAAGCAGCCACTTCTTCAGAGGACGCTGCGTTTCCTTGAGTTGCTTGATCTAATTGATTCATCGCTTTTGAAATTTGCTCTAAACCACTGGCCTGTTCCTGGCTCGCCACAGAGATTTCATTATTAAGATCCGCGACTTTCTTCACGGAGTTTACGATGTCTTTAAGAACCGATCCGCTTTGACTAGCCACGCGAGCGCCGTTTTCACTTTTCGCGACATTTTCTTGAATCAACGTCGTAATGTCTTTTGCGGCCACGGCACTTCGCTGCGCCAGATTTCTGACGGCCTCGGCCACCACAGCAAAACCTTTACCTTGCTCTCCCGCACGAGCCGCTTCCACGGCTGCATTCAGCGCCAGAAGATTTGTCTGGAAGGCGATGTCATCAATAACGGTGATGATTTCTTCGATCTGTTTAGAGCCTTTGGCGATTTCTTCCATCGCGCCAATCAATTTCGTGATTTCACTTTCCCCATGTTCCGCCGAGTCTTTCGACTTCTGTGACAACGCATTGGCTTCTTTTGCATGATCCGCATTTAGTTTTACCATGCTGGAAAGTTCTTCGATCGAGGCCACTGTTTCTTCCAGCGATGCTGCCGCTTCCGAGGAACCTGATGACAACTGCTGACTGGCCGCTGACAGCTGAGTACCTGAAGCCGAAGTTTGGTCTGCGGAATTTGAAATTTCACCACTGATACGAGTCAATGATTTGGCCAAAGATGTCGCGAAAATATAACCGACGGACGTCGCCGCCAAAAATCCGACAGCGATAATAATAACGACAAACGTTTCACCGCGTGATGTGGCTTCAGCAGCCTTGATCTTGGCCTGTTTTACGGCTTCCTCGTGGAAAACGAGAAGTTCTGATAAGGCATCGTCGTGAGAGCGACGCAATTGTGGAATTTCTTCATCCAGGATTTTATCAACTAAAGCCTGATCACCTTTAAGGGCGGCTTCCATCAACTTTTCGCCGCCTTCAACGAACTTTTTCCAGCCCGCATCGACCTTCGCGAAGATGGCTTCTTCATTCGGCAGGAAAGGAACCTCTAAATACTTTTTCGTCAATTCGTCATTGCGAACGATGGATTCTTTGAATTCCTCGTGCCACTTGGAAACCTCTTGCGGGTTTTTCGCCAAGGACGCGCGTAAGATCGTACGATTTAATTCTTGGGCACGATAACGAATGCGACCAATGCTGTTCACATTAGGCAAATTTTGGTTGGCAATCACGCTATAAACGCCAACAACAGTGCGATTGGATTGCCACCCAATACCGCCGACCAATAATAACAACATCGAAATTCCGACAAAAGCCAATATCATCTTGGCTTTCAAGCTAAAGCGCGCAAACATACTTCATCCCCTGCATGTGTTTGATTGTTTTCCGAAGACGGTCAAAGTTCACCTAGTGGTGTTTTTATACCGTAAACATGCTGGGGTTATCGGAGTGTTCCTCAAGTTCTAAAGAGGCTAATTAAAAATTTACTCAAAAAATTCTGAGATCTCGACCCTAAATGCTAAGGAGAGTTTATGAAGTGTGTAGAGACTCGGCGAGTGATTCCCCGCCTCCAACCTTTGATAGTTGCGGAGATCGAAGCCGAAATCCTCCATGTTTCGCTGGGATAGGCCCTTATTCTTGCGGATCCTTTTTATATTCACCGCAATTCGAACCATCAGCTTCTCATATTTTGTCTCTATGGATGCCACCTAATCAAGTTTATATATACGGTATAATTCTACCAGTGGTGTTCTTATACCGTCATTGGTCGAGTCATGTTTCTGCCAAAACACATGTTGATAGAAGGATCCCACAAAACTAGCCTTTGTTTTTTCATTGCGCTTCCCGATTTTTAGGAAGCAATAATAGTACGGCAGGTAAGTAAAAATGGATCAACCAATGCGCCCTTTCCGCGACGAAGTCAAAGACATCATTCTTTCGATCTTAAGAACCATGCTCACGAACGAAGACGATGTAAACGTCACATATACAGCGGGAAGCAGAACCACTGTTTATAAGGTGGAGTGTCATCCGGATGACTATGGAGTGCTGTTAGGAAAAAATGGCCGCAATATTGAGGGGCTGCGCCGAGTAACAATGGCAATGACCACACGTTTTGGTAGCCGCGGTGTTATTGAGCTTCCAGACATTCCAAAAGATGAATCTTTTAACGATTAGTGCTGCGCCATGCGACGACGCTGAACTTCTTCTTTATAGAAGTTGCGTTCAAAACGACGGAAGGATTCCACACGCACTTCTGAACCAAGAATATCCTTCATGCGCACCAAGCTGTCTTTTTCTAGCTGACGCATTTTTTCGATACCTTCTTTAATAAAGTCCGGATGAATTTTTGCGCGCTTATCATTTAGCTCTTTCACCAGGGCATTCGCAGTCGAAATCACCTGGATGGATTTATCTTCATCTACACGCCAGGTCTTTAACAAATATTGAGCAGCCGACTTATAAAACTTCTGCTGAAATTGTTCGTCGGTGTAAATTTCCGGAAAATTTCTCGTATAAATAACCGCGTCTGTGTATGAATCCTTCACTTCTTCCGCTTGCGGAGGATTGAACTTACGTTTTTCCAAATCCTCTTGTCGTTTTTTCGCTTCTTGAGCCACAAGACTTTGCATCGGTGCTTGATCTGAAGAAACTTTTTCGACCACAACCTGGCTTACGAAGTACACCAACGCCCCCATGGCAAGCCCCACGGACGCCCAGCGAACTTTCTCTGACTTACGTTTCTTCATCAAATCAACCGGTTTAGATGAAGATGCGGTCGTTGATTGGGCCAGCGAGGCCACTTTGCCTTCGATGGCTTCTTTGATGTGGTTTTCGACGGATTGAGAGATATTACGCCATTGTGATGGCTCCATAAGCATTACAATCTCTTTTTCAACGGCCGCGTGGATTTCTTTAATTAAAGAAGATTTTTTCTGAATCACGTCGGTCAGAAGATCTTGTTCCATTCTTTGAAGGCGTTTCGACATCTCTAGGCGCATTTCTTCAAGACGCTCTTCTTCCGTTTTTACCATCTGCGATTTTTCTTTTTCTAGTTTTTCATTCAGGAAGATCTTCTGCGCGTCGTATTCCTTAAACAAGTGGGCTTTTTTAGCTTCGATGTCACGGACATCCATGCTGAGATGAGCCTGCTTTTCTTGAAGGTTTTTGATGGATTCTTCAAGCTTCGTGTTTTGTTGGGTGAACATCTCTTGCGCTAAACGAAGCTCTTTGAGCTTTGAGTCCTCCAAAGTCAGAAGCTCTTTCACGCGAGTTTCTTCTTTTAATAGAAGCTCTTTAATGCGCTGATCTTCTTTACTGACGATTTCTTTTAGCCGCGCGTCTTCGGTTTCGCGCAAGTTCGTTAATCGCGCTGTTTCACTTTCAAGCAAATTCTTAAGACGCAGTTCTTCACTGTCGTGCAGTTCTTTTAAACGCAAAGCTTCGCTCTTCAAAAGAGCTTCAGCGCGTTCTTCTTCCAGTTGATTCTTTTCTATCAGCTCGGCGTTGCGCTGATCCGTTTCTGTCAACGTAGACTGCGCTGACCGGAGCTTTTCTTCCGTTTCTTGCAGGTTTTTAGCAAGAACTTCCAAGGCTTCTTTATCTAAACGCAATTTTTCCTGCGCTTCTGCCGTTTGCAGTTGAGAAAATTCCAATATGCGTTGCGCCTCTTCACGGGCCCCACGCAGCATGCTGTCCGCTTCGGTCTGCGCTGCTAAGCGACCACTTTCTAAAGCTTCGCTTTTCATTTTCTCTGCCGCGAGCGTCGCTTCCGAGACTATGTCTTCAGAATCGACCTTCGCTTTGTCTTTTAAAGACTGCACGTACATATCAACTTCTTCTCGCAGCTCTTGAGCCATTTTTCGAGCTTCGGTCAGCAGTTGACGTCCTTGAGATTGGAAATCAGAAAGAATGGCATCCGCTTCTTTATGAGCCTCCGCCATGCGCGTTTGATAAAAGTATTCTGCCTGAGATTGGGCTTCACGCGCCTTTTGATAAATGGCTTGAACCCTTTTTTCGGCTTGGGTTTCGCCTTCTAAAATAATCTGCGCGGCTTTGCGTTTTGCTTCATGCAGGATTTTTTCCGCTTGGAAATGCGGAGTATTTGGTGGCGGCATTGCCACTGTATCCGGAAGAACCGGTTCCTCTTCGGGAACAGGCTCTTCCTGAGGCAGTGGCTCTTCCACTTCATCCGTCTTAAGATCAAAAGTCAGAACGTACTCCGAGCGGCCCAGTTGGACCTTATCAGTCACAACGACATTGACAGGTGTGCCTTGCACAATCTTCGTTCCGTTAATAAACGTCCCATTGGACGAATTTTTATCTTCGATCCAAATCTGGTTCCAACGACGATTGACGACAAGATGCACACGGCTGATGTGATTATCGTTTAAAGCGATATCACAATCGACAGAACGGCCGATGGTGAACGAGTCTTTGTTCACCTCTCGGCTGAGCACCTGATCCTTCCTTTGGATTGTGACAGTAAACTTATTCAATTACGCACCTCGGGCAATGGCTGCCTTTCCTATCTCTTTATTCAAAGCATCCTCGGCCAAAGCTTCAACGGCATCACGATGTTCATCAAAAGGTCTTTCGTGTTCTGGGTAGTTGTTGTTGTCACTGCGGTACCACAACAAATCCAAAGCACTTTCAAAACGGTCGACCATCGACACATAAGATCTTTCCGGAGAAAGAATCACGTTCGTCACGTGCGATAAAAGCGAGAAGATAATACCCACGATGGACGTCTTCATCGCAAATGAGATTTCATGAAGGAAGCGGTCCATGATATTCTTCGTACTTTCTAGATCCTGAAGATTCATAGTTCCCAACTCTTGAAGACCGCCGGCAATACCAATGAAGGTACCTAAAATACCACCGACAACGAAAAGACCTGGTAAGATAGAAATCAAGTCATTCAGTCCTACCATCGGGATCACACCAAACACACGATTGAAACAAGGATTATGTTGCAAAGTCGCCTTTGTGATATTCAAGAGCTTAGGATTTCCCTCGCTCCACTTTAAGAACTTCAATTGTTTAAGAATGTCTTTCACCAACCAAGCACAGCCTTGGCGGACCAAAAACACACGGTCACTTGTTGCCATAATGGAATCCGGCTTACGGCGTTTCATACGATCACGGATTTCAAAGACTTCATAATAAGTTCTTTCCAAAAGTTTTTTCGAAAGAACATAGAAAGAAACATTCTGCGCTTTACCTGGCACTTCGCCTTCGATAAAACGATTCACGCGTTTTTCGAATTCTTTGGCAAACCACTCATGACGGCGAACCGTGTAATAGATCATGGCTCTGAAGAAGAAGCCAACCATGAACACCGCGCCCATCGCGTAAGGTAGAAATATAATAAAATATTCTGCTAAAGCTTTTGAAGTCACAACCCACCCCTATTTCTTTTGATCCATGCTAAAACGAATAATCACACGCTGCGCTTTTTTGCAGTCATTCTGCTTACAGAATTCGGCTGCTGAAGCGACATTTCTATTTTGCACCTTCATCACTTCCAAGAAACTTCGACCAGAGACTTTCATCAAGCCCAGAAGTTCTTTTTGGTGATCAAAGGACACATTCTGTTGATCCAACATGTAACTAAAAATGGAATTCGCACGACGATAACTCAAGTCCATGTTGTACTTGATCGCCGCTTTGTCTTCAGGCTTGCTACTTTGCGGATCGATAAAACGTCCTTGATAAGTAGGCGACGCAAAACCGATCACTTCGACGGCTGAAATTTTGTCTGAAACTCGCGGATTGCCAAAAAGAGATTTCGAATAAATTGGCATCGCTTTTTCAAGGACACCTTTCATCTCGGCTTTCAAGCGGTCGGAGTCGCTATCAAAGTACGCTTGACCGAAATCCAAAACCACATCGCCGGTTTGCATGTCGATATCAGCTTTTACACCGGCTTTAGCAAAACCTCTTTGAATTTCTCCGGCCACCATTTTTCGCGCTTCGATTTCGGCTTTGGCTTTAGCTAATTGCCCTTGAGTATCAGATAACTGACCTTGAAGTGCGGCTGCTCTTTGCGCTCCGGCCAATCGCTCGGCCTGAGCACGAGCTTCCGCCGCAGCCACCCCAGCTTGCAAACGCGCCTTTTCGTTGGCAAATCCTGCCGCGAGACCAGCTTTTTCATTCGCAAAGCCTGCCTGCATCGCTGCCATACGCGCTTGCGCTTGGGCTTTTGTTTCAGCCAACTGACCGCTCAAGCCCACGACTTCGCCTTCTTTCTTCGCCAACAATCCTTGAGTTTTTGCAAGCTCTCCTTGAGCTTGTCCTAACTGAGTTGTCGCTTCTTGAAGCTGAGATTGATATTGAGCATTGACTTGCGAAAGTTGCTGAACTTTTTGTTGGCTTTCCGCACGAGCCTGCGCCATTTTTTGCTCGAATAAGTTCTTCGTGATCTTGTTCAGTTTATAAGCGGCACGAAGGTCGTTCACACGCTTTTGCAACACAGCTTGAGTCTGGCGGATTTTAAGTTCGCCCTGAGCAATAAGCTGCTTCTTTTCTTGAATATCCTGATTAAGGTCAGCGATTTCTGTTTCTTGAGTTTCGATTTCCACGTCTTGTTCTTTAATAAGGTCATCACGGTTGATGATCTTAGATTTTGCCATTTTATTGGCGTTAAGAACGTTGCGCACCATTTGCTGGTACTTATTAAGAGCTTTGACTTTCTTTTCATTTTCCAAAGCTTCTTGCACTAAGCGGTCTTTCTCCGACTTAGCATCTTCTTGCAAGAGAGTGAGCTTATCCATAAGCTCCTGATACTCTTGCGCTTCGTCCTTCGTGGCCTGGTTTGCCAGATAGTCATTCTTGACTGATTCATACATCTTCAATTGATGCTCCAGCTCTTCCACTTTCATGGAAAGCTTTTGATTTTCAATTTGATTTCGCAATCCTTCGGTTCCCGTACGTAAACTTGCCGTTACGTAAAGCAACAGAAAGATCGTGCTTAAACCCAAGAACAAGTCCGAATACGACGTCCAGAAACTGTCTTGCGAATTATGGTCTTTATTCTTGTTATAATTAAAAGACATACAGACGCACCCCACCTGCAACCAAGGATAACAGGGGTTTACAGAAGTCCTATGCCTCAAAAACAGAATCTTGTGTTTTTGTTTTCTTAGAAATGTCGAACAGTTAAACATGTCCCGGGTGTCGAGACACGATTCCAAATAATTATGAAAACTTTTTTTTCAGCCTCTGTTGAGATTCTGTCAAAGGAAGTTTCACAAGTTTTATGTTACCTAAAACCCACGCTGTTTTTGCCAATACTTAAAACGTGTTTTCTAATTTGGCGTTTTTTCTTTTTTCTTATAGGGACAGTGACGGCAGCCTGAGTTGCAACAGTGACCGCGACGTTTGTGAAAAAGTTCGGTGAAAACCAGATAGCCAGTTTCAGGATCTATATAGCTGTCTTTCCCTTCCTCGCAGGCTTTGCGATGAAGTTCGTCGGTTTTCTTAATTTCCATTTTTTAGTTTCGCGTAAATAAGAGTGTCGCGTCTTTGCCCGTTTTCGATACAGTGTTTGCGCAACCGTCCTTCCAACATATATCCACAACGAAGGGCCACGGACGCAGAGCGCGCATTCGCACCCGAGCAACGAATTTCAATGCGAAAAAAACCTTCGTCAAAAAGGACGTTTTCCAAGGCTCTTACGGCTTCACTAATATAGCCTTGGCCTTCGTACCCACCCACGATCCAATAACCCAGTTCGCAGCGGTTGTGCTCCCAGGCAATGGTGTGAACACCGACATTTCCAAGATAGATATCGCCGTCATTAAGAAAGACGCCGTAATCGAACATCTTAAAGTCGGCCCACTGCTTGTGAGTCATCTCGATGTATTCGCGCTCGTCGTGAATACCTTTTGTCCAAGCCACCCAGGGAAGAAATTTTCCTAAGCGCTCACGATCTTCATCCACACGACGAAACATTTCGGTCGCAAGCTCAATACGGTGCTTTTTCAGAGTCACACGCGAGGCCGCGATCGTTTCGGGGAGATGATGAGGAGTCACAACAACCTCTTTAATTGTTATTTGATTTTTCCGCAAAGATCAGAAAGGCGAATTCCTGACAGATACTCCATGGAGTTCTTTTCAATCCCGTTGGCCACTTCATCCATGAGTTTTCCCATGTTGCAGCTGACAAGGCATTGTTTCATTGGCTCTTTATCTGGTGTTGCGATCAATTTTTTATCGCAAACCGCGGTGTAGATTTCCTTCAAGGAAATTTCTTTGGGTGATTTTAAGATTTTGACTCCGCCTGATTTTCCTTTGAAGGATTCCAAAAGGCCCGCGTCGACAAGACGAGAAACCAAGCGACGAATCACTGTTGGATTCGTGCGAATGCTGTTGGCTAACTGATCTGACGTCAGCAACTCGCCCTTGTGATAAGCAAGGACCGTCATGATATGAACTGAGACAGAAAATCTTTGATCGACCATAATGAGATCTTACCTCAATCCCTAAAAATAAACAATCTTAAGGACTTAGGGCCCTAAATCAATTTAAGCGGTTTATAGGACTTTTAAATGTGCGTTTTACTGTTGCATTTAAACTCAGATCCCATTATATTGTGCTCATGTCTGTTACATTTATGCAGATCATGGAGAATATATGACTCATACAAGTATTAAAGAAGCTCTAGACTGGCGTTATGCAACAAAGCGCTACGACGCTACAAAAAAGATCTCAGAAAAAGATTGGGAAGTATTAAAGGACTCTTTGCAACTCGCTCCTTCTTCTTACGGAATTCAGCCGTGGAAGTTCTTAGTCATTGAAAATCCTGCTCTGCGTGAAAAATTAAAGACTGTTTCTTGGAATCAAACCCAAGTGACTGATGCCAGCCACTATGTCGTCTTCTTATATAAAGAAGAAATGGACGAGGCTTTCATACAAAAATATATCGATCGTATTTCTGAAGTTCGCTCTATCCCCCACTCCTCCCTGGATGGCTTCAAAAGTATGATGATTGAAAATTTAGTTAAAGCTCCAGATGAAAAAATTCGTGTATGGTCGCAACGTCAAGCTTACATTGCCATGGGCTTCTTATTAGAAACTGCGGCGATGTTAAAGATTGATGCGACTCCGATGGAGGGCTTTGATCCTGCTGCCTACGACGAAATCTTAGGTTTGCAAGGAACAGGCTGGAAATCCGTTGCTACAGTTGCTTTGGGATATAGACATCCTGAAGACTCATTTCAAAATCTCAAAAAAGTCCGCTTCGCAGAAGACTCGATTATTCAGTACGTGAAGTAGATCCCGCCGCAAAAACCCCAGTGTTCATCCCTCCGACGCTGGGGTTTTTCTTTTCTGTTTCCTCGAGGAAAATCTCGCAATCCAGATGGCCTTCCAGCTTCAAAGCCACTAAAAATCCCTGTCGCAAACTCGCGTTCATTTTTTCGAATTTTTCATTCTGAAAATCTCATTTTGAAACTCAACGTTTTTGCTTTTTAGGCCGAAAAGTTTTGTATGGGTGCAAATATCTACCGGTACGTTCTGCTCATTTGCTTTTTTACTTCAGCCTGCTCTTTAGATGCATCGCTTGAAGACTTCCGTAGCATTAATCGCTTGCACTTAAATTTTGACGAAAACAATAAAGCTGTTTCATCCTCAAATTATCGCTCTTATTCAGTGATGGGCTCATGCATCCACGTTGGGAAAGAAGTCCAGGTTCAACTGGGTTCCTTTTCAGGCAATACTACCTGCCTGCCTGACAAAACTTTCGTGGTGCCTCTGGATCTAGAGGGAATTACTGAGGGCGAGTACGCCTTGACAGCTCGCCAAGAAGAAACCGAAGCGAAAAAAACATCGGAAGATACTGAAACGGTGACAGTGGATCTGACTCCACCTCTTGTCACCGTGAGCCCCTTGGATAACAGACAGAATTATTCTTTGTCGTCACTAAAAGCAAACTATCCCGTCGGCGGTGATTGCTCTGAACCCTTCAATGTGGTTAAAGTCTCGACGTCGCTTTCTCAGGAGTATCTGGCCGTGTGTTCAGCATCGCAGAAGTGGGAAATCAAACTCAATCTCTCCTCTGAGACAGCCAGCTCCATCGATTTTTATATTCAACACTTCGACTCCGTAGGAAATATTTCGACGGCAGTGACGGCGAACATCGCCTATCCGCGCTGGCAAAAAATCAGCCCCGATATTACGGCAACAGGAGTTCCGTCTGTGCGGATCATCACGCAATACGGAGACAGCGGTCGCATTCTGATGGCGAGTCCCCTTCGCAACGACGACCTGGTGGATCTAGGCATCGTGAATTTCAACAACACAGGTCTTACTCGCATCAACCCTCTTTCTGGCCAATGGGGTCTTGATACCTCGAAATTTCTGGCAGCGGTGCCCAAACACGGACGTGCACTGTACGTGCGCTCTACCATTGGTCGCACTCAACTGCGCGAACTTCATTCTGTCAAAATCGACGGCACCGACGATAAGGTGTTGATGGGACCGACAACTGCAAATCCCGTGGGGGGCGTCACTAACTACTTATTAGCTCCCAATCAGGATATTGTTGTCGCTTTGGGTGACATTGAATCCACCGACAATGAATTTAATCTTTACGCCATCAGCGTGCTTTCTGGAGCCAAAGTTAAACTGAACGGTTCGTTAGTGAGCGGTGGTGATGTGCGAGATTTCTTAATCACACCCAACGGCGAAGAAGTGATTTTCCGCGCCGACAAGGATACTGATGAAGGCATTGACCTGTATGCCGTGAAACTAGATGGTACAAATCTGCGCAAGATCAGTCCCACCATGGCTGCCGGAAAAAGTGTGTATGCCGGGTATCGCATCAGTCCTGATAGCAAGTGGGTGACTTTCCGTGAAAACCAAACCTTCTTGAGCGGGTCCAATACCGCCTTATCCGTGGTTTCTTTGGTCAGCGGAGAAATCACGAATATTTCCGCAACAGGAACTCAAGGTTTCGTCGAGATCGGTGCCTTCAGTCCTAATTCTAAATATCTTGCTTATCGTATTGATCGACCTTTTGTGGGTTGTTACTCACTCTTAGTTTTAAATCTAGAGACAAAAGCAGAGACCCAAGCCTCTCCGGCCTGTTCAAGTACCACGAATGACCTCCTTAGTTACGCGTGGTCGCAAGATTCCCTGAAACTGGGATTCGGCATGGTCACGACTGCGAACTACTATGATCTTTTCGTGGCAAACCTTGACGGCACAGACTCTCACCAGATCACGACTGTCACGGCAACCCGTAACGGAGTTAATGGAGGCTACAAAGAAGACTCGATTGTATTTACGCCGGACAATACGCGAGTGCTATTCATTGCGGACTTATCAGGGGTCAGCTATGCCTCTACCAACGATATGAAGTTTGACCTTTACAGCGCCAAGGTGGATGGATCAGAACCTCCCGTAAAATTGACGACAAACTCGATCGCCACTTTCGCGCACGACTATCCGGTCATAAAAGTAAGCCCTGCCAGTGACCGAGTCGTTTTTGTTTCGGATCTTTTGGTCGATGCGCGCTACGAGATGTTTTTGGCATCAGTCGATGGCAGCTCTATTCGAAAAATCAGTCCCGCAATTTCCATTGCTACTGGCGGTGTGATGTTTGCTAATCAGAATTATTTTATCGATTGGACACGCAACCTGGCCGTGTTTCAGTCCGACACTATCACGGATAATGTCTATGGAGTTTACTTAGCCTCTCTCAGTCTTTCGTCTCCTTCTTTAACTAGCATTACGATGCCACAAATTATTTCTGGCGACGTTCCTGCCCCACTTGCTGCGGCGGATGGATCCAAAATCGTTTTCCGTCAGAATCCCACTCTGGACGCAGAAATGCACATTTATGTTGCGGATGCTGACGGTTCCAACGTGTTGCGAATGACCAAAAATTTTCCTACAGGTGGTGGAACAATACGCAGCTTTTCCGTCACAGCGGATGGAGCAAAGGTGATCTACATCGCGGATCAGGATACAGCTGGCAAGGAAGAGCTTTATATTTCGGACACGTCTTCAGCCAGCACACCTTTAAAATTGAACGCGGCCATCACAGCGTCTGGCGGAAACATCACTCAGTATAAAGTCATCGAGTCCGTGAACAAAATCCTTTACATGGGTGATCTTGCCGCGGATTCCGTGATGGATATTTACGTCGTCAATTTTGATGGCACAGGCAACACGAAACTTACACCGGCTTACTCGCATACCACGACGATCAATCAGTGGGATGTCACACCCGATGGTTCTGCCATTGTCGTGCGATGGGACTATCGAGTGGCTACAAAAATTGAAGTGGATATGATTCCCCTTTCCGGCGGAGCACCTGTCGCCCTGAATGCCGCGATTGGATCCGCTTTCGATGTCAACGGGTTTTCAATTTCGAAAGACTCTGCTTGGGTTTGTTACTGGGGTTACCTCACGGTAGCCCGCCGAAACGATGTGCGCCTGGTGAATGTAGCCACACCAGCAACAAATTATCTGGTGGACGTAGGCATCGATACAGCACGAATGGCGACAGACTGTAATTTCAGTCCGGATTCTTCTTACGCTATTATCAAAGGCGATTGGGCGACAGACGGAAAGACCGCCCTTAAAACTTTCAATATCAGCACCCAAACTTTATATCCTATCAACGCTTCGTTGGATGCCACCGCCAACACCAGTTGGTCTGAAGCCCTCATCGAAGGAAGCAACAAGCGCTTAATCACGCTTAGCGAGTCGGCGCCGGAAATTTATGAAATCTACAGTTCTAATTTTGATGGAACTGATTCAAAAAAGATTAGTAAAGCTCCCTACGCCGGCGGTCAGGTGAATGCCAATACTTTGCAAGCCGTGCGCATTTTAGACGATGCGGATCGCACGATTGTTTATTCAGGTCTTATCGACACCTTAGGAAAATGGGATCTTTACGCCGTGAAGTGGGACGGGACTTTACAACGCAAACTCGTCACCTTGCCTGCTTATGCCGATATCTATGATTTCTTCGTGTATTCGGGAAACACGCGCGTGTTCTATCGTGCAGATGCCGACGCAGATGGAATGTTAAGTCTTTATTCCGTAAACGCCGATGGAACGGGTTTAAAAAATCATATGCCTGGACTTTCAGGAAACACCGGCGTTTGGTACTCCCCTGTCATTAGTACATCGCATGTGTTTTTCCTAAGTGATGCTTATCAAAATCAGCTCTTAGAGCTGTTCGTTGACTCACTTTAAAACACTCCCTTCACGAATCGCGTACATTTAGCTCAGTACCCACCTATAATATGACGAAGAGTAGGGAAACACTTCTGTCGGGTTCGTTTTCATTTTTTTGTGTTTTGGGGATAAAAATGTCACTTCGCTTTTGGGTCAGTCTCATAAGTCTGATGCTAATTACTGGTTGCGGTGTTACTGCGAATATCGCAAGCCTTCTTGGAAAAATGCCCCTAGCCACAGTTTCTCCCGGACCCACCGTGAGTGTCGATAACACTCTTGATTTATCAGCCCTAACTCCTGCCACAGGAAAATCTCCTTTCACTTTCGAAGTTGTTAACGGTGATGCCACTATTTCTGGAAGCACGTTAACTCCGGGAACAACTCCCGGAGATGTTCTTGTTAAAATTACCGACGGTGACGGCACAGAGACTTTCATAAAAATTCCGGTGACGGCTTCACTTGATGTTTCTCCGAAACAACTGACCTTAAGCACAAATAGTTCTTATACCTATACGGCAAATCATGGCGTGCCACCCTATACATTTTCTGCGACCGGTGGAACTATCACGACAGGCGGAGTGTTCACTCCCGATGGATCTTTAAATCCCGCGACCGTCACAATTACGGACAGTCTTGCAAATTCAGTTTCTATAAATATCACCATCAATCCGGCATTGAGCTCTTCGCTGAATCGCGGTGTTATTGCCGCCAACAACACCGCCACACTGACAGGAAGCGGTGGCGTGCCTGGCTACAGTTATTCGCTTGTATCGGGACCAGGATCTATTGGTGCTAGCACGGGCACCTACACTTCCGCAGGAGGCACGGGTACTGTGACTTTACGAGTGACAGATTCCTTAGGAAATACTTTCGATCGTACACTCACGGTGAATCCAGTGTTGGCGGCCTCTCCAGCGAGCGCTCGATTATTGACTTCGACTTTAAGCTCTTTTTCAGCGACAGGTGGGGTTCCACCTTACACCTACACGATGGGTGTTGGCAGCACAGGAACAATCAGTCTTATGACAGGCTCCTATACGGCACCCAACACGGCTTCCGCCGACACCGTGATAATAACGGACTCTTTGGGGAACACAGCCACATCGCTGGTTGATGTCGTTACTTCTGTTTCACTGGCCGTCAATCGTTCTTCAATGCCACCGGGAGTTGCCGTGGCATTTACGGCATCAAATGGTTTTCCACCTTATACATATTCGATTGTTTCTGGTGGCGGAAGCATTGATGCCATCTCGGGTGTTTACTCTGCTTCAACTTCGGGAAGTAAAACAATCGCCGTTACTGACAGCTTAAGCATGACTTCACAAATGACCATCACCGTTTATGAACCTTTAGCGGGAAATGCATTTGCCGTCGGCATTGGCGACACCGCCACCGTGACGTACACCGGTGGGGTTCCTCCGGTCAGCGCATCCATACTCAGTGGCGCAGGCTCGGTCAGTGGATTGACATTCACCGCTCCAGGCACAGCCGGTACGACGACTTTACGTTTGACGGACTCCGATGGAAATGTGGCTGATACTATTGCGACCATCACTCCCCCGCCTTCGTTCACAAGTTTTTCAGTCAACAGTCCTTTCACAAGCGCCAATGTCAGTGTCACTATGGTGGGTGCGAATTATGACTCCTGGTGCCTTCGCTTGAATGTGAATTCTACGGACGGTTGTACTTGGCAAACAGGGCCTCTTCCCACTTCGTTGGACATTACTCGCCCACAAAAATTATATAAAGATCCCAAATCGTATTATGCCTTTTTAAAACGGGGCAACAGCATTGCCGCCGCCTCGGATCACAAAATCTTTAACAGCAAATTTCCGTTAGGAAGTCCTTGGGCCGCGTTTGATCCAAAATATGTCTTCGCCCATGGCACCGACCTTTGGGTGTATGATGCAGCGACACCGTCTGTTCGCAAATTCGATAAACACGGGAATGTTCTTTTTACCATTGGTGAATTCGGATCCTTCAAAGGGATGATCAATCCACTTAAAGGTCTTGCTTCAGACTCTGCAGGCAATTTGTATGTCGGTGACAACGTGAATCGACGGGTTCAAAAATTCAGCCCAACCGGTGAATGGCTGATGCAAATACCAGCGACCCCGGTAGGTTCGACAGAAAACGGATATTTTAACGACATGAGAGAAGTCGCCGTAGACTCAGCAGGAAATGTCTATGTGGCCGACGGTCGCCACATAATTCAAAAATTTAATAGCGTTGGAGAGTGGCAGGCTAATATCGGTTCCTCGGGAACTGGTGATGGCCAATTCATAAACATTGAAGACATAAAAATTGATTCTGTCGGCAATATCTTTGTTGCTGATACTGGAAATCATCGTATTCAAAAAATCAGTCCCAGCGGCACATTCCTCATGAAGTTCGGCAGCAACGGAACTGGAAATGGGCAGTTCAATGGCCTCAAAGATCTTTTTCTCGATTCCTCAGGGGACATTTTGGTTTTAGACCAAAGTGGTCTTCAAAGGTTTAGCAGCACGGGCACCTGGCTATCTAAACAGGTTTTATTAACGTCACCGACAAGCTTTCCGGACTATGTTTCAAGTTTTACGATCGACTCGGAAGGCACTCTTGTTGTCGCCGATTCCAATTTGATGGGCATCGTAAAATTTGATGGCGCTTTAAACCCAACGCCTTTGGTGCGAAGATTTTCCAACGATGATGGACATTTCTACATTCTTCAAAAAATTTCAGTCGATGCCTCTCAAAATATCTGGGTCGCAGAGAGCCACAATCACCGAATTCAAAAGTTTGATAATAACGGTGATTTTTTGATGAAAGTGGGCTCAAACGGTAACGGAGACGGCCAGTTTCAATATCCTGGGGCTATCGCAGTCATGAATGACGGCAGTTTCTTTGTTGCTGATAACGGCAACCGAATTCAAAAGTTCGATGCTGCGGGAAATTGGCAAAGGACCTATCCTATCGGAATGAAAGCTACCGCCTTGGCTTTGGATTCTGCCGGTCAGCTTTATTTCACCTCGACGGGTTCAAAAATCAGACGTCTTAATCCAGATACGGGCGTTGTCACTGAAGCCTTCGACACTGCGGGCACACCGGATAGTGGATTTTTTTCTCCCGCTGGAATAAGTATCGACAGCTCTAACAATTTTTATATCGCATCTGACTACCACGTGCTGAAGTTCAGTCCCACGGGAACATTTTTGTTTTCGTCGGGTGGATGGGGGTCTACAAGTGGCAAATTTAGTCAAGTTTTAGGCGATGCGGCTGTTTCACCGAATGGCGACATTATCGCGGCTGACCAAGTTGGAGTTGCGCACATATTCAGTAGTACAGGAGCATTCAAAGCAACCATTAGCTCGTCCGGCCTTGGCAGAAAAGTTAATTCTCCCCGAGGTATCGCCGTTGATAGCGCAGGAAATATTTATATCAGCGATAGCACGAGAAACCAGGTCCTGAAGTTTTCACCAGCGGGTGTTCAGCTTTTTGATTAATGAGAGCCTCAGAAACAAAAAACCCCGAGATCTCTCTCGGGGTTTGATTTTTTCTTTATTGTGCATCCATGAAGCTAAACGATTCACGAGGTGCGATCTCGTAGATCTGTCCATCAAGCCCCGTATTCAGCGGGGTTGTTTGTGTGCCGTTCACAGCAACCAGTGAACCTGTATCCGTCAAACCAATCACTTGGCCATTCACTTTGTAAGCTCTTACAAGTCCTGAAGCCATCGGTGTATTCACTGGATTGATGAAGGGGCTTAGGCCTCTTTCGTTACAACCGAACTCATACACTTGGCCGTTAGAAGCTAGAAGATAGTTCGAACGAGCCGCGCGAGAATAACCGTTCGTGTAAAGAATGCTGACAGCCTCCCCTTGCGGGATCTTTACGTCTTTTGCTGATGGTGAACGTGGGTCACAGGCAAAAGTGATTTTTGAGGTATAAACCTTCGCTGTCCATTGCGCGCCCAAGTGAAGATCGGCAAGTTCCGCACGTTGTGCCGGAGCTTGCGTATTGTATTCAACAATGGAGTCACCCGCAGACTGCACGATTTCACCTTCGTTATTAGCGAACATGTAGCGCGCATTTTGAGTGCGATCTGTTGGAATCAAAATCATGTGCTGGGCACGAGGAACGATCTTACCCAAGAATGGAGCGTTTCCTAAAGCCGTCAGCTTGTTGTTGCCAGAAAGATCCATGGAGTAAAGCTGCGTGGATTCCGCCATCAACAAAAGTTTTTGCTCACGATCAATTTTCACTGGAACTTCGAAAGCTTCATCCGCGTAAGTCACTGCGGAAGACATTGCGTAAGCTTTTAACGCTGGGTGAATGTCTGTCGCGTACTTCGCGAGTTGCGCGTAAGTTTCGACACTGACAGCATAGGAACCGCCATCAGAAATGCGCGTGTCGCAAGCGCCAGAAAGACCTTTGCGCGCTCCACGAGAACAAGTTGTATGAGGATAACCGTCAATGTGACGAGCTTCGTGCATGAAAACGCTCGCGCGATCTAATGCCGAAAAACTTTCTGTCAACATCATCGGGCACACGTACATCGTGTTGCCGAATCCATAAACGTAAGCGCCTACACCTTTCGGGCAGTTTGCTTGAACATCAATGTCCTCGATGCGACCGATGAAGTAGTCATACCAGCTGGAAGAAAAACGGCCTGAGAATAACTCGTCCTGGCTTTTTTGCATGTTCGGTTCAAACGCCGTTTTACGCATGAACATGATCGCCTGAAGAAGGTTCGCTGTTTGCGAGCCGTCGTAGCAGTAATCTTTATTCGCTAATTGTCTGAACTGAGAAAAGTGTGAAGCAATTGTCTGCATTTCACTTTTTGAAATACAGTCCGCAGCCAAGCTTGTAGAACCCAAAAGCGTGAGTACTAACGCGATGAAAAGTTTGTTCATAAAATCCCCTCCATTTAATGAACTTGGCGGAGAGTGTATTCGCCTCAAGAACAATATCACCAAAAAAACGCAGGATTAATGCGGCCTATTACAAAAAACACATACTTTTCGCGGAACATGTGGCCTGCCAATTACTTCGTCAGTTCCTGCAGACGAGTATGGGCGTATTTCTTCAACTGCGCGTCGGGAATCTTATCAAAGGTCTGAACGATCTGTTCGCGGGGAAGCTCCCCTTTTTGAAAGCTCTTTAAAAGATCTTCAATGGCCATACGACGCAAAGACTTTTCCTGCATGGCCAAAGTCTCTTCTGGAGAATGGGTCGCCGGCTTTTCCTGAAAGCTTAACGGAGCTTCTAGAACCGCACTGATCGCCGAAAGATTATGAGGGGCCTGAAGCCCTAAAAGATATACCGAAAAAATGCGCGTATTCGCCGGGGCCGAGGCTTGCAAGGCCATTTGCGCCAGATACTGGCTTTCTTGAAGGGACAACGCCAACGACTTCGTTCTTAGCAGAGCTTCCGTCTGCTCTTGGGACTCGACCGATTCGTGAAGGCTTTCGGAAGAATTTTTCACCCAATCCCGAAACTCCGTCGACACGTGGATTTCGGTATTGGGAGGCTCGTCGCCGTTAACTGCATTTTGTTTTGGTTCTTCTTTTTGAAACGTCGATGCTACAAACGCTTTACGTAAAAACGAGTCGGAGCCGGGCTGACTGTCCGTAAGGAAATAGAGGGTAAGGCCCCCGACAAGCACGACTCCAATGATCAGACCGATTGTGGCGTTTTTCATGGCCCTACAATGTGAAATTCATGCAGGAAAAGCAACTTAAACTTGGGCGAACCTAGGCAATAAGGCCGCATTCTGGTACACCAAAGACAAATAATCGATCTCGAGGTTCCTTTGGATTCAACTGACTTCCGTTCCCTAAAACTCTGCACTGAACTGCTTTCCGTCGTTCAGGAATTAGGCTACGAGAAAATGACGCCCATTCAGCAGGCCAGCATCCCTCTTCTTCTGGAAGGAAAAGATGTCCTGGGCCAAGCTAAAACTGGCAGCGGAAAAACCGCGGCGTTTTCACTACCGATCTTGAATAAAGTGAATCTTGAAAATCAGAACATTCAGGCATTGATCATCTGCCCGACTCGTGAACTTGCCACCCAAGTTGTTACGGAAATCCGCAAATGGGGTCGCAAGTTTGTAGGCCTTAAAGTTCTTCCTCTCATCGGCGGTCAGACCGGCCGGGACCAAGCGCAATCTTTGGAAAACGGAGTTCACATTGCCGTAGGAACTCCGGGAAGAATCTTAGACCATATCACGCGAGATCGTATTGATCTGAATGATGTGGCTACAGTGGTTTTTGACGAAGCCGATAAAATGCTGGAAATGGGTTTTGAAAAAGAAATCCGTGCGATCATGAAAGTGCTTCCATCAAAACGCCAAACCGCTTTGTTTTCAGCGACTTTTCCTGAATCCATTCAAGCGTTAAGCAAAAGTTATCAGCGCAATCCTGTCAGTGTTCAAATCACCGATCCCGAGGGAGAAAGTTCTTCCATCGAGCAGATCGTTTACGACGCTCGTGAGGATGAAAAGCTGAACGTTCTGATGCGCGTGTTGCAACAGCATCCTTCAAAATCGACAATCATCTTCTGCAATATGAAGGCGACCGTTAACGAAGTTGTCGCTGCTATCGAAAAGAATGATGTTCCTTGTGGTGGGTTGCACGGGGACCTTGATCAGCGCGAGCGTGATCAAGTGATGGCCATGTTCCGTAATGGCAGTATCACTTTGCTAGTCGCAACCGATGTGGCGGCTCGTGGGTTAGATATCGATGCCCTGGAGATGGTCGTAAACTATGACCTTCCCGTACAATCTGAAACTTACGTTCATCGCATTGGTCGCACTGGAAGAGCCGGTCGTTCAGGAATTTCCATCACTTTAGCCAATCCCAAAGACACGTTGAAACTTTTGGAGCTTGAAAAACTCACCGGAGGAAAGCTTCTTCGCCCTTCGTTAGGTTATAAAAATCAGCATGGCTTAACTGGAATGACTCTGCCAAACATGCAGACTCTTTCTATCTCTGGAGGGCGCAAAGATAAATTGCGACCTGGCGATATCTTGGGTGCTTTAACCGGAACGGCGGGACTTAAAGCGGCTGACGTAGGTAAAATCGAAGTGCTTGATAAAGTCACGTATGTCGCAATTTCCAGAAAGACTGTGAATCAAGCCATGGACCGCCTTCGCAATGGGAAGATCAAAGGAACGAAGTATCCCGTTCGAAAGCACTGATAAGATTTGCGAGCTGATTGAAAGCATAAAAAACCCCAAAGTTTCCTTTGGGGTTTTCTTTTTTTGATCTGATTTATATTTCGAACTAGTGGATGTCCTGCAAAGAAACAGAAACCATTGTCGAAACACCGCGCTCTTGCATCGTCACACCGTAAAGTTTCTTAGCCACTTCCATCGTGTGTTTATTATGCGTAACTACGATGATTTGAGAGCGTTTTGCCATCTCACGAACAAGGTCGTTGAAACGGAATACGTTCGCATCATCAAGTGGAGCATCAACCTCATCCAGCAAGCAGTATGGAGAAGGTTTTACTAGGAAGATCGAGAAGACCAGCGCGACCGCAGTCAAAGCTTTCTCTCCACCTGACATCAAAGACACGTTTTGCATCTTTTTGCCCGGAGGACGAGCGATGATCTCGATACCCATCTCGCCTTTTTCTTCGTTTTCGATCAATTCCAACTTCGCTTCGCCACCGCCGAAAAGCACTGGGAATACGCGAGTGAATCTGTCGTTCACAAGGTCGAACGTCTCTTTGAAACGTTTCGAGCAGATTCTATTGATACGGTCGATCACTTTGCGAAGCTGTTCTTTCGCTTCGGTCAAATCGGCGTGTTGTTTCGTCAAGAACTCGTAACGTTGTGCTGTTTCTTCGTACTCTTCGATCGCCGAAAGATTAACCTCACCGATCTTAGCGAGTTTTTCACGAAGCTCTTTCAATTCCGCATCTGCCGTCGAGAAGTCGCCTTCACGATCTGCGTATTTTTCAACAACCTCCGGAAGATTTAGCATGTAGCGCTCACGAATAGAATCAATGAGGTACTGCTCTTTCATCTTCGCCTGCTCAAGTTTTAGTTGAGAGTCGTTCATTTTGTGCTGTCTTTCGTTACGCGCACGTTGAGAAGACATTGCTTCTTCTTCGATCGTGCGTGCAGATTCAGACATCACTTCGTATTCATCTTTTGTGCGAGACACTTGAAGTTTCAAAGTCTCTACTTCTGTCAAAAGACGTTCAAATTCGATTTTCTTTTCTTCCAAAGTCACTTGGCTCTCAGTCATCTGAGAGTTGTAACCTTCAGCTTCTTCGCTCATGCGAGCTAGCTGAGTATCCAGATCGCTCAAAGATTTAGAAACCATCTCAAGCTGTCTTAGAACGCCTGTGTATTCTTGCGTTTTAGAAGCCGACTTCACTTGAAGATCTGTCACTTCTGCTTGCAAGCCATCAAAGCCCGTACGAGTTGAGTTCAACTCTGTATTCAAAGACTCAACTTCACCTTCAAGAAGAACTTTCTTCTCACGAGCTTCAATCAAAGCTTCGTTCAACTCTTCAAGTTTTTGTTCCTGAAGTTCCACTTGCTCTGTGATTTTCTTAAGCTCGCGCTCTTGGCGTTCTACCGCTGTTTGGGCGTTTACCAATTCGTTTTCGGCGCGCTCGAGGTCTTTTCTTAGCTCCGTAACTTTGATCTCTTGATCGATCTTACGTTTTTGTGCGCCTTCGAAATCATTCAGGACATTTGCCAATTGCTCTTCAGTCTTTTTCAAAACCATTTGAGCCAATTGCAACTTGCCGGCGAATTCGTCTTTTTTCTCTGACAATTCTTTGATTTCACGACGGCGTTTCAAAACACCTGAATCCGCAGATTCAGAAGAACCACCCGTCAAAACTCCGTCCGCTGTCAACGTGTCCCCGTCAAGAGTCACGAATGTCCAGCCTTCGTATTTTGCACGAAGATTCAAAGCCGTGCGGATAGAGTCAACAATCGCAACTCCGTCCAACATATAAGTCACTGTGTTTTTAAATTTATCAGCGGCTTGAACAACATCTTTAAGGATGGCTTGAACACCGTCTTCACCAACAGGGGCTTCAGAACGGTTGAACGTCAAACCTTTGTCGTTAGCAGATAGGAAGCTAGAGCGACCTGATTTTTGTTCTTTAAGATGTGTAACCGCGTCTACTGCGATATTCGCATCTGAAGAAAGAAGCATTTGCAGGCGTGAACCCAATGCTGCTTCCATCGCCACTTCGTATTCTGCAGGAACTTCAACAACCTCAGAAACCGGTTGGAAGTGAGTGACTACAGAACCATCGGCCATCAACTCTTGAGTGCGAGTTTTCTGCCATAGCATGACTTGTTTCACACCTTCTTGGAAACCCTCGAAGTTGTTTTGCAAGTTCTCTAGACCGTACAAACGAGAAGCCACTTCATTCAAAGAATCTTTGAAGGACTCCACTTCTGCTTTTTTCTCGGCCACAGATTCTGTCAGGATCTTTTTGTTCGCTTCAAATGAATCTACGTCCGAAGCCAAGTCCAATTGCATTTGGCGTTCTTTTTCAAGTTCACCGAATACTTTTTTACGACGAGCTTCGAACTCAACTTGTTTTTCGCGAAGTTCATTCACGACTTGTTGTTCGTTATCTTGGCGCTCTGTCAAATCAGCGATTTGTGCTGACAATGAATTCACGCGCGCATCCAAAGAAGACTCTGACTGCCCGACCGCGAACAATTCGCGACGTTTCGTCGTCAACTCTTCATCGACTTCCGCAATGCGAGAGTTGAAGTTTTGGTAGATGTCATTTTTTTCAGTGAAGGCCGCCGTCAAAGACTCCGACTCTTCTTTCAGTTCTGCCACTTGCGCTTCAAGTTGCGCTTTATCACGAGCCAAAAGCTCCTGGCGAGCTTGCTGTTCTTGCAAGATCGTACCTGTCATTTGTTCGTTACGGCGAGCCTGTTCGATTTCGAAACGAAGCTCTTGGATCTCCATCTCTTTTTTCTGAACAGAGGATTGTTTTGTGTAGAATTCGTTTTGTTGCTCTTCCACTGCTTTTTCTTTTTCAAGAATTTGCAATTTTAGAACTTCCAACTGACCTTGAAGAGTTGAAAGGTTTGTTTCACCTTCGACTTCCATGCTTTGCGCTTCATTGAAGATCGCTTGAGCTTCATCTGCCGCACGTTTCAACTCGATGTATTGAGCTGAAGACAACCAAAGATCCAAATCCTCGATTTGGTTTTTGATGTTGCGATAGCGCTCAGCACGCTGTGCTTGTCTTTGCAAAGAATCGATTTGGCGTTTCAACTCTCCGATGATGTCTTGCAAACGCACCAAGTTTTGGTCTGTTGCCTGAAGTTTACGTTGAGATTCTTTCTTACGAGCTTTGAACTTCGTGATACCGGCCGCTTCTTCGATAAGCATACGACGGTCTTCAGGTTTCGCGGTGATGATCTTACCGATCATACCTTGAGCGATGATAGAGAAACCTTTAGAGCCCGCACCCGTATCCATAAAGATCTCTTGCACGTCTTTCAAACGTGCAGGTTCTTTATTGATGAAGTACTCCCCTTCACCATTTCGGTGAAGACGACGAGTCACCATGATCTCAGTGTGTTTGATGTATTTTGCTGGGAAAGCGCCACCGTCATTTTCAAGCGTCAAAGACACTTCACACATACCTAGTGGAGCATAACCTTCGGCACCACCGAAGATAACGTCAGTCATTTGCGATCCACGAAGATCTTTCGCAGACATTTCACCCATAACCCACATGAGGGCATCGACGATATTGGATTTACCGCAACCATTCGGACCTACGATACCAGTGATACCAGCATCAAAGTGAATGACGGTGCGATCTTTAAATGACTTAAAACCAATCAGTTCAATTTTTTTGATTCTCACGAAACATTCCCCTCATACCGCCCTTGGTCTAGCTAGACCAAAGACCATTTCAATCTCGCGAGAGTTAGAAACTATGTCAACAACAGGCTTACAAAACAGGAAGGGAAGCTGAAAACTTAGGCAGAGTTGGGAGCGTATTTTTCGCGTCGCAATATCTTTGAGGATCAGATCTGCTTAGCTCTTACGCATATCAAAACAGACAATGGCGCACCATGAGTGGTGCGCCGCATATCTTTTCGGATTCAAGGATCTATTGGCAGCGAGTGATTTGACCAGACTGGTTCATCAAAGTGTAACCAGAGCAGTTAAATTGAACACCACAGTTCACCCATTGGTAACCATCAGTGTGGTACCCGTTACAAACTTGAGTTGTATAACCACCTGTATTGTAGCCAGAGCAAAGCGACGTGTTTGCTTGCTGGATGTATTGGCCATTTACGTATTGGTAGCACATGCCGTTTTGATAAACGTAGCTTCCTGTGTTTGTGTAGCACAAAGACGTATTCGCTTGTTGGATCAACTGTCCGTTGATGTTTTGGTAGCAAAGACCATTTTGCATCACGTAGCCGTTTCCGCTGTTATAGCAAAGAGAAGTGTTTGCTTGCTGAATCAGCTGTCCGTTTACGTTTTGATAGCAAATACCATTTTGCATAACGTAACCAGTGTTTGTCGTAGAGCTTTTGTTGTCCTTGCTACAGTTCACTAGGAACACTGACAAAGAAACAAGAGCCAGGGCTTTAAAAATTTTCGAAAAGATATTGTTTGTTTTCATATATTTTTTTCCTTGATGACTAAGGTAAGAGCAAGGGGTCTGCCAAGAAGGCTGGCACGGCGACTTCTCTCCTGATTCTATGGGCTTAACTAAGTGTGGAATCAATGTGAGACACGCGAAATCTGTCTGCAGCTTTGACAGTGCCGACAATGGGCATCCCCTAAAGTGTCACTGACGGAACAGCCGTCTCAGAGTGAAACAAGGTTTTTACTATATATTTATAGAAGAGATCGTTGTTTTAACTCGGCCTTAAGATCGGAAATAGTACGTTCTTTTTCAGGAGGACTTTATGCAGTACAAGAAAAATGAAACAGACTATCGCCCTCGCATATCTAATGGCGAAATCGCGTTCAAGATTCTTTTCTCAACGATGATCTTTGCGATCCTAGTCACTTACTTCACAAAGTAAATGAAATCCTCAGAGCTCAAGATCTCTGAGCCATCAAATAAAAAAGCCGCTCGTTGAAAGCGGCTTTTTCTTATTTAAAAACTTTCCGTACTTCTTAAGGGCCCCGCAACAATGCTGCAGCGTAGACCCAAAAAAGAAGCAGGCACCTTAATGGAGTTTCTTGCCTAGGAGGGCGGCGCGAGCTGCGGCTAGGCGCGCGATAGGGACACGGAATGGAGAGCAAGAGACGTAATCAAGTCCGACCTTGTGGAAGAACTCGATAGATTCTGGATCACCACCATGCTCACCGCACACGCCGACTTTCAAGTCTGGCTTCGTACGACGGCCCAACTCTGTTCCCATCTTCACCAACGAACCTACGCCCGTTTGATCGATCGACATGAATGGATCTTTAGGCAAGATGCCGGAAGAAACATATGAACCCAAGAAGCGACCGGAGTCATCGCGAGAAAGACCCAATGTCGTTTGAGTTAAGTCATTCGTACCAAAACTGAAGAAGTCCGCGTATTCAGCGATCGCATCTGCTGTGATAGCGGCACGTGGAAGCTCGATCATAGTTCCTACTAGATAGTCGAACTTCACACCCTTTTCTTGCTGTACTTTCTTCACTTCGTTGATCGCCGATACACGAAGGATGTCCAATTCCTTATCCGTCGCCACAAGGGGGATCATGATTTCAGGAACAAGTTTTTTACCTTCACCAATCAACATACAAGCCGCTTCCGCAATCGCGCGCACTTGCATTTGATAAATCTCTGGGAACGTGATCGCCAAGCGGCAACCACGGTGACCCAACATCGGATTGAACTCGTGCAAAGATTTTACTTTCGCGCGAAGACGTTCGTAGTCCGTGCCCAAACGTTTTGCCAATTCTTTAGTTTCTTCGTCTGTGTGAGGCACGAACTCATGAAGAGGTGGATCCAACAAACGAATCGTCACTGGCAAACCGTCCATGATCTTAAACAACTGATAGAAGTCATCACGTTGCATGGGCAGAAGTTTAACCAAGGCTTTTTCACGGTCTGATTTATTATCCGCGATAATCATTTCACGAACGGCATCGATACGGTCCGCACCGAAGAACATGTGCTCTGTACGGCAAAGACCGATACCTTCGGCACCGAAGTTACGCGCTGTTTGAGCGTCTTTCGGAGTATCCGCGTTCGTGCGAACTTTCAATTTACGAACTTGGTCAGCGATTTTCATGATGCGCTCGAAGTTGCCATCAAGTTTTGGCTCGATAGTTTTTACTTCACCCAAGTACACTTCACCCGTAGAACCATCCAAAGTGATCACATCGCCCTTTTTAAGAACGTAGCCTTTCACCTTCATAGTTTCCGTGCGGTAGTCGACTTCCACTTCACCACAACCTGCCACGCAGCATTTACCCATACCACGAGCGACAACCGCCGCGTGAGATGTCATACCCCCACGAGTCGTGAAGATACCTTGCGCGGCAACCATACCAGCAATGTCTTCTGGAGACGTCTCAACGCGAACAAGGATGACTTTCTTGCCTTGCTCTTTCCATTCAACAGCTTCTTCAGAAGTAAATACGATTTGGCCGTTCACGCCCCCTGGAGACGCTGGCAAACCTTTCGCCAAAAGAGTTTTCTGAGCTTTAGGGTCTAGAGTTGGATGCAGAAGTTGATCCAAAGCACCTGGATCTAGGCGCAACAAAGCTTCATCTTGATTGATCAACTTTTCATCGATCATATCGCAAGCGATTTTCAAAGCCGCCGCCGCCGTACGCTTTCCGTTACGAGTTTGCAGCATCCAAAGAACACCACGCTCGATTGTGAACTCAATATCTTGCATATCGCGATAGTGAGCTTCTAGTTTTTTGTAAATGTCGACAAGCTGGCTGTAAGCTTGAGGAAGAGCTTCTTCCAAAGACTTCATGCCTGAGCCTTGAGCCGCAATCTTAGTGATAGGCTGCGGAGTGCGGATTCCCGCAACGACGTCTTCACCCTGGGCATTGATCAAGAATTCACCGTAGAAAGCTTTTTCACCCGTAGAAGGATTGCGCGTGAACGCCACGCCCGTTGCAGAATCATCACCCATGTTCCCGAAGACCATGGATTGAACATTCACGGCTGTACCCCAGGAAGCTGGGATGCTATGAAGTTCACGGTAAGTAATCGCGCGTGGAGTATTCCAAGAGTGGAATACCGCAGAAACTGCGCCCCACAACTGTTCCCAAGGATCTGTTGGGAAAGACTGACCTGTCATTTGGTGAACAAGCTCTTTGAATTTTTTTACAAGAAGTTTCAAGTCATCAACAGTCAGCTCTGTGTCTGCCTTGTAGTGCTTGTCTTCTTTCATGTCTTCCAAAGTCACTTCAAGAAGAGAGGAGTTCATACCCATCACAACGTCCGAGTACATTTGGATAAAGCGACGGTAAGAGTCCCAAGCAAAACGTGGATTGTTTGAAGACTTCGCTAAGCCTTCCACAGTTTGGTCATTCAATCCCAAATTCAAAATTGTATCCATCATCCCTGGCATAGAGGCTCGAGCACCTGAACGAACAGAGACTAGAAGTGGATTGTTCACATCACCAAATTTTTTACCGATCTTCGCTTCCACTTTGGCCATGGCTGTCGTCACTGCAGGACGAACCCACTCGGGAAGTTTGCCGCCCGCTTCATAGAAGTGCGCGCAAATCTCTGTCGAGATTGTAAAGCCTGGAGGAACAGGAATTCCCAAAGACGTCATCTCTGCAAGATTGGCCCCTTTACCGCCCAAGATGTTTTTCATTCCCGCATTGCCCTCGGCTTCGCCGGCAGCAAAGAAGTACACGAACTTCTGCGGAATCGTAGATGTCGAAGAGGCTTTTTCAGCCGTGTTTACATTCTGGTGCATAAGTCTCCCTCCAGAAAAGTAACGAAGTAATATCTATGGCTAACTACTTATATTTTGAGCTAGCTATATTAAGGTATAAAACACTTCTAAGTCCTTAATATCAATGAAATATATTAGTCAGACTTCGCGTTGAGTTATAGAGCCAGTGCTCAATCACAAGTCGTTGAAAATGCTTTAGGAATTCCCTTAAAAAATGAAGGACTTAGACGTTTTTAAAACAGACATCGAGCCTGACACAATCTTAAAGAAAATCGCGCCGACCTTGTGGTAAACCCACGACACCCCACAAAAGAAGGAGATCCCCTTGAAAAAAGCTCTGATTATTTTGTCAATTTTTGCAGCAACTCCCGCCTTTGCCTGCAACCAACTAGAAGCGCAATTGATCGCAAAAGCAGCATCCGTTGAACCCGCAAATAACGGTCAATGCCGTGTGAAACTGTCTTGGACTGGCAACTGGCAGCTCAACCCGAGCTTTCAATGCCCCTTGGATATCGATGAAGTCAGCTCTTTTGGCGTGATCACATCTTGCAATGTGAAAGAGGGCGATACAGTGACGGGTATCGTCTACCGCGATATCAACGCTTCTCCGACAGAGATTTATTTGTACTAAGAATTTGAAAATAAAAAAGGGCTTCTGACGAAGCCCTTTTTCTTTAGAGAAATTTGAATTTTCGACTATTCCATATCAATGGCTTCAAAGTCGATCGTCAGACCTACGCCAGGGCCTTGCACATTCCACACAATTCCTTCTGACAACAGAATAGAATTTGTCGAAGGCTCGTAAACCCAACCTTCAGTCAAACTGTTCGGGATCACTTGGGTACCGTAAGAAACCTTGATCGTTTTCACATCAGGGGTACGGCTTAGTTTTACTGTCCCCGCCGTTCTTTTTACGATGTCTTTCGCGAACTCCGCAAGTTTCACACCGTAGTCTGGAGAACAAAGGCTCAAGATGTTTTTCTGAGCTTTATCACCATTCACCACGGACTCTAGGAAAACTTCCAATTTTTCATCCAGGTCTTCGGAGGCTACGCAGACTTTTTCTTGCGCCAACGTACGGATAACTCCGTAACCCAAGACACGAGATGCATCCCCTTTTTTCGTCGTCAAAATTTGCAAGAAATCCTGAGGCGCAAAACGAGATTGGTCTTTCGCATCTGTGATGAAGATCACCGCCAAGAACGCATCTTGACGATAGAAGCCCATATTCGCGCCTACTTCCAAAGAAGGAGAAAGCGCTTCTACAACCGGGCCGAACATCTCTTCAGACGCACTTCCGTTTGTACCTACTTCCATACGACGAGCCAAAGATGTCACTAGATTCGGCGTTGTTTTTTCAACGAAGGTCGGAAGGCCTACCAACTTACCGCAATGGTTGCGGCAGTCGTCCATGTCAGTTGTGATCACACCAATGTGATAATCCAAGATAGATACTTTCGAGATCGCATCAGCAAAAGCATAAGCATTGCGGCTTAAGTTCGCTTGGGCATCGGCCATACTTCCTGAGCTATCGATCACGAAAAGGATGTCGACCTTCGGATTGAACACCGTAAAGTCTTTTGGTTTTTCTTGGAACTCTTCGTTTTTAAGGATGGCTTTACCGATAAGATCTGGAGAATCACTTCCACATCCCGCCAAAGCACCAAAAGCAACGACGAAGCAAAGAGCTTTAGATACGAACTTCATTCTTTACTCCTTCACGCTGGCTTTCGCGCAGCCCTTTTTAACGTCTACTTTGAAGTTAGAAAGTTCGTCGAACCAGATTTCTTTGTCATTTGCAAAGCTCATCGCATATTTGTTCGTTGAACCCGTCGAACCCATTTTGGATTCCGTCGTTCCTACGTTCTTGATGAACTTCGAAGCAGAGTCCACTTGTTGGATCATTTCTACTTCCACGATACGAAGACGTTGCATGACTTGTTTTGAATCTTCCAGTTCAGACTTCGCCAACTCTTGAACACGTTGCAGACCCGCACCTTGAGTCATTTGCGCGCGCGTTTGAACTTGGTTCTTCAAAGTTTCAAACTGACCTTGCAAGTTCCCGAATGTCAAAGAACGAGCGTAAAGCTGTTCAGCCAATTCAGATTCTTTCGTCAGGTAAGCATGTCTTTTCACGAGCAACGTCAAAACTTCGTCACGAGATGCGTGCGCTGGGATCAGGTGAGCATCTTTACCCAATTTTTCAGGGCTCACAGGTCCTACAGACAAAGCTTTCATCAAGTTTGTCACTGCAGGCTGATTTGGATCTACCGTCAATTTTTCTAGAGCCACCAAGTGCTCGCCGAATTGTGGCTTGATCGCTTTCATTGTCTGAAGAACGTGAGGGTAATCACACACTTTCAAGCTGCTGAACGAGCTTAAAAGATAAGACTCAATACCCACCCAACCTTTAAAGTGCGGGTAAGTCAGAGTTTTCGTGATCGCGATCGCATTTTGCGGCTCACCTTTTCTCATGAAAGCCCAAGCCATCTCTTCTTGCGCTTGGAACCAGTAGTCTGATTTTTTACCGATCTTTTTATAGTACTGGATAGAAGCATCCAAGAAACCGTTTTGGTAAAGCAAACGACCCGCAGTGATCGTCATAAGATCTTTATCAATCGGATTGTTCTTAGCTTTCATCAAGTGGGCTAGAACTTGCGCTGCTTTACCCGCTTCACCACGGATTCCTAGATTCAAAACCAATTGCCATTGCAAAAGGTTTCTTTCAACTGAATCTACCGGTGTCTTTTTAATAAGCTCAGTCAAAGCGGCGATATCTTCGTTGACGTAGTTCTTCTGAAGAAGAACCGCCATCTCAGCACCCACGCCGAACACTTGAGTCCAATAAGGTTTCCAAGTGACTTGCGCCATTCCCCACACAGGGTCTTTGTCATTCAAGTTTTCTTTCCAAAGACTGATCACTGTGCTGTCGATTTTCTCTGGAGCCGAAATGTTCAAAAGCGCTTCAACACCCGTCAGCTTCAAACCGTTTTTATAGTTCAAGAAAGCTTCAAGAGCCTTGCCCGTTTCAGTTTGTTGAAATGATGAACCATTGAAAGCTGTTGCCCATTGGAACAAAGCTTTTTCATAATTCTTTTCAACCAAGAATTGGAAGAAGATATTTTGTTCCGCCGTTGAAGGATTCACCGCTTTTTTTAGCTTGGCTACTTCTTCGCTTTCTACGAACTGAGCCGCCGCTTGGCTGGTCTTTCCTTCAAGGATGCTCATCAAGTCGTCTTCTGCGAAAGCGACTGTGTGAGCTCCAAGAACTAAAGAAGCAACAGTTAAAGATTTAACTAACATCATAGCATCCAACCCATTTGTACAGAGGCCACGTTTGTTAACATGTTCTCAGTTTTGTTGTAGTATTCCGCTTTGTATTGTTGAGCGCGGTATTCCAAGCGAGTTGTCAGGTTTGAATTCACCCAGAAACCAAAACCCACACCCAATGTCGCCGCAGGACTTGTGCCATTAGATAGTTCCATTTGGCCGTAACCCGCTGTCAGGTAAGTGTCGAAGTGTGCTACGCCATATTTACCGAAGCTCAATTTACCCACGATTGGATACCAGTTCACGAGTCCCAAAGTTTCTGATTTAGGATAAATCACTTGCGGGAAAAGATAGCTAGGCTCTTTTGGGTTTTGAGCCGCGTTTTGGCTGGCTTTATCAACCGCAGATTTTCCTTCTGGAGTCAAAGTGTTGAAAGAGTAGTTGTACTTCACACCCACACTCCAACTTGGATTGATGTGGTAGTGAACATTCAAACCTGCATTTGTCGTGCGGTTGTAAGAATCGCCATTGAAAACACCTGAAAACTCAGGGGCCACTTCAAAACGATTGGATCTTTCCATGAAACGGTTTTGAACCACTTCGTTTTCCACTTCAGGGTTCAAAGCTTTCGCTTTAAGGTAAAGCGCCTCGTTACCACCGAAAGAATCCACTTCATGCTCAACAGATTGAGCAAAAGCCATAGAAGAAATGAAAAGAGCACAAATAAAGCTTAAAGATTTCATAGAGTCACCGCCTTAACATTAATGCGAAGAGTGTGAGTAGTGTTCACGGACACGCTGCCAACTGTATTTTCAACTTCCATTTTGATGTTGTAAACGGCGTCTGCTGTTGGAGCTGTCAAACCTGTCGTTGTGATATAACCTGAGCAATCCATTTGGAACTTGCTTGTGTAGTTTGATTTACAAGTCAAAGTACTGCCCGGAAGAACCTTTGCGATGTCATCCATAGACACCATTCTTAGGCTTCCGTTCGCCGTCGTGTCATAGATCGTGAACGCGATTTGCGCAGATTGACCTACAAGCAACGTCGGAGCTGATTCCATCGTGATACGAGTTGATTTAGGACGTGTGTTGATAGTGATATCGCGTTTATAGATTTCAGACTTCACACCGTGTTTTGAAATCGCCTGCAAAGCAAAGCAGTAGTACGTGCTTGCCAAGTGATCGGCATTTCTCAAGTCGATCTCGATACGACCTTCGTATTTATTCGGAGTCGTTGTTGACTTCGTGACATTACGAACGCTGACCAAGTGAGCGATAGAATCACGATAGCTTGCGATACCGCAGTCACGAACATCCAAAGTCACATCCGCTTCACTGAAAGCATCAATGTCTTCCATCGTGTAGTCTAGATAGTGAGTCGTTCCTGTCGTTAGTGTTCCATTGCCTGTGATCGTTTGCACGATAGGTTTTGAGTACACATTCACAACCATCAAAGAAAGAGTTTTCTTTTCAACAGAGATCAACGGGTATTTCGCCGAAGAATCTGTTGCTAGAGTGATACGAAGAGGAAGCTCAATGCTTGGAAGTCCTGCTACAACCGCTCTTGTTGGAATCCATTTGAATTCGCCAGTCGCCGCATCAAATGTCGCTCCTTCAAAGTCCGCCAAGTTGTCGATGCTCAACTTATATGTCACACCTTCAACCATCACGCGGCCATTGATTTTAAATTCCATCGGGCTGCCCACACGGCCGTTAACCACCGTTGGAGCATCAATGAACATCGCATCTTTAGAGAATGGTTTTTCTTGAACGGGTTTTTCCGCTTCAGGAGCACGTCCCTCACGAACCGCTTCGGGAGCATCCTTCAAAGGATCCTGCTGCATTTCGCAGGCAGTTAAAAACATCAAGCCTGTTAATAAAGCCAATACTAATTTCATTGTCTACCCCTGCCCTTGTCTGCGTAATACGAACGGATAAGTTACTTTTACATCCACGCCTCCTTGAGGCACTGGGAACTTCCACGTTTTCAAACGCATTGTAATACAATCCTCGACACCTTTATTCGCCATCGAAGAGTTTTCAACCGATGCTGATTTTACAAGACCGTTGCCGCCGATAGTGAAACCCATCGCCACACGACCGCTCAAATTCGGTGTGCCTTGCAACGCTTGCTCGTAACAGAAACGCACTTGACCCAAGTTACGACGAATGACTTCGTCGATCGCTGAACGGTCCAAACCTTGTGCAACTTCCGCTTCTGCACCCAATGGAACTGGCGCGCCGCCCGCAGAACCCACCAAAGAAAGACTGCCGTAACCAGCTTGGCCGCCGCCCTTCCCTTTAGTTCCGTAGCCGCCGCCACCTTGGATGTTTCCACCCGTACCTAGAGGCGCTGAAGTAATACCTTTACCGTATAGTGATGTTTGCACACCACCGCTGCCACCTGTGCCACCCAAACCGATGCCCGCAGTTGTATTCACGGCACCCAAGTTCAAGCCACCACGTTGTTTACCAGAACGAAGGCTTCCTAGAGCGGAAAGAGCTCCCGAACGCTTTACAAGTTCCGCACGTTTCGTTGGCATTTTTGTCGCGGTAGGATCTGCGGCCATATTGTTTGTCGGAGCCACCGTCTTACGCTTCATTTCTTTTGTCTGAACAATTTTAACAACTTGTTGTTTCAATTCTTCAGTCACTTTCGCGTTTTCTTTTGGCGCGAATTTAATGATGGAGATCAAAAGAAGAAGGATCGCGAAAGCCAAAAGCATAGAAGCTTTTAGATCTTTCTTTTCATCCGCACGAACAGAACCGTCCACAGGAACAGTTTCGATCGCTTCGACCAGACGAAGAGATCCGAAATTACCCAATGGGAATTTCTTGTTCTTCATTTCGTCAAAATCTAGATCAGCTAGTTTTGAGAATTTGATTTTTTCTTTCGTCAAAGCCGCAGTGTCAATCACAACTTCCAAACGTTTCGTATCTGAACGTTGAATCAACTGCGCCTTTTTTTCCGTAACCGGAATCTGACGAGTCACATTACCTGCATTGTCTTCTAAAATGAGTCTAAGATTCATTTGCCCTTCACCTCACCCAAAGTCGCCGATTGTTTCATGCGGTCTTTGAAGTCTGCTCTAACGCCAATCAAGCTGTTTAATACTTTATCTTCTTCCACTGTTGTCACGGCTTCGTCAGAAAAGTGGTACTGACCGCTGACCAAAAGGTCTTCGAAGTTCATGTCAGTCTTTTTTGCCGGTTTTGCGTCCGGAGCGGCAAAAGCCACTGTGGATGTTACAACCAAAACCATCATCAATGCGTATTTCATCATTGTTTGTCCCCTTTCACTTCACCGTCTTTTTTAGCCAGTGTTGCTAAACGTCCCTGTAGGTACTCGACCATGCTCTTACGTTGAGCTTTCTTTTCTACGGCAATCGCTTCTTCGATCGCGCTCACTGTAAATGGATTCTGTTTCAAGTTTGTACGTGCTTTTTCCATTTCAGCCAAAGAAGGCTTTTGCTGAGCCGTCACCGAAGCTTTGATTTCAGAAACTGCACCCGTCCAAGCGATCTTTTGATCTTCTGGAGCAATCGCCGCTACAGTTTCAACTTCTTCGACGATGTAATTCGCCCAGTTGTAGTTTTGGTGCGCGAAAGTTTTGTATGAATCCAAAGCGGTTTTTTGGCTCCAGAATTCTTTCACTTTCGTTTCTGCCATCATCGCTGTGTTTTGGTTTGGCGCCACTTGCTGAGAAAGAATAGTTAGGTACTCGTTCTCTTGTTCAGGAGTTAAACCCGTTGGCATCGGCAACGCCAAAGCTTCGTTGTAGAAGCGAGAGTTTTCCTTCGCCACAAGATCCAAAGCCAACAATTGAGACGACCAGTCGCCCGTCGCAATAGCACGATTTGCAAGGGAATCGATTTTTTCCAAAAGTTTCACGCGAGCTTTAAGGCCCATCGCGATTGTATTCTGGTTCTTAGTATCGATGTTGTGAGCCGCAGCTTGTTTGCCTAGATCTTTAAGATCAGCCAAAACCAGGATTTTTTCGATCATCACGAAAGCATCTTGTTTGGAGCTGCCTTTTTCTTTCAACGCTTTCTCAAGAACCTTGCGGTCTTTTGTCATGCCATAAACTTCAAGAGCCGCACGAGCGTAAAGGCCGGCGTTGTTTTTGAAGTAAGGTTTATAAGCATCGAAGTCTTTCGCCGGAGCTTTCGACAAACGGATCAATTGAGTCGCAATCAAAGCTTTCTTTTCGTCGTCTTTAGATTGTTTCAAGTATTGAGAGTAATAAGTCGCCGGACTCTTATCAGCAAGTTCCGAGTACAAAGCCAATTTAAGAACTTTTTCTTCTTGAGACAAAGAGCTGAATTGCATTTGTTCTGCGGCCGCCAAAGCCGTCGCGAAGTCCAATTCCAATTCTGCGAACCAAACCTTACGACCCAAAGCGAACTCACGTTCTTCTGTCGTCAAAGTTTTTTCGCGAAGAAGGTCTTCGGTCGCCACACGAGCTTCCGTGATCTTATTCAGTTTCTCGTTCAATAAGATTTTATTTTTAAGATAGATCTTTCTGTCTTCAGGAGTCGCCGCCGCCATATTGAAGCTCGCCAATACAGTCAGAGCTTGATCTGGTTGCGCTTCTGCTAGTTTCGCAGATTGAGTCAACACAGACTTTTCGTGAATCTGTTGGAACTCGCCTTTTTTATCCGCGAATTTGGAAGCATAAAGTGCAGACCATTGTTGAATGCGAGCGTCGTCTTTAAGAAGCGCTAAAGCATCTAAAGACAACTCGGCTGCTTGAACCTTGATCTGGCTTGAACCTTTGCCATTGATCGCGAGATCATTCAACTGAGTCGCCGCCGCTGCATAATCACCCTTTTGGTAAATCGCATAAGCTTTTTGGTATTGAACATCGAAAGATTTTTGTTTCAATACAGATTTCGTTAGGTAGTCGTCTTGAGCCGCGACCAAAAGCTTTTCGTCTTTTGATTTTTCTGCGTTCTCGATACCCAAAAGCAAATTCTTCTCTAGCTTTTCAGCTTGAACTTTTTGTTGAGCCGAATCTTTTTCTACAGAGTACTTCGCAAGAATCATTTTATTCGCAGACGCCGTCCATTGAGCCGCTTGCGCATACTGGCCTGCTGTTGCTGCCGCTTGAGAACCCCATACGCACATATCTTCATCTTCAGGGAAGACTTTGAAGTATTCGTCGTAAGCACCCAAAAGCTCGGCACTTGGCTTGCTGTTTTCAATACGATTCCAGCCTACAACAAATTGACGAAGACCTTTTGCAGATTCTTCGCAAGTCGTCGCTGTGCAGTCAGTCGCTCCCCAAAGGTTCAAACCCATTTGGTAAGCTTTGAAAGCGGCAGGAACGTTTTTAAGATCGAAGTTTAATTGAGCCATGCGCACTTGAGCTTCAAGACGCATTTTTGGATCTGCTTGTTTTTGGTAAACGAAATCCCAAACTTTCAATGACGGTTCTTTTTGACCCAAGCGAAGACCTTCGCGAGCCAGCATCGTCACTTGTTGAAGTTTGAATTGTTCAGGAGATAGCGCGAATAAAGTTTCCGCATCACCGTCTTTGATTCCACGTGCGGCCATGAAGGTCGCCAGATCACGGGAAACCTCTTCCAAGAATTGAACGTCTGCAACACCGCGGGAAGCCGCCATGCGAGACTGCAATTTTGGATTTTTAAGAATGTCCTGAAGTTTCACGATAGAACCTTCAAGATCACCCATACGGAACGAACACCAAGCATTGCGGTAAGCCGCAAGACCTTGAGAGCTCGCTCCTTCTGTTGCCAAAACTTTTCCATAAAGTTCTTGGGCTTTTTTGAAATCAGATTTTCTAAAGGCCATTTCTGCCAGTGACAGATTGGCTTCGGCCATCTCAATCGGAGATGAAGAAGAACTCAACATCGCTTGATAGCTTTTTTCAGCTAATTCATTGCGACCTTGTAGTTCATAAAGATGACCCATTTGCAAATGCACTTTCGCCACAGAGTTTGCCGGAACTTTCGTCAAAGCCTCTGTATAGTATGAAAGCGCTTTTTCACGGTCTTTTTCACCCGCTTTACAAACCACGCAACCGTCATTCAACTCTTTCATTGAAAGTTGACGGGCACGTTCTGCATGTAGATCCGCCAAACGTAAAAGAACTCCGGCTCTGGCAGGATCTGCCGGAGCCAAGCCCAATTGCACTTGTGTGAGTTTTTGAATTAGGAGGTCTTGAGTCGACCCTGCTTGAGTCGCAGATGCTTGAGCTGACGCAGCCACACCCACTGACAAAGAGAATATTAAAAGTCCTTTTTTCATCATCGAGACCCCCTCCGTCCCTAAAACTACTTCAGTACTACTGCAAATTTAATGTCGCTGTATCCTGCTTGATTCATTCCGAGTATGATCTGGTTTAAGAACTCATACTTCACTCGGCGGTCCGCCTGAATCGTCGCCACTCCTTGGAATTCGACGTTCGGGTGAAGCTCTTGGTGCTTTTTACGAAGCTCCAAAAGTTCCGCAGTGATGGTGTCTGCAGTGACTAACTTATCTTCAACGTAAATCTTGTTATCATCGATTTTGATCACCGGATTTCTTTCTAAAACCGCCGCAAGGTGGGCTTTAGGAAGTTCCTGGTTTTTACCAATCATCAGGATTTCACCCGTGCTGGAAAAATTCATAAGAAGGAAGATCACAAGAATAGAGAACGCATCAATCAGAGCCGTCAAAAGAAGATCGGCCGCGATGTTGCGTTTTCCTTTAGCTCCACGAGGACTGATAATAGAGTGACCCTCTAAAGTCCCCGTTAAAACTGATGTCTTTAAAATGCCATCAGAAATCACAAAACCCCCATTATAAAGGAGAAACGCCCAAATCGTTCATTCCGCTTTTCTTCAACTTATCCATCACGTCGATGATCTCTTCGTAGGATGTTGCCGCTGTCGGTTGAATTAGACCCGTGTTCAAAGAAGGCTCCACTGCTTTTAAGTTCGTTAGAGCTTTTTCCAAACCTTCGTAATTCACTTTTTTATCGACCTGAGAAACGCGAAACTTACGAAGACCTGCTGGAACCAAAGAGCTTTGCTGCACTTCAAGGTCCAAGTCCCCAGCCGGAGTCATACGGATCCACACAAGAGGACTCTTCTTAGTATCCTCTTGTGCTTGACCGCCAACGGCTTGCTTCACGTCCATCGATCCCACGTTCAACCACACTGCTGTGATCAAAAGAAAGCAGATCGACACTGACAACAAGTCAATGAACGGAATAAGGTTAACTTCAAAATCCAAATGCTTTTTAGAGTGTTTCATAAACCCTCTTAAGCTTACGCATTCACTTCAGTGTGGCGCTCAGATTTGTTCGTTTTGATTTGGTAAGATGTGATTGGATCGTAAGAGTAGCTCAACCAGTTGTAAACTTTCAAACCACCTTGATTCAAATCTTCAGCCAAGCGATTCGCTCTGTTTTGCAAGATAGCGTAAGCTACTAGAGCTGGGATCGCTGCGATCAAACCGTAAGCTGTCGCATTCATCGCTTCAGAGATACCTGCAGAAAGCAAAGAAGCTTTTTCTGCTGGATTCGCGAAAGCCACCGCTGCGAACGAGCTGATCATACCGCTGATAGTTCCAAGAAGACCTGTCAACGTCGCCACGTTACCAAGCATAGTTAGGAAACCTGTGCGGTAATCAAGGTGACCGTTCTCTTCTAGAAGAACTTCATCCATTTTACCTTGGATCTCTTCTTTACCACCCATATTACGAGCCGCCATTGCACCGGCTGCAATCGCGCGAGCTACTGGGTTTTCAGTCGCACCTGATTGTGCTTTTGTGATAACCGCATCCATTTCGCCACGACGAATAGACTCTTCAAAGCCCAATGCGTAAGCAGTTTGATTCAACTTGCGACGCACGAAAAGCGCGTAAGTTCTTTCGATGATGATCGCGATTGATGTAATTTGAATGAACATGATAGGCCACATCCAAAATCCACCGTGTTGAAATGCTTGAGCAACTTTCGTTAGGAATTCCATATTTCCCCTCCAATATGTTTGTGGATAAAAACGAATTACCCACCTATTCGCGAAAGATTACAGACCATGGTCCAGGGGTTTGCAAAGCGAAATGCACATTGACACGGCCTATTAACTACAAAAACTTAACTTTTAATTGTCAGAATTCTAAAAAATGTCCGCAGATCTTAAATGGTATGTTGGCGGAACGACAGGAAGACTGGGAGCCTGTTTCAGGCTCCCAAAATTGAATTGCGCTACTGATTAAATGTTTTCAACTTTGCGGCCACGTACGCATTTAATTGACTCATAGGCACACGCTCTTGAGTCATTTTATCGCGATGGCGCACTGTTACAGCTTGGTCGTTGATAGTATCAAAGTCCACGGTCACACAATAAGGTGTCCCCACTTCGTCTTGACGACGGTAGCGCTTACCAATGGAAGCCGTTTCGTCGTAAGTCACATCAAAGTCTTCCGCCAATTGATCGCGCAACTTTTCAGCAATCGAAGTCAGCTCTTCTTTTTTAGATAACGGAAGAACAGCGACTTTAAATGGCGCAATGTCAGGATGAAGTCCTAGAACAACGCGTGTGTCCTCTTTACCCGCCTCATCTGTCGTGATCTCTTCACGGTAAGCATCACATAAGAAAGCCAAGAACAGGCGGTCACAACCCACGGCTGTTTCAATAACGTAAGGGATGTATTTCTCTTTGTTGGCTTCGTCGAAGTATTCCAAGTTTTTGCCAGAGAATTTCGAATGTTGGGTCAAATCAAAGTCCGAACGGTTGTGGATACCTTCAAGCTCTGAAAAGCCCATTGGGAATTTGTATTCCACGTCCACGGCGGCACGAGCATAGTGCGCAAGCTTATCATGGTCTTTGAATTTCAAGTTTTCAGGACGGATGCCGTACTTAATATAGAAGTTCCAGCGCGTTTCTTTCCAGTCCGCGAAGTATTTTTCGTCGGTGCCTGGTTTTACGAAATATTGCATCTCCATTTGTTCAAACTCACGCGTACGGAAAATGAAGTTTCCTGGAGTGATTTCGTTACGGAAAGACTTTCCAATCGCCGCGATACCAAATGGAATTTTATAACGAGATGATTGTTGGCAGTTTTGGAAGTTCACGAAGTGACCTTGAGCCGTTTCTGGACGCAAGTAGATTACGCTCGCAGAATCCTCCAAAGGACCCATGTGAGTTTTGAACATCAAGTTGAAGTTTCTTTCTTCAGAAAGATTCTTGCTGCCACAGTTCGGGCACTTTTTATCTTTAAGATAAGATTCTGTGTTATCGGCACGGAAACGTGTCTTACATTCTTTACAGTCAACCAAAGGATCACTAAAACCATCGACGTGGCCCGAAGCTTTCCAAACAGTTGGGTGCATCAAGATAGCCGCATCCAAACCCACGATATCCGATCTGCGGGTCATAGCATTCCACCATGCGCGCTTCACGTTCAACTTCATCAAAGAGCCCAAAGGACCGTAGTCCCAGCAGCTAGCTAGACCTCCGTAGATTTCACTCGATTGAAAGACAAAACCACGACGTTTGCTAAGACTTACAAGAGTATTGAGGTCTTCACAGTGCTTAATTTTCATGCTGGGCTCCAAAATAGGTAAGACAATACCACGTGTACTTTTACATTTGGTCCAGAAGCAGTCAAGAAGTCAGGGTCTGCTTGCCTAAAGGACCTGACGTCAGCGAAGCTAATCTCATGCAGCGCATCCGAAAAAGCCACGCCCTCTTTTTACTAGGCCTCGTGCTCCTTTTACCAAAGGCGCACTCAGAATCCGTCACTAAGTTTGTCACCAAAGAAGAAAAAATTCGCGAACAGATGATCGTTATCTCTCGCGAGCTGGGAGTCACCTGCGCTGAGTGCCACAATGTTCAAAATTTCCGCGACGATTCGAAGAAATCTTTCAAAGTCGGCAAAGACCATATGAAGCTGACTCAAATGTTGAAAGAAAACGGTTTCGATGGGAAAAAAGGCCCCATGGCCACGTGTTACATGTGTCATCGTGGGAAATTGATGCCCGATTATAAAGAGCCTCTTTCTGCCAAAGCTCAGTAATTAAAAATTAGCTCCCATTTTTTTCGAAAATAATTCGAACTAAATGCCTCTGCATTCCGTCTAAATTCAGTCGGCCGAAAGCCCGCTTTGTTGACACCCTGTTTTAATGGGTAAAAATATCTGTGCGCGAAAGGAACACCCATGAATTTGATCGATCTCTCGATTCGCCGCCCCGTCTTTGCCTGGGTTCTGATGTTTGCTCTTATCGTCTTTGGTGCCATCTGTATGAACCGCATGGGGATCAGCCAGTTGCCCGACGTCGACTTCCCAGTCATCAGCGTTTCGGTGGATTATGAAGGGGCTGCGCCAGAAATTGTCGAGGCCGAGTTGATCGATCCCATCGAGGAAAGACTTTTGGCGATCGAAGGTATCAAAGAGATGCGCTCGAGTGCGCGCCAAGGTTCAGGTTCGGTGACTTTAGAGTTCGACATCAATCGCAATGTCGACGTCGTGTTGCAAGAGGTGCAAACAGCCTTAAGCCGTATGCGCTGGCCTCCCGGTGTCGATCCTGCGACCGTTCGTAAACAAAACCCTGAAGAAGACCCCATTATCATTCTTTCCATCTATGGCGAGTCTGACTTGCGCGAGATGATTAACTGGACTGAGAACTACTTGTTGGATCAGATCCGTTTCCTTCCGGGCGTGGGCGAAGTCAGCATTCAAGGCTTCAGTCAAAGAAACTTACGTATTTGGGTGGATACTAAAAAACTAGAAGCTCTTTATCTTACTTTGTCCGATGTGATTGAAGCCATCAGCACGCAGCACGTGGAAAGTGCCGCAGGACAATTTACCGAAAAAGAACGTGAACTGCGTGTTCGCTGGTTGGGCGAAGCAACTAATGTTGACGAAGTGGCGAACATCCAAATTCTTCGTCGCGGAGGGCAGCGTATTCATGACCGCAACATCTATATTCGCGACGTGGCTCGCGTAGAAGATGGCCTTTCTGATGTCCGCCGTGTAGCGCGTGTCGATGGTCGTCAGGCAATTTCTATTTCCGTGAAAAAACAGCGCGGCACGAACGAAGTGACCGTGGCACAGGAAGTTCGTCAAAAATTAGATTCCATCAAAGGCAGTTTTCCTGAAGGTTTTAATTTCCGCGTGAATGTGGACTTCACACTTCCTACAGATGCCACTGTTCACTTAACGATTGAGAAACTTTGGGTGGCAGCCCTAATCACCATCCTGGTTTGTTTCTTGTTCCTAGGAAGTATTCAGGCAGCAGTAAACATTCTTTTCTCAATTCCGACTTCTATTGTCGGAACTTTCATCATTCTTTACTTCTCGGGCTTTACGCTGAATCTATTTACGCTTTTGGCACTGACGCTTTCCATTTCGATCGTCGTCGATGATGCCATCATGCTTTTAGAAAACATCGTCCGTCACTATCGCATGGGTAAAGGCTCTGCCCGGGCCGCCTCTGATGGTTCCAAAGAAGTTTTGCCGGCAGCTACAGCAGCCACATTGGCCGTTATCGCGGTCTTCTTACCCGTCGTCTTTATGGACGGTATTATCGGTAAGTTCTTCTTCCAGTTCGGCGTTACGATGAGTGCGGCGGTATCGCTTTCACTTCTTGAAGCCGTCACCATCACACCGATGCGGGCCGCAGCTCTTTTAAGTACAGAACCAAAAGTTTCAAAGCTTGAGCATTTCTTGGATGTTCTTTTTGAAAAGTTCTCTCACTCTTACCAAAAAGTTTTGCACGGCACTTTAAGATTTAAATATTTAGTTGTCGGCGGATCTTTGGTGTTCTTCGTCGTTTCGTTGGTTTTAGTCAGCAAAGTCCGTCAAGAGTTCGTACCGGCGCAAGATCAAAACTTCATCATCATCAATGGCCAGATGCCTCCGGGCACTTCTCTGGAAAAAACCAGTGCGGAAGCCGCAAAAGTCGAAGCTATCATTAAGGCGGACGCTAACGTCGAAGGCTTCGTTATCTCTGTCGGTGGAGGTGGCGGTTCCGCAAACGTGAATCAATTCTTCCTTCCGGTGGCCTTAAAGCCCCGCGCGGATCGTCAATTGGGTCACACACAGATCATGAATATCTGGCGCCAAAAATTCAAAGAACTTAAAGGTATGCGTATTTCCATGCGTGATATTTCCGCACGAAATCTTTCGACAGGACGCCAAAATCCTTTGGCCATCAACTTGCGTGGACCGGATTTGAAAGTCCTTTTTGATAAATCCAACGAACTGATGGACCGTCTAGAAAAAGAAAAACTGGCGGTAGATCTTGATACGGATTTCCGTATGGGGATTCCGGAATTGGTTTTGTTTCCTAAGCGCGGCGCCATGGCGGCGCGAGGAGTTTCAGTTGAAGACGTCGGGCAAATTCTTTCTGCCGGTGTAGGAGGCCTTCGCGAAGGGCGTTACACGGCCGATGGACGTCGTTACGACATCCGTTTTAAATTTTTAGAAGATCAGATTCAAAAACCTGAAGATTTTAAACGTCTTTACGTACGTAACAACTTCGGAAATCTTATTCCTCTATCTCAGTTGGTAGATATTAAGGAAGAAAAAGCCATCCAGGGAATTTCGCGCGTGAATCGTCAAAGAGCGATTTCTGTGTTCGGAAACTTGGCTCCGGGAGAATCTCAAGCAAAAGTCTTAGAGCGTGCCAGCTCCATCGCCAAAGAAATTCTTCCCGCGGGCTATTCATTCGCGCTGGAAGGTGCTTCTGCCGGTTTTGCCGACTCGTTTAAAAGTCTCTATTCAGCGATGATGGTCGGTATTTTAGTCGCGTACTTAATCTTAGCAGTGCAATTCAACTCGTTCATTCATCCGATCTCGGTTCTTGTTGCTCTTCCATTCAGTGTGACCGGGGCCTTGATTGCCCTTTGGATGTTTGATGTTTCTTTGAATCTGTTTAGCTTTATCGGCTTAATCGTTCTGATGGGTATCGCGAAGAAGAACTCAATTCTTTTGGTGGAGTTCACAAACCAAGTGCGACATCACGGGGAAAAAGATATTTCCAAAGCACTTTTAGAGGCCTGCCCCGTGCGCCTTCGCCCGATCCTGATGACTTCAGTCGCAACTGTGGCGGCGGCAACTCCTTTGGTGATTGGATCTGGCATTGGGGCGGAAACACGTATTCCGATGGGTTTATCCATCATCGGGGGAACGATTGTTTCGACGCTTTTAACATTGTTCGTTGTACCCGCTTTGTACTTGATGCTTTCGCCACTTGAAAGTAAGAAGACTCATAAACTTGATGATGAACTTCCTACTTCGGTGGCCCCAGCGAAATGATTCAACAGACAAAGCGCACGATTTATTTTGTATTCGGCTGGATCTTTTTAGGCCTGGGGGTGATAGGCATCTTTCTTCCCCTTTTGCCTACGACGCCGTTTTTATTACTGACGGCGTTTTGTTTTTCACGAAGCTCTGAAAAATGGCATCGTTGGTTGATCAATCAACCGCATCTAGGACCTTTTATTCTAGACTGGCAACTGCACGGCGTGATTCGCCCCCGCGCTAAAATTCTTGCGACTGCTTTAATGGTGCCGCTGGTGACTTTCTCATTGCTAAAACCCACGGTCCCCGTTTATGCCAAGTGGTGTGCGGGCATTATCTGCACCTGCGTTTTAGTTTTTATTTGGACGCGTCCTTCGCGCAAGCCCGCGAACTAATTTTGTCACTTCCGTTGAAGTTCAACATTTCAATTTGAGAACGTCCCCTTGTACTCAAATTTGGTTCAGCTCACAAAGCACGAGCCTTGCTTTAGAAATTCCTAAGCAAAGGAGCCGCATGCTGGGCAATATCGCATTATTTCTCATTTTGGGACTGATCTGGGTCGGAAAGAATTTTACTTCTGTCGAGACCACGATGCGCGCCCCCCAAAGCGTGGTGCCCTCGGCAAGAGCGGTTTATTCACTCGTAAGCGGCACCGATGACTGCCCTAAGCAGATCGAATGGATTGCCGAATGCCAAGGCTTCACTCTGAATTCTCTTTCCGCGAAAGCTCCCCTTGTCCAAAAATTCTGTCACGCTAACAAAGGCCCGCAGACAGAGCTTGAAAAGTTAGAGCGCGGTCATAAAAGAATTCTGTCGGAAGTGACGAAGTCAGAAAACTTGATTAGCAAGAACCAAACAGTGATCTTCATTAACAACAACAGCTCTGCCAGTCTTTCCGAAGAAGACACGGTGATTGTGGATGAAACAGGAAAGTTTCTTTGGGAACACAGTCAGAACGGACGTGGCTTTAGCTGTCTCTTCACCCGCGAGCAATAAAACTAAGCGCCTTTATTCAGAATGGCCCGATAGGCCGTTTCGATAAACTCCATCGATTCCTTATCACAGCGTCGCAAGGCCACATGGTAGGCCTCGGTGACAAGTTTGATCGACGCCCCCGCCGGAACTCCGAGGACTTCATAAGCATCCCAGGTGTGACCATTGTAATTAAACATCACATTTAAGGATTTTACTTTGGCTTGGGTCAGATCAGGGTGACGACGCGAGGGTTCGAGAGCCGGTGGAGGCTCTTCAGCTGTGATTAAAGGCGGAGCGCTGTCCTTTGCACCCATATTGAGCTGCGTTGGACGACGCGATCCTCCTCGCGAGAGTAAGTACCAGAAGATGAAAGCTCCCGCTCCCACTAAATTCAATGTCAAAAAGTCTTGGCTATTCATCCACTTTCTATTATTCGTTGGGAGCTTAAATTTATCAAGGAGTCACCTTCATGGCTGCACCAAATCCGTTCGAGAAACAGACCCCCATTCCCGGAGTGAAACATATTATTGCCGTATCTTCAGGCAAGGGTGGAGTTGGTAAGAGCACCGTCGCCACTAACTTGGCTATGGCCTTGGGTAAAAAGAGCCGTGTCGGTCTTTTGGATGCCGATATCTACGGTCCAAGTATTCCTCGCATGTTAGGTAGCTTAGGACAAAAACCACAAATTAATCCTGAAACGAATCAACTTGAGCCAATCACTCGTTATGGCATCAAACTTATGAGCATCGGCTTTTTAGTTGATGAAAATGCGGCTGTCGTATGGCGTGGTCCCATGCTCTTTAAAGCCATGGATCAATTCCTTCGCGATGTGAACTGGGGCGAACTTGATTACCTGGTCGTGGATCTTCCTCCGGGCACTGGCGATATCCAACTAACATTAGCACAAAAAGTTCCGGTCAGTGGCGCCGTCGTTGTTTCGACTCCGCAAAATGTGGCCTTGCTCGATGTGAAAAAAGCCGTCGATATGTTTGAGCGTGTAGGCGTGCCTTTGCTAGGCATGGTTGAAAACATGGCTTACATGATCAACCCGGCAAATGGTGAAAAAATCCAATTATTCCCTAAGGGAGAGATGGACACTTACGCCCACGCCAAAGGAATGAAAAAATTGGGAGCTGTTCCCTTCAATCCTTCAGTAGGTCTTGCGTGTGAAGCTGGCATCCCTATCGTTGAAGCCAACAGCAACGGTGCGGAAGCTCAAGAATTCATGTCCATCGCGAACAACATCCGCGAAATCCTGCCTTAAAAATTTCTGATGAAGAGGTTTTTCGAGCCTCTTCATCTTCTTTTTCTTCTTAAATTTGTTTCATCCTAAAACAGAATCACACCTTGTTTCTCAGACGGAAACGAGATTTCGACGTATTTTGAGAATCGAAAGTGGTCCCCTTGAAAATAAAACTTTGGTCGAGCTATCCTAAAAGAGTTGAAACCAGATGGCTCGTGAGACTTACCTCTGAGTAAGTGAATGCTTTAGGGCCAGCTAAGGAGGACACAGATGAAAAATCGTATTCACGATCATCATGATGAACCACCGAAGTGACGAGGCGTCACCAGGATTACTACGCAGAGGTTCCGGGTTCAGGCCTCTATAAAAAACGATGAACTGGTTGGATCTATCGAATAACTCATAAGGAGGTTCCTAGGGTTATACTCGTTAGGATTTAGATCCTTCCTTTGCCTCAAGGCAAACCGTCGGAAACGGCGGGACGCAAAGCTAGAGGGGTGTCGGTTCGTCCACGCCAGCCAGCTGCCAAAGGTGAGTCACCTGAGGAATCAGAGGTGTGCATATGGAAGGTATCAATACATACAAGGATTGGTTTCATTCCCCTTAGCCTGTGAGTTATCACTGAAGATTCCTCGCAGGCACTTTTGTTTTTGGGGACTTCACTTTTTTTTCTTAAAAATTCCGAATTAAAAAATCCAGACGAGCTTCGCCTGAGGTACGCTTTCTTCAAGGCCGTCAATACCGTATTTATTTTTCCAGTACTTCCACTCTATCCCAAGCTTTAAAGGCACCTTGCGCGCCGTCTTGCGCGAGAAATCTAAGAGCAGATTCGGTTGCATATGAATGTTTTCGTGCGACGTCGCCTCGGCGCCAGCCCAGTCTATGAAGCCACTAAACTCGAAAGGCCAAGCTTCGCTGCCAAAACGCTTCAGCCACGCCAAAGTAAGTTGCCCGGTGTGACCGTCCAGCCCCAGAGTGTCGCGAAATAAAAATTGAGTTGAAAGAAAATCAAAACCTAGATTTTTCCACACGAAATTCACGCCCGCGAGTGCGGCTCTTTTCGCCGGTCCTTGAGGGAATTCGTAGTTGAGCTGCAAGAGCATATCCGAAGGCCCTCGTTCTTCATTTAGCTCTACGAGGCCCATTTTTTTTAAACTAAATCCCGGAGAGATTTCTCCGTAAAAACTCGTTTCGTCTTCCGTAGTAGGATTTGAAATATCGATGAAAAAGAAATTGCTTCCGTAGGCCCAGGTGCTCGCGTGCTCTAAAGTAATCACATCTTGAGAAAATTCTTTTCCTGTCGGTGTCTTATAAGAATCCCCGTGCAGAAATTGAATGTTCGTCTCTTGCCAGTCGGCGGCGACAGAATTTTGAGTTGTAAGAATAAGAACAGATGCGAATACGAAGCGCCATTTTTTCATGCTTTTAAGGCTATGCAATCTGCCGAAGGCTTTGCACTCGGGTTTGAAGATCTAGTCGTAAGAGGGGAAATGCTTATTTCAGAGGCGGAAATGCTAGTGCCCAGAATCGTCATACTGACAAATCCCCCGTCAGGTTTTCCCTATGACAATCAATACATTAAGCCTTGGAAGGTCGCATATTTGCACGGTTTTGGGACATGATGAAAACCACGTTTTTACCCCTTCCCGCTTTTTTGGTCCTCACTTTCGCCATGGCCTTCTCGGCCCATGCAGAAAACTTTCGGTCTTATTTTGAAGAGCGAAACAAGATTAATTCTCAGGATAATCAAACCGTCATTCGCCTGGCGCACGAAAAGTTTCACCATGCTCCGTACGTTGTGGTGAACAAGACCAAACAACTAGCCACTTACTTTTCTGCACAAGGTAATGTGATTTCATCATCACAAATCAAAGTTAAAAATGGTGATGAGTTGGATCAAGGTGGCGCAGGAATTTACGTTCACGCCGGCCAACGCGCAGGAACTCATTTTTTGAAAGCGCAAAAAGATGCGCAAGTTCGCAGTGTGTTTCAAGGCTCTTTGCAAATCCCTGAAGGAACTTTCGTTTACGTTTTACCTGTGTCAGAAGATCATAAGTTCCGCATTCGCAATCACGTTCTGACGTTCAACGCCGCTCGCGTCTTGCGCAACCGCCCTAGTTTTAACTACTCTCCGTTCAATGAACAAAGTGTGAAAGTTCGTTTCAGCGTAGACGACAACGACACTTTCAAACGCACTTACGTGGAAACTTTAGAGAAAGAAAAAGAAGCTTTGATGGAGCTTCTTAAACTAGAAGACGATGAATACAATATGCTGGCCGAGTTTGCTTTTGGCGTTCTTTCGCCAGAGACCGACTATGGAAAAAGCATGAAGTACCGTCTGAAACAATCCATTCCTGTTGTGGTCTCTATCGCTAAAGGAAATGGGCTTGATACGGATGAAAACAGCCGCGGCCCTACGCAGATCAAAGACATTCCAGACTCTGTGGAAGAAAAGTATCGGTTAACGAAGTCCACTCTGAAATACCCAGAAAATGCCGCGGTAGCGACTTTGGCTTTTGCCGCTGAGCTATTAAAAGAGCTTCGCAATCGTGCTCCTCAACATGAAGGTATCCGCGAAGAGACTTTGCAAGACTATCTGTATTACCTTTACCAGGGCCGTCACCAGTCCATTATTCAGGGAACGGCGACGCCTGATCAAAATATCTCTATTCGTAAGATCAAAGAGGCGATCACGCATCTGACTTTCGAATATCAGAAATAAAAAAGGCGATCTTAAGATCGCCTTTTCGTTTTATTCTGTTTTTCAATTCTATTGATTTGCTTCCGCTACCGGAATCAGAATTCTTGCACCCACCATCAAAGACGATGGATTGCGGATTTTATTTTTTTCTTTAATATCGGTCATAGAAACATTGTAGCGTTCCGCAATACCCACTAGGTTTTCGCCTCTTCTAACAACGTGAACTTTTGACTTCGCTTTTGCAACCGACTTCGTTGTTTCACGAGCCGAAGAGCTGTCAGGAGTCGGCACACGCAACTTCATGCCGACCTTCAAAGTACGACCGCGTTTGATTTGATTTAAACGCTGAAGTTCAGACACGCTTGTTGAGTATTTACGCGCAATCGTGAACAAAGAGTCCCCTTGCTGAACGATGTAGTAACGTCCATCGGTGCTGACACTCACGCTGCGAGTTTCGGTTTTAGATTTTTTCGCCAACATTGTTGAAGTTGAACGATCTCTCAGTGGCGTACGGTCTGGAACTTGGATTCTCATACCTACGCGTAATGGTTTACGACGAGGAAGATCGTTCAAATCACGAAGATAAGCCACTGTCGTACGGTAACGACGAGCCACCGTGCTCAATGTATCACCACGACGAATACGGTAAACTTGAGTATCGCCAGAATCTGCGACGAACTGAACGCTAGAAACAACGCTTTCATTTGCTGCGATCAAGGCTTGCTCGGAAGTTCCAGGAGGAATGCGCAGAACAAGTTCAGATCCTTTTACCGGAGCCACTTCACCTTTGTATTTTGGATTCAAAGCTTTAAAGTCTTCGTAGTTCAAGTTCAACTTGTCAGCCATCGCACGAAGGTTGATAGGTTTATTCACTGTGATGTGATCGAACTCGATAGGCGGAAGATAGTCGATCTCGCCGAAACCATATTTATCTGGTTCTTTTGCGATCAACTTCGCCGCGATGAATTTTGGAACATAGTTGATTGTTTCTTTAGGAAGTCTTTTTTTGCGAGCCAGTTCCCAGAAGTCACGCGTGTAGTGATTCATCACTTCACGTTTTACGCGGTTTTCACCGACGTTGTACGAAGCCATCGCCAAGTACCAAGAACCGAATACACTATAAAGACCTTTGAAGTATTCTGCCGCGGCTTGAGTGGCGAAGACAGGGTCACGTCTTTCATCAACAAACGCGTTGATATCAAGACCGTAGCGCTTCCCTGTTCCACGAATGAACTGCCAGTAACCAACAGCAGAAGCATGAGAAGTGGCTTTGGAACTAAAACCGGATTCGATCAAAGCGATATAGAAAAGATCTTCAGGAAGACCGTTATCGCGCAAAACTTTTTTCATGAGTTTTTCGTAGCGAGTAGAACGGGCTAAATATCTTTCCATGTGAGGACGTCCACGTCCCTGGAAGTAAGCAATCCATTTTTCAACCAGCGGATTGACTTCTGTCGGAATAGATTCCAACTCTTGGTCGACCACTTTAGGGCCTTCGGGATCGGATAGACGGAATGAACCGATATCTTTAATCTCACCGTCACCAGACTGGGTTCCTGCGGCTCCACCGTTTCCAGTGTTGCTGCCCTTATGCGCACATCCCGCCACAAAGGCCAGAACCAAACTCAATGTTAAAAGTCTCCTCATGAGTCCTCTCCTATCGACACACAGATTTCAGGCTACAAAACTCAGAGCCTTTTTTCAATAAAGTATCTCCCTTATTTTGCCTTTTTATTCAGCATATCCTGCCATAGTACTGGTTTCAGAGTGAAACTGCCGTCCTCGACGAGACTATAGAGCAAAATATTACGCAGAATGGCTTTCACGTAGAAGCTTGTTTCCGTCCATGGAAGCTCATCAAACCAAATCTCGTCACGAACACTGCCTGCACTCTGAGAAACAAGCTCCGTGATCTCTGTGCGGCCCTCCATCCACGTCTTCAAACGGTGGGGTCCCGCATTATACGCAGCTAAGGCGAAGGGCACGTTTCTCTCAAACTGGTCCAACATCTGGGAAATATAGAAAGATCCCATCGGTATATTCACTTCGGGGCGGAACATATCCTCTGGAAGCTCGACTTTCATCCCGAGTTTTTTTGAAACTTCCTGAGCCGTCGGTGGAATCATCTGCATCAACCCCAGAGCGTTCGATGTTGATACCGCTTGAAGATTAAAAGCACTCTCTTGGCGAGTCAGACTGCGCAACAAATTGATGTGGATACCATAGCGTTCTGCTTCAGCTTGATACAGGGATGCATACACTTGCGGATACCCCAGCTTCACAAATTGCTCGCGACGCAATCTAGGATCTGCATCCATCGCGGAGCCAACGAAGCGAATCGCTGTCATGTACTGCCGTCGCTCCGAGAGCTTTTCTGCCAACGCCATTTTAAGAGTGGGATCTTTGATAAATGGTAAACCTTCCAACTCGGTTTGCGCTTCAATCAACCAGCCGGCATCGGACAGAGTTTTAAACCGCTGCCACATTTTTCTTTGTGGACCCGCCAAGAATAATTCACTTTGCAGCTTCGGAGCTTTGTCCTTGAACTCAGGCCAAGTGAGCTTTCCATTATGCGCCTCCGCTTTCAAACGAAGGCCATAGTATGAAAAAGGATATTTTTCGATAAGCTCCGCCGCGGCTTGCTTTGCCCGTTCTGGATTTGTTTCCTGAAGGCTGCGCACCAACCAGTGTTGCGCATTCAGATCGTAGCGATCGCGATTTTGTAAAAGAAGTTTCTCTAAAAGAGCGCTGGCTGAAGAATAATCTTTGCGACGGAAATGAATCAACGCAGACCGGAACATGGCTTCGGCAGCTTCATCAGATCCATTGTGGTAAGACATCAAGGAATTATAAGTTTCAAGGGCGCGATCATACTGTCCCAAGAAATGGGCGGATCTTCCGACAATCCAAAGAGCGCTTGTAGATTGAGCGGCCCCAGGATTTTTCTGCAAGGCTTTTTGCGCAAGCGACATAGAGCCGCTGAAATCGCCACGACGGTGTAGGAACTGCGCCCATTCAATCAATCGCGTTCCGTCGGCCTCTTCCATTTCATCTAGCGCCTTGATCTTCGCGAGCTTTTCAGAAAGAGAGTTATAGATCTCCAAAGGCTTGTCTTTCAGTCTTTTCGCCGAACGACTGCCTGGATACTGATTAAGAATGAGCACGGCATCTTTTAAAGCGGAAATCGAATCATTCTGTTTGAGTGATTGGCGCAAACGCTCTTCAATTTTTACTTCTTCCGTCAGCACTTCGCTGCCAGCCAGCGTCGGTGCCTTTTCTGTTAGATCCCCTTTGGCCTTTAATAAGAATTCGATTTTCTCTTGAAGGTATTTGGAATCCTTCTGGTCTTGCGCCTCTTCATATAAAAACTGGGCTTCGGTGTAATTCACTTTCAACATCGCCAGGTCGGCCAACAATTGAAAGATCAGGGATTTTTGTTCTTTATTGAGTTTAAGCCCGCCTCCTAGAAGATCTTCTAGCTGCGGACCCGCCTTTTGATTTTTCTTTTCCACTTGATCCGTAAGATAGGAAAGACGCAGACTCACCCAATTTTCCGCCACTTGATCGGCCCAGGGGCCCTCTTGAAAAAGATTCTTATGCGCAGAGATAGCAGTTAAAGCTTTTTCGACTGTCGCGAAATTCGGTTTCTTTTTTTGTTCTTGAGTCAAACAATGCAACCAGCTTTGCGCCACCCACCCGCGCAATTCTTTTTGGGCGGAAAAAACCGAGGGTGCCAGCCTTGAACATTCAGACCATTTCAAATGAATTTCATAATCTTTCAATTGTGATAATGGAGAAAGTTTTTGCTTCCTATCCGAGGATTGATACAGGTCCACACTTTTTTTGGCGCTGAGATCCTTTAAAACATCGACTTTTTGCACCTGCGCAAAAACAGAACTGCTGCAAAGAAGGACACATAAGAAAGTCGCTTTTTTCATACTCACTCCTCACCCCCGACAACGTCGACATTATTTTGAAACGGAATCTTCGGGAAGAAGGATTGTTTCAAGTATACGATTGAAGGCTCTCTCGACTGTCGAAGCACGATCTGCAATTTCCAATATGGCTCATTCAAGACCCGATCCACATCCAAAGACTCCGTAAGATCACAAAAGTAAACGGACGCGTCTTCAATCAGATTTTTTTCACACAAATTATAATCTAAATTCTGAAACGAACGCAAAATCCAAGGCCACGGCCACTGCTCTTTCATGCCGATTTGGACGGGCTGCAAAAATAATTCGGGACGCTTACGAGCTTCTTCCAAAATAAATCTTTGCAGATTCTCAAGATCATAGGTGGAATTCACGTAAATATACGGATGATCAAAATCCAAGGGATCCGCGTAAGAAGAAGCGTAAAGACTTCGCACATTCAAGAAAGACAACGCTGTCACGACCGCTAAAGACACGGCCCTCATCTTCACATTGGTAAAAAATAGTTGGAGATAAAAAGCCAGCACTAGATAAAAACCCCACACCAAGGACAGAATACACCAAACCGTTTTGTACGGAATTAAAGAGTAAATCAAAAGCTGCGACAACGAAAACACACTCAGGACACGAAGACTTTTTTGTTTTGAAAACATCCCGGCAAAAGAAAGAAGCACGCCCAACAACGCCAGCGGTTCGGCCTGCCACATGACTTTCACCCAATATAGAAATTCCTTTTCATGTCCCTTTCCATGCACGCCCGTTTTCAACCATGGCACAATCGCTTTCACAAAATCCGCAAGGCCGGCCATGTTTTGGAAAAAACCCGTAAACAATTGCACGAAAAGGATCAAAAGCACAAAGGCAAGAACTGTTGTCTTCTTAGACCATGTTTGCTTTAACTGGGTCCACGAAAATATCTGTTGAAAATTTTTGGGGCCCAGAGCAAGAAGCCCCAGAAGCCAGCAAAAACCTGTGATTGTAAATGTCTCTTTCAACGTCATCATGCCGACCACGCCGGTTAACACCAGGGCCCACACTTTGCCATCTGGCTTTTCAAACCAGCGCAAAAATCCCATGGCAAACAACAACTGAAAGAACACAAAGGGCGATTCGTGAATTCCTGAACGTCCAAAAAATAAAAACGCCGGACTAAGTAAAAGAAATAGAGAGGTCGCTGTCAGGACAAAACGATTTTGTAAAACCGGAAAGGCAAACAACATGATACTAAAGACACTGAAGACTGCAGGTACAGCGCGCAGTGTTTCAAGACTTTTCCCCCAAAGATACTCGAAGACCTGAATCAGATAGAAAAGTAAAGGTCCGTGATAGTTATTAGGGTCATACTTGTAGTAACCCCAAGACTTCATTTGGATCACGAACCAGCCATTAATGCTTTCATCAAAGTGAATGGGCTTGTTATCTAAGTCATAAAATCGTGTGACAACTGTCAAAAGCAGCAGTGCTAGCCAAAACAGAGTCCCATAGTATTGCGTGACCTTTGCTGATTTCATTGTTAACTATCGTAAAGATGGAATCTTCAGAGTCAACCCTGCATTGCTCATTCGTTATTTATCTGCATAAAGATGCAGCGTTTATTCCTTCTTTCATGAAGGATCTGCGCGGTTTTTTTCAGAAGTTCCCACTGAACTATGAACTCCTCGCGGTTATCGAAAAAGATGCAGAAGACGCGCTGGCTCAGGTTAAAGCCGCTCAAACAGAATCTCCACAACGTGAAGACATTCAAACTCTTTTTAACGAGAAATATCTGGGGCGTGCAGAAAGTTTACGCCGAGCTTTTTCAAAAGCCCAAGCGCCTTATGTTCTGGTTGCAGATCCTTTGCTTTCCACGCCCTTTGGCGATCTTTTCAAAGTCTTGCAGAACCTGATGACAGACCCGACTGTGGCTTTATGTTGGGGTGAACGCATATCGAAAAAGGACAGTCTGTTCCACCGTCGCACGGGTCCCCGACATTCTATCGAACACTTATTCACCGGAATTTTTAAAGAGAAGAACAAAAGCTTCAGCTCACTGGACCCTTTCTGCGAAATCGGAGGATTCACGAAGGAGTCTTGGTTAGCCATCGACAAATCACTGCCGGCCAAGCTTTCCGGTTGGTACTTACACCCGGATTTACATCACGCTTATGCGCAACATGCCCGTAAGATTCTGGAAGTTCCTATCTGGGATTCTGGCGCAACGTCTTTATCCTATGGGTACTGGAGCGCGCGTTGGGATTTGTTGAAGAAAAGTGTTCTTTAAGCCAACACCTGTTTCAAAGACTGCAAAGCCTCGTGGACGTAATAATCTAGCCAGCGCACAGAACCTAATGGCGTATTTTGTTTTGCCAAATACCCCATATGTCCACCACGAGCTTCTACGTGCAGCATGGTACTCTTAGAAAAAGACGCCTTCATATAATTTTCCACGGACACAAAAGGATCATCTTGTGCGGTTAAAACATAAGTGGGCGTCTGGATTTTTGAAAGATAATGAATCGCCGAGCAATTTTGGTAATAATCAGAACGATCTTTAAATCCGGCTGCGGGCGCTGTGTAAATCTGATCCATATCCCAAATTGTCGACCAAGCGGGAATGTCGTATTTCTGAGTGATCAATCCCTGACGAAATTTTTCTTCAACGTTTTTTCTTAAACGCAGAACAAAACGCAAATCATAAATACGATTGAAGCCTGTTTTTAGTAACTGTGAGCCCTGCATAAGATCAATCGGGGCGTTCACCGTGATGGCGGCATCGGGCTTTACTTCGCCACGAAATCCACCTAACAAACAAAGCAGGATGTTGGCACTCATCGAAAAACCCACGGCGATTTGCTTTTTTGCCGGAAACATCTCGCGCAGTTTTTTTAACACCGCCGACATATCTTCGGCACGACCCGAGTGATACGGATTGCGAGCGTAAGCGGCTCCAATCCCTGCTCCACGGTGATTGACGAGGACCACAGAGTGCCCCAGCTTCTGGCACACCAAGGCGGTTCTTTGCATGTAGTCCGAAGTCACATCTCCGGAAAGACCATGATAGACACTTACGACCGTGTCACTTGCACCTGGAATATGAAAACAAAAAAGTCGATCTCCATCAGGAAGATCGACTTCAAATTGAGTTCCAAAATTTTCGAGTTCGGGAGACTTAAGAAAGTGAGACCACAAAGTTTGCCCGTGACCGCTGTCGGCCCAAAACGGAGCTTTACATGGAATCAAATCTAGTCTTTGCAATAGAACTTCCCGTTTACATAAACATAACCATCTTGGCGTTTGCCGCGCGGGTCATGATGCAGCCAATGGAGGAGGCCACCTTTGTTTGTCCAAATAAACTGTCCACCCATCGCGATCACGTCGCCGACTTTAATAGGAACACGTGGGCACATATCTGAATTATACACAGCTTGCATGTTCTTTCCATTGGAAAGGCGCACCGTCCATTTTTGATGAGCCAAACCTTGGTTGTCATCAGGCAGGACTTTCACCACAACCATGCTGCCACCCTCAACGAAATCAACGCGACGTTGATCATTCACGGCACGTACAATGTCAGCATCGCTGGAATTTTCGTCGATAAGAAAGGATTCAGAAGGCTGCTCAATTTTTTCGAAAACGGGATTTACTTCTTGGCGATTTTTGCGTTTAGCTTCAACTGTTTCGTAAGATGAAAGTACGAAGACACAAGTTAGAACAAAAGCCCATTTCATATTCATGAATATCCCCCCGGATGTGCGAAGCGAGTGTGTCCGGTTATGGAAGCAAAGACAATTTTAAAAATAAAAAGGGCCCACATAAAGGCCCTATTACTAACACGCAGCTGTAATTTTTACTTGTATTCGACGCTCTCAATCGTGACGTACTCTTCGCCCGCAGGTTTTACGATACGAACCTCGTCGCCAACCTTTTTTCCTAGAAGTGCTTTGGCCACCGGAGATTTCCAAGAGATCTTCCGGTTCTTAGGATCAAACTCGTCTTCGCCCACGATTTGATAGACGACTTCTTCACCTTCTTCATCCGCCAGTGTGACAGTCGCACTAAAAAGAACCGTCGTGCCTTTCATCGCTTTTGGGTCCACGACTTCGGCGTCTTCAATTCTTTTTGTCAGAAAATGAACGCGCTTATCAATTTCACGCAAGCGACGTTTTCCATATTGATAATCGGCGTTTTCAGAACGATCTCCATTGCTGGCGGCCCAAGCCACCACTTCAACAAGCTTCGGGCGCTCCACATGCATGAGCTCATGATACTCGGCTTTGAGTTTGGCTAGACCTTGGGGCGTAATGTAGTTCTTATTATTATCCATAGGCAAGACTCTAGACCATTCGACAGAAACTCTCCAGCCTGTTTTCGGACTCATCGTTAATTTTTTTTGACTAAGCCTTCGGTCCTAGACTTAAGCGCTATTAAATACCGAGAAAAATTCTCCGAAAAACTAAGAAGGAGGATTGCATGAAAAAACAGTGGAAACGGCTGCTTGTCGCAGCACTTAGTTCATCATCAGTTTTCGCTGTGACTTGGTATTGGTATCAATCCACCGAAGACCGTAATTCCTCTTATGGAAATGAAAAACCATTGGCCTACGTTGGGAAAGTTGTTGAAGACATTCAACGTCGTCCCGCTTCGCGCCTGCTATGGCAACTCGTGAACACAGGGGAACCTCTCTATAACGGAGAAGCGATTCGCACCAGCGAACGCGGTGAAGTGCGCATTCAGTTCGTTGATTCAGATCGCTATTTGGATCTCGAGCCCGAGTCGTTGATCGTCATCAAAAAATCAGAGGGCGAGATCGCCCTTGATTTGATGGAAGGTAGTTTGTTCGTTAACGCCAAAGCTGGTGGAGCCGAAGCCAACGCCCCGGGCCTTGTGTTGAATTCAGCAAATGGAAAAGTGGATCTTTCTCAAGCTTCAGCTTCATTATCCAAAGGCCGCGACAACTCCGTCGACGTTCAAGTCTTAGAGGGTAAAGCCTCGGTAAAAGGTGACGATGGTCGAAGCAAAGATTTGACTTCAACGACCGTCATCAAAGTTTTGACTCCCCTTCCGCAAAAACCTATCGCGATGGATGCGGAATCACCACAGCCCGTACCGTTTCAATGGACAGGCTTTCCGCAAGGCACACAAGTTTCCTTGTGGGTGGGCCCAAGTCGAAAGCAGTTAAAACCATTTGTTCAAGCCGCTTTAAATCAAAACCAAGTTAATGCTTCACTTCCCTTTGGGCGTCACTACTGGAAACTTGTCGGGACATCATCCCTGGGGAATGTGATTGCAGAAAGCCCAATTTATAAAACAGAAGTTTTAGCTCGCTACGCGCCGACAGTGGTGTTTCCTACTGCGGACGCGGATATCCCAGCGGCGAAAACTCCGTTTGATATGACATTTAAATGGCAAAAAGGTGATGACACTCGCCAAATGACTTTAGAAGTTTGGTCCGATCAAAATTTGCAAAAGAAAATCGCCACTCAGTCTTTTTCAAATGAAGAAAGTTACACTCTGCCTTCATTGAAAGCCGGTACGTATTATTGGCGCATGAGTTCCTATTACATTGAGTCCGACAAACCCGTTTTAGGAAAAGTCCAAAAGTTCACCGTGAAGCCGGCAGAGCAAGTCCAGGCCAAAGTGGAGCGTGCCCCGATAGTTCCAGTGAACGTGGACTTCACGATGCCAGAAACGCAACTGACTCAGTATTACGTCGAAAAACCCCAAGTGGGTTTGACATGGAAAGCTGATAAAACGGATGACGTCGCTCTTTATCGTGTGAAGCTTCTGGAAGAAAATGCGGATCCAAGATCAGCTTCTTCGCTGGAAGTGAAAGATACAAAATTTTCAACCACGGTTCCTAAACCGGGTCGCTATATCGCCTCGATTGAAGCTGTGAATAAAGACGGTCAAATTCTTGGCACGAAGGTGTCTCAGCCTTTGACGGTGTCACCTCTTCCCTTGTTGCAAGCTCCGCTGTTCGTTCCTACTGAAGGACCGCTGCAAGCCTCTTTCGATGGCCGCACACAGCTTGAGTGGACGAAACTTGACGGAGCCAAAGAATATTGGCTGACCATTCGCAAAGACGGCAAAGAACTAAAACGTTCGAAATACACAAACAATATGACAGCTCTTAAAAATCTTCTTCCTGGAGAATACGAAATCGAGCTTTCGGCGATGGATAACTATGGCCGACCGAGCGAAGTGGCTCCGGCAAGAAAACTTCTGGTGCCAGATAAATCCAATCTGCGTGCGCCGACCTTGAAGAAGATTAAGGTGAATTGATGCGTTTGACGACCGCGTTTCTTATTCTCATTTTCACATTCTGGACCGCAGCGGTCTGGGCGGCGCCTTATCGCCGTTTGGTGAACTTTGAGTGGGATGCGATCGAAGGTGCGAAAAGCTACGACATTGAACTACGCCAAGTGAAAGAAGATCCCAAAGATGCAAAAACTTTTACTTTCAAAGTGAAAGAAGCTGCATGGAATGGACGTTTGACTCCCGGCAAGTACCTCATGAAGTTGCGTGCGCGTGACTATCGGGGTGTTCCGGGTGATTGGTCTCCAGAGAGTGATTTCAATGTGGGCTTAGAGGCCGCTATTTTAAAATCCCCCGCTTCTCGCGCCAGAATCGCCAGCAAAGAAGAAGACAGTGTTAAGATGGAATTCCAATGGAATCCTGTGGGCGGCGCAGACATGTACCAATTCGTTCTAACTTCGGAGGATGGCAAAACTCAAGTCAGTGAAGTCATTCGCGATACGAAACTGAAATTGTCCCTTCCAGTGGCGAACAACTACACTTGGAAGGTTCTAGCCGCCACGAATGAAGGCATTCGCAGTGATGCGACTTCCGTGTCACAATTCTCTGTTTTAGGGAAGGCTTTGGAAAATCCAAAGATCAGCAAACCTGAAAGTGAGTTCGTGCGCGAAGTAAAATGGAATCGTCCCGACAATGTCTCTTCTTTTGACGTTTTTGTACTGAAGTTGAATGAAAAAGACAAAAAATGGGAAAAGTTCAAAGTCATCGAAAACACGCAGGAAGAGTCCTTGCCCTTTGACGAAACATGGCCCGGTGGCCGCTATCAAGTGGCGGTACGTGCAAAATCGAATTTACGTCCCAGCTCTCCTCTAGCTAAACAAAGCTTCTCAGTTCGTCACGGAGATCGTTCTCCAGCAGCCGAGTACACAGCACTTGTTCGTAAATCCATTGACCGTGTGACGGGATGGTATGCGATTGCCAGTTACCTAGTAACAGAAATGCAATTTAGCGGAAAGAACCCCGAAAAAAATTCGGCCGTGGCTTACAGTGCCTTGGGTGGTACCGGTCGTATGGGATTGGGTTGGTTTGGCGACAGAACTCCTTGGGGATTTTTAGGTATCATCGATATGAGTGGCTTTACTTTCAATGGTAAGACACAGACTTTTGCCTCTGCGGAAGCCAATGCGGTCTATCGCAAAACCATGGGTGACCGTGGAGAGTTGCGCTTCCAAGTCGGCCCTTACTACAAAGAACTTCCAGAAACTGTGGGTGATCCTTTCTCTGGCAGTTCGGAAGATTTAAAAATCACTTCGGCGGGTCCGCACTTTGGTGCGGAATATTGGTTTTCTTTGACACCGAAATTAGGCATTCAAGTGAATGCTCATATGTATATGTCACTTTTGAAAATCAGCACACCCAATGGGGCTCCCCTGACACCGTCCATGTCGACACAGTATGGTTTCCTGGGAAGCTATCGCTTCACTCCGACATTCACGGGCCTGGTGGGTTACGCCCGTCGTGAAGATAAAATGTCTTATAAAGCAGTCCCTGCATCAGATAACTTTGCCGTGGACGGAGATACGAATGAATCCACCATCGTCGGGAACTATCTAAATATTTTCGCGGAGTGGGCTTTCTAAGCTCTTGGAGATGATATGAGAATACCTATTTCGACAAAACTCATTACGGTGACCATCCTGATCCTGGTAGCAGCGACGGGCACGATCACATGGATCTCTTCAGACTATTTCGAAAAGAAAGCTTCTGAACAAGTCGATATCGCGAATCTTGAGTCTGCGGCGGCGAAAGCCAAAGAAGTGGAAAATATCGTAAGCTCGTTGGTGGATAAAACCCGTGTGACGGCCTCTTTGTTGATGAAGGACACTTCGGATCAGACAGCGGCCAGTGATGATTTTGATTTCAACTTCACAAAAGATAAAAACTTTGTTTCTTTGGAAATTTTAAGACTAGACGGCACATCGGTTCACACCGTGGCTCGCAAAGTAAAGGAAGATGTTCTTCGTCCTTACAATTTGGCTAGCAACTATATTATCAATGTTCGCTCTTGGCAGAAGTTCCCTATCCGCAATGTGGCTCAGGGAAATATCGAACTAAAAAATGCGTCTTACCCTAAGGCGCCGGCACTGATTACAATCGGCATTCCATTGGTTCGCGATGCTCAAGGTAAAATCACGCACGTCGCTTTAGCGGATGTGACGTTGGCGCCGTTAGAAAAACCCTTTACTGATCCCTCAGAGAGAACACAGTACTTAGTCGACCGCTATGGCGAGTTGTTGGCGCATAAAGACGAACAAAAAGCCATGGCCCGGTTGAATGTAAGTAAGAACCCTTTTGTAAAAAAGGCTCTGACGCAAAAATCTCCGCAGTATCAAACTAAATTCGTGGATCCGGATTTTGACAAAAATTATTTCGGTGCTTCCGTAAAAACTTCATTTGGTGCAACAGTCATTTCGCAAACTTCGGAAGAAACCATTCTTGAAGTGTCACGCGAGGTCCGCCGCCGAGCTATCTTTGTGGCAGGCTCTGCTATTTCCATGGCCATCTTCTTTATCTTCTTATTCTCAATGACACTCACCTCCCCGATTGAAAAGTTGGCGGATATGATCAACTTGGTGTCTCGAGGTAACTTTGATGTGAAGGCGCGCGCGCAAGTGAAATCCCATGACGAAGTGGGAGACTTGGCAGAAGCTTTTGATCACATGACTGAAGGTCTTAAGGAGCGTGATAAGGTGAAAAGCCTTTTTTCAAAGTTCCACGGCTCTTCGGTTGCCGAAGATTTGATCGGTAAAGACATCGGCGTTGGTGGTCAATCCAAAGACGTGGTGGTCTTCTTCTCAGACATCCGCGGTTTTACCGCATTTTCGGAAAAGCGTTCTCCCGAGGAAGTCGTTGAAATGCTGAATGAATATTTCGGTGTGATGGTTAAGATTATCAACTCTCACGGTGGTGTTGTTGATAAGTTTATCGGGGATGCGATCATGGCGGTTTGGGGTGCTCCAAAAACCACGGATCGTGATGCTCACAATGCCGTTCGTGCTTGTTTAGAAATGCGTCGTGCTCTTGAAACACTCAATGAAACACGTGTTGCTCGTGGTCAACCTCCGATCAATATTGGTATGGGCTTGCATGCAGGTCTTGCGATCTCTGGAACGATTGGTTCAGATGAACGTATGGAGTATACCGTTATCGGCAATACGGTGAATACGGCTTCCCGTATTGAGGCTTCTACAAAAGCTTTCGGCGCCGATCTTTTGATTTCGGATACGGTCATTGAAAAAATCGGAGAAGATTTCAAAACGGAACTTGCGGGTGCGGCTGAAGTGAAAGGCCGTTCCGAAGCATTGAAAATGTTCAAAGTTCGCGGCTATCGTGCCGAAGACGGCAGCATGGTGGAAGTAAAAACACCTTACTCTGATTACGAGGCCGAAGCGGCCGATAAAGTGAAAGTCAAAGCAGCTTAAAAAGATTCTTAAAATAAAAACCCCGGGTTCACCGGGGTTTTTCTCTTTAAAGCTTTACGCTCAATCCATCTTTCAAGGCTAAGTTCTGCGCTCGCAATGCCGGGATCAATCCCATCAGCGTACCACCAATGAAGGTGATGCCAATATACAGAAGCTCGATTTTAGTGACCCAAGGGCCAACAAGATAAAGGCCGAACTCACTTGCGATCCACGGGCGAAGAATCGCGATCAGCGTCCAGGACAGAAGCGTTCCTAATGCAATACCCACAACCGTCAGTAGCGCTGATTCAAATACCAAAAGACCGACGATCTGCGATGACTTTGCGCCCACCGCTCTTAGAATCGCCATTTCACGACGACGTTCATTCAAAGTTGTCGTTAAGGCAATCAACATCGAAACAAGTCCGACTAAAACCACCATCCACGAAATGATTCTTAGTACGCCTTCGACGTAAGAAAGACCATTCCAAAGCTCACTCAACGCTACACCGGGAATGATCGCTAGTAACGGCTCTTCTTTATACGTATTGATGTCACGCTGAAGTTTTAAAGTTTCAATACGGGATTTCGCACCAACAAAAAAAGCTGTGATCGTGTGAATTTTCATTCCTGCGCGAGAAAGCTGTTCACGAGGAACCGCCTTTTCTGCGGTGGGAGCCGCACCGTCTGCCCAATCTACATGCAATGCTTCCATTCCTTCCAAGGACATATAAACCGCGCGGTCTAACGGAGTACCCGTGGCTTCCATGATACCGGTGACAACAAAAGGTTTGTCGGCGTGATTTTGAATCCCCTCTCCTTTTGTCACTCCATGCGCGACCACAATACGGTCACCCAAACGATACTTCAGTTTGTGCGCAACTTCGGCACCAATAACCACATCCCATAAGTCTTTAAAGACCTGGCCTTGGCTTAATTGGATCTTTTCGCTGCCACGAAAGTGGTAGTGCTTAAAAAAATCTTCATTCGTACCCACGACACGAAACCCGCGGTGACCATCGCCTAATGAGTATGGGATAGTCCATTCAATGGCCGGATTCTTTTTAATATCCTCGTAAGTCTCATAGGAAATATTATGAGTGGCATTTCCCATATTAAAGACCGTGTACAGGATAAGCTGCAAAGATCCACTGCGAGCTCCGACAATCAGGTCCGTCTTACTGATAGTTTGGGTAAAGCCCTCTTCCGCCGCTCTTTTGGCTCTTTCAACTGATAAAAGAAGCGTCACGCTCAAAGCGATGGAAAGTACGGTCAGCGTTGTAGCAAAAGCGCGGTTCTTCAAAGATTTGATAGCAAGTTTAAGAAAGACCATTATCCAACCCTATTGATGGAGTCCAACGAGATGCTGCGACTAAAAAGTTTTTCCATGCTGCGATCGTGAGATACAAAGACTACGGTTGTGCCGTACAGGTCGGCGAGCTCAAACATCAGCTTCAGGAATTTTTCACGATGATCTGTATCTAAGGCCGATGTCGGCTCGTCGGCCAGAATCAGATCAGGCTTTCCTAAAAGGGCTCGTGCTACCGCCACACGCTGTTGTTGCCCGACACTCAACTCCGCGACTTTTTTACTTAGAAGATCGCCAATACCCAAGTTTCCGCACAGGGCGCGAATCACCATTTCGGTATCCACACTACCCAAACGGGCCTTGCGTGCAGGGCTCAAATGCAAAGGCAATTCGATGTTTTCTTGCACGCTCAGGTAGGGGATCAAATTGAAGTTTTGAAAAACGTATCCCATGTGCTCAGCACGAAACGCATCGCGATCGGCGTCACTCATTTTCACGAAATCAAAACCTAAAATTTTAAGACTGCCTTGGGTTGGCTTCAGGACACCTGAAAACATTTCCAACAATGTCGTCTTGCCTGTTCCGCTCGGGCCATAAAGAAAGAGCTCCTCCCCGCGCAACACTGAAAATTCAGGGATTTTCAAAGTGGGTTGAGTTGCGCCGGGGTAAGTGTACTGCAGATCACGTACTTCAATCAGGATGTTACTTGAGCTCAACAGTGTCTCCGTTCTTCAAAACTTGCGTGGATTTTTGCACGCCATCGGCAAGAATATCCACTTGCACTTTCTTTAAACGCGGAAATTGTTTTGAAAAATTAAATGTGATCGTACTACCCGCAGCCGGAGCTTCACAAGTTACATTGAATTCAGCTTCGACTTCCGCATGCGAATCATGTTGGTTCACTTCAAAGATGTCTTTTTTAATTTCGCATTTAAGTGCTGGATCCAAGACAATCATTTCGCCGATTTTTTCTTCGAGTTTCGCTAAAGCTTTGTCTTTTTTCTGTTTGTCGGCTTTGCTCTTGGCTTGATGTTCGAATCCAATGATGGATTCAGCAGGGACATGCAATTCAATTTTTCCGCTTTTACCATCAAAAGCCACACTGGCTTTGCCCGAGCCGTGTACATGGGACCCGTGTTCACGCGCAGCAAAGACCATGGCTGATAATAGAAGAACCTTCATCATAGAGACCTCCTCACAAAGTTATTTGTACGGCTCTACAGCTTCACCTACGAGCTCAAACGATGCATCTCCGTACATGGATTTTTTCGTTACGAGATTCAAAGTGCCATAAACCCAGATAGGGCCTACAGCCACTTCGGTTCCTTTTTTCATTTTTACGTAAACCATCTGATTCGGTGGCGGTGGCGGCACGTGGATACAAGCCTGAGGGCTTGGTACTAATAAAAACTCCACCACGTCTCTTTGGTCGTCTTCAAGCGGCACCATGAAACCAGGGATTTTCACACCCTTGCCGTTCAAAGCCTGGAGTTCCGAAGAAGATTTGCCCGTAATGTAGTCCATCTCACCCAAAAGACGCCAATCCACTTCAACTCCCGTTAAAGCGGCACCTTTGCTGAACATTGATTGATAGACCACCGCGCCGATAACGACGATCAAAACGGCAGCTCCTGCGATAACCCATTTTTTCATTTTCTGTGCTGATTCCATGTCATTTCTATTAAAAACGCGGACCCACTTAAATGCAATAGCTTTGCGCACTGCCCGAGCCTCTGATATAACCTAATTTCCCTGTTAGTATTGAGGACGTAATATGAGCAACAAAATTCAGAGAGTTCGTGGCACCCGCGATCTGCTTCCCGAGGACAGTCTTCTTTTCCGTTTTGTCGAAGAATCAGCCTATGAAAAGGCTCTTTTGTACGGATATGGAGAAATCGAAACCCCTATTTTTGAATTTTCTGACGTTTTTCATCGCACGCTTGGTGAAACTTCCGATGTTGTGAATAAAGAGACTTACGACTTTACAGATCGTGGAGGAGAAAGTCTCACATTAAGACCTGAGGGAACGGCCGGAGTTGCACGCGCTTTTATCTCTGAAGGCATGATGCAGAACCTTCCTTTGAAATTTTATTATTCTGGCCCCATGTTCCGATATGAACGACCACAAAAAGGACGTTATCGTCAATTTTACCAATTGGGCGCAGAGTGTTTAGGTTATGACAGTCCGCTAGCTGACGTGGAATGCATTGCAATGGCGTGGGACATCTTAAAGAAAATCGGCATTTCCGCGGAGTGCACACTCGAGATCAATACCTTGGGTGACAGTGAAAGCCGCGCTGCCTATCGCGATGCTTTGGTGAAATATTTCACCGAACACCAGGATCAGCTTTCTGCTGACAGCAAAATGCGTTTAGAAAAAAACCCGTTGCGCATTTTAGATTCAAAAGACGAAGGCGATAAAAAGCTGAATGCCGGAGCACCAAAGCTTGAGCAATACTTGAACGAAACATCTCAAACCTTCTTCAAAAAAGTTTTGGCGGGTATTGAAAAATTAGGAATCCCTTACAACGTGAACTCGCACCTCGTGCGCGGTTTAGATTATTACTGTCACACTGTTTTTGAATTCACGACAACGAAGCTCGGCGCTCAAGGAACAGTCCTTGCCGGCGGACGCTACGATGGTTTGATTGAAACTATGGGCGGTCCAAAAACTCCAGGCGTAGGCTGGGCCGCGGGCATTGATCGTTTAGCGGATCTGACTCCGAAAGAATTGGCGACGAAAAAAGAAGTTATCATCGCCGTTGTCGGGGCGGATGATCAAGGCGAAGAAGAAAGCGTCAAAGTGGCGCATGAAATTCGTTCTCGCGGCTTCAAGACAGAAAATTTTCTTTCTGGAAAAATGCAAAAGAAAATGCAAAAAGCCAACAAGATTGGCGCGCATTACGCATTGATCCTAGGTGGTAATGAAGTAACCAATAAGACGGTCACCGTGAAAAACTTCGGAACCGGAGAACAAAAAGAAATCTCTCGCACCGAGCTTGCCGCTTTTGATTTTAAATAGAGGTCCTGTAAAAGACTTCGACTAAAGACTTATCTTCAAACGGCGAAAGGTTTTCCTTTCGCCGTTTTCTTTTTTATTCTCGCCGAAATTATCGACAAATCTCGAGTTTATAACCTCGCATTCGCATTTGAATGGATCATTTCTTTAGGGATTTTAGAGCTTTGCTACTTAACATTGTGACCAAGTCGCACTGCCGGACTTGCTGGCGGGTGCGGAACTAAAAACCTCTGGAGAAAAAGAAATGAAAAACTTTTTGAAACCTGTCGGCGGAATGATTGCGCTGACATTAAGTCTGCACGTTTCTCCGTCCACCGCTCTTGCTAACAATCAAGGCTTCCGTCCCGGCCTGAAAGAGATGACTCAGGAAGAGCAGCAAAAACTGCAACGCCGTAAAATCAAAAAAGTTCGTCCGAATCATTTGGGCTTAGAGCGCGTTAATAAAGAAAGAACTCGTCGTGGCCAAGCACCAGTTCAAATCGATACGACAAAACCAGAAGTTGAAGTAGAAGACAGCTTGCAAGCTCCTTCGTCTTCGCAAACGGCGGAGAGTGCCGCAATGGCGACTCTAGGATCAGCGCCCGCGCAAGTTGACAACTCGGCTTTACCTTCGTTCCCCCCTATTGTCAGCCAAGGAACCTTGGGCTCGTGTGTGGCTTTTGCTACGACCTATTATCTGATGAGCCACGAGGTGTGCTTAACATTGGGTTGTAATAACAAAACATCCGCTGCTCGCATTTATTCTCCCAAATGGACTTATAATATGATCAACGGCGGCGTCGACAACGGTTCCTCTTTGTCGGATGCTTTTGCGGTGATGGAAAAGCATGGCGCTGCCACATCGGCAGAATTCCCCTATGACAGCGACTACCGCGCCTGGAGTATGAACTCGGATCATTGGAAACGCGCGATCAATTCACGCATGAAACCTTTTAGCTATTCCCGCATTAACACTGATGCGGATATGGCGAACGTAAAACAAATCTTAGCCAATGGTCACGTGGTGTCTTTTGGTACCTATATCAACAGCTGGGTGTACCGTACAGTGCAAGCAAATCCACAAGCGGCTTCAAATCCTTTTGTGGGCCAAGCCATCGCAACACACATCAACGGCACGGTTTCTGGTCATGCCATGGTGATCGTCGGTTACGACGACACGATTTGGACAGATATCAATGGCAATGGTGCGGTTGAAGCTTCTGAAGTGGGCGCATTTAAAATTGCCAACTCTTTTGGTGCGTCTTGGAAAAACCAGGGTTACGCCTGGGCTTCTTATGATGCCTTCCGCGCAACCTCAACGGTTCCAAACTTTGCACCCGCTGGCAGAATTCAGCTTACGCAAAGTGGAATGGTATTTTATTCGACTTACACGTCGTACGCTCCTCGCTTGTTAGCGGAAGTCAAAATGTCGCACGCAATGCGCACACAGATGTCATTGCAGTTCGGCTCTTCGGCAAATACGTCAAGCAGTCCTTCGGCGACGTGGTCACCGTTCGCTTTCGCAAATCGCGGTGGTAACTATGCATTTGACGGAACAACGGCAGAGAAACTTGGAAGCTTTTACTTTGATATTTCTTCGTTAGCTGCATCTGACATCAATACGCAGAAGTTTTATCTGACTATGAAAGACTCAACTGCCGGAAGTGCTTTGACGACATCGGCATTCAACATCGTAAATCCAAGTGTGGGAAATACTTTGCTGTCAGCAGCGAATGTACCACTGACTGTAGATGGAAATTCAAGTATGTTGGTTGCGGGAACAACGCCAGCACCGACACCGACTCCAACTCCGACCCCCACGCCTACACCGGTAGTTGATACTATTGCACCGTCTGCCCCGACTGGATTGACATTGTCCCTAACGACATTCAATCGCAACAGAACTGCAAGATTCAACTTGGGTTGGACTGCTTCGACGGATAACGTGAAAGTAGTAAAATACTTCATCTATCGTAACGGGGTAAAAATCACTGAAACGACTTCACTGAGCTACGGCGACAGCAACATCAAAAAGAACGTGTACTATAACTATCAGTTCACAGCCGTCGACGCCGCAGGAAACCAATCCGCGAAATCCGGCACCATCGTTGCTTTGTGGCGATAACAACAGAACTCCCCAGGGATTCCTTGGGGAGTTTTTTTATGTTCATCCAACAGAAATTCTTACTGCCAACAAGTTCATCTATCTTCATTTCACTTAACTCAGAACTTATAACGCACACGCTTACCGCCACCGTGGCGGTAGAATACGCTGACCGCTGAAACATGGCACGGCTGTTTACTGCCACGATGGCAGTGAAATTTCTTACTTCCACCGTGGAAGTGAATTTGTCCCTGCAAGACGCGACGATACGATAACTCAAAAACAAAAAGCCGCTGAAAAGCGGCTTTTTTATTCAGAATTTATTTTTCAGAAAAATCCTACTTACGATTCAACTTGATCGATTGACCGCGACCCCAGCCAGGAATCTTCAATGAACTTGCGCGAGTCCATACGAACATCATAACAAAGCCCAAGATTAACATTCCGATACTGAGAAGCTGACCGCGAGTCAGGCCCATCCATTGAAAGCCGATATGAGCATCAGGCATACGGAATTGTTCATCAGCAATACGGACAATCGCGTAGAAGATGATAAAGCACGCGGCGATGAAGCCTGGTTTACGTGGTTTTCTCCAAAGGAAGAAAAGAAGAATGAAAAGCAACAAGCCTTCACCAAAAGCGGCAAATAACTGCGACGGATAACGTGGCGTCAATAAAGGCGCAATCGCCTCTTTCGCTGCTTCGTTGCCGTTTTGAATCGCATCGATGGCTTTCGTCATCAACGAGTATACTTGTTCACGAGCTGAACCATCGAAACGGTATTTATCAACAAGTTCTAACCATTGCTCGCGAGCCACACCGACTTTTTCCATCACCGGAGTCAACTCACCCAACTTCGCAAAGTTTTGATTTGGCCAAGTGTAAATATCTTGAGGGAATTTCACTGCCAGTGGGTAAGACGGATCACATTCGCGTCCCACCAATTCTCCGTTGATGAAATTCGCGATGCGCCCAAAGAAAACACCCAAAGGACCTGTCACCGCGACAAGGTCAAAAAGATAAAGAGTGTTGACGCCATACTTTCTGGCATACAACATACACGCGATCACGATACCGATGATACCACCGTGGCTTGCCATCCCACCTTCGTTGACAGCTAGAACTCCCCAGAATGGGAATTCGGGTTTGAACTTCCACAGAAGATCAATGCCATAGAAGAATACATATCCTAAACGACCGCCCACCAAAGTTCCGATCGCAGCATACGTGATAAAATCGCCCACCATGTTTGGTGCCAAGCCGGAACGCTGTCTTTGCGCCAACCAACGAATCAGCAAGTAAGCACAAATGAACCCCATCATGTAAGAAAGCCCGTACCAACGGACGCCAAAATCTCCGGAAATTCTTAGTGCAAACGGGTCGAAATCATGAACCACAACGTATCCTTTTCTGAGACGTTAAAACTGTATCAACGTGGGAATATTTAGACGTAGCCCTATAAAAGCGGGAAAATAGGGGTATGTCTAGATTTTCATCTCTGCTTCTACTCTGCATTATGGCCTTTTCAGGCATCTCCGAGGCACAGTCCAGATCTCGCTGGGGAAGTGGTATCGACTTCACTCAACGGGCTGCTAATCGCGAAAAAAGCCGCTGGTCTTTGACGGAGTGGCTGGAAATGAAGAATCGCAATCGCATGATGGATATGTGGCTTTCCATGAACTCTCCCTCACCTTTTGAGTTCATGATCGGAGGCTCTTACAACTCTTTCAAAACCGAAGTTCAAGATTCTGGCGTTGAAAACTCGTACACAAGCTTCGCTGGAGAAGCTTCGGCCTACGCGCAATTCGTGGGGCTCACCGCGGAATATGAAAACAACACCGAAGAGAGTTTCAACGATCTGGCCGGAATGCTGAACATCCGCCTTTTAGGGAACTCCATTCAAAACACGTCATTCACTATTCATTATGGCCAACGCACGCGTGAAAGCAGTGATTCGCGGCTTTCACAGCAATTCGGTCAAGCATCGTTGCAAGTTTATTTAACCAAGTACTTTGGATTAGACGGGAAATATCGTTATTTCCTTCCCACTTCCACGGATGAATTAGGAGATGTGGAAGGAAGTTACACCGAGGCCGGGCTTTTTATAGACTTTAAAGCCGTGCGCATATTCGGTGCCTGGTATAAGGAGAACCAGAAAACAAAAATCCCTGCGGCGACGGATGACACGGTCACCGATCGCCAAGGGATTAGGTCAGGTTTGAAAATCTACTTCTAGATTCCGCAAAAAAACAAAAGGGCCCTGATGGGCCCTTTTTTATTTATGAAAGTATGAGCATTGATAAATGCGTAAGCGAAGCTGCTCAGAGATAAATCCGAGTTCCGCAGCGAGCCACTGCACGCATTCAATACCACCAAAACACACGAGCGAGGACTGTCTGAGGATTTATCTCTGAGCAGCTTCGCTTGCGCGTTTACCGATGGCTAAAACTAGTCCATGTGGACTAGTTTGTTTTCGCCGCTTACGAAGTATGTCTCTGTAGACTGTTCGTGAGCCATTGCTGAAGTCACTTTCCATTCCATGTTCATTTGCATTCCTGCAACTGGATCACGTTTTGTTCCAGTGTTGAATACAGAAGGGATCACCGCCGTAGCATCCAATTGGAAGCCCCAACCTACAGATACGTTCGCAGGTTGGAAAGTCGCGTTTGTGATGTATTTACCGATACCGTCAGCAGAACCACCGGCAGTGTAAGTCACACGGTAAGTGAAATCTACAACTGTCATACCGAAACCATTTTCGTATTGAACGTTGTAAACTTTAGATTGAGGGATGTTCCAGCCAGAAAGATCTGACCAGCAAGACAAACCTTTTGGAAGAGCATTTGCAGTGTCCAAGTTGATGTTTACAACCGGGCGACCTGCATTGATCACGTTGAAGATTTTTTTACCGATGTTGATGATTTGATCTACGATCAATTCAACAGCGTCTAGAGGATTCACAGAACCCAATGTTCTGTCGCCAGTGAATTTTGGCGCCAAAGGCATTTGAGAAGAGTTGCAGTCTGCATTCAAACCATTCGCTTTTTTCGCGAACAAATGCATTTGTGGAGCGTATTGCTCAGTGACGTCAGTAACTTTTACTTTTTTGATTTCGAAATAAGCATTGTCTGCTGCGAAAGCAGAAGTAGCCATTCCCAAAGTCAAAGCCATTGCTACTAGAGAACGAATCATTGTGGACCCCCTTAAATTGTTGCCGAGGGTTCTATCAAGCTGAATACGAGCTTTCAAATGAAAAAGAAGTGTGCCAACGAAAAGAGCGCGCGTCGCGTTACCACTCTTTAGTTAGCATAAGCATTGGAAATATCCAGGATTTTGAGTTCGACGTGCTGGATTCAACATTGTCCACAGTCTTCTTTGTGTAGCTTGCCAGATAATAATTTAATGAAGCGCCGATATGGAAGCCTTCACGAACCTCTGGGGCCACGGCAAATTGAAGCCAGAAGCTGGTTCCCTGCCAGGTCTCGGTGTCACTGCCACTTTTGTAAGAAGCTCGGCTTAAAATATTATAAGCGGCACCCAAACTGTAAAGTTCGTTACGACCAAACTGCCACTTCAAATAAGGACCCGTATCCTGAGAGGCGAAACTCAATTCCTCATCGCCACTGTCCGTGTGAGAGATGCCCGAGTAATTCCACCCGCCCCAGATGTGTTTTTTAAGACTAAAAAGAACGCCGACGTTATAGAAATACTTCGAAGATTTTTTCGCTTCACTGGTAGAGAGATTGTCAGACATATAAGTGCCACCCAATTCAACCAGGGTGCCCGCGGAAGCGGATGTAGAAACTAGAAATATTAGAAGCAGAACGATTTTCTTCACAGAATCTTTATCGGAAGAACTTCGCGAAGGATCAATTACATCCTTCGCATTGTGAATCATTTTTTTACTTACGACGTTCTAACAGAGCCGCATAGAAGCCATCATAGCCCTCGACTTCTGGACGTAAGTGCATTTGCTTAATCAAAGTCCAGTCGTCCCCGCGCTCGGCCAAGAATCTTTCGATCTGTTTTTCATTCTCACTGGGAAGCAAACTGCAAGTGGCATAAACCATCTTGCCGCCCTTCTTTGCCATCGGTGAATAGCTCGTCAAGATTTCATACTGAAGGGCATGCAGACGATCAATTTCTTCGTTCGTCAGTTTCCACTTCGTATCAGGATTGCGGCGCAAAACACCCATTCCCGAGCATGGCACGTCTAACAAAAGACGATCCGCCGATTCGTACATGCGCTTAATAACTTTTGTTGAATCAATCAAACGTGTTTCAATCACGTCAACACCATCACGGCGCGCACGCACTTTCAGTTCCTGCAACTTCCACTCGTGAATATCTAAGGAAATAATCTTCCCTTTGTTCTTCATAAGCGAAGCCATGTGCAGACTTTTTCCACCGGCTCCCGCGCACGCATCAACCACACGGTGACCTGGTTGCACGTCCAATAAAGGAACGACCATTTGTGAAGCGGCGTCTTGAACTTCAAACAATCCATCTTTAAATGGTTGCGTGATAAAGACGTTTTTTCTTTCGGTTAACTTCAAAGCATGCGGCAAATCCGGAGACACTTTCGTCGCCGAAATCCCTGCTTCGGAAAGAGTTTTTAAGAGAGTGTCAGGGTCCGTTTTCAAAGTGTTCGTGCGCAAGAAAACTTCAGCCGGTTGATTCAATGCACGCACGGTTTCTTTATAACCAGGTCCCAACTCTTTTTCTAATCGAGCTGCCATCCAATCAGGAATGGACTGAGCGATCGCGAAGGAAGGCATGTCTTTAAGACGAGCTTGAACGGCTTTCACATCAACGTCAGAAACTTCATCCCAATCAGGAAGTTCATTCCCCTGACGAATCCAGTAAGCGGCCCAGATTTTCCAAAAATCATTGTCGTCCACAAGATACGCCAAAAGACGTTCCCAACGAACGATTTCATAAATGCTTTCAGCGAAAAAACGGCGATCACGAGAGCCCCATTGTTTTTGAGCTTTCAGATTGCGCTGAATAACTTTGTCTGCGTACTGCCCTTGTTCAAAGACTTCATCAAGGGCGTCAATAATAGTTCCAACTAAGTGCTTATGAATTTTCAAAACGTAAATACCAATCCGCCAGCGAGGAAGGTTCCGTTAAACTGGCCTGAAGAGAGCAAAAGGATGTGGTTTTTTAATCCAGCTTCGATGAAGAAGCCAGTGTTTTCAAAAATATCAAAGAAACGAGCCCCCGCTACGAGCTGGTAATCCAAAGAGAGGGCGGATTTGCTGGAAGCTTGTTTGAAAAAAACTCCCAGTCCCACACCCGCTCCGAAATAAAGTGGAAAACGTGAAGAGGCGTCAGGAAAAGTCAAAAGCGGCAAGAAGGACAATTTGGAAGGCGTTTCACCACCCACATCAAACTCCGTGTAGTCCAAGCGCAGATTCAAATCCATCGAGTTCTGCCACTCCCCCACGCGGTAAGTGACACCAAAGTTCATTTTGCCAACGTCGTCTTCCTGTCCGTTCTTACCCCAATCGTAAGACTGAGAGCCCATGTAACGACCAATGTGTAATGCAAGATAATGATCCTGAGGACCACCACCGTAGCCGCCACCATAATTTTGAGAGGGTTCTCTTTTTTGGAAGTATTTAGCGGCGGCATCACGCCCCACCACGGGCTGAGACTCTTGGGCCATAGCAACAGAGCTGACTAACAAGGGCAAAATCATGATGAGAAAAGTCTTCACACGCACCTCAATTCTGAGTCTTCAGTGTAACTAACTTTTACCAATGGTGTTAAGCGCATGACGCACGTAGACATATAAGACTGGCCCAAGCGCGGTGAATTGATGATTGACTCTCTAGCGGCGGCTCCCTAATCTCCAGGCGAGTTTAAGGCGGGACCAAAGACTATGAAATGCCCCTTCTGTGGACATGCTGATGACAGAGTACTAGACACGAGAGTGCAAAAAGATGGTAGCATCCGCCGCCGTCGTGAATGCCTTGAGTGTAAGGCTCGTTTTTCAACCGTAGAAACTATCATGCTCGCCTTTCCGTTCATCATTAAGAAAGATGGACGCCGTGAACCTTTCAGCAAAGAGAAAATCTTAAAAGGTCTTCAAGCGGCCTGCCAAAAACGCCCTGTGGGTTTAGCGCAAATTGATGCCGTGGTGGAAAGAATCTCTTCCTGGGTTGTGAATCGTGGGGAATCCGAAATCTCTTCACGCTTGATCGGGAAAAAGGTCATGGCGGAACTTAAACAACTCGACGACGTGGCTTACATCCGCTTCGCGAGCGTGTACCGAACTTTCAAAGACGTTCAAGAATTTGTCGAGACTTTGGAAGATGCTGAACTGCTTGATTTTGTCGATGCAAATAATCCACAATTAAGCCTGACAGCGATGAACTTTGTAGAAAACGAAAAGAAGCCGAATAATGAAACTGACAGCAAGACGACAAGCCCGCGAACTCGCACTCCAAATCCTATTTCAAACTGAGTTCGCTCCTCAGATCAGCTACCAAACATTTCTTGATGTCTTCGAACAATCTGTCGACCCTGAAGTGATTTCTTACGCCGATCTTTTGGTCACCGGTGTTCAATCCAACAAAGCCGCGATTGACTCTAAAATTCAGGCTTCCAGCGCTCATTGGAAAGTCGAGCGCATGGCGACGATTGATCGCAATATCTTGCGTGTCGCGGTCTATGAAATGAAGTTTGCGGCAGATCCCATCAAAGAAAACATCGCGATCAACGAAGCCGTTGAAATCGCCAAAAAATTCGGAACCACGGAATCCGCAAGCTTCGTCAATGGTTTGCTGGATCAAGTGGGTAAGGCCCACTAATGGCTTTAAGCGTGCTTTCTCAAGCCAGTGCCTTTAATCCCGGCTCAGAGCTGTGGATCGTACCGGATCTTGAGAAATCACAGTGGACCGCACGCCTTGATTGGTATTTGAATTTCCAATTGTGCAAGGCTTCGCGCCACGTATCCCCTTCCATTCCTAACTTTCTGCAAGAAGTTCTGTCAGAGACCGAACTTCCTAAAGTGCAGTTCGCCGTGAAAACCTCTCATCCCTTGATGATTGCGTCGGAAGAGCTTTTACCGAACAAATGGGTTGTCATCGTTCCTTGGCAGGATAACTTAGCGCCTTGGATCGCCCAGGTTTTTGAAGTTTGGCATAAACTCAAAGAACCTTCTTTGCGCATTTTCCTGCCACCTGGACAAAGTGCCGGGAAAGTTCAACAAGAATGGCAAGCTCACCACAGCTTCGAAGATTTCACCGTCGTGCTTGATTAACGTCCTTTTCTTTCTCACAATGAAAGTGAGGAGCGTTGTTCATGGAAAAATTATCTCAGACACTGGTTTCAAAAATTTCAATGGTGCAAAGACGTTTAGAGTCTTTCTTGGACAATGATTTTGAAAACAAAGTGGAAGAGAGCGAAAACAACGCGGTTCTTTTCGAAGCGTCTCGCGATCTATCTTTAGTGCGCGGAATTTCCCAAGGTCTTCCTGAAGATCATATCGACCGCGCGATCGTGGTGTTTTCTCGTTTGGCGATGCTTTTTGATTCAGGCGTCCTTTTAGAAAATCATGATGGCCAATGGAAAGCTCAAGCTTCTTTTCATAAAGGCAGCACGCAGCTTTTAAAAAACAATGGCAAAGCTATCGTGAAAATTCCGGATATGACTTTACTCTCTGTTCTCAAAACAGATTCGCGCGCAATGCTGGAAAAACTTCAACTGCAACACTTGGATCCCGAAAATAAAACGACGTGTCTTTTGATTAAAGCCAGTCCGGACTTTGCGTTTATTTTATTCTCTAGCTTTGCTGACCTGTGGTTGAAGGATCATATCGAAAACGTACGTCGTGCACTGATCAATGGATTTGCTGACTAATGACCGACGCGGATAATAAAACCTACACCATCTACATTCTTTCCGATTCGACGGGCGAAACCGCGGCCACGATGATTCGCGCGGCTTTGGTGCAATATTCTACGAAAGACATCAACATCATTCGTTGTAAAAACGTGCGCACAGAAACTCAAGCCGAAGCCGTGATCGAAGAGTGCTTCGAACGCCGTGGAATGCTTGCTTATACTGTGGCCAGCCAACAGCTTAGAAATAAAATCCGCGAAATCGCTTCTGGGAAAGGCATACCTTACTTCGATCTTTTAGGACCGCTATTAGGAACTTTGGATACTTTCTTCGGTGAACATTCGGAATCACACGTCGGCGCTTTACGAGCCGTGGATGAACGCTACTTTAAGCGCATCGAAGCTATCGAATACACGGTAAAACATGATGACGGTAAAACTTTTGCTGAACTGGACAAAGCCGATATCGTTCTTGTCGGGATCTCTCGCACCAGCAAAACGCCTTTGTCGATCTTTCTAAGTCACAAAGGTTGGAAAGTGGCCAATGTTCCGATGGTCCTAGATACACCTTTGCCCGAAGAGCTTTTTAAAATCGATCAACGCCGCATCGTGGGTTTGATCATCGATATGGAATCACTACAAAGAATCCGCAAAAGCCGTTTGGAAAAATTTGGTCAAGATCCCGGAGGCGAATACGCTTCGATGTCCCACATCGCTAAAGAGATCGAATACGCCGAAAAGATCTTTAAACAAAACCGCCGCTGGCCCGTCTTCAATGTGACGGAGCGAGCGCTGGAAGAAAACGCCTCCGAGATCGTTCGCATTATCGCCGCCCGCCTGGGCCTTCCTGACAGTGTGATCTTTTAATTAAAATGAAAACTTAAGGGCTCTGATTTTTGCAGAGCCTTTTTCTTTTACAAACTCGACATACCCTTGCATGGATTTTTCGCTTCCTTTGACGTCCATGCAAAAGTATTGCGACGTCGCTAAGGGTCGCGTCGGTTGCACGCGGTCTTCTGTGCGACACTTTCTAAGTTCGCCAAAGTCGTAGCCTAATATCAAGAACTCCAGCAGCTTTAATTTTTCAGGACGAGACAGCTTGCTTTCAATGGCTGGTTCAGTGCAGTTAATAAGTTTGGCATCATCGTCTTTGAAGGCATGACAATTCTTATACTGATCCCAGGTTTTCTGTGCCGTCCCTAAATCGCCTTGAGAAACCGCTGTCGCACTCATTGATACTAAGAAGGCAAAAGCCAGTATCTGCGATTTATTCATCGTTGGCCTCCACCCGCGTTTTCACCCTGAGGTTGCGCCTGGTGCTTTTTGTTTTGACCAAACATCTTAAAAAGCAAGTACTGAGGACCACCGGAAACCGCGGCGCCCGCCATATCGATAATGTCTTTCGTGGTTTTTGCAGAAGCCTCTTCTAACTGTGAATCACCCGTCCCCAGGCAACGAGGATGCAGAATTTTGTTAGCGATTTCTGCTGGATAATTCTTTTTCAGCTCCGCACACGCATTTGCTTTAACGGGGCACTCCATATTCCAAGGTGCCGTCATTTTATAAACAGCGGAAAGCATTTCTTTTGTTGCGTAACTATTGCAGTTGATTGTTTCATCCATAGCTTCGTTGAAGTAGTTCGCGATATCAAAAGAACGTTTTTGAACAAAGCGTCCCTTTTCACAGGCGATCATCGGCGAAGGTCCGTCAAGAAGCTGACTCCAAAAACTTAAGCCCGCATAATTCGCGGCTAAATCCGCATAGGATTTCACACCCGAGCTTTTCAATCCCCAGGGCCCATTTTCCTGTTCGATCCCCACCTGCAACGCATTTTGGACTTTTTCTTTGTCTAGCGTTCCTTTTTTTCCAGTCATCTGCCAGTACAAATAACCATGCGAAAAAAAGTGATCAATCTTATCTAAGCCCACGAAAAAAGTTTTACCTTTAGATTCCAGTTTTACTGTCGGAGAGAAGAACACTTTTCCATAACCCCGGAACTTATTCAGCGGAGTTTCTTCATGGGATTTCGGCCCTGCAAAAGGCGCATTCAAATACACGTAATTGTCTACTTTGGGAAAGTTACGGTCTAAATCGTCCTCTAGAAACTGCAGGAACTTTTCACGGTCGCAGCGATTGCGGGCCTGAAACTGATCTGTCGCCATAGAAAGCACCGAATTCACCACCCGGTTGATTTCAGAATTAGCGATGACGCTGTTAGGGGCATGACGGGCCGAAAAATTATCGGGTTCTGCGGCACCAGTCAAAAAAGAGAATGTCAGTAAAAAGAACAAGGCCATAAAGACATTGTCTCTTGGCCTTTTCAGTTTTTCAAAGCCCGTTTTAAGACGCACTTTGATTTATGGACTGGACTTTACAAAGGCTTCTTACTGCCCCAGAAGGAAAGACCTTTTTCTTCCACCTTTAAAGTGAACTTATCGCCGTTCGAGCTTTCAAAGTGCATTTCGTAGGGAGTTTTAGCTAGGCCCTTGCCTTCTGAAAATGCGTTCACCGAGCGGGATTCAACACTCACACTATCTGAAGGAAAGAAACGGAAAGTACAGCTGGCATCAGTGGAATTACGACCGCACTGGATTTTGATGCTTTCATCTTCTGACAACCAAACCAGTTGGTCTTGAGCTTGAATTGCTTCCATAAAGCCCTGCAAGCGACCGTGGCTGCCGTGTTCGTTCACCAAGATAATTACTTTTTCCGGGCGATGAAAAACACCCACAGAATCCGCTGCAGCAAAGGCGTTGACCGTGATCAGGCTCAATAGAATAACCAGGGATTTCATAAAGACCTCCAACCCCCTTTTTGCTATTCTCGCCTGGAAATCATGTCAATTCCAAAGCTGACCGAAAGCTTGTTTAGTGTGTTTTTTGATAAATACGGTGATTTGCGTCGCAATAATCTTCGCCAGAACCAAGTCCCGATTCCTTTAAGAACTGTTGGTAGGCCTCGGGACTGTCGTTTTTTAAGCGCGTCGAAAAGATATAAGCGGTATAACGCCGAATTCGGAATGTGGATTTAAGGGGGCCGTTGGCAAATTTTGCTTCACGATAGACCAATTCATGCATGACCATGGCAATCTGATTCAAAGCATCCATATTGATAAAAAGATCTCCGTTGATAAAGTACCGCTTTCCATCTGCATCGGCGTGATCGTAGCGGACGACGGCTTGATAAACGAAGCAGCGAGGACGAACATAAACGGGTCCTTCATCAAAAATTTTAGGCATCTTGCCGAAGATGAATTTTGACTCGGTCGTAAACTCTTCCATCCACGTCCCGAAAAGACACGCACGTGCGGGGTCTTTCTCTTGCAGATTTTCAAATACGGTTTTTAAGGCCTCGGCCGAGTTGTTCACGGCAATGTAAGAATATTTGCGCAACTCGCGGCTTTCATGCAAATCCAAAGCTTCGACCGTCTTCTTGCCATCTTCTGCCGGGCACACAACAGCATCTCCGCCATTTCCCAAAACATCTCCCCCGCGGGCGGCAACAGAAACGGATGCACACATGGCCAATAGAAATAGAAACTTATTCATGAGAAGGCCCTTTCAATTCGGTGTAGGGAAAAAACTGAATACTGAGATTAAATACCTCTTTGCGTGTTCCCAGCTCCATGCGACGTGAGAACTTTTTTCGAAATTCATCGATCATCTTTTTTGCTTCACCCAGATTTTTCATATCAAAAGGAAACGTGATTGAAGAGTAGTACCTCTGCTCGGGCGTGGTGGCTCGCAAAACCTGCGCAGATTTTGTAAGCACGGCTTCGTGTGCATTTTTAATCGCCTCACTGGGAATGCCAAATGTCGTAGTTAAGTGCGACGCTGTTCTTTCATAAAAGCCCGCGTGATCGGAAATCATATTCAGACTTTTTAGAACTTCCAGACATTCCTTGGCGCGCTCTTCGGTTATGCCCAGTCTTTCTGCGATTTGTTCAGATCGCACAAAAACATCTTTGGTTTTAAGCAGACTTAAAATCGCGAAATTCTCCCAACCTGACATGACCGCCAACTCATGCTCATCAAGAGTGCGTCGAGTTTCTTTGCGCGAAGCCGTGGTGACCAAAGAGTTGAGCTTTTGTTGCTCGGGCGGATTCAGCTTTAATCCCACGCAAAGCTTCTCTGCATAGAATTCACTCAATGGACGACGGCCGTGAAGAAGATCCGTGAATCTTCCCGACGGAATTCCGCATTTTACGCTGAGGGCACGAAGACTGAGCGGTCGCTTGCGTTGACTGCGAAGCTCTTCGACTTTCGTTTTTAGAAAAGAGGCCACTTCGGGATAAAGCTGCTTTTGGTTCATGCTGTGAGCCTTATCAAAGGTTTATTTTTGTATAAAGACAGAAATCGCAATGTTGCTCCCTAAAAATAAAAAAGGAGTATCGATTGGGACAATTACCGGTAATTCGAAACTTACATTCTGTCTCGCACGTCCCTTTTGCTTCTTTGTCACCGCTTAGGGAGCGCCAGGAACCAGGTTTGTCAGGCGAAAACTTCTTAAACATGATAAACAAACTGTTTGGAATTTTAAACAACACCGGAAGCGGTACGGTCTTCGCAGATCAAATTCGAAAATTACTAGGAGATGAAAATGAAAAGCTGGGCTTTATTAACATTACTTCTTTTGCCTTCCTTAAGTTGGGCGGCAAAAATCCAATGTCAGGCGGGAAAGTATCGCCTTTCTCTTGAACAAAAAAATGCAGACGTCGTTCTGACCTTTTTCGATGCGCAAGGCAAAGCTGCGATCAAGGAAGCCGTCGAAGTCACATCCCAAGGCCACGGTCTTCACGCTCTTCACGCACCCACCAACTTGGAAATCACAATTGACGACCTGAGAGAAAAAAGAATGACCGGTATCTTGGATCTGAATGATCCCGATGCGCGCGAGCTTTCAAAGATCGATATGATCTGTGTCCGAAAGAAGTGATTTACTCGCAGAACGGAGCCTCGGCATCCCTTTGACATAAATAGGCCTTAACCGCTGAGTTCTCCGTTTTCAAAACTTCGTTCGCTACCCAAGGAAGGATAAGTAACATGGTGAAGGCTCATGATAGAGAACAAAAAAAGGAAGAGCCTGAGGCTCTTCCTTGCAATATCTTCATCGTATCGTTGATTAAGCCGCTTTGATGTGCGTTTTTTCTTCTGGCGGTTGCAATGTATGGACTGTCGCTGTCGATTCACTTGATCCGTAAACCACCAGCTTCAGCTCATCAACCACCGCCTTCATAATTTGCGCTTGAGAGTTAATTTCGTCAGCTGTCCCTGCGATCTCTTCTGAAGAAGCCGCATTGGACTGAACCGATTGATCCAACTGGTTCATGGCTTTGCTGATTTGCGCGATGCCCGTGGACTGCTCTTCACTTGCAGCAGAGATTTCGTTGTTCAAGTCTGAAACTTTCTTTACAGATTGAACGATGTTCTTAAGCATCTCACCTGATTTTGCAGACTTCACAGTACCACGTTCGATTTTATCCACGGATTCTTTGATAAGACCTGTGATATCTTTTGCCGCTGATGCTGATCTTTGCGCTAAAGAACGAACGGCTTCAGCTACGACCGCAAAACCTTTTCCATGTTCACCGGCACGTGCCGCTTCCACGGAAGCATTGAGTGCCAAAAGGTTTGTTTGGAACGCGATATCGTCGATCACATTGATGATCTCTTCAATTTGTTTTGAAGACTCCGAGATCTCTTTCATCGAGACGAGCAATTCTCCCATCTCTTTTTCACCCTGAACGGCAAACTCAGAAGATGCGGAAGACAACGAAGCGGCTTGCTTCGCGTTGTCGGAGTTCATTTTCACCATCGACGTCATCTCTTCTAAGGCGGCAACAGTTTCTTCTAAGGATGCTGCTGACTCACTGGAAGATTGAGACAAAGATTGACCAGCAATCGAAAGCTGTCCGATAGCACTGGAAACTTGATCTCCGGAGCTTTGCAGTTTCGAAGAGAGATCGCTCACCGTCTTAGAGATGTATTGCGCAATAAGAACAACTGCCGCCAGTAAGAAGAGCAAGCCTGTCAAAGCAATCAGAACTTGAGTCCACACCATCGAGTTCGCCGCTGCTAAAACTGTTTTGGTTGGAGTTCTTACGATCAACGCCCAAGGCTCTTCCGTGTTTCCAATGCTCATCGGAGTGACGACATAAAGATATTCTTGATTATCTTTAGCATCTATTCCCGTTAAGACAAGCTCCTTACCTTGTTGAATGGCTTCTTTGAATTTTGCTTCCTCAAAAGGATAAATAACTGGTTTTGTAATAAGCTTATCATCTGGATGCGACACATAGTTCCCGTGAGCCGTCACCAAGTAGGCCTCTGAAGTTTCAAACGGTTTGATTGTCGCCGTTTTCTTTTGCAGGTCTTTTAACGGAAGATCTACACCCGAAGCGCCCACGAATTTTCCGTCGATAACAATAGGTACCACAGCAGAAGTCATAAGAACTTGTACTCCATCAATGGGGTACAAGTAAGGTTCAACCATCGTCTCTTTAAGACGTTGTTTCGGCACTAAGTAGTAGTCACCTTCGCCCGCATTCGCATAACCTACAAGCGGAGTTAAGCTGGCTTTGCCACCTTCCCAATTCAAATAAGGAATAAACCGGCCTGAAGCATCGTGACCTTTTGAGTTTACGAACTCAGAGTCGCGACCGTCCCACGCGTTGGGTTCCCATCCCGTCCATGCGCCGATAAGAAATTTATTTTTTTCTAAAACTTCTTTTAAAGACAAAGTGACTGGGTCACGCTGAATGTGTCCGTTTTTTTTGTAAGATTCAAAAAAGTGGGCCATGGTACGAGCGACGTCCAAACCTCTTTCAACCTCAAGTCGCATTTCCGTCGCATATGCGTGAGCCGTCTCAACAGTTTTTTCTGTCGCCGCTTTCTTTGCCGTTTCATGCCCATTTTTTGCCATCAAGAACGTCATCGTTCCTAATACGAACAAAGCAATAAGTATGATTGGAACCGCAAGCTTAAGACGAATAGAATAGTGCTTCTTCATTTACATTCCTTCTTTTCCGAAAATCCCGAAAGATCAGAATTGGTATCGGAAAAAAAGTTGTAAATATTAAGATCCCATAACTGTTTTGAGACCGAAGGCCAGCCTTATGCTAGCCTTTTTCTTGTTGTGACATCGTTTGATAAAAGACCTCGACCAAAGCCTTATTCTCGGAGTTCTTCTTATAATAGAACATCAGATCGATTTCGTAATGAAGGTCTTTTACGTAAACGCGATTCAATCGCCCCGAGCGCACTTGTTTTTTAATCGAGTGCGCCGGCAAAAATCCCCAGCCCAAACCCGCTTCGATCACGCGCTTTAAAGTTCCAACGTTGGCCGATTCAAAAATAGATGAAAGGTTTAAGCCCGCACTTTGCATTTTAGAGTTCACGGTGTTGTTGAATCCGGGAAACTCTTCAGTAAAATTCACTAACGGAAATGCGCCAATGTCTTTAAAGCTAATTTGTTGGGGCATTTTTTCATCTTTGCTTGAACCCACTAGCCACATTTCTTCTTTGGCCACAAACTTTTGCTCGCTATTTTCAAGCTCGGAACTAAATTCTGTTTTCACGTCGGGCAGAATCAGGATGTCGTACAGACCTTTTTTATAACTCTTAATAAGCTCTTCACCACGGTCGTAATCCACTTTCAACATCAGGTCAGGATTGTGACGCATCAAACGGCCGACGATCGGGCTCATCAAATGCAGGCCCAAAGAATTCAAAGTTCCAATGCGCAATTGCCCTTTCATGTGGGCACCGATGGACTTAATCGCAATTTCGGCCTGTTGAGTCAGATTGATGATCTTCTTCGCGTATTCATAAAGAACTTCGCCCTGAGGCGTGGCCTTGATTTGGCGAACACCGCGAACAAGCAGCTCCACTCCTAGATCTTCCTCTAGATTTCGAATCTGTTGCGACACCGCGGGCTGAGTCAAATACAGCTTGTCTGCCGCTGCAGTCATACTTCCTTCGCTGATAACCGTTACGAAAGTGGTTAGCTGATAAAGGTTCTTCACAGGATTTTTCTCCTTTGCGCTTTGATCCGAAGGAATTTTGTTATTATACTGCAAACATAACCAACTCGAGGTCAGCATGAAGTATAGCTTGTTCACATCACTCGCCGTTATTCTACTCAGTTTTAGCGCCCATGCAAAAGTCTTTCGTAATGCTTACATCGCATTTGAAATGCCTGAGACTTGGAAGTGTAACTTAGAGCAAACCGAATGGGTCTGCCGTAGCGAACAGACGAAAGAATCTAAAGAAGCCATTATCATTTTGACCGCTAAAGAAGTCGGCCCGACGGACACTTTCGCGTTGTATGAGTCGCACTTGAACACTCCGATTGCGGTGAATCTTCGTGGCGGAGGTACGGCGGAGTCTAAAATCGTTTATAAAGCGAAAAGCGTGCAGATCAACGATCAAACATGGATCGACTCTCTTCACTTGGGTTCAGAAGTACCAAACTACTTCACTCGTTATTTAGCGACAATCAAAGACAAGATCGCGATTCTTGTTACTTTTAGTGCCCACAAACAGTACTACACAAAGTACAGCCAAGACTTCTTTAAAGCCGTGATGAGTTTGCGCGTGATCGCTTCAAAAAATCTTTTGGCGAAACCAGACCTTGGTCCTATTCGCCCGGGTTCTGAAACCTTGGGTGCACCGATCAGCTCTGCGATGCCAGCCGATATGATTCAAGGCGACGGCACGGAAGGTAAAGGCAGCAACAAAGCAATGCTTCTAGGTGGAGCCCTTCTTCTCGCGGCCCTCGGGGCTTTGATCTATCTTCGCGCTAAGAAGAAAAAGAAGAAAAGATAAGTAAAAAAAGAAATTCAGAAAATAAAAAGAGCGCCAAGAGAAAAGGTGCCAGGGGACTTTTTCCAACTGGCCCGCATTAGATGCGCCAGGGTTAGGAAAAGTCCCCTGGCACCTTTTTGGTTATTTTACTCTTTCGATTTCTGGTTTGTATTTTTCAAATTGAGAGATGATTTTTTCATCTCCGTACACCAGAACTTTGAAGTTGTTCGGATTTAGAGCTCTTTGAATTGAAGCGTTGGCATCCTTGGCGTTGATTTTACCGACGTTTTTATTAAAGTCCGTCAGATAATCGACCGGGATTCCATAAAAGTCCAATGAAAGAAGATTGTAGGCCAAGCGGTCTGCGGTTTCGATGGCTCTTGGGAACTGCCCTACTAGCTGGCTGCGAGCTGCCGCAACTTCGGGATCTTGCGCTCCCGAAGTCACGTATTCCGTCACTACTTTCAAAGTCTCTTCCAAAGTCCTTCCGGCTGTTTCATTCTTAGTGAAAGTAGAAACTTCGAAGCTTCCACGATCTTTACGCACGTCAAAGAAGGAATAAATGGAATATGTCAGACCTAAATCATCACGCACTTTTTGATTCAAGCGGCTAGCGAAACTTCCTCCTAAGGCTTCATTTCCCAAGCGCAAACGAAGATAGTCATCGTTTTTGCGGGCAATGCCTAATTGAGCCACGCGGATCTGCGTTTGCTGCAAGCCCTTCTTCACGATCAGTTTAACTTTCAAAGCATCAATCGCTGGAGGAGCTTCGGTAGTAACCGCAGGAATAGTTCTTTTCGTCCACTTTGAAAACACGTCTTGAACAGTTTTTTCAAACTCATCGTTAAAGCTTCCAACCACCGCTAACGAAGCGTTGTTAGGACGGAAGAATGTCAAATAGTGCTTGATGATGTCTTGCTTCGTAATGCTGCGAAGAGCCTCAGGCGTTCCATTCACGTCGCGCGAGTAAGGATGATTTCCATAAAGGAATTGATCCATTTTGTCGTCTGCGTAGGCCGACGGATTGTCCACCTTCTTTTGCAAATTTGCGAGCATTTGCGAACGAATACGACTGATCTCAGCGTCTTTAAAAGCGGGATTCATCGTGACGTCGGCAAAGAGATCTAACAAAGTGCCCGAACCTGTGATCAAAGAGTCCGAGTAAAGTGTCGTGACATCATAACCAGGAGAAATATCAACGCTCGCTCCAAGTTGGCCGAACTCATCAGCGATTTTTAGCGCATCACGGGATTGAGTGCCCTGCTCTAACATGTAAGACGTCAAGGCATTGAGCCCCGCTTTACCTGCAGGCTCTTGGACATTTCCGGTCTTCATCAAAAGCGTGAAGCTGACACGTGGCAAAGAGGCGTCACGAATATAAATAATTTTAAGTCCGTTTTCTAAAACCACTTCCTTATACGGTTGTAGCTTGAAAGAGCCACTGCCTTTTTGTACATAACCTTGACCTGGTTTTGCGGCGTCCTTTTTAGAAGAGCTGGAGCAAGCCACCATTGCGGAACAAATAAGAGGAAGAGTGATTACGAGTGAAAGTCTTTTCATACTTATTCCTTTTTTGCCTTAGGTTCTAAAGTGATGATCGAACGCTGAGTTTGCTGCGTGTATTTTTCTGCGGCTTTTTGAATATCGTCTGTAGTCACGGCTTGGTATTTCTCAAGATCCGTGAAAAGACTTTCATAGGATCCCGTCACGATTTCGTTCACAGCTAATGAACGAGCTTTCCCGTCCATAGTTTTCAAACCGTCAACAAGGTCTTTCATAACTTGGGTTTTAGCTTTTTCGAGTTCTTTGTCAGAAACTTTTTGATTTCTCAGTTTCCAAATTTCGTTATAGACAATATCTAAAGCCTCTTGCGTTCCCTGGCCCGGTTTCAAGCTGACGCCAAACCCCATAATCCCGGCATCTTTCATCGCATAGTTGTATGCGTAGGCCGATGTAGCGATTTGTTTTTGATAGACCAATCTTTTATGAAGACGGCTGGAAGTTCCGTAACCCAAAATGTTTGCTGCTAAATCCAAGGCATACATGTCCGCCTCGCCTTGACGAGGGCTGCGATAAGCGACCACAAAAGAACTGTTCTGTACGTCCTTTCTTAAAGTCGCATTCTGCTGAACTTTTTGTGGAGGTTCTTCCACTTTTTTTGTTTCAGGAAGATCGCGCTTTGGAAGCTTGCCATAATATTTTTCGATCAAGCTTTTTACTTTGGAAGTTTTGAAATCACCCACGATCACTAGGACTGCGTTGTTTGGAACATAGTAAGTGTTATAAAAGAAGCGCAGCTTATCAGAATCATAAGCAGCGATGTCTTTCATATATCCAATCACGGGCCATTTATAAGGATGGACTTTGAAAAGCGTGCCCATCATCAATTCGCGAAGAAGGCCCATAGGATTGTTGTCCACTCTCCAACGGCGCTCTTCGGCAACGACTTCTTTTTCACTTTTTAAATCGTCGGGACTGATAAGAAGGGAACTCATACGGTCCACTTCCATATCCATTACCAACTCTAATTTCGAGCTGGGAAGATTTTCGTAAAAACCCGTGTAATCATTTGTGGTGAAGGCATTGTTGGTGATGCCGTTTTCGTGGAAAATACGATCAAAAGATTTGCCATCGTATTTCTTAGCCCCCTTAAACATCATGTGCTCAAGCATGTGCGCCGCGCCTGTCACACCTGGATACTCATCGCGAGAGCCCACACGATACCATGTGTGATAGCTGACCATCGGAACTGCATGATCCTCAAGAAGCAAAACCGTCAGGCCGTTTTCCAAAACAAATTTTGTGACGGGCAAAGAGATCTTCAGATCATTCTGTGTTGCCCATCCCTTGATGGTGCCCAACGGCTCTTTGATCTCTGGTTTTTGATTTGGCATGGGGTCCACGGCAAAGGCAGACGCGGACATCAGAAGTCCGAAAAGCAAGGTCGTAAAACGTGTCATAATTGCTTCTTTCGTTGAATGTACAATAAGCCCTAGTTTGAAACTGGAGGGCTTTGAATTCAACGATCTTTCAGGACTATTTAGACTTTGTTCCGGGCGACGAGCCCGGTGAAAGAAAGCTGTGCTTTATTGCACAACGAAATCAGAAAAGAAAACGTCTTTAACAACACCGCGATGAAGAATGCCATTCACCTCGCCGGCGATTTTGTCTTTCAAAAACAACTTCCCTTGAATGCTATCCAGGTCACTGAAGCTGTTATCATTCAACAAGCGAACAATGCGGTCACGAGCTTTGGCGCGGTTTTCCGGCTCCATCACTTCTTCGAAACCTTCTTTACCTAACATTTGCAAATTCACTTCTAAGCGAATCGTGCGTTTGGGTTCGCCACCCAAATTCACAGTGAACTTATCCATCGTGTACACAAGCGGAGTTGTATCGCCAGAATCATGAATGGAAGCCAATTCGCGTTCAGCTTGTTCTTCTGAAATAGAAGGACTTTCCCATCCCATAGTCGAGGCGTACACCATGTAGGCGCCTCCACCCATCACTCCCAGATTCACCACCGCAAACACTATCTGTAGTAGTTTGCCGACATTCTTCTTAGGAGCCGCAGCCTGTGCTTGTGCTTCTGCCATTTAAAACCCTCATGAATAATTACATTTAGTTTATCGGTGAAACAGGCCAAGGTCTTAACGAGCAAGACCTTAATTCTTGTAAGAAAATTTCAGGGAAAACGTCTAAGCTTTGGACATATGTGGACCTACACTTGACAAGAACACGTCTAGTTCACTCATAATGGAACTATGAGACTTTTTCTCGCGGGATGCGCATTATCTTTTTTCAGTCTGCCAGTGATGGCGGGCCAATCTGTCGCGCCGTCTTCTCAAAACGAGGCGGATCTTTTCCCAGCTTCTTTGCTGCAAATTTCAGAGACAGAGGCATTTTCACGCTATGTATTTCTGGTCGACAAAGAAAAGCGCAAGCTTTCAGTCTTCGAGCGTAACGGCGCTGAAATCAAAAAAGTTGAAGAGTTCCCTGCAGACATCGGAAAAATGGGTGGAAATAAAACCAAACGCGACGATCACAAAACTCCCGAAGGTATTTACTTTCTTGAGCAGCGTTTGACTCAACCTCAAATCCCTTTCAGTCTTTACGGCGGCTTGGCTTTCACCACGAACTATCCAAATCTTTTTGACCAACGACAAAAGAAAACTGGATCTGGCATTTGGCTTCATGCTATCCCCGATTCAGTTCCTTTGACTCGCGGTTCTCGTGGTTGCGTGGTGGTTCGTAATGACGTTATCAAGAAACTTGCCGATTACGTTAAACTTCGCGAAACACCTATCTTGATTTTTGATCACGTCAACTACCTTCCAAAAAGTGAACACGAAAAACGTCGTACTGAGTTGAGCGCATTCGTGGAAGAGTGGCGCAAGTCTTGGGAAAACCAAGACATTGAAAAATACATGAGCTTTTATGATCAAGACTTTAAAGCTCCGGGTTTTAACTTCAACACTTGGAAAAACCATAAAGCCAACTTGAAATCGAAGTACGAATACATCAAAGTTCATCTTTCACAACCCTACATCGTCCAGCACAACGATCAGTTGTTAGTGAAGACTTTGCAGCGCTATGAATCTGACAAACACGTCGATTACGGTGTAAAAACTATTTACGCGTTGAAATCTGGCGACTCTTACAAAATCATCCGTGAAGAGTGGGCGCCGTTCAGCCAAGAGAAAGTCGCTGCAGCGATTGCTCGCGACAACTCGATGACAGCTCAAGCCAACCAAGTTCAGCAGTAAACCTGTCGAACTTTTTAAAATCCCCTGCCGCTCTTTGTTTCAATCCTAGATGCTGTCTCAGTCTGAAACGGCGAATTCAAATATATCTCAATTAATTCGGTACACCCCTTGCTCCTTAGGAACCCAAAAGGAGAGAACCCATGTCATCTAAAATTATTTCGTTAACTGTTGCTGGTATTATCGGCCTGCAAAGCGCGGCTATGGCGCAAGATCGCACGGCAGGTATTGGTGATGAACAAATCCGTATTGCTCAAGAAAACGTAAGAGCCTTGAAAGCGGAGATCCAGAGCTTGGATAAAGCTTTAGGCGAAGCGCAAGCGGCGATTGAAAAACGTGAATCACGTGGCACTTTCGCTAATGGCACCGCTATCGCTGGGGCCGCTGTTGGTTTGGGCTTGTCAGCTATTGCTGCTTTGACAATTAAAAAAGGTACGGGTGGTCAGGCGATTAATGGTTACCTTACGGGAGCCTTGTCAGCAGTGATCTCTTTATCTTCCGCAGGATTGGGTGTGATCGGTCAAGCGCGCAAAACAGACGTAGACACCAAAGCTTTAGAAGAACAATTGAAGCTAGCAGAGACTCAAGTTCAATCTGCGATCACTGTGGCTGACAAACAAACTTCAGCCGTTCTTAAACAACTCAACTCTTCTTTAACAACGGTTCGTCAGTCATTGAATGAATACACGAATAGCGAAGATTCCATTTCTCAAAACAAATTGATTTCACAAATCGCGCAGGCCGCGGGTGTCGCAATCACAGTTTACGGTATGACCCAAAGAGAATCGAAAGCTCTTTTAGTCGGACCTCTTGTGATGAGCGCGGGTAACTTGGGTCAAGTTCTGGGCGGTCTTTCAGATTCAGATGCTGAAAAAGTCATTGCGGAAATCAAAGCCACTCGCCTTTCTTTGATGGCAGCGGCTGTTAACTTGGAGTAGTTCAAAAATGCTTTTGATGACTCGCTTCTTAAGCGTGGTGATTTTTCTAGGCCTGAGCTGGGGCAACCTGGCCCAGGCTGCTCCTCGTTGCGAGTCTGTGTTTCTTCCGACCGTCTTAGAAGTTATTCAGCAGATTGACTTAGCTAATAATAAATTCCTAACGAAAGGCTCTCACTCCGTTGAAGAAATCGGAAAAGATTTCTCGTGGTTTCGTCGTCGCAAATTGCGCAAACTCGTTAACAATACGGATCTGCAAAACTTTGCTTCAGACAAAGCTTTGGAAAGATATGCGATCGAACTGGGCACTGTCCTTTTCGGAAAAAAAGATGTCGTCGATCGTTGGATTCGTCAAAACAAAGATCAGCGCTTAGAAGAGTCTACCGTCATGCTGATCAAAGAAAAACTTTTGCAAGAGGGCTTATTAAAGACCTGGCTTGAAGTTCGCGATCCGCGTGACGTCGGTATCGCCCGCAAAAGCTTAGATAAACTTTGGACTTTGCTTCAGCATCGCACCTTTGAATGGCTGCGTATTCCCCTAGCTCTGCCTTCACTGAAGAATGCGGAAGTTCCACCTGAGCTGATGTACAAAATCATCCGTGACGGTTTTAAGACTCATGCCGAAGAAGCCCGCGTCGCTTTACGCTCACAAAGTCACATCGACGCTTATAATACTTTTAAAAAGGTTTACGGCCGCGTGATCTTCGGCGTCCTCTTTGCTCTCAACGTACATAATGGCTACGAACAAATTCAAGACTATCACAATCGTCACGTCGATCAGACGATTCAACAAATTCAAGAAATCGGTCGACAGGCAGAAAATGCCGTGACTCAAATCAAGCGTGAGCAATTCGATCAAGCATATAAAAGTGCCGAAGCCGACTTTATTAAAAAATGGGGTGAAGAACCTACGCCGGCTGAAAAAGAAATCTTACGAAACAAGATCGCCGCTGCTTTGAATATGACGGCCCCTTAAAATAAAAAAAGCCCCGCATTTCGCGAGGCTTTTTAAGTCTAAGTCTTTAAAAGATCTTAGTGAGATTCGTCAGAAGACGATGTGTTCTTACCGTCGATCGTGAATTTTTCTACGTTGTGTGCAAGATCAGGAAGAGACTCTAGGTGCTTTTGCAATTCTTCTTTCGACATTTCACCAACGTTCAAGTTTCTCTCAGTCAATCGTTTGTCGAACTTCAAATTTTTATTAGCTTGAGCCAATGACATTGCGTACCCCTTTTTGTGCGAAAACCTTTTATAGCGCACTTCGCGCGACGAGTCCAGCCTCGGAAAAAGGCACCAAGTACCTTTTTCCCGTTAATTCCAGTATTTGGGCGGCTTATCGTTCTTTTCGTTATCAACCACCAGGCGCAGGTTGCGGCCTTTGGCTTTGGACTTCTTTTTCCACTCATTACGGTCAAACCAGCCCTTGAATTTAAGGCACAGATAACCCGAAACCAAACCACCCAAGTGAGCCAGGTAAGCGACCTCTCCCCCGCTGACACTTGAAGTCATCATGGAGGCTAATTGAACAAGACCCATCAAAGCCACGAAGTAGCGAGTCTTCATCGGGAAAAGCATAAAGAAGTAAACAATGCGCTCGCCGAAGATGATCCCTTGAGCTAACAAAAGACCGAAGACGGCGCCCGAAGCTCCCACAACCGGAACGATCAAGCCCGTTTGGGACCCTGTCGTCAAAGCGTAGATCCAGATGCCTAAGCAATAAAGAATGGCGGCCCCGATACCCGAAGTGAAGTAATAGATCAGGAAGAACTTTGTGCCCCAGCGCTGTTCAAGCTCGGCTCCGAAGAACCAAAGCATCAGCATATTGAAAAGGATGTGCGTCACCTGCAAAGAGTGCAGGAACATGTAGGTACCTAATTGCCAGATCTGGAATTCGAAAAGAACCTTGCCCGGGAAAAGACCGAACAAAGAAGTGAATGGAACGCGCAAGAAGCCTTCCATAATCACTTGGAAAACAAACCAGATAGCCACATTGATGATCAGCAACCACTTCACTGCAGGAGTGAGGGGAGCTGTTTGGAAGGTCACGCCTCTATTCATATTTTCTTAAAATACCCGAAAGCTTATCGTAGGTCTGCTCCAGACTTTCAACCAAGACTTTGGTCTCTGCGATGAGCGGAAAGAAATTAAGATCCCCGGCCCAACGCGGGATCAAATGATAATGAAGATGTTCAGGAATTCCCGCGCCGGCCACAGCCCCGTGATTCAAACCCAAGTTTATTCCACCCGGTTCGTAAGCATCATTCAGAGCTTTCATGGCCAAACGAATGGTGTCTTGCAAATCGCGAAACTCTTCTTCTGACAATTGCAGAAGATCCCCGCAATGACGGCGAGGCAGAACTAAAAGATGCCCACTGTTGTAGGGGAATTTGTTAAGCACCACCATGGAATGCTCTGTTTGATAAACACAAAGAGTGTCAAAAGAGGGGTCGTCTTTTGCGGCTTTACAGAAAACACAACCTTCCGGCTTGATCAGCTTACGCACGTACTTCATGCGGTCAGGACGAAAAAGAACGTCGCGCTCTAAAGGCCAAACGTCTTTTCCGATCTGCATTTTACCGGTCGCTGCCTTTGCAGTCTTCTTACCGACCTTGGGTTTTGCTGATGCTTTCTTTTTTGCCTTTTTAGCCACCGATTACTCCCAGTAACCAGGCATCAATAACAACGGCTGATTCAGATATTTCGCGCGCAGGATGTATTTCATTGCGCCTTCCATATCTGGGCCGAAGGATTTTCCTTTAAGAAGGTCGGCGTATTCAGAAAGACTGTTTAAGTCATCTTCAGAGTCACCGCCACCAAGATCAAAAATGCTCATACGTTTTTTGGGAATTTCGAAAACATCAAAGTCATCACCTAGCTTCGCTGTTTCCGCCGCCAATTTAACGGCATCTTCAAAGAAACCTACTTGATCGGCAAAACCCATTTTCACAGCAGTGGCACCGGTGAACACCCGACCATCTGCATATTCACTGACGACGTCTTCTTTAAGATTGCGCTCTTTAGCCACCGTCGCTTTGAACTGACCATAGACTTCATCAATCATGCTTTGGAAAAGAGCTCTTTCGTCTTCACGCATCGCTCTGTACTCAGCGCCGGAGTCTTTGAACTTTCCCGAAGTGATAGAGTAACGAGAAATCTTCGCCCAGTCGTAAAGCTTTTCGATGTTTGCAAATTCCATGATCACACCGATGGAACCGATCAAGGCCCCTGGGGCCACAACGATTTTGTCGCAAGCGACCGCTGAGTAATAAGCTCCGCTGGCCATCACTCCCGTCGTCACGCAGATCACCGGTTTTTTAAGTTCTTCACGCGCGCGTTTGATCTCGGCAAAGATTTCTTGAGAAGGACCCACAGATCCACCCGGAGAATTGATAGAGATCAGGATCGCTTTAACTTTGTCGTCGTCTTTGTATTTCTTAAGATTTTTAAGGAACTTTTTCCCATTCAGAATCACACCGTTCATTTCAAGGTGAAGAATGGAGTTTTGGGAAAGGACTTTCTTTTCGGATTCTCCGAAAGAATCCATGCTCATTTTTAGTAGAGCTCCGATACCGACAAAAACTAGAAAAATGATAACAAGCTTTTTAAAGAAACTGCCCTTCATGATGCGCTCCCGTTCCGACGTCCCGAAAAAGAAAGAGGGACCTGTTTAGGGTCCCTCTTTATGACTTTTTAGTCAACGCCTCGGCGGTATGCGCCCAGACTATTGCTTGTCAGTTTTTACGTTTTTCAACTGGTCAGCAAACAAGTCACCGAAAGTAGACTTAGATGTTGCAGTCGCTTTTTTAACGTAATCGTCAACGTCCGCTTTTGCTTCGCGAAGTTTAACAAGCTTAGCTGACAAACCGATCTTACGAGCATCTTTGTCGATAGAGATCACTTCAGCTTTTACAGTTTGACCTGGCTTAATGAAGTCTTCAACTGAGTTGATTTTGTCAGTTGTAAGTTCAGAAATGTGGATCAAACCTTCGATATCAGACTCAAGCTCAACGAAAGCACCAAAATCAGCTGTTTTAGTTACTTTAACGTCGTGTTGTGTACCGATAGCGTATTTGTTCTCGATGTTAGACCAAGGATCAGACTCAAGTTGTTTGATACCCAAAGAGAATCTTTCGTTCTCGATGTCTACACCTAGAACAACCGCGCGTACTTTTTGACCTTTAGTGAACATCTCACTTGGGTGATTTACGCGTTTAGTCCAAGAGAAGTCAGAGATATGAACTAGACCGTCAATACCTTCTTCAATACCGATGAAGATACCGAAGTCAGTTACAGACTTAACTTCACCCTCAATGATTGTTCCTGGAGGATAAGATTCCTTCATTTCAACCCAAGGATTTGTTTGAAGCTGTTTCATACCCAAGCTGATGCGACGGTTTTCAGTGTCTACTTCAAGTACAACAACTTCAACTTCGTCACCAACGTTTACGATTTGAGAAGGATGTTTCACACGTTTAGTCCAAGACATTTCAGAAACGTGGATCAAACCTTCGATACCTTCGCCAAGTTCAACGAATGCACCGTATTCAGCCAAAGATACAACTTTTCCTTTAAGCTTAGTGCCTGGAGGATAAGAAGCTTTAACAGATTCCCAAGGATCAGAAGTCAATTGCTTCATGCCCAAAGAAACGCGTTCTTTTTCTTTGTCGTATTTAAGAACTTTAACTTGGATTTCGTCGCCAACATTCAACATTTCTGAAGGATGTTTTACGCGGCCCCAAGACATGTCTGTGATGTGCAACAATCCGTCCATGCCACCAAGGTCGATGAATGCTCCGTAGTCAGTGATGTTTTTAACAACACCAGTAACGATAGAACCTTCCGCCATAGTATCAAGAGTTTGTGAACGGAGACTGTCACGTTCTTCTTCAAGAAGAGCGCGGCGAGAAAGAACGATGTTGCCACGTTTCTTATTGAATTTGATAACTTTGAATTTAAATTTCTTACCAAGGTAAACGTCCATGTTGCGAACAGGGCGTAGATCGATTTGAGATCCAGGCAAGAATGCTTTAACGCCGATATCAACGCTCAAGCCGCCTTTAACTTTAGCAACAACAGTACCTTCGATAACTTCTTCGTTCTCAGCTGCTTTAGAGATATCAGTCCATGCGCGAAGCATGTCAGCTTTGTCTTTAGAAAGAACGATCATGCCGTTTTCGTTTTCGATACGGTCGATCAAAACTTCTACTTTGTCTCCAGCTTTCACTTCACGAACACCGTCAACAATACGGAATTCATTGATAGCGATCAAACCTTCAGACTTGTAGTTGATGTCAACTAGAACGTAGTCAGACTGAACTTCGACTACTGTACCAGTAACAACGTCGCCGACTTTGAAGTCTTGCTCTTTCATAGATGCTTCAAATAGATTTTCGAAGTCACCTTTATCTGCTTTCGCATTCAAGATACCAGGATTTGCTGGAACCTTAGCGTCTTCAGCATCCAAGAAAGCTAGAACTTTCTGTTTTTCAAGCTCGGCTTTGTTTAATTGTTTTGTCATATTAGTTTTTGTAAACCTCCCACGTAGTAGAACCTCTGGGATCCTACCCGTAACCTTTCTTCACCTCTTTTGGGCGAATCAATGGTTTAGCGAGCTAAGGGGGCGAAAGTCAAAGGTTTTGCGCACTCTGTTAAGGGCGGCAAATGGGGTCCTGTCGAGAGGGGGCTTAAAACGAATGTATTGCATTTGAAGCAGCTTCCGCCGTTCGCAAATTTGAATCCCCCGCCTAAATTTCCCGAAAAATCCGCTACCCATGCGCCACTTCCGGCGAGTGAGTCCTTTTAGAATGTCCCGATTCCGCGGTTGTTTGCCAGCAAGAAGAAGCTCTTTTTCCTGACAAAGCCTCTGTTTTTGAAAAGCATATTTCAAATCAGGAGGCCTTGTGCAGGGAAGCTTAATTGGAATCTTGTTATTATTCGTTTCACTGAGCGCGCACGCTCGTCCTTATTTTGACAAACAGATTTCATCTGCTTTGGAGTTTATCGAGCACTATCAGACAACCGGGAACGATGGTTACGATTTAGGACAGTGGCGAGCGCGTGTGACGTCCTATGTACCTAGCGCGATCGGTGTCGGTAAGTTCAATGTCCCGTTTGAAGAGCCTACAGCCTTTGTCGCCTCTTCCGTCGCCAACGTGTTGGCAGAAATTTATCTGCACGACTCACGCTACACATTGATTCCACCGATGATCGATAAAACCATCGACGGCTTTCAAAAATATTATTGGGGATCTTTGTTCAACTTTTATCCTCCGGCGACTTTCAAGGGCGTCCGAGTTCGGCAACCGCGATATATGTATTTGGCGCCGCAGTGGAAAGGTTTTGCGAACATTCCGCCCGATGCAGATACGACTTCCGTGTCCTACACATTGATGCGCTATCGGGACATGATCGAAAATCGCGCCTCCCCCGATCTTCCATCGCAAGTGATAAATGCTTTTTCTTACGCGCGCGATTTAAACCGTGTGCCTCATGCTTACAACGCAGCTCAGGGACAGTTTAAAACCGGCGCGTTTTTAACTTGGTTGTGGGATGAGAAAAATCCCGAGATGCCTCGAAATATTTTTGCAGCTCCTCACCGCGGGACCCGAATTCCGTTTAACTTTAATGACGTGGACTGCGTGGTGAACGGCAATGTTTTAAAACTTCTGAATCTCGCACAAAAAACTTCAGGCCCGGGATACCGGGCTAGTTGCGATCATCTGAATCGTGTTGTCAGGAACAAGCAATTTTACTTCTGTGGAATGTACTATCCCAGCTACTATGCTCTGCCCTACACCATGGCAACGGCTCTTCAATCGGGAGTGTCTTGCCTAGAACCATCAAAAGAGAGGTTGATTAATTATATTATCAGCAAACAGCGCAAAGACGGCTCTTGGCGCAACAGCTTTTTAGCACGACCGGATTATATTCACTCAACGGCGTGGGCTCTTAATACACTCATCCTTCTGGGTGACTCCGAAAATGAACTGCATCGCGCACGCGTAAACAGAGGCGTTCGCTTTTTACTTTCTCAAGCACAGAAAGATTCCGGAGGACGAACTTATTGGGCTGGACAAGTATTTTATGCCGCCACTTTTATCGCACGCTACCCCGTCGTTTGGCGGTCTTCAGCTTACACCACGGCTTTATCAGCGAAAGCTTTACTTTTATCTGAACCTTATTTGAGATGACCTCCACCCAGGTTGGTAGATTCACTCAATTAGTTATCAGGCCCTTCTTATCAATTTCTATTCACAATAGAAATTGATAAGGTAGGGGTCCGGCACCCGTGAAGGAGACTTTTATGAGTGAAGCAAATAAACTGAATTGCCCCATCTGTTCTTCGCAGGAAGAAAAAGTGATCTCGGATTTACTTTCTTTTATGAAGAAAAAAAAGTTCGCGAAAAATTCGCTCGTCTTTGAAGCCGGTGAAGAGATCAATGGTCTTTATCTTATAACTAGCGGGTCTGTGAAAATTTCTAAGCTTTCTCCTTCAGGAAAAGAAATCGTCTTACAAATTCTCGGAGAAGGAAAAACTTTTGGTGAAGGCAGTGTCTTGGGTCAAGACCGCCACGGTGACACTTTTGTCGCAAATGAAAATACCGAAGTCATGTTCCTTCCTAAAAAAGAATTTCAAAATATCATTCAGTCCAATCTGTCTTTGTATCAAGCCGTCGTAGGTTCACTGATTAAATGGATGAACAATCTGGATGTGGTTATTGAAAACATCAACACCCCGTCTGCGAAGGATCGCGTGTGGCTTCATTTAGGACGTCTGCAAGAGCAACAAAAGACACCCGTCATAAAGCTAGACGGTAAGAAACACGATGTGGCTTTGATGTTGGGACTTCGTCCGGAAACTTTTTCCCGCGCTTTGGCCGAACTTGAAAGCGAAGGAAAAATTAAGATGAACCACAAGCAAATCCAACTGTTGTCATAAGCATCACTAGATACAGTGATGTTAATCATATTTTTGAACAATATGCAGTGATCGTAAAATTCTAAGGCCTATCCTTTCTTTACGGAAGGTGACCATGAACATCTACAAGTACGACATCGTCTTTCAAGAAGTACCCGATCAAATCAGCCTCGCCTTCTACGTTTGCGGCTGCCCCCTGAAATGCCCCGGCTGCCATTCTCCAGAACTCTGGACAGAAAAAACAGGCTCTCCACTCACGATGGACCTGCTGCACCAGCTTTTGGCGGATTATAAAAACAAAATCACCTGCGTTCTTTTCTTAGGTGGTGAATGGCACGCGAAAGACCTTATTTCGTTGCTCACTCATTGTCAGCAGCAGGGATTGCTCACAGCTCTTTATACGGGATTAGACGACATTCCTTCATCTATTAAAGATCATTTGGACTTCCTCAAAATCGGTCCGTGGCGTGCCGAGCTGGGCGGGCTGAACTCGCCGACGACCAATCAAAAATTTATCGATTTAAAAACCCAACAGACACTCAATCATCTTTTTCAAAGATAACAACCAAGGAGACAACATGCTTCGCCTGAACGAGCAACAGCTCAACACAAAAATTCAATTTATCGAAAACTACATTCGCGCCGCCAACGCCGCCGAAGGATCAAAGTTTGATGCCAATGCCAATGTCACTCATAAAAATATTGCGACGATGGAATCAGAACTGAATAAGGATATTAATATCCAAGTCAATCGCGCCTTGGTTCGCAAAAAAATTGAGGCTCTTTTCGGCAAGGAACTTGCCGATGAATACATCCGTCAAATCGAAGCCCATGAAATTTACGTGCATGACGAAACCTCACTGAAACCCTATTGCGCCTCCATCTCTATGTACCCCCTCTTGCTGGATGGATTAAAGAAATTGGGAGGAGAATCCCAAGCCCCTCAACACCTGGAAAGTTTCTGCGGCTGTTTTGTGAATCTGGTCTTTGCCATCTCGTCACAATTTGCTGGAGCCGTCGCGACCGTAGAGTGGCTGATGTATTTCGACCATTTTGCGCGCAAAGACTATGGTGACAAATATTTGGAAACTCACACGCGTCTTATTAACAATCATCTGCAACATGTGGTGTATGCCTTAAACCAACCCGCAGCTGCGCGCGGTTACCAATCCGTGTTTTGGAATATCTCGCTTTATGATGAGTCCTACTTTAAATCTCTTTTCGAAGATTTCGTATTCCCTGACGGCGACAGACCTTGCTGGAAAACGGTGGAAAAACTCCAAGCGCATTTCATGAGTTGGTTCAATCAAGAAAGAACCAAGGCGCTATTAACTTTTCCAGTCGTGACCGCCGCGATGCTGACCGGCGAACAAGGACCTTTGAATCCCAGCTTCGCCCACATGTGCGCCAAAGAGCTTAGCGAAGGCAATAGTTTCTTTATGTACATGAGCGACTCCGCCGACAGCTTGGCCAGCTGCTGTCGCTTGCGCAATGAGATCTCGGATCGCACCTTTAGCTATTCTTTAGGAGCAGGTGGCGTTGCTACAGGCTCTATCAATGTGATCACTTTGAATATGAATCGTCTGGTCCAAAAAAATTTGGATTTGCTTGAAGCGGTTCAAAAAATTCAGAAGTACCAAGTCGCTTATCGCAAATTAATGCAGGACTATTTCGATCACGGCCTTTTAACGGCGTACTCTGCGGGATTTATCACTCTCGATAAACAATTTCTGACAATCGGTATTAATGGCATGGTCGAAGCGGCAGAATATCTAGGCTATCAAGTTTCTAACAATGCTCGTTACAAAGCTTTCTTGAAACAGCAGCTGAAAACGATTTTTGATGCCAACCGTGCCGCGCGTGAAACTTATGGATATATGTTCAATACCGAGTTTGTTCCGGCAGAAAATCTAGGAGTCAAAAATTCGGCCTGGGATCGCGCCGACGGGTTAGCCGCTTCCAGAGAATGCTACAATTCTTATTTCTATGTCGTTGAAAACGACGACGTCAATGCTGTTGATAAAATGATTCTGCATGGGGCAGAAATGATGGAGTATCTTGACGGTGGATCCGCTTTGCATCTCAATCTTGAAGAAAAACTAACCGCTCAAGGATTTTACAAATTGATCCATGCTGCGGCCTTAACGGGATGCAATTACTGGTGCGTGAATGTGAAAATCACGATTTGCAATGAGTGTGAAGCCATCGACAAACGCACTCTGCATCACTGTTCTCAGTGTGGCAGCGAAAACGTCGATCATGCCACACGGGTCATTGGGTATTTGAAAAGGATCTCCTCGTTTAGTTCCGCTCGGCAGAAAGAAGCGGCTAAACGCTTTTATCATGTGAAGGCCCAACATGATAAATCTTGGGCAGGAACATCCAGCCCCAAACCAGAGCTCCAGCAATCCACGTAACCGCCGCGTACAAAAGATGGGACTGGTAAATATGCGGAGCCAGTCCCGCAGAAAAACGAGTCAGCCCCGCAAAGAAAAGCAAGAAAGCTCCGAGCCCCAAAAGCTTGGAGCTTTTTTCTAAAATCATATCGTGCTTACCGTGAGAAAGAATCACACGCACCGCGATCATAAATGTCATAAGCCCCATTCCAGAAACATAAACAATATGCAAAATATGAATGCGGAATGACGGTAAAAAGGCCAAGGCCCAAAACGCCACTAACAAGGACCAGCCAGAGATCCACAATCCCCAAGTCTGCACGCCTTGTCTTTGTGGGAACTTATGCAGTTTCCAGAATTTAAAACAAATCAGCGTCACGATCGCTGCTCTCAGAAGGGCTGCCCCTAAAATGTGCCCCTGGCTTTCACAAAAATAGCTCAGGACAAAAAAGCAAGAAAGTACCACAAACAGCCAACCCTGACGCGAAGTTTTATGCATCTCTGTAGGGAGTGGAGCCCAACCGAGTAAAGCTGGAATCAGTCTTGAGCCAACTCCCAAAATCAAACACATAATATAACATTGCAGAAAAAGACTTCTTCCCAAAAAATACAACTCTGAAGGAACGTTAAAGAACTCTCCAAGAAATAGAATGAAAGTTCCCGCGATGGCTGAAAGCAAACCGGCAGCAACGAAAATGAAAGAATCCGGTGGATTGCTTTTTCTTTGAAGAAATCTGCGCGCGCTGTAAAAAACTAAAAAGAAAAGGCAGAAGAGGACGGCCCCATAAAAAGCCGCTTTCTGAGGAATCAGTAAGCTTGCAAATAGTCCGGCGATTGCCAGAAGTGAAAAATTTTGTTCGCTCCGAGTAGGACCAAAAGTATTTGTGAAACGAGGAACGGCCGTCATCAGAAAACCGCAAACAAAGCACAGAAAGAATCCTCCCATCATAATCTCAGGATGACTAAAACCTGGATAGTTGACCAGCTTCCAAGGAAATAGAACCCATAAAACTACACCCCAGATTGATAAAAGCCAGCCCGCGGGAAAGAAAATTCGGTAAGCATCTAGTTGATTTTGTTCCATAATGAACTCCTGACTCCTCCTAGATTGGATGTCTTCGCAGAAAAAGAACATGATCCAGATCAAAATTGAGAAATATTGATCCCGATCATGTTGTTAGCAGGACATCAATGTCAGCCTTAATACAGGGAGACACTATGGATGAGATAGTCCGACGTTTAAAATCATTGGATGGATTCAATAAAGCCTCAGAACTTGAATTGAAGCAATGGGCTTCGTTCATGAGATGTGTCCGCCACTCTGCTCGCGAAGTGCTTTACCGCAAAAATGACAAGATCAACGACATCTTCATTCTTCTGTGCGGCTCGGTGCGAGTATATGATGCAGTTTCCACTTCGGAACGAAAGATTTTTAATTTTCTAGCTCGTGGAGAATATTTGGGAATAGCGATGGCGGGCTTGCCGACTCCACAGCATCCAGCAACTGTTCAATGCATTGAAGACTGCACTTTTATAAGCATGCCACTTTCAGTATATAACGATTTGCTAAAGAAAATGCCCGAAATTCGGGGTGTGGTAAACCGACAGATTTCTGAAAGATTTTTGGAATTACAAAACGACATTTGTATCTCTCATCAATTGACTCCCACTCGAGTTGCGGACCTTTTAATACGACTTTTAAAGAAACAAGATCTTTTAGGCAGCTATCGTCTGCAAATTCCATTAACCCGCTTAGATATCGCCGAACGCATCGGAGCTCAAAGCGAGACGGTGATTCGTATCCTTAGCCAGTGGACAAAACACGGTTGGATCCGCACTGATGATAGACACATTGAAATATTGAATCCGCAGATTCTGGAGGACATTCGCCATGGCAAAAATATTAGAAGAGCTTCGTCAGCAGCATCAAACGCTTCTGGACATGATCTCTGAAGATAGAGATATTTTTGATATCATCAAACTGGTCGAAAACATCCATCACCCTTTAGAAGAACAAGCGCTCTTTCCTTTGATTGCGAGCCATCCCCTCCTTCAAGAGGGCGGTCCTTTGTGCACATACTTTCGCGGCATGGAGTTGGACTTAAATCCGAAGTCTGCGGCGCAAGAACTCTTGAAGCAGGCTTATAGTCAGGGTTTACCTCGTCCCCATGCCTATCCGCAGTTTGATTGGTTGAATGAGCACAATCCTTTAAGCATGCCCATGGGTGAACATGTTTTAAGTGATGAACTGGCGCAAGCCCTTCTTTTTTTGAAGAACCGCCCCGAAGAAAAGCTGTATCAAGATTTTTTCGCTTCTTTAAAAAACGAGTACATCCGTCTATTGAAGCTGCATATCGCTAAAGAAGACGGATGCCTTTTTATTTTGTGTGAAAAACTTTTGTCTTAGCCGCCACAGAAACCGCAACAGCCTTCTTTTTTAAGTTTCGTCAGACGCAGTTTCCATGTCTCAGGTCCTTTTTCTAAGTACTCAGGTTGAAACTGTTCTTTGCGGTTTTCTTCGAATTGACGTAACAGAGGGACGGGATCGTGATTGTTGACGATCAGTATACTTTCACCCGCCTCCAAATTATCAAAGGTCTCAAAGATGTGACTGTGACGTTGTTGCGGTGGAATTTTTTGGGCTTCAATTACAAACTCTTTCATGATGTCTCCTTGATTCTAAGTTAAACCCATTTACAGCTTGCTTTCCTTGATCACGATCAAAACTCTTTACTTTTTCAGAGCCAGCACCATTTCTTCAGGTTTACCGTCAGCGCCTGTTTGTTGAAATTTAATTCTGCCTTTGTCATCCAATACAGAAATAATGAATGAGTGGTCGTAATCCCCTCCATCCATTTTTTTATACTTAATGCCTAAGACGTTCGCGACTTCACGAGGGGCTTTATCTGTCTTCGCTGTCCATAAAGACCATTTCTTACTGAGTTTTTTATCAGCTAGATATTTCTGCAGAACCGCGGGCGTATCGCGTTCATGGTCGAAACTGATCAGCAGGTAACGAACATCTGGGCGCCCTTGCTTATCCATTTCTTTCTCGATGTTCTGCATTTGTGCCAGTATCAGCGGACAGGTGTAGACACACCCTGTATAGGCCATCGAGATCACAACCGGACTTCCCTGCAAGTCCGTGAGCGAGACACTTTTGCCTTGTTCATTGAGAAATGCGGAATTTAAGTTGTAGATGGAATCATCGGGAAAACCTGCTCCCGACAACAGCCCTAAGAGTAGCAAAGGTAAAATATATTTTTTCATAATGGCTCCTTATCCTGGGCACAACGAAATCCCAGGTTCTGCACTGTATAGGCCGCCTTGAGGCTGCTGCGAAATGCATAGCGCATAAAGGCCGCATAGTCTGAGGGATCTGCGGCGCCCGCACTGCCGGCACCACAAAATAAATTCTTATCTAAAGCGGAATCCGCGCGGGACTCACCGGTGACAAGGGATGAGTTAAAGTCTTCGACCCACTCCCAGATAAGTCCATGTAAATCATAAATACCTGCTGAGTTCGCACGCCCGCTCATAACAGCAGGAAGTGGCCACTCTGACGACTTGCCATACCACTCTAAAATTAAGCTTTGAAGTGGAGGACCACCTGGAAAAGGAAAAAGAGCGACATATTCCCACTCTGCAATCGTTGGCAGCCTTCCGCCCTTCCAAAAGCAATAACTGCGGGCTGCGTACCAACTCACTTGAACCACCGGCATCTTGTCATAACGAGAATCCTCGTAAGAAAAATCATGGCTCCAATGATTCAGATAGTTTTTGTCGGCAAAAATTCTTTTAGTTTTTGATTTAGCCCATTCAGGATTCAGTTTTATAAATTCCAGAAATTCTTTATTCGTGACGGGATCGCGATCTAGATAAAACGCTTTTACCGGAATACTTTTTTTGCTTAAGACCGCCGGCATTTTGAATTCGCCGGCGGGTATAAGAACTCTGTCCGTAGCTTTCGCTAGACAAGGAAGCACTATCATCATTCCAGCAAGGATCCATCTTTGATAATGCTTCATAAGACACCTATTTCTTTCTTGCGGCTTTCACTTCTTGAGGAGAAACCGATTTTTTCGAATTTCCCCAGACGCTATAGACGTAAGTCAAAACATTGGCTGCTTCTTCATCACTCAACAACTGAGCTGGCATCACAGAGTTGTAGTCTTTGCCGTTCACCTTGATTTCTCCTTCAAGTCCGTTCACTACAGCCGAGATCGCCTTTTCTTTGTTGTTATTGAGGTAGTCCGATTTTGCCAATGGAGGGAATGCGCCTGGCAAACCTTGTCCATTCGTTTGGTGACAGGCGAAGCATGAAGACTCATAGATTCGTTTGCCGGCAGCAATACGGTCTTCCAAAGTTTTCGCGGGAATCAACTTAGGTTCTTTTGTGCTGATCTCTTGGATGACGCCGCCTTCAGGCAGGTAAATTCCGTCTTTAGTTTTTCCAGAATAGACGTCTTTGTCAGCATCCCCTTCGACCTTCAACATTCCCAACGCTCCTTTGTTGAAAGCTCTGAAAATCGAGTGATCGACGAGGATGTAAGTGCCTGTAGTTTGAATCTTAAAGTCAACGATGGCCGAACCACCAGCGGGAATCAAAGTTGTCTGCACGTTCTCATTAATCAGCTTACCTCCTTCGACATAAACCTTGTCGAAGATTTCGCCGATGACGTGGAAAGAAGACACCAGATTCGGACCGCCATTACCGACAAACAGGCGTACAGTCTCGCCTGTTTTAGCTTTCATCGCATTGTCCCCGGCAAGTGCGCCCACACTGCCGTTAAAGACCACGTAGTCGGCTTTTTCTTCCACGGCTTTGGCCATGCTGAAAGGCTGCAAGCCTGGTGATCCATATTTGCCTTTAGTGTAGAACTCACTTTGCATGACGTAAAACTCGCGATCCACTTTGGGTAAACCCTCTTTGGGTTCTACCAAGATCAATCCATACATTCCGTTAGCGATATGCATACCCACTGGCGCTGTCGCACAGTGATAAACATAGAGGCCCGGATTCAAGGCCTTAAAGCTGAAAGTCGAGCTGTGACCGGGAGCCGTGAAACTTCCCTCTGCTCCACCACCTTGCCCTGTCACCGCATGCAAATCGATATTATGGGGTAATTTACTGGAAGGATGATTGTGCAGGTGAAACTCCACATGGTCCCCTTCGCGAATGCGAATGAACTTACCGGGAACTTTGCCTCCGAATGTCCAGAATGTGTAATCCACTCCGTCGGCCAGTCTCATTTTAATTTCTTTAGTTTCTAGATTAACAATAACTTTTGTCGCGTGCTTCCTTTGAATGGGAGGTGGCACAGCCGGCGCATCCGTCAATACGGCCACTTCTTCCCCTTTGATGTTTTCAGATGCCCAAGCCCCCTGAGCGGCGAGGCTTAGAATCGCCAGTGTTCCAATTGTGAACGTCTTCAGTGATGACATACATAACTCCTTGTCTGAAGGATCAGCTATGTCATCTGCTAAGAAAATGATCCGGGTCATTTTTCAAAAAATCCACCCTCCTCCCTGTATCAAAATAGGGCTGTCGTCACGAATTGCACTTTAACACAAACACACCCGTGATTAGACAAAACACTAACCCGTTTTTGTACCAGTGCTAGTATGGGGATATGGAGATGCAAACTGTTTGGAGTCCAGGACTTATTGCCCTATCGATTGTCGTTGCCACGATGGCTTCTTACGTCGCGCTGGATATTATTCTTCGCATACAGCAAACCTTGGGGCGCTCAAGTCTTTACTGGCTTTCGATCGGTGCCATCGTCATGGGTATCGGCATTTGGAGCATGCATTTCATCGGCATGTTAGCTTTGAAAATGCCGGGAATGGAGATGGCCTATGACGTCTGGCTTTCGATACTTTCCATTGTCGTTGCGATCAGTGCATCGGGCTTAGCATTCTTCATCATCAGTCGAAAAAAAGTTCCTCTTTATTCCATCATTCTTGGCGGCTTGGTAATGGCGGTGGCCATTGCGGGTATGCACTACATTGGCATGGCCTCTATGCGCATGCCTGCAAGAATCATTTGGGATTATTCTTTGGTGGCGTTATCAGTGGTGATTGCGGCGATTGCTTCTTTCGCTGCTTTAGGAGTTTCTTTAAAATTTAGAACTTCAAAAAGCCCTTTCATCCTTCACGTCTTCGCAAGCTTGTTGATGGGAGCCGCTGTTTCTGGAATGCACTATGTAGGTATGGAGGCCGCCACTTTTGAACATCTTCACGACTATCCCTCTTTTGCAGGGGCCGTCTTAGGCACTAACACATTGGCATATGTGGTGGGTGGGCTGACTTGCATGATATTAATCATCGCACTGACTGGTTCTATCTTTGATCGTATTTTAGTTCGCCGTGAACAAGAAGCTGATGAAGTGATCCGCACTCGGGAAGCCCAGCTGCGAGAAGCTCAGGCCATTGCTCATGTCGGAAGTTGGGATTGGAATACCATTGATAATTCGGTTTCACTATCAGATGAAATGTACGCCATTTTGTCGATGGAAAAAATCGGCTCAATAGTGAACATTCACGATATTTTTCGATTAGTCAGCCCCGAAGACCGTCATCGAGTCGAAGTGGCCTTTAAAGAATGTTTAATTCATAAATCCTATCTGGATATTGACTATAAGATTCTTCCAGCAAAAACGATTTCTCGCTTCGTGCAAAGTCGGGGACGTGTTCTTTTAGACAATGAGGGTAATGTCGTACGCATGCTGGGTACCACTCAGGATATTACCGATCGCAAAGCCATTGAAGAAAAGCTGATTCAAGCTCAGGTCGAGCTTGAACGGCGCGTGGAAGATCGCACCGCAGAATTAAATAAATCCTTTGAACGAGAAAAAAAGGCGAAAGAAGTGGCGCAAGCAGCAACTCAAGCCAAGATGCAATTTTTAGCAAATATGAGTCACGAAATTCGCACGCCTATGAATGCGATATTGGGATTTGCCGATCTTCTTTCCACAGAACCATTAAATGCCGAACAGAAAGAACACTTGTCGCGCATTCAAGCCAATGGCAGTCAGCTTTTACGTCTGATTGATGATATTCTGGATCTTTCAAAATTTGAAGCCGGCAAAGTCCCCATAGAAAAATCCGCATTCAGCTTTACGGAACTTATTGATGAAGTTGTCAGTTCTTTGCGGCTGTTAGCCGAGCAAAAGAAAATTCAAATCCACGTGATCAAACAAAGTTCTTTACCGAAAAAAATTTGTTCTGATCAACTGCGCTTAAGACAGATCTTAGTGAATCTGATTGGGAACTCCATTAAGTTTTCCGAAAAAGGAGTTATCACCTTGCGCCTGAAAGCCGAGCACATCTATGACAAAAACGTTCTTTACGTCGAAGTCGAAGACACTGGGGTCGGCATTTCGACCGACGGTCAGAAAAAACTCTTTCAACCCTTCAGTCAGGCCGATAGCTCTATCGCCAGAAAGTTCGGTGGCACGGGACTGGGTCTGATCCTTTCTCGCCATATCGCGAAATCGTTAGGCGGAGATCTGATTCTAGAAAAGAGCGAACTGGGTAAAGGAAGCACATTCCTTCTGAGCATCACCTCCGAAGATGAAGATCACTTGCAGGGAATTAAGGAAGCCGAGAAGAAAAACGCAGCTAGTCCTGACCCCGCCATCGTCGTCGATGGTCATGAAAAAAGTATTCTGCTGGCAGAGGACATGCCTGACAACGAACTCTTGATCCGACATTTCCTTAAAAACAGTCACTTCCGTGTCGAATCCGCCGTCAACGGTTATGAAGTCATTGATAAGGCATTCCAAGACAACTTCGACGTGATTTTAATGGACGTGCAGATGCCGGGTCTTGACGGCCTTGAGGCCACGCGACGTCTGCGTGCGCAAGGTTACAAGAAGCCGATCATTGCTTTGACGGCACACGCTCTGCCCGAAGAAATCGACAATTCCATCGCCGCTGGTTGCGACGCGCATTTAACCAAGCCCGTAAATCGTGCGGCCCTGCTGCACAAGATCAACGATGTTTTGAATCACCACTGATTTCAGGACGGCCGTTTTTCTCCAAGTGCCACAAAAAGTCTTCGGGGTCGCGATAAATAGCCACGGCTCCGGATAAATCTTTGGCGCTCCAGCCGCCACAGGTCAACGCGATGGTTTCGACGCCCGCTTTTTTGGCGGCGATAATATCATAAGGCGTATCGCCCAACATCACGGCATTGGAAGCCGGGATCTGCAGTTTTTTTAAAGCGGCCTGGATAATATCAGGTGCGGGCTTAGAAACTTCGACATCATCTTTTGAAGTTCTTTGTGGCAAAAGATCATCCACGTGAGCCATCTTAAGCAAGCCTTGCAAATCTTCCTTTGAAGATGAGCTTGCCACGACCATCTTCACACCTTCTTGCTGGAAGAACTGAATCAACTGACGAGTTTTTTTAAAGGGTTTCAAATAAGGCAAATACTCGATCTGAAAAATTTCGGATCTTCGACGGGAAATCTTTTTTCCTTTTTTACTGTCTTCTTCGATATCACTGACCGCAGGCAAGAGGTTGTCTCCACCCATTCCAATTTTTTCGCGGACTTCGGCATAGGTGGTGACAATGCCATACTCCCCTAAGGCGCGAACCCAGGATTCGGCGTGAGCATGATTGCTATCAATCAAAGTTCCATCCACATCTAAAATAATTCCGCGAAGTGTTTTCATAGAACTATTAAAAAAGAAGGCCGTTTAAATTCCAAAACTCTTAACTGGGCACTGACTAAAAACAGAGCGGGTTTTTGAGTTTTTTTCATGCCTGTGCAGGCCTTGGGCGTCACTTCGGGAACCTTCCCCCGTTATACGTCAGCTGACAGGGCACAGAGCTTGTATAGTGGATAAGTACAGTTTTTTCGGAGGCCTCTATGACACGCAAATCTTTAAGCTTATTCCTTCTGACAATGTCATTTGCCGGTGCGGCCTCTGCAACAAACGAAGTTGTCGTCAGCTGTCGCGATTACAATATTTCTTTAACTGATTTTGGTGATATCGCGGTTGAACCTGCGCAAAAAACTGAAAGCCCCACCGTCATTGCCATTCACCACGAAAATCAATTGCTTAAAAATGATGGCGACGGTCTTCACATCATAGGCAGTAAAAAAAGAATGGGTATGATCACAGCGAAACAATCGCTGGAAGTGAATTATAAAACAGGCCGTGGCATCTTCACGGATTACACTGTTATGCAAGGTCCCGCTAACGGCAAAAAAATCCTTTTGGAATCCTGCCGTCGCTAAGCCAGAAATCCCCTGGCACCTTTTGGTTAAATTTTATTTTTGACGTATTCGACGACTTTGTCGACGACTTGTTCAAGATTGAGAGCTGTTGTATCCACCACCAACGCATCATCAGGAACAGTCATAGGAGCTACTTTGCGAGTAGAGTCTTGATGGTCACGCTGTTGCTGCGCTTTAACCATATCGTCTTGAGCAAGGCCCAACTCAGCCGCACGACGAGCGGCGCGGTGTTCACTGTTCGCTGTAAGATAAACTTTGGCTTCCGCTTCAGGAAAAACAACAGTTCCGCAATCACGGCCTTCAGCCACCAAACCTTGGGGACCACTGCTGCAGTTTCTTTGTGCTTCCAAAAGAGCTTTGCGCACTTCGGGATAGTGACTGACTTTACTAGCGAAATTACCCACGTCTTCGTGAGCAATCAAATCAGTGACATCTTGGTCTTTGAAAAAAACTTTCGTGCGATCATGCTCCATACGCACGCTCCATACCGGATTGTGCGTAAGGTCTGTTAATGACTTCACGTCATCAAGATCGATTTGCAATTGAAGAGCGGCGAAGGCCAAACCACGATAGAAAGCTCCGGTAGAAACCCATTGCCAGCCCAAACGACGAGCAAGTTCTCTACTCACAGAAGATTTCCCAGAGGCCGCAGGGCCATCAATCGTAATAACCATTCCCATTTACTCTCCAACTAGGGCGTTGTCTTACGACAGCGCCGGTATTTCTTTGAGCACTTCTGCCAAGGCTGCAATCGCCGCTTGGTTTTCATGATCAAGGCCTACACTCAAACGCAGATGCGTCTTGAACCCGTAGTTCAATAGCGGTCTCATAATAATTCCACGACGTAACAAGGCTTCATTCACCTTGGCGGCGTCGCGAAGGGTGTCAAACATGACAAAGTTCCCTTGAGATGGAATGTAAGGCAGGCCTAATTCTTCTAACTTCTTATAGAAGTAATCAAGCCCTTTCCAGCAAATCTGCTGCGAACGCTCAATAAATTCTTTATCTTGCAGAGCCGCATTTGCCGCGACCTGCGCTAAATCGTTGACATTAAACGGTTTGCGCACACGGTTAAAGACCTCCACAACCTCCGGCGGAGCCACCATGGCGCCAATGCGGAATCCCGCCAAACCATAGATTTTAGAGAAAGTACGTAGCACGATCAGGTTTTTATATGTGCTGATGTATTTTTGAGCAGACACATAATCAGAGGCACGAACAAACTCGTTATAAGCCTCGTCAAAAATAATCATCACATCATCGCGATTGCCCAGCTTTTCCAGGAAAGCTTCGACCTCTTGTTTGGGCGCATAAGTTCCCGTGGGATTGTTCGGATTTGAAACGAAGATAAGGCGAATATTTTGCTCAGGGTGAGCGAAGAAATATTCAGCAATCGCTGCTAAATCAAAGCGATAGCCCTCTTTCATTGGAACTTTACGAATCACCGCTCGGTTGGCAGGAGCACTGACTTCGTAAGCATTAAAAGCCGCTACGGACGTCAAAACGCCATCCTGGGGCTCACAGTAAATGCGAGTTAATAGATCAATGAGTTCATCACTTCCGTTGCCAATCGCCAATTGTTTGGTTGGAACTCCCCACTCTTTAGAAAGCGTTTGCAATAGCTCATAGTGAGAAGGATCTGGGTAAAGATTTTGATGATCCAGAGCTCTTTTAACCGCTTCCATGGCTTTAGGGCTGGGACCCAGGGGATTTTCGTTACTTGCCAGTTTATAAACTGTCGTTAAACCGTATTCGCGTTGCGTTTCTGAAATCGGCTTGCCAGGTTTATAGGGAACCAGGTTTAGAATTTCGGGAGAAATCTTCACTTTAGAATCCTTTGCTTACAGACTTTATTTTGGTATACCTGTGCGTCTAGCTTTAACATATTCCAGAGTATTTTCAATAGAGAGCGTTTAAAAATGCAAAACCGTTTCTTGTTAGGGGTGAGCGTTGGTGAGTCCTTCGCTGAGTACTCGCTTCTGTCAGATACAAAACCAGTAGCGCAAAAAAGAGTTTATCTTGCGCGCGAAAGTCTTAAACAAAGCCTGTCCCAATTCGTTAACGACAACGCCGGACAAAAACCCACTCAAGCTTTTGTGAGCTTGCGCCTGCCAAAAAAACTTTTGAGCTACGAGCTCAGTGGAGCGGTGGCACATATCACGACCGAAGGATTCGAACACTGGTTGCACCTTTGCGCGAAATCGCCCGAACAGACCCTGACAAGCAAAGATTTGCTGTTCTCTGTGAAAGAGCGTGTTCTGGCCAATGGCACCGTTGAAATTCCGTTAGATATAAATGACCTTGAACCCGTTGTTGCAAAACTGCAGATGATGGACTGTAAGAAAGTGTGCTTGCACTTCTTACACTCAGCCACTCATCCCGCGAATCTTCAGGTGGCCAAAAACTATCTGCAAGAAAAAGGTTTGGAAGTCTTCACTCCCGAAAATAATGACAACCCTCATGAGGTCAGTCGTTGGAACAAAAACGCGCTGAATGCGACGATCTCCAGCGTCTTTACTGATCGCAAAGCAGAAATCGTCGCCGCATTAGAGGGCGTTCTATCAAAAGAAGAAATTTACTTCCTGAATTCTTCCGGGAAGCTGTTCCAGGAAGATTCTTCGCAAAATGTGAACAGTTTATTTTCTGCAGGGACGGCTTTAGGTCATTACTTTGGCGCTTTAAAAAAAGCCGATGTCTTGTACTTGGGTCTTGAAAGCTTCTTGCTGATTTCAGGTTCTTCCTGGAGTTCTTCTTGGGAAAGCCCTTGGGGCGCCGTCGAAGTGCCTCACTTAAAAACCATTGAGCTGGGCGTGCAGCCGACCTTGGGCATCGCTTTAAACACCTTTGGTCGATTTGATTTTAGTAAAACTCAAGAAGGCTGGGAGCCTGGTCCGATGTTCTTGGGGCGCGGGCAAAAACCTGCGCTTTTAGACTTATGGGCTGAAAATGCGAAGCTAACGAAGCTTCCAGGATTGGAAGATCGCTTTTCCCCGCAAGGCATTCAGCGCTTTAAAAATTCTTTCTTCGCTCTTTCTAAAATCAGCCAAACACGCGACAGCGATATTTCACATCTGACAAAAGAAATGCAAAGTCTGACCTTGCAAAGACTTGCGATGGAAGCCTACTTGAACCGCCAAAGCGAAAAATTGGTTGTGACCGGGCCTTTGGCAACAGTGTTTGCAAATGCATTCAAAAAAGATTCTCACACGTTGATTGAAACAGAAGAGTTCAGCGAGTCCTACGCAACAGCTCTTTGCGGTCACAAAGCCTTGCAGGAGTCATTATGAGTTATCAAATTGAACTTCTTCACTCTCTTTTAAACGACTTCTTGCAAGGTGAAGCGGCACTTTTGACTATTGAAGGCGATGTTTTGGCAGTCAAAGGTCAAGATCCTGTCACTTATGGAACTTTGACGACGGCCGCGAACACGGCCAGCAAATACCTCAAATTGGAAGAAGGCGACATTGCTCTTCTGAATGACCCTTATAGTGGCGGCAGTGTTCTTTGCGATATGACTTTTGTGATGGCTGTGTCTGAGGACCTCTTGTGGGTGACTCGTCAGTCCATCAATAAATCTGTGCGCATCACGAAATCGGTTGAGGAAGAAGGATTGCGTATTCCGCCAACTCCCCTTCGCCAAAAAAATCAGATCAATGAAATGATTCTGTCGGCGATGCAAGCGCATCCCGCCTGCCCGCCTCAGTTTGTCGAATGGATTAAAGAACAAATTAAAACTTTGACGGTAAAAGCTAAAAAATTACATGAAGCCATTGAGCTGACGGGCTTCACGATCACTGGCGAGTTGATCGAAGAATATTTAGAGCTTTCCAAACATGCCGCAGTTCAAAGAATCAGCGAACGAGCGTCTGGGGAAGCCCGTGTCGATATCGTTTTAGACAGCGGTGAGCTATTGCGTATGAATATGGAAATCCACGATGGAAAAATCTCGTTGGATTTCAGCGGCACAACAGCGGCAAAAACCGTGTCGTTAACGGAGTCAGCGACTTATGGAGCTTGCTTCCACGCTTTAAGCCGTTTCTATGGCTTTGATCAATTTGCCAATAGCGGATCGTTTTCAATTTTGCAAATCACGAAGCCTACAGGTTGCTGGCTTGTGGGAAAATACCCGGCACCGACATACAAAGGTATGACTTGTGGTGTAGCGGCGATAAAAACAGCGATGGAACTAACGCTGTCTCAGATCCATCATAAAAATGAAAAGGCTTTATCTAGTCATTGTCCTCTGCACTTCGATCTTCAGCACAAAGAACAGCACGCGCTTTTGACTTTGCCCGGAGGTAAAGGAGCTCGTTCTGATCAAGAAGGTGAAGCTGCACTCATAAAACCATTTTCAATTGAACAAATGGAACGCGATTTTCCAGTGAAAGTTCAGCGCGTGGACTCACGTCACTCTGCCGGCGGAAAAGGAAAACACAACGGCGGGCGTGGCATAATCGTTAAGTTGGAAGTGCGTGATGAAGTTGAAGCCGCTTGGCTGACGGATCTCACGTTGCACCGCCCGCGCATCCCTAAGAATTGCAGTCACGGCGATGCCAGCGAAATGTCTTTGGAACGCGCCGGAGAACACACAGCACTTCCCGTATTGGGACAGCAAAAGTTCCAGGCCGGAGACGTCCTCACATTATGTTCTGGTTCTGGCGGCGGTTTCGGAAAAGAATAGTGTCAATTTACAGGGGCTAGTAAGCCCCTTGTGTTAAGTGCTAAGATAGAAGAATGAAATACTTAATAGCATTTTTATTATTCTTAGGTCTTAGTACATCTTTAGCGAAAACGCAGAAGAAAGGCACTCCTATGGCAACAACTGAAATTTCCTATCTTGCAGGCGGCTGTTTCTGGGGCATGGAAGATTTGATTCGCAAACTTCCTGGAGTTGTAGAAACGGAAGTGGGATATATGGGTGGCGATACTAAAAACGCCACTTATAATATTGTGAAAACCGGCACGACAAACCACGCAGAAACGGTTAAAGTCGTTTTTGATCCAAAAAAATTAAAGTACGAAGATCTTCTTCTGTTCTTCTTTAAAATTCACGACCCAACCACGGTGAATCGTCAAGGCAACGATATTGGAACCCAATATCGTAGTGCAATTTTTTATACTTCAGAGACGCAGCGGGAAGATGCCGAGCGCATCAAAGTCCGCGTGGAAAAATCTGCAGCTTGGGGACAATCTTTGGCAACCCAAATCGTGAAGGCCGGTGAGTTCTGGAAAGCTGAGGAATATCATCAGGATTACCTCGAAAAGAACCCCGCTGGCTACACTTGCCATTTCGAACGCAAAATCCAGTTCTAGTAATATAGGTTACAATTCCGAAAGGCTCCCCTTTTCCTGATGCAACTTGCGAATAGGCAAAGTATTGCTGAAGAGTAAGTAAGGAGGGGGACCCTTATGAACATCACGATTGCTAAGTTTTTTATCATCACGACAATCTTGCTATTTAAGTCTTTGTCATTTGCTGACGTGATTTCTATGCGCTCAGACTATTGGTGCCCTTACGTTTGCGATTCTCGTTCTGAAAAACCTGGCTACATGGTTGAAATTGCTCAACAGATCTTTGAAAAAAAAGGTCACACGGTGGACATGCGTTTAACTAATTGGGTGCGCGCGGTGAAAGACGTACGTGCCAATAAAGCTCAAGTTCTTGTCGGTGCAAGCCGCATGGATGCCCCGGATTTTATTTTTACCCATAACACAATGGGCATTATGAAAAATGCCTACTTCACAAAAAAAGATTCACAGTGGAAGTTCACAGGTCGCAACTCTTTACAGAACATGCGCATCGGCGTGATCAATGGTTACACTTATGGAGATAGCATTGATCAGATGATTCGCAATCGTCATAAGTCTTTCATCCCCTTTTCAGGTGAAAAACCTTTAGAGCAAATGATCCGTATGATTCAAACAAACCGTCTGGACGCCTTCATCGAAAATCCAGTGGCTTTGCACCAAGCTCTTAAAAAATTTGGCGTTGCTGCAGAGAGTTTGAAAGTTGCTGGTTGGGTGGCGTCGCAAGATCCCTATTTGTACATAGGTTTTTCTCCCAATCATCCGCGATCGCGCGAATACGCCGCGATTTTAAACCGCGGAGTGGAAGAACTTCGTCGCAGTGGAGAACTACAACGAATTTTAGATAAATATCATGTGGAAGACTGGGAAAAATCCAAGATCTCTTTAGGAGCCCTTGATGATTTTAGCCCCCGTGTCCTCAAGAGCTCGTTTGATCTTCTCGACATGTTCAATGCTCGAAGTCTCTAAAACGAAATCGATGCGCGTTTCACGCAGTGAAAGACCTTGAGAAACACGGTCGTGGCGCACTTCTAAGATGTTGGCCTTTTGCGCGGCAATAGCTTGAGTCAGACGACTTAAATTGCCTGGCAAGTCATCGACGATCACCGACAATTCACAAAGACGCCCGCGCAGGATTTGCCCGCGGTCGATGATTTTGGAAACGATATTCAAATCAATATTTCCACCACTGATAATCACACAACATTTCTTACCTAAATTCAAAGAACGCGACATCGCCGCTGCCATAGCCGCTGCGCCAGAACCTTCGGCCACAGTCTTCGCACGCTCCATCAGAAACACGATAGCTTCGGCAATTTCGTCATCGCTCACAGTAACGACTTCATCAACGTATTTGGAGATGAAGTTGTCGTACATGACCTGAGAAGGGTTTTTAATCGCAATACCATCCGCGATAGTCGCCGCTCTTTTTTGCGGAGACAATGGTGGCTCTTTTCTGAACATGTTTGCCATGCCCGGCGAACGATCGCTCTGCACACCAATAACGCGGATTTTTGGATTGATGGATTTAACCGCCAAAGAAATACCGCTGATCAAACCACCACCGCCGATAGGAACAATGATGGTGTCTAAGTCAGGAATCCGCTCTAGGATTTCAATACCAATTGTTCCTTGGCCCGCAATCACGAAGGGGTCTTGGTAAGGATGTACGAACGTGTAGCCATTCTCTTTTTCAAGCTTTTGCGCATGCTCGAAGGCTTCGTCATAGATTTCGCCTTTAAGAACAACATTGGCCCCGTAAGCGCGTGTCGCCGAGGCTTTGCTGATCGATGCGTTTTCCGGCATGACGATAGTGGCCTTCACTCCCGCCAATGTCGCAGAGTAAGCCACGCCTTGCGCGTGATTGCCGGCAGAGCTAGCGACAACACCGCGGGCTTTTTCGTCCGCCGTTAGATTTGAAATCTTATTATAGGCGCCCCGGAATTTGAAACTTCCCGTGCGTTGGGTGTTCTCGAATTTGAAGTACACTTCTGAGTTCAGCAATTTGCTGGCGCTCACGGAATGACTGAGTTCAGTAGAACAAATAACATCTTTAATCAGTTCGCGCGCTTTTTGAATATCTGCAAAAGTGACTTTCATTGTGAACTACGACTCCCAATATGCCGTTAACCCCCAGATCGGTGGATACTCTTTGTGTGGCAGAATGGATTCACCATCTCCACGCACACTGGAGTAAAAATTCGACTGGTTAAGGCCCATGGCCCTACTCTCGTCGAAAAAGTAAAACGGTGCAAGATGCTTTCCGCATGACTCACAGGTCGTCACAAGTTCGTCTTCGGCGGAGTTCACCCCGCCACAACAATGACAAAGTCGATAATGGATTCTCTGCGCCAACGTACAACTCCTTGATAGATCCTGTCTTAAGGATACGTTTGCCCATTCTGCATAGCAATATGAGGTCTCAATTTAAGCTATTGAAATTACGTCACATTTCTGTAAATTAACTTTTCGCGTCATGACAATAAGAGTCCCTTTCGCAGAAACCCGAAGAAGACCTCGCGAAGCATGAAGAGGCGTTAGACAAGCCCCCGAAAGAACGGTATTTTATGAAACACTGTGAAAGGGCATCCATGGAAACGACTCTCGTAAAATCGCTATTTAGAGACACTGAAAAATACATTGATAAAGAAGTCCATCTGACGGGATGGGTTCGCAAAATTCGCGACCAGAAGAACTTTGGATTTATCGAGCTTAATGATGGCACCTTCTTTAAAGGTGTTCAGGTCGTTTTTGATACAAATCTGTCTAACTTTGACGACGTTGCCAAACTTTCTATCTCTTCTTCGATCTTGGTCACGGGTAAAGTCGTAAAATCTCAAGGCGCGGGTCAAACTTTTGAAGTGATGGCCAGCAAAGTGGAAGTCGTACAAAAAGCCGACCTCGATTATCCTTTGCAAAACAAACGTCACAGCTTTGAATTCTTGCGCGAGATCGCACATCTTCGCGCGCGCACAAACACATTCTCTGCGGTGTTCCGTGTCCGTTCGGTATTGGCGTACGCGATTCACAAGTTCTTTAACGAACAAGGTTTCGTCTATGTTCATACTCCGATCATCACAGGCTCTGATGCTGAAGGTGCGGGTGAAATGTTCCGTGTAACGACTTTGAAATTGGATAAACCTCCAAGAAAAGAAGACGGCACGATTGATGCGAGCCAAGACTTCTTTGGTAAAGAGACGAACCTGACAGTCAGCGGTCAGCTGAATGGTGAAACTTTCTGTGCGGCTTTCCGTAACATCTACACTTTCGGTCCAACTTTCCGTGCGGAAAATTCAAATACATCTCGTCATGCTGCTGAATTCTGGATGATTGAACCTGAAATTGCATTTGCCGATTTAAGTGCGGATATGGAATTGGGTGAAGCGATGATCAAATACATCATCCGCTACGTGATGGAGCAATGTCCGGAAGAGATGGAGTTCTTCAACCAATTTGTTGAAAAAGGTTTGTTCGATAAGTTGAACAACGTTCTGAACAATGATTTTGGTCGCGTGACTTACACGGAAGCGATTGAGATTTTACAGAAGTCAGGAAAAAAATTCGAGTTCCCTGTTCAATGGGGTATCGACATGCAGTCTGAACACGAAAGATATTTGGCTGAAGAACACTTCAAAAAACCTGTTTTCGTGACGGACTATCCAAAAGACATCAAAGCTTTTTACATGAAGCTGAATGCCGACGGTAAAACTGTTCGCGCGATGGATTTATTGGCACCCGGTATTGGTGAAATTATTGGTGGATCTCAACGTGAAGACAACTTAGAGCTTCTTGAACAGCGCATGAAACAGGTGGGTTTGCATCCGGAAGAATATTCTTTCTATACGGATCTACGCCGCTACGGAAGCTTCCCGCACGCCGGCTTCGGCTTGGGCTTTGAGCGCATGATGATGTACCTCACGGGCATGGGGAACATTCGTGACGTGATTCCGTTCCCGCGCACTCCGAAAAATGCTTTGTTCTAATCTGGCATTTTCCTTTTTTTGATTCCAAAAGGCCTCGCAAGAGGCCTTTTTTATTTCCCTTAAGTCCAGTTTACCGCCTCCTAGCCTTTCGTTGATCGTCTGTTCACCGAAAAGAGTTTTAGGAGTCAATTTGAGATTATCTAAACGATTGTTGCACATTCTATTGTCGTTCACGCTTTTCGCGTCGTCTTCGTTCGCGTTTAGACCTGAAGAGCTGCAAGAGCTTGTCTTAACAGGTGATCTTTATGGCCGCTCCTCTGTGGATTTCCGAAAAAAAGCCCGCAACGTTCAATTCTTAGTTCCTGAAGGAACGGAAGGAACTGTTGTTGAAACTCGCAAGCTGAGCCGCACGGGCTCTTATGGTATCAAAGTTAAGGTTACAAAGGTCGGCGGTAACGGCGGTAAAAATGTTCCTAAAGTCGGCGACGAGACGTGGGTTTATTTCTCGCAAAAAGATCCATGGTTGACGTTTAAAGACCGTCAAGGATCTGAAGTGCAAGACCCTGAGTTGGCGTTAACTTCACGCGCGATCAAAGATGGCGCCGGTCTTCCTATTGAGGGAACGCAAGCGGTTCCACATCTTCCGACTAAAGAAGAAGTCTTACGTGAACAGAAACCTGAAAAGGCAGAAGATCCTAATTTAGCAAAGAACACGGATCCCCAAAAAACCGAAGGCGATTTCTGTGCGACTTGCACTTCGCAACAAAAAACACCGGCTGAAAAAAATCGCGAAGATTTGAATAAAGTCGGTAAAGCTAAAGTCTCGACGAAACCCGAAGTGCCAGACTCTAAATGGAGCAACTATCCGTCAGTAGCTAGATACTCTACAAGCAAAGAAGTAGAAGCTTCTATTAAGTACGGCATGCGCAATAAAGAGCGTCGTTCGAAAAAGCTTTGCTACCGCTATGTGAAGCGCGCCCTTTTAGGCGGCGACTTGGTGGGAGACTATCTTCCGGGATCGAAAGCTCGTTATGCGGTCGGAGATCTGAAACGTCGTGGATTCACGAACATGCTGGAAGATTCTCGCTTTAAAAACTTAATCAAGAGCCCTGCCGATGCGCCAAAGGGTGCGATCCTGGTCTACCGAAACACTCGTGATCGCAATCACGCGGGACATGCCGAAATTAAAACAGACTGGGGCCGAAATGGTGGTTACGTGAGTGACTTCTATCGTTCGACAAGTCAGCCTCTTCACAACCGTGAATTGATCGGTGTGATGATTAAGGAGAGCAAATGAGGACTCTAGTAGCTATTCTGCTTTCTTCCCTGCTCTGCTTAACCGTTCATGCTTCCACACTTGAAGATTCTTTAAAGAAACTTCAATCCTATTCAGCAAAAGACTTTGAAGCGGCTAAAGATGAAACAGCTGTGGGTGAAAAGACTCAAGAAATGTTAAAAGCTGTGGAGCAAACAGTTGATACGGCCGTAGCTTCAAAAGAAAAAGTTTCTTCAGACGTCCTTAAGGAACTTGTTCGTGTGTCTGTTCTGACTTTCGAGCACGACCCCTCAGAGGCGGCGTCCGAGATATTACTGCCGCTGTATAAGAAAGAAAAAAAGGCTTTCGAAAAAGCCCTTAAATCCCTACCTAAAAAAGATGCCAAGGAATTGGAAGAATCTTTGAAGAACGCGTCTCGTGAAGACGACGAAGGCAACGGTTGATTTTAAACCGTTGCGATATCGATGAAGGACTTCGCCTCTAGCGAAGCTCCACCAACTAAGAATCCATTCACATGAGGTTGCTTAATCAAGCCTGCGGCATTGTCAGGCTTCACGCTGCCACCATAAAGAATCGGGCTTTGTTCAAATCCTAACTTTTGCAAAATGCTGAAAACGTCGGTGTGTGTTTCCGCCACTTGTTCAGGTGTTGCCACTTTGCCTGTACCAATCGCCCAAACAGGTTCATAAGCAATCACCACCGGTTTTGATTTGTCGGCTTTCGATAAGCCTTGAAGCAATTGCGTTTCACAGACACGGAAGGTGTGCTTAGCCTCACGCTCCTCCAAAGTTTCACCAATACAAAGCATTGGAATCAGTCCTAGGCTTTGCGTGAAAGCGACTTTATCAGCAATCAAGGCATCGCTTTCGCCAAAGATCTTACGACGCTCACTGTGCCCGATAAGAACGTAAGTCCCGCCTAATTCCTTCACCACTTGAGCTGAGTTTTCACCTGTGAACGCTCCTTGAGCCTGGAAGTAGGCATTCTGCACGCCCCACTTAATGTTGGTTCCTTGCAAGCTTGTGCTTGTGGCTTCTAAAGAGATTGCTGAAGGAAAAAACACCACTTCGCCCGTGGCTTTGCTGCTCAATTCTTTAAACTGCGTGAAAAATTCACGCGTTTCTTTGGGAGATTTAAAAAGCTTCCAATTGGCAGCAAAGATTTTTTTCATCGCGGACCTCTATTTAAAAAATTGAACGAACAACATCAACGAAGAACCCAGCATCACGACTCCTGTCAGGGTCATGCCTAAAGTGCGACCGCGACTGACTGAACGTGAACCCCAAAGTCCCCACGCATGTGCTACCCGTGAAAGGATCAAAAGAATCCAGTAAGTGTGAAGAAAGACTGGTGTTGCTTTGTTGATTTCTAGAACAATCAGAATCAATGACAGAAAGGGCACGTATTCACCGAAGTTTCCGTGAATACGTATTACCTGTTCCATAATTGAATTTTGCCCTGCCCCTAAGCCCACACGGTGTTTCCAACGATTGCGGATTACGTTCACGGTCAGGGCAAAATACATCAGAACCAAAATGCCCAAATAAGGAAGTGCAAGATGGATCTGAGAAGAAAATAAATTCATAACTATCTTTTCGCTCTTAGGATCTCAAGACCTGGAAGCTTGTCGCCTTGAAGATATTCAAGAGAAGCCCCTCCGCCTGTAGAGATATGAGTCATCTTGTCAGCAAAACCTGAAGCTTCCGCTGCCGCTGCCGAGTCACCGCCACCGACGATTTTAATCGCGTTGCTTTCAGCGATGGCTTGAGCCACACCGAAAGTTCCTTTAGCAAAAGCTGGAGTTTCAAAAACACCCATAGGGCCATTCCAGAAAATAGTTCCTGCTTCGCGAAGAGCCGTTGAGTAGTTTTGAATTGTCTTAGGACCGATATCTACTGCCAACTCATCATCTGCAATCACAACGTCTTTCGTCGTACGCGCACTCGCCGTGTCGCCGAAAGATTTTGTTGTCACGTGATCTACCGGAAGAAGAATCGTCTTATTACGAGCTTCAATACGCTCGATCATTTCTTTCGCGTATTTCAACTTGTCGTTTTCGACCAAAGATTTACCGACAGAAATGCCTTGCGCTTTCAAGAATGTGTAAGCCATCGCTCCACCGATGATGAAACCGTCAACCACGTCCATCAATCTTTCGATCACAGCGATCTTATCAGAAACTTTAGAACCACCCATCAACGCCAAGTAAGGACGCTTCGGATTTTGCAACAATGAATCCAGCATCGTGATTTCTTTTTCAATCAAGAAGCCAATGCCTTTGTCTTTCATTACGGATGGAAGAGCATGGATTGTCGCGTGTGCACGGTGAGAAGCACCAAACGCATCGTTGATATAGATATCACTGTAGTTGGCGATTTTTTGTGCGAATTCGACAGAGTCTTTCGTCTCCCCTTCTTCAAAACGCACGTTTTCAAGAAGGATCAACTGATTCTTTTTCAAAGATTGCAAAAGATGTTTTGGCGCATCTGAATCTGGATCTTCCACCAAGATCACTTCAGCACTCAAAAGCTCTTGCAAACGTTTTGCTACCGGCTCTAAAGAGAACTCTTTGTCATCTTTTGTTTTTGGACGGCCTAAGTGGGAAGCCATAACAAGCTTCGCCCCTTTTTCCATGCAATACTGAATCGTCGGCAAAGACGCCGTGATACGATTTTCATCCGTGATTTTTCCATTCTCCATTGGAACGTTCAAATCCAAGCGAAGGAAAACAACTTTTCCTTCAAGTTCAAAATCACGAACTGTTTTAATACCTTTAAGACCGTTAGCCATTCAAAAAATTCCTTTACTACTTCAGTTACGGCGCTGGCAGCGCCTCCACTCTGTGGGCCCCGCCCCTTCAGTTACGGCGCTGGCAGCGCCTCCACTCTGTGGGCCCCGCCCTATAGACCCTTTTTCGCCATGTAGTGCGCAACGTCTACCATGCGGTTTGAGAAGCCTGTTTCGTTGTCATACCAAGAAAGAACTTTCACCATGCGTGGGCCTACAACCATTGTTGAAGCAAGGTCGACGATAGAAGAATGTTTGTTGCCGTTGAAATCTACGCTGACAAGCTCATTGTGCTCGACAGCCAAGATGCCTTTCAAAGCGCCTTGAGAAGCTGCAATCAAAGCTTCGTTGACAGATTCTTTTGTGACGTCTTTTTTAGCAGTGAATGTGAAATCCACCAAAGAAACGTTCGGAGTTGGAACACGAATAGAAATACCGTCGATACGACCTTTCAATTCTGGCAATACCAAGCCCACGTTTTTCGCAGCACCCGTTGTTGTCGGAATCATGCTGACAGCTGCGGCACGCGCACGACGAAGATCTTTGTGAGGAGCATCCAAAATTTTTTGATCGTTCGTGTAAGAGTGAACCGTCATCATTGTGCCGTGCTCAATACCGAAAGACTCATTCAATACTTTTGCCAAAGGAGCCAAGCAGTTGGTTGTGCAAGAGGCATTAGAAACTACGTGGTGCTTGGAAGGATCGTAAGATTCGTGGTTGATACCGTAAACCATTGTTAGATCCGCGCCTTTTTCTGCAGGACCGGAAACCAACACGCGTTTTGCACCCGCCGTGATGTGTTGCATGAACTCAGGTTTGTCTTTGAATGCGCCTGTGCACTCAAGAACCAAGTCTACTCCCCAGTCTTTCCAAGGAATCTCTGCGGGGTTGCGTGTTTTAGAAACGTGGATTTTTTTGCCGTTCACCACAAGGTCATGGCCAGAAACAGAAACGTCGCCCGGGAAAATACCGTGAGCAGAGTCGTACTTCAAAAGATGCGCATTGCCTTCAATGCTATCCAAAGAGTTAATTCCGACTACTTCAAATTGTTCATAACCTGCACGGAAAAGAACGCGACCGATACGACCAAAACCGTTGATACCAACACGCAATTTAGACATGAGTGAGCTCCTTATTTTTAAACCCACTCACTATCGACTTTTAGAGACAAAAAAGCCAGTCTAGACACTCTTGGTCATAGACTGGCGTCGAGGAAGCTAGTAGCTCCGAATTGGCACTAGTAGCGAGAACCGCTCAGTGACGGATAAGCCTCATTCGAAATGGCTTTTACGATGATATCAGCACTTCCGCCCATAGACTCGGCGCGAATATCGATCACTTGGACGCGGTCATTCAGGTTCAATCTTTCAGAAATGACAGCTCCACCAGAATAGATCGTGCCCGTTTGAGTCAACTGACGGATCTGGATACGGTCGTTTCTGTCAGTGTAAAGAACCGCTTCGTGGATTCTTACGCCAGCAGCCAAGGCGTGAACTTCCACCTGCTCAAGTGTCAATGGTTGTCTTAAAGTCACACGTACCCATTCACCGCCCGAACGACGAGTCACATTCACGATGCGAGTCGAACCTTCATAACGAGCTTGGTATGAAGATGGAGGAGGTGGTGGCATTGGACGTGAAGGAACCTCAGGGTGACGAGGAGGTCTGGAAGGCTCTTGGCGTCCAGGGCCAGGACCATAACCACCGCCGCGACCACCGAAGCGAACTTCAGTTTCACGCACTTCATACCACGAACCATCAGGACGAGAACATGCTACACCGCGAGTTTCTTCTGTGCGGTTGTTCAAATAAATAACAGATGTATATTCACGGCAATACTCGCCCGTGCGGTTGTTGTAACCTTCACGCGTTGTTGTGAAAGAGCCACGCGCACCTGAACGACCGCCGTGACGACGACCATCCCAATCTTCACGCTCACCTAAACGGTTACGAAGAGCACGGCGTTGCGCTTCTTCACAAGCACGACGGTCGGCTTCGTCCATGTCACGACCCAATTTACCACCAATCATCGTACCAGCGATGGCGCCGATGATGATGGCCGCTTTATTTCCATTGCCTTTGCCGATTTGCGTACCAATACCACCACCGATCACACCACCGATGATATTGCCGATGATTTCTTTATTCGCAAACGCGGGGCTAGCGTATTGCACTACGGATACGACTACCAACGAACCAAGAACCAGTTTCTTTTTCATGAAGTCTCCTTCGGGTTATAAATATGTTTTCTGTTAACTCTTAATTTTATTATCTTAAATCATGTAAGTTCACGATGCTCGAACCGGAATAACCACTGAGGTTCACTCGCGCCATTCCATTTGAGTACACCGCCATAACCGTCGCGCGATACGAGCCGGCGTAGATATATGTTCTGCCCACGCGGCTATCGCGAACTGAATACGCAATATCTGATGACCGGCTGAAACTCGATCCACTGTACCCATCCATTTGGAAAGACACCATGCCGTTGTCATAGAACTCTAAAGCACGACCGGGATAGCTGCGGGCGTACAGGATATCAGCACCCGCACACATTGTGCGCTCTCGGTTGCAAGAAGACGCTTTTGCAAAATCTCGAGACTGTACGAAGCTGTTTCCATAACCGCTCATTTTGATCTCAAGCATGCCGTTATCAAAAGCACCGACAACACTTGCGCGGTAAGATTGCGCATAAAGACCGCTATCGCCTTGGCAGATCGTACCTAAGCAAGGTTGCGCTTTTGCGAAATCTGTCATACTGATGACCGACTCACCATAGCCATTCAAACGAACTGCGAGCAAAGCATTAGAGTACGCTTTGATAACAGTTCCTTTGTAACTGCGAGCATAAAGGCCCTCGTCTCCAGAGCAGATTCCTTTCAAGCAACGCAAAGCTTTAGCCAAATCGTTGACGGAAACTTGGGTTTCACCATAACTATTCAGACGTACACGTGCTTGAGAACCATAAATCGCCGTCACAACGCCCGTATAAGATCGCGCATAAAGAATTTCGTCGCCCACGCGAATAACATTGTCTTCATAAACCGGTGGACGATATGGATCGGGACGAGTCGCTCCAGGAGGTGGCGGAGGAGGCGGCACGGAAGGCGTCGAAGGACGTGCCGGCTCAACAGGTTGTGCTATCTGCTCTACAGACACTGTCATTTTTGGAACCGCATCACTCGCGATGGCTGTGATCATTACGTCGGCTTCAGCGGAATAAGACTCTGCCAAGATTTCAATGGCTGCGATGCGCGAGTTTGCCGTCAAATTTTCTGAAGAGGATAAAGATCCTGTCGTCAAAACGTCGGTTTGTGAAAGCTGGCGTACGTCAATCTTTTGACCTTGCTCAGTCACCAAAGAAGTTTTATGAACTTTCACCTTGCTGTTCGTGACTCGCAAATCAAGACGAAGCAAAGTCAAAGCTTGAGAAAGTTTTAAAGTGTGAAGTGTGCCGCCTGACTTACGCGGAATTGAATTCAACGAAGCCGAACCCGCATACTGGGTTTGTACTGGCGCTGTATCGACAGGCTTTTGTTCAACAGGCGTCGTAACAACCGGAGCCTGATCGACAGGGGTTGTGGGAGTGATATCCACATCATCAAAGCCCGGAAGATCATCAATAGTTTGAGCATAAGCAGAGTTCTGCACCACACTTAATGCCGCAAGCATTGTTACAATCAGACGACGGTTCATATAACGCTCCTAGTTTTCTAATCCGAACGGATATTTCCAAGGAACGTGCCTGCGGTTGCGTACGTAAGCTGTCATATATTGCAGCTAAAGTTTCGACAGCTGTCTCAAATTTAGACAGGGACCGTTTTTGGGCGCCTCTCTGATTTGCAATCTTCAAAAACAAAAGGCTTCGTTCTGCGAAGCCCTTTTGCGATTTCCAAAGATGTATGAATTCCCTGTGAAAAACAATTTTTGACTAATTTCTGAGGCCCGTCAGCTCATGGGCTTTGCGCTCGTAGGTTTTGCCATCGTCGTCATCACGCACTTGGATAATTCCGTTTGCATAGACACGGACGATAGTTCCCGCATAGTACTTGCCTCCCTGGTAGGGACCAGAAACAACGCGTGCACCTTCACAGAGTCCCTTTTTTTGCTCGCAACGAATTCGTTTTGTTACTTGAGAAGCCTTGCGGGCATAGCTCTTACCATCATCATGGTCCCGAATATAGATCACGCCGTTGGAGTAGATGCCGGTAACAACTCCTGAGTAATATCTATTGTTACTGTAAGGTCCCGAAAGGACTTCATTGCCTATACAAAGACCTGATTTTTCGTCACAGCGCACGGATTTCAAAACAACCGCCGGATTGCGATAATACACTTTGCCGTCGTCAGAATCACGAACTGCAATCAATCCGTTTGAGTAACCCGCGACTACGACTCCGTTATAGTATTTGCCGTCATTAAAAGGACCCGAAAGGACGTTATCGCCAGCGCAATGCTTCGAGGGAGCGCATTGAGAACGCAACGCGATTTCACTGATTTTGCGAGTATAGTTTTTCCCATCATCATCATCTGTTACGAAATAAAGTCCGTTGGCGTAAATAGAGCGCACCACGCCGGTATAGTACTTCCCGCTGTAAGGGCCGGATAAAACTTGCGAGCGTTGGCAGATGACTCCCGTTGGGTCGCACTGAACTCGTCGAGAAACTGAAGAAAGAGGACGCACATAGGTTTTACTATCGTCATAATCTCGCACTAAAACTTGGCTATTGTTATAGACCTCAACAACAGTACCTGCGTAGTACTTGCCGTCGTTCATCGGCCCCGACAGCACGTCCATTCCTGAGCGCAAGGGGACATTGCCGTGAACGGGCGGCGTCGACGGAACTGGTGGCGCTGGAGGCGTGGGACGCGTGGGCTGTACCGGCGTCGTGATTGCTCGCAGTCTTAATACCGGTACATCTCTATCGGCAATCGCCGTTAGAAGAATACTGGCCTCGGCACCATAGGATTCTGCAACGACTTCGATAGAAGAAATACGATCACTTTGATTTAAGTTTTCAGAAGAAACCACATTCCCCGCTTCAAGAACGGCAGAGTTTTCCAATTGTCTTGCATTCACGCGTGCGCCTGTGTCGGTCACTAACGTCACTCGATGCAATTTCAGTTTCTGAGCTGTCACTCGTAAATCGATACGCACTAAAGACAGCGCCTGTTTCAAGTCCACTGTATAAAGCGTTCCATTCGACTTTCTAGAAATCGCGTTGATGGAAACCGAACCCGCAAGAAGATTTGATGCTTGCGTATTCTGAGTGGGCACTGCCGGGGTCACCACGGGGGCCGTTGTCTGTGTAGTTTCTTCATCGAAACCGGGAAGATCTTCAATACCTGAGGCTTGTGCTAAGTGAGATGTCAGCAAAGACATCGCCATTAACGTTTTTGTAAACGCTTTCATAGTGTTCTCCGACTTGTTTTTTTAAACGTACTAATTTTTAGAGTCGGACCAGTTGCCCCAAGAAATTACAGCCAGCCCAAATTCCGAAGCCGAATATTCCAAAGATCATGCCGTTACGGGAAGTTCCGAAAGTGAGGCAGATTTGTTTAGAAACCCCCTGGGTCGTTTAAAACTTCGACAGCAGACAATTCGTGGCGGCGCTGGTGCTCCCTAAGAGAGCAGAGGGATAAATGAGAGGCAAAAAGAAAAGGCCGATTTGTCGTCGGCCTGCAAACATGCTTGTAATACAATTTTTATCAGAACCACGAATAACAAGTCCCGTTCGTTCTTGATGGTTCGTGGCCATATTTTACGCCAGCGGCTTAAAGGGTGACCGACCTAAGAAACCACTGCTGCCAAAGCCGCTTCGTAGTTCGGTTCATTCACGATTTCAGATACCTGTTCGCAGTGAAGAACTTTGTTGTCCTCGGATAGAACTACGACGGCTCTAGAAAGAAGCCCCGCCAATGGAGAATCTTCGATTTGCAATCCCCACTCTTTACCAAAACCGCTGCGGAATGACGATACGGTTTCACAGTTCTTGATGCCTTCAGCGCCACAGAAACGCGCCTGAGCAAATGGAAGATCGGCAGAGATATTCAAAACAACCGTGTTGTTTAATTTCGCCGCTTCTTGATTGAATTTTCTAACAGACGCCGCACATGTGCCTGTGTCTACGCTTGGAAAAATATTAAGAACTTTCTTTTTGCCTGCGAAATTTGCCAGGGATACTTCTGAAAGATCGTTTTTCACAAGTTTGAAATCTTTTACTGTTGTGCCTTTTGCCGGAAGTTCTCCAGTTGTTTTCACTGGGTTTCCTTTAAGAGTGATGCTCGCCATATTAGCTCCTTAAGTTAGATTGAAAAATGACATAATCACGTTAATCCTGCGTCTATTATCACGCAAGAAGAATGCCTCGCGCTGTCTTACATAGGTACGTTTGACGGGCTGAGCCCTCCTTGATTTTTTCAGAATCGAACAGCAACTATCGAAAATAAGATACCAGGTGGAGACTAAATCTTGACGCATTTGCTTACTGCCGCCGTGGCAGTAGATTTGTCCTCTAAAGACGCATCCCAATTCGGCTGAATAGTTTCACTTGTCTTTAAACACCTTACCACTTCGTCACCTGAGTTCATACTCTACCTCAGATATTTCTTGGCCCCCCATGCAAGGAGATGATTTTGAAAAAGTCACTGATTCTATTCACAGCATCCACGATGCTGATCGCCTGCTCCCCTGATATCAGTTCCCACGACGCTCTGACATCAGCGCCAGGCACATCCGTCATTGGTGGCCAGCCCATCATGGAAAGAACAACCGAAGCTTCGCGCAGTGTGATTCTTGTTGAGATGACAAATCGCTTTGGCCAAGGCTTAGGTTTTTGTACGGGCACATTGATTGGCTCGCACACAGTCTTGACGGCAGGGCATTGTTTCGACAAACAGCGCCTGCCGTCCCTATCCGGCGTGAACATCATTTTCACGACGAAAAAATATTCAATGTATCAACGCTCCCCAACCACTCGCAAAGCTAGCGACTGGGAAATTCATCCCGACTATAACAGCACTAAAAAATTATATGACCATGACATTGCCGTGGTTCGCTTTGAAGGCTCGATACCCGACGGATTTCAGCCGGTGGATTTCGATACCGACAGACGCACCGATTATTCTAATGAAGAAGTCTATGTGTATGGTTACGGACGCTCGAAAGATTATACGGGAAGAAAAAACCAAGACATCTATGCTTATCTTGGTCAGCTTCATCGTGGCATCTTGACGATTGATTCTTCATACCATCGCTCTGACGATCGCTATTGGACTGTCAGCGGTGCCGACACCTCTATCTGCCAAGGAGATTCCGGCGGTCCGCAGTTTTATCATAAAGAGGGCGTGCTAAAAGTTATCGGCGTGAACTCGGCCGTACTTGGTCCCAAGCTCGCCAACGGACAGTATAGCTGTATGGGTGTAACTCAAGCCACGAAAGTCGGCGCGGCTTCAGATTGGATCATCGAAGCCATCGACAAAATGAACTAACTACCATTTTATTTTGGGGAACATCTTCAGAGCATTGATACGCGTTTGCTCGCAAAGCTGTTCTTCTGAAATGCCTTTGAGTTCCGCCACAAATTTTGCCGTGTGAACCACGTAGGCTGGCGTATTCTTTTTTCCGCGCATTGGAATAGGCGCTAAGAAAGGAGCATCGGTTTCAACGTGAATGCGATCCAGTGGCAACATCTTCACCGTCGCACGAAGACTGTCGGCATTTTTGAAAGTGACAACTCCACTGATGGAAATATTCAAACCCACGTCCAAAGCTTGTTTTGCCAACCACTCTGTTCCCGTGAAGCAGTGAACAAGTCCTGTGACTTCGCCTTTAAATTCCTTCAAGATCTCAATCGTGTCTTCTTCCGCATCGCGCGTGTGAATTTCAATCGGAAGTTTCGTGCGTTTCGCGATTTCCAACTGCGCACGGAAAGCTTCTTTCTGCTGTTCACGAGGGGACTGATCATAGTAGTAATCTAAACCGATTTCCCCAATCGCCACCACACAAGGTTCACTGGAATGTTCTTCGATAAAGCGACCCGCTTCTTCGGTATAAACTTTCCCGTCGTGGGGATGAACTCCCAATGTGCAATACACATCAGGATAATATTTGCGGGCGATATCCAAAACGATGGGATGATCACCAGGCTCGGTACCAATAGTGATGATTTTACGAACGCCGGCAGCTTTTGCATTGGCAATTGCAGCTTCGACGCCCTCTTCGAGCATGTTTAAATGAGCGTGAATATCAATCCATTCCATAGGGTCAGTATACCCTAGGGACGATGGGTAATAAAGAACTCTTCCATGACCAACTGAGGATCACGGTTTGCGCCAAAGGACTGCTCTACCTGCAGGGACTTCTGCATTAAAGCCAATAAGAACTCGCGGTTGTATTCGGCCAAGGTCTTAATAATGGGAGCCTGATCCAAATTCGTGATCTGAGTTTTAGCACCTTCTTGAAGATAGATCGCGTCCTTCATAAAGCTGACCCAATAAGAAATCAGACGCTGCCCTTGCGCACGATCTTTGAATTCCGTGCGCCAAGTTTCATTCAAAAGAAAATCCGCGTCCGTCAAAAACAAGTTCAGCATCTCAACGGATTTTTGACGAAGCTCTAACTCAGGGCCCTCTTGCAACTGCGCGAGCTTCTCAAAACTTCCACGAGCCGCGCGCAAAGCCCAAGCAGGTGCTTTCACTTTTTTCTGAAGATCTTCGGAAGTCAAAGGTTTGAACTGCACAATCCGGGAACGCGAACGAATCGTTTGCATCAAGCCCGCGACACTCGGAGCAATCAAAAAGAAGAAGGTTCCTTCAGGAGGCTCTTCCAAAGTTTTTAACAAGGAGTTTGCGGCCTGCGGATTTAAATTTTGCGCTTGATCGATGATGATCACGCGATTTCCGGAAAGACTTTTAAGACTGAGGAACTCAATCACCTCGCGAGCTTGTTCCATCTTGATTTGCGCGCCGGAAGGCTCAATGATCTTAAGACCTTCATGCGTCCCTTGCGCCATACGGAAACAGGATGGACATTTGCCACAACCGCGAGGACTTTGGGGGCACGCCAGTGCTTGTGCCAAGCCTTTGGCGGTGAGCTTTTTTCCAATGCCCGCAGGTCCGACAAAAAGATACGTCTGCCCGGGCTTTCCCTGTTCAAAGGAAGCCACCAGCTTTGCGATAATATCTTGATGTCCTAAGACGAAATCGAGCAAGCGAGCCATCAACAACCTATTTCAAAATATTCTTTTCGGCCAAAGCCTTCAGAAGTTGTTGGAAAAGAACTTCGGGAGTTTCTTGCGCATTGAGCACAAGCCATGAAGACGCTTCAGCGCGAGCTTGCTTTAAAAAAGACTGACGCACTTTTTCGTGAAAGGAATCCGCTTCAGACTCGATGCGATCTTCACTTTCTCCGTTAGCGGCCCCACGCCCTTGACGACGTGAGCGAGATTCTTCGACAGAAAGATCTAAAAGAATTGTTAGATCGGGTTTCAAACCACCCGTAGCGAAGTCATTTAAAGACATCACATCTTTTTCAGAAATATCACGACCGCCGCCTTGAAAGGCCACTGAACTTGCGGTGAAGCGATCACAAAGAACCCACGTCCCTTTGGCCAAAGCCGGACGAATCACTTGTTCGACGTGTTGAGCGCGGCTTGCTTCATACAAAAGAAGTTCAGTGCGGGGAAGTGGCGAAGGCCCTTCCGTACGAAGAATCATATTGCGAATTTCATCCCCAAGAGGTGTTCCTCCCGGTTCACGAGTGCGCTGAAAAGCCACCCCACGACGCGCCAGTTCCCCTTCAAGGGCCCGCATCAAGGAGCTCTTCCCAGAGCCATCCAATCCTTCAAAAACCAAAAATTTCATTAAGGCCAACTTCTAATTAAAGACTACACTGCAGCTACGGCCACGGCCGTACGATAGAACTTTGTCAGATATAGCGCGATAGACGTCAACAAAACGCATTCCGACAAGGCGCATTGAACCGCGAACGTCGCCAAATTCGAGTCTGACGAAGCCCTTAACCAATGGGGACACCGTGACACGAATAAGATGATGGCGTTCAAAGCGGTTGGTGAACGTCAATAGATCCGCCAACGGAGGCGGAGGAAAACCTAAACTCGAACTCAATCCAGCTGAGAAATACTCAGGTGATGACACACTATAACCAGGCACTGCCGGTGGATAAAACGAACTTCCTTTTAAAGTCTCAGCCCCATTTCGTCGGCCCAAAGTGATGCCCGCTTTACCCACAATACCCAAGACCGAAACTGCTGCTTTGGTATTATCAAAACTTTCTGAATTATGGAAAATCTCAAAAACGAAGGCACGCTTTGATTTATTAAACGCGAAACTTAAACCCACTTCTTCGGCACCACCGCCGCCCTTACGCAAAACGCCGGTTTCAGCTAACGCTCCTACAGAAACACTCAATCCGAACTCATTCGAGTCAATCACCAGAGGAGCTTGGGACCATAATTTATAATCAATACCTTTTAACACAGCTTGAACTGCTTGATGGCTGCGCACTGAAAAAGTTCTTTTTTCTGTCGGTGTTTGCTCGACTGTTTTTCCGAAGGCTTGCTTGGTTTTTACCTTCACAAAACTAAAGGCATCTCCGACCACACTGCCCGCGCCGAATACAAACTTTGTTGAATTCATAATACGAGCCGCATTAGCCAAGAACATCAAACGCATTTCTTGAAACTTTTGTTTTCTATCTTCAGGAAGACTTTCATAAGCCTGCATTGGGTCGGCTTCTTCGATAGATCCGCCTCGAGCTAAAATCTGCTGTTTTACTTTTTCAGGAAGCTTTAAGCCTAAAGCTGCTTTCATCTCTTCGCGGTCAGGGTACTTGTCAAACTCGAAGATCTTGTCTTCGGCAATTTTGATAAGCGTCCGCTCTTGGTCGGCGATCTGAACCTTATCTAGAAGTTTTTCTTCAACTTCCGTCTCAATACGAGACGGGTCTTCAGCCCATGAATGTGCTGAAGGCAAAAGGAAAAGCAAAGCCACCAATAAGAAGCGCCACTGTGTTTTCATACTGATGGGACTTGGTGCAAAGCCAAGACCGGGTTTTTCGAGTACTAAGTATTTGATTGGACGAGAGCTCGTATGTCTAAGCCTTCGACATCGAACCTTCCCAGGGCACTGAAAGCCGAGGCCTTACAGGTTTATAAATGGCTCCCATCTGACGGACTTGTGCACTTCGCCCTTCGGGATCACAAAACCTTCCTCGGAAAGAAAATACGTTTCAATATTCACACCCGCATTTTCAGTGGTGATAATATGAAAGCTATTAACCTCTCCGCGCAAGCGATCTGATGTCGCGCTTCCTGCAGATATGTGCAAAATCTGATGGCCCTCTTCATCTTTGACGGTGGCCACCCAATTTAAGTGCGAATGCCCACTTAAAACCAAATGCGGCTTCAGAGCCAAGACTCGATTCGCCAGATATTCAGGCTGGATGCGAGCCAGGTCTTTAGGTTGAAACAAAGGATGATGGCATGCAATCACCCGCAGGGCCGAGTCGGGAGCATTTGAAAAAGCCTTTTCCGCACGTTCGATATCTTTTTTTAAAATTCTCCCTTCCACGGGACGAAAAACGCTGGCCGTACGAAATCCCACGATCACCATTTCGGGATCTTCAAAAGTGTCAGTCGTCACACTGCGGATAAAACGATTGTAGTTTCTCAAAGGCTGCACCAGACGCGCGACGAAATTGTACAAAGGAATATCGTGATTCCCCGGAATCGTTAATACTGGAAAGGGAGACCGTTTGATGAACTCGGCCGCGGCCTGATATTGGCCTTTGCGAGCCCGTTGGGTCCAATCCCCCGTCATGACGATCAAATCCAACTTTTGTTGTTGAGCCGCCAAAAAATTTTCAAGCGCCTCAATGGCCGGAGGATGAATGCGCCCGAAGTGGAGATCAGAAATATGCAGAACTCTCTTCATCGAAATACTATGAAAAAGATCCTCGTGTTGGTCAACCCCAAGGCTCGTCAAGGCCACTTGGTCGAGGAGGAAATCACGGCGTGGCTGAAAGAAAACGGCTATGAGGTGTTGGATCACAAGAGCACACCGAAACGTCCGATGACAGAAGTTATTGATGACTTCGCAAAAGAAAGTCCTATCGTGCTTGTCTCGGGTGGCGATGGTTCCGTGCGCGAAGCCTTGCCGGCTCTGATACGCCACAACCTTCCATTGCTTTTAATTCCCTCAGGAACCGCCAATAACTTAGCTCGAACTTTGAATATTCCAACAAACACCAAAGACGCTTTGGAACTTTTAAAAACCGGACAGATCCACATCGTTGATACCGGCATCGTGAATGGCATTCCATTTATGAACGTAGTTGGATTAGGTTTAAGTACTCAAGTCAATCGAGTCGTGCAAGCAGACCTCAAGCGCTGGTTGGGTGTTTTTGCATTTATACTCACTGCTATCAAAGTATTATTACGAATGACACCCTTTTGGGTTCAATTGGAGTTCGATGGAAAAACCCACAATGCTTTTTCATGGCAAGTCAGTATTTGCAACGGAAGAAATTACGGAAACGGCCTGGTCATTCACAAAGACGCTTCTTTAGAAGACGCCACTTTACACGGTCTTAGCACCGAAACAAAAAAATGGTGGCATTCCTTTATTTTAATTCCCGCTTTGATCACCGGGAAGTTCAAGCACGAGAATGATGTAACAAGTTTTTCAGGTCAGACAATTCAACTTCGCACCAAACGCACCATGCACGTGGACGTAGATGGTGATGTGCGCACAACCACACCTCTTAAAATCCGCGTGCTACCTCGGTCACTCCGTATTTTTATTCCCGTGGAATCAAATCAGACCTAACTCTTATTTTTAGTTTCAATTGCATAATAAACAGGACCTTTTCTGATTTCGCCGGAGGCATTTGTTAGAATAAGAAATGTCATTTGAGGAGGTTCCTATGGCTGATAAGTATATCAATAATATTCAACCGGTCTTCACCACACCTCAAAAGCCTATCGACAGGCCCAAACAACTTCACACAATGGAAGGACCACCTGAAGAATACATCAACGAGTATGATGGCAAGGGCAAAGTGCCAACACCTGAAGAGAGCAAGTCCTCATCCTCCCCGCCCGGAGAGAACTTAAAAAACGAAGACAAAGACAACTTCTCTCATTAAAAAAGGCGCACAGTGAGTGCGCCTTTTTTATTTGCTTTCAATTTATCAGCAGCATACAAATTCGTATGCGTATTTTATATTTTATATTTTTTCTTCTATTTCCTCTCATCGCTCCGGCACAGACTCCGGTCTCTGAACCGGTTGCAGAAACACAAACAGAATCGGTAACTCCTTCGGCGCAAGAAGAAAAAGAGGCAGAAAGAAGCCAACTTGAAAAGATCGCCTCGTCGACACTGGGAATCCTGGATGAGTCTCGAGTCAACCGCCAAGAAAATAAATATTTCGTGATCGGCGACTATGCGCCGTTTGATCTTTTAATTCCAAGCAAATGGGGCGTGACGGCGGGAATCAATCAAGGTGCGCAGAAATCCTGGGAGCTCGAGTTCATGCAAGGCTCTTTAGCACTGCCTTTTTTCGTTGATGATTTGGGAAAGATGACAGAGCGACGTATTTCTCTGATTCGTCGCAGTTATGGTAACAACAACAGTTTTCACTGGAGTTACGGCATCACTTACTTCTCTTTCAATGCGCAATTGGGAAATGAATTTATTGACGCCATCAGCGGCTCTTATCCTGACGCCGAAGTTGTGGGTATCGAAGCCTGGGGATTCAATCTCGCTTTTGGCAATCGATGGACCATCAAAAAGAACTTTACGATTGGTGTGGACTGGTTTTCTTGGGCGCAACCCATCCACGTATCAAAACGCGATGACGACTATATCAACTATGCGACTAACAACGAGTACAAGGACGAGGTCAATACCACATTGGATATCGCCTCTTACTTTCCCCGCTTTACGCTCGCGAAAATTCAGCTGGGGTGGATGTTCTAATCCAGAATCCAGTTTTTATCTGATTTGTGAAACTTGAAAACGCCTAAGGGTTGAGATTCCACTTCGCCCTTATCCATGCCTTGTTGAACAATCAATCCGCGGGCCTCGCTAAAATTAAAGCGACGGCTTTTGCTGGCATCCACCCGAGAGGCAATTCCTAAAAGTGTGCGACGAAACTTCAGGGGATAAGTCTCGACCACCACCGACACCGTGGCCAGGGTCTCACTTTGCATCTTCACCTCTTCCACAGAAACCTTGGAATTGTCTTGAATGAACTGTGTATAGGCTTGATGCAGCCATTGGGATTGAGAAAGGCTGTCGTCGGCCTCTTGCTTAATTTGCTCAGAAAATTTCTTTTCAGCGAGCTCTAGTGCCTTTGTTTTAAGCACTTTTTCATCTGAGGTGCAGGCCGTAAGGAATTGGAAACTTAAAAACAGAAGGACGATCAGAGTTTTTTTCATAAGCCTTAGTCTATAGCGTGGCTTAAATTTGAAAAGACCAGCTCATGACATAGAGCATCAATGTCTTGGATTTAGGGCACTTTGGGGTGGACGAAGACCCCTGTTTGTCCCTATATTCAGGGATCTTTGGGAGATACTAGAAAATGACTACTTTCATTGGAATTCTTCATATCATCGTTGCTTTGGTCTTGATCGTTCTTGTTTTGATTCAAGATTCTAAAAGTGATGGCGCTCTTGGTATGGGTGGCGCTAGCGGTTCAAACTCTTTGTTGGGTGCAACGGGCGCACAATCTTTGGCTGGTAAAATGACAGTTTGGGCAGCAATCCTTTTCGCGGTTAGCTGTTTGACGTTGTCTATTTTGACTTCTTCTAAAACTAAATCTGTTGTGGATTCTTTGCCTTTGCCAACAGCTCCAGCTGCGGCTCCTGCAACAACAGAAGCTAACGGTGCAGCCGCGGTTCCTGCGGAAACTCCAGCAGCAACAGCAACTCCTGCAGCTTCTCCAGCCGCTACACCGGCTGCTTCTCCTGCTCAGTAATTTTAGTACATCTTCAAAAAGTTCTTCGCTATAGTTTCTCTATGGCGAAGAACAACTGGTTGATTTCCACTCTGATTATTTTAGGTCTTGTAAGCGTAGGTCTTTCTCTTTTCGTAGCAACACAAACCGAAAAGCAAAAGCCTGGCTCTCGCCCCTTAGCGCGTATTGAACTCAATCTTGGCAAAGTCTTCGTCTTACGCAAGAACCTCACGCAAAAAGAAACTCTCACGCGCAAGTCGACACTCTTCGCGTTGGATTCAGTCGAAACCGGCGTGGATGGCGACGCGACCATGGAATTTGATTCCGCCTACCGCATCCGCATTCCTGAAAATTCACTGATCACAATTGATGAAGAAAGCGATCGCATCGTTTTGATTTTAAAAAGAGGCGACCTGCAAGTAGAAAACTTCGGCCGCGAAGGCAGCGTGTACATCTCTAAAGATGGCATCCGCTGGAGCGCCACCGACTACGAAATGAACTACAAAAAACAAGCTCCGGCAGAAACTTTGCCAGACCTAGCCCCTGCAGAAACAAGTCCGACACAACCCACACCCAACATTCAAGAAGGCCTGACTTCTGAGTTCATTCAAGACACCTTGAAAACTCACCGCGGCTCATTCTTCAAATGCTACACCCAACTCCTACAAAAAACTCCCGGAGTCACAGGACAAGCCTCCATCACCTTCACCATCGAACGCACCGGAAAAGTCAACCAAGCCGAAATAGCATCCTCAAGCATCAACGACGCCGGTTTCAAAAAATGCCTGCTAGAAGCCACCCGCCGAGTCGAATTCAAATCCTTCAACGGCGACCCCATTTCCACAGTCTTCCCTCTGCGCTTCGAATAAAGGCACCTGGTTCCTTTTCAACACAAAGGGAACCAGGCCCCAAAACGCACGAAGCCCAAAAATGGATTCCTGTCGCAGTTATTTCCGATAACGTTAGACCTTAACGAAGATTTTTATAGCTAAGAGTTTTTTATAGTTCATACGAAGGACGGCCTTCAGCGGGGCCTGGATGGCCCGAACCGGCGAAGCCGGCGCTGATTGAGCCCGGACGGCGTGCCGACCGCAGCTATGAGCTATAAAAAACTCTTAGCTATAAAAATCCCTCGTGCAAGCGACTAACGATAGTCGTGAAGATAATCAATCCGCTCAGGAATCCAAGGCTCGTGGACTCCTTCCATTTCGTACACTCTTCCATCCTCAACAGTTTTTTCTTTCAGCGGGCTAACAGAAGGTTCGTAAGAGTTGTGCAGCAATCCCTTTTCGTTGAAGAAAGGTTTCACCTCTTGATAGGCTCTTTCGCCTAAGACACCGCGACGGATGAATTCGTCGAAGCTTTTCATGAGTTCTTCAGGTGTGTAACCGTAATTGTAAATCATGTCTTGAATGACGCCGTAAATTCCATCAAGGCCTAAACGATGATCTTGGTAAAGATCCAACGCCACTTGAAAAGTATTGTAGGTCGCTAACGTGCGACGCCCGAACTTCAAATAGTAATCAGGGTCTGTATCGGTCGCAAGATTGATGTAGATTTTTTCGACCGGATCTTGCTCTGGAATATTCGCTTGCAAATCTAAGATGGTATTTACTTGTTCACCGGTGACATTCAAACCTTCTAATGTCGTGCGAATGTCGTGAGCCCCCAAACGTCGCGAACAGATATCGGAATAAAGATTATAGATGATCGCATCCGTTTCGCTATCATCTCCCCAACAGATTTGACGAACGTTATCGGCAAGTCTGGTTCTCAGTTGCATCAAGGCTTGAAGTTTGTATCCCACTTGTTTCGTCAAACGCCAGAAGCGGCCCGGACGAAGATTCGCCAAGTTGTCTTTATAAAAACAACCAAACGGTCGAATATTATCTAAAGAGAATTTTTCAGAGATGCGCTCTTCCATTTGCGGAGGTGAGGCCGTGATGAAATAAATCGGAAAGTACATATAGCCTTTTTGTTGCTTACGGTACTCCGACAAAGACTGCATCAGCACGTTGGTGCCAGGAATGTTTTTCTTATTTAAGGCGCGCTCCAGAATTGTGGTCATCAGACCCGAAAGCGAATCAATGGTCGTGTCGAGATAAGTTTTATCCAAATCCCAGATAAAGACTTCTTCGTGACTCTTTTCCATTCCTTCCGATACATACCGGAAGAAAACCACGTCCCCATTCATTTCACTTCGATCACGCCAATCAGCCATAATCTAAAGTGTGTCAGTCTAAAAGGGATTCGTCAAAAACAACCCGAACCGTGAGAGGGCTCTGCCATTTGGCGGCAACGAACCTGGGCGCTCGAACACTTCACTCGTAAATGGAAGTGATTGTGATGGTCGGTGTCGGCGATCAAACGGCGCAAGGTTTCGTAAGCCAGACCTTCGTTTTTACCCTTTTGCAGCTCACCATTTTTGATAGCTATATTGCATAGCGATTTCTTTAAAACCTTATGAATAAAGATTCGGTCAATAAGGTTGGTCTTTACCACATGCTTAAAGAGCTTCCACTGTTCTTCTTCCATCCAATTTGCATGAGGTTTATCAACCGCCACTGCCGAAGCAAAGAAGCCTTGAAAAGACTTATTGTTAAAGAAAAGGGCTACGTCCGCATCCAAACCATTTTGATGTGATTTGTGGGATCCAAGCTTTCCACCTTTTTCACGAGACAAATCCCCGATCGACATCACGTAACCGGGAATTTCTTTTTTTGTGAAAAGACCCATCTGCGCCACGATGTAACCCAACTCATTTGTTGCAAAGTGAGTCAAACGCGCCGGACGCATGACTTTAAAACCCGCAGGCTCATGAGTCTCTTGATAGCGCAACATGTTCATCGCGTTCTCGAGACGACCTTGATTCACAGGCCCAATGGCCTGACTGACTTTTTTAATCTCAGGTTTTGCATCCGCAGCTGGTTCTTCTTTTTTAGGGTCCTCTTTTTTCGGATCATCCTTCTTGGGAGTCTCTGGGCGAGGAATAGGAACTGGAACCTTTGGAGTCTCCGTTTTAGGCGGTTCTTCTTTTTTAGGTTCTTCCTTCTTAGGCTCATCCTTCTTTGGAGTTTCCGGACGAGGAGCAGGAACTGGCGCTTTCGGAGTCTCCGTTTTCGGTGGCTCCTCTTTCTTGGGCTCTTCCTTTTTTGGTTCTTCTTTTTTGGGCTCTGGCTTTACATCCAAAAGATTTTCGATATCTTCTTTGACACTGCCGACGTACGAACCCAGATCGCCATCGACCTCATCGGCACCACCCTCGGATTCCAATTCCTCTTCGGTCTGTTCAGGCGTAGTCGGCTCTTCTTTTTTCTCTTCCCCAGAATCTTTCTTAGGTGCTTCTTGATGAGACTCAATTTGGTGATGATAGATCAAACCATCGGCATACAAGTAAATATCGATAAATGAAGAATGACAGGTGCCTTCCTCGCTTAAGCAGGTCGCTTTAGCTGCTAACTTCACACCTTGAGGCAAAGACACCTCTTTACGGGCACTGCGCAGATTAATGAAGCCCTCTTGATCCACCAACCCTGCTAGATCCACATCAATCATTTGCAACGACTGTCCTTGAACGGGCAGATATTCAATTTTACCTTTGAGAGTCATGGCCTTCGTTGTCGGATCAAAAATAACATTGGTGTCCACCAAACGAGTCGCCCCGCGAGCAATTTTATAACCGTCTTGTTCGACCACCGTAGGGCGCGGCGGTTCATAGGTCGTAACCGGCGTTGAACCCTGGTCGCGCTGATCGGGAGCACAGGCTGTGATTATTAAAGGAAGCGTAAAAATAAGAGTAAAAAGACGGCTCTTCATCCTGCGCTCTCACTTGCAGGAAGCATGCTTTCTAAGATGCAATAAAAGAGCTTTGACTACTTAGACACTGTCAAAGTTTTAGATAGGTAAGCCAATAATTGATCCCGAAGCTCGCCATTACGAAGCTCATAAAGGTCTCCATGATGTCCGCCCGGAATCACCCAAAATTCTTTGGGACTGCGAGCTGCCGCAAACATCTTCTCGGAGTTCTTAAGCTCTACCGCGTAGTCGTCAGCTCCATGAATAAAAAGAAGCGGTAACGGAGAAATGTCTGCTAAAGACTTCGGTGCATAGTTGTCACTGATCACAAAGTAGCTGATAGGTTGAAGGGGCCAGGTGAACCAGCGACGGCTTAAAACATTGCGTGCCATTTGCTGGTAGGAAGAAAAGCTCGCTTCGATAATCACGTTTCGAATGGGAACTTCATTTTTAATTTCTTCTACGGTTCGTAAGGCGACAATCCCACCCAAGCTATGACCATAGATGATCAAAGGACGAGAATCTTTTTTTAGATGCAACCATTCGGCAGCAGCCATTCCCGCTTCAACGGTGCTTTCTGGCGAAGGTTTTCCCGTAGACAGACCGTAACCTGGATAATCAAAAATAAAGTAGTTATATCCCTTGGCCGGCAGCCAGTGGAACATCAAAAAGTGCGACGTTAAGTTTTCGGCATTGCCATGAAAGAAGAGCAAAGTTCCTTTGCTTTCTGTCACGGTCGTTGCGGGGAAATACCACCCATGAATTGTGTTTCCGCTTTGCGTTTTCAAAAACACATCTTCAGGCTGCATTTTAATCTTCGCCGGATCAAAAAGTTTTTCCTTCATAGGAAAATAGAAATACGACTGGCAGCCTGTCAGAGACAGCAACGCAATGCATTTCAAAAAGGTACGGCGAAGCTTAAAAAACTTTGTCATACTGGGATCATGAAACGGTTTGAGCACCAATGGCAAGATTTTAAGTGGGTCGACTGCGAAGCTCCTTCGCAGGAAAATTTCGTTCAACTTGCAGAAGAGTTTCCCATTCCGCTCCAGGTGCTTTCCAGTTGTTTAGATCCGGAGCACTTACCGACAGCCGAGTTCTATGAAAAATGCTTAATGATTATTTTGCGTCATCAGGATTTACAGGCCAAGCCGAAAGCCGCCACGATGCAAGAGCTGACAACAAAGCTGGTTCTCTTTATCGGGAAAGACTTCGTGCTTTCCGTTCACCGCTCGGCCCTTCCATGTACATCCGAGAAAAAAGACAAAGCCGCTTTTGAAAAGCACACGCTCAATTCTTTAGTAAAAAATCTAGTTCTTCAGACCATTAAGAGTTTCGATATCCCTTTAGACCATTTGGATTCGAAGACGGATATTATTGAAGAACGCGTCTTTGCGTTAAAGCGCAGAAACATCCTACGCGAAGGTTATACAATCAAACGCAAAGTGTCCTCGTATCGCAAAGTTTTTAAGTTCACCGCCGATATTCTGAACAAAGTTAGCAATGAAGTGACCATCCCCTTACGCGATTTAAATCACGTGCGCGAACCCTTAGAAAAGTTAATTTTCTATGCGGACGGGATCCATGAAGAAATCACTGGCCTATTAAATCTTCATCTGTCGTTGATGTCACAGAAAACCAATGAAGCCTCTTATCGAACGAACGAAGTCATGCGTGTACTGACCGTTTTTTCGATCTTCTTTTTGCCTTTGAATTTTATCGCCGGTATTTACGGAATGAACTTCGACAATATGCCTGAGCTGCATACCCAAAACGGTTACTACATCATTTTAAGCGTGATGCTACTGGTGGTGATCGTAATTACTTATTGGATTTTCAAAAAAGGTTGGCTTAAAAAAGACAACCTTTAAGTGTACGCCTTGGCCTGTACGAAAGAATAATAAAATACGGCATTGGGATCACTGGCGACCTTTGCCATCTCATCTTTCATTCCCTGAACGATCTCGTCCGAAACATACTCTGCTTCCACCAACTGGTCACTGGCACTTAAAAGAAGTTCCGTCCAGTACTCAATACAATCCTTACGTGCTTGCGGAGAGCGATTGTCCAAGTACCAAGTCTTCACCTCGGTTTGAATGTCTTTATATCCTAGTTGCATCAAAAAATTCCCCAGCTTCGCTCCCACAAAAGGATCCCCTTTTTGAGTCAGCTGATACTCGTTAAATGCCATCCAATATTTGGAAACATTCGGAGAATAAGGGTCCAAGAAGAAAGAAGCATTCATCACCTCGGTGATATAAATCACCGAGCCGGGACGAAGAACGCGGCGAACTTCCGAAAGCACTCGTATCGGATCAGGAACATGTTCTAGGATCCAACACAAAAATGCGCCGTCAAACGCGTTCGCAGAAAATTTCATCGAAGTCGCATCCATCTCTTGCAACTGAAAGCGGCCATTCGCAAAAGGCATTTGTGATAGATGATATTGAGCCGCTTCCAATTGTTTGGTACTGCGATCAATACCCGTCAAATTCAAGTCAGGAAAACGGCGCAGAATAATTTCGCTTTGTGCACCGACACCACAGCCGACTTCCAAAAGATTTTGTACGGAAGCCAGATTGATATTTTGATAAACCGTGTATTCGCCAAAGCGGGCTTGCTTACGCAAACGCTCTTGTTCGTCTTTGGAAAATCCGTGCAAGTAAGGAAACGCCGTGGACTGCGACATACAAAAAGCTCCCTGAAACAGTGGAACATCGAGAATCGTCAGTAATAATTAAACAGCTGAAGACTCGTTTCCTCAAGGAATCTCTCATTGCGATAAGACGCTCGGACACCGAAGGATTTTGTGAAACTGTATTGCGTTTCTATTTGGCTTCTAAAGTAATCCTGCTTGTTCCACGCCGAGTCACGACGATAGTAAAGGCCGCCCTGCCATAACCACCACGCATTCACTTTATAGTGAACTTCCAAAAGAGGCCCTGCACCCACCCAGAAATTGTTATCTGCCAAAGAAGGCCCGTAATGCACTTCGCCTTGAACCTGAGCCGTGATGTCAAAAGTGCCATAGTCAAATGTCCAACCACCACCCAACTTCATAACGCCTTCATGCGTGGGCAGAAAGTTTTCATTGCGAGTTCTTTCGATGCCTAACTTAAATCTCCAAGAGTGGTCTGGAATCAAAGAAGACCAGGGACTGGCAGAAACAAGTTCAAAAGCCGCGAAATTTTCAAGCTCAAAACGTTTTTCATCGGGATTGTTGTAAGAAGATCCATAAGAAAAACCCAAATCAAAAAAAGTGATTTGAGAATAAGTTGGATATCCCCATGCCGGATCTAAACGGTCGTGCAAAGCAAAGCGATGAGTCAGAAGTGCGAGATCCTTATCTGCAGTGTCGTGCAGATACCCAACACCCCAACGACCTGAAGGATGCGCCAAGTGCGGACGCTCCTCGGGCGCCGGGTCGATTCTAATAATTTGAGGTTCTACGGAAATTTCGCTGCGCTTTCCTAAAACCCGCATCTTCAGCTGCGCTTCTCGCCCCGCCTCTTGCACCTCTTTTGAGTATTGAAAATCAATGAAGTCGATAAACGCATCTAAGATTTTAGCTTGCGATTCGGGCGTTCTGTCTTGAAAAGACTTTCCATAAATAATTTCGTCTTGCGTGCGGATTTGGTGAACAAGTTCGGCAAATTCTTGCTGCTCTTCTTTATTCAGAATTTTTCCGCGCTCAAAGTAAACCTGACGAATGGAAGGACGGTATTTATAACTCTTAATTAAAGAAGTCTTCGTCCAAAGAACACGGATCGTGTCTGCCGGGATCACATAGTGGTCCAAGTGAGCTAAAATATCTACCTTCGGATCAGCAGCTTCCAAAATAGAAAGCATGTGGTATGAGCAGTTTTCAGTCAGATACCAGTAATCAATCTGGGCCGGACCCAATTCCCACACGTGAGCGACCAACATCGAAACCGCGCGAGGCTTGATATCCAGTTCGTACTCCCACAAATCACGAGACTCGGCATTATTATACTCGCGAACCTTATAATAATAAGGAATGGCGCGAAACTGCCCGGGGAAAAGACCGAAGAGTCCCTTAAAGCCATAAAGGAAGGCGTTATTCGTGTCGGCTTCTGCCGCATAATTAAGGCCGTAATCCAAGAGCTCGTGCCGTTGACCATCTTGTCCTGCCGCTTTATTCACTCGCAAAAACGTGTGGCCGAAGGCAGATGACGGGTTATTTAGGTAGTAACTTGAAAAAACCAATGAAACCGACTCACCCTGCATACCTTTTGCAAAAGAAAGATAGCGATCACACTTCAAATCCTTCCAAGCAATGCTTTCATTTTTAAGATGATCTTTCAGCCACTGATAGCGTGCGGGAAACTTGCATTGCGCATGTTCGTTCACGTCCGCAGAAGGCTCTTGAAAGAAGGCCTGAATTGTTGCTTCCAGTTCGGCATGAGGATCTTTTTTTCCATTGGCTGACAAGAAGAAATTCGGGCTATCGATCTGACTTTCTGTAACAAAGAACGTGTCACGTTCAAAGTGAAGAAGCTTTTTCCACTGGCGGTCCTCTGAAAGTTTTTTAGCTTGAGAGATTTGCAGCACTTTCGCCGCTAATGATGAATCTGGGATTGGCGAGGCTGACCAAGAATGTACAAAAAGAAGAGGAAGTAACGACAAAAGCATAGAACCATCTTTCTGGCTCTGTACAAATTTGACAAGAACTATCCTTCAGGGAGTTCTTTTTAAGCTATATATAAAAATCAGTAACAGAGAAATAAAAAACGCAGTGACCAAAGCCACTGCGTTTCAAATTTCCTCACTAAAGGAAGCTAAATATTAAGCGCCGCAAACGTTGTTTTGAGCAACAACTGCGTTGATGTTAGCTTCGATAGCTGCAGGTTGCATGTTTGTCTCAACGAAGATTTTATTGTAGTTCTTCTTCATTACAGGAGCAAACGCTGAAGAGTTGCAACCCATCAAGTTAGCAAGACCTGCCAAAGTTTCACCTTGTCCACGAGCTGCGTCGTTAGCCAAAGCCAATTTGTTCACTTCGATGAAAGCAGGAACTTCGCGACCTGATTTGAAGATACCGTCTTGTTGACAGTTCAATGTACCAGTAGAGATACCGAAAGTTTGAGAACCAGAAGTTCCGTTAGTAGTTGCCGCAAGAACTTGGTTGCCATCAGAACCCATAACGATAGAACCGAAACCACAACCTGCTGAACCATAACCTTGGCCAGAAACTTGTGACAAAAGACCGCTTTTCTTTTGAGCGTGAGCAACACCAGATACCAACAATGCTACAAGAACTACATTTACCAATTTCACTGAAAACCTCCGTGTGTGATTTGGTTAGACATCCAAAATTGTGAAATGACTTTGATGCGGAGGCAAACAAAAACAGGGCTAGTTTAAAAAACGAGCCCCAAAAAAACTTAAGAATTATGTTTCAAAAAGAATCCCACTTGATCGAAGGCTTCGGGAACTCAATCCAGTCTTCGCGACGCGGGAATCCCTCAGGTCGAGCTTCCGTTAATCCTTTAAACTGCAAGAACGCCGTGAGCGCACATATAAAGGATTCAAAGGCATGATTATTTTCGATCATCAATTTCACGTCTTGATCATAGACGAAAGCCACGTTGTGGGAGCTCAGGGCATTTAAGATCTCACGACGGCTTTCGTCGCCGCCGATGGAGTGCTTATGAAAGCGCAAGTGGCTTTTCATCACGTTCAAAGAACGCCCGACTCTCCAGACCGATAACTTCGGAAATACCTCAATACATGGCATGACCAAACGCCGTTTGATAAACATGGCGCGAGCCAACAGAGGAGCGGTGTTCGCCCCCATTGCGTGTTGAAGATTGAAAGGCTCTTCAAGCTCCGTTGAAAGATAAAGCTCAACGCAGCGTTGGGTGTACGGAGTAAAGAGCTTGCGCGGTTTCTTTTTTTTATGCTGCTTGCGGGTGTAATCCCACATCCACTTCACATGTTCTTCCGGACATCCCTCAATGCCAGGACAGTGAGGAACACAGCGCAAACAGAATGGCGGATTGAAAGGCACATCAAAAGCGACGCTCTCTATTTCTTGGTGATACTGCTGGATGATCTCCAGGATTTTAAAATCTGCCGAATGCACTTCATCGCTTTTGATTTTTTCAACGAGCCGGGAAAGAAAGACTTTTTTGTGCTTGGGATAGTATTCAAGAACTGAAACACAGGCTTTGTCGGATTTGCCACCGCTAAGGGAGACTCCAATAAAGCGGTGCACCTCACCGGCGTGAGATGCCGTGGAAGAAGCTGCCGTTTTTTTAACAGCAGACTTCTTCGTCGTTTTCTTTTTTACAGAGGATCGACGGGTTTTGCGTCCATCACCTGAAAGCCGGCTTCTTGGCATGCTTGAGCGACCCCTTTGCGTTTGTCAGGAGGACACCAGACTAGAACACAGCCACCGCCTCCTGCTCCACAAATTTTAACAGCCTCAGCCCCATTTCGCAAAGAGACTTCCGCAAGCTTATAGATCTCAGGACTCGAAAACTCGGGAGCTAAACGCACGCGCGCATCAAATTCCCGTTTAAAAAGTGTGCCAAGTTCATTCCAGTTGCCAGCTCGCACCGCATGCTCTGTCTCAATAGCGACAACCTTGAGGTCACGCAATGCTTGTAAGGTGGTCGCGTCTTTGGCCACCGAGTCTTTCATCACTTCAAAGTTGTTAAGACCCGAATGATGCGCTTTTCCCGTATAGACCAGCATGAACTTTTCAGCCAGCGGCGAATGACTGACTTTCATGACATCTTGTTCAACGCCATCATAGCTGTAACGAAGAACATTAAGACCACCGGAAGCCGCCGGGTAATAATCTTGAGTCCCTGTCGGAGTATTTAAAATTTCAGCTTCAATATTGTGAGCAGCATGCACCATTTGATGAATGTCTTTGAAGGGCCTTCCACAAAACAGAGAAAACGCTTTCATCAAACTGATCGTCAAGCTAGAACTTCCGCCCAAGCCACCCCCAACTGGACTGTCCGAAGAAGTTTTCAAAGTAAAACCTTTTGTCGGCATCCAGTAACGAAGCTGCGTCTGCAACAAAATCATTCTGGGATCGGTGTCGGAAAGAGCATCGACCAAATTCGTATAAGCTTTTTTCAATTTCAAATCGACGGATTCAAGTACAATCGTCGAATCATCATGAGGAGTCAGTTCCGCCGTCGTATAAACGTCAATGGCGACATTCACCGTGGAAGCTCCATTGATAAACAGATACAGAGGCCACAAATCCAGTGTGCCCCCTGCTAGATCCACGCGTGTTGGTGATTTGACAACAATCTTTTGCATTACTTCTTTTCTTTCTGGCCAGCCATGGCTTGTTGCTGATCTTCACCTTCTTTGGTTTCCGGTTTTGAAGGTGGAGTCTCTTTTAAGTCATCCGGTGACATTTTAATAAATCTATCCAAAGCCCCGGCTTCCATCTTCATCTGGAAAGCCGGATCACTGACCTTTGCATAAATCAGCAGATCAGGAGCCTGAGTCACTTCTGCCTTCCAGGATTTATCCGCGATTTGTAAATCCATAGTGAACAAGGACTTTCCCGCAGGAATTTTCTCTTTGTTAGCAAGAATCTCTGCCGCTTTGGCTTCAGCGATCGCGCTCAGGACTTCACGCACCTTGTTTTGATCAAGCTTATAATCTTTCTTCGCACCGACAAGCTGCCAAACACCATCGACCCTTTTAAGTTCCATCGTGCCTTTGGAATTTTTAAGTTTTAGAACATCGACGCTTGCAATTTTGTGACGAAGAAAGCGACGGTCCCTGAAATCCGAAGCCGTTTTATTTGCGCGGTTCTGCCATACCGAATTCACAATCAGCACACGATTTTCATTTCCGCGGCGGGCAAAAACATTTTCTTCAAAATTTCTTTTATTGGAAATCTGAAATACATTTTCTTTTCCATCAGAGGTTTTGAAGGTGATTTGCGCTAAGGGCTTATCCAGACCGTACATGGCCCAGTCAATCTCTCCCCCCTCGCGCGCCACTTCGATCACTCTTTCCGGGAAGACGTTTTTAACAAAATCATCCGCGACGGCATTGTCTGCGAAGTCTTTAAGAGGTTCGATCAATTCCCATCCATCCACACTGCGTTTCAGAACGATTTTTTGTTCGCCTTTCAGAATTTCAAAAGAGTCGACATGCTCGAAATTCAGAGTCATAAGACGGGCTTGCTCCATATTCGTATCTTCGGTTTTTTTATCACGAAGATAGTCCCAGTAAGCGTAACCACCCAAAATCAAAAGACACAGAACAAGAATCGTACGACCTTTGAGTTTCATTAGGCATTTCTCCTTCTAAGATAAAGACCTACGCTGGTTCCTAGTAGTAGCAATGGCAATGGAATAATAAAGGCAAACAAGAAGACGCCGAACTTCGTTTCGGTAAGCAACATTTGCGTCGCCGCCGGGTCCTTCGGAGTAATGCTGATCAGATTTTCTTCTTTAGCCAACGCCGCAATGGAATTCAAAACCAAGTCGCGGTTCAGGTTTTGATAAAGCATCTGATTCGACATGAAATCAACGTCCCCGGCGATGATCGCCGAAAACTGTTTCGCATCTTCAGGAGTTCCTGGAAAGCGTCCAACGACCTCGTCAACCAAAGCAAAGCTGCCTTCAGGCCCATCGCCTGAAATTTTCATGCTTTGGAAAGCCATGCTGTTTGCGGGAGTTTTTACGATCTCTTCGACAATCATGGTTTCAGGCACTTTGCCTTTTTTCAAAGACTGTGGATAGCGGAACAAAGTCACCTCACTACGAGCAAAACTTTTCGTGATTTGATTTGTTTGCGAGAACACCCCACCGACTGTAGGACCTTGATTGATACCACGACCCATGACCGTATCTACAATCGTCATCACGTAGTTGTTCTCAAGTTGCACTCCCAGTTTACCAACAAGTCCATCAAGTCCTGCCGAGTTCTGGGATTCTAACGCTAAGAAAAGGCTGCCACCTTTTTTTAGATACTCTTCCAAAGCGGTGATTTCAAAAGCTTGAAAGCCTTGGATAGGACCAGCAATCACGATCACGTCGGCATCATCCGGAATCTTTGGATTCTGAATCAGTGGCAGCTCTTTCACCACGTACCGATTGTTTTCAAGCATTAGTTTTAAAGAGCCAAGTCCCAGACCTTCTTTGCTGTCATTCAAATCTTTTTCGCCGTGGCCGACAGTGAAGTAAATCGTCTTTGTTTTTTCGCGAGTTACTTTTACAAGAGCACTCGTAAATTCTTGCTCATCAATACGCTCAACACGGTTGCGACGACCTTTGTAATCCAAAAAGACGACACCGCTTCCTTTATCCACGCCATACTCTTGAGCCAGGTCCGGTCGTTCATTCACTTCAACAAAGTCCAATTGAACTTTGGAACTTTGATCCTGGTACTTCTTGATCAGTTCGCGGAACATGCGACGGTTTTCTTCATTTCCTTCCACACCTTTTTTGTAAAAAAAGAGAACTTTCAAATCAGAATCCAAAGATTTGATCAGCTTTACCGACTGTTCTGACAAAGTGTTAGATTGAGCGGATGAAAAGTCCCACGTTTTATAGTGCTTCACGCCTAGGTAGTTCACCAATGCCAACACTGCCAGCATAAGCACAATCAAGACACCCATGCTCATGCCTTCTTTTGTCGTCTTCATAACGAAGAACTCTTTAAAGAAAGCGCGATCCTTCGCTAAGCCCAGTCCTAGGAAAAACACCGCCAAGCCCAACGCCAACCAACAAAATGGCACCCAATCACCAATCAGGTAACGAGTGATCGACATAGACACTAAGGAAATACCAGCAAAAAGAAATGCGATTTTACCAAGTTTGCTCATGTTTATCTCCAACGTGATGATTCAACAACGCGCTCTGCAAGGAAGCAGAACAAAACGATGATGCTTAAGAAAAACACCAAACCATTGGTGCGAACTGTGCCTTCTACCAAGCTTGAGAGATGGCTGCTTAACGAAACGTGTTCGAAAACTTTACGAGCGGTTTCGCCATCCACCACTTCAGCGCCAATTCCGATAAACCAAATCGACACATTGAAAATAACGGAAGTGACATAAGCCACAATGCTATTCTCAGTTAAAGAGGACGAAAACAAATCCATCGCAGCGTAAACGCCACCCACCAAGAAAATTCCAAAGAAAGCAATAACCAATGGCATCCAGTTAATGCTCGCCAATGTCGATGTCGCCAATGGATAAAGGACAGCCAGGAACACTATACCCAATACCGCTCCTAGTGCGGCGAAATATTTACCCAGAACGATTTGCAAAGAAGTCACAGGGGACGTCAAAAGCAAATCGAAAGTGCGAAGTTTCTTTTCTTCGGCAAAAAGCTTCATCGTCAGTGCCGGCACTACGAAAATCAAAAGTAAATTCAGATAAGAAAGCTGTCTTAAGAAAACACCGTAATGGATGTTCAATTGATTTGTCGGAACACCCTGTTGCATTACGTAGTTTGTTAAAAGCTGCGCGAACAAATTCAGCTGAATCGGATAAACCCAGCTAAAGATCACGCTGACAAGAAAACAGATCACCCAGAAAGTAGGATTGGCGTAAAAGCCTTTGAGTTCTTTTTTAAGGATTGTCAAAGTTCCATTCATACTTCACTTCCTTGCTCTTTACCGTAAGTCAATTTCAAGAAGACATCTTCCAAGTCCACTTTGGAAGGGCTGAGCTCTAGCAAGCCGTAACCTTTCGTGACTAAGCGAGAAGAAATTGCTTCAACCACGTCTTCTCCGCCTTTCACGTCAATATTCCATTCCCTTTGAGAGGTTCCGGAATTGCATGCGACCACTTGCTGGATATCGCCAATCACGGCTCTCATATCTTCAACATCTTTACGCAAGCGGATGTGCAAACGGCTTTGGCCTTTATCCATCGTCGCCAAGTTATGAATGCTGTCTTCCGCAACGATTTGGCCTTTATTGATAATGATGACTTTTTCGCATGTCGCTTCCACTTCAGGAAGAATGTGTGTCGAAAGAATGATTGTGTGCTGTCCTTTAAGGGCTTTGATCAGATCACGAATTTCCGCCACCTGTTTGGGATCAAGTCCGACAGTAGGCTCATCCAGAATAAGAACTTCAGGGTCGGAGACGATGGCTTGAGCAATACCGACACGTTGTTTGAAACCTTTTGAAAGATGCTGAATCAAACGCTTCTGCACTTCTTTCAAATTTGTTTTTTCAATCGCCATATCAACAGCTTTTTCAATCTTGTCTTTGGGAACCTGTTTAAGGGCCGCAACGTAACGCAAATAATCCCGCACATACATATCGCCATAGACCGGCGGCGTTTCAGGCAAGTAGCCAATGCGCTTTTTTACTTCCAAGGGATTTTCGAAAACATCGAAACCCGCGACCGAGGCCGTCCCGTGACTCGGAGCCATGAATCCGGTGATGATTTTCATCGTCGTGGATTTCCCCGCTCCGTTCGGTCCTAAGAAACCAACAACATCCCCTTTTGAAATGGAAAAGTTGAGCTTATTGATGGCACGTCTTGGTCCGTAATCTTTCGTGAGATCTCTGACTTCAATCATGGTGAATCTCCTCTGCTGCAAAAATAAAACTTAGAGTTCCGTCAGGAAAGTTTTATCAAGGCGCAAGGAGGAAGCTGTACACCGTACAACGACGACGCGGCAACGCAGAGAAAACTTTCCTGACGGGACTCTAACAGAAAATTTTAGACTCACTCTGGTGTCAGTCAAGACCCCTTAAGCATGACGCAAGGTAAAACTCAGAGTTCTCTCTGAATGATAGGTAACGCGACCTAATTTATCTCCCTTGATGGGACGGACGAAGCGACATTCCACGATAACGACAGCGACTTTTTGCCCCACCAACAAGGACTTAGCCGACAAAGACTCTTTCGCGACCCATTCGGCGACTTCTTGAATGTCGTTTTCTGAAATCATTTGATCGCGCTGACGGTGAATGATGGCATGAGCCCCGGGATAATCGCGCAAATGCAGCCAATAATCCCAAGCCTTCGCCTGGCGAAGCAGCGCTAGATTGTCCGCAGCCGACTTCCCACAATAAGCTAAAGCACCATTGTCCAAATGAAGTTTTCGACCTCGAGCCTCTGCTTTGTGCATAAGATCGACCAAAGCAGGCTTTTTTTCTTTTTCCTGGTATCGAGACTTTTCAAGTTTTGCAATTTCAATGACCAATTCGTCGTACCGCTCTTTGGCTCCGTCCTTTTTTCCGGCCAACTGCTTCGCTTTTGCAAAGCAATGTTCAATATTCCAACTCAAAGATTCTTTGTCATTGATACAAGGCTTAAGATGCTCAGGCACTAACAGCGTCCCGTGAGTTTTTAGATAAAGTCCCGCCTCGTACCAAAGATCTTCTTTATCGCTTTCAATTTGCTTTTGAATTTCTGAAAGGGCCTTACGCTTCTTGATCAGGTCCTTTTCTTTTTGTTTCTCCCATTGGGAGACAGGATCCAATGAAGATTTTTTCTGCGTCCCCTGCTCCTGCAACCACTCTTCATGAATAGCTTCAATCGTGCGTGGTGACGGAGGGTTTTCAACAACCGGTGGAGGTGTCAACTCCAAAGGCCTTTCCCAAGCAATCTGCTTTCCCTGGGCTTTCACGATCAGGTTGCACTGCTTCGGAATCATGCGAATTTCCAATTCACAATCAGTAGAAGAATTCCTAAGTTCAAGCTTCACCACGCGACCAAATTCCTCTTGAACACTCATGCTGGTCAGATAAAGATTCTTTGCGTGGGAGTTCAGGAAAAGCCCGACAGGCTTCGCCTTGGGCCCTTTTTTAAAGGGGCATTCCTCTTCAAAAAGCAATAGCATCGGCGCATTGGGAACAAGGTCCAGGATCATCCAAAAATGCACGTCTTTACGAAAACCCAAAGCCAGACCTCGGTCATTAACTAGGATATCCTGCAACTGGGCACCGTCTAAAATTGGTGCGAAGTAGTGAACAAATTGCTGCAATTCTTGCTGAGTCAGGGCTTTCATCAGCCCATTGAAACATCCTTTGGACCAAATTTCTACGGGTGATGCTCAGGTTCGTAAGCGGAAATCCGATAGTTGATTTGTATGAACACAGATTTGTTATTAAAAATGATCGAAACGCAGCTTCAAGAAACCAAGAATATGCGTGAAAAGACGCCCGACTTTATCAACAAGATCGTGCATCTTTACACCCTCCAACTGATGAAACAAGGGAACATTCCTTTGGACTTCATGGAAGATGTTCTTGCTGACGTGGAAGCTGAAACCATCGAAATTTATCGCAAGAAAACTTATGGCTACCTGACTTTAGAGGACTATCGTCGCCACAAGTTTCGTCAAAAAAACGACAACTAAGTTTTTTCTATGATTGAAAAATAAAGCGGGCCAAAACCGCATTGATCCGGCAAGTAGACAACGCCAAATTCAGTGCGCTCCCCGCCGACTCCCAAAGACGCCTCAACCAATCTTACGGCGTCTTTTTTCTTTTTAAGAAGCTTCCTAATCACCTCGTCATTTTCTGCCGGACTGATAGAGCAGGTCGAATAGACGATACGTCCGCCCGACTTCACCGCCAAGAGCGCTGCCGCCAATAAAGAATACTGGCGCGAAGCCAAATGTTCTGTTCGTCGAGGACTCCACTCATCTTGCGCCGCTTTGTTTTCCAAGATGTGGCGTTCGCCAGAACAAGGTGCATCCAGCAAGATACGGTCGAAGCTTTCAGGCTCTTTGAGACCAAATTGCACACCGTCTTTACCCGTCACCCATACGCGGTCTCGCACATGGCGTGGGACGTATTGTTGAATGACTTTCTTAAGACGCTCACGACGCTCTGGTGAAAGATCATTGCAAAAGATTTCGCCCTCTTCCTTCAAGGATTCAATAAGCACTAAACTTTTACCGCCAGGGGCCGCACACATATCCAAAACACGATCGCCTGATTGCACATCCAAGGCTCGCGCCACCATAACGCTGGCGGGGTCCATAATGTAAATATCTAAAAGCTCGTCGGCATTGCGCTCGGGCTGCACATGTTGACCAGATGGAATCCAATAGCAGCCAGGGAGCTCAGGCTTTTCGGCAAAGGAACTCCATTTTTTCGTACTAAGGTCATCTACTAGGCTTAAATTATTTTTTCGAGCGACTTGCTGTTCGCCCTTCACCAAGGCTTCATAAAGCGCTGGCCAACGTTCCCCGTAGATTTTCTTAAAGTGATCGAAAAAAGACTGCATCGACGCATTATAAAGCGCGTCGATGCTGAAGGCAAGACACCAGAGCCAGACAAATACTAAGTTTTAAGAGGGAAAGTACAGATAAACTCGCAACCCTTGTCGCGCCCACTTTTCACAGACACCGTCCCACCATGGCTTTGCATAATGTGCTTCACAATAGCTAAGCCCAGGCCCGTTCCACCAGCGTCGCGAGTCCGCCCTTTATCCACGCGATAGAAGCGCTCAAATAAACGATCCAAGTGTTCTTCGGGAATGCCCTGACCATCATCTATCACTCTTAAAATGACGGCGTCTTTCCCTGCTGCTTCCCAACGAATTTGCACAGTTTTACCAGAGGGAATGAATTTAATCGCGTTGGACACAAGATTTCTTAGAACTTGCTCTACCTTGTGAGCATCTGCCATGAATGGTGGAACTTCACCAATCACGCGAATCGCTATATTCTTTTCAGCGGCGAGCACTGCCATTTCGGCAAGAATATGCTCAGAAACCTGAAGTGGATGAATCATTTCTAATTTCAGCTCGGCGTGAGATTCCAAGGTGCTCAAGCTTAAAAGGTCGTTCACCAAGTCCATCAAACGATCGATATTTCGAGAAACAATATCCAAGAATTTTCCAGCTTGCTGAATCTGTCCGGTCTTTACATCCTCTTTCAAAGTGTCGACATATCCTTTGATGGATGTCAGCGGAGTGCGCAGCTCATGAGACGCATTGCCTACGAAATCAATGCGGATCTGCTCCACCTTTTTTAACTCGGTGATGTCATGGAAAATACCCACGACGCCATAAATATTTTTTGTTTTTTCATTACGAATCGGATTCACAGAGACCGCAAAGTAACGTGGCTGATTATCTACCAGGGTCGGAAGTTTCACGGTAAAGCGCTGCACTTTTCCTTCTTGAATCGTCTTACTAAAACCTTCCAAAACATCCGAAGAACGAATGGCGTCTTTCAACCGCAGAACTGTCGAATTCACCAAGTTCGGAGAAATAAATTGCGCCGCAAACTGAGAATTAAAATAAAGAATTTTTTCATCCAGACTGACACTGACCAAACCTTCGGCCACCGCGCTCATAAAAGCTTGAGACTCCTCTTGCGCCTGAAGGTACTGGGCTTTGCGCTTTTTCATCTTACGGTGAATGTGATTAAGAGCTACATCCAACTCCGAGATGTCGTCGACCTCGTCATCCAAAAGGTCGTCTTCTTGCGGGTCCACCAAACTTCCGTAGGTGCGCTTACTTGAAATGCGAAGGGCTTTCAAGATCATGCGATGAATAGGGCGCGCGAACCGATAAGACGTTAAGGCCGCAACGATAAGACTGAAAAGAAAGAAGTTCAGCAGGGCTTCGTTGTAAACAAAGGGACGAACGCGATAGCGAACATCAATGATTGAGATGATGGCGATAAACAGAATGTTGAAAGCCACCAATTGAGTAAAAAAGAATTTCCAATATACGCGCCAAGGGAATCTTACAAATCGCTTCATGCGATATCTACTTTAACCCTATATCCAACGCCTCGGATAGTCTCAATGCGGTCTCCCCATTCTCCTAACTTCTTGCGTAATCCAAAGACGTGGGTATCAATAGTGCGTCCAACGACATTGATGCCTTCGCCCTGGATATTTTCAATCAGTTGCTCGCGGGTCAAAACAACACCTTGGTTTTGCACCAAAGTCCCCAAAAGCTTGAATTCAGAGGGAGTTAAATGAAGAGCTTCCCCGTTATAGGAAATCTCGTAAGTTTTAAAATTAATACGCAAACCAGAAAGCACCACATCGTTCTGGTCCGCTGGAGGAGAAGCCGTCACTTGAGTGCGACGAAGAAGAGCTTTGATGCGAGCTAAGAAAACCGAAGGATTAAATGGCTTGGTCAAATAATCATCGGCCCCTTTTTCAAGACCGGACACGATGTCATTAGGTTCAGCTTTTGCCGTCACCATCAAAACCGAGGCCTGCGGATTTTTAGCTTTAATTTTTTCGACGATTTCAACACCGCTCAGACCCGGCAGCATCCAATCAAGAACATAGACATGAAAACTTTGGCGATTCATTTCGTTCAGTGCTTCTTCAGCCGAAGAGCATTCGGTCACGCGATAGCCTTGTCTTAAAAGATGCAAGGCCATGAGCTCGCGGATTTCTTGCTCATCTTCCACCACTAGCACTTGAATCGAATTGTCAGCCAAACTTGCCCCCGTGTCGCACATCTTTACCTGTAAACGCAAAAATCACGTCTTCGGCGATATTTGTAGCATGATCACCTAAACGCTCTAGATTTCTTGCGATTAAAATCAAATCCAAACCCGCCTCGATATCTTCCGAGTGCGATTTCATGTGGGCCATGCAGTCTTTGAAAACTTTATTCTTCAAGTGGTCGACTTCATCGTCCATCATCAGAATTTTTTTAGCCTGCTCCACATCTCCGCGAACAAAACAGTCCAAGGAGCCCTTCACCATTCTTCCCGCAATCTCAGACATCTTTTGGATGTCACCCAGTTGCGCCGGAATGGGTCTGCGACCTAGATAGTCTTTTCCAGTGTGAGAAATGTTCACGGCCTGGTCACCCATACGTTCAAGGTCGTTATTAATTTTAATAACCGAAAGGATCAAACGAAGATCCTTTGCAACCGGCCCTTGCTTCGCCAAAAGCTGCATGCACGCATTATCGACTTTGATATGATCTTCATTGATCAACTTCTCAATTGCGTGAACACTTTCAAACAATGAAAGGTCTTTCGACAATAAGGCCGCTGTCGCTTGCGCTAGGGATTTTTCGACGTGACCACCCATAAGAAGAATCATCTTTTTTAGGTCTTCAATGAGAGTATCAATCGCTCTTTCCATGGCATTCCATTCCAGCACTTGGCTTTGGTTATAATTATTTACGAAAGAAAAGCACCGCTTAACACGGCATCTCTAGGGATTCTAACAGAATCCTAACACAGTTAAGAAGTCATTTCATAATCCTCGACGCCTCTGTAACGCTCAAGCATGAGAGGCGGGATTTTAAAGACCCCTCTAAAACAGAACTTGCGCTGCCAACTCGACTTTAGAGCGATCTCTCACTCCCGGAGCATAGTTTTCAGCATATCGAGTGTAGTCGACCGCAAAAGCGGCCTTAATATCCTCGCTCACCTGATACCCTAATGACGCCAGAACCGTTTGCAGGTCCTTGCCGTCTTCATTGGCTAAAGCATCCAAATAATCATAACGTAGAAGAACTTCGGCTTTTGGCCCGGTGCTGATCACGGTGTAAAAACTCGCCGCACGTCCTTCTACCGACTGACCCAAGAAGTCTGTCACGTCCACCGCCTCGGCCATTTTTAAATCACTGATGGCGTCGGCAGGGTCTTTGGTCACCAAAAGTTCAAGACCGGCTACGAAACTGTCTTCCTTGTCATATTCAACCAAAGCCTGAATACGCTCTTTCACCGCAGCACTGCCTGAGTACTTGTCGTAACTTCCGCGAACATAATTGAAAGACACACTCAAAGGCGACCACAATGTGAAGCGTGCAAACAAAGCCGCTTCTTTCTGAGAACCTTCTTCTTTTTCGTTCGCACCTTCACCATTGGCCAAGGTGAACGCCCACTCTCCCAAATCTGCGGGAAGCTGGGACATGAACGAGATACCTAAATCAGAATAATTCAGATACTTCCATTTTTCGGTGATCGCCCAGGCATCGGTTCCCAAAAAACGGTAACCATACTGCTCATACTGGGCTTCTTGCCAAGTCTGAGGAATCAAACCCACGCGGAGAGCGTGCATACCAGAAAAAACACTGACTAAATCCAGATAAGCTTCACGAACACGAACCTCAAAACGCTCGTCAGAGTTAATCTGTTGCTCTGAACCCTCTAGCTTCAATACCAACAAATTATCGTCCTTCAAGGGAGCATCGAAGTTTAAAAACAAACTGGGAATATTAAACGCACTGTTGCCGCGCTCACCCGTCGGAAGATTCCAGACAGTGGCAGAAATATCCACCTCACCTGAGATTTCTAAGTCCGACAAAGCGTTTGCCTGCGAGGAGGCAAAAAGCAAAAATAAAAAGGCAAAACTGTATTTTTTCATGCCTCTTATGCTGCCAGTTTTATATACTATTGCCAAGGATGGAGAAGTTTATCGTGTCACGTCGTTTGTCTGCTATCGATATTGGTTCTAACGCAATTCGTATGATGATTGCCGATGTGTCTGAAAACTCTCCGACTTTGCATGTGGTAAAAAAGTTTCGTGCGGCTGTGCGCCTAGGCCATGACGTCTTCACCGAGGGTCTTATAACTCCGACAACGATTGAAAGTGCCCAAGCCGCCTTTCGCCAATATGCAGAGACCAATAAAAAAGAACACGTCGTACGCTGCCGGGCCGTCGCCACAAGTGCTTGTCGCGAAGCTAAAAACCGTCAGCACTTCGTGGACGAAATCTTCAAAAGTTCAGGAATTAAGATTGAAATCATTGATGGCACCGAAGAGGGCCGCCTGATTCACCAAGCCGTTCGCAACGAAATCGAATTAGACGGCAAAAAAAGCATGTTGATTGATATTGGCGGAGGCAGTGTTGAAGTCACCTTTTCGAAAGGCGACAAAATGATTGCAACAAAATCTTTCCCCATGGGAACCGTTCGCATCCTAGAGAACCTGACTAAAAGAAAGCTGGATGAAAGCCATCTTAATATCGTGCTCGGCGAGTTTTTGGCAGACTTAGGTGAACATATTTATAAGAACTGCGATCACGACCCGGTTGATTTTGCTATCGGCACCGGTGGAAATCTGGAGTGCTTGGGTAAACTCAAAGTCGATCTGCTCAAGAAAACACCGCACACCTTTTTAACCTTGCCCGAACTTTCAGAAATTATCGCCAAACTGCGAGCACTTAAAGTGAAAGAGCGCATCGAAAAATTAAAGCTTCGCCCGGACCGCGCCGATGTGATTGTACCCGCAGCGATGTTAGTGGAAACCATTATGCGCCAAGCAGAGACGCAAAAGATCTTAATTCCCAGCGTGGGACTTCGCGATGGTTTGATCTGGGATATGGCAAAATCCCGCTAATCGACTAAGAACTTCGGCGGAATTGAATACAGCAATTGTGCCCCACCCGCTTCGGCATGAGTAAAAGACTCAAGTTCCAAAGCGATGATTCCGCTTTTTTTAAGATCAATAAAGCTTTCAGTCTTCCCGGTTAACATATAACTAGCAAAAGAACTTAAATGAGGCTCATGGCCGACGATAGCGATGCGCTTGGCATGACGGACTTGGGTGCGCATCCATTTCAAAAAAGCCTGAGGCGGACTGTGCGGGACCAACTCGGGAGCTTCAACAACTTTAGTTTCGAAATAAATTTGTGAGATAATTTCGGCGGTTTGCCTTGCACGAGTCAGAGGACTGGAAACAATCAAATCCAATTCTTTCACGTGGTCTCGAAGTTCGACGCAAACTTTTTGCATCTTTTTTCGTCCTTTTAAAGTCAAAGGACGAAAATGATCTTCCAAGCCTTTTTTCTTAAATTCTTCGCGCTCTTCCGCAACTGCATGTCGAATGATGATAAGTTCCACGTTAATCGGCCCCTGAGTGACTATCCTCCACCAATGTAACGCGAGCTTTCGCCATTTGCATCAAAGTTTGGTGAATTCCGATATCCGTAGAGTTGCGGCGTGTATAAGTTCCGTCAGAATTCATGTGCCATGACTGACGCTGCTCTTTTACACAGAGATTTAAAATCTCCCAGCATTTCTCTTTCAAGTTTCGGTCTAAAATCGGCACGATGGCTTCCACACGAGCATGCAGATTGCGATACATCCAATCCGCCGAACCCAGATAAAACTCTCCATCCACAGGGTCTTTGGCGCCATTGCGGAAATAGAAAAGCCGAGAATGTTCTAAGAATCTGCCGATGATGGAACTGACACGGATGCGCTCGCTCATTCCGGGGACGCCGGGACGTAAACAACAAAAACCCCGAACAATCATATCGATATCGACACCTTTTTGCGAAGCCGCATAAAGAGCGACGGCAATATCATTTTCTTCAAAGTTATTAAACTTCGCGATGATCTGAGCAGGCTTTCCCTGTTTTGCATGTTCGGCTTCACGCTCAATCATCGCCTTAAAGCGTGTAAACATGTTCACCGGCGCAATTAACAAATTCTGATAATTGCTTTTTAAGGATCTTCCCGTCAGATAGTGAAAGAACTCAACGATGTCGCCCGTGATCTCTTCACGTGCCGTCAGAAGTCCCAAGTCCGTATAAAAGCGAGAAGTAGCAACGTTATAGTTCCCCGTCCCGATATGCGCATAACACTTAAGGCCTTCTTGTTCCTGTCGGACCACGAGCGCGGTCTTCGCGTGTGTTTTCAAACCCACGACACCGTACACAACGTGAACACCGGCATTTTCAAGCTCGGTTGCCCAATAGATATTTCTTTCTTCATCGAAGCGGGCTTTCAACTCCACCAAGCAGACGACTTGCTTTCCTTGCTCGGCTGCACGAATCAACGCTTTGATGAATGGACTGTTGTCACCTGTGCGGTACAAAGTCATTTTGATCGCCAAAACCTTCGGGTCTTCTGAAGCAACACGAATAAAATTTTCTACGGAAGCTTTGAAACTTTCGTAAGGGTTGTGCACCAGCTGATCCGACATTTTGATGGCGTTAAAAATCCCCGCCCCGTCATCAGCAAAGGCCGGAGATACAACCGGAGTGTAGGGCTCAAACTTCAACTTAGGAAGATTTAAATCCGCGATAATACCCAAATCCGTAAAGTCGAGCATACTGGGAAGTTCATAAATATCATCTTCCGTCAGCTCCAACTCTTCCATTAAAAACTTCAGCATCCATGGATCCGGTTTTGGTCCATGCTCTAAACGCACGACCTCCGCAAACCGACGCTGACGAAGTTCTTCTTCAATCGCTTCCAATAAATCTTCCGCATCTTCTTGATCCTGGTCCGAGTCCGCATTCCGGGTCAGACGAAACGGCATGATGTCTAAGACTTGCATTGAGGGAAATAGATCCGCCAGATTCTCTTTAATAACTTCCAACAAGCTGACAAAGCGATAGACCGAAGATTCCGGATCTACCCGGATCCATTGTGGCAACACCTTAGGAATTTTCACACGCGCAAAAAGTTTATCTTCGTTGTGCGGATGCTTGAGCGTGACACCCAATGAAATAGAAAGATTTGAGATGAATGGGAATGGATGTCCTGGATCTACCGATAAAGGCGTCAGCACTGGGAACACATTTTTGTGATAGTACTTTTTAACCTGTTCTTTTTCTTTATCAGAAAGCTCATTCCATGAAAGAAGAAAAATTTCTTCTTTTTCCAAAGCAGGTTTCAGACTCTTACTGAAACAATGGGCTTGATCCTGCAGCATGGGGTTTACAAAAGAACGAATCTCCTGCAACTGATGCAGCGGCGTTTTACCATCCGCTGATTTCGGTGAAATACCATACGCCACGTGACGCTTTAATCCACCCACGCGCTTCATAAAAAATTCATCTAAATTTGAACCAGAAATACTTAAGAATCGCACACGCTCTAAAAGCGGGTTGCGCACGTCTTCAGCTTCAGCCAAGACACGTCGATTGAAATTAAGCCATCCGATTTCACGACTGGAAAAAAGACTTTCAGATGACAGAGGATGTTCAACAACCTTCGGCTTACGCGTGGACTGTTTTTTAGATGTTCTTTTCGGCGAAGCCACTTTTGGCGTGTTCAAAGAATCCTCCTTGACTCTTGCTTCGTATATTTCACAATAAAGCCAATTTTTTGGCAATGTCTTCCCAGGAAAACGGCATGCGCAATACACCTAAAGAATGGTCTCTCATAGATAAGATTCGACAGAGGGTCCAGCGTCTAAATGAACACACTGTCGTCCCTCTAGGCGACGATGCGTTTGTTTTCAAAAATTTTCCGGGCTATTCAGTGATCTGTCAGGACATGATGGTCGAAAACGTGCACTTTCGACTCGACTACTGCTCTGCGGAAGACTTAGGTCACAAAGCTTTGGCCGTGAATTTAAGCGATATTGCCGCGATGGGAGCTCGACCTCACTTCGCGCAAATCTCGCTAGCCCTGCCAAAAAATATAACGGAATCTTGGCTTGACGCATTTTACAAAAGCATGAGCGATTTAGCTGATAAGTTTGAATGCGAAATTGTCGGCGGCGATCTCGCTTTTTCAGATGACAAATTGGTGATTGATGTCAGCGTCCACGGCTCTTGCGAAAAACCACTGACACGGAAAGGGGCTTGCGTGGGTGATCTTCTTTTAAGCAGTGGCCCCTTGGGACTTTCGCATACCGGTTTGCTGGCTCTGCAAAAAAATCTGGAGGGTTGTGCAACCGCAAAGACAAAACACCGGCGCCCAACCCCTCGACTGGATTTAGTCGCAGACATGATTCAGCGCCGATTTGAAATTCACGCTGTGATGGATTGCAGTGATGGTTTAGTGAACGACGCCCTTCGTCTGCTTCCTGAAAATTCCGGCATCACATTCTTCAAAGAGAGTCTGCCTCTACATGAAGAGACTTTAGAGCTCGCCAAAAAGCTGAACATCCCCGCCACCGACTTCGCTCTTTGGGGCGGTGAAGACTACGAACTTTTGATCGCTATTCCCGCCGACTGCTACGGGCACTTTTCTAAATGGCATATGGTCGGTCAATTTACGTCTGAAAAAGGTGTGTTTTTAAGTGACAAAAACTCGAAAGAAGAAATTCTAGAGTTTAAAGGCTGGAAACACTTTTAATTGAGCGTCTCAGAGTGAGAATCGCCGGGAAAGTCGGAAAGCTTCTTCAGACGTCGGGCTCTTTTTCCGAAAAGTTCAGTATGACGAGTCTTGCACGCTATCATGGCCGATCCCCGCGATACATCCTCGATACTGAGGACGAAAGTCTTATTCGCGTCGCGGGTCCCAAGCAGGTTCCTTGGGAAGAAGGCACTGAAATTAAAAATGTTTCTTTAACGGGTTTGGCGTTCACCGCTCCCGACGATCTTTGCCCGCTGTTAGGTGAGGTCGTGAAGATTCAGTTTGTTCCACCAGGCGCAAAACAAATGGCTTGTTATGGCATCGTCACTCGCTTAGAAAACATTTCGGAATCTCGCACGCTTGTAGGAGTTCACTTCTACAAACTCGAGATGTCACAAAGAATTGTTTTAGCCCAAGGCTTGGCTCGCAAATTCAAAGAAAACCAAGAGCGCAGCGAAATCGATGGTCTTTTAAATCGCACGCGTCCCAAAGTCAGTTTAGCCAACTTGCCCCAACTGGTGATGATGGGGCTTTTAGCGACTTTGTGGTGCGGGGCCATTTGGAGTTTGCTGCGTTTTGAATATGCAGGTCTTTACAAAAAACTTCTGGGTCTTTTCTAAGACTGCGACGCCAAAGTTTCCTTCAATCTTTTTGCAATAAACTCGGTGAATTTCTTGATCTTCAGGGGCACTTCTTTTTGATCCGGTGTCACGATATTGATCGGCACTTCAGGTCCGCGCAAATTCTTATGCACGTGAACCAGCCTTCCCGATCGCAAATGATCTACACACAGAAACTCTGGAACAAAAGCCAGTCCCTTCCCTAAAAGAGCAAACTCCACCAGAGCTCCCGGATTGTTCGCACGAAATACATAATTCGGCTTGATGTCGAGCTTCTTCGAATCAGACGCGCGTACGACCTCAATGCCTTTGCCCGACATTCCAACAAAGGGCAGATGGCTTAGTTGCGAAACCTCTTCCCAACTGCGATAGCGCTCTAAAAATCCCGGAGTGGCGACAAAAATATTTTTGACCGACCCCACTTTACGAGCCCTTAAAGAACTGTCCTTCAAAGTGCCGACACGAATCGCCACGTCGACAGATTCCTTTACCAGATCGATATACGCCTGGCTTAATTGCAGCTCGAAGAAGACAAGAGGATAGATTTTTGAAAACTCGTCTAAGAGCGGTGGCAAGTTCTTTACACCCATATCGTCGGGAGCCGTAACCTTGATCAAACCTGACACCTCAGCTGTCGCCTCGCTAACTTCGTTTGACAGATTTTCCAAGCCTTCAATCAGGCCCTGTGCCCGCTCGTAAAACTGACGGCCGGTTTCAGTCAGTTGAAATTGCCGCGTCGTTCGATAGATCAACTGCACACCCAAGTCCTTTTCCAACGCCGCAAGCTTTCGGCTGATGCGTGATTTAGGCTGATGCATTAACTGCGCGGTTTTAGTGAAGCTTCCGGTCTTCACCAGTCTCACAAAGGTACGTATTTGATTGAGGTCTAATTGTTCCATATACGCAACAGTCTATCGCAATACTGTCACCTTACGCAATAATCAAAATCACACGATACTAAGCAGGTCGTTAAGACTTTAAAACAAGGAGAACTACAAATGAAAAAGCTAGTATTAAGTGCGTTGATGACAGTGATCAGTGCTTCCGCGTTCGCAAAGAGCATCCCAGCAGGAACTTATACAATTGATACAGCCCACTCGAAAGTCGGCTTTGAGATCCCCCACCTGGTGATTGCAACCGTCGAAGGCCGCTTTACAGGTTTTGATGGCGCGATTGTGATTGATCCGAAGCTTGAAAAATCAAAAGCAAATTTGAACGTCGATGTTGCGACCATTAATACAGACAACAAAGACCGCGATGACCATCTAAAAAGCCCCGACTTCTTTGACGTCGCTAAAAATCCTAAAATGACGTTTGTTACAAAGAAGGTCATTGGTACAGCTGACAAGTTGAAACTTGTGGGCGACCTGACTTTGAAAGGTAAAACTAAAGAAGTGACTTTGGATGTGAAGTATTTGGGTGATGTGAATGATCCGTTTGGAAATCACAAAGTGGCTTTTTCAGCAAGCGGTCTTATTAATCGCAAGGACTTCGGTTTAACTTGGAGTAAAGCCGTCGAAGCAGGCCCTGTTGTCGGCGACGAAGTGACTTTGATCATCAAAATTGAAGCCAATAAACCTGTTGAGAAAAAAGGCTAAGAGCTTTTTGATATCGACAAATAAAAAAGGGAAGCTTTTGCTTCCCTTTTTTATTGTGCCTTAAAGACTTAAGCGTCTAAAGCCTCGTTCCCTACAGCGGCAAAGGCCTGTTTAGTTTTCTCTCGGACCTCATCGCGGGTTTTGAATTTATCCATCAACGAATAAACCACAGGAACCACAAACAGTGTCAAAGCTGTTGAAACAAAAACGCCCCCAATCAAACAGATCGCCATTGGTCGCATCGTCTCTGAACCGGCTCCCGTCGCCGTGGCAGAAGGGATCGCGGCAGCAATCGTGGCAATCGACGTCATCAGAATCGGACGAAGGCGAATCGGACAGGCTTCAATCAGTGCCGCATTAGCTTCGCTTGTTCCGCGGTCACGAACTGTGTTCGTAAATTCGATAAGAAGAATCGAATTCTTTTTCACAATACCCATCAAAAGAAGCAAACCGATCATCGAGAACATGTTCAAAGATTGCCCTGTGATCAGAAGGGCAAAGAAAGCTCCACTAAAGCTAAACGGCAATGCCATCAGAATCGTCACTGGATCAATGAACGAGTTGAACTGACTTGCTAACACCATGTAGGCAATGATCAGACCTAATACCAAAGCAAAGATCAAACTTTCAAAGGACTCTTTAAAGGTCTTAGAACTTCCACCCTGATCGATCATATAACCCGGCTCTAACATTTTCTTCGCCGTAGCCTCGACAAAATTCATCGCGGCCTGCTGAGACACGCCCGGCTTCATATTTGCTGTGATGGTGATCGCACGTTGACGGTTTGAACGCGAAATGGATTGCAAGCTTGAACCTTCCACCTCTTTGGTTACCCGTGGAAGCGGAATCAAGTTTCCTCGGCTGTTACCAACGAACAAAGTTTTGATTTCATCCATTGGTTTACCTTGATCTAATAGCTTCACCTTGATGTCGTAACGGTGACCGCCTTGAGGATACTCCCCAACCTTCACCCCACCAATCAACGCATTCACTGTTGAACCGATGGAGTTGATACTCACACCGTGTTGAGCTGCGGCGACGCGATCCGGTTGCACCTGGATTTCAGGCATACCCAAAAGATAGTTAGAATCCACGTCGACCATCAGACCGCTGTTTTCCATCTCTTTCATCATTTGCTCTGTGTATTTCGCAAGCTTATCCCAATCCGAGCCTAAAAGCGTAAACTCGATCGGATAACCACGGCCACCCGAGAAGCCCTGTTGTGATAAGTCCATCAGAACCGGTCGCACATCAGGAATCTTCGCAAGCTCTTTACGCGCAATCTGCATGAATTCTTGCTGAGACAGAACCTTGCCTGACGCCGGATCTTTTCCACGCTGTGGCTTTTCTTTCAAGGTCACAAACATCATCGTCGTATTCGCATCGGAAATACCACCACCGAATCCACCGATGGCTGCGTATACTTTTTCCACTTCAGGGCGTGCCATCAGCCACTGCTCTGCCTTCAAAGTCTGCGCGTTCGTGTAAGCCAAGGAAGTACCCACCGGCAAAACCAGACGAGCAATAAAAATACTTTGATCTTGGGCTGGTGACATTTCTTTATTTAAGAACTTGATCGAAACAAACGACACCGCCACGAACACCAAAGATCCCACTAGGACCTTCCAACGATGTTGAAGGCAGATGCGCAACCACTTGTCGTAAGAAACCTTCAATCCCTCCATAAAGGCTTCGAAAGCACGACCGATCTTTGTCGTTCTTTCACCATGGTGAACAAAGCCTGCACAACGCATTGGCGTGATCGTTAATGATTCAACCAAAGAAAGGAAAACCGCGATCGAGATCGTCACCCCGAACTGCATGAAGAACTTTCCGATAATACCTTTCATGAAAGCCACTGGAAGGAAGATCGCAATAACCGCTGCCGTCGCGGCCATCGCCGCAAACGAAATTTCGCGGGCGCCGAGAATTGCCGATTCGATACGTCCCCGTCCATTTTCATTATACCGGAAGATATTCTCTAGAACCATGATCGCGTCATCGACGACGATACCAATCGCAAGTGTAAGACCTAATAGAGTGAACGTATTTAGCGTGTACCCAAGGAAATACAAACCAATAAACGCACCTAAAAGTGACGTTGGAATCGAAAGAAGAACGTTGAAAGTCGCAGACCAACTGCCTAAGAAAAGCCAGCACACCAAAGATGTCAGCACGACCGCTAACATCAAGTGCTTATTCAATTCATGCACAGATTGTTCAATGAACTTAGTACTGTCAAAGTTCACGTGGATTTTCATACCTTCAGGAAGCTGCGGTTGAATCTCTTCAATCTTTTCTTTCACGGCACTGGCAACGGCCACGGCATTAGTGCCACGTTGTTTACGAATACCCACACCCAATGCAGGTTGTCCGTTGAAGCGCGACATTCTGGTGATTTTATCAAGCCCCATGCTGGCATCAGCGACCTGATTGATTTTCACCATGTTCGTCGGATCAGCCACCGTCACTCCGGCACGACGACTGATCACGATAGAGCGGAATTCTTCTTCGGTTTTTGCCTCACCCATCGTACGGACATTGAAAGTTTTTTTGTCGGTCTCAATATAGCCACCTGGAAGTTCCGAGTGCTCATTGCGAACCGCATCCATCACGTCATTGACAGAAATATTGTAGCGAAGAAGATCTTTCGGGCGCACATGCACGCGCATCACAGGATCTGTATAACCACCTAGGAAAATATCACCGACACCTTCAACCGTTGTAAAACGATCGCGCAGGTAATCGCGGGCATAACTCATCAAAAATTCAGGATCGTTTTTATCGTAAGTCAGAGCCAACCATAAAATCGGTTGATCATCCGGATTCGTTTTTGAAAGTGTTGGAGGATCCACATCATCCGGCAAAAGACGCTGCGTCGCTGCGACCTTCGCTTGCACATCTTGCAAAGCCACGTCGATATTGCGATCAAGATCAAACTCGACGGTGATCGACGCATTTCCCGTTTTACTGCTGGATTTGATCGATTGAATGCCTTCAACTGTCATGAGGGCACTTTCGATGGGATCCACGACTTGTGTCTCCATGACCTCAGGTGCTGCACCGTCCAATGTAACACTGACGTTCACTGTCGGGAAATCGACGTCAGGCATTTGACTCACGCCCATTCTTGAGAACGAGATCAGTCCGAACATCATCAGACCAAACATTAACATCCAAGCAAAAACGGGATTTTTAATCGAAATATCAGAAAGTTTCATTCGGACCCCTCATAGAAAGAAATCTAGGTAAATCCTGTAAAATAGTCATTACGAAATTAGCAATGGCACGCCCCTGCAAGGCATTGAAATCAAATAAAAATTTGGGCCCCTTAGGAGGCTAATCGAAGTGTTGACACCGCCACTATGGAGGGCTATTCCTGACGCCGCATTTAATTCTAAGGCCAGTTGGTTTTTCAGGGGTGGGATATGAAACTATCGCTTCTTTTAGCTCTTTCACTTTCCGCAAGCATTTGTGCGGCTCAAGGCAAATCTAAAGCGCAAGTTCCTGCTGCTCCAGAACTGACAATGCGTGAAAAAGCCATCGCCGAATCTCAATCGGAAAGTAAAAAACAAGTTTCTGCCAGCGACGCTCAAGTTTCAGGAATGTTAACACTGAAAGATCCACGCCCTGAAGTTGTGACTCGTTCATGGTCTTACTTCGCGGCTTTCACGGGTCAAGCTTTCCAAGCAGAAGGCACCGTCTCTAAAGAAGGTTCGGGCGTTTTCAATTTGGGAAACAACAGTCAAACCTTCATGCCCGGCCTTGAGTTGGGTGTGATCAGTACGCCGTTACAAACAAAAGCTCTTCTTTGGAAATTCGGTGTTCGTGCAAAAGCAGGATTCACTTCTCAAGAAACGGATGTGAAGTTGGAATCAGGTTACGAAATCAACGACGCTCGTTTAAACACAACAGTTTTCAGCGGTGGCCCTGTGGTTGCCATGTCTTGGGATCGCTTTGACTGGTTGTCTTTGACGGTGTCTCCGCAATTTGGAACTGTGATCTACACTCAATCAAGCTCTAACGATTTTGCGGCTTTCTCGAAGCAGGCAAGCTTTGAGTCTTGGGGTTACGGACTGGATGTGGCGCTTTCAAAAAAATGGTCCGTGTTTACAGAGTATTCTCAAAAAAGTCTTAAAGGCAGCAATGAAATCGCGCTTCAACGCGACAACTTTGAGTTAGGAACAAAAGTCACATGGTAAAAACATTTCTTGCACTTCTCAGTACGACGGCAATGCAAGGAGCTTATGCCCAAGCTCCTAAGGAAATCACTTTATCTCAAAAATCGGTGGCGGAACTTGTTTTGAAGCAAGGACCGAAGACGAAAGAAGTAAATCTTCGCTACCAAACTCTGCGTTTAACTCCGGTTCAAGCGCTTTCAGCGTATGACTGGAACTTGGCGATTGAAAGTGGTTTTGAATACGATAAATCTGTCGGCCTTCTGCAAACTTCAGATCCCGTGAACTCTAAGTATGAACGCTATAAAACAACAGCGAGTGTACAAAAGAACTTCACCTCAGGAACTCTTTTAGGTGTGGAGCTAAGCCGTCTTTCACAAAAAGTGGATACAGAAGGTTTTGCTTCCAATCCTCCACCCGCACAACAAACTTTAGACAGCGCAGGACTTATTCTTGAGCAAGCCCTTCTTGGAAACTTCTTCGGGGTTGCGGACCGTGGCACAGTGAATGCGGCGGAATTAACTTACGAAGCTCAAACCGTGGCTCGCGCTAATGAATTGGAAGACGTGGTTCTTGAGGCCATTCGCCAATTCTGGAACTCTTATGTTGCGCAAGAAAGCTTCAAAGAAGCAGTGAATTCTCGCGATCGTTATAAGAAGTTGGTTGATGCGGTAAAAAGAAAAACATCTTTGGGTTATTCTAACCCCGGGGACTTACCGCAAGTGCAAGCCGAATTCGAAACGCGTGAGCAACGTGTAAAAACAACGTCTCGCGATTATCTGAACGCCGTTGAAAATCTTTTGACGCTTCTGAATTTGGACCCCGGCACGAATGTGAAGTTTGAAATTCCAAACGACATCCCCGCAGTTCCAAAGCTTGTTGAAAAGAAAGTCGAAGAACTTCGCTTGATCCGCGCACAAAAACTCAGAGTCGATGCTGCTAAAGAATCTTTAGTAGCCGCAGAATCTTTGTCTTACCCGGATTTGGATTTCGTAGGTCGCGTTTACACAACCGGCGTGGATGAAGACGCGGGAGACTCTTATTCAGAAGTGGTTTCCGGAACTCAACCCAAATACTACATGGGACTTCGTTTCCGTTACTACTTCGGATCTGATTTACAAAATGAAACAGTTATCAATCGTAAGATGACAAAAGATCTTGAAGAGACGCGTTTACACCGTGCACTTCTTGAAGCGCAAGATCTTGAGTTCCAAGCAGAACGTAAGGTACATGCGGCTTATGCGATCGCGATCAGCACGAAAAAACAACGTGAATTCCGCGAGCGTGCATCACAAGAGCTGAACCGCTCTTACAATCAAGGTCGTACCGATATTCAAATTTTAATTACAGCTATGAACAATTACTTCGATTCTGAAGTGCAGTACTTCCGTTCTTTGGGTGATTACGCGATCGCCTTGAACGAATGGGCCGCCGCCAGAGACGAACTCATCCCTGACGAAACGGCTTCGGGGAAGTAAATACTTGGGGGAATTATGTTGAAAAAACTGATCCTAGCAACAGCGCTTCTAGGAGTGGTAGGTTGTGCTTTTAACAAAGACAATCCAAACAACAATGCCACAGAAGTGTCCGACAGACAGAAGCAATTAAACACGTACAACCGTGTGACGGGTTTCTATACCGGCAAACTAACAACAACGGCAACTCAGCAGGACGTTGAACTTCGTCTTTTCACTTTGGAAGATGAGTCCGGCACAAATGCCAACGGTGAAGAACGCTACCGCATTGTTTTGCGTGGCAAATTCCAGTTCAACAGCAACAAGCTGCAATTGGTAAACATGAAAGCTCGTTTCATCCCGGAAACTTCAGAACTGATTCTGAGAAATGAAGCTGCAAGCCCTGGTATCGACGATGTTCACACGATCAATGCAAAAGTAGTTGGTCAAAAAATCGTCGGCGAAGTGAAATCTGTTTCAGGCGTAATCGGCGTCCTTGATTTGACACTGGCTTCAAATCAATCTTCAGCTCCAGGTAACACCGAGGAAAATGAGTTCTATGAAAGACTTCGTCGTCAGTATGAATCTTTTGCGGGAACTTATGTTGGCAACAACGTGAAGGATGGCAAAGCCGCTTTCCAATTCCAGATCCGTTTGCAAGTGGTTAAAGAAGGTATCGTTCCGAAAATCATCGGCGAGCTGACTCGCTCTGACGATCCGAAAAACACGGCAACATTGACGCTCACAGGCCTGTACCGTGGTGAAACAACTCCACCTAGCCTGGTATTGACGGGCATTCCTCGTTTGTTCCCTTCTTCGCCTTATAAAGCGACGATTGACGGTGTCCTTGATGGCGACACTTATAAGGGAACTTGGGTTTCCAATGTAAACGGTTTTGAAGGCGAATTTGTCTTAAACAAAATCAAATAAGAAATTAAAAAGGGAGCTTTGAAGCTCCCTTTTTTTATCCACCGGCACTTTTCTTTTCAAGTTCTGCCCATCGAGCGTAGAGCTTTTCCAGCTCAGCTTGAACCTTTGAAATCTCAACGTAAAGCTCCTGAACCTTCGACGCTTGACTGACGACTTCAGGTTTCCCAGATTCAATTTGCAGCCCACTGAGCTTTTCTTCCAAACCCAGAATCGTGGCCTCCATGTTTTCAAGCTCGAACTTTTCTTTGAAAGACAGCTTTCCCGGTTTCGCGGCCGCCTTAGTTTCAGCTTCGGCTTTGGCTTTCTTTTGTTCTAAAGCCTCCAGCTCTTTTTGTTCCTCGTACCACTCTTCCCATTGCAGATAACCGGCGAAATTTTCTAAGCTGGTCGTTCCGTCAGGCTTTTTATGAAAGGCAAGGATGGTTGAAGCCACCTGATCCATGAAGTAACGATCATGCGTCACTAAAATGACAGCGCCGTTAAAATCCTTCAGCGAGTCTTCTAACACCGTCAATGTACCGACATCTAAATCATTCGTCGGCTCATCCAGAATCAAAACTTGGGCTTCATTCAACATCAATTGCGCTAAACGCAGTCGGCTCTGCTCCCCGCCCGAAAGTTTTTCTACAGGAAGATCCATTTGCTGACGATTGAAGAGGAATCTTTCCAAATAACTGCGCGCAAAAACGTACTGACCTTGATAATGAACGTAATCACCTTCAGGGCAGATATTTTTTAAAACAGACTCTTTCGGCTTCAAGGTTTCACGATTCTGCTCGAAGTACGCCACTTTCAGTTTGTCGGCGCGAGCCACCCGTCCGGTATCGGGCTGCTCTTCACCTAAAAGGATGCGAATCAACGTCGACTTACCCGAACCGTTGTCTCCTAAAAGAGCCAAGCGTGTTTTTGGATTTACCAAGTAAGAGAAATCTTTAAAGAGCACACGACCATTGTAGGCCTTCGTAATGTGATCGACTTCCATGAGCTTCTGGGGATTTCTTTCAGCGTCTTTGAATTCAATCTTTGCCACGCGTGCCGCATTTTTAGCAGCCAGCTCTTGAACGTCCTCTTTCAAATCGCCCGCTCTTTCGATGCGTGCTTTTTGTTTGGTTTGACGAGCTTTTGCCCCACGACGAAGCCATTCCGTCTCGCGACGGAGAGTGTTCTTAAGAACAACTTCTCGCTGCTCTTGGGCCTGAAGCAATTGATCTTTGGCTTCAAGATATTCTAGGTACCCGCCCTTTACAGACAAAAGATAGTTGGGATTCTTCGGATCTAAATCGAAAATTTTATTCGTCGCTCTTTGTAGGAACAAACGATCATGCGTGATGATCAAAGTTGCAAAAGGCGCACGCGAAAGAAATTCTTCCAACCAAAGAATACTTGTGACGTCCAGGTGATTCGTCGGTTCATCAAGCATCAAAAGTTCAGGTTCAAGGACAAGCTCTCGAGCCAGGGCAACGCGTTTACGCCATCCCCCAGAAAGATCCTTCACCAAAAAGTTTTCGCCAAACTGAGAAAGCTCTAAACGAGCCATCCATTCGTAACCATCCGCCAAAGATTCATGATAGTCCGCACACTTGCTTAAGATGGCATCCAGAATTGTTTCGTCGTCTTTAAAAAGCGGAGTCTGTTCAAGGAATCCCATGCGCAGACCTTTTTTCGCCGTCACATCGCCTGAGTCTGCTTCCATTTTTCCTGCAAGAATACGCAAAAGAGTCGATTTACCAGCGCCGTTAGGTCCGACAAGTCCTACACGCTCCCCTTCTTCAATGCCCAGACTGACATTTTTAAAAAGGGTTTTCCCGGCAAAAGCTTTTTCTAATTTATAGGTACTAATAAGAAGCATGGACCTAAAGTACGTCTATTTAGGCAGGTCCGCTAGGATTTTTTCGATAGGAACAATAAATTCGCCCGTACAGCCTTTTTCTTCACAGATTTTAAGATTGTCCTGGGAAGGGTCATTGCTATCTGTTTCAAAATCACGTTCTCCGGATGAAAGAAGACCGATAAGCTCGTGCGTTTCAGCATTGAACACAGGTGAACCAGAGTTCCCTTCAAAAACATCCAAGTTGGAAATTATCAAAGTCGGATCGCTCCAAAGCTCGCGAACGGTGCCTTCCGCATATTTCTTAAGACTTCCCAAGGGATAACCCAAGGAATAAATTTTATCGTCGCCCTTCACCTGTTTTTTTGAAAGCTTCGCAACGGAAGACTCCACTTTTTTATTAAGGCGAATAAGTGCGTAATCCAAACCGATTTCTAAAGAGTCTTTCTTAGCAATCACTTCTTTGCATTCCACCATCGCAGCAAGATCCAGAGATTCTTTTTGGTAATTAAATACCAGCGCGATGTTTTCACATTTTATGCGTTGAACACAGTGGCCTGCGGTCAAAACCAGATCCGGAGCCACCAAAACGCCTGAGCAAAAAGCCAATGAGGGTTGCTCAACCCAAGTTAATCCCAAAAATCCAAAAACATCTTGGACTGTCTGAACTTTATCGTGTTTTAAAAGGCTTGCAGCCATAGCCTTCGTCATCAAAGCCACGCTGGTGTCGGAATTTTTAGTTTCCAACGAAACATCTTTGATGGAATCAGCACCATAAATTACATGCGCCCGAGACGCTTTCCCAGAGTCTAAAAGAGATGTGGGTGCGGCATCAAACCCGCACCCTGCCATCTGAATAAAAATGATTCCTAAAAAGGCCTTCGCCCAATTGCGCATTAGTGTCCTCTTGTAAAATCCATCTCGCCTTGGTGAGCTTCAGGCAAGTGCCCCTGTGTCCAACGCTCTTCAATATTATCTTCGCTGACCACTTCGTCTTCAGTTCCCACATTCATCACTTTGTAAGTCGCTGTCGCGACTTCTTTGCCGTTAAAGTCAAAGATTGCCATACGAACATCAGCGGTTTCACCCGCAGGCGTGATTCGGCGAACTTCTGAAAGTTTCGTTTCTAAACCTTCAGAAACCACCGTTCCATTGACCGTCACTAATTGTGTCAGTCCACGGCGTGAAGCATCGCGACCCGAAAGAGCGAACTTCATCACGTTTTCATCCGCCTTCATATCCACATCCAAATCCCAGTGGCGAGCCAAAGTGACTGATTTAGGACGAGGAAGTTTAGCAAAGTTTCCTTTTTTATAAGCTTCAATTTCAGATGAAGATTTATTGTTCATGAAATTCATAAGCTCTGCATAAGTCACACATTTCACTTCAGGCTTACCGCAGACTTCATTTGCGAACTCAAAGAAAGTCTCAAAGTAAGCGCCACCCATCCACTGCGAAAAATGATGACCAATGTGAATCGGCGCACGATTTCCGTAGTAGTTGCGATCAAAGTAAGCGCGGTAAAGATTCATCATATTCGCTTTTGCTTTGGCTTTTTGTTTAGCCGAAACCATATTCAAGCAATCACGAGCTTTGTTGGCTTTGACTTGTTGGCCATTGGCATCGCGTTTCATAAGACTCATCGTTTCTGGCTCTTCCGTCAAAACGCGAGCAGAATCACGCACACAGAAGTTGTAATCCATCGAGATCCAGCGGCGAGCGCCACCTGGCTCTAAGATTTCCGCCAACGGGAAGTTCCAAGTGCCGTATTCATTGCGTTGAGGCCAATAGTTTTCATAATTCGTTTTGGAAGTGTCATATTGAATACCGTACTTAGGAAGATTCGGCCACAGACCATCACTGATCCCCAGAACAGGAGCTCGAAAGCCTTTGATTTCATCGCGGAATAAAAGGCCACGCGATTGTTTCGCCGTGGGGCGAAGACCGTTAAATCTGAACACGTTATCTAAAATGGTATAAAATTGCTCGAACTCAGATCTCCAGTCCGCTTCAGACCAACGCAGATCCCATTTCCAAATAATTTTGTTATTTTCATCGCGATCACATTTGCGTGTCAGCTTATTCATACTGCATTGTGCGTATCCCGCATCAAAGTGTCCCACCGCATGCGAACCAATTTCGTGCCCTTCAAGATACGCATCGTTCATATGATCAATGCGTATAGATACGTCGGCATTGTCATCACCCCAGCCAATCGCAGATCCACGATTTTTCACGGCCACCGTCTGACCATTGCGAGATTCAAGACGACTTCCCGGAGGTTGATAATTGCCTTTAGAGTCTGGTGTTAAGAAGTAAACCGGATTGATAAAGTAAGTAAAACGACTGTCGACGCCGTGGCTTTTCTTAAGCTTCGTGAAATCACGAGAATACTGCCATACATCGTTGTTATAAGAACCATCAAATGCCAATAAAACGAATTGAGGAGGTCTTTGAGTGCTTGAAGATGACTGGGCCATCGCCACCTCTTGAGTCAGCATACCTAAAGCCATCAAACCTTTAGTAATCCATTTTTTCGACATTTCAGAACCTCCCGCCGTATCTTTCATACACTCGTGAGTACTTTTGCAACGGGTGTGCCGCTAAAAACCTGCTTTGGGAGGCTTTCAAGATGTCGAGATTTTAATCAAGGAACAATTAACGGTTCACACGTCTCAGAATGAGACGCGAGGTCTGAAGGTCGTCAGGTCGCTAGGCAAGTCCGAGTTCCCGATGGCGTTCTTCTAACATTTCCAAATAGGTCTCACGATCCACATACTTACCTCCCATACTTTCTACGACAGGCGTAACCATCTGTACATCAATCCATTTGTGACCTTGCCCTTCAAGCAGCTCAATCAAGGCCCACAACGCGATCTTCGAGGCATTTGGTTTTTTATAGAACATACTTTCGCCGCTGAACACACCTTGAACGAGAACACCATAAATGCCGCCGATCATAATGTTGTCTTCGCGCACTTCAACACAAAGACAGAAACCCTCTTTATAAAAATCCAAGTAAGCTCGGCGCATGGCGGGAGTGATCCAGGTTCCCTCTTGTCCTGGGCGAGGCTGCTTGGAACACTCTTCAATCACCTGGTGAAAGGCGGTATTCACCGAAATTTGAATCTGCGGATTTTTGCGACGAAAACGGCGCAAACTCTCGGGGACTTTGAAATCTTTAAACTCTAAAACGCCGCGCTTTTCAGGAGAGAACCAAAGCATCGGTAGTCCCGGTTGAGGCCAAGGAAAAATCCCGCGTGAATATGCGGCAAACAAAGTGCCAACATCAAGCCGCCCGCCGACAGCGATGATTCCTTCTGCCAGGGTGTCACGGGGATCTGGAAACTCTACGGAAGAACGCATGTGCATGAAAAATTAATTTCCTTGATAAGTGATTTGATAAATCACACCCGCTTTGTCGTCAGAAACCAAGATCGAACCGTCTTTTAAAACTTCAATATCGACCGGGCGTCCCCACGCGGAATCCCCTTGCAACCAGCCATCAGCAAAGGTCTCTGTTTTTTGCGCCTTAGAACCATCTAACTTCACAAACGTCAAACGATAGCCCTGCGGAGTCGAGCGGTTCCATGATCCGTGTTCAGCCAACAGAATGCTGTTCTGATATTCTGCGGGAAACATCTTCCCCGTGTAAAAGCGCATCCCCAAAGGAGCGACGTGAGCACGCAACTCAACAACGGGCGCCATATAGTCTGCACATTTTTTACCCTTACCAAATTCAGGATCTAAAGTGTCTTTTCCATGACAGAAAGGAAAACCAAAGTTTTCACCCACTTTCGTCAAACGATTGACCTCGCAAGGCGGACGGTCATCTCCCATCCAGTCACGGCCGTTGTCGGTAAACCAAAGTTCTTTTGTCGTGGGATGAAAATCAAATCCGACGGTGTTACGAACTCCTTGTGCGACTTCCTCTTTGCTATCTCCATTCACGTCGATGCGATAAATACGTGCGTAATCCTTTTGCGGATCACAGATATTGCAGTTCGCACCGACAGGAACATACAGCTTTCCATCGGGACCAAAACGAATGAACTTCCAGCCATGATGAGTGTCGCTAGGAAACTTTTGCGCCAAAGTACGAAGAGGCTTCAACGGCTTCGTGATAGGCTTTGAGACATCGTATTCAGAGATCTTGCTGATTTCTGCGACATAGAGTTTACCATCGCGATAGGCCACTCCATTGGGAGAATCCAAGCCTTCTGCGACAACGGAAGTTTTTCCATTTTGCACGACATAGACTTTGTCACCGGTGCGCGAACCGACAAAGACACGACCATCTTCAGTCTGCGCCAACGAGCGAGCTCCAGGAACCGTGGCCCACACCGACACCTTAAAACCCTTCGGCATTTTCAATTTTTCGAGGGGCAATTTCGCAGCAAGTGAGTTCAAAGAAATAAAAATTATAATTCCAAAAATCAAACGTCCCATCACTCCTCCAAATCTCATCTTTGGTTTTCAACTGACGCTTTGCAGACGTCACACTTTCCGCAAGGCTCATCGTGGATATGTCCGAAGTAAGCGTAAATCAGATTCATGCGGCACGTGGAATCCTGCGACGCCCACTGCACCATTTTCAAAAGCTTTGTATTCTGTGCTTTCAAAATCTCCACGCCATTTTCCGTCTGAAACTGCTCATCCGTGGGCGCGTGCACACAAATGTATGGAAATGGATCGTCCGATTTTTCCAAACATCCCCAGCGCTCCAGAATACTCACTGCTGCTTCAGAGCGGAAGTCGCGACGGTTTCGGAAATTCATCTGCTCGCGCAGAAAATCAAAACCACCTTGATCGACCTGCATGCGCTTTTCTTCGATCAACTGATAGATTTTGCGAATGAAATCCGGCTCTGGATGAGACCACTTCAAGAACTCCATCTGAATGGTGACATCATCCTGGTCATAGAGCAAATGGCAAGAGGCCTCTTTGCCATCTCTGCCTGCACGCCCCACCTCTTGAAAATAGGACTCTAAAGCACTTGGAGTTTCCATGTGCACCAGAAGTCTGACATTTTCTTTGTCAATTCCCAAACCGAACGCTGGCGTTGCAATCATCAAAGGATTTTCTTCACTGATAAAACGAGTTTGATTGCGCTTGCGATCTTGAGGTGAAAGGTCGCCGTGATAAACCAGGTGCGGAATGTTCATTCGGTGTAATGCCGAAGACACCTTTTTCAAGGTCTGGATCAGCGAACAATAGATAATGGCTGCTCCGGGATTTTGATGACGAAGTCCCACGATGCCGCGGATCTTTTCATCGATGCCGTAGATATCATGAACATTTAGACTTAAATTCGGCCTTTCAATTCCCGCTGAAATAATCGGTGCCTCGGGAATAAAAAGTTTAGACAGAATGTCTTTTTGAACCTCGGGTGTGGCCGTTGCCGTCAGCGCCAAGGTGGGAGGATTTCCCAGAATTTTACGAAACTCTCCCACGCGAGAGTAATCGGGCCGGAAGTCATGCCCCCACTGAGAAATACAGTGCGCTTCATCCACTGCCAGCAATTGGATCTTGCGACCCTCAATAGCCTTTAAAAATTCGGGTTTGCGAAATCGTTCCGGGGTCACGTAAAGAAGCTTGTAATCCCCTTTGCCCAATCGCGCCTGACGCGCCTCCCTTTCATCTTTCCCCAAAGTGGAGCTTAAAAAGGTCGCCGGAATTCCGAATTTTTCGGCCTTAAAAACCTGATCCTGCATCAGGGCGATCAACGGGGAAATGACCACCACCAGGCCTTCGCGGAGTTTTGCCGGGAACTGAAAGCAGAGACTTTTTCCCATTCCCGTGGGCATTAATGCGAGTAAGTCTTCGTTTGCCCAGACTTTTTGCAGGATGTGCTCTTGCTCGCCCCGGAATGAATCAAAGGGGAAGGCGGTTTTCAAAAGGCTTTTTAAATCGGTCATGTTTTGAGGTTATCATAGGGGGCTTTTAGGAGAAGGTTTTACCCCCTGCCAAAAGAATTTTGTGGCATTGCGTCGTAAGGGTGGCGTAGAATCTTCTTTTGCACTTATTTGTAATTGATGGTACTTCGAATACTTTCATAAAAGTTAACAAAATCAGTGGCTAAAATCGACTCCGAAACGGAGTTTGGATAAATCACTTAACGACCAAATACGAAGGGTAAAGATATGTCCAAAAAGTGGAATATTGATATGGTCAGAAACATCGGTATCTCGGCTCACATCGACTCGGGTAAGACGACGACTTCTGAGCGTATTTTGTTCTATGGAGGAAGAATCCACGCTATCCACGAAGTTCGTGGAAAAGACGGCGTTGGTGCAACAATGGACTCCATGGATCTAGAGAGAGAAAAAGGTATCACAATCCAATCTGCTGCGACTCAGGTTCAGTGGAAGGATTATACAATTAACTTGATCGATACACCGGGGCACGTGGACTTCACAGTTGAAGTTGAACGTTCTCTTCGCGTTCTTGACGGTGCGATCTTGCTTCTTTGCGGTGTTGCCGGCGTTCAATCTCAATCCATCACTGTTGACCGTCAGATGAAACGTTACAACGTACCTCGTTTGGCTTTTGTTAACAAATTGGACCGCCAAGGTGCGAACCCTTACCGTGTTACTGATGCTTTGATCGAAAAATTGCGTTTGAACGCAGTTATGATCCAAATCCCAATCGGTTTGGAAGATCAACATCGTGGTCACGTTGATTTGACTGACATGAAAGCTTACATCAACGAAGGTGAAAACGGTGAAACCGTTTCTGTTCAGGACATCCCTGCAGACCTAGTTGAAACAGCTAAAAAATACCGTCAAATCATGATCGGTAAATTGGCTGACGTTGACTCTGCTATCGAAGAAAAATTCTTGATGGAAGAAGAACCAACAACTGAAGAAATCCGTGCGGCTATCCGTAAAGGAACTATCAGCTTGAAGTTCGTTCCAGTTCTTTGCGGTTCAGCGTTTAAGAACAAAGGTGTTCAACGTTTGATGGACGCGGTTACTTACTACCTTCCTTCTCCTGCTGAGAAAAAAGAGCAAGCTCTTGATCTTACTAAGAACGAAGAAAAGTTTGACCTATTCCCAGACAGCACAAAACCATTGGTTTCTTTGGCGTTCAAACTTCAAGAAACTCCATTTGGTCAGTTGACTTACATGCGCATTTACCAAGGTAAAATGGGCAAAGGTGATTTCATCATCAACCAATCTAACAAGAAATCTGTTAAGATTCCTCGTTTGGTTCGTATGCACTCTGATAAAATGGAAGACATCGACACAGCTTACGCTGGTGACATCGTTGCATTGTTCGGTATCGACTGTGCGTCTGGTGACACTTTCTGTGACGACAAAATTGAAGCTTCTATGCAATCAATGCACGTTCCTGATTCAGTTATCAGCTTGGCTGTTGCTCCAAAAGACAAAGCCGGTGCTAATAACTTCTCTAAAGCGTTGCAAAAATTCCGTAAGGAAGACCCTACTTTCCGCGTTCACCGTGACGAGGAATCCAACGAGACTATCATCTCTGGTATGGGTGAGTTGCACTTAGAGATCTACATCGAACGTATGAAACGTGAGTTCAACTGTGAAGTGATCGTGGGTCAACCACAGGTTGCTTACCGTGAGACAATCTCTCAAGAGGCTGCTTACGATTACACTCACAAAAAACAAACGGGTGGTTCGGGTCAATACGCGAAGTGTGTGGGTAAAATCCTTCCACTTGCACCACAAGAAGACGGTTCAACGTTTAAATTCGTTAACAACGTTGTCGGTGGTCGTATCCCTAAAGAATTCATCCCAGCTGTTGAAGAAGGTTTCAAAGAGCAAACTGTTAAAGGTCCTCTTATCGGCTTCCCAATCGTGGGTGTTGAAGTTCACTTGGATGACGGTGCCTACCATGACGTCGACTCTTCATACATGGCGTTCAAAATCGCTGGTATGGCGGCTCTTCGTGAAGTGTACCCTCAAGCAAAACCAACTGTTCTTGAGCCTATCATGAAGCTTGAGACAACAGTTCCAGACGAATACCAAGGTGCAGCTGTTGGTCAAATCAACCAACGCCGCGGTACTATCGTAGCTACTACAGCTTTCGAAGGTAACTGTGTGATCGAAGCCGAAGTACCACTAACAGAAATGTTCGGTTACTCTACGGATCTTCGTTCTGCGACTAAAGGTAAAGGTGAGTTCTCTATGGAATTCGCGAAGTACGCTGCTGTACCTCGTAATATCCAAGAGGAACTTGTTAAGAAATACCAAGCGAAGCGCGCAGCTGAGCAGAAGTAATTCTTGGTTCTTTTTTGAATCACAAAGCCCCGTGGAGACACGGGGCTTTTTTTTGCCTTTTTCGGGCTGTCGTTGCGAGATTGAAAGAGGGTTTAAGGGTTAGCACTTCGTGCGGCACGCCTTCGTGGCTCAGTCGGCGCCAACGGCTTTGCCGTTGGTTCGGGCCGTCCAGGCCCCGCCGAAGGCCGCTCTACGTGTTAACCCTTAAACCCTCTTCCAATCTCGACGAAGTCCGGGTAGGCAAAATAAAAGTCCCTGGTGTTGAGTGTTTTGAGTTCAATTTTTTGGAATTACTTCTGTAAATTCAGCCTGTGTTTGTCTAGCGGAACAGATTCTGTTTTTTACCGACACGCGATGTGTGGTGATTGATTCATTCCATTATTTAGGAATGTCCTTTTTGTATGTTTTGACATTAAGGTTTTGGTTTTGCTTTCATAGGGACATGCAAATTCTTTTTGTTATTTCTTTTGGTGTCCTGGGAGTTTTGAGTCGCTATGGAGTTGATCGTTTGATTGCGCCTTCTTCGGCGGGATTTCCTCTAAGCACTTTTACAATCAATATTCTGGGATGTTTTGTTGCGGGTGTTATTTATGCTCTGGGGGAGCGTGGGATCATGTCGCAAGCTTTGTTGACGGGATTGATGGTTGGCTTTTGTGGTGGGTTCACTACTTTTTCGGCTTATTCGGTTCAGTCTTTGGATTTACTTTTTAAAGGGAAGGCTTTTTTGAGTCTTAGTTATTTGATTGCTAGTCCCTTGTTGGGATTGCTTTCGGCTTTTGTGGCCGTTCTTGTAACTCGTCGAATGATTTGATTTTTTGTTTCTTAATTTGAAAAGAAAAAAGGGAAAGGTTTGATCCTTTCCCTTTTTATTTTTTAGCGAGCTGTTTGCTCAATCCATGTTGTTGCTTCGCTGACTTTCGCGTAAACGCCTGGAAGGTTTGCTCGAGCGCAGCCTTCACCCCAGCTGACGACTCCGATAAGAACACTTTGTCCCATCATGCCGCCTCTTGCGATCAAGGGGCCTCCGCTATCGCCTTGGCATGAGTCTTTTCCACCACGTGCATAACCTGCGCAAAGCATGCGGCTTGTGATGTTGTTTTTGTAGTTCTTATTGCAAAGTTCGTGCGGTACTAAAGGCACATCTACTTTTTGCAGACGTGATGGCAAGCTGTAAGAGTTCTCTCTCGTTGCGCCCCACCCTGCTACTGTCGCTACGATTTCGCCATCAGCCGTTTCAGGAACTTCGATTTCGGTTGTGTTGATCGCGATGGGCTCATACGTAGAATCTTTTTGCAGCTCGATCAAGGCGTAGTCGAAGTCGGCATTGTTATCATCGTATTGTGGATGCGGAATCACGCGCTTTGTTTTAATCACTTCGGCTTTAGAGATTTGTTTTTGGTCGTGCAATCCGATGGCTACACTTCTTACGGTAGAACCTTTTACACAGTGAGCAGCCGTCAGCACCCAGTTTTTGCGAATCAACGATCCGCCGCAAAAGTGGCCTGTTGAACCCTGCAAAGATACGATGAATGGAAATTCACCGGGAGTGGCTTCGACTCCGCCTACGATTTTTGATTGAACGTCGTCAACGGCCCATGAAGTGCCCGTTGTCAGAATAAGTACTGCTAAAACAAGATGATTCAAAAACTTCATTACGTTCCCCTCTTGGTAATGAGTATTAAGACTTTTCTCAGTTTTGCAGTTTGCTTGTCTTACGACAAAGGTTTGAGGCAATACCAGACCTAGGTAGAGGTTCAAAAGCACAGCCTTGGCGAGCTTCTTATCAAAGCCCGCCGACATGTTTATTTACAATCGTCAATATGACGTTCTTGAAGTGGTGTGCTGGCTGAATGCACAAAGTTATAACCGCGGATCTTCGCAGATACCTTTTCTTGCAAATGAACTATACATTTTGTGTTTTCCCAATCCGGGTAAGCAAGTTTAGTTTGGGTTACCGTGATGTCGTAATGTTCTGTTGCCGGATTATTCTGAATGACGTCTTCGATACTTGTTGTTTCGTAAGTAGCCATGCAAGGGGCATTTTCGCCGACGTTGCGATGATTCAGAACTGTCACGGCCGCTAGTCCCGGAATTAGAACTTTGACCAAATAAAGTTCGCCGTAGCCCGCATTGGTCTTACGCACTTGGGCCGTTGAAATATCCACTGGCAAGCGGAATGTCTTTTCGGAAATAACTGTCTCTGTGGTGTTCGCGTTGGCATTGAAGCTCACGGTCAAAAGGAACCCAAGCCCTAAAACGATCTTAACTAGTTTCATATATCCCCCGTTTGGTGTTATGTGCAAAGCACGGGGCTATATTTACTATAAACTATGATAATTAAAATTGATGATTATCTATAACTGTGATTAATTTTAACTATGGATATTGACGTTCTTAAATACTTTAAGACTATCGCTAGAACGGGAAATATGTCTCGCGCGGCTCAAGAGCTCCATGTCAGTCAACCGACACTGACCGTAGCTATGCGTAAGCTCGAGGACATGTTAGGAGTCACTCTCTTTGAACGGTCAAAAAAAGGTGTGACGTTGACTCCGACGGGCCTTCAAATCTATCAGTACTCAGATCAAATGCTGGAGCTGTGGGACGAGATGGTGCGTGAAGCCGGATCTTTAGATCAAACGGTCAAAGGCACTGTGCGTTTGGGTGTACACCCTTCCGTAGGCCGCTATACACTGCCCGTTTTTTTACCGACATTATTGAAAGATCATCCGCAACTCAACGTACAATTAATGCATGATCTTTCGCGAAATATTTTACAAATGGTTCGTGATAGTTTCGTCGATATCGGTCTTGTCGTAAATCCTGAAAGGCATCCTGATCTGGTTATCAAAGAGATCTGCGCAGATGAAGTGACGGTTTGGAAAAAGAAGGGTGCTCCGATTCAGGACACATTGATTTATGATGCCAATCTTTTTCAGGCTCAAACCATTCTGGAACGTCTTCAAAAAAAAGGCATTCGCTACGCCCGTAAGATTGCATCTTCAAATTTAGAAGTCATCGCGACTCTTCTGCAAGCAGGTGCGGGGCATGCGATTCTTCCTAAACGCGTGATTATGTCGAACTTCTCTTCTATCGAGGAAGCCCACGATCACGTGGCAAGCTTTAAGGACTCCTTGTGCGTAGTCTATCGTCCTAGTCTTAAGCGCACCGCCACGGGAAAAGCTATCTTAGAAGCGATCTCTAAATCCAAATTCTAATCGAAAGCTCCAGACCATAGACCTGGAGTCCGCCTTCGAGCTAAAACTGAGAGCTCATTCTGCCGAAACAGAGAAATATTTATCAACCTAGGACGGCAGCATGGATCGCAGTGAATTGATTGCGGAAATTAAAAAGCAACTGCAAGAAGAATTGCAGCACTACAAAAAGTCTTTGGAAGACAAAATTCCTGACGAACAAAAGAAGCAAGCCAAAGAAGCCAAGGACGTTGCGACGGCTTTTGTAAAAGAAAATCCGTGGGCTTCGGTGGGCATGGCTGTTTTGGCCGGGTTCGTTATTGCGCGTATGATTTATAGAAGGAAGGACGATTAGTATGATGAAGCTTCTCTTACCTCTTCTTTCATTTTTCATGGGCAGTGCGAAGAATCTTTTTAAGGAGCCTGGGGTTGCTTTGACTCAGCAACTTGTTTTGCATTTAAGATCGCTGGGTTTAATCGTTACTTCGTGCATTGGAGCACTGGCGCTTTTCTGCGTAGGGCTTTCATTGTTGATTTCTCGAATCGCTGGTCAGTTTGACAGTGACGAAGCTTTTTATTTTTCAACAGGCATGTGGATCTACTTGGGAATGACGTTGATCTCAGCGGCCGTTTTAATTTACAGCCTTCGTCGGCAAACATGGCTTAAAGCTATGGGCTTTGGTGAAAAACCTTCGAGTAGCCAAGGAAAAAGTGGTGCTCTCGAAAGTGCTGTCGCTTTACTAGTGATGGATTTTGTAGAAGAACGCCAGAGTCGGAGAAAAGAAAAAGAGTCTGAAGCTTCTTAAAAAATGAATGCTCCAAATAAAAAAGGCTGACATAACGTCAGCCTTTTTACTTCAATAATCTTGAAATTAGATATTATAAAGGCCAGCGATTGCAGAACTCGTTGCTATCAGAAGAAATCGCTTTACCTGTCACCTTATCAACCACAGTCGTTACGATTGTCGTGCAAGTTTCAGAAGCACTGATGTCTTCCTGAACTGTCGTCGTGTAAACGATCACGTCACCGCGATCTTCTTTTTTCACATTTGTAGTTACAGGATATGTTTTGCCAGAAGGAACTGTGAAGATCTCTCCGATCATTCCGCCGCCGTCATTATAACCACCACCATCGAAGTAACCGCCGCCTTCACTGCGATCGTTACCTTCGTAAGTTTCTTGACGAGGATCCACTTCTTCACCGCCGCCATCACGTTCATCGCGGTCTTTAGGAGCTGGTTCAGATTTACCTTTTCCTTTTTTTGCGGAAACAACGTCTTCCGCCTGAGATGCAGTAGCTACAGCAGAGTGAGCTGTGAATGACAGAGCAATAAGTGCTACGAATAATACTGATTTCATGAATAACCCCTTTTGATATCGAAAGGAGTCTTTACCACAAAAAAAGGCCTCCGCCAGGGGCAGAAGCCTTCCATTTGAAAAATTTCACGTGTGTCGACTATTTAGTCACAGGGCTGACTTCATTCATGAAATCCATGAAGGCCTGCCACGATCTGCGGTCCGCAGCTTCGTTATAAGCCACTCCCTTCGAGATATCATTTCCCGCGTCTTTTTGGGTGAAAGCGTGTACAGCTCCGGAGTACGCGATGAACTGATAATCTGCTTTAGCCTTATTCATTTCATCCATGAAAGCTTCGACTTCAGCACGAGGAACATTGGGATCAATGGCTCCATGGAGAACTAAGAGCTTTGGTTTGATACTTTTAGTATCCTGAGGTTTTGCTGTTTTTAAGCCCCCATGAAAACTGACGGCGCCCTTGACTGGGAAGCCTGCGCGAGCCGCCTCTAAAGCACCAGTTCCACCAAAGCAATAGCCAATGATCACGATGTTTTTGGCATCTACTTTTTTATCTTTCGTGATGTGATCCAATGCCGCTTTGATTCTTTGACGGTACATTTTCATATCACCGCCGCGGTACTGGCCTGCCGTTTTACCCGCTTCTTCAGGGTTTGTCGGGCGAATGTCTTTTCCGTAAATATCGATGGCAAATGCTACGTAGCCTTTTTCAGCCAATTGTTGAGCGCGCATTTTTTCGTAGTCTGTTAAGCCCATCCATTGATGAACAATCAAGACTGCGGGACGCGCGGTTTTTACATCATCATTGTAAGCAACGTGCCCCTCTAATGCGGTTTTTCCGTCTTTGTATTCCACTGTTTCTGTTTTGATCGCAGCAAAGGATGACGCTGCTGCAAAAATGCCTACAAGGGCCAATGCTGATGCTAAGCCTTTCATTCGAACTCCTTTTCTATGACTAAAGTCTATGTAGACTCTGCTGTGTCGTCAAAAGAGAGCTTATAAAATTGCGCTGACGCAAAAGCGCGTCCTTTGGGGTGCAAACAGGACTGGGTTGCAAGTTGCGTTATAGACAGGCTCCTCAGCACCTGTGTTACACTTAAACCTCATGAACCATTGTAGGCGTATGCCCTTTATCTTAATCATCTCAGACGACTCTCATCTATGACATTGATCATCGTTTTATTCTTCACCACCATTGGTATTTCATTTCTATGTTCCATGCTCGAGGCCGTTCTTTTGACTTCGACCTCTGCGTACATCGGCGTTTTAGTAAAAGAAAACAGACGAAGCGCGAAACTGCTTGAGCATCTTAAAGAAAATCTAGACCGCCCTATTTCAGCCATTCTGACTTTGAATACGGTTTCTCATACATTGGGTTCTGCGGCCATCGCCTATCAGATCCAAGTTCAGTATGGCGAACACGCAGTGACGATTGCGTCGTTTGTATTGACCTTCTTGATCTTGGTTCTTTCAGAGATCATTCCTAAATCCATCGGTGCGGCTCATTGGAAAGCTCTTCTGCCTTTTTCTGCTTACACGATTCAGCTGATGATCATTCTGCTTTACCCTCTGGTTCTTATGTCTGAATACTTGGGTAAACTATTTCAAAAGTCTTCCGAAGATCCCGAAGTCACACGCGAAGAAATTCTGATGACGGCAGAGATCGGCGTTGAAGAAGGAACCTTGAAAGGTAAAGAGTCGAACATCATTAAGAATCTTTTGATGCTCGATAAGATTTACGTTTCCGATATCATGACTCCGCGATCTGTGTTTTTCGCTCTTGAAAAAGATCTGACAGTTGAAGAAGTATTTACAAAATACCGCCCCATTCGCTTTTCTCGTATCCCCGTCTATGCGGGAAGCCTTGATAACATCACCGGAATGACTTATCGCTATAAAATTCATGAAGCCTTGTCGAACGATCAACACGACAAAAAAATTGGCGAAATGGTGACTCCGATTTCTAGCATCCCTGAACGCATGACAGTTTCCCAGGTGCTGGATTTCTTCATTAAAGAAAAGGAGCACGTCGCTTTAGCTGTCGATGAATACGGGATTGTTGCGGGTCTTGTCAGTCTTGAAGACGCGGTGGAAACTCTTCTGGGAGTTGAAATTGTCGACGAACTGGATAACGTCGAAGACATGCGTAAGTTTGCTTTAGAACAATGGCAACTTCGTAAACAAAAACTCCGTCGGAGTTAATCATGATCCTTCTTTATGTCCCTTGCCCTGACAAAATCACGGCGCAAAAAATCGCTCAGTCTTTATTGGAAGAAAAACTCGTGGGCTGCGCGAACGTCATTCCGGGAATGGAATCGATGTATTGGTGGGAAGGAAAAATCGAGACAAGCTCCGAGTATATCCTGATCTTAAAAACCTTGAAAAGATCTGACGCACAGGAAAGAGTCACCAAAAGAGTCATGGAGCTACATCCCTATGAAGTTCCCTGTGTGATGACTCTCCCCGTCCTAGGAATCAATGAATCCTATAAGAAGTGGCTTGAAGAAAGCATGAAGTAGCCAATATGATGGCCTAAAACCGCAGGAGCCATCATGACTAAGCAAGAACTCGCTAAAAAGATCTACGACGTTGCGCACTTGACCGGAGAATTCAAACTTCGTTCAGGGCAAGTTTCAAACGAGTACTTTGATAAGTATCGTTTTGAGGCACAACCCGCTTTGCTTCGTGAAATTGCAAAACACATGGCTCCAATGATTCCCCCCGGAACAGAAGTTTTAGCGGGACTTGAAATGGGCGGCATCCCGATCGCAACAGCTTTATCTTTAGAAACGGGCTTGCCATGCGTTTTCGTTCGCAAAGAAGCCAAAGAATACGGCACCTGCCAGTTTGCTGAAGGCTTAGACGTCAAAGGTAAAAACGTCTGCGTGATTGAAGATGTCGTCACCACAGGCGGCCAAGTGGTTCTATCCACAGCGGATTTACGCTCCATCGGCGCAAACATCAGCCACGTTTTATGCGTCATCCACCGCGGCCCGGTCTTCCCTGAACCCAAACTCACTGAGATCGGCCTAGCCCTAAGTCCGCTCTTCAAGAAATCCGATTTTTAGCCGATAAAAAGGACTGGTTTACCTACCAGGAGAATCCGAATGAAAAGGCTTCTATCAGTCCTTACAACGGCAGCCCTCTGCTTGTCTTCCGCAAGCGCGCTTGCGGAGTATGATGAATTTAGCTGCGTAACAAACACTTCTTTGAAATTGAGCTCTTTAGAGTGCGTCACTTGTGGCATCACGAAGTACTATGCTGATCAAGGGATTGAACTCAATCCTTCTCATCGTTGGGTCGCCCTTCTTGGTCTGATGGTTCGCGAAAACAAACTGACTCCGCAAGGTGGTCGCGGCATCGTTCGCGATACTGATGCCCATGAAGTCTTTGTGAAAGAAGTTATCAAAAGAATCCAAGTGTACGGCGTGTGTAATGAGTTTACAGTTCCAGAGATGGGAAGCCGTTCTAAGAACATGCACGACATGACGGCGCAGGACTGGAAAGAGTTCTCGATGTTCCTCACCGGAGACAAAATTCCTTCTGACGACACTTACGATAAGTTGGCCAAGAAGTTAGGTTTCAAATCTAACAACGGTCTTTTCGGTAGTGACAAAGGACCGAAGGCAAGCCTTGATTATCTATTCGAAGGTCACATGGAGAACCTGACCCTAGATGAAAAACGCTCCCTGTTTAAAGAAAAGCTCAATCAAGCACTGGAGCCGGACTATACAATAGCCGGTGATAAGAAAAACAAATCCGTTGAATTCGTACGATCTGGTGACGAAGGCAAAGGTCTAAAAAGATGTTTGTCTGACATCCGCGAACGCTACTTCAGAAAACAAATGTCAGATCAGGAAACTTATAAAATGTGTGGAGTTATCGCTGATTCTTGCGACATTCAAAGAGGTTCTTTAGATCGCGGACTGGATTTCTGTGCTCACAGAGGCATGGGACTTCGCCCCGCTTCAACAACCCAGCCGCCTCCATTTGGCGGCAACGGCGGCGGACGAATGCCTCCTCCACCAAGACCTGCAACTTCAGGAAAAGGTATCAACTAAAAAAAGCCCGAAAGGGCTTTTTTTATTCGCAGTATCCGACCGAATTTCCCTCTAAAATGTCTTCGTAAAGCTTCTGCCAACCAGGCTGCTTGCCTCCAGGTAAACAGTCAGCTACTTTTGCATCTACAACGTCAGCACCTAATTTATTAACCAATGCCATAAAAGCTTGCGGGAAATTCGCTTTGAGGGATACTACTGACTCACACTTACTTAGATCATTCCGTAAGGTTTGAGGTGTGATTGTCTCCATAACCTTAATCATTTCTTCTTGGACCAAGTCTTGTTCTTCTTTTGTAAGAGAAAGAATTTCAGCGACTTGAACTTTCCAATCTACGCTATCTCTTTTCACCTTCTCTAAAATCTCGACGTTGGATAAATTCTTTTTGGATAAAATATAAGTTAACAACTTCACACTCTTCGTATCGGCAGCTAACTTGAGAAGTCTTTCAGGTTCAAGATTCACAGGACCTTCGAGACGTTCTAGTGCCTCGAAAAACTCCACATACAAGTCACACTTAGAAGGAAGATTTATATCATTTTTGGCAATGTCTGTTCCGCTTTCGTAAATGAAATCAATAGTTCTAGAACCATCACTAAGCACTTTGAGAAGAGGGAATCTAGTCTCAGAATAAAAATTGATTAAGTACGCGGGACCAAGGTTCATAGATGATTTGGCTTGCTCAACGTACTTTGCCTCATTAGCAGTAATGATTCCGGTTGCTTCATTGAGTGACCGCCCTGGCACCTGAAGCATTTGTATAGGTGTATAACTACCCTTCTTATGCGGCTTATAAGGCGAGGCTCCTTTAGACAACAGAGCGATGATAACTTCTTCCCAACCATGAGTAATAGCAATCTCTAAGGCCGTCTCACCTGTTAGTGCGTATTGATTAACTTCTTTTTGATCAACTTCTCTAACTAATTTGAAAAGCAAATCTTCATCTTTGAGTTTGATTGCACCAAGTAACTTGTCGGGAAATGAAGTGCCTTCCATTAGGGTCACTTGCTCTCGAACTTCGTCCTTCGTCATCCCGACTTTCACTGGCTCTGGAGTGGCCGGTGGAAGTTTGTTCGGGTTCTTTTGAAATGAACATGCACTCACTGCGAGTGAAGAGGCTAAAATGAGATTGAGCGCTATAGTTCTTTTCATAAAAACTCCGAAGAAATAATTATTCTTGCGAGCAGCGGCCGGCGATGGCGGCTTTAATGACTTCTAGTTTATCGGTTGTGCCTGTTACATCCCATTGCCATTTGAAGTCGCGGCAGTCTTGCCAGCTTGGGAAAACCATGTGGCCGTAGTTTTCAGAACCGTCGTCGCGCTTGAGGCGTTTGTAGACGACTTTTTCGATGCGGTTGTAGGATCTGACAGGAAGAATTTCTCTTTGAATCAGATCAATTGCTAATTCTACGGAAGTCACAAAACCGATTTGGCCTTCCATCGTCGGATACTTAGAATCTGCAAGTCTTGAATAGGCTTCACGAATATACTGAACCGCCGGAATATGCGGGTGCTCTTTCACCATTTGGTCATACACCGTAGCGTCGAATTGGCCGTTGTCGCCGAAGTAAATTACAAGTTCAGGGCGCTTCTTCGCCAATAATTCGCGAATCACTTTTTGTTTTAACTCAGGGTCTTGAGCGATACCCGGATTTGTGTGCAGCTTTGTGAGTGGAAAGTCATTTTCTTCCAAAAACTCTTCGTGCTTATCGGCCATAAGAATTCTTGGAGCTAAACTGACGTAATGGAATTCAATATTGCGACCGTATGTCTTTTTCAATTCCTGATAAAGATCGGTCATACCGGCAAAGCGACTGTCATCATCGAAGAAAGAAGTCGCCGCACGTTTCTTATTTAAAACATTGCTGACTTTGATGGTGTCGTCGATATCCGAAATTACCAGCACTTTCGCTAAAGCGATTTGCGAAACCAAGCTTAATGATAACACCAATCCTGCAACTATTTTCATACGACGTCCTTTCTAAAATCGCGAACATTCTTACTCTTAACTTACGAGAAGCCTTAACCGGATAAGCCGACTAAAAAGTAGACAGCAAGCGCCAGCCTGCGTCCCTTAAGGACTTCAGATAAGTTTTAGAGCATTTGAATGTCACGATTTTGAAAAGAGCAAAGAAAAGACCAAAAAAAAGCGGGTCTCCCCGCCTTTCCTATTTTTCACCTACGACGTAGGCAATCCAACTTTGACAAGCTTCCCCGTGATCAACACGAGTGAAGTTTCCGTCTCCGGAGCCGTCTTTCGCGGTTCCTTCCCAATAGACATGCGTCTTTCTGAAGCCCGCCTCCATCATAATGTCGCGGATTTCAGGGATGGTCCAAATTCTCCAGTCATAAGTGAAAACTTGTTCGATCTTTTTTCCACCCACACGGAAGTGAATATGGAAAAGAGCTTCATTCGTCACCGGATCGAAGTTCGTTTGATCCCAGTAATAAGTGAAACCTTCATGCTTGATGGTGTCTTCAATAGCATCGTAACACTGACTGCCACCGAAAATATCCACTAAGAACATGCCGTCTTTATTCAAAGACTTTAAAGCATTCACAAAATACTTTTTGATCACTTCACGCTGCTTAAAGCAGAAGTAAGAAAAGTTCATTGCAGCGATAATGTCTGCCTTCGGCAAGTTCGGATCAAGAACATTGCCTTCGATCAACTTCATACGACGTTGTTGTTCCGGACGAAGTTTAACAAGATAGTTCTGGCGTCCGTAAGCCATCGGTTCTGGATCAAGATCAATCCCGACTGATTCGTGACGAGGGTTGAGTTTAATCCACTCTGTCGAAAGCGCGAAAGTTCCGCAGAAATCTTCACGGAATGTGCGTGGGTTCTTCCCTTTCAACTCTTTATAAGTATCGCGGATAAAAACCACATCGTTTTCAGCGGATTGAACAGCCTTACGATAAAGTTCGTATTTATCGAAATGAACCTTCGAACTTTTTTTGTTCACACGACGGCGAACTTTTTTCTTATGAGCCAGATCCATTTTTGCCATTAAGGTACTTCCGCCACAACTTCGCGAATTGCCGTTTCAATATCATGCAACTGAGGAACGGAATTCTTTTCTAGATTTGGATGCAAACCAATACCTGGCAAGTTTTTACCCGCAAGAACACGAGGACGCGCCATCAATTGATAGAACAGCTCTTGAGTTGCACGGTAAGCCAAGTGCTCACCGAAGTTTGTCACTTCAGTATCTTCGTTCACGAAAAGAACGCGACCCGTTTTTTCGATAGAAGATTTAATCATCTGCCAGTCATAAGGATAGATCGAACGAAGATCAATCACTTCAACAGAGATACCTTCGCCCGCAAGTTTGTGAGCCACTTCATCACAAAGATGAACCATGCGGCTGTAAGTAACAACGGTGATGTGCTCACCTGCATGAGTGATTTTACCCTTGCCGATTGGAACGATGTACTCTTCCAAATCCGGCCAGCGAGGTTTCCAGCCTTCGGCGTTTTGCACCGGCTTATCAATCATCGCTTTTAATTCTTTTTCGTCTGAAGGCTCACCAGGGATCAATTCGTCACCCTTATGGCGCATCAAAGCTTTTGATTTAAGATACAACACAGGATTTGGATCTTTGATCGCCGCGAGCATCAAGCCGTAAGCGTCCAAAGGATTTGAAGGCATCACGATTTTCCAGCCTGGAAGACGAGACGCCCACGCATCAAATGAGTGAGAGTGATACACAGATCCAAAGATCCCCGCACCTACCGGAGTCATCACAACCATTGGCAACTGAACTTGACCGTTCGTACACCACAAAGTGTTTCCGGCAATTTTTAAGAGGTCGATCGTGTTAAAGATGTAGTCTGCGAATTGGATTTCAGCCACACACTTGTCGCCACCCATCGCAATACCCATCGCCATACCGATGATACCACGCTCATCAAGCGGAGAATTCCACGCCGTCTTAAGACCTTGAGTCGCCGTGAATACACCACCTAGTGGAGCGCCCACGTCTTGTCCGAAAATATCTTTTACGCCCAAATTTGTTTCACCGTAGTGAAGGGCCATTCTGATAGCTTGTGCTACGCTTGCCATTAGAATTTTCTCCAGTCTGCATTTTCGCTATCAACGTAAACATGTTCCCAAACAGATTCTGGTGTCGGCACAGGCTCGGTACGAGCTTGCTCTTGAGCCGCAACACCCTCTGCTTCATAGATTTCCCAGATTTTCTTCGCGGCTTTTTCAGTCAAGATTCCAGCGTCGATCAGGCGATTTTCAAAAGTAAAAACGGGATCGATCAAGTGAGCTTTCTTATTAGCACCATCGGCCGAAGAGTGGCCGTACAAACGACTGACGTGAGCTTCGATAAACGAAGGCTTCCCTGTTTTACGGATGTATTCCATCTCTTCTTGCATGGCCAAGTATGTCTCAACCGGATCATTCCCGTTGATCACACGAGCACGGATATTGAAAGCCTTCGCGCGATCCGCGATGTGCGTTTCACCGTGCTGACCTTCAAACGGAGTCGAAATACCGAATTTATTATTTTGAACAGTGATAAGAACCGGAAGCTCTTGTCCCTTACGAGAAGCCAAGATCAAGGCCGAAGCAAAATCACCTTCCGCCGTACCCGCATCACCACCAGTCACAATCGAAAGAGCTTTTTTACCAAAGCGCTTTTGCACATGAGCCGTACCACAAGCCAAAGGATACTGAACTTCGATAGGAGAAGTCACAGGAGCCACGTTCCACTGAGGGAAGCAATAGTGATTGGCAAAGTTACGACCGCCTGTTGAAGGATCCGTCGCACGATTCATAATCAAACGAATCGAATCCACCATGTTCATCCCCAAAGCCACCATCGTCGGAGTACAACGGTAGTGCAAGTGGAACCAATCATAAGCAGGCCCTTGCCCCTTACGAGCCAACAACCCGAGCGGAACACCAAAAGCTTCCTCACCAGGTCCACCAATCCAGAAATAAGCTTCACCGGCTTTGTAGATCTTAATCAAACGCTCTTCAAGAACGCGCGATTTCACCATCAAATCATGAATACGAAGTAAAAGATCTTCCGACAACCCACCAAAGTTATCCGCTTTGGCCGAAGCTTTCTTAGAAGCCTTCACAGCCGTCTTAGCCGAAGTCTTCACAGACTTCTTAGCCGCAGACTTACTGCCAGCTTTCACAGTGGTCTTTTTAGACATGAAATACCCCTTAAAATAGGACCCAAATTGCCGCTCTATCTAAGCGAAAAGAGAAGCTTTTGTCACGGCCAAAGAACCCCAAAAAACCGCTGAAAACCAATTAAACCGCCCTCCCACCAAAAAAACACCGGAAAGGCCACTTCATTCCACGAAAAAACGACCAAACTCAAAACAAATTCCGGGATTTTCTTTCAAAGAAAGGAAAAGGAATTTGAGCACAGATTTGCGGTGGCAAGGAGGGGCGGACAAGGGACCAAGCGCGAAGTGCGGCCTTCGGTGGCGCCACGATGGCGCGAACCGAGGCAAAGCCTCGGCACCGACTGAGCCCGGATGGCGTGCCGCACGAAGCGATTGGAGCCCTTAGCCGCCCCTCCTTGCCACCGCAAATCCGTCGCTCGAAGCCTCCCCTCCCCCCGTTCGAAGCAAAAAAAAAGCCCAGAATTTCTTCTGGGCTTAACAACAACGAACGTGGAACGAAGCTACTTGGCGCTGGCTTGTTTGGGGGGCACGAGAGCTTTCCCCTCTTGCAGCTGAATCAAATCAAGAAGTACATTTTCCGCTTCCTGAATATCAGGTCGCTTTAAGTACTCTTCATTTTTCTTAGCCTTACTAGCAGTCTTTTTCGCTTTTTCTTTTTTATCTTTTTCGTTTTTATCTTTTAGCACTTCGCTGACACGGATTAATTTTCCGCGCGCTTTGGCTTTGTTCAACTCATCAACGATCTTTTTGAACTCATCGTTTTTAGCAACGCGATCCGCAGATCTTTCTTTCAATGACTTGATCCAATCGGACTTCAGCTCTTTCCAAGTTCCAGGGCCTTCTTTCACGTAAGCATCTGGAGACAAGAACGCCTCGATAGTTTTTGGAGGCAAAGAGTAATCCATGTACTTTTCACCGATATCATCCGTGCTGAATGGACCCGGAAGAACCACGTCGGCATCAACACCACGGTGCTGAGTCGACTTGCCACCAGGGATGAAGAACATACCTACAGTGACTTTGATCGCGCCCAAGTTATTCGGGATCGGAAGAACGGATTGAACAGAACCTTTACCGTAAGTGTGGTCACCACCGACGATCACGGCCCGTTTATAATCTTGCAAAGTTCCAGACACGATCTCTGAAGCGGAAGCAGAAATACGGCTGGTCAAAACGACAAGCGGTCCCGCCCAGTCCACAGCCGGATCCGTATCACGCAATGCAGACTCTGCACGACCTTCGTTTTTAGAAGATTGTTTTACAACGTTTCCAGTTTGGAAGAACAGACCGGCGATTTTCACCGCGTCTTCAAGTGATCCACCACCGTTATTAGAAAGATCGAGCACCAAGCCATCAACTTTCTTTTCGTTCGCTTCTTTGATCAGCTTTTTCATATCAGAAGCTGAAGAGCGCCCCCCACGGCGAGAGTCCGCGTAGAATGAAGGGAAGTTGATGATACCCAATTTCTTCTTCTGACCGTTGATTTCTTTATCTTGATAAATGATAGAAGCTGCTTCGTCTTCAAGATTTACTTTTTCACGAGTCAAAGTAACATCGAAACGATTTTTCGCATCACCGGATTTACGCAAGATCGTCAAACGCACTTTCGTGCCTTTGTTACCACGGATTTTTTTGACAACGTCTTTTAAATCCATGTCGATCACGTTTTCCATCGGTCCTTTTTCCTGACCAACAGCGATGATTTTATCTTGAGGTTCAATCAAACCTGATTTCGCAGCGGCGCCACCAGGTACAAGTTGTTCAACAACTGTGAAACCGTCCTGCGAAGAAAGTGTCGCGCCGATACCTTCCAAGGAAAGACGCATTTGGATTTCGAAATCTTCAAGCACATCACGAGAGAAGAAACTAGAATGTGGATCCAAGGCTCTAGCAAAAGAATCAAGGTAGCCAGAGAACAAATCATCCAAGGAAGTTTCTTGGGTTCTCTTCACTGCACGCTCGTAGTTCTTAGCTACGTTCTTTTTGGCTTCATCAAGTTTCATGTCGGTCGCTAGGTAGTTACCAATCTGGAACTGAATGTATTTTTTCAAATACTCATTGGCTTCATTAGAGTCTTTAGGCCAAGGTTTTTTATCAGGATCAAAAGTGAATTCCGTTTGCGCATCGAATTTAAAATCTTTGCCTAGATATTTTTTTGCGAACTCCGCACGATCTTGCACTCTTTGCAAAACGATTTTCTGAGTGGCTTCCAAGAATGAACAGTCACGGTTTTTCGTTTTATCAAAAACATTGCCCGCCGTTTTTTTAATGGAATCAACATCAGCTTGTGTCAGATAAATTTTTGAAGGATCTAAACGTTTAAGATATTGATCCATCACGCGAACTTGCAATTCTGTATCGCGGTTAGAATATTTCACGTGATTCGCTAAGAAGCCTTGTTCGATCACAGTGAGATAGCGGCACTCTAAGCCCTCTTTTAGCTGTGCAGATGCCAAAGAGGAAACGGCTAAAGAGCCGGCAATAATGAAACCTTTAACGCCATTTGAGAATGAACTCATGCTGATCCTTCCATGCAGCTTCCCCTCTAGGAAGCCATACTGATTTCACTAGATTATCAAAGATTTAGAAGGAGGCATGCAATTTATGAAGGACGTTATAAATTAGGACTTGTTATTTATTTTTAAGACTTTTGTCGATCTTCTTCAAAGAAGGACAGTTGTGAGAGGTTCTCCACTTTTTCGCCGCGCAGACCGCCCAATTTTATCTCATGCTTTACGAAGTTTCCGTGCTGAGTCTCAATGAGGAAGAAAGACATCTCGGGGAATCTCGCCTTAAGTCGAGTCATTTCTTCGGCAATAAGTTGGATATTTTTGGGGTCGTCATCCGACATACCGAAGCGGTGATGAGGATTGTAACCATAAGTTTCAATCGCCTTTTCCACACTCGCACGGATGGCGCGTTGTTTAAGTTCTGCGGTGCCTTCTTTTAGCTCTGCATCACCTAAAAGTGCACGCGTCTCTTTGTGACTCACTGGATAGACACTCAGGTAGTTGGGCTCCAAAGGAAGAAGTTTATTTTGAACGAAAACGCGGATCCCGTCTTTCAAGGTTTCGGGATGATGTCCACGGGCTGTGATGACAGACAACGGACGTTGATTGAAGGTCGCGTGATAGAAACACTCCCAAGAAGGGCCTTTCCACTGGAAGTCAGGAAAACCTAAAGCCTCTGCCACGTCTTGCACGAAGATTTGTTTCTTACCTTGAAGCTTCTCGATGTCCTCGATGTGATGATCACGAAAATTACGGAACGTTCCCGTCGTGTCACAGAAATCTAAATCATAGTCTGCATAAGGACCGGATTTACCGATGCTCTGATGATACTGGGCAAAATCTCCGCTAGAGATTTTCACTTCATGACGATCGGTTTTGTGGAAAAGAATCAAAGGTGTGGTCAAGAAAGCAATGTTGTCGTCGAAGTCGAAGAAATAGAAACTACGGCCGCCCAGATGAAAGTTTCTATCTTTCTCTGGGGAACGGTTGATCCCTAATTCTAGTTGTCCCTTACGGGAACTGTTACCCATACGAACTCCAACGCTTAGACCGAATAACGTGGAGCAAATTTAGCAAAGAATCCCCCTTCGGAAAAGGGGGATGAACAAATTACTTCTTTGACTTGCGAGTGACTACTTTTTTGACACCTAAGACCTGCGCTTTTTCTTTCGCCGTCTCAGCTTGCTTTAAAGATTTCTTCGGAGCCGCTTTAGGAGCTGCGGATTTGGCTGTGCCCGAGCTTTTGCCTTTAGCTTTGGCTTTTCCTTTGCCCTTTGCAGGTCCGCCCTTTTCATTGATCAGAGCGACAGCTTGTTCCAAAGTCACTGTATCCGGAGTCGTTCCTTCTGGAAGGGACACGTTCACTTTTCCGCATTTGATATAAGGCCCATAAGGTCCATTATACACTTGGACTGCGTCCGTAGTCTCAGGATAAACACCCAGTTCCTTCAAAGGAGCTGCTTTTCCGCGACCCTTTTTCGGTTGGCTTAACATCTCAAGTGCGCGCTCAAGCGTGATTGTGAAAATGCTTTCGCCTTTAGGAATCGAACGATAGTCCCCGTCATGCACGATGAACGGTCCAAAACGACCCAAGCCCGCTTTGATTTCTTTGCCTGTACCTGGGTGAGTGCCCAAAAGTTTTGGCAATGATAAAAGCTCCAAAGCCATTTGCAAATCCACTTGCTCTGGCTGCGTGTTCGGCGGAAGCGACGCACGTTTCGGTTTGTCGTCTTCAGGACTCACGTCACCTAATTGCACGTAAGGACCATAGCGGCCATTCAAGACATAAATTGGAAGACCTGTCTTAGGATCTTTACCCAAGGCATCCGCACCATTGATTTTTTGATCAATCAACTTTTCGGCGATTTCAGGAGTGATATCGGCGGGAGATTCATTATCAGGCAATGAAGCGCTAACATCTTCTCCATCACGTGTCGTTGTGACGTAAGCACCGTAACGACCGACATGGAATTTATATCTATCCATGCCTTCTAAGGTCATCGTACGAGCCTCATCAGGATTAATTTTTTCCTCCTGAGTATCCACTAAAGCACGCAGACCCTTCGGTCCTTTATAAACAGAGGCTAAATATTTTTCCCAGTCTAGATCGCCATCGGCGATATTATCCAGGCTTTGCTCCATCTCAGAAGTGAAACCCAAATCGACGTATTCAGAAAGATAGCTGCTCAAAAGTTTTGAAACAATCATCGCCGTGAATGTTGGAACAAGAGCCGTTCCATTTTTACGAACGTAACCGCGATCAATAATAGTTCCGATAACAGAAGCGTACGTTGATGGACGGCCAATGCCTTCTTTTTCCATCGTCTGTACAAGGCTGGCCTCGGTATAACGCGCGGGTGGTTTTGTTTCATGCGATGTTGGATCTAGCTTCGCACATTTCACAACGTCTTTTGTTTTCAACGCTGGCAAACGCACTTCGCGCTCTGCCAAATCTGCTTCTGGATCATCACTGCCCTCGACGTAAGCGCGAAGGAAACCGGCAAACTCAATCGTCATTCCGGAAGCACCAAAAAGAGCTTCACCGACTTGGATTTTAGCGCTGACTTGTTTCTGACGAGCGTCCACCATTTGCGATGCAATCGTACGTTTCCAAATCAAATCATAAAGACGGAATTGAGTGCCCGTCAGACCTGTTTCATCCGGATCCATGAACTGATTTCCAGCAGGACGAATCGCTTCATGGGCCTCTTGCGCGCCTTTGACTTTTTTCGCCGCGTAAGTGCGCGGTTGCGGTGGTAAGTACTCTTTACCGTACTTGCTGCCGATAGAATCACGAGACGCCGTGATTGCTTCGTTCGACAAGAACGTAGAATCCGTACGCATATAAGTGATGAAACCTTGCTCGTAAAGTTTTTGAGCCACTTGCATGGTTTCTCGTGAACTCAAACCTAATTTTCTGTTCGCCTCTTGTTGCAAAGTCGAGGTGATAAATGGCGGAGCCGGTTTTCTGAACGTCGGTTTTTCTTCAACGTCAGTAACTGTCCAGTTCCCCGCTTTCAAATCGGCAGCAAGTTTTGCAGCTAACTTTTCATCAAGGACTAGAACATCTTTTCCGGCCGTCAACTGACCCGTAAGACCATCGAAGTCTTTACCGGTGGCGATTCTTTGATTTTTGTACTGTTGCAGGCGAGATTCAAAGTTCACACCGTCTTTAGAAAGTTCAGCAAGAACTCCCCAATAAGCCGATTTTTTAAAGCGAATGCGCTCAAGTTCTCTTTCAACAATCAAACGCACAGCCACGGACTGCACGCGACCTGCGGAAAGACCGTAAGCCACTTTCTTCCACAGAAGTGGAGAAATCGTGTAGCCCACCAAACGGTCCAAAATACGACGTGCTTCTTGCGCACGCACTAGGTTCAAATCGATTTCACGCGTGTCTTTCAAAGCTTTTTGAATCGCGTCTTTCGTGATCTCGTGAAACACCATTCGTTTTGTTGGAACTTTAGGCTTTAAAACTTCAAGCAAGTGCCAGCTGATAGATTCCCCTTCCCGGTCTTCATCGGTCGCGAGATACAGCTCTGTGGCTTCTTCTAATTTGTCTTTCAAGTTCTTTACGACTTTAGTCTTGTCCTTGGGCACGCAGTAAAGAGGTTCGAAGTTCTTATCAACGTTGACCCCAAGTTGGGCCCATTTTTCTTTTTTTACTTTTTCAGGAATGTCTTTCGCAGATTGTGGCAAATCACGAATATGTCCCATGCAGGACTCAACCACATAATCTTTCCCGAGGAATTTACGAATGGTCTTAGCCTTCGTTGGGGACTCCACAACGACCAGCTTGATACCATCAGATGCTTCACTTTTTTTGGCCATGCTCTAATTCCTAAGGGCTCATCCAAAGTCGAGGGATAACGACTCTTGCAGCCCGACCTATATATATAGACAAAAAATGAAGGCGATTGCTTTCAGGTGCAAGTCTAATTTTTGACAAGCCATACCAAAGGTACCTGCTTCCCTTTGTTTAAAAAAGGAACCAGGTTGATAATTTAAGCATGCAAAATGTTTCTCACTTCTCTGAACGCCTGCAGTTTCTTCTGACTGATATCGATGACACTTTGACTGACGAAGGTCTTTTAGGTCCTGAAGCTTACACAGCTTTGTGGCAACTTCACGAGGCAGGAATCCACGTGATTCCGGTAACGGGTCGCCCCGCAGGATGGTGTGAAATGATCGCCCGAGTCTGGCCCGTCAGCGGGATCGTCGGAGAAAACGGCGGATTTTATTTCCGCTACCACGGAAAAAAAATGCATCGTCACTTTTTCTTTGATGAGAAAACTCAGAGCGAGAATCGCAAAAAACTGAACGCGCTGGAAAAAGAAATTCTTCAAAAAGTTCCAGGTTGTGATTTAGCAAGTGATCAGTTCTGTCGTTTGATGGATTTAGCGATCGACTTCTGCGAAGACGTCCCCGCCTTACCACGCACCGAAGTTCAAAAAATTGTGGATATCTTTCATTCCCACGGGGCTCAGGCCAAGGTCAGCTCCATTCACGTTAACGGCTGGTTTGGCGCTTACGATAAGCTCACAATGTCGCTCAAATTTTTGCAAAAAGAATTTTCTGTGACTGCTGACGAGGCGAAGAAAGTTTGCGGATTCAGTGGAGATTCTCCAAACGATGAACCGATGTTTGCCTATTTCCCACACAGTTTTGCGGTAGCAAACATTCAAAACTTCATCGATCAAATTAAAAACAAACCGACCTATGTAACTCAACAAAGAGGCGGCTTGGGCTTCACAGAAATTGCCAACGCCATTCTTAAACAGAAATAAATTTCTTTTGGGGCATTTCGTCAAATCCGTTCACGGAGATGTGCCCCTAAAACTCTTTCAATTTTAACTCCGACTTTTTAGAAGTGGTTCTTCTTTTGCAACTCTTCCCCAGGAATGACGTGTATGCACAAGGAGGAGCACATGCCACATCGCAGATCACCGCAGGACAATTACTCTCGACAACAAGGATCTCACGGCAGTGAAAGATATCACGGGACTCACCGCTTGCAGAGAGAAGAAAGCCCCCGCCATCGATCTCGTCCAGTTTCAAACTACAGTGAGGGCAACCACGGCGCTGGCTATCGCGACGAAGAGGATGAACGCGATTCTCGTCGTGAACGCGAACGCAATTACGACAATGCTGATGAAAGCATGAACCGCGATTACAACCGCGGTCGTCGTCGTCATGCTCAAAGAAGTGAATACCTGAACGAGCCGCAAAACATTTCCGATTGGGCTCCGCAGGATCGTTACAACGAGATCTGTCAGGATCGCTTCCGCGAATGTCACTCAGATCATCATTATCCACACATGGGTGGCAATCACCAAAAAAATTTCGAATATCACCATAATGAAAACAATACGGAAGAACGCTTTCAGGAAGATCTTCGCCGCGGCCGTCACTACAAAGAATATTAAAGGGATAAAAAATGAAAAAGAAATCATCTAACAAATTTGCCAAATACGTGGGTTTGGGACTTTTGGGGTATCTCGCTTATGACATCGTCAAAGGAGCTCTTCGTCGTTTCAGCCTTCAAGGCAAGGTGGTGCTAATTTCCGGCGGCTCCCGCGGTCTGGGATTCGTCTTAGCGAATCAGTTAGTCGAAGAAGGAGCTTCGGTCTGCTTACTCGCTCGCGATGAAGCTGAACTGAAGAAGGCGCAAAACCTAATTCAATTCAATCATCCAAATGCGCAAGTGATTTACGAGATCTGTGACTCTACGAAACCCGAACACGCCAAACACGCCGTGCGCAAATGCGTGGATCACTTCAAGCGCCTTGATGTTGTCATCAACAATGCTGGTATTATTTCGGTCATGCCCTATGTGAATGCGACAGCACAGGAATTCCGTGACTCACTGGATGTTCACTTTTGGGCACCGTTCAACATCATCGAAGCGGCAAGACCGTACTTGATGAAAGACGGCGGTCGCATTGTCAATATCAGCTCCATTGGCGGACGTATGGCTGTCCCCCACCTTGCACCTTACTGTGCGGGCAAATTCGCTTTGGCAGGTTATTCAAAAACTTTGCGAGCGGAACTTATGAAGGACAATATTTATGTCACGACGGTTTTCCCTGGACTGATGCGCACCGGTTCGCAAGGACATGCCGAGTTCGGAGGACAGCACGAAAATGAATTCGCCTGGTTCTCTATCTCGGGTTCAATGCCCCTTCTTACGGTCAGCGCTGAATCCGCGGCTCGCCAAATCATTCGCGCACTGAAATACGGTAAAGCAGAGCTGACCATTTCAGTTCCAGCAAAACTTGCGATTGGATTTCAAAATCTGTTCCCAGAACTTCACGCCGACATTTTGTCTTTGGCAAATACGTTGTTGCCAACACCGACGACTAACCACACCAAAAAGTTGGGCATGGATTCTCACTCGGCTATTTCGCCATCCGTCGCGACAAGAACATCTGAAGATGCTGCTCGCAGAAATAATGAACAAAGGTTCTAGGGGTTCCCCTAGAACCTCTTTTTTTTCAGACTTAAATTCGATCTTTTAATTCTTTAACATTGTCGGCATGAGAGCAGTGAGCGCAACAATAGATTTTCCCCTGCGCCTCTAGCCCATGTCCGATAATGCGTGTACGACAATGCTCGCAACGAGGTGCCAGTTGATTGATAGCGCATTCAAAACTATCAAACACGTGCTCTTGATCACCGATTGTCACTCGAAAAGCTTTGTCATAGACGTTGCCACAATTTTCACAAGTTCCCATCGTGAACCTCCTTCCTGCCATTCTCAAAATTTATCATGGGTCCAAAGCGGTATGGAGCTGTATTTGACCATTAGACTTTCCGCTTGCGACGAAGGGTTCGAGCGATTAAGTTTAAATCTTTAAAGGAAATCAGAATGAAAACTTGGACTTTAGCTTTTATTTTTCTCTCGGTTTTGACAGCGTGCTCGGGCAAAGGTCTTTTGGGATTTGCTGAAAAACCAGAGGCAAAGCTAGAAAACGTCTATGCGAAAGATACAAATCTTTCTGGGACCACGTTGGTCTTTGTCGTGAATGTACAAAATCCCAATCGCTTTGACATCGAAGTAGAAGAAGTGGCCTACAAAGTTTTCGTCGGTGATAAACAGCTCACGACTTCCAAAACGGATAAAGCCATCAAGGTTCCCGCATCTAAAGACGCCAATATAGAACTACCGCTGCCAGTAAAGTACGGAGATCTTATGGGACATGTGGCTTCTATTTTAACATCCGGCGAATTGCCGTATAAGATTGAAGGGGATGCGAAATTTTCTTTTGCAACCATCCCCTTCACTAAAGAAGGAAAAGTAGAGCTTCGCTAGGCTCTAGGCACCAGCGAAACTAAGACTTTTAATTAGAACGTCTGGACAAATACGAGAGCTGCCGGGTTTATTGTATTCATTTCCCAGTTCTTCAATATCACGCAAAAGCTCAAGCACATTGCCCGACATCACGAACTGATCGATCGCTCCTACAAGCTTCCCGTTTTCGTACAAGAAACCTTCCGCCGGCATTGAAAAATCACCCGTAGATTCTTTAAAGCCCGCATGCAAGCCGCCTGAAAACTCTTTCAAGTGAACGACTTTGTCGTAAGAACTTAAAAGCTCCTGCAAAGATTTCGTCCCTTTACCCACGATTAAGTTCGTAGGCGCAATCGACGACTGGGAAGCCGGACTGCGACTGGCGTGAGCCGTGTGAGGTAAAGACATCTTCTTAGAGTATTCCAAATTCGTCAGGAAGTTTTTCAAAACACCATTTTCGAAAAGAACCGTCTTTTGTGATGAAGATCCTTCATCATCGAAGGGTCTCACCGCCGAACCGCGTAGTTCAAACGGATCATCCAGCAGTTGGAATTTTTCGCTAGCAATTTTCTGACCTAACTTACCATCGAACAAAGACTTTCCTTCATGCACTTCTTTGGCAGAAAAATAATCATTGATCATCGCCAGGATCATAGGGAATTGTGTGCGATCAATCACGACGGCATACTTCCCGGTCGTCAGCTTCCGCGCCCCAAGTCTTGATACCGCGTTGTTAACACCTTCCTCGACAACTTGATCGATATTGATATCGGAAAATTTACGGGCAAAGAAACCTTCGCCACCCATTTTCGATGAGTCGCCTTCTTTGGCCAAAGGATAAGCGTAACCAGAGTAATAAGTTTGCTTAAACTCTTGGTCCAATCCTTCTGAATTCAAAATGCGTTTAAAACTAACGGACGAATCAAAATTAGAATAAGGAACAGACTGAACGCGTGCGTCTTTGCTTAAACACTTTTCTTCAAGCAAGCGAGCCATTTCCATCTTCTTATCCATCTCAATATTTTCTGGATTAAAAAGATTCATCGTCTGATGAGTGACTGGTTTTGCTAACGGCACTTCAAAGCCTTCGCCTTTTTGCACTGTCTTCGCGTTATTCAAAGCCTCACGGTAAGTTCTTAATAAAGATTCTTCCGAAAGATTTTCTGTGTAGGCGTAACCTTGGTTCCCACCAAGGATCACGCGGAAGCCCGCCATTTGAGACTGTGTCGACTCAAAGGCATCCAACTTCTTTTTTTGGTAACCAATGCTAAGACTCTCACCACCCGACAAAAGCATTTCAACTTTGGCGCCGTCTTGACGAGCCTGATGAGCGATTTTTTCGAAATTAGATTTAATAGCATCCATTATTTCGCTCTCCCCCCAACCATCAGGCTGGAAACAAGAATTTGCGGCTGACCTACGGCTGCCGGGATAGAACCACTGACAGAACCGCACATACCACGCGCCAATTTCAAATCATCAGAAACCTTGGTGATTTTTCCAAGTGTGTCGATTCCGCGACCGATCAAGCAAGCGCCTTTCACGGCTTCTTCAATACGACCGTTGCGAATGATGTACGCTTCGCCGACTTGGAAGTTATAGTCACCTGTACCTGGGTTGACTGAGCCACCACCCATTTTCTTTGCATACAAACCGTAATCCACGTCACGAATCATATCTTCGAATTTGTCTTTTCCGGCGGCGATGTAGGTGTTTCTCATACGAGATGCTGGAGCATACTTGTAGGATTGACGACGACCACTGCCGGTCGCTTCGTAACCTGTTTGACGAGAACCCATTTCATCGACGATATAGGATTTCAAAACACCGTTTTCGATAAGAGTCGTCTTTTTAGTTTTATTTCCTTCGTCATCAAGGTTCAAAGAACCCCAACCGTTTTCAATCGTTCCGTCATCGATCGCCGTCACACTTTCGTGAGCGATTTTTTGTCCAAGCTTACCGCAGAAGACGGAAGCATCTTTAGCAACGCTTGTAGTTTCTAATCCATGTCCACAAGCTTCGTGGAAGATCACGCCACCAAAGGCATTATCAATTACCACGGGCATTTCACCTGCGGGAGCATAATCGGCTTTTGTTAGCATCATCGCTCGGTCCACAGCCATTTCGGCCAAAGACTTAAGATCGATTTGATCGTAGATTTCAGAAGTTCCCATGTGACCTTCGTCTTCAGAGGCACTTTCTTTCACACCGTTATGCTCAACAAAACTTTCCATACGAATACGGCTGTAAGCACGCTCATCATAAGCCATCAAACCGCGAGAGTTGGCGATTTGCACTTTCTGAAATTTTTCATTCAAACCCGCTTCGACTTGAGTGACCGCCGAATTACGCGCACGCGAGTATTGATCCACTGAATTCAACCAGTGAAGTTTTTTAGCGCGATCCATCTCCCAAGGCTTTTCCCCATAAGTGTGGATAGAATCAAAAGGCACTTGCATCAAAGGCATGGATTTTTTTGCATCCCCTTGCCCACGGCTTTTCGCCGCATTCAGAGCGGCCTTCACCAAGCCGTCTTCAGATAGATCGTTGGTGGTTACGTAAACAATTTCATGCCCGAAAAACAAACGAATGCCCGCTCCGTAAAGCTGGCCCACGATAGCTTGTTCTGGTTTTGAATTTAAAATGGAAAGTTGAGAAGAATAAGTGTCCTCGAGAAAAATATCCGCGAAGTCAGCACCGGTGCTTAAAGCCGCATCCAGAGCCTTAGTAAGGATATGAGGTTGAACGATCATAGGACCTCCTTGATCTGACAAGGATAGCCCGAAAGAAAGCCCTCACTAAAGAGAATTCGAATAAGCTGCAACGGAAACGAAGGCCGGTATCACTAATTGATACTTTGAATGAAGGTGTCAGCGTGTCAAAGGTCGAGCCAAAAGCCCCCCTGGCACCTTTTGGAAAAGAAAAAGCCCGCACCTTAAGGGAAGCGGGCTTAAATCTTTCAAATCTCAAAAATCTTACTTACGGATTTTTGCTTTGATCATGCGTTTTTTAGTCGCAATTCTTTTTTTCTTATGACGGATGCCTTTTCTAGATTTGCCTTTTACTGCCATGTTAATTCTCCTTTAAATTTTTCCGGGAAAGCTGCTTCAGCCTACGCGCCCGAAGACGCTTCGGCACTGCGACCTGCCGGTCATTTTTTATTCGTTGGAACGTTCATCAATGCTGCAAATGGGTTGTTGAACGGATTTGCAGGTTTTGGTGGAGGACCGGAAGGACGTTGATCACGGCCACCGCCCTGAGGACGGCCGCCACCAGCCGGTCTTGGACCGCCGGCGCGTTGATCAGGACGTCTTTCACCACGAGGCGCTGAAGCCTCTGGAGCGTCATCCATCTTCATTGTCAAAGAGATCTGGTTTTTCACCTGGTCTACTTTAAGAACTTTAACAGTCACATGATCGCCTGGATTCACGACTTTACGAGGATCATCCACGAACTTGTGAGAAAGCGCAGAAATATGCACCAAACCATCTTGGTGAACACCGATATCCACAAACGCACCGAAATTCGTTACGTTCGTCACGATACCTGGGCAGATCATGCCTTCCTGAAGGTCTTTCACTTCCATGATGTCGTCACGGAATTGGAAAACCTTGAACGGATCACGAGGATCACGACCTGGTTTTTCAAGCTCTTTCACGATGTCATCAAAAGTAAACTCACCGACTAGCTGAGCCCATTTTGTTCTTTGCGCAAGCAACTTCTTAGCACCTTCACCGATGATTTCGCTCAAAGAAACACCAAGATCCTTCGCCATGTCCGTCACCGCTTGGTAACGCTCTGGATGGATACCTGTTGAATCCAAAACTTGTTTTCCAGAAGGAATTCTTAGGAAACCCGCAGCTTGTTCGAAAACTTTTGCAGAGAATTTTGGTACTTTCAAAAGCTCAGAACGGTCTGTGAAAAGAGTTTTCTTACGAGCTTCAACGATACCTTTTGCCAACGCCGGACCGATGCCCGCAACGTGAGACAATAAAGCCGCCGATGCTGTATTCACGTCAACGCCCACAGCATTCACGCAAGACTCAACCACGGCTTCCAACGATTTTTTCAATTGGGATTGGCTGACGTCGTGCTGGTATTGACCAACACCGATAGACTTAGGATCTACCTTCACAAGCTCCGCCAAAGGATCTTGCAAACGACGCGCGATAGAGATCGCACCTTTCACCGTAACATCAAGATCTGGGAACTCTTCACGAGCTGCTTCCGACGCCGAGTACACAGAGGCACCCGATTCAGAAACCATCACGACTGGAATGTTCTTACCAAGATCTTTTAGAACTTTTCTTAGGAAAGATTCTGTCTCGCGACCCGCAGTACCGTTACCGACAGCAATCGCTTCGATTTGGATTTGTTTTAATACGTCACCGAAAAGAGCTTTCGCTTTTCTGTCAGCATCGTCACCCAAAGTGTAAAGAACTGTGTGAGAAATGAAAGCGCCAGATTTATCAATCAACGCTACTTTACAACCCGTTCTTAAACCAGGGTCGACACCCAATACACATTTTGGTCCGTAAGGAGAAGCTAACAAAAGCTTACGTACGTTTTCAGCAAAAACGTTGATAGCGTCTGTGTCTGCTTTTTCTTTAAGAACACGGTGAACTTCATTCACAACTGATGGAAGAACGTATACGTTCAATGCCAAACGAGCGCACTGTTTTAAGTAGTCGCCGATAGCATTGTCCGGAGTCGACGTTGCGAATTTTTCGTAAGACTTCAAGATGTCTTCGTCATCGCCTTTCACATCAACCGAAAGCTCTTCTTCTTGCCAGCCACGTCTCATCGCCAAGTAGCGGTGATTGTTTTTAGCATCCATCAAGTTTTTAACGGGCTCTTCAAATTCTTTGTACATGTCGTACTTAGAGTTTGGTTTAAAGCCCTTAGCCGCTTTAGAAACGATACGGCCTTTTTCGTTGTAGTTTTTCGCAACCATCGCACGAAGATCTGCATCATTGGCGATTTTTTCGACGATGATGTCTTGAGCCCCTTTAAGCGCTTCTTCGTATGTTTGGATTTTTGCGGCTGGATTGAGGAAGTTCTTCGCCTTCATTTCCATTGTTTGATCGTCTTTGATCAAACCGTGGCCCATTTCCCAGATCCAGTTTGCCAAAGGTTCCAAGCCAGCTTCGCGGGCAATAGTCGCTTTGGTTTTTTTCTTTTTCTTGAATGGTTTGTAAATCTCTTCAAGTTCGCCCAAATCCCAAGAAAGCTCGATGCGCTTTTGGATTTCAGCGGTAAGGTTGTTTTGTTCTCCGATTTCTTTAATCAAGAACGCCTTACGCTTGACGATTTCGTTGTAAGTTTCGTGACCTTCGATGACTGCGCGAATTTGAACTTCGTCCAAGTTGCCAGTTTTCTCTTTACGGTAACGAGCGATGAAAGGGACAGTAGCGCCCTCTGCCGCAAGCTCAATAACAGCCTGTGCTGATTTTGCGGGAACAGTTGGGACAATACGAGCCAAATAACTCTGAAGAGCCTGATCCATAGAACCTCTAGATTTAATTGGGAATTTAAGGTTGAGTTAAATTAAATCAATTATTTGTGACGGAACATGATCAGACCATGTGTTGGATCGTAAGGAGAAACTCCCACGCTAACACGGTCACCGACCACGACACGAATGTTAAAACGTCTCATTTTTCCGCAAAGTTTTGCGTTAATGATCGCTTTGTTATCAAGTTCAATTTTGTAAAGGCCACCCGCAAGGGCGTCGATTACTTTTCCGTCAATTTGTACTAAATCGTCTTTTGCCATGCAGATAAATTAGTAGGTCAGAAAGGGGCTGCTTGCAATACCTTTTTTAGAAGAGCTCTCCCTTAAGAGAGCTTTCTGTTGCTGATCAGCATTCGCTTTCCGTCCTCGAAAAGCACCTCTAAACGGTCATATTCATTCGATAGAACATATCCCCAGCCAAAGATCTTATGTTGCAGCGGAGTTTTAGCTTCAAACTGCCCAGAAATGCTGTAGGTAGGGGCTTTGACGGCTTTGTATTTCTCATGAAGTTCATGCCACTTCACTTGATCTTCAGACAGTCCGCTTTTATCAATCTTAGCTTTTTTCTCTTTTTTAGGAGCTTTTTCAGCGACTTCAACAACGGGTTCTGCTTTCGCCTTTTTCTCTGCCTTTTCCGCTTTCACTGGAGCTTCAACGGGAGCTGATTTTTTTTCCGGCTTTTCAGCCTTCGCTTCCTTTGCTGGCTTAGCGGGTTTTGCCGCCACTGGTTTCGCAGCCGGTTTAGCTGCCGCCTTCGCCGCAGGTTTTGCCGCCGCTTTTTGTTGCGGTTTTGCTACTGGTTTTGCTGCTGCCTTTTTTGCTTTTGCCGCAGGTGCTTCCTTTTTCGCAGCCTTTTTCGCCATCTCAGTTCCTCTCTAAAATTAAAGGTGAGAAAGAATCAAAAGTGTTTAATTAGCTGGTTTATACTATCACCCAGTGACTTGACATCAAAAAAATAATTGTTAAGTGTTAGCGCGAGGCATCACTATGATTACAGCTGAAGTTATCAAAGATCTAAATTCTTCCGATCTCTCTTTCGTATCTGGTTCGCTGCAAGCAGTGGCTCAGAAGGTTCTTCCACCCGAAAAAGCAGACGCACAAAGTTTGATTTTCGTTTCGAAGAAAGAGCAACTTGAATCCGCTTTGCAAGCACAAGCTCCCATCATCGTGGCGCACAAAGCTTTGCAACTTCCTGCGGACTCTAAGACCACCTTCTTCCAAGCCGCGAACGTGCAATTGGCGATGGCAGCCATCCTTCCCCTTTTTGACGGAAAGATGAATCGCTTCAACCAAGAAACAAAAATCCACCCGACCGCCTTCGTTCACCCGACGGCTCACTTGGGAAAAAACGTGGGAGTCGGCCCCTTTGCGGTGATCGGTGAACATGTTAAAATCGGCGACGGCTGCACTATTGGCGCCCACACTGTTGTTGAATACTACGCCGAAATTGGCGACCACACGATCTTGCATCCACAAGTTTTCGTCGGAGCTTCCTGCACCCTAGGTTCTTATTGCGAAATTCATCCTCACACGACAATCGGCGCTGACGGATTTTCTTTTGCGATGACCAAAGAAGGTACTCACAAAAAAATCCCGCAAATCGGCCGCGTGGTTATTGGAAATCACGTCGAAATCGGAGCCAACTGCGCAATTGACCGCGCGGCTTTGACTGAAACGCGTATCGGCAATGGGACGAAAATGGATAACTTCTGTCACGTCGCCCACAACGTTATCATCGGTGATAACTGTGTGATGGCCGCAGGTTTTAAGGTGGCAGGCTCTAGCACCGTCGGAAATAACTGCATGATCGGCGGAGACGCCGCGATCTCAGATCACGTCAATGTTGGCGACAAAGTGATTCTTGCTGGACGCTCTGGCGTCACGAACGATGTCACAAAGCCGGGTGCTTACGGAGGTTACCCTCTAGAGCCGTTGCGTGATTCTCTTAAGACCTTGGCAAACAAGGCGCACCTAACTCGAATCAGAAAAGACCTGTCCCGCGTGATGAAACACCTGGGCCTCAACGAAGAAGAATAAAAGGAGACGCATCAATGTCCTATCAGTTTTATAAAGTCCTTCACATGCTGGGCTTCATGATCATGTTTTTTGGTTTCGGAGGACTTCTCATTCCGGCTTTCGCAAAACTCACTTTGACGAAAGGCGCGCGCATCATGGCTTATGCTACTCATGGTGTGGGTCTTCTTTTGGTTCTTGTCAGCGGTTTTGGTATGGCAGCTCGCTTGGGAATGGTTCAAGGTTTGCCAACGTGGGTGCAAGCTAAGATCGGTATCTGGTTAGTTTTGGGCGTGGCTATTTCTTTGGTGAAAAGAAAAGGTTACTTCGGTTGGCCTATCGCGATCCTTCTTTGGATCTTGGGTGGCTCTGCCGCTTACATCGCGATCAACAAACCGTTCTAATTTTAAAATTTAGAAAAATAATAAAAAAGGCCCTGGGATTCCGGGGCCTTTTTTATTTCTAATCAGATCAGCCCCGTCTGTGGTACTTAACCTTTTGAACTACTTAAGTTGTCGGACATGAACTTGTGGCCGTTTGATTCAAAGACAACCATCACTCGTCAAACTTACAAGCCTTGCGAACTTCTTCCACTTTGTTTTGCATTTTACTGAAATGGGAACCTTCCCAATAAACTTTCTGGCAGTGAGGGCACCAGAAGAAGCTTTGATAAATAGAAAAGGTTTTTGCATCGACTTTATCTTTTACTTTGTCGCGATCAATTTCTTCGATCGGCGTATTGCACTTAAAACAACGAGACAAAGCATTTTCATCGGGCATGATTCGGTAGTGCTTAAGAACTTCAACAAGCTGATCTTCGGGCTCTTCGCTTTGAACAAGGTATCCCAAGTTTTCAGGCATGCGGGCAAAAAAAAGGCGGTCCTTTGTTAAAAGAATCCGCTTTTGATGATAGGCAATTTTTAAGAGTTCATCGTCGGAAAGAGCTTTGAAACTCGCGGCATCAAAGCCCATCATGCGCAACCAGCGCACCAAACCCAATAAATTTTCGTCGACTAAAAATGTGTGTTTTTCATTCATGGTTTCAAATCGCAGCGGACACTGTGTGTGCCCTGTGCGATACGAACCCAGCTTACTTCTTTTCCCGAAAGCTCAGAAGAACTTTCCAGTTTATCGACCATGAGATTTTGCAGAATCACGACGCTGTCTTTTGTCTTTAGATCGTCTTCAATTAGAATTTGATATTGAATCTTTTTAGCGTCGTCGCCGAACTGAATTTGCGCAAAACGACCCAAACTGTCTTCAATGACAAGGGTCATAAGTGCGACTGTCTGCTCCTTAACAAGCTTGTCGTTTTCCGTGTAACGGCATTGAACGTTTTTATAGGAAAGAACAGGCATTGCGGCTTGCGCGATGCCTGGAAATGCTAAAAGAAAAAGGACAAGCGATTTCATAAGGACTCTTTCGCGAGTGGCGCTCACGCGCCTTAGAACATGCTATATTTTAGGAAACGACATTCGATATTGCCGTTAAATACAAAGTGCTTCTTCGTCGATTTCAATTTCAAATCAGCGATCAACTCTTTGTTTCCAGAAAGAATCCACGCGTCCCAACCTTTGAAACGATGTTTAAGCGTAAAACTTAAATCACGATAGACGTCACGAAGATTGTCTTCATCACCGATACGCGCGCCGTAAGGAGGATTCACGATGATCAAACCTTTTTCTACTGGAGGCTCTACCGTCGCTACCGATTCTTTTTTGAACTCGATCACTTGATCAACGCCCGCACGTTTTGCATTATCTTTGGCATTTTTAATCACGCGATTGTCGATGTCGAAACCATAGAATTTGAAATCAAGTTCTTCTTTTTCCGCATCCATCGCCTCTTGAACAACTTGCTCCCAAAGGCCTTTGTCGTAGTTCAACCAGTTTTGGAAACCGAAGCGCGTGCGATTCAAACCCGGAGCGATATTCAAAGCCATCATTGCGGCTTCAATCAAGAAAGTTCCAGATCCACACATGAAGTCCACGATCGGAGATTTTTGATCCCATTCAGAAACTTTGATCAGGCCAGCTGCCAAGTTTTCTTTCAAAGGAGCATCGCCCACTTCTTTACGGTAGCCACGCTTAAACAAGCTATCACCCGAAGTGTCGATCGCAACGTTGAATTGATTTTTAATAGCGCGAACGTGAATTCTTAAAGATGGATTTTCATTATCAACGTCAGGACGTACACCAAACTTTTCACGGAATTGGTCGACGATAGCGTCTTTCACTTTCATCGCAACAAAACGTTGATCACGCATTTTTGAATCAGACACACTCGCGTCGATAGAGATCGTTTGCGTTGGCTTGATATACTTCGTGAAATCATGGCGAAGAATTTGATTGTAAAGCTCTTCCGGCTGATAAGCCGTGAAATCCAAAACCGGTTTTAAGATACGGCTTGCAAGACGAGATTGAAGATTCGCTTTATAGCAGCCTTCCCAATTGCTTTCGAAGAAAACGCCACCGATGTATTTTCCGGTAACTTGAAGACCGAGGTCTTTTAATTCTTGTTCAAGAGGTTCTACAAGGCCACGAGCTGTGGAGGCAAAAAACTGAGGCATAAACGGTTCCTTTCCGTTGGTTAAAGAAGCCTGATCCCTCGCCAAGCTTCCCATCTAAAAATACCGCTATATTTGGATGCACTATGTTTCGCGATATTGTGGTCCACCGCCCCCTTCAGGAACGGTCCACTCGATGTTTTCGAATGGGCACTTAATATCACAAGTCTTACAGTGAATACAGTTGGTATAGTTGATTTGTAAGTCCTTCTTACCTGCTTCAACTGTAGACGGTACCATTTCGTATACAGAGGCTGGGCAGAAATGATTACACGGTGATTTGTACTGAGGCTCACATACCGAACGACAGATATCCCCATCCTTAAGGATCAAGTGATTAGGAGAATCCTCGTCGTGCATAGTGCCCGTCAAATACACACTAGAAAGCTTATCAAAGAAAAGCTCTCCGTCAGGCTTAGGCAGCTTATTATCCTCATGATCTAGACCATAAGGACCCCAAACGTCGACGACCTTTTCAGTCGTATCGGCGTCGATATGATCGATTTTCATGAAATCATGAAGACCGCGACCACCCGAGATCTCTTGCAATGCCAAAAGCGGCATAGATGCAAACATCCCTTTGCTTAAAGTTTGGTGGAAGTTACGAACGCGGTAAAGATCGTCTTTCACATAAGAAGACTCAATACGCTTTTCATAACCTTGAGTAACGGCTTCAGAGAAATCCGCACCCTTAGCTAAACCTTCGATGATGGTGTCAGCGGCTTGCATACCCGACTTCATCGCCAAGTGGATGCCTTTGAGCTTTTGTACATCGACCATGCTTGCAGAGTCTCCGCAAACCATGAATCCATCGCCGTAAAGCTTCGGCATAGAATACCAACCACCGGCTGGCAAAGTCTTACCACCGTAAGCCACCACTTTACCGCCCTTGAGCATGCTTTGTAGGAACGGATGAGTTTTAAGTTTTTGCAGTTCACGATGTGGATCCAATAGAGGATCTTCAGAATCCAGGTAAGCCACAAGACCTACGATGATCTTATCCCCTGGAAGAGTGTAAATGAAAGTACCACCGATAGATTTAGAAAGAGGGAAACCCAAAGTGTGAATCACTTGGCCCGCTTCCACTGTGCCCGCAGGCATCTGGATGACTTCCTTAACGCCCTCTTCGTACACATCTGGATTTTTACCGGCGCGAAGGTTCAATTTCTTTTCAACTTGCTTGAACAAAGATCCACGAGTTCCTTCTGCGAAGATCGTGACTTTGGACTTCAAGATCAAACCCGGTTCGAAGTTCGCTTTAGGTTTGCCATTTTTATCACGGCCTTTATCGCCCGTACGAACCCCGACAATTTTATTTCCTTCATAAAGAGCTTCCACCGCAGCGAAACCTGGGAAGATGTTGATGCCCTTCTCTTCACACTTCGTCGCCAACCAGCGGTTGAACTTGCTTAAAGAGATGATGTAGTTGCCTTCATTGTGAAATGGAGGAGGAGTGATCGGAAGTTTGAAAGAGAAATCAGAACCTAGATAATAAACAGCATCCTTCTTAACTTCAGAATCGATAGGGCAACCTTCGTCTTTGAAGTTAGGAATAAGTTCACTCAAAGCTCTTGGATTAAGAACGGCGCCCGAAAAACTGTGCGCACCAATCTCAGAAGCCTTTTCCAAAACCACGATCATTTGATCAGGAATTTGTTCGCCTTGTTTGCGACCCGCGGAAACGTCTTCGTTGTGTTTTTGAATTTGATTTTGCAAGTGAAGCGCGCAAGAAAGTCCCGCAGCTCCGCCGCCGACGATCAAAACGTCAACGTCCATAGTCTCGCGAGTTACGCCTTCTGGTAGTTCAGTATAGATTGACATAGGTACTCCAAAATATTCTCAAAACAAAAAATCTAATGCTGCTTCAGCTTCGGGCCGAGGCCCTGCGCTCTGCCGGCTGCCGCCGGTGCTGCTTCAGCTTACGCGCCTGCTGGCTCTTCATCTCTGCGGCCGTCCGGCCCTACTCCTCAGTAGCTTCTTCTTTAACTTCGGCTTGAGGAGCTAGCTTACGCACAGGGGTTGTTAGCTGGCTTTGGACTTTGAGGTCTTCTTCGTCACGGCCGCCAGGATAAATGCGTTTTTTTGCCTTCTGAGCGAGTTCAGCTTCACGGGCTTCGTCGTACTGAGGCTCTGCCGATGCTTCTTGAGCAAGGGCTTTAAAACCCACTAAAGACGATAGCAGAAATAAAACTAAGAAAACTCGGATCATAATCCAGCTCCCTGTTAGCGCTTTGAGCGCATATTAAAAGCTAATTGAGAAAATTGTCATTGAAATAGTGCAGGATTTCTAGACTTTAGGCAACCCTTAGCCCACCGGCAAGCGACGATGGAACTTCATCGGGATTTGCGCGCGCACTTTGTCGATCCGATCTTTTGTGAACTTCGCAAATGTGATGCCTGGCGCCCGCTTTTCAATTTGTCCCACAACGGTTCCCCAAGGATCAATCAACAAAGAATGCCCGTAAGTTTCGCGAGTGCCACCATGAGAACTTGTGTGCGTACCACCCTGTGCCGCGGCGACGACATAAGACTGATTCTCAATCGCTCTTGCTCGCAGAAGGATTTCCCAATGGGCCTCTCCCGTTTTAACAAGAAAAGCCGCGGGCAATAAAATCACATCCACTTCCTTGCGCGCATACTGCGAAAACAGCTCGGCAAATCGCACATCATAACAAATCGCTTCGCCAATTTTCCAACCATCAATGTCCAAGATATTCGGCCGTTGACCATGACGAAAAACATCGGATTCCCGAATAGGTTTTTGTCCTTCGAGTTGGATGTCGAAAAGATGCAGCTTTTGATAAGTGGGTCGAACTTCTCCAAGTGGAGTGATCAGCATGGAAGAATTATACAAATGCCCCTCTACAAAAAGAGGCACCGAACCCAGGTGCAAAAACGTATTATATTTTTTTGCGGCCTCAGAAAGTGACTTGAAGGCCGAGTGATCCAAGGCGAAACCTTCGATTTTTTCGCCCTCTTTCAGTCGCAAATACAGGCAATTTTCAGGAAAGCAGACCAGACGAGGTTGAGATTGTCGGAAGGTTTCTTCAAGAAGAGCTTCCATCTGCATAAGGTTGGCGTCGACATCGTCAATCGATGTCATTTGCACTGCTGCGACCACCAACTCAGAGGAAGAACTCATTTTTTTTACTCCGCAGAATCTATAAGAACATTGGAAGTGCGTGCTTCTTTAACTTCACGGCAATTCCACTTTGCTTCTTCTAGATTTTTGCGAACATTCGATACGAATTCAACGCAAGAGTTTGGATTGAGGCCAGAGCCAATGGTTTCATCCACACCTTGTTTCGTGTAAATCGCGCGGCATTTTGAGTCTGCGCCCATTTCAACACGCAAGGTACGAACGGTCTTATTGTTCTTGCACAACACCAAAGAGTCGCCAAGATCCGCGGCTGCTAACGACGCGAAAAAAAACACCGTCGTCGCCGAGAACAGTGCTACTTTGCTTTTTAGTGCTGAGATTTGGTCCCTGTTCAAGCTGCTCTCCTCTATTTCAAAGTTCAGTTGAAATACAAACTTCTAAACCCAACTTTGATTTTACGCAGCTATATAGGAGACTAAAACGAAGAGATCGCCGTAAGGACCAAATTTAGACTTTGTCTTAGGAAAACTTTGCCGCCAGGCAAAGCCAGGGTGCTGTCAGGACGACAGCACCTTCAGAGATGACTAAGCTGATTTAGACTTAGTAGCTTTTTTAGAAGTCTTTTTCTCTTTAGTAGCAGCTTCTACCAACTTCACATTTGAGTAGTCGATGAAGCCTTCTTTTTTCAAAAGACCATCTTTTTTGTCGTAGTGTGTTTGTACTTTCACACCTTGAACTTGGATTTTCATGTTTTTAACGTCAACAGCCATTACTGAACCCTTCTTACCTTTGTCAGATCCAGTGATAACTTGTACAGTTGCGCCTTTTTTGATTTTCAATTTCATCTGCGGCCTCTTAATTACTTCTTAGTAGAGATTTTCTTTTTGATTCTCAATTTAACAGCCATAGCTCTTTTAGAAAGCTTAGCGTCGTCAGAATTAAGAATAAAGTTGTCGAAACCGCCCATGTGCTCCATGTCACGGATCGCGCTAGTTGCGATTTGCAATCTCACCATTTGGTTCAAAACACGGCTAAAGATGCGTTTTTTTTGAACATTTGGTTGAGCTGTTGATTTAGTTTTAATGTTGGAGTGAGACACCAAGTTTTTTACAACAGGGCCTTTTCCAGTAATTTCACATTTGCTCATACGAAGCTCCTCTAATACAGTCTGGCTACAAGTCTGGGTCAACGCCATCCTTCAAATTAAATAGGGGCGCCGCAAACAAGAAGTAACCATATAAAGTAAAAAGACACTTGATGGCAACTCTTTTTTCTTGTACACACATTAACTCGCTAACCAATAGGAAATCTAAAAAGAGGATAGTAATGAAAAAGACAACTCGTAGCAAATACCGTCAAGAATTCTCCGGCGACCACGTATTCGATTATAAAGATCCAGCATCTTTGACTCGTTTCATCGGTGACGGTGGTAAAATCACTCCATCTCGCATCTCTAAACTATCAGTAGCTCAACAAAAGAAAGTTGCTGCTGCAGTTAAAAAAGCTCGTAACCTAGCTCTATTGCCTTCTGGTTCAGACGCTTACGATACTTTCCACAGAGCTGAAGCAATCTCTCCAGTTCCTTTCGAGATCTAATCCCGAATAAACTGCTGAAATTATAGATTTCCTGTTGGGAAAACAAAAAAAGCCGGTCCAAGACCGGCTTTTTTTATGCCCAAAACTCCCCTCTTCTTCCCCATCAATCCTACGCGCCACCCGAAACGTTCCCAGAGGGGTTCAGCCAAGGCGCGACCGAGGAAGGCGCGGCGGCGGATCAACCCTTTTGGGGACGTTTCCATGAAACGAAGAGCGTCACTATCATCATCACCATGTAACTTTTACTTGAGAACTGATGCAACACCGGTCCCGGCACCCCAAAAGCCGACAGCTGATCAAATGGGACTCCCCAATTTAGAAGGCGAATTCCTAAAATCGGTAAGGCAAAAAGGATCCAGAACTGCAAAACTGCCGCAAACCAGATGGGATGCGCGAACTTGGCCCGACGATATTCAAGAATCATCAGGACCAGTGGCAATAGAACAAATAAAAATCCCGCGACGGTAGCCGCGGTCTGACGGTCCGCTATCACTCTAAAGATAATCATCACCAAGGCGATCACGATCGCTTGCGCTAATAAGTATTTGGAAAAAACATTTCGTCTCATGTCCAAGAAGGTAGTCCACGAGGCTAGACAACTCAAGACAAGGAGCAGCTCAATTCAAATATACCGCAGCTATAGGTTGCATCCATCCGGCTTTCGCCTTGCACAAGGGTTCATCGAACAACAACACACTTTAAAAGGAACCCTTTATGAAAAACGAAATGACTTTAGAACTTCTTCGCAACCAGCTTAAAAACTTCGGCTTGAACCCTGCGGAATGGAACATCTCTCGCCTGCAGGCTCTGAACTTCCTGGTTCAAAATCGCAATGACGAAACATTCGCTTTGTACGGACGGCTTGAGTATCGCAATCGCAAGCCGCAGTGGAAATCTTTGGAGGTGTATTCTCTCTAGAAAGCTTCGCAACGAACCGAGAACAAACTTCGATTGAAAATATCCTGCTCATTCAACATCAGCGTCGCCTTACGAGGTTCGACAGCTACCTGAGTAGGATCTGTCGGTGGAGGCACTTCCTCCCCCGGCAGTTTTTCATATATTTTTTTACGCAAATTCACCCACGCTTCTTCGCCGTTGGCGCGAATGTAGATGTTCTTCAGACGGCAGAAGATAGCGATGTCGGCTTCTTGCATCCAACCAAATCTTTCAATCCCTGGCTCGGGCGGCTTAATCCCCCAGGCCAAACGCGCCATCAACTCAATCCCGTCATTCATCGCCGAGCGCACTTCGGTCACGTTAAATAACTGGGTCGTGCATTCACTAGAAGCCTTCCCGATACCATCTGCCACATTTTTCAGCACCATGAAGTACTCATAGCAAGAGCCCGCGCTGTTTCCGAGCTGACAAGCCTCTTTCGCGCGAACAATTGTAGGAGGAATTTTGTTCTTCTTAATCTCTGTCGGGAAGATATTCCCCTTCTGCAACTCTTGGAACGTCGTCTGCTGGGAATCACAAACCGTGTGCGGCGGGCTGACTAGCATGAAGACGCCGATGCCTATTAATATGGCTAAAAATGCGAGAACAGGTTTGGGAAGCGAGTTTATGAAGTTTTCCATGAAAAAAAGAATAGCAATGTCGTGCGTTACTATCTAGTGATTTGACAACAGGGCCAATAATTATTTATTGTCCACTCCTCGTCGGGGAGTAGCGCAGTCTGGTAGCGCATCTGGTTTGGGACCAGAGGGTCGTAGGTTCGAATCCTATCTCCCCGACCAACTTTTTCAAAAAAGCCGAGTGGCATCAAAGATGCCAGTCGGCTTTTTTGTTTTTGTGATCTGGAAGCGATAGGCTTCGAATTTATCGGTCAAGCTGTCGTAGGTTCGATCAAAATAGCAGGATGCTATTTTGAGGGTGCCGGAGGCAGTCCGCAGGACCGAGCGCCACGACGGCGCGAGCCCCATCCTATCTCCCCGACCATTTTTTTAAACAGCGCGGCTGTTCGTTCGATTCTCTCATCTCACCATAATTTAAAAAAATGTTGCTGAACCCCATCGCTATGGCGCTGGGGCCCATTGGTTTTGTTCTTTTGAAGGTCTTAGTTGCTTCGATCGCCCTAGCAGGATGCTAGCGCGAGGGTGCCGAAGGCAGTCCGAAGGACCGAGCGCCACGACGGCGCGAGCCCCATCCCGCTTTAAACGCGCGGTGTATCCCGCAGTAGGATCCGCCCTTTTTTTCTACTTTACTCTGCCCTTGGGGCGGACTTGAGCCTTAGTATCAGAGGTTCATGATGAAGAACTGGCTTACTATCAGCGAATTTGGCGAACTCACGGGGCTTTCGGTTAAAGCTCTGCGCCTCTATGAAGAGAAGGGGATTTTATCTCCGCATACTCGGAGTGAAAGCCGTTACCGCGTTTATACGACCGACCAAGTCTCAGCCGCAAAACGCATTGTGCACTACAAACATCTTGGTTTTACGCTTGAGCAAATCAAGACATTGTTGCGCGAAACTAACGAGCAATCACTGCAAGAGCTCTTAGAAGCGCGTCTTTATGAGAGTCGCAAAAGTGCCGCTCAAATGCAGCAACAGATAAAAAGCCTGGAATCCATTTTGACCTCTTTAAACCAAGACAAGGAATTGTCAGAGACAGAGAGGACTCAAGTTATGGAGAACATCCTAGAAATCAGCGAGAACAATCTAAAAAGAAAAGGCGTTGTTGATGAACGTGCTCTTTTACAAGTGCGTGAAGAGATCTCACTTTATTCCCATGAGAAAAAGCAAGTTATTGCTGGCATTCGCGAGATTATCGAATACGCAAAAAAAGAAAATATTCTTTTAGGCCCTGGGCGCGGAAATTCGGCAGGCAGTTTAGTTTTATTTGCCGAAGGTTATTCAAAAAGAAATCCCATGGACTATGGATTATTGCCCGAGCTTTTCAGTGCCACTAAATTTGTTTGGCTTGATGTCGAATATTCTCGTCATCAAGAAATCGGTCGGATGTGTGATGAACTCACGCAAAAAACTGGCGTCGAAGTCATCGCCTTTCGAAGTCCCCTTTTAGACATTTTTAAATCCCTCGAAAAACAAATCGGCAAAGTAGAGTTTAATTCTTTTTCCGACTATGATCCGATCATTTTACAAGCCCCTAAAAATGGTACGCGAGGTCTCTTCTGGCTCGATTGGAATCCTAATTTCCACGCGCATCAGCATAGTTCTATTGAATGGCGCGAAAAATCTCGATGGAAGAATGAGGAGCTTGAAGAGTTCTTCAAAGTAAATAGCTTCCAAAGTCCTATGGATTATATGGTTCAGGATTGTTTAATGTCCCTGGGAATGCGTGAGGAGTTCTTTGCTTACCCGCGTCGAGTCACGACCGACTACCTCAGCTCTTTACCGGAACTGAAGGACACTAAGGGCTTGTTAATATTCCGTGAGGACTGGCTTAAAATTCTCGCAAGAACGACGGGAGTTTCAATTCTTGAAGCAAACACGATTCAAAGAGCGATCGCTAAAAATGAAAATGCACCTGAGTTTTCAGCTCTTGAAAAAGTGGAGAACACTGAGCTTAGAAAATTATTACTTTCAAGTTGCAAGAGCGTCTACTCAAAGGCTCATTCGGTGAATGGGTGGCTTCAGTACAAGCAAACTGCGATTTTGAAAGGACTTTGGCCAAAAGAGTACCTTGCGACACTTGAAGCTTGGGAAAAAGAACATGGCCTGGTTTGGTTTGAGTTTGGATACAAACCCACTCCCCACGAATTTTATTTAAAAGCCTAGGGAACCGGCTTTACACAGAGCTTCGAAAGCCTTTTGATAGTGGTCACAACCGTGGTTCGCTTCAAAAGGCTTTTTTCATTTCGGAGAGATTGAATTCGACTCTTCGATCAAAAGTGTGGAGAGTTTCTATCCTCTATTTCTTCTTCACGACTTTCTCATCGCGGTTCACGTGTAGGCGTTTGCCGTCTTTGTCCTTAAAGCGAGATTTCAATTCTTTCGCCGTTTGACCTTTGCCTTCGATTTTCGCGATCAATGGGAGGTCGCGCTCAGTGACAAGATTGACGACCAAGCCTTCACGCCCGGCGCGTGCTGTGCGTCCCGCTCTGTGAAGATAGTTATCCAGTTGTTGCGGAAGATGATAGTTAATAACTCGGCCGACGTGTTGTACATCTAAACCGCGAGCCGCTAAGTCTGTCGAAATCAACAGGTCGACTTCTCCGCTGCGAAATTTTTTAAGATTTGTTCGACGTTCGTTTTTATCCATTTCACCGCGATAAAGAAGGCACTTGTAGCCTTTATCCGTCATTTCTTTGGCGATCTTGTCACATTGCTCACGTGTGTTCGCAAAGACAATGGTTCCACCTTCGATTTTCTTCTTTAAAAGCTTTTCAAAGATCGGCCAACGAAGGCCATCAATCACGGTTTCGTTCTTTGTCGTCAGAGTTTTTGCGGTTTTACCGCTACCACCACTACGAATGACCTCCGCCTTAGCAAAAAGCGAGTTCATCATCTCTTCAACATTCTTGGAAACTGTCGCGGAAAAAAGTGCTAATGGAATATCCTGAGGGCAGGTATCCACGATATAGTTCGAATCCGTCAAAAATCCTTTATCCAACATCTGGTCCGCTTCATCAAAAACCAAAACACGCACGTCCGATAAATCAATCAGCTCTTTATTCAGCAGTTGAATCAAGCGTCCCGGGGTGGCTAACAAAATCTCAAAAGAGCCGCTAATGTTGCGAATCGTTTGTTCCATGCTCATCCCGCCTAAAGCCGGACGCACACGCAGACGGGTTTCATGAGTAAAAGTCTTAAAGACCTTGGCCACCTGTTCGCCGAGGTCGCGAGACGGCACCATCACCAGCGCGCGCGGAGCTGCCTCAGCCTTCACTGGCTCCCCGTCCTCTTCCAATTTTTTAAGCATGTTTAAAAGTGGCAGAGCATAGGTCAATGTCTTACCACTGCCAGTTTCTGAAACACCGACAACGGATTGACCCGACATGAGCAAGGGAATCGCCATGCGCTGAATTTCTGTCGGCGTAAATATACGCTGCGTTTTAAGAGTTTTTAAAAGAGAAGGTAATAGACCGAATTCTGAGAAATTGTTCATCCCCGCAATGTATACAGGAATCGCAAGAAAGGCGCGTCTTTTCGTCGAGCAGATAAAAATGGTACGCGAATATTAAATGCAGTGTCTAAACTATGGGCATTCCTATATTCCTTGCACCCTCTAATGTCATCTGAATGAAGTCACCTTAGGACAATAACGACGATCTTATTCATTTAAACGAAGATTTTCTTATTAATTATCTATTATCTGAATGAACTGCGTTTTGGTAACCTGATCGAAAAAAAAGGAGGTCCGTTATGAAATGCCCTCACTGTAAAGATAAAGATCTGGTCATGAGTGAAAGAAAAGGTGTGGAAATCGATTACTGTCCTGAATGCCGTGGTATCTGGTTAGATAAAGGCGAGCTTGATAAAATTCTAGATAGATCCCAAGAAGAAGAAAAACGTGCACAGCCTTCACAAGAGGCTTTCATGCCAAATGCAAACCCTGGTTACGGTCACAAACCTTATAAACGAAGAAAATCTTTCTTTGAAGAACTCTTTGATTAATAAAAACAAGGGCGTCCAACGACGTCCTTGTTTCGCTAGACGACGCAGATTATTCTTTCTCTAACTTTACATTCAAAGAATGCCGTATGAAGGGGTACTTTGATAAATCCCCTTTTAAAGATTTGCGAAGACCTTCTTCAATCTTCACCATCAGATCCTTGTGTTTTTTGTGCATCGTAAAATAAAGAGGGGTGCGCACAAAAATGCTCTCACTGACTTGCACACCTTCAGCGAGCTTTGGACTTGCCGCCTTGAGGCTTTCAATAATCTCTTCAGGCATGATGACGTAATCAACCCTTTTAGAATTCAAGAGCTTTAAAAGTTCAGCGTACCCAACGTTCACCTCTGTGACCTTAAGTCCGACTTTTTTAAATCTTGCCTGAAGAGTGGCGTTGTTTAACACGATCGCCCCAGAGTATTTATGAATCTCCGAACCGTTCACGGTTTTGTCTTTAAGCCACATCATTCGAAAATTGGTGAAGGCAACAGGTATACTGGAGGTGATGACGTTGGGAAATTCTTGGGCATCTTCTAGTCCGCGAATAGGTAAAGCGTCAAAAGTTCCATTATTCACTTCAGCAGCATTGCGCTTTCTGGGAAGCTCTATGAGCTTGACGGTGATTCCAACGCTTTGGATGGAATCAGCAACAAACTCCACGGCCTCTTTATAAGCCTCAACATCTTTATAACCTGTCGTCGCGACTAAGGAGATGGATTCGGCCTTTGAAACCACAGAACAGACCAGCCCTACGAGACACAAAAAGATAGAACGTACATACCGCATAAAGAAGAGATACAGCGAAGTGATAAAGAATGCATCACAAACTCATGAAGTCTAGTCAGTGTTGTTTAGAAAGATTAAACGTCTTCGCGAAAAACAGCTATAAAGAAATACAGGGACTTTCGGAAGTCCCTGTAGCGTGGAAAAATTTTAAAGGGTCGAGATGCATTCCATGTTGTAGTGCTGACCTTGAACTTTTAATGAAGCTGTCGCTCTCTTAAGTCCATGCTCAACTTCTAGGTAAATAGACTCTTCCGGGCTGCGGTAGAAATTCATCATCGTCTTTTGCAAAGGTTCAGAACACAACAAGACAGTGCGAACTGGAGACCAGGTCACAGCATCTCCAAGGTTCAAGGAGTAAGAGATCGCCGGATGAGGATGAGCCTCGTTACGGCAGGCCATGTGAATGATCTCTGCATCAAAACTAATTTGAGCAAGATGTTCCCTGTTTTTACAAAGAAGATCCAAAGTTTTTGCATTTGCGAAGTGAGCTGAGAACAGAACGGCGCTGGCGAGCAAAATGTTTTTCATGAAGCCTCCTTAAAACGAATCTCTTTAAGCTTGCGATTCGTACTTCCTTCCGTCAACGCCAATCGCAGTTTAATTCGCGGGATGCTCCGGAACATCCATTAATCAAGCTTCTTTCCGTTTCAAATTCATCATGTTTAAACAATTCGGGTACGAAAGATCCGCAAGATTTTTGTAGATAAGTGTTTTTATCTTTATGACATACCAAAAACCGTTTTATGAGAGCCTATCCAAATTTAGGAGGATTAAAATGCGTTCCATCTTATCTCTTGTTCTTTTACTAGGTACTTGTGTCAGCGAAGCTCGCTCTGTTTCTTTAGATGCACCACCTGAGGTAAAACACTACTGTTCTCAAGGTGACCGTAAAGAAGTGATTTTGCCAACAATTGAAGCGGTTATTCGCGGGCCTCAAATTACAAAAGTCATTATATCCATCGTTGAGGCTGACTGCCTGAACGGACAAGGCGTTCCTAAAGACTACAACACATTCTATGCTCCAAGCCTAACTCAGATTAGTGAAGGCTCTGCTATTGCGTCTGAACCAAGACTTTGGAAGTTGAACGCCTATACTTACAGAGCTCAACTGCAATTTGCTACACAGGCTTTATTAGAGGCAGAACAGAAATTCCTTTTGTCAATTCCTGTAAGCACAGGTCAGTATGACTTCTTTATTTTAACAACACCAGACGGCGCCCAACCGACTTTAATTTTGAAATAGTCATTTTAACAATAAGAAGGGAGCTCTACGCGCCCTTCTTTTCTTTATATGTTATTGTCTCTCATCGATCTGATCTCTATCTCTATCTCGATTCTTAAACTCCCACACAAATTTGCACAAATGCTAGTGCAAATGATCACCTTTGAGTCCAACTTGTTTGATTAAAATACTGCGATTTCAACATACGACTGTTTTTCTTCAATGCTCATTAATACGGTTCGTTTGTCGTAAACAAAATCCGTATCATTTTTAAAAGGAGTTTTTGATGAAACTGCAGTCGATTTTCTTCGTGATGATGATTCTATTTGCTCACCGCGCTTTTTGCGAAGTTTCAGACGATGAAATGAACAAGTCCAACAATCCCTTAACACCTTCTGTCGGATTGAACTTTCACGATTACATAGCTTCATCAATATTCGGAACAGACGAAACTTCAAACACGTTTTTCCTGCGGGGCTCGACTCCGCAAAAAATAGGCGGATTGCCCCAATTGACCAGAGTTTCTATTCCTTATCTTAGTGTCCCGGGAATTGACGGCGACCAAATCACTGGCGTTGGTGATCTAAATATATTCGATATATTTTTGCTTCGACCTATAGGGAACGTGCAACTTGGAATCGGCCCCTACTTCGTTTTTCCGACGGCGAGTGAAGATGAAACGGGAGCAGGAAAATGGCAAATTGGATTTTCGGGAACGGCGATCAGTCCAAAACCTTGGGGACTTGTGGGGGCCCTGTTAACATATCAACACGACATAGCAGGTGATAAAGATCGGCCCACTCAAAACATCACAACCTTTCAACCTTTGATCATGTACAACCTCCCCGCAGGTTTTTATGCCCGCTCGACAGGAATTTGGTTCTTCAATTTTGAAACAGGTGACTATTATATTCCGGTCGGCGTTGGGGGTGGTAAAATCTGGAAACTTGAAAGTGGAATTAATATGAATCTTTTCGCGGAACCTCAATGGACGGTGGCGCATGAAGGTGACGGAGTTCCCAACTTTCAAACTTTCGTGGGCCTGAATTTCCAATTTCCCTTACATGTGCAATGATCGCGACGCGGGCCTGGCCTGCTCACAGCGCAGGGCAAGCTTCAGAAAGGCTAAGCAAACGTGCGGAATTCACAACTTCTCTACAAGAAGATTCGACAATGGCGCGCTTGATAGCCGCGGGTGAAGCCGCAGCGTTTTGCTCTTTATACAAAACCGCAAGCCCCGCCACGACGGGAGCTGCCCCGGAAGTTCCATTGAATGTTCGGTAGTCGCCTTGAGGAGTCCATGTCGTCAGGCCATCCCCGGGGTCCCCGGCAGGCGCTAAGACATCAACGATAGAGCCCGTGTTAGAGTAAAAAACGCGAGAGATCGGTGGATTCAGATTCGTTGCTCCTACAACAATAACATTGGGCCAAGACTCTTCAAAATCAGGAAGCCGCCATGACTGATTGCCTGAAGACCAAATCAACAGAGTTTTATTAAAGCGCTCAGGGCCTACCGAAGCCCGCATCTGTCGCAAAATATCTTCGCTCAGGGAAAAGGAGCAATTCACAATAAAAACGCCTTGATCCACAGCAAACTTAAATCCCTCAATAGCGGCAGCGATAGAACCCATTCCTTGATTGAACGCTCGCACAGACATGATTTGAGCCTGCGGAGCTAAAGACAGAATTATTCCCGCTACCGCAGTCCCATGCCCATCGGAATCTTCAAAGGTCGTATCATTGTCAAAAGCGTCCCAGCCCGGAAGTATTTGGGCATCATAGGATTCAGGCAGCGAAACTCCCGAATCAATGACGGCGACTTTGATGTTTTTGCCGGTGAGATCGTTTGTCCCACCGTAAGAAATTATTTTTTTAAGTCGAAGATTTTCTGGGTCAATGAAAGAGCTTGAAGCGCCAGCGCCTAAGGATAGGAAAAACAGAAATAGAAAAAAGCTCCATGGCCGCCAAGTCATTGCTGTGGTTTTAGCAAACTTAAGACCCTATTCCCACGGCGGCCGGAACCCGATGTAGAAAATGCAGAACTGTCTAAGAAGCTTACATGCTGAGATCAGGACTGCGAGGACGAGTACGCGGTGGCGGTGGCGTCTTTTCTTTCTTAGGCGCTTCTTGGTCTTTAGCTAAAACCGGGGTCGCGCCTAAAATCATCCAGTTGGCGAACTCATAGCTAACCAGCAATGTTAAAGCGGTATAATAAACCCAAGCTAAAAACACGACGATGGAACCCGCAGCGCCATAGGACTTTTCAAGGCCTGCCGTTCCCAGATAAAGACCTATAAGGGTCTTTCCGATTACGAAAAAAATCGCGCTGGTGACCCCGGCAATCGCACACCTTTTCCATACCATTCTGTCGGAAGGTACAAAACGGTAGATCGCGGTAAAAAGAAAGCTGAAAACCACGAAGCTTACGACGAAAGCCACTGTCTGCCAGATCCACCCCTGCTGTTCAGGAAAAGCCACAGTCAATACAGTTGTCAGAAGCATTGAAGCAATCGCTAAAAACACGAAACCCAACAACAATCCCATAGAGAAAAAACGATCTTTCACAAAACCCATAATGCCTTGCTCTTTTTCGCCGGCTTTGTGTTCGTTGATTTTATCCAGAGCATAACGAAGTTGCGAAAAAATGGCGGAAGCTGAAATTAAAAGCACAATAAATCCGATAACACCAGAAATCCCCGTCCCGGTAGGATTGCGTTCTGCATTTTCAACAATCATTTGAATCGAACCGCTCGCTTGTTTGCCGACAACATCAGAAAATCCCGTGAAGATTTTTTCACGAGTTTGATCACCAAAAAGAGCTGCCAGCGATAAGAGGATCAGCACGAACGGAGCCAGTGCCAAGCCCGTCGTATAAGCAATCGAAGCCGACAAAATAAAGACCTCATGCTTTCCCAATTGATCAACAAAATTTGAAAACCGTTGTTTTAAGTTCACGTTGAAATTCTCCTCTTAACCTAAAATTAACCTTGAAACTTCAGGAAGATGAGTTGTGTTTTCACATCCGTGCCGAATAAGAATCTTTGGCTTTTATCGAAGAGTGCAGTTAGGATTTAGGCAGAGGTGATTATGACTCAAAGAATTCTGTGGACCTGCATATCGGTTTTATTCTGCTTCTTTGTACAAATGAAACCCGTCTATGGCGCAAGTTTTGACAACGATACCGGAATTTCAAAAGAAAAACTGACCGAGTCATTGGCAAAGAACACGGACCTGAACCCCGAGCAAATCAGTGCACTCATCCAAACATTGCAGCAACAATGGGGTGTCAAACCAGAACAGAAAATCCCGATTCAAGGATATCTTTATTCTGCCGGAATGAACTGGGCCTTTTTGTTAGATCACGACACTTGGTATTTTGATGCCACGATTCGGGATCCGAAAACAAATGAGTTGATTGACATGAAAGAGCTGTTTATTTGTGACTTTCACAACGGAGGCTTTAAATTTGAAATCGCCTATAAGTGGATGTTCACCTTTATTCCCAGTGGGGTGAATGTCGATGAACTGCATGGCGGAGTATACGGCCGAGGTGTTGGTCTTGTGGCAGATGCCCTTCTGGGCCTTGAAGGCTCGTGGCTTCCGGCAAAAAATAGAAAGCACGATGTTTTTCACGTCGCAATCAAAGTCGGCGTTGGTGGCGGCTTGGTGTTCCCCAAAATGGAATTTAAATTGCGCCAAATCAATGAAGATACTAAAACGGCTCTTTTGCGCTTTCAAAAATAACTACTGATCTTTAACGTCATTGGTAAATTCTTTTACCTCTCATTTTTATAAGAGCTACCATTTTTAAAAAAGGAAGCTCTTATGAAATACATTCTTTGGCTGGTGCTTTGCTGGCCCACGTTTTCATTCGCACACGAAATTGAATCAGCCCCCGGCGAATTCGTTGTCAAAATCAAAGACAATGTGACCGTTCAAGTCTCGTCCTTGCCTAGTTTGGCGCAAAGCTTGGGGTCCGCGATCAAGGCTACGATCCCTGAGCAAAACATTGTCGTTCTAAAAAGAGCGAGTTTTGAGAAACGCGACGCTGCTTTAAAAATTCTTTCCCAGAATGATCTCGTGGAGATTGCGGAACCTAATTATAAATACACAGCACATCGAACTCCCAATGACCCGATGTTCCCACAACAGTGGGGATTTTATAACTATGGTCAGAGCGATACGGATCTAACGCCAGGAATTCGCGGCATGGATATCGGCGCCTTAAAAGCTTGGGATTTGACAACGGGATCAAAAGATATCGTTGTCGCTGTCGTGGATTCAGGAGTGGACTACTACCATCCTGATTTACAAGGCAACCTTTGGATCAATGAAGCAGAACAAAAAGGAACGTCTGGCGTCGACGATGACGGTAACGGAATCATCGATGATATTTTCGGAGCTAACTTTGTCGATGGCGCAAAGCCGACGGGAGATCCCGCCGATGACTACGGACATGGAACACATGTTTCTGGAACGCTAGGAGCCCAATCGTTCAATGGACAAGGTGTCGCAGGAACGGCGTGGCATGTTCGTATTCTCCCCGTTAAATTTTTAAATGAAAATGGCAATGGTTATCTAGATAGCGCCATTAAAGCCATCCACTATGCCCGAAAAATGGGGGCGCACATTTATTCAAATTCTTGGGGTGGCGGAGGTTATTCTGAGAATTTGAAACAAGCTATCAAAATGACCCACGAAGCCGGCGGGGTCTTCGTCGCTTCAGCTGGAAATGATTCTTCTGACAACGATGAGACACCGGAATATCCCGCAAATTATGCTGTACCAAATGTGATTGCCGTAGGTTCGATGAACAATCGAGGCCGACTTTCAGATTTTTCAAATTTTGGCCGTTACACAGTGGACGTGGCTGCTCCAGGAGAAAACATTCTTTCAACCGATCTGTACGGAGGCTACACGATCCTCTCAGGTACGTCGATGGCCGTACCCCACGTCTCGGGGATCGCGGTTCTTTTATGGAGTAAAAATCCCGAACTTAAAAACACATCAATCCGAAGTCGTATTATGAGCACCACCAAAAATCTTTTAGGCGGAGCCCGCATTCGCCGAGGTTTGGTGTATGCGCCCGCAGCTTTGCAAAATTCAGTGATGAATCCAGATCCCGATGATCCTAGATCGTGGAATAGACAGACATTAAGTATTTCTACCGCACACCCTTACGCCAACAACACCCGGCAAGAATTTGAAGTTACAATCCCGGGCGCGAAGCGCATCGCCCTCTTCTTTTCAAAATTTAAAACCGAAGTGGATCTCGATAAGGTGGAACTCTTTGATCGGGCGGGCACTAAAGTCACTGAAATCTTTGGCAGAAATGACGGAGAATACTCTCTCCCCGTCGAAGGAGATTACGTAAAAATCGTTTTTTCATCTGATGGCAGTGTCAACGACTACGGGTTTGATATCACAAGAGCGGCGTGGGAATAACCCACGCTCGTTTTATTTTGATGAACACTGAACAAGTTCGTCGGATTTAAGTCGCGCTAGTTTTTCTGTGATCTCAGCCATAGCGACAGAGTTCTCATACATGCGATAAGTCCACTTACGATCTAAGGCGCCCAGGCTTAGTCCATCCAAAAAAGAATGAGGGGCATCACTTAGAATTTGCGCCTGCTGTTCTCTTCGGTCGTTCATCGCTGAAAGCAAAAGCTTCTCTGTATAATCTAAAATCTGCTTTTGACGAATACTTTGATCTTCAGACAACTCAGGAACTTGAGATGAGATCACCATGCTAGCCCCTAAACTCGCCAGATGAGGCGAAGTCACTACAGAGCTTGCCATCACAGGAAACACGGATAAGAACTCACTGGTCACCATCGAGCCGGCTCTTTCCGCGATGATTTCTGAAGCGGCGGCCCGTTTGTAAGCGAGCTTTCCAATCACGCCGCGCGTGGATGTCACGATAGCGGCTCCTTCAGAAACGAGCATAAACTCGGCGATAAAAAGAAGTCCCGCACTGACTCCCAGAATGGCCATCGAACGCTCGTTATCGCGAGTAGCACTTAAGTGCATGTCTTTAAAGTCTTCTGAAAGAGTGCGAAGGTCTTTAGCCTGCTGACGATATATTTTCGCCTTTATCGCTAGCGTGCGAGTGTCACAGGCAGAATCCGCATTCTGGGCCCAGGCGATATTTTGAAAGGAAAGAACCGCTACCAAAACAGACAAAATCAATTTTTTCATGAGTAACTCCGAAGGGTCCCAGATTCCAATTCCTGTGCCACTTATAAAGAAGCCTATTGAAGCTGATCTGACTAGGGCGTTTTCAGTGCCGTAAAGGGTCGGCTCTGTTAGGTCACACTTCGGAATTTCGCGGAGCTATTTCACATTTTACATATTGCTGTTGGTAATGGCGCTTTGAAGAATAATACGAAATATTCAAGGAGGAACTTTCATGAAAATGCTTTTAGTAAGCAGTCTTTTGTTCGTATCCGCGATCGCCAGCGCACAGGAAAGCTCTGTTTTTAGTCTTCCTGTCACCACTCAGCCCGTCGTTATGTCTTCCGAGGGCTCAAATACAGAAGCCGACATTCAGTCGACGTCACGTTACTGCTGCATCCGACGTGGGGGCACATATTGCGATATGGGATATTACGACCGCTTCGGTCAGCCTTGCAGCTGCTTTCTTGGCAACAATGAGTATGAAGGACATGTGTGTCGCTAAAGCCCCATCCGGGGCTTTTCTATTTTGCAAACTGCAGAACATCCTGCAAACGATAGCGAATATCTTCAAAAGTCATTTTATCAAGGTCCACGGCGCAATAGATGTACTTAAACCGTTGATTCCCAGGCTGTCTTTTCAATAGTGAAAAGGGAATGAAAGTCGCCGCCCAAGAATGGGTCATCGTCAGATCTCCTTCTTTAAAAGGCTGATCAAGTTTCAGAAAGTTAACGAAGTGAATTTCTCCCTCACCTGCCTGGAGCGTAGACTCATCATCGACTTCACTTTGGCCGGTAACAACGCATCCATTCTTTCGGTAATAGATCGGCAGCGTCTTGGCCTTTTCTTTATTCACTAAGTTTTTCTTAAAGCGCGCTTCTTTTGCTGGCAGCGGATTTGTGACAACCAACGCCGTGGCCGCTTCTTTAGTTGAAGCCGGAGCTCGATAAGAACCCCCGCGAAGAACTTGCTCTGGAGGACGAGGATACTGAGGATCCTCCTTTTTATCAGATGAAGCACAAGACACGACACCAAAACATGCTAAAGCGAGGACGAACTTTTTCACGGACCTCTCCTTGATTCGTTTAGTTTAAAGACTGAAATCTTCTTCTGCGAGAGCCAGCTTATGTTTCAAGCTAAGATCTAGACTTTACCAAACAACTGGGGACAAAACGAAGTATCCACGCTCCCTAGATTAAATTTAGGGAATTACCATCTTTACCGTGGCAAAAGCTGACACACTCTGTTTCAAAAAAATGGAGGTTTTTCTATTGGAATGATAAACCGTGCGGCTATGGAAACTCTCAAAGTAAAGCGTAAAAAAATCGTCGCCGCAAATTTCCGTCAGCTTTTACAGGCCGAACTGACAGAGAGATGTCGACTGAATCCCAGCTACTCATTAAGATCGTTTGCCAGATCCCTGAACGTAGAGCCTTCTTCGCTCTCTCAGATGATCAACGGTAAACGCCCTATCACTGCCAAAATGAAACTTCGTCTGGGTGCCGCCTTAGGGCTCAACACCGAACAAATTCGTCGCCTTCCCAGCGAAGATTTTCCCGAGGAACGCGAGCCGAAAAATCTCACCCTGGATACCTTTGCGGCTATTGCGGATTGGTACCACTATGCCATTTTGGAGTTAACTCATGTCGACGGTTTTCAACCTAACATTGCCTGGATCGCCCAACGCTTGGGTATCACGCGCACAGAGGCCAATATTGCCGTTGAGCGACTTTTTAATCTTCAGCTTCTAAAGAAAACTTCGCAAGGACAGTGGCTCGACACCTCGGACAACGGTGAATTGACCCATCTGACTCCTAGGCAAACTTCCGATGCAGCTAGAACTTACCAGTGCCAACTTTTAGAGCTTTCAAAAAAGACCGTGCAAGAAGTGCCGCTGGATCGACGCAATCACACCTCGGCCACATTTTGTTTCGATCCCGAAGATCTGCCTCAGGCGGCACAGAGAATTACGGAATTTAGACGGGCCTTCGCCCGCGAATTTAAACCTAAAAAAAGCAAAGAAGTTTTTCAGATTCAAATCAGTTTTTTTCCACTCACTAAATTGAAAGGTTGAATTTTATGGTTCTACGTCAAATCACTTTAGCGGCTCTTATTTTTGCTACCTCCTCTTCGGCCCTTGCCCGCATTCATCGCTTTAAAGAAGGTGGCGGTGACCAATCTATGCTTTTCAAATGTATAGATAAAAATAAGGCATTGACCATTATTGGATTAGACAACGCACCCTCAGAAGTCCAAGTTCTGGTTTTTTGGCAAGGGCAACTTCTTCACCAAGATTCAGGTCATATCAGCGAAGATGGAACTACATTTGTTGGTCAAAGTTTCATTTTGGACCTAGCTATTCTAAATTGTACACGTGGCAGTGACTGACACAGTTTGTGTCAGGATTTCTGGAGCCTTTGCAGAAGCTGTCGTATGAAGGGTTCACAACAAAACAACAACCCTTCATGAAAGGAAATCACATGAAACTAAAAACAATGATCCCCGCAATTTTGATGGCGCTATTTGCACAGTCTGCTTTGGCGGATAGCTCGACGCTTTTCACATGCAGAAGCCTTCCTACGGCCGACTCTGCTTTACTCATTTACGGAATTCCTCAAGAAAACACAGACATTATTGATCTAGTGATTTTCGTAAATGGCGAAGTAAAAGCTACAGACCAAGGTGTTCTGGTTGATTCGTACACTCGCTATGTTGGTCAAAGTTTCGATATGAATTTTGTCGACACTGAAATCACGGCAAAACTTGAAAACCCAGTTTTAAGTGTTCGTCAAACAGAAGCTCTGATCTGCGAATAAACGCGCTGTTCATCGTTTCGAAGTAGTAACTTGGGTTACGCATCTTCACTCCCTAGAATACATAGCTACGGGAGTGAAGAATGTTACAAGATATATTAATAAATATCGACGTCGACAACTCAGAACGGGCCGTGAAGTTTTATACGGAAGCTTTGGGATTTAAAATAGGCCGTCGCTTCGACTCTAAATTTATTGAACTTATCGGCAGTTCCTTCTCCCTTTTTCTTTTAGAAAACGAGAAAGGAACCCTTCCTTACCCCGGAGCCCTGGCGGGGCGGAATTATTCTCGACACTGGAGTCCGGTTCACTTGGATTTTGTCGTTTCATCAATAGCTGAAAGCAAAAAACAAGTGTTGAGTGCCGGAGCAAAATTAGAAACCGACATTCGTATCGAACCCTATGGCAAGCTCGCCACGTTTTCAGATCCTTTCGGCCACGGCTTTTGCCTGATCGAATTTACGGGAAGAGGCTATGACGAAATCAAGAAGCTTTAAAGGAGAGGTATGAAGAGGTAAAAGCCCCTGCGGCGAAGCCTCCAAAATACCCAAAAACTTTTCACTATACTGGAGATGGTGTTTTTATATTATCTGGACGCAACGTCACTCGTCGCAAATTATTCAAGCCTGAGTCTCTTTAAGAACAGTATTTCGTTCTAGTAACAAACCTGATCTTTTCGCAACTGGCATTCTACATAAACAACCACTAAGACGTCGTCTTTCACTTTCCATAAGGTAATTGATATGACGTTCGTAAAATCGATCCTCTGTGTCTTAGTCGCGATTTCCGCATTCCCCGCCTATGCCGGGAGCCCCTATTCCCCATCTGAAGGAATTATTGAACAAGGACACGATCCCGTTCTCAACAAGTACCGCCGTAAATATTTTTACGAAGACGGAAAAATCAGTTCCGTAAAACTGAATAGCTTATTGCAGTTCCTAGAATTTCAAAAATCTCTTTTAATGGATTCGGCGAAAATGAATCGTAAAGCCAACCTTATCTTGGTGCATGGCTATGAAAATGACAGGGCAGAGAAAGAAGGTCTTGAAGCCCAAACAGAAGAAGCAGAAACCATTGCTCCGCTGATTTTTGCCATCGAGCACACTCAAGATCTTAAAAACCGCTATCGTCAGATGACGTCCCTTCAAATTCATGAGAAGGTCGAACTCATTCTTCTGTTTATCGGAGCAGGATACACACCTTACCCTAAAACGCTATTTACAGATGCCATCGATCGCGCAAAAAACTTAATCGAAAACTTTTTTGAATTTCCCGTGAATGAGCAAGGCAAGACTCAAGCCAGTAACTTGCTTCTTAACGGTCAGTTTGCCACACAGACGGCGTTAGCGAAATTCAAAGCATCCGGCGGAGACATCAGCTTATTAAACCCGCCCTCTTCACCGATCTGGACTGATAATGAGGTTGAAGCTTACGATCCGTACGCTGAAGTGTATTGGAATAAAAAGTTCTTCCCGGCCCCTGATGTTGAACTTCCCGTTTTTCACTATGAAAGAATGGGGAATGGAACGATTAAATTTAAAACGCACTGGTTTGATGAAAATGAACTGAACAAAAAAGGAAAGCCTAAAAAGAAAGACGTCACCTTGCGTGTCGGATTTGAAGCTTACAATGCTTCGGTCGTAAATCATCTTGCGCGAATCATTGGTTATCCAGCCAACCCCACCACTTTCCGCCGCCATATCAAGTTGGAACTGGGTGATGTTAGTTTTGAAGAATTCGTGACTCAGTGGAAGCGTGTCCACGGAACAGAAATGGGAAGCGCCATCACTCACGTTGAGCGGATCGTCGGTGAAAACGCAGTCATTCTGAAAAACGTGACCTTAGAGGCTTATCCCGATAAAGAAGAGTACCGTCGAATGGGTCCTTTCCGCATGGGAGACAATGGCCTTCGCAATCGCCGCGAATATCGCGCGATGGTACTTTATAATGCCTTGATTTCTTTACAAGACCAGTTTGAGTATCAGGCTCGTGTCGACGCCGTTAAAGATGAAGCGCGAGGCTGGCTTCCTATTTTCTTCATTTCTGATACAAGCTCTGCCCTAGGGCTTCCCGCGATGTTAGGGAATGTGGGAGCCGTGAATGAATTTACCTGGGAGTTCACGAAAAGGAGCGATGGACAGGTTCGTTTATTCTGGTTCTCAGTATTTAATTCTCGCACATGGAAGGACACCACTTATAGCGATGTGAAGTGGTTAGCCCGTCGCTTGGCTCGCATCAGTACCGCACAGATTGATGCTATTATGGCGACTTCGGGTTTTCCGGAACCCGCTGCGAAACTTTACGCAGAAAAGTTTAAATCTCGCCTGAATAAAATGATGACTGATTTTAACTTAGATCAGGAAGGTTACTCCCTTCATCCTGTACTTTCAAAAGAATCTTTGGCGGCAAGCTATCCAGAATACATTAGTGAAAAGGGCTTTCTTAAAGAAGGCGCACAAGAATATCCAGAAAACACTCTTCCGATTTTAGGAAATCGTTTCACGCCACTGCAGGCTGGAGTCGTCTATACAATCAACTATCTTCAAAACCGCTTTCTCCAAATTTTTAATCCGGCGACTTATGAAAACGCGGGAAACTTCACCATCGATTTAGGTCACGCCACTGTTCATGGCGATATCGGTTATGATGCTTCTCGAAGTGTCAGTGTAAATCCCGAACTTGGACCTGGGCAAAAACGCTATCTTCTTAAAGACAAACTCAGCATCAGCATCCCTATTGGCCTGGTTTCAGACAGAATCACAACCCCCGTAGGTTTGTATTACACCTACACCTTTGAATACATGCATAGTGTTTCGACGATGAAAGAGGTGGGAACGAGCCGTTTCTTTGCCTTGTTAAATCCCTTTAGTATTTTAGACATTCGTCGTTCCCTGGGAATCGGTGAGCAACTGCAAGTCACCCACTCTATCGGAGCTTCAGTAGGAAAAACTAAATTAAAGGTCATCGAAGATATTCAAATCGAAGCCGCCCTTTTAGGATTGAGCTATGCCTCGGTGAAGACTCTGTACTTCGCAAAACCGCACCCCACATTATTCGAAATTTCAACAGACTATGTCGACGTCGCCTCTTTTCAAACCGGTCTGGACGTTCGCACCTACGTGCGTTTAGCAGCGAATTTTCGAGCTGAAAAAGTTCAGCGCACATATAAAATCTATCGCGTAGACACTCTTAATGAGGACCCTTTGGGACAAGCACAATTGCAAGAGTCCTTCGACTCGGCTCTCATAGATAATGACTTTAGCACTCTGGCTCGCCTCGTGAAACCACACGAATGGACGGAGTCCGCAAGAAATAAAAACTCCCACTTTGCCTTCTTCGTTTGGAATCGTGGAAGAAACTCTGGCGTCAGCGAGTTGACGGTCAATGGTCAAAAACTTTATGTCGCTCACAAAACTGACACCTATGATCGATCTTTAAGTCGCATCTGGAACGACAAAGTTAAAGGCGGACTGGCGGAGCCTGCCGTAAACTTCGTCGGTGAATTTTGGGGTGAGGGAAAATATGTAAATCTAGCTTTTGAAGGTGTTGTAGGTGCCAGTAGCAAAACCTTTTCTGAAATGGAAGTGATGATCACACTTTCGATGTTTGATAATTACTGCACTCGTAAAGAGTTTGAAAACGATTTCAAAAAGTTTTTCAACTCTCGTTCAGGATCTAACAGATATATCCGCTTTGTGATGCCCGATGAGCTCGGAGCATATCCTGAGCTTGAAGGCACCATGCGCTGGCAAATATCAAAAGAAGCTATTCATGACATCCTGACAGCCGCTTCTAATATCAATAATCTCGAATATCTTTTACCCGGTGGAGGGCGTTTCCACGACCACTATGAAAACTCGGTTTCGGACGCTCGATCGCAAGTTAAAGATCGTGCCTACAAACTGTCTTATGGAATTAAAAAGGGCACCACACCATTTGGAAAACCTTACCCTTTGAGTGACCAAGCAAAAGATCTGATCTATGTTCTAGATCATTTAATTGGACGAAAAGCCGAGTACATAGGACAGCTTCGTAAGTTAACAAAAGACGAAAAAATTTGGGTGACAACAAATATATCCAACATGCTAGAGCTCAGTCACCCGACCTTTAGGCACCAGAAACAAAGTGAATTTTGGGGTCCCGAGATTGGGAAGTACCAAGGTCACAGCTATTTAGATCGCTTCCGTCGAACTGTGTTATTGCAACCGGTATTCCAATAACTTGTTTGTGCGGACAGGCTGGCCGATCCTAACTCTATGAGTGAGGCGGTCAGAAAAATCGACATTGTGCGCGAGCTCATGAAGGCTCATGACCTAGAGGCCGTCTTACTAAAAGGTGTAGACTGGTTTAGCTGGGTCACCGGTGGCGGGAATAGCGTCGTCATCTATACTTCCGAAGTCGGTGTCGCTGAAGTTCTTATAACACAAGAAAAAGCCTGGGTTCTTACCGATGCTATTGAGCGCGAAAGGCTTCTCAATGAGGAAGTGCCACCGATTTTCGCGCTATTGGCATTTCCTTGGGAAAATATCAACTCCTCCCAAGACTTCGTTCATCAACACTTAAAGATTTCGCGATGTGCTTCGGATCGCCCCTCCAGTCGAGAACTTCCGCTGCACTTTGACTTTCACAAGGCAAAAATGACCTTAGGTGATGACGAGGTGGAACGTTATCGGAAACTAGGAAAAGACGCCGCAGAAGCCATGACGGAAGCGCTTTCTTTTGCGACACCTGAGTGGACTGAGTTTGACGTCGCCTCTGAAGGCGCGCGTTCTTTACTTCGCCGAGGAATCGATCCCACATTGGTCATGGTGGGCAGTCATCGACGCATGCAGATTTATCGCCATCCTATCGCGACTGAAGAAAAAATCGGTGACGCCGCCATGATGGTGTTCTGCGCCCGCCAAGGGGGGCTTTATGCAAATCTCACCCGCTTCGTTTACTTTCGCAAACTGAAAGACGAAGAAAAGCGGCATCATCAACATGTGATGGAAGTCGAAAACGCCGTCTTAAAAGCGTGTCTGAAAAAACCAAGTATGAGTTCTTTGTATCAAGTTTTAAAGAGCAGTTACGCTCAGCGCGGATATCCGGAAGAGGTTCATCGCCATCATCAAGGGGGGCTCACAGGGTATCTTTCCCGGGAACACGTGGCGCGTCCCGAGTCGCCAGAAGACTTTCGCATATTTGATTCTTGCGCGGTCGCGTGGAACCCAACACTGCCAGGAGCAAAAATTGAAGATACGATATTAGTAAACGATAAAGGTCTAGAAATCCTTACTGTTGACGAGCGCTGGCCAACACAAGAATACGAAGGACTGCGCCGTCCTCAACCTTGGATCAAAGAACCTTAGAAATGTTTTCCATTTTCGTAATACGCTGTTTTTTCCAAAACTTGAAACACAACGACGACATCGTCACACTTCATCGCTTCTTTTACTTTTTTAGTAATAATTTCGGCACAGCGATTCTGCACTTCTTGTGAACGCGCGAACCACAGAACTTCGATAAAGGGATAAGAAGCGTCGGCTTTTCCCATATTGAAAAATTGAGTCGCAACAGCTTCGAAAGTGAAATTATCTTCAGAGGTACTCATCTCTGCCGCCAAGATTTTTGGCAGTTCAAAACTCATTTGGCTTACAACTTCGGTTTTAATTGCGCGCATGCGAATATGAGGCATGATGGAAGTATCACTGAAACCAAGGACATTGTCTATGAGTAAAGATACTTGGAATCCCCAGCAATATCATAAATTCGTTAACGAACGTTCTCAGCCCTTCTTCGATCTGATGGAAATGGTGGACAGTAAAACTTCCCTACGACGCGTGGTGGACCTGGGCTGCGGCGCCGGGGATTTGACCGAAACTCTACATCGGACGATGCATGCTCAAGAAACTTTGGGTTTTGATACTTCAGATGCGATGCTAGAAAAGGCGAAAAATATTTCTGTCGAAGGTTTGCATTTTAAAAAAGAATCTATTGAAAATATCGGGCAACACGGAAAGTTTGATTTGATATTTTCAAACGCGGCAATTCAATGGTGTGAGAATCATCCGGCCCTTTACAAAGAGCTCAAAGATTCTTTGCAACCTCAGGGACAGCTCGCCGTTCAAATGCCAATGAATCACGACTATCCGACACATATTCTTGCCGTACGCATGAGTGAAGAAAAAAAGTGGTTAAAACTTTTGCAAGGGGAATCCTACAAACAACATCTGACCATGTTGACACCCGAAGCTTACGCCACCCTTCTTTTTAGATTGGGCTTTAAAGAGCAGAAAGTCCTTCAACGAGTTTATGCCCACGTTATGAACTCACGTGAAGATGTCATCAGTTGGGTGAAAGGAAGCCTGCTCACTTATTTCCAAAGCAGACTCTCTGCAGATGATTTTTCCGATTTTACGGAAGAATACAAAGAGCGTCTGTTTCACGAACTTCCTGATGACAAACCTTTTTTCTATCCGTTCAAACGCATCCTAATGTGGGCGCGATTGTAAAGGGTTTACACACCTAGAGTGGTAAGTAAGTTTCTTACAGTTATTAAACTTTATCGTTAGAAAGCTTCAAAGTATTAAAAGACTATGAAGCTTTTTTTATTTGTGCTTTCCACAATGATGATAGGACTCCAAACAATCGCTTCTCCCCGATTGCAAATTAGCACAGGCCAACTTGAGGGGACTCTCGGGGCCTATGATACGGAAGCATTTCTAGGAATTCCTTATGCCTCCCCACCCGTGGGCCATCTTCGTTGGAAAGCCCCTCGGGCCGTGAGGGCGTGGAAGGGAAATTTAAAGGCCAAGGAGCTTCCCGCCGTCTGTCCTCAGATCGGCAACTACTTTTCAAATGTTCCTTCTTCACAATTCGGAGTTCCCGTAGGGAACGAAGATTGTCTTTACCTTAATGTATGGAAACCGAAAGCTTCCAAAGAAAAACTCCCCGTCGTTTTTTGGATTCACGGTGGGTCTAACTTTAAAGGAACAGCATCGGACCCTCTGTATGATGGATCCTATTTAGCCGCGAGCGCTCATGTCGTATTCGTTAGCGTCAATTATCGTTTAGGACTTCTGGGGGCAATATCTTCTCACTATTTAGATGGAAATAAATGGGACCGGTCCGGAAATTTCACAACCTTGGATTTAGTCAGTGCTTTAACCTGGGTGCAAAAAAATATTGAACACTTTGACGGCGATATCAATAACGTAACCATTATGGGTCAATCCGCTGGGTGTATGAATGTCTGGGGACTTTTGCAAACGCCCCTTGCAAAGAATCTATTTCATAAAGCGGTGTGCTCTGCAGGCCTCCCGAATATTTATCCTCGGAAGCTTGCTGAGTCCCGCGCCACAGATTTTTTGGAAACTCTGATCCTGAATAGAGGACTTGTCGATTCCAAAGACGAAGCCGCTGACTTCCTGAAAACTAGAAGCCGTGAATGGCTCCGAAAATTTATGTCTTCTTTGAGCACAGACGAAATCATTCGTGCTCAACATTATTCGGTCCCTCTTCAGCATTTCGTGGACGATTTTGTTTTTCCGGTGGGCCTCCAAGAGACCGTTTTAGGAAAGTACCACCAGGTTCCTTTAATAATAGGTTCTACGGACGATGAAGCCACCTATCTTATTGGCAGCTACTTCTTAAAGCCTTCCGCCACGGAACTTTGGAATCTGATTCAAAACTCGCCGGCGGATCTTTCAATGCATGATTTAATCAAGGTTGACGCCAACACTTATCGTGCGACAACGGCGTCAGGAAGTCTTGCGATGTCTCAAACCATAGACGCTCTTTCGCACCTTCTGCGCACTCGTCATGACAACGTCTATAAATACACTTTTAAATGGAAGCAGACCCCTTCCCCTTGGAAGGAAGTTTTCGGCGCCGTTCACGGAATGGACACTATGTTTTACTTAGGTAACTTCGAAACTGAAAAAGAAAATTTCGCGCGCTTTGCTTGGACAAAAGAAAATAAAAAATCCAGAGAAGAACTGCGTGCGACGATGTCACACTATTTTAGATCTTTTTTTTGGACAGGAAGTCCCAACCTTCTTCTTCCCAAGAAGCTTCCTCCCTGGGAAAAAGAAATCACTTTTGAATAATTATTCGTTGTTAGCAGCTGAGGCTTTACCTTTTTTCTTTTGCGCTGCCAGCTCCAATTCACAGACTTTCACTTTTGTTTCGTACTCGTCCTGACGCTTTTCTAAAGTGTTTTTGTAGTCTTTAAAGCGCGCCAAACGGTCTTTTAAATACTCCTCAGAAACTCCGACGATACGTTTTTTATCTTCCACACCGATGGATGAAAAATCATCATCCGGAGTGACGTACTGTCTTGATTCCGTCCAACGTACTTTGCCATCCCCACTGTTTTCCACACTGCCAAGCGAAACTCTGCAATCGCGCAAAACTCCGTAAAGGCCACGATTGTCTAGGTATCGAGGGCCACCCAGGACCTTCGCTTCTAAATCGTACACATCTAACTCTAGACGGCGAAGCTCTTCGCTCATGACGACTTTGCGTTGGTACACCATATCTCCGTCTTTCACGCCGACGACGGAATCACCACGCACGGGTGCTGACATACCTACGGTCGTATCAATGTCTTTTGCTTTGTGTTTTGATGAACAGGCTGCAACAGCGAACACTGCACATACTAGAAGTAACTTACGCATACATCCTCCACGAGTTCTGCTTCTTCACTGTAGCAGGGCAACCGACAAGGTCAAATTCTATGCGCCATGACGATCCCAAGACGTTTCAGATTAAGACCAGGATCGAATTACGCCACGGTAACTTCTTTTTGGGACAGATGCCTAGTCTGCGTCATTTATCTCGACAAACCTACATTCTTTAGGCCTGTGAAAATTTGATTCTGTGCATGAGAGGTAAATACTAAAGCTGACAAAAAAGGAGACTACCATGAAAACACTGATCCTCACTGCAATACTATGCGTTGGTTCCTTTTCTTACGCGAATCAAGCAGACCAAGAGTCAACATCCAGTACGATGGAGTTCACTCGAGAAGAAGCTGAAACAGCTCCCCGAGGCCTCTTACCCTTCATTGGGCTAGGTGGTGGTTACACTGGATATGACGAAGATGGTTCCGCGGAAGGAACACCCGCAACACTCAAATTATTAGGTTCCTGGTACCTACAGGCCCCCGTGGTTTTTGACCTAGGTTACGGGGTGAACAACCAACAATTCTCACAAGCTGGTGACAATGAAGACACAGCCATGACAGGTGGCGCGTTGGAATTTGCGGCTCGCTATCGCTGGGATAGTACACGTTGGCAAGCCGGTGTCGTAGGCAACCAATTTTATGAACAAGGTCAGGACTTAGGCGCCGATCAAGGGGACGCGCACTTCGTTGGCTTGCAAGCTTTGAAAGAATTCAATCTTTCACCAAGTTGGTTAGCCCGCTTAGGAGCCCGCGCGATGGCGATGACAAATACTGTAGATAATAACGTCTACATGTATTTGATTGATTTGCAAATCGGTTGGAATCCATCTGCGTATAGAACTTCAGTCCGAACTACAGAGAATCCCGTAGAAACTGAAGAGACTATCGTTGAAGAAGTTGTCGAACCGGCTCGCCCTGTCGCTGACGTTGAACCCGCTGCTGCCTTAGGAGCCGTCGGTTTAACTGCGTTGGTTGAGGATGAATCCAATATCGAGTTCCCAACTGCTCAAGCCAAAGTGTCTCCAGAAGATCAAGAGAAGTTGGCAAGTATCGCGACTGTTCTAGAGGAAAATAAAGACCTTTATGATCGAGTTGAAGTTCACGGATACGCCGATTCTACAGGTAGTGAACAATTCAACCAACAGTTGTCAGAGCAACGTGCGGAACAAGTTCGTTCCATCTTACAACAAAATGGTTTAGATGATGTCGATGTCGCTGCAGTCGGTAAAGGAACTGCCGATTCTACCGGCATGCAAGATTCGGATCGTCGCGCCGAATTGATCTTTATTGGGGTCAAAGATGAGGCGAAACTTCGTGAGGCTTTATCAACGATTGAATAATCTTTGATAGCTGACGATAAAAAAGATCTGGCTTAGTAAAGTCAGATCTTTTTTATTTTTCAAATACCGTGACGAATTCTTGATCTATTTCCGCATCGACTTCATTTTGCATCTCGGCCCACTCCTGCTGAAGATAAACTTCTTCTTCATTCATTTGCGAAGGCGCTTTTTCAAATCGCAGGAACACCACAGCTACTAAAGATGTCACCAAAGTAGGAAATAAGATCCACGCAATACGTCGCGGTCTTTCTGCCTGAATATGAGCCCAGATGCGAGAAGATTCCGCATAATCCGCTTCAGGAGCTTTGCCGGCGTGAGCCTTTAAAAAGTCTTTTAAAGATTTGTCATTCATACTTGCACTCCTTTTCTGGCCATGAGCTCAGTCATCTTCGTGCGCGCCTGATTCAAACGCGACTTTACCGTGCCTTCCGGAATACTCAGCGCTTCAGATATTTCTTTAATGCTCTGATCCTCCAGATAAAACAAAACGACAACGGCACGATTCGCAATGCTCAAAGAGGAAAGCATAAGATCCACCAGTTGACGGTTGGAAAGATCAGACTCTAAAGAGTTTTCCATTTCGATGATTGGAAGCTCTTCTAATTTTTTATTCTTACGAAGATAATCGACGGCACAGTTATAGGCGATTCGAAAGATCCAGGTCGAAGCTTCACTTTCGCCACGAAACTTATCTCGATACTCCCAGGCCTTCATAAACGTTTCTTGCGTGAGATCCTTCAAAGGACCTTCTCCCGCTAAACGAAAAAGAAGCCCACGCACTTTCGTGGCATGGACTTCATAAAGTTTATGAAATGACTCTGCAGTTTTAGCGCTCACGTCGATTTATTTTCCCTGGCTAAAAAGTTTCGCCTTTTGTTCATCTGATAAAACATCACGAGCGTCCAAAATGCTTTCTAAGCGAAGCTTCCCCAGCTGTTCTTTTTTATCAATCATAGCTTGGAACGCTTGTCGAACTTCTTCACGAGAAGCGTTGGAACGAATCGACTGTTTAAACTTATGGCGCGCTTCTCGGGCTTCCACACGCAGCTTTTCAGACTCCGCCTGTTTAGCTTCACGGATGGCTTTGAGTTTTGCGGATTGCTCTTCACTCAGTCCCAGCTCTTTCATCTTCTCTGGATTAAAGTGCTTTTCCATTGGGACAATTTCATCCTTGTGGCGGCCGCCGTCGCGTCCAGGACCACGGGCTAAAGCCGTGCTGGAAATAACTGATAGGACCACGATGGATGCAAGAAATTGATTCAATTTCATTGTTCCTCCTCTTTGCTTCCTTAGACGAAGCAGGCGTTGGGAAGGTTCATTTTTATTTTTCTCATTTTGGAATTGCGGTCAGTTGCGAAAGGATTTCAGTTAAAACCGCCTTCATGGTCTCTAGCTCCATATACGGCGTTCCTGCGGCTTTGTCGGTCACTTGCTCTTTGAGATACGGCACATGAATAAAACACGCGGCAGAGGGCTTCTGGTTCGTTTCAAGCCATTGTAAAACTTGATAGTAAGTGTAGTTGCAAACATAGCCACCGGCGCTCAAAGAAATTTCGACGGGCAGATTCTTTTGAATCAAAGCGTCTTTCCACGCGGTCACAGGTGCCGAGGTAAATAAGGCGCTTGACGCACCTTCTTCAATCACTCCCCGCGACGGTTTGAATCCTTCTTCATCCGGATGTTCGGTCTCAATCCAGTTTAAAGCCACTCGTTCTAATGAAACTTTATTTCTTCCCCCGGCTTGCCCAAGCATAAGGATGACGTCATAGGAATTCAGCTGCAGATGACTTTTAATATTCTTATGTGCCTCCGCAAAAGAAACTGGCAGCAAAAGCGTCTCGGCTTGATGAGCAAAATCCTTCTTGAGCCAATCAAGAAGGATTTCACTTGGATTTATTTTTTCATTTAAGAAGGGTTCAAACCCAGTTACGAGGACTTTCCTCATTCAAAATGGCTTCTCCATGTCATATAAAATTCATTATTGCTTGTACCATTTAAGGGATGACCTTTGATACGGAATTCCACTTTCGTATTGAATTCGCGAGTTAAGGCATGCGCTTCCGCATCGGTGCGCGGCACACGAGCCCCTAAGGCCTTGAGGCTTGAGACTGGCACCCAATACTCACGCTTTTGCACGCAAGCGCCGGACGCATTCCAAGGACCTGCGGTAGAACAGCTGTCAGCCCCATTCCAATTGAATAAACGGAAAGTCACTTTCACTTCTTCAGACTGAGAGTAGAAGGTAAAGCTTTGTCCTACGTGCTCTTGCGTCGTTCCGATTTTTTTAAACCCAAACGTCCAAGGAAGTTCTTGTTTCTTGCTGTAGGACTCTACGAACTCAGGGCTGTGATTCAATACGAATGTTCTTAGAACAGCCGCCGAAGCTGCCATCCCGTACGCTGAAGAAAAGCCGCAGTGATTTCCATGGTTCAAGTTCAAAGTCCCCACGATCGGAGAATTTTCATATTGATCGCTGTACTCAACTACTTCGGTGTTGATCTTGTTATTAACGACCATATCATCGCGAGAAGCCCATAACATCAATGGTGTCTTCACTTCATCTTTCCAATTCCAGAAATTATTACTTTTGAAGAAAGATTCCGGTGTACTCGCAATTCCACGACGTTTTAAAGACTCAGAGGCTAACAAGCCGATATAGTCCGGCATGTTTCTGCGACTTCCAGGAATATTCTCATCCGTAATAAGATCCGGTACGTCTTTGACATATTCGCGAGCTTCATTGAAATGATCTTTCGTCATCTTGGTAAAGATGCGGCCGATGATCTGACTTCCATAAAGCTTATCCAATGTTGGGCGAAGACTCACGACACCGCAAATAGATGTCACGGAATTAAAAACCTTTTTGCCATTCGCTAAAGGGTACTTGTCATTGAAGGCCGCGCCCATCACCGCCGCGTTTCCTCCCAAGCTAATACCCATTAAGTGAACACTTGAAATGCGGTCTTTGTGTTCCCACTTCTCTAGCATCCACTTACCGACTTCCAAAGACTCATAACCTTCAGCCCAACCGCCCAACGTCACACGCTTGTTGCTGTAGATATAGTCCATTCCCGTCTGATTCGCTAAGAACAGAAGGTTGAACGGGCTCTGGTCAAATAACATCATCGTGTAAGCTTTGATCGAAGCTGACTGCACGGCGGAACAGAAGACCCCGCAGCGCACGATCACTAAAGGTCGTGGGCGTGGATCGTTCTTCATCGCCAAAATCGCAGGCACCTTTGTACCATCAGCAAGTTTGATCACCACTTGCTTGATTTGGGGATGCGTGAACATTGGATAGATATAGCTTGAATACTTCAAAAGTCCCAAGATACCTAACGTCGAACGACGAGTGAGCTCCGCAGAGCAGTTTTTAAAATATTTGTTTACTGTTGCGTAGTATTGGGCCGTCGTCAGTTTCTTACCAACGACACTATCTTCAAAGCGACGCGGATCACACTCAGGGCTCATATCTTTTGTACTCAGTCCATCTGGGACTTCATCCATAAGACCTTGAACCTTGGCAACATCCTCACCCGACTCTTTGGCTAGTTCTTGATAAAAAAGAGTTTCAGAATCGACTCCCGCTTTTCCGACGGATTGCGCCTGAGCGATCGCAGTTACTGACAAAAACGTTCCAACACACATGCTGAAAATCTTAGCTGACATTTTTTACCTCACGTACTTCATGAGGCCTATCGACTAGGGTTTCGTCGGGGTTTAGAGAAAACTAATTTCGTCAAAACTCTTTACAAAATTAGGGACTTTTCGCTGGAAACTCCCCGAATTTCGTTTCACCACGATACATTTCTCGCGTCTTTTCGAGGATCTACCTATGTCCGAACTAAGAGGTTGAAATCGCAACGACTCACATTCCAAAACGACTTCTCCGGACCAGCCATCAAGACAGAATGATGGTGGCCCATATAGAAAATTGCGATTGAAGAAAGAAGGATTCACGAAACCAGTCGTCCCGGTTCGTGACTTTGAGTTTGTGATGATGACGAATCAATGGAAATCTGGTGCGATGGATAGAAATGAAAAAGGTGAAGTATTAAACTCCACCTTTTTTATTTTTTCTTTTAACTCTGTAAACTAAGCGATCTTCTTAATCTGCGCCAACTTGTCTTTAAGAACAGAGTTCTCGTGCTTCAAAGCATTCACTTCTGAAGCCAACTGATTCATCTTACGTTTTAAGAACTCCACCTCTTGGGAAGCAGGTTCTGAAGACTCACCAACGATATTAGGCTTCGCATCTTTCTTCGCCACATCCACTTCATATGTTGGGACAGCGAAAGCATTCACACTCAACATCTCTTCAATATTTTCAGGAATATGAAGCTCGGGATCTACCTTTTCAAGACGGATAATACCTTGAGAAACAAATCCACGCACATCAGACAGCATTTTTGAAATGCACGTCGATTTCTCTGCGGGAGTGGGGTTCGACTCGGCCATAAGATCCGTGATTTTGCGTTTTGAAATCGGCGGCAAACAACCCAGTAGTTGCTCAACTTGCTCTGGAGGATTTCCGTGCATTGCATTCGCCAACGTCAATGGCTGCACACGAGAAAAGATCTCGACCAAGTATTGACCATCCCAAGAATAGACGCGCGTAATAGTCAGAATGCGCTTACGAAGTGCCTCTTCCCACGCAGGACTTTCCCCCGCAATCAATGTAAGAAACTGTTCCCGCTTTGTCGCTGGTGATGTCTCCAACAATTGTAATAATTGATAAAAGCCGCCCTTTTTTTTGTATCTGTCTAACATGCCCATATGTTTAGATGTATCGGAAACACAATCCAGGACTAAAGCATTAACGAAAATAAATCTGATTCACCCGCACAATTACCGCACGGCCTATTTCCACCGTTCTAGTTTGCAACACATATATAATTAATCACATCAGTTCACGTCTCATCGCGGGACTGCAGATAAGCTCTTACCAATAAAAGGAAAAGGACTCCATTATAGAATCCTTTTTTTAAAAACCTTATTCAGATTTAAATTAAATCTTACTGCAAAGACTCACACTTATAAGACAAGCTTACGCTTGTACCTGGGGTCAGATATTGGTTGAACTTCAATGTCTTTCCATCCATGTAGTGAGACACCGGCGAACCAGACACCGTCACCACAAGGTCTGTAGGATTAGAACAGTTCAACACGATATCTTTGATACGCTCTGTGATCTTCGTGCGAATTTGACCAAGCTGAGTCGTATAATCCGAAGAGCAGATATCAGCCGCATTACCCCAGCCTTGATTTGTGAAAGCCAAGTAAACGTTACCAATGCTACCTGTTACCATACCCGTTGTTACAGAGTAGCCATCCAAAGTCTGACTGTTCTGTTGATTCAAGCAGGCATTATCTTTAACAACAATCGCGTGCACACTCAAAGAGTTGTACTTATCTTCACCCAATTTGCTTTTCACATTCGAGATCAAGTAAGACGGTTGATCCATTTGATCCAAGTAGTAACCTTGGTTTCCATAAAGACCACTTCTTTCATCTTCATCGGCCAAGAAAATCACAGCCAAGTGAGCGTCCGAACGGATAAAGCTAGAAGGATTGTTATTCACCACCAAGTTCGCCGCATAAACGCCACGCTCGTCACCTGATGGACAGTTCTGAGCATAAGCAGAAGAGTAAGCTGAAGAGTTGATAGACTCTCTGTTACCACCATTATTACGGATCCAGTTTGCGATAAACTTCTCACACGCCAAAGTTTCTGGTCTTCTAATAGTTTCATCAAACCAAGTGTATCGTTCATTCATTTTGTTCGTGAGAAACTTTACACCAGGTCTAAAATCTAATAAGGCTCCCGCGCTGGTGCCAGCTACATCCGTAGTCGTCATTGCGATCCGATAGTCAATTTTCTTGCTGTCCAGATCAGAAATAAAGTTTTGAAATCTTTGAGCAAGACGAGCTTGTTCAAACGACATTGAAGCAGAGTTGTCATTCACAATTAGAATGTCTACTTTTCCATAACCAGCTGTCGCCGAGTATTCGAAAGAATACTTTCCATCAACGACCACGCAGCCGCTATCTTTACATTTACTGTCGTCCAACGAGAACTTCACTGGGGAACATCCCACATAAAGTCCTACCAAAAAGGACAATGCTGCCATTCTAGTGAGCGTATTCATAGACACCTCTCTCACTCAATTACTTCCAAGCCTGATGCCAGAAAAAGCAGCGCGACCTAAGTGTTTGATTTTACTCGATTTATACCTTTATCTCTTTTACACAGTGGCCCTTCCTGGTTGTCGAAGTCTTAGACAAGAGCCCGCGAAGGACACTTTTTTGCCGTGAAATTTCGAAGACTTATCTCTTTCAAGAGACCTAGTCCGAAGAAGCGATTTTGGGCTCTGAGGCGAAAGGCTTTGAGGCTGCCTCAAAACTTTCCAATAATATTCAAGCGAGGTGCACCATGCTTTACAAAATTTTGGGCGTTTTAATTATCGCTGCCGCAGGAGTTCTGGCTTACATCACCCTTCAACAAGATGACGGTGGTCTTCTTGGAGTCGGCAAAAAAGAAAAGAAAGAGCAAGCCTGTGTTCAACTGACTCCCGCGCAACAACTGGCTCAAATGATCAACGATGATTTTCATGCCCTCGCGCAAGCACAACAGCTTCCTGCGCAGTGGAACTCAATTGCGACCGTAGAGATCCGCATGAACTCTGAACTTGCCAAGGCCATTCTCGGCAAACAGCGTCCTCACATTCAAAGAGTGAAAGAGGGCACGGCATTTCTAGAGATGGAGTTCATGGATCTGCCAGATGAGGAAAATCCTGGGATCATTATTCAAGCGAGCCTTTTCGATATTAAATCAAAAAATAAAATCTTTGAGGTCGGTCGCACTTATACGATGGACAACCTAAACAAAATTACTCCGCTGGAAGTTCCAACTCCACCGCCAGCAGCTCCAGCACCGAGTGCGGCTCCGACACAAACTGCGGCCCCCGATACAAATCCTGCGCAAGCACAGCAAAACGTCGCACCTGCGCAAGGTCAAAACACAAATACTCAACAAGCTCCGGCTCCCGCTGTAAACTCCACTCCAACAGCAACTCCATCGGCACCTCAGAAATAGGAGAACGTAAATGAAAAAATGGACTGTCGCTTTAGGTTTATTAGCACTCACTGCGTGCGCGGGAAAAACAGTAAAAGACAATGCCTCGGAAACAACGACGTCTAAGGGTTTCAACGCAGAACTTTCAACTTATCAATACCCATTTCCGGTGCAGTACTATTCTTTTAAATCCCAAGAGCAAGATTTGAAAATGGCTTACATGGATATTCCAGCCGGTCGTCCTAGCGACAAAGTCATTGTCCTACTTCATGGCAAGAACTTCCCTGGAGCTTACTTTGAACAAGTGATCCTAGGCTTGAATCAAGAAGGTTATCGCGTAATCGTTCCTGACCAAATCGGTTTTGGAAAATCATCAAAGCCGCAGAAGTATCAATATAGCTTTCAAACTCTGGCTCAAAATACTTCTAATTTGCTAGCAAGTTTAAATGTTCAAAAGTTTCATCTGCTAGGACACTCCATGGGTGGAATGGTCGCTTCTCGTTTCGCTTTGATGTATCCCGAAAAAGTAACGAAATTATTTTTAGTGAATCCGATTGGTTTAGAAGATTGGAAGACCATGACGTCATATAGAAATATCGATGAGTCTTACAAATCTGAATTAGCGACAACGCCAGAAAAGATTAAGCAATACCAGCTTGATAGTTATTACGACGGCAAATGGAAGCCAGAATACGATAAGTGGTTAGAGATCCCTACTGGCTGGTTGCAAGGCCCAGACTATCCACTGATTGCTTGGAATGCCGCTTTAACTTCAGACATGGTTTTTACTCAGCCGGTATTCTATGAATTCAAAAACATTAAAGTTCCGACTGTTTTAATTATCGGCGACCGCGATCGCACCGCCGTCGGCAAAGCGTGGGCTTCTGAAGACATGAAAAAGAAAATGGGCAATTACCCCGTCATCAGCCGTCAGGTAACTAAGATGATTCCAAAAGCAAACCTCGTAGAACTCAAAGGCCTAGGCCACATGCCTTTCATCGAAGATTTCGAGGCTTTCTGGAAAGCACTAACAAAGAATTTATAGGTTACGAGATTAGAGATTTAAATCTTTGAATTAGAAGGGAAAGAAAATTCTTTCCCTTTTTTTTTGCGAAGCGAGATCTAAACTTTCAGTTGCAGATTTTAATTCAAGATAGTGAGCGGGAAATAATATCTTCAGCGACGACATCAACTGAGTTCCCAGTCGACATACCCATCTGATTTTTAATCACCAGGGACATTCTTTTATCGGGACAAAAGCGCATACAGGAAGTGAGTGAGACATTCCACTCCACATCGGGACGAAGTTCCTTCAATCGAGCGACGAGCTCTTCCAAAAACTTCTTCTTAATAAGAAATGTACTTTCCTCTACTCCTTCAGCCGATCTCACAACACAGCCCGAGCAGATTTCCACGTTTTGTTTCATGCTTCCATCGTATCAAGCTTGATGACTCTCATTAAGCAGAAAGAATAAGGCTACAACACTATAGGAAAACTCGTTGCAGATGGATATTTTACCCTGGTTGTGAGCGCTTAATCGCACCATTTAAAGACAACTTTAGATTCACTTCCATCGTGGAAGTAATTTTCGGGCAAGAACAACACGGGATAACGCATCAGCTTACTGCCACGGTGGCAGTAAAGATTAGCAGTAGATCGTTCTTCAGGAAGAGATCGTTTATTAAAGAACCGTGTACCTTTTTTAATAGGAAGGGAAGCAGATACCTTTTGGAAAAGGCAAAAAAAAAAACCCAGATTACTTTCGTAACCTGGGTTCAAGTAAAATAGAGCTGGCATCGTGCTACTCTCCCACACGGTCGCCCGTGCAATACCATCGCCGCAAGAGGACTTAACTTCTGAGTTCGGAATGGGATCAGGTGTGGCCCCTCTGCTATAAACACCAGCAAAGCGTTTATTAAGTCAAAGTGGAGTCGTTATAGACTCCGTTTCGTTTCTTTGCAACTTACTTCCAATCCAAATGGAGAAGTTACTTTTTTGATTTAGCAATCGAATGATTGATTTAATTGATTTTTAGCGATTTGTGGTTAGTCCCAAATCTTCATTCTCTGCTCATTGACTCATCCTTTTGGGATTCATCCAGAGAACTAGTCTCTTTCGCTCAGTCCTACATTCGTAAGAGAGTTACTATAGAGACGATATTCTTCTTAAAGAAGAAAAAATTTAAAAAAGCCTCACGACCTATTAGTACGGATCAGCTGAACGCCTCACAGCGCTTACACCTTCCGCCTATCAACCTCGTAGTCTCCAAGGAGTCTTTAGGGGGCCGAAGCCCCAGTGAGATCTAATCTCGCAGTTTGCTTCCCGCTTAGATGCTTTCAGCGGTTATCAATTCCGAACATAGCTACCCTGCATTGCCGCTGGCGCGACAACAGGAACACCAGAGGTTCGTCCATCCCGGTCCTCTCGTACTAAGGACAGGTCTGCTCAAATCTCATACGCCCACAGAAGATAAGGACCAAACTGTCTCACGACGTTCTGAACCCAGCTCGCGTACCACTTTAATTAGCGAACAGCTAAACCCTTGGGACCTGCTCCAGCCCCAGGATGTGATGAGCCGACATCGAGGTGCCAAACTCCATCGTCGATATGGACTCTTGGATGGAATAAGCCTGTTATCCCCGGAGTACCTTTTATCCGTTGAGCGATGGCCCTTCCACGCGGGACCACCGGATCACTTTGGCCTGCTTTCGCACCTGCTCGACTTGTAGGTCTCGCAGTCAAGCCCCCTTATGCCAATGCACTCGACGCCTGGTTTCCAATCAGGCTGAGGGGACCATCGCGCGCCTCCGTTACTTTTTGGGAGGCGACCGCCCCAGTCAAACTGCCCACCAGACAGTGTCCCTCTCCTCGTTTCGAGGAGCAGGTTAGATTTCAAAGTTGCCAAGGGTGGTATTTCAAGGTTGACTCCACCAGAGCTAGCGCCCTGGCTTCAAAGTCTCCCACCTATCCTACACATGCCAACTCTAAAATCACTGCCAAGCTACAGTAAAGGTTCACGGGGTCTTTCCGTCTTTCTGCGGGTACTCGGCATTTTCACCGAGAATTCAATTTCGCGAGGCATTTGGTTGAGACACCGGAGAAGTCGTTACGCCATTCGTGCAGGTCGGAACTTACCCGACAAGGAATTTCGCTACCTTAGGACCGTTATAGTTACGGCCGCCGTTTACTGGGGCTTCAATTCTCAGCTTCGCTTACGCTAACTAATCCTTTTAACCTTCCAGCACCGGGCAGGCGTCAGTATGTATACGTCGTCTTGTGACTTTGCACATACCTGTGTTTTTGATAAACAGTCGCTACTCCCATTTCTCTGCGACCTGAAAAAGCTTGGGGAGCAAGTCCTTACACTCTCTCAGGCACACCTTTTCCCGAAGTTACGGTGTTAAGTTGCCGAGTTCCTTAACCAAAATTCACCCCATCGCCTTAGGATATTCACCCCACTCACCTGAGTCGGTTTACGGTACGAGCTAACTAAGCTAAATTTACGAAACTTTTCTTGGATGCATGGCTTTTCACACTTCCGGGACAAAGTCCCTCGCATTCACACCTCAGAGTTACGACCAGCGGATTTGCCTACTGATCCTCCTACATGCTTACACCTCAATCCAATAAGAGGCTGTGATATCCTACACCGTCATTCCTTAAACACACTTAGCTAGGTAACGGAATATTAACCGTTTTGCCATCGACTACGCCATTTGGCCTCGTCTTAGGACTCGACTAACCCTGGGAGGATTATCCTTGCCCAGGAATCCTTGAGTTTTCGGCGCCCGGGTTTTTCACCCGAGTTCAACGCTACTTATGTCAGCATGATCACTTCTAGTTCGTCCAGCTGTCCTACCGGTCAACCTTCATCCTACACTAGAACGCTCCCCTACCACTAAAATATAAAATATCTTAATCCAAAGCTTCGGTAACACGCTTAGCCCCGTTGTATCTTCCGCGCAGAGTCACTAGACTAGTGAGCTATTACGCTTTCTTTAAAGGATTGCTGCTTCTAAGCCAACCTCCTAGTTGTCAAAGTAACTCCACAACGTTCTCCACTGAGCGTGCATTTAGGGACCTTAGCTGTTGGTCTGGGCTCTTTCCCTCTCGACTCATGACCTTATCACCCTGAGTCTGCCTGCTGAGGAACATATCTGTGGCATTCGGAGTTTATTTGGGTTTGGTAATCCGGTAAAGACCCCTAGCCCATTCAGTGCTCTACCTCCACGATACTTTTTACTCAACGCTATACCTAAATATATTTCGGGGAGAACCAGCTATCACCCAGTTTGATTGGCCTTTCACCCCTAATCACAGATCATCAAAAGAGTTTTCAACCTCAACTTGTTCGGTCCTCCACGAGGTGTTACCCTCGCTTCAACCTGTCCATGATTAGATCACCGGGTTTCGGGTCTATGCCTGCATACTAAATCGCCCTATTCAGACTCGCTTTCGCTACGGCTCCACCTGCAACGGCTTAACCTCGCATGCAAACATAACTCGCTGACTCATTATGCAAAAGGTACGCTATCGCCCATATAAAGGGCTCTAACTGCTTGTAGACTTACGGTTTCAGGTTCTATTTCACTCCCCTCTCGGGGTTCTTTTCACCTTTCCCTCACGGTACTTGTCCTCTATCGGTCACTAAGGAATATTTAGCCTTAGGAGGTGGTCCTCCTGGATTCCCACGAGATTTCACGTGTCTCGTGGTACTCGGGATGCCGCTAGGGCCATTGAAGTTTTCAATTACGGGGCTATCACCCTGTTTCGCCAGACTTTCCAGACTGTTCTTCTAACTTCTCCGGTCCCACATTGCGGTCCCACGACCCCTTATTCAAATTAATGAACAAGGTTTAGGCTGTTACCCGTTCGCTCGCCACTACTAGGGTAATCTCGGATTTGATTTCTCTTCCTGAGGGTACTGAGATGTTTCACTTCCCCTCGTTCGCTTCTTACACCTATGTATTCAGTGAAAGATACCATAAATGGTGAGTTTCCTCATTCGGACATCTCCGGATCAAAGTGTGTGTGCCACTCCCCGAAGCTTATCGCAGCTTACCACGTCCTTCATCGCTTCTTAGTGCCAAGGCATCCACCGTAAGCCCTTTGTAGCTTAAAAAAATGGAACTAACCTCGCTAAAAATCAACTAAATCAATCTATTCAATTGTCAAAGAACGAAAATCGTTCAGCAAAAACTCTTCTCACACCAACAGTCCAACTCAATTAGTTGGTGGGCCAGGGAAGACTCGAACTTCCGACCCCACGCTTATCAAGCGTGTGCTCTAACCAACTGAGCTACTGGCCCTTGTTAGATGCGAGGTAAAGAGCTTTCACTCTTTCAAAACTAAATAGCTAGATAAGATTTTTGGGACTCACCCACTCGGGAAGAGTGAGTTGACCTAAGATTGGGTCATTTTAACTTACTCGAGAACAAGTCCCGAGTGAAGATTGACCGGATAATCCTTAGAAAGGAGGTGATCCAGCCGCAGGTTCCCCTACGGCTACCTTGTTACGACTTCACCCCAATCATCGACCATACCTTGGGCGCCTGCCTCCTTGCGGTTAGCGCAGCGACTTCTGGTACAGCCGACTTTCATGGTGTGACGGGCGGTGTGTACAAGGCCCGGGAACGTATTCACCGCGGCATTCTGATCCGCGATTACTAGCGATTCCAACTTCATGATCTCGAGTTGCAGAGATCAATCTGAACTTAGATGGCTTTTCTCCGATTTGCTCCACCTTGCGGCTTCGCTTCAGTTTGTGACCACCATTGTAGCACGTGTGTAGCCCTAGGCATAAGGGCCATGAGGACTTGACGTCATCCCCACCTTCCTCCGGTTTAACACCGGCAGTCCATTTAGAGTGCCCAACTGAATGCTGGCAACTAAATGCAGGGGTTGCGCTCGTTGCGGGACTTAACCCAACATCTCACGACACGAGCTGACGACAGCCATGCAGCACCTGTGTACCGGCCCTTGCGGGCGACGACGTTTCCGCCAGTCTTCCAGTACATGTCAAGCCTAGGTAAGGTTCTTCGCGTTGCATCGAATTAAACCACATGCTCCACCGCTTGTGCGGGCCCCCGTCAATTTCTTTGAGTTTTAATCTTGCGACCGTACTCCCCAGGCGGGATACTTAACGCGTTAGCTTCGTCACTGAAGGGGTCAATACCTCCAACAACAAGTATCCATCGTTTACGGCGTGGACTACCAGGGTATCTAATCCTGTTTGATCCCCACGCTTTCGGGTCTGAGTGTCAGTGTCTAGCCAGTTACCCGCCTTCGCCACCGGTATTCCTCTTGATATCTACGTATTTCACCACTACACCAAGAATTCTAGTAACCTCTCTAGCACTCAAGCTTCGCAGTATCAAATGCACTTCCAGGGTTGAGCCCTGGGCTTTCACATCTGACTTACAAAGCCACCTACACCCGCTTTACGCCCAATGATTCCGAACAACGCTAGGATCCCTCGTCTTACCGCGGCTGCTGGCACGAAGTTAGCCGATCCTTTCTTACAGGGTACATTCATTGTGTTATTCCCCTGCGACAGAGCTTTACGACCCGAAGGCCTTCATCACTCACGCGGCGTCGCTGCATCAGAGTTTCCTCCATTGTGCAATATTCCCTACTGCTGCCTCCCGTAGGAGTCTGGACCGTGTCTCAGTTCCAGTGTGACTGATCATCCTCTCAGACCAGTTAAAGATCGTTGCCTTGGTGAGCCATTACCTCACCAACTAGCTAATCTTACGCGGACTCATCTTGAAGCGAAAAACCTTTGACCCCTTGAACCTCAGTTCTTGTGGTCTTATGCGGTATTAGCTAATCTTTCGACTAGTTATCCCCCTCTTCAAGGCAGATTATCCACGCGTTACTCACCCGTGCGCCACTAGTACTCATATTGCTACTTTCCCCGTTCGACTTGCATGTATTAGGCACGCCGCCAGCGTTTGTTCTGAGCCAGAATCAAACTCTCCAGTTATAATTCTGTTCTCAACCAAACAACTAGCTTACGCTGTGTTTGTTCGAATTTATTTTTGAAATTGTGAATATTAATTACTTAATATTCTAAGAGCCCAAAAATCTATCATTCTAGCTATTCAGTTTTCAAAGAGCGAAAATTCTTAATTCAAAGCTTCGTTACCGAAGCGCGAGGAACCAATCTTAATGATTTTTTTGTCCCCGTCAATGTTCTTTCTTTATTTTTTTCGGTCCGAGACGAACGTCATGAAATAAAGAAAATTGGTGGAGGCAACAGGGATCGAACCTGCGACCTTCTGAATGCAAATCAGATGCTCTCCCAGCTGAGCTATGCCCCCGAACAAAGTGGAGCTGTTTTCTCGTAACGGCCCCAAAAGGTCAATAGCTTTTTTTCGAAAATTTAATTCCGCGGTCGAAGTTGCCTAATAAGTAAACCGAGGTCTCTGCCTCGGTTTTTAGCAACTTTGATTTAAGTGTCTGATTTTACGTAAAATTAAGCGCTGGCTTTGAATTTTGACGCAATAAGTCTGTTTAGCCATAATCTTTCTGTGGTTAGATCGAAACCGACCTTTTCTCCACCAGAAACAATAGCCATGTAGACCTTTTTTAGGATCTCAACCTCGTGATCAAGACCATTATCAGCCCCTAGAGACTCTTCGATAGCATCAAAAACGCTTACTAAATCAGGTGTCGTCACCACTTTAGGGATGCGGCCCATGTCTAAACCTAAAGTTTCAAGAGGTTTAAAGCCTACAAGCGTTTCCGTCAGAAGAACTTTCGTTCCATTCTTAAAGTTCACTTGCACGAACGGCTTACCTTCTGAGTCTGCACGATGAAGGACTTCGTTTACATCTTGAGAATTAAAACTGAATAGTTTTCCGTCTAGGTCCTGACGAATTTGAACTCGTCCTGACTCGTTGATCTTTGCACGAAGACCCTTCGATGCATCGACAAAATTCAAGATGTGATCTAATTCAGCATGTGTCGATTTAGATTTAATGCTCAAAATACCCCTCCCCTAAATACAGGGTGTCCCTCTCTTACATGTTAGGTATCGACAATCCACAAAAGGACTTAACAAGAAAACACAAAAAGATGATAAACAGGTCCCTTATCCTGTCGCAATTTGAACAAAGTTTCGTGATAGTGTTTCATCAAGAGATTCAGCGGCACCGTGACTTGTTTTCGCTGTGCCGATTTGAGATAAAGGGATTCGAAAGAGGCAACTTATGATCATCACACGCTGGCAAGCTCCGATCGTTCCAAGCAAAGAACAGGTTCATATGATTCTTGAATCAGAAGGCTTGGAACCTTACGACGAAGTTTACGAGCCGCAAATGAAAGTGCAGGATCATCGCCATCCGTTCGCAGAAGTTCGTGTTATTGTTTCTGGAGAAATGATCTTTAATATCTCTGGAAATCAGTTTGTTCTTCGCCCTGGCGATCGTGTGGAAATTCCTGCCAACACAAAGCACTCGCACACCGCTCAAGGTGCGCAGGGTTGCATCTGTGTTTGCGCGCAAAGAGCTATATAGACTTCGCAAGCTCCGAAAATAAAAAAAGAGAAAGGTGATCCCTTTCTCTTTTTTTATTTCTCAGGCTTTTGACCTTTCATCCAATTTAGATAATCTCGGATATTTTTTTCGAAGCCCCTATTTGTCGGCTCATAGAGTGGTTCTGTCTCTAGCTCTTCAGGCAGATAGTTTTGCTCTACCCAACCCGTTGGATAATTGTGGGGATATCTATAGTCACGGCCGTAGCCTAAGTCTTTGGCCAAGGCGGTCTTCGCTGATCTTAAATGAAGCGGAACTGGCTGCGTGCGAGTTTTCTCTACTAGTGCACGAGCATTATTCAATGCCATGTATGAGGCATTCGATTTTGGGCAACACGCCAAATAAGTTGTTACCTGCGCAAGTGTGATCGCGCCTTCCGGAAGGCCGATGGCCTCGACCGCTTGAAGGCCAGAAACGGCCACCGAAATTGCGCGCGGGTCCGCATTTCCGATATCTTCCGAAGCCAAAATAATCAACCGGCGAGCGATAAAGATAGGATCTTCTCCGCCGTCAATCATGCGAGCTAAATAGTAAACGGCGGCGTCAGGATCACTTCCGCGCACACTTTTAATGAAAGCAGAGATAAGGTCATAGTGCATCTCGGAGCTTTTGTCGTAACCCAAGGGATTTTGTTGCAAAAGCTCGCGCATGTCATTGACGTCGAGGCGCTCCCCGTCTTCTTGATCCTTTGTAAAGTTATAAAGGATTTCGAGACTGTTGATGAGACGACGGGCGTCTCCGTCGGAGTACTCTAAAAGATTGTTGATAGCTTCTTTGGTAAGAATGCGCTCTAAAGGCTTTTTATAATGAGATTCGGCGCGGAGAACGATTTTACTTAAGTCCTCTTCAGAAAGACGTTCGAAAACGACGACACGACAGCGACTTAAAAGGGCTCGATTTAACTCGTAGCTGGGATTTTCCGTTGTCGCTCCGACTAAGACCAAATCGCCTTTTTCCACGAAAGGCAAAAGGACGTCTTGTTGGGCTTTATTAAAACGGTGAATCTCGTCAACAAAAAGAACGGTTTTTTGCTGGAACTGCAATCGGCGATCGCGGCCCTTTTCTCCCACTTCACGTAAAACTTTTGCGCCTGCATCGACCGCATTGATATTTTCAAAATGCGCGTTGAAGTGTTGAGACAAAGCCAACGCGAAGGTGGTTTTGCCCGTTCCTGGAGGTCCCCAAATGATGAGGCTTGGCAGATATCCTTTTCGCAACATTTGACCCAGCTTCGATTTGGGTCCCAATGTTTTATCTTGGCCGATAATTTCATCTAGATTCTTTGGGCGAAGAATCTCAGAAAGCGGAGATGAACTTAAAGCGGCGTTGGAAGAAGAGAAAAGATCCATGCCCTTGTCCTAAACCATTTGCCCGCAGAAAGCACTGAAAGATTGTGTGACTTTTGGGAACTGCTAGCTAACACGCTGACATTGCAGGAGTTTGTGTTGCCGACGCAAAGTGGTGCTTGTTCACTGAATGCATGGAGGAGCAAATGCAAAAGTCTTTAATTATTGTGGCGGCCATCGCCATGCTGATTGGTGGGTCGGTCGCGGCATATCAGGCCGTGGGGCAAAGCCAGAGCATTGGAGTTAAAGCAAATGGCGCTTTTTCAGATGGGACGCTCGTAGAAACAGTTTCTTTAGTCGTCACTGGCTCAAGTATTACAGCCTATCTTTATCAAATCAAACAGACTGACGGGACTATTTGCTATGGAATTTCTGGAGTTACGGGAAATGTTATTTCCGCGCCGCAAATCTCCTGCGTAAAGTAAGTGTTTGGAAGTTCTAAATTGGGTTCCGAACATATCGGCGATAATTTCTTTAAAATTTTCTTCCGCTCGATCAAAGGGCGAAAAAACTATTATTAGGATTCCGCAAACACATTTTTTTATGGGGAATGGTGTAAGGTCTCCCCTAGGTATTTCTAACTTCAATAGTGCAAAAAAAAAGCCCCAGTTTTTGACTGAGGCTTTTCTCCATAATAATTGAAATACTATCTTAGTATGATTGGATTGTTATAGAAGTCTGAACCTTCACTGGAGTTTCATCCTGATTAGTATCGCGCTCTAGTCCGAAGACTTCCATCGTGCCGGTCGCAACGAATTGGTTGGTGGCGTTGATTCCACCACAATACATTGGACACGTAGTAGCATAAGATGCTTCGCCTACAGGTATTGCGGCTTCTTTGGTAAGACTATCAAACCAATTCCCTCGTAATGCTGCTAACTGGTCCCCACCATATTCACAAGTTACTGGAGTGGCGCTTCCTGGGATCTGAATCGATACGCGGATGAAAGCGACGATCAGGGTTTTGCTGGTGTCTTTACGATTGAATGTGATTGTCGGTATTTTGAAGTAGCTGGCAGAGATATCCGCTGTGGCTACGTCATCACCGGCATTTTCTTGAGCCAAACAACTAACCGCTGTGGCTGGAATCAAAGGCAGTGGCGAGGAAGTGATCGACACTTCCACGTTACTATCTTCTTGAGAACAAGCTACGAGGTTCGCGCTCATTAGAAGGAGCAAAACGTACATTATTTTCTTCATACGCGTTCCTTTTTTTAGAAGTCTTGAGTTTGCGGACCTGAGGAATCAACTGCCCCAATGATTCTTGGAGTTAAGAATACCAAAAGTTCCGTCTTATCTTTTCTCACGTTCTTCGTCTTAAACAGGTAGCCGAGATAAGGGACTTCACGCAACCAAGGAACACCTGTTTCCCCGTCTGTGGCATCACTCTGATAGATACCACCGATAACTGCGGTCTGACCATTTTTCACAAGCACGCGAGTGTTAGCTTCGCGACTGTTCACCGCAAAAGCCCCTTGGCCCGCGCCGCTCGTGTCAGCACCTTGGAACTGTCTATTCACGTTCACTTTCATTATAACAGAACCGTCGGCTGTCACCTGAGGTGTAACCTCAAGTTTCATGGTTAACGGTTTGAACTGGAACGTTTCTTGAGTCGCTGTCCCGTTTTGAGTCACTTGACGAACTGGAACCTCTGTCGTTTGAGTGATGTCGGCTTTTTCATTCGTCATAGTCATGATTCTGGGAGCCGAGATAACTTTTACTTGCTCTTCCGTTTCAGACAAAGACAACGCCGCTTGCAGAGTTCCGAAAACATCCAAAGTACCAACACTCAAATTGAAATTGAAGTTACCCGGAGTTGTTGCCGTCGGATTGACGTTAAAGCTTGGATTCATATTCACCGGACCACGAGATGTGGATCCCAACTTAATAGGTGAACCTGTCGCTCCCCAGTTCACACCGATATTACGCGTGAAACTTTCTTTGGCCTCGACGATTTTACCTTCGACAAGGACTTGCGGAGGTTGAGTGTCTAAGCTTGCAATCAATTTTGCCGCACGCTCTAGATTCTCTTCGATATCTGTCACCACCAAAGCATTCGTACGAACATCGCCCACCACGCGGCCACGGTCGCCCAAGAAATCTTTGATTTTCTTTTCCAGCTCATCCACACGAGCGTAGCTCACCGGGAACATGCGAACTTTTAATGGTTCGATGTTTTTGCGAGCTTGAGCCAGTTTATTGGCATCATCTTCTTCCGCTCTTAAATCTTGCAAAGGAGCGATACGCAAAACATTGCCCTGGCGAGTGTAGCCAAGTTTTTTTGCTTTCATGATCACAACCAAAGCTTGATCCCAAGGAACTTGGCGAAGTTTCAGGCTGATATTGCCTTTCACGTCTTCGGAAAGAACCATGTTCACGCCACTTTCTTCAGTGATGAAGTTTAAAGCGTCGCGAATATCCATATTGTTTGTTTCGATCGAAATCTTTTTACCGTAGAACTGAGTGTTTCCTGCCAAGAATTCTTGCAAATTTTGGCTTGGAAGAATTTGTTGTTCTTGTACCGGAGCCGCTTCAGCCACACTCGTATCGCCAGTGCTGTTAGCTACGATTAATAGAGCGTTACCTTCAGATTGAACTGTTGGCTCTGAAACGCCTTCACGAAGTTGAATTACAAAGCGAGCTGTTGATGAGCCTGGATTTTGATAAGCATCAATAGCTCCTACGCTGCCTTTGATATCGCGAGTGTTCAATGAACGCTTCAAACGATCTGGCAAAGTGGCGTTGTCGACTTCGATAATGAACTGGCGCAAGTCCGGGTTCGTACGAGTTGTGTACGTCAAAGGCTTGTTCGCATTCACGATCACAGTTCCACCCGTCTCATTGGATTTGAACTGAAGGTCCGTGATCATTGCCGGTTCACCGTTGTTCACGACTTGCGGAGCCGACTCTTCAACTGGAGTCGGAATTGTCTCTGTCACCGTTGATTCTGAAGGCACATCTGGTGCTGGAGCAGATTCAGGAGCTGGCGTTGGCGCATCCGCGACGGTTGTATCGGCGAAAGGATCTTCTGTTGGCGAAGTCTCTTCTGGAGCAGGCGTCGGAGGAATAGTTTCCGCCTGCTGAGGAACATCGCTCGACTGATTGACTTCTTCTTCAATCGCTAGATCCTGATCACCTTCTGGTGCGGGAGCGGCCTCTGCCTGCTGCTGTGAACCGGAATCTTCAAATTCGGCGAAATCATCTTGCGCACCGGAATCAGCCGGCGCTACTTCCGCAGACTCAGCACCGTCCAAAGACAAATCATCGTCTTCCACCGGGCGACTTGCACAAGAGGTCAAAGATGCAATCATTGCACTTAGGATTAATAATCTAATGAATCCTTTCATTAGCTCCTCCTTAAGGTATTAAAAACTATTTTCTCAACTCTAACACGCGAGGCTCTTTGATGGATTTCCCGTCGTCGTATCTTGTTTCGATGACGACCACTTCACCCTCGCGGATCGCCGCTACAAATCCTTCGTTTCGGCCAATTTTAGAGTTCTTAGTTACAGTAAACACAGCTCCATCTGGATCACGAACCATGGCTCTTGGAGTTGTCACATCCCACAAAATACCGACGATTTGCAGTCGATCAATTTCCCAACGCTGCAAGGGCTCTAAGACTTCGGCCGCGGCTTTACCCGCGTCTGTGACCGTTGGACGAATCGTTCTAAATGGTTTGAACGGGTCTCTTTTCCCTGTTGGGTCGTAGGAATATCCATCACCAGGAAGAATATTTGAATTTTGCGGAGCCGGCGCCGTTGCTCCATCACCAAACTGAGTTTCCATTGGTGGAGGGGGAACATTAGGTTGCCCGGGTGGCGGCACTTGCGCCGCTGGAGGATCCATGGGAGGCGTTCCCGCCGATGGCGCACCCGCCGGAGGACTTCCCGCAGGAGGTGTTACCGGTTTCGGTGTTCCCCCGGTCGGAGGAACTTGGGTCGCTTCCACTTCTTTTAAAAATTCAGGTGGAAGATCCCCTGCCGAAGGAGCTTCTTGTGATTGCGCAGGCGTGATGAAACGCACACTGACAGCAAATGCCAGCCAAAGTCCAATCGCCGCGACTAAAATGTAAGATACAATCCATCTTACAGACTTCACTTGGGAGTCTCCGTACCTTCAGGTTTCTTGGTTTCAGGAGCCAGCTTATAACCGACAACCTGACCTTCAAATTTCAACTTACCGCCCGTTACCGGCTCCGGTCTTGTTACCACCACATTTTTCACACGTGACATACGCTCTGCATTCGAAACGATGAATGCGAACTGCGCTAATTCGGCATAAGTTCCCTCTAAGGTCACGTCCACAGGAACTTCTTCAACGACTTCTTTCTTCACGTTTTCCGCAGGCTTTTTCGCCTTCACACTTACGCCCGAATTACGAGCGAAATCATCAATGGCTTTATTGATGTCGATGGAAAACAACGCCGAAGGAAGACGACGAGAGATTTCTTGATACTTTTGGCTAAGCTGCCCGACTTTTTCTTGCATCTCTTGCACTTGCTTTAAAGTCGCGTCGGTATCTTTCTTTTTATTTTCTTCTTCCTGCAGTTGCTGAGTCACACTGGCTATTTGAGCATCAATAGCCGAGCCGTCATCATAGAGTGCGTACCAGTAAAACCCTGTCAGCGCTAAACCGATGAGCAGAATCTTACCGACTTGTTGAGCTGCGAGAGTTTCAAAAAACTTATTCATTCGGGTCTCTCCAACAAGCAGCTGATTTCAAACTTCTTAAGGACCGAACCGTCTTGAGTGACTTCGCTGGAACTGACAAGATTAACGTCCATTAAAAACACGCTTTTAGTTAACGCTTCTAAGAAAGCTGAAACTTCAAAATCGCTAAGGGCGAGACCTTGAATATTCACACGATCCGGATTGATCTGCACGCGTGTCAGCCAGGCTTTTTCAGGAATCACAGACTGCAAAAGGTCCAAGACACGCACTTCTCTTTGACGATCTTTTGCCAGTTTTTCCAATGCAGAAATACGCGCAGCCATCAAAGCTTCATCTTCTTTAAACTTCTTGATCTCAGCAACTGAAGCGGCCTGACGGGAGTTATAACTTTGCAGCTCGCTTAAAACTTGAGTTTTAGCATTGAGATCCGCAATCTTTCCCGGGATGTTCTGGTTTTCATAAATATATAAAGCTGCCGGTCCCACCAAAAGAAGAACCAGACGCTTTAACGCTTCCTTACGGGCTTCATCTGGAGAAACAAAGCCGTCGGAAGAAATCCCTAAAGAAGCGCCTACCGAAGGACTGACTGTGGATGTGGCAAGATTAATTTTAATCATGTCGCATCCCCCACTTCACGCAATGCCAAGCCCGTCACAACCGCCGCAAAAGAGCTGATTTGTTCCAAGTATTCTGGCGAGAACTTTTTAGGATTGGCTTTGACACGCAAGAACGGATTGAACGGTTCCATTAGAATGCCGGTCACGCGAGAAACAGTTTCTGTCAGACCTGAGGTCGCAGAACTTCCCCCCGTGTAGAAACAACGGTTCAAAACCAGACCATTTGTCGTCGCGCTCAAGAAATCCAAACTGCTGCGAATCTCTTCGGTCACTGCCTCATTTGTTGCACTGATGATAGAGTGAACTTCATCGGGAACTTCACGGCGGGAAATTGCACTTAGCTTCAATGCTTCGGCTTCAGCCACCGTCACACCCATCGCTTTATGGATTTCGTTTGTGTAGTTCGCACCACCAACAGGGATATCGCGGCAGAAAATCACTTCGCCATTTTGAACCACGACGAAGTTCGTAATGGCGGCTCCGAAATTCAGAAGCCCAATCACTTCGCCAGGAATTTTTCCATAGTTCAATTCAAAGGCATTTGCGAGAGCAAAACCGCTCACATCCAAAACGCCACAGTTAAGCCCGCTGATCTCAATAACTTGAGTGTATTGAGTGACGAGTTCGTTCTGGGCCGCGATCAACAAGATATCCATCGTATCTGGAGAGCTACTGCCAGTGAGAATGTGATGGGCTAAGCTGATGTTGTTGATATCAAAAGGAATGTACTGTTCGGCTTCGAAGCGAATCTGATCTTTAATGAGCTTCTTATCCATGCGCGGGATCGTGATTTTTTTTACGATCACCGCCGTTCCCCACATCGCTGTCGCTAAACTTTTACGTTTGGATTTAACTTCATTTACTAAGGATTGAATCGCTACACCAACGGAGCCGATGTCCACGATTTCTCCACCGGATACGGCGTTCGGAGGAGTTGGTGCGAAACCAAAAGAAAGCAGTTGGGCTCCTTTGCCATTGAAGTCCATTTCAGCAAGCTTGATGGAACTCGTTCCGATATCGAGTCCGATAACTTTCTTTGACTTAAAAAACATGCTTACGCTGCTTCCCCAGTTGTATCTACCAGATGTATTTTCAAAGACTTACGTCCTTTAGACACAAGTCCTAAATAATAAAATTATTTCTGGTTGAAACGTGAATGTCAAATAAGGGGTCTAGCAAATCAGATGAATATGAGCTTATAGTCCTAAGTCTAGGCGAAGCTAGACTCCGGGCAAGAACAGGTCAAAGTACCAAAGAGCGATAGTCTCTCCGCCGAAAAGATAGAAAATCGCTCCTAAAGCAAGATAAGGACCGAAAGGAATCACCGTCTTTAGTCCAGCTTTCTGTTTTCTGGACATGATAATACCAATGACGCTTCCGACGATGGCGGATGACATGATCACAAAGGGAATGGCCTTCCATCCTAAGAGTGCACCGATCCAGGCAAGAAGTTTGATATCTCCCCCACCCATACCTTCGTTTTTTGTGAGCAAGTAGTAAACGTAAGCCATACCCCACAAAAATCCGCCCCCCATGAGAACACCCAAAAAAGCGTCCATAAATTCACGGTGAGGATTTAAAGCGGCTCCAACCAAACCAATAACAATACCCGAAAGAGTGAACTCATCGGGCAAAATCATATGGTCAAAATCAATGAAGGTACAAACCACAAGGCCGAAGATAAAAATTAAGTATTCAAGGAGAGACCATGAAAAGCCTACGTAGTGGTAACTGAGAGCAAACAGCGAGGCCATGATGATTTCTACTAGCGGATAGCGGAAAGAGAATTTGGCACCACAGTTACGGCAACGACCGCGCAAAACAAACCAGCTAAGAATTGGAATATTGTCGTACCATTTGATTTGCTTTTTGCAGCTGTAACAATAACTGCGAGGCTTAACGACACTTTCCTCTTTAGGAAGACGATAGATGACAACGTTACCGAAGCTTCCGAAAATAGCACCCAGAATAAAGAAGACGATAAGAAAGAAAACGTCCTGATCAAACAATGTCTTTTCTCCTGAAGAAGAAATTCGTAATTAAAACTAATAAAAGGGCCCATCCCGTCATGTGCGCGACCATCCATAGAACGTTTTGCGCAGGGATGCCGTTTTCCAGGAAGTAGAAAGACTTCCAGTTCATGCGATAAAAATTGGGAGTAATCCAGTGGAAAACCTGAACTGCTTGGATGAACAACGCCTCTTTGCTTTTTTCAGCAAAGAACGATAGATCGCCCAGCCAATGTCCTAAAAGAAACACCATCACTCCGGCACCAAGCGCCAGTACCGGACGAACAATAAGACTGAAACAAATGACCAGACAAAGAATGATGGCACTTTCAAACCATAAGCTAAGGCAGATGATGGCGTAAGTTCCTAAGACTTCCGGTGTTTTCCAAAGACCTAACAAAACACACAAAAGCAAAGCCAAGGCACTGATCAAAAGGGTATTTAAAGCCAGAACGCCAAAAAGTTTTCCCAAGATAAATTGATCACGACTGACGGGGCGAGAAAGTATTAATAAACAGGTTTGTTTTTCGATTTCTTTCGCAAGTAGATAAGAACCTGAAAAAAGAGAGACACCCAAGGCCGCTATTTGAATCGCCAGAAAACCAAAATCAGTCAGAATTTTCTGTTGTTCTGCGAAAGACAAAGCTCCTAAGAGAAAACTGAGTGCCAGCAATGCGACGGCAATAAGGACCACCACCAAGAACACACGCTCTCGCAGCATTTCTCTTAAAGTGGTTCGCGCTAAAGCCCACACCTTAGCCATGAGCTTCCTCCTTGCCTTTTAATACAGAGAACGCACGCTCAAGACTTTGGAATTCAGACATAAAGGAGCTTAGAACACCGTCATACAGAATTTGCCCCCGATTGATGACAACAAGATGAGTGCAAAGTTCTTCCATATCCTGAAGTAAGTGACTGCTAAAGAAAAGAGTGACTCCGCGTTTTTGTTCTTCACGCAAAATATCCTTCACCATAGCACGACCATCAGGGTCTAAGCCCGACATGGGTTCATCTAGAATAAGTAGCTCGGGACGAGTTAGAATTGCCTGCGCAATTCCGATTCTTTGCAACATCCCCTTTGAGTACGTGCGTAGGCGGCGGTCCTTAGCCTCCATTAAATCGACTTTTTTTAAAGCTTCGTGAGCACGCTCGTAGAAGTCTTTAAGTGACGAACCATAACAAAGATTCCAATGGAGCTTTAAAAACTCCATGCCCGTAAGAAATTCATAAAGATAGGGACGCTCTGGCAAATAACCAATGCGGGTCTTGCTTTCGCTGCTTAAAGGCTTACCGAAAAATAGAATCTCGCCGCTGTCCGGGCGAATGAAATCAAAGATGCATTTGATGGAAGTGGTCTTACCCGACCCGTTGCTGCCAACAAAACCAGAAGTTTGTCCTTCGGGCAAAGAGAAGCTCACGTCACGAAGAACGTGGCGATCTTTTTCAAAAAGACCGCCTTTAAACGTCTTGTTTAGCTTACGAACTGTAAGTACCGACATGAAACTTAAGGCTTAAGCTCAAGTGCTTTTACCATCTCCCTCACAGGATCATACTGTTTAGAAGTGGCAGGCATCAAGTCGCGAGTCCCTAAAATTTCGGAGTAAGTGTTTTTATCTTGCAAGGATTCCAAAATATCGATGAGCGTGAACATCAGTGTGTGGGTCGCCTTAGGATAAAGATCGTAAAAATCCTGACGAACGCAGAAGGGGTCATTGGGGATCGGCGCGCTCATCCACAATACACGGTATTTCGCTTTTTTATCTGTGGCAAAAAGCTTCCAAGCCCCTTGCTCACCTTTCTCGTCATCACTGAAAACAGCAGCGGCTTCAACTTTTTTGGCTTCTAAGAACTGGATGGAGGCTTGGTGATTTCCAGTAAATGCAACCTCTTTAAAGTCTTTGTCTTTAAGACCCGCTTTTCTTAACGCCACTTGGGGATACAGATAGCCCGAAGAAGATTTATCATCCACAAAGGCGATACGCTTCCCTTTGAGGTCTTTCAGCTTTTTGATACCTGACTTTTCGGGCGTGATAATCGCCGAAAAGTAATAAGGGTTGTGCCAAACCTTTTTTAGGAGGACCTTCGCCTGCGCCTGTTGTTCAGCAACTACGTAAGTCATCGAAGAAAAGAAAGCGAAATCCACTTTCTTCGTCTTCATAGCCTCAATCAAACCATCATAATTTTTGGAAACATAGATGTTTACTGGAATACTGAGCTTTGATTGCAGCTCTTTTGCCAAAGCTAAGCTTTGTTCTCTGAGAATCTCCGGGTTTCCACCTGGAATCACACCAATTGTGATCGCAGGCGGATTGGCTTCCGCGCCATTCGTTTCCGCAGCTTGAACAGTTGAAAAAACCAACAGCGTGCAAAGTCCAAGAATAAGTCTTTTCAAAATTCCTCCATCGGGGTCAGGGCCTCGACAGATGATGACTCATTTCTTTCATTTTTCAAAGCAAGAACGAAGGCCTCAGCCGCATCACTTTCGGTTAGGCAAGGGATGTTGTAGTCTGTGCAAGCTCGACGAATGTCGAAGCTCGCCTCGATCGCACGTCGACCGGATGTCGTATTGATCACAAACGCCACCTCGCCAGAACGAATTTTATCCACGCAATGTGGACGACCCTCATCGACCTTTCTTAACGACAGACAGTTTACACCGTGGTCATTAAAGAAGCTTGCCGTCCCCGTTGTTGCCGAAACTCCGTAACCCATTCTTTGCAGTTCTTTGGCCAACGAAAGCATACCCTCTTTGTCTTTATCACGAAGAGAGAAAAAGACCTGACCCATCTTCGGAAGTCTTATGTTACTTGAAAGAAACGCTTTCGACAGAGCTTCCGAATAATTCTTTCCGCGGCCCATCGACTCGCCCGTGGATTTCATTTCTGGCCCCAATAACGAATCGGCCTCCGGGAACTTTTTGAATGGGAAAACAACGCCTTTAACGGAAACCGTTTGCGTATTTCTCCAGTTCAATCCGTCAAGTTTCAAATCTTTCTTCTTTTTACCCAGCATTGCGGCCACACCCAAATCAATCAGTGGGATGCTAGTAGCTTTTGCAACGAAAGGCACAGAGCGTGAGCTGCGCGGATTGGCTTCTAGCATGTAGACCACATCATTTTTTACGGCCAGCTGAAGGTTCAAATGACCGATCACACCGATTCGATCCGCCAAGCGCTTGCTTAAATCTTCGATGCGTTCGCAAGTTTCAGGCTTCAAACGGTGCGGAGGTAAAACGCCCATCGAGTCACCAGAGTGAACTCCGGCAGCTTCAATATGTTCAACCACTCCGCCGACGACAGTCCAATCTTGACCACGAACTAAGTCGACATCCACTTCCAGCGCCCCAGCAAGGAATTGGTCCATCAAGCAGGGTTTATCAGCAGAGATATAATCTTTGTGTCTTTGGAAATAAGAAAGAAGCTCGTCGCGGTTTTCAATCACCTCCATACGACGTCCCCCCAACACATAACTTGGGCGGCAGATCATCGGATAACCGACCGCGGCTTCGTGCTGAAGAGCTTCAACGACAGATCCTGCCATCGCCGAATTCGGAATTGCGAAGTTCAACTCGCGGCAGATTTTAGAGAACAATCCACGATCTTCAGCAAGATCGATAGTTTCAAGTGACGAACCTAAGAGGTTAAATCCCACCTTCACTAATTCGGGAGCCACGTTGATAGGAGTTTGCCCGCCCAACTGAGCGACAAAACCCATCGGCTTCATAAAGCGCATAATTTCGGTCAAGCTTTCGGCAGTCAGCGGTTCAAAGAATAAGACGTCGGAAGTGTCGTAGTCCGTCGAAACGGTTTCTGGATTGGAGTTGACCATCACCACTTTACTGCCCGCTTTTTGGAACGCCTTTACCCCGCGCACGCAGCTATAATCAAACTCGATACCTTGTCCAATTCGGTTAGGACCACTTCCGATAACAACAACCGCGTTCGGAGCATCGACTTTTGCAGATACAGAAGGCCAATAGGAAGAATAGAAATAAGGTGTAGTTGATTCAAACTCACCGGCACAGGTGTCGACCTGCTGATACTTCGGCAAAACACCGTGTTTTTCGCGAAGGGCACGAACGTCCGCTTCTTTCTTTCCAATCAAAGCGGCGATCCGAGCATCTGTAAAGCCTTTGCGTTTTGCCGCTAAAAGTAAATCCGCATTTCCTTCGTTGAAATCTGTTTTAATTTTACCTTCAAACTTAATCAGCGCATCGATCTGCTCTAAGAAGTAGGGATTAATGCGCGTGAGTTCTTCGATCTCAGCAACAGATTTTCCATCACGGAAGGCTTGGAACAGATGGTAAATGCGTTGGCTGTTTGGGTAAGAGACTTTGCCAATTTCCAATGCCACTTCAGGAATGCCTTGCGGATTTTTTTCTAAACTCGCTAGGGCTTTCATCATAGATTCTTGCAAAGTTCTGCCAATGCCCATCACTTCACCGACGCTCTTCATCTGCGTCGTCAAGGAATCTTTAGAACCCGGGAATTTTTCAAAAGCAAAACGAGGAATTTTAGTGACGACATAGTCTAAAGCCGGCTCATAACAAGAAGGAGTCACCTTTGTGATATCATTTTGAAGCTCATCAAGGCTGTAGCCGATAGCTAGCAAAGCGGCGATCTTCGCAATAGGAAATCCGGTGGCTTTACTTGCCAGCGCAGAAGACCGACTGACTCGCGGATTCATTTCAATCACCACGCGTTCACGCGTTGTTGGGTGAACCGCAAATTGAATATTCGCTCCTCCAGTTTGAATGCCCACTTCATTGATGATTTTACAAGCTTCATCACGCATGTGTTGGTATTCACGGTCGCTCAAAGTTTGCTGAGGAGCCACCGTGATACTGTCCCCCGTGTGCACACCGCAAGGATCCAAGTTTTCGATGCTACAGACGACAACGAAGGTTCCTTTATGATCGCGCATCACTTCAAGTTCGAACTCTTTCCAACCCAAGATGCTTTCTTCAACCAAAACTTCCGACGTCGGGCTTTCATGAAGAGCTGTCACTAGCATTTTTTTATATTCTTCAGGAGAGTATGCGATACCGCCGCCGCCCCCGCCCAATGTGTAATTCGGGCGAAGGATCATGGGGTAACCCAAATCCTCAGCGATTTGCATCCCATGTTCGAAAGTGCGCACCAGGTGACTTTTCGGATAACGAGCGCCGATTTTATCTAGAAGGCCACGGAAGATTTCACGGTCTTCACCCGCTTTGATGACTTCCGGAGTAGCTCCCAATAACTGAACTTTATGTTTTTGCAGAATGCCTTTAGCGTGCAGATCAAGTGCCAAATTCAAAGCCGTTTGGCCACCCAATGTTGGGATAACAGCATCTGGCTTTTCTTTTTCGATGATTTTTTCTAAGTAGTCGACTTTCAGAGGTTCGACGTAAACGCGGGTCGCTACTTCCGGGTCTGTCATGATGGTTGCTGGATTGGAGTTTACAAGAATAACCTCCAATCCCTCTTTCATCAGTGCCTTACAGGCTTGAGTGCCGGAGTAATCAAACTCACAGGCTTGTCCAATTACGATGGGTCCAGATCCAATAATTAATACCCGTTTTAGGCTGGACTTACGCGACACTCTTTCCCCCTTTTAAATGCCTAATTTCCCCTCATTGGAGTAAATCATTTCAGGCCTTACATGTTTGTACTGTTCAAATTTATAACGCATTTTAATCAAGCGAAGCATCAACACATCAGGATCCAAATCCGGATCTTTGCGATGGCGTTTCACTTCACTCAAGATAAACTTTTTTGCACTTTCTGGATGGAAGCAGAAACCGCGCGTGAAAACGTAAGAATCCCCGTGAGGGATCAAACGCACTTCAAAGAGTTCATCTGGATCAAAACCAAAAACATAAGACGACTGCTTCACGATCAGCTTTTTGTTCGCCAACAGATCTTTGATATAAACGTCGCCGTTTTTGATCTTGATAAATTCAAAAATAGAATGACGGTGCTGCTTCAGAACTTCCAAAGTTTTCAGCTCTTCGTCAGAAAAGCGCAGCTCGCGCACTAGCAAACAAGCATCCAAAGGAGTCTGTCCGAAACCTTTCAGCTCGCGAGTGAAAAAATACCAATCATAAAACTGAGCCATACGGGACTCGTAGTGCTCTGAGTTTTCATCCAGAGTTCCGGCATTGTCGAAGAACTCTTTTTTAGCCATGACCAATTCATCTTTGAAAGAGTCGCTGACAAAGTGATTCAGAATTTTTTCAATCAGTTTTTCGTATTCGTTCATATCATCCGCTCAATAAAGAAACTAAACAGCCCGGAAGCTTCATGCGGTCCCGGGCAACTTTCAGGGTGATATTGTATTCCCAAATACTTGTTCTTTTCACTATAAAAACCTGCCACAGTGCCATCATTTAAGTTGGTGTGGGTGACTTTCGCGTCCGCAGGCAGACTGCTGGCTTCAACAGCATATCCATGGTTCTGACTGCTCATGTAAATCTGATTAAGCAGAGTGTCGCGAATAGGATGGTTGCTTCCGCGATGGCCAAACTTCAATTTATACGTTTTAGCCCCTAAAGCGAGGCCCAAGACCTGGTGGCCCATGCAAATTCCAAAGATCGGTTTGACGCCGATCAGTTCACGGATTGTTCCCGCCGCCATTTTTACATCTGCCGGATCGCCGGGACCGTTCGTGAGCATGATTCCGTCTGGATTGTAATCCATGATCTCTTGAACCGTGGAGCGGCTGTTAAAAATGCGGATTTCCGAGCAGCGTTGTTGCAATTCACGGAGGATGTTTTCTTTACTGCCAAAATCAAGAACGGCAACTCGAGGACCGACCATATTGTCGCCGCGACGAGTTTCAGCTGTTTTACGAGAAGCCAGATAAACCCAATCTTTATCCATCTTCTTTTTCTCGGCGATTAAAGCATCCGCTTTTTGACGAGCGTCCGTTTCGGAAGACGCCTGAACCAAAGCTCCCCAAGGCGTACCTCCTTGGCGCAAGCGAAGAACCAAATTACGAGTATCGATCTCTGTTAAAAGAGGGATTTTGTTTTCAGTCAGACGTTTTTTCCAAGCTTGATCGCGCTCGGTGTCCTGAATCTCTAGGCAAATAAAACCTTCGATCCAAAGTCGGTTGGATTCCCACACCTCATCTTCAACCCCGTAGTTTCCTTGCATAGGAGCTGTCATCACCACGATTTGCGTGAAGTAGGAAGGATCCGTAGCGATTTCTTCGTAACCGGAATGAGATGTATTGAAGACGACTTCTCCGGCACGATTTTCACCACCCTGCCAAAGACCTGCGTAAACTTCACCACTTTCAAGTACGAGATAGCCCTTCATTATTTCCCCTCCGTGACCGTCGCATACACGAGGGCCTGGCGAATTAAAACTCCATTAGAAACCTGATCCAAGACTTGGCAGCGTGGATCTTGCAAAACTTCGCTATCAAGTTCCGTTCCCTGATTGATTGGCCCTGGATGCATGATCAAAGCTTTCGCAGACAAAGACTGCAAATTCTTCTGAGTGAATCCATATTGATCACGATAATCAGACAAAGAATGTTTTGTCGAATGACGTTCTAACTGCACACGCAACGCCATGGCCACTGTTGCCCAAGACAGTCCTTCTTTTAGCGAAGAGAATACCTTGCATTTTGGATTCTCTGGCAAAAATTCAGAAGGACCACATAGAGCGACATCATAACCCAGTTTTTCAGCCAGCTCAAAATGCGAGGAAGCCACACGACTGTGACGAACGTCCCCGACAATTAACACCTTTTGCTTTTCACAACTTCCTAAATGCTTACGAATTGTATAGGCGTCTAGCAGAGCTTGGGTCGGATGGCCCTTTTTTCCCCAGCCCGCATTCAGAATGGGGGCTTGAACTTTTTTGGACAGATCTTCTAAATCTAAGTCGTCCCCACAGCGAATCACCAAGAAGGACGGCTTCATCGCGTCGACATTGAGAACTGTGTCTTCGTAAGTCTCACCTTTTTCCAAACTTGTACCTGATTTTCCATCAAGACGAAGCGGATAAATCCCCCAACGAGCGCAGGCCGTTTCAAAACTCATTCTTGTGCGAGTGCTGGCCTCAAAAAACAAAAGGGCTCCGGTTTTTCCGAAGCCCTCAAAGGTCAACGCCTTGTCAGAGGCAGCAATCTTGTCCGCCACAGAGAATAGAAAGTCGATTTTTGTTTTTTCAAGGGAACGAAGATCAAGAATGGATTTATTGTTTCTAGATGACATCTAGAACCCAAGCCTATGGCCCGACTTAAAAGATGTCAATACACCGTAGAAAAAACTCTTTGCCAACGCACTGAAGGATAACGATCTCCACCCCATTTGCTTTGCCAATCCAGCGAGAGCCAAATAAACACAACTCGGCCAATCACCTGAGGCATCGGGACCGTACCCCAATAGCGCGAGTCGTCACTTGCGTCTCGATTATCGCCTAATAAAAAGACTTCTCCGGGTGGAACGACCAGAGGGCCAAAGTCTTTTTCTTCCGGTTGCTTCTGAAAGATCACCTTCCAGGTTTTTTCAGGCGTGATTTCTTCATAGATATCAAAAAGCTCTGGATTCGGATTGTCGCCAGAAACTTCCTGAGCTTTTTCATATTTCAAAGCTTCATCATTCAAAACCAAACGACCCTTGACGATTTGCACGCGATCACCAGGCAAACCTACAACACGCTTTACATACGTGACACCGGGTTGATTTGGGTAATTGAACACCACCAAATCCCCCCGCTCCGGCAAAGTGGCTCCCCATCTTTGCTGCGAAAAAGGAATGGGAAATCCATAGGAGATGCGTGATGAGAAAATGAAATCGCCCGGTTTCAAAGTGGGCTGCATGGAACCTGTTGGTACTTTATAAGCCGTGACCAAAAAATTGCGCACAACAAGGGCACAGATGACAGCTAAAATTAATGTGGTCAGATACTCACGCCAACGATTCATGCCTAAATGCTACCTAATCCGCTGAAGGGCGAAAAGGTTTTTTATTGGAGTTTTTGGAAAAGGCGATTGAAACGGATTTGCGCGGGATCGCAGACAAATGTCATTGTAGGCAAAGTGCTATTGCAAGAAAGCCAGATCATCCAAGCTTTTCCAACGATGTAGTCATTTTTAACAAATCCCCAAAAACGCGAGTCACTGGATTGATCGCGGTTGTCTCCCATAAAGAAGTACTGGTTTTCGGGCACTTTAAAAACCTGCACATCACCCGTATTTTCTTCGTAAAGAAAACGAACAATATATTTGTGACCGTCGAGAGTTTCTTGAAAATAGTGAAAACCGTTTTCGCCTTGAGGATCTTCGAATGAGCTTAAGGGCAGCTTTTCACCATTTAAAGTGATTCGGCCGCTTTGCACTTCTACGTTGTCACCAGGAAGACCGATAAGTCTCTTGATATAATAGACATCAGGATTTTCGGGATACTTGAAAACAACGATGTCACCACGCTGAGGTTGATCCCATTGCAAAAGCCATTTGTTGCTAAATGGAATGTGCAAACCATAGGCAAGTTTTTTTACCAAGATATGGTCATGCACTAGAAGATTGGGAATCATGCTTCCTGACGGAATCACGAAGGGCTCAATCAAGGCCCAACGAAGTCCCATCACCAGCAAAATAGGAAAAAGGAACGTTAGAATCGCCTGATTCCACGTTCCTTTTAAATTGCGAGTTTCGCCGGTTTGATTCATCAATTAGTTAACAGGATGGAAGAAACGTCCCCAACGGATCGTCAATGGATTGCACAAGAAAGGCAATGCCGGAATCGTCTCTTCACAAGAAAGCCATACGAACATCGCACGACCTAAAATGTTTTGTTTCGGCAAGAATCCCCACACACGACCATCGGAAGAGTTCATACGGTTGTCACCCATCACAAACAAGTGATCTGGCGGAACTGTCACCGGTCCGAAGGTTTCGTAGATATCACCTTTGCGAAGAAGAATCGCATGGTTTTTCCCACCCGGAAGATCTTCAGTGAACTCTACGTAGTTTTCTTTGCTATCGTTGATATTTCCATCACGTTGGAAGTCGGCATCGCGCAACCAGTTGAAGTCATCCATGTTCGCCGGAACTTTTTTATCAACAGGTTTGTCATTGATATAAAGAGTGCCGTTTTCATAATAAATCTTGTCGCCGGGTTCACCTACGATGCGCTTGATGAAGAATGTGCTCATGTCCTTAGGATATTTAAAGACAATCACTTCACCACGAACTGGCTCGTTGAATTTAACCAGCCAGTTTTCGCTAAAAGGAACGCGCAAACCGTAAGTCAGCTTGTTTACGAAGATATGGTCATGAATCAACAAGGAAGGAAGCATAGAACCCGAAGGGATCACATAAGCTTCGATAAATCCCCAGCGGATGAAAAGAGCAATGAACACCGCCAGGAAAAGCGATCCCCAACCTTCGGTCCAAAAATACTTTGTGCGCCAGTTCCAGCCATTCTTGTTGTTTGTCATGCTGTCTCCTTAGTCTTCGACTTTGAGGATTGCTAGGAAGGCTTCTTGAGGGACTTCCACATGGCCGATGGCCTTCATGCGCTTTTTACCCTCTTTCTGCTTCTCCAACAGTTTACGCTTACGAGAAATATCACCACCATAACACTTCGCGGTCACGTCTTTTCTGATCGCACCCAAGGTTTCACGAGCAATAATCTTCGCACCGATAGCAGCCTGAATCGCAACTTGATATTGTTGGCGAGGGATCAATTCTTTCATCTTCTCAGCTAACAAACGGCCACGATTCTGAGCTTTAGAACGGTGAACAATCAAAGACAAGGCATCGATAGCTTCACCGTTAATCAGGATATCCAATTTCACTAGGTCGGATTCTTCAAAGCCGATGAATTCATATTCTAAAGACGCATAGCCTTTAGAGATCGACTTCAAGCGGTCATAGAAATCCATCACCATTTCATTCATCGGCAGCTTGTACTCGATGATGACTTTTTTATCGGTGACGTATTCCATTTTCAATTGGATACCACGTTTATCTTCGCAAAGTTTCAGGATACCGCCGATGTAGTCGGTCGGGGTATGCAAGGTCACTTTCACATAAGGCTCTTCAAATTTTACGATTTGAGTTTCCGCTGGCATTCCCGAAGGATTTTCCAACATCAGCTCTGTGCCGTCTGTTTTGGTAATTCGATAAACAACCGTTGGCGCCGTCGTGATGAGATCAAGATTGAATTCACGTTCCAAACGCTCTTGTACGATCTCCATATGAAGAAGACCCAAGAAACCACAGCGATAGCCAAAGCCCAACGCCGCAGACTTTTCGATTTCAAACGTCAATGAGGAGTCATTCAAACAAAGTTTATCTAAGGCATCTTTCAGGTTTTCATATTCCGACGCAACCACCGGGAAGATACCGGCAAAAACCATCGGCTTGATTCTTTGGAAACCCGCTAAAGGTTCTGTCGCTGGATGCTTTGCCGACGTCACAGTGTCACCCACTTGAACGTCACGGATATCTTTGATACCGCAGATGATGAAGCCCACTTCACCCGCTTCTAATGTATCTTGCATTGCGGGGAATGGTTTGTATTTACCCATACGCAAAACTTCGTAATCACGGTCTGTAGCCATGAACTTGATCTTGTCGCCTTTTTTAATCGCTCCATCCATAACACGAACCAGAACGACCACGCCTTGATAAGCATCAAACCAAGAGTCAAAAATCAAAGCGCGCGGCGTGAGCGAGCGATCCGCCTTAGGGGGCGGAACTTTTTCAACGATGGATTCAAGAATATCGGTGATACCGATTTTTTCTTTCGCGGAAGCGTGGATGATGCCTGTGCAGTCCAAGCCCACAGTGTCTTCGATTTGTTTCGCCACACCCTCTGGATCTGCAGAAGGAAGATCGATTTTATTAAGAACAGGAATGATCTCTAGATTATTTTCTAGAGCTAAGTAAACGTTGGCTAAAGTTTGTGCTTCCACGCCTTGAGCCGCATCGACAACAAGAATGGCCCCTTCACACGCAGCCAAAGAACGCGACACTTCGTAAGAGAAGTCCACGTGTCCCGGTGTATCGATCAAGTTGATCTGATAGGTGTTGCCATCTTTAGATTTGAAATCAAGGCAGACCGTTTGTGCTTTGATCGTGATACCACGTTCACGCTCTAGCTCCATGTTGTCTAGAAACTGATCCTTTTTTTCTCGATCAGAAAGGGCCCCTGTGGCAGTAAGAAGTCCATCCGCCAAAGTAGATTTACCGTGGTCGATATGAGCAATGATAGAGAAATTTCGTATAAACTTAGGATCCATTGAGCCTCTTTTTTCGTGCGCCCATTATATAAAAGAAGCGCCGAGTTGCTAGAGACAACTCGGCGCAATGATTAAGCTTTTTTTCCGCTTCCGGCTTTATTTTGCCAGGTTTTCGCTAAGGCTTACTTTAGCGTGTTTACAGCGTCTTTCAATTGGTCCACTTTGTTCAGTTTTTCCCAAGTGAAACCTTCTTCGTTACGACCAAAATGGCCGTAAGCTGCCGTTTTACTGTAGATTGGACGTAATAGATCCAATTCTTTCGTAATTCTTGCCGGACGAAGATCAAAAACCTGACGAACGGCTTTTTCAAGCACTTCGGGTCCAACTTTGCTTGTTCCGTAATCGTTCACAGTGATGCTGACAGGCTCTGCCACGCCGATTGCGTACGCCACTTGAACCAAACATCTGTCAGCCAAGCCCGCTCCCACGATGTTTTTAGCAATATGACGAGATGCGTAAGCTGCAGAACGGTCTACTTTCGAAGGATCTTTACCAGAGAAAGCTCCGCCGCCATGGGCACCGTGACCACCGTAGGTATCAACGATGATCTTACGGCCCGTTAGACCCGCGTCTCCCATAGGACCGCCTGTTACGAAACGACCTGTTGGGTTGATGAAGAATTTTGTTTTCGCATCAATCCAGTTTCCTGGGATGGATTTTTTGATCAGCTCTTCAGTGATAAATTCTTTGATTGTTGCGTTAGAAACGCTGTCAGAGTGCTGAGTTGAGATAACAACAGCATCAATGCGTTTTGCAATGCCGTTTTCGTATTGCACAGTCACTTGAGACTTTGCATCCGGGCGCAACCAGTCCACACGACCGTCTTTACGAAGTTGCGCTAAGTCTTTCACAAGTTTGTGAGACATAGCGATAGAAAGAGGCATCAACTCTGGAGTTTCATTGACGGCATAACCGAACATCAAGCCTTGGTCGCCCGCACCTTGATCGTCAGACAGAGTCTCTTTCACGCCAACGGCGATATCTGGAGATTGCTGACCCACGGCGATCATCACGCCGCAAGTTTTATAATCGAAACCTTTGTCAGAGTGGTCATAACCAATGCGTTTTACAACTTCGCGAGCCACTTCAGAGAAGTTCACTTTCGCAGAAGTAGTGATTTCGCCGCCAACAACAACCAAACCCGTTGTTAGCAAAGTTTCACAGGCAACACGGCCCTTGGGATCTTGAGCCAAGATCGCATCCAAGATGCCATCGGAAATTTGGTCTGCCATTTTGTCGGGATGACCCTCAGATACGGATTCGCTCGTAAAAAGGTAGTTTTTCACTGCTTTCGTTTCCTCATTAGAGAAAGGTGTTAATGAGCTCGGCTTGAGGCCTCGAAAAGTATAACCCCAAACCATCCTAAATGCCCTTCGCATTTAGCGAACGGCCAACCTACCAAACGACTCAAAAGGGGTCAAGAACCCTTGGGTTTGTGGTAATAAAAATAGCTCAGCTCTAAGAAGAACAAGGTGAAACCGCCTACCAATCCAATGAGCCCCAAACCAATCATGAACTGCGCTAAAGTGCGCCCCAGCTCTGAAAGTGAAGATTCCGGCACCCAGCCCGCCTCCTCAAGAAAGAACATCGTGACGTAGGCGCCAGCACAGATCAGAGTCCACGCGGCCGCGTGAATTTTATTGGTTAAAAGACCGACGATCAGCGGAAGAATCGCAAACCAAATCAGAGTCGGAGAATAAAAACCGCCCGTATAAAATGAAAAGGAAAATTGGAAGATCATGCCGGCAATCACCATGTTGTATGCCGCAAGGGTCATTGATTTCGTCAGCCGGTATACGACGGGCGAAAGCAGGTGGACGGTGGAACAAGTCACACCGATCATGCCTAAAGTTTTTCCGTGTACAAAGAAAATTGAAATGAACGAATACGTCCACATCAACAAGCCCGTGATCAGCGTGATCAAAAGCAAAAGGCGGTATTTATAAAGAAGTGTCATTTTATCATCTGTGACTGTAGTCGCAGAAAAAAGAATGCTCTCCCAATAGTGATGAGAATCAGGTGTGTTCATATTATTCCAAAAACGTACCAGATAAAAAAACAGGGCGGTTCAAAACCACCCTGTTTGCGTTCCATAAAATCTCGTTTATTAACTAAGAAAGATCAAGCAGCTTTTTTGAAGCGAATCGCTTGATCCAAACGACCCTCTTTTGAAAGCTCCGGCTTTTTATGATTTTTGTATTGCTTGCTCGTTTTTAGAAATTGTTTTTCAAGTTTTTCCGCAACACCATCGACGGCACCGTAAACATCAGAGCCGAAGGCGCTGGCTTTAAAGTATTTTTCCCGGGTATTTATGGAAACTTCAACACAGAATTCATTTTTTGTTTTAGAGAAATAGACATTGCCGTAGCCTTCTCTAAGCAAAAAGCGCCCAATTTCCTCCATGCGTTCCTCTGTATAGTTCACAAGAGCATCGGAGTGATCTAGGTGCTTAAATGTGTAGTTGAGTTTCATTTTTTCTTCTCCTTATTGGCTGCTGATTCAGCCCTTAACTCTTTATCGGCCAGACCCGACTAAAGATGAGCCTTATTTTGAGACTCACTTGGATTTATTTTGGGTTAATTGGCAGCGCTTAAAAATTTCGAGGTCTTCTCTGTTTTTCAGATATTTGCTGACTGGGGCCATATTATCGTAAGCTGCGCGACAACGACCCTGTCCCGCCTCAATGCGCGCATCGAAGTATGAATCACGCAACGCTGCGGGAAGCCGATCCACGTGGGTTGGATTCAATTTTCCTTCCTTCAATTTCTTTTGGTATTCATTTAGGTGTGCTCGCGCCTTGCGCTGCAACTGTTCAATGTCTGCATAGCGCGGAGGAACGGGATGTTGAATCTTTTCCGAAGCTTCAAGCGCACCTTCAAAGTTTCCCGCATCAAAATATTCGTGCGCCTTTGAATAAAACTGCGCCACTTCTTGCGGGTTTTGCAAAGGCGTACGATTTTTAAAGGGATTTTTGGCAAATCCTAAACTTAATCCAATGACGGCGGTGATGGATAGAACTCCCCACTGCCCGAATGAAAAACGCTGCTTTTCCATGAAGAACTTATCGGAAATTCAGGACCAAAGATGAGTAAATTCGTGTCTCAATCCGAGACATCCACTTCGTTTTTCGAAAATTTCTGCATGGATTTTTTGGAAAGGCTGAAGCCCTGACAAACAGAGCCTCAGCCATGGTTCGATGACTAAAGCGTCACCATTTTTTTATAGTACTCTAAAAGTTTTCTCGCGCCGTGGACGAGATTTTCTTGCCAATCGTTATGGGCATTATGATCGGCGCCGTCTGTAATGTACTTAAGCGAAATTAGTTGAACTCCCATTTTGCGACACACTTTTGCAAGTGCATAGCCTTCCATATCAACTAAATCACAAGCCACTTTCGGAGTACCTGTTTCAAAACTATCACCCGTTCCACAAACTCCTTTAGAGAGTTCGTTAAAATAAGGAATCAATTCAATCCCTGCCGGAAGCGGATCAAAAGGAGTCTCGCCCACTTTGAATCCCAGAGGAGAAATATCCATGTCTCTTTGTACGAAAGTCGAAACTTCCACTAAATCATGAGTTTTAAATTTAGAGCTGCCGGCTGTACCAAGATTGATCATCACTTTGCATTTGGTTTTGTGAATCACATCCATCGCCGTTGCCGCCGCGTTCACTTTACCAATGCCTGTATAGTAAATTTGAAAATTTTCTTTCTCAAAAAAACCTTGGGATTCTCCGGGAAGAGCCATCACCAAAGCCACATCTTTAATATTGAACAAGGGAATGTACCTCTTTGTTATTAAATTTCATCTTATTCAGAAATGTCAGGTTCACTAGAACCGCCACCGCTTTCACGTCATAACCAGCAAGCTTGCTAAGATCAATCGCCGCCTGCAAAGTCCCACCCGTAGCCAAAACATCATCAATAATCATAATGCGTGAATTCCCCAAAGGAAGTTCAATCTCTGCCGAACCATACTCTAGCGCATAGGAAAGTTTCAACGTAGGAGGAGGCAACTTCCCCGCCTTACGAATCGGCAGAAAACCTTTTTTGTGAGTCGCCGCCATATGCGCCGCCAAAATAAACCCACGAGACTCAATCCCCGCAAAATAATCAATCTGCGAAAGATCCACATCCTTCACCAAATTCCGAGAAACAAAATCCATCGCCTCCGGATTTTGCAAAAGCGGCGACATATCCCTAAAAAGAATCCCCTCTTTAGGAAAATTAGGCACATCCCGAATCAAATTCTTCAAATCCACTGCAAATCTCCTAGCAGAAAAAGAAAAACGACCACGAAGCCATATCTTAGATACAGAACCCTGTCGAGTAAAGTTTAGCCACGCAAAATTCAAAACAGATCCAGCTCAAAAAAAGACAAATGTAATGAAGCACCGAAGATGAACTTCTTATTCCAGAAAAGCAGAACGAAAGGCAGATACCCAGAACAAAGTTTGCTTGAAGGGTGGGCTTGGTAAAACCCCATCGAAGAGCGGCCTTCGCCGGCGCCACGATGGCGCGAACCGCGCAAAGCGCGGCGGCGACTGAGCACGGATGCGTGCCGCTCGAAGCATGGGGTTTTACCAAGCCCACCCTTCAAGCAAACGCGCACTCCGGGAACTAACTAGAAGTACTTCTTACGCTGAGAAGAAGGAAGAATCTTAAGCATATCGCGGTATTTAGCAACCGTACGACGAGCAATCTGAATCCCCTCCACCTTCAGAAGATCCACAATCTTCTGATCCGAAAGCGGATTCTTAGGATCTTCTTTAGCTACAAGATCTTTGATCTTAATCTTCACCGACTCGGACGCCAAAGCATCACCATCTGAAGAACTGATCCCTGAGTTAAAGAAGTATTTTAGCTCGTAAATCCCTTGCGGTGTGTGCACGTATTTCGCCGTCGTCACACGACTCACTGTCGATTCATGCATGCCGATGTCATTGGCGATATCTCGCAAAACCATCGGTTTTAGATACTCAGATCCTTTTTCAAAGAACTCGCGCTGGTGTTTTACGATGGATTCAGCCACCTTGTAAATCGTACGCTGTCTTTGATGGATTGACTTAATCAACCAAACTGCGGAACGCAATTTGTCTTGGATATAGTCTTGAGTTTTATCGCCGGTGGATTTTCCACCTTTGAGCATGTTTTTATAGAAATTCGAAATCTTCAAACGAGGTAAACCGTCTTCGTTCAAAGAGACAACGTAATCGTCGCCCACTTTGTACACGTAAACGTCCGGTGTCACATAGTGTGTGTCACTGCTAACGAAAGCACGGCCCGGCTTCGGGTCCATCGCATAGATGATTTTACACATCTCGATAACGTCTTCAACGTCACGGCTTAAGGCTTTTGCGATCGCTTCGTAGTTCTTTTTTTCAAGATCCTTTAGGTGATTATTGATCAAGCTGACAAGATCATGAGTGTCTTCTTCCAAGTGCTTTGCTTGAATCAAAAGGCACTCTTTTAGATCACGAGCACCGACACCCGGAGGATCGAACTCGTGAATCAACGTCAATGTGTCTTCCAAAAGACCCAGATCCAGCTTTTCTTCTTCGGCGATTTGCTCAAGGGGAACTTTGATATAGCCTTCGTCATCGATCGCACCGATCAAAGCGTCTGCGGCTCTTTCCTCTTCTTCGGAAAAGCCGTTCATTTTTACTTGCCAATAAAGATGGTCATGAAGAGTTTGAGACGCCGTGATGACGTTCTCATAGTTCATGATCTCTTCAGAGCCCGCCATTCCTGATTGAGGAGGCTTTTGGTTGGCTTCGATGTAGGATTCCCACTCGAACTCATCTTGCTTCTGGGGATCTTGAACGTTGTGATCAGGAGCTTCAGAGTGCTCCACTTCAGTTGCAGCTTCTTTTGTGCGCTGAAGATCTTCTTCCTTGAGGGTTTCTGCTTCTTCAAGAATAGGATTTTCTTCCAGCTCAGAACGAACCGCAGACTCCAATTCCATACGCGACATCTGCAAAAGCTTGATCGCCTGTTGCAGCTGCGGCGTGATCACCAGAGACTGGCTCAGGTTCATGGTCTGTCTGAGAGCCATTAAGAGTATCCTTTCGTGCGCACAAGAGCGCGTCTATAGAATTATAACTTAAAGTTTTCCCCAAGATAGAATTTGCGAGCCAACTCAGAATTTGCGATTTCATCAGAACTTCCGCTAACCTGAATCTTCCCGTCCTTCAGAATATAAGCATAATCGCAAATACCCAAAGTCTCACGCACGTTATGATCCGTGATAAGAACTCCTATACCTTTGGCCTTAAGGTCGCGGATGATATTCTGAATGTCAGCGACCGCAATTGGGTCGATCCCCGCAAAGGGCTCATCGAGCAAAAGGAACTTCGGTGATCCCGCTAAAGCGCGAGCGATTTCAACACGACGACGTTCACCACCCGATAGGGCGTAACCGTAACTATCGCGAATATGACCGACATGGAAATCACCAATTAACTGTTCTAATTTTTCTGACCGTTGAGCGCCCGAGTACCCATGGGCCTCTAAGGCCACCGTGATATTTTCAGCCACCGTCAGTTTTCTGAAGATGCTGGGCTCTTGGGCGAGATAGCTCAAACCCACTCGCGCGCGGCGATACATTGGTTCTGACGAGATATTCGTTTCATCAATGTTGATCGTGCCCGAGTCCGATTGCACTAAGCCAACCACCATATAGAACGAGGTCGTTTTACCCGCTCCGTTCGGTCCCAATAAACCCACGACTTGCCCGGATTCGACGGAAAAAGAAACGCCATCAACGACTTTGCGTTTTTTGAAAGATTTAGAAATGTCTTTGATGGTGAGCATGCTCATTGTTCTTTGTTCTCCACGCGGGCACGTACTCGTTCTACTTTAACCTTTTTTCCGCCCTCAAGAAAGATGATTTCCTCGCCTGTGAGCTCGTCATTGTTCTGAATAACCTTCGGACGACCTTTAAAGGTGTATTTATCGGCTAAAAGGTCCAGGTTCACACTCTCAGATGTCGCAAATTTATCCACATCACTAACGCGCACGCCACCGGTGACGGCGACGGATCCCAGAAAGTTCGAAGCGCGATCGTAAAGAAACGAGGCCGCCGGCCCTTCCAGCTTCATGTTGTCGTAGTTCATACGAACCTTGCCGAAAAACTTCGCCTCGTTGTGTTTTCCACTGAATTCTGCACCGTCCGCTACGATATCAAACTTTTTTCCGTCTTTAAGAGGTTTTTCAGCACTGACTCGATCTTGAATCAACATTTTCGACTGATCCACGAGCACCTTCATACGGTGCCCCTTCAGATTCATGCCTCCCCCCGAATTATCCGCGGGTCCTTGCATTACAACCTCTTCAGGGCTGTCAATCTGACGAGTTTTAGAAGAGTAATAGATCGAAGGCGTCTTAAAAATGTATCCATTTTCAGAGCGGGTCACCACGTTTCCTTCAACGCTCAAATCTTTTGTTTTGTCGTTGATAGTGCCGGTATCTCCGGTCACCGTGAACTCCACTTTTTCTTTGTTATAAAATAGGACGCGCACCTGGCGAAGCTTCCAAGTGCCTTCCGTCTGGCTTCCCTCGGCAGAGACAGCAAATAGCTCCCAATCACGAGTGCCTTGCTGACTTTCAACAAGATGCACGCCCTGCATCTTTTGCTCCATGAGACTGCTTGGTTGTTCAGGGGGCTTTTCACCGCGCTTGATAGCTTCATCGCGTTCTTTAGCCAACTGCTCTTGCGCTTCGACGCGCTTACGAACTTCAGCTTCGTCTTCATGTTCAAGACGGTTTGGGAAAATAATCAGAATCTCAACAAACAGAATGATGAGAAGTGCAGCAAATATGAGATTCTTAAATTTCGCCATATTTGCGCATCATATCGGAATTTTAATTGGAAGTCGATTCTTGAGGCTGTTTAGTCACTGCGAAATTAATCTCGCCTGCGCCCGCCTCTGTCACCGTAAATAAGACTTTCTTAACAGTTAAGAAATCCACGCCTTTATCGGCTTGGATAGTCACTTTACTCCAAGCATTAGGATCTTCTTCGACTTCGCCACGTGTTGTTTCAACAACGTCACGAATTTTGTTTTGAAGCTTGCTGTCCTGTTCGGCTTTGGATTTAGCCAAAGCTTCCTGCAAGGACTCTTTCAGTCTTTGGATATTCCAGTCTTCTGCCGCTTTGACTTCCTCGAAAGTCGCGACAGTGTCTTTATCCAGAAGGATTTCTTTATTCGAAATAGTTACGACATGCGCAGGCTTCAATTCACGCACGCTCGATGCTTTAGGAAGAACAACTTCTTTAGGGATATAAAGAATTTCGCCCGTAGCATTGTAATTCTGCAAAAGAAAGATCACGAGAACCGTGAACATGTCCACCATCGCCGTCAAAGACAGCAAAGCCGTCACGTCACGCTTCCCTTTACGTTTGCTTAAAATATTATGATAACGATGTCTTTCGCCAGGTCTAAAGATGGCCATTATTGAGGCCCTCCTGTTGCGACAGAAATTGCGGAAAAGCCGGCGCTTAAGCAATTATCCATGGCTTTAATAAGCTGTTCATAAGGAATGGCATCTGCAACGCTCACTACTGCATCCACTTTTTCCGGATAAAGCTGCTTCACGCGTTGCAATTGTGCGACAAGGCCCGCGTCGTCAAATTGTTCGTTCACCATAGGAAGACTGATCACTTGTCTTCCAACAGTTAAGACATAACCGCCCTCCTTCACATCCACTTTCAATACCACGTCGGCATTAGGTGGAGGTGTCGGATTCGGTTGAGTGTCGGACTTCTTCCCATAAAGAGAACTGCCAATTTGAATCATAGACACTTGAGTCCATACGGCCGTGATCAAGAGGAACGTGATAAGTACGCTCATCAAGTCGATGAAAGGCACGAGATTCAACTCGATATTCTTTTTTCTGCCGCTGGAATCGCCACTATCTATGTGAGCCATTGAAAACCTCTAAGACGACTTAGTCTTTAATCTTTTCTCTATTAGCAACTACCAGATTCAAAAGACTCATGCTTGTTTCAACAACTTCGTTCTCTGTTTTTTGAATGCGATGCTGGAACAAACCGTAAGCAACGATAGAGATGATCGCTACCAAAAGACCGAAAGCAGTACAGTTCAAGGCATGCGAAATACCTTTTGAAAGTTCCAAAGCTTTTGTCGCTGGATCCGCAGCCGCCACGGCACGGAATGAACCGATCATACCGATGATTGTTCCAAGTAGACCGGCAAGTACGGCAACGTTACCGAAGACTGCAAGGAAGGATGTCCAACCTTCTACTTTTGGCATTTCTCTCATCACCGCTGCATCCATCGCCACTTGAACTTCTTCGTCAGGGCGTTTGTTCATCGCCTGAACAAGACCGGCTTTCACCGTGTTTGTCAAAGGAGCTGGACGAGCATCGCAATAGCTGATCGCCTGGCGAAGATCACCGGCAACAACCATGCGGAAAATTTGATCTGTGAATTCTTTTTTATCCACAGAAAGGTTTTTTAGTTTCATCAGTCTTTCCACGATCACGAACAAAGCCAAAATAGCGATGACCGCGATTACGTACATGACGAAGCCACCCTCAGCGAAAGCACGCTGGATGAAATTCATGTTGTCTGCTGTTACTGTTGGGTTCACGGGGACTCCTCCTTAAAAAAATCTTATCCGACGGTGTCGGTTTAAATATTAGTTACTAGCTGGGTTTAACACGAACGGGTATGCCTGCACTTCGGCCACAAGACCTGGTGGAGGTTCTGGGAAGGTCCAGCTTGCCAAACGATCGCGGATGCAGTTTTCAACTTGGGCGTTACCTAAAGTTGAACTCTTCACCTTCACGTTGCGGGCTTGGCCTTGCGCTACGATTTCCCAACCCAATACGATTTTACCCTCAAGACGACGGCCTTTTTCCAAAGTGTTCAGAGCACGCTCATAACAGCTTTGCAGTTCGTGTTTTTTTGCACGAATCACACGACGAATCGCTTCTTTATCAATAGTTCCATCGAAGGATTCTTCAAAACCACCGCCCTCAATAGCGACCGTGGTTTTACTTCCGAATCCATCACTGGCACCGTAAGCCGCTTGGCCCGAACCACGTCCCTTAGTACCGATGTTGGCGATACCTTGAGTCGCTGTTCCTTTGCCGCCGGCACCGGCATCTTTAAATCTTGATCCAAGATCATCACCTGCACGATCTTCATTGAAGCCGGCAGTTCCCGTCGCTTTATCGGCCATACCCAAAACCTCACCCGCACCCGAGTAAGCTTTGTCAATGTTCGCGCGACTTCCGCCGCCACCGAAGGCACTGAATAATCCCACTTTAGAAAGATCTTTATTCGAAGACTGGGCATTGGCCCCTGCCGTATTGCCCGTCTTAATCGCGCCACCTTGACGAGTGGACGTGAATTTCTTCGTACGATCTTTGGCGTTTGGTTTTGGCGCCACTTCACTAGCACGAGCGGCTTGTTGCGCCTTTTGTGCTTTCTGGCCGGTCTGCCCCTTCTTCTGCGCTTCCTTCGTTTGATCTGAAACCACGACTTTTTGTGGCGTCGGCGAAGGAGTTGGCGTCGGAGTCGGCGCTACTGGCGGAGGCGTTGGCGGCGGAGGAGTAGGAACTGGTGTCGCCGCTGGTGGTGGATTTGTGAATACCACCTGAGCGATACGTTGCACTTCCTCTTGCTTGTTTTCTTGCCAGTCTTTAGGGATGGTTGCGGAGATGTAAAGCGCCAGCAATGACACCATCACGATGGACATCACTACACCCGTCATCTCTGAACCCGTTAACATCAAAGGAGGCAACATTGGTACAATCGGGGACTGCGGAACAAAGCGAACGTAAATGCAAATGTTCCCACCTGGCAGAGTCACGCATAACATTTCGTTCTGATCGACTCGAACATTATAGCCTTGTCCGCCACGTTGAGCTTTTCCGTTGCGAGCCAAATCTTCAACCGGTTGAATTCCCGCTGAAGACACAAGCTCCACACCCATATCTCCCGTCGTATTGACTTTCAATCCACCCGCGAAATCCAGTAAAGGGAAGTTGCGAGGAACAAGTCCGTCAGGAAGAGAAATGGAATGATCACCACCCGCATTTACGCGGATCGTTTTGTTTCCTTTAAAGTGATAGGTCGTAAGAATACGCTCTTTCCACGTTACCAGGACTTCAACGGTGTTACCTTTGCCCGGTTTCAAATGAGTGCGAAGATCCTGCACTTCACTTGGCGGAGCAAAAGTTTTCGATTTTTTTAATTTTTTGTACGAGGTGCGTTCACGGCGAATTTCTGGTTTCACCGGAGCAGCCGTAATAACCGGCTTTTCTTCCACTTTAGGTGCTTCCACTGGAATCACCGGCGGAGCAACTTTGATTTCTTCTGTTTTTACAACCGCGGCCGGAGGCATTGGTGCGGCGGCAGGCTTTTCTACTTTCACCGGCGGAGCTTCGGGAATCACCGGTGTCGCCGTCACGGCTTGACCAGGAGCTACTTTCGGTTTTGGAACGCCGACGAAGAAAGCAATTTTAAAAGGCCCCACTTCGATTTCATCACCAGAACTGACGGCTTCATCTAAGACCGCCTGACCATTTTTAAATGTTCCAGAAAAAGAACCTAAGTCACAGACGTAGTAACCGCTGTCGCGCAACTCAATCAAACAGTGAATAGGAGAAACTCCGTCACCGTCTAAATCCAAATGCACTTCGGCATTATGACCGATCACGATTTGATCTTGATCAAACTGCTTAACACCGACGAGCTGATTGTTTTTGAAAATTCTAAATATTAAAGGCGCTCTCAATTACCACCCCGAACCCGCTGAATATCTTCTGTTGTACGTCTCATCTCGGGTAAAAAGTTTTCTCTAAGCTTAATCAATCTTTTGTAGTTAAAATTCTTCTTTTGGAAGAGATAGAAAAGATCCGGCTTTTGCGTAGAACCTTCGATCAATTCGTCTTCGAAGTTCAGCGTCGCCTTTCTTTCTTTTTTAACCGTCGTCGTTGTCGTGGTTGTAGTGGATGAACGACTGGTTGATTGGGCAAAGCTCACGTCAAAAGCCAAGATCATTGCCACCATTACAGTAAGTTGTTTAACCAATCGCAACATAGTTTCCACCTTCACCTATTTTAAACCAGCTTTCGCCTTATTTTCCAAAGCAATAATTTTATTCCGAGTATCTGAAGGCCCACCTACAAACTTTAGTCTGTTAATGACGTCCAGCCCCTCTTGATACTTGCCCATATTTTCCACTAGCAGTGTTGCATAATTATAGAGAGCTTCTTTGTTATTGCCGTTGTCTTTCAAAATCTGCGCATAAAGATCTGCAGCTTTGTCGTACTTGCGATGAGCTGACAATGCGATCGCATAATTATTCAATACACGCGGATCACGCACGCCACGTTTGTACGCCGTCTCAAGAACGACTTGCGCTTTGCCATAGTCCTTCTCTTGCACATAGATTGCGCCGAGGTTGGCTGCGGCGACTGCTTCGTCGTTATTGATGTCCAAAGCCTTACGGAAAGATTTGATGGCGTCTCTTCTTTCACCTTGTGCCAGCTGTACGATACCTAAGTTCGAATGAAGCTCTGCCATTTTCGGGCTTGAGCTAATGGCTTTAGAAAGCAAGTAGCGGCAAAGATCGTAACGACCGCGCTTATAGTGATACATCGCCAAAGCATTCAAAGCCTTAGCATCATTCGGAGACTGAGTGAGGATCTGGGTCGCAGCCTGATAAATCTTTTCATCACTTTGCGATTTAATAGCCTCGTTTAATGCCGCATATTGGGAAGGTGTCGTCGGAACCTGAGGACGAACTGGTTCTTCCGCAATCGGTGCAGGCTTTGGTTCTTCTTTTTGAACCGAAGGCGCATCCATAACAGAAGAGCGAGTCTCCGGCGCTTCCGTTTTACTTTCTTTTTTTGAAGAAGACGAACACGCCGTTAAAGCTAGCAATGTTAGTAATAGTCCAAGCTTTTTCATCTTATTGCCCCATCCAATTCACTAAGCGGATGTCAGATCCCACTTCGCCACCATTGTAGTAAGTCTTAGGATCAAGCTTATTCATGTATTCATAAGCTGTTTTGAAGCCGTCATTATAAACTTCCAGTTCTAACCCGCGCTCTACGGCCAGCTTAAAGCTCTCTTTCGCTTTGGTATTGAACGGCTCCGCAAACTTTTCAACGCCTGCCTTATACTGTTTCGTTTCTTCGGCGTTCAATCCTGGAGGAAGTGGCGCATTTACAATAGCTTGAGCCATATTTTGGTTGGCTTCGCCAAGCACGCTTAACGAGCTCACAATCTCTTCGGCGCTGTCATATTTAATAATGTCAGCAAGTTCACCTGTCAGTTTGGTCAGCAAAGCGATCTTCTTATCCGCAGCGGCCTTTTGTTTATTCGGATCCGCCGGGAAGGTGATGGCTTTCATCTCTTTGAAAGTTTCTTGAGCCTCACCAAATTTCAGTTTCGCAGCCCAGGAAGCTCCGACACCTTTTTTGTTCGGCGCAAAACGCTTCTGAATAGACAGGGTCTTCTGTTTCCACTCGTCGGCCTTTGTTTTGGCACGCGATCTTTCTGAAAGTTCGCTGACCCAGTAAGCAGCTTCGACCACTTTCTCTTGATCACGTCCGCCGTTTTCTACGTATTCCGTGTAACGAGCGATAGCGGCACCATTCTGTCCCGCCTTGCGATGGATTTGAGCCATGCTGAAGACAGCTTCGATGTTGTCTGCGTGCTTTTTATTTAATTTGGTAAACTCTGTATAAGAACGGATCGCCTCATCGGATTTACCTAAAGCTTCATAAAGAACAGCCGCATTGAAAATCAAGTTCGGAGCCAAAGGATCTGTTGGATTTTCTTGAGCCGATTGTTTGTAAAGCTTCGCCGCCTCTTCAAACTGAGCGGAATCCTGATACTGTTTCGCCAAAAGACGACGCGCCTTAGGTTTCAATTTCTCTGCAGCCGGGTCTTTGGAGTCAATAACGCCTTGGTATGATTCAATCGCCGGGCCGTTCATTCCCGCGCGCTCAAAGTTAACACCGGCATTGAACAGCGCCGTTGTCGCCAAGTTCGATTTTGGATTTTGTTTAGCAAATGCTTGGTAAACCTGCGCGCTGTCCGCGTACTTCTTTTCAAGCTCTAAATCTTGACCACGTTTGAAGGACGCCTTTTCAAGAACACCGCGAATATCGGATCCTGCTTTAGAGGCCGCAATGGAAGGAACTGCCAGAAGCTCTGCTCCCGTTTTTTCCAAGCCCACATAGTCTTTCTTCAAGTTATAGATGTCCAAAAGAAGATTGGCTGAATATTCGGCATACTTTGTATTCGGATGCTGTTGCACGATTTCACGGAAGTGCTTAGTGGCTTCATCAAAGTGATTGCTTTGATAATAAAGTCTTCCGATACGGAATTTGATCTCAACCGCTTTTTCAGATGTTGGGAATTTCTCGATGTACCACTGGCCCGCCTTAATAAAGCGGTCCACTTTCGGTTCAAGAGGGACCGGATCCAGAGAGTTTCCTACGCGTTTTTGCATCTCTTGATCCGACGGAATACTTCTTTCCACTGACAAGATTAAGTTCTGTGCAGATTTTCCATAAAACTTACTTTGCGGAGCATTGTCGACAACCCACTTGTACTGAACTGAGGCTTCGTCGTACTTTTGCATATCGTAAAGAAGCTCACCATAATAAAAGTGCATATCCCCTGCCGAGGCAGAATCCGGGAATTCACGTAGATAAAGTTGGTAACCTTCATTAGCCAACGACTGTGAATAAGGAGCTCGCGAGTTTTGCGCCGTCTGATGTTGTTGCAAAACGTAGTTACGCAAAGTCGTTTCACGCAGTTTATACGAATTTTCAATCAACTCTTTATTATTCTTATTGGCAGCATACCAAGCCCCAGAAGCGTCGTAGTCTTTAACCCAGCTGTAAAGCTCAGTTTTAAAGCGCGAGGTGTTCTTAGCATAGTAATAGTTTTGAACAATTTGGTACTGGTACTCGAAAGCTTTTGGCGCCGTCGGATTTTGAGAGATTAAGAGTTTAAAGACATCTCTGGAAGCGTCTTTATTCCCACGATCAGAGTACTGGTAAGCCAGCCTTTCCAAATAAGGAAGATATTCATTGCCGACTAAATTTTTAAAGTAAGACGCTGCTTTACCCGGATCGCCACCCTCCGCATAGAAGATCACGATATCGCGAAGAGCTTCGCCTTCAAGACGTGTGCGGTTGACCGTACGACGGCCCGCCAATTGGTCTCCCGTTTCAGCTTTTCCACTTTTGATAATGAACTCTAGATAGTTCATGGCCTGCTGAACTTTACCAATACGGAACAAACACCATGCGCCCTTATAAAGAGCGAAAGTGTGCAAACGGTGTCTCTTCTCTTTGATAAGGTAAGAGTATTCTTTATAAGCCGGAGCCCACTTTTCGTTTTCGAAATAGTATTCCGCTAAAGCGAAGTGAGCTTCACCCACGAATGGCGAGTTAGGATATCCACGAGTTAATTGCTCGTAGTATTGGGCACCTTTTTTAACTTCACCAAGCTCAAAATAGTTATAACCTAAGAAGAATAAAGCTTGGCTGTTCTTTTCATCACGAGGGAAGTCTCTTTGGAACCACTCATAAAGTTGAACTGCTTTTTTATTATATTCACGCGCATCGGCTGTATCCAAGCGCGGTTTCTTTTTAGTTTTGCCCGCTTGAAAAGCACGTAACTTGGCATCGTACTCGTCTTGCTTACGGGAGTCGATCAGGCTTGCTTTTTCAACATAGAGCTCTGCCAAACGCAGCCACAATTCCCCACGGTTCGGGCTGGTTTTGAATTTTTGAGTCAGTTTGTACAACTCTTGAATTTGTTGATCCAAAACGCGCTCGTACTGCGCCTGTTCGCTGCTTGCTCCCGAGGATTCATGTTGCATGATTTCAGAAGAGCGAGGAGGTTTTACAGACTCAAGGTTGTAAGAGCGAACATCTTGTTTGAAGCCCATGTTCGAGGCAGGAAGCGAGGTGTCTGTCTTGGACATTTGCAGACGTCCACCACGGCTGCTTTCGCTTGCTTGCGACAACAGCTCACCCACTGTCTTTTTCTTAACAGTCTTAGTAGTTTTTACTGTCGATCTTTGTGCGAAAGCCGGGCTTAAGCACAAAGTGGTAAGAAGACTCGGAATAAGAAGTTGATGCCTGTTGAATTTCATATATTACTCGCAGCTTTGTTTTCCAAGATAGTGGTAGTTTCCAACTTCATCGAGCCAGTACTCACCTTGGAACGGATAGTACTCGTATCCATTTTGGATATAGAACTGACGGTCGATATTTTCGTCGATCTGCTCGATATCTTTTCCAGAAATTTTCTTTTTAATACTTTCTTTGCGTCCCGTGATCATTTCGTAGCGGATAAATCCCGCTTGTTCGTAAAGGTCACGCAATTCCACGCGCATATTTAACAAATGCGCTTTCACCATATCGCCGACTGCGAACTTCGTATTTTTTCCGCGGTTGGCAAGAATCTTCAAAGCGTATTGACCCAACGGAGAGGCGCGGAAAGCCGGGTTGGACTCCACGCGCGCTCTTTCCTGATTTAATTTTTCAAGGTAATGCATGGACCGCTTCACATCGCCTTGATCCAAAACATTACGAAGAACGATGTAAGGAAGGCGAAGGTTAGAGCTCTTATCCGTTGTCTTCATGTAATGGGCTTTTTCGATTTCCGCATAGAAGGCACTGGCTTCATTCGTGGATTTCAAGAAATCACCAATTTTCGAACGAACCGGCCCGTAAGTTTTTTCAAACAAACTTAGGACCTTTTCCATTTCGTCATACTTACAGATGTAAAGATAGACGATGGCACGAAGAAGTAAACTCTCCGGCATATAAAAGTCTTCGTAATATGCCGAATGGAGAGTTTGGAAATTACTTAAAGCAGAGCGGAAACGGGCCGCACGAAGCATCGCCCAGCTTTGCTCAAAAACCGCATCATGCCACATCAATGTGTCACGCGGGACCTGGGCATAGGCTTCAATAGAGGCTTCCCAATCTTGTTTTTGGTAGAGTGCGCGCGCTAAGCCCATTTGTGCCGCCACTTTATTAGTGTCCGTGACGGGAGCTTTTCTACGAGCATCTAACATTTTATTGAATGTTCCGATCGCCAAGGAAGGTTGATTTTCTTCCAACTCGGCAAGACCCTTGTTATAAAGAGCCTGAAAGTAATAACTACTTCCGAAGCTGACTTTGCCGAAAAGTTCTGCCGCTTGACGGAACTCACGATTACGAAGTCTGATCTCTCCCAAACGATAGTTGATCATATCGCGCAAGTTACTTGGGAAATCATTGAGGTCTACCCGAGAAATCGCGTAGTTCAAAATCGTGTCATCACCCAATGTATCAGCGACGATTGAAAGTTTTTCAATCGCAAGCTTCGAATACTTAGGATGCTTGGTACGAATAACGTCGACAAACTGAAACGCCGCTGTTTGATTCAGCTTCAGCTCCATCAACATCGTTCCTAAGATGTACTTAATTTGAGGACGCTCGGCCGCCAACTCAGAACGACGGCTCAGTGTGAATAAATTGTTCGCCGCAGCCTCATACTGACCGCCTTGGGCCATGCGCAAGGCATTGCTCAATTGGTTCTTCAAAGTCGCTTCACGCGTATTTGAGTTGTATAAAGGCGCTGTTGTACGAGCACGTGGTTTCGTTTTTCTTTGCGCAGAACTTGCCAAAGGAACAACCAAGCTTGAAGCGATCAGGAGTAGTAATAATTTCTTCATCGGTAACTAGCCTCCGGAAAGAACCAACTTACGCCCACAGTGAGGAAGAGGTTGTTAAATGAGTTCGTCGAACCGTCGATGCCGGTCGCGTTAAAGAAGTTCCAACTAAAATCCCAGCGAACGGCGTAAGCTTTGCTCAGCGCAAAAATCTGTCCCGTCGCCAAGTGAATAGTTCCCGCATTCTCTCCAGCCTGAGTGTTCGTTGTTCCATAGCCGGCAGAAACATAAAGATCGAAAGGAACGATTTTTTCGTTGAACCAAGTCATTTTTCCATAAACCGGGATGTACATTACGTCGACACCGAAGTAGGACTTCGGATAAACCAGGTTTTCGGTTGAAACGCCTTGAATATCACGCAATTCTTCTGTCGATGTGCGATCAGAACTCGTCAATCCAAAGTAGTTCAGCTCTACACCCCATGATTCATTCAAGAAATAGCTGGCTTTCGCCACACCACCAAATGTCAGGAAGAACGGATCATTCGTCACCGTCGTTAGACCGCCAAAAAGTTGGAAACGGCCTGTTTTAGGAAGGAATCGTTTTTGAATAACAGAGACTTCCTGGAATGGAGACAGTGATCCTAAACCAGAAAAGTCCGTCAACGTGTTGTCGCGAGGTGAAGTCTCTGAATAGCTAGGTGCAGAGTTTGAAATAGAATTCTGCCTAGGAGCAGATCTGTCGATTTCAAGCTCAATCACATCTAATTCATCACTCTCTGCTGATTGTGCTTGCACAGCTGCTGGCGCAATCAGGGCGAGGAGTAAAAACACTTTCGTCAAATTCTTATTCAACATCTGCTCACTCCTCTTAAAACAAATACGACAAGCCCACATCAAGGTTTGTCGTGAAAGTTACGCGCTCTTCAAAATCAGAATAGTCAGGAACAGGTTCATTCGGTTTTAAACTTCCAGCCAAGAACGGAACTGGAGCCTGATTCGCGTAAAGACGTAAATCAAAACGCAGCGACCAATTTTTAGTGAAGTAGAATTTTTGTCCCAATCCAACGGCCACCGCCGGATAGGTCTTATGCACGTACTTCACGACTCCGGCAGAAGCGGAACCAAAAAGGATCGTATTAATCACAAGGGACTTTGAGAGACTCATTTTTCCATAGAAAGCTTTTAAGTTATAATCCAACATTGCCGTGAGCTCCGGTGATGGAGCCCGATCAAATTTCAGATTAAACTGCTCATCTAATTGTTCGGCATAGCTTGAAAGACCGGCGAAGTTTTTCGCTAACAACAATCCCCAAGCGCTGCTTTCGCTGGTATTATAATAGATTCCCAACCCCAGCTTACTAACGTTTGCAATCGGCTCAGTCATCGCATAACCGTAAAAGATATCGGCTTCGATGCGTTTATCTGTTACGACATTGCGGTTCTTTACACTCACCGGCTTGTCGAACACAGGAAGAACAGACTCTTGCGCCAACTCTTCCGGAGGAAGCTCAATCACTTCCGCAGCAAAAGCCGCCTTATGCAGTAGCAACGCAAGTATAATAATCGCAACGGCTTTGAAACCATTTTTTAGCATGAATACCTACCTAGAGGAAAAGGCCCCATATTTATAGATGTAATCACAAACCTCTCTGACAGCCCCACATCCACCGGGTCTGCCAGTCACGTAATCCGCTATTTCTAAAACTTCTTCGACGGCTTCAGGAACTGTCGCCCCAAAAGCGACGGCTTGCAGAAGAGGAATATCGAAAATATCGTCACCGACATAGGCCATCTCGTCGGGACGAATGCCTGATTCCTTTTGCAGCTGTAAGAAAGAAGGTTCTTTGTCGAGAGCCCCTTCAAAGAGGAAGTGTATTCCCAAAGATTTCACGCGCGCGCGAATGTCTTCGGCTTTACTGCCAGTAATCACGGCAACTTTGTAACCCGCTTCCATGATGCGTTTAATGCCTACACCATCACGAACGGAATAAAAGCGACGCCATTCTTTGCCGTCAAACCACATGCGAGTGTCCGTTAAGACGCCATCCACATCGAGGACCAACATCTTGATATTTTTCAGTTTTGATATTTCTAGTGTCACAGAATCATTGTTGAAAATTATATACAAGGCGGCAAGTGCCCTACCTTGATACAGGACTTAGGGTTGTGACAGAGGCCCGACGTTAGTCCTGCAATTTTTCACTTACAAACCCAAAGACTTCGAATGATCCTGATCTGCGCTCAACCAGGATTGAAGATGAGCAGGCATCGGAGGGGATTGAAGATCTAAATCCAATGCTTTTAAAAGATCTTGGGGCGATACCAAACCACCCTTTTTACTTAAAAAACGCGCGCGAATCATTCCAATTGCCATGACTTCACCACGGCTCGTGAACTTGTGTTCTAAATAAAGGTATTTTTCATCCCACGCTATCAATCTTGTGCGCAATTCAAACTTTTGAAACACCTGCAAAGAACGTCGGAATCGAATCATTTCAGAAGCCACCACCGGGTACCAGCCGTTTTCAGAAATCTTTTTGGCTGCACCAGCGCGAATCATGTAATCGACGCGCGCAAGATCTTGCAAAGACAAGTAGACGCCGTTGTTCATATGCATAAGAACATCAAGATCAGTCGGCCAGACGCGGAAAGGAGTCGCGCATTCATCCATAACACCAACGGATTTACGAAATCTTGAAAACAACAATACGTGCAAAAGACGGAAGATTAAATTCATAGCCCCTACTTTGATTTACTTTCAAGCTGACTAACTCGTTGTTGCAGTCGGAAGAGCTGAGTCTCTAGCTCTTTCACTTTCTGTTTCAATTCATTTGTTTCCTTATTATCCGAAGCGGGATTTTCTGCTTGTAAAAGTCCCGCGCCCAACTCGGCTCTTTTTAAGTTGAGCTCCTGTAAAGCCTCAACATCGCTGTCGTCGACCTCACCGTGAGCCGCGTACTGATCCTTCAACGCCTTCTGCTGTTCTTGGATCTGACGGCTAAGCTGAGTCATCTGCTGCAAGTTCTTAAATGTATTTGTCACGCGCTTGAAGTTAGGTGGGAATTCTCCAGTGATGACGGAAAAAACGATAACGAACATCACGATGGAAATAAAAAGACTGCGCAGAATGGAACCAGCGATTTTCCCTAGGACCTGAAGCATTTCGAACTCCTGAAATGAATTTGACTCAAGGTCTTAAGAATGGTCAAGTGAGCCATATAAACTCTGGACGAGGTTTTCATGAGAAATTTGTGGCTGCTGCTAGTGGTGCTTCCTTTCCTCCTTTCTTGCACAAAAAAGGATGACTCGACCGTAGCAACTAAATCCATGCCTCCAGAATTGGTCGTTGGGACCGACGCAGCCTACGCCCCGTTTGAAAGTGAGAACGCCGATAAATCCGTCGAAGGATTTGATGTCGACGTGATTCAAGCTGTCGCAGACAAGGCCGGGTTCAAGATTAAAATCATTAATACTCCGTGGGAAGGTCTATTTAACCAATTGGCCTCAGGAGACCGCGACATCCTGATCTCTGCTATCACGATCAACAGCGAAAGAAAAAAGGTCATGGATTTTTCAGAGCCTTATTTTGAAGCGGTGCAATTGATTGCTTTGCCACTGAAATCCAAGGTGACCAAGTTTACCGAGCTGCGTGGACTTAAAATCGGTGTGCAAACCGGAACCACGGGTGATGAAGTCGTCAGCGGATTGCTCGGCAAGACGGACCTCAATATTAAGCGCTTTGAAGGCACTCCCTTGGCATTGCAAGAATTAGTGAACGGCGGTGTCGATGCGGTGGTTGCTGATAACGGCGTAGTTAATAACTTTTTAGCGAACAATACAAAAGCTTTTAAAACCGTCGCTGATCCTAGTTTCGCCAAAGAACACTATGGAATTGCAGTGAAGAAGGGCAATACTGAGCTTTTAAATAAAATCAATGCTGCTCTTCAAGCCATCAAAAAGGATGGAACTTACCAAAAGATCTACGATAAATATTTTGGAAAGAAATAGTCCATGTTTGAATGGTTTCGCACGGATATCATCGCAGAGTACATGCCCCTTTTCATTCGGGGGTTGTGGACGACTCTCACCCTAACTGCTATTGGAGTCTTTTTCGGGACCCTTTTAGGTTTAATGTTAGGCTTGGGTAAAATCGCCCGCGCCGAAAGAGGCCCCTGGCGTTGGCCTCTTAAACTTTTCGTAAAAACACCTTCGCAAATTTATATTTCATTTTTTCGCGGCACTCCCCTTTTTGTACAGATACTTCTCATTCATTTCGCTCTGGTTCCCTGGCTTATTCATGCAGAAACAGGGGCTCTTATTTCAGGGGAAGCCGCTCTGTATTTGAAACGCGAATATGGAGCTTTGATTTCAGGATCTTTAGCTTTAAGCCTTAACTCTGCCGCATACATTGCTGAAATTTTCCGCGCAGGAATTCAGTCCATTGACCGTGGACAAACAGAGGCTGCGCGTTCTTTAGGACTTAACTATTATCAAACGATGCGACAAATTATCATTCCTCAGGCATTTCGTCGCATGCTTCCACCGTTAGGAAATGAAGCCATCACGCTTTTAAAGGATTCGTCATTAGTTTCCGCGATTGGTTTAGCCGAACTTGCTTATGCCGCAAGAACTGCGGCAGGAGCTTACGCACGTTATTGGGAACCGTATCTTTTCATTTCTGTGATTTACCTGATTATCACTTTAGGCATGTCATACGTTGTTCACCGCCTTGAAAGAAAGTATCAATCCGTATGATTCAAGTGACACATCTTCAAAAGTATTTCGGTGAACGCCACGTTTTAAAGAACGTCCATTGCGAAATTAAAGACAATGAAGTCGTGTGCATCATCGGGCCTTCCGGCTCTGGTAAAAGCACATTTCTTCGTTGTTTAAACGCTTTAGAGAATGCGCAAGCTGGTAAAATTCTTGTCGATGAGTTTGATGTCACGGATCCCGCGACGGACTTAAATAAACTTCGTGCGCATGCGGGAATGGTTTTTCAACGTTTTAATTTATTTCCGCATATGACAGTTCTGGAAAACATCTGTCTTGCGCCGATGCAGGTAAAAAAGATCTCTTTGACAGAAGCGCAGAAGAACGCGCGCGAACTGCTAAAACGAGTCGGCCTCAGTGAAAAGGAAAACTCCTATCCTCAAGAACTTTCTGGCGGACAACAGCAACGCGTGGCCATTGCACGCGCCCTGGCTATGGAGCCACAAGTATTGCTCTTTGACGAACCCACGTCAGCATTAGACCCAGAGATGGTAGGAGAAGTGCTAGATGTCATTAAGTCTTTAGCGCACAGCGGGCGCACTCTGATTGTCGTTACTCATGAGATGGGTTTCGCGAAACAAGTCGCGGATCGAGTTCTCTTTATGGATGATGGACAGATCGTCGAAGAAGCTCCTCCCCAAAAGCTTTTCGAAAACCCTCAAAATGAACGCACTAAAGTTTTTCTTAGCAAAATATTGAAGTGAGTTCCTGTTTTTAGTCACATTTAGACCTCATTGATCGCTTCCCTATCTTAAGCTGGATATGTATAGGTATGACCTATATTCCCAAGGCCCCCAAGTGGGACAGCACTTTCGAGTTTTTAAAAAATCCGTACTACTTTATTCAAGAGACTTGTGAAACCTTGAACACGGATATCTTTCAAACTCGTATCGGACTTAGAAAGACTTTCTGTCTTACGGGAGTCGATGCCGCGAAGTTTTTTTACAACGAAGAAAACTTCATCCGAAAGGGAGCTATGCCAGAGCCGCTGCAAGCGACCCTTGTAGGTCAAGGTGGTGTGCAAGGTTTGGACGGCAAGAAGCATCTTCATCGCAAAAAAATGTTTTTGTCCTTTATGACAGCGCCAAGCATTCAAAATTTACTTCAAATCAGTGAACGTCATTGGATGAAGGCCCTGCGTAATTGGCAAGGCCAGAAGACAGTCCTGTTGTTCGAACAATCTCAATTGATTCTCACCATGTCCGCTTGCGAATGGACGGGAGTGCCCCTAAAACACTCTGAGCTCGCAGAAAAAGCCGAACTCCTGCGCTCTATGTTCGATGATGCCGGCAGCGTGAGCGCTCGCCACTTTCGTGCACGGGCTCGAAGAAAGCAGGCAGAAAGCTGGATGAGTGCACTTATTGCCGAGATTCGCGAAGGAAAACTCAAGGTACCAAAAGATTCTGCACTGTATGTCGTCGCAAACTTCAAAGAAGAAGATGGAAATTTATTGCCATTAAAAATCGCCGCCGTGGAGCTTCTGAATTTGCTTCGGCCCACCGTCGCCGTTTCAGTATTTATCTTGTTTGTAGCTCACGCGCTTCACTATTTTCCCGGAAATCGCACCAAAATATCTGAAGATTCTTCTTACGCTGATTTTTTTATTCAAGAGGTTCGCAGGTTCTACCCGTTCTTTCCTGCTATCGCCGCCATCGCCGCCAAAAATTTGCGCTGGAACAACGTGACGATCCCACAAGGCGCCCGAGTCCTGTTGGACCTTAACGGAATTAACCATGATCCCATCCTGTGGCACAATCCAGAAAGCTTTTATCCCGATAGATTCAAGAAGTGGGATGGCAGTCTTTACAATTTCGTCCCACAAGGAGGCGGCTTTCAAGAAACCAATCACCGCTGCCCCGGCGAGTGGATCACTCGGGAATTGATGAAACAAGCTGCCACTATTTTTTCAAAAGAAATTCTTTATCGGGTTCCCGAGCAAGACTTAACCTTGCGACTTTCGCGCATGCCGCCCATACCGAGCAGTCACTTTGTCATTTCAGATGTTCAATACAAACCCAAGACTCAGTCAGATTTACGAGATTTTAGGACGATATAAAGAACTGAGACAAAAACAATAACTCCGGCTCCCAACACATAGACTTCACGACTGAAAAAGAACAACAAACCGCTAGAGACACATGCCGCGAGTGTCGGTATCAAAGGCCATCTCCCGATGGAAATAGGCACTTTGAATGGACGAGTTCTATGAGGCTCTTTGAATCGAAGGTAAATCAACGCGATATTAATGACCGTGAACGCGATCATTGTAGCAAAAGAAGAAACACTGGCGACCACTTCAATTCCACCCGCAGGTAAAAGGGCCATAGCTAACCCGAACACCGCTAGCGCCCCCATCCACGGTGTGGCGCGCTTACTTAAAAGTTTGGAGAAAACGCTTGGCAGGTCTCGTTCTCGGGCCATACTAAAAATGATTCGGCTGGTAGAAATCATAGAAATCAAAACTGTATTGGCTGTCGAAAAAAGCGCTATTGCGCCTAAAGTTCTTGGCACCCAGGCCGCTGCATTTCGAGTAAGATCACTCAAAGGAGCATTGCTACGTCCAAGCTCTTCAGGACTTCCCAATGCAAGAGCCGTCAAACTAACAAGCAAGTAAAGTACCGTTGAAACACCAAGACTAATAATAATGCCTTTGGGCAGATCTTTTTCTGGGGTTTTGGATTCTTCGACTAGATTTACAATGTTTTCGAAGCCGAAATAAGCAAAGATGACGAGTGCCGCGCCAGAAATCACTGCACCGTCAAAGCGTACTTCCGAAAGAGCTTCACCGAATTTGGGCGATTGAGTTCCAACCCAAACAAATATCAAAAGACCTAAGATTTCAATGAGCGTGAAAACAACATTCACCCAACTGGATTCTTTGATACCAATAATATTCACCAGAGTGAAGACACCTAGAAGACAAAAGGCCGTCACAAATTGCGGTACTTCGGCAAACTGTTGAATATACCCCGAAAAGGCGATAGCCACCGTCGTCGCTGTGCTGATGCCCGCAAATATCATCATAGATCCGCACAACATCGCTAAGTACGGCCACTGCGGGAAAATATTTTTTACATAAATATATTCGCCCCCAGTTTTTGGAAATGTAGTAGCGAGTTCCGCGTAAGACAGTGCCGTTAACGAGGCACAGAAAGCTGCTAGCAGAAAACTGACCCATAAACCGTTTTCCGCCACACCACCCGCTTTTCCAATGACGGAATAGATACCGGCTCCTAGGATCATGCCGGTGCCATAAAAGGTGAGGTGAAAAAGACTCAAGGATTTCTTCATGTGCACGCCCTAAAGATACTTTAGAATTTGGGATTATCTAGCTGAATCCGTATTCGCGTTGCCAGATGCCATTTTGTTGGACCCTTCTCGTCATATCTTGACCGAATTGTCGGGTCGCGCAAAGGTGATTGAATGACATCATATACTTCTTTGATTGAAAAATCGAAACAATGGCTAGCGAGCGACGTGTACCCTTTATGGTCTACAACTGGAGTGGATAAAGCAAACGGCGGCTTTATTGAAAACATCTCTTTTGACGGCACCCCGATGGATATTCCCCGTCGCTCCATGGTTCAAGCCCGTCAAATGTATTCTTTTTTAACGGGCGCGAATCTGGGCGTCTGCAAAAAAGAAGTGGCTCATCCTCTTGTGGAAATGGGCGGTCGCTACCTCATGCAAAATTATTCTGTTCCGTCAGGTGCATTTATTCACTCTATTCATCTTGATGGAACTCCGAAAAGCTCTAATCCAGATCTTTATACCGAAGCCTTCGCTCTTTTTGCGCTGGCTCAAGCCTATATCGTAAAACCTAGTCCCGAGATCAAAGAAAGAGCCAAAGCTTTGGTGAAATACCTAAATCGCGAGCGTGCCGTTCAAGGCGGCGGTTTCACAGAGATGGATGAAAAGGGGACTCTTTCTTATAAATCGAACCCTCACATGCACATGTTTGAATCGGCGATTGCCTGGATGCAGATTGATAAAGATCCAGAGTGGAAAGAGCTGGGCCACAACATCATTACTCTGTGCTTGAATAAGTTCATTGATAAAGAAAGAGGTGTCTTAGGCGAATACTTCGACAAAGACTGGAATCACCTGCGTGAAAATGGTCTTTTCGTTTATGAGCCTGGTCATCAGTACGAGTGGGCATGGTTGATGTCTTTGTATGAAGATCTTACGGGGCAGGATTTAAAATCCATCCGTCACAACTTATTCTTACTTGCTGAAAAATACGGAACATCTCGCACACGAAAAGTAGTGTTCGATGAGATGTGGAGTAACTACACTCCGAAAACTCAGTCTTCTCGTTTCTGGCCTCAATGCGAAAGAATCAAAGCCGCTTGCCGATTGGGAACGGAGGCCAGCGCGGATCAAAAAGAAATTTATGCTCGTGGTGCTGATGAGGCAATGGAAACTCTCTTCAAGTTTTTCCAAACACCTCTTCGTGGAACTTGGTATGATATGCTCTCGGATAAAGATGAATTCAATGGCACGTTTGCCAAAGCAAGCTCCCTTTATCATATCGTAAATGCGATGGAGGAGTATATCAACCTCCGCCCTCGCCTTTGATAATCTAGCGAACTTTCGCTTTCAATAAATCCTGAACATGCAGGATTCCGACCGGCTTCTTAGGAGTGGCGGAATCCTTATCCAGAACAAAAAGCATGTTGATTTGGAATTGCTCCATCACAAACAGTGCTTTTTCTGCAAATTCATTTGCATCGATTGTGCGTGGATTGGTTGTCATAAGATCTTTCGCAGTTCCCGTTAGTGGGTCATCACTTTTTTCCAAGCGACGACGAATCTGACCATCGGTGATTACGCCAACGAGATCGCCTTTGTCATCAACCACACCTGCAGCACCGCGAACATCTTTATGGGTCATCGCTGAAAACACCTGACGAAGTGGTGCTTCAAGGCCAACTGTTGGCAGCGCATCTCCCGAGTGCATCACATCGCTAACACGAGTTAAAAGACGATATCCTAAACTTCCACCAGGATGAAATTCTGCAAAATCCTGAGGGCTGAAGCCTTTTTCCGTCATCACGGCCATCGCCACGGCATCACCCATAGCTAAAGTAGCTGTACTGCTGGCTGTGGGAGCTAAATTCAAAGGGCAAGCTTCTTCGGAAACATACACGTTCAAAGTCACTTGCGCCGCTTTCGCCAAAGATGAGGTCGGTTTACCGGTTAAAGCAATCAGCGGAATAGATTTACGAGCCACATACTTGAGGATTCCTGCAAATTCCGGGGACTCCCCACCATAGGAAATCGCAATGACGACATCTTTGCTTTCAACAATACCCAAATCCCCGTGAGAACTTTCTGCCGGATGCAAAAATACGGCAGGAGTTCCCGTTGAAGAAAATGTGCTGGCAAGTTTGCGTGCAATCTGTCCTGATTTTCCCATGCCCGTCAGGATCAGTTTCCCCTGACAGTCTTTGATCATCTGAACGACTTTTTCAAAATCAACACCAATACGGTCACGCAAACCCAGGATCGCCTGAGCTTCGACTTCCAACACTTTAAGACCTTGCTGAACTACCTTTGACATTGCAAAGACCTTTCTTACTTATTCTTCAAACTCGCTTTTACAAAATGCACGAACAAGGGATGCGGCTCAAGCGGTTTAGACTTAAATTCAGGATGGTACTGCACCCCTACAAACCATGGATGATCTGGAAGCTCGACGATCTCAACAAGATCGCGCTCTTTACAGATTCCTGAAGCGACCATTCCGTTTTTCTCAAAAAGAGCTTTATATTTATTATTAAACTCAAAACGATGGCGATGGCGTTCCATGATATTCGACGCCTTATACACAGAATGCGCGCGAGTTCCCGAAGCCAAATTGCAAGGGAAAGCTCCTAAGCGCATCGTTCCGCCTTTGTTAACGATGCCACGTTGTTCAACCATGGTATCGATCACGAAATTGCCGCTGCGTTTTGTTTCCGCATGAAATTCACGGCTTGTCGCATCTTTAATACCACATACGTTGCGCGCAAATTCAATTGCGGAAAGCTGCATACCGAAACAGATACCGAAGAACGGGATGCGTTTTTCACGGGCGTATTTAATAGCCGTGATCTTACCTTCCACACCACGAGTTCCAAAACCACCGGGAACCAGAATACCGTCCACTTTTCCTAAAAGCTGATTCACTGTTTTGTCAGTCACTTTTTCAGAATCGACATAAATAATTTCAACACGTGAATTATTGGCGATACCACCATGAACCAAAGCTTCATGTAAAGATTTGTAAGATTCTTTTAAATCCACATACTTTCCGACAACACCAATTTTCACCGTGTGAGCTGGATTGCTAAGAACTTTCACTAGATTTTGCCAACCTTTGAGGTTGGGCTTCGACGAAGTAAGACCTAATCTTTCGACGATCAACTCATCCAGCTTTTCACGATGAAGTGCTAAAGGAACTTCATAAATAAAGCGACTGTCCTGAGCGGCGATCACGTTTTCTGCCTTCACTGAACAGAAAAGTCCTATTTTACTTTTTAGATTTTCATCAATCACTTTTTCACTACGACAAACCAAGAAATCCGGTTGTAAACCAATTTCACGCAGCTCTTTCACCGAGTGCTGCGTGGGTTTTGATTTCAATTCTCCCGCCGCGGCGATATAGGGCACATAAGTGACGTGCACCAGAACAGAGTTTTCTTGACCTACATCCAAACGCATCTGACGGATGGCTTCTAAAAACGGCTGACCTTCGATATCCCCGACGGTTCCACCGATTTCAACCAGAATAATCTCGCTTCCCTGAGCAGCTTCGTAAATACGTGCTTTGATTTCTTCCGTGATATGCGGAATCACCTGCACTGTTCCACCCAAGTAATCTCCGCGACGCTCGCGCGCTAAAACCGTGTCATAGATTTGTCCTGTAGAAACAGAGTTCGCTCTGTTCATAACGGCTGAAGTGAAGCGCTCGTAGTGGCCTAAATCAAGATCTGTCTCGGCACCGTCTTCAGTCACATAGACTTCACCGTGCTGAAAAGGAGACATCGTTCCAGGATCCACATTCAGATATGGATCGAATTTCATAATTGTTACACGGTGGCCACGGGCCTCCAGCAAAGAGCCTAAGCTTGCTGCCGTTAGACCTTTACCAATCGAGGAAACAACGCCCCCGGTGACAAAGATGAATTTTTGTTTCAAAGCTTTCTTCGTCGACTTCGCGGTCGACACCTTCGTGGTTTTCTTTTTCGCCATTTTGTCTCCTGACGATTATAACATTTTTTCGAGTCGCGCTAAATCTTCGGGAGTATCCACCCCGACGAGAGCTTCCTTGACTCGAATGACTTTGATTTTAGCACCTAAATACAACGCTCTTAACTGCTCCAGGCTTTCGGCATTTTCAATGAAAGCGGGAGGAGCCGCACAGAACGTTTTTAAAAACTTTTTTGTATAAGCATACATACCAATATGCTTCATGCAGCCTTCATGCGATCCCATCTCTTTCGCCGATTTACGAGAGTACGGCATGGCATAACGGCTGAAATAAAGAGCCTCATCGTTTTTATTCAAAACGACTTTCACCGAATTCATCGACTGAAGTTCTTCTTCGCTGATAGGATGAGCGAGTGTGGCCATGTCCAGGTTTTTATCCTCAAGAAAAACTTGGGCGAGCTTATCGATAAGCTCGCCCGTCACTTGAGGCTCATCACCTTGAATATTAACAACGATATCACAGTCGATGTTTTGAACGGCAGCGTTGATACGATCACTTCCCGTGGGAAGCTCACTGGCGGTCATAACGACTTTTGCTCCTGCCGCTTCGGCCGCCGCCTTAATGCCCTCGTGATCGGTAGCAACTATCAGCTCACTGATAAGCTTGGACTTGCGGGCGCCTTCAATCGTCCACTGGATCAGGGGGCGACCCTTTAACAACTCCAGTGGTTTTCCTGGGAAGCGAGTCGAACCGTACCGAGCGGGAATGACGCCCACAATTTTCATGGTTTCACCCAATTTTCGTACATATATTCTTCGATCTCATCTTGTCCCTCTTTTTTCAAAGAAGACACGGCGAAGACCGCGCTTAAGCCCGACATTTTTTTAACTTTAGCCACGGCTTGATTCATATGATTGCGAGTCATCTTATCCGCCTTAGTCAAGGCCACTGCCATAGGGAATCCGCGACGATCCGAAAACTTCTTTAAAAGCTCTTCATCGGCTGTCCACTCACGGCGAATATCCATGACCAACAGAAGGCCGACTAGGTTTTCACGAGTCATGAGATAAGTTTCGATCATCGAATTCCACTCTTCAATTTCATCAACAGAACGCGCAGCAAATCCATAACCAGGCATATCCGTTAGGACGTATGAATCTTCCATGTTAAAGAAGTTCAAAAGACGCGTTTTACCTGGAGTCGAACTGACCTTCGCAACTTTTCCTTTTGCCAGCGCGTTGATGAAAGAAGACTTTCCGGCGTTGGAGCGACCGGCGATGGCAACTTCAGCTAAATTGTGGAGAGGGTAATCTTTTGCCAGAACGGCACTTTTAATGAATTCGATCGTTTTCGGCATAGCTAAGGCTATCAGAGCTCGGGCCTTTTCTCAATTCTCAGAAAGGGGTCCCCGCACCAATAATCTGGTGAGTCGAAAGCCGTGTAACCCCGTTTATTTCGTTCTGAGGCCGGCGAAACTCTTGAAATAAGCCCCTGCCATAACAGGAGGCACTCATGCACCAACCTTTCTTAAAAGTACTCGATGAAAACTCAAAAAACCTTTCCCTTGGGGAATTCATGACCTTGGGGAAAGACCCTCAATGTCAGATCCAGCTGACAGCGGAACAGATCTCGGATCGCCATGCGCGTATCGAGAAAAAAGATTCTCATTATATCATTCGCGACCTTCGCTCTGCCGTCGGTACTTACGTGAACGATGCCCGCGTTGTCGAAGCGGTCCTTCAAGATGGCGACATCATTCGCCTTGGCACTTTAGAACTCATTTACAGAGAAAAAGAAGAGACGCAAACGGTGTTTCCCCTTTCAAGCCGCAATGAAGTTTGGAATGACGAGCTTAAAACCTTAGGCAACGTCGCCAAAACCGAATTCCCAGTTTTAGTTTTAGGTCCTTCGGGCACAGGTAAGGACGTCATCGCCCAAGCTTTGCACGACACCAGCGATCGTCACCGCGGACCTTTCGTCAGCGTCAACTGTAGCGCCTTAAGCGAAACCCTGATTGAAAGTGAACTCTTTGGGCACGTTAAAGGATCATTCACTGGTGCCATCAACGACCGCAAGGGAGCTTTTGAAGCTGCCCGCGCAGGAACGCTTTTCTTAGACGAGATCGGAGATCTTTCTTACAGCTTGCAGGCAAAGCTCTTACGCGCTTTAGAAAACAACGAAATTCGCCCCGTAGGCGCCGACCGCAATATCAAAACTGACGTGCGAATCATTGCGGCGACTCACCAAAATTTGAGTGAAAAAATTCGCGAAGGCGCCTTCCGCTCGGACTTGTACTTCCGTTTGAATGTTATCGCGGTCAATCCTCCGGCCTTGCAATTCCGCATGGAGGATTTTGAAGAACTTCTTTATAACTTCGCCCGCAAAATGCGCGTGCGTTTTTCTTTTGGCGCCATTGCCAGATTAAAAAAACACTCTTGGCCAGGAAATATTCGTGAACTTAAAAACCTGGTGAGTCGTGCCGCTGCTCTTTATCCGCGTGAGCACATCACGGAAAACCATATTGAAAAACTTTTGGATCGCACCTTGTTAGAGCCGACGGAAAAGGTCGTTAATGACATTCCGGTGATCAAAGAGATTGAAAAACAGATGATTATCAAAAGACTGACGGCCAATCGTGGCAATCAACGTCGCACAGCTCAGGATTTAGGAATGCCGAAGAGCACTCTTCATGATCGATTGAAGTACTACAATATCGATATTTCAAATTTTAAGGCTTTATAATAGCGGTCTTGATAAAGATACGGCGAACGTACCCTTTCGTAAGAATCTTATTCACTTCTTTGCGCAATCTTTCGCAAAGAAGTTGTTTTCCCTCCCCTGAGGACGCCTGATCGAATGTCGTTTCTTCGATCGTTCTCAGGAATAAATCTTCCACTTCAGGTTCACGGTCTTTGATTTCGACAACGACTTCAGAGGCCGTGCCTTCCACGTAAAACTCAAATGCTCCCATGGGATTCGGTCCGGACTCGGCGGAGCGTTTGAGGTTCACCACCATCTTTTTCATTAAAAGAATATTTTGAGTCGTCCGAGTTGAATCATAGAACGATTCCATTTCGGCCTTGGGATCATACTGGTATTTTCCTTGAGACCAATCTGCAAATGAGCCGATGAAAAGTTCCTGCTCATGAGGAACTAAGCCTTTGGTAACCGTACGATAAATTAGATAGGCAGACGCACCCGTTAAAACAATGAGTCCTACGAAAGCTAATTTCTTTATCAAACTAAAAGATTTAAACGCAGTAAGCCCTGTGCCGATTCCGGCTTTCATTGATGCCGCTGACTTCTTCAACCATGCCAGCGTATTCGGACCCGCGTTTCGGAGATTTTGAATGGCTTGTTCTTTCCACTTAATCCAACTTAAGCGAAGAACCGTGCGCTTCATTTTTATTTTATAAGAAATTTTTGGAAGGAAAGGCAGAAGCTTATAAATTTTCTGACGAAGACCTGTCGAGCGTTCCCACAGTTTTATTTCTTCTTCCAGAATGTATTCAAGCTCAACACCTTCTTCATAGATGGTGTTTGAAGGATCATCAGGGCCGATATCAATAAGGCCTTTCGCAAACTCAGGATCTTCATTGGCAATAATTTCGTCTAACGACTCTAAGGATAGAACGTCCTCGGCCTCCCCTTCGGGTGCGCCGTCCTTTTTTTCTTCCTCAACTTTGGTCGTGCTTTCTTTATCTGCCAAGCCCCACTCCCAAGACGATTGTAAGAAAAGAACCAAATACGTCGCAAGAACAATTTATAAACAGAAGCTCATCGGCTAGCATAAAGTTCTAGGAGACCTTCAATGAAGTCTGTTTTGCTTCTGATTCCCGTTGTTTTACTTTCAGGATGCGCGAATTTCCAAAGATCTACCGGCAGTGGCTATGGTGACTCAACTACTCAATATTCTGACAGCCGTTCGGGCGATTCCAACTATCTTGACCGCGACACCAGAAAAACCGCCTATGAAATGGGCAAAGACCCCACTTCACTGACTTCGCGAGACATCGAAGACATTCGCAATCGTCAAAAAGTAAGAGAGTTAGAACGCTCCCTAGGTTCAAAGAAAGAGCGCGAACAGTATTCAAAAATTCTTCCATGGCTAAAAAACGACGAAGAAAAAATCCAATTTCTTTCAATTCCCTCTATTGAAGGCCGGCAACAATGGATCAACCGCAACGAAATCTGGAGCCGCAGCCAAGCTCCACAACAAGAGATGCGGGATCTTGTTGAAACCCAAGACATCGCCGTCGGAATGCCTCAAGAATACGTACGCCGATCCTGGGGCGAACCCCTAGCAGTCGAAGTTTCAGGAAATCCGATTTATAAAAATGAACGCTGGAAATATCAAAGACATGTGTCGACGTCTTCAGGTTTCAGACAAGAAACGAGATTTGTCTACTTCGAAGGAGGACGCGTTGTTGGGTGGGAGACGGAGTAGGCTTTCCTGTTTGGGAAGGGCTTTTAGCTTTACTTCCCTTTCGCTCGGACAGTCCTCGCTCTTTCTGTTACTTCTTGGCTACCGCTGTTGCTGATTGCTTCGCTGCGGAACTCGCTGCAGGGAAGTAAAGCTAAAAGCCCTTCCCAAACACGAAGTCTCTCGTCTCCACGCCAGTCGCAGTGGCTGGCTGCCGCGTTAGCTGAGCTAGCGCGATGTTCTTCTCAAGATCAAAAATTTGAATTTGATCGAAGCTAATTTCACGAACAACCGTCTACTAACTTTAACCCGCCGAACACCAGCGCTGATCAAAAAGGTTCGAGCGCAAGGCGGAGGGTTTTGGCTGCAGCGGAGGCGTACTCCTAGTACGTCGGAGCGGAAGACAAAGCCCTCCAACGCAGTCGATCGGGCCTTTTTCATCAGCGCGGGTCAGTGGGCTTCGTCCCAGTTGTTTCCTATTGCATAATTCACTTTTAGTGGAACCTTCAGCTGCGCCACATTCTCCATTATTTTCACAAGCTCTGGGGAATACTTGTGGAGGTCTTCTTCTGTCGCTTCAAAGATCAATTCGTCATGCACTTGCAATAACATTCTTACTGGCACTTTTTCAAAGACCTCAATCATTGCTTTCTTTACAAGGTCACTGGCCGTTCCTTGAATAGGAGCATTGATGGCGGCGCGCTCTCCGAATTTTTTTAGAGCCATGTTTTTTGATTTCAGCTCTTCGATATAACGGCGACGACCGAACAAAGTTTCTACGTAACCTTGTTCATGGGCTTTCTTCACCGTGCCTTCGATGTACTCGCGAACGTTTTTAAATCTTGTGAAGTAGCGTTCGATAATATCTTTAGCTTCAGTTCTTGAGATGCCCAAGTTTTCAGCCAAGCCAAACGCTCCTTGTCCGTAGGCGATTCCGAAGTTGACGGCCTTTGCAGATCTTCTTAAGTCGGACGTAACTTGATCCAAAGGCACGTTGTAAATTTCGGCTGCGGTCGCCGCGTGAATATCTAAATCTTCAGCGAAGGCTTTGCACAAATTCGGATCTTCCGAAATGTGGGCCAAAATTCGAAGTTCAATTTGTGAATAGTCCACCGACAACAGCTTCATTCTTGGAGCGGCGATAAATGCCTTACGCACCTGCTGGCCGCGTGCCGTTTTGATCGGAATGTTCTGTAAGTTCGGTTGCGTGCTTGAAAGACGGCCCGTTGTCGTCAACGCCTGATTGAAGCTGGTGTGTACGCGATCGTCTTTAGCATCAATCATTGTTGGCAGCGCATCCACGTATGTGGATTTCAACTTAGAAAGCTCACGCCATTGCAAAATCAGCTTGGCAATCGGATGATCTAATCCAGACAGAACTTCTTCGTCTGTGGAATAACCTGTCTTCGTCTTTTTAGCAGCTGGAAGTCCCATTTTTTCAAAAAGGATAACGCCCAATTGCTTCGGACTTCCGACATTGAAGGTTTCACCGGCTTCTTTGAAAATACCTTGTTCAAGAGTCGCGATTTCCCCTTCAAGCTCTGCACTTTGCTTCGCCAAAAGATCTTTATCGATACGCACACCCCATCTTTCCATTGAAAGAAGAACGCGCACTAAAGGAAGCTCGAGTTCCTGATAAACTTTTTCACTCGCCAGTTTTTTCAGTTCATGCTGCAAAGTTGCGGCAAAATTGCGATGGGCATTGTACAAAGCCGAAGGCGAAACAAGCTCTGGAATAGTCTCCAACATGTAACGAGTATAAATCTTGTTGAAGTCAGACGTGTCTCCAGCTTTTAAAACATACGCGGCTAACTGAGAATCCCAAGCGGCCATCGGAGACTTGGCTCCAATTTTATACCAGAAGGCCTTAAGGTCAAAGCCGCTCCAGCGAATTTTGAAAGTGTCAGAAAGTTTTCCGAGATATTCAAAGTCAGAAACCTCTAAAACTTCAGAGTCAGTGCCTATGAAAACTCCGCGCGTGTCGCTGAAGCCCCATAAAGTTTGATTTTCCGCAAGCATTTCCGCCAAGTCGCGAGTTGTGACCGTGCGCTCTTGGAAATGCTTATCATCTTTCGTGATAACTAATGTCGGCTGAATTTCTCCTTCACTCACGGCTTCACTTGGAACAGAAACTTTTGGCGTTGAAGAAGGAACTTCCGTTGTTGAACCAAACAGATTTTTTTCGAACGTCTTAAAGTTCAACTCTTGCAAAAGAGCTTTTAACTCTTCAGTCTTAAAAGGCTGAAGCTTATAGGCATTGTAATCTTCCGGCACCTTACAGTCCGTTGAAATAGTTACGAGCTTTTTTGACAAGAATGCATTTTCTTTAGAAGCCAGAAGCTTTTCACGGACACTCTTGCTTTCAACTTTGTCGATATTTTCGTAAATGCCCTCTAAAGTTTTAAACTGCTCAAGAAGTTTGATTGCGCCTTTTTCACCAACGCCTTTCACGCCGGGAACGTTGTCCGAGGCATCGCCGACAATGGCTAAGTAATCAATGAATTGCGCCGGACTGACTCCCCACTTTTCAAAAACGCCTTTGGCGTCGTAGCGGATGTCTTTCATTGTGTCGTAGAGCCACACATGCTCTTGCACCAATTGTCCGAAGTCTTTATCGCCACTGACGATGAAAACTTCCATATTGTGATGACGGCCCCATTTTACTAACGAGCCGATGATGTCATCCGCTTCATAGCCTTGCATATCGAATGCGGGAATTCCCAAAAGTTCAGCGAACTTTTTGATGTAAGGAACTTGTTTTTGAAGATCTTCAGGCATTTCCGTACGGTGCGCCTTATAGTCAGCGTACATATCTTTGCGGAAGGATGGCTCTTTGCGGTCATAGCAGAAAACCAAGTATTCGGGTTTTTCTTCTTTTAGAAGTTTGATGAGCATGGATAAAAATCCATACACGGCGTTAACAGGAACACCTGATGGCGACGTCAGTTGGCGGATCGCGAAGAACGCGCGGAAAAACATGGCACTGACGTCGATGAGATAAAGCTTTTTCATAAGATCTCCCAGAGAAGGCCTATTTTTACACTGGGAGATTCTTAATGTCGATTATTCTAAGTCTAGTTTGACGCGAGAAAAGTGAATTTGCTCAAGCGCTTTTTTATCGCACTCATTTTCAGCAAACGGAGCATACTTCACTTCATCACAAGCTTCTTCAGCCTGTCTTAATAAGATTTCTAATTCACTCTTGATCGGAGTTTCAATCAGACGGACTCCATCTTCCCAAGAATCAACATCCTCTGAAGAGCAATGCAAACGACGAGCAAGGTCCGACTTACTCCAGCCCATACGAAGGCGAAGTGTGCGAAGGGATTCTTTTGTCCATTCCAGTTCATGCTTATCAATCATATAAACCTCTAGATTTACTCTAAAACTAGGTTGGATTAGAGTCGAAATACTAGTTGGATTATACCTGATACGCATCAGATAACGCGATAGGCTATAGACTATTGCTCAGGGAAAACGAAGACCAAGTCATGTTCACCCGCCAGATCTAATTTATCGCGAGCCTGGCGTTCAATAAACGACGGATCCTTTGCTTGTTTTAATTGTGCGGACAGGCCGGCAATATTTCTGCGAGTAGAACTGATGTCTTCATTGATGCGGTCAAAATCGCGATGCAATCCCCAAAGGCGGAACACATTTCCATTCAGAACGATAGAAACGGCAAAGACCACTAGACAGCACATCGCCACTTTCGTGGGATGATTCAAGAAACGACGTACTCCGACTGCAAACTGAGTGTAGGACATGAGAATATTCTGCTTCATTAAAAGAGACTTGGCTACACGACTGAAGGCCAGTCCTCAATAAATTCGCGCGGACGCTTATATAGTTAATGTCGATAGTTCAAATCAAAACTATCGATTCGATTTATACACCAAAAAGACCGAAATTACTCATATACCCGGTGGAGGTCGTTGGTGAGAACATGGGAAGACTATAAATTAACAGCTCAAGGTGAGGACTCTGTATTTGAGTCGGTTCGCCAAGGGCAGATTCAACAAGTCCTATTATATCTGGCAAAACATGGAGATCCTGATTTGGCGAACCACAAGGGGCACTCCCTTTTGATGTTGGCTGCGTATAACGGTCACCTGTCATTGGTTCACCTGCTTCTTCGCTATGGGGCGAATCCCAATTCTCGCGACCATGGCGGTAGCACGATCCTCATGGGCGTTGCCTTTAAAGGTCACAACAAGATTGCACAGGTTCTTATCAATGCCGGTGCTGATATTCATGCAAAAAACAATAACGGACAAACAGCTTTAATGTACGCCGAGGCCTTTGGTCGAAAAGACATGGCCCTTATGTTAACCGAAACTTCCCCTCACCTGCGCTTTAAAGGACCGAGTGCTTTTCGCCGTCTTAAAGCTGTTTTCCAACTTCTACAGTCCCCGTTTACAAATAAAGGAGTCTTACATCATGAGTAAAACACTGACAACATCAGCAGGTATTCCCGTCTCTGAAAATCAACATTCTATCACTGCGGGCGAACGAGGCCCGGTCTTGATCCAAGATTTTCATTTGATCGAAAAACTAGCGCACTTTAATCGAGAAAGAATTCCTGAACGTGTCGTGCACGCGAAAGGCTCGGGAGCTTATGGCACTTTCACTGTCACGCACGATATCACTCGCTTTACGAAAGCCGCCTTGTTTTCCAAAATCGGAAAGAAGACGGACGTGTTCTTACGTTTTTCTACCGTAGCTGGTGAAAAAGGTTCTGCGGATACTGAGCGCGACCCTCGTGGTTTCGCTTTGAAGTTTTACACGGAAGAAGGAAATTGGGACATCGTGGGCAACAACACGCCGGTTTTCTTTGAACGAGATCCACTGAAGTTCCCGGATTTTATCCACTCACAAAAGCGCGACCCTCGTACAGGATATAAAAACCCTTTCCGCATGTGGGACTACTGGGCAAATGCTCCAGAGGCCCTTCATCAAATCACGATTCTTTTCAGTGATCGCGGAATTCCCGACGGCTATCGCTTTATGCACGGTTTCGGAAGCCACACGTTTAGTTTCATCAATGACAAGAACGAACGCGTCTGGGTGAAATTTCATTTCAAATCTCTGCAAGGGATTAAAAATCTTTCTGTTGAAAAAGCCACAGAGCTTGCGGGAAGCGATCCCGACTATGCAGGACGAGATCTGTTTGAAGCCATCGAGCGAAAGGAATTTCCGCGCTGGGCTTTAAAAGTTCAAATCATGACGGAAAGACAGGCCGAGCAAACGAACTTTAATCCTTTCGATTTAACGAAAATCTGGCCTCATAAAGACTTTCCTTTGATAGACGTGGGTGTGCTAGAGCTAAACCGCAATCCTGAAAATTATTTCGCGGAAGTTGAACAAGCGGCCTTTTCACCTAGCAATGTTCCCCCAGGCGTAGGATTTTCTCCGGATAAGATGTTGCAAGGACGACTCTTCGCATATCCCGATGCTCACCGCTATCGTTTGGGTGTGAATTACCAGCATCTGCCTGTGAATCGTCCTCAGTCAGCGGTGAATACTTATCACCGGGATGGAAGCATGCGCTTTGATAATAACGGGGGACGTATCGACAATTATGAACCCAACGGGTTTGGCGGCCCCACTCAAGATGCTCGTTATAGCGAACCACCACTGCCTTTATCAGGAGCCGCCGATCGCTATGATGCACACAAAGATAATGATGATTTCACTCAAGCCGGAAATCTTTATCGCATTTTTACGAATGAAGAGCGCGATCGACTGACTCGCAATCTCGCAGGAACTATGAAGGGGCTTCCAGAAGAGTTGCAAAGAAGAAACATCGCCCACTTTAGTAAGTGTGATCCAGAGTATGGAGCGCGCATCCTAAGGCACTTGGGACTTAAATAATTAACTTCGGCCGTCCTAACAGAACCCTGACAGTTTCCAAACTTGAGTTTCAGCGATAGGACGGCCATAACGTCTCCACTTTAAGACGTGGAGATTCATATGAAAAAAATCGCTTTTTTTGCTGTTCTATTTGCTTCTTTGACGGCGTTCGCTGCAGACCTCACTGGTAAAGCAACGTTAGACCTTACAAACACTTACGGGGGCTTCAATGCAGGCCTGTATGAGGTGACAGTTCAGTTCACAGCTAACAATCAGGTGGTTACTTCTGAAATCAAAAGAAGCCAACGTCATGATGATGGCGAAAACTTCTGTGTTTCTTCATTGAACTTCAAGGTTGGTACTTTGGTAACGACAGTTAAGAATGTTATCACTGGAAATACTTTGGTTCGCACTATGGATCTTACAGCGACGACTTCAATCCAAAACGACAATGAAGAATGCGTGACTACGGCTTCTGACTTTGCCAAAGAAACTGCAATGTATGTTACGACTTCCCAAGGCCCTTGGGTTCTTCCTGTAACTCCACCTAAAGGTTGGGATCAGGTTCAGGTTTGGTTGAATCCTTTCAATACATTGACGGTCTTTGCTTCTTTAAAAGAAGAAGGCGGAGCTTTGAAGTTTGACACTACAAACCTTTTCAATGCGTCTTTGTTCAACACAAATCATAACAGACTTGAGCTTTTCCACTATCTGACGGCAGTTGAAGGTTCAGGCACTCTTTCACTATCTGTTGATAATGTTCCAATGAACTTGGTTAAGTAAGACGTAGCCAGCTCGACGAAGATTAAAAAGGCGATCCGTGTGGATCGCCTTTTTTTATTTTAAGATTTCAAATCTAGGTTCTTTTCAAAAAAAAGAGGAACTCGTTTCGAGTTCCCCTTTGCTGCGGTGTAGACCCAAAAAAGAAGCAGGCACCTTTTAGCGGAATGCGGATTTATCCCAGTACATTCCCATGCCACCCAAGTCTTCTTCGATGCGAAGAAGTTGGTTGTACTTCGCGGTACGCTCGCCACGGCACAAGCTGCCCGTTTTGATTTGGTGGCAGTTCAATGCGACTGCCAAATCTGCGATCGTCACGTCTTCTGTTTCACCGGAACGATGAGACATGATTGTGCGGTATTTGTTTCTTTGCGCTAGGTTTACGGCTTCGAAAGTCTCTGTCAAAGTTCCGATTTGGTTTACTTTCACTAGAAGAGCATTCCCGGCTTTTCTTTCAAGACCCATACGCAAACGTTTTGGGTTTGTTACGAAAAGATCGTCACCGATCAACTGCATTGTAGAACCCATCTCTGTCGTAGCTTTTACCCATGAATCCCAATCGTCTTCAGCAAAGCCATCTTCGATAGAAACTAGAGGATATTTTTCGCCCCAAGATTTGTAGATATTCAAAAGCTCTGCTGGCGTGATGTGACCACCTTGCCATTCGTATTTACCGTCTTTGTACATTTCCGTAGAAGCAACGTCCAAAGCCAAGAACACGTTTTGACCTGGATCATAACCCGCATCCACGATCGCGCTCATCAAAAGATCCAAAGCCTCTTGGTTCGAACCCAATTTGGGAGCAAAGCCACCTTCGTCACCCACAGCTGTTGAAAGACCTTTTTTCGCCAAGATTTTTTTCAATGTGTGGAAGATCTCTGCACCCGCACGAAGAGATTCAGCGTAAGAATTGTTCACTGTAGGAACGATCATGAACTCTTGAATATCAAGACCGTTGTTCGCGTGAGCTCCGCCGTTAAGAACGTTCATCAACGGAACCGGCAAACGGCAGGCTTGAGAACCACCCACGTAGCGGTAAAGAGGAAGATTAGAATCTGCGGCTGCGGCTTTAGCCACTGCCAAAGACACGCCTAGGATCGCGTTCGCGCCCAAGTTTGATTTGTTTTCAGTGCCGTCGATATCACGAAGGATTTTGTCGATGTAAACTTGCTCTGTCACTTGAAGACCCAAGATCTCAGGAGCAATTTTTTCGCGGATGTTATCCACCGCTTTATAAACACCTTTACCAAGATAACGGTTTTTATCACCATCACGAAGCTCACAAGCTTCGTGAGCTCCCGTAGAGGCTCCTGATGGAACAGCCGCGCGGCCCATATTGCCATCAGCTGTAGTGACTTCAACTTCAACCGTTGGGTTTCCACGGCTATCTAAAATTTCACGAGAGACGACGCTGATAATCTCAGACATGTTGGTTTCCTTCTTTCTCGGTGGTTTTATTAAGTTTCTTTACAAGCTCCATGCTTTCAAAGACGGTGCGCGGGTACTGAGTTTTCACGTGTTCCCAGTCCACTCGGCGCATGGCCTCTTTCACCGCGGAATTCATTTTTCCTTGGGAAACAAGCATGGTGATAAGTTGTTGCGCGCGCACCATGTAGTCATGCATGCGGGCTAAGTTTTGATTCAGGCTATAACCTGGAGAATCGCTGTCGAAGCTAAGGTGCGCTAAAGTGCCTTCGTGCGGAATCAACGACACTTTTTCTGTGGCGACGCTGACTTCTTCACCGGCAGAAACCTTTAACTTCTGCTTTTCGTAATCACGAATTTTTTCTTCCAAGTCACCGACGTACTTTTGCAAGTCTTCACGCTCACGTTGAGTGCGTTGTAAATCATCGATCAAGCTTTGGAATAAAGCCGGGCTGACTTGATGACCGACATTTTCGCTGAAGATGGTGTTTTGCTGAGTCGACCAATTCAGTTGAATCGTAATGCCTTCCCACACGCAAGTAGCTGGTGGCTGACCTACGTACACCGGCAAGGACTCAAACGCTGCTTTCAAGTATGTCGTGACGTGAGGGTACTGCTCTGCCGGCAAAGGCAGATCAAAAGAAATACTGAATTCGTCACGGCGAAGATTTTCAATCGGTGGTTTCGGAGAAATAAAGTACGACAAGAACTGTTCTGGCTGATTAAAGATTTCCTGCGGACGAGGCATCATACGCAGAACGCTGTCGAGCACTCCCCAAGCACGAAGCGAAGGTCCATCATGACCGGCTCTTTGCAAAACATTGCCATCGCGTTTGAGTGGCAAGCGCAGAACAGACTCCAGGAAGTTTTCCATGTCAGGAGCGCTGATCCAATACGACGAGTCCCTGAGCAACTCCACCGGAAGATGGGTCTGCTCATAAAGAGGGCTCAGGTCTTCGCCTTGCTCCTCTAAAATATTCAAGACTGCGTTTGAAATCTTACAACTAAAGTGCACGACGAAGTCTTAGCGTAAATCGGTAGCCATTTAAACTATATAATGCCGAATTCCCGATGACACCCAGGGTTACAAAAAAGAAGCAGGCACTCTTAAGAAATGACGAGGCCTGTCAAAATGACTCGAGCGGAAGACAAAGCTCGACAACGCAGTCGATCGGGTCGTTTTCACAAGCCTCGCGCTATGCGGCTTGGGGTTTGTTGAACTTGGCTTTTGGGAATGGGAGGTTGTTGTCTATGATTTCGTCCATGAATGTCGGCACGTTGCCGGTCGCTTGGAGCTTTCCTTCCAGTGTTCCGTCGGGACGGCGTGTAAGACGGGACATTTCAAAAATGGGAACGACGTTGTACGAACCATCACTATTAAATCCGCGCACTTCGCTGATTGCGGCGATACGGCGAGATCCATCTGAAAAACGGGAAACTTGGATGATAATTTCGATCGCCGAGACGACTTGTGAGCGCAAAGCCTTTTCGCTGATCTTACCGTCACCACCTTGAGCCAAGGCTTCCAAACGGACGATGGCATCTTCAGGCGTGTTGGCGTGGACCGTGCCCATACACCCTTTGTGACCGGTATTCATCGCATTTAATAATTCAAGAGCTTCGCTAGAACGAACCTCCCCCACGATGATGCGATCGGGTCTTAAACGAAGAGCACTTTTTAAAAGATCTTTGATGGAAACTTCGCCCTTCCCCATTTGGTCGGCTTGGCGGGTTTCAAACATCACGACGTGTTCGTAATCCACTTGAAGTTCGGAAGAATCTTCGATCACCATCACACGTTGACCCTTAGGAATGCGCGTGCACAAAAGCGAAAGCAATGTGGTTTTACCGGAACCGGTACCACCGCTGACGATGATGTTTTTTCCTAAGAACATGCAGATATCCAAAAAGCGCGCGCCATCTTCAGTGATTGCGCCGAACTTGATGTAATCAGCAAAAGTGATTTTATTGTTGGTAAATTTACGAATAGAAAGTGTTGTGCCCTTGCGGGACATAGGCGGGATCACCGCCGCAATACGTGAACCATCCGGCAGACGCGCATCGAGACGAGGCGATTCGTCATCGATACGTCGACCCACGCTTTGGGCGATACTGTTCACCGCCGCGCGCAGATCATCTTCGGACGGAAAAGTTTCAGGGACTCTTTCGAGCTTCCCCTTTTTTTCGACGAAAATTTCTTGGTGTCCGTTGATAAGAATTTCGGAAACACCCTTGTCATCAAGGTACTTCAAGACAGGACCTAAATTCTGCTGAATGGTCTGTTTGAAAACGCTCGACTTATCAGACATGGGTGCGACCTTCCGAATTAATGAGAGGCAGGCTTTCTGTCTGCCGCAATATCAGAATAAATAATGAACTTTCCTTGAACCGCTGTTTCCGGGCATTGGTAAGAAAAAATGCCGTCTGTTTTTGGCGACACAGAGAATGTTTTCTGTTCTCCAAACACCGTGTTGTGGTGCTCAGAAAAAGCATCCAAAACAAAGCTGACATTTTTCTCTTTGCCATTCACGTTCACCACGTGAATGCGGTAGTTGCCACCTTTTTTCAAGCGGACGACTTCAGGAACAAAACCTTTGTCGGTATTCATGATCACGATGTCTTGAGCAGGTTCAACAGCATCAAAGACTTTCGTTAAAATCACGCTTTGATCTTCTTTAATGCTCGCAGGCAAGCGATCTTCATTTTTAACGTCGTTGAATTGAACTTGGCGACGAGAAAAATCCACTTCCCAGGCAAACGCGCTTTGAGTGATCAGTAGAAGCAATGCAATCTTAGTGCAGCTCTGTACGATCTTGGAACTCACAAAATTCACGTGCCACCTCCATAGCGATATAATTCACGGATCTCGGATCCATCATGTGGAGCTTTTGAATCAGGAGGTCTTTGTCGCCTTTGCAAGAATTAATCAAATGAAACGCATCACTCAAGACCTGTGGATTTGCCATCATGTCTTTTGTGACTTCGCTCCAATCCAATTTCAAAACAGGGTCAATGGCACCTACGGTGTAAAGCGCATCAAACACTATTTGCAAATCGCCTTGCAGAAACATTCGAATCCTCCTAATTGCTCTAAGGGCATCCAGCCCACATGTTGTTTCTATCGGTAGGAGTTCGTGAGAACTTGAGTCAATTTGAGGCGATTTTTTGAGACTTGAGGAGATCTATCGTTTGACGCTGGCCCGTGGTCGAATTTGCCAAGAGCCGGTCTGGTCGAGGGAAATTATTGCCCGGAAGAAGTATTTTCTGCCGAAGTTTCAGACGATTTTTCGTCCGCAGCCGGCGTTGTTTCCGCAGGCTTTGTGCTTTGAGACAGAATTTTTTCCGCAATTTCTGAAGGAGACGCTGTCGATTTCATCGTGCGAAGTTTGCGTTCGTTGACAGCCTCTTTCGAAACTTCAATCTTTGCATCCCGCACCCGTTCTACAATCTGGCGTTCAAAGCCTTCACTTTTTATGTAAGGTTTGACCTCTGCCAAAAGATTTTCCAGGAAAATGACGTACGTCGTCTGCACGACCGGTTTAAAAGCCCGAGGATTTTTCAGTGCGTTGATAGCTTCGTCAGTTAATTGACTGATCGTTTTTTCCCAGGACTCCAATTCATCTAAATTCGACCGCAACGGAGCCACGATTTTGTCGATCATGTCATCGTCATTTGGCCGAGAATAAACAGCCTGCAATGCTTCTTTCAACGGAACAACCTTTCCGCTGCTCGATTTTTTGGACTCTTTCACCTTGTCGTTGACCAATTTATTCATTTGATCAAGATCTTTTAGTGCCAGTTGAGAGTAGTTAAACAGCAAACCCGCATGGGCCTGTGCGCAAAATACATAGATGATCATTGTTAAAAGGAAATTTGCTTTTTTCATATTTTCGAGTTTAAAGACGCTCGCGCGCTAGACAAGACCAGAACACCCTTCTGTCGCATAATAAAACACTTTTCCGCCAAGAAACCGGGGAAGACAGGTGTTTGTTTAAACCGACCTTGGGCTAGAGCGTTTTCGCTTCTCAACGATCGAAAAATAATGTCAAATAAAAGGGCTTAAAAACTTAATCATCCATCTCGGAGGAAACATTGAAAGCACTAAAGATTCTTAGCATCGGCGCGTTGGCACTTTCCCTAGTGAACTGTGCTCCTTCTGCAAAACAACTTAAAGAAGCAGTAGAAAAAGATCCAAGCATCGTTTTCGTAGCTATCGAAAAAGACCCTGAGGCATTTATCGAAGTTGTAAATAAAGCAGCTCAAAATGCACAACGTAAAGCTCAAGAAAAAGCCGTTGCTGAAGAAGGCAAAAAGCGTGATGAGGAATTCGCAAACCCACTTCAACCTGCAGTTGAAGAAGGCCGCGTTATCTTTGGTCCAAAAGACGCTAAAGTGACGATCATTGAATACTCTGACTTCGAGTGCCCATACTGCTCTAAAGGTCACGCGACAGTTGATGAAGTGATGAAAGCTTACCCAAAAGACGTTCGTGTTGTTTACAAGCACCTTCCTTTGGACTTCCATCCAATGGCGATGCCAGCAGCTAGATACTTCGAAGCTATCGCTATGCAAGACCATGCTAAAGCTGAAAAGTTCTACAACCTAGTTTTCGAAAACCAAGGTGACCTACGTACTAAAAAAGAAGGTTCTTTGAAAGAATCTGCTAAAAAAGCAGGCGCTGACATGAAGAGACTTGAAAAAGATCTTAACAGCGAAGCGATCACTAAGCGTATTGAAGCGGACATGGAAGAAGCTCGTAAGTTCGGTTTCTCTGGAACTCCAGGTTTCTTAATCAACGGTGTTTCTTTACGTGGTGCTTACCCATTCTCTGAGTTCAAGGACATCATCGATCGTCACTTGGCTGCTAAGAAATAATTCGTTTCTTACCGAAACTTCAAAAACCCGCGGTGTCCCCGCGGGTTTTTTTATTTTTAAACGCGAATTTCTTTGGCACGGCGCTAAGACTCAGACTAAAGTAGAGCTATCAACCTTAAAAACAGGAGTCTTCATGAGCGCTCACGCAAAATCTCTCATTCTTAAAGCTCAGGACGATTTGGATCTTGCTAAAAAGAATCTGCATGATGAAAAGCAGCACGATATGGTTGGCTATAATTTAGCTCAAGCTTGTGAAAAATATTTGAAAGCATTGTGCGAAATGCGCGGCTTGGAATACCCTTCGGATGAAGAAGGTCATGATCTTGATGCCTTGATGCAAGTTCTAGAAGAAAACAACTTCGCCGCGATTTCTTCTCACGCGGATGTGATCGAATTAACTCCCTACAACGCCACAAACGCCCATGTTCGTGCCGATGAGCGTTTGGATATGGAAGAGTATGTCGGTTACGTGGAAAACTTAAAGAAGCTTGTAGGTGAACAACTGAAACTTCTTTAGTTGGTCGCGTAAATCAGACTTCCGCCTTTGATCATATTGATGACCTTATCGCGGTTTGTAGACGAAACCGCGGGACATCCCCAGCTTCTTCCCTGGATCACACTTGAATCTTGAACATAACTAGCCCCGTGAACGACAATCGCGCGTGAACGGGCGTTGGAGTTCGTTGAAGACAATCCGTCTAAGCGCAACGAATAGCCGTTGCTGCCCTGATAAGTTTCTGCGGTTTTATAGAAACCTAAAGAGCTGGCATTTGAACCCGACACATTGCTGAACTTCTCTGCATAACCATCGTGATTACTGTCAGAACCTTTTCCATGCGACACGTGAATGTTCCACACACTTCCCGTCGCCATATTGATAAAGTACCAACGTTTCTGCGTCGATTTCTGGCTGAAATCCAAAACTGAAATCACTGTTTGATTTTTAAAACTGCTTTTATTTTTATGAAAATAAATCAGCGCTTCTTCTAAATGCTCTGTCGGGACAATGTGGTTCGGATCTACATAGTCGTAATTCTTCAGAATCTGTTCGCGCTCACTCAACGTGGGAGGCGTCACAGGCTCTGTGGGTGCGGGTTCTACGATCGATGGAAGTTCTGTGCTTCCCTGCCCGCTATTATCTTCAGGATTGGTAGCGACAGGCTCGTTGTTGGGGTCGTCTGGAAGTGCGGGCATTTGATTTCCGCATGCGGCGAGTGTGAAGGTGAAAGCTATCGTCATTATGACTTTACCAGGTGAGATAGACATCATACCGATCCTCCGTGTGGTTACACAGAGCCCATCGGTCACTCATTTTTAAAACTTAAAACTTTTTAGAAACGGCTGAGTTCTCGACAGCTTTTTAGAGGAAAACTGTCGGAACTCTAGACGTTTTTACAGGACTTATTTCAGAGAGGAAATATCAATCACGAAGCGATAGCGAACGTCCCCTTTCAACATTCTTTCGTAGGCCTCGTTGATTTTCTGAATAGGAATCACCTCGATATCCGGAGTGATGTTCTTAGCGCCGCAGAAGTCCAACATCTCTTGAGTTTCAGCGATGCCACCAATCAAAGAACCCGCAAGACTGCGACGGGCCATGATAAGTGGGAAAGGATGAACCGGTTCTGGTTTTTCAGGCACACCCAAAAGAACCATGGAACCATCACGCTTTACCAATTGCAGATACTGATTCAAATTCAATCCCGCAGAAACCGTGTTGATGATCACATCAAAGTAACGATTGTATTTCTTTGCTGTCTCGGGATCAGAGCCGACAACATAGTTTTTAGCACCCAAGCGCACGGCGTCTTCTTTCTTCTTCATGGAAGAACTGATGACGGTCACCTCGGCACCCATCGCTGCCGCAAGTTTCACTGCCATATGTCCCAAGCCTCCCAAACCCATCACGGCCACTTTCGTTCCTGGTTTTACATTCCAGTGACGAAGCGGAGAATAAGTCGTGATACCCGCACACAACAAAGGTGCTGCTTTATCCATGGGAAGATTATCGGGAATGCGCAACACGAACTCTTCACGGACAACAATCTTCGTTGAATAGCCACCTTGAGTGACGGTCTTACCGTCTTTTTCCATGGAGTTATAAGTGCCAATCATTCCCTGCTCACAGAACTGCTCAAGTCCTTCAGAGCAAGATGGGCAGCTTAAACATGAATCCACCATACAGCCCACACCGACGCGATCGCCCACTTTGAACTTCTTCACGGAGGCCCCCACCGCAGTCACCTTGCCCACGATCTCGTGACCTGGAACCATAGGAAAAATCCCTTTCCCCCACTCGTCACGAACTTGGTGCAAATCGGAGTGGCACACGCCACAGAATTCAATATCAATCGCCACATCATTAGCGCGAGGCTCGCGACGCTCGAAAGAAAAAGGTTTTAAAGCTTCATTGGGTTTATGAGCAGCAAAGGCTTGAGTTGTTGTCATGTTTAACTCCTGATTAGTAACAATATAAGGCACAATTGTATGCCCGGAGCCCAAAGAGGCAAATCCCTTTTTCTTCTGACACGCTGGCAAAACACATGTCCTTAGTTCTTCCTTGGTGACGTAACATGACTTCATGGGAGGCAAACTATGTTTGAGATGGCCGTACCCGCTGGCGAAATGATTGTTCGTGCTTTGATTGTCTATCTCTTTCTACTGATCGCTCTTCGGTTGACAGGCAAAAGACAAATCTCAGAGTCGTCCCCTTTTGATTTTGTTTTACTTCTGATTGTTGCGGACGGCGTTCAAAACTCTATGAGTGGAGGCGATGAATCTTTGCAAGGTGGCCTCATCACCGCGGCCACACTTTTTGCGATCGATCACTTGATTGGGATAATATCTTTCAAAAGCAAAAAGGCTGCAAATATCATCGATGGCATTCCACAGGTTTTAATCTACAATGGAAAAATAAATGAAAAGCTGGTGAAAAAAGAAAAGATGACCCGCCACGAGATTGACGAATCACTTCGTCAAGAAGGCTGCACTCGGTTGGAGCAAGTGAAACTGGCCGTCTTAGAAAACAATGGTTCAATCTCGGTCATAAAAAAAGAAGACAAATAAAGTCCCCGTTATAATACATCGAAATTTTGAATTCTTCTCGGGAAGATTGCTTTTATCCTTGGTGGCAAAAAGGAGATCTCTCTATGAAAGTTCGTGACGTGATGACCCCCAAAGCAAAAGTGATTAATTTTGAGCACAGTGTATTTGAAGCCGCGCAAATCATGCTTAATGAAGACTGCGGATCCGTTCCTGTTGAGAAAGACGATAAAATGATTGGCATGATCACCGATCGAGACATCACGATTCGCGTCGTGGCTCAAGGCAAGGATCCCCGCCGTACGAAAGTGGAAGAAGTCATGAGCCAAGGCATTAACTACTGTTTTGAAGAAGACAGCATCGATGAAGTGAACGAAAAAATGAGTCGTCACCAGCACCGCCGCTTGCCTGTCGTCAACAAAGATAAACGCTTGGTCGGCATGGTCAGCCTAGGCGATGTCGCAAACCGCGCGAAGGATGCTCGTCTTAGTCACGAAATCCTTTCGAATGTTTCACATCATTAAAAGAAAAAGGCCGCTCACGGCGGCCTTCGACTTAAAAACGCACGGGCAATTCCTGCTCCGAGAGCTCGACCGCTTCCGGACTCAGTTTCACTACCAGAGGAGTTACCTTAACTCCTCTGCTATGAGCTTCGCGCAGAAGTTGACCGTAGTCAGGATCAATCTCATCCGCCGGAGCAAAGACATCACAGTCGTGGCGTTGCACGGTGAAGACGATCTCTGCACTATGCCCTTGCGCCACCAACTGCATCAGTTCGCGCAAATGTTTTTGCGCACGTTCGGAAACGGCGTCGGGAAATTTGGCGGTCGTTTCTTCGGCTAAGGTTACATTTTTCACTTCAATGAAATGCATTTTATCGCTGTTCTTCTTTTTAAGCACGAAATCAAGGCGAGTCTCAGCACTGATTTTGTATTCTGGTTTTACTTCATCAAATTGAGACCAATGCGCGAAAGTTCCCATCACTCCCGGTTTGCCGACGACATCCATCAACGTCTCTTTCATGATCGTGTTCGGAGTCGCCGTATTCACCCCCACCCAAGCGCCTTGAGGCGACTTGATAGCTTGCAAAGTGAATTTGAGTTTTCTCTCGGGATTGTCGGTCTCAGAAATCAGGCACAACTGACCCGGATTATTCACGCTTTTAAGGCTTCCGGTGTTGGGGACGTGAGCCACGACTTCCTGCCCTTGAAACTGAACATCGGCAAAAAATCTTTTGTAGCGCTTAAGAAAAACACCCTCGTGCAACTTTTGAGAAAATTTCATGGAACTCCCCTTCAACAGGCCGCCAAATTAGTCAGTTCCGGCCGGTTTTGTCGATAGCTTTTCATGAAGCTCCGAATTATCCGAAAGTACGGGCTTTTAACCCCTATGTCGCGGGGTGTAATTCGGTGCAATTACTCTAGGGGAAGACTAGAAGGGAGTGTTTGTTAAATTTGACGACTTTAGAAGAACTTTGGAAAGGACTTTCTCAACATGGCTACTGAAGTAAAACTGCCTGAACTTGGCGAAGGTGTTACAGAAGGTGAATTGGTAAAATGGTTGGTAAAACCAGGTGACTCTGTAAAAGCGGATCAACCTATCGCTGAAGTATTGACGGACAAAGCAACGGTTGAGGTTCCATCTCCAGTTGCAGGCACTGTCAAAGATTTGAAATTCAAAGCAGGCGATGTTGTGAAAGTGGGATCGACAATGATCACTCTTGAAGGCGGTGCGAGTGCGGCGGCTTCAGCTCCCGCTTCTAAGCCTGCAGCTCCAACGGCTTCTGCTCCTGCTCCTCAAGCAGCAAAACCAGCTGCGGGTGGCGGTAAAGTTCAAGACATCAAACTTCCTGAATTGGGAGAAGGTGTTACTGAAGGTGAACTTGTAAAATGGTTGGTAAAACCAGGTGACTCAGTCAAAGCAGATCAAGCTATTGCAGAAGTTTTGACGGACAAAGCGACTGTGGAAGTCCCAACTCCCGTTGCTGGCGTTGTTAAAGATTTGAAATTTAAAACAGGTGAAGTTGTAAAAGTCGGATCTACTATGATCACTCTAGAAGGTGGCGCGGGTGCGGCTCCTTCAGCTCCTGCAGCTCAACCTCCAGCGGGCGCACAACGTGAAGTTCCAGCTTCAGCGCATGCGAACTTTGCGGCAGCTCACTCGACTCCGGCGCAAGCTTCTTCAGCAGCAACTACGGCTACAGGGATCTTCCCTCCCGTTGCAGATTCGAAGGTTCTTGCGACTCCAGCGACACGTCGTTTGGCTCGTGAAATGGGTGTTGATATCAATTCATTGGGTGGTACGGGTCTAGCGGGTCGTGTGACTCGTGAAGATGTCTTGTCAGCAAAAGGTGGCGCTCCAGCCCAAGCGAAAGCTCCGGCTTCGGCTCCAGGTATGTCGATCCCTAAACCCGCTTACCAGGGCCCGGCAGGTGCTGCGGAAGAGCGCGTTCCATTGATCGGTATCCGTAAGAAAATTGCAGAAAACATGCAACGTTCTAAACACGTGATCCCTCACTTCACGATCATGGATGAAGCGAAAGTGGATGCGATGGTTGCAATGCGTGAGTCTCTGAAAGAACACGCTGAAAAGCACGGCACAAAAATCACTTATCTGCCAATCGTGATGAAAGCATTGATCGCGACAATCCGCGAATTCCCAATGTTCAACGCTTCTATCGACGATGCGGCGGGTGAAATCGTTTACAAAAAATACTTCAATCTTGGTTTCGCGGCAGACACTCCAAACGGACTTGTTGTTCCAGTGATCAAGAATGCAGACCAAAAAACGATCTTGGAAATCTCTAAAGAGATCTTGGATCTTTCTAAACGTGCTCGCGACGGCAAGTTAAAACCGGACGAAATGAAAGGTGCGACTATCACTGTAACGAACATCGGTTCTATCGGTGGCACGTACGCGACTCCAGTGATCAACCACCCAGAAGTGGCGATCCTTGGTATGTACAAAATCGATGAAAAACCAGTGATCAAGGATGGCCAGTTGAAAGCTATCAAAGTGATGAACTACACGATGACAGCCGATCACCGTTTGATTGATGGTGCCGTGGCCGCTCGCTTCTTGGCTGCCTTCATCGCGCGTATTGAAAACCCTGGTAAACTTTTGGTGGAGCTTGTCTAGCCCCTGGGGCTAGCTTGGAGATAGAAAATGGCACAAACTTTTGACGTCGTAGTAATTGGTGCGGGTCCTGGCGGTTACGTCGCTGCGATCCGTGCAGCACAACTTGGATTTAAAACAGCTATTATCGAAAGAGAATTTTTAGGCGGCGTGTGCTTGAACGTGGGTTGTATCCCATCTAAAGCCATGATCACGGCGACTCACCTTTTGCATAAAGCACAACACAACTTCAAAGACATGGGTTTGATGATCAAGGGTGATATCACTGTTGATATGAAACAACTTGTGACTTGGAAACAATCTGTTTGCGATAAAATGTCTGGTGGCGTGAAGCAACTTCTTAAAGGTTACGGCGTTACGCACATTCCTGGCGAAGCGAACTTCAAAAACTCGAAAGAGATCACAGTGAAGTCTTCTGCTGGCGAAGACACAATCCAAGCAAAATACTTTATCGTGGCAACAGGATCTCGCCCGATTGAAATCCCTGGTTTCAAATTTGACGAAAAAGACATCTGTTCATCAACAGGCGCATTGGCTTTCGATACTATTCCGAAGCGCGTGGCTGTTATCGGTGGTGGTTATATCGGTCTAGAGATTTCTTCTTACCTTCGTAAACTAGGCACGGAAGTGACTGTGATCGAAGCTCAATCTGCATTGCTTGCAGGTGTTGTTGATCCAGACTGCGCACAGGTTGTGGAACGTAAGCTTAAAAAAGCTGGCGTGAACATCATGTACGGAGCAAAAGCTAAAGGTCAGAAAAAAGCCAAAGACGGTTACGAAGTAACCGTTGAAATCAATGGCAAAGAAGAAGTTGTTAAGTGCGATAAGATTCTTGTGACTGTAGGTCGTCGTCCTAATGGCGATCAAGCGAACTTGAAAGCAGCGGGTATCGCGGTTGACGAACGTGGCTTTATTAAAGTGGATGCTCAACGCAGAACCAATGTTCAAAACATCTTTGCCATCGGTGACGTTGCGGGACAACCGATGTTAGCGCACAAGGCTTCTCACGAAGGTGTGTTGGTGGCTGAAGTTATTTCCGGTCAAAATCGTGTTTACGATGCGAAAACAGTTCCAGCGGTCGTGTTTACGGATCCAGAAATCGCTTCTGCAGGTATGACCGAAGCTGAAGCCAAAGCGAAAGGCTTCACGGATCTATTGATTGGTAAAGTTCCATTCGGAGCGAACGGCCGCGCTGTGAGCATGATGGAAACGGACGGTTTTATTAAAATGATCGCTGATAAGAAAACGCATGTTTTGTTGGGCGTTCACATTGTAGGACCAGAAGCTTCTAACTTGATCTCTGAAGCTGTTCTAGCGATTGAAATGGGCGCACGTATGGAAGACATCGCCTTGTCTATCCATCCTCATCCAACGCTCGGTGAAGCGATGATGGAAACCGCTGAAGCCACTTTGGGCCACGCGATTCACATCATTCAAAAACCACTTCCGAAATAAGCAAAAGCCCCGTTAAAAAAACGGGGCTTTTTTTTTGCGTAAAATCACAGACTGATTTCGTGACATCACTATTCTCACTGAGCAATTGTACTTTTTGGCACCGATTTTCGCGGCATCGTTTATGCATATTTTTAGTAAAAAAATATTTTTTGGCGTCACTATGACACCTTTCCATTGGGGGAATACATGAAACACCTTTTTGCAGCGCTTCTTGTGATGTGCGCTTTGGCACCAGCGGCTCACGCCGATGTTATGGATTCTGAATATCAGGCTGAAACTTCTTATATCAGACCGGGACCTCGTCCTCCAGGTCGCCCTGCTCCTTATCCAGATCCTGTTCGCCCAGGTCCCCGTCCTCCCCACAATCCTGGATATCCTCCCTATCCAAATCCACCACCGTCTTATCGTTATGAGTATGTGACATGCTCTTCTTACGGTTATCGTTACCAAGAGTGCTACTTCAACTCGTACGGCGTTTCACAAATCCGTTTGTACTCACAACACTCTTACGATGCCTGTATTTGGGGTCGTACTGCTGGCGCTTATGGCGACCGTGTTTGGGTTGACCGTGGTTGTAACGCGACTTTCGAAATCATCCGCTATTACTAATTTCTGTTTCAAATAGTGTTTTGAAGCCCGCCGAGTGCGGGCTTTTTTATTTTGTATCTTGGCGCTTCTGTTGAGTGACAACGACAACTGCTTCCGTCGTTTGCTAACGTAGAAGTATGGAAATACGAATCGGCATTTCAGGCTGGCTCTATCCACCCTGGCGCAAAATATTCTATCCTGAAGACCTTCCGCAGAAACAAGAGTTGCACTATGCAAGTCGCCAGGTTTCTTCTATCGAAATAAACGGTTCGTTTTACTCTTCGCAAAGTCCCGAATCTTATCAGAAGTGGTTTGTGACGACTCCCAAAGACTTTGTTTTTTCGGTGAAAGGTCCGCGCTACATCACTCACATTCGCCGTCTCAAGGATATCGAAGAGCCCTTAGCGAACTTTTTTGCAACGGGTGTATTGTATCTGCAAGAAAAGTTGGGTGCCTTCTTATGGCAGTTCCCACCGAATTTTCTTTTCGATGAAGAACGTCTGGAAAATTTCTTTAAACTTTTACCGACGACATTCTCAGAGGCCGTGACGCTCTCCGAATCATCACCGCGTTACGGGAAACGATATCCACGACCGTTTAAAAATATAAAGAAGAAACTTCGTCACGCTATTGAGGTCCGCCATCACTCATTTGAAAATCCCGCCTTCATCGACCTTTTACGAAAGTACAATGTTGCCTTGGTATTTGCAGATACAGCGGGAACATGGCCTTACATGGAAGATCTAACAAGTGACTTTGTGTACTTGCGACTGCACGGCCCCGAAGAGCTCTATGCCAGTGGATATGACGATGCGACACTGCGCTGGTGGGCCGATCGATTGAAACTATGGACCGAAGGCAAAGAGCCTGCAAATGCGCTTTCTATCAGCGACAAGCCCGCGACCGAAAGAAAACGGGACGCTTTCGTTTATTTCGACAACGACATCAAAGTGCGCGCTCCGTTTGATGCTCAATCCTTAATGCGAATGCTGGGAAAAAAAGTTTCTAAAGAAGATTCTCCCAGGCGGCCACCGGAGCTAAATTTATAATTGCTGCTAAAATTTAAGCCTCCATATCCACCGAGCACGCCAAGAGCTGTCGAGCGGAAAATTCAAAATCTATTTAAGAGCCTGAATATCGGTACATTTTGACTCCCTAAAGTTTCAATAAAAGACGAACTCTTATACGACTTGCGCCGAAATTGTTGTCAGTGATGAACTCTTAGACAGTGAAGCTTCCTGAGCTGTAATTAACGGGCTTACGAAGGCTGTCTCTCTAGCATCACTCTTGCTCTTCATCAAAGGCATGAAGACCCTTGAAAACATGAAGAAAATTATCAATGCCGTCTCAAAACGAAGCACCCGCAACGTGCTGGGTTCTTTGGCGATGATGACGTTGGTGATTGCACTTTTCAATTCTGCGAGCTTTCCTGTCGTTGTGGCGCAAATCAAAAAGATCCAAAAAATGATCTTAGATGGCGTCGTTTTTTCTCACGATCCAGAAGTGGTCTATCACCGCGAAGAAATTCTGAATGACTATCAGAACCGCATCTCTGATGAATTCTCAATCCCTGCAAATCTGCGTGATCGCGTCGGCTTTTGGTTTGATATTTACACTCGCTATGACTCGAACAAAAAGGTCGTCCACCACGCGATGTATCCGTGGATTGTGTTTAAAGTGATTGATATTTCTCACATCATTAATGCCGAGACTCCCAAGGCCCGCTGGATGCGTAACATGAAAGCGGATGACTTTGTCGATGAGGAAATTAAGAAGATTAAACAAGCGATGAAGTCCTTAGCTGACGGGCAAGACGTTGATGACGAAAACCCGTATCAAGTCGCTATTGCCAAAGCTTTTGAAAATGTCGAAGGTTCTTTGCAGGAAAATGCTCAGGATGCACTAAAGAATATTCGCTCGCAAACAGGACAAAAGAACTTCTTTGCCGAAGGTGTCGAAGTCAGTCCCTTGTACTTAAGTGGTATGGAAGAGATCTTCCGAAATCACAAGCTTCCTGTGGAGCTTACACGCATTCCTTTCGTGGAAAGCAGCTTCAATCGTCACGCGGTAAGTAAAGTCGGCGCTTCGGGTATCTGGCAATTTATGGATTACACTGGTAAGAGCTTTATGACGGTGAATGACCATATCGATGAAAGAAATTCTCCGTTCAAAGCTACGGACGCGGCCGCGCGCTTGCTAAAAGAAAATCATATGATTTTAAAACGCTCTTGGCCTATGGCTATTACGGCGTGGAATCACGGGCCATCTGGCATTCGTCGTGCGGCGAAGGCCGCGGAAAGCGAAGATTTAGGTGTTATTATCGCAAACTATCAATCGAAGACCTTTGATTTTGCCTCTTCTAACTTCTATTGTGAGTTCTTGGCGGCTCTTTATGCAGAAAAGTACCACGAACAAATCTATAAAGATCTTCAGTATGAAAAGACTTTGGATTTACACACGGTAAAATTGGCTCGCGCTATTTCCGCGAAGGAACTTCTTCGTCGCAGTGGATTAGCTAAAGAAGACTTTGTTATGTACAATCCGGACCTTAAAAAAGCTTTGGACCGAAATGTCGCCATTCCCTCAGGCTTTAGCTTGATGGTGGATACTCCGGCGCGTCTGGTTTTAAAAAGCCTTCTGACTAAAGACACTCGCGCCGATGAAGACACTAAAATCACTCAGAACGACGACTTTGAATCTACATCTGCAATCAGCAAAAACTAAAAGGGCCTTCTCAGGCCCTTTTCCCGCGACGTGCTGAAATATTTCGATCTATTTCAAGCAAGAGTAATAAACTTCGTAATCGCCTTTAGGCAACATATCGTTGAAAACCACGTTCACACCATTGATCGTGCGAGCTCCGTTATAAACTTGTCCATCTTTTAAAACCAATAAGGATCTCATGCTGTCAATCACTGGAGCACATGACAGGGTGATGGATTTAAGTGTCTGGCGCACACCTTCAGCGATCCCTTGGACTTGCGCTGCATAGTCTGTTGCGCACACATCACCAATCACACCCCCTGTCAGTTTTGAAATCTGTTCGTAGCGGTAACCTGCGGAATAGCCTTCACCACTCAAGCACGCTTTATCGTCAGGACGAGCAATGATCGAATGAAAGCTCACGCTTTTTTGACCGTTGAAAGCCGTTTGCACATACTTCACGAAATTCGCTGGGTCGTTCTTAGCTCCATTCGCGGATTCATCTTCGTCTGAGATCAAGACAACTGCCAGTTGCGAGTCCGAGCGAATGAAATTTTTATTGGTTGCCGTTGAAGCCAAAGATCTTTCGATCGCGCGGTAAGCAGCATAAATTCCTTGTTCATCGCCACTTCCCGTTTCAGGTCGTTGCAAAGTCATGCCCAGAGCATTTCGTGCCACCGTGTCGCTCATCGAAGAGTTCAAAATGTAGTTGTTTGTCTGACCATAGATAGGCACCAAGCGTCCGTCTCCTAATGTTGAATTCGATGGATCTGTCGTCGTAACGGCGATCTGCCAATCCAATCCTTTAACGACATCCAGGAAGTTGCGAACGCGAGACGCCATGCTTTTTTGTTCATATTCCATAGAGCCCGAGTTGTCGATCACGAATAAGATATCGACTTTTTGGTACTCGTTCACCTTCACGTTTTGCACCATTTGTTTGTACAAAGAAGTGACCGTGAATGTGACGGACTTTTCTGAAGATTGATTGAACTTGTCTGTTGCTGAGACTTTCAAGGTGTATTCGCCGCCAGCAAGTTTGGGGAATACTATTTTGTTCGTCCCTGCCGCACAAGGCTTAGACACGGCACCCACCATGCATGTCACACTTTGGACACCCGCACCTGGATCCGTCACTGAGAACACCACTTCAACATCCGTGCCTTCTTCGACCGGAGCTGAAGGATATTTTGCAAAGACGATTTCTGGGCCCGCCTGATCGATATAGATTCTGCGAACATAACAAACACTGGTTCGGCCATCATGGTCACGGAACTGAACACTCAATGGGACACTTTGATTTGTTCTAGAACTCAGGAAGTAACGGCTTCCGACAAAGCTTGCGAAAGTTCCTGCAGAGCAAGTTTCATCTTCAGAAATTTTTGTGTAAGCACTGGTAAAAGGAGGATAGAAATCAAGAAGCAGATTATTAGATCCTGTAAGAACTTCGCCTTTATTGATATCAAACCCGTTAGGCGCCGTTGGTTGTGGAACAGTTCCACCGTTATCACCGCCGCCGGTGCCGCCACCACCCGTACTGCTACCAGGATCCTCTGGAGGAGGCTCCGTGATCACAGAGAAATCGCCGTTGTTGTTATTTGAGGGAGCTTCCGTGCCTCCGCCGTTTTCAAGACATCCTGTCAGTGCGATAGCTCCTAGCAGAACGACGATCAATCCTAGATTCTTCATGAGATACTCCCTCTCCTGATTTCCATTTTGAAAGCAAGTGTGGCGTCATTTCAAACGAATCTCATTTTGAAATTTTTGTGACTAATGCGTTTACATACCCAAAAACATTGCTGTCCAATTTTTTGTCACTTCAAAGAAACCAGCCCTTTTCATCGAAGTGCATGACAATGTTTCCGATCAATGGCACAAAAAGGTATGTCGGTTTTGCAGTTTCAAGATTGGGGTCTTATCAACTATGAAGACGCCCTAAAAAAACAATTGGCTTTGGTAGAGAAGGTTTCAAAAGAAAATCTTCCGGGCTTTCTTGTTTTTTGCACTCATCCTCCCGTAGTGACTTTAGGCCGCTCTACGAAACCCGGCGATGTCTTTGCTTGGAATGGATTGCAAGTCGAAGTCACTCGCGGCGGACGCGCGACTTATCATGGCCCAAGCCAACTTGTGATCTATCCCATTGTGAATTTAAACCAGATGCGCAAAGGTCGCAAAGAACGCGACATCGCTCCTTTCCTACGTATTTTTGAAGAAGGCATTGTCGAAGTTCTGAAATCCTATGGTCTTGAAAACGTAGAGGGTCGTTCGCTCACGGACGATACCGGCGTATGGAGCGGCAATAAAAAAGTGGCTTCGGTCGGCGTGGGTATTCGCCAATGGGTGAGCTTTCACGGTGCCGCTATTAACATGACGTACGATTCTCAAGCGTTTCAAGGTTTGAATCCTTGTGGTTTCCCACCTGAAACGATGATCAGTCTTGAAGAGCTTTTGAAACGGCCTATAAATTTGGACGATTTTAAAGAGAAATTGAAATTAAAACTTCTGGATATTTTATAGAGAAAAGGGAAGGCCCCCGGTCGAACCTTCCCGGAAAACATGGCTATATAATTAATAGTAATTCGAGGAACGGTGGTCTCTTCCGTAATCTTCGTCGGAATCCATGTCGTCATCTTCATCCCAGTCCGACTGAGTCGAGTAACGATCTTCATCATAGTCGTCGTCCCAATCACGTTCTCGGCCGCCTTGACTAGCGCGTCCGCCCATCGAAGATATGCGTCTTTGTTCCTCAGGGTCCATCGCCGCAAATCCTCGCTTTGAAGATCCTCGGCTGCTTGATGATCTAGATGCCATTACACCCTCCTTGATTATTCACAGACCGAAAGTTGTTCTCGGTCCAACAACCTTGAAGCAGATGGAGTAAAGTGAAAAGGCAAGGGTCGAAGAATCAGAAAATCAGCTCGGAAAATGCCCTGAAACAACATCAAAAAACAAAAAGACGGAGTCCTTTGGGACATCCGTCTTGTGAAGAAAAATACAGTTTTTTTGAAATCAAAAATTCGTTTAAAAAATTTTTGATTTGCGCGGTGGATTACAAAAAAGAAGCAGGCACCTTTTATTTTTTCTTGGTGATGAAGTGATCTACGGACCAGCGGCCGGCACCGTGAAGTAGGAAGAAGAGAGCGGTGAAAAGGTAGAGCAAAGCCATTTCTTTTTGCTGGAAAGAGTCTGCCGCGTGGACGCCGAAGACTGCTACTAACATGGTGATGATGACGGTTAAAGCTGCAGGACGAGTCAGAAGACCTACTGCAAGCAAAAGTCCGCCGGCGAATTCAGCTAAAGCTGCTAGCCATGCAAAAAGTTCTGGTGCCGGGAAGCCCATCCCAGCAACTCCGCCGATCAACATTTCATTCGGGGGAAGTTTTCCTAAGCCGTGAGAAAACGCCATCGTCAATCCGATGAAGACACGCAGGATGGCTAAAGCCACGTCGTCTAAGTTTGTATTGTAGTTTTTAGCGGCAAGAAGTCGCATCATAAAGTTTTTCATTGTTGTCGTCCTTTGATGATTATTGAGGTTCTGGCGCTGAGGCCTGGAACTTTTTAAGCATAGGAATAATAACGGTGCGACGGCTGCCTGTCAGACAAGTGTTGAAAAGTTCAACCAAGTCCGCAGTTTCGTTGTGAGAAATATCTCCGTCATAAAAAGCCATAGACCATTTTTCGAACAGACGCTCGGCCGCTGTTGTTTCAATAAGAACGCGGATAGTATGATTGCGATCGTCCATCAGAATTTTGCTTAGAACTTTTTTGACGTCTTGTTCGCGGCCTTCAAGAAGCTGCAAGAAATAGCCATCGCGAAAAATAAGAACTCCTGTGACCTCTTCCATCTCGTTATTGATGCGTGAGACTTCGAGAATATCCTGAATATCAGAATAGCTGATATCCTCGGCAGCCTGACTTAAATAAACCAGTTGGAATACAGGTCCCATTAGTTCCTTTGTCTGTTAGGCAGGGCGGCTCATCATGATGACGGCTTCACCCTTTACCACCACGTCGCCATTCAGTTTCGCCGCGTTTGTTTCAACAGTGGCGATGCCTTTTTCTTTGCGAATGCCCGTGATTTTAATAGTGATCACAATCGTATCATCGATGAAGACAGGATTTACGAATTTCAAAGACTGACCCAGATAAATACCGCCGCCACCGATGCCATCAACAAGAGCTCTGGAAATCAGAGCCCCGACGATCATACCGTGAGCAATACGGCGACCGAATCTGCTTTTTGAAGCATAGTCATCATCCAAGTGAATAGGATTGCGGTCTCCTGAAAGATCCGCAAATTGCTGCACCATTTTGTCAGTCACCTGAACAGTAATGGAAGCTGTGTATCCTACATCAATCGAAGTCGCCGTATCAGTCATCTTAAAAAACTCCTACAAAATATTCGCTGCCAGCTCTGCGAGCTCAGATCTTTCACCTTTCGTCAGAGTGACATGGGCCGCGATAGGTTGGCCTTTGAATCTCTCGACGGCATACGTAAGACCGCTGTTCGCTGAATCCACGTAAGGGTTATCGATCTGGTAAACGTCGCCCGTAAGAACTACTTTCGTCCCTCGGCCGGCACGCGTAACGATCGTCTTGATTTCATGCGGAGTCAAGTTTTGTGCTTCGTCAACAATGAGGTATTGCTTCGGAATGCTGCGACCGCGAATGTAAGTCAAAGGCTCAATATTCAGCATACCCTGATTAATAAGCTCTTGCGCGCGACCCGCTGCTTTTTTGTCCGCACCCATCAAGAATTCAACGTTATCAAAGATGGGCTGCATCCAGGGATTTAATTTTTGCTCGATGTCACCTGGCAAATAACCGATGTCACGTCCCATAGGGAAGATCGGGCGAGATACGAGTAATCTCTGGAATTGACCTTGATCCAAAGTCTTATGAAGACCCGCAGCAATCGCCATCAAAGTTTTACCCGTACCGGCTTTACCGACAAGCGAGATAAACATGATTTCATCGTTCAACAAACAATCCAAAGCAAAAGCTTGCTCTACATTGCGCGCGTGAATACCCCAGATAGAATCCGCTGCCTGAACAAGAGGCACGATGGCTTTTTCGTTATTGCTGTAACGACCGATCGCCGAGTGATTTGGATTCGCTGAATCTTTCATAATCACGTATTGGTTGGCGTAAAGCTTCACGTCAGTGACGAAACGTTTTTCTTTGTAGAAAGCATCGATCTGATCTGGAGTCACCATGATCTCTTGATAACCTTCATAAAGGTCGTCGCGATTGATGTCGTTTGTTTCGTAGTCTTTTGCGACAACACCGTAAACGTCGGCTTTGATACGAAGATTGATATCTTTAGAAATCAACTCCACTTTGTAACGTGGATGTTGTTTTTGCAAAGCCAGCGCCGTATTCAAAATACGATTGTCCGCTTTCTGGTGATCTAATTCCGAAGGCATCCCCGCCAACATCAAATCCGTATTGATGTAAACCATCGTTTCGGAATTATCGATCTGCACGCCACTCGCTAAGGAACCCTTCGCGCGAAGCACGTCGATAAAGCGGCTGAATTGACGGGCGTTACGTCCGTTTTCGCCTTGGTCTCTTTTAAACTTATCCACCTCTTCGATAACAGAGATGGGAATATGTACATCGGCCTCGCCGAATCGCAGGATAGCCTGAGCATCGAAAAGAATGACATTCGTGTCGACAACAATTTTTCTGCGTTTAGCTTTACTCAAGGACATCCCTCCGTAGTTATAGTCCTGAGAAATTCTGCAATTCAGACAGCAGAACTTCTACTGTCTAAATTGCAACAAATTGCAGGACTAAAGTCTACGGAAAAGGGCCGCGTGATTAAATTAAGAGATGTGGGAAACGAGAACGTCCCCGGAATCAGTTTTCAGACTAGCGCTGACATTTTCGATGAACTTCACAAAATGATGAAGTGCGACATCGTTCATCGTGCCTTTAACGAAATTAGCACCGTGACGAACAACACCTTCATCTTCGATCGCACGACTGTTTGTTACACGAATCGTGAATGGGAAATAAGTCGAATGATTCAAGTACACACGCATAGCCACTTCATCTCCTTGAGAGAAGCCGCCTTCTGTCAGTTCCAAATCAAACGCCATCCCGTTTTCAGAGATATCGTACAAAGCTGCTTTTAAAAGACCTTTTTCAGGAAGGACTACGAAAGCCCCCACGAACTCAGTCAGAATCGTACGTTTTACATCACGACGATCACGGCTCAGAATTTCTTGACGAGCCTCAGTAATATCAAGGACCTCAGCACGCGCTTCGAATTTTGTATTTTCTAAAGAATTTTGACCTCTTAGGCGCGGCGTAATATCGAGAACCTTACCCATTTTTCCCCCTGTGACTCATTTCTTATCGGTAAAATATGTTTCAACTTTAGCCGTCTTGCACCAAGGTCCAGTTTCGTCTTATATTGAGACATGCCTGTTATTCGCGCCGTCTTTATTAGCATTTTAGTTCACTGCCTCTTGATGGGGACCGTGATTTGGATTGCACCGAAATTTCAGTTGCCTGAGGCGGAAACTATCGAAGTGGAGCTGACGCCAGAAGCGCAGATCATGCAGGCGCTAAAGCCCAAAGAGCAGCAAATCGTGCGGCAAGCCATCGTGCCTGAAAAAATGAAGCTTCCGGAAGACGATACTTTGGCAAAATTTCTTTCCGAACAAAAACAGCGAGTGAAGGAAGAAACACGTGCGGCTCAGTCCGGCATGACCACAAATCGTAGCAACCAAGCCGCGGTTGCCGAGCCCAAAAAACCCACACCTGCCGCACCTCAAAGGCCACGTCCTGCCGAGTCTCAGCCAAGCATGGATAAAGATGGCTTCAAAGAAGTCGACATCAGTAAAGACTTGCAAGAGATGAATCGATTCAACGAAGGCATGTCGACGATCGGTGAAACAATGCCGAACGAAATGAAGGTAGGATCTTTCACGGCTCTCAATACCGATCGTTACTTGTTCTATACTTTTTATGCACGTATGGAAGAACTGGTCCGCTATCGTTGGGAAACCCGCGTGCAACAGGCTATTGATAGATTTGATCGACTGACCTTAGTGAATGCGGGAAACCGCAATTGGGTCACCCATATCGAGTTTCTTCTGGATAAAAACGGATATCTTCGTCAGTCGTTGATTATGAAAAGCTCCGGCATCCCAGCGTTTGATGCTGCGGCCGTAAATGCTTTCCGTGATGCAAAGGTCTTCCCTAATCCTCCGCCCGAAATGGTGCAGGAAGATGGTTTTATCCATATCAAATTTTCTTTCACCGTGAACTACGCTCCCCCGGTTCTCGTGAATAGAAATTAGGCCGCTTCACTATACAAAAGTTGAAGTCTAGTCTGCTTTAGTCCAGCCGCAGTCTTAAATTTCTGTCACTCGCCACAGTCCTTGCTAGAATGAAAGATATGAAAAAAATATTTTCTATCTGTGTTTTGGCCGTTTTGTTTATGTCCTCCCCTGCCCATGCTCTTTATACGGAATTGGGTCTTTCTTACGGAAGAAAAACGACTACTTTTGATGAAAACAACTCTTTTGATTCTGAATCTATCACCGGCTCTGTTTCGATTTATTTTCTAGAGCGTCTGGCCCTGGAGCTGAGTTACACAGATGCGCGCGGCTTGCGTGAGGAAAAAGCAAACTCTTCGGATCCTCAACGTACGACGACACAGAAATCCCAAATCATGGGTGCGGATCTTATCTTAGTGTTTGCTGATAAAAAGTCCTTGTTCCAACCCTACATCAAGGGCGGCGGCGCACAGATCAGTCGCTTCCAAGAAGTTAAAATCGAAGGACAGGACTCTTATACTATCGAGCCCGAAAATGCGACGGTTCCGAGTTACGGTGCGGGTTTAAAAATTCAAATGACAGAGACCTTCGGAATTAAGTTGAGCTATGACGTCTGGAAGACGCCGATTGGTGGTGGCATGCAGACGGATGACTCTTCAGTTCGTGCAGGCATCACTTGGGTGCTTTAAAAGTACTGATCTTAGCCACTCTTCTCATAAGCCTTACCGGATGCCAGATGGGTTATCTGATGAAATCCGGCATGGGGCAAATGCAACTGCTCAGCAGTCGGGTTCCTTTGGATGAAGCCCTCAAAGATCCTCAGCTTGAGGAAAATAAAAAGCAGAAACTGCGATTAGCACAAGAAGCCCGCTTGTTTGCAGAGCAAGAACTTCACCTGACAGCGACTAAAAACTATACTTCTTACGTTGAATTGGGCCGACCCTATGTCACTTATGTTGTCAGTGCGGCTCCCCGCTGGGAATTAAAACATTACCAGTGGTCTTACCCGTTCATGGGTAAGATGCCTTACAAAGGTTTCTTCAATGAAGCCGATGCTCAAGATCTTGAAAAAGAAATGCAAAAAGAAGATCTCGACACTTATATGCGCGGTGTTTCAGCCTATAGCACACTGGGATGGTTTAACGACCCTATATTAAGCTCTATGCTTCGCTACGATGATTACACCTTGGTGAACACGATCATCCATGAAACTGTGCATGCGACTTTGTATATTAAAAATTCTGCGGACTTCAATGAGCGCCTCGCCACCTTCTTGGGTAACAAAGGTGCCGAACAGTTTTATCTGAAGCGTGAAGGCTCGGACTCTCCGACGCTCAAAGAAATTCAAAATGAAAACTCTGACAGTAAGACGTTCTCGAAGTTTATATCTGCCGAATTAAAAAACTTAGAAACTTGGTATAAAAATCTGCCGTCCTCTGAACGCAACGAAACGCTACGTTTAAAACGCATCCATGAAATACAAGAAAAATTCGTCAAAGAAGTTCAGCCTCAGTTGCTGACAGACAACTACGCAAAGTTCCCTGAACTGAAGTTGAACAACGCCCGTCTGCTTGTTTATAAAACGTATATGCAAGACTTAAGCGAATTTGAAAAGCTCTATGAACTCGTGGGCTCGAATTACTCTCGCTTCATTGAAACATGTAAATCCTTAGAAAAATCAAAAGATCCAAACCAAGGTTTGAAAGATTTAATTCACAACCTGAGCGGCGCAAAATAGCCCAGTTGTTTTTTCCTGACGATGACTTCGTCTTTAAAAATTCGTATCCTCTTTCAAAGTTTCCGGAGGATTCAAATGATGAAGTTAGTTATTCTTTGTTGCGCATCCGCACTTCTTTTTTCCTGCACGACTACACCAAAACCTGAGACGCGTTTGCAGAAATTGAATGACGTCGGTGTCGTTGCACTTTTTGACGAAACTCTTCCCGTGAAATATGTGGGTACAAATAAGAACGCCAATAAAGAAATGTCCGCCAACATCAGTTCATGGTCCTTGAACCAAAGTGTCGCGGCGGAAATTCAGAATGGTTTGAAAGATAAAAACAAAAAAGTCTTCGAACTGAACGTGGACCCGGTGGTCATTAAAACTGGCAAAGAAACCGGGGCTCAGCTGAAAGACATTTACCTGGGCAATCGTTATCAAGCCCTTCAAGAGTATCTTGGTACCGAAGCAGAAAAGCAGGGAGCCAAATATCTTTTCGTTGTGCATCCGACATCTCTCGAATCCTACACCAACTATCGCGCAGGCTTTGGTTTCTTCTGTCAATCCACCGCAAATATCAAAGGTGACCTGCAGGGCTACACCCTGGTTCGTGCACAGCTTTGGAACGTGAAAACGAAAGAATTGGAAGCCAGCGTGAATATCACTCCGGAAGACTTATCATTTAACACCGGTAAGACTTGTGCGGAGGCGCTGAAACTTGGTCCTGATAAAGTCGCGACTTTGTACAAGGAGCAGATGCTGGAGCTAGCTAAAAAGTCAGCGGATCTAGTTTTAATTCGCACAGGATTGCAGAATTAACACTGATTGTTCACACACCATCGTCTCCTGGCAGTTGTATTGAGTACAATAGAGACAGATCAACCGTAGGAGGTGATATATGGCTAACCAAAACATGAACCAACAGAACCAGCAGTCTTCGAAAATCCCTTCTAAAGAACAAAACTTGGAAAAAGAGTCACGCAACCAAGGCCAACAACAACAGCAGCCTGGTAGCCAAAAAAGCGATCAACAGTTCCAAGGAAGTGTTGAAGACGATTCCGAAGAACAAGCTCCTTAGCACAAAGCTGTTCCACGAAATTTTCTGAGATAATGTCATGGGAAGTGTTCCGCCGTAAAAGGCGAAACATTTCCCAGACCTAATAAACTTCTGTTTTACCTTTAAAGTGTTCCACGAGTCCGAATATTACGATTTTCCACATAGACATCATTTTTTCTCCTTGATACCCAGGCGGCATCTAAAGGAGAAACCCATGAAACAACTAATCACTATGGTAGCTGTTGTACTTTCTTTTTCTGCTGCAAACGCAGCTTCTAACTGTGTCTCTGAAATGATGCAAAAGACTCACGGTAACCGTGAACTAGCAACTCAACTTTGCCGTTTGGGTGAAGCGACTTGCAACGTTTCTGAAATCATCAGACAGAACAACGGCATCAATTACGCTGACGCTATCCAATTGTGCGCAAAAGCAGCGGGCCCAGATCGTTCTGAGTTGGAAGCTTGCATCCGTTCAGGCAAAAACTACTCTGACTGCAACTAATTATTTTTCTTCGATAAGTTTTGGCGAAGGAAGCGATTTGCTTCCTTTGCCATTACTTTCAGGATTTGCCAGCATGGACTTGATTCTGTTTGTTAAATCCTGCTTGATCACCAAATACTGAGCCATACGCTCGGAACCTAGAAGCGGTTTCAATTTATCAAACTCTTCTTCCCCCACACGTCCGTAACTTTGCAAAGTTTTACGATACTTTGAAAGTTCATCCTCTTTAGATTTTGCGGATGTTGCTTTCTGCATTTTTTCGACAGAAGCTTGCAGCTCGTGATTGAGGTCGGCTTTTTTTTGATTCAGGCTTTTAACGATGTCGGTGAACTTTTTTTCTTCCACCGGAGTCAGCTTTAATTCGTCACTCATTTTCCAAATAAGCAACTCTTCCAACTGATTGCGCTTTTCCGCCGCAGACGCAGCGGAAACCAACGACGTGGAAAACAAAACTGAAATAGTGAAAAGAAAAATCAAACGCACTTTAATCACCCGACAATGGGTGATTAGCGTCCGCTTTCACCCATAATTTTATTGAATTTAGATCCTGATAAATTTTCGAATGATTCGCGAGCTACGTCCATATAAAAATCAGATTCGCTCTGAGTGCTGATTAAAGTCTGGGACAAGTCTTCTGGGGACAACAAGGCCTCAGCGACAATTCTTTCATGACCATCGCTCAACAATCCTACACGTTGCATGGACTGGTTAACTTTTGACACCTGAGTCAACAAGAGTGACGCCAAAATAAAAAGAGATGTTACACCGCCTGCCGGATAAAGCCATCCTCTCCAGTGAGAGCGCAAAAGATTTCGTGGTGTCATCAACACCGGAGCTGGCGCGATGGCCGTCTCCTCGACCTCGGCCATGATCTTGTCGTGCAGACGATTGAAGAAATCTTCATTCATCGGGAGTTCAAGATCATCGGCTTTCTTAAGTCCTTTTCGAACTTTGTCTAATCGATCCATACGATCCATTGATTATCCTTCTGCTTCCGCAAATCTTTGATTCACTTCCATAAAGAAACCACCTACTTCTTCCGTCCAATTTTTGAGCTCTGCTTTTTGCTCAAAAGTTTGACGAAGTTTAAGGAGAGCGTGGCGGTAATTCGCCTTCGCAGTGTCGTAAGGACACTCCATAATATCGGCAATCTCGTTAAAGCTAAGGTCTTCGTAAACACGAAGGACCAACGCTGTTTTTTGTTTGAAGGGTAATTTCTCCACCTCTTGCTGAAGGATGTCAGCCACCGCCGTGTGAACCAGAGTTGTTTCAGCTTCAGCATCCACTGCCAGCTGCACATCATCTATGTCGACGGTATCCCTTTTCCACTCGCGGATTTTGTTTCGTGCTGTATTCACAGCAATCTGAAACAACCAGCTTTTAAAAGAAGCTCTGCCCTCGAAAGAGTTCAGCTTCTCGTAAGCTTTGATGAACGCTTCTTGCGTCACATCTTCCGCCGTGTCCATGTCCTTCACAAACCTCAAACTCAGTCGCAGCACACTTCTTTGATGTCGTTTCACGAGTTCGGAAAAAGAGCGTCTGTCACCAGACTTTACTTTTTCAACCAGTTCAAGATCCGATACTAAAAGATCTCTCTCCATACTTTGACTCGCTTCTGTCTAAATTCGGTTAACGTTCTGAATTTTTTTCCCAGTGAAGCCGCCTGGCCCCCCTCAGCTCGCGGTAAATTCGCCCCCAAACCCGCGCTGCCTACACTGTTTCGTTAATGCAACGTTGATGCCGAAGAAAGGTGGTCAAAATGGCTCTAAATATATGAAATAATTTAGGAATTACGCATTTTGTTATAACACGCATTAGCAAAACTTATGGGTCCGGGCCTTGGTCTAGGAACACGACGACACTGGAAAGATTTCTGAAAGGACCGGGGCCCTCTGTGGGAAATAGTGGAAGTCTGTTAAAACTGCGCTCATGAAAAATATAGGACTTTTACTAACCGCAGTGTTCTTTTGGGGATCGGCGTCACTAGCTCAAGCTCTTCCGGAAGAAGGTGCACTTCGCCACCTTATGCTCGATCAAAAAGATGAACTTTTTTATGATCGCGGCGTGATTCCCGCTAACCAATCGAGCTCTTTATGTGGTCCTACCAGTGCCGCGAACTGGTTGCAGCTTCAGGCACAAACATTTTCTAAAGAGGAGCTGGTAGAGCTTATTAAAGAAACTGGAGAAGCGCTGCGCCCTCATTATATAGAGATCAATCGCGGATTGCTTGAAACGGACTTAGTTCGCTTTTTAAAGATTCTTGATACTAAATTGAATATCAAGCGAGACTTCGTTATCAAGGGCCGCACGAATTTCAATATCGACGAAGTTTGGTCAGACAAAGTTCAGATCTTGATGTTGAACTATACTGAAATTCGCCCACAAAGCCCTGCAGGCCGCGGGGGACGCTTTCCTCCGAGACGAGACATCCCTTTTCCTGATGACATGCTTAATGACAACCCTCCCGTACGAGGAAATCATTTCGTCCTGAAGGTTTTTGCAGATAAAGAAAAAGGACTGATTGGTGTGATCGATCCAGAAAGTCCGACACGCTACAGTTGGCTTCAAGCCGGCTCTGGGAACTTGGTTCGTCCCGTCAGCCGCGAAGACTTTAAAGAGTTCGCCTTCGGTATTCCCTTACGTTGGACTGTGCTAAGCCTGATTGAAGAAAAATAATCTGGGCAAAAAAAAGGGCCTCTTTTCAGAGGCCCAACACACATAGGAATCAAAACTCTTTTCTGATTCAAATAATTATTCAAGACAAAGCAAAGAACCCAAGGATGCTGGTGGCATTGGGTAGATTTGTTCGCGTTGGATGTTCGCGATCAAATGACCTGTAACTCCGCGCTCAACTTCCACAAGAAGTTTACCGTCGCCTTTGCGAGACTCTTTACACTGATATACGGAAGTTTTATCGGCCAGCTTTGATTTCTTGCTGTCACGACAGTGAAGGCTGATTGTATCTTCGCCGATAGTCAGAAGGCCTTGCTTCAAAGTGACGGCATAAGTGTCACGGATTTCAAACACAACTTGGATATCATCAATTTTGCCTGTGCAAACTGCATGAACTACCGGTGTTTGAGCTTGAGCTGAAAACGCAGTCAAAAGAGTGATAAGAGCAGCGCTAAGTTTCATGGCATTCCTCCGAATGTTTCGGAAGAAGTCTTAACAAATCTTGCCTCAGACGGTAAGAGAATTCTCTTCCCAGGAGGTTCTTTCAAAAGAGCGCCATTTTTTGTACCCGCATTGGGTCAAAGTAAAAAGCCTCCGAATTGGAGGCTTTTTCGCGGAAATTTATGGAGCAATCGTGACCCGGTTACGTCCACCCTGCTTCGACTGATAGAGAGCCTTATCTGCGCGGTCGTAGATCTGAGTCCACTCAGTTTCTTGCGGTAATTTTGTGGCTACGCCCACGGAAATTGTGACAGGAATCTTTTTATTTTCAAAAACGAACTCATGAGCTTCAATTGTTTGGCGAATACGCTCTCCCACTTCACCGGCTGTCTTTGACGGAGAACCAGAGAGAAGAAGAACGAATTCCTCTCCACCATAACGAGCGAAAAAGTCATTAGAACGAATTAATTTAGTGATGACAATCCGGCACAACTCTTTAAGAACGTGGTCCCCACCGGGATGACCGTAGTTATCATTGATTTTCTTAAAGTGATCAATATCGAATGTCACAAGGCTCAACGGCTCGTTTAAAACTTCAGCCCGTTTCATCGCCTCGGGTCCCTTTTCAAGAAGGGCTCCTTTAGAATGCGCGCCTGTTAAAGCGTCTTTTTGAGCGCGCTCGTACATAGCCGCATTTGTCATCGCTTCGATGCTTCCTTTTTCAAGGAATTTGAAGATGACATTGCCGGTTTTAATTTGGTCGTTATTTTTTAAAAGACATGAAGCCAATGGCGGGATGACTTGACCATTCACGATGGTTTTATTTGTAGAACCCAAGTCAATCACCGACACTTCACTGCCATTGACAGCAAATTTGGCATGGGAACGACTTAAACTTTTATCGTCGATATAAACTTGGCTTTCCACCGAGCGGCCGATCACGATATCGTTCGCGGTGATAGGATATTGCTTCCCCACGTATCCAGGAGGACCAATCAAAACAACAATCGCCGGTGGAACTTCGTCGGCCTCTTTCAGACGACCACGGAAAGTGTCACTGGCGACAATACTGGTTTTTTCTAAGTTGTCATTGGAAGAATCATCGTTGTGAGCCATAGAGGAAAGTATAAGTCTCCTCTACGACTGATGACAATCACGCTTTCTTCAATTTCTCTTTCGCTAGTCTCTTGCCTAGCTCTACACCTGGTTGGTTGAAGGCGTCGATTTGCAAGTATTCACCAAGGCCGGCGACAACAAGTTCCCAGAACATGAACATATAACCCAATGTATGTTCATCTAGGACTTTTGTCTTAAGAGTCATTGTCGACACGTCATTTTGTGTGAGTGCTTCTTGTGTGGCCAAAGCTTCTGCCCTCAACAGTTCACCCATCGTGCGCCCTTCAAGATCCATAGTTTCTTTAAACTGCGCTTTTTTCAAACGCTGAGATCCGGCTTCAGCCTCTTCGATACGCATGAAGATCACGAATTTATCGCGGTGACCTTCCATCACTTGTTGCAAGATCGAGTGCTGATCAGACGCACCGACCGCAGACATCGGAGTGCTGGCACGAGCCGCAGGACCCCCATCACGGCCGTGCGCTTTACCTAAAGATTCAGCCCACAATTGTTGAAACCAAGCGCCGAAGTTTTTAAGACGTGAACCATAGAACCACAACAGAGTGATCCACTCTTCACGCTTATAACTTTGCGCCACTTGCGCCATTGTCTGAGTGACAAGGGCCGTGTCTTGCAAAGCACGCATCGCGCCCACGCGAAACTTTTCAAGATCCAATCCAAGATAAGCTGCGGGCATCATTCCAACAGGTGATAAAACAGAAAAACGTCCCCCAACGTCTACGGGGATTTCACACATTGGAATGTCATTCTTTTTAGCCCATTGAACAAGCGTGTTGTCTTTGCTTTCAGAGATAACAACACTTTGAGAAGCCAGATTTAGATTTTCTTGCTTGTACATCTGATCGATGAATTCAAGAGAGCATAAAGATTCAATTGTCGTTCCACTTTTAGAAATGAAAACCCAACCGACCTCTTTCAGATCACCCAGTTCCTCCATCAAAGTTTCAAATTCCAAAGCATCGACGTTGTCGACGAAGAACATGTTCTTCGCGCGGAAGACTTCAGCCAATACACGATTGCCTAGTGAGCTTCCACCAAGACCGACAACTACCAACTGTTTAAAGCGGCGGCTGAATTCTTGACCGACTTTGTGAGATTGCTGCCACAAAGGAATGCGCTCGACCAATTGAGGGAAGCCAATGTCCTTCCGGTGTAAAAAGATTTTTAGAGATTCCTGGCACTTTTGCAGGATGGAATCATCGAGTTTATGACCAGCTTGAACTATTTCCAACATACGTCCGCCTCATTGTAAGAGAGGCCAGTATAGTTGGCCTCTAAGAAATCGCAACGTCTTCTTCGATACGATGATAACCCTTCCACTCTTTTAAGCGACCGCGAGGGCGACCACCGTCTTCAGGGTACTCAATCAGTACATAAGTAAGCTTTGTGATTTTACCAAGAGACACAATATCCAAAGATGTGATCTCCGTCCATGTTCCCGAGTTAAAATATTCTTTATTCTCGGACCACTGGCGGTATTGGTAAACATGGGTGTGGCCAAAAACAACAGTGTGCACGCGGTCATCGTGAAGAATTTTACGCGCCGATTCACTTAAATCAGGAAAGATCGCACTTTCCGCAATGACTTTGATAATGCGCTTCAACGGATAGTGACGACGTGGATCCTTGATGAAAGCACTTTTGGCAAAATAGAAAAGCGCCATGAAAAACGCGCGAATCATGGTTTTGGTTTCATTCATCAAAGACCAGCGCACCATTTTTCCAAACGGGCGGATTTTATCCACGTGCGGATAATGTTGTTTGATCTTTAACACCACTTCCAAAAAAAAGTGGGAACCAAAAGGCAGATTCAAAATGGGCTCCACCAGGTCTTTCTTCAGGAAAAACTTTTTGGGGTCCATACGGTTTGCGGCTTCATGCATATGACCATGCTCAATATGCACGCCATCAAAGAAGTACACGATGTTTTTATAACGGATAGGCGTGCCAATCACTTGGTTTAAGTAAGCACGACACGCAGGCCACAGCATACCTTGATCGTGATTTCCCACAATGTACGTTACGGTGTTGTTCGGCTTAGAGGCAAATTCAGCCAACGCTTTAAAAACGTTTTCGTGGCCTTTAACGATCTCTTTTAAAATTTCCAGAGTGACGGATTCTGTGATGACCGAAAGAAAATGTCCCTTGTAATCACACTGCAGAAAGTTAAGAAAATCCCCATTTATGATAAGTTCCACTTCGTAATCGCGATACACACCCGAAGAATAGTAATGGATGAACTCCACCAACTTTTCCCCATAGTAGAACTCTTCTAAAGAGTTGATTCCGCCTTGTTCCAATAGACGACCTTTCCCCAGATGGAGGTCGCTCACAATCACTTTGATTTTTTTAATAGGAGCGGGTTTCACCGCGACGGCGGTCTCGTTGCTCTCTTCTGGGGAAGCAGATTCCATACTACTCAGCTTTCTTCAGTGGAATGGCACTTTCCTCTTTAGCTTCCAAGTTCGTCAAGGCTAAACGCAGAGCACGCTCTGTACGTTTGACCTGATCTTGGTTGGCCTCGATAGTCTTGTTAAGCTCAAGACATTTCTTACGGTAATTATCGAGTTCCTGAGAGAGCTGATCAATCTTTCTTTTCTGTTCTAAAATATACTCATCTTTGGACCGAACAAGAGCCGACTTTTCTGCACGCAGCAGTTCCAGACGGTTTTCAAGTTCTCTTTCGCGAACGCGGATCTTTTTAAAGTCAGATTTAAGTCTAGTTTCTAGTTCTTCAACTTTAATACGCGCCTTGGCAACTTCGTTTTCTTTGTACTGAAGATTGCCTTTTAAAATAAGAATTTCACTTTGCGCGGATTCTTGAATCTCGCCTTTTTCTTTTTCTAAAGCCGTAATGCGAACTGTCAGTTCATCTGTGCGAGAACGAATGATTTCACCAGCCGAAGCCAATTCTTCATTATCGCCACGAAGATGTTCTACTTCTTTTTCAAGTTCAAGAATGCGTTGTTGCGCCAGCTTTAGGTTCTCGGCCTGAGCTAAGCTGGCATCCACAGAAGTCATTACGTTGGCAGAGCCACGGCTTCCGCGGAAATTACCTACGCTGACTTTGACATCCACATCGGCAGACTTGCGCGCACCCAAACGAGCATTGGCAAAGCCATCAACAGCCACAGTTTTATCAGCGTCAGAGTTTGTCGACGCGACCGAAGATGTCACATTGAAATCTTGCTGAATGGAAACCGTTTTGTCTTCACCACCACTGGCCTGACCACTAAAGACCGGACGAGTAGATTCATCTTCTGAAGATGAATCGTCAGACGAGAGGTCCGGCGTCGGAGGAGAAAACAATTCATCGGAAGACTGGTATCCCCCACCCGCAGAAGGGCCTTGATAGCGTTCTTCCTCAGCGGTAGGAGCCCCATTGACCATAAAACGCTCAGAAGGTGGCAAATCACCAAAGCCTTCGGGCATATCGAAATCTTCTACGGGAACTTCTTCTTCAGAAGAGGCTTCTGCACCCCCGGTAAACTCAGAGGCATCAAGATCTTTCTCTAAACCTTTTTCTAAGTTGTCCCACAGATTATTTCCCGCGCTGGTATTTTCCACGCGGTGAGCTTCATCTTCCAAAGTTGGCAAACCAGAAAAATCATCCTCCGATTGCCCCGCATGATACGAAGAATCGGCCTGAATATCCTTAAGATCATCCATCAAGGACTCAATAAGGTTTTCCGCGGCTGAAGATTTCTTTTTCTTTTTGCTCATATCTATAGGGAAATATCGGAATTTTTCCTGGTCCCCTTTAAGAATAAAACAGAGTCGCTCCCATATCAGGATGAAGGTCTTGAAAGTCTCATTTTAAGACGGCCCGCCCTTCTTCCTGTGGCCGAAAACAAGGTGAATTGGCCACCGATCATAAGTCCCAGTCGCGTTTACATAGGAGCCGAAACACCATACTGTTTATATAAACAAAGGATATTTATGACGTCACTTTCTGTCGAATTCACCGAGAGAATGTCGGGATTCGTAGTCCCAAAAAAGTTTGTCTTGTCACCAGGCAAGCCGCTTTCGCATTCTGATTTTTTGGTTGAAAATGATCGCTTTGATAAGCAGCCATTTGAGTTTACGGTGACGATCAAAGTGCCCAATCTGGACAAGTTCTTGGACGATCACAGCACGCCCTCGCAGTTGTATGGCAGAATCACCGATTTCCGATTTCGCGAAGAACTGCGCATTGAAAAAGGTTATTTTCAACTATTCACATTGCCTGCCGCCAGTCCGCATTTCGATACAGTTAAAGAGATGCACTACACTCTTTTTCTAACCGACCGTGAAGGGAAGAAATGGACCTTTTTTGGTTACAAAGCCATCTTAAAAGAAGATCTTTCCGAGTTATGGAACCAAACGACGACTTTGTACTATTATCTTTGGGAAGGGCATTCTCCCTTTGATAATTACAGCGATAAAGAAGTTCATGCCATCGGAAGTTTACGTATTTCACTGAGTGACTTCTTAACTCAAATGAAAAGTTTTAAAACCAACGCTTCCTCCTTCCTGCAAGAAAAAGAAGCTTTGATGAAATACTTCAAGGCTTTCACTGACACTCTTTGGGAAAGCTATGCTCCTTTTATCTTCACCACGACTTCGGCTCGCTGGAATGAGCACCAATACCCTATGCACACCACTCAAGGTGTCGCCCTAGGTGAAAAGACTCTTCATCCTCTTGACACTCGCGATGGCCTGACAATTTCCGTGCAAAGATTTAAACATCAAGAGTCTAAGAATGTGGTTTTGCTGCTCCACGGCCTCACCACTTCGACAGACATGTTTATCATGCCTGAGCACCAAAACCTAGTGAATCAACTTCACGCTTCTGGATATTCCGACGTGTGGTCCCTGGATTGGCGCGGAAGTGGAAGATTCATTTACAATATGACTCCGCATCGTTACACGATTGATGATGTGGCGAAATACGACATTCCGCGCGCGGTGGATTTCATTCGCGAATCATGCGGCAACGATGTGAAGATCCACGTGATAGCTCACTGTGTAGGATCTCTGTCTTTCATGGCCTCTTACGCCGCAGGATACGTAAAAAATATTGCGAGCATCGTGGCGAATAGTGTTTCGTTGACTCCAATGGTTCCTTGGCAAGCGATGGCCAAGATGATGGTGGGGCCTGAAATCTTAGGACAAGTTCTGGGATATCCCTATGTGTCTCCGAAAATTCCCTATCATCCCGGCCGCGCTTTGGGTCGCTGGTTGTACTGGATGGAGCGCAGTTTGCGCCGTGAATGCAAAGAGCCCGCTTGTCATATGGTGAGCTTCATGTGGGGATGGGGCTTCCCCGCGGCTTTCAATCATCGCAATATTCACCCTGTTACACATCGACGTTTAATGGATTTATTTGGCGGCACAAGCTTTCACTACCACAAGCACATTCGCAAAATGCTGTTAGCAAAAGCTTCGATTTCATTCGATTCAAAAACCAACTATTTGGAAGAGATGAAGAAACGAGACATGCCTCCGACCCTGCTGATTTCGGGAACGGAAAACCATATTTTCCCGAACTCAAACAAAACGACGTATGAAATTTTAAGTCAGACGAAAAATGCTTCAAAAGTGTCCTATAAAGAGTTTACCAACTACGGTCATCAGGATGTCTTCATGGGGCAGTATTGCCATAACGAAGTTTTTCCTGAACTGATTGAATTTTTAAAACAACATTCCGGTATTTCTGGTGTCGAAACCCGCAAGCTTCGTATTGCGTGAGGAATTAAATGAAGTACGACTATGACTATATCGTGATCGGGTCTGGCTTTGGCGGATCCGTGATGACGTGCCGACTTGTTGAAAAAGGTTATAAAGTTTGTTTGCTTGAGCGAGGTCGTGAATGGAAAATGCATGAGTTCCCGCGACGTCCACATGAAATTCGCAAGAACATGTTCTGGGACCCAATCGATAATAAATATGGACTGATGGAAGTTCGCGACACTCCGGAAAGTGACGTGATGACGATCACCTCAAGCGGATTGGGTGGCGGCAGCCTGATCTATGCGAATGTTTTATATAAAATGCCCGAAGAGTTTTTTAAAGGTTGGCCCGGCAACATCAGTCGCCAGACGCTAGAGCCCTACTATGATCGTGTTCTAAATATGATGGAGGCAAAACCCTATCCGTACGACACACATCCTTATTACCGCAACACACCTAAAACGACCTTGCTGAAAAAGCTTGCCGACGAAATGTCAGCCCCACTAGGAACGACTGAAAAACCGACGATGGTATTCCCTCCGATTGCCGTGCGCTTTGAAGGAAAATTTCCGGGACATCAAAGCCGGAATATTCACGGTGCTCTTCAATCTCGTTGTAATAAATGCGGTGACTGCGACATTGGATGCAATATCCACGCAAAGAACACCTTGGATCTAAATTATCTTTTCCGGGCGCGAAACCTGAAGGAGGCCGCTTACAAAGCAGAGGTTCGCACTCACGCGGAAGTCACAAAAATCGAAAAGAAAGACGATCACTACGTCGTAACCTACGTGATCCCTGAGTTCCCAATGCAGGAAAACAAGTTCACGGCAAAAAATGTCGTGCTGGCGGCAGGCTCCTTGGGTTCTACTTCATTACTTTTAAAGATGAAACGATATGGTCACTTGCCACTTCTAAATAAATGGTTAGGAAAAAAATGGAGTGGCAACGGGGATTTCATCTCTTTGATCTTTAAATCCAAACACAATGTTGACGGAACTAACGGCCCCGTTATTACCGGATCCATCGAGTATAAATACAATGACTATGCAGATGGATATCCTCACGGAATGTTTATCCAAGAGGCGGGATACCCGGTGGGTTTTGCTTGGTTTTTGTCCGGCAAGGTGCCTCAGTTCAGCGGGCTTGCGGGTTTAGCCACAATGGCTGCTCATCATGTTAAAAAGTACATTTTTAAAGTACTAAAAATTTCCGGTCACGATCAGATCAACATCGGCGACGAAATGGCAAAAAGCATCGACCGAGCTGAATTTACTAAACGCTGCCTGGTTCTTTTAGGCATGGGTCGGGATAAACCCGACGGCGAAATCCAGTTGCGCGATGACGATCAGGCATTGATTCGCTGGAAGATCGACGAAAGCGAGGTCCACTTCACGCGCATTCGTTCCGAGATGAAAAGATTGGCCGAGATGGTTGATGGAGTTTACGTCGAAAATCCACTGACTCACTTAAAAAAAGTAATTTCGGTGCATCCTTTGGGTGGGTGCCCTATGGGTGATTCAGAGCAAACAGGTTTCGTGAACACAAAAGGCGAAGTGTTTGGTTATCCCGGACTTTATGTTGTCGATGGAAGCATCCTTCCCACTTCAACGGGAACCAACCCTTCTTTAACTATTGCCGCGATGGCTGAATATATCGCTGAGCAAATTCCCGAAAAGCACATCGCTAAGATCCGGGAAGAAATGGAAGCTTAGATCATCACATCGACAAAAGCTTTATAGAAGCCGCCGGAACATTTCTGAACGTCATTATAAAGTTTCGTCGCTCTAGCGGCCTCTGCCGAGGTCGCCCTGTTCGCCGGAAGGTCCGAACTCGTCGCCGGCATCGAAGAGGCTCTTGTCGTCGTTGAAGGCTCATTGACAGATGTTTTTGCAGATGAAGTCGGTTTCTTTGGTTCTTCGGTCTGAGAATTCGCTTTTTCGCTGGCCTTAGGCTGTTCCGCACTTTGCTTGGGGGGCTCTTGATTTTTCTTTACCGGCTCCTCGGGATGAACGGTGCCGAAATCATATTTCTTGTAAGCAGGAGCTTCTGTCTTCGTCGCTGTCGACGACGAAGTCGTGTTATATCTTCCGGAAGCTTTTAATGTATTGTCATAACGCTTACGCAGACTTGAATCCATCAATGTGTCGCGCGTGGTATTAAGCTTCGCCGTAACCTGGCTCATCACTTGCGATTTAACGGGGTCGCCTTGAAAGCGATCCGGATGATAAGTGCGCACTAAACGCCGATACGCATTCTTAATGTCCGCATCAGAGGCATTCGTCGCAACACCTAAAACATCGTAAAGCGATGTGTTTCTATTGAGTATTCGTTTCGCCTCTTCCACTGTTTGAGCATAAGTTTGAAAAGAAAATGTCAGACTTAATAGAAGAATAATGTTTCTAATTCTCATCGGCAAACTCCGGACTGAGTGGATTCACGAATGGATTTAGCGACGCGATCCGGTTTTTCTTTAATCAAATCTAAAACCTCTTTGCGCTGTTGTGCGGGAAGATCTGAAAGATACCCTAAGAATGTGCCCATTTCTTCCGAGCTGACTTGCTTTGACGAATCCTCTAAAACTTTCAGAGCCTTCTTGTCAGACGAGATTTCTTTGAGTGAGGCCGACAAGGCATGGACAGTTTCTTTTTCGACCTTAGTGCCCTCCGAGGCCACTTTGCTTGCCGATCCCAGTTTGGATGCCGCCGCCGCATTTTTCATATATTTAAATCCGGCGCCAAACGGCACGATAGAGACGGCGGAAAAGCCAGCCTCTGCCAATTCGTCATAGGCCCTCTCGGTCGCCTGATCCGCGCGTTTCATGTTCGATGACGACGCCTCTGAAAAACCTGCAGACCTTAAAGTTTGAGCTTCGATAAATGAAGAATGAGACTTAGAAGAAGAATACAAAACTTCTCCACCAGCAGTCACTGTCCCTGCTAGAGCAGCCCCGGCAGCGACCGTTGTTAAAGCAGATGCCGCCGTTGCGCTAGAAACCACCATGGCCCCGACACCCGCACCAATGCCGGTCGCAAGTAAAACACCGCCGACCACAAGACCACCCCAAAAAACGGCCTTGTCGATAAATGCTTTCTTAGAAACACCTTCATCATAGCTCTGCAAAGAGCGACAAAGAAGTTCGTAGCTTTCAGGATTTTCTAACATATATTGCGCGGTGGCTGCGGGATTACTGACGACCAACTGTTGCAAAGCTTCGTCTGAAGAGGTCTTAGCCAGATCCTCAAGATACATTTGATGTTTGTCCAGTTCCCCTTCCACTTCTTTAAGAGCGGAATGAACGTTGGCTCCGGTAATGACATTTCGATTCGATCGTTTCTTGATTGCTTGGGTATATAACAGAAGTTCAACACCGGCTTTCGGAGGAGAGTCCTTCAGATCTCGCTCTTTTTCCATCAGTTCCACAGCCGTATCAATGGCGTCTTGAGATTTCACATTCTTCCAATAGCTTCGAGTCTGCTGCACCTGTGACTGCGCTATAGACAGTATTCTTTTCTGGCTTTGAATTTTTTGATGTTCAACCAGATCTTTTGCAAAAAGCAACTCAGGAGCCTGTTCGCGGCACGGGTCGTAGCTAGAAAGATCTGCCGCGGCTTTGCCGTTCAAAGCAGCAATTAAAGCTTTTTGCACTTCTTGAGAAGCTTCCTCTTTGACGGCGCACTTTTTCAGCTTTTCTTGTAAGGAGACAACATTTAAAAGGCCTCGGCCCTGACTTAAGAGTTGCTTTCCTTCCTTTGATTCCGAAATCTTTTTGTTGGCGGGATCCTGTACGAACTTTTCGAAAGAAGTTTTAAAGGCCGCAGTCACCGCTGGATTTTCGATATTCGCGGCCGCCCAGCCAATTTGTTTTGAAAGCACAGCTTCATTAGCTTGTGAGTGCGAACTCCAAGAAAGGAGGCCGCACATAACCAGAATGTTCATAACCAAAACTAAACGCATATCTATATAAGATATCGCGTCTTGATCAGGATTTAAGTTGGATTTAGAGAGAAAAAAGGAACTCTGGACAATAGTCCCAGAGAGTCCGAAAAACTCTCTGGGAAAATCGGTATTTTTTAAAGCGTGATTACTTTTTTATAGTCAGCCAAGCGTCTTTCGACGTCGCCCAAAGTCACTTTAGAAAGCGCACGAACGGAGAAGTCTTGGATCGTGTGGCTGGCCATCATAGAACCCATGATGCAGGCCTGTTTCAAGTGAGCCAATGTTGGCTTGTCTTTTTGCGCTGCCAAGTAACCGAAGAAGCCGCCAGCAAAAGTATCGCCAGCACCCGTGGGATCGACCACCGTCGGAATCGGCATTGCTGGAAGGATGAAGTATCCTTCTTCCTTCGTGTACATCGCAAAACCGTACTCACCCCGTTTGATAACAACAGCTTGAGGGCCCATGGCTGTGATCAACGGTGCCGCCGAAATGGCATTCGCCGCTCCCGTTAACATTTTTGCTTCACCTTCATTGATAAGAACAAGGTCCACTTTCTTAAGAACTTCGATCAACTTTTCTTTTTTGATCGAGATCCAGAAGTTCATTGTATCCATGCCGACAAATTTTGGTGACTTCACTTGCTCAAGAACCTGCAATTGCAATTCCGGAGCAATGTTTGCCAAGAAAACGAAAGAGGAATCTTTGAAGTGTTCTGGCAATTGCGGATTGAAATGTTCAAAAACGTTTAAATCTGTTTTTAACGTCTTTGCTTCGTTCATATCGCCTTCATAAGAACCGGCCCAGTGGAACGTCTTACCCGCAACTTTCGAAAGACCGCTTAAGTCAACGCCGCGAGAATTCAAAAGCTCGTAGTCTCCTTGATCATAGTCTTCGCCCACAACACCGACCACACGCACCTTAGAAAACAAAGAAGCGGCCAAAGAGAAGTAATTTGCGGAACCACCCAAGGCGCGGTCCACTTTTCCTGACGGAGTTTGAATGGAATCGTAAGCCAAACTTCCAACGACTAAAATCTCTGACATAAAACTATTGCTCCTGTTGTGATGCCGTTGCGTTTTCGAGCATCTCGCGTTTGTATTTTGGTAGACCTGCTAATTTTGAATTCGAAATGTCCATAGAAACAGGCTTATTTGGAACTTGGCTTGTTAACTGGCCACAAGCCGCGAAAATATCACGACCCATAGAGCGACGAAGTAAAACGTGAGCTCCAAGACGCATCAATTCAGAGTGGAAAGCTTCCACCGCTTCATCTGAAGGACGCTCATATCCTGAACCTGGATGTTCGTTGAACGGAATAATGTTGATCTTGCACGGAACGTCTTTCACCAGCTTCACCAACTGACGTGCGTGTTCGATTTGATCCGTCACACCTTTTAACAACACGTACTCGAAAGTGATTTTATCTTTCGTGATACGGTAATGTTCTTTACAAGCGTTCAAAAGCTCTGTTGTGTTCCACTTTTTATTGATCGGCATAACTTGGGTACGAATCTCATCGGTCGGGCCGTTTAAGCTCACCGCCAAACGAACTTTCGCTTCTGAAACTCTCCACATCTCTGGAACGATACCGGATGTAGACACCGTGATTTTCTTACGAGACAAGTTGATGCCCCATGGAGAATGTAAAACGTCGATAGTTTGGAAAACCGCTTCTGGATTGTCCAAAGGCTCGCCCATCCCCATGAACACGATATTCGTGATACGTTGACCTTCACCCAAACGATCATGCACCTGCATGAATTGGCCGACGATCTCTTCTGTGCGCAAGCGACGTTTTAGTTTTTGTTTTCCAGTGAAGCAGAACTTACATCCAATGTTGCAGCCCACTTCTGAAGAAATACACAAAGTCAGACGGTCTTCAGATGGAATGACGACGGCTTCCACGCTGTTGCCACCACCCATATCAAAGAGAAGTTTTTGTGTTCCGTCGACAGACTTTAAGTGAGTCAGTACTGGAGGAAGATCAAAAGAAAGAATTTGTGGCAAAGACGCACGGAATTCTTTAGACAGATTCGTCATTTGTTCCGGATCAGTCACTCGTTGCTCGTAAACCCATTTAAAGATTTGTTGAGCACGGAATTGCTCTTTACCTTTGCCTTTAAGATAAGACTTTAGGCCCTCTAGTGTCAGAGAGTAGAAGTTCACCGGCTTGTTTTCGAGGGGTTTTGCGACGTTGTCGTCAGAATAGTTCACAGGCGCGCTAGCTTGAGTGGTGTTAGCACCATCATTCAATTCCATCTTCGGGGCTCCTTGGCTTGTTACAGCCATGCTTATTACAGCTGGGACCTTGTCAGTCCCTTTGGTTAAGGATTTATGTGGGCTCCGTTTGTAGCATAGCAACCCTTTATTTCCTAGGGATTTCACTAAATTGAGCAGGACTCCCAAGCATTTTCTACATATTATGCCTGCCCGATAGACACGTCGGGCACGACCTATTCCAAAGCCGCATAATTAGTTGCCCTTGTCTTCCTAGGGAGCGGTCTTTATAGTGGGTCTCATGATTTGGCCCTTTATTTTTCTCTCTTATGCGAGCTTGTTTGTATTTGGTCTGACTGACAATATCAGGGGCCCTCTTTTTCCGGAGATCTTGAAGCAATTCGGAGTCAGCGACTCGATGGGTTCTTTGATGTTTGCGTTAAGCAATATCTCTGGATTTATTGCGAGTTACGGCTGTCGATATATGTTACGACGTTACGACCGCCTGAGTGTTCTTCAAGGCGGCGCCGTAGGTCTAATGTTGTCCATGTGGGGATTAGCCGCATCCCCAATCTTTCCCATGTTCCTCGTGTGTAGTTTCGTCTATGGGTTGTGTTTGGGTATCTTAGGTTTGGTGCCAAATATTCTGGTACCCATGGGTTCAACACCCCAGAAAAAACAACAGATGCTTTCAGGTCTTCACACGATGTATGGCCTAGCAAGTTTAATGGCTCCTTTATTGGCCGCCGGTATGGAATATATCACAGGAAGCTGGCGCTGGACGTTTGCTGCGGCCTCATTAGCACCCATGATTTTTGTGGGTTACACCTTTCACCCAAGTCATAAGTCGCTTCACACGAAGGCCTCTTTTTCTCCAGAGACTCACAAAGCCAATAAAAAGAAAAACTTTAAGCCCCAACTTTTCTTAGCTGTGATGCTCAGTTTGGCGGTCGCTGCTGAAATCATGGTCTCATCGCGCTTAGCTTTGTACATGCAAAGAACTTGGAACTATGACATGGAATCCGCAAGTATCTATGTCACCTATTTCTTTATCGCGATGATGCTAGGAAGATTGTTGTTCGCCGTTGTCCACTTCAAACGCTCGCCGCAATTTCTGCTTTCAGCGTCTTTAGTGTTAACCGCGATTTGCATCCTGGGAGGCGTCTTCATCCATCCGTTATTCCTCACTGGAACCGGATTTATGATCGCGCCCTTTTATCCCCTCGCCATCTCATGGATCTCTTCTGAATTCCCTGAAGATTTAGATACGGCCGTTTCGTATATGATGGCGACCGACTCAATGATGTTAATCATCATGCACTTAGCAATCGGAAAACTCACCGACCTCTTCGGCATCCGCGAAGCCGTCCTCTTCGGCCTGGTCTTCGTCGTCGTTTCCCTCTTCATGGTCAACACCTACAAATCCATCTTCAAACGCCACAAAGAAGAAAAACACCCACATTTCCACCACCACGACACCCACGCCCCCGCCAAATAAAAAAATTAAAATAAACCAAACTCACATCTCATCGGCTGGTCAAAATGGTCCAGCCGCAAGGCGGAGGGTTCCAGCTGCCACGGAGGCGTACTTCTAGTACGTCGGAGAGCAAGCTGGAGTCCGACAACGCAGTCGGATGGGCCTTTTTCACCAGCCGACTAGGAAGGGCGTTGGTTCTGTGGCATACTCGCTTCTTATGACTCGTGAATTTCGTAAAGACATCCGCGGTCGTGGAGCCAGTAGCAACGTCACCAATCGTTACGACTCACTCAAATACGAAGCTACCGAAGAAGATTTCGACAATTATCTTGAGGACGAAAAAGCTCTTCTTAAAACGGAAGTTCTGAAAGATTCTTCTCGCACGATTATCACGGAAAACAAAAGCCCGGACATCGGCTTCACATTTTCTATCAACGCGTATCGCGGTTGTGAACACGGCTGCGCGTATTGCTATGCTCGTCCGACACACGAGTATTTGGGCCTTTCCCCAGGTTTGGATTTTGAATCTAAAATTTTCGTCAAAGAAGAAGCACCCAAACTTTTGCGCGAAGCTTTGATGAAGCCTTCGTGGAAACCTGCTGTCATTGCAATGAGCGGCATCACCGACTGCTACCAGCCTCTAGAAAGAAAGATGCAGCTGACTCGCGGTTGTTTGGAAGTTTTGTTGGAGTTTAAAAATCCAGTGTCGTTAATTACAAAAAACGCTTTGGTCACCCGCGACGTCGATATTCTTTCGCAGATGGCCGCTTATAACGGCACCTTGGTTTTCCTTTCAATCACTTCTTTGAATGATGACTTGGTTCAGATCTTAGAGCCCCGCACGTCAAGGCCCGCCGCTCGTCTTAAAGCTATCGAGACTTTGGCGAAAGCCGGCGTTCCTGTGGGCGTCAACGTCGCCCCTTGTATTCCAGGATTGAATGATCACGAAATGCCCGCGATCTTAAAGGCAGCAAAAGACGCGGGGGCTCAGTACGCAGGCTATGTGCCATTGCGGCTTCCTTCTTCCGTGCTGCCTATCTTTGAAGAGTGGCTGGAAGTCCATCAGCCGTTAAAAAAGGAAAAAGTTTTAAACTCGGTGCGTGATATACGCGGCGGCAAATTGAATGACGCGAACTTTGGATCGCGTATGCGCGGGGAAGGGCCTCGAGCTGACCAAATGGCGCAAATGTTCAAGCTTTATACTCGCAAATACGGTTTAAATGTGAAAAAGTTTGATCTCTCCACCGAGCACTTTCAGCGTCGTGGTGATCAACTAAAATTTGATATTGAATAGTGATGAGAAAAATAAACCTGGATCTTAAACAATTTGCATTGCCCGCGCCTCGCATTGGTAGCATCGAGACGCATTCAGGCTATGGCCCGATTCCTACAAGCGGGCAAGAAGTGCATGTTACGATTCAACGTCAGCGTGTCCGAGAAAATCCAGGCTACACGCCCGAAAAGAAATTAGTTCACTCTTTTGAGGCAGGTCCTTATGAATTTGTCGTCTCGGGCCGAGCTGATGGCTTTGTCGAAGCCACGGGTCTGATTGAAGAAATTAAATCGGCCTTTGACATTGATGAACTGCGCGCAAAGTTAGAGCGAGAGCCCAATCACCCTTACGTGTGGCAGTTGCGCACTTACGGCTACATTCATTTTCAACAAACAGGCCAGTTTCCTACTTTGAAACTTCATTTGGTTTCTTTACGCAACTTCAAATCCCATGATTTAAATATTGAGCTGGATTTAGATGGCTATGAAGCGTGGTTAAAAATCCGTCTTGAAGAATTGGTTGAAGAAACCAAAGAAAAAGAAAAGTTGTTTAAGAAGCGCCAGAAGGCTGGCGAAGAAATGACATTTCCCTTTTCATCCCCACGTAAGGGACAAAGGGAGCTTGTTGATACAATTTCGGAAAATCTGAAAAGCGAAAACCCTTTATTGGTGCAGGCGCCCACTGGTTTGGGAAAAACTATTGGTGTCCTTTACCCGTCTTTGAAAGAGGCCTTGCCTCGAGGGCAAAGAGTCGTTTACGTAACACCAAAAAATTCGCAACATCAGGTCGCCGAAGAAGCCGTGGAACGCCTGCAAGAACAGGGCTGTAAAATTCGCTCCTTAACGATCACCGCGAAAAGCAAAATGTGTTTAAAGGCCGAGCCTTTATGCAATCCCCAATACTGTGAGTTCGCGAAAGACTATTACAAGAAGGTCGCTGAACACGACCTCGTGAATAAGCTTTCGCGACTTCGCAGCCTGGACAGTGAAAAACTAAAAAAAATGGGTGAAGAATATCAGGTCTGCCCATTTGAATTATCGGTAGAAGCTATTGAGCGCGCCGATGTCGTCATTGGTGATTACAACTATGTCTTCGCACCTCGAAGTTTGATTGGTCGACTGGCCGAACCACTTTTAGAGCCGAAAGAAAAAGCAAACCTCGTGATCGACGAAGCTCACAATCTGCCATCGCGGGCTCAAGACTATTTTTCCCCGAGTATTTCGACTCAACAGTTGGCACTTTTAGAAAAGGATTTTTCTCGCCTGCCTCCGACGTTCTATATGCAAGCGCAGGCTTTGTGTCAGCGAGCGCGCCGTTTGATTTCTTCATATGGCAAAGATGGCGTTTCTAAAAAAGTGACTATTGACCTCGACCCTTTCTTAGAGCTTGAGCAAGACGTCCGCGAAATGACGACCTCTTACTTAGAGTCTGAAACAGAAATTTTACCTCAAGACCCGATCTTGCGTATGATGAATATGTGGTCAGAGTTTGTGGCCTCTTTGACTTTAAGTGGGGAAGAGTTCTTTCAGACCTATCAGAAAAGCACTTTCACTGAAATGCTGAAGATCACTTGTTGTGATGCCTCTGAGCATTTGTCGCTGGCCTACAAAGAATTCAAAAACGTCGTCGCCTTCTCGGCGACTTTAAAGCCCTTCACTTACTATCAAGAGCTGATGGGCTTTCCGACGGAATCAACAAAACAGGTGGAGTTTTCTTCGCCATTTGAAAAAGAGAACCGCAAACTTCTGATCATCCCGCAGATTTCAACGAAGTTTTCTGATCGTCACGCCAGCACGGGAAAGATTGTTGAAACTATTCAGCGCATCACGGCTCTGAAGAAAGGGAACTACATCGCCTTGTTCCCAAGTTTTGAATTCATGCGCATGGTGGAATCAAAACTTTCTTTGCCAGACTTTCAAATTCTGGTGCAAGAGCGCGAGATGAAGCAAAAACAGACTCAAGAATACTTAGATGAATTAAAGTCATGTCAAAAACCGACATTACTTTTGGGTGTACAAGGCGGCGTGTTTTCTGAAGGTGTCGACTTTCCGGGTGATATGTTGATTGGGGCTTTCGTCATTGGTCCCGCTCTGCCTAATTTTGATTTTGAACGGGAACAAATTCGTTCTTACTATGAGCTTCGCTATGGGAAAGAGCACGCGTTTAACTATGCTTACGTGTATCCAGCAATGGCTAAGGCCATTCAATCCGCAGGCCGCGTGATTCGCTCTGAAACCGATCGCGGCGTGATAGTCATGTTAGACTCGCGCTTCTTACAAACAAGCTACTATGAAACTATGCCCGAGGGTTGGTTCACACAGTCCCCGCAAGAACTCGTGTCTCGGCAAATTTTAAATGACATCAAAGAGTTTTGGGAGACGTCCGTATGAGTCTTCTTAAAACACCCGTGCTATTTTTAGACCTGCAGACGACCGGAGCGAAGCCCGACACGGCAAGCATTCTTGAAATGGCTTGGGCCTCCCTCGCGAGCGAACATATTGAAAGCTCCTTGATTGAACAAGCGGAGGAAATTCCTCGTCGTATTCAATTCATCACGGGTATCTACAAAAAAGATATGGAGGCCGCTCGACCGTTTGCCAGTGTCTTTTCCGACTTAAAAAGCTTTATTGATAAGAATCTGGGCGCTAATCCCATCGCCGTGATTCACTTTGCCCAATTTGAGCGACCTTTCCTGTTGGATGCCTATGAAAAGCTTCAAGAGGAAATGCCGTTTTCAATTCTGTGTACCCATGAAATCGCAAAACGCCTGTTCCCGAACCTGCCCACTCGCGGAATCAAGGGACTTGCAGGATATTTTGGCTGCCCGTCTGGTGAATTAAAGCGCGCTTCTAATCATGTCCAGGCCACCCAAGTGATCTGGCAGGGGTTAACCGCAGCTTTGGCCGAAAAAGGAATTCATTCGATTGAAGAGCTGCAGAAGTGGCTTCAGGACACGCCGAAAGCCGCACGGGTAAAATACGAATACCCTTTGCCGAAAGAAAAGCGCTTGAGTCTTCCTAAGCAGCCCGGCGTCTACCGCATGATGAGTCGCTGGGGCGAGGTGCTATATGTTGGGAAAGCGACATCTTTGCATGATCGCGTGAATAGTTATTTCCGTGGGCAAAAAAATCGCGACACTCGTAAGCTAGAGATGCTAACCCAAGTCTGGGACCTTCATGTTACTCCTGTGGGAAGCCCCCTGGAGGCTGCACTCTTAGAAACCGATGAGATCAAGCGTCTAGATCCGCCGTACAATATCAGTTTAAAAACCGGACGAAGAGAACTCGCTTTCTTCAGTCGGGATTTTACCTCCTTTCAAACAGAGGCGGATGAAAATCATTGCATTGGACCGTTTTCAAATGCTTTGGCATTGGACTCAATCTTAAAGCTAAGCGCTTCTTTGCAAGACAAGTCTTTTAACGAAAACATGTTCTATGAGCCCATTGATGCAAGCCTTTTAGAACAGGGCTTTGATCTTTTCTGCGAACGCCACGGTTTTTCCAAAGACACTTTCGTTTCAGTCCGCTCCATTTTAGCCGTGGGCTTAAATTGGTATCGCCAACTGGAAGAGGAAGAAGAAACGGAAGAGCTGGAAGAAATCGAAGTTTCTGAAACCGAAGCCTCCGTTGAAGCTAAGACCGAAGACAGCGAAGAGGATATATTAGAAATAGAACTTACACCCGAAGACCTCGCTGATAAATTCGAACGTCACTTCATCCGGTCGGCCGCCACGTACCTTCGCACGAAGCGCCTGACAAAACTTCTGAATGTGCATATTCAAATTGAAGAGACGATGACTTTAAAAATTCAAAATGGAAAAGTCGTTGAACCAGAAGCCCCGTTTGCAAAACAACGAGGCTCTTGGAAAGATCTTTCAATTGATACTTATGATCGAATGACGGTGCTATTCACTGAGCTCAACAAGCTCAGAAATCAAGATCGAAAAATAGATTTTATTTAAAGCGTTCGTAAAGAAGCGGCACTTCTTTACCCAACCAAAGCGCTGCTTGAGTGTGATCGTAAAGATCATCGCCTGTCAGTTCGTGAACGAGAACCGAAAGGTTCCCGCGCGCTTTCATCAACCAAAGCACGACGTCTGTAAAAAGCGACAACGGGAAATTGATTTCAAACATTGGAACGGGATGGGGACCGATAGCTTCAGGAATCATCTGCCCAACAAAGACCTGACGTCCCGCAAATTCTTTTATCGCCATTTCACGCAACTGAGCCGCAAACTGCAAAGACTCATTCGAAAAATAAATATGCGCGTCGAATTCACGCGGAAAGCCTTCAGGCAACAACTGAGAATTTACTTTGTAAGTTCTTTCCATGCAGATCTTCTAACACCGAGAAACTAAAAGGTGCCAGGGATTTTTTGGTTTAGAGCAGGCTTTCTGGAACGAAGAGGCCCAAGAATCCGGCTTGGAAGCTTTTCCAGAAGGAAGCCTCAGGTTCTTTTTTGAGGGTGACAGTGCCTTCCTCTTCGCGTGTCGTCCAACGCAAGTCCCCGCCCTCTAAGGTCACTTGATAGGCAATGTCAGGAAGTTCGGTAGTCATTAAGTCCACAAACTGGTTGGCGAAGTCTTTGTTTTCAAGAAGAACTCCCATTTCAGAATTGAGCTCGACCGATCGCGGATCTAAATTCATCGACCCCACAAACATCACATGACGGTCAAAGACATACACTTTCCCATGTAAACCCAAACGTGCTCCAGATGATCCTGCCACTTTGGATTTACGTGCTTTAACATTGATTCTCGGTTTGATCTCATAAAGATCGACACCACCTTTAATCAAACCTTTGCGATATTTTTTATATCCAGCAAAGACCAAACTAACATCGTTAGAGGCTAAAGAATTCGTTACTACAGTGACTTTGATTCCTTCTTTACTTTTCTTCGCAAAATAATCGACGCCTTTTTTTCCGGGAATGAAATACGGGGAAACAATAAAGACTTCTTTCGTCGAACGGATGGGAAGGGCCGTGATCTGATTCAGCATTAGACTGCTTTTGCCATTTTCCACTTTTTCAGGAGAATCGTAAAAGACCTTGGCGCGTCCCCAAAACGCTTTTACATCGCGCTCATGGACCTGCTTCATCAAGCGCGAGTTTTCTAAGTCCTGACCATATTTAGAATTTTGCACTTCAGTTTTCGCGCTTGCCAAGTTTTGACGAAGCTCTGCGAGTTCCGGGTTTTTAAGTTCGCGCTTGTTTAAAACAGGAATCGGCACGGCCAGTTTGTTATTCCAATAAAGATCAAAGGACTGAGAGCTTTCTTCCGCAACGGGACCGAAACACCATACATCAAAATCACCGAAGTTTTCCTCTTCACTGGCTGTGAAATACTCGTTACCGATATTGCGCCCACCTAAAATGGCCGTTTGGTTGTCGGCGATCATAACTTTGTTGTGCATGCGTCGGTTGACTTGACTGAAGCGAAAAGCATCTAAAAACCGAAGTTTACGATTCGCGAAAGGGTTGAACATCCGCACTTCAATAAGAGGATGGGAATCCAACACCAGTAAGGTATCTTGATACTGACCAATATTCAGATCATCCAACAATAAGCGCACCCGAACACCGCGATCTGCGGCCTGCAAAACATCGTGCATAAGCATGCGCCCCACCAGATCGTCATGCCAGATATAATACTGAATATCTAAGCTTCTTTCAGCCTTACGAACAGAGGCCAGGCGCGCGACAAAAGCATCAGGCCCTGACGCCAAAGGAATAAAACCAGATTTATCAGGATGCTTTTTAACCTCGGCAGCCAGAGTTTTTGCCCACCAAGTCTGTTCCGTGTTTTTTATATAATGGGATTCAGGCGCTTTGAAATCTTTGGGTATGCTTTGACAGCTTGTTAAAACGCCCAAAAACAGAAAGGCCCCAAAAACTACAAGTTTCATATTCATCAGTTTATGCCACTTGCAGAGTTCAGAGCCATATGTCATTTGAAACCGCTCAGTGAGCCGTTTGTATATATTCTTTAAGCTCTGGGATCTCGCAAGGCACGCAGCCGACTTTGCCGACAACCACACCGGCAGCGAAATTCGCGAGCATGCAAGATTGAACCAACGAAAGACCAGACACCAAACCTAAAGAGAGAGCCGCGATAACCGTGTCCCCAGCTCCCGTCACATCAAAAACTTTGCGCGCATACGTTGGCACTTCCGTGATGTGATCGCCAGAGAAGATCGTCATTCCATCTTTTCCGCGAGTCAGAACCACTTCTTTGGCGCCCGTGATTTTCTGAAGAGCGCGACCCACTTCAACAACTTTATTTGGATTGTTGCGAAGATCGTCAAAATCCATTCCGGCCAGAGTCACTGCTTCATCAAAGTTTGGCTTGATCAAATCCACACCTTGATAGAAAGGACCCGACGAAGTTTTGTGTGGATCGACGAGAACGCGTTTGCCTTTTTGTTTGCAAATCGCGACAACCTTTTCGATGACGTTGCGAGAAATCACACCTTTTTTATAATCTTCAATAACCACACAATCTGCGTCTTCAACATTCTTTTCCACCATGTGGATCATCTGAGCTTCCACTTCCGCAGAAAGGCTGGAACGAACTTCGTAATCCACGCGCACCAAGTGATGGTGCTTTGCCATCACACGTGTTTTGCGTGTCGTTGGACGAGATGTATCCGTAACAAGAAATTCAGAACTCACTCCACTTTTCGCGCAAAGATCGCGAAGAAGGTTTGCGCCCGTGTCGTTACCGACAACGGAAACCAACATCGCTTGTCCACCCAAGCTGCAGACGTTTTGAGCGACGTTCGCCGCCATTCCCAGGCGCACGTCTTCTTGCTCTACTTCCAAAACCGGAACCGGAGCTTCAGGGCTGATGCGACGAACTTCACCCAGGACGTATTCATCAACACAGACGTCACCGATAATGAGGATTTTTTTACCTCTCATCAGAGGCAGTTGATTGATCAGAAGTTCTTTTTCTTGCGGACCTACGGTCGCCTTTACAGGTGTTGTCATTTTTTCATCCTTCAGGCCATGGTTTTAACGGAAGCCAGGGGCCCTGTCACCTTCTTATCACTCACCCGTTGGCCATAAGCCCTTAGCTATGGTATGGACATCCCATGACAAAATCCAAAGGAAAATTCTTCGGTAAAGGACCTTCGCGACCTCCGCAAAAGGGTGCCTTTTCTGCAACGCGACCTTCTTCCGAGAAGAAGGCCCCGGCGCGAGGTCTGGTGTATAAAAATGGCTACATCAGCCCCCGTGAAAAAGAAGAAATCCTTAAGTATTTAGCCACTCTTTATCCGATCTGGGAGATGCGCTATTCCAAGAACAATCCTCCTCCGGAAAACCAGAAGCAACGACCATTGTTGCGCCCCGTTTACTGGCTTGGAAACTGGCAGTTTGCGTGTCTGAACTACTATCATCCCCCCAAAGGCATTTATAACCGCTGCGTTCAAGCTGAAGGTTACCCGCCAGTTTTGGAATATCTGGTGCAAAAAATTGAAGCCTTGGTTCACGAAAGTTTTGAACCGCGCGACATTCCACGAGGCTGGCACCTTAACACCTGCCTTATCAATTACTACGGCAATCAGATCACCGAAGAAGGCAAACGCATCGACTGCGCCCGCGTCGGCGAACACAAAGACTTCGAGCCTGGACCTGTCGCTTCTATTTCTTTTGGCGAACGCGCCCTATTTCAATTTGTTTCCAGCAAAGGGACCGAGTCAAAATCCAATGTGATCTTGCAGCAGTGGTTGGAAGATCGCTCTTTACAAATCTTTGGTGGAGATAAATTTAAAAAACACCTTTTCCACCGTGTACAACGCGTGGATACCAAGGAAGGTCACTTCTTCCCGTTGAATGAGATTTCAAATTTTGAAACTCGTCGAATCAACTTCACTTTCCGCTATGTTCCTGACGAACACGTCGTTCCTTTTCAACGTCTGCCAGAGACTGTGAAAGAAGATGTGCAGGGTTACGTGGAAAAGCTTTCCGAGCGCTCAGAGTTCTTTAAAGAGCAACTCGCAAAACCTCAGACCTAGACCAAACTTAATGCTTCCCTAGTCACCGGCTTCATTTTGTGTGGCCGGTCTTGCTTTTGTCTCAGAAAAATCTTTGAATTAGATCCATGCAAAAAGAGTTCGATGTATTGATTGTTGGGGCAGGGATTATTGGGACGTCTATCGGCGCAGAGCTTTCTCGTCGTGGCGCCAAAGTCGGCGTGATTGATAAAGGCACGGTAGGTCGTGGATGTTCATATGGAAATGCGGGTTGGATGACCCCTTGTTTTGCCATGCCACTGCCGATGCCGGGAATGCTTTTGAAATCGATGAAGTGGTTGCTAGATCCCGCAAGTCCTCTTTATATCAAACCTTCTTTGTCTTTGGATTTAGCCTCTTGGCTTTTCCAATTCATGAAAGCGATGAACGAAACCCAAGCTCGCCGCGCGGTGGATGCCTTGGTCGTTTTGTCGCAAAAAAGTCTGACGGAATACGAAAAACTAGGACAGAAATATCCCGAGATCTTTTTCCAACAAAAAGGTCTTTTGATGGTTTCTAAGACGGAAGCGGGCGTTGCCGCCGCGGTCGAAGAATTAAACTACGTGAAGAACTTAGGGGTTCCCGGAAAAGTTTTAAACTCGGATGACATTCGTCAGATGGAGCCGGCTTTAAAGTCACCACTTTTAGGTGGCGTCTACTTCGAAAAGGAAGCGATGGCAGAGCCCTATCAAGTGGTCCAAGCTTTGGCGAAAGAGATTCGCGCGCACGGTGGAGAAATTTTAGAAAACTGTACGCTTCAAGATCTTCCCGTCAGCGGAAATAAGATTGAAAAAGTCGTTACTTCGCTAGGTGAAATCAAAGCCAAACAAGTCGTTATGGCGACAGGCAGCTGGTCTAAATCGATGGCCCGCATGATGCGCCTGCGCGTTCCTGTTTTAGGTGGCAAAGGCTACGCAATGATTGTTCCACCTTTGGAAACTCAACCACAATATCCGATGATGTTGGTCGAGAAAAAAATCGCGATCACTCCCCGTCAGAATTCACTGCGCATTGCTGGAACTTTAGAACTTGTGGATCAAGATTTTTCTATTACTCCCAAACGTGTCGATAATATTAAAAAAGGGGCGCGTGAATTCTTGCATTTGCCCGAAGAGCTTCAAGTTCAAGAGTTGTGGGCGGGTCTCCGTCCTTGCACACCCGATGGTGTTCCATTGGTGGGCTACCACGATAAGATTTCAAATCTCATGTTGGCATTGGGTCACCAAATGTTGGGTCTTCAAAGTGGCACCGGCACAGGTCTTCTGGTTTCTGATCTTATCGAAGGCAAAACACCTTTTGTGGATATGAAAGTTCTAGACGCCAATCGCTTCTAAGAAATAAAAAGGCTTTGCTGTTAAGGGCAAAGCCTTGTTTCAAAAATCATTTTCAAACAGCTATTGAGCCACCGGCCACGAAGCTTTAAGAATGGCTTTGCCGGTCGTTGTATCCAGAGTGAAGCGCAGATTTTGATTCAACCAACGCACGATCATTTCTTGTTCAGAACCGCTCAATTCTTTATTCAGAAAGCGGAAATCAAATTGAGAAAGCGGCAGACTTAAATTCATCGTCTTTTCTTTGCCAGCGGCATTTTCAAGCTCAAGCTCGACAGTTGCAAATCCCGATTTTTTACCGGGTTCTTCCACCGTGAATTTCACGGAAGAACCCTTGTCGAAAAAGCCCTTCCATTCATCATCCGTCAATTCGATAGAAAGAGATTTTTCCACCATCTTAAAGTTCGGCGAATGCGAAAGAATCTGCGACTGAAGAAGTGTCGTTAAAGCCACCCAGTCATAGGTGATTGGCAACGAGCAATGAATCCCTTGAGGCAAATCCACCACACGAATATTTTTACTGTCGACTTTAATGTCTTTATTTTGAAGACGTTGAGAATTGATATTGAACGGCACTGCTGGGTCCTGTTCGGTGGCATAGATCAATACGGGCTGCTCGACATTTTTATAAAATTTCCAGAAGTTATTGAGTTCCCAAAAATCCGGTCCATCCTTCATTCCTGGCGGAAGCTTCACACTCGAAATATAAGACAACCCGCCTTTGTAAGTGCGCGCCACCTCAGTAATCGCGGTGGATAAAAAGGAAAAGCTTTCGTAGCTGACCAGAGCCGGCATCTTCGTACCCAAAGCGCTCAAACGCTGGCGTCCCCACAGGTCTACAAACGCCGATTTCACTCCACTGTTTGTTAGACTGAGCATTGTCGCATTCAAATCAACAACCGGGCACATTGCCGTAAAACTTTGAATCAATGGGCGTGATGACGAATTGAACTTATTCAAAAGCGATGCGAACAAAACGCCGTGCCCACCCAAGCTGATACCAAAGAAATGAACTGAATCTACAAGTTGGGACAAAGGCTCGTTATTATCGTTCAAAAGTTTCGCGAGCAAAATATTCTGAATGCCTTCGTCGTAACCACCGAACGAGAACTGATTGTTATTGGCGACAAACTGACCACTGGACATGTTTTCCAGCAGAAGAACATTGAATGGAGACTGTTCAAAAAGCATCATCATCCAAGCACGCTCCGCCTTGAAATCCTCACTGTTAGCAAAAATCCCTAAACGAATAACCACCAACGGACGTCTTTTAAAATCCCCTTTTAAACCCAAAAGACCTTTGAGCTTCACATTGCCCGGCAGATTTAAAACCACACGGCGAAGAAACGGATGCCCGAACGGATCGTACTTCATCGTTAGCATGCTCATGTTTGCGAAATAACTATTGTCACCCGTCTCAAGCTCGGCGCGGCAATCTTGAAAGTACTTCTGAATCAACGCTCCTTGCAGCTGCAAGGAGTTTTTCAGGCGTGGATCCTTCAGACGCTGCCCCCAAACATCCGGATTGCACATGGCACTAAAGAGCTTTGGTTCCCCGCGAGGGATCCAACTCACAATGTTGTTAAAGACAAAATTCAGAGGTTCAGGATACTGCCCAGATGCGTCAGTCAGAATCGGCGCGGTTTCGGAGGGGAATTCAATGCGTGAGCTATTGAACTGCTCCATGAAAGCGCGTTGCGGACTATTGGCAAAGACCGGAAGGGCGAAAATAGCGACACCAAGAAGACTAAAACAAGACCGAAGCATAGGCCTGATTGTGGCCAAAAAGAACCACTGAGTCATCTCCTTTTTCCGGAGTGACTTTGAGTATTTGCTTCATTAGACTCTGGCGAGTGTATTTTTAAGGAGACACAAATCATGGAACACAAGATAGAGCCCCTTTATGATGGGCCTCTTTTCAGAAACGCCATTCAAACTCTCGAAGAAGCGGCAAAAATTATCAACTGTGACCCTAACGTACTAGAGCGCTTGAAACGTCCTCGTCGCGCGATCACAGTCTCCGTTCCCGTTCGCATGGACGACTACAGCGTAAAAGTTTTCACTGGGTACCGCGTTCAGTACTCTCCGACTTTGGGCCCTTACAAGGGTGGTATCCGCTATCATCAAAACGTAGACCTTTCTGAAGTTGTCGGCCTTGCGGCTTTGATGACTTTCAAAAACTCGGTATTAGGTCTTCCTTTGGGTGGTGCAAAAGGTGGTATCACTGTTGATCCAACAAAACTTTCTCGCACTGAAAAACAAAATCTGACTCGTCGTTATGCTTCTGAAATTGGGCCTTTCGTAGGACCCACTAAAGACATCCCTGCTCCAGACGTGGGAACTGATCCCCAAACAATGGCTTGGTTCATGGACACTTACTCTCAAGAGCAAGGTGGCTTCGCACAACCTGGCGTTGTGACGGGTAAACCTGTTGAGATCGGCGGATCTTTGGGGCGCAACCACGCAACAGGTTTGGGTGTGGTTTATGTCGCTGAAAAAGCTTTCGAAGTTTGCGGCATGAAAATGAATGGTGCCTCTATCGCAATTCAAGGCTTCGGTAACGTAGGGTCTTTCGCGGCGAAGTTCGCTCACGAACGTGGCGCTCGCATCGTGGCTGTATCTGACGTTTCTGGTGGTATCTACAACGGCGATGGCCTTGATATCCCTGAAGTGATGGAATACGTAAAAGCTCACAAGTTCTTGAAGGGCTATCCAAAAGCTCAACCTATCAGCAATGAAGAATTGCTTGAGGTGAAGTGTGATGCTCTCTTCCCTTGCGCTCTTGAAAACCAAATCGACACTCACAATGCAGAAAAAATCCAAGCGAAAATCATCTGCGAAGGTGCCAACGGTCCTGTAACAAATGCCGCGACAAAAATCCTTCATAAGCGTGGTGTTTTCATCGCTCCAGACGTGATCGCGAACGGTGGCGGTGTGATCGTTTCTTACTTCGAATGGGTTCAAGACATCATGTCGTTCTTCTGGGACGAAGAAGAAGTGAATGGCCGTTTGAAAGGTATCATCACAAAAGCTTTCGACAAAGGTTACGCTCTTTCTAAAGAGAAAAACATTGATATGAGATCTGCTGCCATGGCGGTTTCTGTTCAACGTCTTGAAAAAGCGATGCTTCTAAGAGGCCTATATCCTAGATGATTAAGTTCGGTTGCGCGGCTCCGGCCGCTCCACCTTCTGCGCGAGGCTCTCGATGAAGCCTTGGATGCTCTTACCACCCCAATGGGCTCACGACCTGAGCTCTTGGGGTTTACCTCTCTACTCTTTGATTCACGGAAGAAAAACGCCCGAATGGAAAAGCTTCACCTGGCGTGGTCTTCATTTTAAAAATCCTCTGGGCATTGCTGGCGGCGTAGATAAAAACGCAGAACACCTGAAAGAATGGTGGTCGTTGGGCTGCGGTTTCGTAGAGGTGGGGACAGTGACTCCTCTTCCTCAAACACCGAATCCCGGTAAAATTTTAGACCGCGATGTGAAGCTTCAGGCGATGTGGAATAAGATGGGTTTTCCAAGCGAAGGTGCGGAAGAGACTTTCTATAACCTGACTTATTATGCTCCAAACTATCGCACGCCGATCTTTGTGAACATCGGGAAGAACCGTTACACTCCCAACAACCAAGCGGTTTTGGATTATCTGTTTTTAGTAGATAAATTTCGTCCATTTGCAGATGCTTTTGTTGTGAATATCTCGAGCCCCAATACAAAGGGTCTTCGAGAACTTCAGAATAAAGAAAATCTGCGCTCTTTAATCGGGCCTATCGTCGACCGTGTTTCCCATTTTGAACCTACTCCCGTGCTAGTGAAACTGTCACCGGATATGGGGGATGAGGCTTTGGCCGAAACAGTTTTGAATTGTCAGGATTTGGGTGTCGATGGCTTTGTGCTAACAAACACGACTCTTTCCCGTCCTGCCGGCTGTCACTTCCCTGAAGAAGGGGGCCTTTCAGGCGCACCTTTAAAAGATCTGTCTCAACGCGCTTTAAAAGTGGCTGTTGAAAGTTTAGGCAAAAAGCGCGAAGGTCTGCTTTTGGTCAGCGTTGGGGGCATTTTAACTCCGGAAGATGTCTTTGAAAGATTGCAAATGGGCGCAGATCTTGTTCAAATTTATAGTGCACTTGTGTTTCATGGACCGAACTTTTTCCATGATGTAGCTAGAAGGTATAATGACGGACGATAGCGCTATCGAAACTAAACCCAAAAAATCCAAGATCCGCAAAGGTCATTGGATTCCTGTAGTCGCGGGTTTTTTGCGTAAAGATGGCAAAATCTTGGTCGGTCAACGTCCCGAAAATAACTCCTTGGCTGGTCAGTGGGAATTCCCTGGTGGCAAAATCGAAAATGGTGAGACACCGGAAGACGCTCTTTCGCGCGAGCTCAATGAAGAATTGGGCATTGAAGCCGAAGTGGGCGAACTGAAACTTGCCTGTACACACTCTTATGGAGATGTAGGGATTCTCATATTATTTTATGAAATCCTATACTGGAAGGGCGAACCTCGGGCTAAGCACCATATGATGTTAGAGTGGATTCACCCCGAAGAGCTCAAACATCGCAACATTCCCGAGGCCAACCGCAAGATCCTGCACAAGATCTACAAAGCTTTAGGACTTGAATGGCGAAAATAATCCTCGTAAGCAAACATGTGAACGCAACTTCGTGGCAGCTGGCGCAAGCTTTAAAAAGTCAGCAGCATGAAGTGGTTCTGCTTACGAGTCATGGTGAAGTTCCCCCGGAAGATACAACCGGCATCGAATTCATGGGATATTTCAAAAGCTGGAGTGTGCTGGAAGGGTTTCGCATTATTCCCGGCCTTTTTGGGCTGCATCCGCAAATCCTGCATGTCCTTTTAGACGAAGATCAAATGAACCCGGCGCAGATGATTCTATCGACATTTGCGAAATCTCATCCGTCCTGTGTTCTTACGACTTCTTTATTGAATATTCGTCGCGGTTTAAGTCGCCGCAATCCCGTTCGCTACTTGGTTGAAGAAAGCGACATCATCACATGTCCTACGGTTGAAGCTTTGGGGCAATTGCGTGGATTGAATGTGCGCTCCCCCCGTCAAGGACGAGGAATTTTACCTCCCGTTCTTGATTTAAAATCAGACTTCGCTATCACCGCATTTCAAGAGGACATTGAAGAGCAGTTTTTCCACGCGCTTGAAGCCAGACCCTACGTGGTGATCCCTTTTCGCGAAACTCACTTTGATCCGGAAGCGGAAAACTTTGTGCGCATTCGCACCTTGGCTCAAAAGTACAAAGTCGTTCTTTGGGGAAGTTATTCTCACTGGAGCCTTCGAGATCGCAAAAAGTTTGCCGCTTGGATGGATGAATTCCAATGCGGGCACAACTGGACAGTGACAGGAAGCCTGAGTCCTCAGGCGGGCCGTCAACTTCTAGAAAAAAGTACGGCCGTTATGCTTGCTGGCCAAGGTTTTACACCGATTGAAATGACGGATTTCTATATGAAAGCCATTCATTCCCACGCGGTTTTGATTCTGGACTCTAAACAGTCCAGCGTGCATTCAGATCTTTGGAAGAACACGGTGAATTGCTGGATCTTAAACCACGACCATATCCATGCGGATCTTGTGAAGCTGCTATCGAAACCGCACCTGCGTGTCCCTGAAAGTCTGTCTGAACAGCTAGCTGAAGACCGTCACTTGATTGATTCATCATTGAATGAACTCAATCGTCTGTACAATAGGGCTTTAAATCATTTAAGATGAGCTTATGCTCACCAAACCTCGTTTGCCTGAAACCTTAAATATCTGTCTGACTTCGCATCGTTTTCCGATTTTAAGTCGAGCGACAGATCATGGTTTTTTATGGCCTATCGCCCGAGGTCTCGCTAAAGAAGGCCATAAGGTCACTGTTTTAGCGGCAAGTTCTCCTCTTAAAAAACCCGAAGTGGTGCGCGATGGTGTTCGCGTATTCTTCTTGCATGAAGGCGCTAAAAACCTTTCGCACATGAGCTTTCAAATGGCGGTTCGCCAACGCTTCATGCAGCTTCATAAAGAAGATCCGTTTCATTTGGTTCATAGCATTGATAAATCAGGTTACCGCATTGGCAGCCGCAAAGACGATTTGAAAGTCGCCGTGGCCTATGACGTGGAAGCGACTCAGATGTCTCAGCTTTTTGCGATCCGAGCGATGAAACAGGACACGTTGGGAAGCATGCTTTCAACAGCTATCGCGACGACTTATAAATTCCTTACGACGTACTATGGCGGCGATCGCCGTTTACTTTCTACGGCCGATGGAATTTTCGTCACCAATCCCGAGCAAAGAATTATTCTGGAAAGATATTATCTTTATCCCGATTTCCACACCTACACCGTTCCCTATGGAATCGAACTGGGTGACCTCACGCCGAAAGAAAAGTCTTACGAGCTTCGTAAAAAATTGGGAATTCCTGAAAATGCCCATGTCGCGGTGACTTTGTCAGACATGACGCAAGCCCAAGAATTAACACCTCTTTTGAAGGCCTTCGAAAAGGTCGCGATTAAAAAGCCCAACAGCTATTTAATCGTCATCGGCAATGGTCCCAAATTTAAAGACATCGAGTACCAGGTTTTGAATCACGCTTTAGGAAATCGCGTGGTCATGCCGGGGGCCGTTCCTGCCGCTGAGATCGAAGACTATATTGTTTTAGGTGACGTTTTCATCAACATGGGGTCTAGAACGACAGGCTTTGAACCGACGACTTTAGAGGCCATGGCGCAAAAAAAGGTGGTTTTGGGTTCAGAAGTGTCCCCGATTGCCAACATTATTGAAGATGGGCGCGATGGATTTTTACTTCGCCCGGCTGATGTGGACTCCATGAGTAATCTTTTGGTCGAAATTTTCTCTGGAACCATGCCTGCTGACGAGATCGGCGATCGAGCACGCCAAAAAGTAGTCGACCTTTTTGACACGCCTAAAATGGTCCAGGCGACGCTTGATGCCTATCGTAAAATCCTGATCAATACGGGTCTGTATAAGAAGCATTGAGTTAAATGCTTGAATTTTGATGTCACAGCACTTCATATCTGTATAATCGAGAGTGTTATCAATACTTTAAGCTGAGCCCTTTAGGAAAGCCGACGATGACAAAAGCGGATTTGATTAATTTGATTTCTGAAAAAGCGGGTATCACCCGTGTTAAAGCCGAGACGGTTGTAAACACCATTTTTGACTCTATGGTTGAAGCATTGATGCGTGATGACCGTATTGAAATCCGTGGTTTTGGTTCATTTGTGAATCGCCAATATGGGGCCTATAAAGGACGCAATCCGCGCACAGGTGAAATCATCAACGTGGAAGAAAAGAAACTTCCGTTCTTTAAAGTCGGAAAAGAACTCAAAGAAGATATCAATAACGGGCCTAAAAAAGGCTAAATAAAAGGGGCTTTGAAGCCCCTTTTTTTATTCCTGATTACTTCGCTTTTTCACACTCGGTGTGAGTCACTTCATAGAAGCTTTCAAACTTTGCAAAATAAGTAACACAAGAAAAAAGAGGCACTTCGCCACGAGTGCGGTAGTAACCACGCACTTGAGTTTGCACTGCTAAATCCGCATTCGGAATTTGCAAGAACTTGTGACCTTCGATAGCCACGATACCTTCATCAAAACCCAGCTCTGACAGAACGCTTTCATTCGTCATTTCCCAAATAGCTTTCATTTTTCCAGCGAAAGCGGGAGTTGCAGATAGAACTAATAAAGCGACGATCAGCTTTTTCATCAATGAACCTCTTTAGCGTTTTTTTATTAAGGATGCTGAGGTTCTATAGAAGAAAACTGCTGACGGAAAGTTAGGTTTTTGTTCATTGTTAAATTTACTGGCAAATATGGCGGAAACTGAGAGGACACTGAGGGTTTTTCGTTTTTCCTTCACAAAGGCAAAAATCCCCGCCGCGAAGACTTAAGCTTTTGGAAAGACTTTGATTTCACTGATCTGAGGCAGATTTAGCAAGGCCATGAACAGTCTTTCTACGCCCAAAGCAATGCCCCCAGAAGGAGGCATTCCCGCCTCAAGACACAGGAAGAATTCTTCATCCAAATTCACGACTTCCTTCCCCATGTCTTTCTTTTTTTCAAGATCCTCGGCCGAACGCAGGCGCTGAATACCTGGGTCATTGAGCTCATGAAAGGCATTGGCAAGCTCTAAACCCTTCCAATAAACCTCGAAGCGGTCTCCCCAACCTTCTTCCGTCAAACGGGCCAAGGCCGCCTGATAGGGAGGATATTTTTCAACGAAAATCAGTTCTTCTGTCGGCAGGGCAGACTCAATTTTTTCCAAAAATATCAGGAAAAAATAGTCATCAATGCTTTCTGCACTTCGCACGTCCACACCTAATTTTTGTGCCAAAGACTTCAGTTCTTCTTTGGTAGTGTCTGGCTTTAAATCGAAGTAACAATATTGTTTAAAAAGTTCCGAGATGCTCACACTGCGCACTTTTTTAGGTGCTTCGGTTTTGAGCTTTTTCGCTAGAAAAACCACAAGTTTTTCCACGTCTTTTTTGATCGCAGAAAGGTTGTCATAGGCGCGATACCACTCCAGCATCAAAAATTCTGGTTGATGCTTTTCAGTGATTTCGCCATTGCGATAACAGGGGGCAATTTCGAAAATCTTTTCCGCACCTAAAGCCAAGGCTTTTTTCAGATGCAGCTCAGGGCTTGTCGGAAGATACAGTTTTTCTTTGCGAGATCCCACTTGCAAAAAAGTGGAAAAAACATCGAGACTAGGCTCGGTGCCAGGGCACGCCACCAATGACGGTGTCCTTAATTCTAAAAAATCCTCTTGCGTGAAAAAATCCCTGAGACCTTGTAAATATTCAGACCATCTTGCAAGAAGTTCTTTATTGAAGGTGCGTTTCGGTAAAGCCGATTTCTGTGGCGCCAAAAGAACGATACGAGTTGCTGAAACGACCGCCACCAAGTCCCCTTCAATCAGAAATTCAGAGTGTTCGGGGGCTTTGTCGAATTCAATTTTATGGAATTTGTTATCGCGGGACAGAGTCAGCTTTAAGGACTCCCCCTCTTTTTCGATCTTGTAGATTCGCCCGGCCGCCTGAGCTTCAGACGGCATCGCGGGATAAGATTTCCAAATAAGGTTGAGATAGTCTTTTCTTGTCAAAGCCCTGCCACTTTAGCGGCAAAGGCCCTCGCTGCGCAAGTTTTCAAGTTGGGATAGGATCGAATTCATATCGTTTGCACCGTAAACTACATCTTCATTCACGTAAATTCGGTGTTTCACCCAAGTCCCTTGAAAAATCCCTTCGCTCGCCATCGTGCAAGATGGAACGGCAGAAACTGCCGCATGAGCCGGTACAAGGTAAGTAAACATCGCGATCATCATTGTGGATAGAAGTGCTAGAACGATTCTCATAAACTTCGCCTTTTTTTGCTGGGTCTTAATGACACCAGCTCCCTCCTGCCAGATGTATAAAGCAAAGCGCTTGCCAGGATTTTTTGCTACCAAGTCCTGCGAGGCTTTCCCTCGGTATTACTCAGTGCGACTTTTAACAATCGGACGTTTCAGGATTGTTTTTTCAAGTAGCATCAATTATTTCAACTGTTGAATTACATTGAGGAAAGGAGCTCATAATGCTCGATTTGCAAAGAACCCTCAACCAGGTGAAGTCCGATGCGGACTGGGTCAGTTTACGTCACGTCACTGAAAAAACCACACACCGTCGTGTCCGCGATGAAAAAATCGACGGCAACTCTGTCTACTTTGATCAAGGTGTAATGGTCGAAGTTTTGGTAAATGGTCATTTCGGTTTTGCTGGTACAAGTGATCTTACGGAGTCTGGTATCAAAAGAGCTCTAGGAAAAGCCATCGCAATGGCAAAATCAGGATCTTCACAGAAAGTTCATAACTTTACGACGGCTCAACGTCCTCAAGCTAAAGGTATTTATTCTTCTCCGGTGATTCGCCCGATTGACTCTTTGTCGGCAAAAGAAATTACCGATATTTTTGTGGATGCGACTAAGGCGATGAAAGTGTCTGACAAAATCATCAGCCGTTCTGCGGGGACGATGATTGTTGAAACTTCTTTCCACGTCGTGAACTCTTCGGGCTCTGAGGTCCAGCAAAACTTTTCCATCGTCAGCACGGACTTTTCTGCGACATCAGGCGGGCCTGGAGAAACACAAACTCGTTCTGATAACGGCGGTCTGGCCCGTTGTTTCCAAGTGGGTGCGGAAGTTTTTGATCGCGCCGACATCTTGGCTCGCAGCAAACGTATTGCAGAAGAGTCTTTAGAGCTTCTTTCTGCTGACAACTGTCCTGATGAAGCGATGGATTTGCTTTTGGCTCCGGATCAAATGACTTTGCAAGTGCATGAGTCTATTGGTCATCCACTTGAATACGATCGCATCTTGGGTGATGAGCGCAACTATGCTGGTTGGAGCTTCGTAAAGCCTGAAGACTTCGGAAACCTTCAGTACGGTTCAAAACTAATGAACGTGACTTTCGATCCGACGATTGCGGATGCGATGGCTTCTTATGCCTTCGATGATTCTGGATTGAAAGCGACGAAAGAATTTTTAATCAAAGACGGTGTGCTTGTTCGTGGATTGGGCGGCTTGGAGTCCCAAGCACGTTTGAATCTTCCAGGGGTTGCAAACTTCCGTTCTTCTTCTTGGAATCGTGCTCCGATTGATCGTATGGCGAATATCAACTTAGAACCTGGAACGACCAAGTTTCAAGATATGATTGCGTCCATCGAACGCGGTGTTTTCATGATGGCGAACAAATCTTGGTCGATTGATGATTACCGCAACAAATTCCAATTCGGTTGCGAGTATGCAAAGTTGATCGAAAATGGAAAGATAACGAAGACTTTGAAAAATCCAAATTATCGCGGCACGACCGTGAAGTTCTGGAATGGTTTGAAAGCGGTCAGTGAAAACCGGGAAACTTACGGATCTCCGTTCTGCGGTAAGGGTGAACCGAATCAGGTGATTCGCGTGGGTCACACGACTCCGTATTGCTTGTTCTCTAACGTTGAAGTGTTTGGCGCTTAGGAAGGTTGTTTATGAATTTTACTGAAATCACAAAAAAATCCTTCAATACCATCGCGGATTATATTCTTGGAAACCTGCAAGCCGGAGAAGAAGCGAACGTCAATCTTCACGCCGAAGAATCTGTTTTCATTCGCTTTAACGGCAGCAAAGTTCGTCAAAACACGACGGTCGAACAAAGAACTTTAAGTCTGCTTCTGCAAAAAGATGGCAAGACGGCTTCTTTTAGTTTCTCGATCACCGGTGATGAAACAGAAGATAAGAAACGCGCGGATCAATGGTTGGCGGAAGCTCGCAAAGAATGCGCGCTTCTTCCCGAAGACCCTTATCAAGTGCCTTTGAAGAATAATGGTGTGAGCGATAGTACTTTCAAAGGCGCCTTGCTGGCGGAAGAAGCTGTTGTTGCTGCTATCACGGCACCGGCTGCGGGTGTGGATCTTGCGGGTCTTTATTGCGCGGGTCCTTTGATCTCTGCCAATAAAAACTCCAAAGGCCAAAGTCATTGGTTTGCGACCGAAAACTTCTTTATGGATTATTCGCTATACCTGGGCGAAAAAGCCGTGAAGTCGGTTTATGCCGGCACTCATTGGAATCAGAAAGAATTCGAAGCAAATCTAGCACAAAGTAAAAATCAATTAAGCCTGATGGATCGTCCGAAGAAGACTTTGGCTCCAGGGGCTTATCGTACATATCTTGCTCCAGGCGCGGTGGCTGAAATGGCTTCGATGTTTTCTTGGGGGGCTTTGAGCTTCTCGGCTTACAAACAAGGTAACAGCGCCTTGCAAAAACTAGCGGATAAAGAGAAGTGTTTATCTTCGCTCTTTTCCGTACGTGAAAACTTCGGCATGGGGTTGACTCACCGATTTAACGGCTTGGGAGAGTTGGCTCCGGAAACTTTGAACGTGATTCATCAAGGTCAGTTGCAAAGCTTTATGACCAGCACGCGTTCGGCGAAAGAATATTCGGTAGAAGCCAATGGAGCTGATGGCGGGGAATATCCACGTGCGATGGAGATTTTGCCGGGCTCTTTAAAAGAGCAAGACATCTTAAAAGAACTAGGCACGGGCCTTTACCTTTCCAACCTTCACTACTTAAACTGGTCAGATAGAATGAATGCTCGAATCACGGGCATGACTCGTTATGCGTGTTTCTGGGTGGAAAACGGCGAAATCGTGGCTCCGATCGCGGATTTGCGTTTTGATGAAAGCCTTTATGATTGTTTAGGGGAAAATCTTTTGGCCGTGACCGACTTCCAGGCTGTCGATCCGATGGTTTCGACCTATGAAAGCCGTGCTTTCGGTGGAAAAAAGGTTCCCGGTATGCTAATCAAGGACTTCAAATTCACCTTGTAGGGGTTATTCGATGGTTAAATACCTTGTTCACGTGATGGTTCGTCACGAAGTGTATTCTGAGTACGTAGACTGGCTTAAAAACGAACACATTCCAGAGATGTTGGCGCTACCAGGCTTTGTGGGGGCCGAACTATGTCTGCGCAAGGGCGGAAATTTGGAAGCTTCCAGCAAAGACATCAAGATCATCTATTCGATGAAAGACGAAGAAGCGATGAAGGTTTACATGACTGAATACGCCATGAAAGCCCGCGAAAAGGGTCTTGAGAAATTCCCAGGGCAGTTTTCTGCTCAGCGCGAAGTTTGGTTAGAAACTATTAATTTTACGTCAAAATAGTCCCAAGGGGCTTTTAATTCGCCCCTTCGAGGTGTATGTTAGGTCTTAACAAAGGAGACTCTGGTGGCTACAGCTTCATTTCAAAAAATTTTGGAAAATATCTCTGCTAACAAAGGCGTTCAAAACCTTCTAGAAAACTTCCAAAAGCTGAACGACGAAATCAAAAAGAAAGAGTCTGAGCTTAAAAAAACTTTCGATCAAAAGAAAGAAGAGCAAATCGAACTTGCTTGGAAAAAATATCAAGAGATCGTGAAAGTATTGAGCACTTCAGAAGCGAAAATCGAAAAAGAAGTGAACACAACAATCGCGAAATTGAAAAAGTCTGCCGATGATTTGGAAAAAAACATCGCAGCTTACAAAAAGAAAGCCGTTGCTCAAAAAGCAAAGCTTGAAAAATCTCTTTTCAACAAAACGATGAAAAAATCTTCTTCGAAAAAAACAACGACGAAGAAAGCTGCAAAAGCGACTACTAAAAAAGCCGCTTCCAAACCAGCTGCTCGCAAGACAACAAAGAAAACGACTAAAAAAGCCTAATCGTTTTTTAGCGAATTCTAAGACGAAAAAGGAAGGCAGAAAGCCTTCCTTTTTTTATTGGTCCCAAACCCTTTTAATGGCGCCGAAGATGGTCCCTGTGCTTAAAGCTTAGCCTATTTTTCCCCTCTAAATCCCCTAAATTTCAGCTCTTTTCCCTTCCCCGCGGCAAAGGAATTGCTTTGATTTGGGGTATTAGGGAATTCGTATGAAACAATCGCCGTTGGGGCTTAAAAAACAGGGCTTATATCTTTGCGCTATTGCGTTTGCTCTGGCTTATGCAGCCCGCGTTCACGCGGCTAGCTGGAATGAAATGGATATCCGTGCGGACCTTTATTCTATGCGCGGTCAGGAACTTTACAATGGTCAGGATATTGCCGAAAACAACCGCCGCCTTATCGATGAGATCAATAATTTTAAACCTACTACCAAGCATCGCGTGGATGGGATCACTTCTGAACAAGCGCAAAGTATCATTCAAAAAATCAATCTTAACGAAGTCACTGGTTTTAGCGCTGGCAGAAAATATGATCCGAAAGGCATTGTGGGGTTCTGTTTTGGTCGCGCGCTCTATGCCCACTTAGAACTTCTTCGTCATGGTGTTGCGAAAGACTCTATCAAAAAAGTTTTTGTTGTCGGGCCTATGCGTACGGGAACGATTGACTGGCAATTTCATGTCACCACAATAGCGAAAGCCAGCGATCATGCGGGATGGTATGCCGTCGATAACTTCATTGGCAGACCCGTGCCTCTTGAAGAATGGTTTAAAAAGTTTCAAGGTTACTCAACAGACGGTAAGCTTCGTATGTTTGTGACTGAAGCCAATAAGATCGGCCCTAGCGCTTGGGAGTACAACACAAAGCCGGGCGGCTTGATGGACCCTTTTTACAACGATTATTTCAAGGACATGTTTGAATACTTTAAAAAGAACCGCCTTTCGCCGGAGGAGAAATTCTTCCCACGCTGCTCGAAGGTCTTTGCCAGCTAAAAAGTCTGTACGCAAGTCGTGGTCTGTGCTGACAGCCCTGCCCCCTTCTGTTAGGTTCAAGATGCCATGCGCTTTGTAAAACGGCTTTTAAAATATGTTCTGTTCTTTGTATTAGGTGCGATCACTTGCGCCCTTCTGAGCGTCACGGCTTTATCTTACTTAGCCATTGATCAACTGAGTAAAGCCACACGCCCAGAGCCGTTGAAGTCGTCTAAAAAAATGCCTGTCGCCAAAGCGACCATGATGCCGGCATTGCCTTTAGAGAGCGAAGGCAAAAATACCGATGTGAATCCCAACCTACGAGAACTCACTCACATTGGTCATAACTATGTGACAGAGTTAAATCTTTTTGACGAATTAGCTTCTTCGGTCGCGCAAAAAAATATGCCCGAGATTTGTTCTGTGCTTTGCAATCCTTCTTACATGGATCGCGAGCGTTTAACGAATGAACGCACACAGTACTTAGTACATTACTATAAAAACGAAGGCTCCCGCGCCTTTGCCGATCCTATTTTCCGAGTGAAGCTAGAAGAAGTCGGCTTGCTTTCGGCTCTTTTTCCCGTTTCTTTCCGTAATGTTCTTTCGCAAATTGAAGCGGCCAATGCAGAGACGGCTACACAAAAACTCGCGTTGGCAGTGCAGCTTCAAACTGCCGTCCTTAAAGAGGCGACTTCGTTTTCAGATCGCATTGAAACAGCGAAACAGGATAACGAAAAGTTGAAAATTCTGCGTGAACTTACGCGCTCCTGCGAACGAGGTTTAAAATCTCGTAAGCAAGTCATTTCCGAATGTCATTCTGAATTGGGAATCTAGCTTGTTCTTCTTCTGAAGATGGATTAACACCAAGAGATGGGCCAAGGTCTTTCTCGATTTCAAGTATCATTCATGTTCGTTGCTTGCGCTCTTGTCGTCAGCAACCTCTACTACAATCAACCTTTACTAGGAATGTTAGCGCGTGAATTCGCGGTCAGTGAGAAATCTGTCTCAATGGTTCCAGCCTTCACCCTGATCGGGTACGCTTTGGGAATTTTGTTTCTTGTTCCTTTAGGCGACATGGTCGAACGTCGTCGTCTGATGCAAGCAAGTATGATGGTGGCGGGACTTTTTGCGATCTCTTTAGCCGTCAGCCCCAATATTTTAACTTTGGGTATTCTTAGTTTCATCATGGGATTTTTCAATGTCTCCGCGACAGTGTTAATCTCGTTTTCAGCAAATCTAGCAAAACCTGAAGAGCGCGGACGTATCGTCGGCATTGTGCTATCAGGAATTTTAATTGGCTCGCTGATGGCGCGAACTTTAGCGGGCTTTGTTGCCGAAAACTTTGGTTGGAAGATGGTTTTCATTTTCGCAGGCTCCGTGAACCTGATCTTAGCCATCATCACTCAATGGGCTTTACCTGCGGCAGAGTCTCACTTCCACGGCACTTACAAAGCACTGCTTTCTTCCACTTGGGATTTAGTAAAAACGCATGCGACAGTTCGCGAAGCGGCCTTGATGGGCGCGATTCTTTTTGGATCGTTTTCAGCTTTTTGGACCACTTTGACATTCTTGCTTGAAGGCGAGCCTTTCAGATACACGCCGCAAACCATCGGTCTTTTTGGTGCTTTGGGAATGATCGGCGCCTTTGCTGCGCCTTTAGCAGGACGCTATGCCGATAAAAAAGGACCCGCGGCAACCATCCGCCTGGGTCTTTACTGCGCGATGGCGGCATTTGCGATTTTAGCTGTTTCATCCACAGCCGTTGTCGGCGTTATCTTAGGCGTTCTTATTCTGGATTTGGGTATTCAAGTCGCCCATATTTCAAACCAAACTCGCATGTTTGAGGTCTCGGCTGAAGCTCGCTCACGTTTAAGCTCCATTTACATCTTCAGCTATTTCGTCGGCGGAGCTCTAGGCTCGTATATTGGTTCTCTGCTGTGGAGCTTAGGCCGATGGCCTGCCGTTTCCTTGGGCGGTCTGGGTTTTTGCTTAGGTGCGACCCTGCTTTTCCAGAGAGGTCAGAAAAGACGAGCGGCTTCGGCAAAACTAGCGTAAAATACACCCATTTCGCCTTGCATTAGCCCCAGTGCTCCCCTTACAAATCGTTCATTCCTAAGGGGGGCTGTGCTAGTCTCGACGGCGTTATAGAGGTGCACATGAAAATTGCCGATCTTTCTTCTAAGAACGAATTTATTCCCCGTCACATTGGTCCCACTGATTCAGACATCCACGAGATGCTTAAAACTTTAGGTTTTAATTCTTTGGATCAAATGGCTGACAAGGTTATTCCTCAACAGATTCGCACTCAGCACAATTACGCTGATGTGGGTCCGGGAATTTCTGAATACGGTCTTTTGAATCATTTGAAACAAATGGTTTCAAAAAACAAAGTTTTCAAAAATTACATCGGCATGGGCTATCACGACACAATCACACCGACAGTGATTCAAAGAAACATCTTTGAAAACCCCGTGTGGTATACGGCGTACACTCCTTATCAACCAGAAATCTCGCAAGGTCGCTTGGAAGCTCTTTTGAATTTCCAAACTATGATCAGCGATCTTTCCGGTATGGAAATTTCAAACGCCTCTTTGCTTGATGAAGGAACAGCCGCTGCCGAAGCGATGTTCATGGCGCACTCTCTTTGCAAAAACAAAGCAAATGCTTTCATCGTATCACCTGAGATGCACCCTCATGTGATCGAAGTTATGGGCACACGCGCAGAGCCTTTGGGCTTTGAGATGATCGTGATGGATCCAGCGAAATATGATTTCGCAAAACCTGTTTTCGGCGTGTTCTTCCAGTATCCAAATACAAGCGGTGTGGTTGAAGACTACACAGATCTTGCTAAAAAGTACAAAGACCATGGCGCTCTCGTCACAGCATCGGTTGATTTATTGGCAATGACTTTGTTAACTCCTCCGGGTGAGTGGGGCGCTGACATGGTTGTAGGTAACTCACAACGCTTTGGTGTACCACTTGGATTCGGTGGACCTCACGCCGGCTTCTTGGCGACGAAAGATGCTTACAAGCGTTTGATGCCAGGTCGTCTTGTGGGTGTCAGCGTAGACTCTCAAGGTAAAATGGCTTTGCGTTTGGCTTTGCAAACTCGTGAACAACACATCCGTCGTGAAAAAGCGACTTCGAATATTTGTACAGCGCAAGTGTTGCTGGCGAACATGGCTTCGATGTATGCGGTTTACCACGGACCAGAAGGTCTTAAAAAAATCGCTCTTCGTGTTCAACGCCTGACTGGCATCTTGGCTGAAGGTTTGAACAAATTGGGTTTGAACGTTTCTAAAAATGCGTTCTTCGACACCGTGACGGTGACGACAGACAAAGCAGCTGCGATTATTGCTCAAGCTGAAAAAATGCAGATGAACTTCCGTAACTTCGGTAACGGCAAGCTTGGTATTTCTTTGAACGAAACAACTTCTTTAGAAGATGTTGAGATGATCTGGGCCGCTTTCAATGGTGGCAATGCCGCTCCTTTCTCGGCTCTATCTATCGATGAAGCGATGAAAGATGTGGAAGTGCCAGCGAAACTTACGCGCACTTCAACTTACATGACTCATCCTGTGTTCCACTCTCATCACAGTGAAACAGAGATGCTTCGTTACATCCATCACTTGCAAAACAAAGACATCACATTGACTCACTCGATGATTCCATTGGGATCTTGCACGATGAAGTTGAATGCGACGACCGAGCTTGTGCCGGTTTCATGGCCTGAAATCAGCAAACTTCACCCGTTTGCGCCCACAGCGCAAGCAGCGGGCTTGATCGAGATGATTCATGACCTCGAGAAAAAACTTTGCGACATCACCGGTTTTGCCGCTGTGAGCTTGCAACCGAATGCGGGTTCTCAAGGTGAATACGCAGGTCTTTTGGTGATTCGTAAGTACCACCAGTCACGTGGTCAAGGTCACCGTAACATCTGCTTGATTCCTTCTTCTGCGCACGGAACAAATCCAGCGTCTGCGGCTCTTGTGAATATGCAAGTCGTGGTGGTGGCGTGTGACGATCAAGGGAACGTTGATGTCAGCGATCTAAAAGCGAAAGCGGAACAACACCGCGACAACTTGGCAGCTCTTATGATCACATACCCTTCGACTCACGGAGTGTTTGAAGAAGGTATTGTTGAGATTTGCAAAATCGTTCACGACAACGGCGGACAGGTTTACATGGATGGTGCTAACATGAATGCTCTTGTGGGCATGTGCCGTCCCGGTGTGTTTGGTCCTGACGTTTCTCACATGAACTTGCATAAAACATTCTCGATCCCTCACGGTGGTGGCGGTCCGGGTGTGGGTCCTATCGGTGTTGCGGCTCACTTGAAAGATTTCTTGCCGACACACTCTTTGGTTCCTGAAGCCGGCCCTAAAACAGGTATCAGCGCGACGACGTCCGCTCCTTGGGGCAGCGCCAGCATTCTTCCGATTTCTTGGGCTTACATCACAATGATGGGAGCCGAAGGTCTTCGTAAAGCCACTTTAGTAAGTATCTTGAGTGCGAACTACATCGCGAAGAAATTGGAAGCTCACTTCCCTGTTCTTTACAAAGGTAAAAACGGTCTTGTGGCTCACGAATGTATCGTGGACGTGCGCGAGATTAAGAAAACCTCGGGCGTTGACGTGACAGACGTTGCAAAACGTTTGATGGACTTTGGTTTCCATGCTCCGACAATGAGCTTCCCGGTTGCGGGAACTTTGATGATCGAGCCGACAGAATCTGAATCTAAAAAAGAATTGGATCGTTTCATTGAATCCATGGTGACTATCCGCAAGGAGATCACGGCGATTGAAACGGGCAAGATCGATAAAGAAAACAATGCCTTGAAAAATGCTCCGCACACTGCACAGATGTTGATGAAACCTGAATGGAATCATCCGTACTCTCGCGAAGAAGCGGTTTACCCTGTAGAGTGGTTGCGCACGAACAAGTTCTGGCCTGTTGTTGGACGCGTGGATAATGCGTACGGTGACAGAAACTTAATTTGCTCTTGCCCTTCTGTGGAAGAATACACTTAAGAAGTGAAAAAGGTTCTTCTTATCCGACTTGATAAAATTGGCGACCTGATCTGCACCATGTGTGTTGATCAGGTTTCTTTTTTAAAGGACCGCGATATTCAATGGGTGATTTCAAAAGGCCTAGGTTTTGTACCTGACAATGCAGATCCCAAAAGAAAGTACCTTGAGCTTTCCAAAGATGATTGGAAGACGTCCCTCCAGTCCTTACGTTCATTTTTAAAAGACTTTAAGCCCGACGTCGCCGTCAGCTTTCAGGCCCCGTGGTGGGTCAGCTATGCGCTTTGGGCTGAAAATGTTCCGGTGCGTGCCGGTGTTAAATCGCAGTGGCATAGTTTCTTATTTTTAAATCGTGGTCTTCGCCAACGCCGCAGCCAAGCTGTCCAACACGAATCAGATTACAACTTGGACCTGCTTCTGCACGCCTTTCGCGTGAATGAAGAAATCACGCAAGAAAAAACTCCCGAATTAAAGCTTGTTGCACCCATGAATCCAGAGCTGTTAGCCAAACATGGATTGATCTCTGGGAAATACGTTGTCGTTCATCCCGGCATGGCCGGTTCGGCTTTAAATTGGCCGATTGCGAAGTACATCGAGTTCATTGTCGAAGCAAAGAAGAACTATCAAATCGTTCTGACGGGCACCGCTGCCGATGAACCTTGGTTGAAAGAAATCAAAGAACGCTTCGCTGGTGACGCGCAAGTTTTATCCTTACAGAATCAACTGAAGGCGACAGAGCTTTTTACAGTTTTAAAAAATTCAAAAGCCGTTGTCGTTCCTAGTACGGGTGTCGCGCATATGGCAGCCTCTTTAGGCGCTAACGTTTTAGGTATATACAGTCCAGTTCGCGTTCAACATCCTCGCCGTTGGGCTGCTAGAGGCCCTCACGTTCGCATCTTTATGCCTCACAGTCAGGATCAGGATAACGTCGATCCTCGCTGCATGGACGAGATTTCTGTCGAAGATTTGCTAAAAGCTTTGTCTTCGCTTTAAAATATCTGCATGCAAAGACAGTTTACTTTTCCCGCTTCATTTGAAGAATCTATTTCCAAAGCTTTAGCGAGCTATAAATTGTCTTTGCAGGACTCTAAAGCCCTCGCAAAATGTGTTCTGGCTTTATCTGACTATTTCATTCATAAACCTGATGACGTCACTCCTTGGCATGAATCCTGGGCGCAAGTGGCTTATCTTTGTTATTACTTGCCTCTGAACTCGACTCGTCTTGCCGGTATTATCGAAGAAGCCGACAAAAGAAATTTCTTCGCAGGCCTTGAACGCGTCGTTGATTTCGGTGCAGGCCTAGCGACGGCTTCGTTAAGCATTTCGCAAAAGCACGCGCTGCAATTTCAACTTGTTGAGCGAGCGAGTGAGCCTCAAAAACTTATAGAAACTTACTTTCCTCAGTTCAAAGCCGAAGAATGGCAGCGCACCTTCAGTGCTCCCCGCTTAAAAGATCCTAAAAAAACTTTGGCGGTCTTTTCTTATTCTTTGACCGAGCTTTCAGATATTCCGGATTGGGCTTATCAGTGCGAAGCCTTGATGTTGGTAGAACCTTCAACGCAACAAGATGGTCGAAAGCTTTTACAACTTCGTCAGAAGCTTTTAGAAAACGGCTATCATGTCTGGGCGCCTTGCACGCATGAAGGACCTTGTCCGCTCTTAACTCAATCAAAGCATGACTGGTGTCATGACCGCGTTCACTTTCAAGCTCCAGAATGGTTTTTAAAAATGGAAGAACAGCTTCCGATGAAAAATCGCACACTGACAATGAGCTATTTGTTGATGAGAAAAACACGCCCTGAAGTGATAGCCGCGGCTCGCGTCGTGGGTGATCGCCTGGAAGAAAAAGGCAAAGATCGTCAGATGATTTGCCGAGGTCCTGAGCGTGAGTTTCTAGCGTGGATGCACAAGCTTAAAATTCAGCAAGAAATCCCTCGCGGGGTCCTTATTAAAAATCCCACAGAGGCGCAGAAGGTCTCAAACGAACTGCGCGTTTCAAAAGAAGTTGAAGTTCTCGACTGAAAGATGCCTATTTTCACTCTGAAATGGGCCTTCGCGGAACATATATCAGAGTGAAACACCTAGCCCTTTCTTCACCGGATTTTAATTAAAAACTGCTCTCAAAAGACCGATAAGTATTCATATCAGGAAACTTATGAATATTCGGAACGTTGAGGTAACATTCATAACTCTATGCCTATCGCTTTGTGCGATCCTTTCAGGGTGCATCAAGGCCGATATCAATCATCCTGATTTAGTACCTACTTTAAAATCTACAAGCCCTTCTTACTACACTAATAACTCGTCGATAAAGGTGAAGGTGCAATTCAACCGTCCGCCGACCAGAATCGTCGATACTGAATTTAAAACTGAAAATGCCACCATTGTTAGCATCACTCAGCTAGACATGTTTTCGTATTTAGTTGAAATGACCCCGATCGCTGAAGGACGTGTAGTTTTGAATCTTCCTGAAGGTGCCGCTCTGGATGAAAGAGGTAAAAAGTCTTTCAGCTCCGACGACTTTGAAGTTTATTATGACAACTCCATCCCCGTAACTGGTACCGTCAATATTCTTCCCGCCAATGTCAGTCCCAATCCTCGCCCTATTATTGACGGTCAAACAGAGCCTAAAGCGATCGTGACTCTTTATAATTCTATCACGTGCTCTGGCGATAAACTTGCCGACACCCAAGCCGACAGCGTCACCGGTGCCTTTCATTTTCCATTAGGAAACGCACTCACCGTCGAGGGGCCGTATTCTTGGAGTGTTCTTGCAGAAGATGCTGCCGGTAACACTTACTGCTATCCCTATCCTTTACCTTACGTCTTTGATGAAACGGAACCCTCAACGCCAACGATCAGTTTACCCTACGCGATCCAAGACAGCCCCGCGATCGTAGACGTCGCTTCTTGCGATGATACGAACCAAGTTCCCGACGGCTATTTTCAAGTGGCCTTCACTCAAGATGGTGCGAGCGTTCCCGATTTTTCTGATGCACTTTGGATAAATTGCACGACTGGGAATAATTATGTTCCAGTCACTGGTGCCGAGGGAGCTCACACTTTGACGATGTGGGTTCGCGATGAAGCGGGAAATATAAATCAAAGCAACACCGTCAGCTTCACATTGGATACGACGACGCCAAGCCTGACTGTCCCCGCCACGGTTGCGTTGGATAGAAACAGTTCTGCGACGGAATTGTTTGATGATTCAAGCGTGAGTTCTGACGAAGAAGGCGCAGGTGTTTACTCCTTAGGGACAGCCGCAGCACCAAAATGCGCTGACTATGGCAGTGTTTCCATTGATTCAGCCACCGGAGCGTTAACGTATGCACCCACGGCTCACTATTTTAATAAAAATGGATCCACCGATCACAATGGTGGTCCTTGCAACATCAAAGTGCAATTCACCGATCAGGTTCTTCCAACGGGACACGTTATTGAAGGCGATGTCGCTGTCACCGTGAACTTTGTCGACGAACTTCCCCAAATCACAGCTTGGCCGGGCACAAATGGCACTGTCGCTGAAAAATGCGGGAACAAATGTTTTGCCAACGCGATTTTTGATCTAAATTTCACGGCCAACCCAGGCGGGGCGGGTTTTCCTGATCCGCAATCTCTGACATGTTCTGCCACCACAGCCGATGGATATTACGTTTCCGTAGCAAGCTGTTCGGTGAGCGGTACGAGCGGAACTCTGTCATTACAAATGGGATCGGCTCACGCTTCTTCGACCGATACGACGTTAATCACTTTAACTGTTGGTGATGGTATCACGACAGTATCAAAGTCTTTCGGAGTGCATGTTGATAACTACGTGATGAGCATGTATCCGGCACTCGCGGTCTCAAGACCTCTTTCTTGTATTTTGTGTCATGCGAATATTCAGGCGGATATCGTGATGGATTTTGGAATTTCCCAAGCCAATTACAGTAATGCGAATAACATTTTGGGATTTGCAAGAATCAACTCTTCCCACATGTATCACGCAGACAACAATGTTATCGGCTTCACGGTGACAGGCTCACTGTACATGCCTGACATCACTGTCACAGATAAAAACTTCATCAAACAAACTTCAGGAAATCCGAACGGGCCTGCCGTGAATCTTCGCAGCTTCCTCTTAAATCCTTGGAACTACTATGAGCCCGAGGCCGATGCGCAAGGCACGTTGCTAACGGACACAGATGGTTTTGTAAAGGTAGCCGCTGCTCCGACGGTGATGGCGGCCATGCCTCCGGTAAATGGCGGCATCACCTTGAAAAGTGCCGTGAAAATCCGCGCTCCATCCGACGCAGAGATATTAGCGTTGGATGCTTCCCTGTCTGCAAGTGACACGGAATTTGTCTATAAAGGTCCTAACTCGAAACCGGGATTAAGTGGTTTAGAAATACACGACTATGGCTATGGCGAATTCGTTAGAAACAATGGAACAATTGTTTGCTACGGCAGTATTATCATCAGTGGAACCTTGTACCTAAAAAATCCGGACATTCAAACTGACGATGTGGGCTGTTCAATCTATGTCGCAGGCAATGTCTTTATCGAAACAAATCGTGGCACCGCAATCAATTATGTCGGCGGAGCGGCTTCTCCGACTTTACAAATTACTTCTTCTCGCAACTTACACATGGGGATTGGACTTTACGACCTGGCCCATATTAGGAATTCCAATAACGCTGCAAACGACGCCCGAAAAATTGTGAACGACGTGAACCCTTCAGGCCTGCGCGATGCCGGTGGCACCGTGGCTTCAGTGAAAAGCAATGAAGATGCGGGCGCTTGGGAATATATGACGTGCCCTCTTCGTCCCGAACATGCCATCTATCTAGACACTCACTATGTATCGAACGGAAATTACACAGCTTGCGACGCTTCCGTAGATCCATGGAAGTGTGCGATGGCCAAGGAAATTTTCAACAATTGGACCGGCACGGTTTCAAACTACGATTATGTTCCTAATGTTAGAAACGTTTATCGTCCTGCAACCAATACGTTAGTGGACATGGTTCGCGCTTATGAAAGTATGTGCCGCGTGAATGGCGCCTACCAAATGACTAATTATTCAAATTACAGTTGGACGTGGGCCGGTTATTGGGGGGAACAACCTTCAAAATTGGGAGCCTCGACAATCAATTCCTTCCGTGTATCTACTGTCTTTGATCATCTGCGTGTGAACGCCCACAATGTGCACAGCCGTTACTATGGAGAATTCCGCGGTTCGGTGATCTCTCCTTATGCTTTATTTGCGGTGGGAAATCTGGTGTTTAGATATGACACTCGTCTTAACAACGTCGTGCCTTATCCAAAATTAATGGTTCCAAATCCGATCTTTGATGTGCAATAGTGTTTGCATGTCCTACGAAGAAAACGAATCACGTCCGCCTCTCGAAGTTCCTAAAGAAGCTATCAGCGATGAGGCTTTGCGCGGAATTATTGAAAACTTCATTCAGCGTGAAGGCACTGATTACGGTCGTGAAGAAGTCGCGTTCGAAACCAAGTTCAATCAAATTAGAAAACAGATCGACAAAGGCGACGTGAAAATTGTTTTTGATCCCAACACCGAAACTGTGGGACTGATGAACACTCGCGATTGGCAAAAACTGCAAAAGTCCTAACGATTTCCGTAAGCCTGATAAAGTCTTTGAATATCTGACTGCGAAAGATTTCTTAAAGGCGCAATCTGGCGTCCCGGATCTTTCGATACTAGCGTCTGCGACGTCCCTGGCTTTGCAAAAGTGTCGCTCGGATAAAGCATCAACGAGTTGTAATCAAACGCCGCTAGGCCTGACACCTTCATAAGGCTTGACGGAAAAATTTCAAAGTTTATCAGATACCCATCTTCGACATTTTCTTTAAGAACTTGCACGAAAGACTCGCGGTCTGTGCGGTTCTGTTCATGAATGAATCCCAGAGCATGCATAATCTCGTGGGCTACTTCTGCAGGAGCGCAATTCGGAGCTAACCATACGGGTTGTTTTCCACCGATTTTTCCCAAATAGCTTTTGCAATCTTTCGCCCCTGTTTGGAAAACCAGAACATCTTCTTGATCTGTGTAGTCCACAAAACGAATGGGTGTGTTCGCGAAAAACAGTAATGCTTCTCTTACACGTTGGGGATTTTCCAAGTCTGGCTGAATGTAAACAGGGATTTCAGCCGAATCCCATAGCTGCAATTCTAAAGGCTTCGTCAATCCTGTCATGGGCGCTCCCGACTCTACCTGTCCAAGAACAATATCTCCATCAGCAATGGCCATTCCCTCTTCAAGACGATAGTGAACGGCCCCAAGCTCTGCTGGCGTTTTTTGTGACGGTGTTGTTGGAAGCGCTTCGACTTGCCTTTCACTTCCAGGAATATTTTCACTCGAACTCTGCATTGGATTGGCAGGACTTGAAGTGTCTTGCACGAGGGATTGAAGATTTTCTTCCTTGTCTAAAACTTGCTCTTCGGAGGGCGGTAGATTTTGTTCGCTAATAGTATCGTCGCGTTGAGAAAAGAAATAGATACCTAAAACAACGAGGAAAATGAAAACAGAAGTTAAGAAACGATTGCTCAATGAAGACCACCTTTGAGGTATGCCTCAGCGTTGAGAATTTTTTGAAAGAGGTCAAAATAAAAAAACACCGGTGTCGTGAGCCGGTGTTTTCTTAAGTCGTGTTTTAAATTGTTAAAGGGTTGAAGATGAAAGCAATTAGTCGTTGCTGAATCCTGATACAGGGAATAGCGATACGGAAATTTGATATGTCTTTCCTTGCGCTACGCCCGCATCAAGAAACTGAGCAAGTTCTTTGCGGAAGTTTTTGATTTTCTCTTTTGCTTCTGGCAAGCGATTTTCATCAACAGTGATAGAGATTGTTGATTGCTCACGCTCTTCAGTAGGCATTTTCTCCAAAAGACGCTCAAGCTTGCGCTTCATCTTCTTTTCACGAGAAACTTCACCGAAACGCTGAAGCTCGTCTGGAGTGAGGTTCAAACGCTCCCCGAACATACGAATTGTTCTGATAGTTACTGTTCTTTTTCCATTTAGAATTTTGGACAAGAATGACGAGTCCACTTCCAAATGACGCGCAAACGCGCGTAGAGAGTAACGAGGATAGTTTTGGCTACGGCGAGCCAGTTCATCTTCTAAGAATTGTCGGAAATCCGAGTTTTTATTTACGTCCTGCATGAGGACACAATTATGTGCAGGACTCCTAATAATCAATAAGTTGTTCACAGCCTTACAGACATTTAATAAAGCCATTCCGGCTGCGTCAATTACACGGACTCCATTACGGATTTTTTATGTAAAATCAACAGCTTACGAGCGCGTCCGCGTTCGACAAATTCGTAATGTTCATTACAGAATTCGTACTGAAAATTCGGGATTTCGGAGAGAAAACCAATCAATTTATCTTCGTAATTTTGCGGACACAGAATCACTCGCTGCGCTTGCAAAAGATCCTTCTGATGAAGTGAGTTCAAGATTTTAAAAATAGTGTGCGTGCCGACGCCAGCTATGACCACATTGCCTTTAAGCACCGTGTCTAAGTCCTCACCTGCGGAAGTAAAGAACTCAGCCCGGCTCGTAGACAGCTCATCAAAATGCTTTTCACTGAAGCGCGCGCGCAATTGATCCATGATATGTGCGACTTGATCGACGAAATAGACCTCCGGAAACAATCCGCTGCGATAAGCGCTGATTCCCAAAATGCCGTGATCGCAGCAAAAGTCCCAGACAGGTTGTCCAGGAAGAAGCTGATCAAAAATAAGCTGCATGCGGAGAGGCAATTTGTACATCGACGCTCTAGATATCATTGACTGTCTGCCAAGGGAAAAGGAAACTCCCGGGCTATGAAAAAGACTCCATTAGCAGATATCCACGTAAATTCGGGCGGCCGTATGGTCGACTTCGCAGGCTGGTATATGCCTGTTCAATATTCTGGCCTTCGTGAGGAGCACGACAATGTTCGTAAGAACGTCGGTCTTTTCGATGTGTCTCACATGGGTGAAGTTCGTGTGAAGGGACCAAAAGCTCTAGAAACTCTCGAGTGGTTAACAACAAATGATGTTGCGAAATTGAATGATGGAGAAGCGCAATATTCTCTTCTTCCGAATGCTCAAGGCGGCTTGGTTGATGACATTATCGTTTATTGCTTGAAGAAAAACGAAGATTACTTGGTCTGCGTAAATGCCTCCAACAAAGACAAAGACTTCGCTTGGATGACGAAGAATAATAAAGGCGCTGACATCACAGATGAAAGCGATATGTGGGGTCAGATCGCGGTTCAAGGTCCAAAAGCTTTGGAGCTTTGCGATCGCGTTTTCGGATTTAAAGTCAGTGAAATGAAGCCTTTCACTTTGAAATCCGGCCAATTCCAAAATTTCAAAATCATGGTCGCAACAACGGGCTACACGGGCGAAAAAGGCTGTGAGGTTTTTGTTGAAGCGGCGGGCACAGGCGCCCTTTGGAATCATCTTTTGAATGAAGGTAAAGACTTGGGAGCTCAACCTATTGGTTTGGGTGCTCGTGACACTCTTCGTACAGAAATGAAGTACTCTTTGTATGGTCATGAGATTGATGACACGACGAATCCATACGAGGCGGGTTTAGGCTGGGTTATTAAGCCAGCTAAAAAAGACTTTATCGGCAAAGCGATTATCGTGGGTAAAAAAGAGGCCGGCCTGCAAAGAAATCTTGTGGGATTTAAGATGCTTGAGAAGGGCATCCCTCGTCAGGGTTACAGCCTATTTTCTTTTGACAACAAAGAAATCGGCAAGGTAACTAGTGGTACACATTCTCCGACTTTGGATGAACCTATCGGTATCGCCTACATCGACGTAGCTTTTGCAAAAGAGGGAACTGAGTTTCTTCTAGATATTCGCGGCCGTAAAACTAAAGCGGTGGTTTGTAAGACACCTTTTGTTCAGAAATAAGGAGCCGAAAATGGCATTTCACATCCCTGAAGACTACTATTACACAAAAGAACACGAGTGGGCTCAAGTTGACGAGAACATCGTGACTGTCGGTATCACTGAATTCGCTCAAGACCAATTGGGTGAAGTGGTTTACGTTGAGCTTCCAGAAGAAGGTCAAAAAATCACTCAAGGTCAAACTTTCGGCGTTATCGAGTCCGTTAAGGCTGTCAGCGACCTTTATGCCCCTGTTTCAGGCACTGTAATCGAAGTTAACACGGCTTTATCTGATGATCCGTCAGTTTTGAATGACGATCCAGTGAACGAAGGCTGGTTGGTTCGTATCGAAATGGATACTGAAAAAGAACTAGCAAACCTTATGAGAGCTCCTGACTACAAAAAATTGATCAGCGAGAAATAGTTCTTGCAAGATAGCGCGGAAATGCGCTATCTCTTTGTTTCAAATTACGGTGTTGCCCCGCTGGTGAAATTGGCAGACACGCTAGACTTAGGATCTAGTGCGCAAGCGTGGGGGTTCAAGTCCCTCGCGGGGCACCAAAAATAAGAAAACCAACCCAGAGGGTTGGTTTTTTTATTTTTGGGGCCGCCGCTTCGGGCCTCTCGGGCGGTGAACCGCCTTCGCGGCTCACCTTCCTCCATGCTCCGCAATAAAACGATCCACGGGATCGTTTTACCGCGGGCACAACCTCGCGGGGCCATCCTCCGATCTAAGAGGGATTCTTTTCGCTCCCCTTCGGGGTCGCTTGTTTTTTTGTGCTCCTGGTTTTTGGGGTCCAATCGATTTTCTTATTTTTAATCGACTAAAGATGATTTGTTTTGTTCCCTTTGATTCGTTACTTTTTAAGAAGTGACTTAAGGAGCTTCTATGAAAATTTCTGTTTTGTTTGTGGGATTGATGGTTGTTGCTGGTTCTGCGTTGGCTCAAGTGAAAGTGCCTGATTTTTTCAAGACGTCACGTGAACGCTGTGATTTTGTTCTTCGCTATATGGCTTCGACTCCGGATTGCCGAAGTATCGCGACTGATGTTTGTCCTCCCGGATCGGGAATGGATGCAGCCTCATGTGCAGTTGCTATTGGAAATATTAAGTGCGATCAAAATCGCAATGAAACTCTTTACCGCTGCAAAGAAGAGTGTTCAGGAACTGCTGACGTTAATAAATGTCATTAAGTAGCATTGATAAAAGAGCGGCTGAGAGGTCGCTCTTTTCTTTTAGTAGAACATTTTGTGCAAATAGATAGGCTGATAAACGAAGTTTGAATTTACGTTGGATACTGAGACGGATGTATCAACATCACCGCCCACAGCGCCTTCGACGAAACCATGACAGCGGTACTGTTTTCCAAGAGTCAATCCACAGAACATATCACCGGCGGTGAGAATTTTAGAATAGCCCATCCCAGAATCAATGAGCGTAGCATTAAGTTGGTTGAGCACGGTATTACCAAAGGGAGGTTGTGCCAAACCGACGGTGGGCATATGCACAGACCAGCATTTAACCGCGTTGCTAGTTAAGATTCCGCACGCAAAATCCGCGCCTGAATAAACGGATAAATAGTCATTAGTTCCATCAATCAGATAAGGATTCACTACGTTTCCAGAACTTCCATTCCCGACGTCTCCACTGCCGCCCCAACACTTCAGCTTGCCGGCTGTCGTTACACCGCAAGTGTAGGTAGAACCCAATGAGATTGATTTATAAGTGACTCCCGGATCCACTTCTGTCGGATTAGGATTGTTTGTTGTATTGCCAATTCCTAAGTGTCCGTTGGTGTTAGTACCCCAGCATTTCAACATGCCCGTCGTAGTGATGCCGCAAGTATGATTAAAGCCGCGTTCCACTGTTTTATATTTCGTAGGCGCATCGATAGTTTTGAACGCCGCTACAGCGGTAATCGTTCCATCACCTAGTTGTCCCGAGCCGTTAAAACCGGCGCAACGTAAATCTCCGGTTGTCGTGACTCCGCAAGTTCCATGGTTTTCCATACTGACATGAACATATTTGTAGCCAGGATCTACCAGTGTTGGGACGTTCACTCGCGGAGCGGAGCCAGTTGATGGCACCGAAGAGGAACCAAGTTCACCATAATGATTTCGACCCCAACATTTCAAATCGCCACTTTCCGTAATGGCACAATGGTCAGAGCTATGACGAGAAGCCACCTGAACGTAATTTGTATCTGCATCAATTAAAACTGGCGCCGGTCGACGTACCGTGGCTGTTGTTCCATCACCCATCACCTCGGTAGTACCCCAACAATAAAGTTTTTTATTGCTGATACCGCAGGCAACCGTATCATGATGCCCGCCTCCTCCGAAGGACACGGTATCAAAGTTAAAGTCTTTGAAAAATTCTCCCCAACGAGAGAAGAAGCCGATGTTGTGACCCGCACCGAAGGAGTTGTACTGCTGACTGGCACCGGAATCGAAACCAAAATTTCCCCAGCAGCGTAAGTAACCTGAGGTTGGAATTCCGCAGACACGCCCCGCGCCCAAAGCAATTTTATCATACAACATTCCGCCGTCACTGAGAGTCGGTGATCTGCGAGAATTCCCTGAAGTTCCATCAGCGACCTGACCAGCGTCATTAAATCCGAAGCAATATAGGACTTTTCCTGTGGTGAGCGCACACGTTGTTCCACGCGAAGTCGCATTTGTATCCGTATTCACAGCAACAGAGACGAAAGTTTCAGAAGAATCCACGTTGGTAGGACTAGATTTTGCCGTATTTGTGCCGTCGCCAATCTGCCCCCATGAATTAGCGCCCCCCCAACATTTCAATTGGCCCGTCATAGTCACTGCACACGAGTGTGATGATCCGACGGCCACCATGGAATAATCCGTGATAGAGTCGACATCTTGCGGAGTATTGTAACTGCCACCCGTTGGTAATGCCCCATTTCCGTTATTTCCCCAGCAACGCAACTTATGAGTGGAAGTCACTGCGCAGGAACCATCTGCACCCACCGATACATATTTATAGTCTGTAGCTCCATCAACTTCGACAGGGTCTGAAGGTGTTGGGCTCGTCGTGCCTTTTCCGATTTCGCCGTAGCTATTTGAGCCCCAGCAACGAAGTTTGTTGTTGATAGTAATACCACACGTATGTCGATTGCCGGTGCTTATCATCAAATACAGATTGGGAGAGTCTGCTATTACAGGACTTGAACGATTCGTACTAGTGCCGTCGCCGAGCTGTTTGACCGTGTTAGTTCCCCAGCAATACAGCACACCCGACGTCGTTATAGCGCAAGTATGTTCGTGTCCTGTAGAGATACTAGCGAATGTCGGATTCCCAGCAACAGTGACAAGGGCGGCTCTGTCTCGGAAATTGCCGTCTCCCGTCCCTAGGGCCTGAGAGGAGTTGTATCCCCAACAACGAATAAATCCATCCGATAAAATCGCGCAAGAGTGTCTTTGGTTCAGTGCAACCGCCGTCACTTTCAAATTCTTTTCATCATCCGCAATGAAGTACTGTGCTTGATAGTTAATACCAAGGATTGCCGCAATCGTCGAAGTACGAGTGATGTGCACGTTCAGAACTTTTTCGCCTTCTGCGAGTGCATTGTCTGGAAAGTTCGCCGTGATTGTAGCTGAAGCCGTATTCGCAGGAATCGTTACGGAACCCGAACTCAAATTATGATGAGTTGAATTCAACGCATCTCCAGTAACTTTGTAGTAAACGATGACGTCGTAGTTTTTAACAGGATTGATGGTGAAGGTGATATTTTGGCCGCTGTCACCTTCGTTCACTCTATTCTGCGAGGCAGAAGTAATCTGCACTGTTGAAATAGCATCTTTAATCCAAGTAACTTCTGTCGCCGCCGTTTCTGACTGCCAAGTACCGAAAGTATCTGAACCAATCACACATAAAGTGACAGGACCATTCGGAATCGCACTGATATTGTCAGTGATCGCAGTTCCCACTGGAACTTGCCCACTGTAAGTCGCCGTTGCACAAGTGCCTGATGTGATAAATGCCTTCTTATACTGCGTAACGCTTGTTCCTGAAACCGTGATATTGACAGAAGTTGCTGATGAAACTCCTGTGGGCGCTCCTGTAATCACGGCGGTCAAAGCATCCCGAGTCCATGAAGCTTCCGTATGTGCCGGAGACCAATTACCCGCTGTATCGCGACCCCAAACACAAAGTTTGTAATCACCATTCACCAGGATTCGGTCTGAAATCGTCGAAGACAGGAAGTTATCGCTTCCCAAGTAGCTCGTAGTTGCCGAACACGCATTTGTTTCTCCTGGACGGATCAGGAAATATTTAAATAGATTCACGCCCGTCCCACCGACCGTCACGTTCAGGGCACTATTTGCATTCGTTCCGGAAGGAGCATTCGTCAGTGTCGCATTGCCAGGAGGAACCGTATCCTTATAGAAATGACCAAAGGCCGTTATCATATTTCCGCTCGGGCGAGTATGAACGAAACTGAATGAATAGGTCGACGAAGTATTATCTGCAATACCGCTAGCATTTACTGTCATTGACCAAAAGCCGCCGGCACATGTTGTTGTTCCGGTGATACTTGGTTCTGCTGCCAAAGAAAGAGTGATCGGTCGACCGTATTCAGAACAAGTCCCAGTAATTTCGAAAGCCGTTTGGTTGACACCATTAATATACGTACCAACTGCCATGGTAACTGCGAGAGAAGGAATGACGGTGTCGTGGATAATCGTATCCGACAAACAATTCGTCTCGTTACCAGCCGCATCGCGAGCTTTATAGTAAATCCAGTTGTTGTCGTTCGCAGTAGGAAGCGTCCAAGATTTCGTAACAGCAAACGGCTCCCAAGTGCCTCCAGTCAGGCAAAGCGCGTTGTTGGTAATGTACATTTCTGTCGCACCACCCGCCATTGAAAGGTTCAGCGTCGCAGCTAAGTTATTTGTGTAGGCATCACCGTTATTGATGGCCATCGTTGCCGTCGGTGCTACCGTGTCTTTAACAAAAACAACTGTTACCGAGGGAGCCGCGACACCCGTCATACGAGCGTGGTTGGCGACGACAGTCATATTGCCCTGCCCATAAGTTCCTGAAGAAAGATTTAAAGTTTTTGTCCAAGAGCCTCCGGTACAAAGCGGAGGTGATGTTTGCGTGACTCCATTCGCTGTCAATGTCACTGCGATACCTTCTTCTGAACAGGCTCCAGAGACCGTGAACGAGGCCGCGTTCATCAAACCGATATATGAACCCGCCGTCGGTGACGCTAAGGACAAGCTAGGCACCGAGCTCGTATGAACGATAGAGTCGGATGTACAGCTCGACTCATTTCCAGCTGCATCCCGGCGTTTCATGCGAACAGTGTTCGTGGCATTGGCTGTTGGTAAGACCCAGGCCTTTGATGCCACATAACTTTCCCAGACTCCTCCAGAACTACAGTCAGCAGCATTCGTGATGTAATATTCCGATGTGCCAGCGACATTCGAGATAGTTAACGTCACATTGAGATTCGTTGTACCCGCTTGACCGCTATTGATTGTGATTGTTCCCGCCGCCGGTGCAGCCGTATCTTTAATATAGTTGGCAGAATTCGCAGAACCCGAATTTCCCGCTTCATCTGACAAAGAAGCTGAAAGAATGAAGTTCCCCTGAGGAAGCGCCGTTAAATCTAAAATCGCAGAATACGAAGTTCCCAAACAAGTCGTGGTCGCGGTGTATCCGCTTGGGCCTGTAATTGTGATGGAACGATTTAATTCAGAACAACTTCCGCTGATGGTGAAGGCCGAAACATTGGCGATATTCACATAGCTATTTGCTGCCGGAGAATCAATCGTAATCGTTGGAGACGTAGAATCGTGAACAATGCTGTCAGAAACACAAAGGGTTTCGCCCGAAGCATTTCTAAATTTCGCATACAATGTGTTCGTCGCATTCAGAGCCGGCAAAGTCCAAGACGCAGTTGCGGAATATGAAACCCAACTTCCACCCGATGCACAGCCAGCGACTTCGGTAAGATACATTTCTGTCACATCAGTGACGGACATATCGACAGTCACAACGTTATTGGTTGTTACTGTATTCCCATTATTTAGCGCAAAAGACGTGATAACAGGAGGAGCACCGGTGCGAGATGCTGAAGCAGAAGCATTTCCAACATTACCCGCCGCATCGACTAGCGACGCTGAAATTGAAATAGGTGAACTCAAGACCGATGATACATCTAAATTCGCAGAGTAGGCTCCCGCAGTACAGACCGTTGTTGTGGAAATTGTTCCCGCTATCAGCGTCACTGTTTTTCCATTTTCAGAACAATTTCCCGTGATCGGATAAGAACCTTCATTCATTGGCGTCACGGCAACTGGCGCATCTATCGTGACGGTTGGAGGCACGACATCTTTTTCTACTGGATACTTCTGTTCAAAGGACTGCCCCGTGGGCGCAATCATCGTGAAAACAAGTTCCCCAATATAGTTTGCAGGTAACACCGAAAGGTCCAAAGATCGCGACCAAGAACCGGTATTATCACATGTGAATTCATGATTTAGTATTGCCGTGGCTTCGGTAATCGTAACTTTAGAACCAGGAACGCAGCTTCCTTTGAATGGAGTTGCCGCCATGTTGCTTCCATTTATACGGCCTTCACTTTCACTAGTTACCGAGAAAAATTCGAGAGATTTGCCACTTATCAATTGAGTATCAAGCGTACAAGACGACAAAATCGTCGCAGCAATGACTGCGACAAACAAATTCCCGACCCAGCGGCAACGTTCAAGAATAGATGAAAGCAGGACTTCCTGCGTGTAAACCCAGAACATGACTCTTTATTTATCGGGAATTCCTCACGAAGTGTTAAAGTCCCGTTAGGGGTATTATGTTCTGCGAATATCGCTCAGTTCTTATCCTGAGACAGCGACAATGTGAGAAAATCCTCTCAAGGCCATTCGTTTGATTTCGCGAGGTCTGTAAACAAACACTCATGTAAGAGTATTATAAACTTAAAATTTTCCCTCGGAAAACCAAGGATCTAGCTTTTTTAAAGAGTGAGTTCCCACTCATATTTCTATTTCATCTGAACGAAAGAAATTCGGTCACCGCGAGCAACAAACTCGACTTGGCAATAGAGTGTTCCTTACCGTTCCATGAATGATCAATATCGAGTCACTTCATCAAAATTTGCACAGGATACCCGCCCGTCGCTATTGAAAATGCGTCGTCCTTGACCAACCCATAGATAGAAAGTTTGTAGCGAATGATCTGATCGGTAGCGGAGTCAAGAACATAGGCAAAAGTATTCGCAGCATCCACTGTCATACCGACGGGAGCTATTCCGGCGGCGACCGACGTGGGTGATTGGTGAATCAAGGATCCATCCTGCTGAATGGAATACAACGAAATATCGCTGCTTCCTGAATTTGCAACGAACATCTGACTTCCTGAAATCAGCAGTCCCTGAGGAGCCACTCCCGTGGTAATGGTGGCTTTCTTAGTCAGGGTGCCATCAGCCTCTATTGCAAAAGATTCCACTAAATCCGTCCAGCAACTTGCCGCATACAAAAAAGATCCTTGCTTCAAGGCAGTTACGCCGACGGGACCTGATGGGCAGCTTTCTGCTTGAACCGAAGCCGGACTCAAGGGTTGAAAACTTCCATCAGCTTGCCAACGAAACTGGGCAATAGAATCGTTGTAGTGACTGATGACGTATACATATTCCCCTGAAGGAGAAAAATGAATTCCTAAAGATGAATCTGCGTAAGGAATGAAACCGCTCAAACTCAAAGTCCCGTCATCGCTGATCGAAAAGCGCGTGATGTTCGATTCGGTCATACTTGAAGCATACAGAAATTTCCCGTCGGGACTTAATGCAAGATGAACAGGAGTATCCTCAGTTGCGATGGCTGATGCGATCTCCGTCAACACACCATCCGTACCAATTTTAAATTGGGAAATAGTATTATCGTATTCATCTGCGACATATAAATACTGCTGTGAACTGTCCATGATCATGAAAGAAGGCATAGTTCCGGTGTTGATTGTGGGAGCTGACAATGGTGAAAGCTCACCGTCCTTAGAAAGATGATACTGATAAATCTTGCTATCGCCGCGGCTCAATACGTATACAAACTGATCGCGTCCGACAATTTTCTTTCCGCTTCCGCCACCGCTGCAACCGGCAAAAATAAGAATCGTGAATACCAATATCAATGTTTTTGAAAGTAGGTGTTTCATGTGTTCTCCCTATGGTCTTCAAAGAATGCAAGCAGGGGTCCACCGAAACTAGGTCTTAAGTCGAAACTAATCGAGATGAGGAAAGAACTGCCGAAAAATCGGCGGCACGTTCTGCCGCAGTTTCGGCTGCTGCCGAATTTACACCGCTGTTTCTTTTTTTCGCCGAAAGCCAAAACAGAATTTCAGGAATGTCCAAAGTGTCCAGTTGAGCCGTGCCTTCTGACACTCGATACTGTGAGCCGACTTTGTCAAAAAGGGATTACAATGCAGGTTATTAAAAAGAAGTATGACCCCATGGATGTAAATATTGTTGTGGAAAACGCTGGTGAAGCGACTTTGTCTCGCGCTGAAGTCAGCGTGCGCATTCGGGACATTCTGACGACAATATTGGTCTTTATGTCGGGCGAAAACGATGTGTCCGTTGAAATCACTCACGGCGAAAAAACGACGATATTCAAAGTTAACTGTTCACAAAAATCCATCGGAAAAATCATCGGAGCTCAAGGGAAAAATATCGGAGCTTTAAGAACTCTGGTAGCATCGCTTTCCGGCAGGAATGGTTTTAGAAGCATCGTGGAAGTGCCTTATTATCCCTTCGACAGTAAATAAAAGCGCCGGGTTCTATGAGCACGGAGTCCTACATACTTCATCACGACATCTTTCTTCAGCTGATAAGGGAGCAAAAGCTTTCCCATGCGGCTATTGCAAAGCATTTGAAGATCTCGACAAAAACGGTTCAGCGCTGGGTTAACAAGTCTTCTAAAAAAATAAAAAAAGAACAGCTTAAGGATTTGGCTGAACTGCTGCAGACAGATACTACACAGCTAATTCAAAACAAGAACCGCTTGCGGATCAGTCCCGCGAACAAAGCTTTAGAAGTATTATTGTCAGATCCTTATATGCAAAAAAATCACTGTGATGAAGACTGGAGAAATTATCTTAAGATTCTCAAACACTTTAAAAATGTGGACCTGCCGACACATCAGGCGCTTTTGCTTCACAAAGCTGTTGGAAGGAGTTTTTTAAATCTCGGAAGTTTGCGCGCCGGCAAAGCCTATCTCAAAGCCGCTTGGGATCAGTTGCAACTCAATAAGGATCACTTTCTTGGTGAAAACCTCAGCTTCGAGCTGCAAATCGAGATGGCTTTGACTGAATATTTTCAAGGCGACATCGAAAAAACGCAGCAACATCTTCGAAAGATTTCTTCATCTTTTCTATCCGTGCCAGTTTTTAGTTTATCCAAAGTTCGATATCAACTTCTTCAGGGACATCTTCACTATCACCAAGCGAAATATAGAGACGCCGAAGAACTCTTTCGCGGGGCTCTTCTTTACTGCTTCACTTATAATAAATCGTGTCTGATCGAAGTCGCTCAGCTTTATCAGGCGTTGGGGCTCCTTTATTTTAGAGCAGGTTCTTTAACGAAGTCATTTTCTTCCTTTATAAAAATGGGAACTGTTTCGCAAAAAATCGAATGGCGCCGCGGGATCTGCACTGCCCAAATGCTGCTGAAGCTTTCAAAAAATTTTCATTCCAATGACATTTCAACTTTTAAAAGTCAGAGGCGATATCTACCGACCAGCCGCATGCATTCACTTTTCGAAAAAGCCCAGCTTGCACAACACGTTCTAGAAGGAAAATATGACATTGCCGATCAACTGCTGAAATATCGTAAAGAACAGGCAAAGTTCAGTCCCCTATTAACGGCACAAATAAATTTGGAAACGGCCCTTCTTAATCGAGTTTCCAGCGGGAGATTTAAACCCGCAATACATTTGCGGGATACAGAAGATTTTTTGAACAAGAATGATCTGTTCGATCTATTGGATACTTTAAAATTAATTTCAGCCCAAGAGACTATCCAAGAACTGGATTTCTTACGACTGTACTTCTAAGGGGTCCTGTTGTTGACAAGATACTGAGGGATGCGTCCGTCGGCTTCTTATTTGATTTTAAACAGTTCCTTCCCGCATCGCATTTAATACGGCCAGCTAAACGCAGTAATGTTGGCGTTGCATAGAATTTTTCCTATAACTAAAGGATGCATTTTCTTTCACGGCTTCTGACAGTCTTCATTACGGCGTTTTCGTGTGCTTCTTTTGCAGTGGATTCTTTTTCGTTTCCTCAAGGAGAAGTAAAACTTATTTCGTCCCATACATCTTGGAATGAAAATCAAAAGCCCTCTTTGGGCCTTCATTTCAAAATCCAAGACCATTGGCATATCTACTGGAAGAATTCGGGTGATTCAGGTGCAGCACCAAAGTGGACTTGGAACTTTACGAATGCCAGGATTACAAAAGAGCATTGGCCTCTGCCAGAACGTATTCCCGTGGAAGGTTTGATAAACTTCGGTTATTCCGAGGAAGCTCTTTTTGCTTTCGATCTTGAGCCGGAGACAAAGCCAAACCCTGTTCAGGCGTCGCTCCGCTTAGAATTTCTTATCTGTAGAATCGAGTGCGTCCCTTTCTTTACTGAGCTGAAAACAGAAATTCCTTATTCTTCTCAACGAGGTCCTCCGGCGGAGACGTTCTCAAAATTCTCTTTTCCTACACCGGCTCCTTCGTCCTTTTCCTGGGTCCCTCGAAAAATAGAGGGCGCAACTTTAAAAACCGTCCTTAACCTTCCCGCGCAAACTGCTCTGAAAAACCTCGAGGTCTTTCCAGAAGACGGGGAAAGTTTTAAAGCGACCGTTCCTGTGCTCACACCTGAGGATCATAACTTTGAAATTGATCTCGCTTTGCAAGATACTTCAAAAACGGATTTCGAAGGAGCTCGTTTTCTTCTAGTGACTGAAAATACCGAAGGTCAAAAGCAAGGATACGAAATTTCTTTGCAGAAAACCGCGCCGACTTCTTTGGTTTTTGTTCTGCTTTGGGCCCTGGTGGGTGGGTTCATTTTAAACTTCATGCCCTGTGTGTTTCCCGTACTTTCCATCAAAGTGTTGAGCTTCTTAGGTCCAGAGAAAAATGCGCAAAGCCTGCGAACCTCAGGTCTTTATTACACTTTGGGCGTCATGATGTCCTTCTTAGCACTGGGCGGAATATTGATGCTATTGCGCGCCGGTGGAGAACAAATCGGCTGGGGTTTCCAGTTACAATCCCCCACTGTCGCCGCTGGAATCTCTATTTTGTTCTTCTGGCTGGGACTTAATTTTTTGGGGACTTTTGAAATCGGTCAGTCGCTAACATATCTAGGTGCAAAGAAGACATCTTCGGATCGTGCGGGGTCTTTCTTAACTGGAGTGCTAGCGACATTGGTTGCAACTCCATGCACGGCCCCTTTCATGGGCGCAGCTCTGGGAGCTTCACTGGCCATGCCCGCCATAAATACTTTGCTTGTCTTTGCTGGCTTAGGTTTGGGAATGGCTTTTCCATTCTTGGTTTTGGCTTATTTCCCGAAGACCGTTCAATATCTGCCAAAGCCGGGCGCGTGGACGGAAAAACTCAAAGAGTTTTTAGCTTTTCCACTTTTTGCGACAGTGCTGTGGTTGCTTTGGGTCTTGTCACATCAAGTGACTATTGCAAGCTTACTCTTTTTATTAGGAATTTATTTAATCATCGCTCTGTGGATCTGGGGTTCCCGCCAAGTTCATAATGAAAGATGGAAGCAAGTTCTTTTATTGCTTGGCTTTTTGCTTTCATTCCTAGTTTTGGCTTTGATGCCACACGAATCGATCACTGTTTCCAAGGTTTCTCAAAGCGACTCCTGGAAAACTTTTAGCAAGGAATCTGTCGCGCAAGATATCGCCGCAGGAAAAGCCGTCTTTATCGACTTCACGGCTGCTTGGTGCATCACCTGCCAGGTGAATAAGAAACTGGTTCTGCACACCTCGGAAGTTCAAAGCGCTTTTACGGCGAACTCTGTACAACTTTACCAAGCGGACTGGACCGACAAGAACCCGGCTATCACTGAGGCCTTAGCCGGATACGGTCGCAACTCTCTGCCGCTTTATGTGTACTACGCGGCGGGCTCCAACAGACCTCTGCTTTTACCCGAGATTTTAACCAAAGGAATTATCTTAGAACTTTTTAACAAGGAGACAAAGTAATGAAAAAACTGTTCGCAATGTTACTGGTTACATGTGCAAGTTCTTTGGCTATGGCCGAAGCCAAAATCGGTAGTCCCGCTCCTGATTTTTCTGTTGTCGATGCCACAGGAAAAACTCACAAGCTTGCTGATTACAAAGGGAAGTATGTTGTTCTTGAGTGGTATAACAAAGACTGCCCTTACGTGCGTAAACACTATGACAGCAAGAACATGCAAAAAATCCAAGGTGACATGACAGCTAAAAACATCGTGTGGTTGTCCGTGATTTCTTCAGCTCCAGGCAAACAAGGTCACTTGGCTGCGACAGATGCGGTGAAGAATGCTCAGAAGGAGGGCTCCAAAGCTTCGGCTATTCTTCTTGATGAAAAAGGAGTTATGGGAAAAGCTTACGGAGCAAAAACAACTCCGCACATGTACCTGATCGATCCTCAAGGTGTTCTTCGCTATAATGGCGCGATCGACAGCAATGATTCCGCAGATCCTAAAACGATTGCTTCGTCGGAAAACTACATCGTTCGTGCCGTGGCGAGCGCTGAAAAAGGCGAAAAGATCGCGAAAGAGACAAGCAAACCTTACGGTTGCAGCGTGAAATATTAATTTAAAATGCGGCTGTCTTTGAAAAAAGAACAGCCGCTTTTTTTCGTCTTCAATTAACTGGCTTTTTTATTCCCATCGACCACCGTTTCCACACTGGCAACCATTTCATCCAAATAGTCTGACTGTTGGGAAAGTTCGACAGAAGCCGCCGCGGCCTCTTCCGAGGATGCCGCATTACTTTGAGTCACCTTATCCAGTTCATGCACTGCTTTACTGATCTGCTCGATTCCCGCATTCTGCTCTGTACTGGCTTGCGCGATTTCGTTATTCAACGTTGATACTTTCTCCGCTTCTTGAACAATGGCATGTAATGTATCGCCGCTTTGAACCGCAAAGTTATAGCTATTATCGATTTGTTCTGTGCTCAGACGAATTAAATCAGAAATCTCTTTGGCAGAGACCGCTGATTTTTGTGCTAACGCTCGCACGGCATCCGCGACAACCGCAAATCCTCGTCCATGCTCACCGGCGCGAGCGGCTTCGACTGCGGCATTAAGAGCCAAAAGATTTGTCTGAAACGCAATATCGTCAATCACTGCGGTGATTTCATTAACTTTTTTTGCGGAGTCGGCCACTTGTTTCATGGATTCAATCAGCGTCTGAATTTGACCTTCACCTAGTTTTGCGGTGTGCATGGCATGCAAAGAAATTTCTTTGGCCGTACTCGCATTGTCGGTATTGCGTTTGACCATGCTAGTGATTTCCTCTATCGATGCTGAGGTTTCCTCGAGCGCTGCGGCCGCCTGAGTCGTCGAAGCACTTAGGTTTTGAGAGGCGTTGGAAATTTCATGGCTTGCCGATGTCAGTTGAGAGCTGGAGTTTTTAATGGAACTGACAGCATTTCTCAAAGTACCCATCGGTTTTCTTAAAATCCACCACGCAATAGCCACACTGGCAAACAGACCGATCAAAGCTATACGAATGATGTCTTTTACGGAAGCCTGGCTTGCCGCGTGTGTAGCTTCCATACTGGAGGTGATCGCGAAAACACCATGAAGGCGTCCATCTTCCCAGTTTTCCATGGGAAGCCCCAGAACATCTTTTCCATTTTTAAATGGGCTTTGCGAGGGATTTCCGTGGCACAATAAACACCCTTGCTGCTCGCTCAAGCGAACCGGACGGTAGACGACGATTTTGTCGTCATCAGAAGTCACGATCTCTTTAAGATCCTTATCGTGCTGAAAGCGATCGAAGATAACTTGCTCTTTTGCATTTGCTTTATTTTCGGCATTGCGAGGCTCGGGAGAAAAAACCCTGAATTGATAGCCTGTCCTGGCAGCCTGATCTTGTCCGACCTTCATCGCCGCAAAAATCGGTACACGTTTTAGAATCTGAGTTTTGACGTCTTTGGGGATGTTCCCATCTGGATACCGTAAGGCATTTTGTGCCATTAATTCAGCGAGGCCCCCCTGTTGGGCGACGTAATCACGAGTTCCTTCGAGTTGATTTAAAATGGCCTGACTTCTCGACAACAGATCGCTCTGACCTTGTTCTTCGATTTCCTTCCATGCAATTCGCGTGGATGTGATCGTGGCTAATGTCGCCGCTAATCCCACGATACAGACCACTTTAGTTGCGAGCTTCATGCGTTCCTCCGATACCACAACTATTTCAGCGTAATGTGGATGGACCATGGAACAAGATGACGAGCATCATGATTGCCCTAATTTCGGTGGAACTTGGACCAGCTTGAGACACTCAAAAATGAGTGCTCATATTATTCCCTAGAACTCGTTTTTTATCTGACTCAATTTCGCACGAGCTTAAGCGAACCCATTCACCTCAGACGGACTTCCTTGAACGCTCGGACCTCCGAGAACTCGAGAATAAGAAAAAGCCCGCGAAAGCATTGTCTTAATGCGTTGCGATGTTGTCTTGGGATGGAAGTCCCGCTAAGGCCCGAAAAAGATGCATCTAAAGCGGAAACCTGATAGATATTGAGGACCTATGACAAACGCAAACACCACTCGTACAGCCCCTTATAATTCTGTAAAACCCGATGTGAATCTTTCGAAGCAGGAAGAGTCCATTTTAGATTTCTGGGATCAGGAAAAGATTTTCGCGAAGTCTTTAGATCCAAAAGGAAAAAAGACTTACAGCTTTTACGACGGTCCTCCGTTTGCAACGGGTCTTCCTCACTACGGACACTTGCTTGCGGGTGTCTTGAAAGACGTGGTTCCTCGTTACTGGACGATGAAAGGCTACACTGTTCCTCGTCGTTTTGGTTGGGACTGTCACGGTCTTCCCGTTGAGTATGAAATCAACAAAGCTCACAAAATCGAAAGCCGCAAAGATGTTTTCAAAATGGGTGTTGCTAATTACAACAACGCCTGCCGCGGTATCGTGAAAAGATATTCTGAAGAATGGAAAACCACCGTTCGCCGTGTGGGTCGTTGGGTGGATATGGAAAATCCTTACTTCACGATGGATGTTTCCTTCATGGAGAGCGTTTGGTGGGTGTTCCAACAACTTTTCGAAAAAGGTTTGATCTATGAAGGCTACAAAGTCGTTCCTTACTCTGTAGGAATCTCGACTTCGCTTTCAAACTTCGAAGCCAATCAGAACTATAAAATGGTTCAAGACCCTGCGATCACGGTGATGTTTAAACTTATCAATCAACCGGATACAGCCGTCATGGCTTGGACGACGACTCCTTGGACCTTGCCTTCGAACCTGGCATTGGCCGTGGGTCTGGATATCGACTACGTCAAAGTTCAAGAAAAGTCTTCGGGTCGCAAATTGATCTTGGCGCAGGCCCTTCTACCTTCTGTTTTCAAAAAACCGGATGAAGAAGTTGAAGTTTTGCAAATGATGAAGGGTAAAGACCTTGTCGATTTAACTTACGAACCTTTATTCCCTTACTTCGGCGATCGCGCAGATAAAGGGGCTTTCCGTATTATCTCTTCAGACCACGTAACAACGGACAGCGGTACAGGTGTGGTTCACATGGCTCCTGCATTCGGTGAAGAGGACTACTATGCATGCTCTAAAGCAGGCATCCCTTTAGTGAATCCTGTCGATGACGACGGTATGTTCACTAGCGAAGTGCCCGACTACGCGGGTAAACGCGTGAAAGAGGCTGATAAAGACATCATCGCCGATCTTAAAAAACGCGGGAACCTTTTCAAACAAGACACGATTCAACATAGTTACCCTTACTGCTATCGTTCCGACACTCCACTGATCTACCGTGCGGTGTCCTCTTGGTTTGTGGCTGTAGAGAAAATCAAAGAGAACCTTGTTGCGAACAATAAAAACACGTCGTGGGTTCCAGACCACCTTCGTGATGGTCGCTTCGGAAACTGGTTAGAAAATGCTCGTGACTGGGCGATTTCACGCAACCGTTTCTGGGGAACTCCACTGCCTCTTTGGAGAAACAAAGAAGGTGAAGTGATCTGTGTCGGTTCTCGTGAACAACTTGAAAAATTATCCGGCAAAAAAGTAAACGATCTTCACATCGAATTCGTGGACGAAATCGAAATCCCTTCTCCAACAGGAAAATCTCCGTTGAAGCGTGTGGATGGTGTTTTGGATTGCTGGTTTGAATCTGGTTCTATGCCTTACGCTCAGTGGGGTTTCCCGAACGCGAATGTGGAAGAGTTCAAAAAAGCCTTCCCGGCGCAATTCATCGCGGAAGGTTTGGATCAAACTCGTGGTTGGTTCTACACATTGTCCGTCATCGGAACTGCATTGTTCAACCAAGCTCCGTTCCAAAATGTCGTGGTGAACGGGCTTGTTTTGGCTGAAGACGGTCGCAAAATGTCGAAGAGCCTTCGTAACTATCCTGATCCAATGGAAGTATTGAATCAGCATGGTGCCGACGCACTTCGCTTGTATTTGATCGATTCTCCGGTAGTGAAAGCCCAAGAGCTTAAGTTCTCTGAAAAAGGTGTTTACGATGTCGTTCGTAAAATCCTTTTGAGATGGTGGAACTCGTATTCGTTCTTTGCGAACTACGCAAACATCGACGGTTTCGTACCCAAAGGTGACGCGAAAAAATCTCCGAACATTCTGGATCAGTGGGTTCTTTCTCGCTTAAACGGTCTGATCGCAAATACACATAAAGAGATGGACGCTTACCGCCTGTACAACGTTGTTCCTCATCTTCTTCAATTCATCGAGGATTTGACGAACACCTACATCCGCTTTAACCGCAGCCACTTCTGGCAAGACGGCATGCCGGAAGAAAAGCGTTTTGCTTACGAAACTTTGCATGAAGTTCTTGTGACGCTGGCTCGTTTGATGGCGCCATTTGCTCCCTTCATGTCCGAGACGACTTACAAAAACTTGGCGCAAGTTCTTCCGAATAAAAAGGACTCTGTGCACTTAGAAAGCTTCCCAGAAGCCGATCTTTCATTGCTTCGCCCTGAATTGGAAGAAGCCGTGAAAGCCATGGATGTGCTAGTAACTTTGGGACGTAATCACCGCGAAAAAATTCAGGTGAAAGCGAAAATCCCTCTACGTGAAATCCGCATCATCCACAGAAGTGCAAAAGTACTTGAGACGTTGAAACGTTTTGAACCTTACTTCATCGACGAATTGAACTTCCGTAAAGTGAACTATGATGCGAACGAAGACCAATTCGTGCAAATCACAGCGAAAGCCAACTTCCCTGTTCTGGGCAAACGCCTGGGACCTAAGATGAAGGCCGTAGGTGCTGCGATTCAAAAATTGCAATTGCAAGATTTGTTGAAACTTGAAAACGGCGAAACTATCACTGTGGAAGGTGAAGAAATTCAGCTTTCTGATGTTGAAATCCGCCGCGCCCCAAAAGGCGACAACGCGAACTTGTCTGTGCACCAAGTGGTTTCGATCGAAGTGGATCCAACAGTGACTCCAGAGCAAGAACGCGAAGGTCTGGCTCGCGAGATCATGCGTAAGATTCAAGTCGCTCGTAAAACCGCCGATTTCCAAATGGATGACAAAATCACTTTGGATATCGCTTGTGCGGGCGCTTTGCTTGAAGCATTGAATGCTCATAAAGATATGATCGTTTCTGAAACTTTGACGAAGACTTTGAATGTTTTAGATTTAAATGCAGATCCAAAAGGTGTGCACACTGAAACTTCAGACATCGATGGCGAAGTGATCAAAATCGGCGTTACAGCTCTGCCTCGCTCATAATGAAAAAACACGGTGAGGCTTTCGAATTCGCAGCTATCGGTCACGTCAGGACTCCGTTCAAAGACAAGTTCGGAGTTCCACGTCAGCCAGGCCTTGCGGCGGAAGCCAAAGGTGTTATCAAGCTTCTTCCCGATCCCGATTTAAAAACTGCTCTTAAAAGTCTTGAAGAATTCAGCCATCTTTGGATCGTCTTTGTGTTCCACGAGCACGGCGGAAAAAACTGGAAGCCCAGCATTCGTCCTCCGCGCTTGGGTGGAAATCGCAAAGTAGGCGTCTTAGCCTCACGCTCTCCTCACCGCCCAAATCCCATTGGTCTATCCGCTGTTAGCATTGAGAAAATCGATTTAGATGCGGAAGGTGGGCCTGAAATTTATGTCGGCAGTGTGGATCTTATTGATGGCACTCCCGTCTTAGATATCAAGCCCTACATTCCTTACGCCGACTCTATCCCCGACGCGAATGCAGGATGGGCTTCGGAACCTATTCCGCGATTTGAGGTGCGTTTTACTCCCGAAGCAGAAACTGAAATTCAAAAGCAGGATCCCGTCGGAGAAAAGAATCTGCGCAGCCTGATCATCAGTATTTTAGAATTAGATCCCCGCCCCGCCTTCCAAAAACGCCAACACCCTGTTTCAGAAAAAGAAACCTGGGGCCGCCGCTACGGCTTTGACGTTTTAGAACACGACGTTAAGTACGAGATACAAGAAGGACTTTTCGTTGTTTACGCTCTGGAATAGCTTTCGCGTCATCCTGACGCATGTTTCCTATTGAAATCACTCCCTCGAATGAAAAAGCTGATAAGCTTCTACTCATGAAAAAACTTTGTTTATTGTTCTTAATGATGAGTGCTTGCGCTAGCAAACCTCAAATAACAAAACCAAAGAAGTTCACTTCGGTGCCCTGCCAGCAAAGTTTCTCTGACGGAGTTCTGGAATCCTCGGATCTTCAACTCAATCGAGTCAGCACTTTGTTTGAAATGGGCTGCTTCAATGAAGTTATTGTTTTAGGGTCGTACATTCGATCTCATCACCGCGATAAATTCTATAGTATCACTTCTGAAATAGGCGAGCTGGCAACTCCTGAAGGAACTCTGACAGAGTATATTTTAGAATCTTATGAACGCTCCTACCTAAGCCTTCTTATCTCGTTAAGCTATTTAAATTTAAATGATGAAAACGCCGCCCAAGTTGAGCTTCGTCAAAGTATGACTGACGAGCAAGCTCAGCTTTACAATCACGGAAATGATCCCGTTATAACGGCTCTTCATGCGACCTTATGGACTCGTTTTGATCCCCAAGTCGCTCGCCCGTACTGGAAAAGACTGAGTGAAGATAAAAAATCCTCAAAGGCCGTGGCAAAGTTCGCGCAAGCAAGATTGATGGAAATTGATAGCGATGGCGTTTCGACAAAGCGAAATTGGAAAATCTATGGAGTTGGCACCTTACCCGGGTTGATTTGGAAAGCCGATTTCATTAAAAGAGAAAAGGGGCCTTACAAGATTTCTGCTGCCGGGGGCTTTCCCAAGGCTTGCTCGTCTGCGGCTGATTTAGTGATTCCAACGTCTTCATGGATTGACAAACTTTCTCGCCGTTATGAGGTGGATTATCATCCCCTTCTTTACACAAAAAGTCTTTTACGAGTTCCCTTTGGAGTAACTTACGGAATCCTGGGCGTCAGTGCCGGCGTCGCCGTCGGAGTGTCTGGATGTGTTGTGGCTAGCCAATTTCGCTCTAACGATCTTTGCCGCGCTGCCATTCAAGGCGGAGGGGGAATTATTATGGCCTCGGGGGATCTCGTTGAATACACTTTAGGTCCGGACCTGCGACATTGGGAAAACCTACCCAATGCCTTTTATATTGTCGACGAATCTAGCAACGACAATAAAGAATGCCTCAGTTCACGGGATAAAGAAAACATGGTCCTTCGAGCTCTCTCGCGCTAATGTGGGGTTATGACTGCACTGAAAGAACGCCTGTATAAGCTGTATCAAGAAAACGAAGTGAAAGTGGATATCGCCTTTTTCTTAGGCGGTTTCTTTTTTGATCTTTTTACGCTGTCGGATATCGACAACCTTTTTGGAATTGGTCAACAGATTGCCTATCTGCTGATTCTAGGGACGGTTCTTTACTGGGATTTCTTGGCGACGCAAGGCCTAGTCCAAATTCCAAAACGCTTTGAAAAGGCCTGGGATTATCGTCAGCTTCTGGTGCACTTTCTTTTCGGAAGTCTTCTTAGCATCTATTCGCTTTTCTTTATCAAAAGTGCCTCGATGTTTTCTTCAATCATTTTCATCGTCCTGTTACTAGCGGTGATGGTTGCTAACGAATTACAAAGGATCCGTAAGGGCGATATCTCAATCAAAATCGCGCTCTTTGTGATCTGTATTTTTTCGTTTTTCTCGATGACGGTTCCTGTGCTTTTAGGATTCGTGGGCGTTATCCCTTTCCTTCTATCCATTCTTCTGACGATTCTTGTGATGTACGGCATTTTTCTTCTGTTGAAGTCTCGTTCCACAGACTTGAACTATCTTAAGAAAAGATTGTTGGCACCAAGTGGAGCCATCGTCGCACTCTTCTTGGTGTTTTATTTCTTGGGCTGGATTCCACCAGTACCACTTTCGATTCAAAGCATCGGCGTATATCACGGTGTCGAAAAATCCGAAGGCCAATACATTCTCTCTTATGAAACTCCCCAGTGGAAGTTCTGGCATCATGGAGATCAAGATTTTACCGCCGAGCCCGGCGACACGATTTACATTTTTGCTCAGATCTTTTCTCCCGCTCGCTTTAGTGATTCCGTGATTTTGCATTGGTACTATTTGGATCCCCGTGCAGGATGGCAGACCACCGATAAAATTCCGATGAGTATTGCTGGAGGCCGCAAAACAGGATATCGCGGATTTTCTTCAAAGCAGAATTATTCGGAAGGTCGATGGCGTGTGAGTGTAGAAACAACGGATGGCCGAGAGATCGGTCGGATCTACTTCAAAGTCACCAAAGTGACCGAAGCCAATCCGAACCGCGTGTTCTTTAAAGACGTCTTTTAAATATTCTCTAAAAACTCGATACCGATTTTTACAAGCGTGGTATCTAAAGGCTCCATCCAAACCACGCGTGCCGACATAGGATCTAAACGTCCCACTTTCACTTTGATAGTTTGATTCGGCACAAGATTGGGACTGGCTTTCACAACCAAGGCGCAGCCAGTAAATGATTCATTTAAAATGATGCCAACCGCAGTGGGATCAAAAGTATCTTCATCTAAATAGTCAATAAGGGCATGATCCAAAGGATCTGGTTGAAAACGCACGGCTCGGCTCATGGGACCTCCCAACTCTTTAAGTCTATATGCAAATGCAGAGACAGGCAAAGAGAGGGCCTTTTAGATGAGGAGTTTGTAATTTAGCAGAAAGGATTACTTTTTAGCCGGCTCTGATTTCTTTTTAGCGTCTAAGTCTGAGGCAGGCTTTCCAGCCGGTTCGGACTCTATTTGTGGGGCTCGTGGAGATCCCATTTCTAGAGCTGTGATGCGAAGATCCGCAATTTCTTCACAAGTCTTTTCCAATTCTTTGTCTTGGCAAGCCACATAAAGCTTACGACGAATGGTATTCCATGAAGGTGTCCACTCCGCGGCCTCTTTGAGTTCATGCAAAGTAACTTTGTCTAAAGTATCTACTTTCTTGAACTCTTGAACTAGTTTTTCAAGATAGAATTTTTTTTGCTCTTCACGAAGGTCCTTAAATTCCTCATGGGATGACATCCAGAATGGAGGTGCAGACATGTCGATCTCAGAACTCTCTGCCGCTTTGGCAACACCCATGGACATCATGCTTAAAAACAAAACCAATATGAAAACCGTTTTACTCATTACTGAATTCCCGCGCGTGCTGGAGCTGACTCCATAACTGAGGCATACATAACTTTTTTCTCTTCAATAGATTCGCTGACAGAATCCTCGATGGCAACTAAAGCATTTTCATAATTAGGAGCACTTCGACGAATCACCGTGAACTGCTTACGGCTAGCGCAATCAGTCTTATCGACCATTTGCGTTTCAGGCTTTCCTAAAGTTCCGAAGGCATTGTGGTCGTTATTCATATCGAAGCCACCGGTAAAGATATCAAACCGGTTGGCGCCTTTGATCGCACCACCAGTGTCGTGCACGATAAGATAACCCGGATGAATCATTGTTTTACCATTAGGCAAAGTGATGATCTTTCCTTTTAAAGAAGGCATTTGAATAATATCACCCATACTGTGATGACGTGGATCCGCCGCAACCGAAATAAAAGGAATCAGGCACTTTCCACTCGCACCAATGGCCGTGTCACAGTTATCCATTTTTACGATCTTACCTGTGTAAGTCAGAATACGGCCACCTGATAAAGTGCCAGAACCCTGTAAGCGAACTTCTTTCTTGAAAGCCGCACACGGAGTCGGCGATGAACAATAATCCTTAATATGAGGCACGAAGTATGTCGTCGTCGTCGCAATATTTTTAGGGCACAACTGCGCATTGCTGGCATTGGCGGCAATCAACATCGCCCCCACGGCAAACACTTGAACCGTTGTCTTTAGCGCACTTCTTTTATTTTTTTCGCGACCATTTTGATTTCTCATACAAACACTACAAAGCAATGTTGAGACCAACGCGAGTGCCAGTTTATGGCAGTTGATCGTCAGCCCTGTTTACAGTGTCTGTCAGTTTCAACACTTTCTCAGAATGAAACTTCTTAGTTTGAGACAGTGTTCCGGCTAAACCTTTTTAAGGGCCTCGGCAAGGTCATCAATAATATCTTGCGCACTCTCTAACCCAATACTTAAACGGATCGCACGCGGGTCAATACCACTTTCACCACGCTTTTCATTAGGAATTGCCGAATGGGTCATAAAACCCGGAACTTCTATCAATGTCTTCGTTAAACCCAAGCTGACGGCTAAAGTGATGGCATAGGAGTTCTTAGCGATATCATCGACAAACTTCTGGCACTTTTTCATGTCGCCTTTAAGCTGGAAGGAAATCATCGTGCCTGGAGCAAATCGAGACTCGGGCGATTTTAAATATTTTTTCGCAAGCTTGTACTGCGGATGACTTTTCAGTCCCGGATACGTCACACTTTGCACTTTAGGATGCTTTTCTAAGAACTGCGCAATTTTTAAAGCGGTTGCCTGCTGCTGTTCAAAACGAATCGCTTGAGTGGAAATACCATACACTAAAATATGCCAAGCAGAATAAGGGTGAATGATGGCGCCAAAATCCTTACGCGCCACACGCAACATGCTTTCAAAAGATTTAGGAGCAATCACCGCTCCGCCCATTTCGGTTCCAAAGCCCGAAATATTTTTCGTCAGACTTTGAATAACAAAATCAATACCCCACTCAAGAGGTCTTAAGGCCCAAGGAGTCGCAAAAGTATTGTCGACCACAGTATAAATCTGTTGATCCTTTTTTCTTTTCTTATTCGCGGCCTTTACCAGGCTGACGATCTTTTCTAAATCGGCTATTTCTAAAATAGGGTTTGATACAGTTTCAAAATAAACAACCCGCGTGCTTTCATCCGCCAATAACTTTGCCAAAGAAGCCGAGTCATTAACATCAATCAAAGAGTTCTGAACCCCCAAGCGAGGAAGCCAGTTGGTGATAAGACTGTAAGTGCAACCGTATAAAGTTTTATGCGCGACGATGCGTTCACCGGTTTTAAGCAACGACATGAAAGTGGAGGCAATCGCGCCCATGCCACTTCCGAAAGTGATGGCACACTCCCCTTTTTCAAGAATCGCCAGTTGGTCTTCCAACATTTTCGTCGTGGGTTCTTCTAAACGGTCATAGATCCAAATCGGTTTTCCTGATTCGGTTTGTGCTCCGAAGGTGCTAAAACCTTCAGCTCCGCGTGATAAAGATTCCAGACGGAATGTTGTTGATGCCGTCATCGGTGGAATTAAGTGATGAGAAAACTCCCACGAGCTGGATTGGAATTCACCGTGAATTGCTTGAGTTCGCGGCGACATCGCCTTTTTGCTGGCCTTTTTCATGAGTCCTCACTTGCTTTAAATAGACCGTACTAGAGCACATGATCTAGTCCTTGGGAAGCGAGGAGCTGCCGCATCAGCGTGGCATTGCTGCAATGTGGAAATACTTCGTGCCTAATTTGCCGGATAGTTTCACGGCCTGAGCACCATCCACCCGCACGGTATCGCCCTCTTCTAAAAGATTTTGTCCCACGGCCATACTGCCGGAAACACAGAAAAAGTAGTGGAATCCTGGCTCTAACGTCATCGCGACAACCTCTTTGGTAAACTCTTCTGAAGTCATATCGACAGACACTTTTCCGCGGCGATAGATAATGCCCAAATCCATCACCTCGCCATCTTTCAAAACACCTTCCATCGCCGAGTCCCCGGAAAATTTGTAAGGTGTGAGCGGAGGCAAGTCATGATCATTCAACTTCATGCCTTTTCCCTTCCACACCGCGAGCAGGCGATCGCAGTTATCAAACTTTGAAAAAGGCGCCGATGCTGACACCGTCGCTGAACTGAGTCTCCACAGAAAATCGCCGTCTGGGAATTGTGCCGAATCAGGATAAATGTCGATCTGAGAAGTCACTCCCATTCCATTTTTCCAAGGCATGATTTCGTAATCAGCTTTTCTTAACATTTTCATGACTTCATCCTTTTTCTTCATTCGAACACGCCCCCCATTTTCAAGCAAGAAACCCGCTTGGAACCTTTGGTATATTGTCAGAGTTCATTTTCTAAAATTTCTGCAATTTTTAATTCATGAGGCGGCACAAGACCGGATCCTTCGACTGTCCAAGCCATCGAAAGCATCGTCTTTGCAAAAGCCCAGGCGCAGATTTTCTTTTTATCAAATGGCAAAACCTCACCCAAGATTTCTAAGCGCCGACGCAAAGGCTTTTCATCATGCAAAGCCTCCCAACCCAGAGGATTATAAATCAAAGAGCCCACTTCACTGCACGGGTCACCGATGTATCCATGCGGATCGATCACCTTTGCCTCGCGATTTATCACAAGGACGTTATCGTGATGAAGATCTCCGTGCAAAAAGACATCGCTCGCTTGCGCCACCGTCAAATCCCTCCAAAGAGTGCGGGCTTTATCTACAAAAGCGTCGCTCAGCTTTCCCTTCAGAAATTGAAAAGAGGAAATCAATGTGGATAAATGCGGGATGTCTTCGAGAATGGGGACAGGCTTGCTGTACATCTTATGAATCAGCCCCGCCAAAACCTCGGTGGCTTTTTCATCGCTGCCCTCATAAACAGTTTCTTGAAGCGTGCGCAACGACGGAATGAACTCCATGAAGAACGCATTATTTCCTTCATCAAACAGATGCACTTGGGGCGCCACCTCCGCATGCATTTTCAACCAAAGAGTTTCCTTGCGATAATCCGCTCCCTGAGGAGCTGTCTTCAAAACCCACTTTTCATTTTTTGCATTCTCTACAATCGCGACATAGTTGTAGCTCAAGTTCGCGACTGGAGTCATTGAACGCAAATCATACTTACGCGACAGAGCCTGCAAATGCTGTGGAAGGTTTGCAAGCCATTGTCTTCCGATATCGCCATAAACTTCACAGATATTTTTTTGAAACTCTTCTGATAAATTCATCACTTTTCTTTCGAAAAAATTAAATTTCTGTTGCCATTCAAAATCATTTATGAACTAATTAGTACATGAATGGAGATTCATGGCAAGACCCAAGGATTTCGCACGACGCGAAGAAATTCTAAAAGCAACTCTCAAGGTGTTTCGCAAACACGGCGCTTGGGACTTGTCCTTGAACGAAGTGGCCCGGCAGCTTCACACCACCACACGCATGTTGGTTCACCACTTCGGTACAAAAGAAAATTTGATTAACGAATGTCAAAAGCTCCTTGAGCCACGGCTGCATAAGGATCTTTCCAGCGCCCCTCCCCAAAAAAACTGGAAAGCTCTTGTGTGTCAGGCGTGGCATTCTTCTTTGCAAAGCTCAAACAAAGACGACCGGCGCTTGAGTTTGATTTCGACGTTGCAGAACCCGCGAAAAACTTCGCGTCTGCATGAAAATGAACAGGTGATCGGCTCCCTCCGCGAACTTCTCCCCTCCCGCATGAAGAAGTTCGCGGAGGATGTATTTATCTATGCACTGGGTTTGGACCTGTATGTTTTGGGTGGGGGCAACCCCGATAGGGCCCTTTTGAACCTGAAAAGTTACCTAAAAAGGCTTGAAAATAAGACCGCATAGGACCTACCAAAAGGTCTAGGCTCAAATATAAACGATTTGAGGGCGATTATTATCGATTACCCAATCATTTTTTATTTTCTCTTTCTTTCCTCTTTCAATTTAAAGACAGGCAGGCTACAAACAGTTTCAGCAATTATCGGTCTTCTTTAGTGTGAAAAGCATAGTGCTCATTCCCTTAAGAGTCCCCCATCCTACGGAGGAAATAATGGGCAAAAAATTGTACGTTGGAAATCTTTCTTATTCACTAGATGATCAATCTTTGGGCGACATCTTTGCACAATTCGGCACAGTTGAATCTGCTCGCATCATCACTGATCGCGAAACAGGTCGTAGCAAAGGTTTCGGTTTCGTTGAAATGGCTTCTGACGAAGAAGCTCAAACAGCTATCGAAAAATTGAACGGCTCTGAACAAGGTGGCCGTAACATGAACGTAAGCGAAGCTAAACCAATGGCTCCTCGTGAAAATCGCGGTGGCGGTTTCGGTGGCGGTCGCGGTAACTCTCGCGGCGGCTTCGGCGGCGGCGATCGCGGTGGTCGTTCTCGTTACTAATTTTTCTTCTAAATAAGAAAAAACAAAAAGGGGATCTTACGATCCCCTTTTTTTTATTCTGCCGACACCAGTCGAACCTTGATCGCTTCTGAAGCGGGCTCCCGGGCCGATCGAATCTGTTCTATTTTATCGTTATACGCAATAGACACCTGAACATTCTGTATCGATTGAAGTAGCTTTCTATGCATCCTCTTTTCTTGTTGAGTGGCCTCTGCCACCAAACCGTTAAAGTTTTTTACTTCCGCAAAAGAGATCGATCCCGTCAAAGTTATTAAAGCTATTAAGAAGCGCATCCTTGCCCTCCCGTTCTTATAAGTAAGATGCGGCACTCGACCCTTCCGGTTAAAGAAAATCGCTTGGCCTCCAAATCTTATTGCTGACAAAATTAAGGCACTTTCGTAGCCTCGTTTTTATGACAAAATCAAAAGCAGGACTGCTCTTCATTTTTATTACCGTGACCCTGGACATGATCGGCGTAGGTCTAGTGATCCCGTCCCTTCCCGATATCATGAGACGTTTTGTATCCAGCGAAACTTCGGTGTCTGAATACTTCGGTTATTTTATTTCCATCTACGCGCTTATGCAGTTCGTAGCTTCACCATTATTGGGAGCGCTCTCAGATCGCTTCGGCCGACGTTCGGTGCTTTTAGTTTCTTTGTTTGTCGCGGGCATCGACTACATTCTGATGGCCTATGCACCCACGATTGAAATTTTATTTATTGGACGTATCCTGGCGGGCCTTACAGGCGCGAACATCACGGTTGCTATGGCCTATATCGCGGATGTTAGCGATGACAGCAATCGCTCTGCAAACTTCGGTATGATCGGTGCCGCTTTCGGATTGGGTTTTATTATCGGCCCGGCCATCGGGGGACTTTTGGGACACTACGGCCCCCACTATCCATTCCTAGTAGCTGCAGGAATGAATTTACTGAACTTCCTTTTTGGTTTTTTCATTCTACCAGAATCTTTACCGCAAGAAATGCGACGCAAAGTTGTTTTACAAAAAACAAATCCCTTCAGCTCGTTGTCTAAAATCTTTCAAGCCAAGCATTTGTTGGCCTTGTTGATTGTGTATTTCTGCTTTCAACTTGCCGGGCAAACTCACCCTTCTATTTGGACGTTGTACACAGAGACACGCTTTGGTTGGACAACTTCCGAGGTCGGATTATCACTGGCCTTGGTCGGAGTTCTTTCTGCCATTTCTCAAGGTTGGCTCACACGTCTTTTAATTCCCAAATTGGGAGAACGTCGAACAGTTGTGTGGGGAACAGTAGGTTTTGGCGTTGCTTGCATTTTTTATGGCTTAGCCAACCAGGGATGGATGATGTACGCCATTTTAACTGCGTCCTCGGTATTTTGGGTTTGTGGTCCTGCGCTTCAGTCGTTAGTAACTCACAATACTCCACCTCAAGAACAAGGTGAACTGCAAGGGACTCTTGTCAGCCTGACGAGTCTTGCCGCGATCATCAATCCTCTTGTAACTACGAAACTATTTGCGATCTTCACAGCTGACAAAACTGGAGTTTATATTCCAGGTGCACCGTACTTCTTTGCTGCGGTCGTGTGCTTCGTGGCTTGGATTGTCCTTATAAAAGACAAACATGCGACTTAAAATAAGATGAAAGCTCTCTTCTTAACGGGCTTTCATCTATCCCCTTTTCTTTGCATAATTTTTTGTAACTCAGCTTAAAAAGAAAAATTGTGATATCCTGTTTTCACTGGAGGCCTTATCTACCACGGTGAACGCTTTAACAGTATCACGCATCTTGTGGGTGCTGCATTGTCTGTGGCAGGCACGTCTGTGCTTGTGACCTTAGCTAGCATACATGGCGATGTGTGGAAGATTGTCGGCACCAGTGTTTACGGCGGCATGCTTGTTTTTCTTTATACGATCTCGACTCTTTATCACAGCATGCAAGGTCGCGCGAAACAGATCCTTCAAAAACTAGATCACATCGCTATCTATCTGCTTATCGCCGGAACCTACACTCCTTTTACCTTGATCACTTTGCGCGGTCCTTGGGGCTGGTGGATTTTCGGAATCAACTGGACACTGGCTGCTTTGGGAATTATCTACGAGCTGACTTTAGCTCATCGCACGCGCACTCCTTCCATGATTATTTATGTCGTGATGGGATGGTTGATTGTCGTCGCTCTAAAGCCATTGACGGCAGCGCTGCCTACTGCAGCGATGGTGTGGCTGACCTTGGGTGGAATCCTGTACACGGTGGGTATCGTCTTTTTTCTTTTTGATGAAAAGGTTCGACACTTTCATGGCATCTGGCATCTTTTCGTTCTTGGCGGCAGTGCGTGTCAGTACTTTTGCATTCTGCTTTATCTAATTTAAGTGTCAGAGTGACTCTGAATTCTTTGGCATCTTCTTTGATATATCCCTCTTTGTTAACCAACTTGGAGGGAAAACCATGAAAGCACTAACCACCGTTTTAATGATCACACTATTCACTGCAAACGCGTTCGCCGCAGGCATTTTTGGTTGGATCAAGCCAGATCGCCCAGGTCGTCCTGGTCCTTATGAACCACATCGCCCGAACATAACTTGCTCGGCCACTGATGATGGTTGGGAAGAACACTGGGGTGGACACGGAAGCTGTCGTGAGTGTTTAGCAAAGCACGGCAACTGCGTAGAGACATGTAAATCCAGTTTCTATTCATGTACTGCGGAAGGAACAGATTACCGTGGCTACCGCATGACAATGCAAGGCCGTGGACCTGATCGTTATAGCTCAGAAAGAGACGCTATCTATCAATGTCAATATCGCTATAACAACTGCCGTATCGTAAGCTGCAGCGAAACTTCAGAGACTGTGTCTCGTCGCGACTGCCGTTAGTCTTTTTGATTTTTGTAACCGTGAATTATGCCTGCCACGAGATTCTGTTTCTCGTGGTAGCTGGCTAAAAGAACGCCTAGAACATGAATTGCAACTCCACCCATCATGACATTACCAATGTTGTGGTGAAGTTCTTCGACCCACTCTTCGCCGAAGTAAGTGTCAGTTCCCATCATATAACCGGTGATGCCGAGCCCAATCACACAGGTTAATAAAAAGATCATCACCCATCCTGCGATAGGATTGTGAGTCACATAAGCTTTACGATTTTTATAATCTCGCAGATATTTATATACCGTCACGGGGCTGGCGAGCCAATTGCGGAACCGTGCATTGGGTCCGCCAATAAATCCCCAAACAATACGGGCGATAACAAACCCCGCCGCCACATATCCAATCACTTCATGCACCGTATCGCCTTCTTCGGTGATAAAATAATTTAGAAAAATACAAAGGACCAGCGTCCAATGAAATACGCGGATAAAAGGATCCCAAACGTAGATTCTTTTTTCACCCGCATTCATGACCTAGTCCCTTGTTCAAAGTAAAATTACTTTTTGTATTCTTTCACGATAGAGCCGTCCACAGGGTTGAAGTAGATTTCTACTTTCGCACCCGCTTTGTCCCAACCATAAATTTCGTAGCAATTGCCATCCACTTTGAATTTTTTGATTTTATACCCTTGAGACAAAATCATCTCTTTCATTTTGGCTTCTGGCATCCATTTGTCTTTTGCTTCTTTAGTGCAATCTGGCGCTGCGAAAGAAACAGAACCTGCGAAAAGTACCGTGATAGCGAATAGAGCTTTCATTCTTTTAGTCCTCCAATAAGTGGTCCTTCGTTTTGCTGAATTGTACGGACCTTGTCCAGAGTCTAGAGTGTCCTTCGACCTCACTGAAAACAAGATGAAAATCTAAGATTCTGCTCCGCCTCGTGCTATGATAGAACTTGCGAAGGATTTTACCTTGAAAGACATACTTCATTCTCTTTTTCAGTCTCAACCTCCCGTGGATCTTGCATCCAAATTGACACGTCATGCATGTGTCGCTGCGATCTTGCGCGGACACTCTTTTGAACAATTAGAGATTGCGTTTATTCAAAGAGCTTTTCACCCCGAAGATCGCTGGGCGGGTCACCTCGCGTTTCCCGGCGGTATACGTGAAAACTATGATAAGACCGATTTAGATGCCGCGCTTCGCGAAACAAAAGAGGAAGTCGGAGTCGATCTAACCGTGGATGAATTGTTAGGTCGACTGGACGATGTCCAGGCACGCAAAGCGGGCTCCATGCTGGATTTTTATATTCGTCCTTTTGTTTTTTATACGAATCGTGATTTTGCGCTGACACTAGATGCATCCGAAGTCGCCGACTTCTTTTGGATTCCTTTGAAAGAAATCCAAAATCCGCAAAGGCAGACACATTATAAGATCAAACGTGACAACGGTCATGACCACCACTTGCCTGCGATTTATTTAGATCGTGATCCACCACTGTGGGGACTGACCTACATGATGGTGATTGATCTGCTCAATCGACTGCGAAGCTTGGGACCGCAGAATTAGAAATAAAAAAACCAGAATCCCTTGTCGATTCTGGTTTCACCAATTTCACCTTTTAATTATTCTTTCAAGGTGGACCTGTCTCCCTGTGTAGAGCCAATTCACGAACCTCCTGACTAAGAATATATTCGTGACGTACTACTTTGGATTTCGCCATTCAAGGCTCCTTTCATTCAAGGTAGTAAACTTATCGGCTGGACCTTTGTAGAGTTGAGGGGGATTTTTCAAATTTTTAAAAAATCGCAGCGATTCTTGGATTGAAACAAGAAAGTCTGATCAAACTTCGAGCAGTGTTTAGAAGATCGTCAGAGGTTTTAGTGAAAATTTATTTTTGATACAGCGAAAATCGCTCTAGAGGCGTCTTTGAAGGGCGTTGAAAAATAAAAAAGGGAACTCAATGAGTTCCCTTTTTACTTTTACGCGGTGTAGACCCAAAAAAGAAGCAGGCACCTACAGGATCGAGAAGACGGTAGAGAAGCTGACTGTCGTAGACTCTGTTCTTAGATCTTTGGGGTAGAAATTTAGGAATGTTGAAAGATAGATGTCACGAGTGAAGGCGTAACCTGCACCTAAGCGTTGGCTTGTTGTTCTGTTCAACATAGCGAATTGATCTTCACGAGCACGTGGGTTTGTGAAACCAACAGCAACTGAAGTGTACATGTTGAATTTGTCTGTCACATTGTACTTCACTTGCGGATACCAGCCTAGGTAGTAACGACCCGCCGTGCGGTCTTTAGCTTGATAATCACGATTGTAAAGGAAGTAGCTTAAGCTGGCATCCATACCTACTGCAAAGCCAGAGGCACCCAAGTTGTAAACCAAAGAGTTGTCGTAGCTTAAAGTCGCATACTGACCCACGTCGATGTACTCTTGAACTGTCGTCACAGAAACTCCGTAAGAGTTTCTCATTTGCACGTCACCTAGACGCGTGTTGCGGTCGTAGTTCACAAACGGTGTTTTCACATCCGTGCGCTCGGAACCGTGGAAAGGCGTCAAAGCACTAACACCTGTTCCCATGCTGATCGCGCTTTTGCTATCAAGACGGTAACGGCCACTGATAGAACCGCTCAATGAGGTGTCGTTGTTCCCGATAGAACCGTCTGGATTTGGTTGTTTTTTGTTGGAAAGGTCACCGATCGGAGGACCGTAGTAAGACAAAGAAAATTTCAGGGAATATCTTGAAAGAGATCCAGAATCTGCTTTCAAACGAGAATCTGTGATGTCTTTATCGTCTTCGAATTTTTTATTCTTTAGAACGCTATCCACTTTCATTGTGGATTCTTGAGTCACCACTTCAGAGCTTGGGGCTGAAGAAGTCGTTGAAAGTGTCGTGGTAGACGTTTGTGCTTGGGCCGCGAAAGTCCAAGTCACAAGAGCTGCGAGCAAAAGCCCTTTATTCATGAAATTCTCCCTGTTTGCGGCCGTTTTTACCTAGGAGGCCTCAAAAAGGAAAGACAAGGTTGTGTCAGCTCCGCTAGTGAGAACTTTTTTCAATTCCCACGAAGAATACGCAGTACAGATGGGATATATTCGATTACGTCCGAGGCCATCATCGATAGAAGGTCTTTCTGGCGCGAAGCCCAAAGATTGGCCGTCGCTCCATGGATATAAACCCCTAAGACAGCCGCCTGTGTCGCCGTCAGCCCCTGCCCGCGTAAGGCCGTTAAGATTCCTGCCAGCACATCCCCAGTCCCGGACTTCGCTAAGGCCGCATTTCCCGTTTTATTGGTATAAATTCGCTGGCGGTTTGCGATCAGGGTTTCGTGCCCTTTTAAAATCACCACACACTGAAAAAGATTTTGAGCGAGCCGAGCGGCGGCATAGCGATCCGCATTGATTTCCTCTACACTGATCTTTAAGCAACGAGCGAGTTCACCCGTGTGCGGAGTGACGATCCAAGTCGCCGGCAAAGGAAATAGATTTTCATTCGCGCACACCGTAAGAGCATCCGCATCTAAGATTACTTTTTCGATTTTTTTATTCTTTAATTCGCGAATAACTTGGGCCGTAAAACTATTAACTCCAAATCCGGGCCCAACCAGAATCACGTCGAATTTCAACTCATGCCAAGATTTTTTGTTAAGATCACAAAGCAAAAAATCAGGATTTTCCAATGACGAAACCGCGATATTTTTTTGCGCCAGTGTCACGTAACCACTGCCCGTGCGAAGTGCGGCTTTCGCCGCCAAGACTCCGGCGCCCGGGTACTCTGCACTGCCGGCTAAAATCAGACTGCGACCACGGGACGATTTATTATCCGACGTTGAAACTTTGGGTAAAAGTTTCTTAGCCCCGTGTTTCTTAAGGAAATATTTCTGCGGAGTGGCTTTTTTCATCCGGATCAGTGTATAACTAGCCTTGCATGATCGTAAAGACGGAAGCAGATCTCGAAGGTCTAAAAAAAATTGGCAAGGTCGTCGCCAACTGCCTGCAGTACATGGCACGCTCCATTGAGCCCGGTATGACAACCAAAGAGCTTGATGAGCTTGGCGGAAAATTCCTAGAAAAGCACGGAGCACGCTCGGGCCCTATGCTGACTTACAACTTTCCAGGTTACAATTGCATTAGCTTAAACCATGAGGTCGCTCATGGCGTTCCGTCGTCTCAAAAGCAAATTCTACGCGGCGATTTAATTAATATCGATGTCTCGGCAGAGTTGGATGGGTATTACGCCGATAACGGTGGCTCCTTTATTATTCCTCCAGGTAAAGCCGCAGATCAGCAACTGCTTGATGTTACAAAACAGGCCTTGGAAGCGGCGATCAGTATTGTGAAAGCCGACGCGTACATCAACATGATTGGCTATCAGATCGAAAAGGTCGCTACTGAAAACGGCTATACCGTGATTGAGAATTTAGGAAGCCACGGCGTCGGCCGCGGTCTTCATGAAGAACCAAAATTCATCGCGGCTTATTATGACAAACGCGACAAAAGAAAATTGAAAGAAGGCCATGTCATCACGATTGAGCCCTTTGTTTCAACTGGGGCCCGTGTCGTTGATGAAGAGCCGGATCATTGGACGCTGGTTGCAGGACGCGAGCACCGCACCGCTCAGTTTGAACACACGATGGTGGTTTTAAAAGACCGCGCCTTGATCGTAACCATTCCTGATCCTGTCTAAATACAAATTCGGTCTCTTTGATTCTACCTCCGTTTAATGCCTAAAATCCTCTGTAGGTCGGCTTTCCACGGAGGTCTTATGCCCTACGAAGTTTCTATCTCGTTCATAATTCTGCTCTGCTGGGTAGCTCATCAAGCGGTCTTGTGGTCCGTGGGAGCTTTGAAGTTTGAAGCCTCTCATCCTGACGCGGAATGATTTCTCATAGACACGGCGCCAAAGACCTTGAGCTTCCCTGAAAAGGTGAAAGGCTATCGGTGTCTAATACGGAGGGATTTATGAAATTATTTTTTGTTGTAGCTTCTATGCTTTTGGCTTTCTCTGCTCAAGCTAACGATCGCAAAGTTGGAAACGTGATCGCAGTTGAAAGAGAAATCAACGATGTTAATGCCACTTGCTTGAAAAACGTTTCTGGCGAAACAGACAAACCGCAAAGCTTCTTTTCTTGCGCTATCAAGTACACTTCTGCTGGCGAAGTTCCAGTAAGCAAAGGTCGCGCTTTCAGACTAGATGACGAGCGTTGCCAAGTTTATGGCGAAACAATGAACGGCGTTTTGTTGATCACTTTCGGTACGAAAGAAAGATCTTCAACTTTCGAAGCATCTCGCGCTTGCTTGGGTCGCTCTCTTGCAGCTAAAGATTCTGTGAAAGTCGTTGTTTACACTCTAGAATAGATCTCATCTTTTTAGAGTCTGCATTGATGAAAAATGGAAGGGTTGGCGCCTTCCATTTTTTTTTCGTCAGTTCTATTCTCAGTTAGTTTTCTAAAGCGCATATAATAGGCCCTGGGTGTAAGTTTTGCGTCCTTTTTCTTGCGCTTTATTAGACCCCTAATTAAACTACTAAGGCTGCTTAACCTCTACGATCGGAGATTCCTATGGCAAAGCTGTATTTTACCGAGATTCCGACTCGGGAAGCCTTAGAAAAGTCTGAGAGTCCTCTTTATCCTGACATGGATTCTTTGACGCTGTATTCGCATATCTTACTTCGCAAAGTCACAACGGAAATGGAAATTAATCTGGATAGTTTCTTTTCTCGTTACAACTTGTCGTCGGGCCGCTTTACATTGATGATCCTTCTACAAAGAACACCTCAAGGTATGATGCCTTCTGAGCTTGCGCAAAAAGTGGGTGTCACGCAAGCGACCATCTCTGGACTGATTAACAGTTTGGAAAAAGCGGAACTTGTGAAAAGAACGACGCATGAAAAAGACGGCCGTTCTTTCGTGATTCTTATTACGGACAAGGGAAGCGCCCTTTGCGATGAAATTATTCCTGAATATCATACTCGTATCACACAATTCTGGAGCGAGTTTAATGAGACCGAAAAACATCAGATCAACGGATATATGGAAAGAATGATTCGAACGATCCCGAGACTAGGACAAGATTAAAAAAAACCCTGATGGAAACATCAGGGTTTTTTCTTTTTAGAAGGCTTTAATTTTTTAGTATTCGCCCGTCAACGCACAGTTGATGATCGTCTCTGTTGTATAGCCTGACGTATTTTGGAAAGGCCCGAAATGATTGTAAGAGCGGCCGACGGCCATGTGCGGGCTCACGCAACGTTCAGCCGGAGCTTTCAACTTGCCATTTGAATTCACGTTATATGGATGCGTGTTTGCTGACTTCGTCGTATTCACTTGTACGGCAAAAGAACCTGTGACCTTCGAAGCAGCACAGAACGAGTTGAACGTTTGCAGCGAGCTTCCCAAGATACGGATCAATTCAGACTGGCTGGCTTTCTGAGAGATACCGCATTTTGGATAAAGAGCATTCCATTCACGAATACAAGCTTGGATATTGCCACCGGCATCGGGAGTGAATTGGAAAAGACCGATATTCAAACGAGACTCTGCAGGTTGATAAGGGTCTTCATAAAAGTTCACGCCGGCTGGACGACGATAACCTGATGGAGCATATTTTGCTGCCACACTTTGTGATTTCGAGTTATCCGCAGTCGTCAAAGATTCCATATACGAAAGACACATCATGAATTTTGACCAAAGTTTTGAAGCTTTGACATAACCTTCTCTGTTTCCAGACAAAGCTTCACGACGGTAAGAGTTCATGCGATCTGCGAATTCATTGATTTTTTTAATCGTCGAAGCGCCAGGAACATTCTTGCCATTTAATGTCGTGTTCAACGTAGACGACGTCACGTTACACAATGGATGAGAAATCAAACTGTTCGGCAAGTACGTATTCACGTCACTATTTAAACCAAAGTAAGAAGCTACGTAGCCTAATTGTGCTTTCGCGGGCTGCATTTTTAGTTCCACCGCATAAGCAATACGATCAGAGAAACGGTCGTTCTGGTCTAGGTTCGTATCGCACATATCTGTGGCGTGAGCTTGTTGCGCATTTCTTGTCGGGATCAACTCACGATAGTTTTTGTAGTTGGTATCGACAACGGAACCGACTGGGTAAGATACTTCGGAAAAGACATTAAAGCCTTCCGGAGTGATTGAATCGGTGACCGCCGCCGGCTCGCGCGCTGGAGGTGGCGTCGTCGGTGTCGTGGGATTGCTGGGAGTCGTGGTTGGAGGAGTCGTTGTACCTCCGCCACCGCTGACCGGCTTTTTAGCCATAGCGAATGTCGAGCTAGAGAAAAGTGTTGTTGCGATCAAAGCTGCCAAGATGTTTGTATTGATTTTTTGTGTTTTCATGCCTCCTAGATCGGAGCTAGGTCTTAGGACTTAAGGGAACCTAGACTTTACCTGGACCATTTTTCCTGGATCATCGGCAAGTCTGGATAAACTGAAAAATTATTAATCAGACATGCTAGGACTATGGTCCTAAAGAAACGTTCAAGCTCCCCTTTTGATTCGCCGATATGAGGAATGAAACAAAACAAAGGGAGTTTCAAAATGAGTCAAACTTATGATGTACCAAACCTCTATAACTTTTTATTGCACACACCAGAGGCTGGTCTCAGAAAAATGCTCGTGGACAACAAGCCAATGACGGAGGCTCACTTCAACCTGATGTTGAAGATCGTACGCGCATGTGACGAAGCTCATTTCACTGAGCACTTCACTAAACAGGATTTCCCCAAAGTGAAAATGGGTCCTGCCGATATCAAATTGAAAGAAAAATTCTGGAATGATTGCATGACGACTTGGAACAGTCGTGGACTTCTGACTCCAGCTGTGGCAACTAAAGCAGCTTAAGGCGCGGCAGCGCAGAAGGCGCAGCGGCCTTCGGGCCGCGGAGCTGGACTGGTTTTTAATTAATGATCGCATACTTAACCACAGAACAATTTCTGCCAGAGCTTCTTGAGGAACTTAAAAATGTTCGCTCAGTCCATGGAAGCCTGGTTCTTACTGATGGGCCCTTGCAGCACTCTGTCTGGGCCCAAAATATTTGGCTCAACCCCGAAATCATATCTTTTGAATCCATCAGCCAGGCGGCAAAAGCTTTAAAGGGTTTAGGCAAGCTGTGGGTGCCTTACACTTTCGATAATCATCGACGCGCACAACTTATCCAAGAGCTACTACCTAAGGTAAAGCCCCGCGTGGTGGATTTTTTGGGGGAACTTCCTGAAGACAACCTGGGAGCTTGGACCCTGATCGATAAAAATACACTTTTAGCTTCTAGTAAAACCAACTCCCCGTTTCCTTTAGGGGAAGTTCAGTTCAACGAGGATAAAAAGAATCCTCCTTCTCGGGCTTATCTTAAGCTTTGGGAGCTTTTCACGGTTTACGGGATTGTTCCTAAAGAGGGCCAAAGAGTTGTCGACTTCGGAAGCTGTCCCGGAGGGTGGACTTGGGTGCTTCAGCAAATCGGTTGTGAGGTGGTCAGTATTGATCGCGCTCCTTTAGAACCTCATATCGCCAAACTTCCGCGCATTCATTTCATGAAGACCAATGCCTTCACGGTGAAGCCCGAGGACATTGGGGCCATCGATTGGTTTTTCTCTGATATCATCTGCTATCCCGAAAAACTTCTGGAACTTGTTCAAATGTGGCAGAGTTCAGGACTATGCTCGAACTTCGTTTGCACGATAAAATTTCAAGGTAAGACGGACTTTGCGACTCTCAAAAAGTTCCAGTCTTTAGAAAATGCACGTGTGCAACATCTGCATCACAACAAGCACGAGGTCACGGTATGGATAAAGACATCTTCACCCTAGTAGGTCGCGAAGACGAAAAGATCAAGCTTTGGCAGGATCTTGCTCAAGCTCAAGGAGAGCTTCTTTGTAAGGGTAAAGAAGAATCGATTTGCAAACTGCGCGTGAACTTTTTTAATTCTAAAACCAAATGCCTTGAATGCACTGTCGAATCCATCACAACTTTAAAACCTCAAGAAGAATACCTAGGTCATTTCTTTTTGGGTGGAGAGAAATATTACTTCCAAGGCTTCGCGCAAATTCATCAGGAAAAAGTCGTCGTGCCTGTCGCTGAAGAACTCTATCATCTTCAACGCCGCCAAAACTACCGCGTGCGCATCCCGGAAGGCTATCAAGCTTTTTACAACATCGTTCTGGTGAACGAACAACCGCAGAAAATCATCGGTCAATTGGCCGATCTGAGCAGCCAAGGCTGTCGCGTGATTTACCGAATGGATGCTCCGCTGATGAAGATCGGCGATAAAGTCACCGGACATTTGGTGATTGGGAAAAGATCGCCGATTGAAATTCAAGGCCTGGTCCGTCACATCAAAGTCGACGAAGGCAATAAGGTGATTCAGACCTTTGGGATTGAATTCACTCCACTATCAACGATGATCGAAAACAAACTTTTCGCTTTGACAATGGAGATTCATAAAGAAGTCTTTAAAAGACCTTCGTGATTACTGACCTTCGGTTGTGGGTTCTAGGATTGTCGGATCCTTCTGACGAATGCCCTCGTACTCTTGATCAATACTCTTCTGTAACTGTTTCCGTTTTTCTTCAGCCTGTTTTTTCAGGTCCGACTGTGCCTTTTTATTCTCGTCATAGCGTTTCGTATAATCACGGTGTAACTGATTGAATTCATCCGTTTTAGAACGAGCGTAATCGTCAAAGTTTTTTCTTTTATCGCGCATATCGGCTTCAAACTCATCGCGCTGTTCTTTTTGCTTGGAATAAAAGTCTTTTCTTTCGCCATCAAGCTCTTCAAAGAACTCTTTGCGTTCATCGGAAGTAACTTTCTTTTTTGAAAAATCTTTTCGCGCGTCACCCTGTTTTTTGGAAAATTCGTCGCGCTCTTTCTTTTGAGTTTTATTAAACTGCTCGCGACTTTTCGTCATGTCTTTGTTAAAGAGCTCGCGCTTTTTATTGATGATGCTAGAGAACTTCGAGCGCACTTCGGAAGGCGAACGTGAAAAATCCGACATCAGCTGATCCATAAAAGCTTTTTCATCGTTTTCTTTTTGGCGTTCAGGCGGAATATCTTTGCGCAATTTATCAAAGGCTTCGCGGTCGGCTTTTAACGAATACTTGTCGTCGACCAAGGTCGTGTCATTGTCGGGGCGATTTGTCGGCTCATCCAAGGCCCAGAGTTTTTCAGCACCAAATACCAGCAGAGTTGTCAGGAATACGGTGAAAATCCAACCGCGCTTTGTATCTTGAACCGGACTACGCATGAAGACTCCTCTTTATTTCGGCGAATGTATACTTTTGAGAATAATTGGACTCTTTTGAAAACACAACAGACCGATAAGAGGTCATATGTTATACGGACGAAGAGTTATCGAACCCCAGCGTGTGCCCCATGGACAAGGTCCTCGCCGCTTCATTTTAAATAAAAGCTTTCAGTACAAATACTGTTGGTACATGGTGACAGCCGTTGCGGGTGGCGCGGTTTTATTTCTTCTTCCAGCCTATTACTTCATCGTACAGAATTATGATCTCTTCAAAAGTCTTGCTTACGACACGCATCCCTACTTAGTAGAGCACTTAGAGCGTGAAGTGACGTGGCTTAAAATTTTCTTAAGCGCTAGTTTCCTGTTCCTTATGGGAGTTACTTTGTTCTTGGGAATTCGTATGACGAAGAATCTTCTTTCTCCGCTAGTGACGATGGAAAGACACATGCATCAACTGATGTTGGGCCAATGGCATATTCCTGATTATCACTTGCCAGAAGAAGACGACTATCGTGACCTTGCGATGACGTATGACTATTTCTATCGCGCTTTAAAGGCGAATACTGAAACTGAACTAAAGCTTTTAGAAAAATTAAGCATTGATCCGCAAAACCGTGAAGCTTATGCCGCTTGGAAACATTTGCTGGCAGAAAAACGCGCGCGCCTAGGTATTCGTGAAGAGTTTATTACTAACGATTCCGTCGTAGACTTGAGCGAATTTGATCAGAGACGTCGCGTTTCTTAATAGCCTCACGCTTGTCGTGAGTCTTTTTACCCTTCACCAACGCAATTTCTAATTTCGCACGGCCGTTTTTAAAATAGATTTTAAGCGGCACGCAAGAATAGCCTTTTTCCTTTAAGGCACCGAAAATCTCATCCAACTCTTTGCGATTCAGTAAAAGCTTACGAAGTCTTTCTGGAGCATGGTTGTTGTAACTGGAAGCTTTGTATTCGGCGATATGTGCGTTCTGCAAGAAAGCTTCATCACCCCGAAAAGAAATGTAAGAGTCTTTTAGTTGCACATCTTTATTGCGCAGAGATTTCACTTCGCTTCCCATAAGCTGCAAGCCCGCCTCGTAGGTTTCTACGATCGTGTAATCAAATCGGGCTTTTTTGTTCTCTTGAACAATTAAAATGCTCATGCTTCAAATCCAAAGTGCTTATACAAGGTCACAAACTGCGCGGGGCTGAGTTCTTCCGCACGGGCCGTTTCTGTAAACCCCATGCTGGTGATCCAGCCCACCAATTGCTCTTCAGTTAGCTTCTTTTGACTTAAAAGACCAGACAAATTTTTCTTTAAAAGCTTGCGGCGTTGGGCAAAGGCGGCTTTAACAAAAGTGAGAAAGGCCTGGCGATTTTTAACTTCGCTTTGCAGACGCGAAAAGCACAGCACTCGGCTGGCGACACGTGGAGGAGGCGAAAAATCCCTCGGTCCCGCCTCAGTCACCATTTCCGTCTTCCAGAAGACTTGAGCAATAACACTTAAAAGTCCGTAATGCTCTGACTTCGCCACGGCCCGGATTCTTTGTGCCACTTCTTTTTGGAACATCAGAACCATGTGCTCAACACCCGGAGCTTCCATCGAACGCTCAATGACGATGCTTGAAGAAATCTGATAAGGCAGATTGCTGACGAAAACGATTTTTTTGTCTGAATAGAAGCGCGACCAATCGAGTTTTAGAGCGTCTTCTTCAAGGACATTTTGCCCTTGCTCACGCCAGTAATTCGCAATCACACGATCCAGCTCAATCAAAGTCAAAGGCACATTCATTTGTTTTAAAAAGTAAGTTAAAGCTCCAGGACCTGGGCCCACTTCAATCAGCTCTTCGGGGTTGAATTCTTTCACCTGATTGATGATGCGCTCAATGACGACATCGCTGACCAAGAAGTTTTGACCTAACGATCTTTTGGCAAGAATGCCAAGTTCTCGCAGCGTTTGCTCTAAGCGTTCTCTTGATTGGCTCATCTAAAATCCGTTGTCAAAACTTGTGGTGAAGGTCCGAGGTCGATATTGGAAAACTCTCCCGCATTCATTCTTAGAACGCCGGCATACCCGATCATGGCGGCATTATCCGTGCAATAGCGGATTGGTGGAACTACGAGGGTCAGACCTTTCTTCGCGGCCCATTCTTCTGCACGTGCGCGCAGACGAGAGTTCGCACTCACACCGCCCGTTAAGATCACGCGTTTGGATCTAAACACTTTGGCCGCTCGGTCTAATTTTGCAATAAGAACATCGACAATGGCTTCTTGGAAAGAAGCACAAAGATCAGGAAGCTGCTCTTGCACTAGTTCTGGTCCTAATTGTTCCAACATGCGCTGACCCGATGACTTTAAGCCGGAAAAACTCATGTCGAAAGTTTCGTCATGAATCATACTGCGAGGGAATTCAAACGCGTGGGGGTTTCCGGTTTTTGCCATTTGATCAATGCGCACACCGCCTGGAAAACCAAGCCCCGCCATCTTCGCAAATTTATCAAAACACTCCCCGGCCGCATCGTCTTTCGTTGCACCCAGAACTTTGTAGTCACCCAAACCTTTGATTTGATAAAGACTGGTGTGACCACCACTGATGGCTAACCCTACGTAAGGATATCCGAAGTCTTCAGGCGGAGCATATTGGGAGTCACGCAAGAAAGGCGCTAACAAGTGACCTTCTAGGTGATTCACCCCTAGAAATGGAAGACCTTTTGCCTGCGACAAGGATTTCGCCGTCACAAGCCCCACAATTAAGGCGCCAATCAGACCAGGACGATTGGTGACGGCAATTCCCTGCACGTCTTTCCAAGTCATTCCAGCTTTTTTAAATGCCTCTTCAATCAAGGGAATTAAAGCGATGGAGTGATTTCTAGCGGCAATTTCAGGAACGATACCGCCATAGATTTCGTGTTCCAAATCTTGAGAAGCCGCAACAACAGAGTGCACCCAACCACTGCGATCTACGATCGCTACGGAAGTGTCATCACAGCTTGTTTCGATGGCTAATACACGTTCAATCACGAATTTATTTTTTTAAACCCTTCAAGCGAGTTTTAGAACGACGAGCTTCATCTGATTTAGGAAACTTGCTGACCACTTCGTCGTAAAAAGTTTTTGCTTCATCTTTCATGCCCAACTCTTGGAAGGACACACCGATTTTATAAGTCGCATCAGCGAACTTAGACCCTTTCGGATTGTCGTCACGGTATTTTTGGTAGTTTAAGATAGCCTGTTTCCAGTCTTTTTTATTGAAGAATTCTTCACCGACTTCATAAACATTTTTCTTGGCTTGCTTCGCAGATCTTTCGGCCTGGCCAGCAACTCGTTCAGCCTTCAATGATTGGATTTCAGCATTCAAAGTGTAAATGTCTTTTTCCATTTTCGTCAGAGCCTCTTGAAGAAGCGTGACCTTTTGGTTTAAGTCTTGATTTTGTTGTTGTGTGTTTCTAACGGCATTTTCTATGCCCGAGTTTCCTTGGCCCACACGGTTTTCAACCACGTCCACACGGCCATTCAGGCTTCTCATTTGTTCTTCAATGTCGGCAAAGCGGTTTGAAACATCCGCATTGCTTCTTTGCAGTGTCGTTACTTGTTGCTGCATGACTTGGCGTTGTTCAGTTTCACGAACTTCGTTACGCGTTTTCAAACAACCAGTCAGAAATAGAGGAGTGGCAACAAGAGCCACTAGGATTTTCTTCATAGAACATCTCCTGTTCTTTGACGAATCAATCGTGCTGAGTTTTCCGCTTTTTCTGCAGAAACACGTGCGCGCACAAATTGTTCTTTAGCTTTCGAATAATCACGATCTTCAAAATAGATACGGCCTTTGCGATAAGCTTCTTCAGCTTGATGCCAATAACCTGGGGAATGGCGGGCCGCTTGAACAGAACGAGCCGCATCTAGTGCAGCTCGTGCGAGGGAATAATCCTCAACGGGTGCAGGGACTGTTTGACAGCTGACAATCACCGTAAAAAGTAGAACTCCGATGAAAAGTCTCTGTAGTCTCACTGCACACCTTTCTTAATTTAAATTACTGAGCAGGAACAAAGTTCGCACGGCGGTTTTTCGCCCAAGCTGCTTCAGTGTCACCCATATCAAGTGGTTTTTCTTTACCGTAGCTGATAACGCTCAAACGATCGCCAGCAATACCCAAGCTTACCATATAAGCTTTCACTGCGTTAGCGCGTCTTTCACCTAGAGCCACATTGTACTCGATAGTACCGCGGTTGTCACAGTGACCTTCGATTTGAACTTTCACGCCTGGGTTTGATTTCATCCACTCAACGTTAGAAGCGATCACTTTTTTAGAAGCCGCATCCAAGCTCGATTTATCGTAACCGAAGTGAACAGTTTCTAGACCCGCAATTTTGCCAGAGTCAGAACCCATTGGATCATAACTAAGTGGTGATGAGTCAATGGCAGTAGATTGGCCACCTGCAGGCAAAGTTTCAATGGATTGATCCGATTGAGTTTGTTTTCCTTTACAACCAGCAACAACCGCGCAGGCAACAAGACCAAGAGCTAATTTACGAAACATGATGTCCTCCTATGAAGATCCAATAGTTATCATTAGATAAAAACTTTAATTTATAGCGGCTCATTGTCAAACCTTAGATTTCCTAAATGATATTGTGTTGCTGTACGGCTAAGAGACTTTATGCACAGACAGCGTGTTTTACATCTTTGGTTCTCTTTCATTTCTCTTTTTCCTCTCTCAGCGTTCGCACAACTTGAGGTTCCGCCTGACTTAAAGTGGAAGACTCTGAAGACTCCTCATTTTGAAATCATCTTTAATGCCAAGCAGCAGGACCTTGGTCTTCTTTACGCCGAAAAACTGGAAAAAGCCTACACCGAACTCCGCTCTTATTTTCACTCTCTGCCCGAAAAAACCATCGTTATTATAAACGATAAAACTGACGTCACAAATGGATATGCCACTCGCATTCCTTACCCTCACATTATGGCTTACCCCGTTTTGCCAGGCCCGGAAGAGAGCTTGGCTGACACGGGTGACTGGGCCTTTGAACTTCTTGCCCACGAATACACTCACATTCTCAATTTTGAACCCGCCAATGGGATCATGAAACCTTTGCGTTTCGTTTTTGGAAATATCATCGCACCAAATATTCTTTTGCCAACCTGGTGGAAGGAAGGTGTGGCGGTTGAAATGGAAACGCGCTTAGGAAACCACGGCCGCCTGCGATCCTTTTATCAAGATGCGACGATTCGCGCGATGGTCGAAGACAAAACTTTCTATACTTATGACATTGCCGAAGCCAACGAGTATATTCCGACGTGGCCCGAAGGCATGCGTGCCTATTTATTCGGCTCTTTGATGTGGAGTCAGATGTTCACTGAGCACGGTCTTCACGTCGCCAAAGACCTGAACGAGCGCCAAGGGGGCCGGGTTCCTTATTTCATCGAAACTCCGGCCAAAGAAATTTTAGGAATGAACTACACGGCCCAATACAATCAGATGCTGGATGAAGTCGTCATTCGCGCGCAGACACAGCTAAAAACCATTCGCGAAGCCAAAATCACCGAAGTCATCATCCCCAAAAACAATTTTATTTCCGTGACGGCTCCGTCTATATCTCCCGACGGGAAACACCTAGCGGTTGTCACCGAAGATGATGCCAGCGCCCGCTCTGTCAAAATCATCACTCGTGCCAGCGCCTCTCAAAGCTTTTTAGAGGCACAAAGCTCAGACACAGTTGAAAAGTTCAATCAGGAGTTTGAACCTGCCTCTCAACGGGATGGCCCACCCACAGGAAGCATTCAAAGAATCAGCTGGTTTCCTAATTCTGAAAAAATCGTCTATGACAAAATAGATTATGTAAATCGGATCGAGCGTTTTTCTGATCTGCACGTGTATGACTTGGTCAGCAAAAAGACCACGCGTCTTACGCAAAATCTCAGGGGCCGTGAACCTTCCGTAGCCCCGGATGGCAGCGCCATTGTCTTTGTGAAACTTGAGGGTGGAAAAACTCACCTCGGACTACTCAGCGATACTCAAGGCACGTGGAAAGAACGGATCGTTTATTCGCCAGCCATCCAAGAAAGAATTTCTTATCCGCTATTTTGGAATCAGGATCTTCTTTTATTCTCTTTGCGCAAAGTGGATGGGTCAGAACATCTTTATAGCTATTCCCTGTCGTCGCAAAAATCAGAGCTTCTATTCCCGGAATATAAAAATATTCGTTTCGCAAAGAAAACACCTGAGGGTCTGCTTTTCACTTCCGGGCAAAGTGGTGTTTTGAATCTTTATCTTGCCGACAATGATCTTAAAAAAGCGCGACCGGTTTCAAATACTTTGACCGCATTTTTTACAGCCGATTTTGATCCTCTCAGTAAAGATATTTTTGCGACTCATATGACATCCCAAGGCCCCAAGGTTGTCGCAATCAAGTCGGAAGAGTGGAGAAATGCGCCTTCCGAACTTCCCGAAATCAAAGGTTTGATGGCGGATCGTTATCCTGAAGTAAAACCCGACGAAATAAAGGTCGAAGAGGCTCGTGCCGCTTTAAACCAATCAACGCTTGAAGATTATTCTCCTTATGGTTACCTGTGGCCTCAGTACTGGATGCCTTTTGTGTCAGGTTCTTCCAGCGAAACCGGCATCATCCTGACAGCGCAGACTTCGGGTTTTGATCCCCTGAAAAAACACAGCTATACACTCATTGGGTCGTGGGACACGGGGCTTAACCGTGGAAGTCTTGTGGGAACTTATTTGAATCAAACCACGGCTCTTCCCTGGACGGCTTTGGCTTACAAACGCAGTTCTTACTTAGGCACTGTATCTAATGAGCTGAATGACTACGGTCTTGCCGCCGCAGTCTTACCAAGTATGTTCTGGGTTTCAAAATACACGAATTTGCAAATCGGCTGGCAATATCTTGAACGCGAAACCGTAAATACAAACACCAAACGCACCGGCCCCTATGCGATGTTGAGTCACGCGAACTATTCAAAAGCGGGCGCGCAGATTTCTCCGGAAAGTGGCGGCGGCGCTTACCTGGGAGCTTATGATTACATCGCTCAAGATGGATACTTAAGCCACACGCAGTTTTTAGCCGGTGGAGAAATTTATCTGTCTCACTATTTGCCGAAACATCACGCCTTGATGTTACGAACGAATGGTGTGTACACGCCAGATCGAGTTTCTGCGGTTTACGGTGTCGCAACGGAGCCTTTGGTCTTCGTTCCAGACAGTCCTCTGCCCCAATATATTTTGCGCGGTTACAAACGAGGTCAGCTGTTCGGAAAAAACCTGGCGGTAGTGAATGCAGAATACCGCTTGCCCGTGATGGATTTTTATCGCGGTTCAGGAACGGATCCTCTTTTCTTGCGTCGTCTTTCAGCAGCCGTTATTGCCGATGGTGCCGCTGCGGATGGACTTTTTGTGAACGATGTTCGCTCCGTCTATGAAACTACCGACATGAAACGTTGGTATTGGAGTTCGGGGGTGGAACTTAAATTAGAAACCACTTTGGGCTACGTCATCCCCGTGAGCTTAGTCGTCGGATATTACGTGGCTTTCAACACCCCCACCGGTTCTGAGGGAGTCATCGGAAGCGCCCTTCAGATCACTGGGTTTTAACCCTCTTTAGGCTCTTCAGCGTCTTACTAATGAGTGCTGAAAAGCCCCATCGCCCACAAAGGATCCCCCTCCTCGGGCGATGGGAAGTCCCCCTTTCGCGCCGAGCCAAACTTACCAGTCTTGACAAAGACCCAGGCCCTCGAAATTATTAAAGTAATCGACAACTAGCGGCGAGGATGCTGCGTTATGCTGTCAACCGGGAGGGTTCATGGAAAAAATCAGCTGGATTAAAGAACTTGTGAAAGCTGAACAACAAATGGAAGAGTCTGGCCTCGTGGATATGAGCTTCGGATTTGATTCAGAAAAAATTCTGATCAACGAAAGCATTCAATTCCTGCTAGAACTAAAAACCGAATTTGTTGATGCCTCCACTTCATTCAATGAATTGAAACCTTCGGCATTAGGTCGTATCAAAATTTACGGTATCGCGAAAACTCACGCCGACTTCATGCTGTTCCGTAACGGCTTTAAAATGATCTTCTCTTTAAAAGCGCCGGGACAAATCAGCATTCGTTTCAATTTTATTGGAACGAACTACATTCCAACTCCGGGTTCTACAGAAGCTCAACAAACAGCGACGAATGTTATGGATGAGCATATTGTTGAAGCGAAATGGGGTGCCTTCGGCGAGCTTGTGTGGATGTACCAAGGTTTGCCTGTGAAACTGGAATACATGGTTCGCCACTATCTGACTTTGTTCATCAAAGAAAGTTCGAAGTAGTTTTAAAATTTCAAAAAGAATTTAAAAGCGCTGCCCTCAAAGCAGCGCTTTTTTTATTAGTGCTGGCCCTCAGGACTCACTGATTTTGCGGATGAATTCCCAACACAAGAATCTAATCGTTTGACGTTGTTATTAGAGATCATGCATTTCACGAGCTGTTCGGAAGTTTTATTTCCCGCAAGGCATTTCTTTTGGGTTTCAATATGATTGATCTGCCCACAGGTATAAATGACATCCGTCGGTTGATTGCTGGAAACACACTGGGCGATCACATCATTGCGATTAAAGCTTTTCGCACAAGCATACAAACCATCTAAAGGGAGCTGGCTTTTCAAGCAGGCCTTATAAGCCTCTTTGGGTAACTGAAGACCACTGCACAATGCCGGAGTGGCGGCCGACGCCATCGAGCAAGACAAACTCACCAAAACCCCTGCCATCCAATACCTTAACGCGTTCATAAGAACCTCTTAATAAAAGTATGCAGAACTTTTCGAAATCATGCCGCAAATATTCTTGATGCCTGGAAAAACTGTTCCATCACATCGCCTTTTCATAATGACATTCTTGGAGCGCTATTTTCAAGACTGTCTAAGCTTCTGACACCGAAAGGTGTTTTGGTAAATTTCGCAAACGGCCCCTTCATTGGCACAGGTGTAGCTATAGAAACCAGATGAACATTTATAAATAAGGAGTTTTTATGAAAAAGATCGTACTTGCTATCGCAACCCTGGCCCTGACTCTTCAAGCCCACGCCGAACTAAAAATAACAGATCCCGCTAAGGGCGGATTGCTTTTTGGATTCTTAGCAACTATGGAGTCTCCACAAAATGCCGGCGATGGGGTTCTTCTCGTCTCGGCGGATGTGTCTTGCGCGCTTCATAAGAATAAACAAGTCTATTGCATGAGTTCAGAAGGCGGCATTACTGGTGAGATTGCCGAAGAGCTCTATCTGTCATTTTCTCCGAAATCAGAAGAGCAGTTTGACGATGTGACCGTTCGCCGAGGCCACGTGGCTTGCGCTTCTATCGAAGAATCCGGCAAAGCTCCGCGCTATAACTGCTTCTAAAGAAAGGTCCTCTTAGTGAGGACCTGATTCGATATATTTTTTTAAATCTTTAAGATGGATATCCCACACGACGTCGAATTCTTTCTGTAAGGATTCGCGTTGTGCATCGGGAAAGTGTTCCCAACCATAATGTTGTAAGGTCACCGTCCGCTCTTCGCCTTTGTCTTCGATCTTCAGCATACATTCAGTTTCCCATTCCGGGCGCCATTCGTGTTCATGCCAGGTAAAAACAATATCGTGGTTTTCGCGGGAATAAACAACACGTCCCGACGCCAGGTGTTTTTGACCTTCGCTATCAATCCAGGGCTCTTGAAAGATACCACCGATATCAGGCTGAAGGATCACACCTTCATTCCACCATTGAGAGAGTTCATTCTTCTTGGTAAGGGCCCGCCAAATATCTTCGCGCGGAGCTTTAAGGGAGATTGTTTTTTCAATCTTTGTAACCATACGCACCTCTCTTCCTGTTCTTTCAGGATAAGGGAGGGATGTCAGCAGCCCTAGAAATATTAAACGACTCGTTGAAATCGCATATTCTTGGCGTCGAATATTTGAAATTGCAAAGGCTGAGTGCTGATGACTTGTAATTTGATGGGGTCGCCGTTTTTTAGCGGCAGACCAGTGTGGTTACCCACGAGCAAAAGATCACCTTGAAAGTTGCACAGAGCTTCCTTGGAAGAAGTCACTTCTTCAACAATCGCCTGAAGAATCTGACCTTTCTGCAAAGATTTTATAAAGCTCCGTGAAGCCAAAGTTTTATCCTAAATCTTTCGTCATATCTAAGCGACGGAATTCAACGGGACGAATCACGTTGTCTTTTTTTCCCTGAGCAGATGTTGGAGCCGTCGTTGCTAAGGTCTGCGCCTTCGGAGCCGCTGTCGGAGCCACCGGCGTCGGTTTTTCGCTTAAGAAAGTTTGCGCGATATTCTGAGTGACATTGAATAGAGCTGAAACATTGTTGGCGGTTTGTTGCGCCGCTGTTTCTTTTTCTTCCACTTCAATGCAAGCCGCTTTAAAAGCTTCGCCTAATTTTTTAAGTGCTTCATTGTCGGTTTTGGGAACTTCAAATACAGTGCTCATGTCATGCGCCGAATCTCTTTGCAATGGCGCCATGAAGGACATGTTATCCACGTCACTCAAATCCGATGCTGAATCGTGCATATCGGCTTCGCCTTGCGCCCATTCCGGTAAACTGTCTTCACAGAACATCAATTGATCACGGTTCACGTTCGCAATGAATTCAATTTCCCCGCGAGAAAGTTCTGGCACTTGAGAAGCGATATCATCGATGCTGTGACCCTGATGCGCTAAACGAGCAGCTTTAACGTATTTAATCGTGTTTTTGCGTTCTAAGATTTCGTTGTGAGGAATGCGATCTTGGAAGATCTTTGCGACTTCCAAACTTTTTTGCATGCTCTGTTCGATTTTCGCAAGCTGTTTATCAGAAGCCTGAATTTTGGTTTGAATGTCTTTTACTTTCTGTTCCAACAAAGCCGTTAACTGATTAACCTGAGTTTCAGTTCTGTCTGAAAGGTCTTCCAATACGGCGATTTTGCTTTGCAAAAGCTGCAAGCCTTTACTGAGTCTTGGATCATCTTTAGGAGGACGGTTTAAACGAACCCACAAACCAACAACACCTGCTAATAGAATTAAATTCACAAGCACTTGTAGTAAGAACCAGAAACTCACTAGGCCTCCCCGCCGAACATTAATTAAATTCTAAACTGCCGAAGGTCCGTCTCACAACGAGACTTAGGTCACAATCGTATCAAACCAGGACCTGGACTCCGCCCTGCTTTGGTACACAAAAAATGGTGTGTTATTATGCAACAAAGGGGAGCGTGGGATATGTTGCTCAAATTATCTAAGGGGTTGGTGTGGGCCTCTTTGACGGCGGTGCTGTCATTGACCGCTTGTGGACCTGTGCAATTTTCTTCAAAGTCAGCGGGAGATGTGGATGACAGCAATGTCGATCCCGGCCCAGTTCCTGGCGGCTCGATCCGCGAAGTAAATTATACAAATACCGTCAGCGCCCGCGATAACAAGTTGGATATCGTTCTTGTTGTCGATGATTCAAACTCAATGCTTCCTGATAACCAAAAGCTTGCGGCGAATTTAGCCCCCTTCGTAACCAAGCTTCAGAATTCCAATATTGATTGGCAGATGTGTGCGACGGTGACTCGTGCTCTTCCCGTTTCTTCCACGCAAACGGCTTGGGGTGCTTCGATTTACTGGCAAAGTTCTTCGACGGCTTCCACGTCCCTGGGAATGGTTTTGCAAAGAGGAACATCGAATCTTTCGCAAATTTTCTCTAACACAATTAACTACATTAATGCCGGTTGGGTTGGTTCTGACGACGAACGTGCTATTAAAGCTATGTGGCGCCACGTTTATAACGGGGACCTTCGCTATTCAGGCAACAATGGTTGTTATCGTCCTGATTCTGCTGTGGCTTATATCATTATTTCGGATGAAGATGAGCGCAGCATTGGTGGAGATTCTTCTCAGCAAGTTTACTCTGGCGAATTGAAGCCTCTTGAGGATGAGGATAAACCCGAAGTCTTCGTTCAGTCTTTCCGCGACACTTTCGGTGCCGATCGCCGCTTCACCGTGAACTCTATCATCGTGAAGCCAGGCGACAGCTCGTGCAAAGCTTCTCAAGATGCGGGTGGAGCGAAATCTCACTACGGATTTAAATACGCCGAACTTTCACAGATGACCGGCGGTGGTGTTGGTTCCATCTGCGAATCAGACTTCTCGACGAACTTAAATCTTTTCTTAGATCGCATTCAAGATTCATTAAGCTCTCTTCCTTTGGAATGTGCTCCGGTGGATGGAAACATCACCGTGACAATCACCCCTTCTGCCGGAGTTATCTCTTCACGTATCGAAGGTATGAACTTGGTGTTTGATACTCCGGTTCCGGCAGGCCGCACGATTGATTTGAAATACTCGTGCCCTGACGACGGCCGCAGCCCAAGTTCAGCGACTAAAGCGACTCCGCTGGCGGAGCAAGGCTTCTTTGCTAAGATCGTTTCTTTCTTCAAAAATCTATTTTAGAGAAAATCTGATATGGAAATAAAAAAGGAGAGTTCGCACTCTCCTTTTTTTATTCTAAGGGCGTTCACTAAACCAGTTGCCCCACAAAATCGCGCATTCTTCCAACGGCGCGTTTCATAGTGTCTTCCGATACGGCGAAACTTAAACGCATAAAACCTTCAGTCCCACACTCGGCCCCCGGCACAGTCGCGACGAAAAACTTTTCTAACAAGATATCGCAAAAGTCCTTAGAAGTTCGTACGACACGGTCCTGATAGGTTTTGCCAAGACAGTTACGAATGTCGACCCAGAAATAAAAAGCACCTTGAGGCTCAGCGACTTTGAAGTGCTCAATCGCCTGAAGCTCTTTCAACCCTGAAACTTTTCTTGAAATCAATTTTTCAACCACGCCGTTAATATCAGATTCGCTGGTGCGAAGGCCCGCAAGAAGAGCGTGTTGAGAAATACTTGAAGGAGAACCCGTCGACTGACTTTGATAGTCAGCCATCGCTGTAATTAGCTTTTCAGGGCCCGCCGCCCAACCAATGCGCCAGCCGGTCATCGAGTAAGCTTTCGATCCGCCATTCACTAAAACTGTGCGCTCACGAAGATCTGGAGCCACTGAAAGAATATGCGGCGCCACTTTGCTGCCATCAAAAACCAGACGGTTGTAAATGTCGTCAGAAATAATCGCCACCTGTGGATGTTTGCGTAGAACCTCTGCCAAAGCTTTTAATTCGTCTGCCGTGTAAGACAATCCCGTGGGATTGCTCGGTGAACAGAACAAGAATGCCCGCGTTTTAAGATTGATGGCTTTTTCTAACTTTTCCGGAGTGATTTTGAAATTTTCAAGCTCACCGCATTCGACGATATGAGGCACGCCATCGGCAAGTTCAATCATCGTCGGATAACTGACCCAGTAAGGTGTCGCCACGATGACTTCATCACCCGGAGAACACAGCATCTGTAAAGCGGCAAAGATGATGTACTTCGCTCCTGAAGCCACGGTAATTTCTTTAGGCGTGTATTCAAAGCCCAGTTCATGCTTCATTTTTTCAGTGATGGCTTTACGAAGTTCTAAAGTCCCGTTAGCAGGTGTGTACTTCGTAATACCTTTTTGAATGGCTTCAATGCCGGCTTCGGAAGGTGCTTTGAACGTGGGCCAATCGGGTTCACCCACAGTGAGTGAGATCACATCGTGACCTTGTGAAGCCAGCTCTCTGGCTTTTGCGACGAGAAATAAAGTAGGAGACGTCTTTAAGTTTTGTGCTCTTTTAGAAAGTTGAAGCAAAGCCCACTCCTTTTATTTTTTGATCTTTTTCTCTAAAGCCTCTATCACCACGTCGGGCACTAAGCCTTTTAAGGCACCGCCATTGACGGCCACTTCTTTCACACCTCGAGAAGAGATGTAATAGTACTCAGGACTTGCGAACACCAAAAGCGTTTCAATTTCCGGAGCCAGTTTTTTGTTCATGTTAGCCATGGTCATCTCGTACTCAAAATCCACGACGGCACGAAGACCGCGCACGATGACTTGAGCTTTAGCCTTTTTCATATAATCGACAGTCAGACCACCGAAAATATCGACCTTCACATTCTTCACATGAGACAAAGATTTTTCAATCAAGACTTTACGTTCTTCTGCGCTGAACATAGAGGATTTTTGTGACGACTGTGCAACCAAGACAATGACCTGATCATACACGGCCGCAATACGATTGATGATATCCACGTGGCCCATAGTGATTGGATCAAAACTTCCTGGATAAACTGCAATCTTACTCATTGTTCTCTTCCTTTAGGGCCGCCTCGTGACAAAACATATTCAAATATTTGTCGCCGTAGTCTTTCTGGTCATAGCGCACCAAGGAACCATAACGCTCTTCCATGCGCTCTTTCTTTTCAGATTCTATCGCCATAATTGTGTGTTCGGCAAAGCCCGCGCTCACGCTCGCAGCCTCCATGACTGAATGAGCCATTTTTTCCGTAAAGGGAGGGTCCGCCAAAATAATATCGAAAGCTTCTCCCTGGTACGATTTCAAGAAAGCAATGACGTCCATATTGATGATCTTATATTCCGAATTAGGGACTTTAAGCTTTTCTAAGTTCTGACGAGTGATGGTCAAAGATTTGGGATTTTTTTCTACGAAGGTGCAGAACTTAGCATCACGAGATAACGCTTCAATGCCCAAATTGCCTGTGCCACAAAACAAATCAGCGACGTTGGCGCCATCGATTTGAAACTGGATTTTGTTAAACAGCGTTTCTTTTACGCGATCCGTGGTGGGACGAATATGATCAGCTTTAAAGGCCACAAGCTGGTGCCCGCGGTACTTACCCGAAATAATTCTCATGCTAAAAGGTCCTCAGCCATCTTGACGACGGCGAAAATATCTTCAAAAGGTTTGGGAACAAAAAGATTCGCACCCATCTGTTGGGCCGTTTGCATATTGTGTTCGCCCGAAAACGCCGACATCAGAATGACTTTGGCGGAGTTGCTTGAGCCCATCTCTTTTAAGACTTCAGGCCCCGTCATTCCCGGCATCAGCACATCTAAGAAAACCAGATCTGGCGACCAACTTTTCCAGGATTGCAAGCCTTCGTGACCATTTGTGGCTTCCATGACGTCGAAGCCTTTGCTTTTCAAAGCACGGCTCAACGAACGACGTACTAACGCTTCATCATCCACAATCAGAATCTTCAACGCTTACTCCGAATCCTTGCGGGGCAGCTCGATTGTAAAACAGCTCCCGTGAGGTTCGACGTTATGGAACTGAATAGTGCCGCCAAATTTTTCAATGATGGACTTAGACATACTTAACCCAAGACCGGTCCCATGTCCTTCTTTTTTTGTCGTAAAGAACGGTTCAAAAATACGTCGTTGGATTTCCAGAGGTATCCCCGGGCCCGTGTCTTCGATTTCAGTGATAACAAACTTTCCTTCAGAGCGCGTCGTCACTTTCAGACGGCCGGGATCTTTCATCGCCTGACAAGCATTGTTAATCAGATTAAACACCACTTGTTGCAATAGATGGGGCTCTACGAAGACGGTTTGTCCCAATGTTTGTAAATCCACTTCCAGACGATGTGTGCGCAAAGCAGATTTCAGCATCGGCAAAGTGCGTTCGATGATTTCATCAACACTGATATACTCTGAAGGCTGATCTTCGCCTTTTGAAAAGTCCAAAAGGTTTTTAATAATTCTTTGTGAGCGAGCCGTGGCTTTTTCGATTTCGACCAAGTCGGCGTGAAGATTTCCCTCTTTAGGCGCCTCTTGCAACAGGACTTGAGTTAAAGCTCTTAATCCGGTGAGTGGATTATTCAACTCATGCGCGATGTTACCGGCAAGCATGCCGATCGCACCCATTTTTTCATTCTGTAACATCCGCAAATAAAGCTCGCGAGACTGCGTGATGTCCACGTATTGGTTTACCACATTTGTAGGGCGTGTTCCCTGATCTAAGAGCACAGGATAACTATGAACCTGATAAATACGCCCATCGACCTGAATCTGCCCTGCTTGAGGGTGTCCCTCTTTCATAGCTTGAGGAACGGGGCAACCTTCACACTGTGACTTGCGATGCGCGAAGCTTTCATAACACTTATGTTGCAGAAACCGATCCGAGAATTTTCTATTCGCGCGAACCACATTGTAATCGACGTCGACGATGGCAATTGGATCGCGCATACCATCGAAAGTTTTCTCCCAACGATAGGAAAAACTAGAGAGCTGGCTTTCCAAAAGAACACGATCCAGTGCCATGCTTAAGGGTCGCATGCGATCGCTCATAAAGTCGATGAAGGGCCCCATCTCTTTATCAGAGAGTGAGTTTTCAATACACAAGACGGCTTCGCCTTCACCACCTACAAAGTGACTGGTCAAACGCAGCTCTAAGGGAACAACATAGGCCTTAATAAAAGGACGACCAAAATGGTTGGCAAAATAGCGAATCAATTCGGCACTGGGTACTTGCGGTGTTTTGGGAAACTCGTAGGGAGTCAAAGACTCGGTTTGAGTAAAGTGCCCCAGTTGAAAACTCAAAAAGAAAGTTTTATTGCCGCCTAGGCGATAAGCCAAGATGGGATCACCCATCTTATGAAATTTGCGCAGTTCTTTACGTAAGATTCCTAAGATATCCTCAAACGAGGTTTGCGTCGCAAGATCTTTGATAAAACGGACAAGCTGTCTTTCACGGTTCAGCTTTTCAGATTCTTCGTGATGGGACAGTTCAATATACTGCGTGCGCTCTTCGACCATCGCCTCTAAAGAATGCGTCAAAGCCTCAAGCTGCTTATTCTGATGCGATGATTCCCGCAACAAGAGGGAGCGCGACAAATACATGGAATGTTTTTGCAAAGCGCTTTCCAACTGCGCCCAGATTTCACGCTCTGATAAAGGCCAGCGCATAAAGCGATACACTTGGGCTTTATTAATTCCCTCGCGCACTTCACTTTCACTTAAATCTTCGGCAATCAAAAGCCGTGGAGCCATGGGCTGATATAACCGGGCTTGGACCAAGAATTCCAGACTGTCATCACCGGCCGTATTCTGGACTAAGATCGAGGAAAATTTCTGGGTTTTCAAAAGAGACAAGGCCTCACCACAGGAGGCCTTGAAAATGATTTCTACTTCCCTTTTTTGAAAGGGAAAGAAATGCGGCAGTCTAATTGGCGAGACGTTTCCGATCCACAGGATGGGATCCAGTTTGTTCGGAATGGATATGAGATCCTGTGTATTCGCCATTCAGTGATTTCTCCAACACTCGCAAATGATCTAACCACATTTGCAGAACATTGTTCAAATCATACTCTAGGACATCGGCTAAAAGAACAAAATCCTTATTTTCCAAGGCGCGCAGTGCCTGCAAAACGGTATTCTTGCTGGCTTGCTCCGCCTTAAACCAATCAACTGGACTGGAAACCAGGAATTGATCCCCCATCATTTCCTTCACCGTCATCGTGCTGTCGATAAGGAATTCACAATTTTGTACGAGATCATGAATCGGTTTTAAAAGACCACTGAGTCCTTGAACGCGCATTCTTTTTGCCAGGTTTTCGGTGCTCTGAATAAGTTCAGGCAATGCATCAATCCAACCCTTTAAAACAATCGAAGTCAGATCACGGCTGTTTTCCGTAAGATATTCTAACGTGTCGATCTGCTCTAAAGGAACCGTGGCAAAACGGGCTTCTTCCGTTTCGTTGATTTCCAATCCATTTACGATATAGCGACAAACAACCTGATTCGTTGAACGAAGGTCATTTTCGATATCGGTAAAGACTTTTCCCAGCACGATATTTTCTTTATAAAAATCGCGTAGCTCTTGGCCGGACACTTTAAAGCGTTCCATCGCAGACCTCCTTGCGCTCTTGCTCTTGTTCGATCAGAGCCTCTTGAGGAACGTAGACATGAACATGGCGAGCCAATCGTTCATGCACATCCAAAGCTGCGGTACAGATTTCCTCTAAAGTGCCAGGACCAACGCGGACTTTCTCCGCTTGATACCAGCTAATAAGAGGACTCAGTTCCGGAACCATTCGGCTAATACTTTCGATCACTTCTTCTGCGCGATCCAAGAAAGGACCGACATTTTGCAAGCCCTTCTCGGGAATAAGACGGATTTGCTCCATGGCGAACTGATTGATATCAGCCAACTGGCTTGCACCTTGAAGAATTTCCATGCGATCCGCTAAAGGATAAGCCCCACCCAAATAAAGTGCTTGTACTAAGTCCCATTGAAAACGCTCTTGAGCGGTTTCATTCTTTTCGTAACTGACAAGACCGGCTGCGCGAGTGATAAGCTCCGGCGCCGCCTGACCTTGCAAGAGACCTAGAATGCACTCACCAACACGAGCGGCATTCAGAGCTTCTTCATTCTCAGCGCGATAAATGAATCCCAAAGTGGATTTTGGCCCGGTTTCCCAATAGTTGACCTCACCGATACTGACATTGAATGTCGGCGTATCCGTCAAAGAAGCCATGTGGATCGGTGCACTGTCGCAGCCAATTAAAAGTTCTGCGTCTTGTAAGACCGCGAAGATATCAGAAATTTTCGTCTGACCTACTAAGTTGACGAATTCATTCTCGATAGCGTGAGCTTGGATTTCTTCGGCCAGTTCTGCTTCACCCTGCGCTCCAATAAGAACGATCGGGATTTGCGTTGCCGCAAGCGGTTGAAGCACTTTCGCCCAATTTTCCGGAGACAAAGACTTGTGTTTTTCACTCGCACCCACGTGCAGGACTAAATAAGTCTCCGGAAGAGTCGTGGCAAAACTGCCAACTTGCGGAGCTGCAAAGTCAGACTCGATGTATTCTAAATTCAACATCGAAGCCATAACATCCACGACGTGAACGCGGTTGGGCTTATCAATACCCACTTGCGCATAGAAATAAGAGCTGACCTCGTCGGACAGGCACAAACTTCCGTCGTTATAACGAGTGTAACCCGTTACCGTAGCTGCCGGATTTGTGACAGCATGAGTAAGATAGCTCGATGCCGGAGAAAACGTCAGATTGATAATCCAATCATAGTTTTCATCACGAAGTGCATCTACGGATTCGTTCAATGTTTGCAAAGCCGCTTCAATATCTGCATTTTCTTGCACCAAAGGAGCAAGAATCGAACTGACCGGCAAAGAAAGATGTTTATCAATCGCCGTCAATCCTTCCACCGCGCCTTCGAATCGAGGACGAGTGAGGAAATGAATTTCTGCATCTGGATGCGCACGACGTAAAGCGCGCATCGCTGGCCAGGACATGTAAATATCGCCAAGTCTAGCGAGTTGTAGGACGAGTATTTTCATTTTTCACTTGTTCCTTGATAAGTTCTTTTAGCAACTGAACTCTTTCCGCATCCTGATTATAACTCTGCGTTTTGAGGATTTGGCTGTAGGCTTTTTCGAGTCTCTTCAAAGCCACTGATAGATAGTTGTCCAATTCCTTTTGCATAGTAGGCCCCTTCCATGGAGATTGTTTGCAAATGACGAGTGAATGATTCACGAATAGTTAATAGTTCTTCAACTTCTTGCAAAGCTGCTGACACACGATCATAGATTTGCACAGGTTGATTAAAGCGAGATAACAAAGCTTCCACAAAAACCTGGAAATAACCGACCTCATCTTTTTTCGACTTCAGAATATCCTGAGCGCAAAGAATTAAGTCCGAAATATCGGAAGTTTGGAAACTTCTTTTAGCTGCCAGTTCTTCTCGCGTTGGCAATACTTCAAAGGCTTTCTTCAACCACTGACGGTATTGTTCCGACTTTTCATTCCAAGCAGACAAAACATTCTGCAGTTCTCCCGTCGGATGAGAGTTTAAAAACTCAGCCGCTGCCAAAGCGTAAAAGGGCTCAACTTGGGAATTGGCCTTATCTAAATACAAAGTCCACACGGCTTTTTCTAAAGAAAGCTGTAAACTTCTTTGCGCCATCTTTTCGCCGCTCAACTGATCCCATACCGCACCGAAAACCTGTTCAACGGATACATCCTCAGCGCAAAGATGAGTTGGCTGAGGACAAGCTTGCGAGTGCACGCAAGGCGCACAGCCAGCTTGAGTTTGAATAACCAAGGCTTGAGAAGAATAAGCTGCCGTCTTTGAAGGATCACTGCTTCCAATAGCGATTTCCACAATCGGGGTGCCGATCTGAGCCGCCATGTGTTTAATACTTGTATCTCCGGTGACCAACAAAGCCGCACTTTGCAAGTGCTTGCGCGCTTCGGGCAGATCACAGATTAGAAGATCTTTTTCAGAGAAGAACTCCAACAAGGTTTCTCTTTCAAAAGAGGCCCCCAGAACCATGACTTCGTAATCCACCAAAGAAATTTCTATTGTGCGCTTCAATTGAGCGAATCGTTCAAGTCCCCAGTTTTTCTTGGAGTCGCTTGTAAGACACTGAAGCAGCACGAGTTTGCTTTTTTTACGTGGCGTCGTTGCAATTTCCGTCTGCACTGGGATATCAAAAGCTTTCCCCAGAAGCTCGACGTAATGGAACAAAGATTTTTGAGTTCCAGAAAAGCGATCGTTAAAGTATCTAAGCCAACGGTTCGACAAACCTTGAAAGCGTCCCTCCGCCTGGTAAAGACCACGCTTATCAGCGATCTCAAGAGTCCCCAGCAAATAAGCGCTTAGTTTGTTATGAGTCAAGTTGATCGCTTGATCAAACCCTTGCCCATTAAGGCTTTCCACAAGTTTTTCCACCTGCTGATACGACCATAAAATGTTCGCCGAAGCGTCACTTAAGCCCTTTTGCAAAGTTTCACGCTCGAAATAGATATAATGATCGACCACCCCATCCAAAATCTTTTCGACATTGGCGAACTGACGATTTAAGAGCAAATGAATTTCGGCGTGAGGATTTTTCTCACGCAGACCTTTAAGCAATGGAGCTTGTTGAATAATGTCGCCCAATCTTAAGAGCGACAGAACTAATATCTTCATTATTTCACCAATTCACCGAGAATACGGAAAATCTGTTTTTTGTTCTCTGGCATCACAGAGGCTTCCACCACTGGAATCACATCCTTGATGGACAAGAGCTTGTTCTGCTCTAGATAAAGCGCCTTCATATTGATGCTGAACTCTTCAAAATGATATTTTACGGACTCTACGGAACGTCCCGTAAGACCCGCGAACACCTCAGAAAAGAACTGAACGTTCTGACCCCAACATTCTTTAAAAGAAAGAACGTAAGAACGATTGTTCAGGATTTCCTGGAAGAATTCTCCTTTATAGATGTCTTGAACGTCTTGAATGATAACGATCTCAACGCGGTCTTGCAGTTCAGGAAACTGCGAGCGGAATACGGGAATCAAAGATTCGCGAGACTCCACAACGCTGATTTTTAAACTGGGATCGACGTCGGCCAATGCCGCGATATGAAATCCGGAGCCCAAACCCACGACGACGACATGAGATGTTGGAATCGCACCCAAAGAATAAACCCACTTAAGACCTTCACCGCGAGGATCACGCAACGAAGCCAAAGACTCACCAGATTCAAACGCCACTAAAGAGGACTCGTGATTTTCAGAAAATGTGATCGACATGATTAAGCCACCTTTTGCGATTGAAGAATTTTCTTTTTTAAAGCGCGAACTTCTTTATGATCCGGGTTCCACAAAAGGACTCTTTCCATTTCAATCAGAGCCTTGTCGACCTGCCCCGCTGAGCAGAAAAGATTGATAAGAACTAAAGACATGTCTTCATCTTCTTCCACAGAAGAAAGATAAGACTGAAGAGCATCGATAGCTTTTTGGATTTTACCGTCACGCAAGCCCCAGTTCGCCGCTAAGTGCACGGCAGTACGGTTTTGCGGATTGATATCCAAAGCAGATTCAATATTGGCCCAAGCAAGGTCGCTATCACCAAATTGGTTGTGAACCATCGCAAGGCCCACCCACGCTTTGTCATTTTCAGGGTTGATTTCAACAGCTTTACGGAAGCAATATAAGGATTTTTCAAAATCGTTTCTTTGAACTTCCAAAGTACCGAAGTTCACAAGCAGTACGTCACTTTGAGCATTCATTGTGTAGGCTTTATTATAGTACTCTTCCGCACCATCAAAATCGCCCTGACGAACAAAGATGTTTCCCATATTCTTATAGACTTCAAAAAGATGATCGTTTTCTTCAGTCAGGATCGCCAAAGCCTCAAAGTATTTATCAAGAGCTTCCTGATCGCGACCTAGTTTATAGAGAGTCGTGGCATAACGGCACATGTTCTCAAAACTATAATCCACTTTCGCCAATGTCTTGCGCGCGATCAAAGCCTCATCCAGGCGAGACGTTGTCTCTAGGCATGAAGCAAGCAACTGCAAAGTGGCAGGATTTTTAGAGTCCACATTGCTGGCTTGACGAAGAAGATTCATCGCCAAAGCGTACTCTTTGTGCTTCATCAACAATTTTGCATTTTGAATAAACTTAGCAACACGAGGATCTTGAACAGAAGTTTCTTTTTCTGTTTGTGATTCGGCTTCAAATTCCGCGATAGCTTGTTGCGGATCAAAATAGATTTTACCGGACTCTTCAATTTGTGATTCGGTATTTGAAATGCTTCCAGAAACTTCACTGGACTTTTGAACGATCTGATTTTCCAACATCTGAATAGGTCTCCTCGAAAGACTGGTAGGAGCAACACAGATGCCAAAGCTTCATTTCATTTTAATTTGATCTGAGGCAAGTTCAGTGGGGAGATTTGACTCTTTGCCTGAACTCGCCGTCATGATTTTGTCAGGAAATATTTTCCTAGACCTCTTCGTTCAAGCGATTATTGAAGGTCTTGCTTTTATAGCTACCCACCGCTTTGCGTGAACGTCGAACTTCTTGCAATTCCTTGATGATAGAGTTTTTCGCCATCTCGATGCAGGCCAAGACTTGGATATCTTGTTCGATAATGCGGGCAACGTATTCATCCTTGATTGCCAACGCCTCTTTCACTTCACGGCGTTCGCCCTCAGTGATTGCGTTTTGTTGAGCTTCTTCGTCGTGCACTTTTTCAATTTGTGCATCAACGTACTTTAGAACTTCAAGAATTCTTTCACGAGTCTGATAGAAGTGTTCCAAGTTATCGAATTGCCCTTGAGCAAAATTCGCCAACTCTACTTCGTTCAGTGAATAGAACTTCTCGAGGTAGTGATTCTTTTCGTTCAACAACGTGATAATCCTAGTCATGTCCCCTCCGTGGGAATTTTTAGCCTGCTTTATCTGTTTCTTTTTTCAATTTTTCAACTGCTTGCACCCAACCATCATAAAGCGTGTTCAGAAGCTTTAGATTCGCTCTTAAAGGTTCTGGATCGCCCGAGATGTTGGCTTTGGTGTATTGTTCCATCATGAACATATAAAGCTGTTCCAGCTGAATAGCGACATCACCGCCGACCTTGTGGTCCAGCGTGTTGTTTAATTCCATGATGATATCGAAAGCACGGCCGATATTCATTCCACGGTCTGCAATCTTCTTTTCTTCGGCAGCTTTGATTGCAAGCTTGGTGAATTTGATGGCTCCTTCATAGAGCATCAAAAGAATTTTTTCGCGACTGGCACTTTGTACCGACGTCGTTTTATATTTCTGATACGCATTCTTGTTCATAGTCCCTCACACCTAAAACTCTAAAAAGTTCTTAACTTAACTACCCTGCTTTCGGAGCCATTGCCGCGAAACGTGCCTGTTGCGCCTGCATGTCCGACATTTTCGATTCCAGATCCGCGAATTTACGTCGCAGACTTTCTTCTTTTCTTTCCAACTGACGCTCTTTGGTTTCGATACGTCCGTTGACCTGATTAATACGATCTGTCAGGCCCTTCTTGCGATTGGCAATCGTACCGAACTGACCGTTTAGCAGGTTTCCGATTTCTCTTTTCAATCCTGACACGAAGCCCGTATTGAAACCGTCGCCTCGGAAGAAGGCGGCCACTCCCGCCGGGTTCGCATTCAACACCTTGTTGAATTTGTCCTGGTTGAAGTTCAAAGTACCATTTCTGTTAAACTCAATTCCCAATTCACCCACACGGCGGATCGGAGTATCAACCCCCATCGTCGGATTTAAAATCACGCGACGAAGTGAGTTTTCGATGGAACGAAGCATTCCATCACCGCCCAAAGGGCCCAGCTTTGGATTCTTCCCGTCACCCGCCTGCAATTTGTTTTGCTTTTGGATGAAGTCCAAGGCCGCATTGTAAGAATCAACGAAACTTTTGATTTTTCCGCTGATCACTTCCAAATTTTCTTTCACGCTCATACGGATTTCACGTCCCGGAGCCGCAGATTTAAAGTCCAACGTCACTCCCGGAATCAAATCCGTGGATTTATTATCAGGAAGCTCGATTTCAAATCCGTCTACCTTCACCTTCGCGTTTTGCGCCGGGCGGGATTGATCGAAGTACATATCCTGGTCCCCATCCAAAAGATAAATCTTCGGGAAAGTCACCTGGCTGTCTTTTCCTGTGGAAAGACCAGAGATCAAAAGTTTAAAAGGATTATCCGCATCCTTTCGGTCTTCCAAAACTTGTGCTTTCAATCCCACGTTGGCGGCGTTGATTTGTTTCATCACGCCTTCTAACGTCGAATTTTTGCCGTTAATATAAACTTCTTTCACGCCTTCGGGTGTATCGAACTTGATGTAGCCCACACCGATTTGCGTTTCATTCTTATCGGGAAAACCGTTTGAAATCGCCGCGGGCTTTTGCGCCAACTGCACAACTTCAATCGAATAGTCCCCTGGAATTGCCGAATTGGGATCTACCTGTCCCTCAATCACATTCGGATCACCGCTGACAAATTTCTTGTCGATAAATCCGCTTGTCGAAGTCAGTTCACCCAGATTTTTGGTGATATCGCTGACTTTTGTTTCCAACTCAGTGACAAGTTTTAATTTGTCTTCCTGCTTGGTCTTCTGCACTTCCATTTGTTTCACAGGAATACGCTCAGCTTCCATCAGCTGCTCAACGATATTTGGTGGTAAGCCAGAGGCCATCCCTGAAAAACGTATTCCTGCCATGAATTCATTGTGTCAAAGTGAGGCAAGAACCGTGAGTCAATTAAATGTCTCTCGAAAGGGCCAGTGGAGAGCGTTTCCGGGCTCTAATGGATTTTAGACGGCAGAGATTTTGACGGAAGCGGATTTCTCTGGACGTCGATCTAGGAAGCAATTGCTGTGAATACAAAAATAATTAAGCAGAACGCTTCAACAACTGCCCTCGATGAGAGTTGTCAGAGGGAAGAGTCCACAATTCTAGTTCGGGAATGCGACGGATGACCGTTCCCAGATTGTCTTTCACAAGGACGAAGCGACCTTTTTCATCAGCATCAAGCTCGACAGTCCACTTATGTTCTTTCATTGCGGGTAGGTTGCGCAGATGCTCCATCGCTTTTTCAAGCTGCTCATCTGTCATGGGCTCGCGCTGTTCTTGATTGCCACCGTACATCTCTTGTCCGTTGGCGTCGCGATCATTGGTCTGATCTGACTTAATAGCCTGCCCCGTGCGGTCGACAGAGCGAACCTCAGTGTTGGGCAGAATATTTGAAATCATTCCTTTGATATTCATACGAGGTTCTTATCGGATTTTCGAAGAGCGAACTTAAATTTCGTCACCTTCGTCGAGGCCTATTTCATATAGACGACGCTATACAACGATTCTTTCAGTTCTTCTTTGGTGACCCACACGTTGCCTTTTTCACAGCGTTTGTGAAATTTTGCGTAGTAAATAGAGCAATCGCTGCCCCAGGTATTTCGAATCAAGTATTGGCATTTTCCGCCGATCTTCTTGCGCGCGGCGATCACGCTTGAATGATCCGCATGCTTGTTGTCTTCCCCTTCTTCGGGAGCCATCAATGAGTACGCGTTATATCCAATGCCAGCAATACGGCCATTTTCTAACGCATGATCAATGGTTGCAAAAAGCTTTTTAGATCCCTCTTCTTTGTTGATCTCGCCTTTTTTGATACGCGCTTCGTATTCTTCAAGGCTATCACCGAACTTCGTCATGACTGGAACGAGAGGAACAGGCCACGGCTTGCGCTGACAACGGCGATCGCGTTCATCTTCATACACGCTGGTGATGGCAACGGAAAAGGGATCAACGACGGCGGAAGTGAAATCGGCCTGGGACTGAAATAGACCGCAGTTGTTCTGTTTTATATGCGCTTCGTTTCGCTTCTTATACAGTTTTGTGATCTGGCCAAAAAACTTTGTCTGATTGGATTCTGTAGAGGGAAAGTTCTTCTCTGTGCACATGCCTTTGGTGTTTGCCAAAATAATAGCAGCATCTTCCTGGCCTCCAGTATCCATCAAACCTTCTTTGCGTAAGATATGCTCCGGATCGTATTTGCCCGCGGATGCTAGGCGAATTCCTTGAAGACGTGTGTAAATTTCTGGATTTTCCTGCAGATAGTTTTTCACCTCAGGCTGAGTAGACTCTTCCAGCTTATAAGGGTCAGCCAAGATGAAAGTTGAAGCGATGTCGGTCGCCGAAACACGGGTTTTCACTCGTTGAGAAATAAGGTCCGCCGAAGTGTAAGCAAAACACCAGCTCAGTTCGCCTTGATCTCGGTTCGGGCCAAGCTCCTGGCGGTAATCAATAGTCGAACAACTTTCCTCTGCGTGAGCCGCAGAAAAAATCATTAAAGATAGAAGAAGTCCCATGACGTTCATAATGAAGAACTTATCGGAGTTCGCCTTGGATCTCTTTATCACAGCCGATTCAACGTTCATGCCTCTTGTCTCATATTGAGACTTCCATTTCTATAGTCCAGCGCCCCTCACCGTCACCTGTCCTATTCGCAGGCAGACGCCAGGTGTTCAATCCCTGCTGAAAGCGTTAAAACTGGGGCACGGCTTTCGCACTCTTCAAGTCGGATCTTTACGTTTAAAAAAGGAGAGAAATTATGAAAATCATGGCTACGCTACTGTCTTTATCAATCGGTTTATCTGTTCAGGCTGCATCTGCGGGTGTGGAGTGCATTACGCAAACCAACCGCTTTGATTTTGTCACAGTGGATCGCGATGGTGGCGAAGAGACTTTGACAATCCACCACTTGAGCGAGTCTAAAGAGCGTTTCCTTGTCACTCATAACAACAACGGCAGCGTGATCGCAATCAAGGACAATGATCTAGATGGCGGAGCTTCTCGTCGTGGTGTTGCTTTAATTTACGAAGCTAATGGGCGTGGCGGATTGGCTTTGGATGGCGATATTATTGAAGTCACTTGCCAAAAGAAATAGGATCTTAGAATTAAGACTTTCGATAGGGAATTGGCAGACACCAGTTCCCTTTTTTTATTTCATTTCCGCTGCCCCACCCCTTTAAATCAGCCGTGTGACTCTCACAACTATCAACATACATATTTCAATTCTTTGATCCCAGTCTACGCCTTGTGTACCCTTGCCTCGTTATCAGAATTCATGGAGGTGATGGATGTCTCTGAAAAAGCTACTCTTGGCTTATGTGGTCCTGCAGGCAGCGTGTGCAAATGGCAGCTCAAATGGCGCAGAAGAGTCTTTAGGATCTTCCCGCGAGCCCACGTTAGTAAAAACAAATTTTATGACCGGGTTGCAGAATCCCTGGGACCTTGCGTTTCTTCCTGACGGCACAATGTTTTACACCGAAAAATGCCGTGGCCTTTCCATGCGTAAAACTGACGGCAGTGTTGTTCGCCTTTTCGGCACATCTGGCTCAACTCTTGTTGCGAATGATCTTTTCTGCGAAGGTCAATCGGGTGTTCATGGTGTCGCTTTAGATCCAAACTTTGCGGTGAATCGTTTGATTTACGTTTACATGGCTTCGAATCTTTCAAGCCCTCGCACCAATCGCGTCGTGAAGCTGACGTTATCGCAAGATTTATCCACGGCATTAAGTCGTACCGATATCGTCACAGACATCTCTTATAAAAATGCCGCGAACAATTGGGGTGGGGCAGGATCTCACAGTGGCGGCCGCATTCGTTTTGACAGCAATGGATACCTATACGTCACTACGGGCGATAATCACAATGGTCCACTCCCTCAAGATGTCACAAAGCTGGGTGGGAAAGTTTTACGTATCGATACCAGCGGCAATGGAGCTCCGAACAACAATTTTCCTTCCGGTGGTGATCCGCGTATCTTCACCTTTGGTCATCGCAACGTTCAGGGCATCACTTTTCATCCCGTAACAGGTCAGCCCTATATCTCCGAACACGGCCCAAATCACAGCGATGAAGTCACTCGTCTTGTTGCCGGGGGCAATGGTGGCTGGGATCCAAAACCAGAACCCGGGGTCACCTGTGCAGATAACTATTGTGGTTACATCTCGAACAAACCCAGCGGCATTCCGACACCCATGACGGACTTAGAAAAGTTTCCGAATGCCATGCGTCCTACAGTTGTCTACGCGGATTCTCAAGGTATGGGACCTGCCACATTCCTCACGGGATCTAAATGGCGTGCGTGGGAAGGTAATCTTGCCGTGGGCATGATGGCAGCTCAACGTATGGACGTCTTTTACTTAAATAGTTCTGGAGAGCGAGAAGCCACAACCACCGCGACATTACCTTCGGCTCGCATGCGTTCGTTAGTAATGGGTCCTGACAGCAATCTGTATATTGCGACCGATGAAGGCCAGATATGGAAAGTAGAACCGCAGTAGTGAGAGGAAGAGCTCTTCATAAATGGAAGAGCTCTTTTATTTAAAATCCTCACTGGCAATAATGAACTCGGAATTAGCGAGCCCAGAATCTGCAATAGTAAGCACCGTGAGCCCGCGACTCCCTTACTGATGAAGTCACAGTTTCACCTGGATAAACTTGCTCATCAATCTGCTTACGGATTTCAAGATCCTCTCCCTTAGACCCCAAACGAGAAAATCCAAACTCAACGTATTTCATACTCAGAGTTTCATCTGATTGGTTGCTCAATGAGCAATGCCACACATGACCTGATCTTGAAACCTGGCCATAGTGACTTTCAAGAGCAAATGCAGATGAAGAAGCCATTAATAATAGTGATGCTAGAACAATTTTCATAAATACCTCCGTTTTCTGTGAGGCACTTACAAAATTACGACACGATTCAACGGTCAAGGAAACCGCCATTACGTTCTGATCACTTAGAATTTTTTTGGTAATTTGAATCTTATCACAAGATTTTTTTGACCGACGACATTTGCAGTCACAGTAATGACAAATACGAAAAGCCTTCTTGCAAGGCCTGTTAGTACCCCAAGGAAGCGTTACAGCTTCCTTGGGTAGGTTGGTACCGGGAGGGAACGGAGGTGCCCTCCCAGATCAAACTTTTTATTTCTTATATTAATTAACCAATCAATCTCAATGCTGAGTTTGGCATCGCATTCGCTTGCGCCAACACCGCAGTATTTGCCTGCAATAGTACTGAGTTACGAGTCGACTCAGCAGATGCTGCAGCTACGTCAGTGTCACGGATACGAGAGTTCGCAGCAGAGATGTTCTCATGTTGCACACCCAAGTTATCAACTGTGGATTGCAAGCGGTTTTGAAGGGCACCGAGATTCGCGCGGTAACCGTTCACTTGAGATTGGGCTTTATCCACTAGCTCAAGAGCCTCTTGCGCACCCGCTTTGGAAGAGAAGTCGAAAGAATCAATTCCAAGTGCTGCAATTGTTGAATCTGTTTCACCTGCATTGAACGAGATTCTGTCTGCTTCTTCGTTGTTGTTGATACCAACTTGGAAGTCGAACTTATCACCAGAACCATCAAGAAGTTTTGTAGTTCCGAATTTAGTTGTTTGAGTAATACGTTGAGCTTCAGCTTTTAATTGTTGAACCTCTTTATCCAAGAAGCCACGCTCAGTGTCACCAACAGTATCAGATGAAGCCTGAACACCTAGTTCTCTCATACGAGTCAAGATGTTAGAAATTTCACTCAAGCCACCCTCTGCAGTTTGTACCATTGAGATACCATCGTTGGCGTTACGGCCTGCTTGGCTCAATGATCTGATTTGCGATTTCAAGTTTTCACTGATCGCCAATCCCGCAGCGTCATCTGCCGCTTTGTTGATACGTGATCCAGAAGACAATTGCTCCATGGATTTACCGATTGAACGCTGAGAAGTAATCATAGTTCTCTGTGCGTTGATCGCTGATACGTTAGTAGAAATTCTCATTCCCATGTGGGACCCCCATTAATTGCGGCAGCCTTATACCTACTTAGGCTTGCCTGTTGTACACGTTAGTGACTTCACTTTTGTCGGGTTCCTCTGCTAACGATTCTCTTCAGGCAGTCACTCCATCCGAGTCTCTCGAGTACTTCGACTTAAGTTCCGTCGTTGCTTCTGACATACCTTTCGGCGAGGTCTGTGAAGCCTTTAGTCGCGTCCTGCAAAACTAGACCATCATCCAGATAAACCTAGACCAACATCCTGAAAACCAGCCCAAAATCCGTCCAAATCCCAAACCAAAGTCCAGCCCAAGACCAAAAGCCCCCCGACCAAAAGGTGCCTGCTTCTTTTTTGGGTCTACACCGCGTTAACAGAAATTTTTAGGGGAAGCTTGAATATTCGAGTCACGAACGTATAGCTATTTTCACTCGACGTAAGTGCGTCGTTTCAACAGAAAAGAACACTGGCGCGAAGGTTCCTGCAATACGAAGTATCGACAATGTAACGATGATGTTGCCTGCTTATAGCGGATGCTTTTCTAAAATTGAAGGTCGCTTGTTCTGCGGAGAAAGTTTAAAAGTTGGCTTCCTCAAAGCAACTCGCACTTCCTCCATGCATTGTGGGTCTGGTGTCGTGTTCAGCCATTTCAACGTTTCAGTTCTTGATGAAAAGAAACCCCAGTTCTCGTCTTCGGAGACAGGAACGTCCATCCATCTATTTCCCAAGAGTCCTTGCAAAGAAGAGTAAGGATACTCTTCGACCTTATTACAGAGTCCGGCAGCTACAGGGTTTCGATAAACATATTTATAGGCGTGAAGATAATAAAGCGGATTATCTATTAGAGTACGGTGAAAACGTGATCCGTAAGTTTGGTTGATACGGAAGCTGTTAAAAGAAATCTCCCGGCTTGTTTCTCGCATGAAATATCTCATAGCCTCACTAAGATTAGCATCCGGAGTACGAACTATCATATGGAAGTGATTGCTCATCAAAACAAAAGAATGAATTCGCAGATTGAATGCGCCATTCAAGAAATACAGATTTCTAGACATAACTTCCCAGATGAAATCCATGTCTAAAGAAAACCAATCTCGATTAATACATCGCGCGGTCACGTGATAAGGAAATTCTGTGTGATTGTGGAATATCGGTCGTCCCATGAAGTGGGACTAATGCAAAGGAAAAAGGGTGATGTAACTCACCTAAGTTCGATCGGGATATTGCTGCGGTCCGAAGCTCAGATTCTGCCTTTTGATGCGGTGTAGACCCAAAAAAGAAGCAGGCACCTTAAAAATCCCTGGGAGCGGGTGCTCCCAGGGTGGGCTTAAGACACGAGAGGTATATGTGGGCGACCCCTCATTCTCGAATGAGACCCTATCCCAGTAAGGCCCCACTCGATATCGTAGTGTACGAATATGGTTTTTGATTTTTTATTATACTAGTTTCATTGCCACATTTGGTAACTGGTTGGCTTGAGCCAAAACCGATACCGCTGTGTTTTGCAAGATACTTGCTGACGCCATTTCTGCTGTTTCCTTCGCCACGTCAGTGTCGCGGATACGAGAGTTGGCTGATGACAAGTTTTCGTAAGAAACGTCGAGGTTACTTACCGTAGATTCAAGTCGCGATTGCATCGCACCGAAACTCGCGCGCAGTGAACCGACTTTTTGGATGGCTTCGTCGACGGATTCCAGAGTGCTACGCGCTCCTGATTTATCCGCCACATCGATACCGCTGATTCCCAGTGAACTGGTTGTCGCGTCGGCATCGAAGTCGAAGGCGATGATATTTTCTTCTCCACCGTAGGCACCGACGTGGAATTCCAATTTACCACCGGAACCATCTAGGAGTTTTGTATTACCGAACGTAGTGGTCTTAGCAATACGGTCTGCTTCTTGGATGAGTTGCTGGGCCTCATTGTTGAGGAACCCGCGCTCCGTATCACTGACAGTATCAGAGGCCGCCTGTACTCCGAGCTCGCGGAGACGAATCAGGATATTTGAAACTTCGCTCAATCCACCCTCACCCACTTGCGAGAATGAAATCGCGTTGTTCGCGTTATTACGCGCTTGCGCAATACCTTTTAACTGTCCTTTGAAATTTTCTGAGATCGCCAAACCGGCAGCGTCGTCGGCGGCGTTTACGATACGAGAACCCGACGCAAGAGCTTGCGCTGAATGTTCCGCTCGTTTTTGTTGTTTGGATAGCACACGTTGTGCTGCGATTGATGCAGTGTTTGTTGCGATTCTTAAGCCCATGAGAACCTCCTAAGGGATTGAGATCTCGCGCGCTGATTTTACGGAACTATTCATGGACCTAGGCAGCACCACTTGCCATCAGAACAATCTTGAATCCCACCAACGTACGATGATCAGTTTTTTAAAATTTACTAACTCACTAAAAAATAAATTTAAAAATTAGGTTGGAGGGTCCCTCGGGATCAGGGTGACTGTCCCGATCTTCGAGGAACCGAGCCATCAGAGAAGGTTGCCTTTAGGAACTCTTTCGAGTTTTGGAGGGGTCCGAGCGTCTGAAGCTTTGCACCAACGTGTACGAGAAACTCTTCGGACCATGGTCCAGGAAACTTTAGGGCTTAGGTCTAGGAATTTTCTCAGGACCGCGCTTAAGTATTGAAAAGACTGGATATTAAGGACCAAAAAATTTTAAGACGAAGGTCTAGGGAGGCCTCGACCAAAGGATTGAAAGCAAGAAATTCTCAACGCTTATGTTACATATTTTTAGAAACGGAGATCGTTTAATCCCAGGATATTAATTCCGGCAAAAGTAGAATCCCCAAAGTTGTTTTTCACATAATCAATAAGCGGAATTTCGACGACGAACTGAGACCCGCGTTTAAAACTTGCGTGACGGAAGATGATCTGACCGTCGCGTTCAAAGAAAACTCCCTGATGAGAAATATCCAACGCCGTTCCGATGGCCTCTTTCACTTTCCAATTTACACGAACGATATTGATCACACCTGCCTTGGGAAAATAACGAAGCAAATCCCGATTAGAAACCAAGGTCTTTTTATCTATGAAATTAAGACGAACTTTTTCCTGACCCATGCTCTGGGTACTTGCGCGAATGTATTCGATCTTCTTTGCCTCGTTGTCCTTCGCCTTCACCATGTCGGGAGCTTGGCGCGCAAACCAAGTGTTCTTTTCAATGAGAGTTTCCAACGTCGACGTCTGGGAAGATCCTACATCCCTGGTGATGTCCCGCAAAACTCCAAGTCGTTCTGCATTTGGATTCCAATCGACACTCGTGAAATGATTGCGTGTGAAAAGACTGACGTTGCCATTCATGTAGCGAATCTGTGTCAGTAAACTTTTAAAAGATTCTTCTGAAGAAACTAACGAAAGTGCTACGACGGTTTCAACATAAGTTGTGCAATCAAACGCATCAAAACGAAAGAGCGGGTCGTTATCAAAAGAAGATGTGCTTCCCTCTCCAAGCGCGCCACCCAGGTAAGGTTTTCCTAAGAATTGAGCCGAAAAGAAATCAACGCGATCACGCAGTGGTTTCGAAAGAACAGCGTGTTCTTGAGCTTTAGCAAAGAGCTTGTGAAGTTCGCTTTCAGCAGCACGTTCAATCACGACCGAAGCCGCCGACGATGAAACCTGCGCCAACACATGCGGCGACGCAATTCCCGCAAATAAGATAATCATTAAAGGCTTCACAACTGATTTCATAATAAACGTCCTGGGTTATACCGGGATTCTTCCAAGCAAAAACTAGGTCAGCCTAAAGCGCGATATAGGCCCGTAAGAGTGTGTATCAAATTGACACGGCGACAGTTTAGGGACAAAAACACGGGTCTCGTTGTGCCAGAAATTCCCATTAGATCTACCTGTTTTCATTCGCAGATTAAAGCAATTGCTCTAGATTTTTTCGAGTGAATTTCATTGACTGAAAATCGTCTTCACGAGTTTTATGCTCCAGCAAAGGAGAACTTTCATGAAGAAAATTTTGGGATTCATTCTGACGATGTCTTTTTCCGCTTCTAGTTTTGCACAATCTGAAACCACAGGTACCTCCATCACTCCCGCACCAAAACCTCCGTCGGTTTTTCTTACTTACAGCTATTACAAATACGATCTTCAAGGTACGAACAATGCCAACACACGCATTTACGGTTTTGATGCGTCGACCGTCGACGTGAATATGATCACAGCAACGTGGCTTTACAGTCCGACATGGACGTTCCTTGCTTTTGTTCCGCATATTAAAAATATGGTCGAGACAAAATATGAACCGATTCCGGGCGGCCTCAATTTCAAAACGCGCGATTACACCGAAGGGATCGGGGATGTTCGTTTGATGGCGATGACTGCGACATACGCGAAAGAAGCACATCTTGTTCTTTCCGACATCAGCGTGACTTTGCCGACAGGAAGCATTGACGAAACATTCACTTCGAATCCATCACAAACAGCGGCCTATAACATGCAGTTGGGTTCGGGCACTGCGGATCTCATCTTGGGTTCGACTTATTCCCTGAATCTTGCGAAATGGGTGAACTCGGCGCGAGGTCAGCTCACTGTGCGCGGCGGAAGAAATGCCAAAGGTTGGGCCTTAGGAAACGAGTTCCTCACCCAGCTTTCAAGCAAATATCGTATAACGTCCTTTTTTGAAGCAGGAGTGGTTGGTAACTACAAAGCTCGCGACGCCGTTCAAGGGCGAGATGAAGGCTATGAAAAGAACAACAACTGGAATCACGTCGCTCGTGGCGATGGACATCAGTACTATCATGCTCCGCAAATCAACTGGGATGCAGAAGTTGTCGGTAAACTCTCTACCCCCACGCCTTACTATGGAGCAACGGCCGCTCTGGAGGCTGGCGTTTCCTTTTACAGAGATGCGATTAACAAAGACGACATTCGCTTGGACATGCCGTATTGGGTTTCTGCTTCCGTCACAGGAAGCTTCTAAAAGAGTATATGCGTTTAGAGGGCATGATCCCATCGGCCCCTCTGAAAGAATAACAAGGCCTCGTGAGGACGTATTGACGGCCCTCACGGCCTCCCATAAAAAGAGCTTCCGGCAAAAAATAACAGGAGGTCCTTAGTATGAAGTCCCTGGCGTTTTTCTTGGTTCTGGCGTCGGCGCTTTCGGCGTCGGCCGCGGTTTTTTCTCCTAGTTCCGTCGAAGTCAAATTTTCTTATAGCACTGAGTTTACAACGACAGACACCTCGGATGCAGTCACACTTTCCGACCTCCACGCCCAACATCTTTTCGGATACATGCAATCACCTACTATGGTGGGCTTTTACGGTATCAATGCCGACACCCCCGGAATTGGCGCCCCGAAGTTCCCTTTAGCTTACGAGATCTTGAAGAATCGCAGGTCTGCCGGCGTTCGCACCATAGCCTACAAAGTCGACGGTGTGATGCTCTTGAATAAAAATATGGCCAAAAAAATTCTAGAAACAGGATCGTGGAAAATCACTCTGCCCAGCGATCTTGATAATTTCTATGAAGAGAAATGCACGGACGAGCATTACACAAGCTTCGGCGACTTCTGGTACTTCTATGACCCTTTCCGCGAAGGCTGCGAGTTCCTTCGACAAGCGCCCATGGCAAAAACCGTGAACATAAAAGTCACCGCTTTGAAAAATGCTTCACCTGAAACGGATGCTGCTTTAGACAAACTTCGAGGAGATAACGGCAACGGTGACCTTTTTGAAATCACAACAATCAATGGTTACGCAGACAGCGCGAAAGACCCTGAAGATGAAGGCCGCACGGCTTTTGAAGAAATGAATCAATGGCTGCGCCAAGCTGGTTTTACCGAGAAAATCGTAGCTCGTTATCAAAACCGTCCCATTCACCAGTTCACAAAAACTTTAAGAAAGGCCGATGGCTCTGAAATCCAAGTTCGCATCACTCGCCTTCTTGCTGAAACCGCAGTCGCCAGTAAAAACGTCACATTCGCAAAATTTTTTAAACACGCAATTGAAAACGCAGATGTTATTATCTATGCCGGTCACTCTGGCTTGGGGGGCAACTTAGACATTGGCTCTTTGGAAGAAAAAGCCGGTGGTTTTGACTTCAATCCGCGCAAACATCAAATCTTTTTCTTTGATGGATGCTCGAGCTACTCATATTACTTAACAATGTTTGAAGAGCAAAAGTCCAAGGGCAAAATTGACATTCTGACAAATGGTCTTTCAAGCTACTTTGGTTACGAGACGCCGGTTCACAAGGTTCTTTTTAAACATCTTTTCCGCGTGAACGCGACGCCGACCTGGGGCGAGATCTTAAAAGATATGGAAAAGCCCTTAGAAGGCATGACCTTTATGCTTAACGTTGGTTCTCTTTAATCCAAGCATCCAAAGCACTGCGATCTTTCCATTCGATGGACTCTACAGATTTCGCAGTGCTGACCACCGCAAATTGCGTTTGCGCTCTGCGGGACTGTCGCAGTAAAAGCCCTAATGTCGCCGCATACACTTCTGGATTTTCTGTGGGAAGAACATGCCCCACGTTCTGTACCAAGATCACTCGTACCGGCTTACCAGTCGCCAAATATCTTTTTAAGACTTCCACCTGGTTTTTCAAACGTTCCGGATTTTCATTTTCTGCAAAAACAAAATCGCGAGTCCTTTGTTCTGAATGAAAATCCCACTTCGTAAAATCGAAGTCTTCAGCGGCCCGAGCGATTGTGACATAGCCTTTTTTAATATCGCTCACACGAGGATTTTCACCATAGAAATCACTGTCCGCCGATAAATTTTTGTCGACAGTTTTATGCCAATGAGAAGTGTAAGCCTGATCGCGGAATTGACGAATCCAAAAGGGCGCCATAAAGGGATTTAATTTGAACCAAGATTCCCAAAGTTCTGCTGTTTTCGCAGCATCAGGATCGCTTTCCGTTGGCACGGCCATTGGAACAGTTTCAATAATATGTGGAAACTCTTTGGCATCGAGATAAGCACCTACTGACGACGTATACGATAAAGTTACCGGCACAGCTCTTAAAATACCTAGCGCGTGCACGAGCTCCGAAACATCGTTTGCAAAGTCTGGTGAGCGAACAGAGCTATCATAAGTGAAGTAAGGACTCTCAGAGAGTTTTAAGCCCTGGATGGATTTCGGATGCGCCGGTAAAGATGGAAGAAGTAGATTCCAACCCTGTTGGATCAATAGTCGTACAGACGTGTCGTTTGAAGAAAGGCCGCGGTTCACTCCCGGCAAAAGGATCAGCGTCGGGGCACTGGGAGAAACTTCAACATACTCGTAGGCCAGCACTTTGCCAGGACCCAACGGAAGATAGTGAACTTCAGCAAAAGAAACAGCAGAGACGAACAAAATAGCAAACGCCAGCAGCCCGGTTTTCATATTAATTTCCTTCGAAAAAAAATGACGACACCAAGACCTGCTTAGCACTGCCTTTTTTTGAAAGCAAAAAGAATGTCCAGAGTTAATACTCTAACGAATGCCTTCGGCCACCACAGAGGGTTTCAGGCCAGGAAAGTTTCTTCTATCACGCGCAGCCTGAGCTTCTTCATCAGTGGCAAGGCGGTAATCAAATCGATTTTTCGTATCGCCAAAACCTAATGTCGCTAGCGTGTTTTCTTTAGCCAAGTGATTATAAAAACCCGTGAAGAAGTCGAAGCGGCCGCGCCCTGTGATAGCACCGCCCGAGTCACGCACGATCACGAAGCCATCATGAATTTCTCCATTGGGAAGAATCGCATCCACTAAACGCGGAATAAAAATAACATCACCCACTTTGTGATAACTCAAGTCGGCCGCAACAGAGAAATAGGGATCCAAACAATCACCATAGGCGCCATAACCGAATGGACATGTGGTCAAATCCACTTCAACAAAACGCGGGATACCTTCGATCGTTGAGTGGTAGTTATACGAAGTCATCGTTCCGTCTTTTTGTACGAAACAAGAGCCTTGCATTAAACATTGCTTATAGTCTGATTCACACATAGACGTCAGCGTATCTCCTTGCGGAGTGATCAAATCACGCATATGCGTAAGACTGCATTTATTATTCGACTGAACGATGGTGGGCTTGTAGTAGATCGAAGGAGTGAGTCCAAATCCATCTGAAGATTTTGAAACTGCACAAGAGACGAGGAATAACGGAAGCATCAGCAGTAATGCGACTAATGACTGGGATGATTTCATAACCACAAGGCCTCCGTGTGGCCTTATTTATACCAAAACTTCACCGAAATGGCCGAGTCTCCCGTTGAAAATACATACTCCGCCTGCAAAGCCTTCATGCCTGTCAAAAAAGTAATCAACATGCATCGAAATCGAAAGACAATTTGTAATAAAAAACTGGCTTCAGTCCGAGCAGAAAAAGGCCTGTTTTCGCTTTGATAGAGAACAACTCGTTGCCCGCAAAATAGGGATACGCTATCACTGAAAGACAAGGGCATTAAAAAGGGTTCATGACTTTACGTTTAAGGATTTTTTTATTCAACCTCATCTCGGTCTTTCTGGCGACTTTCGTTGTAGCTTTGATTGGCCTAAAGATCGTAGAGTCCACGGTCATTGATAGCACCTACGAACGCCTGACCCAAATCCGCATCAGCAAAACCACAGCAATTGAGAACTACTTTCGCGATCTTCAAACCGCGATCAATCTTATTTCATCGCACGAACAAACCGACGATCTGATGCTAGATACAAATATGGAATCCCATCCAGAGTTCCGTCGTCTTCTGGATAACTATGTTTTGGATTTTAATATCTACGACATGGCATTGGTAAACCCTAAAGGTGTCGTCGTCTATACCACTCGCAAAGATATCGAAGACGGTATTTCTATTCTTCGAGACACTCATGGCACGAACAAACTGAAAGATCTGTTTCAGTGGGGCATGAAAGCTCAAGAAGGTTCGACCTTGTTTCTTGATTTCGACAAAGATGCCGTCAGCCCGAGTTCGGCGACGGGTTTTGTTGCAGCACCCATTTTTCGCCGTAACACGGTCGTCGGCGTTTTGATTTTAAAAATTTCAATTTCGGAAATCGATCGAATCACCAGCGACAATTTTGCCTGGGCTACTCACGGCATGGGACAAACTGGTGAGACCTTGATCTATGGTGAAGACTGGAGTTTACGAAACACCGGGCGCTTCCGTGTGGAGGGTGGTCAAGGATCCAAAAGCTCCGAAGCCGAAATTCTTTCCTCCAACCGCGGCGACGAAGATATCAAAAAGATTGAAAACTTAAGTGAAGTGCGCGAGCTGGGCACAGACTACCGCGGTCAAAAAGTCATCCGCTCTATCGGAAAAATTTATCTTCCCAACGGAGAACTTTGGTACATCCAAACAAAAATCGATGAAAGTGAAGCTTTTGCCGTCTTGGACCGTATCGCTATTGCATCTAGTGCCGCTGCGGTGTTGATCTTCATTCTTTTCTTCTTTGCCACTTTTGCCGCTACCGGAAAAGTTGTCGAACCTATTCAACTTCTGACGGACCGCTTGGAAAAATTAGGAACGTCGAACTTAACTCAGAAGATCAATTATAACTCCAAAGACGAAATCGGTCTTCTAGTCAGCAAGTACAATCAGTTGGCGGACCGTCTGGAAACGACGACAGTATCAAAAGAATTCCTAGACAGCGTGATCCAGTCCATCAAAGCCTTCCTTTTCATCGTACGCGTGACTCATCACGATGATTGGCGCCAAAGCTCCTATGTCGTTTCCCAAGCCAACGAATCCGCGATGAATCTACTTGGAATTACTCCCAGCCAGCTTTCACATATCGATTTAAAAACGCTGGTTCACGCACAGCCAGAATTTAGCAACTACAACTGGCTTTTACATACACGGCACAGTATTGAAGCCGAAATCGTGAATGCAGAAGACCGCCGTATTCCGATTTTGATGAACTGGGCGGCGTTGCCTGGTCGCACGGGAAAAGATCTTACTTTTGTTTTTGTTTGTACTGATATTACCGACCGTATCACCGCAGAAAACGCATTGATTGAAGCTCGGGAAGCGGCGGTGAAAGCCTCGCAGGCGAAGTCCGAGTTTTTGGCTCGTATGAGTCACGAGATCCGCACCCCTTTGAATGCCATCATCGGCATCACGGACATCCTGACCGAATCAGATCTGAAACCCGAACAGGAACAACTGGTTCGAGTTTGCGCCAATGCCGGTGAAAATCTTTTGGCCCTTATTAACGACATTTTGGATATCTCTAAAATCGAAGCCCGCGAAGTTCGTCTAGAAAAGATTGCTTTTGATCTTCAGGCCACCACCAACAATATCTGTGACATCTTGAAACAGAAGGCCGCTGAAAAAAATCTGCGCTTTAATTTAGAAATGCATTTGGATAGCGCCGCTTCTCGCCTGGTCGTAGGCGATCCCACTCGCTTAAGACAGATTCTTTTCAACTTGATTGGAAATGCGATCAAGTTCACTCAGCAAGGGCAAATCACGGTGACTGTGGATTTTGAAGACGAAACGAAAAAATATGTCCGTTTTGGAATCAAAGATACCGGCACTGGAATTCCTTTAGACAAGCAACATCTGTTATTCCAAAACTTCGTTCAAGCGGACAGCTCGATCACTCGTAAGTTCGGTGGCAGTGGTTTAGGTCTGACAATCTCAAAGAACCTTGTCGAGTTGATGGGCGGCCGCATTTGGTTTGAAAGTGAAGAAGGCGCCGGAAGTGCTTTCTTCTTTACTATTCCATTTATTCCTGCAGAGCCAGGAGTCGAAGCTGCACCCGCCGCACTCGCCGCACCAACCCCTCCGCCGCCTGAGGAAAAGGATCTGACGCGCAACTCGCGCATTTTGGTGGTCGATGACACCGAAGACAACCGATTCTTGTTATTAACATATCTTAAAAAACTGCCTTTTGAAGTGGTTCAGGCGGAAAACGGCCTCCAAGCTGTTGAGAAAGTTTTCTCTGAACCTTTTGATCTTATTCTAATGGATATTCAAATGCCCGTGATGGACGGTTATGCCGCCACTCGAAAGATTCGTCAGTGGGAAGCCGAAACACATCGCAAGCCCATTCCTATCATCGCCGTCAGTGCCAATGCGATGGCTGAAGACGTACAAAAATCTTTGGACGCTGGTTGCTCAGAGCACGTAACAAAACCGATTAAGAAATCTTATTTAATAGATATGATTCAGCGGTACACGGTTTAAGACTGCAACTGCCCGTTGCGAATCTTTGAAACCTTATTAGCCAACACTTCCACGTCACGTTGATCGTGGGTCACCAGTAACGCCGGAATTTTTTCCACTTCGATCACACGCTTTAATAACTTACGGCTTTCCTCTCGAAGTTCTTGATCCAAGGCCGAAAACGGCTCGTCCAAAAGCAACAGCCTAGGTTCGCCGACGATGGCGCGAGCTATGGCCACACGCTGTTTTTCCCCGCCCGAAAGAACCGACGCCTTTCTTTGTAAGAAGCCTTCCATTTGCATGACTTCATTCAGTTCTTTCATGCGGGCGGCTACCTTGCGTGAGTCGACACTGCGAGCTCTGGCAGCAAAAAGAATATTTTCTTCAGCCGTCATATGCGGGAAAAGATCTAAAGTTTGAAAGACCACACCCAATCTTTTATCAGGGGTTTTTAACTTCGCAAGATCGACCCCCTGAAACGTCCACTTCATTCCCGGACACTCTTCAAGGCCTAATAGGATACGGAATACCGACGTCTTTCCAGAACCTGACGGCCCCCATAACACGGTCACGCCATGATCCAGGATTTCCCAACGATCGATGTCGATTTTAAAATCGCCATAATCACGGTGCAAATTTTCGACGTAGGACACGACTTCCCCCCACACAGATGAAAAAACACAGCAGTCCCGCTAGAATAATTAAACTGCTCAACACAATGGCTTGATTCAAACGGTAGCCCGACATCAGAGTTTCGGTCATCATCGCGATGCTAAGGTCCCGATGCGCAAGTATTCTCGATACTGCGAAATCTCCGCAAGCCCAAATGGAAGCAATCCCTGCCAACAACCCAGCGCGAGCCGACAGTTGCGGAAAAAGAATTTCTTTAAATATCTGACTGCGTGAAGCCCCCATGGCATAAGCGACTGTAATCTGGGATTGCAAAGCATGAAGCTCCCCGTCCCAACCCATACGAAAGAGGCTATTAAGACTTAACAAAGTAAGAGCAATAGGAATTTTGATAAATGGATAAAAACCTTCATTGGGACCGATCAAAAGAAGACTGAAGCAAGCTAAAGACGTTGAGGGTGCGACATAACCGTTCAGGAATTTTTCGAACCATGCTTTCGGCCAACAATAAGCAATCAGCATCAGTCCCGCATAACAAAGTACACCGACAGTAACTCCTAAAGCCATGCTGCCTAAAAAGTTCCAAAAAAGAGCTGACTGTAATTCGTAAAAATTGGTGATCAATGCCAAGCCCGAAAAGAATCCTTGCAGATATCCAAAAAGATACATGAAGGAAAGACCGACAATGATGAAAACTCCGCTGAACGACTTGATAAGGTTCAAATTGGCTTCACGCGTGACGTGAGCTCCTTTTCCTCGACTGGCTATGAAGGACAAAGCGAAGATGAAGGTGGATTGCAGAAAGGCTAAAAGAACGGCATCTCCCCAATTGTTGGAAAGACGGATTTTTTCATAAATTAATACTTCCACTGTCGTTCCTTTGCCCCCACCGACAATAAGGGGGACGGCAAAGCTTCCGAAGCAGACGACGAAAATGAAAAGACCTAAAAGCCAAAAATCTTTTTTTAAAAATGGCAAAAGTCCGCGAGTAAGAAACTGCCATCGGCTGGAGCCTTCTACATAGGCAAGCTCGATCATTCCACCCATCTTGTTTTCAATAATTCCAGCTAACAATACCGCGACCAATCCAAAGTTCATCAAGGTGTGAATCAAGACAATACCAGTCACACCCATAGGAAAAGGATCAACGACGTTTAAGGTGGAAAGTAGAATGAATATCGGCGGCAGAAAATTTGGGAGCAGACAGAAAATTTCTAAAACGAAACGCAGCTTCTTATAGGGACCGGAATTGAGCGAAAGCAGGCCCAAGCTCACCCAAAAACCGATAATCAGTGCCAACACCGCAGAAAAGAAGGCTTGAATAAAACTATTCTTAAAGGCCCACAAAAGTTCACCGGTGTCAGGCCATTGAGTAATACGAAACTGCGTTAGCAAAAAAAGAAACGGAAAAAGTAAAAATATAACGACGCTAAAACGAAGCGCATTTCTCAAGTTCAATTGAGTTCGCTCCTACGAATTTCCGTCCAGCGTTTCAAAAGACGATCGACTTCGGATGACGAAAGAATTTCGACTTGCTCTATAGTTTTTACGTTAACCAAAGGGGCAAAGGCCGTGTCTTCCATCACGCCTTTCATCACCGGAAACATGTAGTTTTTTTCCATGATGATGCGCTGACCTTCTTGTGACAGCATCAAATTCACGAATTTTTCAGCCAAGTCACAGTGACGACAAAAATCCGGAATGCCCACAAACTCAAACTGCACTGGCAAAGGTTCATTAAACGGAAGCGCGATGTAGTCGCTCTTTTTTTCTTCCATTTCATGGTACAACGGCGAAGTCACGTAAGAGTACACAAGCTTCGTTTGCTTGTTGGTGAAAAGGCCATAAGCCGTGGACCACGTCGGTGAAAAGCTATGCACTTGACCCATCAGCTTCTGCAAGAACTTAAAGCCTTCCTCTTCTCCTTTTGAGCGGACCACCCAATACAGAAACTGCATCCCCGGTGAACTTGTTCTTGGATCTTGCAAAGCAATACGCTTAGAAAGTTCTGGAGCTAACAAGTCATCTAAGCTTGAAGGCAAACGTGTCAATTCGTCTTTGCGGGCAATAAATGTCAAAGCACCCCAGTCATAGGGAACAAAAAAACTATTCGCTAAAGCAGGACGAACAGAATCATAAACGTCCAACTGGCCCAGGCTGAGTTTCCGCCACGGCTGTTCCGCAACGGCTTTGGAGATATCAAATTGGTCTAAGCCGACGACAACGTCAGCCCCCAGGCTTTCACCTTCGATTTTAAGTCGTTGTAAAAGAATTCCAGAGTCACTGCCTTCAATGAATTCCACTTTGCACTTACAGTTTTTTTCAAAGGCTTCTTTTAATAGTGGTCCCGGACCCCAGCGCCCCGTGAAAGAGGCGTATCCAAACACACGCAATGTGGGCAGAGAACTCGTGCTTCCTCCCTGATCTGTCTTATTTAAAACAGCCAAGAAAAGCCCCAGAAAAATAACAGCTAAGAAAAAGACAAAATGTTTCACTCTACCACCATAATCCGCGGCGACGTTTGAAGAAGTAGTAATCAAAACCTAAGCAGCGACCTGCGCCGACCCAGGCAAGAATCAAATGAATGGCTAAGAATGTTTTATAGAGATCTTCCGTTGCGGGACCCGAAACAAAAAGCATCGTCACGCACAACAAAACTCCTAATAAAGCCACAGGGCGAACCACGTAACCAACGATGTAGGAAATCGCAACCGCAAACTCCAAGCCTAAAATAATAAAGGCCACGGTCTGCCAGTTGGGAATCATCTGACTGCTCGCAAAGATTTTGAACCAGTTCGGAGCATGGCTTGCAGGCAACCACTCCGCCATTTGATCGGCGATTCGCGGACGAGTTAAAAAATCACCGCGATACTTCACCATGGCTTGTTCTAAATAGTAATAACCTAAGAAAATTCTTAAGAAAGAAATAGGTAAAAGATGGCCTACGTATTTAACGCTCTCAAAAAATGCAACCAACATGAACACATTGTGAACTAGACACCCTTCTTAGGGCAAGTCTCCTCTAGAAAGCAGTGACTGCAATCAGGTTTTCTCGCCTTACAGATAGCCCGACCATGAGAGATCAGATAGTGAGAGAACATCACCCAATCTTCTTCGGGCACATGTTTTACCAGTTCTTTTTCAATCAACACAGCATTGTCCGTCTGAGTCCAACCCAAGCGATAAGATAACCGCGTCACATGAGTATCAACGACGATACCGCTAGCGATCCCAAAAGCATTCCCAAGAACCACGTTCGCCGTTTTACGACCCACGCCGGGAAGCTCGACCAAAGCCTCGAGGTTTTGTGGGATCTCGGACTTATGTTTTTCTGTCAGCTGAATCGCCGCCTGCTTTAGATTGTTCGCTTTGTTTTTAAAAAAACCTGTAGAACGAATAAGTTGTTCAATGTCTTCAACCGGAGCCTTGGCCATTTTTTGCGGCGTCGGGTATTTCTTAAATAGCGCCGGGGTCACCATATTTACACGCTCATCCGTGCACTGAGCAGATAAGACCGTGGCCACCAAGAGCTCAAAAGGATTGGTAAAATTTAAAGCACAGTGAGCATCCGGATAATATCTTTTAAACAGGGCTAGGGTGGCTAGCAGGGGGGCGGCTTTTTTAGCAGAAGAAGCCTTTTTTGAAGCCGGTGCTTTGGCAGCTTTGACCGGCTTTTTTACGGTCTTTTTATTGGTCACCGTCATTACCGATAGCTTCTACAGGACAACCTTCCATCGCCTCTTTACATAGAGCTTCTTCTTCCGGAGATTCGGGTTGCTTGCTTACGAAGGCATGGCCATCTTCTTCATGCATAGAAAAATTCTTAGGAGCGGTCAGAACGCAGGCGTCACAAGCAATACAAGATTGATCCACGAAAATCTTGCCTGGTTTATTCTCTTTCCATTGCTGACTCTTATCGGCCATGAGGTCTCCTAAATATGCGACCTTAATATAAAACTTTTGACCTTGATGTCAAACCCCGTTCCCGACTTGGGTCGCATTTTTCACGACGTCCTTTGTTGAATGCTGGGGTCCTGGCCTTTTTACAGATATTCTAGAGAGGAAATTAAAGGAGAGTTCATGGAAGGACCTCGCTCGCCGTCAGAAAACGAATTGCCTCGTGTTTTAGATTTTTTGAACAAAAAGTTGCGCAATGAAGCCTCCTGGTCGATTGCTGCGGAATATCCCACAGCCTTTTCATCTAACAACTTGCACAATATGCGCATTATAGCTGATGAAGATCAGGTTTTATCGCATGCCGTATTGAAACCTCTTATTATTAAGTCCCCACACGTGATTTTTAAGGTCGGGGCCATTGGCTCTGTCGTGACGGACGATAACCACCGCGGACAGGGCTATAGCACTCAAGTTATTTCTGACTGCTTAAAATCCGCGACTGACCAGTCTTGTGATATCGCCATTCTTTGGACAGATCTTTTCGACTTTTACCGTCGTATGGGATTTGAACTTGCCGGCAGTGAGATCAGCTTTGTGGTCGAAGAAAACTTCGATGTTCCGCCAATAAACTTGCGTTTTTCTACAGACACTAAGGTTTCTCCTGATGCTATTTATCGTCTGTATTCTTCACATTCCGTGAACTCCGTGCGCACGATCGAAGAGACACGAAAATTCCTTTCGATTCCGCAAACAAAAGTCTACACCGCGTGGGAATCTAACGGTCAGTTGGCAGCCTACGCTATCGAAGGTAAAGGAGTGGACTTAGGCGGCTATATTCATGAATGGGGCGGATCTGTTTCGAAACTGATGGCTCTTTTCAGCTTTATTCGCGCGCAAAAAAATCAACCTTACACGATCATTTGCCCACGACATGCAACAAACCTGATTCAACAGTTACAACAAAAACCAGTGACAATGAATCAGGGCTTTTTAGGCATGATTAAGCTTGTGAACTTTGACCAGCTATCAGCAAAAATCAAACGCGCTTTCCGCGCCGAAGGTGTCGCTGACATCGTTCTTGAAAAACACCCTGAACACTTTGTCTTCGGCATTGGTCAGGATCTTTACACAATTAAAAATGAAACCGACATGGTTCGTCTTCTTTTCGGTCCCGTCGACTATCGAGCGTTGGGCATTTTCAAAGACGAAACGGTCGAAAAATTCGAAAAAGTATTACCACTAAACCTCTGGATTTGGGGCTGGGATTCAATATGATTTCATGGAAACACGGATTATTATCGCTGCTAGTTCTAAGCAGTGTTGTCTCTTGTATTAAAGAACCTTTAGAAGAAACGGAAACTCCAGCAACGGTCGCCGAAGTTCAAGATTCTTTGGCAACAGCCTGGGGCCAGGCGGATCCGTTGACCATGGCTAAAAATGATTTTCTGTTTCAGGAAACCGAGCAAACGCTCGAGAACAATCCTCAGCCTTTTTATGTTTTGCAGGAAGCCGTCACTATCTACAACAAAGAAGAAAAAGATGACGAATGGCTTTATACCTATATCTATGCGACCAAAGCCTTCAAAGGTAATGAGGAGGGACCTCAATCCTCGCGCGAGACCACACGTTCTGTCGCAAAATTAGATGCCTCTATCGCGAATGCTCAAAGAGTTATGAGTTATCAACCTGAATTAAAAACCATGGCTGACGACAATCAAATGGTTTTGGGCTTCGAACGCCTTTATGGTTTGGCTTACGCCTGCGAAAAATCCGATGCCTTGGATAAGTATTGCAAAGAAGACCTCCAGGTCGATAGCTGCGACATCACTTGTTCCAACCTCAAGGTGGAAGAAGAAATGCGTCCCGTTCCGGATCTGATTAAAGCTCAACCTAACTGCGGTGGTTTTGAAAACTGTACGATTAAAACAAAAAAAGTCTCTTTCAATTGGACAATCGCGTTGAAACGCGGCGAAACCGTGGAAAAGCAGAAGGTGAATTACTGGGTGACTTTGAGTCCTGACATGCCTTTCTTTTCGCGCATGCAGGAATATTGCTATCGTCAGCTTTACCCGATTCAGAGCCAAAAAGTTTTGGTGACGACTTGTACAAAATTAAAAAATTTTAAAAGAGGAACTCCTTAAGGCACACAGTCCTAATCGGCCTCGATTCATTGCCAAGAGTTCTAAATGACAGTACTCTAAAACCTCCCTTGCAGGAGGTTTTTTTATGAAAAAGATCGCCGTTGTTCTTTCCGGATGCGGGTATCTTGATGGCAGCGAAATCACAGAGGCTGTCAGTTTACTTATTGCTCTTAATCAAGCGGGTGCCGAAGTCAGTTGCTTTGCGCCAGATACAGAAATCCCTGCGATGGATCACTTAGCAGGACAAGCATCGGGCGACAAACGCCGACTGCTTGTTGAAGCCGCTCGCATTGCTCGTGGCCAGGTGCAAGCTTTAGACAAACTTCAAACTAAAGACTTCGATGCCATCGCCTTCCCTGGCGGCTATGGAGCTGCGAAAAATCTTTGTAACTGGGCCGAAAAAGGTGCGAAGTGTGATGTTAACCCCGAAGTAAAACGTGTGATCACCGAATTCCATGCAGCAAGCAAACCTATCGGCGCGATTTGCATCGCTCCGGTTTTGTTGGCGCGTGTTTTAGGTGATAAAAAAATCACGATCACTATCGGTGACGACAAAGAAACAGCTGCAGAAATTCAAAAAACCGGTGCGGTTCACGAAGAATGTCCCGTGGATGACTACATCACTGATCGTGAAGGTAAAATAGTCACGACTCCGGCCTACATGTATGACGATGCAAAGCCAAACGAAGTCTTTAAGGGAATTTTTGGTCTGGCGCACGAACTAGTTGAATGGGCTTAATTTAGGAATTGGATAATAAAAATGAAAAAAACAGTCGCTCTTATCTTTGGTGGAAAATCTGCAGAGCACGAAGTTTCTCTTCGCTCTGCTAAAAATGTTGCGGATGCTTTGGATAAAGATCAATTCACTCCCATCTTGATCGGTCTGAGTAAAGAAGGAAGCTGGTATCGCTTCCCCGACATGTCTTTATTCACACAAGCAACAAAGATCGTGGACTCGTTACTTCCGGCAAACGCTGAACCTGTGGCTTTGATTTCCTTCCAGGGAAAACCTGTTCTTTATTCTTTGAAAGATCATTCTAAAACTCCAATTGATGTCGCCTTCCCTATTATGCATGGAACCATGGGTGAAGATGGAACGATTCAAGGTCTATTTAAAATGGTGCAAGTGCCTTTCGTAGGCTGTGGAGTTTGGTCATCGGCTGCGGGTATGGATAAAGAAGTGATGAAAAGACTTTTCGTCGCCGCTCAAATTCCTAATGCCCGCTATATGCTTTTAACACCGTTTCAGAAAAACAACTACGACGACATCGTAGCTAAATTGGGAAGCCCTTTCTTTATTAAACCCGCGAATGCAGGTTCTTCCGTCGGCGTTCATAAAATTAAATCAGCCACTGACTTTGAGACGAAACTGAAAGACGCCTTCCAATTCGATACCAAAGTTTTAGCCGAAGAATTCATCCAAGGACGCGAAATCGAATGTTCGGTGATGGGACATAATCATGCACCCCAAGCCTCCTTACCGGGGGAGATCATCCCACAGCACGAATTTTATTCTTATGAAGCTAAGTACATTGACGACAATGGGGCCTTGTTAAAAATCCCCGCTGAAATTTCCCAAGAAACCTTGGGAAAACTACAGGATTTAGCTAAGAAGACTTACCAAGCAATGGGTTGCGATGGTTTGACTCGTGTGGACTTCTTTTTAAAACAAAACGGCGAGTTGTTCATAAATGAAATCAACACTATTCCGGGCTTTACGAAGATCTCGATGTACCCGAAAATGTGGGAAGCCACGGGTGTATCGTATAAAGAATTGATTACAAAACTGATTCAATTCGGTCTTGAAAAGCACGCAGCGGAACAAAAACTTAAAACCTCTTACTTAGATTAAGCGGTTGCAATCAATCTGTCTAAAAGACCTTCAAAATGAAGGTCTTTTCATCTCATGTCCTGTAAATCCGAAAGTGTTTTTTGTTTACTAATGTTATAAATTTCCGATAAGTATTACATGGGACTTCGACGCTTTTGGAAATATATGTCTGTATCTAATAAGCTGTATGCCGTGATCGGCGTTATGGCTTTGCTCATCGCCTTGGAATTATTCTCTCTCTATTTTGCCATGAACACGCTTTCATCAGTGCGTAGTTTTGTAACGGGCGAAAGCTTGTGGTCCAAAGCGCAAAAAGATGCCGTCATCAGTTTGCATAAATACGCACGCATGCGTGATCCCAAATTCTATCAGTCATTCCGTGAAAATTTAGAGATCCCGCTGGGAGACAGCAAAGCCCGTCGTTCTTTAGAGCAGGTTCCACCGGATCTGGATGGAGCTTATCAAGGTTTTCTTCAAGGTAAAATTCATGAAGATGATATCCCGGGTGTCATCACTCTGATGAAGTTTCATGACTTCCACTATATGAAAGAAGCTATTCGGATCTGGCGCGAAGGTGACGACCTGACGAATGAGCTAATTTCTTACGGTGAAAGTCTGCATCAATTGATCGTAAACAATGCTTCCGAGAAACAGCTGATCCAAACCCTAGATAAAATTGACGAACTGAACGATCGACTGACGGTTTTGGAAGGCAACTTCTCTTACACCTTGGGGGAAGGTTCACGTTGGTTAGAAAAAGTATTATTGATCACTTTATTATTCGCCGTTTTGATCGTTGAAGGCACAAGCTTGATCTTGACGATCGTGACCAGCAGAAATATTTCAAAAGGCTTAAAAGAGATCAACACGGCCGCAAAGAAAATTGGTGAAGGTCAATTTAATGTCGAAGTACCCGTTCGTTCTGGCGACGAAATCGGTCAACTGGCAGAGTCTTTAAATAAAATGGCTTTCGATTTGCGCCACAGCATCGGCGAACGAAGACAAGCCGAACAAGCCAGTCAGCTGAAGAGTCTGTTTTTGGCAAATATGAGTCATGAGATTCGCACGCCCTTGGCGGCGATTATCGGCTTTTCAGATCTGCTTAAAGACTCACAGCTTTCCGAAGCCGAAAGGCTGCAATATTTAAACATCATTCAACGTACGGGTGAAAACCTCACTCGCATCATCAATGACATTTTGGATCTATCGAAAGTAGAAGCAGGACACTTAGAGATTGAACAGAGTTCGTTTTCTCTTTCTACGCTGCTTGATGATATTCATGTCTTAATGGTGGCGCGCGCTCACGGAAAGCCTATTCACATCGAGTTCAATCGTCGAGGCATTGTTCCCGACACGATCACAACCGACCCTTTGCGCTTAAGACAAGTGCTTACAAATATTTTAGGCAATGCGATTAAGTTCACCGATCAAGGCTACGTGCGGATGACTTATGAAGTTTCCGGATCGAATCTTCTGTTCACTATTAAAGATACGGGCGTGGGCATTTCGGCAGAGAAACGCTCGTTGCTTTTCCAACCTTTCAGTCAGGTCGACAGCTCTGTCTCTCGAAAGTATGAAGGAACGGGATTGGGCTTGGTGCTATCACGCAAGTTGGCCGAGATGATGGGCGGAACAGTACTTCTGGAAGAAAGTGAAGCCGGAAAAGGAAGCACCTTTACCATTCGCATCAGTTTGGATCCTGCAAGCACGTCGCAGAAAGGTTTCCAACTACCAAAGAAAGATTTTATCCACGCAAAACAGCTTTCAGAAACTTCAATTCTTTTAGTGGATGATGTCGAAGACAATCGTCTTTTGATACAGCGAATGTTAAGCAAGCGAGGCGCCAAGTTGACTTTAGCTACGAACGGCGAAGAAGGTCTGAATAAAGCGCTGAATGAAAATTACGATATCATCTTAATGGATATTCAAATGCCGATCATGGACGGTTACACGGCTACGAAAAAGTTACGTCAGGCGGGATATAAAAAACCGATCATCGCTCTGACCGCCCACGCGATGAAGGATGATCGGGAAAGATGTTTAGAGGCTGGCTGCACGGACTATTTAACAAAGCCCGTGCATGTCGATGCGCTTGTCCAAACTATTTTAAGTCACGCGCCTATCGAAGAAGAATTGAGTTAGATGCAGTTCGCGCCGGATTCGTTCACGGCGCACACAGATTCTTGAATGCCGTCCTGACCATCGGGACCAGGCTTTCCTTGAGGACCTTCAGGGCCTTGACTGCCAGCTCCCACTCGAGGCTTCTTGCGATTAATGGAATCTCCACCGTCGCCGCCTTGGCCGCCTTTGCCACCGACGCCACCAGGCCCACCCTTGCCAACCAAACGATAAATTTTTGGCTGAAACTCACTCTTAGATTTAATTTCAAGACTTAAAGTTCCAGTATTTCCACCACGGTGACCTTGCAGCCCTTGATATCCTGGCAATCCTTGTCCGCCTGGATCGGGTGTGCATGCCTCTCGGATGTTTCCATTCACGCATAAGCCCGAGTTGGCGTCTTTTCCCTTTTTTCCTTTCAAAGCAAGATCGGGATCCTTGCCGGGATGACCTTGTCCACCATTCTCACCGCGAAGAACGATGTTCAATAAGCCTTCTGCATTGGTAGCGATGAGGGCGATGTGCCCACCGTGACGGCCTTCGTGCCCTAAAGGGGCCACTTGTTCTTCAGGAAAAGTTAAAATATGTCCTTCTTCGGAAATCAGTTCTTCTGCTTTCAAGGTCACCGCATGACCCATTGTAAAAAGACGGCCCTCTGCGGAAAATGTGATCTTTTGAAACTGAAGTGAATAAGTTTGCACATCCCTTGAAAGCCCTTCGTTGGCGATCAGTGCTTCCATTTCTTGTTTCGTACGAAACCCACCTTTATAGAGATAAAGATCTTGGTTCACGACTAAATCCGAAAACTTCCGCTCGATCATTTTGGGAGCAGGAGTCGCCGGAGGAGCGACTCCTACCTCTTTATCTTTAACCTCAACGCAACCCCAGAGCGGAATAAGAGCGGCGAACAACATCAATTTGGAAATTTTATGTTTCATATTTATTTCTCCTTCGGTGCTCGCATTATCCAAAATGGAGGCCGGACAAGAAGTGAATGGAAGCTAACGAGCGTCCGATGTCCGGACGTTGGCCTGTGAACAGGTTTTGCAGTGAATGAGTTTTGCTCCAGGATGGAGCCTTTGCCAGCACGTAAGCGAAGAACTCGAAGGACGAGACAACATGGAATACAGCAAGATCAATTATTTTGAAAAAACAGACTCTCCAAAACATCGTGAGTTTATAATTTCCCAAAACAATTGCATACTTTGCGGCACTGTACTTGAACTAAAACACATCGCAGACCGATCCACAGGTGAGATCACAGAAGAAGCATTCTGTACTCAATGCGAAGTGAAAACGCGCAACAAAACCCACATTTTAAACTAAAGGGCTTGTCAATTTTCCAACACCTGATTTCGTCAGAGTCTTGACGACGTTAGGTCCCCGCCAATTTTTTTACATCCGAATAAAAAGAACCATTCCAAGACATGTCGAGATTGCCAAAGCTCGACTGTTTGTGCCCGAAGATCGTGGTAGTTTCACCATTCATCCAAGAATTCACCCAAACATGGGCCGTGTCTAAAGCCGCAGCAACCTTCATCACTTTTTCCGCGGGTCCCCACACCACTGAGGAGTGAGCGACATAAGAAGTGTTGGCCCACTTTTGAATTTCATGCTGATATTTCACCGGCGTGATCAACAAAAGAGGTCCATGCAGTTCATCCTGTTGTAAGATGCTGCAATTAGGAAGATCCAACATCACCGTGGGTTTGTAAAAATAGCCCGCGCCTTCGGCTTTTCCGCCCACAAAAACTTTACCGTGCTCTGAAACGCCAAATTTAATTTTTTCATCGATGCCTGAAACAGAATTCTGTGAAATCAAGGGTGTCCAGGATTCATTGCCGCGAGGATCTTTCAGAGGCTTGAGATCAGCAAAATAGTTCTTCACTGCCTCTAAAAAATCAGGAGCAAACGATTCCAAGACAAACAAACGAGATATATTCCAGCACATCTGTCCTTGCCCCATTAAAAAGGGACGAAGAATTTCGGGAAGAAGATTCTTATAATCCGTGTCGGCCAAAATAGCGGATGGATTTTTAGCCCCGCCACTTAACTGTAATTTTTTGAACTGCGGCAAAGCCGTTTTTGCAATGGCTTCTAACGTAGAAGTTTTTCCCGCAGCGGTTACGGCGCGAATGCTGGGGTGACCGGCAATGATTTGCGCGACCTCAGCATTTCCCTGTAAAAGGTTGATAACGCCTGCGGGAATCTGAGCTTTTTGCAAAGCTTCGCCCAAAACTTTTACCGTGATGGGAGAATGCTCAGAAACTTTGACAAGAACCACATTGCCTGCCGCGAGTGCCGGTGCAAGTCTTTCTACGATCAAACGTAAAGAACAGCTCCAAGCGGTGATGATACCGACAATGCCTGAGGGCTGAAAAAGCTTTTGAGGATCTTGCGATTGCAAAAGGCTTTCGGCAGTCTCTTGCAAGATGCGAATGGAAACTTCGACGCTGTTCTTTAATACGAAAGCATGAGGTAACCCCTGATGAAGGGCTTCTTCGTAAGCAATGTGATCGGCATCCTCTTGAAGAGCCTGCGCAAGTGATCTTAGATAAGTCGCTCTTTGTTCTAAGGAACTGTCTTTGAAACTTGTCGCGGCTTTTTTGGCGATCTGTAAAGCTTTAATGACATCCATTGCATCCGAAGATGAAACTTGAGCCAAGACTTCGCCAGTAAAGGGATTGAATTTAGAAAACGTGTTTTTACTTTCGGCAGGGATGAACTCCCCGCCAATAAAGTTCGAAAGTTCCAAGAAAAGAATCCTAGTATAAGTTTTGGTTTCGATACTGCATCAGATGATGCGCCAACATCTCTGCCTTAAGTATCTCATCCGCCACTCCTAATTCAATGGCTTTCTGTGGGCCATACGGGAATTGTGCCTCATCTGGGTGCTGCACCACAGTGGCACCGCCTTTTTTCTGCACCTCAATAAGACCATCTACGCCGTCAGCGCCGAAGCCTCCCAATAAAACCGCATAAACGCCTTTCGAATAAGACAGCGCGGCAGATTGGAAAAGAACATTGGCCGAAGGTAGCTGCGACGAAACAGGCGTGCCCTTGGCGATATTTAGCACCGGCCCCGTTCCACCGGTCTGAATTTTTCCGTGATGTTCGGCAGGAATAAAATAGACGTGACCCATTCTTAAAAACTCTCCGTCTTTTGCAAGAATAGGAGTCACTTTCGAACCTTGTTTTAACTTACTAATAAAAGCTGTCGCGAAATTCGCGACGGTGCTGCACGCAACCACGACGGGAGGTGTGTCGGCGGCCAAATTTTTCACAAATTTTTCTACGGCATCCGCACTGCCCGCATTGCCACCCAAAACAACAACTTTTAGTTCAGCCGCTTTTCGCACATTCATTTTTACAGGCGCTGTCGTCTTAATTTCAACAACGGGCGGAGTTTCTTTTAATCTCTTCAACACATTCACCGAGGCTGCTGCCCGCACCTTATCCACCAGCATTGCGGCAAGATCTTTTAGAACAGCGGGATCAAACTGCGAAGGTTTGTGAACGAATTCAACTGCGCCCAGTTCTAAAGATTTCAGTGCCGCTTCACCCGTGCTTGCCAATGAAGAAACCATGACGACAGGAATCGGATGATGTTTCATCAGTTTTTCCAAGAACATCACGCCAGACATCTTCGGCATCTCAATATCTAAGGTGATCACGTCAGGCTTCTTACTAAGAATCATTTCGCGAGCCTGGTAAGGATCTGCGGCAGAGCCTACGACTTCCAAACCACTTTTCGTAAATATATTCGTGAAAAGAGTACGCACCGTTGCCGAATCATCAACAACGAGCACTTTCACGTTTTTCGCTATAGACAAGGGTCTGAAGCCAGATACGTCCACAGGTTTATCCACAGAACCCGTGTCGCGAGGCGAGTTATGAATCACTTCAAATGTGGAAGTATTCATTTTAATGGTGCGAGCATTTTCACCGGCGACATTGCGTTCGATGATCGGGATGTTGAATTCGCGCATCAGTTGCTCAGCGATTTCAATGTTGCGTTTACCAATGCCGTCGCCAAGTTGTGAAACACTGATGACGTTCCCGCCACCGTAAATTTTAGCCTGCATCCGGCTGCGATTGGCACCCAAGCGAACGCACTCTTCAATGAGTTGAGGAATCGCGTAGCTGCCATAGCGGCTATTCTGACTTTCCTCTGGCAGACCTTCAGGCAAAAGATAGTGATTCAAACCGCCAATTTTTGTCGTGGGATCAAATATCGCAACGGCGACACAGGAACCCAGCAAGGTTGAAATCACGGTTTCTTCTTTAAAGGCTGCTAATTTTCCAGGAAACAAATAATGTGTATTCATCATGCCACCAGTTTTTCAAGATCTAGAATCATGATGCTCTTGTTACCTTTAATAAAAAATTTCGACACAAAGGCAGTCTGAATAACCGTAGAATGGCTTTCGACATTCAACAGTTCAGATTCTTTTAAGCTCATCAAGTCATCGGTTTCAGTCACCTGCAAAGAAAAGCGAACGCCTTGATGCTCGCAGATAACATAAAAAGTGTTTTTAATTTCAGAATGATTAAAGCCGTGATCGTGAAAGCTGATCACGGGAACAGCTTCACCACGAAAAGGGATCACGCCCATAAGGCCGTCTTTTTTATCCGGCAAGGGATACAGTGGAATCTGACTGCTGATCTCGACGACATTGAGCAATGGAATCGCGAAGTCCTGATTTCCCCAACGGCAATGAAGAAGCTGAACGTCTTGTCGAAGCTCTGCCGAAAGTGCAAAGCGCACGGGATGGTCCGCGGTATCTGCCTTTTCCTGAATCAACGCTTCCGCATAGGCCTTCAGTGTTTTAAGGGATTTGATCAGCTCTCGGGGTTCTTTAAAACTTTGAGTGCGCTCTTCAAATAATTCCAACCATTGAGAAAAATGCACGAACTCATTCGTTTTCGCGTCGACCGCCCAAGCGCGAGTTTGCTCGCCCACTTCGTTACGAATACGACGTAACGTCGACTCATCAGTTAAATCAATGAATTTGTCGGCCTCTTTGCAGACGCTATCAAGGAAATAGGCTTTCAGCTCGGCCGTAAAGTCATCACTAAAGAAGTCACTCATGCGGCCTCCTGCATAGTCTCGAGCTGAAATAAAAATTGAATCATCTTTTCTGGGTCGACAATGTAAGTAACTTTTTCGTCCGCTAAAATAGAAACGCCTTTAAAGCCTTTCTGTTCTTTGACGATATTGCCGAAGCCTTTTACAACCAGATCCGTTTGCGCCTCAATGCGATCAACCAGAAGAGCGAATACACCTTCTTTGACTCTAATAAATACGGCCGAGGAACCACGAACCAAATCTTCTGCTGCCGATACATGATGGTTTAAGATCTCGTGATAATTTAATAACGGAACCGTCAATCCACTGAACTGACAGAAACGCAGATGATTCACCGTCGTCATTTGCAGTTCTTGACAAGAACTGATGTGAGCCACCGAAGTCAATGGCACCGCTAAACGGAAGTCACTCCAAGAGCACAGTAACGCACTTTCCACCATAATGTGTTGAGGCACTGGAATTTCAAGGCGGAAAGAGGCACCCTGACCTGGCGTATTCTCTATGCGGATCTTTCCTTGATATTTTTCGACGATGGCAAATACTATATCCATGCCGACGCCTCGGCCCGAGATCGTCGTGACTTTGTCTTTTGTCGAAAATCCGGCGTGAAAGATAAATTTATATATCTGTTCATCCGAAAGCTGCGAAACTTCAGCTTCAGAGACCAGAGCATTTTTCAGTGCTCGTTGAAGAATGCGTTCTTTATCCAGACCCTTACCATCGTCTTTAAAGGACAGATGAATGGTGTTATTTTTTTCTTCAATTTCAAGAGTTAGGTTTCCAATCGGAGATTTGCCTTGAAGAGCCCGCTCAAATTGATCCTCGATACCGTGGTCAATAGAGTTTCGGGCGATGTGTACCAGGGCTTCATAAAGATCTTGTCCCAAGCCCTTATCGATCATCAGGTCCCCACCCAGGATTTCCAGCTGAACGTTTTTATTCAGCTCTGTCGAGGCCTGACGTACAAGCAATTGCAACGACTTAAAGCTTTCGCTGGCTTTTTCTTTTCGAACACTTTGCACCTGGTGCTGAAACTGATCACTGATCTTATTCAAGTTCTGAGAAAAATCCGCTTGGCGTCTTTCAAACAATTCTGGTTGCAAACGGAAGTTCACCGTTTGGTTCATCATCTGAAAGAAGTTCTTCAGAACCAAAAGTTCTCCGGAAAGGCGCAAAAATTCATTCAATTGATTTAGCGACAACCACACGCCTTGTTCATCAGCACTCATTCCCTGGCTTGTCGGACGGGACTTATGAGTTTTTGCGACTGCGGTCCCCGCCTCACTGAGTGAGTCAAAGCTACCGTAGCTCGCAATAAGTTCAATCGCCTCGCTGAGTTCTTCGGGATACAGTTCACTTTTGTCCCGCAAGGCCTGAGCTAAAACTTTCATGATACGCGAACTCTTCAGAAATAGATCAATGCACTCTTTGGTGACGGTGTGATTTTCGCGTTTAATTCGAGTTAAAAGAGCTTCAAATTCGTGCGCTAAAGAACCTAGTAGTTGCCCCCCAGGCACGGCACCCACGCTGCCCTTGATGGTATGCACTTTTCTGAACAACACATTGATCTGATCTTGATCTGAAGGCGCGTCTTCCAGCTTTAAGATTTGCGCGTCGAGTTCTTCAAGAATCTCTTTGGATTCTTCAAAAAAGACGCGAGAGACTTCTTCCACTTGCGCGAAGTCGATCAGAACGACAGAGTCATCCTGTCCCGGATTTCCGTTAATATTATTTTCGTCAGACATGAATTGAAAATTCCCGCTTTCCGCAAGTGTGTGAAGTCTTAGGAATTTATCGGAATATTCAGTATTTAAGTTAGGATTGCAGAGAATATTTTTAAGACTGTTACGGATAAAACATAATCTAGAAAAGCTCAGAAATAGAAAGAGCGACTCTTTCGAGTCGCTCTAAGGTTTAAGAATTCTTTCGAATCCTAGGCGAAGGCCCTGGGGTTTCTAAGAAACCGCCACCTCCGCCTTGGTTATGTCACATGTATTAACCATAAGCACCACCTCCTTACCAGCCCCAATAGAAGCTTGATATCGATGGTACTATAACAAGATTGAAAACTTCCACTACGTCCTGGTCCAGATTTTCTGAACCAGTCATAATGAAACACTTCCTAAAGTGAACGAATAAATTGAATCAAAGCGGAGCGGTCCGCTTTGGGAAGATTTACGAATTTGTTTTTCGAGTATTCGCCTTCACCGCCGTGCCATAGAATCGCTTCTTCAACCGTACGAGCACGACCGTCGTGTAAGAATCCCGCGCGCGGATTGATAGTGTGTGTGTGACCCATGCCCCATAGGGGACGAGTTTTCCATTGGCGTCCATTCGCATCGAAGTCTTGGCGTCCATCAGCCAATCCCTCGCCCATGTCATGCAAAAGCATGTCGGTATAAGGATAGATCTTTTGGTTGCTGAAAGCGGTGATTTTATGAGGACCCGTCACAAAGCTAGGCTGGTGACAGCTTGTGCAGCTGACTTGATGAAAGATCTGCGCGCCACGAACCACTTCGGCCTCTGTCACGTTACGACGTGAGGGCACCGCCAAAGTTTGAGAGTAAAATACCAGATCATTAGCGACTTGATCGCTAGCTTCCAAAGGAGCAGGCACTGTTGGATCTTGAACAAAGGATTCAAATAGCGCTGTACCGAAAATACTTTCCATCGGAAAAGCATAATTCGTAACACCAATGTCACCACGAAGAGCGCCTAAGGATTGATGCAAAACTGAGGGTGTATTGTTCTTTAAACCAAAGCGTCCCATCGACACTGGATATGGATCGTTTGCCATAGCTTTTTCAATATCAAACACCCAATTCACGGTGCCCTTCACGCCTTCAGCGGAAAGATCGCGAGCGGCCAACGCCAGAATGTCTGATTCTTTAATAGCTTCAAGAAGTCCCAAGCCGATCATCGGAGTTCCCATGCGCGGACTTGTTTTTACGTCTTTTTCATACAAGCGACTTTTCGTTTCACCGGTCACGGAGTCAAAATATTCATCATAAGCGGCCGTGATTTTAAAGACAGGCTTACGAAGTTGCACAGCTGTGCCATCAGGGTAAGTGAATGTACTTTTCTCGTACTTCATCCAAACTTGCGCTTGGCCTGCACCGGGAAGATCTTTACGGACTCCCATAGAGCCTAAGTGGAAAAGTTGATCGGAAAAACCGGGAACCGCAACCGGAGCACCCCAGTGGTTCTCTGCAGTTTTAGGACGTTGGATGCCGTCCTCGATACTGATGCGCAAAAAGATAGATTCGTTTTGACGAAGTTGCACCCACTCTTGCCCGGGAAGAATCACCGGCAGAGCACCACGTCCATCTTTGGAGTGACAGGCATTACAACTTGTATTGTTAAATACTGGGCCCAAACCGTGATCAAAACGGCTGGCATCGTCGGAAAAATTTCTTTCAAAAAGAGCATCGCCCGTCAAGTGACGTGCGATTTCCTCTTCAGTCAGATTCGTCGCAGGATTGCGGAAAGCCCGGATGGATTCCCCTTTTATCATGATCGTCGTGTCGCCACCGGATTTAACCGCGTGAACATAGTCCATATCGACAGAAGGAGCCGCATAAGCAACTCCTCCGACGAAGATATTAAAAGCTGAAAGTAGGATCCAGGCTTTCATAGGAATCTCCAAATTACATGTCTAGTGTTGGAAGAACTTCGTTTTCCATTGTTGCGTGAAGAGCATTCAAAGCGTCGATAGCTTTTTGAGCACGAGCGCGGCCGTCATGAGTGAAGATCGCTTGACCGAAGTCACCACCACCCGCAGGACGGATAGCTTGGATCAACTGCATGCAGTTCAAGATTTCGCCTTCAACACGAGCTGCCAACGCCGCATCCACTCTTTCAACCAAAGCTTTTACGCCCGGGCCTTTAGTGCTTCTGTAGTGACCAGTGTAGATGCTGTACACAGAACGGATGTTGTTTGTGAAGTCATTCAAAGAGTTCCAAGAGAACGGAGACTCAACCAATGCCATGTTTGCAGAGTTGATATCCGCACCCATTGGGTCAGACATTTTACCGTTAGCAACTTCATCAAGAATACCCATCATGCCTTGAACGAACTCTTCCATAACTGCTCTGTCAGAAGAGTAGAATGGATTGTCGAAACCAGGGTTGCTGATAACTTGAACGTAACCTGGAGCTGATGGATTTTCCGGATCGTAATTTTTAGTCCAAGAATGCGCCAAGTAAGCAGTGTGTTCAGCCAACAACGCTGTTGTTGCTTTCAAGTACTCGAACTGTTTTGCAGTTAAAGCAGAAGCTGGTTTTGTGTTTGCTGATTTACCATCACCGAACAAAAGATATTCGATAGTGTGGAAACCTTGAAGATTTGTTCCCAAAGCGCGTACGAAATCAGTTGTGATAGCGCGGTTTGATTTCAAAACAGAATCAAGATCCAAGATGTTCAATGGCCAAGTATCCAATAGAGGATCGATACCCAAAGAATCTACCGGACCGAACAAGAAAGCTTCAGAGCTCTCCCAAGGAATACGAGTCGCGCGCCAAGCATCTTGAGCTTTTGCAAGATTGGCTTCTGTTGGATTTGCTGCCAACGTGTTCACGGCTGCATTTAAGTTTGCCGCTTGTGAAGCAAGGTCGTTGTAGGTTGCAAGAATCACATTGTAAGAAACGTGATTAATGATCTCTTGGTTTGTTGCCGCTTGAGCTGTTGCGCCTACGAAGGCCAAAGCTGCAGCCATTAATTTCAAAGCTTTCATGAGCTTTTCTCCTTATTGATTATTTAAAACTGTCTATATCAAAACCGAATGCAATGTTTGCCTGATATGTTTCAGGCAGGCCCTCAAGTTCAGTCACTTCCGTCGCGTACTGAGCTTTCAAGAAGGCCCCTTGGTCAAAGAACCACATCAAACCACCCGAGTTGCGAGTCACATCGTAACGAGGGTTTTTGTTGATGTTGCCTTCAACTTCTTCAAACGTGTTCACGTGTTCCCATTTCAAGAACGGTGTCAGTCTGATAGATGCGAAATCGTAATAGATTTGCAAAGACTCTAAGCGAGCTTTGTGACCTAGTGGAGCAAACGCCTTTGGTTTTGCCAAACCACCCAAAGTCGCATTTGCCGCAGAAACTAAATTGGAGTTTTCCAAAGTTCCTTCGATCACTTCACCGCTAAATCCAAAACCGCCGAATTTGTAACCGCCCATCAACGTCCAAAGAGTCACTTCCGCATCCTCTTTCAACTTGTCGACTTTGTAGCGGTTGCCAGTCGTGTTTCCTGCGTAATAAGAAAGAGCAAAACCCTTTCCTTTAGCAACACTTCCCCACTCGATACTTGCCAATGTAGCAAGGTCATCCGCATTTGTTGTTTCAAAGTGACGTTGATAACCGCCACCGATCCAGTTGTAGGTACGGAAGAACTCAGAGTTCAAACCACTGACAACACCCAGACGCGCTGTGAAGTCAGAAAATTTTTGTTCTACTTGAACGCCCGTTTCTGTCCAGTTCAATGGAATCATGCGAGCTTCAAGATCGGAAGCCAAGATCGAAGCGTACATATGCGGCTTCGTCTGAACAGAACCCAAAGCGATGAACAATGGGAACTTACCCACCTTCAAAGCGGTGTTCGTCTTCTTCCAAGTTTTTTTGTAGTACAATTCCGGAAGGACGACTTCACCGCCCTTTTCGATTTCTTGTTCGAACTCACCGAACTCTTCAAAAGGATCAAACTCGACAACAGTTCCTACACCACCGTGTTCGATTTCAATTTCGAACTCGATTTTGGAACTGTCAGAAAGAATGTACTCACCTTCAAAGGCAATCTCTGCCAAGTCCATTTCACGGCGTGTGATAGGTGTTAGGTTTTGTACTGTTTTGAAAGTTTCGCGTTGGCCGAAAACGATGTAACCGTACGACGTAAACTCAAACTTAGGATAAGCCTTTTCAACATTTCCATTTGCCGTTGAAGTCGATACCGCTGCCTCACGGCTTTCGTCATCTTCGTCTTCTTCTTCGATAGGAGTTGTTGTTGGGGCCGATACCGGGGCCTGGATTTCTGTCGTTGTTGAAGAGCTTGTGGGCTCTTGAGCATTAGCGATACTGGAAAGGGTAAAAATAGCTAATAACAAACGTTTCATGAATACTGCTTCTCCGTGAGGCCCGTTTGTAGAGAAGCGGCATGTAAAGGTCAAAAGAGGGACCCTATTTTGTTTCCAACTGATAAGGTCCTGATATTCAAATGAAAACGTAATGAGAAGACCCACCGGAGGTGGTGGAACAACCTGAAATTATTACTTAAATAGGAATTTGAAACGGGGCACTTTCTGACCATCGACTTCGACTATTTCGGACCACATCGAAGCCGGTCGACACCACAAACGTCCCAACGGATTTTCATAAAGAGCTTCGTACAAAACCACATCTTCTAAGCTTTCGCTATGTTTACCGACGCCGATCACTCGGTAAGGTTTGCCTTTGTAGTGTTGGTAAATAGCTCCAGGAATAATGTTTTCGTTACTGTTTTGTTCCGCCATCTTGGTTACTTCATTTCATTCAAGTGTTTGATAATTTCGTTTTGGATCTGTTTCATTTCAGTGTCAGAGCGACGTTGCGCTCGTTTGAAATCTAGATCTGGAATCGACCACGCCGGGATAAGGTGCAAGTGATAGTGAGGCACTTCAAATCCTGCCACAATTTGACCCACGCGAGGAGAGCCGGAAGCTTTGAGAATGGCCTTACCGATTTTTTGAGAAATCTTGTGCAGGTGCGCGTAGGTTTCTGCAGGAACTTCGGTCCAATGATTGATCTCTTCTTTGCAGATCACAAGTGTGTGACCCAAATTCACTTGGTCCAGAGCCAAGAAGGATAGCACGTGATCATCTTCATAAATTTTGTAAGAAGGAAGTTCACCAGAAATAATTTTTGTGAAAATAGAGGCCATCTCGAATCTCCTGTCGCCATTGTTCTGTACTGAGACATTAGACCAGACTTCCACATTTCTTCAACAGTTGCCGTAGAGAATAAAATCATGAGTAAGCACTCTTGACATGGTAGGCTAATATTATGACGACGATATTTCTTTTAGAAGACGATCCCATTCTTGGAAAAGCCATCCAACTTCAACTGGAACTTCAATCTTACAAAGTAGAATGGGTGCAAAGCTTAACTGAGGCCAAGAACAGAGCCTCTGTGACATCGCCGCCAGATTTATTTCTCTTAGACGTCAATCTGCCAGACGGCAACGGCTATGATTTCTGTCAGTGGCTGCGTGGAGAAAAATTAAATACACCCGTGATTTTTTTGACAGCCAGAACAGACGAAGAAAGTGTGGTTCGTGGTTTTGAGGAAGGAGCGAATGACTATATTCGCAAGCCTTTCAGTCAAAAAGAATTAGCCCTTCGCATCCGCAATCAGCTTTCTGACATGAAGGCCACTTTGGATTTAGTACGCTTCAACGGCGTGACACTGATCAAAAATCAACAGGTCTTAAAACACGGCGAAGCTTTGATTAGTTTAAACCGCCGTGAGTTTGAAATTCTGACGACTTTCTTTGAACATCCTGAGACGATTGTGACCAGAGAGCAACTGATTGAGCGTTTGGCTTCCGGTGAAGAAATCTATGATCGCACCGTCGATTCACACATCAGCCATATCCGCTCGAAGCTTTCTAAAAACGGAGTCAAAGGTGTTAAAATCAACTCGGTCTATGGACAAGGATACCGGCTTGAGAAAGCGGTATGATAACTAAACCTCTTTTTCGTAAAAACTTTTTGATCTTTGCATCGATTATTTTGGTTTTCGTGGTCGTGGCGATTGCCTTATCATGGATTCTGACTAGTTTTGAGCGAGATCGAATGTTCTTACGGCCTGCGGGGATGAACCGAGCGCTTTTAGATGCTTATGACAAAGATCCTTTTAAGGCCCTTCCTCTTTTAAATGAATTTTCACGCAAAAATGGCTTAGAAAAACATGATCTGATCAATGCAGATGGTGTGAGTTTGACCACGGGAAAAAAAGTTTTGTCGTCTGCCCTGACGGACGATCAAATGCATGCCTTGAAAAAAGATCTAGCGATTTCCGCGAGCCCCTCTGAAACTCAGCGCATGCCGGGCCCTCCTCAAGAAGTGATTTCCGTCACCAATCAGGAAGGAGTCTTCCTTCTAAGCAAGTTTGGCGGACCTCGAGACAAGCCTCCTATTGGACCGATCGTCACTTTGACTGCGTTGATCGCTTGTATCATTATTTCTATCGGGATCGCATTGCTTTACCAATTTTCTAAGTATCAAGAACGCTCCCGCGAAGCCTTGGATGTACTTAATTCTTTGCGCGAAGGAAATCTTTCAGCACGCCTTCCGTCACGCAAGTTTGATGAGTTGGCCTTACTGACGAATGCGTTTAACGAAATGGCGGGTGACTTAGAAAATATGGTGGAACAATTGCGCAAGGCAGATCGCACGCGTCGTGAATTGTTGCAAGATCTTGCTCACGACTTACGAACTCCTTTGGCGTCGCTGCGATCCTTTCTGGAAACTTTGCAAACTGCCAACCACCAGCTTTCAGAAGAAAAGCGACAGGAAGTATTATCCTTGAGTTTTACCGAAGTTGAGTACTTCGGTAAACTGGTTGAGGACCTATTATTCTTAGCTCAAATCACAGAACCGAAATATTCTTTAGGTACCGAGACAATTCGCTTTGATGAGAGAATTCAAGAACAAATCACCGTTTTCAGACAGCGCTGTCCTCGGCTGCAATTTGATTTTCAGAAAACAGGAGACGCTTTTGTACTGATGGGGGCGCCTCGTCTTATTGATCGCATGCTTCGTAATGCTTTCGAGAACTCCAGTTCCTTTGCAAAATCTAAAATCCGTATTGAGCTGACTCAATCGGGAAAAGATTTGCAACTTCAACTTATCGATGATGGTCCCGGTTTTAGCGAAAAAGGCCTTTTAGAATTCGGCCACAAAAAATCCAGTCGCACTTTGGTTTCGGAATCATCTGACAACAAGCGCATCTCTGTCGGGATTGGATCCGTCATTATGAAAGAAATTGCTCAACTGCATGGGGGGCTGCTTCGTGCCTCCAACCAGGTTGAAGATGGCAAAGTCTTGGGTGCCAAAGTCTCATTTTCGTTCACGAAGTCCTAGCTCCATATTCGCTCCATACTTGTTAGCTAACCTAAGATCACGAACAAGGTGGTCTTATGCTTCGCAATTTAGGTTTAGTACTTTTGATTTCCTGCCCGATCGCCTCTGGGGCCCAATCGATGTGGGGCACGGGCATGTGGGGCGGAATGCAAGGCTGCTCATACCAAACACGCGCAGGCAACGGAGCCACGAATCAAGATGATGAGACTAAAGAAATTCAGTCTGCGATCAGCGAAGCGCAAAAGCAGCTAAAGACAAAAAAGTCTGAAAAGAAAAAGACCGATCGCGAATCTGAAAGACACAAGGCGGATATTGAAAAAACGGTTTCCGATGACTATGCCCAGTTCGTCTTTGAACACATTGAAAACAATCGTCAGTGTTATGAATACAAAGGCTTGCAAGAAGAAGGCGAGTTTTCAGCGCAAGGCCAACAAGGCTCAGAACAACTTCCTGGCACCGCGATGACGCCCGTGCATGGATTCACGATTTCTGAATGGAAACAGTATTGTGATCCAGGTAAGGCCGGCTCCGTCAGCGCTTCAATTTGTTCGAACTCGCGCTTCAAACCCAGTGAAGCGGGGCGCTCAGATGCAAACACTTGCAAAAAAGGTTTGAGTGAATACCGAAAGTCTTACGCCAAATCGCAAAAACTTCAGCGCGAAATTGAAAGTTTAGAATCACTGATCGAACGCTCGAAAGAAGATTTAAAAGACGCCAAACAAAATGCATTAGAAGAACAACGCGAACGCATGACCGCACAAACCGAAGGCGGCATTTGTGTTGAATGTATGCAACAAGGTAACGGCGGTTATCAATATCAAAAACCGCAAACTGATTGGGCGAACGTGATCGCCAACGTCGGAACGGGATTACTAGCAACGTACACAGGATATCAACAAAACAAGATGGTGGCGGAATACAACTCCAACATCGGATGGCCCACACAAAGTTATCCCAGCTGGAGCTACGGCTTCCCCTACTTAGCCGCAGGAATTTACGGTGCCCTAGGTGGCGGAACAGGCCAAGGCGCTTTCGGCTGCGGAAGCGGCATGGGAGGAACCGGAAACATGAACGGCCCGATGGGAATGATGGGAGCTTACGGCACCGGAAGCCTTTACGGAAACATGGGAATGGGTGGAGCCTTCGGATATCCCGCAGGCATGATGGGAAACACCATGGGCGGCGGTATCTTCAACGGAGGCATGGGCCCGTGGGGATTGTCCGGCTACGGCGGCATGAGTGGCTACCCGATGATGGGTATGGGATCCATGATGGGAATGGGTAATATGATGGGTGGCTATGGAAGCATGATGGGTGTCGGTGGAATCATGGGAATGGGAAACATGATGGGTTCCATGATGGGAGGCTACGGTACCATGATGGGATCAATGATGAGTGGCTACCCAATGGGATCCATGATGGGCTATGGAAACATGATGGGTTACGGCACCATGATGGGCATGGGATCAATGACCGGCTATGATTCAACAATGTTGCAAATGCAATCCCAGTATCAACAACAAATGATGCAAATGCAGATACAACAATATCAAAGCATGATGCAATACCAACAACAGTACCAATCCCAAACACTGCAAAAATACCAAGCCGTATCCTCACTCCAACAAGAAATGTACAACTTAATGTCCCGAATCCAACAAATCCAATACGGCTACGGCACAACCTACCTAGGCTCAACAAGCTCCATAGGCCTCACCTCGCTGGGCACAACAACAGGAACCTCCATCCTAACTCCCCTCCCCGGAAGCGTGATCGGAACAACAGGAACAACCTCAACAATAATCCCATCCAGCCGCTAACCAAAAAGCGTAAGCCAAAATACCGAAACGAAGCTGAAGATAATTCCTTCAGCTTCATTTCCGAACTCACAACAAAATTCAAATTTTATTCATTCCAAGATTTATCTTATGACGAATTGAAACAGACGGAGAACGCAGCTTACGAATCCAGCACAGCTTTGCTGAAGGCAAGGGGCTGAGGACCCTTGTCCGAAGAGAGGGCCTTTGCCGGCGCCACGATGGCGCGAACCGCACAAAGTGCGGCGGCAACTGAGCCCGGACGGCGTGCCCGACCGAAGCGACAAGGAGCCTCAGCCCCTTGCCTTCAGCAAAGCACGTCGCAGAATTGAAAGACTAATAAGCCCCGCGCTGAAGCATCCGAGCTCCCTGACGATAAGTATCCTCAGAGAACCGAATAACCCCATCCGAATTCAAACTCGAAGTCTGGAACACAAGATAAACCGGAATAGGCTTTTGCAAGTTAACGCGGGTGTCGTTTTCCATAACTTCACCCGGCTTCGCCATCGCCGCCTCAATAGCACTGCGATTCCAGTTCGTCCCTTTCAACAGATACTCCGCCAACTCCACAGGCTGTTCCAAGCGAATACAGCCAGAACTCAATTGTCTTTGTCCGTCGGCGAAAAGCTCACGCTGATTCGTGTCATGCAGATAAATCGCGTAAGGGTTTGTCATCATGAACTTCAATACTCCCAAAGCATTCCCCAAGTGTGGACGCTGACGAATATAGAACAGGTTGTCTGAATTGGGGTCTAAACTGTTCCAATCAACGGTGGATGGGTCCACGCGTCTAGTGAAAGTGCTGTTCCAAAGTTCATAGTTATGACTGTCGAAATATTCTGTGATTTGCGATGGACTTAAACCTTTTAAATCCTCCATCTTGTCTTCACGGAAAATGGTCGGTGGCACGACCCAGTACGGGTTGATCACGATGTAAACCACTTTGTCCTTCATCGTTGGTGAAGGACGCGCGGTGCGACCATTGATCGTACGGAAGTTCATACTGGTGCCCGTCTGCTTGTCGATCAAATTGAATTGAGTCATCGCCAAGTTCACATAAATATAGCGGTCTTCAAAGGTTTGCGGGAACCAACGAAGCTTTTCCATATCTAAGCGAATCTGACGAGCTCTTTCTATACAGCCTGTGTTCAGATATTTATAGGTACTTCCGCTGGCGGTGATAGAACCGTCGGGCACAACTTTGTTCAACCATTGGATGTCATTGATTGCAGTCATCATCTGCGTATCGAAAGTCTGGTCCACGCTTGAGATTTTATAGCCTAACAGACGCAGACGTTCTTTCCATGCAGGAATTGCGGGATCACTTCCGCCAAGCTCCACTTTTTTTGCGGGTGTCGGAAGATTCGTCCACATGCCATTGTTGCAATAGTAAGTGATGCGACGAAGGGCTTCTTTTAAAGAAATATACGGAGCTGATTGTGGAGAAAAGCTCATCAGCAAAGGTTGCGAGCGTAAACCATGAGTGTACATCAACACACGAAGCTGCTTATCGCTCACGAAAGATTTCTTCGACATCTTAACGTCGGAACCCATCGTGCTTGGGTCCACAACTCCTCCGTGCATGTCTTCAAGGAGTAAAAGAAAGTTTTCGTTTGCCTGACGCTTCAGGTTCGCATCCCAATAGCCTCCGACCTTCCAGGCTTGCTCCATGGCGGCCGTCCAATAACGGCTGGGGTTCAACCCCTCATTCCCCACGTTGAGCATCGTGTTTCGCATGTCACCCAGATCGAGCTCATCGATGATGTTCAAGTAGTCTGCGCGTGCGGCCTGCGTAAATTGCGCGTTAGCCTGTGTACTCACCAACAGCAACGTGTGAAGAAAAGCGATTAGAAACAATTTCATAGCCTCCCCCTCAGGTTCCATTCATTAAAGAAAATTCTGTTCCGAATTGGGGAATTTGGGCAGCGCTGAGTGGGCTAGGGACGCATATATTTCGAAAAAAAAATACTCTGCAAAAGAGCAAAAAAAAAGAGGAGACCTGAAGTCTCCTCTTTCGCAGTAGAAAATTTGAAGCTCAACAAATTATCTTTGAGCCGCAGGAGTCCACTTAAGACCTTCTTTGCCTGCCCATTTACCACGAGGACGATAGATGCGGTTGTTTGCGTATTGTTCAAACGCATGAGCACACCATCCAGAAATACGAGAAGCCGCAAAGATCGGAGTGAATAGATCTGTGGGGATGCCCATAGAGAAGTAAACAGTTGCAGAATAGAAGTCCACGTTCGGCATCAAACCTTTTTCTTTGTACATAGTGTCGTCAATCAAAGTCGACATTTCGTACATGTGGTGCATGCCAGCGGCTTTAGTCAATTTGTCAGACATGCCACGCAAGATACGAGCACGAGGATCGCCGTTTTTATAAACGCGGTGACCGATACCCATTACTTTTTCTTTAGCTTGCAAAGCGTCTTTAACAAATTGTTGTGCTTTGTCCATTGTTCCGATTTTTTGCAGCATCAAGATCACTTGTTCGTTGGCACCACCGTGAAGAGGTCCTTTCAACGCACCAATCGCAGATACGATCGCAGAGTGAAGATCTGACAATGAAGAAGCAGTTACACGAGTTGCGAATGCAGAGCAGTTCAATTCGTGGTCCGCGTGAAGGATCAAGCAAGTGTCCATCACTTTTACGTGCTCAGCATTAGGCTCTTTACCGCCACCAAGCATGTACATCATGTTCCAAGCGATAGATTTATCAGCCTTAGGTTGAACAGGCTCTTGACCTTTGCGAATAGCATCAAATGCACAAAGCAAAGTTCCCATTTTTGCCGTCAAACGAACTGATTTACGAAGGTTCGCTTCAGCAGAGTTGTCGTTAGCGTCAGAATCCCAGTGAGCCATCAATGATACAGCTGTACGCAACCAACCCATTGGGTGAACGTTTGTAGGAATTGCCTTAAGAACTTTGATAAATTCTGGGCTCAATGCCATTTCTTTGCGAAGTGTCGCAGAAAAAGTCTCTAGCTCTTTCGCGTTAGGCATTTTGTCATTCCAAAGAAGGTAAGTAACTTCCTCAAAAGTTGAATTTTCCGCAAGATCGTCAATTGTGTAACCACGGAAATTTAAAGAATCACCGACGATAAAAGATACTTTCGTCGTACACGCAACAACGCCTTCCAAACCCTTATCCAAGGCGCCTTCGTAGATATTTACTTCAGCCATTGTAGTTTCCTTTCTGACTTTTCACTTAAACATTGTACTCATAACAAGAAATTCAACAACAAGTCACGGACTTACACATCCAAAGTCCCATAAACCCGTTGTTGAAAACGATTTGGTCCCCGACGAAGAACCCACGAAAATCGAGCTGGAATTCAAGAAATGGAACGCTCTAGAGGAGAGCGTTTTTCATAAAACATCAGGCCGTTTTAGTTTTTAGCGAGCTTGATGACCTTGTCTTTTACTTCCGTGACAATCAAGGTTTGATCCCTCACCGGATCCGTCTTACCCGTGTATTTTTCATTCGAGAATAAGATCTCGTTACGCAGTTCGTGAACACCTTGTTTCGGCGCCCGAGAAATAGCCTCAGAAAGTCCGTGCCCACCCCAGTTCACCCCTAACGAGTTCTGAGAATTCTTCAAACCCTCGGTCGCAATCACTAGACGATCCCGCGGATTGAGCTGCACCATGCGACTTTGAGGCTCCGTGTTAAAGTCTTTCGAGAAGCTAGGCCCCGTTGGTAGAAGCTCTACCAAGCTGTCTTGACCATAGACCTGTAAAAAGCCATCTATCACACCGACGGAACAGTACTGCATTTCATAACTACGGCGGTCGACCACGCCATAAAAGACGCTGGCTTTATCTTCATTCAAAATATGCGGCACGATCTCTTTTGCCAGCAAAGCCACGACCTTATGCGCTTCAAGTCCTCGACGAGCTTCCATCTGCGACGAGATTTTAATAATCACGGAAAGCAAAAGTGACGACAGAGAATAACCACTCGCACTCGAGATCAAAATTCCAAATTTCAATTTGTCTTCATGCTCAAAGATATCAAAGTAATCACCACCGGAACGCGTGCCTGGTAAAAACTTAGTGCTAAATTCAAAACCCTGAACATTGGGAAGTTCTGTCGGAGAAAGAAACTTTTGCAGCGTCTGAGCGAACTTCAATTCCTGACTGATTTGCGTGATCAGCTTCTCTAATGCCGTGTTGGCCTTGGAAAGCTCCAGGCGATAACGATGAAGCTCAGCATCTTTTACTGCGAGTTCATGTTCGAGTTCAGAAATACGCTCTTTAAAATCAGTCTCGTCTGCCATGAAAAACATTGTAAGGAGGACACTCGTGAGTGTCATCCTTATCGCAAGTCACAGCCTTTAGTCGGGGTTTTAAAACACCAGGCGGGTTAACTGCTGCTCTTCATCCTTCAGACGATTTTGAATGTGCTCTGGCACCTGTCCCTCTTTCAAAGAACCAAGTCCCTGCAGGTGATAGCGAATTTCGCTTAAGCGCTTTTGCACTTTCTCTTTGGCCCAGGACATAGCTGGCAAAGAAAGATATTCACGCTCAGTCCACATAGGTGGAAAATATTTAGCCTCTTGCAGCTCGTCGACTTTGACGCGACTTCCGAAGTGGCCCCAAATCATTTGCGCTAAGAACTGACACACTAAAATCACAAGAACGAGCCCGACAAATTGCAGGCTCTTATCCTGAAAAGAAGCCATGTCCGTTGAAAAATTAAAATAGAAAAGATTGCGTGCTTCGCCTGCCAACCAGAAACCGATCAGAACTCCAAGAATGGAAACAGCCGCAAGTTGCTTTCCGATGCGCTGACAATCTTGATTCAAAGACCGCGAGTGCCACCAAAAAAGAATCATGCGCGCTATTCTTTCACCAGCAACAAGCCCCATCACGCCGTTTAACGACACCGTGCTTGTCATTAGCAGGCTTAATCCCAAAACCAGAGTCCAAAACTCTGTTTTGATAACAAGACTCAAAAGAAGACTTGCGCCAAGAAGAGTCAATACCGGGGGAAAGCGACCGTCGGCCAAAAAGAAAGCCAAATCACTTTGGCCTAAAAGATTCTGAATGACCGTGGAATTTTTGATCATGCTTTCGCCGCCGATCAGAAAAATTCCCACGCTAAAAGCAAACTGTAAGAGTGTTTTTGCTTTCGCGCTGGAAGTGAAAATAAAAAGACCCAAAACACAAAGACCTAAAATAAAATACCCACTGAAGCCCAAGAACAAAAGGCTAAGAATCGCGATCCACCAAGCGCCCAGTGTGCTCATCGCCATGATCAAAGTCGCTGGAGCCAAGGGTAAGACACGCAGATTGTACAAAGCCATCCCCGTGTAAAGGGAACGCTGTGGTGAAGCTTCAAAGATCACCACATCAGCGCAACGGATAAAAGTCTTTACCAAATTTGTTTCCATTCCCATGTTAAGAACTTTTTTATGCAAGGACGAGAAAAGAGTCCCTAAGTGCTTCTGAGATTCCGTCAAACCGTACATCACCAGAAAAAAACTACCCAACCACATAAGTATCATAGCGGACCACCTTTCCTTCGTATGCGTGACGGACCCCTGGCAACAATTCTTCTGCATGCAAAGGGCGTTTCACAACCACTCTTTGCACCGGCCAGGTTAGAGCTTCCTTCAAGACATCCGCCGCATCATCATCATGTCCAACGAGATCACGAAAGACGACCATCTCTTGCTTCGGCAATGCAGACTTCTTTTTATGCGGATACATCGGATCAAAATAAATGCTGTCAATTTCGATCTGACCCTTTTTTTCCTTTAAAAAGTTCAGACTGTCAGAATAAAAAAGTTCGTAAGACTTCAGATACTCTTTTTGAGTTTTCTCAAACGCTTCCTTTAAAAGAGCATAAAGCACCGGCGATCTTTCAACGCCGGTGACTTGAAATCCCAGTTGAGTCAAAAACACGCTGTCGACAGCTAAACCCACTGAAAGGTCTAAAATTTTTCGGCAGCCCTTCGCAACACCCAAAGCCTTGGCAATAAGTTCGTTCTTACCACGATGACCTTTGCGTTCGTAATCCAGATGATTTTTATCAAAATCGATTTCTAAAAGGCGACGTTCTTGATCGCGCACATACACGCGATCTGCTTCAATGAAGAAATGAAAAAAGAAATCGTCTTTATTCGCTGGGTTTACCGGGCAATTTAAAAAGGATGCCCAGTACTGCGCTTTTTCTAAAGCATTTTCAGAAGCCAAAATACAAGTTCGAGACGGGCTTATGTTCCCAGATACCACAGACATTCAAATACCCACAGGCCTATGGTGATCAGGAAAAGATAAAATCCCGCTTTGAAAACGGCGCGCAGTTCGCTGCCAACAGGACTGGAAATATTTTTGAGCTTATAAATAAAACTGAAAGAGAGCAAAACCAGAACCAGGGATAAATAAAAACCCCAATAGAATCCGGCATACTGAACGTGGAAAAGCAAATTGAAACCCAGGAACAAAATCCACCACACGGCCAAGAGGCGACGACTTTTATCAAAGCCCAACCAATTCACCGTATTCGTGAAACCCGCTTGCGCACTAGGAAAGATGTTCATGAAATTTTTCAGTTGAACTACAAAAAGAACCAGCCATCCCCAAAGGCACCCTAGCCACACGCTTTCCCAGTCAAAACCGGCCCCCATGGCAAGCTGATATCCAACGGTTAACAAGGGACCTAACATCAGAAACAGGGCAAGTTCTCCGCCGATCTGATACTTAAAGGAATTTTGTTTTTTAAACTGAGCCCACAATCCAATGATCAAGCTTAAGAAAATAACTCCCGCGACTTCAGGAAACGCAAAGATGATCGGAAGTGCGCAAAGAATGGCCATACTAAGTAGGACCGTCGAATAATTTTTAACTTGGTCGGCGGTCACCCAACCGTTTTGAATTGAACGGCTGCCACTTCTTTCAAGGACGCGATCTACGCCTTTCATGTGGTCCATGTAGTCATTGCGAAGATTTACCGCAATGAACGCAAGCAATACACCCACTGTCGCGATGGCCGTTGTTAAAGGATCTACGACCGTACGATAAGCGATGTTTTTCGTTAGAACTAAAAACAACGGAGCCAAGATCAGCAAGAAACTGCGCGCCTTGAAAGTCTGTAAAAGCACCGTCAACGATGAGGGTTTCTTGATACTTTCCAAAGGCAGAATACGGAAAGTCACCGTCTCAGACGCTGAATTCACATTCAGTGTTTGGACGGGAAGAGCGCGATGGGTTTTTGAGAATGTTCCAAGAAGGTAAGATTCAAACTCAGGAGAATTCTTGGAAAGCGTGATCAATTCACTCACGACGGCTTCCTTCTCCAGTAAAGAATCTCAGTCAAAGGACGAAGTTGGTCGATCAAACCTTCCTCACCGGGCTTTAAGAAAGTTTTCAGGCGCTCCAAGTGATGATTGTACATTTGGATCAAGCCTTTGTTCATTTCGTCAAACTCAAGAAGCTTTTGATCAAACTGAGCTTTACCACCGATGCTGGCGTAATACTCTTCAAGATTTTTGCTCTTCACCAGAGTGTCGATCTCTTGACGGGAACGGCCTTTCGAAACGAAAGCTCCGAATGAATTTAAATATCCTGATTTCAAATCGCCAAGAATGGCTTTGCCTTCATCATTACGAATGTCGTAATCAAGAAGATCATCACTGCGTTGGAAAAGCTGACCCAACAAAGTTCCCATCTCTTCAAGCACACGATGCAATTCTTCGTCGTATCTTTCTTGCGCGATGAATGGAGCGCGAATACACCATTTAAATAAGCTGGCCGTCTTTAAGTTATGAATACGATCCAGTTGTTCGAGCGTCACAAAGAAGTCACCCACAACTGAATCCTGAAGCCACTCCCCTTCCAAAAGGTCCGAGATCACTTCCGCCGTGTATTGCACCAGCTTGATATTGCCGTGACCAGAAAGATTCACCATCACACGCGCCAAAAGGTAGTCCCCCGCAAGAACAGCGTATTCGGGAGTGTACTTCAACCATGCCGCCGTTTTGCCACGGCGAAGATGAGAACGATCAATAAGATCATCGTGAAGCAAAGAGGCGTTGTGGATGAACTCGATAGTTTGACCTAAAAGAAGTTCGGCTTTGGGATCTAAAGAAAGATTGGAACTCATCATGCGAATGAGTTTTGCGCGGAAGCCTTTTCCACCTGCGAAGAGATCATCATAAAGCTTATTCAGCTTCGGCAAATAAGCCGGAAAATCCTTTGGATCATAGACTTTAAGATCAATGACACTTCGCTGCAATTTTAACTCCTGAAGGTGGGTCGTAAGCCGATAACTTGTCGATTTATCTGCTTGCTGTCAAGGGCTCTCCGGCCTTAAAGTTCGAGACATTATGAATAAAATCTTTCACACCAAAAAGACCCTAACCTTCAGGGAATCCGACCCTGCGGGAATCATGTTTTTCGGGAATATTTTCGGATTCGCCCACGACGCATTTGAGGAGTTTATTCAAGCCGCTGGTTATACCTATCAGGGCTGGTTTGGCCAACGTGATTTGATCATCCCGATCCGCCACACCGAATCTGACTTTTTGTCTCCTTTCTTTCCTGGTCAAACCTACGACATCGCGGTGACAGTGGCGAGTTTTGGTGAAACTTCGTTTAAAATGAAGTATGTGTTTACTCAGTCCGGTAAAACAAACGCGGTGGTTCACATGGTTCATTCCGTGGTGGATGGAAAAACAAAGCAAAAAGCAGCTTTGCCTGCCGAAATGAAGTCGCGTTTGCAACCTTACTTGGAAGCGTCGAAAGGCTAGGATGGAAGAGTTCAAATTTACAGGTGATGAATGGTGGCGCAAGGGAGTTCGTTTTGAATGCACCGGCTCTGGCAAATGCTGCACGTCTCATGGTGAATATGGCTACGTCTTTTTGAGTCTTGAAGACCGCAAGCGCTTTGCAAAGCACTTCAACATGCGCGTGGGAGAGTTCACGAAAAAATACTGTGCTCGCAGCGGCGGAATCTGGCATTTGAAAGAAGATCCTAAAAACCCGGATTGCATGTTTCTAAAAGGAAAAAGCTGTGGCGCTTATGAAGCGCGCCCCACTCAATGTCGCACATGGCCCTTCTGGCCCGAAGTGATGAACGCGAAGTCGTGGGCGAAAGATGTCAAAGCCTTCTGCCCTGGTGTCGGTCGCGGTGAAGTGATTCCCGCTGAAAAAATTGAAGCCCAGTTGCGTGAACAAATTCAAAGTGAGAAGGGTTGGGGCAAATAACTGAGCCCTTTCTTTTTTTCGTCTCAGCCTGAGTCATCAGACTTACAAGAAATTTAGTTCTTCTAAGAATCTCATTCTGAATCTTAAGGACCCCTCGTCCTTTGTCGAAGAGATATCCATGAAGAACGTAAGCTCTAAATATCTCTCTGTTTTACTCCTTTCTGCGACCTTGTTAACAAGTTGCAAAAGTCCTGAATTGGAAGTGGCTTCGTTAGGCAAAAAGTTGCCCGCGCCTTCCCTGAAGGGATCCAGTCCCTTTGATCAGGATTTTGATTTGCAAAACTATGTGCGCATTCAAGGAAGCTGCGATGCCCGCGTAGGAAATATTCTTTTAAGCTTCGATAAAACGACCTGGCATCAACCGCCTTCAATTCCCGATACAACAGGGACAAGTCTTACGGGTGTCACAAACGATCGCGATTGTTCTGATGGGTCTTTTGATCTTTATCTAACGAAAAATGATTTAGAAAATATCTGGGGTATCGTGGGTGGAAGCAATGGCACTGACGTTGATTACATCTACATCAAAGGTGAAACACTGATTGGTGATACGGCGATTCTAGTTCTGCAAGATCCTGAAGATCACGGCGGAGGCAATGGTTCAAGCCCGGCAACAACGGTCAATATTGAAAAAACGTGGCCCGCCGGGTTTGCGGGTTCAGGGCAATGTGATTCTATGCGTGTTTATCTAACAAACGCCCAAGGCTATCGTGCTTCGCATACGTCGGCTCTTAGTTTTTCCGTTCAAAAAACTTTTCAGAGTGTTTCATCTACGGTTGCGGCCTATGCCACCTTTCAAGATTGTGAAAGCGATACCGCGGGAACTGCGGGTTTAACAACGTTTTCCATTCCTGCTGCTCAAGACGGCATAGATATTATTTATCGATTTCCGGTGGATGCAAAATCCGGTGTCATGACTTTCAAAGTAATTTCTCCATCAGCTTTGACGGCAAATCCGACAGCTTATTCGGTGACAATGCGCGACTCTTCTTCGACGGCTACACGTTGGATTTCGTTGGAAGACCACCGCTATCAGATTTACAAAGACGTTTGCTATCCGATGAAGATGCGTACGAATAACTACAATCGTTCCACGGTGGATAACAATGCGGGTGGCGTCCTCAGCCTTACCAGTTCCGATCCTAAGGTGAAGTTTTATGCAGACAACACCTGTTCTACGGAATCGACAAACGTAAGTCTGCCCTCGTACAGCAATGAATTCACGGTCCATATGAAATATGTCTCTGGAACCGAAACAGAGTCCTATAAGTTATTTAATATTTCTGCGACGACGGCATCAGGTAGTTCTTACGGTTATGACTTTGCACCGTACAAAATGAAGGTGGATCTTTCGAACCAAAACACGGTCACGAAAGCAGATATTTGGGGGCCTCGGGATGTGGCTCGCCATTCGTGTCAGGCATACCAAATCGTGGTGATGAATGAAAATGGCACGCGTTTGCCTGCTGGCAACGACACGACCCTTAATCTTGCCACAGTGGAAAGCTCCGTAGGAACTTTCTATGCAACTTCAGGCTGCTATCCTGGATATGAAGTGACTCAAGCCATAATTTCTGCGGGCGCTGATTCAGCCAAAGTGTATTTCAAGCCCACTATCGCTGACGGCACTTATCACTTTAAACTAAGTGGCCTGACTGCGAACAACAATACAGAGATTAGAGTAAAAACAGTTGCCAGCCGCCTGGCGCTTCACACTGATTCGGGTCTTTGGAATTTATCCTTGGCGCCTTCCTGCGTAGCAGTGACTGTAACTCGCAAAGATGAGGCTTCTAATCCTGTCTTTTTACCATCAAGTCTGAATGTTCCGTTGAATGTGAGTTTTGGTGACGGGGTGAATGATCGACTTTACAGTGATTCGAGCTGCGCAACAGCACTTGGATCTTCTGTGACCATTCCAGGTGGAATGGCCTCTGCAACTTTCTATATCTCGAAGTCTGGCATCCCAAATGGAACGCAATTAACAGTGTCACCGGTGCTTCCTGGATTCTATACAGAAAACCTGATGGGAACTCTTTCCAACTAACCCTTAATTTTCATTCGCAAAATCTGCATCAACTCTTCACGGTCTGCCTCGGGGTGGACCGTGAACGTTTCGGTGTCGCCATCAACACTGGCATAAGTCAAAGCTTGCAGTTCGTCGATACAGACATCCAAACAACTTGAAGTCACAATGCGAATTTTTGAAAGATCGCCACTTTCTTTGAAGGATCTTTTCAGAAACGTTTTTAGATTTTCTCCGGCGTTGCCCTCTTCATGCAGACTTTTAGAGCTGATAGATTTATGGCACTTCGTACAAACAAGCACGATGCCCTTCGACCATGGATTTTCTTCTTTTTTAATCATAACAAGCTCCTTAATTGCGCCCACAAAATCTTGCCCAGATCACTGCGTGGGATGTTCTTCACGTAATGGACCCTGCGCGGTTTTTCAAACGGAAGCACCTTATCAGAATAGGCTTTCACTATGTTATCAGTTTCTGCTTCTGAAAGTAGACTGACAATGTGAATTTCACACCCTAACCTTTCAGATGGCATATCTAACAATGTCACTTTCAAAGGAAAGCTTGGATTCAAAGCCAGAGCGCAGTTTTCTAAGACGGATCTTAAGTGCGCGACGTTTGTCCCCTCGCCACCGATTTTAATATAGTCCTTGCTACGCCCCTGCACATGCAGAACCCCGTCAAGAACCTGACCGCGATCTTCCGTCGTAAACCAGCCTTCCACCTTCGGATCCCATGAGCGCGTTCCACCTTGAGTATTTTGGGCATAACATGTGAATAACGAATCCGCTTGAACTTCTAAGTAACCATTTTCATTTGTTCGTGCGGTGGCATGCGAGAGCAACCCCATGTCAGGAAACTCATCACTCTTTAAAGAATCCAGGTTCGCAGTTGCAATTTGCGAAGCTGTTTCCGTCATTCCGTAGCTGGGTAACACAGGCCACCCCAACGATCGTGCTTTTTTGAATAACTCGACTTCGAAAGCGCCCCCACCCACCACAATAGCCCTTAATGTCGAGGGAGCTTGATAAGAATGAGCGACCAAGTCGTACACTTGGGTCGGCACTAAAGCGGACAACGTGCACTTTTCGCTTTTAAGAATGCTGTAATAGTGATGAGCGTCCCAGCGCCCGTCCTTCAATGCCGAAATCACTTTCGCACCGGCAAGCTCTGCCCGCACTTCGATTCCCAAACCGCCAACATGAAAATGCGGCAGAACTTGCGTCCACACATCCTGAGACGTGCTTTGCAAATGCAGATTCACGGCTGAAGCCGAACTCATCAACGCTTTTTTGGATAAAGCCACAAGTTTTGTGCGCGCCACTGAATCCGCCGTCGAACCAGAAGTTGCAATCCAGACATGGCCTTTTAATTTTCTTTCATTTTGTACCGAGAGTGCTAACGAGTGAAGGGCCTCAAAGTCTTCTTGAGGAAGACGTGGATTCAGTAAGATCTCGTTATTATCTGAATGAAGATCTAACTTCTTTTGAGCTGATGCCAAGGCAACCCCTCAAGCAATTTATCAAACCCTACACCCCGGCCTTTCACTTTGAGTAAGTAAGGTCCCTGCGTGTTGAGCTCTGCCGAAAACATGTCCATTTTGAATTGTCGATGAGTCAGGCAACCCGCTTCCAGAATCATTTCGCCGTGTTGTTTCTTTAATTCCATGGCGATCGCTGCCGCATGAGCAATGCCAACGGCATGATCCATGTAGCTTGTCACCGTGGCTTTCAGATTCCATTGTTTACATTGAGCAAGGGCCTTATCGACGTCGATTTTTGCGGGCTTAATCACAAGCACATCGAAAGGGGCTTTTTGCAACTTTTCCCAAGGCACTTTGTCGTATTGGTTATCGACGGCAATCTTTACAAGGTTCTTTGCTTCGGACCATGCAGCGATATCAAAAGGAAACGGATCTTCCACGTATTCAATGGAAGGCTTCACCGTTGCGGGCAAACTTCCCATAAAACGTTCAAAGATCTGCCACGTCGCCACGGCATTAAAATCCAAACGGATCTTCATTCCTGCGGCCGCAACATGCGTAAGAACCCCCGCCTCTTCCTGAAGATTGCGACCCACTTTGATTTTCAAAGTGGTAAAGCCTTCTTTTTTTAACTCATCAAGAAAACCGGGTTTTAAAGCCGTGAAATCCGAAAGCAGAAAGTTGTTTTTTAGTTTCTCACCACCATCAAAAAGACTTTTACCTTCTTTGCGTGCCTGGGCATCACGACGGGCCAACCAAAAACATTGCTCGACTTGCGCCGACATTTTACCGCGACGAAGATTCGAAAGCTGTTCTTCTAAAGTTAAATCACCTAGTTCTGGCCAAGGATGAAGATCCGCATAGCCCTTCAGACCATCAGCCCATTCAATTTTTAGCAGCACGCCTTCACGAGCAGCCGCCCCCGCCACCGCATTGAGCGATTGCAAAGGTTGCAAAGAATAAGGGCTGTAAGAAATTTGAATCAAAACGCGAATCCTATCGCCAATAAAAGACCAAACACCAAGTGAAGACCGGCTGCCTGACCTAAAAATTTATTGTAAGCGGGGCTGGGCTCTGTATTGAAAACATTTTTTGTGATCTTAAATGCCAGCGGCATTGCAAACATCGAAACGATCGCCGGAATCTTGTAACCTTCAAACCACCAATAAAGATTCAATACAAAAGGCAAAAAACACAATGTCGCGATTTCATAGCGTGAAAACTTCACTCCGAAACGGACGGCCAGAGTTTTTTTATTCACTAAAGCGTCACCGCTGTGGTCGCGAAGATTATTGATCGCAATAAGAACGGTGGCGTGAAATCCGATCTGCAATCCCAAAACGAAAGCCTCTTGCATCCACTCACCGGTATTCAGAAATACGATTCCCATGACAGCCAGCAAACCAAAGAATAGAATTACAAACAGATCGCCCAATCCCAAATAAGCTAAAGGAAAAGGGCCCGCCGTATAAGAGTAACCCATCAATACCGAAGCGATTCCGATAGCAACGATGACCCAGCCGCCTTTCATCACAAGCGGAATACCGCAAAGAACGGCTAAAAGAAAACAGACAGATCCCAAGGCCATCACCTGACCCGCCGTCAAAATCCCCGCCTGAGTGATGCGCTGAGGGCCGATGCGTTTTTCCGTGTCTGCGCCCTTTTTAAAATCAACGGCATCATTAACCAAATTCGTTCCGATCTGAATTAAGAATGAGGCCGCTAAAGCGTAAAATAAAACCCAACCATCCCAAGAAAGACCAATGGCACGCACCAAGGCGGTTCCCGCTAAACAAGGCACCAAAGCTGCCGTGAGAGTTTTCGGACGGAACGCCAGAAGGATACTTTTGATTTGAATCGCAGAAGAAGTCATATTTTGCATCGCACCATTTCGAGTTAACTTTAAACCATTTCTATCAGAACTTTTTCTGATGACCAATGCAATTTCTAAGTGCAAAAAGAAACCGTCGGAGGTCTTTTCATGAATCTATTCGTTGTCCTTTCTTTTTTCGCGGGAGCGCTTATCGCGGGCCTCGTGGTTTATTTCAAAATGAAAGCCCAAGCGACATCTGAAAAAGCTCAGTTGCAGGCGGATGTTCAAGCATTGCAGATGAAAAATGATCTTCTTTCACAAAGCCTCGCTGAACAAAAGGTCTTGATGACCGATGCTCGCAAACAGCAAGAAGCGCTGGCGGAAAAAATGAACACTCAGTTTGAAGTCATGGCGCAAAAAATCTTTGAAGAAAAGTCTGCCAAGTTTACCGATCAGAACCACAAAAATATCGCTTCTGTTTTGGAACCTCTTAAAGAGCGCATCAAAGATTTCGAAAAGAAAGTGGAAGAGACTTATTCTACAGAACGCTCTGAGCGCGGCATGCTGCGCGGGGAACTTTCGAAGCTCATGGAACTAAATAAAGTCATGTCCGCAGAAACGCAGAATCTGACAAAAGCCCTTAAGGGTGAAGTAAAAACGCAAGGTAATTGGGGCGAGCTGATCTTAGAAAATATTCTGGAACGCTCGGGCCTTCGTAAAGGTGAAGAGTACATCATTCAGGGAACAGACTTGGATTTGCGTGGCGAAGACGGACAAATTCTTCGTCCTGACGTTATCGTCAGTCTGCCCGACGAAAAACATTTAATCGTCGACTCAAAGATGACATTGATCGCTTACGAACAATACTCTTCGGCAGAAACCCCTGAAGATCTTGAGCGTGCGGGAAAGCTTCACGTTGAATCTTTGAAAAAACACATCGACGGTTTATCAGAGAAAAAATATCACGCAGCCGATAAGTTGATTTCACCGGACTTCGTGATTTTGTTCATGCCTTTAGAGCCGGCTTTTGCTTTGGCGTTTAAATTGAAGCCAGAGCTCTTCCAGTACGCGTGGGAAAGAAACGTGGCGATCGTGAGTCCAACGACTTTGCTAGCAACACTAAGAACGGTGGCGGCTTTGTGGAAGCAAGATCGTCAGGAAAAAAATGCGCTTGAAATCGCGAAGCGTGGTGGCCTTCTTTATGAAAAATTCGCAGGCCTTTTAAAAGACCTTCAAAACCTAGGCGAAAAACTTTCCGCGGCTCAAAAAGCACACGAAGATGTGATTAAGAAAGTTTCTGAAGGTCGCGGGAACTTGATCGACCAAGTGGAAGATCTAAAACGCTTGGGTGCTAAAACGGAAAAATCATTACCTCAGTTAGAGAATGCTTAAGCGGCCTCAAAACCGCTTCATCCGTGATGAATCCCGGTTATGGCAAGCTTAACAACTTAACTGCACGAACTGATTAGTAAAAACAGAATCAGGATTAACAACTTAAGTAATTCTATAAACTTCCGAAAAGTACCTTGTTGAGGGGTATTTTTCATAGAGAGCCTCCTTTGAGTGAGGGGACTCTCATCCATAAGAAAAGGCGGTCTTGAGGCCGCTTTTTTATTTGCAATTCTGACTTCAACACAAGAATCAATCGAACGGATAAAAGATCAGTGGAAGTCTGTTGCTCGGACAAATAAAAAAGGCTTGGGTGACCAAGCCTTTTTTCATTCTTAATTTTGATTCGGAATTATAATCCCGCTTCTTTCACAATGTTCAATTTCGTCGCTACGTCGATACCAGAAGATTGGTTCTTGATAGCCACTGCAGGGTTTTGAACCACGCGCTGTTGAAGTTTCGTGAAGATAGGCTCACGGATCGCCAAGTTGTTGTCTTGAAGGACACATTGACGAGCTGTGCGTGCTTCTACGTTCACAACAACAGGAGCTTTTAGGTTCGCCGTCATTTGCGTAGGATCATCTGGAATAGTCACGATAGAGAAGTAGCGAGCTTTTTCTTGTGCCGCCAATTTCAAAGCTTCCATATCACTTTTCGTCAATGTGGCTTTGTATTGAGGAGCAAACAACTCAGGCTCTAGAACTGGGAATGCGATCTGAGGCGCTTCACAGCTTTGCAACCAGGCGAAGATTTCATCATTTGGATCATCAAGAAGAGCGAACTTACGTAGATCCCCGAAACCCAATAGGCCTTCTGGAAACGTCAGAACATCTTCCTGTTTCAGCTCAACTTGGCCGAAGCGCGATGTCGAAATGATCATTCATCCTCCCGGAAAACGTATTCATCCATAATTTTAGACACACCAAGGCGGCATGATGGTGAATACACCTATAAATCTGGACCTAAATCTAGGGAGACTCAATTAAAATTTAGAGCATTTGACGACCCGCTTCTTCAGCGCACTGGGAGCGGGTCTTAAGATGACTAAGGCTTAAGGAGTTTAGCGACACTGCGTGTCTTATCAGCGGGCACACTTGCAGACTGCTGGTTTTGTTCCTGAATAGCTACGTAGACTTCTTCACGGTGAATTTTGGTGTCTTTGGGCGCTTCAATGCCTAAACGAACCTGTTTACCTTTGATTTGAACTACTCTGATTTTGATGTGGTCATCGATAGCGATGCTTTCACCCAACTTCCGTGTGAGAACCAGCATGACAACTCCTTTTGCTGCAGTCGTTATCGGTAGTTTTAAGCGGAACTGTAGGTATTATTTTTATCTTAGAAAGTCAAGAAGGCTTGGTTGAATAAGCTTTCCCGACGTTTCGAGAGTCGCTTTTAGGGTGCTATCGGTCTTATTGATATCTGAAATAACCTGGAAAGCGTCAGCATCTTCCAATTGGGATGCTGCCACCTTATTGTCCACCACGGCTTTTTGCAGGGAGTCCATGGTATTGTTCACAGCCATGATTCTGGACCCAACCTCAGAACGGGTCAAAACCACCTGAGAAATCGCCTGATCCAGGGTATCCAGGGCGGCTTGAACGCCTTGCTTGTCATTGGTACGCAAAGAAATCTCAAGGTCCTTAATGGTTGAGAAGATGTTTGTTCCCCCACCACCTGTCACCGGATCTTGCTTGTCAGAACGACTTGAACGGCGGTCTGATGCCGGTCCACGTGTCTCTATGAAGTTGCTTTCGACTTCGCGGTTGACCTCTTCACGTTCTTGTTCTTCTTTTTGGAATTGTTTTAACTGTTCAACCGTTGTCGGCGCTTCGTAACGAGCACGTACAATGCCGTCGCCACCCAAACCTCGGCCTAAGAAGACTTTGCTGCCCGGAATATTCATGGCAACGAAAGAATCCTTATGAGTTTGGATCTTCATGTCTCCATCATCACCGAAGTATTCCCCGGCCTGATTGAAGGGAGTGGTTTGAGTTTTATAGCCACCGAAAACGTAACGCTCTCCGAGTTTACGGTTACCGATTTGAATCGCCTGATTATAGATCTGCTCGATCTCAGACGCCGTGACCAGACGTGTTTCTTCGTTTCCGCTGGCATCATTCGATTGGCTGACAGCCAACTCTTTCGCACGCACTAAGATTTCCGAAAGTTCGCCCAAAGATTGGTCCGAGAACTCCAGGAAAGAACGGGCGTTATTGATATTCTTGATAAACTGAGTGTTCCCACGCTCTTCTGTACGAGACGCCAAAACACGCGCTGACGCCAAAGGATCATCCGAAGGTTTATTGATACGCTTTTGAGTTGCAGCTTGATTCTGCAAGTCCGCCATATCTGAACGATTCTTCGTCAGATTCTGGTTCACTTGATTGAATGACATTTTATCTGCAATTCTCATTTAAACTTTCTATCCTTATGCTGCTTCAGCCTTCGCGCCATCAGGCGCTACGGCTCTGCGGCCTTACGGCCTATAACCGTTTTAAATTCAATACTGTATCAAACATTTCGTCTGCTGTTTTGATCAAACGAGCAGAAGCATCGTAAGTTTTTTGGAACTCGATCATTTTTGTGGTCTCTTCATCCAAAGAAACGCCGCTGATACTCTCACGAATATTTGTGAGCTGATTCATCACGTTTTTCTGAGACTCTTGAGATTTCACTGCACGTTGGGCGACCGCACCGATCTGACCGACTTGCGTGTTGTAGTAATCATCTAAAGTCGAAGTGCCACCGTCCATCACTTGACGGTGCTGCAAGGAAGAGATCACGTTCGCAACAGTGTTATCACCTGTTGCACCCGACTGGGCTCCGGCCGCGATTCTGCCGACATCGTTAAAGATTGTTTTATTTAATCCGATAACCGATGCAGCTCCCTTTGTCTGTTCTGGCATTTCGAAAAATAAAACACCAGGACGACCACTTTTATCAAATCCCTCAATATGGGCTTTATTGACTTCTTTCGCCAATGTGTAAGCCATGTTGTCGACGTGATTCAAAAGGTCCTCAATCACACGGTCACGAACTTCCAAAGCACCACCAATACGGCCACCCGTGATTTGATCTGTGATGTTTGCGGGAGTTCCCGTACCCACGAAGAATACTTCGACGCGGTCACGGCTGCCGGTTTGTTCTGCTTTCAGTTCTGAAGAGCCTATACCTGAAACCAGGATACCTGTACGACCGGCAGTGACTGTCACCATGCCGTCTCTTCCTTCCGCCCAAGAAATGTCGATCTTTTCGCCTAGTTTTTTTAGAACTAAGTCACGGCGATCGCGCTCATCATTGGCCGGAGTTTTTTGAACTTCGATCATTTGGATTTTTTCATTCAGCTGCGCAATTTCTTTCGTCAACTGATTGATCTCGTTCACGGTTGTTTTCACCTGACCATCTAGATCTTCCTGCACGGCTTTTAATTGCCCCACCACGCGACCGAAATCTTTCGACATCGCAACAGCAGATTCACGCACCAAAGTTCTTGATGCCAAGCTTTCGGGATTGTTAGAAAGTTCACGGAACGAGTTGAAGAAATCAGTCATGTACTGATTCAGGCCTTTATTGTTCTGCTCATTGTAGATTTGCTCTACACGGCCCAGAGCATCGGCACGGGAATCATGGAAGCCCATGTTCATGCCTTCTTTTTGAATTTGTTTTTCTAACCAAGGATTGTTAACGCGAGTCACGACACCGGCACGGGCACCCATACCGATTTGAAGATTTCCTTCACCGATAGGCTGATTCGACAATAGCTCAACACGCTGGCGTGAAAAGCCCTCGGTTGATTTATTGGCGATGTTATGACCGACCGTTTGCAATGCTGTCTGAGAGTTCATCAGAGAGCGCTTACCCGTATCCATCATAGCCGAGATTTTAGACATCCTATCCTCATCTTCGGTGGGTCGTTGTTACCGTTTCAGCCTTCGGGCTCCGCCCTAGGGCACTGCGCGCTTCCGCGCTTACGCTTCTTTACTAACGAAGTTGCCAGACACCTGAGGGCCTTGTTTGTATTGGCCTTTGCCTCCGTAAGTTTTTTTACCGGAGAGAGTATCTTTGATTTCGCCAAGAGCACCATTCAACGTGTGCAAAGCAGACTTAGCGTATTCTTCATTGTCTTTGTTAATGTCAGTGATTCTTTTGATCAACATGTCCAAAGCGGAATGTTGAGTGCGAAGACGATCGGCTGCGGGAGTGCCTGCTAACTTTTGTGCAAGCTCCAGCAAACGAGGATTTTCCACGTCGGCTCCGACCATTGTTGCTAGATCCATCGCATAGCGAGAACGCAAAGCATCCTGCGCGCGAAGTTTGAAAAGCAATTCTTCTTTAAGTTTATTGCTTTCTTCCAAAGCATCGCGATCCGCTTGAAGAAGAAGGTCTTTTTCTTTGCGTACGATATCGAGAAGAGAACGATAGATCTTTGTGAGTTCTTCGAGATTGGCTTCTAACTTTTGAAACGCTCTTTCTACTGTTGCGTCCATCATTTCATCATCCTTGATGCCGCCTGGGCGGTGAGGTTGTTAATAAACCCCTGCATGGGTGCTAGCTCTACCGGCTTCCGGCAATTTAGAAATCTAAATGTTCGTCGACCATTTTGTCGGCGATAGCTTTTGCATCGACGTTGTATTTTCCGTCGTCGATCAATTTTCTGAACTTAGCAACTTTGGCTTCGTCAACATCAGGAGCCGACATCGCAAGTTCTTTGATTCTTTTTGCTTCTTGCGCACGTGGAGAAAGTTCAACGCGAGAAGATTCACCGAGAGTCGACGCAGTCAATGCATCTGCTTTTGCTGTCGGCGCACCAGCGGAATTATTTTTAATTGCATCCGCTTTGTTAGAGCGAGAAGAATCTGTCAGATTCAAATTCTGTCCAACTTTGTTGTGCGTGATCTTCATTGAAGGCCTCCTGCTTTCGAGTGTTAGAATACACTCTTTGTTCTTTTCATAGTATCACAATGGGACAGTTACACCAAATCATTCTGAGACAGTTTCTGGTCCAGGTTCTGCACCCTTCTCGACTGTCCAATAGAGTGACTTCGCCTCAGGACTTAAAAACCCAAGGGTGTCGCCAGCTTGCAGTTTTTCCCCTGTCGAAACTTTAGACACTCCACCCTTAAAAACCATCTGACTTTTAAGACCATTGTCGTGCTCAATTTCAATCATTGTCTGATCATCTGCCAAAGTCTTCTTCCCCAGCAAAACCCCGTCCCATGGGGCTTTGACAGCTTCAGGCGCCTTGTCTGCACCTTGAGGACCTTGCGTATTATCAATTCGATAAGACACGGATTGTTTTTTACCAGGATGTTGAAACGGACGAGCCGCGAAAGATTTCGTGTCAAGAGGGAGAGGACCCTGAGGCTTAGACACCTGAGTCTTAATTCCCATCATCACACCAAATTTCTCAACCAACTGCGTGTAAATCATATCAGAGAGCCCGACACCACCACGCTCTCCCCACTTCTCAACATAGTGATCATCCAACTGCTCACGAAAAATTTTTTCCGCATGACTAGTCTGAATAAATCCACCTTCTTGAATAGTGGAACGCATCGCCTTCGTCATCTCACGAAGAAAATGCTTCTCATACATATCCGAAACTTCCCGAAGCTTCTGCTCAGGAGATTTAGGCACAGGCCGAGAAAGAAACTTAGACCCAAAAGCCTTAAAGTTCCCAGCCCCACCAGCAGCACCACTAAAATCACTCATAAGCAACTCCCAGTGCGAAGTTTGAAAACTGAAACTTAGAAATTAGCAAAGAAGAAAACGCCGTCAAAGACGGCCAGAACCCTAAAGCAAAACCTCCGCCCCCTCTAACTCCCCAACCGCTTCCAACAAGCGAAAGCGTCGTTGGAATCTGTGAGTAGTGGGTTGCTGGAACCTGATGCAAGTTCCGCAGCGCCAACGAGCGCAAGCAGTAGCAACAAAAAGAAAAAAAACGACCCGACATCAAAGCCAAGAAAATCTCCAAGCGCGAGGACTGTCCGAAGCAGCAGGTTCCAGCAACCCACTACTCACAGATTCCAACGCAACGATGTCATTTGAAGAAAGAGAAAAAAGGGGAGTGAGAGTCGGAGAATCATATGCATCCTGCAATTGATTCTTAGAGTGTAGCTTCGGCTCGTGTTCACCAATCCTTGGTGCCTGCTGACCTATTGCTCCTGTTTCCTGCGAGAAACTTTTGACTCTTGACCTTCCATGGTTCGCGATCTCTTCCTCACCCTCCCCGCGTTCCAAACACGTCCATGTGTCTGAAACTATAAAATTAATTCTATTGCATAGTGTGTCATTTCGAAACACAAATTTCATAATACTTCGAGTTCCCCGTGCAAAGCTCCAGCTGACTTGATGGACTGAAGTATAGTTATCAGGTCCTTCGGCGAGACACCTAATTTGTTTAGTGCTTGCACGAGTTCCCCAACACTGACACCACTTTCTAAAACTGCCACTTTCTCATCTTTCGCATTTTTTCCCTCTCCGACTTTCACAGAGAGTGAACCGTGAGAAATTGCGACTTTAGAAATCTTCACTTTATCACCGATTACAATCGTGCCGGTTTTTTCATTCACAACTACACGCGCTTTCATGTCGGGATTGATCTCGATAGATTCAATTGTCGCCAACAATTCCACACCGCGATTTTCATAGGCAAATGGAGTGATGATATCAATCGTTCCGGAATCTTTCGCCGAAGCGTAGTGACCACCCAACTCTTTATTGATCGTCAAAACAGAACGAGCGGCTGTTGTGAAATCAGGATTGATCAGGGTCAGACGATACATTTTGCGAGAAGCAAAATCCGCTGTCATGTCTCGTTCAATCGTCGCACCATTCGGAATTCTTCCTGAAGTGAGGTGCTGATCTTTGCCATCACCACCGATGATGATGCTTCCTTGGGCCACGGCATAAACTTGTTCATTCGCCGCACGCAATGGAGCTTGCAACAAAGTACCACCTTGCAATGAAGACGCATCCCCAATCGCACTAACTGTCACATCAATCGGATTTCCCGCTTTACCGAATGCCGGCATTGTTCCGGTGATGATCACCGCCGCGACGTTCTTACTTGCGAACTCAGGTGAATCTAATTTCATTCCTAATTTATCAAGCATGCGCACCATGCTCTTACTCATGAATTCATTTTTACCGTCACCCGTTCCCTTAAGACCGACGACGATACCGTAACCCAAAAGTTGATTTTCACGCACACCACGAATGCTGGCGATGTCTTTTAAGCGCGCGGCGTTTGCCGCCTCAAAAGCCACCATCACAAAAAAGGCCGTTAATACGATAACGCTAAATAGTTTATTCATTGCGTGCGTTCCTTCTGATGCTGACGACATCATATTGCGGATCAAGAAGTTTATCAGAGACGATACCTTGATCATTGAAGTCTTCCGGACGAATTAAACCCGTCACGATGACCTTGTATTCACGTTTTCCGATCATAAAAGGCTGTTGCCCTTTGATACGGTAATTTCCATCAGCCAATTTTTCGACAATACGAGTGGGAATGTTTTGCACATCCGCCAAGGCGTCCTTGTCGTCTTCTTTTTCTGCGGGTTTAGCCGCTTCGGGCTTTTTGGCATCAGCTGAAGCCGGGGTACGAGAAGCATCCGTGCCATTTGCCGCCAAAGAATTGTTCAGACTTTGTTGTTGCTGCTCTTCAAGCTGCTTCAAAAGTTTTTTGATCACGGAAACTTTTGTTTCCACTTGTTTCAAAGCAGGTCCATCCAATTTCACATTTAAAAGATCGCCTTCTCGACGCATTTTGTTTTGCGCGAACAGATAAGCGCCTTGACCTTCCATCACCCAAGTCGAACCGGCATTGGCGCCCAAGTCCGATTCTTCTTCCATGCGATTTCGAGTCATGCGTTTGTATTGACGATCTGTCGGTACGCCCAAATTCTGAGTGTCAGAATAGCGAGGAGCCGTATTGATTTTTTCTAAAGGTGGATTTTCTTTTGGACCATCCAATGAAGCCAAAAGATCATTCATCGTCGCACAACCTGTGAACAACGTAAGAGCCACCAACGAAGAAATAGTTACGAAGAAAGATTTAAGTCTCATTGCAACTTCACCACACCTTTTTCAATCACAACGCCTGAGAGAACTTTTTGATTATCCAAGTTTTTAACTTTAATGAGATCCCCAACAAAGCCGTTGTCTTCAGCCTGCATGTTGACGGAGATTTCAAATCCCTCATCACCTAGCAAGGCCTTTACAATCTGTCCCTTCTTAGCTGCCGGTTCACGTTTGAGATCGGTCGACCAGATAGCCGTACCGACGGGAAGAGATCTAGCTGCCAATTGTCCTTGGATATCAGCCAGGCGAAGTGCATTGTCTTTCGCAAACGTCACATCGGTCATCACCATGCGCACGTCTTCCTGTTGCACTCTCTCTCCTTGTAAGATCAAACGAGACGCAACCGGGGTTAATTGCGACACGCGAATTGTTCCAGAAATCCATTTTAATTGGCGTTGATCGCCGTCGCGCAGTGGCAAAAGGAAGCCCCCTTTGCCTGTAAGCTGCGTAAAATCGAGATCCCATTGTTTTTGTGCGGGGGCTGGAGTGCTTTGAATGCTGACTTTGTATTCGCATTCATTGCAGCGAACCTGAAGATGATTCAGAACTTTTCTTTGAATTTCTTCGCGAGAAATGGGTGTTGAAGCAAACGCCACCGCCACTTGCGAAGGAATTTTATAAGCAGGATTTAAAGCACGAAGACCGGATTGGCTCTTCATTGCTTCACGCACTTTCGTCAAAATTTCAGAAGACGGAAGTTTTTGTGACAACAATAGCTCACGCGCGTCTTCGCGGATGACGACACTCTCCATAAAAGAAAGAAGCTCTGGCGTGCCATCCTTCACGGTTGCGATATCACTTAAACGCAAAAGCTCACGTTGAGAAATCTCAACGCTGGCTGGAATAGTGATTTCAGGTCTTGCGAAAGACTGAACACTGAAAAGTAAAAGTGCCAAAGACAAAAACTTATTCATCAATTATCTCATGCTATTCACGGATTGAAGCATTTGATCAGAAGCTTGGATCACTTTTGAATTTGTCTCAAAAGCTCTTTGGGCTGTGATCATATTCACCATTTCTTCAGCGATATTGACGTTACTTGTTTCAAGCTGTCCTTGCGCCAAATAACCTGTTCCATTCATACCTGGGCGAGCCACCACCGGCTGACCGCTAGATGGGCTTGGCATAAAAACGTTCTTACCTACAGCTTTAAGACCTGCAGGATTTACGAAGTTCACAAGATCAATTTGACCAATAGTTTGTGGAGCTGAGTTCAAACCTTGAATCACCCGCACTTCACCGTTAGGGGCAATTTCAAGACCCGCGACATCAGGCGGAACTGTGATTTCAGGTTGAAGAAGATTTCCGTTTTTATCGACGACACGACCGTTAGGATCTTTTTGGAAAGCGCCGTCACGCGTGTAACCGATTTGACCATCTGGAGTTAGGATTTGAAAAAAACCAGAGCCTTCAATTTGAAGATCCAAAGGATTCTTTGTCACGGCCGCGCTGCCGTTTTCGAAATTCTTTTGAATGCCGGCGGTGCGAACACCCAAGCCGACTTGCACACCGTTCGGTGAATAAGCATTCATACCACTTTGTGCACCCGGCTCTTTTTGAGTTTGGTACATCAGATCTTCAAATTCAGCGCGCGATTTTTTAAAGCCATTCGTAGAGACGTTGGCAATGTTATTTGAAATGACGTCCATGTTTGTCTGCTGGGCCGCCATGCCTGTCGCTGCTGTATTTAAACTTTTAAGCATTAAAGCATCCTTCCATTAATTGCTTATTTAAAAATCAAATCCATGCAAACCAGTCATCCTGACTAGTTTGTTTTTCCCACCACGTTAACCATTTTATCTGCCATCTGATCGTAAGCCGTGATGGCTTTTTGAGTGCTCTCAAAAACACGATTGGTGGAAATCATGTCTGTCATCTCTTGAACAATATTGACGTTGGAAGCTTCTAAGAAGCCTTGTTTTAAGCTTGGATTGTTAACGTTCGTCATTTCCGGAGCGATATTCGGCTTAAAGGAATAAAGCGAACTTCCCATTTTCTGTAAAGAATCGGGATTATTCACGTTCACTAAAGAAACGCGTCCGATATTTTCAGCTCCTTCAAAGACATCACCATTATCATTAATAGAAAGCGGAAGGCCTGTGCCTTGAAGACGAATCACACGCGAAGCAGGGTCGGCACCTGGCTCGCCCGCACGAAGAACAGGGAATCCTTCTTTAGTAACTAATTGACCGTTTCCATCCAAAGTGAAATTTCCAGCGCGAGTCAGACGAACGCCACCCGGAGTTGCAATCTCGAAGAAACCTTTGCCATCGATCGCAACGTCCATCGGATTTCCGGTGTGTTTCAGACCGCCTTGAGAAAAGTCTGTGAAGGTGCCTTTGGCATCCACGTAACTCTTATCGCCACCCTGCATATTATAGAAACTTTCAATCGAAGCGACGTCGCGAGGGATTTGCGTGGTCTCCGGTGGCTTTTCATTTGCAGTTAGATATTCCTGGAAAAGCTGTTGATCGCGTTTGAAAGCGGGCGTGTTCACATTCGCCAAGTTATTGGCGATGGTATCTAGCTTTGTACTTTGTGCGATCGCTCCGCTAAGAGCTGTATAGACCCCTTTTACACCCATGAACACTCCTCCACACATTGTTGAGCAGCAAGGCGTGTGCCATGTTTTGACAGGACCGATCTTCGTCTAGGAAATGATTTCCACGCTGGACCTTCGTCGCAAAAGTTTTTCTTGGACTCAAGTTTTTTTGGATTTGACCGTGCATTGACCTTTGTCGATGGCATTGCAGTGTTGTCAGTTCTTTGTCGACAGTGTCAAAGAATCGGCTTCATAATGAACTTTATGAGCACGTGGGTCGCAGTCCTTTTATCTACTTTTATTATTCACTTTGCACAGGCGGAAACATCTGTGACTCCCGCAGCCCCTGCTCCGGCTTTGACTTTGAAAGAGAAGTTAAAAGCTCTCACCTCACGTTCCACTCATGTTCAGTCAGACAATCTGATTTTTGATTTGCCGGTGACTTACAATAAAAAAGTCAGCAAATGGGTTGCACATTACCAAGGCACTCGCGGAAGCAAGTGGTTTCGAGAATGGTTGCAACGCTCTTACAAGTACATGCCCTTCATTCAAGCCGAACTAAAAAAAGCCGGTTTGCCTTTGGATCTTGCATTCATGGTGATGATCGAAAGTGGTTTTGCTCCGAACGCCATTAGTCACGCCGATGCTGTTGGCCCTTGGCAATTTATCGAAGCTACAGGAACACGTTACGGTTTAAGCAAAACCTGGTGGTTGGATGAGCGGCGCGATCTGAAAAAGAGCACACTCGCGGCCATTCGTTATTTAAAAGATCTACATCAAGAGTTTGGTTCTTGGTATCTGGTCGCCGCCAGTTACAACATGGGCGAAAATGGGCTTCGCAACCGCATCAAGAAATATGGAACCAAAGATTACTGGACGCTCATAAAACTCAATGCCCTTCCGGTTGAGACTCAAGAGTACGTTCCCAAAATTTTGGCTGCTATGTTGATTGCCAAAGCACCCAACCTTTATGGCTTTCGCGACTTAGAAAAAATGGACCCGCTTGAATATGAAATCGTTCTTGTGCCGGGTGGCACAGACTTGGATGCATTAGCGGATCATTTGAGTGTCACAAGAAAATCATTAAAAGATTTGAACGCCGAACTCTATCTGGGGTACATTCCTCGTCAGGTCGAGAAACATTTTATCCGCGTGCCTAAAGGCGCGGGACAACTTGTTTCTTCTTACGTGCACCAGTTTAGTCGGAAAGTTGCATTGGAATGAAACCTCTGATTGTACAAAAATACGGCGGCGCCACCTTGGCAGATCCTGAAAAAATCAAGTCTGTCGCTGCGCGAGTCGCTTCTCAATCTAAAGAAAATTCCTTGATCGTTGTTGTTAGCGCCATGGGCAAGACAACAAATTCTTTGATCGATCTGGCAAATCAAGTTTCTGCTCATCCACAACGTCGTGAAATGGATATGCTTCTGACAGTGGGTGAAAGAATCAGTATGTCGCTGATGAGTATGGCGCTGAATGATTTAGGCTGCCCCGCGATCAGCTTTACGGGAAGTCAGGCGGGAATCTTTACGGATGACTCTCACGTGAACGCTTTCATCAAAGATGTGAAGCCAATGCGCGTGGAAGAATCTTTGAAAACAGATAAGGTTGTTATCTTAGCCGGTTTTCAAGGCGTGTCTCCGGTAACAAAAGAAATTACAACATTGGGTCGCGGTGGATCGGACACTTCGGCCGTGGCAATGGCGGCGGCTTTCAATGCGGAACGCTGTGAAATTCTAAAAGATGTTCCCGCGGTGTTTACGGCGGACCCGAATGTCGTTAAAGCGGCAAAGCCCATTCAAGAGCTCAGCTATGATCAATTGATGGATATGACTTTCTGGGGCGCCAAAGTTCTGCACTACCGTTCGGTAGAGCTTGCGAAACTTCGCGATGTGACTTTGTATATCGGCCCTGCTTCTAATAAAACTTCTGACGGAACACTCGTTAAAAAAGGATTGAATATGTTTGAATCCTGCAAAGCTCTTTCTTTAAACTCTCATGAAACAGTTGTTGGAATTTTAAGTAAGGAAAAAAATCCAGCGAAAGCCCTTAAAGATCTTCAAGTTCTTTTTGATGAAAAGCAGATTCCGTTCCCTCAGCTTCTGCACTACGAAATGAATCTAGATAAAACAGAAATGTTGCTAACAGGCCCTTCTGAAATCATCTCTGCCATTAAGAAAGAACTTCAGAATCACGCTCAGTTCACGCTTCTGCCCACAGATTTTTCCACAGTGACTTTGACGTGCACGGGAGCAACGTCGCCTGAGATCACGCAAAAAGTTTTAAATGCTTTATCAGATAAAAAATTAGAAACGCGCAAATTAATGATGAGCGCGATGAGTGTCACGGTTCTGGTCGACGCTCCTTTAAGAAAGCAAGTAATTGAAAGCTTGCATCAGCTTATCTAAACGAATCATACAGACAAAATAAAAAAGGGAAGATGACTCTTCCCTTTTTTTATTTGTTCAGATTTTTTCCTAAGGCAATAAGGAAGGCACCATCACCTTGTAACGGTTTTGGATTTTCATCCAAATATTTGAATGCGGTCCCGTGATCCCGTCTGGGCCCGCAGTACCTGCAACTCCGCGCAGTCTTGGGTCAAATTGACCGCCCGGAAGAAACTTTCTTAAGTCAGGTCCATTGGCCCCTGGGACACCCGAACCTGGCGCACCAGGAATTCCGCCAGGCCCACCTTCGCCAGAGCCACCGCCACCTGCATACGAACGACCACCACCGCCGCCGCCGTAAAATCCACCATTCACGTTGGCACCATCTTCACTCGCGGCGCCACCGCCTCCAGCAGATCCGTAAGAGCCACCGCCAGAGCCACTGCCTCCACCTAAGGAGCCACCACCGCCACCTTGAGAACCGTCAATAGCTTGACCGGCACCGCCAGATGGAAGTTGACCGTGTTCAATTGGCGGAGTGGAACCTAAATCACCGCCGAAAGAATCTTCACCGGCTTTGGCCCCCACACGAGAAGAGGAGTCAATCATCGAAGCCACGGAGCCTCCGTCACCCGCTTTTTGCGCGCTCACGCAAGCTGGATCCATGGGATTTTTCTGACAGATACAAACTTTATTCGTCGTCGCGATTGTTGGATTTGTACAATCCACGGCTTGCTGAGCTACGCAACTCGGATAAGTAGGATTTGCGGCACAGAATTCTGGTGTTGGTTTTTCTTCTCCCGAAGTTAAAGCGGCACACTGTGAAGCATTTGCTGAAGTTGTACCAAAATTTGAAATGGCTTGGTTGGCTTCGTTCACTTTGTTTTCAAAACTATCACAGCGTTTTAATTCAGTGTCCGCTTGAGAAGCTAACTGCACTGCCAAAGCCGCATTGCCCGCGCTTAAGCAAGTCGCCTGTTGTTGCGCGTAAGTTTTCGCGGCTCCACAAGCTGATTTACAGCTTCCGATAGAGTTACTGCATGTCAAACGATATGCCGCCACTGCGGCATTGGCTGCTTGAGATAAAGACGCCATTTTTGAACAAGCCGCTTGAATGCTTGCCGAAGTTTGTTGCCCCATAAGCAATGCCAACTGTGAAGCCGTGTTTGTGACTTCGGCCATGCCCGAGTCATTTTTTTCATCGCAAGTGTAAGAAGTGTCTTCGATTTGTGAGGTGCACGCCTGCATCAGTTGCTGGAATTGTTGATTGCAGGTCGGAGCGTTGTTCGCATTGGCGCGATTGCCATCAGGTGAACGGCATGAATAGCTTGTGCGTTCGCTGTTATCGGCATTACAAACATTGGGAGACTGACAGGTTCTGCGGCAGTCAGCCAATGCCTGGGATGAATTTCCAGAAGTGTTATCGGTAGCCGCAAAGTTGGGGATCGGCTTACAAGTCTCAGTTAATTTTCCAACGAGATTATTTTTGCGTTCGCAGTAATGGTCATCTCGACAGGTCATCGACCCGCAGGCTTCTCCGGCCAATGAAGGTGAAGCACTTAAAAAAAGTGAGGAGAAACAGAAAACGGCGGCAAAAAACTTCATTCCCATAGATCCATTTATCGGATCTCGGGATCGACAACTTTACAAAAGTATAAACTATCTCAATTCAAAACGTCTCAATATGGTAACAACGAAGGGCTGACCACCTTATATCTGTTTTGGATCTTATGCCAAATATTCGAATGGGGTCCCGTGATACCATCAGGGCCCGAAGCTCCCGCAATGCCACGCATGCGCGGGTCAAATTTTCCACCTGGTAAAAACTGGCGTAGGTCAGGACCATTTTTTCCAGCGGCACCACCGGCACCCGCGGCCGTCGGTTGACGAACTCCAGGTTGACCATCGCCACCACTACCGCCACCGAGTCCGCCTCCGCCACCGCCACCACCACCGTAGTAGCCACCATTCACGTTCGCTGAGTTTTCGTCACGGGCAGCATTGCCTTCGCCCTCTAATCCGGCTGCATAACCACCACCACTGCCGCTACTTCCACCTCCCAAGCTGGTACCGCCTCCACCTTGAGCTCCATCAACAGCATCGCCGTAACCACCCGAAGGAAGTTGGCCGTGCTCAATACCAGGCAATCCCGGAAGATCTCCTCCTAAATCGTCGCCTTTATTGGCCGCCAAACGACTGGATGAATCGATCAGATTGCCTACTTGAGAATTATCTGCTGTCTTTTGTTGGGAAAAACACGCAGGATCTAATGGATTTTTCGTACAGATACAAACTTTATTGGATGAAGCCAGTTCAGGCTTTGTACAATCCACTGGAGCTGAAGGGTTACACCCCGGATAGTTCGGAGTGGATTTACAGAAATCCGGTGTCGTCGATGTTTCCCCTTTATTCTGCTCTCCACACTGAGTGGCATTTGCTGACGTCGCTCCATAGTTCTGAATCGCTTGTTGGGCCTCGTTCATTTTACTTTCAAAGTTATCACACTTATCACGACGTGACTGTGCCTGAGAAAGCGCGTTCACCGCACTTAACTGTGTCGCCGAGTTGGTTGGAAAACAATTCGGATTCGCCTTCACATAGTCTACGGCTGAATCGCAGGTGGATCGACATGTCTTCATCGACTCACTACAGGTAAGACGATAAGCCGCCAATGCGCCACTGGCCGCTTGTGAAAGATCACCCATTCTTGAGCAAGCCGCTTGAACACTCGCGGAAGTTTGCTGACCCATCAGCAAAGCCAATTGAGAAGCAGTGCTGGCGACGTTATTCATCCCGGAGTCATTCTTTTCGTCGCAAGTGTAAGACGTATCGTCGATCTGCGTGTTACATTGCTGCAGCAAACTTTCGTACTGCGCATAACACTGGCTTTGTTGGTTCTGGTTTTGATTCTGATTTCGGTTTTGATTATTTCCGTTGTTTTGATTTGGATTTTCTTGTCTTGTCTGCGAACTTGTTGGCGTCGATGAACTTGGTGGACGTCCGCAATAACCTTCATTCTGTGTTTGGACTATACAGTTGTCCCAAGCCTTGCTGCCTGCCGTAAATCGCATTGCACAGTAATCTGCACAACCCAAAAACGGATCTGCCGCTCGCGCTTGCGAAAAGGATATCGCTACCATGAAGATTATCCAGATATACCAAGTCCCCATGGTTTCATTATCGGTCCACACTTCTGTAATATAAAGAGAAGTTCGCAAGTTTTAATCGGCATTTCCCTCGACACGCAATAAACAGCTTTATATGATTCTAGTTGTTTCAACATGAGAACACATGACAGAATAGTAATTCAAAATTTCAGTTAAGGAGTGGTCAATGGAAAAGACATTACATTCATTCACCGTGAAAGCAGCCGATGGTTCTGACGTCTCTTTAGATAAGTACAAAGGGCAAGTGGTGCTCGTTGTGAATGTCGCCAGCAAATGCGGATTCACTCCTCAGTACGAGGGCCTTGAAGCCTTGTACGAAAAATTCAAGGATCAAGGTTTCACAGTTCTGGGATTTCCTTGCAACCAATTTGGTTCGCAAGAGCCTGGCAGCAATGCCGACATTCAGCAGTTCTGCAGTCTTACTTACAACGTCAAGTTTCCAGTGATGGCCAAAGTGGACGTCAATGGCGACAGCGCAGATCCCGTCTACAAATGGATTAAAGAGGCGGCTCCCGGGTTGCTAGGCACAGAAATGATTAAATGGAACTTTACGAAGTTCTTAGTAGGTAAAGATGGAAAAGTCATCAAACGCTACCCGCCTCAAGAAGAACCAAAGAATCTGACAGCGGATGTTCAATCGGCGATAAAATAATTTCTTAAGTGTCGCTCAAGGTCCTCTGTCATATCTTTTGACAGAGGATGCCACCCCTTTGAAAACCTATTCCTTCTGCAAAGGCACCTGCGTTGCACCTCTTATCCCTATTGAGGTGTTCCATGAAATGCTCCGCTCTTCGCGCGATTTTCACATTGTGTCTCATTTTGGGAAATACAACGGCCCGAGCGGAATTTGAAGTCCGCAAAGAGAAGTTCGATAATGGAGTGGTCTCTAAAGAATATTATTTCAAAGATAAACAGCTTGTTGAAGAACGACACTTCGATATTTCCGGAAGATTCTCGGGCTGGTCCCGTTACAGCTATCTTGAAAATGGTCACACCGTTCGCATCAATCTTTCGGTTGAAAAAGAAGACTATGGACAGATCACTTCCAAGCAAGAGCTTTCAAATTTAGATTCTAAAAACCGCGAGACAGAATCATCAATTCTATTTCGCAAGTGGGTTTATAGCGATGAAGCTCCTCGGAAGCTTCTGTTCATTGAGCGTTATGAAACTCAAGCCCCTTTTCGGGTGAATGGCAAAGATTATGAAAATGAAAAAGGCGAGCTTCTTTCCTCTATCACCTTTTCGTATGCCTCTAACGACCGTCATGAAAAACCAACGGGTTTTATAGAAGTCACGCCCGATGGAAAAGTAAAAACACGTTTCTCAATGTATGAACCCTATGACCTTGTTCAACGTTTACGCTCTTTAGGGAAGTCTGAAGAAGAAATTCGACTTCACAAACGTCATCGCGAAAATCCAAATAAATTTTTAATTGGAATCATCGATTCAGGTTTTGATTACAATCATGAAGCGCTGGTGACAAAATGGTGGAATAATCCTGACGATCCTATGGATGGCAAGGACAATGACGGTAATGGCTGGGTGGATGACAACTTTGGCTGGGAACAAGTCAAAAACGTCGGACTTCCCACCGAGTCTTCGACAGCTTTTCAACGCGATGATCGTCCCCTTTCGCATGGAACCCATGTGGCTCATATCGCAATCGGCGATCTGATGAATGCAGCTCTTGTGGGCTTTGCAGGCGACTACACGCAAGCAAGCTACATCGATAAAGTTTCTGCCTTTATTAAAAAGCACAAAATTCGAATCGTGAATTTAAGCATTGGATTTCCACCGGACACTAAAGACCTCTTGGGACTTCGCGATGGAATCAAAGCTTATCGCCGTATGATTGATGAAAATCCAGAAACACTCTTTGTGGTCGCCGCGGGAAATGAATCCCTGAATATCGACGACAGAAAGAACCGCCAATACCCAGCCAGCTTTGAACAGCCGAATGTTTTGAAGGTCGGCGCCTTAGACGCGCCCGATTTTAGCAAGGTCACTCCGGAAAATGCAAAGATCGCGGAATTCAGCAACTATGGACACAAAACGGTAGATATCCTTGCCCCAGGAACAAAGGTCGTTGCTGCCAGCATCGGCGGAGGATTGATTTCCCACAGCGGAACTTCGATGGCGACACCTTTCATGGTTCATGAAGCCGCCAAGGTCTGGATGGAGCTTCCGCATTTGACCGCCGTACAAATACGTCAGCTCTTTATTGAGACAGCGCAAGTGATGACTCCCGAAGCACCCGTCCTATCAAAAGGATATGCGGATACGAAAGCGGCCCTGTTAAAAGGACGTATTGATTTTCTTAAAAAATCCACTGCACGCGAAGAAGGCCCTAACTGCTGGAACTCGTCGACTCTTTTAGCCGGTCTTTCTCAAGGTGTGCATCACACCTTCGGCAGTGAATTCGCTTTTCTTATTGAGTCTCCTTTGTGCAAACCCGTAACCTTTGATCAACTCAAGGCTGGCGACATCGTCGCTTTTCGAAGAGTGGATCAAAAAGGCCGTCTTCTTCCCGCGGCCTTCTTATCTGAGGTTCATGGATACACGTATCTGAAAGATAAAAAAGGTTTTACTAAGAACGGCGTTATGCCAACTGCCACATATCAAGAGCAAACAACGGAAGAAATTTTAAACTTTTATCGCTCGTCAGAAGGACGCAATTGCAAGATCAACGGTCTTGACCGCAAAGACTGCATTCTTAAAGAATTTGCCTATCGTTGCACCGACATTGAAACATATATGAGCACTCAAGGTGGTTTAAATATCTTTGAGAAAGACGTCTTATTGCGCCTATCTTCACTTGAGAAGCACCTACAGGCTTATTATCTCCACGGACAAGAAATTAAGTTCGACAAGGACTCAATGCTTAAAAAAATTCAAAGTGATATCACCATTCTAAAGTCTCAAGGCTCTAAAGAGTTCGTCACCGACTACTTCGAAATGCGTGCTCACTCATTGGATTACATTCTTAAAAAGTAGAGTACACCCTTTTAATTTGGCATAAACACGTCATTGAACAATCATTCTGGTTTTTATTGCTCCGGCAAAGGAAACTAGAATGAACGTACAAGTCCCTGACTATGTTATTGATTGCAGAAACTTCGTCTCTGGCAAACTCCAAAAAGCCTCTGGCTTTAAAAGTGAAATCGTCAGCCCCTACAACGGGCGCAAAATTGGCGAGTTCCACCATTCTAATTTAGAAGATGTCGAAATTGCGGTGAAAGCCGCCGCAAAAGCACAAAAAGAATGGGCCGAAGTTCCGATGAAGGAACGCACGAAGGTGATGTTTAATCTTAGGCAGATTCTTCTTCGCGACCTTGATGAAATCGCTCATTTAAAAAGCGCCGAATCCGGAAAAAGCTTCGCTGAAGGAAAAGCCGGCCTGCTAAAAGGAGTCGAAGTTTTAGAATTCGCCATCGCTTTGCAAAATATGGATTTAGGAGGCAAGACCGAAGTTTCTCGCGGTGTCACTTGTGAGTACCGCCGCGAGCCTTTAGGGGTTGTTGCCAGCATAACACCTTTTAACTTCCCGGCCATGGTTCCACTGTGGACGATGCCCATTGCCCTGACACTTGGAAATGCTTACGTTTGGAAACCTTCTGAAAAAACTCCACTCACTTCTTTGAAAATTGCGGAAGCCTTTCACGAAGCCGGTCTGCCAGCGGGCCTTTTACAAGTACTTCAAGGCGGAAAAGAAACCGTCGAAGCTATTATCGATCACCCTTTGGTGAAAGCTGTTGCCTTTGTTGGCTCTACGAAAATTGCTCAACAAGTTTATGAGCGCGGGACTCGTCAAGGTAAACGAGTGCTTGCTTTAGGTGGCGCAAAAAATCACATCGTGCTTTTACCCGATGCCAATCCGGAGCTTTCTGGTTTGGGTATCAGTGATTCTTTCACGGGATGCGCTGGACAGCGCTGCATGGCTGCGGCCGTCCTTTTGGCCGTCGGTGACGTTGATAAACACATTCAAAAAATTATTGAAAGAGCCAAGTCATTAGAGCTGGGAAAAGACATGGGCGCGATTATCACTCGGGGCCAAGTGGATTTTCTTAATAAAGCTATCGCTAAAGCAGAATACGAGGGTGCCAAGATTCTTTTAGATGGAAGAAAAGCGCGCCCGCCTTTAGGTTACGAAGGCGGTCACTGGATCGGCCCGACAATCATCGACCACGTATCACCCCAAAGTGAAATCGCCAAGATTGAACTTTTCGGACCTGTCTTAAGCATCATCCGCTGCAAAGATATTTCTGAAGCCATGAAAATTGAAAACAGCGTCGAGTACGGCAATGCCTGTTCGGTCTTTACCTCGAATGGCAACTTGGCCGAAAAAGTCGTGCGCATGGCTTCCACGGGCATGGTCGGCGTCAACGTCGGTGTCCCCGTTCCACGCGAACCATTTTCATTTGGCGGTGTGAACGCCTCTAAATTTGGACATGGCGATATCACCGGTCACCACTCTTTGGATTTTTGGTCCAACATCAAAAAAGTCACAGTGAAATGGGAAAAACAGGAGGACACCACATGGATGTCATAGCAGGGACTGATATGAAAAGATCTTCGCACGTTATTCTGACGTCACATTCCAGTCAGATATTCCGAGGAAGCCCACCCATCAAGTGGGGCGCTTCTTCACCAGCAGAGCGCGGTCCCGTGATTGCCTCGTTAACCGACCCTAAAAAGCGCAACGCCATCGGCACCCACAGTGGTAGCTACACGGTGTACCGAGCTCTTTCGATAGCGCAAGGAAGATACTCGACTTTGCATAAGCCAGATCTGCACAACACGGAAAGTCCCGTGAAGATCGGGCCGTATGCTTCTTGGTACGATTCGAAAAAAATTGTTTCGATCGACCCGTGGGGGTTCGATGTTCCTCACCATTTCAAAGATTACTTTGAAGAGGGCTACGATATTCGTCCAACAGTAGCAGTGACTCAGGCTCACTTACAAATTCCCGAAATCAATGAAGCCATCGCTGCGGGACGCCTGCACATTGACGGCAAGATCATCACGAAAAACAAAGATATTAAAATTACGAAGGTTGCTTTCGAACCGGTTTGGTATTTGCCGGGAATTGCGCACCGTTTGGGTGTTGAAGAAGGTGCATTACGAAAGATTCTTTTCCAGGAAACGGGAGGCATGTTTCCAGAACTGGTTACAAGACCTGATCTAAAGGTGATGTTGCCACCTATTGGAAACACCACGGTTTATGTTTTTGGCAATCCACAGGATTTAGCGAAGCCGGAAGTCGAGCTCACATGCCGTGTTCACGATGAGTGTAACGGATCCGACGTCTTTGGATCAGACATCTGCACATGCCGCCCCTACCTGATTTACGGCATTGAGGATGCTGCACGCACCGCTCAAAAAGGAGGCGTCGGAATTATCGCCTACTATCGCAAAGAGGGTCGCGCCTTAGGCGAAGTCACCAAGTTCTTAGTCTACAACGCCCGCAAACGTCAGCAAGGCGGCGATTCCGCAGCAACATACTTCCATCGCACCGAATGTGTTGCAGGAGTTGAAGATGCACGTTTCCAAGAGTTGATGCCAGACATCCTGCATTTCTTCGGAATTACAAAGATTCACAATCTGCATTCAATGAGTAATATGAAATACGATGCCATCGTAAAAAGCGGGATTGAAGTTATCAAACGAGTCTGCATTCCTCCCCACCTAATTCCTCCAGATGCGCAGGTTGAGATCGAAGCCAAAAAAGCCAAAGGTTACTTCACCGCCGAAGCCAGCAAATCTGCTGAAGAACTTAAAACAGTGATCGGGAGACCCATCGATGAATAGCCATACATATACAGAAAAGGACTTGGATTTTCTTTTATCGCCGTCTGCCATCAGAGACAGTGCCGAAAAAATTTTGAAGCTGACCGAAGAAGGAAAAACCCATTTCAATTATCATCCAGAAAAGATGAATGCCGTCGTGAATTACGTTGTCGAGGTGATTCGCGATAAGTACCCGACATTAGATATTCCTTTTCATTCACGATGGAGCCATTTCCGTGCCGGCCAAGTGGACCGGGTTAAAATTCTTGAAGCCAAACTTTCCGAAAAGGATGCTTTAGAAATTGCGCGCACAAAGTTAGATCTGGTGATCACGTCGGTTTTGCTCGATGCAGGCGCTGGCGAGTCTTGGGTGTATGAAGAAAGACTGACGGGCAAAAAAATCTCTCGTTCAGAGGGGCTGGCGGTAGCTAGCTTTTATCTTTTTATACAAGGACATCTTTCCAGCCATCGCACTAATCCTCTGCAAGTAGACTCATTGGCATTACGAAGTCTTCCTGAAAAGACACTGCGATCGGCCTTTCAAGTGCGCCCGGACAATCCTCTCGTAGGAGTAGAGGGCCGACTGGCTCTATTAAAAAACCTGGGTGAAGTTTTGGCGCGCAAAAAAGAATTGTTCAGGGGTGAGCGACCTGGAAGTTTAGTAGACTATCTTCTTACTCGCTATGGTTACACTTTAACAGGAACCCAAGTTCTGCGCGCGGTCTTGGATGGTTTCGGCGATATCTGGCCCGGACGAGTGAAGGTGGGAGCCACCAATCTAGGTGATATCTGGTCTTACGATAAAATCCCCGGAGGACTTGCGGCTTTTCATAAACTTTCACAATGGATGAGTTACTCCCTCATGGAGCCTTTGATGGAGGCGGGTTTTGAAATCACTGGCATCGAAAAGCTCACAGGGCTTGCTGAATACCGTAACGGCGGACTGCTCTTGGATTTGGGTTTGATCTCTTTAAAACAAAATGAATTACAACAACGCCCTCACCGTCCCGACTCGGATCTGGTTATTGAGTGGCGAGGGTTAACAATTTCCCTTTTGGATAGGATCGGCGCCGAAGTCCGTAAAAAATTAAATAAGTCTGATGAAGATTTCCCCTTAGCCAAAGTTCTTGAAGGGGGCACCTGGTGGGCGGGTCGCAAAGCCGCAGGATCCCTTCGAAAAGACAGCTCGCCTCCATTAAAAATTGAGAGCGACGGAACCGTATTTTAACTGGAGTTAATTATGCACCCACAAGTCAAAGTCATCGAGCACCCTTTACTTAAACATAAACTCGGCTATCTTCGTGATAAGGATACGTACTCTCACGAATTCCGGGAAATCGTGAAAGAGATTTCAAAAATCCTCGTGTATGAGGCCATGCGAGACTGGAAGCATCTGGAATCTGTTCCTATTGAGACTCCTATTGCCAAGACCACTGCGGAACGCATTATCCAGCCCCCTGTCGTCGTGTCTATAATGCGCGCAGGGAACGGAATGCTGGACGCTGTGCTGTCGATGATCCCACGCGCTTCTACGGGCTTTATAGGCATTTATAGAGATAAATTTATTCAAAACACCGTAGAGTATTATTTTAAACTCCCTCAGGACGTTCAGAATAAAGAAATTATACTCTGTGATCCTTTGATTGCCACGGCCGACACTATTGTGGCAGCTATAGATCGTTTAAAAAACTACGGCGTCGGCAAGGTGAAGGTTTTAAGTATTCTCGCCAGCCATCATGGGCTCGACAGGATTTTACACTTTCACCCCGATGTAGAGATCTACACGCTCAACATCGAAGAGCAGGTCAACGAAATGGGATATCTGGTCCCGGGCCTGGGTGATGCCGGAGACAGACTGTTTCAAACCAAATAGGGATTCATGCATGAGCGTTTACATTATCGGTGTAGCAGGTGGCAGCGGATCAGGCAAAACTCACTTCGCCTTGGAATTGCAGAAGCAATTGGGTGAAGACAATTGCATGATCCTTTACCAAGACAACTACTACATCGATCAGTCGGCTCGCTTTGACGGAGACGGCGGGTCGGTAAACTTCGATCATCCCAGCAGTCTTGATTTTTCTTTATTGGCACAAGGCCTTCGTCAGCTTAAAGATGGCCAGGATATTGAAATTCCTTTGTATGATTTTAAAACCCACACTCGCCGTCCAGAGACTTTGACCAAAAGCCCCACGAAAATAGTTCTGGTCGATGGAATTCTGATTCTTCATTCAGATCTTGTCCGTGCTGAGCTTAACGAAGCCGTCTTCTTTGACACACCTGAAGAGTTGCGCTTTCAACGCCGTCTTCACCGCGACGTTCATCACCGTGGTCGCACTCCTGACGGGGTTAAAAAGCAATTTGAACTTCAAGTGCGTCCGATGCACAATGAGTTTGTTGAGCCCTCCAAGAACTTTGCCGACATTGTTGTTAAAGATCTTGGCGAGTACTCAGAAACCCTAAACTCCTTTTGCCAAAGACTGAATACGTACCTGGATTCTTAAAAGTTTTTGCGCAAAAGCCCTAGCACCAAGGACGTTGCGCATGAAACAAAGATTACTCTTTCTTTCTCTCACCGCTTTACTTTTAAGCTGTCAAAACAAAGTGATCCGCACGGACAAAGAGCGTGTAGACCGTGAAACGGCTCAAGCCTATGGTTCCCGCTACGCCGTTTCCACTCAAGGGCGTTTTGCTTCCCAAGCGGCAGAAAAGACCTTCGCACAAAACGGAAACATCATTGACGCAACGGTGGCAGCCTCTTTCACTGTTTCGGTTGAACGTCCTCAATCTACGGGTATTGGGGGCGGCGGCTTTATGATTTTTCATGAAGCCAAAAGCGGAGAAACTTACGCCATTGATTTCCGCGAGCGTGCGCCCCTGAAAGCCACTAAGAACATGTATCTTGGAAAAGACGGTAAAGCCGACGCTGACAAATCTCAGAATGGCGTCTTGGCTGTCGCCGTTCCCGGCTTGGTATCAGGTCTTTTAGAAATTCATCAGCGTTTTGGCTCATTACCTCTAGAGACAGTTTTGCAACCCGCTATTGAGCTGGCAGAAAATGGGTTCCCGATCTATCCCGAATTTCATCGCGCCTTAGAAAATCGCGCTGAAGTACTTGCTAAAGATCCGGAGGCTAAAAAAATATTTTTAACGGCGGACGGAAAAGTTCCCCCGGTAGGAACAGTTTTGGTACAAAAAGATTTGGCAAAAACGCTTCGCCTGATCGCTAAAAACGGAAAGAATGGGTTTTACAAAGGCCCCGTTGCTCAATCTATCATCAAACTTTCAAAAGAACGTAAAGGCATCATCACTCAAAAGGACTTTGATAGTTATCAAGTGAAGTGGCGCAAACCGCTTGTTGGAAAATTTCAAAAGTACGAAGTGGTTTCAATGCCCCCACCCAGCTCTGGAGGAGTTCACGTCATCCAGTTTTTGGAATTTCTTGAAAAAGATCAGCTAAAAAAACAGGGCCCTTTGACGGCCCAATCTATTCACCTAGCCGCTTCGGCATTGCAATCTTCATTTGCAGACCGCGCGAAGTACTTAGGAGATCCTGATTTTGTGAAAGTCCCCGTAGAGGGCTTGATCTCTAAAGACTATGTACAAAGTCGTCGCAACGAAGTGCCTGTAGACCGCGCCCGCAAAGCCTCGGAAGTCGCTGCCGGAAAGCCGCCTGGATATGAGTCTACAGAGACCACGCATCTGTCTTTGATGGATGCTGAAGGCAATGCCGTTGCCACCACTCAAACAATCAATGGCTGGATGGGAGCCGCGATTGTCGCACCAGGCACCGGAATCGTATTAAATAACGAGATGGATGACTTCTCAGCGCAAGAAGGTGGCTCTAACTTATTTGGCGCTATCGGTGGTAAACCCAATGCCATTGCTCCTCAAAAGACGCCTCTTAGCAGCATGTCACCGACACTCCTTTTAAATAACAAGAAACCCGTTTTGGCTGTCGGTGCCCCTGGCGGAACTCGCATCATCAGTTGCGTTGCGCAAACAATCTTAAACTATGTTGAGTTTAAAACGTCGTTGTATGATTCGGTCGCTATGTTACGCTATCACCACCAATGGCAACCGGATGTTTTATACATCGATCCCCCAGGGCCCGGCGCGGATGTTGTCGCAAAACTTCAAGGAATGGGTTACGACGTGAAAATCGAACCTGTTCCTTGTTACGTGATGGCGGTTGCTAACGAAAGAGATACTTTGCACGGAGTCGCCGACCCACGTGATATCGGCATTAGTGTCGCAAAATAAAGGAGTCCCCTGTGGAAACAAATGAGCTTCATCGCGGTCGCTTGATCGATCATATTCAGTTAGTAGTGAAAGATCTTGCTGCCAGCAAAAAATTTTATATGGCTGTATTTAAGACTCTTGACGTTCCCCTAGGAGGCGAGGGCCCGGATTATTTCTGGGTTGATGAACTGTTTGTGTCTTCGGTCGATAGCCAGGCCGCCGTCGGAAAACTTACGGGTCGTGTGCACTTGGCATTTCAAGCCAAAGACCGCGACATGGTTCAAAAATTTTATAAAGCGGCCTTAGAGGCTGGCGGCAAAGACAACGGAGCTCCGGGAGAGCGCCCGTATCATCCCGGATACTACGCCGCTTTTGTGATTGATCCCGATGGAAACAACATCGAGGCGGTTTTTCATGGACCAGCAAAAAAATCAGCAGATTCCGTGAAAATCACATTCTAATTGTTACTTAAAATGCGGAGCTCACCTCCGCATTTCTCATTGAGCTTTCCGCTGAATGTTTTTGTTTGCGTTTATTCGGAAGGGTCGTTAATCCCCTTTCACTATGAAAACACTGATTTCTTTATTTATCGCCCTGTCTGCTTCCACGTCCATCGCCTCTGTCACCCGCTTGGTTTGTATTCCATCTCAAAACGACGACGTCAGAATTGAAGTGCTATTCAATAAGGCGATCAATCCCAAAACGCCTTTCATCGGAAGTTATAGTTTTGGTGCAACCTTGATCGTAAAAGAAAAAGGCTTCTCGAAAAGCTACACGAACTCCGATGTTCGCATATCGCCAGAAACATACTATAGCGACATCAGCTTGCGTGGCGATGCTGAAGGTGTTTACTTAAGACTTTATCCGCAATTCCAAGGTTCTGAGTTCTCTCATTATACGGGACAACTGTTTGTGAACGATCTTGAGACGCGGGACTACTTTAACTTTCGCGACTCTGGTATGGGTCCCGGTTTTTCCTGCAAATAAGCAAAGGCTGGGAGCAATTCCCGGCTGTGTGGAATAATTCCCCACTCGAAACGATTAAAATCACCACAGCGTTTTTAACGACTGGCACTGCCTGTGCTTTCTCTTAGCTTCATAACGCAGGAGAGCGCTATGATGAATACACAGATTTCAAAAGAGAAATGGCCCTTGCTTAAAGCAGAGCTACAAAAAACCTGGGAAGACATTTCTAGCGAAGAACTTGAGATGACTCACGGAAGTATCAAATCAATCTATGGTTTGGTTCAGCAAAAATGCGGTCTGCATGAAGAAGAGGTCAAAGGTGTCCTGACTTCTCTTTTGAAAAAGTACGGTCCTGACAAGAAAAAGCACTAATACTTCGGAAGTTCCACGGCGGCTCGAAAGAGACGCCGTGGATACCACTCTATTTTCAAACCCTGCTTTAAGCGTGCTCAACCTCACGAAACTTCGAATTAAAGTAAGTGTCAGATTTTTGAACAGAAAAATTGTTCCGAAAATAGAGCCTTCTCAACTACAATAGTTGCTGGAGGTTTTTCCTATGAGAACACCTGCACTTATTATGCTGCTATTGGCTCTCTCCTTGAGTGCTAATGCAGCCCCCAGCAAAAAAGCGACTCCCAAGAAGGAGGAATCTGTGAAGACTGAAAAGTACAACCCTGAGACATGCGCCTTCCCCAAAGACGATGCAGAACTGAAGAAACTCTTAAGCCCTGAGCAATACGAGATTACAAAACGAAATGCTACGGAAGCACCATTTAGAAATTCCTATTGGAACAATCATCATCCCGGAATCTATGTCGACGTGATTTCCAAAGAGCCGTTGTTTTCTTCAAAAGATAAATTCGATTCGGGCACGGGCTGGCCCAGCTTTAGTAAGCCGATCAATAAAGGCATCGTAAAAGAAAAGAAAGATATGTCTCACGGAATGGTGCGCACCGAAGTCAGATCTTCGCGCGCTGATTCGCACTTGGGCCATGTCTTTGATGATGGCCCCGGAGAAGATGGTTTGCGCTACTGTATTAATTCGGGCTCTTTACGTTTTGTGCCATTAGAAAAAATGGAAGCCGAAGGTTATGAAGATTGGCTCAAGGATTTTAATGAAAAAGACTGGGCCGAAGCGAAGAAAAATCCCTACAAACCTTAGTTAAAATATTCATCGCGCGCTCGAATTCTTGAGCGCGCGATTCATTACATCCCTGTAAGATTTTCTTGAGTTTCTCCTCTGAAAACTCACCGCTGTTAAAAAGCGTTCAAAAATTAAAACACGTCATTGTTTTCTCTCGGCACTTGCAGTGCTAAGTATTTTCTTTTTTATGATGCGTACATCAATTTTCAGAAAAAACTGCGTCCCTTTGTAGATTTTTATCTCTGGTGTGATAGGAAGTCCGTTCCTCTGCAATATCGCATTTAATTTCGTAACTTCTTAAAGGTGTGATGTGACTGAAAACTTCGAAAAAAGCTCTCGCTTTACGACTTTAAAAACATTCTTTCTTGTTGCCGCGGTCTTGATTGTTTTTAATTCGATTCTACTACTTAACGTTTTTAGAAATATTCGCCAGCAACAAGTATGGGTGCAACACACGGCGAATGTAATCTCTGAGCTTGATTTACTGATGTCTGCTGTCAAGGACGCAGAAACAGGCGTGCGAGGATTTCTTCTTACAAACCGTAAAGACTATTTGGATCCGTATTTTTCTGGTGTGAAAGAAGCGCGCGAACGCTACCAAAATCTTCGTAGCCTCACAATCGATAATCCGCGCCAACAGGCTTCCTTAAATGACATCGAAAAAACTCTGACAGATCGAGAAGAAGCTTTTAAAAGCTCTTTGCGCAAGCTTTCTGCGGTAGGAGAAGATGCTGCTTTGCCTGGCGAGGGCAAAATCGTTATGGATAAGCTGCGTGACCAAGTCACGTTTATGAAAAACGAAGAACAAAGGCTTCTTAAAGATCGTCAACAAAAAGCTCAGTCTTCTGAAGACGTCGGTTTTATTTCTTGGTTTTTCTCGGTCGCCGTCAATCTCGCTTTAACCGGAACCGCTTTTTATCTTATTCGTCGTAGCTGGCGTCAACAAGGCGCTGAAAACGCTCGCCAGACCCGCGAAACCTGGATGAAATCGCGACTCGCAGAAGTCTCTGCGATCCTAGCAGAAGATTTAAACATGGCTGAAATGGGTGATAAAGTTCTTCATTATCTTTGCCGATTTCTGCAGATTCCGGCGGCTCGTCTTTACATTACCGAGGGTGACAGTCTTGTTTTGAAGGCCACATATGCAGAAAGCAAGGCTTTCGCAAATAGAAAGATTGAGCGCATCAAGATCGGTGAAACGCTGCTGGGTGAAGCCGTTCAAAAGGATGAGATGTTTAAGGTGCGCAACGTGCCGCCTGGATATCTACAAATTGAATCAAGCTTAGGTATCACCGATCCCAAATCAATTCTATTTTTCCCGATATATCAATATGGAAAACCCGTAGGAATTTTAGAGTTCGCCTTATTCCGCGATCTTACAGATGACGAGCGCACGCTTTTAAACAGTCTGCGCGAAGTTGTTGCCGTCGGCATTAACACTGCTCACGCTAAGGAAGACTTGCAGCGACTCTTAAATACGACACAAGAACAAGCTCTCGAGTTGCAAGCCCAACAAGAAGAACTTCGCGCAAGTAATGAAGAGCTTGAAGAGCAAGCCCGTGCCCTAGAAGCCCAACAGGAAAACTTGAACAGCAAAAATCGTGAGCTTGAATTTTCGCGCAAGGAAGTCGAAGCGAAAGCTTTGGATCTAGAAAAGACGAATCAATATAAGTCCGAGTTTTTAGCAAAAATGTCGCATGAACTTCGCACTCCCTTAAATAGTTTATTGATTCTGGCGACACTTCTTAAAGAAAACAAAGAAGGAAACCTTAACGAACAGCAAATCGGTTTTGCTTCCACAATTTACGATGCCGGTAACGATCTGTTAGGGCTGATCAGCGATATTCTAGATATCTCTAAGATCGAAGCACGTAAACTGACGTTAAGAGCTGAAAAATTCACAATGGGGCATTTGATTTCCCAGCTTCAGGCTACATTCTTGCCACAAACGAATAAAAAGAATCTTCGCTTGGTGATTGATGCTTCGGAAGAGGTCAAAGCCGTTCAGATGAACACTGATTTACAACGTGTCGAACAGATTCTGCGCAACTTCCTTTCAAACGCCGTGAAATTTACGGAAAAAGGAAGCATTACGATTAAAGCGGAGCAGTCTTCTTCGCGCGACGGTTTCGTCACGATTAAAATCATCGATACTGGTATAGGTATTTCCGAAGAAAAGCGCATCACCATATTCGAAGCCTTCGAGCAGGCTGATAGTTCTATCAGCCGGCGCTATGGTGGCACGGGTTTGGGATTGACGATTTCTCGCGAGTTGACGTCCCTTTTAGGTGGACAAGTTTACGTCGATAGCGAAGTGGGGTATGGGAGCGCCTTTACTTTGGAAATTCCACAAACACTTCCGGGCGCCCATTCTTTGTCGCAAACACAGGCTGCATCCCAACAAGTGGTGAAGTATGTAGCTCCCTCTCGCCCTGAGCGCTCTTCCGTGATTGTCGACGAAAAGGTGTCGGCAATGATTTCTTCTTTGGAGCCGCGACTAAAAACTTTGTTAGTTGTTGAAGATGACGAAGCGACAAGCCGTCTTATCGCACAGACCGCTAAAGGTTATGGTTACCAATCTCTTGAAGTGAATTCGGGCGAGCTCGCCTTAGCCGTTTTAAAAGAGTATGTTCCAACGGCGATCATGTTAGATATTAAACTTCCTGGAATCAGTGGGGTTGGTTTGCTTGAAACAATCAAACAAATGCCTCGCTTGCGCCACGTCCCGGTTCACATGATTTCAGCCCTTGATTACCAACACAACACGATGCGCATGGGCGCCATGGGTTACCTGGCAAAACCAACATCTATTAAAGATGTCAGTACAGCTCTTAGCCAAATAGAAACGCTGATTTCGAAAAAGGCCCGAAGCCTTCTAGTTGTGGAAGACGATCAAGCTCAGCGGGACGCCATCATCAGCCTTGTGCAAGGTTTAGATCTTAAAATTGTCGGCGCAAGTCACGGACAAGAGGCCCTCGAACACCTTAATAATGAAACTTTTGATTGCGTGGTTTTGGACCTTGCGTTGCCCGATATGAGCGGTGCCGAGTTCTTAGATAAACTTAACGCCATTAGCTCTCACCTGCCTCCGGTAATTATCTATACTGGTCAGGATCTTTCTCGAGATGAAGAGGCGGCCCTTCGCCAGTATGCTGAAAGTATTATCTTGAAAGGAGTACGTTCTCCAGAGCGCTTGTTGGATGAAGTGAACTTATTCCTTCACCGCGTAGAAGAAGACCTGCCAGAACAGCAGCGAGATTTATTAAAGCAGTTGCGCAGCCGTGAGCAAAGCTTCGAGGGAAAAACAGTTCTTCTAGTCGATGATGATCTTAGAAATTTGTTTTCGTTAACTCATGTCTTAGAAGGCAAAGGCTTTAAGGTCGTTGTGGCCCGGGATGGTGTGGAAGCCTTAGAGAAACTCGAAGTCGCTCAAAAGGTCGATGTGATTCTTATGGATATCATGATGCCACGCCTAGATGGGTATGAAACCATCCGTAAAATCCGGGAAAAAAGCCAATACGAAACCACTCCGATCATTGCCCTGACCGCGAAAGCCATGAAGGGTGACCATGAAAAGTGCATTCAAGTCGGTGCTAACGACTATCTGCCGAAGCCGATCAACCTAGGAAGCCTTGTATCCGTCTTAAAAGTCTGGGTTTCATCACTGGAGACCATCGTTTAATGAATGATGCTTTGGTAAGAAAACTTTTACTGCAGGGAATTTATGAGAGATATGGCTACGACTTCAGTGGCTATAATGAAAGCTCGTTTACTCGCAGGATTGAAGGTTTGCTGTCGAAGTATAGCTTACCAGATGAACTTGAATTGATGGCTCGAATTCTGCGTGATCCCCATTTCTTTGCCGAGTTGATTCCGCAGTTAACGATTTCTACGACGGAACTGTTTCGCGATCCTTCGTTCTTTTTGGCGTTTCGTGAAAAAGTGGTCCCTGTGCTGAAGACATATCCCGCTCTGAACTTCTGGATTGCGGGTTGTAGCACGGGTGAAGAAGTTTATAGCTTGGCGATTTTACTGCAAGAAGAAGGTCTGTACGAAAGATCGCTGATCTACGCGACGGATATAAATCACAATTCTTTAAAGAAAGCCTCGGAGGGCATCTACGCTGTAGAAAGCATGCGCGCATTTGCAAAAAACTATACTGCGGCCGGGGGTAAAGAAAGTCCTTCGGAGTACTATACAGCTGACTATGATTTCGCACGCTTTCGCCCTTCGTTGCGCGATCATGTAGTTTTCTCTGATCACAACTTGGCGACTGATGAGTCTTTCTTAGAACACAACGTTATCTTCTGTCGCAACGTGATGATTTATTTTAATAGAGAATTACAGGGACGGGTTTTTGACCTCTTCTTTAATTCTTTAAGTGACCGAGGATTTTTGGGCTTGGGTTCCAAAGAAACGTTGCGCTTTTCGCAGTACAATGACTCGTTTGACGAGATTGATGCGGGACAGAGAATCTATCAAAAAAATCCAATGCAGATGGCAAAGAAAATTAGAAAAGTGTAATTAAAGGTTCTGTAATAGGTGTGGACAACAATTATAACAACTTGTTTACATAATTCGGTACGTTCGTGGAGATGGCATGTTTGGGAGAGACATGGATAAAACAAAAATTCTCGTTGTGGATGACCATCGGGAAAATATTGTTGCGATGTCAGAGCTGATTGCGAATGATGACATCGATATTTACTCTGCCGTCAACGCGGAAGAGGCCTTAAATCATATTCTAGAGCACGATTTTGCGTTGGCGCTCCTAGATATTCAAATGCCCGGCGTGAGCGGTTTTGAACTTGCGCGCCTTATTCGCGGTGTTCATCGCACTCGCAACTTGCCCGTCATTTTCGTGACGGCCGAGCAGCGCGATCAATCCATCATCTTTGAAGGTTACGAAACCGGCGCCATCGATTTAATGTTTAAGCCATTAGACCCTTACATAGTCCGCAGCAAGGTGCAGGCCTTTGTGCAACTTGATTATCAAGCCCGTCTATTGCGTGAACAGATGAAGGAAGTCGAAAGCCTTCGTAAAAGAGCTGAAGATGCGAACATGGCAAAAAGTCAGTTCCTAGCGAACATGTCGCATGAGATCCGCACTCCCTTGGCTTCGGTTTTGGGCTTTTCTGATGTTCTGTCTCAGGAAGTTTTAAGTGATGAAGAAAGATTGGATTGCTTAGCAGCCATCCGTCGTAACGGCGAACTTCTGCTTCGACTCATTGATGATATTTTGGATCTTTCAAAGATTGAGGCGCAACAACTTCAATTAGTGAAAACTGAATTTTCATTAGATGAAGTGATAGACGATATCAGTGCCACCTTGAATCTGCGTTGCGAGCAAAAAGGCATTGCTTTACGTATCCGCAGGTTCTTGCCTCAATCTAAATTCTATTCTGATCCCATCCGCATCAAACAGGTTCTTTTAAACATCATTGGGAACGCCGTTAAGTTTACAGAAAAAGGCACCGTCGACGTGGAGGTGACCGCGGAGCCGGCGGGCAGAAATTCCACACGTCTTTTCTTTAACGTCAAAGATTCTGGTATTGGCATTTCAAAAGACGAGCAGAAAAATCTTTTTCAACCTTTTAGCCAGGCTGATATTTCTACCCGCCGCCGCTTTGGCGGCACGGGCTTGGGCTTAGTGATTTCAAGACATTTGGCTCAGACTCTTCATGGAGATTTAATCTTAAAAGATTCTGTTCCAGGTCAAGGTTCAACATTTGAAATTTCAATGATCTTAGAAAACTCAGAGGCCATAGCTCATGCTCCTCACTTCGCGGTTGCTCCTCAAGAGGGATCCCAAGCTAAGGTTGATGTACTTGAAGGCAAAAAAATTCTTGTCGTTGACGATGTGAGCGACAATCGACTTTTAATTGATCGATATCTCAAACACTCTGGATCCGAAGTTATTGAAGCCAGTTCGGGGGCCGAGGCGCTCAGTATGATTTCGGAAAAAAAACCAGATATCGTGCTTATGGATATCCAAATGCCAATGATGGACGGATACGAAGCCACAGGTCGTGCGCGCGACAATGGTTATGGCGGACCAATCATCGCTTTAACTGCCCATGCAATGAAAGAAGAAGCAAAGAAATGCTTAGATGCCGGCTGCGATGAAGTGATGACAAAACCCGTTCGCCGCAAAGAGCTGACGGAGCTTATCGTTAAACTTCTTTCTCCAAGAGAAGTCTTGCATTAGATACTACGGGGGCAAAGGCTTGCCCCTCTCGTTTAATTTTCCACACTGCTTTTCCAATTGATTTTCATTCTGCTAAACCCGCTCTTGTAGTGTCTAAATTTCGCTGTGATGTTTAGGTCCAAAAAAATATGAAGTTTATTTTTTACGATCTTTTCTTCTACATCTTTCAAAACTCCAACCGATCAATTTATTAGGAACCTTTAACAGCTGGAGTAGACATTTATGAAATCTTGGAGTCTTAAAGCGAAGCTGACAGTCATGGGTTTATTTGTATCCTTCTTATCCGCTACGAGCGGGGCCATTGGTTTTTATTTTCTGAATGAGGTGACATACGAATACAACATTGTCGCCGACGAAAATCTTCCTTCATTGAAAGAGCTGGCAGACCTCCGCGCGACTATCCGCGAACTGCGCATCCATGTGCGCAGCATCGGCCTTTCGGGCAATAACCAGTCAGAAGTAAATAGTTACATCGAGCATTCCAAACAACAGATAGCGCTTTTTGAACAACATATCGAACGCTACACCAAGATAGATCCGACGGCAAAACAGCGCCAAAGTTTTCAAGAGTTCCTCAATGGATGGAACGAATTCAAGGCTTTTGGTGGAGAAGTTCTGACGTTGGCTCAGGACTTCGGTACTAACGAAGAAAAAATCGCGAATCTAGTTCGCGAAGTATGTCCTGGGAAAGCTGACAAAGTCTATGCTCCGCTATTGCGTGAAACACAATATCAAGTCGACTACGCTGAGCGAGCATCTGCTTTAGCCCACAAAGCTGAAAACGAATCAAAAACCTGGGTCAGTGTATTTGCTGTGGTTTCGATCGTTTTAGCGGGGGCTGTTTCATTCCTGGCTTCGATCTCCATTAGCAAGACAGTTAAAAAAATCTGTGATGCCTTGGCTGAGAATTCTTTGGAAGTGCACAAAGCATCTTCAGCGCTAACTGAAACAAGTAAGACAGTTCATGGAGGCTCCAGCAAAGCCGCAGCGATGGTGGAAGAAAGCACGGCCTCAATGACCGAGATTGAATCCATCGTGAAAACTAGTACCGAAAGAGCGATGCAGGCTAAGTTGGCTTCGGAAGAATCAAAGCGTTCTGCAGAAGACGGTTCCCATGCGGTTCAACAGCTGATGCATTCGATGACAAAAATCAGTGAAAGCTCAAAGAAAATGCAAGACATCATCAACATTATTGAAGATATCTCTTTCCAAACAAATCTTCTGGCTTTAAACGCAGCCGTAGAAGCCGCGAGAGCGGGTGAAGCAGGTCGTGGCTTTGCTGTCGTGGCCGAAGCTGTTCGATCTTTAGCGCAACGAAGTTCGATTTCCGCTAAAGAGATCTCGGACCTGATTTCACAAAGCGCAGAATATATTGAAGAGGGTGCCTCCAAGGCAGAGTTAAGCCAGGAAGTGCTGAAAACAATCTTAATGAACATCGAACAAGTTTCCGGTTTCAATCAAGACATTGCGTCCTCGGCGGCAGAACAAAAAGCCGGGATCCAGCAGGTCAGCGGAGCTTTGGTCAATCTGGATTCCACATCACAGAGCAATAGCAAAGCTTCTGAGGAAATGTCGTTCATCGCTGACGAACTGAATGATAAAACCAATTCCGTCGATGCTTTGATTCTGGATCTACGAAAACTTATTGAAGGAAATAAAGCCGCTTAACAAAAAAGGGACCTTGCGGTCCCTTTTTTACTTCTTAAAACATTCTAACTTGTGGGTCAGTCTTCCTTGCACAACTGAGAGTTGCAGTCGGCCTTCTTTAGAAAATTCCGCCGTCGTTAATGAGCCTTTTGTATAATCAGGTTCCTCAGTGATGCTCACGAAGTAGGGCCCCTTGCTTTTATCACCACTAAGCACAAAGGCCCTTCCATCTAGCGATGCCGATAAGGCCATATGATAAGCTGACTCGGTTTCGATAGTGAGCGGTACGCTTTCTCTGCGAGCCGTCCCGTCTGGGAATGATTCAAAGACCTGAGCCGTGCATTCAATTTTTTCTGACGCCGCAAAAGACAGTGCGGGTAAAAGAAATAAGAAAACTGAAGATAAGATACTTTTGAACATAAGCCCCCCTCAAAGCTTGAGGAAGTCTATGTAGTTTTATTTTAAATTCCAATAAAATAAGAAACTTCCTTCACAGAAAATTTCTTATTTCAGATATTAGTCATTTTTATTTTGAAAGACCCAGCTTTTGTTCTAAACGTTCCAGACGTTTTTTAAGATCGGCATTTTCGCTCTTCAACTCTTTGATAGCCGCATTCTTTTGCTTGTTTTCGGCTTCTAACGAAGCAATACGACGGTCATGAGCTTCTATTTTCGCAGACAGTCTTTGCAGTTGCTGTTCAGACGCTTTACAAAGCCCATAAAGCTCTTTTGTAGACTCAATCAACGGTGACACAAGCTTAGCGTAATTCACTGATTTATAGCCGTTTTCATCCGTAGAGACAGCTTCAGGGAAAACTTTTTCCGTTTCCTGAGCGATCACACCAATATCAGAAACTTTTTCGATAGCCACCGGCGTGCTTTCAGGTATCCAGTTAAAACGGACACCATTTAATTTTAGTACGTGCTCTAAAGCGCTCTCGATGGGGCGAATGTCTTTTTTAAAGCGCTGATCCGAAGGAGTATTCCAAGAAGTGGCATAGGCCGTTCCGTTCACCGTGAATAAATGCGAAGGAGCTGTCGTACCAACTCCGACGAAGCCATCAGTATTACGAATAAACAATCGACTTACGGCAGAGGCGTTTGTTTCAAATGAGAATCCAACGCTATCGGTATATCGCAATCGCCCCTGGTAGTCGGATGCCAAATTGGAACTGCCTCGAAAGTCGATGAATGACGTGTCATCATTTCCACTGGCGATTTCAAAGCCGCCATCCTGAGACGAAGCCCGTATATAGCCACTGTTCACAGAATTCATAACATCCAGATCTGAACTTGGATTCGTCGTGCCGATTCCGACATACCCGAGACCACTGATCGTCAGTCTTGGGGCATTACTCGTAATCAAGTGCAATGGCACCGCACTGCCCGTCCCTACTAACATCGAAGAGGCCGGCTTTCCATTCCAGCTGCGAACAGCCACCGCATCAGCGGCCGCTACACTGCCGAACATACCTGAGTTCGTCGAAGAATAAGCGACAACTTCCATCGCCGCTGTGTCAGACTCTGCGGCAAATCCCGCATAAGCTCCCACAGAGTTGTTGGCGTTCTGCGCGCGAATTGCTGTGAATCCATCAAAAGTTTTTAGAACGTCTAAAGGAACTGTCGGCGACGTATTGCCAATACCCACGTAGCCATTTCCATCAATACGCATTCTTTCAGTGCGAGTCGCAGCACCCGTGCTTGTCGTTTCAAAAGTCATCCGCGAACCACGATTTGTCGTCGATTGATTTTCCGTCGCGCTGACTTCGATCGCAGATGTAGTTGTTCCAGTGCCGGAACCATCATGCGCACGGAAATAAAACCCACCGATGGTATTTCCTGAAAGCACGCCCGTATTTGCCGCCAAGGTGCCTCGGGTCCGAGTCATCATCAGGGCCGCCCCATTGTAATCAGAATCCGAAGAGTGGAAAAGTCGCTGCTGAAAAGCATCTGTTGATTGCACGTCAACACTGTACGAAGGTGAAGATGCGCCCACTCCTAGATAACCTGTCGATGTCAGGTAGAGTTTCTGGTACGTTCCACCCATCCCTAGATCCAAACGATTTGATGTGTAATCCGCAGATAAGAAGTTCGTCGTTCCAGCACAGGATACCGATGTACATTTACCCATATTGATGCTGGTACCGTTGGTATAGAAGTTAGTTAAAGTGCCTCCGCGATCCATGATGAACTGAGAGAACTGACCGCTATCGCCTTTTACGACAAATGCGTGGTTCGTGCCCGTATACGAAGTGCCGGAGCCGCCAGCAACGATGATACCGTCATCGTAAAAAAGTTTTGTTCCCGAGGCTTGCCATTGCCCCAGTGTCGACGGAAGAGCACTTGCGGGAAGTCGGCCCGATCCATCTAATAATAATACTTCATTGGCCGCTGTCCCTGCTGCTTTCGTTGCTGCCGTTCCAAGTCCGGTGACTTGAGTGTTCGCTATAGAAATGCTCTGACACTCAAACTTATCAGTGATGGAACTCCAATTTAAGGTTTGCGAAGCCGTACAGCCCGCAATATTGAAGGCACTGCCACCGGTTGAATTTGTCAGCTCGCTTAGTTTCACAAAAGAAGGCGCCCATTTATTGGTGCCCCCATCCCATTTCAAAACTTGATTTGCACTGCCACCCGTTGAAATGCCAGTACCACCATTAGCGACTGGCAAAACTCCCGTAACATCTGTTGTAAGATCGACAGTGTTTGATCCGTTTGCGGCCGCCGTGATTCTTCCTTGAGCGTCAACGGTGATATTTGCTTTCGTATAAGATCCTGGTGTGACCGCCGTATTTGCTAAAGAAATAGTTCCGGTCCCCGTAATCGGTCCACCCGTAAGCCCGGTTCCCGTTGCGATGTTCGTCACCGTTCCGCCGGAAGACGTGTCTGTATCGCTCGCACATTCCCATCGAGAATTTGCAGCGACCCACTTTAAAACCTGACCGTCACTACAAGCGACGTTGTTTGGCTTATAGGTAAGGTATTTTGTAGCGGCACTTTGAATATCACCAAAATCCAAAGTCACCGCACCCGTTTTAGTCGCAACTGAAGTTACTGGAAAGGCGATGCTTGAATTGGCTGCGGCCGTTAATCTTCCTTGAGCATCGACGGTGAAAGTGCCTACTTGGGTTGTAGAACCGTAAGCTCCCGCAGTTACCGCTGTGTTTGCTAAGGAGATTGTTCCTGTTGAAGTAATGGGACCACCACTTAAACCCGTTCCCGTTGCGATGTTAGTGACAGTCCCACCGGTGTTAGAATCATTTGCCGGAGCCCACTTTGTTCCGTCGTATTTAAGAACCTGCCCTGACGTAAGACCCGTGGTATCGACGTCTATACCTTTAATTTTGTTCACGACCACAGCACCGATAGTTCCGCTGATATCACCCGCTACGGAAACATTGATTGCCTGACATTGAAATGCGCCCGCAACGGAGTTCCAGTAAGGAGTTTGGTGCGCGCCACAGTTCGCACCACCCACGGCTGTGTTAAATGCCGATGTTGTTTGATAATTGCTTAAAGTCGAAGAAAGATTTGTTACGTCAGAGATCGCGATACTTGCTGGGGCCCAGTTCGTTCCAGAATATTTAAAAAACTGCCCTGATGTTGGAACTGTCGTCGCTACAGCTACGCCTTGAATCTTACTTACAGAGGGATCTGGATAAGTGCCGCTGAGGTCTCCGCCCGCATTTCCTGTGGGAGTGCGGGCATCTGTGAAGCGTGCATCGTTTCCGGCAGCGACCGTATTTGCGACAGCTCCCACATTCACTGTGATTTGCGGCGTGGAATTTCCATTTGTCACTGTCGCGTAAGCATTTCCCGACGTGACATTAGTGACAGTTCCACCACTAGCCCCCGTTACTGGAGCACATGAAAAAGCAGTGCCATCAAAAGTAAGAAAATTATTTGCCGGACAGCTTGTGACCGTGTTTTTTAAAACGAAATCATTCGCCTGATAAGTTCCAAGCTTTTCGGCGGCCGCAGAATATGCGGCATACGGGACAGAGCGAATGGTGTTATCTGGTGAAATCGTTTTCCAACCTGAACCATCGTGAAAACGCACGCGCAGACGTCTTTGATCACCGGAGGCCGCGTTGTAAGTAGAACCTCCATCACAAGAAAACGACGCCGAGTTATTGAAAGAATCCAAAAGTTTGAATGTCGCAGAAACGGGATGGCTTTGTGCTCCCCCACCGATGGGAACGTCAAACACCCCACCTGAATTCGTCATGTCGATGTGGTCGATCTGTTCGCGATAGATAATGCACTGACCATTAGGACTTGTAATTTCAAACTGAAAGCTGACGTTATTAAATTCTAACGGAGATCCGTCGGCTTTAAGAATACGTCCCTGATAAGTTAAAAGAGGCGGTGAAGCCTGCACCGAGAGCGCAAGAAAACTCATGATCAACAATGACGTGCCGGAGATTTTGTTTCTCATATGCATCTTATCGGCATTTTAAAGGGTCGCCGAAAGACTGTTGTTAAAAGTTAATAAAGATATGTGTTCCGTATGGTCTCACCCTGAGACACATTTCCAAGAACACGTCGGGTTTTTCCTTAAGAAATCAGAAGTAATTCGAGCACTGATCGTAGCTTCAAATCTCGAAAAAATAGGAAGTTCTACTTTGGAGTGTCCGTCTTATCAAGACGCTGCTCGATTTTATCTAAACGTTCTTTCAGGGCTTCATTTTCTTTTTTCAAAGTCTCTATTTCAGCGGTTTGGTCTAAATAGAGCTTATGCAGTTCCTTGACGGCCTCGACAAGGGGGGCAACTAAGTTTTGGTAAGCCACGCTCAGGTATCCAGATTTTGTCGTGCGCACGGCCTCTGGAAAAACTTTTTCCACGTCCTGTGCGATGAGTCCCATTTGTTTTTCAGAGTCACGAGCGCGGTCTTTCCAGTAGTACGTCACACCATTAAGCTGATTGATCTTCGCTAAGCTCGCCGGAATTCTTTCGATGTTTTCTTTTAGACGAATATCCGAGTTTTGCGTTAAGGTGCCCGCCATCACACCGTTACCGCTTGAAGTAAAGTAAGTGTTTTGGACACCGTTAGTGCCCAAAGCCAGGGTGGCTTCAACGTACGCATCCCACGTCCAAAGACCACCGCCCCAACCCGTTGGTGGTGACGTTAAACTAATGGGATTCAATTTCAAAAAGGGAGCTGTGCCTGAGTTCACCGCGACCCATTCTCCCCCGACCATATTGTTCACGCGAAAAATCAAGGCATTGATAAGACCCGTTCCTACGTTGGATCTAAATCCTATTGCCGCTCTTTCCATATCCGTTCCGGTTCCTTGGGCTGAAAGGAAAGAGTTATTCACACCATCACGAGCCATTTGAACCCGCGCGCCCGTGCTTAAAAGACTTGAGAGTGTCACATCGCCCGTCATGCGCGAGATCTGGAAGGGAGTATCGATATAAGCTCCCGCATCGTTCGCGCGGTTGATATAAAAATCAGAACCCAAGTTACTGCCACCCTCGGAAGCACTGCTAATACCCAAGTGCCAGCGACGCGCACCTGATGTTGTGAAGTTCAAATATCCAAAGGTTCCATTCGGTCTATTTATCATCAAGGCTTCGCCACCCGAGTTCTCGATTGTCGCTGTGCCACCGCTGACGTGAAGCTTTGCTCCAGGTGAAGCCGTACCGATGCCGACGTTACCGCCAGAAAGAATTGTCATGCGAGTCGAACCACTTGTTTCAAACCCTAGCGCGTAAGCATCGTTGGTTCCAATAGTGGCGTTGGCACCGAAGGAATTTCCGCCGTTTAAAATCACACTGCTATTTACGAATGAAGTACATGTCATCAATCCGGTCGCATCAAACGTCACCATTTGGCCGTTGGCACAGTTAAATGCAATCACAGCTGTGCCGGTACCATTCGAAGCTAGAAGTCTATTGGCCGTTAAGGATGTCGATCCCGTACCACCTTTAGAAACAGGAACCGTTGCAGGGAAATTCGCCGGATCTGCACTGATTGTACCTGACGTGACAGAAAGTCCCGCGCCGACTTGCACAGCACCTTTCGTCGAAGTCGTCGCATCACTGATTGAAATGGCAGGAGTTGTTGAACCAGACGACACAACGATCGGCGCCGTCCCTGTTACGTTTGTCACCGTGCCGTTAGTTGGAGTGATCCACTGCAAACCAGAAGCTTGAACAGAGTTTGCGGAAAGCACTTGGCCGTTTGTTCCTACAGGCAAACGAACATCATTTGTTCCATCGTTGACGATCAAATCACCTTTCGTCGTGGCTGGCGATAAACCGTTAAACGCTGCCGTCGCAGTCGTTTGTCCTGTACCCCCGTTGGCAATCGGAAGAGTTCCCGTCACTTCAGTCCCAAGATTTACAGCGGCCCCATTACTCGCGGCTGTCAGACGACCTTGAGCATCGACCGTGATATTAGCGCGAGAGTAAGAACCTGCCGTTACCGCCGTGTTCGCTAGAGAAATTGTGCCCGTAGATGTAATCGGTCCACCGCTGAGTCCCGTTCCCGTAGCAATATTGGTGACCGTTCCACCTGAAGATGTGTCGACATCATTCGCACATTCCCAACGCAAGTTGGCGTTAACCCATTTTAAAGTCTGTCCGTCAGAACAAGCCACGTTGTTAGGGCGATAAGTTAAATATTTTGAAGCGGCATTATTGATATCTCCATAATCCAAAGACACCGCACCTGTTTTAGAAGCAACACTTGTTACCGGAAAAGCTATGGCGGCATTAGATGCTGTCGTCAAACGGCCCTGAGCATCTACCGTGAAAGTGGGAACTTGAGTCGTTGAACCATAAGAACCCGCTGTCACTGCGGTGTTCGCTAAAGAAATAGTGCCCGTTGAGGAAATAGGACCACCGCTTAATCCTGGGCCTGTTGCAATATTAGTGACGGTACCACCCGAAGAAGTGTCATTCGCACACTCCCAACGAGAACTTGCGTTGATCCATTTTAAAGTTTGTCCATCGCTACAAGAAACGTTGTTTGGACGATAGGTGAAATACTTTGAAGCGGCGTTATTGATATCACCATAATCTAAAGTCACCGCACCTGTTTTGGTCGCCACACTGGTCACTGGAAACGCAATCGCAGAATTCGCTGCCGTCGTCAAACGACCTTGAGCATCCACCGTGAAGGTAGGAACTTGAGTTGTAGAACCATATGAACCCGCCGTCACCGCCGTATTCGCAAGCGAAATAGTTCCCGTTGAAGTGATAGGTCCACCACTTAAACCAGTGCCTGTCGCGATATTCGTGACTGTGCCGCCCGCATTGCTATCCGAAGCTGGCGCCCATTTCGTGCCATCATATTTAAGAACTTGTCCTGTCGTAAGGCCGGTCGTATCAACCGTCACGCCTTTGATTTTATTTACAACCACCGCACCGATCGTGCCACTGACGTCACCAGCAACAGAAACGTTGATCGCCTGGCACTGGAAAGATCCTGAAACTGAATTCCAATAAGGAGTTTGGTGGGCCGCACAGTTCGCACTTCCCACTGCCGTATTAAACGCAGATGTCGTCAGATAATTTGTTAAAGTCGTATTTAAGTTGGCAACATCCGACATCGTGATTGCCGACGACAACCACTGAGCACCGTCGAACTTTAAGAAATGACCTGAAGTAGGAGCCACCGAAGACACCGCGACATTTTGAATTTTAGCTACAGAAGGATTTGGATATGTCCCACTTAAATCTCCACCTGCTGTTCCCGTAGGAATTCTGGCATCGCTGAACCGAGCATCATTTCCCGCAGCGACAGTTCCCGCTGTGGTTCCAACTGAAATTCCTATCACCGGAATGGATGCCGTGCCCGACTTTGTAAGTGGAGCCGTGACGTTGACGTCTGAAACCATACCAGCTCCACCGGCATCGTTTTGACAAGTAAAGCTTGTTCCATCAAATGTCAGATACTGTCCCGCCGAACAAGAAGCGACGCTGTTTTTTAAAAGGAAATCACTCGCTAATTTATCGCCCAGCTTTTCTGCCGAATGAGCAAACGCTGAAAAAGGTACGGTACGGATTTCATTTGGTGGATCGATGACTTTCCAACCCGTTCCATCGTGAAATTGCACTTTCAGCAGACGCCCGTCGCCTGATAAAGGAGAATACGTCGCGCCTCCGGCACAATTTTGCGATTCTGAATTATTGAAAGCATCTAACAAAGAAAACAAAGGATCCGTTGGGAACAACTTCGTTCCACTTCCGATAGGAACATCAAAGACACCTTTAGAGCTTTGCATGTTGATACCGTCTTTTTGTTCACGGTAAATCACACAAGTGCCATTGGGATTAGTAATTTCAAAAAGAAAGCTGACGTTCCCGTATTCTAATGCAGTTCCATCAGATTTAACGATGCGACCTTGATACGTGAAATACTTAGGCGCAGCCATTGCGAAGCAATTCCAAAGAAGTACCAATATGAGAAGATACGTACCGGAGTAATTCATATTCAATCTATCGGAAGAGTTCGGAGAAACTTAGAGCAGTTTTTAACTGAATCTTGTTCAAATCGGATTAAATCAGCTTAAAGTGCAAGTATGGGTAACTCTTAATATTTATCAGAGAAGTCTTCACCTTAAATTACCGTATTTTAAAGGTAAGATCGTATTGAAAGCCCCAGGCAGAAGTTAAAAAAAAAGCCCCGTCTTTCGACGGGGCTTCCTGATTTTGAATCAATAAATCAAAAAAATTAGTGCTTACCTTTTTTTGATTTTTTGGGTGCTGCTTCTTCAGCTTCAACCGGCTCTGTGCCTTCGTGGTCTTCGCCGTTGTTGCCGTTAGCATCAACCAACAATTTACCGATACCATTCGCTGCCAAGATTTTCGCGCGAAGTTCAGTCATGTACTCCGGATGTTCTTTCAAGAATGTTTTTGCAGCATCACGGCCTTGACCCATACGCTCACCATTCATAGAGAACCAGGCACCTGATTTTTCAACCAAGTTTGCAGTCACCGCTAAGTCTAACAAGTCACCTTCTTCAGAAATACCTTCACCGTACATCAAGTCGAATTCAACTTTAGTGAACGGAGGAGCCATTTTGTTTTTCACAACTTTCACCGCCGTACGGTTTCCAGTGACGTCCTCACCGTTTTTGATCGCGCCTACACGGCGTACATCCAAACGAACTGAAGAGTAGAATTTCAAGGCGTTACCACCTGTTGTTGTTTCAGGGTTACCGAACATAACACCGATCTTCATACGGATTTGGTTGATGAAGATAACCAGTGTGTTGGAACGGTTGATAGCCGCAGTCAATTTACGAAGTGCTTGAGACATCAAACGAGCTTGAAGACCTACGTGAGAATCACCCATCTCACCTTCGATCTCTGCACGAGGAACCAACGCCGCTACGGAGTCGACAACCAATACGTCGATCGCGCCAGAGCGAACTAGAGTCTCTGTGATTTCCAAAGCTTGTTCACCCGTGTCTGGTTGAGAGATCAAAAGATCTTCAGTGTTGACACCCAATTTACGAGCATAGTTAACGTCTAATGCGTGTTCCGCATCGACGAAAGCGACAACGCCGCCTTTTTTCTGAGCTTGAGCGATCACGGACAAGCAAAGAGTTGTTTTACCAGAAGACTCTGGACCGTAGATTTCTACGATACGACCTTTTGGAAGACCACCGATACCCAAAGCGATATCCAAGCTCAAAGCACCTGTGCTGATTGCTTCAACATCTTTCACTAGAGTTTCGTTTGCGCCCAAGCGCATGATCGAACCTTTACCGAATTGCTTTTCAATAGCAGAAACTGCTAGCTCCAAAGCTTTAGATTTTTCGCCGTTCACTTTGCCGTCTACAGAAGCGTTTGCCATCTGTTGTTCCTCTCTCGTAGCACTTGCTACGACTCTTTAATGTTAAATGTTCTGGCCGAGGCCGTTTTTATTGTCGAGATTTCAAAGAAGCGTCCAGCGCTTCACACAGCCAATTCACTGAATAGTCGACCGATGCATTCTGGATGGCTTTGCGATCTCCCGAAAACAACAGTCTTCGTGAATCTTCAAAGGCCGGTCCAGCAATAGCAATGCAGACAGTTCCTACTGGCTTTGTGGGTGTTCCACCACTCGGACCAGCAATACCTGTGATTGCCACAGACCAATCAGTTTTAAGCTGTCGACGCACTCCGTGCGCCATTTGACGAGCGACCGCTTCGCTCACCGCACCCTCTTGCATGAGAGTGTCTCGACGGACCCCCAGAAGATCCTCCTTCGCCTCGTTAGAGTAAGAAACCACAGAGCCTAAAAAGATGTCGGATATGCCAGGCTGCTCTGTTAAAAAAGCCGAAAGTGCACCTCCAGTACAACTTTCCGCAAAACCCACTGTGAGTTTTTGGTCGCGAAGGGATCGAATGAGTTCTTGAAGCTTTTCAGAATTCAGTGACATTGTTATGGCACCAAAACCTGAGAGCCCAACCAGTTGGTTTGAGTGTAGAGAACTTGCATGATGAGACTCGCAATTATCCCCGCGGCCACATCGTCCACCATCACTCCAAGACCTCCTTGGATCTTCTTATCTAAATATCCTATGAATAAAGGCTTTGTAATGTCCAGCAATCTAAACAGTGCAAAACCGATTAAAATGGCCTGCCATGTCAAAGGCAACCAGACCATGGTAATTAAAAAACCTAAAACCTCATCAATTACGATCTCTTTGTGATCGTGCCCGCCCTTGTCCTGCTCATAAACTTCGCAGGCAGCAATTCCGACGGGGAGCAGCAAAACAATCGCCGCCATATAAATCAGCGGTCCCGTTTTCCAGAGTAAAATCACCAACGGAATCGTCGCTAAAGTCGCAACCGTTCCAGGTCCTTTCGGAAAACGTCCAATACCAAAGAGAATCGCCAGCTGTTTTAAGAATGTGCGCATGATTTGAAGAACTACGCTGTCCCATTTTTTATTGCAAAGCAAAATGAACGGCGTCACGGGATTGCCAAAGAATCTCTTATACCTTCGATCAAAATTAGCGATTCGACTTTGGTGCAGAACTCCCGCATCTTCTTTAAGCGGAGGTCAACCATGTTGAAGTGGATGATGATAATAGCAACTCTCGTCTACATAGCGGACACCTTGGTCGCCGCCGTTTAGTTATTTTTAAAATCCCATCACAGCTCATACGGTGTTCGTAATTTTTCGAAGACTCTTACGAACTCGGATCAGATGGACCCACGTTGAATAAGGGAAAATTAAGTAGCTTGTGATGGGAAATATTTTAAGAAGTCTTATCGACCCTCTTATAAATCTTCGTAATAAGTCAGATCTTCCGGATACACATACCGAGACACGATATCACGGAAAGTCCCTTCGATTTGTAGGTCTTTAATAATTTTACGAAGTTCTTGGAACTCTGTCGGCGTCACACGGTGCTTGGAAACGTAAATTCCAATTTCAATTTTGTTTTTTGGATCGCGAATAAAAGAAACCTTATTCTGCATGTCTTTGTTATCGACAAAATATTTATTAAAGACCGCCGAAGAAAACATCGCTTGTGCCCGGCCATCTTTAAGAAAGTCATAAAGATGTTCAGGACGAGGACTGCGAATTACACGGCGTTGTTTTTCCAGACTTTCAGATTCCGCTGGAAGATAAAAGAATCGACCACCAGTCTGATCCGCAAACTTGATGCGCGGGTCTTTCAAATAATCTTGAATGCTTTTTTTCGGATCATAGATTGAGTTGCTGACAACCAAAAGACGAGCCGCTTTGTATAAGGGAATGAATCGGCCTGGTTTAGACCATTGTTCATCCGAAGTTCCGAAAGCAAAAATATCCGTGCGCGAACTTTTTAGATCTTCGAAAGCGCGTGGCAACTCGACGGGATTCAAAGTCATCGTGCAACCCATGCGTGCTTCAATCACTTTGATCAAGTCAAAAGAAAGACCCTTGCCGCCTTTCTGAACATCCGGCACGAATGATGGCGCCTGATTGTTGACAGTGACCTTGTAGCGGCGTTCACAGATCTTTGTTTCAGCTTGTGCAAGCTGACAAAGTGTTACGCAAAATGCAATCAAGATTAAGTGTTTCACGAATAACATCTTAGCAGGATGTTAACAAAGAAACGCCTTACAAAGCAGTTAGAAAAATAAACAAATTTGAGACACTTTTAGGGAAGCTCTTGCGCCCACGCATCGGGAATGCTGATTTTTGCATCCTCTTCCCAAAACTCGTAAGGGGATTTCTCTCCAGAGTGAACTTTATCCCTTTCACGAGTAACTAGTTCGGCCCTCATAATTTCTCCATGGGTGTTCATGGCGATTTCGGTGAATTCCACTCTACGAATGCGTTTAAATGGGGACAAGCGCGTACGCGCAAAGTTCATGATGTCCAGAGCAAGCTCTTTGGTCGGCTCAACTCCTTTGATAAGGGCCACGAGTGCTTTAGGAACAAAGTCCCGGATAGGATCTGGACTTGGGATCACCACGGCTTCGCGAATGGCAGGAAATTCTTTAAGAACAAACTCCAATTCGTGGGGACTGATGCGATAGTCTGAAGACTTAAACAAGCCGTCGACTCGTTCCGAGAATAAATAATTATTCGAATCATCGTGATAGGCCAAATCTCCAGTGTGGAAGTAACCACTGTCGCCTCCGGCTCCGGAAGCAAGTCCCAAAGGTTGGTTTTCAAGACTGATACAAACTTCACCCGCATCCACTAAGTTTTTCTTCTCATCTAAAAGCGCAATTCTAAATCCAGGTAAAGGTTTACCCATCGTGCCGAAAGCCCCTTTTTCTTCAGGGGGAATCCCGATAATAGTGGGCGTTTCTGTCTGACCGTATCCATCCCGAACAAACAGTTTCCACGCCTTATAGACTTTTGAAATCACCTCTGCACTTAGCGCTTCGCCGGTACTGACGGCTTCACGAAGTTGCACTTTGTAGGAAGCCATATCTTCATGCATTAGCAGACGCCATACCGTAGGCGGAGCACAGAATGTCGTGATGGGGTACTCCGACAAAGCATCTAATACGGTTTTCGCATTGAAGCGCTCTTGCTTGTAAATAAAAATCGTCGCTTCGGCATTCCAAGGAGCAATAAAATTGTTCCAGTCATGCATCGCCCACCCCGTTGAATTCACACCGAAGTGAACGTCTCCAGGGCGTAAACCGATCCAGTACATCGTCGAGAGGTGCCCAATAGGGAAGCCACCATAACTATGCTCAACGATGCGAGGTTTTACGCTGCTTGAAGAAGTGAAGTATCTAAAAAGAGGGTCGCTGACTTTTGTCCGCCCCTCACCTTCAAAGTCAGCACTTTCTTTTTGATATTCAGAAAATGATCTCCATCCCGCCACTTCACCGTCGACGATCAGTGAAAGAACACTTGTTCCTTTCACAGAGAATTTATCAGAGTGCTTTTTTGTCGTCGCGATCACTTTAATCTGCTCACGATTCAGACGATCTGAAAGTTCTTGTTGCGATAGCAATGGATTATTCGGCACAAGAACGGCTCCGACCTTCATTGCGCCTAACATCAGTTCCCACAACGCCACATCGTTTTCGATGAGCAAGAATATCGAATCACCTTTTTGCACGCCGTGCTGGCGCAAATAATTGGCAACCTGGTTTGAGCGCTGTGAAAGCTCATTGAAACTGTATTTGTGTTCATCCCCGTTTTCGCTGACAATCCAAAGAGCGGTCTTGTCATTGCCTTCAGCCATGGGGTCAAAGTAATCAAGGGCCCAATTGAATTCCTCAAGACGTGGCCACTCAAAATGTGAGTAAGCGTAGTCGTAATCAGAACGGTGTAAAATTAAAAAATCCCTCGCCTGTTCGAATTCGCTGCGGAAACTCATATGACCTCCCAGTGCGCCTCTATAAATTTATCATTCTTTCTACAGGACTCCGACGTGTGTTTTTACATTGGACTGTGCAAAAGCAGGTTCCCCATGGTAAGAAGTCCTATGGGTTTATTTCGCACGCTCGCCAGCTCTTTTATTCTGCTCATTTTTATCTATGTATCCCACCAGTTAACACGCTTTACAGATTTTACCTGGGTGGGAACTGCTGCCGTCATTCTATTGCTGGCATTCCTCTTTGCCTTGGTCATAGGGACTTTTCTTTTCTTTTGGAAAGAAAAGAATTTAGACCATCGCCCTTGGCGAGATCGCCTTCTCGATGGCTCTTTGACGGTGATGGCGTACATTAATTTCCTTGTGAGTTTAGTCATATTGCGTGACGTCTTTGCTTTTGTGGAAAAATGGGTGATGCCTTCTCCCTTTGGGAACTTATACAGCTCGCAGGCGACGTTTGCGATGCTGGGCCTTCCTCTGGTGTTTTTGATTTTTGGAAACGCCGTCATCCAGGTGGGCCCTCGTCTAAAAAAAGTGCCGGTCTTTTTTAAAAATCTTCCAAAGGATTTAGAAGGCCTACGCATTTTGCATATCACAGATCTTCACATCAGCCCCAGCCTTTCACCCTCCTTCGTTAAAAAACTGGTGAAACAGGCCACGAGTTTGAAACCAGATATGATCGTATTCACCGGCGACATTCTGGATAGCTTCGTGGAAAAGCATGAAGCAGAGTTCAACATGCTTAAGGATTTGAAAGCAGAGCACGGCATTTACTACGTTCCGGGAAACCATGAGTACTACTGGAATGCGCAAAAAGGCTTACAGGCATTCCGCGATATTGGTTTTAAAGTGTTGATCAATGAGGTGCAAAATATTGGATTCGGATCGGCCACTTTACAGATGGCAGGCATTCCCGATCCCGCCGCCTTGCACTTTCGGGAAGAGGGTCCTGACTTAGCCGGAGTACAAAAGCAGTTTAACGAGAATAGCTTTAAGGTTCTTTTGTCTCATCAGCCGTCTCTGGCACCTAAAGTCCAGGCTTTGGGCGTTGATTTGCAGCTATCAGGTCACACCCACGGTGGTCAGTTCTTTCCTTGGAACTGGTTGATTGTCTTTTTTGAGCGTTACGCCAAAGGGCTTTACCGCATTGGAAGTATGCAGCTCTATGTCAATCAGGGAACGGGCTATTGGGGACCGCGACTTCGCCTAGGAACATATTGTGAGCTGACCGAAATTGTTCTTCGCAAGGAGCCCAAAACAGAGTAATAATCTCTGTCATGTCTCGAGAGAAAGATCCCCAAAAAACCCGTATGGCCGCGAAAAAGAAAGTCATGGACTTGATCGCCCGCCGGGACCATTCCGAAAAAGAATTGCGCACGAAACTGCGCGAAAGATTTTCGGATGAAGACTCTTTGGGAGAGATCATTGATGAGGCTATTGATTTCGCCAAAGACCAGAATTGGATTGGCGATCCTGCGGACCTTGCTCAGCGCATGGCCGACATGCTTCACCGTCGCAACAAAGGCATTCACTACATCAACAATTACCTTCGCGAAAAAGGTTTGCCTTCTGTTTCTACCGACCGAGACTTGGAGCTTGAAAAGGCTCTTTCAATTGTAAAAACTAAGTATGATGAAGATTATGAATTCTCGCGCGAAGAAAAGGCCCGTGTCGGTCGCTTCTTGGCTTCACGAGGATTTGATTCCGAGACCGTAAGAAAGGTTATTTATGAAAAGCTCTGAGATCCGCAACGCCTTTGTCGAATACTTCAAAAAGAAGGGTCACACGCATGTAGGTTCTTCTTCTTTGATTCCAGAAAATGATCCGACATTGCTTTTCGCGAACGCCGGGATGAACCAATTTAAAAATACATTCCTGGGTTTGGAAAAACGCGATTACTCTCGCGCTGTCACTGTGCAAAAATGTGTGCGCGCCGGCGGTAAACACAATGACCTAGAAAATGTCGGCTTCACGGCTCGTCACCACACGTTCTTTGAAATGCTGGGGAACTTTTCTTTCGGCGATTATTTCAAAAAAGATGCGATTCATTTTGCTTGGGAGTTCCTGACAAAAGAATTGAACATTCCGAAAGAAAAACTTTATGTGACGGTTCATATCTCTGACGACGAAGCGGCTGAAATCTGGCACACGCAAGAAGGCATTCCCAAAGATCGCATCTTCCGTTTTGATGCTGATAACTTTTGGAAAATGGGTGATACCGGCCCTTGCGGTCCTTGTACTGAAATCTTTTACGATCACGGGCCTAAAGCAGGAACTATTTCTGATCCGTTTAAAGGGATCGCCGCGGGTGAAGATCGCTTCGTTGAAATCTGGAATCTGGTTTTCATGCAGTACTTCGAAAATCCTCCAGGCACATTGACTCCGCTGCCAAAACCTTCCGTGGATACAGGGTCCGGCCTTGAGCGTGTCGTGGCAGCTATGCAGGGCAAATTCAACAACTACGATACTGATCTTTTCATGCCGATGATCGAGCGTGCTTGCAAAATCGGAAAAATTGAATACATCACAGACAAAGAAGTTTTAGCTAAAGACAAACATGCGGCAGAAATCACTTCTGCTTTACGCGTTCTTGCAGACCACTGTCGTTCAACGTCCTTCTTGATCGCGGATGGAGCCCTGCCTTCAAACGAAGGACGTGGTTACGTTCTTCGTCGTATCATGAGACGTGCGATCCGTTACGGCCGTAAGCTTTCTGCCGATCAATCGTTCTTGCCAGCAATGGCGGAAGCGTTGATTGAAAGCATGGGCTCTGTCTATCCGGAATTGAGTGCACGTCGCGATCATATCTTAAATACGATTCGTGACGAAGAAGACCGCTTTATTAGCACTTTGGATAACGGCACAAACATCCTGATGGATGAAATCGCGAAGGCGAAAGCAAAAGGCGCTAAAGAACTTACGGGTGAAGTTGTGTTCAGAATGTACGACACTTACGGATTCCCAGCAGACTTGACTCGAGTGATTGCGAACGAGCAAGGCATCGAAGTGAACGAAGCCGCTTTTGAAAAAGAAATGGAAGCCAACCGCGCAAAATCCAAAGCCTCCTGGAAAGGGAAAGCTTTAGGCGCGGACGAACAACACTTGATCAAATTTGCGAAAGACTATGTCGCTACCGGAAAAACTGTGAAGTTTACGGGCTACGGCGACTTCGCCGGTGGCGGTCGTATCACAGCGCTTTCTAACGGCCAAGAAGTCGTGACGTCCTTAAAAGAAGGTGACCATGGCGTTATCATCACGGATGAAACTTCATTCTATGGTGAAGGTGGCGGTCAGGTTGGTGACATCGGCTACATCATGGATAAGAACGGATCGCGCGCTAAAGTTGTGAACACAACAAAGACTGACGATATCGTTCTTCACCACGTTGAAGTCGAACACGGTGAATTTAAAGTCGGCCAAGAAGTAGACACGATTGTAAATCCTTTTGAACGTCGCAATACCATGAGCAATCACTCGGCGACACACTTGTTGCACTCCGCTCTCCGTAAGGTCTTGGGCGCCCACGTGACTCAAGCAGGTTCTTTAGTGGACTCGCAAAAAACTCGTTTCGACTTCACTCATAACAAACCATTGTCTTCCGAAGAAATTCGTCAAATCGAAGATCTGGTAAATGAACAGATCGCTATGGGTAACGAAGTGAAAGTCGAAGTGATGTCACCTAAAGAGGCTCAGGCGAAAGGCGCGATGGCTTTGTTCGGTGAAAAATATGGCGACAAAGTGCGCGTTTTAACAATGGGTGATTTCTCGTGCGAACTTTGCGGTGGAACTCACGTTAAGAACACTTCACAGATCCGTTTGTTTAAGATTGTCTCTGAAGCAGGCGTTAGCGCCGGAGTTCGTCGTGTTGAGGCTATCACGGGTGATGGGGCTGTTCGCTATGCGATGAACGCAGTTTCTCACTTGGATGAAGCACTTTCAGCGGCTGGTTTCCAAAAAAGCCCTCATTACTTGAAACATCTTGAAGCAACTGGCGAAACGGCAACACTTGCTAATCGCGTGGAAGCTTTAAAAGAGCAGATCAAGCAAATGGAAAAAGAGATGAAGAAGCTTCAAGGTGGACAAGTAAATGTCGACGATCTTGCGGCGAAAGCTTTGACTTTCAAAACCAAGGCTGGAGCATCTGCGAAACTGGTTCTTGCAGATCTCGCTTTAGACGATCGCCAGGTTCTGGCAGAAGTCACAGACCATTTGAAAAATAAAATCCAAAATGGTGTCGTGGTTGTGGTCGGACAAGGTGAAGGCTCAAACCCCATCATCGTCAGCGTTTCTAAAGAGATTTCTGGCGAAACCAAAGCCGGTGATCTTTTAAAAGAAGTCGCAGGCATCATGGGCGGAAAAGGCGGCGGTCGTCCCGACTTCGCTCAAGGTGCGGCTCCCAACAGAGCAAGCCTTCCTCAGGCCTTCGATAAGGTAAAATCTCTTTTAGGAATATAACGAATCTTTAATATTAGGGCCCCACTCGGGGTCCTAATTTCTCTCTCTATTAGCCAAATGAATTCATGACGGGAAATAAATTCAACTGGGTGGATCTTAGAATCCATTTCTAGTAAGGTGCGCCTTTCGAACGCTCTCACTAGGATAGGAACCTTCTCGTGAAACTGCTTTCTCGTGTCGCATTGGCTTTCATTTTTATCGTTCCTGCATTTGCCTGTGCCGATATCTTTGGACGTGATGATCGTAAAGATATCTTGCAAGTCCCTGCGAAGAATTCACTCGCGCGTTCTGTTGCTGTCGGTGTCTTAAGCAGCCTTTGGACCGATCTTGGAAATGGTCACTCTTCTTTAGATATTAATAAAATGAGCGATTTCATGTGCCGGGATGAACGCTTTGCTAACCAAACAAGCATCGCTTACGCTTGCTCGGGCTTTTTAGTTGCTCCAGATCTTCTGATCACGGCCGGCCACTGTGCCGTGACCTTTGGTGAAATTCGCAGTGTTAATGACCAGTATTGTGAAGTCTACACTTGGATGTTTGACTACGATTCAAAAGTGAATCCCGCAAAGATCGCCAACGACAAGATCTTTAAGTGCAAAGAAATCATCTATGCAACGGTCAGTGAGAAGGGCGAAAACCATGACTTTGCCCTGATTCGCTTGGATCGCCCGACCGTAAATAGAATGCCTTTTAAGATATCTAACAGTCCGGTCAAAATGAATGAACCCGTCACTATGCTGGGTTTCCCGATGGGACTTCCTCTAAAATACACAGACAGTGCTAAGGTCTTTCTTCCGCAGTATCGCAGTCGTTCGTTTTTGACAGACTTAGATGCTTTCTCGGGCAACAGTGGCAGTCCCGTCTTTAATGCTAAAAATGAGATCGTGGGTGTTCTTATCGGTGGAAATCCTGGTATTTCCACCTACACCGATCCTGTTCACGGATGCGAACGATATAATAGCTGTGATTCCAAGGGTGGAAACTGCAAAAGCCTGGCACCGAGTTATCCCCTTCAGGGATTTCCGAACACCTTTTCTGAAGTGCAGAGCCTTCTATTTTATAAAGATATTATCGATAAAAGTATGAGTTCAAAATAGTCTACAAATAAAAACAGCTTCCTATGGGGAAGCTGTTTTTATTGCATCGGTTTGCGGGAATTTTATCACTATTCGCAGTTCATTTCATCCCAATGCTGCTTTACATGCGCTACATAAGCTTGGAATACATCGGTCAGAGCTCCGCAAAGATCTTTTCTGCCTTTACCGCAAGAATCTTTTTCTTCACCCAGCTTCACGCGCTCTTCGTTCACGTAAAGTGCGGCATACCAAGGCTTGTACTTCATCGAGCACACTTGATCATCACTTTGCACTTCGGCTTCACAAATACTGGAGCCGCTTAAGATGGTTTTTAGTTCATCAAGATTGCTTGAATTCAAACAGCGTTTTTCTAAAACGTTATTCGCATCATCGACAAGTTGAATAGAACCAGATTCTGTTGAGATCACCAAACGATAAGGGGTTACTTCAGTGGCTTTTGCAGACACAGAAGTTTGTCCGTCAGCGATATTAGGAATTTCAATAAACGTGACGGCCTTCGCCACGGAAGATTCTTCTTCAGAAATTTGCGGAGGCATATTGATGGAAACGTCGGTCGAAGCCAAGTCCCCCTGTCCCTGCAAGGCGCTTTGGCTGCAGTTCTGGAATCCCAATACGAGACACAGTATCCCGATGAGTGCCAAACCTCTTTTCACAATTTCCCCCTTTTTCCCCGTCTCGTAATGAATAAAGGCAATATTCATTCCGACCCCAGGCCTTTGTAATATCGGGATAAGGTGTTAGAAACTTAACGCTGTATTAAGAGTTCACAGAGGGCGTTTCGGCTTCAGAAACGCAGTATTTTTGCACCAATTCGATCACGGTTTGCTTGCGCACCGGCTTACCAGCGTGATTGTCGGCCCCGGCAGCCAGACTCTTTTCGATATCTTCGGCAAAGCTGTTGGCAGAGATAACAATCACGGGAGTTCTTTTGCGCTCTTGAATGCGCTCAAGATCACGCAGCTTGCGGATCGTATCAAGACCAGACATTTCAGGCATCTGAACATCCATGAAGATAAGATCGTAGTCGTTACGTTCCCATTTTTCTAAACACTCATAGCCATTAAAAGCAGAATCCGCATCGATATTATCTAGCTTGCGGATGTAAGCTTTCAGAAGAGTGTGATTTTCTTCCATGTCGTCTACTATAAGGATGCGACGCTGATTTTCGGAAACAGACTTTTTGATTTCTTTCGTTAGCGCGGCACTCATTTTTGTCGTCCACCGGACATTCCAGTTTTCGGCTTTTCGACTTTGCATCTGCACAGAGAAATAAAAGCGTGAGCCCATGTACTGTTCACTTTCACAGTGAAGTTCTCCACCCATTTCCTGTACGATTTTTTTTGAAATACTCAGACCTAATCCCGTCCCACCAAAACGACGCGTGACTGACGAATCCTCTTGGCCAAACTCATCGAAGATCTTACGAAGATTTTCTTTTGCGATTCCTAATCCGGTGTCTTTCACTTCAAACAGAAAATACTCTGATTCGGAGTCTTTTCCGGGGTAAGGCTGAATGGTCAGTTCGATACTTCCGCGGTCAGTGAATTTCACCGCATTTCCTAACAGATTCATCAGAACTTGTTTTAAACGCAAAGAATCACCGACAATCCAACGATCTTGCTCGGGTCCGTGGAAATAGAACTTTAAACCTTTACGAAGAATCGATGTTGCAACCAAGGCATCCACTTCACGCACAAGATCACTGAGTAAAAACTCGCGCTTTTCCAACTGCATACGCCCCGACTCGAACTTTGAAAAATCCAAGATATTGTTGAGCATGCTTAAAAGTGTTTCCCCCGAACTTTGCAAAGAGCGCAGAAGCTCATTTTGCTCTAAGGTCAGCGGAGTTTCGGCCAGCAATTCGGAAGAGCCGAGCATTGAGTTTAAAGGTGTGCGAATCTCATGGCTCATCGTCGACAAGAACAAAGATTTCGTTTTTGTCGCCGCTTCGGCCTTATCACGGGATTCTAGCAGTTCCTTTAAGACCACTTTGTCCTGATTGACAACGTACTTTCCGGTCAACCACACCATGAGCGTCAGCAGAAAGTACGCCGCCATGGCAACAAAGCCAAAGAAGAACATCCTGAAATAAAGCCCTGAATAGGCTTCGGACTTTTCTTGATAGATCACCATGTGCCAAGGACGGCCCTTAATGGGCTTAGAGTAGGTGATATATGTTTTGCCATCGGCACCGGCAAAATCCTGAAGCTTTGCTCCTTGAATATTAAATACTTTCTGTGAAAGCGTCGGCAGTTTCTTAAACTCGTCTCTGCTAAAAGCTCTTAGGTATTTGAAATCTATTAAGGGCAGATCGCGTGCAATCAAAGGTAAAACGGGGCGACCATGACTATCGACGATGATCACTCCGCCAGTTTCTCCCAATCGGAATGCACCTAAACGATGTGCGATGTCTCCAGCCAAGGTATCAATTCCCACAACAGCCATTAACTTTCCGTCCTTGTAGGTGCCGGTGGTCGTGCTGAACATGACTTTTTCCATGTAGCCTTTGTCGAAATAGAAATCTGAAAAATTTATTCCGACATTTTTTTCGTTCATGTGCCACCATTGCATGTCGGGATCCGTGTTGTAGCCCGGCGCCAGGAACTCTTCATGAATGAAATACTGAGGGTCATTGTAACGAGTGTTCGCGAATAAAGAATAATCTCGAAGAACTACATAGACGTAGGAACTTTTTCCGAAATACTTCTTTGCAAGTTCAGGTCCTAAAGCAAAATAGGCATTGAATTGTGTTGAATGCGGAGCAATCGTCATCGCTGCGAAGCTGCGAAACTTTTCGACTCTTATGGACGGTGGCATCACCTCAAAAAGATCCACGATACTTTTTAGCCGCTGCACATTGGCTTCAAGGCTGGAGATTTCGTTATTGGTTCTTTCAACTTCGCGACTTAAAGCAGGATCCATTCTTTCGCGGATAGAACGCTGCTCTGAAATAAATAAATGAGTGCCATATACGACGATCACTAGCAACAGAACCAGTGTCGTTGTCAGCTGATTGAGCAAGAAAATATGGACAAGAGTCAGCTTTTTCTTCATGCACCTTTAAACAGAAAATCTAAAAATTAATACCTAAACCTACAGTTCCGTAAAAAGTCGTTAACTTAGCACCACTGCCGTCAGAGTTCTTTTCAAAGTAGTAGTTCTTTAAACCAAAGCCGGCTTCTCCGAAAAAGCTCGGAGTCCACAAAACTTTGCCGTGGAAGTTAAGAACGTAGTCATCGCCCAACGTGATATCGCTGTCCGTAGACGACACGTATTTGATAAATTCCATATCCACCCACTTTGGGTAGTTCATGAATGGAAGTTTACTGAACCAAGTATCAATGGATTTAGGCATCGAACGAGCCCAAAAAAGCCCGACACCCAACTTCGGAACATTGGCGTCACCTAAGGTCATCGCCTCGTACGCAACAATCGCTCCGACAGTCTCATCTTTTTCCCACAGTCCCGGAGTAAATCTATAACGAAGATCCGCTTCGGCCACTTTCAAATCAACATCTTCACTGGCACCGGATTCGTCCGTGGCCGGCAATTGAGTTAACGACGTAAAGTAGCGGGCGCTCACGCCCCATCTTTGTTTTGAAAGCCAATAGTTTTGGGCTCCGAAAATATCGTTGAACCACCACGACACGTGACCTTCTCCTAATACAACGAAATCGCCATCCGTAGTCACAACCCCTGTCAGACGCAAGCTCGCTTCACCTGCGCCCGCACGATAAATTTCAAGATAAGACCTGTGAGTAGCCTTTTCACCCTGCACATCCAGATAGACCGTGTTGCTTGCAAATTTCTGAGGAGCTTCAAACTCCCACGTCTGAATATTGTCGGCAGAGTCACGCACCTGCATTTGATCTTTGGATCTGTAGGTTCCTTTGATCGCTCTGTCAGAAATAAAACGGCGGTCTTGTTGGCGCGGAGGATTCTGAATCTCCAATTCGTAACTGAAGATACCGCCCGACTTACCCGGAATCACCAAACGAGACTTTTTTACCGGAAAATCTGCCGCCCATAGATCACGCGCTTCAGCGATCGTACTTTCAAAGCCAAGAATTTGCGTGATCTTGCCATAGTCATTGCCAGAGATCATTTTTGATTCTGCTTTCAAAGGCTTCGGCAGCTCTCCCGTGATAGTGACATGGTCTTTCTTTTCAGATTCGATCATATCTTTCACGATGGGAGCCACGGGTTCAGAAACGAATTCATAGGTCGCATTCGTACTTAAAGTAGCCAGAAACTGCACAGGAGTTCCGACAGCCACTTCTTCTCCACCTTTAAGTTTCTTTTCATCGTTTTGGAAAATCACACGCGGGGTCGTTGATGATTTCGCAAGTCCCAACTGAATGCCAGACTCTTTGACTTCCACGGCGTAGTTCTGAGTGCACATACCTGAATATCCGCGGCCTACTTCCGAGCGAATACAAAAGTGAAATCTTTCACCGTCTTTCCATTGAGGGCCATCAGACCCACGAACACCTTTGAAGGACCAAGTGCCATTTCCTTTCGCGGCTTTTTTCCAAAGCTCTTTACCTTGCTCGTTGATGACCGAGATGTCTCCGCCGGGAACAAGCTCCGTGTCCCAAGTGAAATTCAAGCTGTCTTCTTCAAGTTTCGCGGTGAAAGAATTGTTGTTAAAAGTAACTCCGTTGATATCGAGTTCCTGCCCTTTGGACTTTTGCAAATCGAAATCAACGCGCGGGTTTTTGATTTTAAGTTCTTGATCAATAACGGAAAAGAAAAGAGGTTTATCGAACTCTGTCGCTTTTTTATCCGTGGTCGTTGCTGCTGAAGCTGCTTCTTTTTTCGGTTCTTTCTTTACGGCTTCAGTCTTTGGTGCTTCTTGTGCAAAGGCAAAATGCGAAAAACCTAAGCTGCAAATCAGTGATGCAATAACCAGTTTCACGAAACGTCCCTCTTTTGAATTGCTGTAGATTGTTAAAGAATAAACTAATTAGTACTGTGAGAGACATTAAATCCTGGAAGCTCAGACCTTGTGCTAGAAACTTGCGGTCACTTTGCCGGAGCGGATCATCCACGCCGAGAGCCGATAGTGCGTTGCATTTGCATTGCCTGCCCCGCGTGGGTGAAATAGCCTCCCCTACGCAACAACCTTAGGAGGGTTTTAATGAAATCACTTATCGTAGCAGCTTTGGTTCTTATGGGTTCTTCTGCAATGGCTGAAACTCTTTTCAACTGCGCAGTTCCAGAGAGCAAATTCGTATCTATGAACATCGACCTAGCTGACGACCAATCAGCAGACTTCGTAACTGTTTCTTTGAGCGAAAAATCAAAACAATCGATTTTCTTCTCTCAAATGGACAAAGGCGCAGTAACAGAGCAATTGAACAACGGTTTCTTGCAACTTCTAGCTTTGACTGACAAGTCAGCTCAAGAAGACGGCGTTATCAAAAACACAGGTTTCCTAGCTATTGGTAAAGAAGCAGACGGTTCATTCGGCGGCTTCCTAGCAGCTAACGGCAACATCTACCCACTTTCTTGCTCTAAGTAATTAGAAAGAAAAATGGAGAGTTGAAAAGGCACCTTCGGGTGCCTTTTTTATTTTGGAAGTGAGTTTCAAAAAAACCTAGGGAAAAGTCCAAGTCCAACACTCACTAAACTAATCAACTCCGAGTGAACGGCAAAGCAGCCTAACTTCACGACTCCCAAAATTTAATCAACGAAGAGACTAAGTTACTGCCACGGTGGCGGTAAGCAAGTGCGTCACTTCAAAACCGCAAATCAATGTTACCGTGCCTTCGAAAAAAGGGAGCGTCTTAGCTGTTTACTTCCACGGTGGAAGTAAAAATTGAGCTCCATGATTATCGTACTTCTGTTTGATTAGATTAATTAATGGGAAGCGAAACAACATGGATGATAACCACCTTTTACTGCCACCGTGGCAGTAAGCCTTTGCGTTAGAACATGAAATAATTGGGACCCATAAACTTTCAACCATCCAGTGAAATTCTAAAAATCCACCACAAGCGAAATCACGCCGAAGCCCAGATCCCAAAACACCGAACGTCCCAATAGATTCCAAAATAAAACAAATCCCCCGTTATCACGAAAGACAGTTCATCCCAGTTTTTTAGAATTATTCGAAGAAACGAACATCGAATCCAGCAAAGATTTGCGGATGGAAGTGCTGCCTGCCTTAGCTGACGGGTCCGAAGAGAGGCCTTTGCCGGCGCGCCACGACGGCGCGAACCGCCCAAAGGGCGGCGGCAACCGAGCCCGGAAGGCGTGCCGACCGAAGCGACCAGCCAGCTAAGGCAGGCAGCACTTCCATCCGCAAATCCACCGCAAGAACGACAAGCCAAGTCCCAAGAAAAAAGCAAAAAAAAAGGGAGCTGAAACAGCTCCCTTTCTCGTCCGATAACCCGAAACGATTAACGTTTAGAGTATTGGAATCTACGACGAGCGCCGGCTTTACCGTATTTTTTACGCTCAACCATACGAGGATCACGCATAACGAATCCAGCTTTCTTAAGAGTTCCTTTGAACTCTGCATTGAAAGCGATCAAAGCACGAGTGATACCCAAACGGATTGCACCAGCTTGTCCAGACTCACCACCACCTGAAACAGTGATTTTAGCGTCGAACTTGCCAAGTTGGCCCAATAGATCAAGAGGCTGTACGATCACCATGCGTGATTGCATACGGCTCAAATAATCATCAGATTTTTTTCCGTTGATTGTGATGTTGCCTTTACCAGGCTTCAAGAAAACGCGCGCAGAGCTCGTTTTTCTTCTTCCAGTTGCATAATAGAATTTATCTGCTGCTGCCATTGTCTATCTCCAATTACTTCTTAGAAGGAAGTGTGTAAAGAGCTGGCTTTTGAGCAGCATGAGGATGCTCAGCACCAGTGTATGCCTTCATTTTCATGATAACTTGGCGAGAAAGCTTGTTTGTAGGAAGCATTCCGCGAACAGCTTCGTGAATGATGAAAGTAGAATCTTTCTCTTTCGCTTGAGCTGCAGTCATCTCTTTCAAAGAACCGAAGAAGCGAGAGTGACGGTAGTATTTTTTGTCATCCCACTTAGTTCCAGAAAGCTCCATTTTGTCCGTGTTGATAACAACAACGAAGTCGCCAGTATCAACGTTAGGAGTGAAAATAGGTTTGTTCTTTCCACGAAGAATGTTTGCAACAGTTGTCGCTACACGACCGACCTTTTGGTCAGCGGCATCAACGATCCACCATTTTCTTTCAACTTCATCTGCTTTTGCATTGAAAGTTTTCATTAGGGTCTCCAGTTTCATTTTGAATACGTCAGTTTTACCGTCTGCGCATTCGGCAAAAAATGTTTGAGTTTAACAACGGGCTCTTACACTATTTTGCGGGAAGGGATGTTTTAAAGTTCTATACACCCATTGTCAAGGTCCTGGGGATAATAAACCTTCATTAAATAAAGGCCTTCCGCAGGGGCAGGGGGACCGGCTTTTCGGCGATCTTTCAGGTTTAAAATGCGCTCCATCTCTTGGGGTTCTAAGCCTTTTTTCTCTAACATTAATGAGGTACCCACAATATTACGCACCATCTGCTTTAAAAAGCCGTTTCCGGTGACTGTAAATTGAAGAACGTCAGGGCGACGCCACTCCCAATCCGCCTGATAGATCTCGCGCTCGGTATCTAAAACTGGCGTTCCGACTGATTGGAAACTCTTAAAGTCATGATTTCCCAAAAGAAATTCAGAACTTGAGATCAAATGGTGGATGTCGATAGGCTTGCGCTCCCAAGCCATATAACGGGCTAAATGAGCACTGGGGCGAGGGCGGTTCAAGATCAGATATCTATATGTTTTATGGGTCGCCGACAACGTCGCATGAAATTCTTGTGGTGCAATCCAGGCCCTTTTCACGACGATGGATGGAGGCAATTGAGAGTTCAAAGCCCAGCAGAAATCCCATTTTTTAGCTGGATCAATCTTGCGATGCGTAGAAAAGTGGCAAACTTGGTTCAAGGCATGAACCCCGGCATCGGTGCGGCCCGAGGCGAACAAAGTGATCTTTTCGGCAAAAACCTTCTCTAAGGCCCTTTCGATCACATGGCCTACAGAAATCTGATCTTCTTGTTTTTGCTTCTGCCACCCGCAGAACCCGGTGCCGTCATAGGCCACGGTGAATTTCACTTTCGTCAACATGGGCGGCAAAGTATCAGCTTAGGTTCGTCGCGACAAGGCTATGTTTTTGTAGGCGCCGTCTCGGAAATTTTTCAACGGCGCCGACTCTGTTTTTGTAGTCTATTTAGAAGTTTGAGGCTCTTCAGGCACAGAAGGCTCTGTTGGCTCCTGTGGCTCCTGTGGTTCCTGAGGCTCTTGAGGTTTAGGTGGCTTCGGAGTCATCTTACAGATCTCAATTGTCGTTCCCTGCTGAACCAGGTTGTAGATTTCATAGATCTCCTGATCGGTCACCGCGATACAGCCCGCCGTCCAATTGCTTGGGTGGATGGCCCCCACAAATTTATTGAAATCCGGGCGAGATGAAGCATTCGGGAATCCGTGAATCATGATGTCGCCGCCTGCGGACTTCCCTTTAGACTTCGCATATTCAATGTCTTGCTTATTCGGGTAAGAGACATGAAGAGAAAGATAGAAAGCACTCTTCGGATTTTTGCCATCGATGTAGTAGATACCTTCAGGCGTTTTGTAGTCTCCCTCAAATTGTTTGTGACCTTCAGGTACAAGTCCGAAAGCGACCTTGTAAGACTTCACCACAACATCTTTGCTCAAAAGATAAAGCTCTTTGCGATCTTTACTCACAAGGATGCGGTCGATCTTGTTCTTTTTATCCAAACCGAAGCGCTTAAACTGGTCTGAATTCAGACGAGGAAAGTTGTCGACACGTTGAATGTCATCGCAGTAGCGAGTTTGTGCGAATGACAAAGACGTAATGAATAATCCGGTAAGAAGAATGAGTTTTTTCATAGCGGAATTGATAGCACGGCCACCGAAAAAACCCCTAAAAATTTATGGCGTATTTCGCGGAACAAGTATGAATACAGCGAGCACGATTTTAAGTGGACTTCGCGGTGTACAGACTGTAGTCACCTCTGTTCTCTTTTCACGGTGTATTGACCACCCCTAAGGAAAGTCGTACTCCATGCCATCTTTTTAATAACCAAATCCAAGGAGTAAATCATGAAATCATTAATCGTAGGTTTGATGTTAGTTGTTTCTTCAACTGCTATGGCTCAAGAAGATATCGTTAGCCATCGTGAATCTGACTACCAAGTAGACGTTCTTAGCTGGTGTGAAGAGAACTACGTTATGGGCCAAAACTCAAAAGGTGAAGTTGAAGCTCGCTACAACTGTTCTGAACAAGGCTTGAAATGCACAGCTGGTTCAATGCACCGTATGAACCGCACTATTCACTTCGCTTCTTGCCAACCTCAGTAATCGACTGTGATACCGGCACCCGCTATGCCGGAAGTGAAATCCAGATCTTCATTGAAGGTCTGGAGATAGCGGTAATCTAAAGACACCCACAAATTAGAGATGCCGTATTCGGATTTCAAAGTGAATGCGGTTTCTCGATCCATCGCCGAAATATTAATTAACAATCCTGCAGCTCCGTAAGCACCTGGCGTTCCCACCGCAGATGGTGTCGCTCCGTCGTCACGGAATTCAGCCACTCCGATATAAGTTCCGCCACCAGAAACATAAGGCGCGAACCACTGACGGTCCATCCACTCTAAGCGATAGACCAGACCCAGGTTCAAAGGCACAGCTAAAAAGGTATAGCTTTCTTTCGCTTCTTGCCCGACTAGGTCCCCTTCGATGAAACGACCTTTTCCGTTAGCGATCATAAAACCAAAGCCCGCTTGAATACCGAATTTTCCGTAGCCATTAAATGGCTGCCATTCGTAATCAAACATGAAAAGCGGCTGCGAAGATCCTGAATACATCGTATCGAAACTTGTCGTCCCATCCGCTGAAATAATTCGCGGAGGATCGATTAAACCCAGACGGAAACTTCCCGTGTGATTGTATTCACCCGATTCTTTAGTGCGATAGATGTAAGCGCCTTCTTTAGTGATCGCGATCAGACCGTTCGCCGCTTGAGGATGCTCGATATATTCCGTTCCTCCACGCGCTGAGCGACGCATGACCTTTCCGGGCTGCAGAGGCTTCGTCGGTTTTACTTCCACGACAGGAGACGGTGGAGCCGGAACCACCTCAGGTTCTTCAGCAACAACCGGTTCTTCATCTTTGATCGAAAGTTCTTCTTCTAAGTTTTTGTTCGGGTCTGCTTCTTCGTTTAGATTCACTGTTTCTTTTTGCGGAGGCTGAAGCGCAGATTCCGGAGCGGCGCTTTGAATTTCATCTTCAATGCTTAACGCTTCTGAATCAAATTCAGTGTCTTCTTGAACAAAAGGAGGTTCTTGCGGAGCGGACTCCGCTTCTTGAGCTTGAACGGAGTGAAACGAAACCACTGCTAAAAGAGCGATAAAATATTTCGACCAACTCACAGTTCACCTCGAAATCGACGACCTAAAATCAAACGGCGATAAAGACCATAAATAGTCAAACCACCCAAAGAAAGAAGCGCAAAGGCAGTCCAGAATCCCAAAGCCACACTGGCACGTGCAAATAAAAGCAAAGGCCACAAAGCCGCGCGGACTGCTGTTTTCGCGATTTCACTTTCAGCGATCATGTTAGCGTAATAAGGACTGTGTTTGTAATAGAACTTAACAAAGGCCTTTCCCCATTTATTGGGAAGAAGGAACTTGTTACGAAATTCACGGAAGCTTTCCACTTCAGGCGCCATCTGACTGCCGAAGGCCGCAGTGGCAATAAAGCAGCTTTTATCATCAAGTAAGCCCACCACCGCCGCCGGAGTACCACAAAGTTCAGCAGCGGTTACTGGCGATCCTGAAGTTCCGGGAATTGGAGTAAAGAAAGAAATCACTCCGGTCATATCCATGTTCGCCATGACCATGCAATAGCGTTCGCCATTGACCAGACCATCCACGCGATCATCAACTATTGGAGGTTTCGCAGAACGATTCACCGGAAGTTCAAACATCGAAGATGCATTGCTGATACTTGCGATCGTCGTATTGTCGTCAGTAACAAATGGCTCGTAAAAGAAAACAACCGAACGAAATTCTACTCCCGGTGCTGGTGAAGCCGGATACCCGTCCGAGTAAACCATGTTTTCAACGTATAGCTTTTCATCACCTGGAAATACATTGAAGTGACAAAAACCTTGGTTTGCCGCCACCGCCGCCGTATTGCAATCCGTATAAAAAGAATCCGAACCATCTGCCGCAGCCACGCGTGTGTTCAATCGGAATGTCATTGAGTCTGTTGTCGCGGATCCGCCGGATGTCGTGTTGATTCCAACAACCAGATCCTTATTCATACTGCTATCGCAGTTTCCGACCCCGGCTGCCTGGCAAATTTCGGCCCAAGTCGCTTGAAAGGTCAGAACTCCACTGTCAAAAGTCCAAGGTAAAGTGGAACTGACATCGTCCTCACCAATTTTTGCGTAAACCGTTCCTGTCGTATTCGTTGAAGTCATTTGAATGACTAAACGAAGATTGGGATAAGCGCTGGTTTTATTACACGAAAAAAGTTTTCCGCCTGCAGAGGTTCCCGTGCAACTGTCACAAGTGAAAGCTCCATCGCCGGTACAGGCTACAGCAGGTGTGAACCCAGCATAAATAATGGGCTTTGCAGGATCAGAAAGATCACGATTTGAATCGCCAGAAATAGAATTCAATGTCATGGTCGCATGACTATTGAACGAAAGAAGGAAAATGCTGGCTGCCGTGATTACCGAAAGCTTCATCCTTTTAATCGAACCATGCGAAGGTCGAGATGTCAAAAAAAGCTCAAACTCAAGACCTTCGTCGAATCAGACAGGGACTATGGAAAAAGGTGGGAAGACCCACCTTTTTATTAACTGAAGAAGATTTGTTCAGCGATTTGGATGCCGTTCAGAGCAGCACCTTTCCGGATGTTGTCCGAAACAACCCACATCAACCACATTTTTGGGTTTTCAGGATCGCGATGCACGCGCCCCACGTAAACAGGATCTTTTCCAGAAACATCGCGGGCCAAAGGATAAACGCTTTTCTTAGGGTCATCTTGAAGGACGATGCCTTTGAATTCGGAAAGAGTGGCCATGATCTGATCGCGGCTGACTTCTTTATTTAGAGTCACCCATACGGACTCACTGTGCGCGTTCAGTGCTGGGATACGAACCGTGAAAGCCGAAACTTTCAATTTGTCCTGACCCAGGATCTTACGTGTCTCTTTCATGATCTTTACTTCTTCACTGCAGTATCCTTCGTCGTTAAAGGACCCGATTTGCGGGATGCAGTTGAAAAGAATCGTATGCGGGAAAGTTTTTGGTTGGTGATCGTCTTTGTGGTTTGACGTCTGTTCCATCAATTCGTCGTAACCACCTTGTCCAGCCCCACTCACCGCTTGATAAGTGCTGACTCGCACTTCTTCTAAACCAAATTTATCTAAAAGTGGTTTTAGTGCCACAACCAACTGGATGGTTGAGCAGTTTGGATTAGCAATGATTTGCGGCTTGGAATCTTTAGTCACCAAGTTGCCGTTCACTTCGGGAACTACCAAAACAGTGTTGGGATCCATACGGAAAGCGGCAGAGTTATCGACGGCAAAAGCCCCGGCTTTCACAGCCTTCGGCGCCCACTCTTTGGAAATATCATCACCCGAAGAAAAGAACACAAGATCAAGGCCGTCGAAGCAACCTTCTTTAAGAACTTGCACGGGCCAAGAAGCCCCTTGCAGGTCGATCTTTTTTCCTAATGAGTTCTCAGATGCAAAAGGGCGCAGCTCCTGGATGGGAAAACTGCGCTCTTCAAGAAGTTTCATGAAAGTTTGGCCTACCATGCCGGTAGCGCCAACAACTCCGACTTTAAGTTTTCTTTTCATCTTTCTTCGCCTCTTCTTCCTCTTCTTCGAGGACTAAGTCACTCTCGTGTACTTGCGCGGGAGCATACACACTGGGCTTAATTTTACGAATGTTCTTTCCAAGCTTGAAGACACCGAAAACTGCACCCAAAGCGGCATAACCCATGAAAAGCACGAACAGCATCACTTCAGGGCGAAGAGCAACGACAACCAAAACACCGACACCCAAAATCAGGTAGCGGAATGGAAGACGCTCTTTCAGATCTAAATCTTTAAAGCTACGGAAGCGGAAGTTACTTACCATCACTAGCGCCAAAAGGATCGTCATGATCAAAAGACCATAGTTACCTAGTGGTTCTAATTCCAAATCTTGGAAGGCAAGAACTGAAGAAGCTACGATACCCGCAGCCATTGGAATTGGTAAACCTTGGAAATAGTTTTTTTCAACAACGTTTGCTTGAACGTTGAAACGCGCCAAACGAAGAGCTCCGCAGGCTACGAAAAGGAAACACGCCACCCAACCCAAACGACCAAAGGGTTGAAGCGCCCACAAGAACAACAAAGTCCCTGGAGCCATACCGAAGCTGACAAGGTCACACAAAGAGTCGTACTCGGCACCGAACTTACTTGTCGAACGAGTCAAACGTGCCAAACGACCATCTAACTGGTCAAAGACCGCCGCCACAACAATCGCATAAGCGGCATAAAGATAATTTCCTTTGATAGATTGAATCACTGCAAAGAAACCAGAGAACAAGTTTCCTGTCGTCATCAAATTCGGAAGAATATAGATATACATTGCCAAGCGCTGTGCTTTGGCATCTTCGGAATCAATTTTTTCTAGATGAGTATCTGCCATTGTCTTCTCCCGCCATGTGGTCCATGGCAGGGAAACATTATCCTACAGTGGCAAAAAATCCAAAGAAATAAAACAGGATGGTGAGGCCAACGGCGCTCATCACAGGCAAAGTGAGGTTGTCATCAAGCTTTCCAATTGGAATAAGCTCCGCAAATGCGCCAACAAGGCCTGCGAACAAGCTGACCACCACAATGCGATCCATGAGATAATTGTGATATAGCAAGTAGAAGAAAGTAAGTGCGGCACAAACAAAGAATGCCGCCATGAAACCCTGGATTGATTTATGTCCAAAGATTTTATCTTTTCCGTACAGAATCCCAAAGTAACTTGCGATAGGATCTGCGAAAGCCAAGAACAACAAGGTCAAAGCCACGATCGGACGAGGGAATAAAATATCTACGAGTAGAACACCAGAAAGTAAGAACGTCGTTCCCGCCAATTTTTTTACTTCACTTTGACGCATGATCGGTTTGAACGCGTGAACGGCCCAATCATTCAAAGCTGCATTTTTTTGACGCAAAAAATCGAAAGGAACAAACATCAACCAAGCGGCCACAAGAATTGTCATAGATACAGCAGGCGGAAGATAGACGTACGCAAGGAACATCACGGAGACTCCCGACATATGCCAAATTTTTCGAGCATAATGAATGTCCGAACGCTTCTTTAAATCCACTGGCTGTAAAAATCCTTCAAGTAACATCAATTTTATCCCACGTTAGGCATCCGTAAAGGAGCCTGGAGTGTGCTAAATTTGCAACGCCGGCGGCTACCTTAAAGGGTGAGGAACGGAAGATCAATTTAATTGATCCTACTCTAGCTGAGCGCATTAAGATATTGATTTGTTTATGTTAAATCTTAGACGAATGGATACGAACGACCTCTTCCACCGCTTTTCCAGAGCGTTCGCGATAACGAATCGCGATTTCGTTGTCGCCGTTCTGAAGTTGAATGAGGTCGGTTTGATATTTGTCAGCACCGCTGTTGAAGATCGAAGCAGTGTAACCATTGCTCTTATTAATGATTTCAATCTCTCCGTCTTTCAGATTTTTCAGACAGTTTTTTCCTTGAAATTGAACATACCCACCTGTCACCGTCACTTTGCCTGCGCCTTTTTTCTCGCAGTTCAAATCATAGTGGGTGAAATGGGACAACGCCGCTTGAGCAGACACGGACGCACCTTGCGGTAGGCTAGCGGGTTGACGATGTTGAGAAAGAGTTGGCGACACTTGAACTTCTGCGTTTACAACTTCAACAGGATCATTGCTTGTCAGCGTAAAAAACGTAGGGATGCCTAGAAGGGCTACAAGACAAGACGTAATTATAAGAAGATGGGTATCTGTTGGCTGACTCTTAAACATAATATCCTAGATCGGATATTTGCTTCCAGACTTTAGCCGTATCAATTTGAGAAACTAAACAGAATTACCAGCTGTTTCCTCAAGTTTTTCCACATTTCTTCCGTATTTAAGTCTAGTAAACTTTCGGGGGAATGTTTAATGAACACGCGTATTCTCAAAAAGATCCGCAAATTTCGCGTTTTCTCTGGTCTTTTGATCATGTCCCTCACAGTTTTGTCGTTCCAAAACTGTGCTCCTGCTCCTATGGAAGAAAAAACAGAAGGTTCAACTTCTAGCTCATCGACTAGCAAAGATTCATCATCTGTCTGGAACTCTCGTCCATCAAGTGGCGGCGGTAACGGCGTCACCATTGGTGGAGGCGGATCTTCGGGCGGTGGTGGCACCGTGGGGGTCGGCAGCGGATCTTCGGGTGGAAACACCGGTTCTGGTGGCGGAAGTGTCGGTGTTGGTAGCGGCGGCTCCGGCGGATCTTCAGGTGGTGGCGTAAATCCTGGCGGAGGCGGAACTCCCAGTCAGACGGGATTTCGTATCGTCACTCAACCTCAAGGTGTGACGGTGCAAGAAGGCGCTCAATACAGTCTTGAAGTCCTCGTAACGGGCGGGACTCAACCGTATACCTATCAATGGTACAAAGACAGCAAAGCCATGACAGGTGTATGGGGCACTTATAGTTTTATCAGTGACAGTGCGACCAGCTATTCTAAAGAGGGAACTTATTACGTTATCGTGAAAGATGCGACCGGCAAGAGTGTGCAAAGTACCTTAGCGCGTGTTTCGATCTCAGAGCCTGCGGTTGGCTGTACTGCGGGATCTTATTTCACGTTCACTGAAGCGGCTTACGATGCTGCGTATGGATACTTTCCAGAATATTTCGATGGTCCGCGCGGAAAATTTCTTCTGCACTCCAGTTATGACACTTTAAACTTCCTTTATAACAATCGTAACTTCACGAAACTTTCTGATTACAACGTACCAGCCAATTTATCTTACTTACAGCAAACAACAGTGTCTTGCCGCACTACGATTCCCCGCATTCACACTCCTCAACCCAATCCTTCTTATCAATATGATTCGGGCTATGGACGCTATGACGACAACGGTTATTGGACTTATCACGGTCGCATCAGTTTTGAATGTCGCAACAAAAAGTTGAAACTACTTACGAATACTTGTCAGTGGGTGCACAACCCGAACTATGACAACGGTAACGGCGGCGGCGGGAATTAATACTGTGAATGATGAAATAAAAAAAGGGCTCTTTACAGAGCCCTTTTTCATTATTTTTTATCGATACTAATGGCAAACTTCTTCACTCCAGAACCCTTGACGACATCAAGGACTCCGACGACTTTTCCGTGCGGAACGTCTTTATCTGCAGAGATAATGGCTTGCACATCAGCATTCTTCGCCACTTCTTCTTGCGCTTTTGCCTGCACGTCAGCCTCGGTGACAAAGGAACCATTCAAATTGATTCTTCCGTCAGCTGTCAGAGCGATGTTCAATTTACTTGGAGCCGTTTGATCGCCGCTGGCCGCTTTAGGCAAATTCACATTGATCGTTGGCTTCATGAACATAGGCGCTGTCACCATGAAGATGATCAGAACCACCAGGATGATATCCACGAGCGGAACAACGTTTATGTCCGCTATGGCTTCGTTATCATTTCCACCGTCTTTAAATGCCATGGTTTAAACACCTTTTTTCTTAGCATAAGCAAGGCAAAGTTCTTTAACGCTCTCTAAGTTTTGGAAAATGCTTTTCACTTGTTTGCTGTAGTAGTTGTAAAACGCAACTGCGGGAATCGCCACGAAAAGACCTGCCGCTGTTGCCACAAGGGCCATTGAAATCCCGGCCATCACCGTTTGTTGTCCTGCTTCTGGAGCTGTCGCCAAATCGTTGAAGGCTTTCATGATTCCTAGAACCGTACCAAAAAGACCGATGTACGGAGCGTTCGAACCAACAGTTGCCAAGAAGCCCAAGAATTTTTCAAGCTCGGGTCTTTCAGTCAAAGCGAATGTGTTGAAGATTTCTTCAAGACCACGGCTGCCCGATTCACGCATGTGTTTCAAAGCGTAACCTGCGGCGCGACCCTCGACAGAGTTTGGATCCTTCGCAAGATCTTCAACATCATCAAGACTGTTGCTTTGCAAAGCAAGTTTGATGCGCGCGCGAACGCGTTGAGATTCCGCAGCGATTTTTTTAAGTGCGAAGTAACGTTCTAAAATCATGCCGATGCTAAGCACACTGAGCACAAGTAAGATCCATAAAACGACCTGATCTGCCAGGTGAGCTACCGTAAATATTTTTTCTGTGAGCATCGGTGATTTCCTCCAAAATTTTTGACTGCGCAAAATTATTGATCCATTATCTCTAAAACCATTACTTCCGGTCAAGGTATGCAGAAAGTCATTTTAACTCTTCTTCTCACACTCCTGAGCTTGGTCCAGCTTTCTTGCAAGGCGAATGACAAAAACTCCGTTTTAGTCATCGCCGTGGATGAGTTGACCATCAGCGACGTACTATGCAGCCAAGAAGAAGTGGAAAGATCCGGCTTTCAATTGCTTTGCAATGAATCCGTTCGCTTCACTCACGCCTTTTCACCTTCGACACTTTCAGTTCCGGCCTTATCGTCTTTGTTAACCGGACTCTACCCCTACCAACACAAAGTGCGACACAACGGCCGCCCTGGTCTAGCTCCCGAAATTGAAATGGTTTCTGAGCTTGCCCTTCAGCAAGACTATCGTACGAGTTTCTTTTCAGGCGGAGCTCCGGTTTTTCGTCGTTCAGGATTAAATCAGGGCTTTGAGCTTTTTGAAGATAACATCGTTCCAACCTTTTCAAGTCTGTTTCGTCCTTTTAAAAAGAACGCGGATGCTTTCACACAATGGCTGCAACAGGACGTCGATACGGATGCATTCTTCAGCGTGTTGTACGTTCCCGATCTGATCTTTACGACAACGGAGACCGTGACTGATCTTGGTGAAACAAGAAATCTCAGCTTTGAAAGTCAGTTGGATGAACTTGATGAAAGCCTCTATGAGCTGTTTCAGAATTTAAAGTCCGCCAAGCGCTGGGATAATACGACCGTAGTCCTTGTCGGATTAAACGGACACACCACCAGTGATCGCTATAAAGAACTTTCGCCGCTTAATTTGCATGGCGAGAACACGCAAGTGGCTTTATTTATTAAACCCGCACAAAAAAGAAAGCGTGATTTAGCAATTCATTGGAAGATTGATCAGAACGTTTCTTTAGTGGATGTCGGACGAACCCTTTTTGAGCTCTTAGGCGAAAGCAACCTCGATGCTGACTCGAGTTCATTCCCCGTACACTCTCTTTTGGGGGCTCTAAAAAGTCCGAATGTGGCGTGGGCTGATGACCGGCCGCTTTTGATTGAATCCGGCTGGGCGTTCTGGAGAAAAGCCGGCCCTATTCGCACTGCGGGAATTTCTCACCATGTTCTTTACATCAATGACGAAAATCCATTGCTTTACAACACTCTTGTGGACCGATTTGAAGTCAATCCCCTACCGCTTTTACAAGAAAGCATTTTGCCTACGACGCAAAAACTGCAAGGACTTTTAAGTAAAAACCAATTCCCGGCATTTCCACCGATTCAGTCCGAATGGACGAAAAAACTCAGCTTGCCTTTTGCGCGCTGGATGCGCGCTGACCAAGAGGCTGAACTATTACGTGACTTAAAACGCCTTTTACTTCAACAGCCGCAAAGCTTGGATTTGCTAAATTGGACCGCACAAATTGCCTTAAACCAAAAAGACTGGGAAACGCTAAAAAACCTGGGCATCAAAAATAAAATTTCGGTGTGGCAGTATGTCGCAGAAAGAAATTTAAACTCCAAATCGGCGAAGGTGAACGATACGTGTTTCCCTTTATTGACGGCGACAACTATTGAAACCGAACAGCTTAAGAACTGCAGCGATCCTTTATTTTTGGAATTCATCGACTGGCTTCGTGCCGATGTGCGAGGTTTGTCCAAAGAAGCTCAACGAAAACGCTTCGAACGCTCATTCAGAAACTACATGCTCGACCAACAAATTCAACGTGCGAACATCGCGACAGGACTGATTTGGGATACTTCGCGTGAAAATATTTTTGCGCCTTCACGAACTGAATTCGCCCTCAGCCTGCCGGAATACGCAAAGATTCGTTCGCTAGCGTATAAAGCTCTGCAAACCGAAGACTATTAAATTTATTCTTCAACTGTGATTAGACCCAACCAAAATGGAGCTTCAGGATTCTCCTGAATCATCTTCGTTGTCACGGAACCTAGTTCGGCGGGCTCTGACTGGGAAACCCACAGTGAGGTGGCGATGGTCGTACTAGCTAAAAGAATCAATCGATCACCTTCATTCACAGAGGTATGACCACATTGAATTGAACACGTGGGCTCCAGTCCTAAAAGCTGTGCCGGCAGTGGCGGCAAAGATTCACCGTCCCCCAGACGTTCACTAGAAAGGTCCAACCCTACCGACAGAGGCTGAAGACTTTTGTTTTTTCTTTGAATAAACAAACTCGGGCAACCCACTTGCGCCCACGCAAGTTGAGTTCCACGGCGGAATAAAGCCAGGACTTCAACGCCCGAAAAATATTCCATCTTATTTTCACCGCGATAAAGAATGTCGTTGGCAATCAGGATTCCTGTGCGCACATAGTTCACTTCGTCCGTCAGGCAGCTTAAAAACTCAAACGGAGACGTCACTTCGACGTCAGACTTAGCCGCACTGACGTATTTTACAACCTCATCCAAAGCTCTTTGTGCGTGCTCTGGTTGGCCCCAGGATGTAGCAACGACAATCAACGACCCATCGTCTTCTTGATGTACCAGAGGTTTAGGGCGCAGAATTTTCGTGCTGTAAGATCTTTCCTGCAACTTCACTAAAGTGCTCCATACTTCTTCAACTTAATATAAGCTTTTTTGTAGTACTCGCCGTCTGGAACATCGAGTTCCAGAATTTTTCGCCACTTGTCTTTGGCTCCGGCCTTAGATTCACCGCCGTCGACGTTACCAAAACTTTCTTCAAGAATGCCTTCCTGATAGATCGTCATCATTTGTTTGCGCAACTCACCCGTGTAGCGTTCGATTTTTTCGGGAAGATCTGGGTTGGTGGGATCCATCACCCGCGCTTTACGCAGCGACATGATCGCGCCTTTTAAGTTTTGCGCTTGATAAAATTTTTCTGCCTCACCTTGCAAAGAGGCCGTTTTAGAATTCATCATTTGGCGGATCGACGCGATATTGCGCTTCGCTTGACCTTTATAGCCGTTAGGGTCTGGCAATGGCGCGGCAATCACTCTTTCATAAGCGGCAATCGCATCCAATGGTTTACCCTTCTTATGAACCTTTTCGGCGCTGTTATAAATAGCACGAAGCTTCGACACCTGAGATTGATAGGCCGCTCTTTCAGCCGCTTTAGCATCTCTTTGGGTCGTGATGGTTTCCACCTGCATTTTCAGATCTACGATCTTCGGATGCTCTGGATTAAACTGCATCACGTCGCTTAAGCACTCTTCAATTTCCGGCATGGTGATATCAGGATTGATTTTCTTCTGACATTCCGCTGCGGCTTTTTGAATTTTTTCTTCCGTTTCTATTTTCGCCTTTTCGATCTGCTCTTGGCGACGTTGCTGCTCTTGAATGAAGATGGCTTCTTTAGAAAGACGTTCAATCTCTCTGATGTCTTCATAATCAGGAACCAGTTCCTGAATCTTGATGATTTCGTCTTGAGCTAATTGATACTTCCCTTGCATATACAGGTTTTTAGCATCTTTATAGCGCTGACGAACCAAGGCTTGTTGCTCGGGCGGAAGCTTATTGAAGATTTCTAAAGGTGAGCCTGGCGCCGACGAAGCCCCTGGCTGAGGTGTTGGAGGTTTTCCCGAGTCGTCTCCGCTAAAAAAATAAGCCAGCGCTAACAATAGCACCGCCCCCGCGATAATCTTAGGTCGATTCTTTTGGAAATCAAATTTTCCGGTAGCCGCGGGTGCCTGGTGTGGCATCGGAGCTCCGGGATACTGCATTTGCGGTTGGTAAGGCATCGGTGCCATACCACCTTGATATGCCATCAATTCATTCTGCTGCTGCTGATATTCCATCGGCAAAGCGTCGTTGCCAACCTGAACCAAAGGATTGGGTGGCGGCACATTGACCAGCTCTAAACGGCTTTGAAAACCAGCGTCGTGCAATTCAAAATACAAATAATTGGTTAAAACACTGATCGCATCACCTGAACGGATGGTCGTCGGATCACTTGACGAAATCGGGTTTCCGTTCAACAAAGTTCCGTTCACGCTGCCTAGATCAATAATCACATATTGAGAGCCTGCACGACGAATTTCGAACTGACGACGACTGACGCGCTGATCTCGAATTTGGATGTGGCACGAAGATTCGCGGCCCGCAACCCAGGATTCTCCGGCATCAAGTCGGATCAGTTCTTTAGGTTCATTATTTTGACCATCCATGATTTTGATGTAGGCCACTTGCGGTGCCACCCCAATGACAGTCTTTTCTTCACTGCCACCAAAGCCGTCGGAACCTTCGCCTTGCACAGCAGGAAGATTTGCGGATGTGCCTCCACCATAATCGGGTGCTGGGGCCACCGACTCATCAGATGTTGTTGCGGCCGTTAAAACAAAATCAAATTCATAAGGCGGAATAGAAAACTGACTGCCATGCTCTAAGGCGAACTGTTGTACGGGCTCACCCTTATAAGTGATATCACCATAGCGAGAGATCACATCCACAGTCCACGCACCACTCACAAATGACAGCTTAAAGTGCTCACGAGAGATGCCTTTTTCTGGCTGCAATACGATATCACAATCCTCCTTGCGGCCCGCTACATAAGTGCGATCCTCCGTAAGCTGGATATCGTAAACAGGTTTGCCACGCAGGCGGACTTTGAGGCGGGCCATTAGAATCTACCCTCCAAATTCAAAGTACACTCTTCATAAAACTGCTTCGCTTCTTTAAATGTAGGATCATCTTTACGATTTTGAAGCATCGTCAGCACGTTCTGATAATTTGACTGGCACATACGCCAGTTTCTTTTCTCTCTATAACGATTGCCCTGAATCATATTAAACTTAACCAACTCATCAAACTTGATCTTCGATAAATGATAATAACGTTTTGCCAGCTCGTTGTCAGGGTCCAGGTTTAACACAACCTGAAATGCTTCTCTCGCACGGGCATACTGACCTTGCTGAAAGTCGCGGAAGCCCTTGATAAAGTTTTCCTGAGCACGACGATATTGAATCGAATCGTATTTTTCTTTTTTGATGGTCAGAAGCTCTTGCGAGCGTTTTTCCGCATCCATCACGTCTTGCATACTGATAGAACTGGTCCGAATCGCATTAGGATCTTTTTTCGCTTTTGTATCCGACGATGAAAAGAACCACCATCCGACGATCGCGACGATCGCGATGATTCCATAAAAGCGAACTTTTGGATTTGCTAAAGGACCACCACCGGCTGCTCGGGGAGCTGGACCTGGCATCGGCCCCGCTCCTGGAGGTGGAGGCTGATATCCTCCGTAAGCCATGGGCTGAGCGGGTGGCATTCCTTGAGTTGGCATCGTTGGCAATCCGCCATAACCCTGCGATCCATTCGGTGTAGGCATCGGACGAGGTGTCGGCGCTTGCGGCTTCGGCATCTGCGGCGTTACGGGGGATGGTGTCGGAGTTAAAATCGAAGCTGTCGGAGATGCCAACGGCGCCGATTGAGAAACCGACGGAGGCAACTCAGCATGGAAACGAATTTCTGTATCACCAATCTGAATCACCGAATCATTGTTAATGATTTCGGACTGAATATTCTGGCCATTCACCAAAACATAGTTTTTTTGACTTAGATTGACGATCACAAACTCGTGACCCGAGCGCTGTTTAATTTCGGCATGTTGACGACTGGTGCGTGGATCCCCGGAAAGAACGATATCATTTTCAGGACCACGACCTATAGTGACTGACGCTTTGGCAAAAGTGGACTTCAGACCCGCATGCGGACCCTTCGTCACTTCAATATTAAATTTAATTGTGTCTTTCACCTGAGGCGCAGCACTCATCAAGAGCCCCCTTCTGTCGGTGAAACTGTCACGATGTAATAGTCAATTTCTTGTCCGCTAGAGCACATCGCCTGACAGCTCAAGATACACAAGTGACCACTGAATTCGAGTTGGTCGGTGTGAATAGCTCGCGGATTTTCGCGCGTGCGCGCAAGAAGACCATCCAGGTTCTGTTGAAGGGCCGCATCAGGGATAGTGTTAAACATATGACCCTGCAGTTGCGCCACTTCCGCCCTAGCAACTTGAGCAAATGAGGCACTGCACGCGATAATTCGACCTTCGCGTGAGATCGCAATGGATGGAAAACCAATCAGCTGCACTAAATTTTCTGCTTCCCCGTCTTTATTGACGAAGCCCGCAGCTCCGGCCCCATTGTCAGCCTCGCCATGAATGTAGCGAGTTAAAAGACTGTTGATATTTCCAATCAGGGCTTGAAGTGCCGGGAACTGGAAGTCCACTTGCGTGTTGTCTTTCTTTTCTCTCATCGCGGCGTCCAACTGCGCGTTCAAAGTCACAATCGGATACTCGATAAGTTTATACATGAAGAAGTAAATCAAGAGACCTATCAGTGACGCAATCACGAGTGTCTGCATGAACAAACTGATCGCTCTGCCGTCATCAAAAGCCAAACTTCCAATGTCATAAAGAACAATGGCATGAGCTTTCACGGCTTGCTCACCTGTATTTGGATCAAAGAGCCCGATCGGGAAGCTTGCTCCAATAGTTGTGGAATCCACTTCAACGGACTGAGGGCGCATTTCAGTACGCGCTCTGTGTACGAACGGCAAGTCCGGCGTCGTTCCTGCGCGGGTTGCTGGGGCTAAAATCATTCCGTCAGACTGTTGCACAATCAAAACCTGCTTCACGCCGTCTTCGGCCTCGGCTGCATTTGTGCTTAGTGACGAATAGCTATTCTGAATAAGCGCCGCTTGATTGATTGTCGCCAATGTTCTTGCAATAGAAGCCGCACGACGTTTACTTTCACTGATGATACTGGCTCTAGTGATTGCCACCATCGGAATCATAGAAAGCAAGGTCGTTGAGAAAATGAATAGAGCCACAAAGCCTAATAGAACCAATTTTAATTCTAAGAATTGCGGAAGTTTGTAAACTCCAGGTAAAGCCACTCGATCCAAGTAATCGTTGACCTTATCCATCAAACCTTTAAATCCACCTTGCTGATATGCAGGCGCTGGAGCCGGAGCACCGGGGGCGGCGCCAGGCATTGCTCCCATCGGCTGCGGCATACCTTGAGGCATTCCATTCGGCATTCCCATCTGCTGAGGCATTTGTGGAGCTGCTCCTCCGCCATAATAAGGCATTGGTGCAGGAACACTTTGTCCCTGTTGAGGCCGAGGTGTTTGCGGACGAGCTTCAGGCGCGGGAATTACATCTACCAAAATATCATGAACACCAAGCTTATCACCCAATCGCATGATGCCGTTTTGAATACGGATTCCATTTAAGTAAGTGCCATTGCTGGATTTCAAATCAGTGATCACAATTTTTTCTTTAAAGACAGCGACTTCGGTATGTTCTTTGGAAACACCCGGAGAAACCAACTTGATATCACACTGCGGAGCACGGCCAATGAGGTTTTTCCCCATCTTAAGCTCGATAATTTGTCCCGCTTGAGGGCCGGTTAAAATCCTAAGCGCCCACATAAAGTTGATCTCCCACGCTGACTTTCATTTTGCTGACTGAACCTGCTGACATTTCAATAACGGAACTGGCTCCCCATACAGGGAAAACCAAGCGTCCCGGGCGAACATCTTCGAAGATCGCTTTGACCTTCAAGTTTTTATCTACGAATACACAATCAATGGAAAACTGCATGAAGAATGTGTGGATGCTGTTGCATCTTAAAATCCACAATGCTTCTTCTTGAGGTAACGAGGCGCGACCCAAAAGCCCCTTGCCACGACTCCAGAAAGTTTTTGCGACTTTCAGATCCGGAACTAAAGTTTGATTTGTCGTTTTGTTAATCAAAGCTGCCATCATCTTTATTTCCCGCCGTACATAAAGGACACGGCCACCGGTCCAAACACGATAATGAAGACCGCTGGTAAAATAAATAACATCAAAGGAATCAAAATGGTTTGTGATGCTTTCGCACCGGCTTTTTCCGCACGAACGAATCTTTCCAGACGCATTTGCACGGATTGGTCCTTCAACACTTGAGAAATACTGGCACCCGTTGATTCCGCATCCACAAGAACGGCAACGAAGCTTGTAATTTCGTTCATGTCCAAACGCTCAGCCATGTCTTTCAAAGCCTGAGTTTTGGAAGCACCGATTTTAATATCCTTCAAAACTGTTCCCAACTCATCGGCAAGCACACTTTCTGTGCCTTGTGCTTTGTCCACGATCTTTTGAATAGCCGAAAAGAAATCCAAACCAGCTTCAACAGACAAAGCCAGTAGGTCGATGAAAAAAGGAAGATCCGCACGCACCGAAAGCTCACGACGTTTTTTTTCACCCTTGGCATGAATTTGTGGCAGATAGAAACCCATCAAGCCCACACCAATAACCATAGGAACTGGCAGACCTAACTGCAAAGAGAAGTTCATGATCAACAAGAAGATAGGGAACATCACGCCCCATAAAAGTTGCAAGCCGATGAATTCATCTTCGTTGATTTCTGCCGAAAGCCCCGAGGTTTTAATGTATTTACGAACCCGTTTGCGATAGCCCTCACTGCGAATTCTTAAGGCATGTTGCAAAGTGAACTGATGCACCAACGGACGCGAAAAATTGATAATTGCATTCTTAGACTTCACCGGCTCATCATTGTTGGCCCATGAAAGTTGCTGTTTGTCGGTGTTACTAGCGAAGATGGAATTTACAAATAGGAACACCGCCACTCCCGCGAGTAGCAAGCCTAGAATCAGCATTAATTCTGCGCTTCCCATTTGTGCCTCTTTGTGTTCAAGTAAATCTCATGACACCACTTCAACTTGTCTTGGCATCAGAGTCTCCACGTCGTCGTGCACTTCTTAAAGAAGCTGGTTTTGACTTTGACGTGGTTCCATCTAAAGTATCGGAAATTCCTAACAAAAACCTGAATGTAAACGATCAGATTTTGGATATTGCTAGACGTAAAGCCAGAGCGGTCCATGAGGTTCTGAAGTCCAGTCGCACAAGCCCCTTCGTCATCTTAACGGCCGATACCGAAGTTATTTTCGGTGGGGCCCCACTCGGAAAGCCCTCCGATAAAGACGATGCCTATCGCATTTTAAAACTTTTGTCGGGGCATGTTCATGAAGTCATCACTGCGGTTTGCGTGATGAATAGTTCCACCGGCAAAGAGATTTCTCAAATTGAGACAACGCAAATTCATTTCAAAGATTTGAGTGACCAAGAAATTTGGGACTACATACACACGGGTGAACCCATGGATAAAGCCGGTGCCTATGGTATCCAAGGCGGGGGCGGAAAGTTCGTTCAAAAAATCGACGGCCCTTTTGATAACGTAGTGGGACTTCCTATGAGTTTAGTAAAACACCTCCTCGTGGAAATAGGCTTTTTAAATCTATAAGTGTGGCCTATGTTCGCTAGGACAGCATTCCTGTAAATAGTGCTGTCCATTTTGTTTACACCCTTCAAAATTTAGTGTTTTTGAGAAAACTCTGATACCTTCGGTTCGATCACCCGAGGGGGGCTTTCATGAACGTTCGATCATCTCTTTTGCTTGCGTCTGCCGCTTTGCTTTTCACAGCTTGTACGGATAGCAAGACGTCTTCTTTAAATTTGGATAATAAAAATACTTCGATCGTGAATGGGTCCGCGGCGCTGCCTCAAGATAGAGTGACAGCTTCAACAGTTGCCCTTATTGCAAAGTACGATGGCAAACCTTATTCTTTTTGTACTGGTACTTTGATTTCAGAAGACCTAGTTCTGACCGCAAGCCACTGCTTGGAATACACAGAAAAGCCTTCGGACGTTTGGATCTTTTTTGGTACCGATCTTCCTAAAGAGCTTTCTGACACTCGCCTTCTGACGGTCGAAAACTTTGAAAGACATTCAGGTTACGAGATGATTTTCGATGACACGGGTTATCCGGTAACTGGCATCAATGACGTTGCCGTCATTCGTCTTCAAAGCAAAGCACCTGCGGGCACCCTTGTTGTTCCAGTACTTGCGCCAGAAACACAATTAGAAGAGGGTCAATCTTTACTTCTTGCTGGATATGGTTTGATTGATGACGTCAAAGGCGTCAGATCCGATGGGTTGAACTACACTCAAGTTCCACTGGCTAAAGTGTGGGAGACAATTCTCGTAACAGATCAGTTGCGCTCAGGGGCCTGCAGTGGCGACTCTGGCGGCCCGGCTTATCTAGAATCTAAAGACGGACTTATCGTTGCAGGTATCACGCGTGGTCCTCACGACAAGGCTCCAGATTGCCATACATATGGTGAGTACACTTACGCTTCAAAACACAAACAGTTCATTTTGGAAGCGGCGAAAAAGCTGGGTGCGCAAGAACCTCAATTTGTCGACCTGAAGTAAGCTTTCTGCTACAGTGAGGGCATGGACTTAAAAGAGCTTCATAAGCAAACAGCCCCTGCCCGCATCCTCGCTGTCTCTAAATTACAGCCGGAAGAAAAAATTCGCGCTCTTTATAATGAAGGGCAACGAATGTTTGGTGAAAATTACGTGCAAGAGGCTTTAGATAAAATCGAGCACTTGCAGGATCTTTCCGATATTCAATGGCATTTGATCGGCCATCTGCAAAAAAATAAAACGAAGTATGTCGCCGGAAAGTTCGCCTTGATCCACTCCGTGGATTCATTGGAACTCGCTCAAGTCTTAAGCCGGCAATGCGAAAACAAAAATGTTCAGCAAAACATCCTGATTCAGGTCAATGTTGCTCAGGAAGAAACAAAGGGCGGTTTTGACAAAGATAGTCTGAAGAAGCATTGGAAAGAGCTGACGTCTCTTCCATGCCTAAAAATTAATGGATTTATGACCATGCCACCATTAACCGAAAACCCCGAGGAAGTACGTCCTTACTTTCAGGAGCTTCGCAAACTGATGGAGGAGCTGAAGAGTCAAACGGACCTGAAACTTCATCCACTGAATGAGCTGTCAATGGGCACGAGTCACGATTATGCCGTCGCCGTCGAAGAAGGAGCGACAATCCTGCGTCTTGGGACTATTTTGTTTGGCGAACGCCCCATCAAAAGGTAGGATTATTTTAGTCGCAGATAATACAGGCTGCGTTCTGGAGTAACATGAACCCACTGTTGAAAACGCAAAAAGTAGGATTTCTGGGTGCAGGAAACATGGCTCAAGCCATGATTAAGGGTCTCGTTGAAGGCGGAGTTCCGGCAAAGAACATTTTCGCCTCCAACCGCACTCCCGGTAAACTTCAAAAACTAGAAGAACAATTTAAAATCAATCCCGTGTCCAGCAACGATGAATTGATCGATCGCTGTGACATTATTATTCTGGCGGTGAAGCCTCAAGACTTGCTCAACGCTCTTGAGCCGGTCACTCGCGCTTTTGACGAACATAAAATCGTGATCAGCGTTGCGGCCGGCATTCGCATGGAAAAACTGGAACGTTTCATTCAAGGGGCGCGATTAGCTCGTGTTATGCCGAACACACCGTCCCTAATCGGTCGCGGCGTCATCGGCTATCTTCTAAATGATGACGATGACACAGCTTTAGAAAGCACCGTCGAAGATCTTTTCGCACCTTTAGGCCGTGTGATCAAAGTCGGCGATGAGGATCAATTTGAAGCCTTGATGATTTCTTGCTCTAGTGGAACCGGATTTGTCTTTGAGATGATGATGTACTGGCAGGATTGGATCGAAGAGCATGGCTTTTCTAACGAAGAAGCCCGCCTGATGACGATCGAAACCTTTGTGGGAGCGTCTTTGCTGGCAGCGCAGGCCCGAGAAGGTGTTGAAGATCTGCAGGCCCGTGTGACCTCCAAGAAAGGCGTCACCGCAGCTGGACTTCAGTCCATGCGCGAGCTTGAAATCGAACGCGCATTGCGCATTAGCTTTGAAAAAGCGGCCATGAGGAACAAAGAAATGGCGAGGGAAATCAAATAACCTTGCCCTGGCACAGACTCGCCCTTTATCCTTAATTCATATTGTTCAAGGAGGAACAAAATGAGAATCACTCCTATAGATATTGCTCATAAGTCTTTCACGAAAAAGATGATGGGTCTTGATGCTGACGAGGTTATGGATTTCCTTCAGCAAGTGGCTTCACAAATGGAGTCGTTAATTCAAGAACGCAATGCTTTGAAAGAAGGCATTCGCGAAAAAGAACTTTCCTTGATGGAATACAAAGAGCGCGATCAAGTGTTGAAAGAAACCATCGCGACAGCCTCACAAATGGCAGAGCGTCTTCGTCAAGATGCAGACCGCGAAGCGAAATTGATCATCGCCGATGCTCAACAAAAAGCGGAAATCATCACTCGTGATTCTCGCGATTCATTGAAAAAAATGTATCAAGAAGTCACGGAACTAAAACGTGCTCGTATGCAATTTGAAGCCAACTTAAAAGCTTTGGCGCAGGCTCACCTTTCGTTGCTTGAACAAGGTGAAAAGTACATGCCGCAAATGCAGCTTCCAAACCATAACATCGCAAACAACACGAATGGAAATGGTAATGGTCCCGGCCGCTCAACAAATGTTTCTCCGCTATCTGCAGAGTAAGCGGGATTCATTTTATCCATGTTAGAAATTATAAAAGGTGGAGTTCGACTCCACCTTTTTATTCAGCCTAAGTCCTCTAAAAACGAAGTTGTGGGACCTCACAACGGCGAACTTAAAATTAAAATCACAGCTCCCCCCGTCGACGGCAAAGCCAACGAAGAGTTGATCGAATTTCTTTCAGACTATTTTGATATTCCGAAGAGACAGGTTGTCTTAGTGAAAGGCGATACGGGTCGCCATAAAACTATCGACCTTATTGGTGTGGAAGAAAAAACGGCTCGCGAACTTTTGAAGCTTTAAAAAAAGAAAAACCGCTGGTTAGCGGCTTTTCTTTTTCTTTTTATCGGATTTTAGCTCCACGCTAAATTCGGTGTCATCAAGCTGCTGCTGCAAGTAAGTATCATCGACTTTTTTCTTACGCGGCTTCTTCGTCGGACGAGGTTTAAATAAGTTCTGATCAATTCCGTCATCAGTTTGTTCCCGGAACGTCGGAACTTGTTTTTCGGAACTCATTTCAGACTCATACATATTGGAACGATATTTCGGAACCGGCGAATTTACCGGCTCGTAAGCAGGTTCTTCGGCATACCCTTCCGTCATATCGAACGAGTAACGAATGAATCCACCGACGTGAAAACCGGCGGCCATATTAGAACCGGTCAAAGTTGTTCCACCGTTCACCTGCAGTGTCCATTTCGGCGATATCAACCAGTTCCAATAAACTTGCGAATCCAGGAGGTTGGGATTGACGGAATAGAACTTCATGGAACCCGCATTGGCTCCATTGATATAACCCGTCCGAATCACCGTATCTTCGGTATCGTCCGTGATACTGCGATATCCAAAAAGCTCGGCGCCCAAACGCATGCGCTGAAGTTTAAGCTGAGCCCCCACACCATAGGGTAAAAGGAAAGAGCGTCCATCTCCACGATAGTTGAAGCCTGCCCAACCATAGCCACGGAAAGAACCGAAGTCTTTTTGAGCGATCAAACGAGAGTGAAACTCAAAGACCCCTTCTGAGTTCAAAACCGCATCCGAGTTTGGATCGACATCTTCTAAAGGAACAATCGCGATGAATTCAGGAATTAACTGAAAGGCGCCGTTGTACATTAAAAAATCCATTCCGGCGGCAATTTCCGTGATCGAACTATTTGAACGAGTCGCCAAAGAGTCTTTGCTTTCGGAATTGCTCAGTTGCCCCCAACCGAACAAAGACCAATCCGAACGCGGCATATAACGAGATTCAAGATTTAGATCCAATAAAGAATAGGTATTTCCGCTTGGAAGGTTCTGCGAACTTCCACCGGAGGAAGGGTAATTGGCTTCAGAGTAAAAGTACTGAGTGCTGAGCTCAAAGTCCCATCGGTCTCGACGGTATTCCTTGTAGTTATCCACGGCCCCGGCGGGTAACGACAGGAAAGAAAGGACTGCAATGAGAAGCTGCCAACGCTGAAGATTATTTGCCATTTTCATAACTTCCTAATATTAACAACCCTATGACTTCGACATCAAACAAATCACAGCTTGCGATCATCTTTTTCACTGTTTTCCTGTATTTAGTAGGCTTTGGTGTAGTCATCCCTATTCTTCCGATTTTAAGCCGAAACTTTGGCGCAACTGCTTTGCAAACCGGTTTGTTATTATCCGTATATTCATTAATGCAGTTTTTATTTTCTCCTTTTTGGGGAAGACTGAGTGACCGCTTAGGGCGCCGACCTATTTTATTATTCTGCCTTCTGGGTGAAGGACTTTCCTATATCGCTTTTGCCATGGCTCGTAGCTTAGAATGGCTTTTCGTGGCTCGTATTTTAGCGGGTTTCTTTGGCGCAAGCTTATCAACCGCTTCCGCTTACATCTCGGACATCACTCCAAAACATGAACGTTCTAAAGGCATGGCCTTGATTGGTGCTGCCTTTGGATTGGGATTTGTTGTCGGTCCTGCGTTAGGCGGAGGCTTAGCAGTATGGGGTCACTCGATTTCTGCAGAACCACACTTTGATACTTCGTTCTCGGCTTATTGGGTCGCGGCCCTGTGTTTTGCCAACTTGCTTTTCGGCATCAAATACTTGAAAGAGTCTTTAACTGATAAGAGCGAATCGGCCGAAAAGAAAAAAAGATTCTCGGTGATGTGGCATTACTTGAATGTCAAAACAGTGGGCGCATTGATGACCGTTTTCTTATTGGCCTCTTTTGCGATGTCTTCAATGGAAGCGACTTTGATCCTTTATATGGGTGAAAAGTTTCAGTGGGACATCAAACAAGTCAGTTTCGGTTTCGCCTACATCGGAGTGATCATTGTTTTCACTCAAGGCTTTCTGGTCCGCCGCCTTCTTCCGAAATGGGGCGAAAGAAAAGTTCTGCGCTTGGGTCTGACACTCTTTGCATTGGGCCTGACGACCATCGCCATCTCGAACAGTATTGGAATGATGGCGGTCGCGATGACCTTGCTCTCTTTGGGTAATGGTCTTTCTAATCCCAGCATCCTAGGAAGTGTCAGCCTACTTACTGACAGCAAAGAACAAGGTGTTACTATGGGAGTCACGCAAAGCATGGCCTCTTTGGGACGTATCATCGGCCCCGCCTTCGGTGGATTTTTGTATGGAGCCGTCACGATAACAGCCCCATTCTGGGCTTCGGGCGCTTTGGCATTCGCAGGTCTTGCAATCGTACTCTATATTTATAGATTCATTCCTGAACACGGAAGAGTGGGATAATTATGTTTAACACAATCGGATACTTCCAATTCAACAACCTTATTCAAGGCCGCATCCCCATGTTGTTGGTGCTTTTAGACAACATTGATCTGGCACCTTGGTTCAACCAGGTAACGCGTCTTCATTTAGAGAACATTGTTGTCCACTCTCAACCAGAACAAGTCCTGCCTTTGATTCAAGAAAGAAAATTACCCTTGCACTATGCCGTCTTAGTTTTAGATAACGACGGTGTTAGAAGCGCTTCCACGGTGGAGGCTTTAGAAAAAGCCGGCTTCACTAACGCGTACTACGTAAAAGGTGGATTTGCCGCCCTAGCGAACGAACGCACACAGCAAATCTGACAAAACTCATATAATAAAAAAACAAAAGAAAGCGTTGTTACTCAACGCTCTTGTTTGTAGCATTAAGTACATCGAAACAACTTAAAAACTTTACACAAGGATGTACTATGAAAAAGTTTTTGTTCACAACATTGGTGACAACAGCGACAGCGTTGTCAGCTCAAGCAGGTTCATTGAACCTCGACTTGCGCGCTGACTACAACTCAACAACTTACACAGATTCAACTCTGCCAGACCAAACGAAGTTCTACTTCAAAACCGGTCGTCTTGATTACCAAGCAAAAGCTTTGGAAGATCTTTCTTTCCGCGTACGTCTTGCTTTCAATAAAGATGCTACTCGTGGCGTAGACGCTGCCCAAACAGCTGTTGAGTACGCTTACCTGACACACAAAATGAACGACACATTCTCTTTGAGCTTCGGTAAATTCAACACAGAATTCGGTGGTTTCGAAGGCGCAACCAGCGGCGCTGACTTGTATTTAACTTCTGAGTTCTACACTCGCTCTAACTTGACAGGTGCTGCGGGCCAAACTTTGGGTGCTTTCAACCTAGGTACTTCTGCTCTTCTATATGCAACTGGTGTTAAAGGTACTTTCTCGTTCTCTGGTCAAACAGTTCACGTTCTAGCAACAAACGAAGCTGGTGGCGACACAGCTGTAGGACCTTCCGCATCTCAAAACTCTTCTATGTACGGCGTGATCTACCGTGGCGCTTTCCTAGAAAAAGCTTTGAACTTCAACCTGAGCTACCACACAATGGCCGGCCCAACAGCTGATGACAAACATCAGTTTATGGCAGCAGGCGTATTGTGGAACTCATCTCCAATCACATTCCAATTCGACTACCTAGTATCTGAATTCAAACAAGATGCAACAGATGCAAAAGATACAACGACATCTATGGTAGCAAAATTGGCATACACTGGTTGGGAACAATGGACTCCACGTCTTGAGTTCACATCAACAGAAGACAAACAAGAAATCGCGGGCGACATCACTCAAAAATTCATGGGCTACGGCGTAGTTGTTGAATACAAACCTTACGTAGACACAAACTTCCGCTACCACCTTTCTTACAACAACATCACAGAAAAGCCAGAAACAGGCGACGATGTTAAAAGAGACGAAGTGGTTGTTGGCGCACGCCTTATGGCCGATTTCTTGAAGTAATCCAAAAAACACTTCAACCAAATCAACTTCACAAGAAAAAACCCACAACAAAAATGTTGTGGGTTTTTTTATGCCCGCAAACCGCATTAAAAAAGATTTTTCTAAGTTCCTACCTTTGGATATTTCAAAATCGTTCCTTTGATTTTCTAAATCCCTCAGCACGTTTTTCCATTTTCATACCGCCCACATCCGCTGTGATTTTAAAAGTCGAAGCTCGATTAAAGCATCAGCACAGATTTGGGTTTGGGAGGAGGCTTGGTGATGGGCCCGAAGTAAGGGCCTTCGGTGGCGCCTGGATGGCGCGAACCGAGGCAAAGCCTCGGCACCGACCGAGCCCGGATGGCGTGCCCGCACGAAGCGACCCATCACCAAGCCTCCTCCCAAACCCAAATCCGTCGCTCGAAGCGATTTAAATCCATCTAAAGAACCCCTTAAGACCAAAGCCCGTGACGCAGAGAAGAAAGGAAGGTCCGATCAAGGGCATTAGAACTATCGCAAAGCCCCCGAATTTGCTAATCTCTAACGGTTAAAAACCTAAGAATTTCTTATTCTTAAAGTCAGTTAGAGGTCGCTTAAATGTCACAACAATTATCGGATCGTTATAATCCTGCTGAAGTTGAAGGTCGTACGTATCAGTGGTGGGAATCCTCCGGCTATTTCAAAGCCCAAGATCAATCCACAAAACCTCCATTCTCTATCATTCTTCCTCCGCCGAACGTCACTGGCTTTTTGCACATGGGTCATGCTTTGGATCATACGATTCAAGATATTCTGATCCGTTGGAAAAGAATGAATGGCTACAATGCGATGTGGTTGCCGGGAACGGATCACGCGGGTATCGCTACGCAATCTGTTGTTGAAAGAGAACTTAAAAAAGACGGTGTTACTCGCCATGATTTAGGCCGCGAAAAATTCGTAGAAAAAGTGTGGGAGTGGAAGCACCAATACGGCGATCGCATTTATTCGCAAATGCGCCGCTTGGGTGATTCTTGTGATTGGGATCGCGCGGTGTTCACTTTGGATGAAGGTGTTTCCAAAGCGGTTCGTAAAGTCTTCGTTGCTTTACACAAAAAAGGTTTGATCTACCGTGGCCAAAGATTGGTGAACTGGTCAGGTCCTCTTGAAACGGCGATTTCTGATTTAGAAGTTGAACACAAGCAAGTCAAAGGATCGTTGTATCACATCTCTTACCCGATCGAAGGCACACAAGAAACTGTGACTGTAGCAACAACTCGTCCTGAAACTATGTTGGGTGATACGGCTTTGTGCGTTCACCCTGAAGACGAGCGCTATAAACACTTGATCGGTAAAAATGCGATCATCCCTTTGATCAACAGAAAGATCAAAGTGATCGCCGACACGTATGTTGATAAGTCTTTCGGTTCAGGCGTGGTAAAAATCACTCCGGCCCATGACTTTAACGACTACAAAATCGGTAAAGCGCACAACTTAGAATTCATCAACATTCTGACAAAAAAAGCGGAGTTGAATGAAAACGCGGGTCAATACAAAGGCCTTAAAGTTCAAGAAGCTCGTAAGCGCATTCTTGAAGATTTAAAAGCGTTGAACTTCCTCGTGAAGGAAGAACCTCATGTTCACTCAGTAGGTCACTGCTCTCGCTCGGGCGCGGTGGTAGAACCTTTCTTGTCTGAACAATGGTTCGTAAAAATGGAACAGCTTGCAACTCCGGCTAAACGCGTGGTTGAAAGCGGTACGATTCGTTTTGAACCTGAATCTTGGACAAAAGTTTACCTTCACTGGATGAACAACATTGAAGACTGGTGTATTTCTCGTCAGTTGTGGTGGGGTCATCGCATTCCGGTTTGGTACTGTGAAAACTGCGAACATCAAACTGTCAGTGAAACAGACGTAACGGCTTGTGAAAAATGTGGAAACACGAAGATTCACCAAGACGAAGACGTGTTGGATACGTGGTTCAGTTCAGGTTTATGGCCGTTCTCGACAATGGGATGGCCGAATGACACCGAAACTCAAAAAACATTCTATCCAACGAATTATCTAGTTACTGGTCACGATATCATCTTCTTCTGGGTGGCTCGTATGATCATGCTAGGTCTTGAGTTTAAACGTGATGTTCCGTTCCGCACGGTTTACATCCACGGACTTGTTCGCGATTCTCAAGGTCGTAAGATGTCTAAGTCTTTGGGGAACTCTGTCGACCCCGTAGAGATGATCGAGAAATATGGTGCAGATGCCTTGCGCTTCACGTTCTCGGCTCATTTGTATTCTGGAAAAGATTTTAAATTTAGCGAACAACGTCTTGAAGGCTACAGAAACTTCATGAATAAGATTTGGAATGCGGCTCGTTTCGCACTTTCAAATTTGCAGGATTTCCAAGTGCCTGCAGAAGGCGTGAAAGCTCTTCCGAAGCAATCAGATATCAGCGTGTTTGACCAATGGATCATTACAAAACTGGCAGAGGTGACAAAAGAAGTTGAAGAAGCGATGGAGACAGAAAGATTCTCGGACGCTGCCAACGCTCTTTACCACTTCATCTGGAATCAGTTCTGTGACTGGTATATCGAGTTCACAAAACCAATTATGAATGGAACAAACGCAGACGAGAAAAAAGCAACTCAACTTGTGATTGCTCAGGTTCTAAACCGCATCACTCGTTTGTTGCATCCTTTTGCTCCGTTCATCTCTGAAGAGATCTACCAAAAGCTTCCGATCAAGGGTGCTGCTTGTATCGTGGATCAATTCCCGAACACTCGTAACGACAAAGAATTCTTAAGCCTGGGCTCTGCTCAAGCGGCTTTAGAAATCGATATCGTGAAAGAAGTGATCACAGCGATTCGTAACATCCGTGGTGAAAACCGCATCAGCCCAGCGACGAAAATCAATGCGCGCCTGGGAGTGATGAATGACCAAGTTCAAAAAATCTTGGGCAACAACAAAACAGCTATCATGACGATGGGTCGCTTGGAAAATTTGGACATCGGTGAAGAAGGCAATCTGATGAAGTGTGCCGTTGCACCAGTTGTGGTTAAAGATGCCAGCGTGAAAGTGATCATCCCACTTGAAGGCCTTGTGGATTTTGATGAAGAAGTAAAACGCATCAATAAAACGATCGAAAAACTTCAAAAAGATATCACAATGCTGACAGGTAAACTTTCGAACGAAAAGTTTATCGCCAATGCGGATGAAGACGTGGTAGCAACGGATAAAGCTTTGCTAGCGCAATCTAAGATCCAGTTGGAATCACTGAAAGACGCGTTAACACGCTTCCAGTAAGCTTAGTAAGCTATTAAAATAAAAAGGCGAGATCAGAATACTGACCTCGCCTTTTATTTTTAAATTCTCAAAATTACTTACAGGTGCATGACATAGTGACTGCGGAATCAGCTCCCGTGCAGTTAAAGATCTTTCCGTCGTGAGGAAGTTCAAAAGAATAGATCTTTCCGTCTCTTTCCACCAACAATAAATCGTCACCATTTTGATAAAAGATACGACGTGAGTTTGCTTTACCGACAATGCTTCCATCGGATTCTAACGTCGCGATCAATGTATCAGTAGGATTGTTGGTTTGCTCTGCCGCTAAGGGAATTTCTCTTTGGGTGCCCCCTGCTTCCATCACGGAATATTTCAAAGTGCGAGTGGGCTCCCCACTGGCCGTGTTTGTATTTTCAACATAGATGCGGCGAACTTCGCCCGCAGGTGTACGAATATCCGTCGTGAACCACTCATCACTTTGCGCGACGATATCACCCAGATCTGCGGAAATTGCTTTGTTAAGATTGTCGAAATTAATTTCAGCTTGTGAATCCAAAGGCTGCACTTTCATATTCAGGCAAACCGCCATCTCTTGAATATGCTTTTGGTAGGCCTCGAACTTTTTTGGATCTTCCATATTTGTTGGAAGAAATCCAGCAGCGGTTCCTGTCGGCACGGCCACATCCACAGGTGGCGGTGGTGTCGCCTTATTCGCACGCGAGGCTTCCGGAGGAATTGTTCCCATACTTTCAGGGTTCACCGAAGGCTCTTCGGGAGTGTTCGCGGGCTTCAGGTAAAAGAAAATCAGAAGCCCGATAATAATAGCGACGATAAGAATGGCAATATTTCGTTTGTGCATTCCTTAACTATCGACTGATCTCGACGGCAACGTCAACGGGTTCAAAATTCAGAAGCGAAACACCGATGAAGCGCAATCGAACGTGTAGATAGTCAAACAGATGTGCCACACGTTCACAACCTGGACCTTGCAATGTCATATACATCAAATAATGTGGTAAGCCGGGCGAATAATCAAAATGCCAATCGGAAACGACTTTGCAGTCCTCACCCAGCTCGGGCCAATCTTTTGCGATGAATTCGGCCTTGCGGGCAGAAGAAAACGAAATGTCTCTACCAATTAATACCGGATCAATTTGGTCAACCACCAGTCCCACTCTTAAAAGAGCTTCCTGCGTGACCGGATTCCAGAGTGAAGAGTATTCGTACTGATTCGGAGCCAGCTCACGAATACGAAAACTCATTTGATTGTCGACGGCTTGAGAGTGCACGGACCACAAGCTGACCAAAACCATCATCAAAAACACAAAATATCTCATGGCATCCCCCTGCATGGATCTTCGTGATAGACATGTTCTTAATAGTAAATGTGACCCTTAAAATGCAAGAAAGGGATCTTTACAGATCCCCTTCTTGAAGTGATTTCAGTTTTGGTGACAAGAAATGTCTTACTTAATAAGACCGATCTCGCGCAAACGCTGCATCAAGAAGTCATGACCAGTGATATCAGCGTATTTTGCACCTGTCCCTTTACAAGATGGCAAGCAGCTCAACATAGCTTCAGGGTGTGGATGCATAAAGAACGGCATTGAGTAACGGCTTTGGTTTGTACCGTCTTGAGGATTGATCACTCGGTGAGTTGTGGACGGAAGAACATCGTTCGTCAAACGCGCCAACATATCACCCACGTCGACAATCAAAGTGTCTGGTTCAGAATCAATATCCAACCACTGACCATCGCGATCTTTCAATTGCAAACCAGAAGCTGTGGCTGCTGGAAGAATCGTGATGAAGTTGATGTCCTCATGAGCTGCTGCTCTTACGCAACGAGGATCAACACCTTCTGGAATTGGTGGATAGTGAAGAAGACGTAGAATCGAGTTTCCATCTTTCGTCATTTTTGCGAAGAAGTCTTTTTCAACTTCCAAAGGCATCGTCAATGCTTCAAGCATCACGTTACCCGCTTCTTCAAGCGCATTATAAAGTGCTGTGAAGTGAGTTTTGAATTCAGGAATTTCTGTAGGCCATACGTTTTCTGGATAAACAGTTTTCAAGGCATTGCCTTCTTCAAGAACGCGGCCGACGTGCCAGAATTCTTTAAGATCCATCACGGGAGAATCTTTAGCGTGCTCTTGACCAAATGGCGTGTAGCCACGTTGGAAGCCCGCTTTCGGAGAGATGTAAGATTTTTTTACGTCTGTAGGAAGAGAGTAGAATCTTTTTAGGATATCGTAAGCTTTGTGAAGGTCTTCAGCTTTCACGTTGTGATCTTTAAGAATGATGAATCCATATTCTTTAAGACCTGTAAAAAGACTGTCGATAAACTTCGCGCGGTCTGCATCTGTGCCTTTAGTATAACTTGCAAGGCTCAATGTCGGAACTTTACGAAGAGTGCTCTGTTCAGAATGAGAAGCCGTTTCCATTGTTCTCACGATATTCCTCCGTTGTTAGGTTCATAGCGAATCTAGCAAGGTGCGCAAATAAAAGGCAACAGCAACTAATTATGCGTAAAAAGAATATCTAATACTCGAACGAGGGTGGGTGTTTCGAATTTAAAGTGAATATCTCCATCGAACAAACGAACTGCATGTTCATTGCGATACGGAGACTCTTTTTCCTCGTAACCGCGATAAATCACAGGACGCGGGTCCAATTGCAGCGTACCCACGACAATTTCGCGAAGAGCTTTCTCGGGATTGCGACTTTCCCAATCACGCATGACGTTTTCGGCGTGCTCGGTAAATTCTACATGGATCTGTTCTTTAGCCACTTCCGCCGGCCACCCCGTGCGTGCCTCGGGGATGGCTTCGACTTCGGGAAGATACGGTTTGATATCTAAAATCGGAGTGCCATCAACAAGGTCCGCTCCGGAAACGACGATGCCGTCTTTTTCCACGGCAATTAACTCGACAAGCGAAAGTCCAATAGGATTGGGACGATGAGGACTGCGGGTTGCGAAAAGCCCCATGGTTTTTCCTCCCAAACGAGGAGGATGAACTTTCGCGTGATAACGAGCGGTTTTATTTTGATGAAAAACCCACACAAGCCACACATGACTGAAGCCTTCAAGGCCTTGCAGCGACTCCTCGGGCTGTAAGTCCGCGCGAATCTTCAAACGCGCCCACGCCTTCTTCACCAAACCGGGTTGTCTGGGAGTGCCGAATTTATCTCGAAAACAGGATTCTAAATAGCCAATAGGTTCCATCATGTGGAGTAGGCAGTAACTTTTCGAATTGCCTTGCGTCAAGGACTTTCAATCAAGTGCACTGTGAGATTCATTTTTTCAAGCGAGACAATGCTTTAAAAAACAAAAAGCCCGGTCACGGTGACAGGGCTTTTTGTTTTTGTGGTTTTTACTGAATCGGCAAATTAGAAATTGCCAGATCTTCTCATCAAGCCTTCTTTATTCTTGATGATGATCTCTTTACCGTTCAAATCGATAAGACCTTCGTTTTTAAACTCAGTCAGGTGACGAGACAATGACTCGTTGATTGTACTAGCAAGCTGAGCGAACTCGTTGCGAGTCAATTTTAGGTTCAAAGAGATACCGTTTGGAGTTTGCACACCAAATTTGTCAGAAAGCAACACAAGCTGGTAAGCGATACGCTCTTGAACTGACGCCAAGTAATGCAATTGGCTTGTTGTTTCGAAAGACTCAAGGTCATTCACTGCTTGATTCAAAAGAAGTTTGATCAATGGGCTTGCTTGAGCCATTGCAACTTGAATCAATTCGCGTGGATACAACCACAGTACTGTCGATTTAACAGCCTTCGCATGAGATTGAACAGGAGCTCCTTTAACCAGTGCTTTGTAGCCAAAATATTCACCTGGTGAAACAAGCTTAGTGACGTACTCGTTCGTAGTTGTGCGTCCGCGTGCATGCGAGCGGTTCACTACAACTTTGACACAGCCAGATTGCACATAGTACAGACCCTTCGCCGGCTCCCCTTCTTTATAAATCATTTCTTCTTCCTTCAAGTGAATCACTTCATATGGAACGCTTGAAGTATTTGGAATGTTTAAGTTTTGATTGCCCATAAAACCAAGGGAGTTTACTCCGCCGTTGAGTATTGTCTGAGATTCCATACTCTATTTCCTCCGCACTTTCTTCTTTGGGTTAAATGTTTAGGTCGATCCTAAACTGGCTTTAAACAAGTGCCTAATTGAAATTTCGACATAACTTACTTGTAACGGGCTCCTGTTAAGGGGCTAACAAGCTTTTGACTTGACTCACATTGCCACCTCTCCTAACTTCTGCCTCACATAAATTTTAAGATTTTTTTGTGATATCAATCGCTTAATCGCTGCCAAAACGCAGCCAAGTTAGATGATTCTGAGGGGCTCAGATGATGTTAAAAACGATCCTTACCACCCTGTTAATCTTGTCTTTTAACATAGTTTCCCATGCTAAAACGCTTAAAGTCGGTTTGGTGTTAGATAAGGGCGGTAAAGACGACAAATCTTTTAACTCTGCTGCTTACGTCGGAGCTACGAAAGCGGAAAAAGATTTTAAAATTGAACTGAAGTACGTCGAAGCCACCGACACCAACGCCATTGAAAATCTTCTTCGCTCATTTGCTCGTAAAAATTTTGATCTGGTGATCGGAATTGGATTCGGTCAAAAAGAGCCTGTTAAAAAAGTGGCTCCCCAATTTCCACAAGTAAAGTTTGCTGTCGTTGATTCTGAAGTCAGTCTTCCTAACGTGCGCTCTTTGTTATTTGAAGAACACGAAGGGTCGTTTCTTGTCGGCGCTCTTGCTGCGATGGCATCTAAAAGCGGTGCGGTTGGATATGTGGGAGGAATGGATATTCCTTTAATTCGTCGATTCGCCATGGGTTATGCCGCGGGCGCGAAATACGTAAATCCAAAAATTAAAATCACAGAAAACTATATCGGTGTTACGGGCGAAGCTTGGAACAATCCTGCGAAGGCCAAAGAACTTGCGCTTTCACAAATGGCTTCCGGCACGGATGTGATCTTCGTGGCTGCGGGGGCATCAAATACGGGTGTCTTTGATGCTGCGGAAGAAAAGAAGAAGTTGGCGATCGGAGTTGATTCAAATCAGAACTGGATCAAGCCTGGCGTGATTTTGACAAGTATGATGAAAGCGGTCGACGTGGCCGTGTATGACACAATCAAGGAAACGAACGAAGGAAAGTTTACTCCCGGAATCATTCGTTATGGTCTGAAAAATAAAGGTGTCGACTACACGCTCGATCAATACAATGAAAAACTGATCACTCCTGATATGAAAAAGAAAGTAGAAGAGATCAAAAAGAAAATCATCGCGGGACAAATTTCTGTTCCTGACTACTATAAAAAGAAATAGTGATGTCAGTTCCAGCCCTCGAGTTTAAAAGAGTCTCTAAATCCTTCGGCGAAGTCCGCGCCAATACGGATATCTCTTTCTTTGTCGAACGCGGTGCCATCCATGCCATCGTTGGCGAAAATGGCGCTGGCAAATCAACAGCCATGAAAATCCTCTTTGGCATGTATCGCCCTGATGAGGGCGATATTTTTGTGAACGGACAGCAAGTTCACTTTCAGTCTCCTATTGATGCCATGGCTGCAAAAATCGGGATGGTTCATCAGCACTTTATGTTGGCTGAGCCTTTCACGGCCTTAGACAATATTCTCCTACAACAAAAAGGTTCCGCGTTTTCACTTCTTCCTAGAGCTGAACAAAAAAATCGTCTGGAAGAAATCGCACATCGTTATGGCTTTCAGATCAACCTCGATGCGAAAGTAGAAGATCTTTCTGTCGGAGAGCAACAGCGACTGGAAATTCTAAAAATTCTTTCTCAAGACTCCGAGATTTTAATCCTTGATGAGCCGACGGCAGTTCTTACTCCTCAAGAAGTCCAAGATCTTTTTGCCAATCTTCGTCGCCTGCGGGAAGAAGGTAAAACTATTCTTATTATCACTCACAAGCTCAAAGAAGTGATGGCGTTGACTGATTCCGTGACAGTTTTCCGCGCGGGCCACGTCGTGGGTCATAAGTGGACTCGCGAAACCAATGCCGAAGAGCTTGCCGAAATGATGGTCGGCCGCCGCATTCAGAAGCCACAAGAAAGAAGCAGCGTGATTGAAGCTGCTAAAACGGTTTTACGTTTCGAATCCGTTTCGGGTCGACTGGGCACTCACGGAATTGAAGACATCCAACTTTCTGTTCACGCTCGTGAAATTGTCGGCGTTGCCGGTGTTGAAGGAAACGGACAAGATGTTCTTATTCGCGCTCTTTTAGATCAGCGCGCTTTGGAATCTTTCACTGGAAAAGTAACGACCTTGGGTTCCGTAGGCTCTTTCCCGGAAGATCGCTTGCGCTTTGGAGTTTTGCCTTCGCGCCCCGTGTACGAAAATTTCATTTTGGGCCAGCATAAGACATCGCTTTTTGCTAAGGGAATTTTCCTTAAGACAAAAGAGATCTTACAAAGAACCAAAGACATCATGGGTAAATATGATATCCGCCCGCACAATGCTCATCTTCCCTTTGAAAAGATGTCCGGTGGAAATCAACAAAAGCTCGTGGTCGCACGTGCTTTGTTGCAAAACCCTCAAGTGATTGTGGCGGCGCAACCGACTCGTGGAGTTGACATCGGCGCTATTGAGTTCATTCACAATGAGCTTCGCAAAGCTCGAGATGAAGGGGCTGGAATTCTTTTAATTTCATCCGAGCTGGATGAATTGATGGCGCTTTCAGACCGCATCGTTGTTCTTTATAAAGGTCGCCTCGTGAAAGAATTTACGCGCGCGCAATTTGATGAAATCGCTTTGGGTAAAGCGATGGGATGTGGCAATTGAAACGTTTGATTGGATTTGCCATAGGCTTAGTGGCCGCCCTGCTTTTGACATTCTTCGCAGGTGAGAACCCTTGGACCATCTTTATGATCCTCATGCGCAGTGCCTTTGGCTCCATGTATGATTTGGGTCTGACTCTTTCCTATACGACTCCGCTCATTTTCTGCGGGCTTTCCGTTGCGATTTGTTTTCATGCAGGACTATTCAACATCGGCGCTGAAGGTCAGTTAACGATGGCCGTGGTGACGGCGGCGGCTGTCGGTATTTTACTACCGCAAGTTCCATTTCCCTTAGCTCCCGTCTTGGCTTTTATGGCCGCTCTTCTTGTCGGAGGTTTCTGGGGCTGGATTGCTGGGTGGCTGCGTGCCGTTCGCGGCAGTCACGAAGTTATTATTACGATTATGCTGAACTTTATCGCCGCTGGTCTTGCGAGTTGGTTCACATTGAAAGTGATTCCGAATCCGAACTCGCAAAGCCCAGAAACGGCGATGGTGTCGGCGAACTATATGTTTAAAGACTATGATTTGATTGCCCGTTTTTTCCCAGATACTCCAGCGAATGCCTCTTTGGGATTTGCGATTGTGTTTGCGATCTTGATGTGGATATTTCTCTGGAAAACCACGTGGGGCTTTGAATTGCGGGCGGTCGGCTCCAATCCTGAAGCAGCTCATCGCGCGGGAATTTCTGAAAAGAAAATGCGGATGATCGCTATGGCATTGGGTGGCGCTTTGGCGGGCTGCGTTGCGTTGTCTGAGGTTTTAGGCAGTGCCGGTCAATATCGTATTGGTTTTTCTCCTGACTATGGATTCATTGGAATCGCCGTGGCTTTGCTTGCGAATAACAATCCCTTAGGAATTATTGCGGCCGCTTTCTTGATGGGAGCCCTTCACAAGGGGGCCTCGGATCTGGATTTAGAAACCTCCACGATCACCCGTGATTTTTCTCGTATTATTCAAGCCTTCATCATTCTGGGCGTAGCTGGACAAGCTTACTGGGAATGGTTGAAGAAAAACCGTAAGAAGAAGTCATAATGGAATCACTCTCTCTTATTTTAGCTTTGGTATTTGCGACATTAAGATTAGCGACACCACTTATCTTTGCAACGACCGGTGGTTTGATGAGTGAACGCTCTGGAATCGTGAACATCGCATTGGAAGGCTTCATGCTTTTTGGAGCTTTCGCGGGAGCCGTTGCCGGACAATACTTTGCTTCGGCATGGCTGGGTTGGGGCGCGGCCTTGATTGCAGGTCTTATAGTCGGTGCTCTTTATGCATTGTTCGTTATTGAATTGAAGGCGGACCAGATCGTGACTGGTATGGCGTTCAATTTACTGGCGATGGGTGTAATTCCGTTTCTGACGAAGATTCTTTATAACTCAACGGGCACGACGCCGGCTTTGTTGGTGGAAGATCGTTTTACTTTTGAGCCTTTGCTTATGGCCTTCGTTCTGGTGGGGCTTGTTGCGTTTTGGCTTTACAAATCTCGCTCAGGTCTTTGGCTTTTGTTTGCTGGCGAACATCCCGAAGCTTTGCTCGCTAGTGGCGTAAGTGTACGTAAAGTTCGTTGGACTGCAGTTTGTTTTAGCGGCATGTTCGCCGCGTGGGGTGGCGCAAGTCTTTCTTTATTCTTGTCTTCAGCTTACTCACCCATGATGACGAGTGGTCGCGGCTATATGGCGCTAGCAGCTTTGATCTTTGGTAAGTGGAAGCCACTTCCTGCTTTGGCCGCCTGCTTACTTTTTGCTTTTGCCGACGCAGTTCAGATCCGTTTGCAGGGCGTGCGTTTCGGTGAAACCGAAATTCCTGTTCAGTTTGTTCAAATTCTTCCCTATCTTGTGACTATCATTGCTTTGGCGGGTTTCATCGGTAAAAGCCGTGCTCCGAAGGCTTTGGGTCGCGAAGGGTTTTAGTTTTTTAAAAGAGAGGTTTCCATGAAAAGTCTTGTTCTTGTTTTATTGATGGCAACATCGACTCAAGCTTTGGCTTGGGGAGGCCGTGGTCACGATGCTGTCTGTCGCGCGGCGAGTTTCCTTGTGAAAGAGCCAGGACTAAAAGAGTACTTAAAAAACAAACCGCAAATGATGGGTCATCTTTGCAACATGCCTGACTTTTATTGGAAGAGCTTAGGTGGCGAAGCCAATCAACTTGGAAATCCGACTCACTTCATCGACATTGAAGTCATTGGTCTTGATGTGAAGGACATCCCTGTTGATTTCAAAAAATTGCAGGCCGATTTCACGGGCAAGCCGAACAAATTTAAAAATGATGGATCAACAATTAAATCCATCCCTCAAGAATTCGGTTCTTCTTGGTGGAGAGCCGATCAGTTCATGCGCATTATCGCAGGCCTGCAAAAAGATTTTGCGTTAGCGACTCCTCCTGCAAATTTCAAAGAAGAACAGAACAACGAGCTTCCTTACAACAAGTTGGCTTATCAAATGATCGTATCAATGGGTTTGATGGGACACTTTGTGGGTGATAACTCTCAACCGTTCCATACTTCCGCTGACTACGATGGATATGCCGCAGGTCACGGTGGCATTCATGCTTACTTCGAAGATTCTGTGGTTGGGGAATTCGATGGGGACCTAGATGCTTTGGTTCTAAAAGAAGCTCGTGCAATGAAAAATCCAGAGTTCTTGAAACCAAAGACCACGATTGAAAAGATGAAGGTTTTAAGTGTGATTTCCAATAAAGAGATCGCGAAAATCTTGAAACTAGATCCAATCAAAAAGAAATCCGAGCTTAAAAAAGAAAAAGGCATGGAACTGAAGACCGCTGCCGAAAGGGAACCTGCTTCTGTCGCTTTCAAAAAAATGAAACCTTTAATCGTGACTGAAATGGCCCGTGGAGCTGTTTTGCTAGCCAACCTGTGGGACGAAGCCTATATCAGCGCCGGTCGCCCGAAGATCGGTGCTTACAAATCGTATAAGTATCCATTCACTGTGGACTTCGTAGCGCCAGATTACATCACTCCGGAAGCTGCTACAGAGAAGAAATAGATTTCTCGGTGAAATCGAAGCCCTTTCACTCTGCTAGGTGACCGGTAGCGATAGTAGCTAAGATTTGAAAATTTTAAGCAGTCCGAAAGACAAAGAAAAAAACCCGGCCGAGAAGACCGGGTTTTTTCTTTTTTGAAGGGAAGTGAATTAGTAAGACAATTCGTGATGAACTTTCAAACCACGGATTTGGTTGCTTGGAAGTTGCGCCTTGAATTCTCTGATTGTTTTCGTAAGTTCGCCAACTAACTGACGAGACTTATCCAAATCAGCTGAACGATCGATCTCTTTACGAACCGCCTCAGCAGTAGTGATAGTTTGTCCCAATGCACTCATCAGGCCGTTGGTATTCTCCATGTCGCTGATTTCGTCCTGCATTTTTTCCATTTCTTTGATTTGAGTTTCAATCGTGATTAAGTTCATATTGAGTTCGGCAGCATCCAATTTTCCTGGAATATTCATTTCACATTCCAAACAACGGTCACTTGCCGCCGCCGCTTCAGCTGCCGCAATTTTGCCTTCTGTGATCATCAAAGAGATGTCATCCACCTCTTCCGCCATCGCTTTAACAGAACCCAAAACCATAATCACAGCCATTGCCAACAAAACACGCTTTTTCATAAATTCTCTCCTCGTGGATTTTATCCAATTCGAAGAATTGCGAAGGCCGTACCCACGTTAAAATGAAATAGCAGGGCTCTCAGTGTTTAGTAAAACGACAGGAGCCCTATATCGGTAGTCGGGTCTCAGATTGAAACAGTAAGAATCCCGATTGAACTGGAAGTGCGTGAAAGCCTCATTTTCAAAGGATTGGAGCAAACGTTAACTTAGTTATAATAACTTGGGTTATTTTGCCGTGGCAGTACTCCCTGCTGATGCGATGATGATACAGCCAACAGCAAAAGATTGAGTCAGCGTTAAAGACTCATTCAACATCACAAATCCAGCGAATATGGCAACGACGGGCTCCATGCTCATTAAAATCCCGAATGTTTTCGTGGGAATGTTCGTCATTGCTTTCATTTCCAAAGAATAAGGAATCGCGCTTGAAAGAAGTGCTATTCCTAGGCCCATTGGTAGTAGTGAGGGGTCTAGAATCTGTTCTCCGTTGAAAATGAAGCCAGCGGGAACTGTGACTAAGGCGGCGAACCACATTCCCCAGCTTGTTGTCTGTAAGCTGCCTGTCGCTTTGGAGATCTTTTTTCCGAAGACAATATAAAGTGCCCAGAAAAATCCAGCCGCAAGTGCTAAGAAAACTCCGAGTCCATCAAGACTTTCTGAAGAAGAGGCTACTGGCAATAACATATAGATACCGACCCCAGCTAAGGCCACCCATAAAATATCCCAGGATTTTTTCGAAGCGAACAATGCGACACTTAATGGTCCCACGAACTCGACGGCGACAGCGATACCAAGAGGGATTCGTTCTAACGAAAAATAAAATAGAAGATTCATCGCACCTAAAGAGATTCCGTACGCGGCGACGGGAAGAATCTCTTTTTTGGAAATCTTATGTTTCCAAATTTTTGCGACGACAGAAAGTATCAGGGCCGAGATGAAAACGCGCAAAGCTGTTGCTCCGGCCGCACCCGCCAGTGGGAAGAGTTGCTTCGCGAAAGATGCTCCGAATTGAATCGAAAACATGGCGATTAAAAGAAGACCTAAAGACGAATACAGCGAGTTCAAGATCGACTACTCCTTATACAGTGGCGCGCGATGTCGGTCACCGACTGTCACTGCGATCCCACTCTGAGAAACGAAACTTCTAAGTGATTGAAGTGTCGATCAAGCATTCTCAAAGCAAGTCACAATTTTTGGCACATTCCTCGCACTAGGGATAGATATACAACTTGTTACGAAGGAGTTCAAAATGACAATCACAAAAATCATCACAGCAGCAATCTTCACTTTGTCAGCAGCTTCTTCTTTCGCAGGTACTAAATGTGACCACAAAGATCTTGGTGGTCGTTTCAGCCACACAAATCCTCCTGCAACTCAAACTCAAGTTGTTAAAACTGCTACAACTTCTACTTACACAGGTGCTCGCTAATATCTGCGGCGGAATATGAACGCCTCATTCTAAGACATCCATTCCTTCGTTTCCCCTACCAACATCCTTAAGAATTTCCATTTTTTAACCGAGATAATTGGGCACCTCAGCAAACCCATTACATAAAACAGGTCGGTTGAAATGAAATCGTGGCTTCGTGGTATTAAAGGTAAGTTGTTCTTCTCTGCAGTGATTCCTCTTTTTGGATTCATCGCTCTTGGCTACATCTCTTATGCAAGCTTCACTTCTTTAGGGGGCCTGCTCAATGATGCCTACGTGAATATTATTCCAAACCTTAAAGCAGTGGATGATATTGAAGGAGCTCGTGCGCGCATTGGCCAGTATCTTTGGGGGTCGATGGCTAATAAAGATGTCCCAAAACATCGTGGAGACTATGTTAAGAAAGCCCGCATAGCCGTAAAAGAATATGAAGACGCCATCGCAGAATACGAAGCAAATAGTTTTCAACCTGGCGAAGCAGAGATTTATGCCAACATGAAGCATTTAAATGCGGAATATATCGCCGAAGTTAATAAATTCATCGCGATTCTTGATACGGGCACCGACGAAGAACTTCTTAAAGCGCGCGAAATGATGACGGGCGGTCCTTATCTAGCTCATTCGACTACGATCAAAAAGACGGCGGGCGAGATCATCAGCCTCTATGAAAAGATGGCCAAAGAAAAAAACGAATTTCAAAAAGCTGAGACAAAGAAGGCTTTAACCTTGCTCGCAATTATCGGCTGCGTCTCGGCGGTGTTGGTGTTTGGTATCTTATTATTCGTGGCCAGCGCCTTAAGCAAACGCGTAAGCATGGTCGTGAACAAACTTTCAGATGCAGGCACTCAAGTAAACCAAGCTATTAATCAATTGTCGCTTGCCGGACAAAGTCTATCACAAGCTTCAACATCTTCGGCCGCCTCACTAGAAGAAACCGTTGCTTCTTTGGAAGAAATGACTTCCATGGTGAAGTTGAATTCGGACAATGCAAAACAGGCTGCAAGCCTTGCAGTAACATCTCGTACCGCCGCCGAAGATGGTGAGCGTGAGATCAAAAATCTAGTAACTTCAATGCATGATATATCTCAATCTTCTAAAAAAATTGAAGAGATCATCAATGTTATCGACGACATTGCCTTCCAAACAAACTTGTTGGCTTTGAACGCTGCTGTCGAAGCGGCTCGCGCGGGAGAACAAGGTAAGGGCTTTGCCGTAGTCGCTGATGCCGTTCGTACTTTGGCGCAAAGATCGGCTTCCGCAGCAAAAGACATCACAAGTCTTATTAAGGACTCGGTCGAAAAAATTGAAAACGGGACCGAGATCGCTGATCGCTCGGGAGCAGTCTTAAATAATATCGTCACTTCAATCAAGAAGGTGTCTGACCTGAATAACGAGATCTCGGCAGCAAGTTCTGAGCAAACAACCGGCATTCAGCAAATTAATAAAGCCATGAACCAGTTGGATCAGGGCTCACAGTCAAATGCAGCTTCCTCTGAAGAAATTGCATCGACGGCAGAAGAAATTTCGTCGCAATCCAATCAGATGCAGTTATTAGTGAAAGACCTGAATGGCTACGTCACGGGTCAGACAGAAGTTACGGGCCCTTCCGAAGTCAAAGCGGACGCGAAGAAACAGAAGCCAGCTCCTCAAGCTGCAGGCTCAAAGGTAATTAAGTTCAAACCACCGCAAAAAGCAGCGAAGCCAACAGAGGCCGCAGAGGTGATTCCATTTGATAATGAGGATGAACCCAGAGCTAAGGTTGGAACAACCGACGGGTTCTAGAGGATTCGCAAATAAAAAAAGCCCAGGTTTCCCTGGGCTTTTTAGTTTCACATGAGTGAAGCTTCAATTACTTAACGATGTCGCCAACGTATTTGAAACCAACTACTACCATGTTTTTAGTAGTTTCGTCGTCACCCGCTACGTATGCAGCGCCGAAGTCTTTGTCTTTGATAGACGTGTAAGCTACGTGGTAACGGAAAGCATCTTCAGCTTTTGGAGTGATTTCCAAAGCAAGAGCCCAAGCATCACGTTTGAAGTTGTCTTCACCTTGAACTTTGTCTGTAGACATTTCGTACTTCAATACAGGAGCCCACATACCCATTTTGTAACGAGCTTCTAGGATTGTAGAAGTAGTTTCGTCTTTTTCACCAGAGTTAGCATATTTATCTGTGTTAGATAGATATTCTAGGTCGATGTTCAAGTTTTCCATTGGAGCAACGCGGAAACCAGCACCGATGTAAGTCAAATCGTGACCAGTTCCACCCTTAACGTCAGCTGCACCAGAGTTGTAGCTTAGGTAAGTTTGAAGCATTTTGTCTGCGAATGAACCCCAGTAAGCAACACCAACTGAGTGGCGTTTGTTAGCAGAAGTCAACAAGTCAGAGTCACGGTTTACTTGGTTGTACATTTGTACTTCAACTTTGTGGTTCTCGCCCATTTTGTAAGCTGCAGAAACACCAGAAGAGTTTTCTGGAGTAAGAACTGAACCAACTGCACCTGGGATAACTGGAGTTGCACCAACCACAGTCACGCCGCCGATACCACCGTTAGCCAATGAAGTAAGGTAAGTGTCACCATCGTAGAATGCGCGACGCTCGAAACCACCTACGTTCATCCACAATTTACCACCAGAGAATGACCAGTCGCCCATTGCTTTAGTGATGAACAAGTGCTCAACGAATGTATCAACTGTCATTACTTTCTTACCAACAGTCGGATCAACAGCCATTTCTTGGTCGAAAGAACGTAGGTTGAAAGCAGAGTCAACTACTGCATCACCAACTGTGCCAGTGTAGTACATACGTGCTACGTCTGGAGTGAATACAGAAGTAGATTCAACATCAACACCCGCGTTGTTCTCGTAAGTGCTAGTGTATTGGTAGTCTGAACGTACTACGAGTTTGATACCCGCGAACGCGTTAGTAGCCGCAACTGTCACAGCTGCCATTACTAAAAGTTTTTTCATTGTTGCATCCTTTCGTTTCGTTGCAATCTTTTGAACTCTTTTAAATCCATTAAAAGTTGTAACCGTTTACATAAAAAATGCTAATGATGAGCTAGTCCAAGATCAACAACAAAAATTTTACGAGCCTTTCCTCATCCCCGAAATATTCACGAAGAAGATTGAGGATGTTGTTTCAAATCCACAGGTCGTGCTCTTTCCTTTTTCTTTTTTTTGATGCGACTTTTTCAAACTTTTTATTTCGATGAAATCCGCAACAGTTGTGGATTTCATCGCAAGGAAGAGTGTTCGAAAATTTCCCCGAAAAATTTTTAGTGATGCGATTCTGCTACCGTTTCTTGGTCCAATTTAAATACCGGATTTGGACATTTGACGCGAAATTTCAATTTAGAGTTGGCGCACTAGATCATGGTCTAGTTTATATTTTTTTACGTTACAGAAACTGGACCTAGGTCATATCCTTTTCAGCACTGAAATACTCAGAACCTATATAAAGGAGTTCATGTGAAACTTTTGAGAGTCGTCATGTTGGGATGCTTGATTGCGAGTGCAAATGCACACGCTGCAGACGTTGCCGGAATCACTGTAAACGGTGAAGTGGCATTTGATTATAATTTTTTGTCTACAAAGGACAACGGCATCCCAAACACGGGTGCAGCAACGAATGAAACTTACCGTCTTAACTCGGCTCAGATCCTTCTTAAAAAAGAAACGGATCAAATCAACTTCTTGGCTCGACTTGCTTATGTACCAACTGCGGTAGTTACAACAACGACTCCTGCTGAAGGTAAAACAACTTACAACTTGGGCACTTTGGATCAAATCGAAGCTTATTATAAAGTGACCTCTCAGTTTCACATCGGTTTTGGTCGTTTCCTAACTACAATGGGTTATGAGTCCTTATTAAAGTCTGAGAACTCGACTTATAATAATACGATCGCATATCAATCCATCGTTCCGGGATACGGTGAAGGATTGCGTCTTCGCTATATCGCAGGTGACTGGTTGACGGCGACTCTTTCTACATACAATCAATCTACTTACAGCGCTTGGGGTGATGATTACACGCCAACTAAAACGACAGAGCTTTCAGCAACAGGTGTTCTTGGCAACTTTACTTGGTTCGGTGGCTACTACTTGGGAACAGACTCTGGAGCGACAGCGAAAGTTGAAAAATCGGCTTCCAGCGTTTGGGCCGCTTATAAGTTCGCAGACAATTTCTCTTTAGCTATTACTTATGATTCACGCACATTCACTCCAGATGGCGAACATGCTCACTGGGCGGATTCAACAAGTGCAGTTCTTTCTTATGGTTTGAATCAACATAACCTGGCATTACGTTACGAAATGGTTCGTGGAGCCAATGAACTTGTAGATCCAGTTACTTTTGCTACTTATGGAAATGCTGACAAAGTGAATTCTTTGACGGTGACAGATAAGATCGCTTTGACAGAAAACTTTAAAGTCTATGCGGAATATCGCATGGATCAAGCAGATGAAGATGTTTTTGCTGATGAAGACGGAAACGCCAACAGCAAAAAAGACGCCAGCATGATCACGCTGGGCGCGATTGCAAGCTTCTAAAAGAGCTTTTGCAACAAAAAGGGTCTCGCAAGAGACCCTTTTTTTATTCTTTCTTTCCCTCTTGAGCGTCTTCGGAAGGTCCTGCGACAAGAACGAAAGACAAACAAGAAACTCCTTTTCCGATCGGGAACTTGTGCTACCCTAAAGAAAAGGAAGTAAGCCTAGACAATGCAAAAGAAAAAACTCCTCAACGGCACAATCAAAAGACATCCCGACGGATTCGGATTCTTTATTCCTGATGACCCTGAACATCCTGATGTGTATATTCCTCGCCACTCGATGGAAGGAATCATGACCAACGACAAAGTGGCCGTTGAAGTCTTTCCTGAAAAGGGCACTGAGCGTTTCCGCGGTGAAATCATCCGTGTTCTTAATCGTGGAACAAAAACTGTTGTAGGCCGCTTCTATCGCATGAACGACAGAGTGGGCGCCATCCGCGATGAGGGCAAAGGATGGGGGCAAGACCTTAAGATCAAGCTTGAAGATTCCTTAAACGCCAAAGATAAAGAATTGGTGGCAGCAGAAATTCTTACTTATCCTGATGAAGGAAAATCCTTCACGGGCAAAGTGACAGAGATCATCGGTGACGCCTTAGATCCTTTAACAGATATTAAACGCGTTATCCGTTCGAACAATATTCCTTTAGAGTTTTCAAAAGCGACTTTAGAAGAGGCCTCTCACTTTAGTGAACTTCCTGACGAAAAGGATTTCAAAGGCCGCGTCGACTTGCGCGACAAGAACCTCATCACTATCGACGGCGCAACTGCGAAGGACTTCGATGATGCTGTTTACGTAGAAACGACCGAAGAAGGCTTCCTTCTTTACGTCGCCATCGCTGACGTCAGTCACTACGTTAAAATCGGAAGCGCTATTGATAAAGATGCTTATGAGCGCGGAACTTCCGTTTACTTCCCGAACTACGTCGTCCCTATGTTACCAGAGGTTCTAAGTAACGGGCTTTGTTCTTTAAATCCACACGTTCCCCGTCTGTGCCTAGTGGCAGAAATGCTTTTTGATTTCACGGGCGAACTAAAGACTTCGAAGTTTTATGAAGCCGTGATGGAAAGTAAAGCGCGTGTTACTTACGGTGAAGCGCAAGAAATCATCGATGGCGCCGACATCGAAAAATTCAGTCATGTTAAAGGAAACATCATTCTTTTAGCAGATTTAGCTAAGATCTTAATGGCCAAGAGATTTAAAGAAGGCTCTTTAGATCTAGAAATTCCAGAAACAGAATTAGTCATTGATGGCGCGGGAGTTCCCGTCGACATCCAACGTTCAGAGCGTCTCTTTTCACATCGCCTGATTGAAGAAATGATGCTCGCAGCGAACGTGGCGGTCGCTAAGTTCCTATCAAGTCGCAATATCCCGGCTATGTACCGTATCCACGAACCACCGAACGAACAGGCGATCGCACTTTTAGAGAAATACCTAGCAAACTTCGGTGGTAAGGTTAAATTGAACCAAGGTAAGCTGCAAAAGCGACTTACTAAAGCTTTAGAAGAATTTGAAAATCGTCCTGAAGCTCAAATTCTGAATATTTTGACTTTAAGATCGATGAGCCAAGCTAAGTACAGCATGAATAATGTGGGCCACTTCGGTCTGGGCTTTGAGTTCTATACTCACTTCACTTCGCCGATTCGCCGTTATCCTGACTTGATTGTTCATCGCTTGATTAAAAACCAGGTGATGCCGCAATCACGCTATCGCCTGATGAGCGAAGACGATCTTTCTTCCGCTTCGACAATTCTTTCTGCAGCTGAACAACGTTCCACGAAAGCGGAAAGACAGATTCACTCGATTAAAAAAGCCCGTTTCATGGAAAAATTCGTGGGACAGGAATTCGACGGTATGATCAGCTCGGTTGCAAAATTCGGCGTCTTCGTTCTTTTGCGTGAATACGATGTCGATGGACTGATTCGTTTAGATGATCTTGGCGGAGACCGTTACGAATATGACGAGGAAAATCTGCGCCTTGTTGCTAGAAAATCCGGTTTTAGTTATAGCATCGGCGATATGATTCGCATTCAAGTGGCCGCCGCTGATCCTGAGCTAGGTCAAATCAACTTCCTTCCTGCAGGCGTCGAGCTCGAGGATGAAGACGAAGAAATGACCGATGCTGAAGTGTCTGCTGACAAGTTCCTTAAGAAACTACACCAGCAAAATCGCCCACAACGCCCGGGAAAAAGAGAAGACAATCGCTCCAAACAGTCCGCTTCTGCTCGTAAAGATCGTGGTGGGGAACGTGGTGAACGAGGTCGTGGTGAACGCGATCGCGACCGTGATCACAAACGCGACCGCGATGAAAAACCGTTCAAAAAAGAAGGTTTTAAGAAAGATCAGAAGAAACAATCTTCTCGATTCTTTGCGGATACTCGACAAGAACGCGACGGACAAGCTCGCAAAATTGAAAAAGCCGAAAGAGCCCACGGTTTTAAGCCGCAGCCTCGCGAGGACGACGAACAGCGCGGACCGAATCAAGATCTATTGAACATGATCCTTGGTCCAGAGAGATATCGCGGTCAAAGCGAAGAGACCTCTGCTAAAGACAAGCCCAAGCTCAGTAAGAAATTGATGTTTGCCGAACAGTCTAAACTTCGTGATAATGACAACTATTCGGAGATGAATAGTGACAGCCTTAAAGACCGGAAGCCAGATCGGCAAAACACTAAAAAACGCGGCGAGACTTCGAACGATCGTCGGGGTGTTCGCAAAGCACGGGTTTCATCAGGTCGCGGAAAAGGTAAAACTCGGTAAGTTCATTATCGAGCGCTTAAACTCAAGCTCTGACATCGAAGCCTTTTCGATGCCAGAGCGAATGAGAATCAGCTTTGAAGAACTGGGTCCCACTTTTGTCAAACTAGGCCAGCTTTTAGCAAGTCGTCCCGATCTTGTCCCCGAAGAATACGTCACTGAATTTGAAAAGCTTCACGACCGCGTTCAACCCCTCAAATTTGAAACGGTTGAATCCGTTCTTCGCGAAGAATTTGGAAGTTCTCTTTATCAAAGGTTTGCAAGCATCGATCCTGAGCCTCTGGGTTCAGCCAGTATCGCCCAGGTTCATAAAGCGCGGTTAGCCACAGGTGAAGACGTTGTTATCAAAGTGCAACGGCCAGGTATTATTCAAACCATCAACGATGATTTGAATGTTCTTTATCTTCTAGCGGACTTGTTGGTGACCTACATCCCAGAAACTCGCCTTTACAATCCGGTGGGCATCGTCGATGAATACTTCCGCACCCTCGATTTAGAAACAAACTTCGTAGTTGAGGCAAATAACATCCGTCGCTTTCAAGAAAATTTCGCGGGTAGCGAACACATCAAAATCCCGAAAGTTTATTTAGATTATACGACGGAACGAGTTCTGGTCATGGAAGCCCTTGCCGGAATTCCATTAAGCCAAGAAGGCGCTTTACAACAAGCAAATATCGATCCTAACGAAGTTATTCGAAGAGGCCTTCGAGCTTACCTAAAAATGGTGTTTGAAGACGGGCTTTTTCACGGCGATCTGCATGCCGGGAACTTCTTTATCATGCCGGACAATCACATTGGTTTGATTGATTTCGGTGTTGTCGGTCGTCTTAACAATCGCACACAAGCGGCTATCGCAAATATGCTTTTAGCTTTGTCTAAAGAGGACTATGAGCGCCTGGCTTACGAGTACGTGGACTTAGCCCCTTTCACCGACCGTGTGAATATTGATCTTTTCGCCAAGGACTTGCGAGAATTGATTGCCCCCTACTTCGGTTTGACTTTAAAAAACGTCAATTTGGGTAAAATCCTGATGAAGTCTTCCGGAATCGCGGCGACACACCATTTGCATGTTCCCACGGACTTGATGCTCTTCTTTAAATCCATCGTGTCTATCGAGGGCATGGGCCGGAAAATTCATAAGGATTTTGATTTCCTCCAATACTCTTTAGAATTTGCCGGAGAACTCGCTAAAACACGCTTTGGTCCTGAACGAGTTATGAACGACATGACTCAGATGGCTCGTGAATCCAAAGCATTTTTAAATTCTTTACCGCGCCAGTTGAATTTCTTTTTAAGAAAGATCAACAGCCCTGAGCACTCGTTCAGCTTGAAGGTGGGCGAAATTAAAGAGCTTAAACGCTCGGTAGAAAGCTCCTCGAATTTACTTTTCTTAGGCGTGATCATCGGCTCGCTGATCTTAAGTTCTTCGTATATCTTCGTACACGATACCGGAAGACATATCGCAGGAATACCGATGATGAGCTTCGTGGGTTATATCATCGCGGGCCTTTTAGGCATGATTTCATTTCTTAATTATATTCGTAAACCTTAGTGTGAGGCCAGAATGCAGCAGTTGTATTACGAACTTAGTGTCTTAGCCAAAGCCGTCAACTTTAAGAACTTATCTGCTGCCGCTTTGCACGTGGGTTTAAGTCAACCGCAGCTTTCCCGCATTATCGCAAAAATCGAAGACGAGCTGAAAATCGTTCTTCTAGATCGTTCAGCAAAACGAAAATCGGGTTGGACGTCGGTGGCTTTTCAGCTTTCTGAAATCTTTGAAAAGTCCATTCGCCGCCTCGAAACCGAACTTCAAGGTATTAGCAATAATCAAATGGTGGGCGAGCTGCACATCGGAACCTTAGAAGGACTTTCGGATTTCGCTTTGAATACGTCTCGTTTGTGCTTTGAAGAAGTGGGCGTAAAAAAGATCACATTGGATATTTTTGATTTAAATGAACTTGAAGCCAACTTCCTTTCGGGAAATTTGGATTTGATATTCACGTCAAAGACCCCGGGACGTCAGAAGTTTAAATACTTGGCAGAGCTTGGATTCCAAAGACTTGATAGAATTGAATCATCAAAAAAATTCGCCGTTTTAAGTTCTTTTGAATATGGCCGCGCAAATAAGAAGGAACTTGAGGCTTATCCTCATCTCTTCGTTTCAAACTCATTAGCCATGCGCCGAGCTTGGTTTGATAAGCATGGCGGAACAGGTCACTTGCCAACAGAGGCAAAAAAAGGGCGCGCGAAAGACGCGGAGCCTGTGATGATGATTGGTTCAGAACTTCTGAGCCCTGTACTTTGGGAAAATCTTACGCAAGCGATTGAAGACTAAGGCCGTTATTTACGGCCTTTCTTTTGAGCGTAGTCTTGATTCAACATATCTGCGACTTCCGCAGACTCATTGATCACACGCTGACTGATGGAGACATGGTCATTGAAATAACCAAAGCCACGAATCATGCGGGTGTTCCACATATCGGGTGTTACATTCTTAAGATCATACTTCACATTTTTATAGATCTCTGAATTCCACAACTGATCTGCTTTTAAGTTCGAACGATTATCTAATACCCAACGAATCGCTGGTTGAGCCACGTGACAGCTGACGCAATCTAAGTTCTCTGGGTTGAAGTTCTTTGGATTTTCTACACGGAAAGCCGCACGAACTTCGTTCCTAATCATTTCTTCTGTGCCTTCACCCAAACGAGCGGATTCGGCTACTAAATAATTAAACGTATCTGCGCCTTTAGGTGCTGGAGAAATTCCTCCCCCAGAAAAGTGATCAAAGGGAATCGCGGTATTTACAAACGCTTGCGAAGTGCGACCATTTAAACGAGGTACCGGAAACATGTCCATAGCACCATTTTCATAGGAGAATCCAGCAAAGGCCCACATGTCACCTGCTCCGCGCAAGACCATCACTGTCGCGCGTGAGATATTTCCCAGGCCCGCGTATTTTTTAATAATGGCATTGAAGTCTTGCAAAGAGGCACTTTGATCGCCCTCACCAGCCCAAGCAGGATGCACTTGCAAAGGCACGTACTGAGTATTTGCGGGATGCTTTTTCTTCCATGCCGCTAGATCTTTCAACAAAGATTTAAATTCATCGTCCGTCAAAACATAGAACGTGTGAACAGCCGCATCGACAGATTGAATAGTGCCACGACGAGTGACTTCAAAAGGTTGCCACACAAGGCGAATTTGTTTTTGGCAGGATTGTGGAGTCGGCAAAGGAAAACAAGGGTCGATTCGAACTGCAACGACCTTGATAGCTTGAGCCGTTTGCTCACGATTCATGTGCAAAGCTAGCGGAGGCATGCGCTCAAGCATAGAAGCTGTTAAGAGAGCTCCCCCTTTACCCATGTCTTGAGTTCCTAAAAGACCGTCGGATGAAGCATCCTTCGGTAAAGGCATCAGGTAAGAAACGTCATTAAGGTCCCAGGCCGCCTGCGCGTGCAGGGCCCATGTCGCAATAAAAGCTAAAACGAATTTCATTCCCATTAGGTGCCTTCCTGCTCTTAGTAATTCAACAAGATTCGCTTCCACCCAGGGCTAAATCATCTAATTGAAAAGGCGTTGAAACTGCGTTACACGGCGTTCCAAGAAACCCCTCTCCCAAGGGGCGTGCACTTTAAAGACAATAGTTGTTTTCTCGGAAATATCGTTGGCAAAAACTCCCGCCATTTTGACAATCGCTAGAGTTGTTAGACCAATAAGTTGCCGAGTGCGAACAAGTCTTACGGCCACCATCTTTGACGTTGGCGATGAACTCTCCCGACGCCGTGGTTTTACCATTCTTAGAGATCTTAAAGCTGACCGTGTTTTTTCCTGGATCTAAAAGAGGGCGTTGTAAAAGCGTCGCGATCCAAAGATTGATCTGCTTTTTACTTTGTCCTTTTCCGGAATCATAATCGACAGTTTTCGTTCGCTGAGAACCGTCTTCATGACGGGCCGTTAAAATCACTTCATCCCCAGCAACACCTGAGGGACCTACGAAATAGTCATACTCGCCCGATAGCAAAATCTCTTCACTGCAACGGAAAGCCCCTGAAGATGGACCTCCACCACTAGCGTGGCAATGAACATAGATATTTCCTTGAGATAAAACCGCCGTGCGCTCATTTCCATTTTTAAAGCCCACTTCAGCCTGAGAAGAAAAAGCCCCTAACAGGATCGACAATACCAGTGCGAATTTCATAAATCTCTCCTTGCTGCATTTCACTTTTGCACTGAGAGTCTTCGAGATCAATGGTGAAGTAAGATAAAAATAAAAAAGGCCGCCCCGAAGGAGCAGCCTTTTATGAACTTATATATTTTGACAATTAGCCCAAAAGTTTTAGTGCCAATTGTTGCGACTGATTCGCCTGGCCCAGTACGGAAACCCCAGCCTGCAACAAGATGTTATTTCTTGTCATTTCGGAAGTTTCTGCTGCGACGTCAGTGTCTCTGATTCGCGAGTTGGCCGCTGACAAGTTCTCATCTGCGATCAACAAGTTGTTTGATGTTGATACCAGACGATTTTGTAGCGCACCAAAGTTCGCACGAATCGCATTCACCGAAGTCAATGCCTGGTCGATCACATCCAAGCTCAGTTGAGCTCCTTCCTTCGAACCTACAGATTCTGCCGTCAATCCCAAGGCATCTACTGAGGCGTTGGCAGCACCAGAGTTAAAGCTGATTCTGTCACGGAAAGGGTCGTTGTTTACGCCGACCTGAATATCAATCATTCCACCTGTGCCGTTAAGTAGTTCGTAACCGTTGAAAACTGTCGCTTCAGTGATACGCTGAATCTCGGATTTCAACTGTTGATACTCAACATCCAAAAACTTTCTTTCTGTTTCACCAATCGTGTCAGATGAAGCTTGTACACCCAATTCTCTTAAACGAATGAGCATATTTGAAACTTCGTTCAAGCTGCCCTCTGCGACCTGCACAAGAGAGATACCATCATTGGCATTTCTGTTGGCTTGTCTTAAACCTCTGATTTGTCCTTTGAGGTTTTCACTGATCGCAAGACCTGCGGCATCGTCCGCTGCTTGATTGATTCTCATTCCAGAAGCCAATCTTGCCATTGAACGATTTGAGTTAATTTGCGTCATGTACAAGTTTTTTTGTGCATTCAACGCTGCCACATTGGTACCGATTCTTAATCCCATTCTATCCTCCGTGCTTCATAGTTCTTCCTCCGTGAAAAGTTGCCATCCATTGGCATAAGGCGCGATCCGTGCACCTGTTAAATTAATAAACGGAACTTGCGATACAAGGTTCCACCAAACTTTTCGGAAAAAAATAGCAACTGCTCGAGTCCAGATTTTTTCTTTTATTTTTATTTTTCAGGAAATTTTTTATTTTTGATTTCGCGTGCACTAGCACGAGAAAAAAGAAGAGTAAGAAAGTTCTCTCTAAGAAGAGAGCGTGGAGGCCGGGCCTCAAAAAAACAGCGCACTTATCTCGGCGCAAAATTCGGTTTTCAATCGACGAGTATTTCACTCATCTCCCCATCAATTTCAATCGCCACCCGACCATTAAATTGAGGTCCGCCCGTAAGGGCGGCCTCGGTCGCAGGAAACAGATCAAATTGTCAGCTCTAAACAGAGCTTGGGGGCTGTACACTCGGAACCGTCATTCACAGACGGTTCTCTTGAGGGTGATCTTGATCATTGAAGATAAGATCGGGAACCAAAGTCATTTCGTCACCAGAGCTCTAGCAAGCTAGAGCTTATCTGGATTAAGAGAACGACTTGTTCAAGAGTCCAAGTGCTACGTTAGCTTGTTGGTTCGCTTGTGCTAGTACGCTAGTACCTGCTTGCAACAAGATATTATTTCTAGTCATTTCAGATGTCTCTTCAGCTACATCCACATCTCTGATACGAGAGTTAGCGGCTGACATGTTCTCAACTGAAACTTGGATATTCGAAACAGTTGATTGAAGACGATTTTGGATCGCACCGAAGTCTGCGCGCATCGCAGAAACACTCACGATCGCTGTATCAATCGCTGACAAAGCATTCTGTGCGGAAGCTTTATCGGCTACTGATGTCAGGTTCACTCCCAAAGCGGCAGAGTTTGCATCGGCTTTAGAAGCATCGAAAGAGATACGGTCGATTTCAGGGTTGTTTCTAGTACCAACTTGGAAGTCCAAGATGGAGCCCACACCTGCCAACAATTGAGTTCCGTTGAACTCTGTACCTTCAGAGATACGGTCGATCTCAGAGACCAACTGATCGTATTCCACATTCAGGAATTGTCTTTCTACAGGTCCGATAGTATCAGAAGCGGCTTGTACAGCCAACTCTCTCAAACGAATCAAGATCGAAGAGATCTCATTCATCGAACCCTCTGCCACCTGGACTAGAGAGATACCATCTTGAGCATTTCGTGATGCTTGTTTTAAACCGCGAACCTGAGCTCTTAAGTTCTCAGAGATCGCTAGACCAGCGGCATCGTCACCGGCGCGGTTAATTCTGAATCCTGATGCAAGCTTTTCCATGCTCTTATCAAGACCAATCTTCGTTCCCCACAGAACTCTCTGTGCATTTAACGAAGCAGTGTTCGTGTTAATACGTAACCCCATAATTCCTCCTCCTTGAAGATTTGCTGAGTTTCGATCCTTGAAACTCAGGGCACCATTCTTGGTACCATGGGTAGTTCATTCGCTTACCTTACTGATCGGTGTGTCTGAAAATTCCTAAAGTGATACGTCTCAATTTTTTACAAATCTGGCCCACAGTCGAGGTTCGAATATGGCACGTCAGTCTTTCTGCGAAACGCTTAAGTCATTGAAGTCGAAGAGATTTTTTATTTTTCCATGACGAAATAAACAATTCTCTGTATCGTGAGATTCATGCGAATATTTTTTTTGCTGATCTGTATCTTCGGGAATGTTTCAGTGACAAATGCTTCTTCTGAGAAAAAGGAGATTCATTTAGTGACCTTTGAAGCCCCCCCTTATCTCAGCGAAAAGCTTCCTGAACAAGGCGCGGGAATCTACGCTCTCAAGGAAATCCTTAAGAAAACGACTTACAGCCTTAAAGTGACCTTCGTTCCCCCTTTAAGAGCAAAACACATCGTTAATAAAAACGGTTACGCGGGATTTTTTCCTGTTTCGCTGATGAACTTGCCACCAGGATTTAAAATGTCTCGCGTATTTTACCGAACTCCCTGGATGATCGCTGAACGAAAGTCGAGCCCCATTGTCTGGGAAAAAACGGCGGACCTCATTCCTTATAAGATTGGGAACGTGGCGGGGTACGACTTATATAAGGATCAGCAGGAGCTTGTTGATAAAAAGAAACTTCATGTGGAATCAGCATCAAACGATGAAGCTAATCTTTTAAAGCTCGCCAATAAACGCGTGGATCTGATTTTTATTGAAGCGGCCATGTTTGAGTACCTTATGAAAACCAGCCCTCGCCTGAAGCCATTCCAAAAAAATCTGCAACTCAATCCTCGCATTGTGAACCTGGATGAGTATGGAATTGCATTTAAGGACAATGAAAAGACTCAAGAACAAATGGCCGCTTTTAATAAAGCCGTCAGCGAAGAGCATTTCACCCGTCTGATCGGTGAGTATTTTAAGAAGCACCCCTCCTTAAGCCCTTAGAATCACGAATTTTTTGCAAGGCCCGCGTCGAAGCAATCTATATATAGGTAAGGGTTCGGTCGCTTCACCTAGACCTAGGAGCCCCATTCTTGGACAATTGACTTATTCTTTGTAAACGTTAAATACATACCCGAAATGGTCCCCAGGAGGAATACATGGAGATTCGCGATCCCGTTCACGGTTCGATTTACTACTCTGACCCCGAGGTCGCAGTTCTCGACACCGCAGAATACCAACGTCTTCGCGCAATCAAACAACTGGGTTACGCCGAGTTCAGCTTTCCTGGAGCGACCCATAACCGCTACATCCACTCTGTCGGAGTCGGCCACTTAGCGGGTGAAACTTTCGATGCGATCTTTCGCGTTTATCCGTTCACTAAACCTTCGGTTAAAACTCGCTTCCGCCAAGTTCTAAGATTAGCAGCTCTTCTTCATGATGTCGGTCACGGTCCGCTGTCGCACACAACAGAACAGGTCATGCCTCATCTTTCTGAGCTGGATATCAAACTGTACAAAGAACAAGAACAGTACGGCGAAGAAGCGCACACGGTAATGAATCACAACCGCCGTGCGAATCATGAAGACTATACGATTAAGTATGTCACGGACTCTAAAATCGCAGAAACGATCCGCCAACAATTCCCCGACATCGCCCCTATTCACGTTGCATGTCTTATCGACAAGGCCCTTCACTGCCCGGACGATTTCTTCGTGGATGGCGGTGTGGATTTCCGTCCGATCTTAAGTCAGCTTGTTTCTAGCGAGCTAGATGTGGATCGCATGGATTACTTGGAGCGTGATTCTTATTTCTGCGGAACCAACTACGGAAAAATCGATTTATCCTGGATCATGCAAAACATGACGTTCTATCGTCGTGAAAATAAAATGTATTTAGCTTTGAATCGCCGGGCTCTTTATTCGTTCGATGACTTTTTGATTTCTCGTCATCACATGCATTTGATGGTGTACTGCCACCATAAAAGCATCATCTATGAAGAAATGTTGAATCGCTACTTGACGTCACCGGATTGTACGTTCGTTCTTCCCGGCGATATCAATGAATACACTCGTTACAACGATTACCGCTTGCATGAGCACTTGATCAGCGTAAGCAACCCTTGGGCACAAAGAATTGCGCAAAGAAAGCCGTTTAAGGTTTTAATTGAGCAGCACAATACTTCGGAATCTGAAAAGCCAGAGATGATTAAAAAAGCGCTGGAAGCTGAAGGTCTGGAAGTGATTCGCACAAGCTCTAAAGCTCGTTTGTCAAAATATCACACAGCTTCACCCGAAGAGCGTGCCTTACAGATTTACGTAGTCGATCAATACGATCGCTGGGCAAAAACAGCTCCTATAAATCAGACGACAGAAATCTTCCAACGCTACGAAGGTGCACGTATTATCGACCGCATCTATGTCGCGCCAGAGCAGATTCAAAAAGCAGATTCTATTTTAAAAGGACTGAAGCTCTCTTAAGAGAGCTTCGAAAGACTAAGTCAACGAGATCACTTGGCCGTTCACCGCGGCCCCGTACTGACTGACCAAGTAAGTGATCGTGTTGGTGATCTTATCCGGTTCAGTAATTCTAAGATGCGGCTCTTTTTCTTTCAGCTTTTCAACCGCTTCTTTGATGGACTTAGCTTCAGGGTGCTGAGCTAAAATAAATTCTTCCGTCAAACCCAGCTTCAAACAGTTCACAGTGATATTGAATTCTGAAACCTGTTTTGCCAAAGTTTGAGCAAAAGGAACTAAGGCTCCACGAGCCCCTGCCATGACTGGATCAGGATAAGATTCATTGAGAAGATACAAAATACGACCGCGTTTGCGATTCTTTAAAAAATTCAAAACCGCATGAGTCAACATCACCGAACTTTTAAACCCATGCAGCACTTCATCATCTAAATGAGTCAGCGGATCGCCGATCTTAAAGCGGTTGGGTTTATTATAAACTTGCGCGTCGATGAAAAGATCCACGGAACCAAAAGATTGAGCGGCCGTACCGACCGCATCTTTGATATCTTCAGGAGTTTTCATCGGGGATTTAATACTTAAAGCGCGACCAAACTTCGGGTTGATTTCGCGAGCATCGTTGATTTGATTGCAGAAGCGTTGGCTTCCGGCATTGTCAAAGTCAAGCAGCACACAGTCCGAACCCATTTGCGTTAGACCCATCATCAAACTTTGCACCGTGGTGGTGAAAGGCCCGACGATCAGGGCCGTTCTTTCGCGCAGATTAAATCCGTTTTCCATAGACTTCTTTCTATCTAAATACGTTCGATGATGATGGCAATACCTTGACCGCCACCGATACAAGCTGAACCCAACGCGTACTTGGCATTACGGCGATGAAGTTCGTAAACCAAGTGATTCATGATACGAGTTCCCGAAGCACCCAAGGGATGTCCTACCGCAATCGCACCGCCATTGACATTGGTTTTTGCCGGATCAAGCTTCAATTCTTTTTCAACGGCTAAGTACTGAGCTGCAAAAGCTTCATTCACTTCGACAAGATCCATTTGATCTAAAGTCATCCCCGCTTTTTGCAAAGCAAGTCTTGCCGCCGCAGCCGGCCCAATCCCCATGATCGTAGGATCACATCCCACCGATGCATAGCTTACGATGCGAGCCATAGGTTTCATTCCCAATTCTTTGGCTTTTGATTCACTCATCAATAAAGAACAAGCCGCACCATCAACGATTCCTGAAGCAGAAGCCGCCGTGACCAGTCCATCTTTTTTGAAAAGAGATTTTAATGAAGAGACTTTTTCTAAAGTGGATTCAGGCTTTGGATGTTCATCTTTATCAACAACCACTGTGCCTTTGCGACTTTCCACCGAAACTGGACAGATCTCTTGAGCAAAATAGCCTTTATCCAAAGCTGCTTTATAGCGCTGTTGAGATTGGATCGAATACTTGTCAGACTGCTCGCGCGTGATGCCGTACTTCTCTCCCAAGTTTTCCGCCGTGATAGCCATCGGCATTTTTGCGTAAGCGTCTGTTAATGCTGAAGTCATAAGATCTTCAAGTTCGAAGTTCCCCATGCGCATTCCATCAAAGCGAACTTTGCGAGCGACATAAGGAATTAAAGACATTTGCTCTACACCACCAGCTAGGACCGCCGTTGCTTCCCCACACTGGATCATCTGCATCGCGTTCACCCACGACTGAAATCCACTGCCACAAAGTCTGTTCACCGCGAAGGCGCCGACGTGCACAGGAACACCGGTTTTAAGACCAATGTGACGAGGAAGATAAGCCGCGTCTGCACCAGATTGAACAACGTTACCAAAAACAACGTGATCAATTTTTTCAGGTGATAATCCCGCTTGCTCAAGTGTCGCTTTGGCAGCAGCCACACCCAAATCAGTTGCCGATACATCCTTAAGAGAGCCACCAAACCCACCAAAAGGAGTTCTTTTTCCAGAGATAAATACGATTTTTTCCATGCACTAAGGGTAGGCTTCAATCCTTGCCCGGTCAAATAACGAGGACGAAAGTCTAGGAAGAAATCCTAGAGTCTATGATCTAAAGATCGAAAATTCTTTTATCGCTATTATTATTCTGACGGGCTTTATCGACGTCTTCTTGATGCTTTTCAGGATTGGTTTCAGTCCCCGCTGGGGATTTTTCTTTTTTAGAAGGTTGTTTTTCTTTATTGGAACTCTTATCTGGCGCCATTTCATCCTCCGCTCTTGAAAGCCGAAAGCGAAACGTACGAAATAGTGTTATTTAGCTGATCACCACGACCAAGCTACGCCGACCATCGAAAGGTCTTCGTCTTTATTAGCCTTGTGGGTAACGAATAAATCTTTGTTACGGTATTTTTCTTTTAAAACGATATCCGTCGCCGCGGCTTTCGCATCGTAGTTAAATGCGGCCTTCAACCACCCAGAATACTCAACCTTTGCTAGAGCTTGGAAAGCTTCTACACGGAACGAGAACTTGTGACTTACGCCTTCCTTGCTAGAAGCAGGAACGACAACATCGGTTTTTAACTTTTCTTGAGTTTGTTCAGCAAAGCGACCTAAAGCCGTTTCTTTCATCATACGAGAATTGAACCACAATGAAAATCCACGGTCGGCAATACGCCCAAGAACAGTTCCCTGGCTATCACCTGCTTTAAGATCCAGAGGAATCACTTTCGCCACATCAGACTTAGTGATCTTCGGAGTCACATTGTCTTTAGGAATAATAAGTCTTTTAGTGGACTTCAAATCCACCTTGCCCAGGCAGGGACAAGTAAAACCTAATATTAAGAGACATGACATGATCAGTTTCATACCTCACCTCTACTTCAAAGATTGTTCCACTCCCCTGCGGCCAAGTCCCATTACTTTGAAGATAATAAGCAAATGACAGCGGTTCTATTACGGCAGGGTCAAAAAGCGTCTAGAAAGGTCACGGGTGACAATCTTTCGCGAACAGGCCTTGGACTTGTTTCAAAACGAAGCGCCAGGGCATTGGGCTTGCACTACGATTCCGCGAACGCGTCCGTCTTTTTTGAAGTGCCAGGTGAAGTGTTGTGTTTCCAAGAACTTAGGACCACGACGTGGATCGGAGTGCCTCAAAATGACACGCAAAAAAAGTTACTTGGCGAAAAGTTTAACAATGGAGACTTTATGAAACTGAAGTACGTAAAGCGAAGTGCGATGGCCTTTGCGATTTCCGCAAGTTTCATTATCCCCCATGCACCGCAAACAGTGCTGGCGGCTAGTGCAACGACATCCTCATCCTCAGGATTTCCTTTGGATTTATTTCCTGAAGATGATGCGGGTGATACGGGCCTCTTCCCTACAACTCCTTCAGTTCCTAAAGGGAATCAGAACTCCAATAATAACAACAATAACGGCAACAGTAATGGTGGTTCTGGATCTTCAACTCGTCCGCCAAGTTCATCCTCTTCAAACACTCGCCCCACTTCATCAGGCACGAAAATGGGTGCAGCAAGAGTGGCAGAAGCTTATAGCTGTCCTCTTTTCGACAACCGCCCTCACGCCGAATTGATTGCGGCGATTGATTCACTTAATAAAGAAGTGAAAGCATCCCCCGAGTGTACGGGTTCTCCTTCTGCTCAAGCGATTGAAAAGAATGGTGATCAAATTAAAAATAGCATCACGTCTTTGCAGCAAATCATGGCGGCTCAAGACGCGGCGATGGTAAATACAGCGCAAATCGATCAGTCCATGACGGCGGCTTTGGCGGCGGTAGGAAGTCTTGGAGATATTATCAATAATAATAACTTCCTGAACTCAAAGTGCGGTCGTCAAACAATGTCGACAGGTAAAGTATTGTTGGCGATGAACGACGTGATCAACGGTCTTGCACCGTACGCTTTGTTCGCGGTTTCTATGAATGCGGCTTTAGCTCCAGCACTTCCATTTGTTATTGGTGGTGTGGTGGCGACAAGCGGTATTTCTGCCATCGCGAAAATGATTGATGCCAACACTTTGGATATGACTAATCCTGATCATCGTAAAGCGGTTCTTCAGAATACATGTCAGTACACGAAAGTGGCTAAAAAAGTTCGCTTCATGCAATTGGCTCAAAGTGGAAAGATCAGCAAGATCACTCAAGAGCTTGAAAAAGAAGTGGATCTTTACAAAAAGAAATTCACAACGCCAACTCGTGAGCTTTCTCAGCTTTTGACTTACAGAGAAGCTGTTATGAAAAACACGTCAGCTATCGAAGCGCAAATCGCTAACGATCGCGCTGACATCATGACAGTTGATAACCAAATCACTCAAAATCCAGACGACTTGATGGTTTGTACTTTAGGTAATGAGCTTGTGAACTGGGCTCGTGACGGTAAGACCTTCCCGGCTTCTGCTTTCTTAAACTTAGAAGCAGCCACAGCTCAAGGCGATCGCGGTCAAAAACTTCAAGCGTCGACAATGAGAAATCTGCACAACTCTTCAATGAAGAGAATCGCGGATTCCGCTTCCAAAGTTTATGACGACGAAGGCGCTTTGAAAGCCTGTGCTAATGCCAGCCGTTCTTGGATGAATGGTGTTCGCCAGGCCGTAAGCTTGACGAGCTCTATCATTGCAAACTCTAAAGTGTCTTTAGAATCTGAACTTTCTAGAAACGCAGAGTACACGCAATGGAAAGCTCAATACACTCGTATCGAAGTTGAAAAAGTCACTATCAAACGTGTTGAAAAAGCGATGCAAGAGCTTTCAAAAGACACTTCAATCATCGATCGTTCGGAGCTTGCTCAACGTATGGTGAATTTGAAATCCGGTCTTTTCGGTTCACGCAGTGCTTGGGGCTTCGGTGCTCCTCCAGTACAAGCTTGGATCGATCACACGAAGACTATGCATGACCAAGCTATTTCTGCTTTCGTCACTAGCATGAGCGCGGTTCGTAATGGTTCTTACAGCTTAACGAAGTCAGGCCGCAATCAGGATATCAAGTCGACTCCAGCGGGTGGTATGTACCGTGATCCGAAAATCCAAGTTGAGTCTGCACAGATCGCTAAGCAACTTAGCAACCTGAATTTGACTGAACTTCCACTAGGTTCTCGTGAACAAGAACTTATGTGTCAATACTTGGAGTCAGCATGGTTGGATTGGTCCGCGGCTATCGATCACTTGGGCGCGATTCAATTCTTCTGTGATATGATCGACCCGGTATTGGATGTTAAAATGGATTCAGCGGTTCTAACTTCTTGCCGCGGTAACCAACAGTTGAACGGAACAACTTTCCGTAAATCCACTGTTCTTAACGCTCAAGACGTTCTTGTAAGAAAAGGCTATAAAGCCGACGCGGCTCTGATCAAGCAAAAGCTTGATGCTCTTCAATGTCCAATGCCAGCAGTTTCAGTTATGAATCAGTAGTTATTAAAAGAATTTCGCTTCAAGGAAAAGGCCTCGCAGTTGCGGGGCCTTTTTTATTTAAGGCATTACCGTGACGAGGGCCGAGTTGGCCGCGGCGACAGTCATGATATCCGCGCGACTTAATGCCGATTGCGAAGATCGAATCACCACTTGAATACCGGCTGCCACATAGTCACGCAAATCTGTGGCGCTCGTCGCTGAATTCACGTTGAGCACAAAAGGTTTTGCCGCAGCCATCGTTAAAAGATCCGTTTTTGAAATACCCGCTGATGCCGTCATCACCACGACCTGAGCACCCGCTTGAGCAATGGAGATAATATTAGGCACTGTCAGGCGCGCACTATCCACATACAGAACAAAACTTCCCGCCCGCGCTAAGTCGACAAAATCGGTGGCACTATAAGTTGTTTTTGAAACGGAGATACCGACGTTAATATTCGGGCTTTGCAAAAGCTGCATGGTTTCAGCTTTACCCACCAATCCCACCGAGTTCTGACAATAAGTAACGGCAGAGACTCGGGCGATTTCACGTAAATCAGCGACAGACATATTCGTCGCACTATTTTCGCGTAAGCATTCAGAAAACTGAGGTGGCAATGCCGCCCACGAAGATAAAGAAAAAAAAGAAACTAAAAGTGAGAAGATTACCGTTTTCATTTTCACCTCGCCTTTTATTATTTTCGCGAAGATGAAAATGTCCGTCTAGGTCTTTATATGTGTTACTCGTCAAGGATGTAGTTGATTGGATCTACGGCAGTTCCATTGATGCGAACTTCATAGTGAAGATGCGGTCCCGTCGAACGGCCTGTATTACCTACGGCACCGACGACGTCCCACTTACTGACACGCTGACCGACTTGAACGTAAATCTGCGACAAGTGACCAAAACGAGTTGTCACGCCATAACCGTAATCAATGGTAATCAACTTCCCGTAAGATTCATCATAACTTGCAAACACAACGACACCATCCGCTGGTGCATAGACCGGCGAACCCGGTGCTGCCGCGATATCCAGACCCGCGTGCAAAGCCGTTTTTCCTGTGAAAGGAGAAACGCGGTAACCGAAACGCGAGGTAATCCAACCCTTAGCTGGTTTCATATTCGGTGTGGAGTTTAGCAAGCTTTGTCTTTCCGACAAACTTTCCCACAAATCGATCACGCTTTGTTCTTTCAGCTGAGTTTCTTTAACGGCTTTATCAATTCGGACCACCAAAGAAGCGTAATCTTTATCCGCGTTTTCATTGGCAAGCTCGCCAACTTGATCGTTCAAAGGTTTTTTGTTCGCAAAAACTTGATCCTGTTCAACCAACTCTTCAGGCTCTTGACGCTGCTCCATCGGCTCGTATTCTTCAACTTGTTGGCCTGCAGCAGGTTTCGGTCCCATGGTCAGCTTCGTGATACGGTCTTCCGCATCGACGTTGGTGATCAAGCTCAGTTTTGTCGTGAAAGTTTTTACGCGCTCTAAGGAGTTCTCCAACGCACTGACTTTACTTTCAACCACTTGGAATTGCTTAATGAGTTGAGCATTTTCAGCTTTAAGACGTTTGTTTTCCATCGCTTGCAAAAGCAAACCGAAGTAATCCACAAGTCCCGCAGCAAAAATAATGATGATGATGCCAGAAATAAAAGATAAAGCCTTCAGCCATGCAGCCGAGAGCACGATCTTACGGGTTTTACCCGTCTGATTGCTCACTATAAACAGCGTGACCTTCTTCTTATCCAACCTGACCTCGACTCTATTCGTGGAAATGCAACAGCATCACTGTCACATTATCATCGCCACCATTTGCAAGAGCTTGTTCTACACAAGCTTTGACTGCTTTGTCAGGTGTATTTTGATTCAAAATTTCAGATATTCTGCCGTCTTCAACAAGGCCCGAAAGACCATCCGAGCACATTAAGAAAATTTCTCCAGGGAAAATCTCTCTCTCAATGATGTCAGGATAAGCATCGCGTTCATATCCTACGCTGCGAGTAATGACATTTCGCCCCACAAATTGGCGCACTTGCTCTTCACTCATCACACCTGCGCGCAATTGTTCATTCAAAAGTGAATGATCTTCCGTGATTTGCCACAAGTAAGGACGTTTAAATAGATAGCAGCGCGAGTCACCGACGTTACCCACATACAAGTGCTTACCGCGAATATACGCCATCACCATTGTCGTTCCCATGCCCGCAAGCTCAGGACGCTCATTAGCAGCTTTATCAAAAATTCTGCGGGAAGCTTCTTCGTAACAATTCAAAATTAATTCACGCGGAGATTTTTTGTGCGCATCAGGTTGAAGCATGATTTCTTCCACCGTCTCCACAGCCATACTGGAAGCCACTTCCCCACCGGAATGCCCTCCCATACCATCTGCCACGATAAAGAGACCAAGCTCCCTATTGATGAGACAGGAGTCTTGATTCGAATCACGACGAAGCCCTTTATCTGTCAGATACCACGAGTCAAATTTCATAGATGTTTCATTTTCACCCAACAGTGACAAAGGAGTCAAAGTCTGGCCCTGGACCAGAGTCGCAATTCGCGGGTCCGGTTCACCATCTTCTCAGGTTCGGGTGTCATACTACCGATAGAAAGGGGTGAGGTCGTATGATGAAATCACCGTCTTTCAGAATGTATGTTTTGCTATCACTGGTATTCCACGTTTTGGTTCTTGGGACCTTCCTTGTTGTGGAAAGCCTGACGCCTGAAACGCCGAAAACAGAGACCGTAGACATTAACTTTCTGAGCCCGGAGGATCTTCAAAAAATGCAGCAAGTGGAAGCCGCTTTGAAGAAGCAGGCCCTGTCGCGCAATCAGATTGTCGAGCAATCTGAAACCTCCGCCAACGAAGAAGTCCCAGAAAATGCCCGTTTCCTGAGCGCTAAAAACCAAAAAGTAGAAAAGCAAACTCAAGCCGCGAACCGTGGTGAGTTCCAAAATCTGAAGAAGGCCGCTCCACAAAAAACTGGACCTAAAGGCGACGGCAAACAAAAGAATTTAGCGAAGTCGGAAGAATCAAAAAAACAGATCGCGAAAGATTTATTTAAAACTTTTGATGCGACCGAAGCTTTGGAAAGACAAAAACTTGCGGATAAAGAATCAGGTCTAGGCGAAGGTCGTGGCACTGGCGAACAGAACACGGGAACAGGTGCTGAAACAAGTCAGACGAATGATTACTTGAAAGACGTCAACGTCGGTTTAGAAACCGTTTTGAATACGCGTGAGTTTAAATATTATTCTTACTACAACCGCATTCGTAAACAACTTGCCCAACATTGGGAAGGCCGTGTTCGCGACAAACTTTCAAAAATGTTTAAAGAAGGTCGTGCTCCTGCAGCGACAAATCAAGATCGCATCACAAAATTGATGATCGTTTTGAATGACAAAGGCACTTTGGTGCGCGTTCAAGTGATCAGCGATTCCGGCGTACGTGATTTGGATGATGCTGCGATTGAAGCTTTCCGTGCGGCCGCTCCATTCCCGAACCCTCCTAAGGGCATCGTCGAAGGCGATGGCACGGTTAAAATCCGCTGGGATTTCGTTCTAGAGACCTAATCCGCCAACAAGGTACGGATATTTTCTTCCAATAGCTTGATGTTCATGGGCTTTGTCATATGCAACTGGAATCCAGCAATCTCAGCCTGCTTAACGTCCTCATCACTTGTGTAAGCCGTCAAAGCGATAGCTGGAGTCTGCTTTCTGTGTTGTGATTTTTCCCAGACCCGGTAACGCTTTAGAAGCTCATAGCCATTCAGACCGGGCATGCCAATATCAGAAATAATTAGATCATATGTGAAATCTTTAGCGGCCTCTAATGCTTCTTCGGGGCTGACGTATCCCGTGACAACGGCCCCTGTTTTACGAAGCAGCTTGAGCATGAGAGCCACCGTGTCCTCTGAATCATCCACAATGAGAACATTTTTGTTCGACAAAACGGACGTTCTTTTTTGCGGGTTATCCCAAGAATTGATGACAATTTTGGAAGTTTTGTTTTCTAATGGCATCGGGCAAGTCGTGAATGGAAGGTTTATCGTAAAACATGTTCCTAACCCCCGCCCTTTGCTTTCTACTTCCACATGTCCACCGTGAAGCTCGGCTATCTGTTTCACAATACCAAGTCCTAATCCCAAACCCATATAGTGACGGGATATAGAGGAGTCCTCCTGCCAAAACTTACTGAAAACATAGCGGATATTTTCTGGTGCGATACCTTTTCCCGAGTCTCTTACAGTGAAGAGAACGCCCGATGATGTTTTTTGGGCATGAAACTCAATACGCCCACCTCGTGGTGTGAATTTCACCGCATTTGAAAGTAAATTCCATAGCATCTGTTGTAATCGATGGGGATCACCGCAAAAACTGGAAAGCTCTTCGGAAATTTCTGTCGTCAATTTTAAGTTTTTCGCATTAATAGCGGGAGCGAAAGAATCCAGAACCGTCTGGATCGCCGAAGGTAAAGCAAATTCCGCCAAGCTTAAATGCATTTTCCCCGTGACGATATAAGAGAGGTCTAAGGTTTCTTGTATAAGCCTTGTCTCTAGATCGAGATTTTTTTCAATTCCTCGAATAGAATCACGGGCCTCTTCATTTAACGGAATACAAGATTTAAGCACTTCAACATGACCTGCCATCAAATTCAAAGGAGTTCTTAATTCGTGAGATAAGGTGGCAATAAAATCATCTTTCTTCTGATGCGCATCCTGTAGATCTGCGATCTTCTGTTGAAGTTGACCCTCCAGCCGTTTTCGGACGATCAAATAACTCAGAATATTTGCGACAGAAAAGCAAAAATGGATCTGATCTGTGGTGTAGGAAACCTTCTGGCGATTGTAAACAATGACAAGTCCGAGTGCATCTGCACCTTTTCGATCCGCCAAAGGAATGAGAATGCCGTCGTTAAGATTCCGGCTTCGCAAGAACTCAAGGATGTTTTTAACGCCAGGATCAGAAAAATCTGACAGCAATGTGTCTGACGTAGTTTGAAAATTAAAATGCTGAATCACTATTTCAGTATAGTCGGCCCGCAAGTGACTGCTTAAAACGTCACAGCAACGTTCTCGGGCCTTGAGGATATCATCCTCATTGAGCACAAAACGCCCTAACTCTAAAAGGTACTGATTACGAAGCGCATGAGAACGAATCTGACGTTCGCTTTCTTTCCTTTCGATGGAGTTTAAGATTGTTCGCAGTAACAGCTCGGTAGATAGATCCCCCTTGCAAAGATAGTCTTGGGCTCCCTCCTGAACGGATTTAACTGCTACAACTCGATCCTCTAAAGAAGACAAAACAATAATAGGAATTTCAGAGGCGACGGCAACGGCATTTGGTAAAGTCTCGTTGAGATCACTGTCGGGAAGACGCAAATCCAATAGCAAAGCATCGAAATCAGTTTTCTCTAATTTTTTCGCACCTTCTTTCCAAAGTTCTACGTGATCCACATTGACCGCAAAGTCAGTCACTTTTTTAAGATAGCGCTTTATTATATGAGCATGCGACTCGTTGTCTTCAATTAGAAGTAAGTTGAGACTTTTCATATTTTTTTAACTGACGGTTTAGGTGATTCCAATAAGTATTTAACTCATGCAGCATCAGTTTGAACTGACCACTTTCAAGAGGCTTCACCAGGTAGCTATTGGCATAGTGTAAATAGGCCGCTTTTTTGTCCGACTCCGCGTCTGAAGTTGTTAAAACAATGACGGGAATACTGCGGTAATTCGGATCTGACTTGATCTTTTCTAAGACCTCATGACCCCCTTTTTTAGGAAGTTTTAAATCAAGCAAGACAAGGTCTGGCAATTCACGATCTTGAAATGGAGGAACTCCGTCGAAAAAATGAGTCGCGACCACACCGTCTTCTGCCCGACTGATATTAAGATTGGGCTCAATTCGTCGCAGCACCCTGATAATAAAAGCGGCATGATCTTCATCATCTTCAACAAGTAAAACATGGTTTATTCCACTGCTCACTTCATTCATGTGATGATCCTCTCTTCAGGAAAGGACACCCAAAACTCACTGCCATGTGGTGGAGTTGAGTCTACCCAAGCTTTCCCATCGTGCAGCTGCATAATTCTAGCGACGATAGCAAGGCCCACGCCGGTTCCTTCCTGCTTATTATCCAAACGCTGAAAAAGGCCAAAAATTTTTTTGTGATAAATCGGTTCGATGCCCGGTCCGTTGTCCTTGATACAGATTTGCAGCTCATCTTCAGACCTTCGAGTAAAAATCTGAATCTCAGGCTGAGGGCCATCCGAGGCGTACTTCGTCGCATTCAGAATAAGATTTTCAAACACCTGGTAAATCCGACGAGAATCAGCTCGGATCGTGTATTCCCCGTCCAGAATTTTTACCTGAATTTTTTTAGACTCAAGAACATCTTTATGTGACTCCAAAACTTCATGAACGAGAGTTTTTAATGAAACATTTTCGTCATGCAATTCAATTCTTCCCACACGACTTAACTGAAGTAAGTCCTCGATCAACTCTTTCATTCTGCGGTGAGCATTTTCTAACCGATTGAGTGAATCACGCACACCCTCAAAATTCTCCTCTTCAAGATCTTCTTTTAAAAAATCCATATAAGATGCACTTGTGACCAGCGGGGCTTTCAAATCATGAGAAACAGTGTATACAAACTGTTCCATCTCCTGATTTTTCTGTTGAACTTCGTTATATGCCTTTTGCAGTTTTTGCTCTGTAACTTTTCGCTCAGTAATGTCGACAACGGAAGCCAAAAGAAACTGCTCACTCCCAACAGACATATGGTTTAATCCAATTTCCACGGGAATTTCTTGACCATCTTTTTTAACTCCCGTGAGATCGCGCCCGGCTCCCATTCTTCTTTTTTGCGGATCTTGAGCAAAATTTTTGCGATGATTCGGATGAGCACTGCGGAACCGTTGGGGGACAAGAACTTCCACTTCCTTTCCGATCAATTCACCCTTGTCATATCCGAACATTTTTTCTAAAGGCGAATTACTTAAAAGAATTTTCCCTTCTCTGTTCGTCATCAAAATCCCGTTCGGCACCGACTCAACTATGGTACGAAAGCGTTCTTCCTGGCGTACTCGCTCTGTAATATCAACGACAGCAGCGATGACGTACATCGTGGACCCGAAATAGATATGATTGAGACCGATCTCTACGGGGATTTCAGACTGATCTTTCTTGAGTGCCGTCAGGTTTCTTCCTGCACCCATCTGCCTTTTGCTAGGATGAGCTGCGAATCCGGCACGCAAATCCGGATGCTTTTCACGAACGGTCAAAGGAACTACGACTTCAATTTTTTTACCTAAAAGTTCGTTTGGCAGATAACCCAACATCAGTTCAAATTCGGAATTGCACAAAACGATATGGCCTTGCGTGTCTACGATCAAAACTCCGCTGGGAACGGATTCTACAATCGTTCTTAGCATTCCTTCGCTCTCAGTTTGCAAACGTAGCTGCCCTGTTTCCATAATTCAAAAGTAGGATGCTCTAAACAAGGGCGGCAAAATAATCGGACCCAATATGTAAACAAACAGCAGATTAAGCGCCCAAAAGGTGCCGGTTGGCGCAGTCTTTTAAAGAAAATACGATGCGGACAAGATTTAATTCGTTATGGAGTTCTGAAATAAGTTCCCCCGACTTCCAATCGAAAAGGGCCCTTCCTAAAGGGCCCAAATAATCACGAACTTCTCTAAGGAACGCCTTCTGCGATATACTCGAGCTGGCCTACGTCTAAATTAGAGCCAGAACTCTTGCTGCGGGGCTTAAATGCGTGGACTCCTCCTCTGTACAGTGCTAGGTTGCCAGACGCTAGAAAAGTACAAAATCTGAAGGAGATCCACTTGGATAACTCAACTCTAAAAAATGCCAAACCTGAGGTTCTGGACTCAATCGCTAGACGTGCGCATTACCTTGCGACACAAATGATCTGGCAAGCCAATCACCGCCCTGACAAAGAAAAAGGCGACCCGAAAATCGGTGGTCACCCTGCTGCCAGCGCAAGTTCTTTGCACATCATGGGGGCTTTGCACCTTCTTGTGAAATCTGGATTCGATCACATCGCGAATAAACCGCATGCGTCTCCAACAGATCACTCTTACAACTATCTTTTGGATTTGTTGTTGAAGAATGACCTTTCAAAATTGACTCAAGAGCAAGCCGATCAAGCGATGAACGGTCTTCGTAAATTCACTGATGGCAGTGAGTTCGTTTTCCAATCATACCACTCTGCTTACGATCCTGATAACCACAACTTCTTCCCGTCAGGCACAGTGGGTATTCCACCTGTTGAAGCTGGTTACCTTGCATTGGCTTACCGCTATGCTCGTGAACACGGCTATGAAGTTCCAGATGCTCACTTCTGGGCAGTTTGCGGTGACTCTGAATTCCGTGAAGGCTCTATGTATGAAGCGGTTCCTGACTTTGCCGAGCGTGAGTTGGGTTCATTGACTTGGATCCTAGATTACAACCGTCAATCTTTGGACGGTCACCGTATCACGAACAAAGAAATCATGAACGGAACAGACGCAGACCGTGTTGAGCGCACGATGGCGGCCAACGGTTGGGAAGTGATTCAAGTACGTCACGGTTCTAAACGCCAAGCTTTGTTCAAAAAGAAAGACGGCGACACTTTCAAAAACTTCCTAGAAAAAGAACTTGAAGACTACGAACTTCAAGCTCTTCTTCTTGTTCAAGATATGAAAGCTTTGAAAAAAGGCATCGCAAAAGAACATCCCAACATGAAGAAGTTCTTGGAAAGCATTTCTGATGAAGAGCTTTTCGATGCTATTCGCGATTTCGGTGGTCACGACATGATCGCTTTGGCTGAAGCGATGGAAAAATCTAAAAAATCCACTCGTAAGCCAACAATCATCATCGCCCACACTTTGAAAGGTTGGGGCTTGAAAGCAGCAGCTCAACCGGGCAACCACTCTTCTTTGCCACAAGAAGAAGAAGTGATGGAACTAAAAGCAAAACAAGGCATCAAAGGCGACAAGCTTTATGAACGTTTTGCCGCAAACTCTGTGGAAGGCAAATTCTTGGCCGCTCGCGGAGAAAAACTTCTTACTGAAATCAAAGCGCAACACGCTTTGAAAGCGAAGAACCAAGACTTCTTCCTAAGAAAACTAACTGAGTTCGGTGATATCCCGCAAACTTTGGACATCAACACGAAAATGACGAGCTACCCTCATACACAGTGGATGCTAGGTCAGTTGACGGCAAAGTTGACTCGTATTGCGAACACTCCGCTTGATGAATCTAAATTGGGCGACAAGCAAAAACCTCTGACAGACTCAGAAAAACCATTCAAGCTTCCAGGTGAGCTGTTCATTTCAATGGCTCCGGACGTGGGGACTTCGACGAACTTGAATCCAGCGATGGATGGTAAGATCTTCGGTGCACCGGTTGTTCAAGACTTGGAAACTGAATTGGGCGTTAAAGACCACAAACTTCCTGACCTCGTTCCTGGCGAAGACGTTTCAGACCGCTTCCTGCGTTTTGAGATCGCTGAAGGAAACGTGATGTCTTGCGTGGGCGCGTTCGGAAAAATGCGCGACTTCTTGGGTATTCCAATCATCCCATTGATGACGGTTTACGATTTCTTCATCAAACGTGCATTGGATCAATACTTCTACAACCTTTACTGGAAATCTTCTTTCATCTGCGTGGGAACTCCATCAGGTGTGACGCTTTCTCCAGAAGGTGCGCAACATGGTTGGAAGTCTGACATCCAAATCCCGAACCAAATCACTTGGGAACCGTTCTTCTGCCAAGAGCTTGATTGGATCTTGTGTGACACAATCAAACGTCACGTCTTGAACGACAATGCGGGCAGAACAGGAACTCTTCTTCGCCTAGTGACTCGTGGAGCAGAACAAAAAGACATGCTTCACTACTTGAAAAAACAAGCTCGCTTCAAAGCCGGTCTTGAGGGTGCTTTGGCTCGTTCTGAATTCCCTATTGCAGGCGCATTCAACGAGGAAGAACTAGGAACTGTGGATGAGGCGCAAATGATGGCGACAATCCGTGAAGAAGTTCTTAAAGGCGCTTACTACTTGATCGACTACCGCGGTTACGCAGGTTACGAACCAGGTGATAACGTTGTGAACATCTTCGCGATGGGCTCTATGGTGACTGAAGCAATCAAAGCTTCTGAAGCCTTGTTGTCTCGCGGAATTTACGGAAACGTGATCGTTGTGACTTCTTCGGATCTACTTGTTGGCATCCAAGGTCATGAAGATGACTATGATTACTTGAAAAACGGTTTGGGTGTGAACTCGAACTTATACCTAAGAAAAGCTGACGAAGTGACTACGGGTGACCTAGTGACTGTCGCTGGTAAACGCATCCCTGCGGTTTCTGTAGCGGATGGTGAGGCTGGCTTGCTAGACAACATCGGTTCTATCATCGGCGTTCGTCAGGAGTCTTTGGCAGTTCGTAAGCACTCGAAGTGCGGTCGCCCTTCAGAGATCTACGCTTATCACAACATCGACGCGGAAGCTGTTGTTGAAGCTTGCGGAAAAGTGCTAGCTGAAACAGCTCTTGAGAAAGTCATTGTTTCTGAAAGCGCTCTCGGTGAAGCTCATCAAGCAGAAGGACGCGCTGGACACTGGACTGATTTGTGGCCAGCTAAAAACCCTGTGCACAAGCACTAGTCACAGGGTCGTCGCTTCAACGGCGACAGAAACTGGATTGAATGTATACAGAATTAGCTAAGCAAGAACTCCCCTTTGATGGGGAGTTCTTTTTATCTCGAAACAGAAAGTACGAAGAGCTGATTTTCTTCGTTCACTTTTATGAAGGCAGTAAGAAGCAACTTCTTCGTCATATTAAGCTTGTAAACTCTTTGGGTTTTGACGCTTTTGCCTTTCAACTTCAGGGCACTTTAAAAGATCTGATCTCATTTCGTCCTCCCGTCAGTAAAGCCGGTGTGTTTGGGACTAAGCACGTGTATGCCGATCAGATTGAAACTCTTCTAAATTTGATTCCGGGTAAAAAGATTGTCTTTTCCTTTTCAAACCCTTCCGGTGCTGCGATTGAAGCGATGGCTCGTCGTCATTGTTCAGACACCGTGGCTCTGGTTTGTGATAGTGGACCTACGGCGCGCTTTATTCCTTCAGCCTACAACTTGTACACGCATGAATATAAATTAAAGCCGATGCCTTTACGTGTGGCTTTAGCGCCGATTCTAAGTATGGCTTGGAGTCCTTTCTTACACAAAGATTTGCATGATGACCTAAAGACCTTTCCTGAAGGTTTTAAAGTTCTTTCTATTCGTGGTTGGAAGGATTTATTAATTCCACCGGATCATATTGACGAAGTCTTTGAACCGCACAGTAATTTGGATTGGACGAAGCTTGCACTCCCCGAAGCGGGACACTTAACGGGTCTTCGCGATTTTAAATCGGACTATGCCCCGGTTCTTGAAAAGTTCCTTCATAGCGTGGCGACACCGCTATGATCGTTTTTGACGCGAATAATCCCTTTCCTCTCTTAGACTTAAATTCTTATACGTATCAAGAAGCCCAAGAGCATTCTTTGAAAGTGGATGAGCATCTTGGATTTCAATGCGAAAGTATCGAAGCGAAAATTCGCGCGAGCTCTAAAGAGTCTTCCTTAACGCAACAAAATTGGGAGCATCTTTCCGTTCAGGCTTTTCAAACTCCTTATGTCGAGATTCACAATATTTTAGATCTTTTGTCACTTCAGGCTGGCGACATTATTGTGGACTTGGGTTGCGCTTACGCGCGCATGGCGCTTGTTATTCAGCGCCACTATCCTGATCTTCAGTTTATGGGCTACGAACTAGAAAATAGGCGCGTTGAAGAGGCTCAAAGAATCCTTGGATCTCCCGATGCCTTGATTCTTATTCAGTCCGCCGATCTGGCGGCGGAAAACTTTCATCTACCGAGTGCCGATGTCTATTTCATTTTCGACTACGGCACTAAAACCAACGTCAGAAAAACATTGCAGGATCTTCAAGAGGTTGCCAGAAGTCGCCGCATTCAAGTTGTTGGCCGAGGCCGGTTGACTCGTTTTCTTATTCATAAAGAACATCCTTGGCTTTCCGAAGTTCAGGAGCCTTCCCACTATACGCATTTCTCTATTTATCGCTCTTAAGTCCAAAATGGGTTTACAAAATCGACCGCAAGCCGCTTTTCCGCCCCCAGAGCGGCTTTCAGAAGTTCGCCAAGTGATCGTGGACCACCGCAAAATGAAGTAATTTCGTTTACCTGGGGCAGAGCCCCAAATATAAGTTACCAAAAAAGCTGAGCTTCGGGGGCGTTTATGAATTGGTTCGCTTTGTGTCTTTTAGTTCTGTCATCCTTTTCTGCACGTGCAGAGATTAAACCTTACAGCCTACAAACGGATATTTTGTGTCAGCAGCAGTACGCAAATCCGTGGATTGAAGTGGGAATCGCGCCACTTCTTCAGGGCGGCCACTTTGCCGTTATTCTTCAACATAATGATAACACGAAGAAGACCGTCGCGATCACCGAGATGTATGTCATGGCTTCGTTCCGGACGAATTCGGAATGGCTCTATGAAAGTGTGAAAGAAGACTTCATTCTGACTCTGTACCCTGGAATGGGCTTGGGCGATTTAGAAATTAAAAATAGGAAGCTGGATCAAAACCTCTTTCCTTTCATGATTTGCTCGCCGGGCGGAAGCATCACTTACGATAGATCTACGAAACCCCTTCCTCGAATTTCTGTAGGAAACTAGCATGACCAATCAGTTCGACTCCATTTATCAAGAGCTGCTTGAGATTGAAAATGCCCGTCTGTTTTTAAAGCGTGCCTTGGAGGTTCGTTATCGCAAAAAAGGCAAAGTGAATTTGGCCGACTTTTCCCGCCGCGCGGGCTTTTCTTCTCGTAGCTTTCTTTCTGAATACCTTGCCGGAAAAAAGGGGCTTTCAAGAGACAGCGTGAATCAACTAAAGATCACTCTGAAGCTTCCCAAGCCTTACTCTGACATTTTTTCCTTGTTGGTCAGAAAGGACCAGCCAGAGCTTTTTACCAATAAAATGTCTCACGAAGAAATTCGCCAACAAGTGAGCTATATCAAACTTGCTTTACAAAGACAGATGGACGCGCGTTCACAGGTGAAAGATCCCCACCGTCTTTTATCAAAGCCGACTCTGTTCCGTGTGTTTGCGGCCTTAGGAACTGAGGAGGAAGGGGCGAGCCTTACCGAAATTTCTCAGCGCGCGCGCATGACTCCAGAGTCTTTGTCGGATCCGTTGAATTTTCTTATGCAAGAAGGCGCTGTCGTTTCGCAAAATGGCCGTTTCTATGTACGTTCGAGTCAGATGGACTTTTTAAATCTTTCGGATGCGGGAAAGCTTGCTGATCTGACGAAAACTCTGTGCACTCAAATCCGCTCTGATGCTAGCGAGATTGCTTCTGAAAATAAGAACAACATTTTCTATACAGCGTTTTCTACTCAGTCGCATTTTTTGCCAGAAATAAAAGAAAAACTGCGTGAGGCCATCTTTAACGTTTTAGATCAATATCAAGACGACCGCGGCGACTGCGTTCATGAAGTGTTTCTGTGTGGGAAATCATAATCCCATTAGAGGCCTGTAACTAGACTGCGACATTCTACAGACTATCTTAAATCCCAAGGAGGACTTCATGAAGTCAGTCATCTTTGGGATTTTTTCTTTTCTGCTATTCACTTCTTCCACGTTCGCGCGAGGAACTTATCTTTACGAATCGCGCTTTGATGTGATGGGAAGAAACTACGTGGATCGTCTGGACGACAAAGCCACTGACAATTTGAGTGCCTTAGCACCCGCCAAACGCAATATCTGTGTTCAACGCTACAAAGATGTTCTGGACGATGGCCTGATCGATATTCGCATTGCCTTGGGGTATTTTGATTGGACAACAGGAAGTAATGTCTATGCGGAAGGAAGAAGCTTTGGTCTAAGTCCTTCCTTAGATTTAGGAGCTTTCGCTGCTTTAAGAAAACTTCTAACGACCCCTTGTTATGGTCGCGCCCGTTTTTGCGGCTTTAAGCAGGATCCAAATAATATGTATCGCTTTAATCGCGAAGTGATCGTGCATGGGATTAAATATCCCGCGCGCGTGGAAGTACACTTTTCCTCTGCCACCGAATTTCTTGAAACCAACATCGGGCGCATGAGCCGCGAACAACAAGATCGCACAAACTTCATGGACGCTTACTTCGCAAAAGCTTTGCAAAACGCCGATGCGGTTTTTTACTTTGGTCATGCGAGAAATGGCGGCGGTCCTGATTTTTCTCCTCCCGTGTTTGTTCGTGGTCGCAACAAAGTGAATTACGACGGGTACTATGAAGTGCAACGTCCCGGCTTGAAGAAATTATTAACCGCTTTATCAGGTTCTAAAAAAACGCCTATCTTAGGTTTAATGGCATGCAACTCTCGGGATCATTTCTTAAAGAAGGTGCGTGCGACCGCTCCGAACACGGGTGTGATCACTTCATTAGACGTTCTGAATGTCGATGAGGTCTACACAGCTACCATCGGCGGCATCGATGCGATTTTGCGGGGTCAATGTCAACAGACCTTCTATCAATCACTCAGACTGACACCTAACAATCAACGTTACATCACGATGGATGGAATGTTCGAATAAAGGGCTTTGGTCCGAGCTAGTTTTACAAATGTGTTAGACAGTGTGATTTAAAAAATTCTCACCTCTGCACCTTTTATAATGACAAGACAGAACGGAGGTTTTCTATGGTGAGTTTGGAACAACTGCCTCATCCAGATTATTTACCTTATCCTAATCACTACACGGCCGCTTTCTTTGAAAACGCAGACGAAGCAATGAAGGCCATCGAAGAACTTGAGGATTACGGATATACCGACGAAGACTTCAACGTGTTTGAAGGCGACAGAGGTATCGATGCCGTCGATTTAGAAGGAAGCCATCACACTCTTTTAGAAAACTACATGCGTAAATTTATTAAATTTTCGGACTCTGCCGAGTGGCGCTTTTTGAACGAAGCCGACCAAGAGATAAGAAATGGTCATGTTCTAATCTGCGTTCCCACGCCTTCCGATAGTGAAAAAGAGGAAGTGATTGACGCCTTTAAGCGCTATGGAGGCTATGACATCCGCTATTTCACGCCTCTTTATATCGAAGAAGTTGTGTGATGACATAATCTAAGGTACAGGTCTCTCATACATCGAGGTGATTTATGGGAGATCTAGAATTCCGCGTTTATAAAGTAGCTTCTGAATTTGGCGAATGGTTAGCCGCTTTTGATGGCTCTGAGCTGATCTTTTTAGGGAGCTATGCTTTAGGTAAAAAGAAGGTTGAAGGCGGCCTTGCTGATTTCTTTCATGAACACTATCACTTCCACGTCGGCTCTTTCACTCCGGTGAAGTGGAGCAAAGGCAATTTCTGGAACGGGAAACACAAAATCAAACTTCAAGGCACGGAATTCCAAGTGCGTGTGTGGTTAGAACTTCTAAAAATTCCTTATGGCAAAACTTGGACTTATTCGGAGCTTGCAAAAAAATTGCGTAAGCCTTCTGCGGTTCGTGCTATTGCTTCAGCCGTTGCGAAAAATCCGGTTTGTTATTGGATTCCTTGCCACCGTGTTGTGGGTAAAAATGCGAATAAACTCAAATATCACTGGGGCCCGGAGCTAAAGGCAGAATTGTTGAGTTCTGAAGGCGCTTTTTAAGCTCTTGATTTTTGGTAAGTTTTTTCAAACTAAAACCTTAGTCTATATTCACATTTAGCTCTTTGACTTACATATAAATTACTATGTAAATTATATGTAAATAACGGAGAGCTTTATGCGTGCCCTCGCCCTTCCCGAATTACAGAACGTTCCTTTTGTCTCTGCAGAGCACTTACAACCACCTGCAGGTTTGTCCACCGGTCTTGCCGTTTTGGACAACTTCCTTTTGTGGAAGGGAGTGCCTCAAGGAGACTTAAGCCTGCTTCAAGGCCTCCCCGGTACCGGAGCCACTTCTTTATGGATTCGCATCGTTCAACAAGTTCATGCTCAAAATAAATGGGCCGCTTGGATCAATGGAGATGCGCAGTTATTTCCAACCCATCTTTCTCATCAAAAAATAAATTTAAAGCGTCTGCTTGTGGTGAAAGAGCCGCAAGAAAAAGATCAGCTTTTCTGGTTGTTGCAAGAGTTGATCACTAGCTCTTTATTTGAAGTGATCGGCTGCAACCTAAAAGAGATCTTTTTAAAGAATCATCAGCTGCAAAAATTAAAACGCCTTTGTCGCCTGCACAAAGTGGCTTTGGTTTTTGTAAATCAAAAGCCGGTGAAGTTCATCAATCCACTTTTTAGTCTGATTATGCACTTTCAACGCGACTTCATCACTATTCAAAGAGCCTTGCACCGTCCGACACCTTTTAATATTGCTGGGAGTATGATCCATGCGAACTTTATGCATCAATTTAAAAACACCACAAGAAAGCTCCTCAGCTGAGGCCTTTCTGCTTTTAAGTCCGCGTGTGCAGTTTCGCTTTCCGCAATTTATTTTTGTCGAGATCGAATCTACGCAGCACTTATTTGGCGGCGAACATCGCACGATGGAAAAAGCTTTAGAGATCGCTCGTAAGTTTTCGGGCGATCCGGCAGTGGCTATTGCTGACACGGCTCCGGCTGCGCAGATGTTTTCACGTTGGCGCCCGTCGTATGTGGCTCCTCGCGGGAAAGAACAAGATGGTTTTCGTGGTTTGGGCTTAGATGCCTTGAAAGACTTAGAAGGTCTGCATCCTTGGCCCCAAAAAAGACCGATTGAACATATGATTTCATTCTTCCACACCCTGGGCGTCCATGGTTTGGAGGACGTTTTAAATTTTCGCATGAATTCATTGCGCGAAAGATGGGGAGAGTTCGGTGTTTTACTTTGGAATCGTCTGCATTCTCAAGACTCTCAGGTCATATCACCTCTTGTGCCTCGCGACCCTCTTGTGGGCTATGGTTACTTTGACGATCCCTTAGGGGCCGTGCCCTTATTGATGGCGCGGATTAAACCGCACATGGATATTTTATTTGCGCGTCTAGCGGGACTTTCTAGATACGCCCAACGCATGGATTTGATTCTGCACTGCGAATACTCAGATAAAAAACATCCTGTCAGTATCGAGCCGGTCAGCCCGACTCGCGATCAGGAGCTTTTTGAAGATCTCTTGGAAAAGAAGCTGACGTCGTTGGTTTTACAGAATCCGATTCGTGAGTTTGAAATTTCCGTTTTTGATGTGCCAGAAAAGGTGCAACAACTGGATTTTTTTGAACCGCGCGACAACACCGAAGACCGCTGGCGCCGTCTCATCAGTTTTGCCAAGCAAGCTCAGTGCGATATGGGTTTTTTACAAATGGAAGCCAGCCACTTTCCAGAACAAAGTTTTCGTTTAGTCACTGACTGGCCCGAAGATTTCAAGCCTCAGGATTTAGTCGAACGCCAAGAAGAAGCGCTTCAGGTGAAATCGGTTTATGCAAAGTCTTTGGCGACCAGTCCCCGCCCCGCTTTGCTTTTAGATAAGCCGCAGCTTTTGTCGACGGCCGAAGCGCAGAAATTGCGTTTTGTTTCATCTTTACCCAGTGAACGAATCGAATCGTCCTGGTGGCAAATATCCGTTCAAGATTTAAAAAATAGAGATTATTACTTTGCGCTCTCTCATCAAGGTCAGCTTCTGTGGGTTTTCAAGGATCGCATAAATTCACAGGTGTACTTGCATGGCTATTTTGATTAGTGGAAATCACAAAGTTAAGCTTCCCGCCTTATCGTCGCAATCCCAGAAAAGCGTGGCTAAACCTAAGCCTCGCGCCAAAGGCTTTGTTGAACTTTTAGGTCGCAGCAATTTTTCTTTTCTGCAAGGAGCTTCTTCACCTGAAGAGATGGTGATTGAAGCTATCAAGCTTGATTATGACGGCGTCGGCATTTGTGACCTAAATGGTCTTTACGGCGTGGTGCGCGGATTTCTTTCAGTCAAATCCCCTTCGATGTTTGAAGCTTCTGTTCAAGCTAAAGAGGGCTTTAAATATCTCGTAGGTTCTGAGCTGACTTTGACCGATGAAACGTCCGTCACTCTGATTCCCATTAATAAAGAAGGTTATTCTCATCTTTGCAAACTTCTGACTTTAGGTAAAAGACAAGCGGCGAAAGGTTTTTCAAAACTTTCTTTAGAGCAAGTGGCCGAGCACAACAAAGGTCTTTTATGTTTGGCCATTCCTCCTTGGAGTTCCGAGCGCTATGAAAAATTAGAAAAGATTTTCGGTGATCGTCTTTATCTGCCGATTTGGCGGGATCTGACTTGGGAGTCGCAAGAGTTCTGCCGTCAGGCTTTTCTTTTAGAAGAAAAATATCAAGCTCAGCTTTTTGTCACACAGCGCCCGTTCATGCACACGCCCGACAGAAAGCCCTTGTTTGACGTTATCACCTGTATTTTACATCACACCACTTTATTTGAAGCTAAAGATAAGCTGATTCAGAATGCCGAGCGAGCTTACCGCAGCATCGAAGATCTGTCTTCATTATGGCAAGATCGCTTAGATCTTGTGGAAAAAACTGTGGAGATCGCCGGACGTGTGAATTTTTCTTTGGACGAAATTCGCTATCGCTATCCGCATTCGAATTTGCCGGAAGGCATGACTCCCTCGGAATATCTGCGGCACTTGACATTCCAAGGATTGAAAAAGCGCTTTCCTGAAGGGGCGACGGAAAAAATTTTAGAAACTATCGAAAAAGAATTGGCTCTGATTAAAGAGCTCGAGTACGAAGATTACTTTCTGACTTTAAAAGAAATCTGTGATTTTGCGGAGAGCAAAGGCATCCTTTATCAGGGACGTGGTTCTGCCGCGAACTCCGTGGTGTGTTATTGTATTGGTCTGACCTCTGTCAATCCCAGCAAAATCACTTTATTGTTTGAACGGTTTATTTCTCGCGAACGTCGCGAGCCCCCCGACATCGACATCGACTTTGAGCACAGCCGACGTGAAGAGGTCATCCAACATATCTACGAGAAATATAATGAGCAACATGCCGCCATGGTCTGTACGGTGGTTCGTTATCGTTCACGCATGGCGATTCGTGAAACCGCGAAAGTCTTTGGTATCCCCTTAGATAAGGTGAATTCCATGGCCAAATTTATGGGGCGTGATGGGATTAGTCGTTTGCTCGAACCAGAGTCAGCCGCTCGCTTTGGTGTCACAAATTTAAATCATTGGAAAATGTTTTTGCATCTGGCTCAACAACTGCGGGGATTTCCTCGTCATCTAGGAATTCATACGGGTGGGTTCTTGATCACTCAAGATCCTATGATCGAAATGGTTCCGGTTGAAAAAGCCACGATGGATGGTCGCTACGTTATTCAGTGGAATAAAGATGACGTCGCTACTTTAAAACTAATGAAGATTGATGTCCTAAGCTTGGGGATGCTGACCTGTTTAAGAAAATGCTTTGAGCTTTTAAAACATCATAAAGGTTTGCATTTTACTTTAGCCTCTTTTTCTCAAGAGGATGACCCTTCTACTTACGAAATGATTGGTCGAGCAGATACAGTGGGGGTTTTTCAGATTGAATCTCGTGCGCAAATGCAGACTTTGCCTCGCATGAAACCTAAGACATTTTATGATTTGGTTATTGAAGTCGCTCTGGTTCGTCCCGGTCCTTTGCAAGGGGGCATGGTGCATCCTTTTTTGAAGCGACGTCAGGGGTTGGAAAAAGTCACTTATGCACATAAAGATTTAATTCCCATTCTTGAAAAAACCCATGGGGTTCCCATCTTTCAAGAACAAGTGATGCAAATTGTGATCGCGACCGCGGGATTTTCTCCGGGCGAATCCGATGAACTTCGCCGAATCATGTCTTCAGCTTGGCGTAAAAGATCCACCATGGATAGCATTCGCAAAAGAATCCTCGATGGGTTTGCTAATCACGGTATCAGTCAAGAGTACGGCGAACAGATTTATAAAACCATTGAGGGATTTGCTAACTATGGTTTCCCTGAAAGCCATGCCGCCAGTTTTGCTCTTCTAACTTACGCAAGCTGCTTCATTAAAAACCATCATCCCGATGTTTTCGTTTGCGGGCTTTTGAATAGCCAGCCCATGGGGTTTTATGCTCCTCGCACTTTAGTAGCCGAAGCTCAAAGACATGGAGTTGAAGTTCGACCTCTGTGCGTGCAACATTCTGATTATGACTATACCTTAGAAGAAAGCTCCTCTTCAGGAATTCATCCTTTACGTGTGGGCTTGCGCTCAATGTATGGACTTCCCGAAGCCCTTCTTCGCCGCATTGAAGACTCTAAAAAAAGTTTCGGTTCTTTTAAAGATATTGCTGATTTTATCCATCGCACCGAACTTCCTCGCAGTGCTTTAGTAAAATTAGCAGCTTCGGGAGCTTTTGAGTGCTTTAACACCAATGTACGTGAACTGATCTGGCATCTAGAAAGTTTAAGCCTGGATCAGCAAAGTTTTTTATGGGGACACCCTAAAGAACAATTCGAAAGTGCTGAAGAAGAAGATAATGATGCTGACAATATTCCTTTTGAGTCGAACTGGGATCGCTTGCGACGCGAATATGACAGCAAAGGTTACTCGGTGGATTCTCATCCTCTGTCGGTTCTGCGCTCTTACTTAAAAGAAAAGAATACAGAACTTATCTCGCAACGTTTTGTCCCTTATTTTGCTTCTAGTGATTTGGCGCGCATGAAAAATAAAACCAAAGTGCGCTTGGCGGGATTGGTTTCCGTCACGCAGAAACCACCAACGGCGAAAGGCATGTGCTTTATCACCTTAGAAGATGAATTTGGTTTTATGAATATTGTGATTCATCCGGATGTTTATCAGAAAGATCGCTTGGCTATTTATGGAAGATCACTCTTAGAAATTCACGGCCAGATTGAAAAGGTCGGAGAATTGATTAATATTCGCGCTGCCCGGGTGTTGCCGCTTCAGTAATGTTCAGCGAGACCGGCAAGAGCAGACATTGGAATTTACGCTATGACGAAGTTTCAAATTTTTATAAAACGCTACAGAACTAGAAATAGAACTCGTGAAACTTCACATTTTTATTCTGGAAATCTTTATGCAGACCGTTTTCATAAACACGCAAAACAATGTAGTTCTTGCGCACAATAAGAACTAAAGGATTCATCGAACCCAGTCCATGCACCTGAGCCGGAGTGATTGTGTGAGCCTGGGCTTCCGACAAAGGGAACTCTTTTAATAAACCAAGAAGCTCGGTCTCACGCATCTGCGTTTCAAGTCTTGGATTCATGACCGCGAAATCCAGGTCGCTTGATTTAGAATAAGCTTTTCCATTCACAAAACTTCCATACAAAACAATCGTGTTATCTCTCTCGGATAAGAAGCGATCTTGCAGGCGAATGGCCGTTAAAAGAACATCTTCTCCTTTAAGTACCACAGGGACGTTTGTGATTTTCTGAACGCGCTCGTAATAAGCACTTAATGTTTCTTCCAGCGAACGGCCTTTATTGTAAATAGCCTCTTTGAAGAATTCCGCCGCATTGATTTCACGAGCAACAACTAGATCAATATGACGCTTGAAAGTTTTAAAAGGACCGTCGTTGTTATACTTTAAAGCCTTCACTTCATTGTAGTACTCAGAAATGAGCTTATGCAGCTCCGCTTTCTTTTCCGGGGAAAGATGTTGAAGATTTATTTTTGCTTGATCCAAGGAGCCTGGCTTATGGTTGAATTCTGTCAGTCCCATGATCGCTTTATACTGCTCGATGGCTTTTAGAATTCTTTGTGGCGAATCGGGATTTAGAAAGATCTCCACTTCCTCGGAAAACACCCAGTTGCACGTCAATTGGTAGGCTTGGGCCATAGACCCCACAACCATTGACATAGCTAAAATCACTGTTTGCATCCACTTCAACACGAAAAAACTCCTCATAACCCCACGAGCGCAAAAATGGCGCCCTTCTGTCTAAAAGATAGCGGGCTAAAGTCTCTTAAATTGAGACTCATGTCGTATAAAGAGTTATTGAGCAAATTCAGGGCCTAAAAACCCATGACCCTGCCGAAGATCTTTGGTATCCCCTAAGAATGATTCGCGAAGCCTTTATTTTTCTTTTTACACCCACGTCTGCCATCGCCAAAAAATATGGTTTTCTTTATCAATCCATCGCTTTGCAAGCCCGTTATCACCGCTGCAAAAAAGCCTGGCTTCCGCATCTTAAGAATTGTCAGGATTTGTTTTTAGATACGGTTAAGGCCTTGCCTAGAAAAAAGTCCGTCGTGATTTTGGGAAGCGCCCACCTACACGAAATCCCTATGCATCTTTTAGAAAAGAACTTTGAATCGATCACTTTGGTGGATGTGATTCACCCGATCCGTCATCATTTGTTGGCTAAAAGAACTTCACGAGTAAAGTTAATCACGCTAGATCTCTCTGGCAGCTTAGCAAGTTTAGAAAATCTGCAAAGCCTTGAAGATCTTTATGAGCTCAAAGATAAGCTCGCTCAAGAAGAGCTATTTCATTTCGACGCTGATCTCATTGTTTCAGGGAATCTTCTTTCACAGTTGGCCCTTCTTCCGATTGAAGCCATTGAAAAGAAAATCAAACGCGCTTTGACCCTTGAAGAAAAAGACGTGCTTTGCACCGGTTTTGCGGAAATCCATCTTAAAAATTTGAGCGCCTGCAAAGGCACAAAACTTATCTACGCCGACCGCGAAGTCACTTATCGCGACCCCAAAGGCGACGAGATTTACAAAGGCCACTATCCCGTTAATTTTTCGGGATACGAAAAAGTGAAAGACTGGAACTGGCTGCTGGCGCCATTGAAGGAAGCATCGAAAGACTATTCCATTGAAATGAAGATCGAAGCCTATAAATCTGTTGAGCCATCGTAAAATCTTATTTCTCGCACATAACACCCACAACTATGCTGCGGCGTAGACCCAAAAAAGAAGCAGGCACCTATTTCTTGATGGCGACAAAAAGGCCTTCGTAGGACGGAACGATCGCGGATTCATAGAGCGCGGGGTCTGCAAGGCGTTTGTTGAAATCTTGCATGATCTTGATTTGTTTTTCGGAAAACTTTTGAGTGGTGGCATCGCCCCAGACGGAACCGCTTAGGAAAATATTGTCTCCGAGGATGAGACCGCCTGAACGCAAATTCTTTTCGGCCCACATTAGATAATCGAAGTAAGCCGCTTTGTTTCCGTCGATGAAAACACCATCGAAAGGACCTGACGCAGAAATCTTTTCCAGTTCTGCGCGGGCGTCCCCCATCACTAAATGAATTTTCTTTTTGCTCTGATCTAGTCTTGCAAAAACATCCGCAGATTTTTCGCCATGCTTCGGATCTTTTTCTAGGGTCCAAAGCTCGCCTCCGTCAGGCAAGGCTTCAAAAATATACTGTGCGGATAGACCTGTTAGGGTCCCAATCTCGACGAACTTTTTTGTGCCGTGAAGACGCACCAAAGTTTTTACGAGCTGTGCTTCAGCAGGAGAAATACTAATGCGCGCCAAGCCCAGTTCTTCGGCATACTGACGCGATAATTTTTTAGTCTCATTCTCTTCAAACAGAAGGGAATTCATGTAGTTTTCTTTGCTAGTTAACACCATCTCACGCATGCGGGGATCTTCTCACAGATTTCCGATGAAGTTAACAGGAAGTTAATTTGCGGGCGTTTCTTTATCTCGAAATAATAGGTTTTTGCAGACGAAAGTTCCAAGCAAGGAGGAATATATGACACGTTTAAAAGTTAACTCCCTCGCGGTTTTGGCAGTATGGACCCTGAGCGCCTGCGCCACTAAAGAAGAACCTCCAAGAGAATACTATCGCCCAGCGACCAACTCGCAGTCCGCAAATGCTCCGAAGTCTTCAGCAGCTGCCTTGGGTAAAACCGGTGATGAAAATCTAAGTCGCAGTACAAAGTTCACGGCACTTTCACAAAACATTCGTTTTGAACCAAAGAGCGCCACACTTTCTGCTTCCAATCGTCGCGCCTTGGACGGCATTGCCGATGAAATGAAAAAATCTTTGAACACTTTTGAAACCGTTCGCGTAACCGGCTTTTCTGATGCTGTCGGTGACAGCAGTGAAAATCAGGATATCTCTGAACAAAGAGCGCTGGCCGTTCAGGATTACTTAGTAAAAAAAGGAATCCCTGAAGAAAAAATCGAAGCCATTGGTATGGGCGCCGTACAATCGGACATGATGGGTAGCGAATCCCAACAAGCGCGCGATCGTCGCGTGGATTTTGAGATTGTGGAATAAAATGAAAAACGGCAAGATGTGGGCATGAACCCACTTCTTGCTTTCGACCTTGATGGTACTTTGATTGATTCTGCCCCTGATATCGTGGTCGCTGTGAATCGCACATTAAAAAATCACGGTAAGATCACGCTTTCGGATGAAGTCATCATCTCTCACATCGGTGAAGGCCTTAAAAAACTGATCGCCGATCTTTTTCTTGAAGATAATTTAGAGCCATCCCAGATCGTCGAACTCGAAATGGAATTTTTACGCATCTATGAAGAAGAGATGTTTAATAGAACCACTATCTTTCCAGGCGTAGAAAATTTTCTTTCGTCTTACCAAGGCCCCATGGCCATCATCACCAACAAGAACGAAAAACCGGCGAAGGCCATCTTGAGCCACTTGGGTTTAGACCGCTTTCCATGGGTGAATGTTTTTGGCGCTGACACGCTGGAAGAGCGCAAACCGAGCCCTCTCCCCCTTCAGACGATGATGAAGCTTGCAAGCCGAACTCCCCAAGATACTTTTATGATTGGCGATGGCATCCCCGATGTTCTTTCGGCTTTGCGCGCGGGCGTTCCCTCTATCGCGATTGGATTTGGGTACACCTCAATTTCTCTCTTGGAAAAATATGAGCCGAAGGGAGTTTTGGGGCATTATCAGGACCTTCATTCCCTCCTCGAAAAGCTCTCTGTCAGAGCATGACGCATATTCGCCAGAAAAAAGGACCAGAGGGCCTTTGTAGGCTTGCGTCGGAGCCCCCAGGCCTATATAAGATGAAACCTTAAATGGGGGTCATCTCCGGTGAGTGATATTCTTTTAGAGGTTCAAAATCTTAAGACGCGCTTTAAAACCGACGATGGTTCTTTTTTCGCCGTTGACGATGTCAGCTTTCATGTGAAAAAGGGCCAAACTCTTGGAATCGTTGGTGAATCTGGCTGCGGCAAATCTGTTACATCTCTTTCAATCATGCGCTTGATTCAAAAGCCAGGTCAGATTGAATCCGGAAAAATTATGTTCAAAGGGAAGAACCTTTTGGACGTGACCGACTCTAAAATGCGCGAGATTCGTGGTAACGAAATCGCGATGATTTTCCAAGAGCCTATGACTTCTTTGAACCCGGTCTACACGATCGGTGATCAAATCGAAGAGGCCATTCTTCTGCACCAAAAAGATTTGAACAAACAGCAAGCTCGTGAGCGCGCGATCGACATGCTTCGCATCGTGGGTATCCCAGCTCCTGAAAAACGTTTCCATGAATTTCCGCACCAGCTTTCGGGCGGTATGAGACAACGTGTGATGATCGCTATGGCGATCAGCTGCAACCCCGAACTTTTGATTGCCGACGAACCAACGACAGCTTTGGACGTAACGATCCAAGCTCAGATCTTGGATCTTATGCGCAAACTTCAAAAAGACTTTAACGCCGGCATGATTCTTATCACGCATGACTTGGGTGTTGTTGCAGAGATGTGCCAAGAAGTTGCCGTGATGTACGCGGGTCGCGTGGTTGAGTTCGGAACAGTGGAAGATATTTTCTATCGTCCAAAACATCCTTACACAAAAGGTCTTTTGGATTCGATCCCGCACTTTGAAACGGGTCACAAACTTGAACACTTGAAAACTATCAAAGGCATGGTTCCTAGCTTGTACAACCTTCCTAAAGGTTGTCGTTTTGCCGATCGTTGTCCTTACGCTCAGGCCGATTGCCGCGAGTCTTATCCGTCACTTGAAAACCTTCGCGGTATTCATAAAGTGGCTTGCTACCACCCTTTGACTGAAGAGGTAAAATAAGAATGAGCACTCCTCTTTTGAAAGTTGAAAATGTCACTAAAAGCTTTCCGATCTATGGCGGACTTTTCAGCCGTGAAGTGGCTTCGGTAAAAGCGGTTCAAGGTATTTCCTTTGAACTTAAAAAAGGCGAAACGCTAGGCCTGGTGGGTGAATCCGGTTGCGGTAAATCTACTTTGGGCCGTTGCTTGATTCGTCTTCATGACACGACTTCTGGAAAAATTTCTTACAACGGTAAAGACATCACGCACATTCAAGGTGAAGAGTTGCGTGACATGCGTAAAAAAATGCAAATCATCTTCCAAGATCCGTTTGCTTCTTTGAATCCGCGCATGACGATCGGTTCGATCCTTGAGGAGCCGTTGATCATTCACAACCTTTATGGCTCTGTGAAAGATCGTCAGGACCGTATTCACGAATTGATCGACCTTGTGGGTCTTCGTCGTGAGCATTTGAACCGCTATCCGCATGAATTCTCGGGCGGTCAACGTCAGCGTGTGGGTATTGCCCGTGCTTTGGCGGTGAACCCTGAATTGATCGTGTGTGACGAACCGGTTTCTGCCTTGGACGTTTCGATCCAAGCGCAAGTGATCAATCTTTTGATGGAGCTTCAACAAAAGCTCGGCCTTACATACATCTTTATTGCGCATGACTTGAAGGTGGTTGAACACGTTTCTACACGTGTGGCTGTTATGTACTTGGGAAAAATCGTTGAAATGGCAGAGGCTGAAGAGCTTTACCGCAATCCGAAACACCCCTATACGAAAGCCCTGATGTCAGCAATCCCAGTTCCAGATCCTCGCCGTCGTGACGAGCGTATCATTTTGACTGGGGACGTGCCGTCGCCAATCAGCCCTCCTACAGGCTGTCATTTCCACCCTCGCTGCCCTATGGCTATCGAGGATTGCAAGACCATAGTCCCGCCTTTGGAGCTAAAATCTCCAGATCATATCGCGGCCTGCATTCGCGTATAAAGAAGTTACCTATTTTTTCCGATAAACTCCCTAGGTTGCGTAACCTGGGGAGTCTATGAAAACGCAAGGCAAAGTTTGGATCATCTACGACGCTGAAACAAAGAAACAGACAAAACCGATGTCTGTTGTTCAAGCGCAGGTCACTTTGCTGTCTTTAGACTCAACATCACATCATAAATACTTTCTTTGGACACCCGGTTGGGAAGAATGGATCAGCGTTAAGGAGTTCTTAACGTCGGATCAAAAATACTTCGTCATGGCGCAACCGCCTCGTCCGGCAGAGCCTGCTTTCACATCACCTGGCTCTGTTCCTGATGACACTTTAACGGCAACTCACAACGCTCCACCGACACAGTCTTCGTCTGACAGCCCTTACACACAAGTGGTTGTAGGAGAAGCGCCCTTGAAGCAGCAAGAGTTCGGCGGTTATCATCATCAAGACTTCAATGGTGATGAGTTAGATCTGAAAAAGATCGCGAAAATTAAACCTGAATCCACAAAGAAAAAAGCGGATCCAGCACCAGCTCCAAAAGCAGAACCAAGTGGAGCCGATCGTCGTCGCGATCCTCGTCATAACTTTAAAATCGAAGTCGTTCTGGTTTCTAAGATTCGTTCATTCCGCACATACTCAAAGAATATTTCTTTAAGCGGTACGATGTTGGAAGATGAAATCCCGCGAGACTTTTTGAATAAACCCTTCGATCTTATTATCGTAAATCCATTTGAACCCGATCCATCAAAAGCCCGTCTGCTTTTCCGCGCAAAAATCGTCGGAGACATGACAGACCCACGCCGCTTGATGTTCATCGAACAAGACGTCGCCATGACCTTGCGTCTGGACGCTCTTCTTAAAGCCTACGTCATCTACCAAGACCAAGTCCGCCGAAGCGCCGGCTAAAAGGTGCCTGCTTCTTTTTTGGGTCTACAGCGCATCAATTGCTGCGCTGTAGACCCAAAAAGTAAGCAGGCACTTTCAAAAAAAATGGGTAGAAGATTTCTCTTCTACCCATTTAGGAAAATATTTGCAGATAGTCGAAACGTGCAAAGGTGGCTGCAAAGTTATTTATATAATTCAAAATACTCATCGGCTTCTCTTCACAATTATGAACGAGACCTCAGAATAGTTTTTCTTGGAATAAAAATTCGGTTACATGAACATCCCGCAATGAAACATTTTTGGTCTAGAAAGAGAGTGTTTCAGTCAAGACTCCTTAACATATCGCCGATATTTTTGAAGTAGGACGTAAAGGAGACGACAATATGAGTACAGCGAAGTACTTGGTTCTCTTAGTAGTGACTCTGATGTTAGCAACGGCTTGCGAACAACAGATCGAAGATGACGGCTCAAGTGAAAACGATCAAGCCACAAACCCCACCCGCTTTCTTTATATTGCGAGTGGCTCTTGCTATGCAGGTGGTCCGACACCGACCTCTCCTTCACGCACCATTTCGCGCGTGAATCTGGCGACGGGAAACATCCATGACATCATTGTCGACTACAATGCCGCTTCTCCAGGTGATGCACCTGTCGCCGTTATCAATCACGACGACAGCACCATTCTTTCCTTAGTTGAAAATACAAGCGGTCGTCGAGTGGATCGAGTGACGAAGTCTTCCAATGGAAATCAATATCAGACTTATTTCACGAACTCGACCGCATTAAATGCTGTGATGAGAAGTATGATTGTTGCCGCTGACGGCGCTCTTCTTATCAGTAAATCAAGTTCAATCGAAAAGTTTGCAGCAAAAAGTCGTGTGGGAACTGCGGCTTATGTGAATGCGCCAGGTGGTGCTTGCGCCACTACGACAACCTTGATTTCAAGTGTGGCCGTGACCCCAACGTATGGACACATCCTTTATACCCATGCCGCCGCTGCTCCTAATAACAAGTTAAACGCGATAAAAAGCACGGGCTATGTTTCAGCGGCGGATTGTTTGGCAAGCACGTCGCTCACTCCGACAACGGCTTTACCGACGGCGATGGTGTACATTCCCGCTTCCAATGACGTGTTAGTCGCCACAGGCAGCACGACGGCTGCCTCCAACATGGTGATTTCTTATCCCATCACGGAAACAGCCTCGACAGTCACAATCGGGGCACCGACTGTCGCTTACAACAACACGAGTGTGATCTACGGCCCCTCTGCAATGGCGTATGACTCTGAAACGGGCTTTGTCTATATCGCCAATGGATCAACATCCTTGGCAAATGTGATTGAAAAATTCACTTACGACTCCACGACAAAAACTTTGACCCGGGTCGGGACGGTCCCCTTTACCGGAACAAGCTTGCAAACCAACTGTATAAGTTCGATGTTTGTAGGGAATTAAAAAAGGCACCGGAAGGTGCCTTTTTTTAGTAACTTCCGGTGAAGTTGATACTCCATTGAGTGAGTGTTGCCGAGTTATTTGCTTTTGCATCTACAACTTTCAGAGTCCACGCCCCTTGAGTTGTCTCCTGATAGAAAGCATTGGTCAGAAAAGTTTGGCCGGTATAATTCGCAAGACCTCTCAATGAGTTTCTCGCATTCACGAGAATGCTTTTCTTCCCAGACGGAGAAATCAGCTCCAAAGCGAGCTCCGACACGTCCGCATGAGTCACCCACACGCGAATCTGCACAGACTCGATTTTGATATTCGGAGAATTTACTATGATAACACTTGAGCCCCCTGCCGCCGAGTTGTCAGGAACAGCAACGGAAATGCCTCCGGAACTATGCGCCCAGTTTGTTTCAGTAAATGCACCAAAAGGAGAAGTGTAGTTTCGCGCTAAGCTTACAGCCGCATCTACATCGACTTTTCCAAAACCATACCAATTATGATATTTAAATCCCGCGCCATTCTGAATCCAAGGCTGCTCCCACGCATAACCTGCAGGAACTGTTTCACTTGGGTGAGGCACACTTCCTGTTGTCACATAGTTTACCGGAACCGCCGTTTTCGCGAGAATGTATTTCACATCTCTCCAAGTCAGACTTGGATTTGCCTCGAGGATAAGGGCAATGGCCCCTGTAAGAACGGGGGTCGCCGCCGAAGTTCCGTTGAATGTGACAGAATAACTGCAAGCCGAGTTACCGTTGGCTCCTTTTTCAAATGCAACGTCGCTTGTGACATTCGAAGCAGAAAACCCTTTGCTGCATCCCATGCGATCTGTGGTCACCATCGCGGGAGAATCATCTCCGAACTCGCCACCAAATGAAGACACCCAAATGTTAGAACCGGGCGAAGAATAGCTGGCCGCATAACCTTCCGCATTCAAAGCTCCGGCTAAAAGCGTATAAGGAGTGCTGTTGTCAGAATCAAAGTTGGCATTTCCAACGCAATATTCGGTGCTAGATCCACGGCATTTTACAAAGAAATCGTTCCCAGCCGCTTTGACAATCAAAGAGCCTTTTCCAGAACGACCATTGATCGCTTTTGATTTTAACTGCGCCTGAAAATTAGAGGATACTGTCGATAAATTATTCTGCGAGGAACCCCAACTCATATTGAAAAGATCAAAGTTTCCTTCAGCCTGACTCACCAATACCGCGTCAGTGTATCCTGCCGCCTCTGAAAGAAAGTTCGCAGAAGCAATTCCCGCCCCAAAAGCAACGCCTTTCGTGCCCACGCCATTAGAAGCAACGGCTGCGATCAATCCAGAAACAGCGGTACCATGATTATCGTTGGCGACTTTCGGTGCGGCAGCACTCGCCGTCCAAGGCGACGCCAAAGTATAATCTTTAGAAACTCCGTATAGAAAATTTTTCTTTAAGTCTTCGTGAGTATCTTCGATACCATCATCAGAAACTAAAATTGAAATGCCTTTTCCCGACAACCCGCTCGACCACGTCTGCAAAAGATTTAAATCGTTGCCAACCTCGCCCGCCTTTGTAGCAAAAACTTTTTGAGCCGTATTATTGATATGCCAAGCTAATTCCAGGAAAGGATCCGCACCTGTTTTATCAGGCTCCACCGCCGTGAAAGTGCTTTCCGCGCAATTCGTAAAGAATAGACCTGTAAGGCAGCTCACCGCCAATACAGATATTAAAATGCGGAAGCGCGGACTAATTCTTTTCATAAGTTCTACTTAAAATTTCCATTTCAGAAGATTCTAAAGAGGGATCATTCTTTAAAACATCTTGAACTGCTTTTAAATCGAAAGGCTCTTGGGGAGAGGTCACGTAGTACGTACGAATATCAGGAAATGAATTCAACACTTTCAGACCCAAAGTTTGGGTAAGAACTTCCGGCGAAATTCCCTCTTTCAATACTACAGAAAATGTTCCAGTGACGACGCCCGCGATACCCAATCGAGCATCGTAAACTACGATAGGCTCAGACGCAGAAAAGACGCTCGGATCGGCCGCATCCTCTTTTACTAGATAGAAACCGGTCATCTCTCCGACGATGGGCGAAGAAGGTTGCCCCGCATTTTTGGGAACAGCCTTCACTCCATTCCAAATCTTCCAATCACTATCAGCAAAAAGAGGCGACTCTGAAAACTCGGCATTTTGTGTATTTAGTTTTGTAGATCCACGCTCTGACTTAGGTAAACGACGTGACCTCGGCATCATTTGCGCCGGTTCTTGATTTGAAGCAATTTCGGTGATTTGAGTTTTCCCAGACGTATCAACTGCAGGGGCAGGTGAAATAGGTCCTTTGCTTTTTTCTGATGATGAAACGGAAGAAACGTCAGTGCTTGAAGTGATCGCAGAAGAAGCCTCTTTATTCCAAAAATAAAGAGCCGCTCCCCCTAATACGATTAAGAAAATAACTATGGATAACCGACGTGCCATGAGCTTCCTATTTTAGCTTGTTTAATAACAGGATGCTCATTATTTTCCGCTAGGACTATTGAGAAATTGTGGAGCTGGCCTTAGGGTCTCGGACTGAGACAGTACCTTCGTCTAAGGCCTGTAAACTACTCGTTCAATTTAAGAAGGGTCTGAACTGTTTTCTTAAGCTTTTCAACGTCGAAAGGCTTTTTGATGTAGTCATCAGCGCCAATCTCGAAAGCTTTTTTCATGTCATCTTCTGTGGCTTTACCAGAGACAAAAACCAAAGGAATCTTTTTTAGGTCGCGGTGATCTTTTAGGAGCTGAGCCAGTTCAAAACCGTTCACCCATGGAAGACCTACATCCATCAAAATCAAATCAACCGGATGGTCATCCAAGGCCGTAGAAAGTTCCGTGGCATCCGCCGCAAGCTTCGTCACGTAACCTTCTGTTTCAAGAATTCTCTTCATCGCCAAACGCATGGTCTCGTCATCTTCGATAACTAAGATCACTTTGGGATCAAGTTTCTTCTTCGCCTCACGAAATTGATCTAAAGAGACAACATCTTGGCTTGCGATGCGTGCCTTCGTCATCTTCTCGATTTTATCGACTAAATCCTTCGTGTTGATTCTTTTATCCTTCATACATTCCTTAGTGAGAACCTTGAGCTTCTAACCATCTTTCAGCATCAATAGCTGCCATACAGCCTGTACCGGCTGCCGTGATGGCTTGGCGGTATACGTGATCTTGCACGTCTCCGGCCGCAAAGACACCTGGAATATTAGTATAGGTCGTGTTTGGCTGTGTAATCAAATACCCTGTCTCATTCATATCCAACATACCTTTGAAAAGGTCTGTATTCGGCTTATGGCCAATGGCTAGGAATAGACCCGTAATACCAAGATCTTTCACCTCACCCGTGTTGACGTCTCTGATCTTAGCGCTTGTCATGCTTTTGCCATCGCCCATAACTTCGGTGACTTCCGTGTTCCAAAGAACTTCGATCTTTGGATTTTTCATCACACGTTCAGCCATGATTTTGGAAGCGCGGAAATGATCGCGTCTATGGATCACATAAACTTTAGAAGCAAAACGAGTTAGGAAAGTCGCCTCTTCCATCGCTGTGTCACCACCACCGACAACACCAATTTCTTGGTTGCGGAAGAAAGCACCGTCACAAGTCGCACAAGCGGATACACCACGGTTTGAATACTGTCTTTCTGAAGGAAGACCCAAGTACTTCGCACTGGCGCCCGTAGAGATGATGATTGATTTTGCCAAATGAAGTTTGTCACCAATCCAAACTTTGAATGGACGTTGAGAGAAATCCACTTTTGTCACATTGCGAGTGATAAAACGAGTGCCGAATCTTTCAGCTTGTTTTCTCATCACAGAAATCAAATCTGGTCCTGTGATTCCATGCTCAAAGCCAGGGAAGTTTTCAACTTCTGTCGTCGTCATCAATTGACCACCGGCCTCTTCGCCTTCGATCATCAATGGTTCTAAATTCGCGCGAGATGTGTAAACAGCCGCTGTCAAACCTGCAGGGCCTGAGCCGATAATAATCACGTTTTCAACTTTAGTATCTTGAGTCATAGAAACCTCACAAAATAGGGACCAATTTACGCCCCTAGGCTACCACAAACAGGCTTGTTTTCATTACTTCTTTGCACGTTTTGGACTGCGTCAGCTACAATGAGCCATGCCGTTGATTTCGTTTAAAAAAAATCGTCCTGCCTTTGAGGTTCCTTCGGGGGCAAACCTGATGAAATCTCTTCTTGAAGCCGGCCTCCCCGTTGCTTCAAGTTGCGATGGCGATGGTGTTTGCGCCAAGTGCAAGATCATCATTGTCGAAGGCAAAGAGAATTTGACCCCAGAAAACGAAACCGAGGCCTTCTTAAGGGAGTCTAAAGACCTGCCCAAAGATGTTCGCATTAGCTGCCAAACCCAAGTGATTGGCGACATCACAATTGACGCAACTTATTGGTAATTCCAGTTTTCATACAGCAGCCGTATCAGAGCAAGACGCAGCTTTCATAAAAACCCGCCTTCATCTACCGTTTTTCATTTAGACTCAAAGCAAATGCTCCGATGGATTCATAAGACTTCTCGGAGTATTATGACTTATTGGAACCTTTTAGTTTTTGTCACCTTTGGCTTCATCACGGCTGGTTGTTCCTTAGACGCCCAACTGCTTCGCTTAGCGTCCCAAACTTCGCCTTCGATAACTCCACCCGTGATTTCTCCGACTATCCCTGCGACATCTTCATTTAATGTGCGAGCAAATTATCCCGAAAGCCGCGCAAACGCCCAACAACTTCTTTTTGCTAACGACGGGCAATTTGTTTTCACCAGCACTATCGACAACTCTTATGTACAAAAAATGACTACGCAAGGTGCCTCAGCCACCCTCACTTCCGGCGCCTCACAGATCGAAACAAGTTTCTTTCGATCCGTCTCTTCAACTTTGAATTCTTCCCGGAGCCACATTCTTCAAGTGGGCTACTATTACGATGCCGCGACCTACTCGACGTCTCTTGCCCTTCAAAAACTTGATAATCAAGGTGTCCGCGTCGCAAGCTTCAATAATGGAGAAATATTAAAGTTGGCGCTGACTCCTTCAAGTATGACACCACGTTGGATTGGTGTTGATTCGTCGGAACGGATTTACATCGCTGGTGAAACGAACTCCAGTCCTAGGGATTTCTTGATAGCTCGATATCTGACTGACGGCACCGTGGACACCAGTTACGGATCAGGCGGACTGGTTCAAACAGATATAAGCTCTTCTTCCAGTGACGATCTTCAAGACTGTACACTGCAAAGCGATCAAAAATTAATCTGTGTCGGCGGCGCTAACTACAGCGCAAAGAATTATTATTCGATCGTGCGCTACAACGTGAATGGCACTTTGGATATTTCTTTTGCGGGAGATGGAATCTTAACGGACTTTTTTAATACAGCAAACTTTGACAGATTTCATGCCGTTACCCTCAAACCGGACGATAGCAAGATTTATGGTTTGGGACGTGGCACTTTCGGAAAATACGTTATCGCCTTTAACAGCGACGGCACCAAAGACAATTCTTTTGGTACCGCCGGAGCTTTAAACTTAGGCAACGATTTTGGCTATACAGATCACATTGCCCTCACACCTGACGAAAATCTTATCGTCGTCGGAAGCGACACTGATGCCGATTATATGTATTTGCGCGTCGGCAAAATTCTTTCAAATGGAACATTTGATCCCACATTTGGAACAGGCGGAATCGTGTTTCGCGACGATATGAAATTAGAAAACTCGGCTGGCGAAAAAGTGGCAGCCGACTTCTTTATCGACGGTTCAAACAACATCTATCTTTACGGCAATAGCTTTAGCGCAGACACCTCCTCCAGCATGTTTATGTTAAAACTTTTGCCCAATGGAAGTCCGGATAACGGCTTTGCCTCTTCGGGTCTATTAAGACCGAGCGTCCTCATACCTTCGAATGAAGAGATCAAACAGTCCCTAAAAAAAGACGATGATCTCTACATCTTGGGAACTATGTTTCGGGGCCGGGCGGCGTTTATATCAAAACAGCATAACGGCGTTGTAGACACTTCTTTTGGCGTGCAAGGACACTTTAGTTACTATGGCGGAAATTTCGAATTCATAGAGGAAGCAAAACTTATCGAAGCACCTGGCGGAGCATACTACGTCAGCCTTCTCGTCGGCAACGAATCGACAGTGACTTCTGAAAATCGTATTTTGAAAATCACAGCGGCCGGAGTTCTAGACACTTCCTTTAACGGGACAGGAATAGCAAGTCTTCCTAATTCGGCAGCCAGTAGCTTTGGAATCCCGGCCGTCAATTCTAGCGGACACCTTTTCATTGTCAGCCAGCTTTGGGATGGTCCCGATGTTGATAAGTTAGTCATCACGAAATTTACAAGTGCAGGAGTTCTAGATAACACTTTTGGAACTGGCGGAGAACTTATTACGGCGATGGAAGTTTGGCCTCTTGCAGCCCATTTCGTAAATGGTCGACTGTTGGTTTCAGGAAATACCGGAAGCGATGCTTACGTTCTTCGTTTTCTAAGTGACGGTACTTTGGACACATCGTTCAATACATTAGGTTACACCACCTATGCCATCGATTCCGAGAATCAGTATATGTCGATACACTTAGACTCGGCTCAAAATATTTCGCTTTTTTACGCAGCCTATGACGGAGAGAAAAAGTTTATTCTTAAAATGGATAAAGACGGAGTGTTAGATACAAGTTGGGGGGTCGGTGGATCCTTGGAAATCGCCGTGCCTGACACATATTTACTTACTTCAATAATGAAAGACTCTGAAAACCGTTGGGTTTTAGTAGGCTCCGAAGAATACGTGAAAGGCGTTGCCATACGACTAACAACCGCAGGAAACTTGGACACCACTTTTGCGAATGCTGGTTATCTTGTAGAGGATGCTTTTTTGGAATTCAAATCTGTTGATTCACTTGAAGACGGCGGAATTTTAATAGTTGGAAAAGCGTCCACTTCAAACGGTTCCTCAGATGCCGTGGTAGTTCGATACGATGAAACTGGCTCTCACTAACAGTTTAAACGCCTAGAGACCTTTTCCTTCAAACGGAATTCCGGGGGATGTCGCTTCTTCTTCAGGTCGATCCCATCCCACAGGTGTGGCCACCTGAGCTGCACACTCTCCCCTGCCCAATTGAATATAAGAAAGACCTTTCTTTCCTCCGTGAGGTCGTTCGGTATTACACAAAGATACATTGCCGCGAAGAACTGTCATTGATTCGCTGGGTGCTATGAATTGCGCAGAATCACGTTCGGGAGGAATCGCAGCAAAAACGGTGTCAACTACGGCCGTTAACACAAGTGCCGAAAGGATCAGCCCTAGTAGGAGCTTCATATCTACCTCCGTCGTTATAAAATATTATAAACGGATTTTTGCCCAACATGATCAAACTGCTGTTTGACGCAGGACCTTGAGTTACAAATTGAACAACTGACACGTCTTCTTGGCCGCGATATCCTATTTATATGAACGGACGTATTCATATCTATCGCGTATTTGATATCGGAAAAGACGTGAACCTTGAAGGTGTGCAACGCCACTTCGAGATGTCGTCGTCTGCCCAACGTTTCCGTTTAAACCGTTCTTCCAAAGCGATGATCATCAATCAACCTCCCCTTTCACTGGTGATTGAAAATTCTAAATACAGTGCCTTAGGTCATCCGTTAGATTTAGAAGTAACCGCAAAGATCTGGCACTTCGGTGCGGTCTCTTTAACGATGTCTTTCGTTCTTCCAAAAGGATTAACTTGGGATCGGTTAATTGCGTTAGGTAACTTTCTAGAAAATGACTCGAACCTTCATGACCTTGCGAAGAAACGTGTAGAGCAGATCGTTACAGGATTAGGTCGTCCGGTTTCCACGGTGAACTGGGAAACTTATGAAGACTACGCATGCTACTTCTTTCAAAGCCTTGAAGGCTGCGAAAAAAACGCGATGGAAGTCTTTAATCGTTACGATGTCTTTCGTTTGATTCTGTCCGAAAATAACGAAACTCTGTCTGAACAAATTAAAAAGACGATTTTGGACAGCACATTTCAATACAGCCAAGATGATCTGGCGGTTATCGACTGGAATTCGGCTTTAATTATTGAACCTTCTGGATCGACGGACATCATTGACGTCATCGAGTTCTCTCTTTGTCAGTTGCTGGAAATGCGCTATTACGACGATCTTTTGGATGAAAGACTGACTTACTTGTATTCTTCTTTAGAGAAAAAGCGCTTCAGCATTTTTCAAAATCACTATTCGCGTTTATCAAGAGAAGCAGCCCAGATTTATCTCGACATCTCAGACACCGTTGAAAGCGTTGAGAACACCATGAAAGTGGTCGGGGATTTCTATTTGGCAAAGATCTTCCGCGCCGCCTCGCAAAGACTGCGCTTTAAGGACTGGAAGGACAGTGTCGACCAAAAACTTTCAAACTTGGCGCAAGTGTCCAGGCTGTTCGTGGGTGAGGCTAACGAAAAACGGAACCAACTTTTAGAGATCATCATCATTGTGCTGATCGCGATCGAAGTGGTTCCGCTATTCTTTAAGTAACTAAACTTTTTGTAGGCGCACGAAGTTGATTTTAATACCTTCGCGCAAGAAGATCTTTTCGAATGCAGTTTCGAAATTTTGGTCTTTCATTTCAGAATTATGCAAATCCTGAGTTTCAAAAATGATCTTGTATGAAGATTGACGGATTTCATCCATCGCCCACAAGAAATAAACCAAAGAGTCTGTTTTGAAATTGATGAAGGAACCCGGCTTCTGCAAGCGATACAGAATATCCAAGTTTTGCTTACAAACAAAACGATTCTTGGGTTTCTTAGGCGAAGTCCAAGGATCTGGAAAGTGGATGTAAACATTGTCAATCTCACCTTCAGTGAAAAGCTCTTCGATATTGAAGGCGTGATAGCGAGCGATCGCCGCGTTTTTGCAGCCATCGGTCACCGCGCGACGAATAGTTTGGATCAAAGGCTTATACTTAAGCTCTAATCCCACTAGCAGACGTTGTGAGTGAGTCTTCGCATGATGAGCGAAGTAAGTTCCGTTCCCTGTTCCGACTTCCACGTCCATTGGCAAAGCCGCATTGGCTTTAAAAACATCCGAACGCCATTTGCCTTTATTCAGAGGAGCACGAAGCTCGTCAAAGGCAACGTGAGCATACTCACCGTTCAACGCCAAGGTATAGGCGTTTTGGTTTGGTAAATCTTTAGTGATATTGATTCGTCTACGTGGAACCGGGATTGTCATAGGCCCCTTGATTAGTCGGACGAGGGCCGTCGGTCAAGCTTTTCACTGTGAACGGACGCAAACTCTCATAGGGCTGCTGTCGAATAGGGCACGTCAAGACATCGCAAGCGCGGCAGTAGGATTTTTTACACGGGTCCAAGTGAAAAGCGAGCTCTCCATCAAACTTATAAGCCGCCACCACACAAGACTCATATCGATGAATCAGGTCATGCGCTTTCACGATATCCCAATATTCAGGAATGACCATGTGAGCATCAACGTGATGAAAACGTCCTGAGCGAATGATGCGTAAATGATGAATATCAATCACGCCGGGCTCGCGACATTTCGCCAAAACATCTGTGAGATCCTCTAAGATTTCCTCGTCCTGCTCGTCCATCAAAATACCGAGAGATTCACGTACAATTTTGTATCCGGAATATGCCAGCTGCAGTCCGACCAAGATAGCGACAACAGGATCTATCCACTGAAGATCCGTCAGCAGAACCAACCCAAGCCCCACCATCACGCCTGCAGTCGTAAGCACATCCGAAATGACATGAGCACCACTGGCTTTAAGAGCGTCAGAATGATGAGTTTTACCGATGTGTTTTAAATAAAGCCCAAGACCCAAATTTAACAAAGCTGCAACCGCGACCACTAACAAACCGATCTCGAGTTGTTGAGTCGGCTCGTGATAGATCAGGGCCTTGATACTCTCGTAAATAATCATCAAGGCCGCAAAGAAGATCAGACCACCTTCAAAGGCCGAACTAAAAGACTCTGCTTTCCCGTGTCCATAAGGATGTTCATGATCCGCAGGTTGAGCGGCAAAACGAACGACATACAAAGCTACTAAAGAGGCCACGACGTTCACAATACTTTCAAGAGCATCGGATAAAACGGCGGTCGAGCCGGTAATACGATAAGCGCCCATCTTTAAGGCAAATATCAAAAAACTTGCGATGGCGGAAATCCATGCGGCTCGATTTCTAATTTTATTTGCTGAGTCTGAAAGAATGTCTGACGCCATATAGAGGGTTTTCGTTGATCCCTCTTAGTTCGTCAATGACTAACCTGCTGCTTTTCGGCGTTTTTGCGCGGCAGACTTGAGTTCCACCACAGGGGCCTGTTCTGGCTTGTAATAACAAACCATATTGCGACCGCCACGTTTCGCATCATAAAGCGCATGGTCGGCACGGCGAACCAGCTCGCGGGCACTGATATTTTCACCAGGGATGGTGATGGCAAAGCCCACAGAAGCCGTTAATTTGATTGAGTCCTCTCCATTACGGAAAGTCGTCTTCTGAATGTTCTCACGCAAACGTTCACAGAAGTACATAGCGCCTTCGTGATTGGTTTCCGTCAAAACAACCAAGAACTCGTCACCGCCGTAACGAGCCGGGATGTCGATATTGCGAGTGTTGGCGCGAATGATTTTACCCACTTCGGAAAGAACGTAGCTTCCGAACAAGTGATCGTGTCCATCATTCACGGTTTTGAAATAATCCATATCCATCATGACAACACAGACGTCACGGTGGAAACGACGACCACGCTCCATCTCGAAATCCAAACGCTGATAAAGCGAACGCATATTGTACAGGCCCGTTAAGTCGTCGGTATCAACAAGCTCTTTCAGTTTTTCGTTGGCGTAAAGGAGTTGCTCATGCAAGTCACGAATACGCAATTGCGTACGGATGCGAGCTAATAATTCAAGAGGAACAAAAGGTTTTACAATGTAATCGTCGGCACCTGAATCCAGGGCTTCAATAATCGCTTCAGTGCTGGAATTTTCAGAAACGAACACACAAGAAACGTGGTTCAGTCTTTCGCGGATGGTTTTTAGAACTCTTAAGCCCGCCATGGACGGAGCCATCCAGTCCAGGATGACAACCTGAGGAATCCAAGACTCGATAAGGTTGTGCGCCTCTTTTTCAGTGGTAACACCACGAGCGTCATAGCCTTCCCATCTCAGAGGTTCTAAAAGAATCTCTAAGCTGTCTTTATCGTCGTCGATTACTAGAATGCGGCGACTTTTAGGTTGTTTGGAGCTGTTTTCAAAACTCATCTACATACCAGTGTAACGTCTGCCTCACTCATCGGTTAATTTCGAGATTTGATTAAGGAAAATTCTGATCCATCGACGAGGTCTGGGCTGGACCTAAATCTTGGGCCGGATTGTGGAACGGCGTTTTGCAAAACAGACTCGTTTGCGACTGCATATACGTTGAATTTGAGGGTGTTTTTGGATAGGACTAAACGGAGTACTTAAACGTTTGTAAGGATGTCCGTTATGAGTTTGAACTTCTCTGAAATTGAATCGAAATGGCAAAAAAAATGGGCCGAGCAAAAAGCGTTTCAAGCTGAGTCAAATAGCAAGAAACCGAAATACTATGCTCTAGATATGTTCCCCTACCCATCAGGCTCGGGATTGCACATCGGTCATATGGCTTCTTACACCCCCGGCGATATCGTTTCACGCTACAAACGTGTGAACGGCTTTAACGTTCTTCACCCCATGGGCTACGATGCGTTCGGATTGCCAGCCGAACAATATGCCATTCAAACTGGAATCCATCCGGCCATCACAACTCAAAAAGCCATCGAAAGCTTCCGCAACACACTTCAGTCATACGGATTTAGCTTCGATTGGAGCCGCGAGATCTCCACGTGCGAACCAAGTTACTACAAGTGGACACAATTTATTTTCTTAAAACTTTACGAACGCGGCCTAGCTTACCAAAAAGAAGTTCCTGTGAACTGGTGCCCGGCTTTGAAAACAGTTTTGGCGAACGACGAAGTCATCGATGGCAAGTCCGAACGTGGTGGACATCCCGTCATCCGCGTTCCGATGAAACAGTGGATGCTTAAAATCACGGACTACGCTGAACGTCTTTTGAACGATTTAGATAAAGTGGACTGGCCAGAAAGAACCAAAGAGGCGCAACGCAACTGGATCGGCAAAAGCGAAGGCGCACGCATCACTTTCAAAGTAGACAGCACGTCAGAATCTTTTGAGGTTTTCACGACTCGCCCGGATACATTGTTCGGTGTCAGCTTCATGGTCATGGCTCCAGAACATGAGCTCGTAAAAAAAATCACGACCGCTGCGGAAAAATCATCTGTAGAAGCTTATGTTGAAGCGACTTCGCGCAAGTCTGAAGTAGAGCGCAAAGCTACAACAGATAAGACGGGAGTTTTCACCGGCGCTTACGCCCTTCATCCAATTACGGGTGAAAAGATTCCGGTGTGGATTGCAGACTACGTTCTTTTGGACTACGGCACCGGCGCTATTATGGCGGTTCCAGGTCATGATGCTCGCGATTTTGAATTCGCGACAAAATTTAATTTACCGGTAAAGCGCGTTCTTGAGGGTGGCGAAACATTGCCATTTGAAGGTGACGGAACTTTGGTCAATTCAGACTTCCTAAATGGCCTCTCAAAAGCAGATGCTATCAAGAAAATGCTTTCGCATCTTGAAAGTAAGAAACTGGGCGTGCGCGAAGTGCAATATAAATTGCGTGACTGGCTTTTCAGTCGTCAACGCTACTGGGGCGAACCGTTCCCGATTGTTCACTTTGCCGATGGTTCTCGCGGAGTTCCTGTGAACGAACTTCCAGTGATTCTTCCAGAAGTGGCCGATTATGAACCTGCTGACACGGGCGAGGCTCCTCTAGCTCGCAATGCCGAATGGGTTCATTATTCTCGTGATGGTAAAGAAGGAAGACGCGAAACCGACACTATGCCAGGTGCGGCGGGTTCTTCTTGGTATTTCTTGCGTTACATCGACCCAAAAAATGATCAAGCGCCTTTCAGTGCGGAAGCCGAGAAATACTGGATGCCAGTGGATCTTTACGTCGGTGGACCCGAGCATACGGTCGGCCATCTTCTTTACTCGCGCTTCTGGATGAAAGTGCTTTTTGACTGCGGTCTTGTCACTCACGATGAACCTTTCCAAAAGCTTCTTCACCAAGGCATGATTTTGGGACCTGATGGCGAAAAAATGTCGAAATCTCGTGGAAACGTGATTTCTCCTGACACCATTGCAAAAAGCCACGGCGCCGACGCAATGAGAACATTTATCAGCTTCATGGGACCTGTCGACAAGGATAAACCGTGGGCGCCAACAGGTATTGACGGCGTGAAGCGTTTCTTGGATCGCATCAGCCGCTTGGTGGTCAGCGACGAAGGCCAATATGTGGCTACAAAAGGCGCGGCTCCAGATGACATTAAGAAATTAGTTCATAAAACGATCAAGAAAGTCACAGAAGACATCGAAAGCATGAGCTTTAACACGGCGATCAGCGCGATGATGATCTTGGTGAACGAGCTTTATAAGGCCGAGTGCCGCTCAGAAGAGGCTCTAAAACCGCTGGTGCAAATCTTGGCTCCTTTTGCTCCACATTTGGCCGAAGAATTGTGGGAAAAAATGGGCGGAGAAGGACTTTGCTCTTTGGCTCCATGGCCAAAATATGATAGTACCCTCGTCGCTGACGACACTGTGACTATCGGCGTGCAAGTGAATGGAAAAATGCGCGGCACGATCGAAGTAAGCCCGACGGCTTCAGAAGACGAAGCTTTAGCGGCGGCGAAAGCCGTAGCCGGAGTGTCTGCAGTTTTAGCTGGAAAAAATCCTGACAAAGTGATTTATAAAGCCGGCAGAATTTTAAATTTGATCGTGAAATAAACTGGCACCTTCGCGGGTGCCTCGCGGGCGCCCGAAAAGGACCAGATTTTCAAAAAAAATCTTTACGGCCCCGCTAGAAAATATAACCTCTTTCGTAAAAGAAAGAAGAGTGAGGGCCAAAAGAGATGTCAAATTGGAGTCCTGAAAAAAGTGCTGAGCTTTATGGGATTAACAACTGGGGCAACGGTTATTTCAGAATTAACGGAGCAGGCAATGTCTCTGTTACTCCAATGGGAGCAAGTGGACCTTCTGTAGACTTGTTCGAACTTACTCAGGATCTTTTGGACCGTGGTATCCGCGTTCCTATCATGATCCGTTTTCCAGAAATTATTAAATCTCGCGTAGAGCTTTTGAACGGTTGTTTCCAAAAAGCTTTTGCCGATCATGGTTACAAAGGCCAATACCGTGGCGTTTACCCGATCAAGGTGAACCAACAACGTCACTTGGTGCAAGAGCTGGTGAAGTACGGCCGTGGCTTTTCTATGGGTCTTGAGTGCGGCTCTAAGCCAGAGCTTCTTGTCGTTCTTGCTTTGATGAACACGGAAAACGCGTTGATCATCTGCAACGGCTTTAAGGACTTCGAATACATCGAAACCGCAATTCTTTCTCAAAAATTAGGTCGCAACACGATCATCGTCGTCGACCGTAAAGAAGAATTGAAAATGATCGTGGACACAGCGAAGAAGTTCAACGCTCGTCCAAAAATCGGTTTCCGCGCAAAATTGAACACGCAAGGTGCGGGTAAATGGGTTGATTCTTCAGGCGCTCGCTCTAAGTTCGGTTTGACGGCAGTTGAAATCGTTGAAGGCGTTGAGTACCTAAAGAACGAAGGCATGCTTGATTGCCTTGAGCTTCTTCACTACCACATCGGCTCTCAAGTTCCAGCGATCCAATCTATCAAGTCTTCTTTGAAAGAGGGCGCGCGTTTCTATACTGAGCTTTACAAAATGGGTGCAGGCCTTAAATACATCGACGTCGGCGGCGGTCTTGGTATCGACTACGACGGCTCTGGCCACTCTGACAGCTCTGTGAACTATTCTGAACAAGAGTATGCGAACGACATCGTGTCTGTTCTGCAAACTCTTTGTGATGAAAAAGGCATCCCACATCCAAACATCGTGACAGAGTCTGGCCGCTTCTTGGTGGCCCATCACTCGGTTCTAGTTTTCAACGTTTTGGGCGTGAACGATCTTCACCGCCACGAGCCGCCTCGTCCGGCGACAAAAGCAGATCCTTCGATCATGCAAGACATGCAGTACATCTTTGAAAAGGTGAACAAGGACAATATCAACGAATGCTTCAATGACTTAGAACAAGCTAAGCAAGAAACTTTGCAGCTATTCACTTACGGCGTCTTGTCTTTAGAACAACGCGCTTGGTGTGAAAGCATGTACTTCGCCATCGCCACTAAAATGGTGAAGCTGGCGAAAACGGTTTCAGATACCGAAGACATTATCGCGGCTCTTTCTAAAGAACTTTGCGACACTTACTTCTCGAACTTCTCGGTGTTCCAATCGGTTCCAGATTCTTGGGCAGTAGGTCAGTTGTTCCCAGTGATCCCTATTCACCGTTTGGGCGAAGAGCCTTCTCGTGAAACAACTCTTGCGGATTTGACTTGCGACTCTGACGGTGTGATTGAAAAATTCATCGACACAGAATCAGGAACTCCGAAGGACACTGTACGTCTGCACCAATTCACAGATGGTCAACAGTACTACTTGGGCGTGTTCCTGACGGGAGCTTACCAAGAGATCCTGGGCGATCTTCATAACTTGTTCGGCGACACCGATGCAGTTCATATCTCTTTGAACGGCGTAGGCTACACAATTGATCACTACGTACCAGGCGACACGGTAACGGAAGTTCTTTCTTACGTTCAATACGGCCGCTCTGAAATGGTGGATAATGTTCGTCAAGCTACTGAAGAAAGCATCCAAAAAGGCTCGATCACAAAACAAGAAGCCAAACTTCTGATCAAGCACTACGAAGAAGGCCTCTCCGGTTACACCTACCTAGAAGAAGCCGAATAGTGAAAAATAAAAAAGTCCGGTTACCAACCGGGCTTTTTGTTTTAGGCGCCTTCGCCAAGCTCTTCCATGTCAAATACTCTATCCAGTTTGACGGTCCTCCAGTCACTAGTCCTTGGACCGTGTACACGTTGGAGTGACTTCAGAAAAAACTAAATCTTACTACTGATCGCTAATATCATCAGGACAATTACTAAAACAGCTTTAGTAATTTCCAAAATACGCTGAAAACGTAAATAGGTTGGTTTACGCATCCGACACCTCCTATGATTCGGATAGGAGATCCAACAACAGTGAACTTGGCGAAAGCAAAGTTCGCTGTTGTTATGTGCTCCTGCGCATAACCCTTCGGGCTACGCGAAAAAATGCCATCCTGGCATTTTTTTGCATTTCAAGGCCTGAAAAAACAAAAGGCTCCGTTTCCGAAGCCTTCACTAATTTTAAAATTTGAATTTACATTTTCGAGTCGAAGGCGTCGCGGACTGCGAGGCCGATGTTAATTAGGACCGTCAGTGTTAGAACGATCGCGACCATCGGTCCCCATACTAGCCACTCGGCAATGGTGAACCATTTTTGTGCTTGGGCCATCAGTTCACCCCAGCTTGGTGTTGGAGGAACCAGTCCCAATCCCAAGTAATCTAGGAAAGACAAAGTATTTACGCCACCCGCGATGAAGAACGGAGCGAAGGTTACGATCGGTGTTAAACCATTCGGAAGAATGTGTTTACCGATAATACGTTTGTGATCTGCGCCGATAGCTTTAGCGGCTTCTACGTACTCACGCTTTCTTAATGAAAGGAATTGCGCACGCATGTAAGCAGAAATTCCTGTCCAACTGAACAACGCAAAGAAGATGATCAACAATGGCAAACTTGGTGTGAAGATCGAAATGATCGTGATCAAAACGAAAAGGATCGGCGTACTTTCAACGATTTCTACGATACGTTGACCAACTAAGTCCGTTTTACCACCAAGGTAACCCATCAAAGAACCCAACGTGATACCAATCGCGTAAGTGGCAATCCAGCTTCCGATAGCAAAAAGCATTGTGTAACGGAAACCGTAAAGAAGACGTGTCATCACGTCACGACCACTTTCATCCGTCCCAATCCAGTTCACTGAAGTTGGAGGAGAAGGATACGTATCAACTGTTTTGTTACTTTCGTACGGATCCCACTGAATAATGGGCCATACAGACCAGTCGCCCTCTTTCATCTCAAGCTGGCGATAATCCATCACGTAGATATCATCGCGACCAAAATCAGTCGGATGGTAGTCTACGAAAAGTGGGAAATAAAGTTTACCGTGATAGCTCACGATGTGAGGACGGTTGTTTGCCCAAAGCTCTGCCGTGAAGCTGAAAAAGAACATCGTCAATAGAATCCAAACAGAGATCACGGCAGTGCGATCGCGCTTAAATCGCTTGTAGCGTTTAAGCGTAAGTTCATTCTTAATAAGATATTTCTGAATTGGATCCATCATTTGAAGTCAATCCTTGGGTCGATAAGAACATAGATGATGTCGCTGAATACGCGGCCAAACATCAAAAGTAACGATGAAATGAACGTCAATCCCATGATCACGTTATAATCACGCGAAAGAACAGATTGATATCCAAGAAGACCGATACCGTCCAAGTTAAACATCTGCTCAATGATCAACGAACCAGCAAGGAAGGCTCCGAAGAAACCACCCAAACCTGTCGCGATAGGGATCAAGGCATTACGAAGAGCATGTTTAAAGATAACGATGTTTTCAGAAAGACCTTTCGCGCGCGCCGTACGAACGAAGTCAGACTTGATGATGTCCAACATCGAGTTACGCATAAGAACTGAAAGCTCCGTGAAACCACCGATCATGTAACAGATCAAAGGAAGAACGAAGTGGTGAACACGGTCCCACAATTTACCCATGGTTGTTAAGGACTCATAGTCGTCAGACTGAATACCACCGATTGGGAACATATTCAGTTTACCTGCGAACACAACGATCAAGAAGATACCCAACACCAGCGGAGGAATCGAGTACGTCAGATTCAGCAGGATCGTCGTCACCCGGTCAAAGGAAGCTCCGGCCTTAATGGCCTTTCGCACCCCTAAAGGAATACAGACCAGATAAGTTAAAATAAGGGAGGCAATACCGAACTGCAGGGAAACTGGAAATTTACTTTTAATAACGTCGATAACGGGTTCTTGGTAAGTAAAACTTTCACCGAAATCAAGACGAGTGAGGTTTTTTAACCAAATGAAGTAGCGGACATGAAGGGGCTTATCAAAACCATATTGCTTTTTTAGAGCCTCAATAACCTCTTCGTTTACGGAGGTGTCGCCGCGGGTATTGATGCTACCCCCGCCGCCGCCTCCACCACCGCCGGCAGCGCCGAAACGGATAGCTTGAAGCTTCTGCTCGATGGGGCTTCCAGGAGCTAAGTTAATCAACACAAAGGTGACTACGGTAATCCCGAAAAACGTCGGAATCATCAATAACAATCGGCGAATCAGGTAAACGATCAAAGCCCTACTCCCACAATACTTTTACGATGAGAAAAGATAGTTACGCTGTAATACTATTTTTAGTGAGGCGCAAGAAAGAAGGCGTACATTGTACGCCTTCTGGAAAAAAAATTAATATGTCGGCGCCTGGGTGAAGACTATTGAGCCTTCAACCACCAGTAATCTCTACCGATCTCATATTTGAATGTCTCTGCAGGCATGCCCATGCGAGATGAATTAGCGTAGAAAGCGTATTTATCGTTGAATAGGAACGCATATGGAGCGTCATCAGCGATCTTAGCGTAAACCTTTTTCAAAGCCGCTACACGTTTAGCCTTGTTAGGCTCAACACGAGCTTCGTCGATCAATTTGTCTACTTCTGGGTTTTTGTAAGCGATGAAGTTAGATCCACCAGCTACAGAGCTCGCAGAGTGCCAGATTTGTTTTGGATCTGGATCTACGGAACCGCCACCCCACGCCATTGTCACAGCGTCGAAGTTACCTTCGTCAACAAGCTTCAAGAAAGAGTTCCACTCAAGATACTTCAATTCCATATCGATACCGGCTTTTTTCAAGTCTTCACGATACATAGTGTAGTATTTTTCAGTGTCTTTTGATGGGTAGATCAAAGTGAATTTGAATTCAGAACGTTTGCCGTTCACTTCTTTTTCTAGAACACCGTTTTTGTCTTTGTCAGTCCAACCAGCTTTAGCCAAAAGTTCCTGAGCTTTCTTCGGATTGAACTCCAGAGCTTTGTTGCCTGGGTTGTATTCAGAACGCAAGTAGATCGCGCCGTTAGCAAGATCAGACATTCCGTAACGGAACTTTTTATTCATCTCTTCACGGTTCAACAAGTGAGCCAAAGCAACACGTACGTTTCTGTCTTGGAACAATTCTTTGCGGAAGTTCCAGCCAATGAAGCCGTAAGATTTAGGAGCACTGTTTTCAACTTTGTGCTTGATGATTGTTTTGCCCCAAGGAGCACCTTCTGTTTTTTTCATGAAGGCTTCAACACGTAGATCAAGGTAATCCAATTCACCTTTTTTCGCGCGCTCAAGTTCTACGTTTTCGTCTTTGTAGAAGCGCATAGTGATTGTGTCGAAGTTGTACATGCCAGCATAAGCTGCATCTTTATTGCCATACCATTTATCAAATTTTTTCAAAGTGATAACTTGGCCACGGTCAAACTTAGAAAGTACGTAAGGGCCCGCGCAGATAAGTTGGCGGTTCATTTTTTTAGATTTTTCGATATCGCTGTAGATCTTCTTAGGGATGACAGTCAAAGTCGCTGCAGATTCGAAGTTGTTGAAGTAAAGGTCACGTGCCGTAAAACGGATTGTGTGAGCGTCGAGAACCTCCGCTTTCGTCAAACCTTCATAGTAAGGGCGCAAGTGAGCCGCTTCGTATTTTGGTTCAAAGATAGCATCGAAAGAGAACTTCACGTCTTCAGCAGTTACAGGTGTGCCGTCGTGGAAAACAGCGTCTTTGCGAAGGTGGAAAGTGAAAACTTTATTGTCTTTGGAGATTTCCCACTTCTCAGCCAAACGAGGTTTCCAGTCGTATGTCTCAGAGTCACGAGTCGCCATACCATCACACACGTAGTTTTGTACGTAACGTGAGTAAGCGTCAGTAGCTGTGATCGGGTGAACCGTTGGAGGCTCGCCGCCAAGGTTAAAAACGAAATTTCCGCCTTTTGGTGCTTTAGCATTGGGTGCTGCTGCAAAAGCGGGTGCTGTCAAAGCTGAACTCAAAATAAGAGCTAGGAGACCCTTCATATTCATTGTGATTCCTCCAAAGAATTTCGTAGGGAATTTACGTACTTCCCAAAGTGCGGTTAAAATCGGTTATGCGAGAAAAATAATCAAGTTATTGCTCGATTGACGCTATGCTTAAATGCTATAAAGCTGTCCATTCTCAAGGAGTAAATAAATGTCTGATAAGACGGTGAAATTCGATCCTACCACAACCATTTCTGCAGAGTTCGGAATCTTCGGTATTCCCATGACAGAAGAAGAGTCCAAAGTCGTTCTAGTTCCGGTTCCCTGGGAGGTCACAACTTCTTACGGTGAGGGCGCTTCTCGCGGACCTCAAATCATCCGTCAAGCCAGCGAACAGATCGACCTTTTCGACATCGAAGTCGGCAAAGCTTATGAGGTCGGTTACCACATGCGCGACTTCCCGGAAGATCTTTGCGCGATGAACGACAAATTCAAAGCCGTGGCCCAAGAACTTATCGAAATGCGCACAAACTTGAGCGACGACGAAAAGAAAATGAACTCTCTGGCAGCCCAGGTGAACGAGGCCTGCGAAGAGATGTCTCAATGGGTTTATGATCAATGTTCTGACGTTTTGAAAAAGGGAAAACTCTTAGGCCTGGTGGGAGGTGACCACTCCACGCCCCTTGGAGCGATCCGTGCTGTGAGCGATAAGTTCAAAGGCGACTTTGGTGTTTTGCACATTGATGCGCACGCGGACCTTAGAAAAGGTTATCAAGGCTTTAAACAATCCCACGCTTCGATCATGTACAACGTGATGACAGACGCGAAGAAACCAAAGAAATTGGTTCAAGTCGGCATCCGTGATTTCTGCGAAGAAGAATACGACTTCAGCAATTCACGCGAAGACATCAAAACATTCTATGACTTGGAACTAAAACGCCGCCTGCTTAAAGGCGAAACTTGGGAACAGGTTTGCAAAGACATCATCAAAGAACTTCCGCAAAACGTTTATATCTCTTTCGATATCGACGGCTTGGATCCAGCCTTCTGCCCTCACACAGGCACTCCGGTTCCAGGTGGCTTGAGTGTCGACCAAGTGTTCTTTTTGTTCCGCGAAGTACACGCTTCCGGTCGCAAGATCATCGCTTTTGACTTGAACGAAGTTTCCACGGGCGGCTTAGAGGAGCACGAAGTGGAGTGGGACGGAAACGTCGGCGCTCGCATTCTTTATAAAATGTGCGGTTGGTTGGTGAAAAGCAATGCTTAAGGTTTACGAATACGCGAAGTGCTCAACTTGCGTGAAGGCACTTAAGTTTTTAGACGCGAAAAAAGTAAAATACGAAAAGCTTCCGATTGTCGATAAAGCTCCTTCGCAAAAAGAGCTTAAGGAAATGCTTGCTGCTTTGAAAGAACGTGGTGGCAGTCTCCGCAATCTTTTTAACACTTCAGGTGTTATGTACAAAGAGATGAAGTTGAGCGAAAAGCTTTCTGATATGACGGAAGCTGAGGCGATCAAACTTCTTTCTGAAAATGGAAAGCTTGTAAAAAGACCGTTTGTTATTTCTAACGACACTCATCTTGTTGGTTTCAAAGAAGATGAGTGGAAAAAAGTATTCTAAGTTCAAATAAAAAAAAGAGGAGCGTTTCAAGCTCCTCTTTTTGCCGCCGAAATTTCTTTTCCTAAATACTTATTCCAAGAAATCTGCTTCGCTCATTGATTCAGGTAAAATCATCTTTGAGTTTTTGGCGGTCTACGACTGTGAGGTCGATGGTGTAATGCTTCAGTTCTATTCATTTTATAGACGAAGTATATGCCTGCGAAAACCATTGCAAAAAATAATATCACGACGGTTAAGCTGACCATAATTACCTTCTTCCTTCGGTCGTTACAAAGACAGGTTGCCACAGCGAAAAGTGAATTTCGACCCCACACTGTCAGCAAACAATGAGGTCGCGGCGATTTTGTAGTTTTGTCCTGACTTTCCCCACATTAGCCTCGGCAGAATTGAACAAATTCCAGATCTGATTTGCAATAAACAGGTCTCGTGGCGTGAAAGGAATTTGAATGTTGGAGGATTTTCAGAACTCAAAGATGATGCACGACTTGCAAGTGGTGGCCGCTGCGGGAGGCCCGTGGCCTTGGGTCTTTGCATTTATTGGAGCCATCTTAGGAACGCTGGTTATCAAAGCCATCTTAAAAGCGCTTTCACCTCGCCTCACCTATATCACGTCTAAAACCACTCGCCAGTTAGATGATATTCTGGCGAAGTGTCTGATGAAAACCAAATCGTGGGTTATCTTTATCTGGATTTTCATTCCTATTTTGCACGCCATGGGCGCTGATGATCGAGTGCTTTCGTTTGGAAAAGCCGTGCTCGTTTTTGCCACCGCTTTTCAAATCGCGATTTGGGGATTGTTTGCCATCCATCGTTGGAAAGAAAATTATTTAAAGAAAAAAACAGGCACTAATCCAAGCACTGTTTCAGCGATGGGAATTATCACGACGGTGTTGCAAGGCACATTGATTGTAGCTCTCTTACTTATCAGCTTAAGCAATTTGGGAGTGAACATCGGTGCGTTGCTTGCCGGTTTGGGTGTGGGTGGTATCGCAGTCGCGCTGGCTGCGCAGAATATTTTAGGAGACATGTTTGCCTCCCTGTCTATAGTACTGGATAAACCATTTGAAGTCGGTGACTTCATCACCGTGGGTCCTCAGATGGGCACCGTGGAAAATATTGGAATTAAAACTACGCGCGTGCGCAGCCTCTCTGGAGAAGAACTGGTTTTTTCTAACCGAGATCTTTTAGATAGCCGTATTCAAAACTTTAAACGCATGTGGAAAAGACGTGTGCCTTTACGCTTCAGCGTACCGCACACGACTCCCCTTCCTATCGTTCGGCAGATTCCCGGGTGGATCACCGAAATCGTAAAGCAACAAAAGGATATTGAACTGGAAAGAAGTCATCTTGATGCTCTTGGAACTTCTTCAGTCGAGTTTGAATTCGTTTACTGGGTGCAAAATCCCGACTTCAATGCGCACATGGATATAAAGCAAAATATTCTGTGGGGTATTCAGGAAAAACTACAATCCCAAAACGTGCGTTTGGCGTTGCCGGGACAGTCCCTTTACGTTGAATCACTTCCTGAAGTCGTGGAAAAAACTTACGCGGAAAACACTCCCTCAGATCCGAAGAAAATCCCGAGTGGTCCGGCTCTGGATCACTAATGAAGTGGGGAAGTCACCTTCCCCGCAAACCACATGACGAGCCAAGCGGCAACAATAACAATCTCGACAACGGCGTCATAAAGATAAACTTTCGATATCACTTTTTTAGAGACGTAATAGATGTCAGCACCAGCCAACATCAGAGGTGCGCCGGCACCCAGAATAAAAAGACTTGTTGAAACTTCGTTGAGGAAATAGGCGGCCAGTAAAACGACACCGATGATTGTGATAAACCAACCCACAATACAAAGAAGCCAAACATCGGTCTTGGGACCTGTCACTTTCGCAAAACTAGGATAGTGAAGAATGGGCCAAAGCCCCGTGATTAAATAAAAAAGAGATTGTCCCAACAGCAAAACACTCATGGAACTTTTATAGAAGAGATCGTAACGAAGGTAAACCTGGCTTTCGACACTTCAGGAAGGGCGGACGTAAAAGCCCTTCCTGAAATCCCATTTTACATACAAAGAGTCGCGCCTGTTTCTGGGCTGCAACCATTCCAGAACGTTTTCTTGCAGTACATGTTTTGTGGCGTTTTCCATTTACCTTTAGCCATGCAAGATTGCCAGTAAGCGCTTTGCACATCAGAAGCTTCGGCATCAAAATCCGCCACAACTTCTTTCATCAAGTCACGTGCTTGCGCCTCTGACATATCCAATTTCAAAGCCACGGCTTTGATTGTTTCTGTTTTTGGAAGGCTGCGATTTGAAATAGACTTGATCGCTTTTTCATTCAGACCAATAGCTTCAAACGCCGCTAATCCTTGAGTTGGAACTTTGTCAAAAGCCGCTTTAATTTGTTCCGCAGTTTCGAGTTTGATCTGATGTCGCTGAGCGAATGCAACCACATCTGGATTTGCTTCAACCAAGCCTGGAACTTCGGCGCTCCAACAACGATGTCGTCCGCATTGACGATAACGTGGAGGACGACGATCATGATGGTGATGATGGCCATCATGGCTGGAGCCAATGCCAATGCCGATGGCAACGCCGATAGCTCCCGCTGCAATATCCGAAGAGTCACAGCCTGTATTACAAAATAGAGTGGTGATAAGAAGCCCTGATAAAATAATCTTCTTCATAGTGGTCCTTTCTTTTTTCCGATGTCTCAATGACACCGGCTTTAAGCCGTGGACCAATAGAGCAACGAGAGTGCCAAAAAAAGTGTCACCAGTTGGTAAGTATTATAAATTAAATCGCGAACTTGAGTTGCGGCGAGTCGCCACCTTCCGAGGTTTTCTTCTGTGATCCCAAACGCACGCCAAGGCCCACTAAGCGAACAGGAACACTTCGGCGAAGCCAGGCTTTTTCTAAAAGACGCTCAAAGTCCTCTTTTGTAGGTACAGACCTTGCGACTTCTTCATGCGTAGTTTGTTTAAAGTCATAGAACTTCAATTTCACCACAATGCCACGAATGCGGTCTTCGTATTGTCCTCTTTCAAGGCGGCGCAAGAAATCTTCATAAAGTGTCGGAATGGCTCTGCGGCACTCTTCAAGACTTTGCAGATCCCGGTTGAAAGTTTCCTCAACTGTCAGAGACTTTCGTTCCCACTCGGTGATGACAGTGCGATTGTCTTCGCCACGGGCAAAATCATAAAGCTCTTGAGCACGCGATCCAAACCAGTTGTGAAGCTCTAATACGGTGTATTTCTGGATATCCCCGCAAGTGTGCAAACCCAAATCGTGCATCTTCTGCGCCGTCACCTTCCCCACGCCGAAAATCTTTTCAACCGGAAGGTCTTTTACAAACGACGCTACATCTTGAGGACGAATAACAAACTGCCCATTCGGCTTTTTCCAGTCGCTGGCGATTTTCGCTAAAAATTTATTCGGAGCAACGCCAGCCGACGCGGTCAAATTTAGCTCCGTATAAATAAGGCGACGGATTTCCTGCGCAATCAAGGTCGCACTGCCACCGAAAAGCTGGCAGTCCGTGACATCTAAATAGGCTTCATCTAGGGAAAGCGGTTCAATCTTGTTCGTGAATCTTTCAAGAATTTCGCGAACTTTTCGACTTTCGTTTTTATACAAGTCGAAATGAGGAGGAATCAAAATCAAGTGCGGGCACAAGCGAACCGCTTGAGAGGAGGGCATGGCAGAGCGCACGCCATATTTGCGTGCCTCATAGCTCGCCGTCGTTAAAACACTGCGAGTGTTAGGTGGACCGCCAATACCTAAGGCTTTTCCTTTAAGCTCCGGGCGAAACTTCACTTCCACCGCAGCGTAAAAGCAATCCATATCAATGTGAATGATCTTCCTCATTTACACATTATTTACATATGTGTTTTAAGAAATCAAGTGGGATCTGCCTGCATTTCTGCGGGAGGCTGCTCCTCGACAGGAACACCTTTTACCGGCACGAACTTAGACGCTATCAAGGCATGTGCTTTTTCAGCAATCACGCCGCGATCATCTTCGGGGGTCGAATGAATTTGTTCTAGGAATTCAATTTCACCGATCACAGACTTTAAAGTCGCGGCTCTCCACATCGCCGTAGCAAAGGGAATATCCCCATACCAACAAACATGGTCACGCCATTTCAAGGTGAAATCTTCGCCGTTGATTTTACGGAAGTTGATGACGACAGGTTGAATAGGCACACCGGCGTGAGCAGCGGCCATCATCAATGTTTTCTTAAATGGCAAAACTTTTTCGCCGTTGGTAGACGTCGCCTCGGGATAAAGAACGACTCGGAAACCTTTCTTCAGAGTGTCTACGATCGTTTTCATTTCTTCTAAAATGCGCGTGCGACTGCGACGTTCAACATAGATACAACCGCCCATTTCAGTCAGCAGACCCAAGAATGGAGTTTCACGCATTTCATTAGAAGTCACAAACACCATGGGCGTACAAGACGCTAACATCATGATGTCGATAAAGCCCATGTGATTACTGATAAGAAGAAATTTTTCGCTATCGGCAGGCTTGTTTTTCACCAGCAGTTTTAAGCCCATGGCTTTGATAATCAAGCCGCTGAAGAACTTGGCGTTCGCAGAAAACGTCTTCAAACGTTTTTCCGGAGAACGCAAAGCGAAGTGGCATACAAATGACCAAATCAAAAACGTCAGAATGATAATGATAAAGACTAAAATTTTAACGACGCCGCGTACGCCCGTAACAATATTTTCCACAGGCCCCATTTAAAACCTGTGCGGCAAAAATGGTCAAGAAATCAATTCGCGCAGTCGACCTCTTCTATAGACAGAATCAAATCGCGGGTGAAAACACGACCTCGGCCCTCTCCCATCACGGTCCCAGCCAAGTTTCCGCGAAGGATGGCAGAGCCACCACAACTTGTTTCTGCAAGGACACCCTGCTGTCCCAAAGGTTTTTCAAGTTTTGAGGTTTGCTCTAAAGCTTCGACTTCGAGTGTTTGTTTTACAGATTGTTCTCCCGCTTTAAAGATTTCCAAATCTACACGAGCGCGTGTGTTTGCAGGATAAGCGCGAAGACTGGTCGTTTGATGAGAATCTGACACGACAATTTTTTTACCTGCTGAAGCTTTAAGACTTAAAGCGAAGGTACAAGTTCCGCGAGCGACTCGCTTGTCTTCATCTTTGCGAATATAAAGACCCGTCGGAACTAAAAAGCGATGGGCCGCGATTTCACGGATTTCGTGAGTGCCCACTGCAGCTTCACAGGCATTTCCTGCGATCTCGGCGGAATCCAGAGTTAATGCCTGCGCCTGCATTACACAGAGACTTGTTGCTGCTGCTAAAATAACGCCTTTACCCATAAATCCCCCTTTAATGTCTGGAGCTTTTTGCCACCAGGACAACCCTTAGTAAAGCGCCATTCAAAGAAAGTGCCAGGATACTTTTTTTATCCCGTGGTCAACATGCCACTGGCAACACCGGTGACAGTTTCTCGCAGTAAAGTGACATCTTTTTCCTTTAGAGCAATGAGCTGAAGAATATTTAACGGATGAATTAGCGGAGATCGAAGCGCAATGCTGGTTTCCAACCAAGGGCGATACCATAAAAGACTTTCTTCACCAGTGATTTCACGCACGGCCAGTCGACACTGTTCGTATTCTTCGGTGAAACGCTGAACCGTTTGTTCAGCGACTTCTTTAGGAAGCTCCGAGGAGTGCAGGTACATCGCGAAGATTTCTAGTTCCACCTTTTCTAAGGTGAAGCCCAAAAGTTTTATATAAGAGCGAAAAAGTGAAGACTCCACAAACGCCCGAATGTAGTGGATTTTTCCTTCTTCATTTAAATTCCTCCAAAAACTGCCGATCCCCCACCAACTTGGAAAAAGAATCCTTGTTTGAGTCCAGCAAAGAACCCACGGGATGGCGCGAAGATGTTTGATATCAATACTTCCTTGTCGTTTCGCCGGACGCGAACCTAACTTCAAATCTTTCAAAAAAATATACGGCGTCGCCGTTTCAATAAGCTGCAAGAACGCAGGCTCTTTCAAAAGCTCCTGATAGGATTGTTGAACAAATTGCGAAAGCGTTAGCAGATCCTTTCTAGCACGAGGGCTTTCAAAGCGATCTTCTTTTCTTTGACTGAGATCTCGGGCGGACTCTAAACGATCCAACTGACTGCGAAGAATTTCAGGTGAGCTGTAATTGCGATAAATCATCTCTCCTTGCACGGTCATCTTGACGGTATTTAAAGCAGAATGAGGCCACCATTCGGTCTGCTCTTGAATACTGCCTCCGCCACGCTCAACACTGCCACCTGAACCGTGAAAGAACACAGGTTCAAAACCATGGGTCTTAATTACTTTTTCAAGTTCACGAATCGCTGAATAAATTAAAAAACGAGATGGAAAAGACCCGTTTTCTTTTGCCGAATCTGAATATCCCAGCATCACTTCAAATTTTTTAGACCATAGATTTTCGATATACTTGCGCCGAACAGAATTTTTTAAAAATTCTTCGACAATACTGACACTCGAACTCAAAGAATGCGCACTTTCAAAAAGGGGAATTACCGGGAGCCGCGCTTTTCCCAGATACTTTTCCACAAGCTGAACACCCGCGATAAGGTCCTTGGCACTTTCCGTCTGGCTTAGAACGAAACCACGTACGTAAAAACGCGGGTCGTTTTCTGAAGCGATCTTTCCTAACAGCTGAAGCATCCGTGATATGGCCGATTTTCGCAAGGGCGATTGAAGAGCTTCATGCACAAGACTTGCCTCTTCGCGCAGCTCTAACGGAACTACGAGGCCCGGGAAGATCTTTAACAGAAGTCGAACCTCGTATAAAACCGAAGACTCAATACCTAAAAATCTTTGATAGTCCGCCAACAACTGATCTAATTTTTTTTGCAGTGCTTTTACCTTTTTGGAATCACCAGCTCTTATTTTCTTTAATTGCGTCAGCAGTTTGCGAATAGCTGCCGCCAGGCTTAGCAAATGCTCCATCTCGCTTTGGTGTTTACCGAAAGTGTGCGCTAAAGGCTCAAGATCCTTCATAAAGGATGAAAACTTATCTTGTATCCACCGCAAAAGAAATTGCCGCGCCATCTGCAAGCTTCCGAGTAACGTCTTTTCATTCACGCCGGGATGCCCGTCTTTATCCCCGCCAACCCAAGAGCGAATGTAAAACGGAAGCTTCTGCGCGGTTTGCTCAATAAACACCCGCATGACATCTTCGTGCAATGCCAGAGAATAAATATATTCAGCTTCATCCATCACAGTCGGTTTTCGCTGTTTTGACATGGGAATCCGCCAAGTGATTTTCAGTAGAGCGAAAAGTTCTGTCGTATCCTTTTCCTCTTCGTTTACCAGGTGTTTTTCTAAAAGTTTCTGAATCTTTTTGAAGTAATAAATAATATCGGGGTTGCGTGATTCTGTGGGGTGCGCCGTTAATACATGAATGATATGACCGAAGCTATGCCCTTCTTCGGTCATGATCTTCGTGTCTTGACGAAGACGATGTGTCCGATAAGCCGACTCGCAAGAGTTGATCAGCTCCAGCATTAAAGCAAACGAATGAGCGATAGCATACTGGTCTTGTCTTGAAAGCTGACTCAGATCACTTTTAATTCTTAAAAGACCGTGTAGCTTTCCCCCGTCTTCCGTTTTCACGTATTGACGTAAAGATTCGATACGATCAAATCCCTTTTCTCCAAGTTCGGACTGAATCACCTTACCTAATTCAGTGACGGACCAGTTCACAAGATTTGTGAGTTCTTTTGGTAACTGTTCCGGATTCATAGGACCGGCTTTAAGATCGAGATTTTTTGATTGTACTTAAAGTAGTCCTTCCACGGGTCGACCTTACGATGTTTAAGGTGTTCAATAGCTTTTTCTAAAGTGAATTGATCAGGCGCCTTGATTTTTCTTAAGTCCTTCCAATCAATCGGCATCGCCACGGCACTTTTATCTCGGGCACGAAGTGAATACGGCATCACCGCCGTCGCGCCTCGTCCGTTACGCAAATAATCCACAAATATTTTTTTATCCCGAGCTTTCTTAGAAATAGTCGTTGTGTACATATCAGGATTTCGGTGGGCCATTTCCTGCGCCAAGGTTTGCGAGAAGGACTTGATTTGATCCCAGCTATAGATGGGAGCTACAGGAATGTGTACATGCAGTCCTTTGCCCCCGGAAACTTTGAGAAAACTTTTTAATCCTAAATCGTCCAGTATCTGCTTCAAATCTTCTGCGGACTGAACGACCTGCTTCCAAGAGATTCCTGGGCCGGGATCGAAATCCATCACTATAAGATCTGGATGTTCGACAGTCTCTCGACGCGATCCCCATACATGGATTTCAAACGCCCCCATCTGGGAAAGCGCCAGAAGACCTTCTGGTGAATCCAAAGTCAGATAGGCCTTCGTGCCACTTCTTTCTTTAATACTCACAGGCGTGATAGATTCTGGCACCGTTCCGGCGATGTGCTTTTGAAAGAAGCATTGCTTAGATGTTCCCTCTGGACAACGCAAAAGATTCAGTGGACGGTCTTTCACATGCGGAAGAATAAGATCCGCGTGATCTTGATAAAATTTTGCGACCTGAAGTTTAGTTATCTTTTCCTTCGCGTAAAGAATCTTATCGGGATTAGAAATTTCACCCCGCAAGTATTCTTCTGTGACCTCTTGCTTTTTTGAAGACTTAGCTCTCTTAGAGGTTTTTTTCTTAGATGAAGGCGATTCTTCTAAAACCTCTTCAAGCGGCTTGGCTTTTTCGATATGGATCTCTTTAGCAGCTTTATCTTCCCGCAATCCATGAAAGACGGCCGTTCTTAAAATTTTATCCGAAGTCCAATTTCCAAAAGTCACTTCAGCCACCAAGCCCGGTTTTAACCAATGAGTTCCTCTTTCGCGGGGGGATTTAATATCAAAGGGAGATGTCTTTTGTTCCCTCCGCGATAGCTTCTTTAGAATGTCTTCAATTGATTTTTCAGTGAACCCTGTTCCTACTTTTCCCACGTAACGAAGCTGATCACCTTCATAAACACCTAAAAGCAAAGCGCCAAACGAGGAACGAGCTCCCGTGCCTTCGGTATATCCGCCGATGACGAACTCCTGATGAAGTTTGCACTTCACTTTAACCCACGAACTGCCCCGACGAGATTGATAAGTGCTATCTTGATCTTTGGAAATGATACCTTCGAGCTGATAATCACAAGCCTCTTTGAACAGATCTTTGCCGAAACCGGCCATGTGATCGCTATATCGAATCAGCGGCTCATTGAGATCCTTGATAAGTTCTTGTAAAAGTTCTTTACGATCGATCAAAGGACGCTCTCTTAAGTCCTCACCATCTAAGAACAACAAATCGAAAACATAATAAACAAGGTTATTCACGTCGTGAGCTTTCAAAGAATTTTGAAGCTTCTGAAAATCGCTGCGTCCTTCTTTATCTAAAACTACGATTTCACCATCTAAGATGGCGTTTGCCACCGACAGCTGCTTAAGACTTTTTTCAATACCGGGGTATTTCTCTGTCCAATCCAAACCGCTTCGCGTGAAAAGCTTGAGCTTTCCTTTTTCAAAGTGAGCTTGGGTGCGATAGCCATCGAATTTTGTTTCATGAATCCACTTTGTGCCTTCGGGAACATCTGTCACTAATTCCGCGAGCATGGGCTTAATAAATTCAGGCAGCGCTTTTACTTTTCTCTTTTCTTTGACTGCTCTTTTGGCGGGGCTTGCCGACTTTTTTTTTGAAGGTGATGAAGTCGCTCGTGCTGAACGACGAACATTCCCCTTTTCATCTTCAATCGGAACGACCTCATCATTTGGAATCACATATTCATCAGTTCTTTTAACCAAAAGCCACTGCGACTTACTGCCGCTGGCAGGACGACCCGTTCTTAAAAGCATCCACTGGCCATGCAGCTTTTTACCTTTAAGCTTAAACTCCAGATGCCCTTTCTTCAGCCCTTCACGCACGCTGCCGATTGGTTCCCAGGTACCGGTATCCCAGATGTAAACGCGACCTGCTCCATATTGCTTTTCCGGAATCACCCCTTCGAAAGAACCGTACGATACAGGATGATCTTCGACTTCTACCGCTAACCGTTTGATCTTTGGATCATGAGACGGCCCCTTCGGAACGGCCCAGCTTTTTAAAACGCCGTTAAATTCTAGGCGAAAATCATAATGCAAATGCGACGCATGATGCTCTTGCACCACGAACATCAGGGTGTCATCTTTGGCCTTCTTGTTTCGACGAGGCGTGGATTTTGGTTCGGACGTAATTTTAAAATCGCGTTTTTTAACGTACTCACGAAGAGGCATGCTTACCTCCGACTGGAGTTAGCCGCACGCTTCGTCGGCGCACGGGAAGAAGTTCTTTCCTTCTTGTTTTTGGCTTCGATACTTTTTCTTAAAAGTGGCAAGAGATCGACGACATTCGTAGATTCCTCCACGCGTTCTTCTTTGGGAGCTTCTTCGACAAACTTTCCTTTGCCTTGTTTTACTTTGGCTTGGATACGCTTCATCAAGTCTTCGTAATAGGTGTCTTTGTATTTTTCAGGCTTCCATTTCGATGTCATGCCCTTGATCAAGTCTTCGGCCATCTTGAGCTCTCGATCACTGAAGTTCACTTTTTTGTTCACTTCTTTCATGTAATCGACTTCTTTAATGTCCTTCACGGCGTGTGCAAAACGCAAAAGTTCTAAGACAAGATAATCTCCACGCGCCATGATGGCGCAAAGATGTTGCTTTGTACGAATAACAATTTTAGCGACAGCGACTTTTTTTGTGTGCTCTAAAGCTTCTTTTAGAAGGAAGTAGCCTTTCTCGGCGCCTTTTTGTGGAGCCAAGTAGTAGGGCTTTTCAAAAAGCATCGTATCAATCTCATCAAGCAAAACAAAATCCTCAATATCGATGGTCTTTGTTGCTTTGGGATTGGCTCTATCAAAATCCGTGTCGTTCATGACAACGTATTGGCCTGATTTGTATTCAAAGCCTTTGACAATACGGTCATAGGGAACTTCACGACCGGTTTTAGCGTTGATCTTTCGATACTGAATATGGGAAAGATCTTTTCCATCTAGAAGTGAGAAGTGGATGTCTCTGTCCTGCTGGGCACTTTGCAGTGAAACGGGAATATTCAAAAGACCGAAGCTGATACTGCCCTTCCAAATATTTGAACGCATACTCCCTCCTATCTCTATAAAAGTAGTCGGGATCAGGGAAGGACACAAAACGAAGAAAAGGCCTGTGATAAAACTCACAGGCCCCTTAATGTGGCAAATCAAAAACTATACTTGAGTCTCATCCAGCTTGAACTTTTTCCACAAAGTTCTGTTGAGATCCTCGCGCTGAAGAATCGTCAAGAAATCGATGCACTGAAATTCGCGATCCCATGCCGGCTCTCCACCTAAAGAAGCGCCAATCTTTAAATAAGCGCGACAAAGAGGTGGAAGAAGTTCTTCGGCCTGAGCTCTCTGAGTCTCCGTGAGAGGGCCGCGAACTTCATCCAAGAAATAGCTAAGCATAGGCATCGTGAAAGCTAAAGTCGGACGAGTGCGGAAGTTTGAAAACACGCGTCCTTCTTCTTCGAAATAACGAGTTAACAAAGCGGCATCACGCGGATCATCGGTTTTCACCGTCGCACAACCGAAAAGAAGCTTCGCTTCGGTGGCTGCCATGTATTCCGCGATCCCCTTCCAAAGAAGAGAGATCAAAATTCCACGGCGATGATCCTTGTGGATGCACGCGCGCCCCAATTCAAGCTTCACTCCCGGTTGCTGCATAATATTGCCCATCATGAACTCTTTAGAGGAATAAAAGTTCTGAGTGAACAAAGAGCAATTCAATCGGTAAGTGCCCACAATCTTGTCCGAGCGCTTTTCTTTAATAATTAAATGATCACAGTCAAAGTCGAACTCATCCACATCCACGCCGTGCAGGGCTTTTTTACCCAGCATTTCGCGATGGAACACTTCATAGCGTAAAGCCAGAGCTTCCTTCAGCTCGTCAACATTGGTGACGGTCTTGATTTCGAAAGGGCCTACCTCGCTGCGAATTTCAACTTTAGGTTTGAATTTGTGGATACGGTTTAGGCGCAGTTGATAGAACGACTGCAGATTCAAGGAAACACGCTCAAGGCTGGTGTACGCTAGCGAGTTGATCATAAGGCCCCTCCCTTTTAATCAACTTCAGTGTAGCGATCTTTAAAATGCAAAATTGTCAGAAGTCTTTTAGGATTCTGTTGTTAGACACTAACAAAGTTCCTACAGAATCAGTGAAGCGGCTTTATTCAGACGATCAAACAGGGATTCCCATCTTTCACCCGCCTGATGGGCTTCGCGATAGAATAGAATGCAGTCTGGACCTTGGGCTGCCACTTCGCGAAGCTTTCCGTAAAATTCGCGCGTCGCTAGCAAGGGGTCCTCGGACAAACGCAAAACCGCATGTGTCGCGATTCCACCTTTGGGTTTTATGATCTTAATGCTTTCGATCTCATCGGGAAGCTGGTTGATCTTTTGATTCACTTCTTTAAGAACATCGGCGGCGTCTCGTTGAGGATCAAGGCAGACAATGAGAGGGACTGGAGGCATGTAATGATGCTTCATGTGCCCCGGCGACTCGCGCTTATCCACTTGCTCAATAAATTCAAACGTAAAACCCTTATCGCTAAGAACTTTCGCGATATCCGACTTTAAAATATGCCCGCGTCTTAAAATAGAAAGCTCCACTTTGTCGGGACGGTGACGAACTAATAAAACGGTCGACTCAATACCAATTTGGCAATCTCCGCCATCCACAACGAAGACGTTTTCGTTTTTAAACTCCACACGCACGTGGCTTGCCGAAGTCGGAGATGTACGACCAAACTTATTGGCGCTCGGTGCCGCCAGTGGAACTCCCACTTGCTGAAGAAGCTCTAAAGCCAAGGGGTGATTCGGCATGCGCAATCCAACAGAGTCTAAGCCCGACGTGATCATCAAATTCACAGAAGGGTCTCGCGGCAAAATCATCGTTAAAGGTCCTGGCCAAAAAACTTCCGCCAACGCCTGACTTGCGGGCCCCCAATAGGCCGTCACTTTTTTTGCTTGTTCAATAGAGGCGACGTGAACGATCAAGGGATCAAAAAAAGGACGTTCTTTCGTGGTAAAGATCTTTTCGATCGCCGAAGGGATGTCAATACGAGCGGCTAAACCGTAAACAGTCTCGGTGGGAAGTCCAATAACTCCCCCCTCATCCAAGATTGTTTTCGCTTTTGCTAATGCCTCGTTCGGCGTCATCATTGATTACTTTTCCTCGCGCAAGATACCCAGAGCACTCTCTTTTACAGTATCTAGGCTTGCAAGGAAAGAAATCAATAAGCTTAATGCCGTGATAATCAAAACCGAGATCAACGGCTGTGCCCAAGAAAGCTTAAAGTCGCCTTCAAAAATGAAGGTGTTCAAAGAAAAACTCACGACAATGCTTAAAAGAGCGCCGGTTAACGCCGAAAGGAAAGACAAGAAGGCAAATTCCACAAGAATGAAGCTTGCAACTTCCCCTCCAGAAGCCCCCAGAATTTTAAGCATATTGAGTTCCCAACGACGAAGCTTGATCTGACTGCGAACGATCGAGAAAAGAACGATATATCCGGTTATTAGTGCTAAAGCGGCCATCAGCTCCAGCGACCAACTCATTTTTTCGGCCGTTTTCAGAACATCATCCACAGCACGGACCACATCGATCACCGAGACATTTGAAAACGTCGCCGCGATTTCGTTTTGCAACTGTGCACGCTTGTCTTCTGGTAAGAAAGGAATCGCTGCAATCCAGGTTTTCGGTGCCTCATTAAGGACACCGTTTTGCACCAAGATAAAGAAATTCGGCTGAAAGCTTGTCCATTTTACTTTGCGCAGATTTATGATCTGCCCTTCGACCTCAACCCCTTGAACGTCAAAAACCAAAGTGTCGCCCACATGAAAACCCATGCGATCAGCAAAACGCACTTCCACTGAGAGTTCGGCTTTGGTTTGAGTGTCTGGATTAAAGTTTCCCGAAAAAGGACGACCTTCAACAATGTATTCCGACGCGGAAAGATCGTGACGGTAAGAAAGATTCACCCCGCGATTGCGGAACCGAGCTTCCCGTTCTTCTTCACGGGTCTTAAAGCCTTGTTCTTCAATTTTTCTTTCGTAGTCTTGGCCATTCACTTTCAAGATGCGTGCACGCACCAACGGCGAAAGTCCCAAAGCCTGAACTTGGTCTTTATCCAGAACCTGCTGAACCCCAGGAAGTTGTTCATCTTGGATATCAAACATGAAAAGAGAAGGAACTTTCCCACGTCCTTCAAATTGGAATTCCGCCTGGAGCGAGTTTTTTAGTTGAGGCAGAATATTGATCAGCAAAGCTCCAAGACCTAACGCAACAAAGATCGCAAGGCTTGCTCCCGCTCGGCGAGAAAGACTTAAGAAACTGAACTTTAAAAACCAACGGCGGAAGTGTTTTAGCATTCCCGCAAGCTTCACAGTTGCGTAACCGATAATCAGCAGAAGTGCGATTACCGCGATCATCGCACCGACAAAAGCACTGCCGGTTTTCCAAGAATGAGCCTGATAAACGCTTAAGAAGTAAAAAAGAATCAAACTTGGCAAGAACGTCCAATATCTTCTTGTGCCCTCTCCCACCGCGAATTTTTCTTCACTGAAAAGTTTATTAGCTCGAAGATCAAAGATTTTAACCAAGAATGGCAAGCTCACAATGAAACTTCCAAAGATCGCCATGAAAAGACAAATCAGAATCGCTTCGGCATTGACATGCGGCTGCAAATCAAAAGGCGTAAAGCTTGCAAGAAGTCCACTTAAAACCGGTAAGATCAAGTGGCTTAAAATGAGCGTCGGAACAGTGGCGATCAATCCCAGCAAAGACGCCTGCAAGATATAAACACTGACAGCCTGCCAGCTTTGCAAACCCAAGGTTCTTAAGATCGCAATCTCTTTCATACGAGTCGAAAGAAACAAGCGATAAATATAGGCGGCCCCTAAAGCAGACATGAAAAGAGCCACGATGGAAACAAGCCCTAAATAGTCCGATAGATAACCTAACTGTCTTCCTGAATCCTCACCTGCGGAAGAAGGCGTATCTACATTCACGGCCGGATCTGACAAGGCTTGATACATGCTTTCACGTAAAACCAGTTCATCCGTCTTCGCGGGAAGTTTTAGAAGGTAAGCCAAAGTAAAAGTACTGCCGAATTGAAGAAGACCTGACTTTGGCAAAAGTTCACGATTGATAAAGATACGCGGGGCTAGATTTGCCGCGCGGAAAGTTTGAGTCGCGTCTTTTTTTACTAAATCAGTGATCTTGAGCTTTAAATTACCCAGTGTAATTTCATCACCCGCATCAAGGCCTAATTGAGATTTCAGCTCGGGGTAGATCCAGGTCGTCTCGGACTGCATGATGGATTTTTCAGTATCATTCTTAACGACATTGCCGGATTCAAGCTCGAGCTCTCCATAAAACGGATAAGCAGAATCGATCGCCTTCACTAAAACCAGACGAGATCCTTTTGCGGAATTGATCATCGCAAAGAATTCATAGACTTTAGATTCTTCTGTCCCCCTAGGATACACGCCACGCATCTTCTGTACTTCCTCGTCCGTCAACTCACGACGAGCAGACACAGCCAGATCCGCAGATAAGATGGATTTCGCGTTGGCGGTGATCTCTTTTTCTAAAGCCGTGTTGAAAGCTTGCAAAGAAACAAAACCAGTAAGGCCTAAGCTTAAATTAAAAATAAAAAACAAACCGAAGCGCCAGCTGCGCAGAAGTTCACGGACTGCCAGTCTGATTAACATTAGACTTCCCTCAAGCGGCCCTCTTCAAGACGAAGAGTCCTTTCACATTTTTTTGCCAAAGCTTCACTGTGAGTGACAAGGATCGTAGTGATCTTATGTTTGCGAACGATATCAAAGAAGACATCCATCACTTTATCACCTGTATGCGTATCTAAATTTCCGCTTGGTTCGTCAGCCAAAAGGATTTTCGGCTTTACCACCAACGCCCTGGCGATGGCGACACGCTGGCACTCACCGCCACTCAATTGACTCGGGAAGTGATTCAAACGATGGCCTAAACCTAATTCTTCCAAGGCTTCTTTGGCTTTTTCGCGAGGGCCCTCAATCTTTAAAATTTCTAAAGCCAGCATGACGTTTTCTAGAGCCGTTAAGTGCGCGATCAAATGATATTGCTGAAAAACGATGGCAATATTTTGCGCACGGAAAAGAGTGATTTCTTGCTCACTTAAAGGCGTCAGGTTCACTTTATCGACAAGGATTTCACCGCCGTCAGCTCTTTCTAGCCCCGCCAGGATTGAAAGCAACGTCGACTTACCACTCCCCGATTGTCCGACGATAGAGACGACTTGGCCTGGCTCAATAGAAACATCCAAACCCTTAAGAACTTGAATTTCAGTTTCACCTTGGCGGAAACTTTTACGGACATCATTAAGAACTAAGCTCACAGCTCCCCCTTCAGAACTTGGAAGATATTTTCAGCGATAATCTTATGGCCTTCTTCATTGGGATGAATGCCGTCTGCTAAATTGTATTTTGGATTTCCGGCAACCTTGTCTAAGACAAAAGGAATAAAAGTAACTTTGTACTTCTTTGCCAATGACTCGTACATTTTTTTAAATTTGTCGGTGTAGGCGACACCATAGTTAGGTGGCATATAAAGCCCGCCTAAAATCACGCGCACCTTTTGAGAATTTGCGTACTCTATTGCTTCAGACAGATTTTTTTGGCTGTCTTCGATTTTCAATCCACGAAGGCCATCATTCGCGCCCAGTACAAGCAACACGGCTTCGGGCTTGGATTTAAAAAGCCACTTCATGCGGGAAATACCGGACGCCGTTGTTGAACCACTGACTCCGGAATTCACCACGGTCCATTCTTTCTTTCCGGACTCGTGCAATTTTTTTTCAAGAAGCGCGGGATAAGCTGCATCCTTCGCCACGCCATAACCTTCGGTGAGTGAATCCCCCAAGACGATCAGTTTTTTTTGCGCGTAAGAAAAGGAACTTGTGAATAGAAAAAGAGAGAAAACTAAAATACTTCGACGTGAAAATAAAAAAGGTCTCATAGAAGAACTATGAGACCTTTTGTTAGACACTATGACAAGTCTGACTAAGTCAAACTTCGGGCGTCTTAGTTACGAGGACCGCGAGGGCCACCGAAACCACGACCACCACCGCCGCCACCGCGACCGCCACCGAAGCCACCACGACGAGGACCACCCTCGCGAGGAGCTTGAGGACGAGCCTCAGAAACGTTGATAGCACGGCCTGAAAGTTCAATGCCGTTAGCTTTTTCGATAGCAGTGTCAGCTGCGTTATCATCAGCCATTTCAACGAAGCCGAAACCTTTTGAACGGCCTGTTTCTCTGTCCATGATTACTTTTGCTGAATCAACCGCACCGAATTGTGCGAAGTGCTGATGAAGAGCTTCATCATCTACTGAATAAGGCAAGTTGCCTACGTATAATTTCTTAGCCACAAAGACCTCCTGTGGATTCCAAAAAAAACCCGAGGAAGCCTTCGAACCATATAAAATCGAGAACACTCACACGGGAACCTAAACTTAATTTAGGCTAGCATAGCCTAAATTCTGTGCAAGCCCAATTTTACGCTCTCATATTATTATATTGTAAGGGAACGGGGAAGTTACCGCCCCGTACAAGTTTGATGCACTCTTGAAGCTCATCAATGCTTTTAGATGTGATCTTCAGTTTATCGTCCGCGATTTGTGGTTGGACTTTCAGTTTTGAGTCTTTAATCAATTTTATGATGTCTTTAGCAACTTCGCGGTCAATCCCTTGTACCAAAGTGACCTTTTGGCGCAACATGCGTCCGCCGGCTTCTTCCATCTTCTCAAACTTAATTGCCTTAATATCTATGCCGCGTCGATGAAGTTTCGTCTGCAGGATACTTCCCATGGCCTCAACTTTATAATCGTCTTCAGCCAGCAAAGTGATTTCTTTTTTATCCCACTGGATCTCAGCTTTACTTCCTTTAAAGTCGTAACGCCCTTCCACCTCTTTACGAGCCTGGTTGATAGCATTATCAACTTCTTGAACATCAACTTCCGAAACAATATCAAACGACGGCATTATTTCCTCAACATAAAGGTTGATCAAAAAGGTTCAGATACGAGGCGGAGGGTTTTTTCCGCAGCGGAGGCGTGCTAGCAGCACGTCGGAGAGAAGGAAAAGGCCCGACAACGAAGTAGATGGGCCTTTTTCATCAACCGATTAGTGACCAGCGTTTCCATGGAGGCCGTGTGGATGCCCATGCAAAACTTCTTCAGTCGTTGCTTCACGGATCAAAACCATTTCAATCGCAAATTCTAGATCTTGTCCCGCTAGAGGATGATTTCCATCAAGCGTAACAGAGTCGTCTGTGATTTTTGAAACACGGACGATGTGAGCGCCGTGACCCAATTCCAAACGAAGGTGCGCGCCAACTTCCAATTGCGGAAGGTGTGCAAGTTCTTGCTTAGGTACATCCATGAACATGTTATCTTTCACTTCACCGTAAGCGTCTTTGGCTGCCAATTTCACAGTTTTTTTATCGCCTTCTTTAAGGTCTTTGATTTCTTCTTCCAATTTAGGAATGATTTGACCAGAGCCTTCTAGGAACGGAAGTGGTTGTCCCTTCTCAGAAGCATCTAATACGTTGCCATCAGGTCCTTTTAAAACGTAATTGAATGCCAAAACTCTTCTCATTTTGATGCCTCCTTGTGGCTTTAAGTTCGCGGTATCTCATTGATACTGGCCTTTTTCAACCTATAACACCCAGTTCTTTTGATTATTTAAGAGAGGGGCTTGAAATCTGCTGTCCGACTTCGATATAATTTAAGATAGGATCGCCTGAGGGGGGAACGCATGATGCACATGTCCTCACTGAGGTCTTTATTGCTCAACTCCAGTTACGAACCTATGAGGGTTGTAAGTTGGCAAAAGGCCTTGGTATTGTGGTTTCAGGGTAAAGTCGAGATTCTCGAATATCACTCTGAGTTTGCTCGGTCTGTTCAACGGAGGTTTCAACTTCCCAGTGTCTTGCGGCTGAAAAGTTACGTAAGACCTCGAACCGCCGGTGCCGTGCGGTTCTGCCGTGAAAATGTTTATATCCGCGATAATTATACCTGTCAGTACTGCGCTACCAAACTTCCCGCCAAACAGCTCACTTTAGATCACGTTGTTCCCGCTTCTCAAAATGGCCCTAAAAACTGGACGAATGTCGTTTCGGCTTGTCGAGAGTGCAATCAAAGAAAAGCCAACCGCACACCACGCACAGCAAATATGCCTTTACTCACAGAGCCTCGCGCACCAAACTGGTTGCCAACATTGCAGCTAGAAATCAGTGAGGATCATGTCCCACCTGATTGGGCGCCCTACTTAAGGCTGAGTACAGGATAGAAGTGAACTACGAAATCAGACAAATAACCACCCAAGAACTTTTGCCATTAAGGCAAAAAGTTTTAAAGCCATTTTTGCGTGTCGAAGAATGCGAAGTGGATGGCGACTACCTTCATTCCACATTCCATTTTGGTCTTTATACTGACGGAAAACTCGCCTCTATCGCGACGTTCGTGCAAGAAGCACATCCAAACTTTCCCGCAAAACTTTCGTATCGCTTACGAGGAATGGCCACGCACGACGCTCATCAAGGCCAGGGGTTGGGAGGAAAACTTCTGACTTATGGAGAAAATTTCTTGCGAGGTCGTGGTTGTGATTTTCTTTGGTTCAATGCTCGCATCAAAGCCTTTCCGTTTTATGAAAGACTGGGCTTCGCCTACTACGGACCTCTGTTTGATATCAAAGACATCGGGCCCCATAAAGTCATGTACAAGAGTTTGATTCCTCGTTAACCTCTTCAGAGGAGGAATCGAGTGAATACGGACGTTCACAATCAGCTAACCTCAGCACTCACCACTATCATTAGCGAGACCAATGGCATCTCGCTTTCTGACACTATTGATCTTTTGATCACTTCCGATTTGCAAACTCAGCATCCAGAAGCTTTCGAACAAGTCTCTGAATTTAGAGAACTGTTAAATCGATTTCAAATCAACCAAGTGTCGATCAGCGCTTTGTTAAAGCATCCTGTTTCTGCGGCCCTCGCCGAATTCTTCAAAAACTTTCCCTTAAAGTACAATGAAGAACATATCCACTTAACAGGTGCCATCACTGCCGAATACATTTATCCGCGTTTGATGAAACTTTTAGAGGGCCCGAACAAAGACATTTACGAAAAAAAGATTAAAGAAGTTTACGGTGATAGCGCATTTCCCATCCGATCAGTACAAGATGTGGAAAAACTTATCAGCCTGCAAGAGAACGAAGGCTTTTCCCGCTATCTAAAAATCTTGTATCTTCCAAAATTGATTTTTACTTCTCGTGAAGCGCACAAAGATGCAGCCTTCCACATGGCTGAAGAACTTTATAACAAACACAATGTCGGTCGCATTCGTTTGAAGTTTTCTTTGTCTCGCGCAAGTTCAAGCTCTTCAGAACAAATCCCTGGCATTGATGATGTGACGTCGGAAGATGTCGTGCTGGGTTTGTATGATGGGTTCAAGAAATTCCAGGAAAAGCATCCTGATTTTGATTTCATTCTATCTCCTTCATTCAGAAAAGAAGCCAATCAATTTGATGCTGATAAATACAAAACGCGCCAAGACCATTTTATGGATCAAGTGAACGATCTGGTAGCCATGTTAGATAAATATCCTTTCTTAGTGCGCTACTTGAAAGACGTCGACACTGTCGGAGATGAAAGAGAGCTTTACCGCAAGGAACATTTCAACGAAATGCAGGCGGGCTTCCGAAAACTTCAGTACCGTGGATTTAAAATCCGCTCGCATCACGGTGAAACTTGGCACACACTTAAAAAAGGTATTCAAGCAGTCGATAACGCCATGAATATCTGGCACATCGACACTCTAGAGCACGGAATCAGCTTGGGAATCAACCCCAACAAATATTTCCACCATATCTATCAAGACATCAAAGCCAAGAATAAAAAAGGTCAGCCGATTGGTGAAAAAGATCCATTGTATCGAGAACTTGTTGAACTGGATTGGGGCTTCAACCGAGCTGTTCTTGAAAAGCTTTTAAAGGGAACTGTTCTTACCAACGAAGAAGACATCCTTTTCGTCAAAGCAAAGTTTCACACCGCTCGCGAGGTTGAACATTATCAGCACGATGTTTTGAACCGTATGATCCAAAAAGGTGTGACATTGGTGTCGCTGCCTTCTTCAAATAACAAGCTGACCGGAAAATTTGAAGATTACAAAGACCACCCCTTTTCTTGGTGGGAGAAAAAAGGCGTTCAATTGGGTGTCGGTACCGACAACTACGTGACACTGAATACGAATTTCATCTCTGAGATGTTGATTCTTCTTTACACCGACGCCGTAAACTTAAAAATTACTAAATTACTTATGGTGACGACAGGTGAAACTCGTCGTCCTTACATCAGTCACCTTCTTTGGAAGATGAGAAAAAAACTAAGAAAGAACAGCTAGTGACCGCAACAACGAAAAAATCGACGAAGCCTTCGTGGACTCAAACTCTTCGCGCCGTAACTCGACCCAAAGTAGCTATTATGCTGGCTTTGGGTTTTTCTTCAGGCCTTCCTTTTATGCTGGTCGGAAATACTTTGGGTTTCTGGTTGCGCGAATCGGGAATCACCCTTGCGACAATTGGTTTTCTGTCGTGGGTGGGGCTCGCCTATTCTTTAAAATTTTTGTGGGCGCCGCTGATCGATAAAGCCAACGCACCGATCATCGGCAAACTTTTAGGTCGTCGCCGTGGATGGATGGTGTTATCGCAGATCCTCATCGGCGCAGCACTTTTTGGAATGTCAGTCATAAAGCCTGAAGGCGGATTGATGCTTTTTACGGGGCTTGCAGCGTTAGCTGCTTTTGCCTCGGCCACTCAGGACATTGTGGTGGATGCTTGGAGGATTGAAGTTTCTGACGCCAGTGAAGACATGGCGCTACTTTCATCCGCATATCAGCTGGGATACCGCGCTTCTTTGTTACTCACAGATGCGCTTATTCTGATCGTTGCGGCTTCTGTCGGCTGGGCCGTTTCTTATTCGATTATGGGTGCCTTGATGGCCGTCGGCCTTGTCGCAACATTGCTTGCGGTAGAACCGGGAAGAAATCTGACGCAACAACAGACGGGCACGATATGGACGGCGCGTGGAATTTTCGATGCGGTCTGTGGCCCCTTCATTGCATTTTTTAAACAGCATGGAAATAAGGCTTTACTTATTCTTGCCGCAGTCAGCTTATACCGCCTTTCTGATTTCATGATGGGCCCTATGGCAAATCCATTTTATGCTGATATCGGAATCACCAAAGAAACTGTTGGGGCTGTTCGCGGTTCTGTCGGCTTGATTGCTTCAGTTGTCGGTGTCGCGGCTGGTGGTCTTGCAGCTGTAAGATTTGGATTTGTATCAACGCTTTTAGTAGGAGCGGTCATCGGACCCGCTTCTAATTTAGGATTCGCTCTTTTAGCTTTGATGGGCGCCAGAAACGATGTCTTCACAGCAGCAATGATCATAGACAATTTCGCTTCTGGTTTTGCGGGCACGGCTTTGGTGGGATACATGTCAAGTCTCACAACATTTGGTTACACTGCAACTCAATACGCTCTTTTAAGTTCTTTCTACGCTTTGCTTGGAAAGGTATTAAAGGGCTTCTCGGGAGTGATGGTGCAGACTTTCTCTGAGGGAAAATCCCTTATGGAGGGCTATGCACTTTTCTTTGTCAGCACAGCCCTTGTAGGTATCCCCGCGCTGCTGCTTTGCATTTTGTTGGTTCGAAGCAACAGGGTCGCTAAATAACAACAAAACTTTTTTTCAGTATTCTGTCATCGCCGCACATTCAGGAAGATAATGATTCCTTCCGTTGCGGCGAGTGCTAGAATGACCTCGTGCAATCGAGGTTTCTATGTCAGCCAAAAAAGTCGTCATTGTCGGTGGTGGATTTGCGGGCTTAAAAGCAGCTCGCGCATTGGGTAACAAAGATGAAGTGTCTGTGACACTGATTGATCGTCGTAACTATCATCTTTTTCAACCTCTTCTTTATCAGGTCGCAACGGCGGGGTTATCTCCCGCAGAAATTTCAGGCCCCATCCGTGGACTCCTCTCAAAATATCAAAACGTTTCTGTTTTCTTAGACAATGTCAAAAGCGTGGACTTACAAAATCGAAAATTAGAAGTCAGTGACCGCACTGTGGATTACGACTATTTGATCTTGGCTTGCGGAGCTAAACACAGCTACTTCGCTCATCCAGAGTGGGAAGAAAATGCGCCTGGGTTGAAAACCTTGGAGCAAGCTACAGAAATTCGCCGTCGTCTTTTGATCGCCTTTGAACTCGCAGAAAAAGAAGAAGATCCTGAAAAACAAAAACAGCATCTTACATTTGTGATTGTCGGCGGAGGCCCCACAGGTGTTGAACTTGCCGGCGCCATTGCTGAAATCAGTCGGCATACACTGACCGAAGATTTCAGGCACATTGATCCTTCACGCACACGCGTGCTTTTGATCGAAGCTGGCAAAAGAATCCTTGCAGCCTTCGATGAATCACTCTCTCGTCAGGCTGCCCGGGACTTGGAAGATCTGGGCGTGCAAATCTGGACGAACACACGCGTGACAGACGTAAAGCCCACGTCCGTCGTCTTAGGGGATGAAATCGTTAAAGCTTCGACTATCCTTTGGGCGGCAGGCGTTCAACCTTCAAGCTTAAATAAATCTTTAGGCGTTCCACTCGATCGTAGCGGTCGCGTGATCATTGAAAAAGATTTAAGCCTTAAGGATCATCGCGAAGTTTTCGTTCTTGGCGATCAAGCCTGCTATATGGGAGACGATGGAAAAGCTTTACCTGGTTTAGCGTCTGTAGCTATGCAACAGGGCGAACATGCCGCTCGTGAGATTTTACAAGAGATCAACGGAAAGCCACGGAGCGAGTTTAAATATCGCGATAAAGGCCAAATGGCCACAATCGGCCGAAGAAAAGCCATTGCACAAATCAATCGCCTGAAGTTCAGCGGATTTTTTGCCTGGCTTCTTTGGTTATTCATTCACGTCTACTATTTAATTGGTTTTAAAAATAAAGTCTTCGTCATCTGGCAGTGGGCTTATGCGTACTTTACATTCAAACGAGGAGCTCGATTGATTGTTGATAAAGAGTGGAGATCACAACCGAAGAGCCCGTGATTCATAACACTGGATCTACCGAAGCTTCCACTGTTCCTGAAGCATTTCGGTATGTACTTACAAAACTTTCACTCCATACAACCACCCTATCCGAAAAACCAAGGCGACGGTCTTAAATGGCTGGCTGCCATCTACAAAGCGGCACAAAAAGATCAAGCCTACTCGGAAGAAGAATACTCAAAACTTCTTTCGCGAGTGGCTTGCTCTGAAACGCAGATTGCGACGCGAAGATTTTTTCTTCCCGATTCGCAGCACACCGAGTGGGATAAGAATCAAATCTATCCGGTGACTCAATCTCCTCGCGGCGTCAGCATGCACCATCGCCACGAGTTTTATCACAAAACAGTGGTCGATCTTTTTAATAAGCTTTACGACGCTCGTGGATTTCCCGATGACATCATTCACGTCAGTTGCACCGGATATGTTTCACCAAGTGCGGCTCAGATGGTGGCGGTGCGAGCACCGAAACCCGTGACGGTCACTCACTCCTATCACATGGGCTGTTATGGCGCCTTTCCTGCCTTGCGTATGGCTTCGGGCTTCTTAGCGAATCAGGAAGTCTTGGGGAAGAAGAAAGCTGTAGACCTCGTTCACACCGAACTTTGCAGTCTGCATTTAAACCCTCAAGATCCGACGCTGGAGCAGATGGTGATTCAAAGTCTTTTTGCCGATGGTGTGATTGCCTACTCTATGACACCAGATAAACCTTCGAAAGGTTTCAAAGTTCATTCCTTATATGAAGAGCTGGTTCCTGAAACCTCAGGCGCGATGGAGTGGATGGTTTCCGACTGGGGAATGAAAATGACTTTATCAAAAGATGTTCCCTCAATGGTTGGACAAAAAATTTGCGATTTCACACATCGCTGGTTGAATGCCCGAGGACTAGATCCGGCTGAAATTTCTAAGAAAGCTCTTTTTGCTGTTCATCCGGGTGGACCAAAAATCATTGATCAAGTCGTAAAGCAGATGGATCTTAAAGATCAACAAGTGCAAGCCAGTCGGGCCCTTCTAAAAGAGCGGGGCAATATGTCTTCGGCGACTTTACCGCATCTTTGGGAAAAGATTCTGGATGACGACAGCATTCCATCCGGCACACCGATAATCAGTTATGCCTTCGGCCCAGGATTAACAATCTGTGCAGGACTTATGGAGAAAGTATGAGCGCGTTTTTGATCGTTTCGGCCGTGCAGGGAGCCGCCATTTTATTTGATGAATTTTTTTTTCACCATAAACGTGGACTTCCGAAATGGGAGGTTATTGGGCACCCCATTGACACAATGACCGTCATTGCATGCTTACTTTTTCTGGCCTTTACGGAAAGAACGCCGACGACGGAAATCATTTATTACGTGATGGCGACGATTTCATGCATCTGTGTCACTAAAGACGAATGGGTGCACAGAAAGTTCTGCTCAGCGGAAGAGATGTGGCTTCACGCCGTTTTATTTATGATGCATCCATTGTCGTTATTCGTAGCAATGTACGAATGGGAAGACAGTCGAGCCGCCTTTGTCGCAGTGGCCGGTGGTGTCTTTGTGTTCCTAGTCTATCAAGTGGTTTATTGGGGATTTCTTGCCGAAAGAATCAGAAAAGCCCGCGTTGAGGCTTCTTATCGCAAAGTGCAGCAAGAAAATGAAGGACCGGCACCATCTTAATGGTGGATTTTATTTTTTCACCATGGGAGGCTTTGGGAACCGGAGGTTCTATGCTTAAAGCCTACCATGGAAGTTGTCACTGCAAGAAAGTTCAATTTGACGTGAACTTAGATGTCTCTCGAGGGATTCATAAATGCAATTGCACTTATTGCGTGAAAACGAAGTATCAGAAAGTCTTCACGAAAGCCGACCAACTCACATTAAAAACCGGTGAAGACTCTTTAACGAATTATCACGCCTCGCCTTCAGGCTGGCCTGAAGGTCACATTCACCACTACTTCTGTAAAAACTGTGGCGTGCAGGTTTATTCCAAAGGTTATTTAGAAATGCCTGAACATGATATTTTCAATGGTTGGTTTTATGCCGTGAACCTTGCGACCATCGACGATGTCACACCGGAAGAAATCATCTCCGCGCCGGTCATCTATGAAGATGGTATTAACGATAATCAGTTAAATCCGCCGAAAGAAACTCGGCATCTTTAAGCTTTATTTAAAAGTGACCTTACAAGGCCCACGACAAGGGATGTTTTTTCTTCCAGTGTCGCTTGGGCTTTGATCTCTTTAAACCCCGGATGAGACCCCCAGGTTTCTCGCAACTGATCTTCGCTTTGTTTGCTTTGTTGATAATCATGAAAACGCAGCTGATTCACTCCGCCGAAGGCTTCCGGTGAAGGCAGTTCCATAAAAAGCACGTGATCAAATTTTGCAAACTCATTTTCTCTGGTCAGACCAAATTGCTTCAAAAAATCTTCGGCGCCTAAAGGCCAAAAGCCCGCGCCATCTAAAGACCCTCGGTCGAAAATGTAAACTTTCGCCAGCGGATGCTGTCGTGGAATGATTTGCTCTAGACCTGCTTGCACTTGAAGAATCGCCTTTTGGAAAGCGCGGATCTGCTCAACATCACCGTGTTGCGGAGCCGGAAAACCTCCCGACAGAAGCACGACCGCACTTTCAGGGACTAACGCGACTTGATCCCCAAAGACGCGTTGAATCTCACGCATCGTGCTGCTTTTTCCTGAAGAGGGCGCTCCCGTTAGCACAATTTTCAGCGGCTTTTGATTCATGGTCATAACTTCTCCTGATTCTATGCTGAGGCATTCATGAGCTCACCGCAACCTTCTTTGTATTTATTCATTGAGATCTAACATAAAGTGCCCGTCCATCGTCAGATCAACGCATTCATTTATCTCTGAAAAATCTGAATCTTTGCGCAAACGTCTTATAATAAATGCTGAATCAGGAGGTTGAAATGCCTAACAAATTCAAAAGCGACAAAACCGATCATATCGCGTCCCACAAGGGCTCTGCTTTGCGCAAGGTGAAAAGTTCGGGAAAGCATTAAGCCTGCCGTTTTTTACGGTGGGCCACTCTACAAGAAGCATCGAAGAGTTTGTCGAACTTTTAAAAGTCGCCGAAGTCCAGGTTGTCGTCGACGTGCGAACAGTGCCAAGATCGCGCACCAATCCACAATATAACAAAGACATTTTACCCAAGAATTTAAAGCCGTTTCATATCGAATATCGCCACATTGCGGAGCTAGGAGGTCTGCGTAGCAAACGTAAAACAATTCCCTTAGCTGAAAATGGATTCTGGCAAAATCAAAGTTTTCATAACTATGCGGACTATGCCCTCTCCGACGAGTTCGTTCATGGATTAGCAAAATTAATTCAGCTAGGCAGAAAAAAACGTTGCGCCATTATGTGCTCTGAAGCCGTGTGGTGGCGTTGCCATCGAAGGATCATCGCTGATTATCTACTCGCCCACGGAGAAACCGTGTTTCACCTCATGGGACGCGATCGCGTGGACACCGCAAAGCTCACCGAAGGAGCTAAAGTTAAATCATCAGAGAAAATATTCTATCCTGCACCTCAGACGCTCTAAGCTTGCGGCCCGAGCTTCTTAAGTTTAGTATATCCCCGACAATCCCTGTGCGGAGGCCCCTATGGCTGTAAAGAAAAAAGTCTTAAAAGCAAAATCACCATCGCAAATGATCGACGCCCGAATTAAAGAACTGAGCGACTGGCGAGGCCAAACACTCCAGCAAATTCGCGAAGTCGTTCAAGAAGCCATTCCTCATGTTACTGAAGAATGGAAGTGGCGTGGCGTTCCGGTTTGGTATTCTGACGGTATGATTTGCACAGGTGAAACGTATAAAGCTGTCGTAAAAATGACTTTTGCCAACGGCGCAAAGTTGAAAGACCCCACAGGACTTTTCAACTCAAGTCTTGAAGGGAATGTTCGTCGCGCTATTGATTTCCGCGAGGGTGAAAAAATCAATAAACGCGCGCTCAAGGCCTTGCTTAAAGAAGCAGCGGCATTGAACAAATCAAAGATAAAAAAGAAAACGAAGCCATGATGGATTATTAAGACTCGCGTCTTAAGAGCGACTCCAAACGTAGCCGTAGCTCACAGGATAGTCTCGGAACTTTTCCCACTTCGGTTTGACTCGGACCCAGTCATCATTGATTAAACCTTCGTGCATCTCTTCAAGCTTCCAACCTGCCGCGAGCGCAGCTCTGACATGGTCGCTGATAAGATGCAGGTTTGTTTCGATGGCTTTCGAGTTTCCTTCTTTGTCTTTGAAATGGGTTGGCATTCCCGTCATAAAAAAGAAAGGATGCATTCCCACAACGACGAACTTTGCTCCAGGCTTAGCAAGTCGATAAGCCTCTGCATAGACGGGCTTTAAAGTTTTAAGATGCTCATCAACTAAACTCATGATGAGAAGATCATAGTGATTTTCTGAAAGTCCGGTGGATTCAACACTCCCCAATTTCAGTTCCTGATAAATGTTTTTGGCTTTGGCTTTTTCAAGCATCTCTGGTGTTAAATCCAAACCATCGATGGTGTTTACGCCCTTGCTTTTAAGCCAGACTCCGATTCGCCCCGTTCCGCAAGCAAGATCCAGACAAGCTTTCGAATCACTCCAAGACACTGATTCTATTTGATGTAATGTCTGAAGATCTAAAAGATCAGGCACCGAGTTTTCATAAGTCTCTGCCCATTCGCCGTAACCTTCTTTAGCAGAAACGGTGGGATAATTTCTTTGATCAAATTTTTTGAAATCCATTTTCTCTCCGAGAAATGAAATAGGCGCCCGTTAGGCACGTTAGTATGAGTTTTTATTTTTGATTTATTTCTTGCTAGCGGACTTACATAAATACTCCTTTTCCCAAAATGGGGAAATATAGAGAATGCCTTCTCTAAAGGAGCATTTAGTTTTTTTGGATGCTGAGACAGCAACTGGAGCTTCGCCAAAGCTCAGAACTGAATCTACCTGTATTTGCGAAGAGGATCAATCCAAAGTCTCAAACAAAGACTCTGCCGAGCCCCCGGCAGGTCCTTCCCGAAATCCCAGCAGCTGCCGAAATTCCCGCAGGCCAGTTGCAGTCTAAGCTATTGAAATCACACGATCTATTCGCTGGCATCGCCAGTGCAATGCTTCTTTGTGTAACGCAAACAATGACAAGGAGATTTAAAATGAAAACACTTATTGCAACACTTATCGTCCTAGCTTCATTCACTGCAAAAGCTGACGACTTTCAAAATGCGGAAGCAAACTACTTACCGATCCCAACTCAGATAGTTTTCAACAATCACATGGATCGCGCAGTCTGGGTGACTATCTATAACTCTATCAGCCGCATTAGTGATAACGCCTGTTTGCAGCCAGGTGAATCCACTTTCTTCACAGGTTATTACCCGCCTTTCTTTTATCAAGTTCGCGGAGAGGTGAAAGAAAAATTAGACTGTGGTGGTCGCACTTACGATGACATCACCAAAGCAGGAAGAATGACTGGGTGGTATGGCATTGATGCAACGATGTACAGAAAAGGTGATTCGACAGAAATGGATATTCATGATGGGTACAACCCATTGGGTGGCGCGTACCCAGAATTTAATGAGGAGTAGAATATGTAAATAAAATCAAAATCCCCGCAAGAGTGAAACCCTGAGCCGCATCCCGCTCAGGGTTTTGTTTTTAATTAAGACCTTCTCTTAAAATTCAGCGGCAGCTCTATTGACCACCACTGAAGGCAGAAATAAAATTTGTTCTATGAAAATGATTTCACGAGCGCTCGCTTTAATTACGTTAGCATTCAGTGCTAATGGGAAAAACCTTCTGACGATCATCCCAGGTAAACGGTTGAGCGAAGTCTCCATTGGAGATTCCGCCTCTAAGCTTCAAAAGAAGGGCTTCATCAAGGATAACACTCGACAATCGCCTTCTACGACTACATACATGAAAAAGAAAGACTTATTAGTCCGACTGCAAAACGATAAAGCCGTGCAGATTTGGTTTGAAGGTAAAAACTTGGGTGAACTCAGTCTGAACGGAAAAGCTCTACCCGCTAGCGACAACATTAATTCGTTCAAAAATTTCTTCAAAGGTTGCGAAGAATACCAAGGTTCCGGCGGGCAACTTCTTTACTGCGAAAAACGTGGCATCGAAATTACTTCCTCAGGTATGAACGGAAGCGGCGTCAAAATTTCAGTTATTGCTCCAACAGAAGTAGAGAAAATTGTAAAATGAGACTATTAAAAACGGCTATCACCATTCTTCTTACAACATTCTGCGTATCGGCTTTTGGTAAAAGTACCAAAAGCGCAAAGGATAAAATGACGACCACGCTTCCTGCTAAGCATATCAGCATCACTATCAATCGTCCGAGTGACGAAGTTTATCAATTCGCTTCTAATCCTGAAAATCTCCCGCAATGGGCGGCGGGATTGGCGGACGCTACTTTAAGGAAGTCAGGCAATGAGTGGATTACTAATTCACCTATGGGACAAGTTAAAGTTAAGTTCGTCGATAAAAACCCGTACGGCGTCATCGATCACGATGTTGAGCTGCCGTCAGGGGAAGTCGTTAACAATCCACTTCGAGTGATAAAAAATGCATCCGGCAGCGAAGTGATCTTCACTCTTTTCCGTAGACCCAACATGACAGAAGAGATGTTTGCCAAAGACGCTGAGTTGGTCACTAAAGACCTTAAGAAACTAAAATCGATTTTAGAAAAGTAGCAGTTAAGCTTCACCTCAAGACGGCACTTTTATATTAGATTCGTTTCTCTATATGGCAATTTGGCAATGTTAATCTCAGACATCGAGATTCTTTACGGGAAGTGATCAATTTGAGACAAAAAAATCAGATGCATTAAACAAATCGGTGCCACCACTTCTAAAACCTCTTTTCTTTAAGAAAGCGATTGCGCTAAAATCATAAAGAGGTTTACTAGCGCATGCGTTCAGTCCTTCTCTTCAGCCTTATTGGATTATTCTCTTCCGGCACCTTTGCCACCGCAGGCAATCCTGCAATCACTAAATACGAAATACAATCTGAGTCGTCGGTGCAAGAAATTGACGAAAAAGAGCTTGAAGCTCTTATTGAAGCACTCAATGAATTTATTAAGGCCGACCAAAAGTACCGCTCTGACATGGAGCCTATTTTCCGAAATATCCGCAGAGAACTAGCGAAGCTCAAAGAAAAAGGCTTATTAAAAATGGAATTCGACCCGCGCCGTATTTCTAATGATGACCTTGCAGAAAAAATTCGCAAGATGACGGCGTACAAAAAAGTCGCGGGTCCTTCTATGTTAGTAAAAACTATTCATATAGGCATGGTGTGCACAGGTCTTTTAACAGGCAAGTGCACTCGTCTGCCAGAAATTCAAAGACCGGGTCCCGCACCGATCACAAGAGAAACCGGAACAAGGTAATTCTACTATTTAAGCCAACTCTATTGGACATATTGGATGACGATTGTGTCTTGGCCTGAAGAGTTGCCGTGGCTATTGAAAAGGCACGAGCTAAAAGATTGTGTGAAATACTGAGTGGCGATGATGTAAGTAGTGCCTTCCGTGACATTAAAAGTATCCACCATGGGAGGAAAGACCGCTTCTCCGTTTTGATAGCGGTGCACCCCTGTTATAAATGCGTGATTACCTATAAAACCTGCCGCTCCATCCACGGTAAATCGAAACCCAAGATTCCCGGATGTGCAGGAGAATATGTAAGGAGCTATTTTGTAATATGTCATTAAGACCATCCCCGTCGCTGGAGCCGTCCAACTCCGGGTCGACATCGTGACGTAACTAGGTGCTGATGATGTCGTAATACCGGAAACACTGCTAAACGTAATGACTTTGGGAAGGACACTTGCAGAAGCGGCCGTCGTTTGCACGGAGCCGTCGGGAAATTTGAAACCTCCTGTCGTTGATTCCACCTGTCCGCCGACGGTCAAAGCGGAGTTCGGCGTCGTGGTAAGAATTCCTACTTTACCATCTGCAGTCACCGTCATTCGACGGATTCCATTCGTCGCGAAACTCACTGAAAAATTGTCGTTAGTTCCTAAAACGGCGTTCGCTGAAAAAGTGTTTCCTCCGTTAGTGAACATTCCTAAAGACGAAACATTGATACAACCCATAACACCTAATGCATCAAAGCTGACTAGCTGACCGGCGCCGCAATTAAAAGCCGTCACCGCTGAGCCACTTGCATCGCTGGCCAACAGACGATTCGGAATCAGTGACGTGACCCCGGTTCCTCCTTTAGAAACGGGAACCGTTGGAAGTTGCGAAGTAGAGATAGATGAAGAACTGTCGAGCTTGTTGTTGAAAGCGTTCCAGTCCGTAGAACTTAGTAAACCCGTTGAAGAACTACTGGCGGCAGAAGAAGTCGCGCATATCAGAGTGGTGCCATTCCAAGAAAGGTACTGATTGCTTGTGCAAGTGGGTAAGCCCGCTTTCAACAAAAAATCAGAAGCGACATTTGTTCCGAGCTTCTGTGCGGAAAGAGCATAACCAGAGAACGGCACCGAGCGGATATGATTATCCGGCGCAATAGTTCGCCAGCCACTGCCGTCATGAAATTGCACGCGCAAAACACGATAGTCCGTATTGAGTGGAGTATAGGTACTTGTTCCGTTGACACAGTTATAACCAACGCACGCGCCACAAGTATAACTGGTAGAGTTGTTGAAGGCATCCAGAACAGTGAAGCCGCCACTCAATGGAAAATTGATGAGACCCGCACCGATAGGAACATCAAAGACGCCTTTGGAGTTCGTCATATTAATTCCAGTGACTTGCTCTTGATAGATAGTGCACTGACCAGAGGGATTTGTTATTTGAAAAATAAAGCTAACGTTGGAATGCTCTAATGGAGTTCCATCAGATCGAAGGATACGCCCTTGGTACGTGAGTGTCGTAGGCGCTCCGTTCGCTTCTGTCCCAAAATAAGACAGAGCTATGAATACAAGAAACGCTCCGAAATTCATGACATATTTATCGGAATATTCTTCGAATTCTTAAGTTAGGTTGGAGTATTTTGAGACAGCGCAAAGAATTTAATACTTTTCTTGCCAAGCTCCACAGGGCTTTTCATTTACTTGTACTTTCAAATATCGTTACATCTAATGTAATTCCTAAGTAATGAGGCATAAGATGTGTAAAACGATAAAACAAAAGGTTCATTTTAACGCCCCACCTGATGTGATTTACAGTTTACTCACAGACTCTAAAAAGTATGCGTCCCTGACAGGAAAAAAAGCTAAGATCGGAAAGTCAGCCGGAGCTCCCTTTTCAGTTTATGGAGGACAAGCAACAGGAATCATCGTGGAGCTAGTTCGAAATAAAAGAATCGTCCAGGCTTGGAGAGGCCATAGCTTCCCTGAAGGAATATTCTCTATGGCGACTTTCAACTTAAAACCCACCAGCAAAAACGGCACCGAACTTATCTTGATCCATCGGGGCGTGCCCAAGGAAATGATTCCCTCTATCGAGCTTGGTTGGCGCAAATACAACTGGGACCCGATAAAAAGTTATTTGGAAAAGCAGGAAGATAAGTAGGAATGGCCAAGAAAATTGTTTAGATTCCAAACTCCGGGGGATACTTAACACATCCCGAAGCATCGGCAAGAGCGTTGGGATAAAGCTCAATCGCCATAAATGCCTCGTCAGGAACGTCCATCGGCGCCTTGATATTCCATAAGGATGCGGGCTTGTATCCAAATTTTGGATAATACGTAGGATGGCCAAGTAAGATAATGGACGTAAATCCAAGCTCTTTCGCAATATCGTGGCCTCGTTTAATGAGCAGTCCGCCGACACCTTTATTCTGATAAGTGGGTAATACCGACACAGGGCCAAGTGCCAAAGACTTTTGAGATGAGCCATCATCCCGCACAATTTCAATGGGAGTAAAAAGAATGTGGCCAGTAATTTCATTTCCAATGCCACTCGCAACAAGCGAAAGCCGTGGGATAAAATTTTTCGATTTTCGTAGTTTTCCTACGAGTAAAGGTTCTGAGCCGTCCGAATGCTCCACATTCTCAAATGCCTTTTCAATAAGTTTTTGAACTTGCGGAATATCCTCTAAATTTTCTTGTCTGATAGTTATATCCACATTCACTCCGTGGAGCAGTATAGTTGCAAATTAGTTTTAGAAGCATCATCTATATGACCGCCTTGCTGAAACAGAGAGAGATTGGCTCGGCCCTTCGTGGGCCTCGGTCGCTTCGCCGTCGCGCTTTGCGCGATCGCATCGTGCGACTTTTCTCGAACTCTTTCGTTCGAATTGATCGCCGATGTTCGTTGTCTCTAGTTCATTTATTACTGGCTTAGCTTGGAATGTGGAAATGGCGGAGAGAGAGAGATTCGAACTCTCGGTAGGCTTGTGACCTACACACGCGTTCCAGGCGTGCGCCTTCAACCACTCGGCCACCTCTCCGGGACAGGAACGTAAAGAAAAGCCAAGATAGCATTGCGCGTCGCACTATGCAAGCCTGCGTTTGAGTAAAAACGATCTAAAGCCCCATAAACTTGAAAGGCTCGCTAGGCTTAAACGCTTTGGCGACATTACCGGCAAAGGTGTTGCGCTGATCTTTTCCCAAATCCAGCTTCAGAACCTTCCCCGTCTTTTCTGAAAAATCGACGTCCTTGAAATCCACCCAGAACGTATTTGGTGTCAGCGCTGATTCAAAAAAATAGAGCATGCGAAGGTGATCAGCAACCGTTCGCCAGCGTGTAGAGGAAATGTTGGGTTGATTCGGAGTCGTGATACCAAAAGGAACAGAGACGTTTCTAATCACGCTGAACACACTTGCGAGCACCACCACGGGGTCTTTACTCTTGGGAATGGCGTTAATATAAAACGAGGCCCTTGCGAAACGATCTGACGCTCGATTCGTTCCCGGAAGCATGACCGTACCACCAATGTCTTTCCAATAACTTTCCAATGCTAGCTGCTTTTCAAAAGTGGGAGAGTTCGTCATCACTTGATATTCACGTCCATGATGAATAACCGGCTTTCCTTCAATGTATTCGATGATGGCACTGTCCCCTGAAGCATCCGAAAGAGATAAATGAAGTGTCGCCAAACGCTCTTGTCCCGGAACATTCGCGGTAACGATGGTAAAGGGTTCTGACTTTAAAGCGTCAACGGCTTCGGCGACGGTGGCATAATTATCTAAAACGTACTGAGCCCACAATGAAATTGCCAGCCCTGGCTTCTTGCTCAGTTTTGGATATTCGGATTCCACAAGCCAAAGTAAGTTGGTCACCAATCCTTTTTCGTTCATTCCATCCGTTGTCGAAATATCGTAACCAGAGGCAATGACACTTCCATACTTCGATTTCCACTGAACAGAGTTTTTACCCGCCTGCCCGAACCTTTCTATTCCTCTTGGAAAAATCCATAGGTTTGTCATGATGTCTTCTTTCCAATCCATCGAACGTGCGGTGATGACATTGGTTTTTCCGTCCAAATACACAGCTCGAGTGCAAGCCTCTGATTTCGAATAAGCCAGAAGAACAACCATAAAAACAGCTACTAAATTTAGGAATGTCATTTGCGTCCTCATTTTTTTAATCTTAGTAAACTCAATGCCGATTATGACTTGAGAATCTTCCTCTGTCGTTTAGGAAAGATCGCATTGCTAAGACTCACTCTTGCGAAATAGCAGAGGACTCTTCACTGGTTTCCCAGAGCCTTTTCTTTTACGATGTCCTTATGAACCAATCCGATTTGCCTACAGTCTTTTTTACTTTTCCAACAACCACTGAGGTCTTGCAGCAGGCATCTAAAAAATTTGACGTTATTTCTACGGAGCTAGATCTAACGCCCAAAGAAATTTTGTTAAATTTAGAATCTCGTCCAGCAAACGCCATTGTTGTCGGCTCAAAGCAAAAGTGCGATGCCGATTTTATTAAACAACTTCCTTCGCAAGTTCAGATCATCGCAACCTCCAGCGTAGGTTTTGAACACATCGATGTTGAGGCCGCAAAAAAGCGCCGGCTGCAAGCGTCCAATACTCCCGATGTCCTTACTGACTGCACGGCGGATCTGACTCTGCTTTTGCTTTTAGGGGCCAGTCGGCGCGCACGCGAATATGTTCACGTGATAGAAAAAGGATGGACCAAGCCCATGGCTCAGAATGAACTTTTAGGAGTTAAGCTTTCGGGAAGGACTTTAGGCATATTGGGCATGGGTCGCATCGGACAAGCGGTGGCCCAAAGAGCACGCGCCTTCGGCTTGAAGATCCTATATCACAATAGAAAACGACTCAGCACCGAACTAGAAAACGGTGCTACATACTTTAAGACCTTCGAAGAAATGCTTCCTCATTGTGATATAGTTTCCCTGCACGCCCCCGCAACAAACGAAACTAAAAATATTATCAATGAAAAAACACTCCAAATTATGAAAGCACAAAGCATCCTGGTGAATGTGGCTCGCGGTTCCTTAGTCGATGAAACAGCTCTTTTAAAAGCACTCGATTCAGGTAAGATTTTTGCCGCAGGCCTTGATGTTTTTCAAAATGAGCCGTCACCAAATAATCAACTCGTAACGCATGAAAGAGTTTTTCCCACACCTCATATGGCGAGTGCCACGATTGAAACGCGCACGGACATGGGATTAAGGGCCTTAGAAAACGTAGAGCGTGTTCTTATGGGACAAGCTCCGCGCGATCCCCTATGGACCTAGCATCACGTCAGGAAACCAAACTTCTTCCCAACGTTGAGTTTTTGCCTGTTTATCGAGTTTTTTGGGCGACACAGTCACTTCTTCCTGAAAGTTTGCTTCCAATATATGACTATGAACCGCTCCATAGATGGTAGCCGGAGTCTTATAGATAACTCCGACAAGAATTCCACAATTTTTGCAAAAGATAAAATCAGCCGTTCCGGTTCCTTGTTTGTAAAGACCAAGAAGCGATTCGGATTTATATTGGATTTTTAAAAAACCTCGCGGGTCTGAGACGTAAGCGGCGTGATGCTTTACGCAGAAATCACAATCACAAGAGCGAGGTTGAAGATTTGCTGGATCCGTTTCTATTCCCACTTCAACTTCGATATTCTTACAATGACAAGAACCCTTTAAAATGTTCATAACAACAATCTATAAAGGATTCTAATTTCATTTCAAGATTTGTTTTCTTTCTTAAAAAAATGCGGGTGATGTCATCGCTTTATCAATGGCAAATGCGCAGTTGATTAAACCGACGTGACTGTAGGTCTGTGGGAAGTTCCCCCACTGGCTCTGCGTCTCGACGTCGAAGTCCTCACTCATAAGGCCCACGTGGTTCTGGGTTTGAATAATGCTTTGAAGTATTTCTTCAGCCTCTTTGGCTCTTCCCATCTGCGCGAGTGCCTCTACGTACCAGAAGCTACAAGCCAAGAATGCAGACTTTTGGTGACCAAAATCATCTGCATGTTTGTAGCGAAGAAGAAACCCTGGCGAAAGCATCAGCTCTTTTTCAATAGCTTCGACATGTTTCATAGCAGCTTCCTTCGGTTTATCATGAAAATATCCCAGAGTAATAAGCTGTAAGGCACTCGCATCAAGCTCCTCGGATCCCAGTGCTTGTGCATAGGCCTGCTTTTTCTGCGAATAACATTTTTCAAGAAGTTCGCTAGCATAGTTCATGGCCTTCTCCGCCCGCACGGCCAGCTCTTCGTCATTCATCAGACGTGCGACTTTGCGAACCGCCGCGCTTCCGGCCCAGTGGAACATCAACGTGTAAGAATGAATCGCCTGTTTCCCGCGGAATTCCCATACGCCGTTATCCGGCGTTTCCATTGTTTTCTCGATATAGCGTAAGATACTTTTCATCAAACGTACCGAGCTTTGATCAACTCTTCCCACCAACCTCTCGTCAATAAAAAGTCGAAAGACCGCCAGAAGAATTTGTCCGTAGGCATCGTGCTGGATTTGCATTGAGGCTTGATTGCCCACACGCACCGGCTTATTTCCCATATACCCGTGAAGCTCTAACTCAATTTCTGTCATTTCCGGTGAACCATCAATGCAATACACAGGTTGCAATGAAGCAAGATCATGGGGATTCAAATTTTCGACGAAGTGAGCGTACTTTTCCATTTCATCGAAATGCCCCAGTGAATTTAAAGCAGACAACGTGTAGTAAGTATCGCGCAACCAACAGAAACGATAATCCCAGTTTCTGCCTTCGTCGTGAATTTCAGGAAGACTTGTTGTACACGAAGCGATGATTCCGCCCGTGTCTTCATATTGATGAAGTTTCAAAGCGAGAGCGGAACGAATCACTTCTTTCTGAAAAATTTGCGGCAAATGACAGTTTTCAACCCACTTCGTCCAATAATTTTTTGTTCTTTTATGAAAATCTTCGAAAGTTGCTTGCAGTGGGCCTTCCAAAGGAATCCCCCAGGACAAAACAAAGTAAAGATCTTCAGTCACAGTGAATTCTTTTTCTTCGACTATATAGGTGAGCGAAGCATTTGTGGTAAGACGCACGGGCTGTTCTAAGCCTTCATATCGAATGTGATTACTGCCTAGCATGACTCGCGGCTGAATTTTTCCATAATCTCCGACAGGATTGCATTTCACAGTGATGCGCGGACGACCTGATAATTTTTTAATTTTGCGAAAGAGCATCAAGGGTTTATGATAGCGTTCGAACAAATTAAATCGTGGGGCAAAATCGATCACTTCAAATGCACCATCTGTTGTTTCGATACGAGTCGAAAGTATATTGGTGTTCTTAATATAAGATTGTGATGACGAAAAATTCTTCCCTGACGGTGTGAATGAAAATTGTCCGCCTTTTTCTGGATCTAACAGCGGACCGAAAATAAAGCTGGAATCGAATCTTGGCCAGCACAACCAGCTAATATTAGCTTTTGTATCTACTAACGCGGTGTAGGCGCAATTGCCTATCAAGCCGTGATTATAACGATGAGGTGAACCGAACGTAGTGCTTTCCATTTTCAGACCTTTCTTTGAAACCAAAACCCCCATGTTACTTTCGGAGGACCTTGATGTCAGAAAAACCAAAAAGAATTTTTATCAGCAACAGGCTGCCTTTCAACATCACTGCTGACGGCGAACTTAAAAGAGGTAGTGGCGGGCTTGTCTCTGCGTTGCTCGGGGTCAGTCTTGATGAGCCATTTGCCTGGTTTGGTTTTGACACCGACAAAGACGAAGCAGAGCGACTGCAAAACAAAGTCAGCCAAGCGCATCCTCACTTACAAAGTTATCCTGTTTATATTTCGAAAGAAAGGTACGAAAAGTACTACGATGGATTTTCTAATGAAATTATCTGGCCGCTTTTCCACTATGAAAGTCAATTGACAGGTTTTATCCGCGAAAACTGGGAAGCTTACAAAGAAGCAAACCAGATTATGGCCGACGAAATCGTGAAAGTGGCAACCGACAAAGACACTATCTGGATTCATGACTTCCATTTTCTGCTTCTACCTAAGATGCTTCGCGAACGTTTGCCGAACGTTAAAATCGGATTCTTTTTACACATTCCGTTTCCCAGCGCGGAACTTTTCCGCCAGCTTCCCGTTCGCGAAGAAATTCTTTCAGCGATGCTTCACTCAGATCTTATCGGCTTTCATGAGCACTCGTACCTCAGGCAGTTCACGGTGAGTCTAAAATCTATTCTGGGCTTAGATACCTCGTTTTTTAAAGCCGACCTTAACGGACATGCAGCTCATCTGGGTGTTTATCCTATCAGTATTGAAAGTGATGCTTATAAGGCGAAAGCGTCTTCTCCTGAGGTCCAACAAAAATGTGACTATTATGCAAGCGTAAGCAACGTTCCGTTCACTCTTTTGGGCGTCGATCGATTGGATTATACAAAGGGATTGGTTTTAAAGCTGCGCGGTCTTCATAGGGCGTTTACAAAATATCCTGAACTCGTCGGAAAAATTTCACTTTTACAGATCGCCGTTCCGACTCGAGAAAATGTTCAAGCCTACATGGATCTGAAAAAGGAAATCGAGCAACTGGTAGGCTCTATCAACGGACAGTTCGGCACTCCGGATTATATTCCTGTTCATTATATTTTTAAGTCTATTTCTGAAGTTGAGCTTTTAGCTCTGTATAGAAGCTCTAACGCGGCTTTAGTAACGAGCAAGCGAGACGGAATGAATCTTGTCGCCATGGAATACGTCATGGCTCAAGACCTTGAAACTCCAGGATCTTTGATCTTAAGTGAATTTGCCGGAGCTTCTTCCATGCTCAGTGATGCTCTGATCGTGAACCCGTGGGACGTAGATGCCATCGCCGACGCCATCAAACAAGCCTTCGAGATGAGTTTTGATGAGCGCTATGAAAGACTGTCCCATCTGCAAGAGATCTTGTCGCGCTACTCTTCTACCAAATGGGCCCTGGCGTTTCTTAAAGATCTGGAACAAATCACGCAAATCTCCAGCAAAAAAGTTGTAGATATTCAAGCGCCACCGGAATCCTGGCCGAAGCCACTGCATAGCGCTTTGCAGACTAAAAAAATGAAGGTCGTCTTAGACTATGATGGCACGGTCGTGGCCTTAGCAAAGCGTCCCGAACTCGCGACACTGCTTGAGGAAACAAAACATCTTCTTTTATCCTTGCACGAAAAAATGGAAGTCTTCGTTATCAGCGGACGGTCCAAAGAGTTTCTAGAATCTCAGTTTGCCGACATGCCGATTGGCTTAGCAGCCGAACACGGAGCTTACTTCAAATTTCCAGGCGAAACTTGGCAAAGTCGCATAGCCTCTGAGATTCAAGCTTGGTATCCACAAATTGAAAAAGTAATGAATGATTACTCGGACCGCGTCCCCTTAGCATGGGTTGAAAAAAAGAGCGCCTCCCTAGTCTGGCACTTTCGCCAATCGCCAGCGGATTTTGCTAACTTTCAGGCCAAGAAACTTCACGACGAACTGCAAGTCGGTATGGCAAATGAACCTGTTTCTATAGCCATGGGATCAAATATCGTAGAAGCAAAGGCGATCGAATGTAACAAAGGAAACTTTCTGCGCTGGCTTCTTCAGTTGGGAAACACGGACGCGGACTCCATTATCTGTATCGGCGATGACCGCACGGACGAAGACATGTTTAGAGCATTAGGTGAGAAAGGATTTTCAATCAAAGTAGGCCCGGGTATAACCGAAGCCCACTATCGCTTGAAGAATCAAAAAGAAGTTCTTTCGTTTTTGCATGAATTGGTGATTACGAAAGCGAGCATCGTTGCTTCGAAGCATTTCGAACAGCGCCGCGAAAACGACGCTAGTTATTAACAATTTTCTTCTCAGCAGGCAGCTCTCTTACTTTTATAAACTTAAGTTGAAGCTGCTTGCTGCTCCACTCGCGAGTTTTATTTAAAAGCGTCAAATCACTGTTCAGTTTTCTTCCATAGGACGGAATGATTTCCTTTATCTTCGCTTGCCACTCGGGTGTCTGCATGCGTCCTTTAAAAGATCTTTCAACCAGTGTGATCATGATAGGCGCCGCCGTTGAAGCTCCTGGAGACGCCCCCAAAAGAGCCGCGATCGACCCGTCCTCCGAGCCAACAATCTCTGTCCCGAATTCGAGAACTCCCCCTTTTTCTTCGCTTTTCTTTACGATCTGCACACGCTGACCGGCGACTTCTAAATTCCAGTCCGCTTTTTCAGCATTGGGAAAGTACTCTCGAAGGGTCGAAATGCGCTCATCCTCACTGAGCATCAGCTGTTCAATCAAATAACGAGTCAAAGGAATATTGTCTAAACCCGCTTGAATCATCGGAATTATATTACTGGTATTTAGCGAGCGGAATAAATCCCACCAAGATCCATTCATTAAAAACTTTGTCGAAAAAGTCGCGAACGGACCAAACAACAGGGCTTTTTTTCCATCAATCACACGAGTGTCTAAATGAGGAACTGACATAGGAGGCGAACCCACGGATGCTTTGCCATACACCTTGGCTTGATGGCGTTCGATTAAAGACTGGTTTGTTGTCACAAGCCACTCACCACCCACAGAAACTCCACCATATCCTTTGGCTTCGGGAATTCCACTTTTTTGCAAAAGTTTTAAAGCGCCGCCGCCTGCTCCAATGAAGACAAACTTCGCATTATAAGCTTTGTAAGAATCGGCATCTAAGTCTTTTACGATTACATTCCAAGTGGAATCTTCGTTTCTTTTAATATCACGCACTTCATGTCGGACATTGATCTTCACATCAGGATATGTCGACATATGCTCAAAGAAAGCTTTTGTCAGAGAACCGAAATTCACATCTGTGCCAATGTCCATACGAGTTGCGGCAATTCTTTGCGTTGAATCTCGTCCTTCCATCACAAGAGGAATCCATTGTCTGATTTCATCGTGGTTTTCGGAATACTGCATGCCTCGAAAGAGCGGCTCTTGCTGTAAAGCTTCGTAACGCTTCCTAAGATATTGAACGTTGTCTTCACCCCACACGAAACTCATGTGCGGAACGTTTGTGATGAAAGCCTTAGGATCAGGAAGAACTTTCTGTTGAACTTGGTAAGCCCAAAACTGTTTTGAGATTTCAAATGACTCATTAATATCGACGGCCTTCTTCATATTGATACTGCCATCTGCATTTTCTGGGGTGTAATTGAGTTCACAAAACGCCGAATGTCCCGTCCCAGCGTTATTCATGGCTGCGGAACTTTCAGCGGCCACTGCATCCAATCGCTCAAAGACTTCCATGGTCATCTTCGGATCTAACTCCTTCAACAAAGTCCCCAGCGTCGCACTCATGATACCGCCACCGACCAACACGGTGTCTACGGACTTTTCCACTGGTGGATTGTTTGAACACGCCAACAAACAAAAGCACAGCAACAATAAAAAGAGTTTTTGCATAAGTTTTCCCTGTTATAAGAAAACTTCATGTTCGAATGATTCCGTGGGAATCAAAATGAGTATTTTGACAAAGGGTTGCGCCCTAGGCACGCACGTAGCGGTGAACCATGCTGACCAGGTCCACGGAATTGATAGGCTTCGTCAGATGATCGGTATAACCAACACTCAGACATTTTCTGCGGACTTCAGCCATCGCGTGCGCCGTCAGCGCGATGATGGGTTTTTTATAACCCTTTTGGCGCAACTGTTGAGTTGCAGTATATCCATCCATTTCAGGCATCTGAATATCCATAAGAACTATATCGTAGTCACCTTCCAAGGCCTTTGTTTGCGCCACCAATCCGTTATCAACGATGTCAGAACTTGCACCCGCTCGACGAAGGAAATGCTTGATAAGACGTTGATTGTCAGGTGTATCGTCGACGACCAAGACTTTAATTCCCTCCAAAGGCTTTTCAGAATTTTCTTTAGCTTCTGCTGCTGATGATGCAGCGACAACCGGAAGCACGGCCTTCTTCTTTTCAGGCTGATCCTCAATTGTTACTAGAAAAGTACTGCCTTTTCCAAGCAGACTTTCTTTCACAATCACGTCGCCACCAAGGACACGCGCTAAACGACGCGAAAGCGATAGACCTAATCCCGTTCCTCCGAACTTTCTCGTCACTGAGCTATCGGCCTGTACAAAAACTTCGAATATTCTTTCGCGCTGATCTTCCTGTATCCCGATCCCTGTGTCGATCACTTCGAAAGCCGCAACGGTACGGCCCTTCTCTGTTTTTCCAAAAGTACGAATGGAAACACTTCCCGTATGCGTGAACTTGATGGAGTTACTAACTAGATTAATAAGTATTTGTTGAACCCGTGTCGGATCCGAGTGAATTTCTGCAGGCGTCGATGGATCACGCTCGAATCCCAGTTGTAAGCCCTTTTCTGCCGCATTCACGCGCAGTAAAGAAATCACATCGTGAGCAATCGTCTCAGGCTTTAATGGCAAGAACTCTAAAGCCATTTGTCCGGCTTCCACCTTAGAAAGATCCAGGATGTCGTTGATAATAACTGTCAGCTGATGGCCGTTTCTTTGAAGAACTTCCAGGTAATTCACACGTTCTTCATAGGGAAGATTCGGGTCACGTAGAAGATCTGCAAATCCCATGATGGCTCCCAGTGGAGTGCGGATCTCATGAGACATGTTTGCTAAAAAAGCCGACTTCAAATCATTTGCTCGCACAGCTTCTTCTTTAGCAGCCTCAAGATCTTTTCTTGCCATTACCCGATCCGTAACATCAATCGCGTGATCATAAACGCCATAGGGATTTCCATGAGCATCTTTAATTTGGATGTAGGTGAAATCAAAATAGCGCTCTTCTGTCGGACCAAATTCAGTGCGACGCACAGGCACCGGGAATTCAGTACCAACAAAAGGCTCACCGGTTCGAAGAACTTTCCGAACAAGCTCGCCAAATTGCTCAAGCTCTGGCAATGCTTCTAAAAAAGGACGACCTTGCAGGTCTCTACCCGAAAAAATTTTCTGATACTCGTTGTTCAATTTTTCAAACACCATGTCTTCGCCCACCCAGAGAGCCATAGCCGCAGGAGAAACATGGAATATGGCATCTAATTTGTGTTGCTCAAGTGCCAGAGTTTGCTTGGAAGCTTCCAGCTCTTTTCGCATTTCGATGTGGGTAGTAACCTCTGAAGCCAAAATCATAACGCCGTTGATATGACCGTCGTCATCGCGACGAGCACTATAGGTTAAATTGAAATAGCGAATGCGGTCCCCGACGGTGACAGGAATTTCGAAGTGTTGCGAGGTCACCCCGGTGCGATAGACATCATCTAACAGTCCGTGCACTTCGATGGACTCAGGCTGTGCTTGTCGCACAGTCATTCCGGTGGCATCAAATCCCAGAAGCCTTGCGTGAGCTTCGTTCACAAACTCAAAGGTGTGCTCCGGGCCACGAAGGATACATACAAGATGAGGAGTATCTTTGAACAAAGATCGAAAATTATTTCTTTCATTTTCAACAATGCTCTTGGCTTTTTCAACAGCAATGCGCGAAAGAACTTTTTCGGTGACATCTGTCCCCTCAATCAGAATCCCAACAACATTGCCGTGATCAGAAAGAATAGGCTGATAAGTGAAATCCAAAAACTTATCTAGGCGTCCGAGAGGACTTTTAAAATAGACGGGGACTTCAAAACCTTTATAGGGGGTTTTGGTCTGAGAAACCGTGTGCATAATATCAAGAAGACCTTGCTCTTCCAACTCTGGAAGGGCTTCCTTAGCGGTCTTACCAATAATCTCGTTGTGCCCAATTAATTCCAAAAACTTGGGGTTGCCGAATTTAAAAATGAAATGCGCCCCTTCAACGAAGGCCATAAAAGAGGGCGAATTTTGAAATACCTGGATTAACAGGGTTGCGTTAGACTGATCGAAGTTAATGGTTTTCATTGAGTCCCCAGGGGTAGTCATGCGTACCGATTGGGCTCACATGTGTCTCTCGATATTGCTACGTGTCGCATGTAAGCTCAAAATAAAACCTGCTGGGGGCGTTACAATATGGCAAGACAACAAAATAAACGAGATTGTGTATGAAAAACTGGCCCTCTCACAGAATGCAAAAACTCTTTAACATCGAACTTCCGCTTATTCAGGCACCAATGGCCGGCGTGGATTCTGTCGAACTTGCCGCTGCGGTCTCGAATGCGGGGGGACTTGGTTCTTTGGCGTGTGCACTGCTTTCCGTGGATCAACTGCGAGAGGAGTTTAAAAAACTGCGCTCATTGACGACGATGCCGGTGAATCTGAATTTCTTTTGCCATGAAAATCCGAAAAACACGGACGCCCAACAAGCAGGCTGGAAAGAACACCTTAGCAAATATTATCTCCAGCTAGGTCTTGATCCGAACGCCTCCTATCCAACAGCTTTACGTGTGCCGTTTAATGAAGATTACTGCGCTGTCGTCGAAGAACTAAAACCTGAGGTCGTAAGTTTTCACTTTGGTCTACCGTCTTTGGAATTAATGAAACGCTTGCGTAGTGTCGGATGCAAAATTATTTCTTCAGCCACCACTGTTACGGAAGCGCGATGGCTGGAAGAAAGAGGTTGTGACGCCATCATCGCTCAAGGTTTTGAAGCCGGTGGACATCGAGGAAGTTTTTTAACTCACGATATAGCGGCTCAAGTAGGCACTATGGCTTTAGTTCCACAAATAGTGGATGCGGTGAGGGTTCCAGTGATCGCAGCAGGTGGAATAAGCGATGCCCGCGGAATTGCGGCCTCCTTTCTTCTGGGCGCCTGTGGCGTTCAGTTGGGAACAGCCTATCTTTTCTGTCCTGAAGCCAAAGTTTCTAAGCTTTATCTTCAAACACTTCAGCAAGCGACGGACGACCAAACTGTTTTAACTAATGTCTACAGCGGAAAACCGGCACGAGGCATTCGTAATATATTCATCCAAGAAGAAGGACCTATTTCAACACTCGCGCCTCCGTTTCCTTTTGCTGGCCCTGCTGTAAATCCACTTAGAAAAAAATCAGAAGAGCTAGGCCGTAACGATTTTGTGCAGATGTGGTCTGGACAGGCCGCTTCGCTAGGAAGAGTTCTTCCTGCGGCCGAACTCACAAAAAAATTGTCTCGCGAAACTCTGGCGCTTCTTGTGAAGTAGCCTAAAAATGAAAAATTTTGAATAAAACATCTCAAAATGGTCCTGTTATAAGAATGTAAAAGGGCTTTCTGTTTAAGTCGTGGTCTAATCGACAAAGCAGGGAGAGCACTTAACTTATGAAAACATTGCGCGCACGTCTGGCATTGATCTGTGGTCTATTGTCTTTAGCACTTTGTATCGTAGGAATAACAGGTTTCGTTTCACTCAAGACCGTCTCTTCGACTTATGAGCACGTAGCCCAAGTCAATTTACCCAACGCTTTGTTACTACAACAGATGTCTTTAGCGACAGGAAATTCAATTCGCCAAATCATCCGTTTAGGATTCACCGGTCTACCTGACAAAGAAATTGAATATCTTGCGGGTAGATTTAATGACTACGCAAAAAAATACGAAGAAAGTGATATGCGCTATAAAGCGTCCCCTTTTGCCGAAGGTGAAGAAGCGCTTTACCAACCGGTCGCCAAGCATTGGCAGGAAACTTTGCAGGTGGCTTCGACGATGATATCGATGCGACAAAAAGGTGATATTGATTCCTTTCACAAATATTTAGACGGCGAATTTCGCACGGCCTACAATGCTCATGGGAAGGCTCTAGACTCATTGATTAAATTCCAAGAAGAGCAGGCTTTAAGCTGGGCCCAGCGTGCTCAAAGCATTATGAGCACTTCCAGAAATACCGTTATAGTCATCAGCGCCCTAGGTCTGCTTCTAGGTCTTGGGGTGGCTGCATATATCGCTAGTGAACTGCAACGAAGTCTGAAAGGTATCGCGACATCGGTCACCGAAACCAAAAACACAGTTGAACAGGCTTCCGAGCAACTCAATCATGCAAGTCAACAACTTGCCAGCAGCTCTACCGAGGCCGCGGCTTCTTTGGAAGAAACGGTCGCGTCGATTGAAGAACTGACAAGCATGGTTAAACTCAACGCGGGCAACGCGTCTCAGGCTAGCACTCTTTCACGTGGTAGCCAAGAAACAGCTTTACGAGGAGACACCGAGATTCAGAGCCTCATTTCCGCAATGACGGATATTAAAAAATCCTCTCGTAAAATCGAAGAAATTATCACGGTCATTGACGATATCGCGTTTCAAACCAATCTTTTAGCCTTGAACGCTTCGGTCGAAGCCGCTCGCGCCGGAGAGCAAGGAAAAGGTTTCGCCGTTGTCGCAGAGGCCGTAAGATCACTGGCGCAAAGATCCGCCCAAGCTGCAAAAGAAATCACATCCTTGATTAAAGACTCAGTCACTGAAGTTGAAAGAGGTACAGTGATCGCCGACCGAAGTGGCGTTGCGCTGAAAGAAATAGTCACTTCAGTTAAATTGGTCACTGATCTTAATACAGAGATCGCTTCGGCATCGAATGAACAGTCTACAGGTATTGCGCAGATATCAAAAGCCATGAACCAATTGGATCAGGCCACTCAGTCTAATGCCGCTTCTGCAGAAGAAGCCGCCGCGTCTTCCGAGGTCATGCTAAGACAAGCCAAAGTGCTTGGCGAACAAGTTGAAAATCTGCAAAAAATCGTCGGCTAAGGCTTTTTAGGAAGAAGACTTGTTAGATATTCTTCTGTGTATTTTGCAAAGTCACCTTCGTGAAGCTCTATGTGCTTCACGATCGCCTTTGCATCTTCGGACTTCTTAAGTGCAATTCCGTAGCTATCGATGACGATCGGCTTCGGATTTAACTGTAAGACACCTTGATAAGGTCTCAGCTCTGGCTCAGTACCCATGGTGAATCGAAATACAAGTTCATCGGAAAAAGCAAAATCGACACGCTTCGTAGCCACTTTTAAGAAATTGCTAAGCGGTGACGCTACGTTTTCGACTTTCATCTTTCCGGACTCCACGAGCTCTTTAATTCCATCGCGCAGTTCAACACCTTGGATATTACCTGCCGTGTATTTTGCAAGGTCAGAAACTTTACTCCATACAATAGGATGATCTTTTCTTTCGACGATCAGCCAAGCACTTTTATAAAATAACTTTGTGAAAACAAATTGGTCCGTATTTTCGATGGTTCGCACGGGCGCCAAGCCATCAATTTTCGGGTCCTTTACGGCATTCATCTTTGCTCGAATCCACGAGGGCGCAAAAATCACTTTAATATCGTAACCCTTCTTTTCCAGAACTTTCTTTAGACTGTAAAAGACAGCGCCGTTATCAGGCATAGACTCACTCATATGAGGAGGTGCCTCGTGAGTAATAAAAGTAAGAACTCTAGGTTTGGCCAAGACACCGACGGAAACAAATAATAAACTAAATACAATTATTAGATGTCGCATGATGTGCTTAGTATGAGTTTCCAACCCACATAAGCTCAAGCTACTTTCAGTTCATTTAGAGAAAAGCCCAGTCATGATGTCAGTAATGTAATTCTAAGATGGACTCATTCTATTCAAAAATCTTTTCTCGAATAGCCCAAAAGTGTTTCACCTTCCGTGCGACAACAAAAAGAGGCTTTCGGAATTCAGGAACATACTTCAATGCCTCATCAACATTGCGCACGAAGATTTTTCTTTCAGGCAATCGGTTGTGCATGCGAATGAAATTAAAATAAAAAGCGTGACAGTTTTCCTGGCTGTCCAAATAAAAGTACTCTGTTAAAAATTGTGCACTGTGGTCGTAGTACCGAACCTCAAGACGATCCTGGCCTTTTTTGTCGTGACCCTTTGTGAAAGTCATAGTTTCAACATGCAGAACATGGGCATCTTTGAGTGACATCGCTTCTTTCAGTTTTTTGTCGTTGTCGACAAGAACATTTTCACAAGACTTGCAACTTCGGGCTGCAATATCATTTTCTACTCCGCATTTTTCGCAACGTTTGAAACGAAAAAGAAAACCGCAAGCCTCGATCTCGTGGGTCACGGGATCTTCAAAAGCGCCTTTACACTTCCGCCCAAAGTGTTCTTTGATCTGACCTTCATGATCTCGCACTCCCCAGAAATGATTGATCACTCCACACTGCGGGCAAGGCACGTCCACGATCTCTGATTCAGAGGAAGGCTTGTCTTCGTCTATCTCCGGAGAAAAAAGATCATGTCCCTGCCCGGTGTAATCCAGAATCAGACAATCTGTTTTTCCTTCAGACAAACGCAAACCCCGGCCGATGATTTGCTGATACAAACTGACGGATTCTGTCGGCCGCAAAATAGCGATCACATCTACATGAGGCGCATCAAAACCGGTCGTTAACACCGACACATTTACCAGATACTTCAGTTTACGGCATTTAAAGGCCTCGATAATTTCGTCCCGATCGGGTCCGGGAGTATCCCCCACTACCAGGGCAGCTATGTAAGGCGGAAGATTCTTCATAATCTCTATGGCATGAGTGACTGAACTTGTGAAAATCATCACCCCCTGACGTTCTTTCGCCATATCGATAATGTTTTTTATGATTAATGGAGTTATTCGCGATTGATCTTTTAAAACAGCTTCAACCTGAGCTGCGACGTAGCTCGTGCCATGAAGCTTTAAGCTAGAAAAGTCATAACATGCGACCGGAGAATCAATCTTCACCGGCATCGTAAGATACTTATTCTTAATCATGTAGCTGATGGTCAGTTCATAGATACATTTTTTAAAAAAGCGCTCTTCATCCGTTTGCAATGTTTTTGTATGTTCGTTGTACTGATAAATCCAGCCTAATCCCAGCCGGTAGGGCGTGGCCGTCAACCCAAGAATGCAGATTTCAGGATTCGACTTTTGCAGCTTCGAAATAACTTGAAAGTACTGAGTATCGTCTTGCACAGAAACGCGGTGACACTCATCGATGACTAACAGAGAAAAACTATCAAAGAAATCTTCCGGCGCCCGCGCAATGGACTGAATGCTTCCGAAGATTACTTTCTGATCCATGTCTTTGCGCTGAAGTCCCGCAGAATAAATTCCAGCTTCAAGGCCGAAAGAAATATACTTGGCGTGATTCTGCTCTACCAGCTCCTTCACGTGCGCTAAAACCAGAACACGACCCTTAGCTAAACGCGCAAGCTCGGCGATGACTAGACTCTTTCCCGCCCCAGTGGGAAGTACAACCACTGCGGGTGTCTTTTCTTTCCTAAAATGTTTCAGCGTCGCCTGAACGGCTTCCAACTGATAGGGTCGCAGTTTGTACATGGACCAGCTATACCAAGGCCGTGGAGCAAAGGCAATTTTTAGACAGCCTCGGCTTTCGAAGTTACTCTTTTTAAAGAGTGATCAGGTTCTTTTCCATCTTATTTTTAATTCAGCTCAGTCTTAGTTTTGCTCAAGCGGAAACGAACTGTTATCTCATCAACGAGTGCAGTCGTTTTCGGCGCGATCCAAGCAGTCCCTCCCCGGGAACGCAGATCAAAATCAATCCTTCAGCCGTTCCGACGGAAAAGGGCTACGGAATTGAGGCGATCTATTTTTCTCAAGAGGCCGATCTTTCGTTGGTACGAGGAACAGGTCGCATGGGAGCAGCCCTGTCCCCTTCAAACAGCGAAGACACCTTTTTTGGTGCGCCCGGAATTGAAACTACGGACGATCTTTTTCTGCGTAAAGATGAAAAGCTAAAATACCCGAATCAAAAAATCACCTTAGCTGCCGCTTTTAATTTACTGGAGCGAAAAGGAAGTGGGCTTAAAAAATACAACCTAAAGCTGGGATTAATGGCGAAGTATAATAAGAAGAGTTACAACGTCACTCCGGGTGGTGGTTTAAGCGGAGCGCTGGGCCCTATTTCTTTCGGCTACTCCATATACGAGGATCAAACACAGTGGGACGCCAGAAGTATCGGTGGGCCGGCAGAAGAGCTGACCAAGTATAAAGTTCAGACTTATAACGTCGGTTTGTATTTAAATTCGGTGATTCTGAACTATTCCAACATGCATCTAAAAACAGAAGATGAGTCTTTTGAATCCAAGATAAATCTTTACACCGCCAGTCTGACGCTGGGAAAATTTATTTTTACCGCCGCTAAAAGAGACGAAGACTCGCCCACTCCCGCCTATAATTACGAGACGAAAACGTTGGAGTACGTAAAAGTGAAGGAAGAGTACTTCGGAGGAATTCAATATACACTGACAAGAAATCTGATGATCGGTGGTCTTTACAATTATTACCTTCTTCGTGAAGGATCTATCACCGCGACTTTGTTCTTTTAAGAATTCCAGGGCCACTGGGATGATGATGGCCCTGAAATCCGATTTACAAATTATTTACAGATAGATAACTTCTTACTGGAGCTTAGGATCGTTTGATAAGACGTTTTGTCGCCTGCGCGAAGAACCGCCCAGTAGCGAGCACCACCACGCCAGCTGCCACTCACCTTGCCGGCGATACGTCCATCACGCCCCACCCAGCGATTCAAGATGCGAATACCACAGCTTAGGTTTTGCAATGGATCGTGCAGATCTTTTGTTGATTTAAAATTACAACCATAAGCATTGCCACTTTCAATCGAGATTTGCAGAAGACCACGACTGACAACGCGACGGCCTTGACTGTCATTGAAGGCTTCCGTGTAAGAAGTGTTCGTGTTGTAGTTACTTTCGAAGCGAACCATGTTGGACATGAAATGAGTCCAATACTGCTTACGTTGAGCATAAGTCAGATTTTTATAGTTGGGGCAGAAAGTGCTGGCGTCTGCAGGAATCACATCCAGCATATCTTCACCAAGTCGATCGAGTTCGTTGTTGACGTGAGCGGTCCAAGTTTTTCCTGCCGAGTTTTTAGCTTCCCAAGATGGCGTCACATCGCTGCCGGAGGCCGGTGGTGTCGTAGGCTCTGTCGGTGTCGTTGGAGTGGTTGGAGTTGTTGGAGTTGTTGGTCGCGTGCTTCCTCCTCCTGAAGATGGAAGGCGCTGCCCCATCGCTAAAGCGAATGAGGATTGAAGGATGATAAGACCTGCCAATAAAGTGATTTTGTTGTAGATAGTGTTTTTCATACGTAACCCATCGGCGGGCCTTACGCAGAGCTTTACTGTTTTTAAAACTGTCTAAATTGTGACAGGTCTATTATGAATCCCCTCTATATCTCAGAGGGAAATTCGCCCCTTTTCTTGCGAGTTGAAGAAATTATCGACAGGACCAAATAGCCCTTGAATTACAAATAAACCGAATGTAACTATCATGGTTACATTCTCTTGTCCGCTCTAGACCTAAGGAATTACCCTCTTGAAAAACGAAAAGCGCAGCTCTCTCTCATTGATTCTGATTCTTGGTGCCCTTACGGCATTAAGCCCTTTTTCCATCGACATGTATCTTCCCGCGTTTCCTAAGATGGCCGAATTCTTTTCGACGAACGTATCCGCAATGTCGCTATCATTATCAAGTTACTTTATTGGTTTAGCCGTGGGGCAACTTCTTTACGGTCCTTTGCTAGATCGCTTCGGCAGAAAAAAACCTTTGTACATCGGACTCTTGATTTACATCTTCGCGACGATCGGATGTTTCATGTCGAAGTCGATGGAGTCCTTCGTATTTTTCCGCTTCGTCCAAGCCTTCGGAGGTTGTGCCGCAAATGTGGCGGCCATGGCGATGGTGCGCGACTTCTTTTCTCCGAAAGAAAGTTCAAAGATTTTTTCTTTGCTGGTGTTAATCCTTGGAGTCTCGCCGTTGCTTGCACCGACGACAGGTGGATTTCTATCTGTCGCGTTTGGCTGGCAGTCGATCTTTATTGCCTTGGCCGTTCTCAGTATCGCTCTATTCCTTGTGACGGTGTTTCTGCTTCCGGAAGGACGGGCCGCTGACACCTCACACTCTTTGCATCCTGGACAAATTCTTCTAAATTATATTTCCATTATTAAGGATCCCCAGTTTTTCACTTATGCCGTTGCGGGTTCAGTCGCCTTCGCCGGGCTTTTCGTTTATTTGGCCGCTTCTCCGACAATCTTCATGGAGGTTTTTAAAGTCAGCGAACAAGCCTACGGATGGGTCTTCGGATTTTTAGCGGTGGGATTTATCGGTGCGAGCCAATTCAATATTCCTCTTTCACGCGTTTATTCGAATGAAAAAATTCTGTTTTCGGCCCTTTCATTTTTAGCAGTCATGGGTTTTCTTTTTCCGATTGGAGCGGGAAATGGTTGGTTGGGGCTCGCCTCGACGATCACGATGCTGTTTCTTTATCTTTCGTCAGTAGGGCTTGCCAACCCGAATGCGGCGGCACTTGCGCTAGCGCCGTTTAGTAAAAATGCGGGCAGTGCTGCGGCCCTCTTGGGATTTTTGCAAATGACGGTAGGCTCTTTGGCATCCGTTTTTGTTGGAGTCTTTAAGGCTCAGGAGCTTTTTCCGATTTCTTTGATATTTGCAGGCACGGCTTTTCTTTCACTGCTTATTTTCGTCTTAGGCAGTCGACGCATTACCAGCAAGGTCGAGGTCACTGATGATCCCGGCTTTGTGACACATTAAAAGAATTCGCCTTTCTATTTTTTTTGCGCTAACTTGGGGACTATGTACTTTGAGTCCAGAATCCCCATTATCTTACAGCTCGGTTTTCGTGAAGAGGCCTTGCCTTTATTAAAGGCTTACATTGACCTTTTATGGTCTTCCAACGAAGAGCTGAACTTAATCAGCCGTAAAATGACTTTTGAAGAGCTGATCGACAATCACATCATCGACTGCCTTCTGCCTTTGAAGTACTTTCCTGCAAATTTAAAAGCGGCCGCTGACTTTGGATCTGGCGGTGGACTTCCGGCTGTTATCTACGCGATCCAGTTTCCACAGATGCGCTATCACCTTTACGAAAAAAGTCCGAAGAAGCAGGAATTTTTGGCCAAGTGCAAAAGTATCGCTCCAAATCTAGAAATCCACGGAGAAATCCCCAAAGACTTAGCCGCCATCGAAATGGTGACAGCTCGTGGCTTTAAACCCATCGACGTAATCCTTGATGTCAGCCGCACTTATTTCAACAAGCAAGGAAAATACTTTTTGCTAAAGGCCCGTCGTGAAAAGATTGACGAAGAAATGGCTTTAGCACTGAAAAAATTTAAAAATGCCAAAGCCACGATCACGCCTTTAACCTCGCCGGTTTTGGAAGTCGAAAGAAACTTAGTTCAACTTTAGCTCGGCCTTAAGGATTCAATTTCTTCCACTTCTTTTGAGGCGGAAGAGAGAACCTCACAGCCCTCAGCTGTAACAACCACGTCATCTTCGATTCGCACACCAATTCCATAATAGACGGAACTTCTTTCACGGAAGTACAGACCTGGCTCGACTGTAAAGCTCATGCCCTCTGTCAGCTTTACAGCATTTCCTGACTCATCAACATAAGCAGAAGGATCATGAACATCCATGCCTATCCAATGTGAAGTGCTGTGTGGCATCAGTTGGGTGATGTCACCTTTAATTCCTTCTTTATTAAGACCTTCAACTAAATACTGCTGAGCTGTCTCATGAAGGGAACTTAAAGTTTCTCCAGCGCGAACTTTTTTGAGGACCTCTTTTTGCGCGTTAAGCACAATCTGGTAGATAGTCCTTTGTTCTTTGCTAAAAGATTTTTCAATTGGCAATACGCGTGTGATGTCTGCGCAATAACCCTGAAATTCCCCGGCAGCATCGATCAGCACGGCTTCCCCCGCTCGTAAGATTCGTTCTGTCGCGCGAGCATGCAACGTCGTTCCCCGCTCGCCACTTCCAACGATGGTTTCATATGCGGTCCAGTGCATTCCTTGTTTCATAAATTCAGACTCTAGAAAGGACGCTACGTCCTTTTCCGTGAGTCCCGCAAGACGTGTTTTAAATAGCTCTTGATAGACGGCAGAGCTCTTTTGCGCCGCCGTTCGCATCAATCGAATCTCGTCTTGATCTTTGGTGTGGCGAAGCGCTCCCACTAAAGTTCTGGAATCGCATAGTGCCAATGGAATATTCGTATAACGAGATCGACGTCGATTCTGAAATGAAACCTGCTCTAACAAAAGACGGTCTAACAACTCGCTTCTGCCGATAGGAAATGCCAGGCGGTCGTAATTACCTAAATGATCTTGCAGAATGTTTCGCAACTGGCTTATTGAAGCAAATTCAATTCCACGAAGTTTTTCACGGTCTTCCTCCATCAATGTATTTACGTCTTCCCACAGGGCCACCTCTTGACTGATGTGATCAGAAAGAAAATAAGATTTCTGGCCAGCGACAACCAGATACGCTTCAGAGACTTCGACTCCGCAAAGATATAAAAAGTCAGACGCGGCTTTGAACCTGTATGCCACCGAATGCGATCGCATACGAAGGTCCCCGGATGGAATGACAAACAGAGTTCGAGAAAACTTATTTCCTAAATTTTGACGGCGGTAAGAATACTTTAATGACTTTTCCATATCTAGAGTATCGCCTTAAGATACTTTTATCTAAATATTCTTCTTAAAAGTTCCCGATTTAGGTACTATGAGAGACACATCAGGAGACTTATGGAGCACTCTCGATATTTGGAGACGATTAAAAAAGTCCTTCGCACCCGTGAAGTGACCTACAGCGAACTTGCCGTGCATTTGAAAATGACCGAATCAGGCGTAAAGAAAATGCTCAACGCGAAAGACATTTCCTTCCGGCGCATCCTGCAAATTTGTGATGCTTTAGGGATTTTACCTGGACAGCTTTTCTCTTTGTCGGAAAAGAGTTTTATAGCGGAAGTCACCTTATCAAAGCAGCAGGAAGAGGCTTTATTGAAACAACGGTCCTTGCTAGCCGTCTATTGGCGTCTTACTGTCGAAGGCCGCGACTTAAGCGAAATTGAAGGACTTCAAAAGCTTTCTAAGACCGAACTAAAAAAAATATTGGATAAGCTTGTGAGCTTGGAACTTCTCTCGTTAAAGCGCGGGACCTACACTCCCCGACATGTTGGAAAGTTCAAATGGAATGAAGAAACAAAGCTCGTCAAAATTTTAAATCAAGAATGGTCTGAACTGACGTTGCAAAGAGCTTTAGAAAAGAAGAAAGGATCTTTACATCGTCTAGTCAGCATGAAGCTTTCGGAAGAGTCCTACGCCCGGTTGCAACAGGGGTTAACCAAGGTGCTTGATGAGGCCGTGCAAAATTCTGAAAATGAAGAGCTGACGCTTTCGAAAAAACAAATGCACAACTTTACGGCGCTTGTCGCGACGGTGGCCCAAGGAGTCTTAGACACCTAGTTTTTAACAACAAGAACGATTTTACCCGTGTGAGCCGAAGACTCCATAAGTTCATGCGCCTCACGCGCTTCATTTAAAGAGAAGGTTTTAAAAATCACGGGCTTTAATTTTCCCGCGTTCAGCAAAGGCCACACATTTTTTTCTAAAGCCTGTGCAATACGCGTTTTTTCTTCGACAGACCGCGCACGTAACGTAGACCCCGTAATAGTCAGACGTTTCATCATAATCTTGCGAAGATCAATTTCTGCTTTCGTGCCGTGCAAAGTTGCGATTTGCACTAAACGTCCCAGGTAGGCCAAAGCCTCTACGTTGCGAATAAAATAGTCGCCACCGACCATGTCTAAAATAACGTCGACGCCTTTTTCTTGAGTCTCTTGTTTAATCACCTTCACAAAATCTTCGTTCTTATAAAGAATGACGTGCTTGGCACCTATATCACGCAAAGCCTTTACGGACTCTTTCTTTCCTGCCGTAGTAAAAACCTCGGCCCCGAATTCTCGCGCCAATTGAATTGCTGTAGTGCCAATGCCACCCGATCCCCCGTGAATTAAAATGCGTTCACCCTTTTTTAGATGTCCACTTTCAAAGACATTCGTCCACACGGTAAAGAACGTTTCTGGTAAAGCAGCTGCTTGAATCATATCCAAGGAATGAGGAATAGGAAGGCATTGCCCTTCTGGCGCTGCCACGTACTCGGCATAACCGCCGCCTGAAATTAATGCGCAGACTTTATCGCCAATTTTCCAGCGCGAAACTTTTTCTCCGCAGGCGACAACTGTACCCGCGACTTCCAAGCCTAAAATATCTGAAGCTCCGGGAGGCGGAGGATAACTTCCTTGGCGTTGTGCACAGTCAGGTCGATTCACGCCCGCTGCGGCAACCTCAATCAAAACTTCATAAGGATGAACTTGAGGCTGAGGTCTTTCAGCCATCTGAAGTACTTCAGGTCCACCAGGAACCGTCATGTCGATTACGCGCATATTCAACCTCCCCAGAAATTCGGGCGCACAGAAACTTACGTCAATTCTAGGCCAATGGCCAGAGATACCTCGTTAAGTCCTTCCATGTCTTGGCGATAAGTAAAATATGAACCGCAGTGTCCTTTTCGTCATCCTTCTTCTGACATCATTTGCACAAGCTCAAGAAAGCTCTGTGTACACGTGTCGCTTCGAGAATGATCCGCACGGTTTTTCTTCAGTAAGAATGAAAAAATATTTTGATGAACACGAAAATATGGAGCTGGGGAAGGTCGACCTTATTCAAAATTTTATAGTCGTCGAGAGCACGCCCACCAAAGTGTATCAAATCCCGCTGTTAGATAATCAAAGCTTCGTTCAGCTTTGGAATTCAGCAAATTTAAGAGTCGACGCGCAACTGCTTTACTCGCAGGGCAGAAAAGAGTTTCGCGCCAACTACGTGAAGAATTCTGAAAAACAAAAATTAATCTGCGTGGAATTACGCAATTAAAGATCCCAGCGACCTTCGGCTTCCGGTTGAAATTCCACTCGACGCACCGAAAGTTTTTTCACCAAACCATTGGGCATTTTCCAGTCGATGGATTGGCCTTCGGTCAATCCCAATAGCGCCATACCCACCGGAGCCAAAATAGAAATGCGTCCCTCTTCAAGCTTTGCGTCTTGAGGATAAACCAGCGTCATTTCACTTTCTTGACCTGTGGCTTCGTCTAAAAATTTCACGCGCGAATTCATAGTCACAACATTGCGAGGAATTTCTGTTTGCGCAATAACGTGAGCCCGCCCGAGTTCTTCCTCTAAAGCTTCAGCCCAAGGGCCTTCCACCTGCGATAGCAAAGCCATTAAACGGTGATGATCTTGATCAGTGATAAATATGCGAGGTTGTGTGCTCATGCTTCCTCCTAAAAAAGGTAAGAGTTTATTAGAAAATTGATTTTTAAAAAATGAGAGCGGAATGGAAAAGGGACTAAGCGGCCATCAGCAGAAATTCTCTGCTGCAACAAAATCTAAGAATGAGATTTTTGAAAGAAAGGCGCATAAAGGGCATTATACGCCAATTATTTTATTTAACAAGGTCCTGAACGTTCTTCCCAATATCTAAAAGAATCTGACGGACATGATCGTAGTCTTTGTCCGTACAATCTTTAAAATCCGTGAGATGATAAAGATTTTTCAAGGCTTTTTCTCCTTCAGGGGTTGAAGAAAAGCTTTTCATTGCATCGACAATCTTAGCTCGTAACTCTGCAGGAAAGTCTTTGCGAAAAACAACGGGATCACTAGGAACGGAACCGGTTTTTTCCAAGATGCGCACTTTTTCATAAACATCAGGAAACTGTGATATCACGAGGCGTCGCGCATCTTGCGGCACACCATCTTCAGCTGGCGTGTGATAGGTAGCACCCGCGTCGACGCGGCCCTGATAGACCATGGTTACAACGCCGTCATGTTTGCCAGCGAAAACAATTTCTCCCAATTCAACTTTCGCATCTTTCAACAGCTTGGCTGGCAAAACATAACCCGAAGTTGACGCCGGATCGACAAACGCGAATTTTTTTCCGTTTAAATCCGCGAGCGAACGGATTTTGGGATTCTTCGTGATGATTTGCCCCCAATATTCCGAGCGTCCCCGATTGACCCCCATCAAAAAGGCCTCTGCCTTGTATTTTTGGTGCGCCAATATGTACCCAAAAGGATTCATGATCGCGACATCAACACGTTGCGAGCCTAATGCTTCAACTACGGCTATAAAATTCACTGGCACCTGCATTTTAACGTAAATGCCAGTCTGTTGTTGAATCCAGCGTTCTAAAAGTTTCCCATTTTCTGAGAGAACAACGGCGTCCTGACCGGGAACAAGAGCAAATTGCACGGGATGATGTTTGGAGCCCAGTTCTTCACGCACAGTGCAAGAAAGTAAAAGTAACGAGGCGGCAAGGACGAAGATATTCTTCAACACAAATGTTCTCCGTGAGGAATTTCTAATGACGTTACCCTCGTTATTAAATGTATGCAATAAACACTAATCTAAACTAAAATGCATTGTAAAGCAGAGTTCATTTCGGGATAAGGAGTGCATGGAAATGTCTAAAGTAACTGTCGAAATTGATGCCGATCTACAGGATCTCATCCCACAGTTTGTCGAGAATCGTAAAAAAGATATCGAGACACTCGAACAATTAGTGGAAAAAAATGATCTTGTGACGATTGCTCAGCTTGCACATAAAATTAAGGGTGCAGCTGCGGGCTATGGTTTCAACGAACTGAGCGAGCTAGCTGCGCAGATGGAAAAAGCTGCAAAAGCCAACGATAGCACTCCGCTTAAAGACCTTGTTAAAAGAATGAGAATTCATTTCCTAAACATCGAAATTCGCTACGTCACGATGTAGGATTCATGACTCACAGAACGCGCCTTTTTCTTTTCACGACTGCTCTCGTTCTGGGTACTTTACTCATTGCGGGTAACATCGGATACCGGGTAGGCGCATCGGCCTTAATGCAATCAAGCGTTGATAAACTAGTTCAAGCTCGCGCAGCCAAAACAAAAGAACTCACGCAAGATTTCCAGCATCTTAATAACGTGCTGCTGACAATGGCGGATACCCGTCGCATTCAGAACTTTTTGAAAAAATCCTCGTCAGATCAGGAAGAAATCCGCCAATATCTACAAAGATCAGGAAGCGAAAGTGGCTGGCGGCCTTTAATCGCGCGACAATACCAGTCCCCGCAGACCGAAGATATACTGCGTTCACTTTCGCAAATGACTCCCGCAAGCATCTTTCTTCAAGCACAGTTTCTCCAAGAAGCTCTGCATGAAAATAAAAATTCACGTGAAATCGTGGAGCCTTCTCAAGCACCCAAACTTTCATATTTTAAGAATCACGCCGTCATTCATAACTTCATCCTTAATCAGATGGAGAGAAATCACTTAAGTGACATTCTCCTTATCGATAACCTTGGCAATATCGTATACACGGCTAATAAAAGATTGAACTTTGGAGCGAATTTATTAACTGGCAGCTTCGCCAATACCCGTCTGGCGCAAGTATTTAAGTGGTCTACGGAAGCGCCCAACGCGACGACGAAGTTTTTTGATTTCTCGCCTTTGGCTCATTTCTGGCCCGAGAATGTGGCATTTTTAGCGACACCAATTTACGCAGCGAACTCTAACAAAAATCTTGGGACTTTGGTGTTTCAAATTCCCGTGCAAAGAATTGACGAGATTCTTTCCAACAATCGCGATTGGAAGTCGTTAGGATTAGGAAACTCAGGGGAGATCGTCGCTTTTGGGCCAGAAGGGCTTATGCGCAACACGTCCCGGTTTTTTTTTGAAAATCCCAATCGTCTTATAGATGACTTGCAAAAACGGCATCCATCAACAAACGAGGGTGAACTGATACTTCGCTCTCAATCAACGGCCATGATCGTTAGCCTGTCGCAGCCGCTGCTTAAAGAATATTTAGAGATGTCAGAGCTCGTCGACGAGTCCGAAGATTATACGGGCCACCGATCTCTGAAATCCGTCGGCAAAGTTATTCTTCCCGGGGAAACGACCTGGATCCTTGTTGCAAAAATGGGATTACAGGATGCCGTTTCGCCGTTAAAAAATCACCTTGGCACTCTTTTGTCAGGTCTCCTTCTGATTATCGTCATATCGTTTGCTGCGGCTTACTGGGTCTCTTTAAATCTTTTCCATCCGCTCAAAAAACTTTCTCATGCCCTTCATCGCTTGCGTTCTCATTCTTTCGAAAAACTCAGTGTTCCACGTAAGGGTGAATTCAAAAGCGTGTTTGAATCCTTCAATGCAGTTTCTGAGCATTATAATGACATCAAATCTCAAAAAGACTTTCTAGAAAACGTATTTTACTCACTCCATGAAACGTTTTTTATCCTTGAATACTCAGCTCCTGTTGAGACATTGCCCTCACAACTTCAGATTCAGACGTCTAATCCGGCCGCCGCTGAAATTTTGGGAGTGCCTTCGGCGTCTCTAAGAGGAACCGACTTAAGAAATTGGGTAGAAATGGATTATTCGGTCCTGGATGAAAAAATAAAAGACAGCGCCGAAGGTGCGGAAGTTAATATCGAAGGTACGTTAAAACAAACTTCCGGCAAAGAAATTCCCATTGAAATTTCCTGGTCTCGCATCAAGGGCGACTCCAGTGACAAAATCCTTCTGATCGCCGCGGGACGAGATATAAGTTGGAAAAAAGAAATTGCGAAAGAGCTGAAGCTTAAAGAAGACCTTTTAAAAGAATCACAATCTCTATCAAAAACAGGCTCTTTCCGTTGGGAAATAAAAACCGGATCGTGTATCTGGTCAGAAGAAGAATATAGCCTCCTTGGATTCCAAGCAGATAAAGTCAATCCGACTTACAATCTGTTCCGTTCCATGATTATCCCTGAGGATCTTTCGCTATTCGACAATGCCCTGAAAAACTCGCACGAAAGCATGCAACCATTTGATGTGGATTTGCGAGTTAAAAAGAATGGCACGAACGAAATGATTTGGGTGCGATGTCGCGGCCGTACGGAATATGATGAATACGGAAACCCAGTGTATGTGTATGGAACTACCCAAGACATCACCGAGCTTCGCCGCGTAGAGCAGTCTTTGATTGCTGCGAAAAATGAAGCCCTAAAATCTTCTCAGGCTAAATCGGAATTCCTGGCTCATATGAGTCACGAAATTCGCACTCCAATGAATGCGATAATGGGTATGGCCGATCTACTTCAAGAAACGAAGCTTGATGACGATCAAAAGTACTACGTCAAAATTTTCGTGAAGGCTGGCGAAGTTTTGATGGCGCTTATCAATGACATCCTGGACCTTTCTAAAATTGAAGCCGGCGAAGTTTCTATCGAAAATATCCCCTTTGATTTGAATAAGCTCATGATCGACGTAGAAGACATGATGAAACCAAGAGCCTTAGAGAAAGCCTTGAGCTACTCTTTCGAGATCTCTCCAGGGATATCTCCGTACGTCATGGGTGATCCGAACAAGCTTCGACAGGTTTTGATCAATCTGGTTGGAAACTCGTTGAAATTCACTCAGCACGGCCACATTCGAGTTTCCGTGGCAAAGAATCCTTCTAAAAAGGACACAGTCCTTTTTAGCATCAGCGATTCCGGTGTAGGTATCCCGTCTTCTAAGCAACACTTAATATTCCAGAAGTTCACCCAAGCTGACAGCTCAGTGACGCGTAAATACGGCGGAACCGGATTGGGATTGGCTATTTCCAAAAGCTTGATCGAACTTATGGGCGGTAAAATTTGGTTTAAGAGTCGGGAAGGCAGCGGAACAACTTTTTTCTTTACAGTCCCGTATCGCGAGCAAGTTTATAATCCTGTGACCCAAAAGCCTCTGCCGCTTCAAGGTAAAGAACTCGACTTTGCCACTCCGAAGCAGCGTGACCCCAATAAAAAAATTAAGATCCTGGTTGCCGACGACACAGAAGACAACCGCACTCTTTTTACGCACTATCTTAAAAACGGGCCGTATGAAATTATTGAAGCCGAGAATGGACTTGAGGCTATAGATAAGATAAAGTCAGGTCAGTTTGATATTGTCTTTATGGACGTGCAAATGCCTGAGCTAGATGGTTATGCGGCCACCGATGAAATCCGCAAGTGGGAAAACGAGAACCAGAAAACTCACACCCCTATCATTGCCCTCACCGCGCATGCACTTTCTGAAGACAGGCAGAAGTCTTTAAGAGCGGGCTGCGATGATCACATTGCTAAACCGTTTAAAAAAGACACGTTGGTCGGTGTGATTAACAAATATTCTCTGTAAGGAGATTTCTCATGGGCACTGAAGAAAAAAGCCGTCTATTGATCGTTGAAGACGACTCCGATATCCGTGAGTTATTAAAACACTTTCTTAAAGAGTTTGTAGACGAAATCGTCGAAGCTGAAAATGGCGCAGCCGCCCTTGAGCACGTGAAAACTCAAGAATTCGACACTATTCTTTCTGATATCGAAATGCCCCAGATGAATGGGCTTAAGTTTTTAGCTTACGTGCGTTCATTAGGTCAGATGACTCCATTTGTAGTGTTAACTGCGCACGGCGATCACTCTCGCGCCCTTGAAGCTCTTTCTCTTGGAGCTTTTGACTTCATCACTAAAGATTCAAAAAGAAAATTAGTGATTGAAAGTGTGTGTGCCGCTTTAAAATTCGGCCGTGAAATGAAGTCCTCTAAAAACGATCCTGTTCGATCAAATCACTTGCGCAAAGTTTATGCGGATATGTCTAAATCATCCGAAATGCGCTTAAGAAAAATCATCGAAGAAATGTCATCTTAGGAGTCCCCACATGGTAAAAATGGAAGCCCATTATCAAGGCGAAAAACATTGTGAACTGACGCATGTTCCTTCTGGAGCCCGCATCGGCACAGACGCCCCGAAAGATAATAATGGGAAAGGGGAACTTTTCTCCCCAACAGATCTTTTAGGCGCAGCGACTGGATCTTGCATGCTCACCGTAATGGCGATTGCCGCAGAAAAAGACGGTGTTGAGCTGAAAGGTTCACGCGTCACCGTAGAAAAAGAAATGGCTTTGAACCCTCGTCGCGTGGCCAAGTTGCACATTGTTTTACATCTTCCACAAAGTGTTCCGCACGATTATCGCAAGAAATTAGAAGACATCGCTTTAAATTGCCCCGTTAAGCTGAGCTTGCACCCGGATTTGCAAACTCCCATTTTATTCCACTACGACATGTAATTTACTTCACTAGAACTTGCACTTTTTGCGCAAGCTTCTGGTTTTGATAAAGTTCAAAAGTGTGACGTCCGGCTTCGGGCGTCCACAATACTGACTTACTTCCAGTGACCTTTTTGCCGTTGATTCTCCACTGCAATCTTTCGGGATGTGACCCCTCTGCCAATAAGGGCATTTTCTGATGAGTTATCGGAATTGCCGGGTCTAAGGCCATAATCATCCCATCTTGAGGATATACAATGCGAGCTTGAGGATATTTTTCAGGTGCGATCGCCGTAGTGCTTGCCAAAACAGAGCCTTCAGAAATTTTTGGCGACGGATAGTTTGTCTCTAAAAACGCTATCACTTTTTTCCAAATCGGTGCGGCCCCGGTAACTCCCATCACATTCCACATGGGTTCACCTGAAAAGTTTCCGACCCAAACACCGACCGTGAAACGAGAATTATATCCGATGCACCAATTATCTCGCATGTCTTTACTTGTTCCCGTCTTAACCGAAGCCCTTTGAGTTGAAAGCGCAGAATCTAATCCGAATCCCAAGGCGCGGTTTTCATTCTGCGCCAAAATGAAAGACACTTCCTGAGCTGTTTTTGTTTTAAAAACCTGTCTTGCTTCCGGTTCGGGATCATTAGAGGTAAAGCGCAAATCAGTGTATATGCCGTTGTTGGCCAAAGTCCGGTACGCTTGCGTCAGATCTTCGAGTGTCACGTCGGCGACACCTAATGCCAACGCAGGTCCATAGTGTTCAGGCTCTTTGAGATTTTTAAATCCCAAAGATTGAAGACGAGTCCAAAAGCTTTCGTCATTCAGAAGTTTGAAAACTTTCACCGCCGGAACATTTAAAGAAGAGGCCAACGCTGTTTTAACCTGCACCCAGCCATAGAACTGCTTATCATGATTTTGCGGTTTATAAATGCCTCTCTCAAAAACGATGTCGACCGCTGAATCCTCGATCCATGAATGGGGCGTTAAAATATTATTTTCAAAGGCCGTGGCATAAAGGAAAGGTTTCAATGTAGATCCTGCCTGACGATAGGCACGAACACCGTCGACATATCTCTTATCTGAAATGCCACTTCCACCTACGTAAGCCCAAACATTACCGGTGGCATTTTCGATCACCAGAACGGCGGCATCATTCACGTTCTGTTCTTGTAAATTCAGAATCTGCGACTTGACCACTTCTTGAGTGTAGGTTTGAACATCAAGGTGGACGGTGGATTTAACTTCGCCACTAGTAAAGCGTGGACTCAATCTTTGCGCTAAGTGCAAAGCCAAATTTTGCTGTGATGGCTCTAAAGTTTTTTTCGAAAGCTCCGCAATAAAGCCGGGAAACTCAGAACACAATGAGGGCTCTTGCCAGCAGGCGCGATTTTTCCAATCTTTCACGCTGGCATTGGGTGCCCGGACTAACACGGCCAACGCGACCGCTTCTTTCAGAGTCAATCCAGTAGGTGATTTGTCGAACAAAGACCACGAAGACGCAGCGACACCCCGGTATTCACCACGAAGAGGAATCAGATTAAGGTAAGCTTCGAGTATTTCTTTTTTGGACCAGAATCGTTCCAGTTGGTAGGCCGCTATTATTTGCCGAAGCTTGCCTGTCATTCCCGAATACTTCACGCGCTCTGGAGTGATCAGCTTTAAAAGCTGCATGGTGATTGTGCTTCCTCCGCGGGAAGAACCCTTAAATAATCTTTGATACACACTTGCCATCAGTGACGAGAATGAAACCCCTGAGTGTTCATGGAAAAATCGGTCTTCCGATTTCAAAATTTCGGAAGTTAAAACCGGCGAAACATCGGCCAGTGCCGTCCACTGAAAACTTCGATTGTCTTTGTTTTTACGCCACTGATGTAAAAGTTTTCCCTCATGGCTAAGAATGTACAAATCCGAGCTTTGATATTGCGTTTTAACCTGATCGTACGAACGCAATACGGGAAGAGAATTATAAAAATAGATTCCACTTCCCAAAGTGAGCAAAGCTGTTGAAAGAGCCCCTGCGGTTAAAAACTTTTTCGTCACTCTTGAACCACCCACTGGCTTTCTGGAAGCTCGGCAAAGATATCAGGACTGTACATCGCTTCAACTCGGCTTGCAGGAAGCTTATACGTGCCTGCCTGGTTAAAACGAATTGTGTATTCTAAGTTCTCTTCACCGTTAAACCATGCTTGATAGAATCGCACCAGCTCTTCTTTTCTTTCAACGGCTGTAGCCCAAGAACTTTGCAAAAGACTGCTGCTTGCTGGGATGGGATCTTCAATAACCACCCAAGTTTGTGGTGCCGAGGCTTTTACTTTAAGCTGGATCTTTGCTACGTCCCCGACGCTCCATACACCTTTTTTCTTTTGTTCCACAGGTGTCACAGTTTTTTCCACATTAAATCCTGCAAAAAGAGGTTTCGTGACCGGGGTTGAAACTTTGGCAGAAACCGTAATCCAGGGCTTGCCCTCACCTTTTTGCTGCCACTGAACCTCGGATTCTTTTTTATTCCAGGGAAGAACCAAGACGCCGGCACTTCCTTTATTCCAATCATAAGAAGTTTTCTTACCTTCTAATTCTGCTTCGAAAACCCCCTGAACTTTTTCTTTTGAGTAAGCCGCTTGAATTTTGCGCATGACTAAACTTCCCCAAGCATTGTCTGTGGTTAGCATCCAAGCACCATGGGTTTGGCGGGCCAAAACACCTTGATAAAGGCGAGGGGTATCACTTTTCCATTTTTCGGAAGTTAAAGTGGCAAGGATCAAGCGCAGGATCGAGCTTTCTGAATCCCGCATCAACCAAGACATAGATTCACGATTTTCTTCTTTCAATTGAAGCCTTTTCGCTGAAAAGCTGAAACGACTGCGTAAAAGATTTTCTAAATCCGAAATTTTCTTATCTCGTTGAGGAATGTCTTTTTCCCACAAGTGAATCTGATACCATTCGACCATAGTATAAAGCGGCCATTGATTGGGTTGATAATCAATGCTCGTTAAAAGATCCAAATTCAATCGACGATAACGGGATAAAGATTCAAAAGCTGAAATCTTCTTCAAAGTCTCATCACTGCGGCTGAAACCTTCATCCTCTTTCAGACGTCCTTCCGCATAGGCAGACAACGCATCTAAAAGGCGGCCTTCAGTCTCTTCTCCCAAGCTGAATCCTGATTCGTGTGCGATGTTTAATACGTATGACGTCAGAATCACGCTTCCGCGAGCGTGCGACGTTGGGAAGTATTTTAAAAGACCTTCCTCTGATAGATAAGTCGGCAGTTGAGAAGATAACTTTGCCCACAGCTTTTTGTCGTTCGTCGAAACCGCGCGAGAAATCTGCTGCTCTAAGCAATTATAGTCATAGTTTTTCCAGAAATCCTTAATACCTTCGAAAGAACCGTCCAGAGTTGCGCTTGTCTCGATGACAATCGAACTTTTTTCAAGTTCCGCATCCGCAGGCTGCTTCAAGGAAAGTTTTGTAAATTCCGGCCAAGCACCCCACTCACTTTGGTAAATTCTTGGCTCACGCAAACTAAGAATTTTTTGTATCTTTTTAACTTCGTCTAAAACCTTACCTTGAGTATTCCGTGCCGTCATCACGTACTCTAGAGTTCCAATCGAAGGAACTTTTATTTTCCACTGCACTTCTTTCGATTCACCTGCCGCCAGTTTCAATTTCTGGGACGAAAATGACTCTGTTAGCGGAAGAACTTTTAAGCTTAACTGCAAATCTTGAGTTTGGGCCGAGGCATTTCTCACAGTGAACCCCGCTAAGAATTGATCGCCTTCACGGACCACTGTCGACAAGCCCGGCATGATGATAAGATCTTGAGAAGATTGAATGGACGTAAAGCCCGTTCCAAATTGATCTTGGCCTTGTAATGCGATGGCCACGATCCTAAAGCTAGTCGTTGAATCATTAAGAGGAACCTCCACCTTCGCTTCACCTTGAGCATTTAGAGTGATGGACGGATTCCAATAAAGAAGTGTATCGAAGAGCTCTCGTCTTAAAGCTCCGCCGCCGTCACCGCCGATAGGCAATGCCTTCAAACCGAAATGACGTTTGCCGATCACAAAAGTTTGAGATGTGGCTGTTTGCAAAGTATGAGCACGCATCTTCATCATCGCTTTCAATAAGTCCCAAGAATTATTGTCGCGAAGTTCAAGCAGACCTTCATCCACGGCAACTAAAGCCACTTCGCCTTGCGCTGCAGGTTTTCCATTGGCGTCTTTTACCTGGACACGCACTTGGGCTTTATCGCGGGCCTTATAGGATTTGCGATCCGTAGTAACATCGACTTTTAAAGAATAATCCTTCCAGCCTACTTTGATATTAGTCATCCCTAACTTGAACGCCGGCTTTCCTAAATCAACTAGCGCCGTGGGTTTGGGATCATTCAAACGTCCACGAATGGCAAAAGCAGAAACCACCACATTGGGTGCGTAATCCTTTTTTATAGGAAGACGAATCACTGGGTTTTCGCCTTTAACCTCCACAACCTCAGAGTAAAGAACTGAGTCACGTTCTACGGTTACCAGAACCTTCGCCGTCGGGAATGGAGTTCGCAACTGAAACTCAGCCGTTTCACCAGGCTCGTAAGCCTTTTTAAATGGAATCAGATCTGCACGATCGTTGTCGTTTGAGCCAAACCATTGAGTTTCACCTGGAGCCACGATCCATTGATTTACATTTGCCAGCGCTTCTTTGCCATTGGCATCTTTGGTCGATACAACGGCTAAAACCGAGCCCGTGACTTTGGTTTTACCTGCACAGCTATAAATGCCTTTGTCATTTGTTTCACCACGACAAAGTTCGCCAATCTTTTTAAATTCTCTAAAATCTTCATAGGCGTAAAATCCACCCACCAAGCGCTTTCGATGTGAATAGTACTGACTTGTGTAAAGGTCGACTTGGACTTTCTGCTTTTTTAATGGTCTTTGCTGTAAATCCAATGCAACAACATCGAACTCTACGAGATTCGGGGCCGCCCACCACGACTTCGCTTTAATCCCCAGAATCACTGACGATGGCCACATCCCGAAAGAACGAATGGCCGTCTGAATTTCGCCGTTGGGGTCTTTAAACTCCACTTCAGTACGAAGGCGTTGAGGTCCGCCTCCATATTTCAAATTTTTAACATGGACTTCAGTGCTTCCTTGCGGATTGAGTTTAAAATCAATGACGCCACTTTGCGGAATATGCCGTGCACCTTCATCTTCTCCACTACGGAAAAGACCTTCTTTAACCGAGCCATTGGCGAAAGAAAATTCTTGGAAGTCATCATCTGCCGGCAAGAAGGTGTCGGGCTCAACACTCCAACGCATCTTCATGGGAAGACCCGCAGCGGGACCACCGGAAAAATATGTTCCACTGACCTGAACAGGGACCTGTGATTCTAAAACATAATTTGGCTGCGAGCTTGATAGACGAACCTGTAAGAGTGGCACGCGAAAACTCTCGACAGAAAATTCACCTATAGACATTGAGATTAACGGTGTCTCTTTTTCTGCTATCATTGTCCAACGGCCCATTTTTACCGCCGCAGGAATGCTCCATTTTACCAAGGCGGTCCCGTTCTTTTTATTCCATTTCAAAGGAAGCTTGAAAGATTGCAGACCTGAATCATGTGAAAGAACCAAAGTCGTTGGCCACTCTTTTTCCATCGGCATTGATAAACCGGACTGATTTGGTTTTCTAATAACGATTTTCGAGGACAATGTTTCTTCGGGTTTAAACAAGGTGCGATCCAAGATGGCATGGGCGATCAAAGGTGATGAAGAACTGTTATATCCAAGCTGAAAACGCCAAGACTCAATACCTCGATCCCAAGATGAATGCGTGAAAGCAAAGTCATCGCCTTTTTCAGCGACCGCAAAAAAACCGTCGTTATAGTAAGAATCGTATTTCGGATTGGTCGGAAAAGATTTTTTAAATTTGAAGTAAGCAAGCCCCTTCGAATCTGTTTTACTTTCAGCCACGACATTACCGTAAATATCGAATATTCGCACTGTGGTCTGAGGCACAACTTGAGTATTTTTAAGCTCTGTGACCCACACCCAGGCCTCATCCCCTGAATGTTTAATATGTGTCGCTAGATTAGTTACTAAGGCTGCCGTTCTTACGAAGAAGGGGGCCTTTCTGTCCAAAAGGCTTTGGCCTAAAAGGGCACTTTGCATTTCAATGACATAAAAACCTTTTTTCTTCAGCGGGATTCCAACAACTTCCATGTCAGAGGCCTTCAGCGGTTTCTGAACTTGGATTTTTTCGACGGCGGCTTTACCTGCTAGAACCAATGAGGTTTCGCCCGTGGGCTCCTTTTGAATTTTATTAAGGTTTGCAATCACCTCTTTGAACTGGAGTGCAGATAGCTGCCCTGTCCACCCTAAAAATTTTGTCTGAAGACCTTTTTCAACACGACGTAACGTCACTGGCAACATCGCTTGTTCTGCTTCAATAACTCCAAAATCGGAAGCAAATTTTAATAGCGAAGGATCTTCCCCAGTTTTTATCGTCAAAGGGAACTGCGACTTATTGGTCAGCGATCTTCCATCTTCATCTTTGATATCCGCAGGAATCACTAATTGAAATTGAGAGTTTTGTGGGAACGGACCTTTGAAATTTAAATATCCTACGCGCTCTTTTTCTGCGGTACCTTCAAGACTCGATGCGAATATTTTCTTCTTTTCTTTAGTCTCAATATAAATTCTTTTAGCATCTGCCACCGCAATCGAAGCGTTGAATGTCACGCTCATACCCAAAAGAGGAATACATGGTTTCCCTGGGGCTTCTCTTTCACAAGAAAATTGAGCTTTAAAAGCCTCCGACACAGTAAATTCAAATGTCTCTTCTTCAGGTGACGAATATCCCGCCAGTGACTGAATACCTTTACCCCAGATAAAGCTGACTTTTGCTCCAGCTGGAAAACTGCGTGGGGCCTTTACCACGATGAATTCACCTTTAAAGCTGTCTTTTTCATATTTGTATTCGTCTTCTGCAGAAGCTTTAATTTTTTTTGCTTCACTTTCAGAAACGATCTCAGCAGGAATGCGATCCCCCAGGCCTTCAACAACGAAGTACGCTCCGGAAGAAACGCTTTCTTTTTTCACGGGCGCATCTAACACCACGACGAAATTTTGCTGAGGATCGATATTCCGATACACGCGCGGAAAAATTTCTGTCACGTGAGGACCGCCGGTATTGAACTGAAAGCTTTGCCCTGCCACTTCGATTGCGCACGCGCTTCCACCTGGAAGAGGTTTTTTAAAATCGAAAACCCAGTTTTTGGTATCGATCCATCGGCCCTGACCATCCTTAAAGCATTCGCTGCGGGCCGGAGCATCAAGTTTGATTTCTCCAAAGCGCACCATAGGTTGCTTGAATTCTATTCGTACCTGATCAACAGACTTTACAAAACCTTGGGGGGTCACGGTTTTGATCTGAATTTTTTCTTGAGCATAAGAAGACGAAATGAGTGAAGTCAGAATCAGGAAGAACATAAAAACTCCTATCGTCTAAGCTTCCTTGGGTGGACTAAGCACTGTCACTCGATGATGCCCTCGGTTATATCGGACCTAGACTCTCGTATTGAAACATCTAGAGGTTTTATCTATGCCTGCATTAGCAAATATCTATTGGAGACGGCTTTTATGCTTGTGAGATAATTAACGTATTAAGGGAGGTCTTTATGACCACACTCGCAACAAGAGCCCTTCTAGCTAATAAAATTCGCGTGGGACGCGTGGTTCTTTTCATTTACCTTACGACTTTCACTTTTGTCGGACTTCTGACTTACTTCGCCAATAGATAAATGACATTTTAATCTGCGCAGGTAAAAATGCTCCTGTAGAACTTTGCAAAGGAGAACCTCGATGAAAAAAATATTACTCGTAGCACCCGTTGCTTTGATATTTGCCGGCTGTAGCTTGTTTCAAAAAAAGACTTCAGATTCAACAACTTCCAAGACCTCAGAACAAACGTCGTCTCAAGACGCCGCGGTCTTGGCTCCAACAAGAGCCCAAGCTGTCCTCAAGGCTTCTCACGACTCAAAAGTAAAAGGGATTATTCATTTTACCGAAGATGGAAACCTGAAAATCGAAACGATGGCGGAAGGTTTAAAGCCCGGCCCTCATGGATTTCATATTCACGAAGTAGGTGATTGTTCTAAAGGTGATTTCTCTTCAGCTGGCGGCCACTTTAATCCGACTCAGGCGCATCACGGCGCTGCAGATTCTAAGCATCGTCACGCAGGCGATTTAGGAAATTTGATGGCGAACAACAAAGGTAAAGCCAATGTGACCATGACGGTAGAAGGACTGACATTAAAGCCAGGGCCTAACAGCATCATTGGGAAATCTGTCATCATTCACAAAGACAAAGATGATTTGAAATCTCAACCCGCTGGAAACTCAGGTCCACGCATCGCATGTGGAGTTATTGAGGCTGTAAAATAAGTGAAGGCTTAAACAGCCTTCACCCTTTGAGAAATTTTTCCGAAGATACTTTGACCTTGAGCATCCGACATCTGCATTTCAATAGTGTCGCCTGCTTTCATAAACGGCGTCTTGATGGCGCCGTTTTCAATTTGTTCAATCATTCGCTTTTCAGCTAAGCAGCTTGAACCACTAGCGTGATCATCGTTTGAAACAGTTCCACTACCGATCACGGTTCCCGCCGCCAAATTGCGTGTCTTTGCGGCGTGCGCAATCAACTGACCGAAATGGAAGTGCATGGCACCAGCATTCGCTTTTCCGAAAAACTGACCATTGTAAGTCACGTTCAACGGCAAATGAACCCGACCGCCTTTATAGGCTTCACCCAACTCATCCGCTGTCACTGCAAACGGAGAAAGCGCTGAAGCGGGCTTACTTTGGAAGAAACCAAAACCGCCTGCGAGCTCTTCAGGAATCAAACCGCGTAAAGACACGTCGTTAATCAAAACAAACAGACGGATGTACTTTAAAGCCTCATCCGGAGTGACGCCCATTGGAACAAAATCTGTAACCACACCCACTTCGCCTTCAAAGTCAGTTCCATGAGCGAAATCACGCTGCGGAATATCTTCGGTCGGCGCTAGGAACTGACCACACTCCCCTTGATACATCAAAGGAACTGTTTCCAGTGTTTCAGGCAAAGCCGCTTTACGAGCCATGCGAACGAGTTTGATGTGATAGATAAAAGCAGAGCCGTCAGCAAAAAGCCATGTGCGTGGAAGCGCTGAATGAAAATCGCTTTCCTTTACAGGAAAAGCATTCGCGGCTTTCCCTTCATTCAAATCCGTATAAAGCTTCTGCAAAGAAGCTTCTTTGTCTTTCCACGACTCCAGCGCTTCTCGCAAATTTGGAGCAATATGTGTTGCTTTGACGGCCGTTTTTAAGTCACGGCTGACAACACACAGTTCACCATCTTTACTTAGCGCTGATTTTAAAGAACCCAGTTTCACGATTTATCCTTAGTCAAAAGTGATCTGCAAGTTTGCACCAACAGCACGATAATCTTTCAAACCATCAGCCACTTCGCCACTTGCTGATTCATAATACAATGCAATTCCAAAATCAGGAGCAAACTTGAAGCTTGCGCCAATCAAAAGAGGAATCAGCGGAGACTTAACTCCAGTCACATTTCCAATGTCAGCATTCTTATCCAAGTTCATACCCAAAGAAACACCGGCAAACACACCTGCGTACTCTTCAAATTTGTACATAAGAGCTACAGGGATATCTAAGTAGTTCATCGTCACTTTATTTTCTGGAGGACCATCGACCGTCAAAGGCCTTTGTGTGTAAAGCAGACCCGTTCTTAGGTGCAAAGGACCTGAAATCGGAAAGTGCGCTGTTGCTCCGAATTGGAATCCCATCTGTGAGCTCGTAGACGCTCCTGAATCCACATCGCCAGATTGGCTACGAATACCAACTTCTAATCCGTAATCGATGTCGGCCAACGCTGAAGAGGACATCAATCCCACAACTATCATCAATGAAAGAGCTAACTTTTTCATCCTTAAATCCTCCTAAAATCTTCTTTTCGAAGTGGGAAAATCCTCCCACAACTTTATTTATTTATCAAAACACCACACAGCATTCAGCGCCATCTCATTTATAGCCGTATTCGAGGACACTTCGCTGTGCTCCAAAGCTAAATGATGAGGCTCCACCGTCCCGCGAGCGGCCAAAACGATAAGGATTAGTGGAAGCAAGATACGTAGAGATGCCTCCAAAGTCGAACCTCTTTGCGGAGAATACTCATCCTTCCACTCACCAAATTTAAGACTTTTAATCAGCATATAGCCTAAGCTAAATAACAAAATCGTAATTACGATGAAGATCCAAGTTTGATTCGGTTGAAGTCCTTGCGCTTGCTCGATAAAGACTTGCGGATGCCAAGACATGTATTCTTCAAAACGCATGCGGCGCCCATGGCGAGCAAAGTAAAAGAAATCAATGAAGCTCATTACGCAGATCAAAAACCAAATGACCGTAAAATAGCTTTTGTAAAAGACGAACATTCCACGTGGCCATTTCTCTGTTACGGCTTGAATTAACAAGAAGAAATAAAGTGGAATAAATAAAAAACCAAAGATCAAAAGATCAAATCTTAAACCCGCAACGAAAGATTGAAGAACTTCCGTAAAAGGCACCTCTGCCGTCGCATGAAAAACGGAGAGGAAATATAAATTCATGCGGAACAAAGTCATGAAAACGATCATGGCTAAAGCCAGCATGCATAATTTCAAGAAAACTTTTGTGGAAAAACGCAGTGAAAAGATAAATCTATTAGGCACCGAAAAGTCCTTTGACTGATCTAAAAATCGGGAATGAAATAAGCCATCTCACTAGGAGTAAGTATATGTCCTCAATGACACTTTACAACTACTTTCGAAGTTCCACCTCTTACCGTGTTCGTCTGGCTTTGAATGTGAAAGGCCTGGATTTCGAATACAAACCGATCAATCTTTTGAAGGCGGAACAAAGATCCGAAGCGTATTTAAAGATCAATCCTTTAGGTGGTCTACCAACCTTGGTTCACGGCGGAAAAAACATTCCTGAGTCCTTCGCGATCATGGAATACCTGGATGAGGTGTTTCCAGAGCCCGCACTCTTCCCCAAAGATGCTTACCTAAAAGCCCGCGTTCGCCAAGTCTGTGAAGTGATCAATTCTTTTATGCACCCTATGTGCAACCTAAAGACCTTAAATTATCTAGAAAAAACTCACGGCTACGATCAAACCAAAAAGGAAGAATGGGCCGGATTCTGGTTGCCTCAAGGACTTGAGACTTTAGAAAAAACTTTGCAGGAATTTTCTGGTACTTACAGTTTCGGCGACACGATCACCATGGCGGATTTGTTCCTAGTGCCACAGCTACTTACTTGCCAACGCTTCAAGGTCGACATCACAAAGTACCCAACACTGATGAAGATCAACGAAAACTGCAAGAAACTTCCCGCGTTTGAAAAGGCTCACCCCTTCAAACAAATCGATACGCCTGACGAATTCAAAAACAAATAGGCTTCAAAAATGCAAAAGAGGATCTCGCCTTCGCTAGATCCTCTTTTTTAGACTCCTTTGTCCGTTACCTTTCAAAGGAGTCCGATATGCGTAACCAAACCTTACGTACTATTCGGAAGATCTTAAAAGTTACTAAAGCTTTTTTGATAGTAGTTCTGCTCTTGCTAACTATTATCGCGCAGCTTAAGTCTTTGTAGGTGTCTCTATTTGAAGCGTTCCCAACGGTACAAGTGACTAAAGAACCAAGGTCGGGACTTAAAATCCAACGCGGCAAAAGAAGTCACGGATGAGGCCCTCTAGCGAAGGCACTTCTTTAATTGGAATGAATGAACAGGAAGTTCCATTTATCGATCACCGGAATCACGATGAAGACCAGCATCGAAACATTCAGCCACATAAAGAAAGCCAACCAGCGCTCTGTGCCGTTTGATTTATAGTAGCGATAGAATTCCTGCAGAACCTTAAAGCAGAACGGGAACGTCAAAAGAACGAACATCCAACTGGCATGCACGAACATCGGTGCCGCTAAAGCCACACCCACATAAACGAAAGTATAAAGACCGATTTGGAAAAGAGTGCGTTCCATCCCTAGTGCCACTGGCAAAGTCGGAACTCCTCCAGCCGCATAATCGTCTTTGAACTTAATCGCCAAAACCCAGAAGTGCGGCATCTGCCACAAGAACATAATCAAGAATAGATACAGTGACTCGGGATTGAAGATGTCAGGATTGGCGACGGCATAACCAATCGTCACCGGCAATGCTCCGGGAATGGCACCTGGAACTGCGGCATAAACCCAGCGGCGCTTCCAGTACATGGTGTATGCGACATTGTATAAGAAAACACAAACCAAGCCCACCCAACCTGCAACAGGCTCAAGGGTGAACAAGAAATTCAAACCAACAACTAAGAAACTGACTGCCAAAATCCCTGCTGCTGCTGGTTTAATTTTTCCAGCCGCAATCGGACGCTTGGATGTGCGAGGCATCTTTTGATCCAGTTTCCACTCTTGAACTTGGTTTAAAGCCAAAGATCCGGAAGCCAGGAAGTAAATGCCCAACAGAGTTTCTAAGAACTCTTTCCAGCTAAATGTTTGTTCGATTTGAAAACCAGTGGCATAGCCGGCTAATCCCGCAAGAACCGAGAAGACGACTATGCCAAATTTGGTAAGATCGGCGAATGTTCTTAGCACGATCTTATAGAGGACTTACCTCAGTCACACGTGTTGCGATATCAACAACGCTGAAGAGGAGAAGAACTACTAGGAAGAAGAAACCAGACGCGAAAATAGCGCGATTCATGTTTGTGTCGTCTTTCAAGTGCATGAAGTACAACAAAACCAGAGCCGCTTTCACCGCCGCGATAGCAAACGCAACGAAAGCTGCGAAAGCACCAAGCTGAGCGTTGAATTGATGCGCGATCACGGTCAAGAAAGTCAAACCAAACAAAGCGCCGCCCACTTTAAGGTAAGTGGACATCGGCGTGATGTGTGGATGCAAAACATTTGGATCGTTTTGAGTGTTGCTAGCCATTTTTAATTACCCCACCAAATATAGAAGAGGGAACAAGAAGATCCAGATCAAGTCGACGATGTGCCAGAAGATTCCAACACCTTCTACTGGGATCCAGTATTGAGAGTGGAAATCGCCGCGAATCGTACGAATCAACAACCAAGCGATCAAGCCCATACCGATCAACACGTGAAGACCGTGAAGACCTGTCATGCAGTAGTAGAAACCGAAGTACATACCAAGGTTTGCGTGTTCTGCACCGACTTTCGCTACATCCAAGAAACGGCCTGGGTAAAGACCCAAGTGGAACTTATGGCTGTATTCGAAGTACTTGATACACATGAAGATCGCACCGCAAAGGATCGTCGTTGCCAAAGCAATCGCCGCCTTCTTCTGTTCATTTCTTTGCACGTAAGAGATCGAGATCGCCATTGTGAAAGAAGAGAAGATCAGAACCAGCGTATTAACGAATCCCATTCTCCAGTCCAAAGTTTTCGCACCTTCGGCGAACATCTCAGGATAGATATTGTGGAAAATCGCGTAACCAACCAAGATCGCCCCGAACATCAGGATCTCAGTTACCATGAACAACCAAATACCCTGCTTACCGCTATCGTATTCTTGTTCCGCTGTTTTAAAGTGGTGAGATACGTGAGCTGAACGGACTCCGCCGTGTGTAGTGCTATCTGTACTCATAAGGCCCCGCTGTTACAATTGGTTCAACTGCAAAGTTATCGTGTGGAGGAGGAGACGACGTCTGCCATTCCAAAGTTTTTGAGTTCCAAGGATTCATAGAAGCTTTTGGACCTTTTCTGATACCTTGAACGATCGCGTATAGACCGAACAAGAAACCAGTCAGGATCAACCAAGACCCTACTGTAGAAACTTTGTTTAAAGTTTCATACGCTGGGATGTAATCGAAATAACGACGTGGCATACCCATCGCGCCCAAGATGAATTGAGGGAAGAACGTCACGTTGAAACCGATGAAGATGAATACGAAAGAAAGGCGAGCCAAGTTTTCGTTGAACATCTTTCCGAACATTTTTGGGAACCAGTAGTAGAAACCACCCATCAACGCCATCAAAGTACCACCCACCATCACGTAGTGGAAATGCGCCACTACGAAATAAGTATCGTGGAAGTGAACGTCGATTGGAAGAGTCGCAAGCATGATACCTGTCACACCACCGATAGCGAACAAGAACAAGAAGCCCAATGCGAACAACATCGGAGAATCAAAAGAGATGGAACCTTTGTAAAGTGTCGCAACCCAGTTGAACATCTTGATCGCCGTTGGAACCCCAACCAGCATCGTCAAGAATGAGAAGATGATACCCGCAGTTTCAGACTGACCAGATACGAACATGTGGTGACCCCAAACGAAGAAGGACACCGCTGCGATACCTAGTGAAGAGTAAGCAATCGCCGTATAACCGAAGATCACTTTGCGAGAGAACGTTGTGATCAATTCAGACACAACACCCATCGCTGGGATGATCATGATGTAAACCGCTGGATGCGAATAGAACCAGAAGAAGTGTTGGAACAAGACCGGGTCACCACCTAGTGCCGGATCAAAGATACCCACACCGAATAGTTTTTCTGCTGCCAACAACAACAAAGTGATCGCAAGCACTGGAGTTGCCAACATTTGCAGGATCGCTGTTGAGTAAAGAGCCCATACAAACAATGGCATTCTGTGCATTGTCATGCCAGGAGCTCTTAGTTTATGCACTGTCACGATGAAGTTCAAACCCGTAAGAACTGAAGACATACCCATGATGAACGCACCCAAAACCATCATCACTGTCGCAGTGCCAGTTCTGATTGAGTATGGAGTATAGAACGTCCAACCAGTGTCGATTTTATTAAAGAAGAAAGTCAAAACAGCCAAAGCCGCACCCGCCATGAAGCAGTACCAGCTTGCCAAGTTGATTTTCGGGAAAGCCACGTCCTTTGCACCCAAGTGAAGAGGCAAGAAGAAGTTACCCAAGATCGCCGGGATACCAGGAACGATAACCATGAAGACCATGATCGCGCCGTGATAAGTAAGGACTTGGTTGTAAACGTCTCCGTTTTTCAAAACTTGTCCTACGTTCGCCGTCACGTTTGGAGCAAAAAGTTCCAAACGAAGAAGCAAGGCCATAACCCCGCCCACGAAGAAGAAGAACATAACAGAGATCATGTACATAAGACCGATACGTTTATGGTCAACAGTCGTTAACCAAGACCATAGGCCTTTTTCAAAATTAATGTAGTTGTCACCGTGATGAGCTGATTTTGTAGCCATAGGTGCGCTCCTTATTTCAATTCCTTGATGTACTCAACAAGTGCGCTGAGTTCATTTTCATTCAACTGACCCTGGAAGGTAGGCATAACACCTTTAGGGAAACCTTTAACGATGTGCTTGTTCGGCTCTAAGATAGATTCACGAATATAGTTTTCGTCGAATTTGATCTTTTCGCCATTGTCCATCTCTTCTTCATGACCAAATTTTTGGAACAAAGAAGGGCCCACTTTAGCAGCAGGAGAATCTACAGAGTGGCAAGAGGCACAAGCTTTAACGGCGAAAAGTTTTTCACCTTTTTTTGCTAGTGGAAGATTTCTTTCTTCCTGACCTTGTTCCAAGTAACGATCGAAATCTTCACGAGAAACAACTTTCAACTTACCGATCATGGCAGAGTGAGAAGTACCGCAGTACTCAGTACAGAAGATGTGGAAGTCACCCAATTTTTCAGCGCGGAACCACAAAGCTGTATAACGACCTGGAACCGCATCTTGTTTAATACGGAAAGAAGGTACGAAGAAAGAGTGGATCACATCGCTAGAAGTAAGAAGAATTTTGACGTCTTGACCGATAGGTACAACGACTTCATTCACAGTTTTATAACCGTTTTTGTATTCAACTTCCCAAGCCCATTGCTTACCTAATACGTTAATTTCTAACGCATTTTTCGGCATCGAACGCATGTTGTGATAAATGTACCAACCCCAAACAAACACCGCCAAGAAGATCACAAGTGGAATGAATGACCACAAGAACTCCAAGAAGGTGTTGTGAGAGATATAGGCTGTTTTATCGTTAGGAGTTTTACGTCTGTATTTCCAAACGAAATAAATCATCCCACCGATAACAAGAACGCAGGCGATGAAACTTGTAATCAGCAAGAAACCGTACAGATTGTCCACCTGCTTTGCAATCTCGGTCCCCTGCGTTGGCATGAAGGATTGGGCCTTCGCAATATTAAACCACATCATGTACCTTTATCTCCCCGCCGTCTTGTTCTTCGATCTGCGAGAGCGAATATAAAACGGCAATAACCATAATACCATCACCAGAACCATCACGGCCCCGCCGACTTTCATAAGATTGAAAGCCGCCAAAGTGTACTTGCTCTGATGTGGGTCATACTTAAAACAATAGAGCACTAAGTTGTCGACGATGCTTCCGATTTTACCTTCGGTCGCTTCATTCAAAGCCAACTTGATATCTTGAGGATTGAACATAATCCCCGGCAGATAGCGAGAGATTGTTCCGTCAGGCGTGATAATCACGGCCGCAGAAGCATGTGCCCATTCTTTCGCTGTCTCATCCCATTTAAATTTAAAACCTAAAGACTGAGTGATCGCCTGAACCGCAGACTCATCTGCCGTCACAAAGTGCCAGCCCGATGCTGCTTCAGGACGCTCATAAAGCTTGATGTAAGTCTCTTTTTTCTTCGCGGCCAAGTCGGGAGTTTCTTTTGAGTCAAAACTCATAGAAAGAATTTTGTACTTCTTCCCCACTGTCCAATTCTTATCCATCAATTTCAATGCGTCCGTAAGACCATTTAAATGGAAGTTACAAAGACCGGGACAAGAAAAATAAACCGGAGAAATAATCACCGGGTGTTTGCCATCAAAGAAAGATCCTAGAGTAACTTCCTGACCGTTGTCGTCTTTCACTTTTAAAGACAGGTCAATCTTGCCACCTAGTTTCTCGTCGATACCAACGCCCTCCAACTCTTTCGGTGCTTCACTTGCAACCTTTGGAGCTGGCTTGCCATCGTAAGCACGTGCGGTTGAAAACAAAACGAGAACGCTTGCAGAGAGCAGCATTCCCATTGTTTTCATTTTAAAAACACGTGCGTTCGTTAGCATTTATAAACCTTTAATTACTGTGCAGTTTTTGCGAACTCAGCAACTTTAGCAGGATCGTCTTTAGATTTATTTTGAGTGATAGAATCGATGTAGTGAACTAGAGCCCAACGATCTGCTGGCTTGAAGTGAGCGTAAGCAGCCATGGAAGTTCCTTTGATACCGACAGTAAGAACTTTGAAGTGGGAGATAGCGCCTTCACCTTGAGTCCATTTGCCTTCAACAAGGTTACGAGGTTTTGGATTCAAGCCCGCACCCGCAGCACCATCACCTTTACCTTCGTTACCGTGGCACATTGCACAGTTCGTCATGAATACTTTTTGGCCGTAAGCCACAAGCTCAGGAGAGGACACCCAAGGTTCTTTAACTTTAGTGATATCAAAGACTGGAGCCGCGCCCTCTGCTGCAGGAGCATTAGGATCGATTACGTTCTCAGCCAAATCGACACCTTTGTTGATAGCAACTAGGTAGAAGAAGAAAGCAAAGCAAAACGCCATTGAAAAGGCGAACGCAAGCAAACCGGCACGATTATACTCATCTCTATTTTCAGACATAGGTGGGCACTCCCTAGGAGACGCAAAATAGTTTTGTCACAATATTGTAATGTATTGTTCTAAGTATCTTAAAAGACTAAGGTCGGCAACTAATTAAGCCGACCCAGTCGAGGTTCTAATGATGCGACACTGGGCATCAAAGAGGATGAAACAAAAAGTTGCGGGTGATGCTCACAAACTTTTCAGGGGATTCGATGTTGGGACAGTGGCCCAAACCTTCGATAACTTGAAATTTTCCTCGCGAAAACAAAGAAGCCAGAGCCTCAGAATCCGACATCGGTAAAAGCTTGTCGTGCTCACCGTGAAGAACGAGCACTTCATTCTTAATTTTTTGAATTTCTTCGCGAATATCTAATCCATCTAGGGCTTGAAGAACCCAATGACCGACGGTTTTCACGGCGTGAAAAGCATCTTCTACCAAGACATCCTTAAAGAATTTCGACTCGGGATTATTATTATGAATCGTAGATCCTAGAACCACGCCCGTTAGATTTTTATCCTGCTTCATTTGTTCAAAAGCAGTGATCATGGAAGTGTCGAACGTCACACCTTGCGCACCCACGGAGTCCAGCAAAATCGCTTTTCCGAAAAGTTCTGGCGCTTTAGCCATCATTAAGGAAGCAATCAGTCCGCCTGTTGAATGACCCACCAAGTGAACCGGTCCCTTTTTTAGCGAGCGAACGACTTCAATGAAGTCTTCTGCAAAAAGATGCATGTTCACTTCATCAGAGCTTTTTGGAGGCGTGCTACCGCCACAACCGCGAAACTCGGCATAGATCAATGAGCCTTGATAGTTCTTACCTTGAGCTTCTTTCATCCAAATTTCTTCGGACGGCAACCACCAGCGATTTGAAGCCAGATTGCCGTGGATGAAGAAAACATCTTCAGGAACTAAGCCGGATTTTACCTCGACGTGAATCATTCGCGACCTACTTTGATATTTTCCTGTCCCGCACGAACTTCGCCACGGAAAGGATAACCTTCAAAGTCATCACCTTTATAAAGACGTTTATTGCCAGTCACGATCTCGTAAACCCAAGCTGCCGTGAAGTAAGGAACGGCCTCCACCATCTTGTGTTCAGAACCGTTGATGTAAAGACGGCTAGCACGCGCCTCTTCAGGAACGGCATCCCAGTACTCATCTAGCACACTTGTATTGATGTACTGATCTTGACGAGCAATCATCAAATGCAAAGCACGATTTGGAATTGTGTGAGTGAAATCAATCGGACGAGCCTTACGAATTCCTTGTACGAGGCGATAAGTTGCTTCGAGCTTAAATGGATTTTCCAGGACAATCGGTTCTGCCTGCGGATACGTGGCATAGACGATCTGATGGAGATAGTAATCATACAAATCATCATCCGACATTTTATTGAACGGGAAAATCTGACGAGTTGCCCAGATCTGCGCCTTAATCCAGTTGTCTGTTCCATCCAGGGGACGAGTGAAGGGCGCCATGAGCACCAAGTTCTTCACAAGAGTTGGATAAGCAGCGGCAAAGCCTGCGGCAATGCCGCCACCGTAAGACAGCCCAACTAAATTATAAGGGCCTTTAATTTTCATTTTCTCTAAAAGAGCCTTCAGATCCACGATCTGATCTTGATAGGGAATTGGTGCAAGGATCGGCGCATACTTTAAAAGAGTCTGACCTTGACCGATTGGATCGTAACGAAGAACACCAACGCCCTTCGCAACAAGATTGTCAGTGAAGTTATCCCATTGACGAGTGCTGTAAGTAAGACCATTGATCAAAATAACTGTCGGCTGTTTTGCTTCCGCAGGAACATAATCAACATAAAGTTCCTTCGTCGCCGAAAGCGCCACAAATCCTTTATAAGCTTTCGACTGAGCCACAGACTCCATCGAAACAAACAAAGCAGAGACCACTACAAAAACCGCTAACAAAACTGATTTCATAATTCCCCCAGAACAGTTTCAAGATCAAAAAAGGGCCTAATTACTTACAATACAATTCCACCATCAACACTCAAGACCGTGCCGTTAATATAGCTCGCTTGTTCACTTGCCAAGAACAAACATGCGTTTGCAATATCTTCAGTTTCACCAAGGCGAGTTACAGGAACTTTGGCAGCCATACCTTCAAGAACTTCTTTCGGCATGGCCTTCGTCATCGCCGTCATAATGAAGCCTGGAGCGATGGCATTCGAAGTGAAGCCCTTACGGCCCAATTCTTTTCCCCAAGTTTTCGTCATACCGATCACGCCCGCTTTTGCTGCTGCATAGTTCGTTTGACCAAAGTTTCCATAAAGCCCAACCACGGAGGAGATATTAATGATGCGTTTGTGGTTCGAGCTTGCATTGAATTTTTCTAATAACGTTTTTGTAACGTTGAAAAGACCTGTTAGGTTTGTGCTGATAACAGCATCCCAATCTTCAGGTCCCATTTTCGCAAAAGACTTATCGCGTGTGATACCGGCGTTATTCACAAGGATATCCACAGCCCATGGCAATGAAGACGCCGCTTTTACAACTGACTCACGATTCGTCACATCAACTTGTGCAACGTGAACTTGCGCTCCGTATTTAGCGAATTCAGTTTTTGCCGTCTGCAAAGCCTGTTCAGAATAATCCCAGATAGAAACGTTGCCGCCGGCTTCTAGAAATTTTTGTGTGATTTGAAAACCGATACCGGCAGCGCCGCCAGTAACGATTGCATTTTTATTTTTAAAATCAAAATTAATATTTGTCATTCAATGGGCTTAACCCAATAAGCCCCCATCCCGTCAAAGAAAATCGCACTTTTTCGCTCTGTGAATAGAGTAAATGCACTAAATTTCTTTTCTTGCCAAATCGATAAAATGGTTTGTAGTTAAGCGAATTCGCAAAGGAAAAACAATGAGCAAAAGAACAGCGACAATTGTAGGAACAGGGATGTACGCGCCTGAGCGTGTGATTACAAATCAGTACTTTAATGATTTGTATAAAAAAGATATCGGCACTTTCTTAAGCGAAAGCCGTAATATTCGCGAACGTCGCTGGATGGAAAAAGATCAGCGCACATCAGATCTTATTATTCCCGCGGCGGAAGAGGCGATGAAAAATGCGGGTATTACCGCGAAAGATTTAGATCTTATCATCGTATCTACAGACACTCCCGACTACCTTTCTCCTTCTACCGCTTCGGTTGTCGCTTATCGCATGGGTGCAGTGAATGCAGGAACTTACGACATCAATACGGCGTGTGCGGGTTTTGTTGTGGGCTGTGATATTGCTTCAAAATACATTGCCGCTGACGAAAAATATAAAAACGTTCTGGTCGTTGGTGCTTACGGCATGAGTAAGTATTTGAACTTTGACGACTACAAAATCGCTTCGTTGTTTGCGGATGGTGCCGGCGCCGTTGTCATTCAACCCGCGAAAGACACGCGCGGCTTTATCGATAGTCAAATGTACACCGACGGACAATATCACGACTACATGGGAATTTACGCCGGAGGTACGGCGCAACCTGTAACTCATGAAGTGGTTGAAAACAAAGGCCATCTATTGGCTTTCCCGAAACGCATTCCACCAGAAACAAACGGCATTCACTGGCCGCGTTTGACGAACATGCTTTTAGACCGTCAGCGCATGAAGCCTGAAGACATCAAGCATTTCTTCATCACTCAGTTTAACGTTCAGAGCATTTACGAAACGATGGATAAGTTAAACCTTTCTCGTGAACGCGCCCATTACGTAATGGATCGCTTCGGCTATACGGGCTCTGCCTCTATTGGAATGGCTTTGGCCGATGCTGCCCGCCAAAAGAAGATGAAAAAAGGTGATATGGTCTTTATGTTGGGCTCTGGCGGTGGTATGAGCATGGCCGCCCTCGCACTTGAATGGGGATACGACACATAATGGAACTGGATTGGCTGAAACGCTGGAAACTTTATTCGCCTCACAATATCGCTATCAAAGATGGCGATACGGGACGTGAATTTTCTTACGCCAAGCTTTTTGATTTGGCCAATCGCGGAGCTCACTACCTGCACAACCAGTTTGGCATTCGTAAAGGGGATCGCGTGGCGGTCCTTGCCACCAATGAACTGGAATACGTTTTTCTTTTCTTTGCCTTGCAGCGCCTGGGCGCCATCATGGTGCCGGTAAACTTCCGTCTTACTCAACGTGAGGTGGATCACATCATCTCGGATTCTTCGCCCAAATTAGTTCTGTTTCAAGAGGCCTATCGCGAGGTTGTGCAAAATCTACCTTCGTCTTTAAAGCCCGAGCTTTTAAAGCTTCAGGGTGATAACAGCTTTGCAAGTTTCTTAGAATCTAGCGGTCCTGCCGAAGAGTATTCCTTCACTTCACAAGAAAATGATCCTGTGATGATCATGTACACCTCGGGCACAACGGGTTCTCCCAAAGGAGCCATCTTGACCTACAAGATGATCTTCTGGAACTCGATCAACACGACCCTGCGTTTGAATATCTCGCAAAACGATTGCACTGTGATCTTCCTCCCCTTCTTTCATACGGGAGGTTGGAACGTTCTGACGACGCCATTCATTCATCGCGGCGCTAAAGTAGTTTTCTTAAAGAAGTTTGATGCCGATCAAATTTTAAATCTCAGCGCCAAGGAAAAAGCGACCCTGCTTTTCGGAGTTCCCACGACAATGGATATGATGGCGCGCTCAGAACTTTTTAATAAAGTGGATCTTTCTAACATTCGCTATGCCATCGTGGGCGGCGAACCGATGCCGATTGAATTAATTCGTATTTGGGACAAAAAAGGGATTCCAGTTCGTCAGGGTTATGGCCTGACGGAGTTTGGCCCGAACGTATTTTCTTTAAATGAAGAAGATGCGCTTAGAAAAATCGGCTCTATTGGATTTCCCAACTTTTATATCGAAGCCAAAGTAGTCGATATGGAAGGCAAAGAGCTTAAAGACAATGAGGTCGGTGAATTGATTCTGCGTGGACCGATGTGCATGCAGGGGTATTGGCACAATGAAAAAGCCACCAATGAAGCCATCAAAGAGGGCTGGCTTTACACCGGCGATCTTGTACGCCGGGATTCTGAAGGCTATTACTACGTCGTCGGACGCAAAAAAGACATGTTCATCTCGGGTGGAGAAAACGTATATCCTCCGGAGATTGAACAAATTCTTCGCACTCATCCTTCGGTATTGGAAGCGGCCGTCATTGGCGTTCCTGACGAAAAATGGGGCGAGGTGGGTAAAGCTTTTATAGTGGCAGGCCAAGAAAGACTGACCGCGGATGAGCTGCACCAACACTGCGTTCGAAATCTGGCAAAATTCAAAATCCCTAAGCATTTTGTGTTTTTACCGTCCTTACCTAAGGGCGATAGCGGCAAGATTTTGAAGCGCAAATTGATGGAATTGGCTCCCAACTAGCTTTCCGTTGATAATATCATTCCAATTTTGCATTGCACTTTTCGACGTGATGGCGTTTATATTCGGCCATCTCGGAGGATATATGAAGAAGTTTTTAGGCTTCCTGGTTATCGCGACTCTTTCTTTGACGGCTCAAGCTGACGAGTACTTCGTTGGTGGCCGCGATTTCTACGATACGATGGAACAATACAACCAGGCTTGCGACGATGTTTGCGAAAAACCTTTTTACCACACGGTTGTTTACTCAAACGGAAAATCATCTGGCTTGTTGACGAAGCAGGATCTGAATCTTTTGAATAAGATCATGATTCACCAATCCAACATCTGGGCGGACACTATTCTTGAAGGCGACTATCAATCCGAAGGTGACACGCGTTTAGACGAAGTGGTTGCGATCTTTAAGTCTTCAAATCTTATTGGCTACAAAATCACATATTCTGAAAAAGCTTGGGACACGGCTTCTTGTGACTTCGATTATGAAGATGAAAGCGAAGACAAGTACCAAGACTGCACGGAAGGCCGCATTGTTGAAAGCTCTTTCGTAAGTAAGGACTTCAAAACTTACTTCCGCGACGACAATGCCATGGCAGAGTTCTTTGAATAAGACTCGACTTTAGAAGGAGGCCGAAAAGCCTCCTTTTTTGTTCTTAGGCCCTTCTGAAAATTTAATCCAAATTCACCGTCTCAATTTTAGAATTCCCGCCTGAAAACCTAAACTTTTCCGTATAGATAACCGAACTACAAAGAATGAAACGTCTCTCCGTTTTATTCGCAATAATTTTGGTAGTGTCGGCATGTACTAGCGCTCAGCGAACACCGAGTTCGGTCATCTATGATGATCAACGTGTGAATCGTATCCAGGAAATCGATTTAGAGCTTTCTAAGTTCTGGAACAACGATTGGAGAGCGAATCAGCAGTTCTTCCAAACACAAACAGGTCTGAGCGCACCTCAAGCTTTTGATGGTCGTATGTATCAAGATCCTTATGTGCGCGATCAAGTCGACCGTCTTTGGAAAGAGCGCCAACAAGAAGTCGACGTCCTTTCATCAAAACTTTCATTGCGTGAATGGGACGGCTTAGGGCCTTGGTTTTCAGCGTCTTTCCGTTCACCACTATTTGAAAAAGAAGAGATCGTCGAAATCACGAACCTGAACGAGTTTAAAAGCGAGGATATCAACGCAACAAACGCTTTCCCGCTTGAGCACCGTTTCTATTCTAACTATTCTCTGCGCCTTATGAACAATTTGCCGGTCGAAACAACGCCCTTTGCCGGAGACCGACAAGATCAACGTCAAAAATATCTTAAGGCGCGATTGGATTGCGACGGCGATATTATTTATCAATCAGGATTTTTATTCTTCCAAAACGAAACACGCGGTCGCGTGTATGAATTCAACTGGTATTTCAACAAAGAAAATGGCCAGCGCGTGAGGGTAAAGCTTTCTCCGGGTGTTAGAAGTTGTCAGCTCAGATACTATGATCCGGATAAAGACCGTAAGTGGACTCATACGATCAAGCTTGTCGACGTTGCAATGACAACGCCGGAATGGGTTAAGCTCACTAATCAAATTGATGTGTGTGCCCGTCCTGTCGGAAATTTTGGTGGCAACAATGTGACAAATTTTTTCTGGCAACAGGACTATCTATTTACGACGTGCCCACAAAGCTTTGATAAACTGATCAACTTGCGCGATCCGTATCTTTCAATGAATCGCCGCGTGCTTTCTTTAACGGGCTCTCCTCTATCCAGAAAAGATTTTAATGACAAAAATCCCATGGCGGCCCTGAATTTCGATAAAGCACCTAAGTTCGATATTATTTGGGTTTCCTCTTTGAACTTTTCTGCTGACTTTTATGGAATGGTGCTGGCGCGTGCCCTTCGTCATCATGCCGAGCGTGGCACACAGATTCGCGTTCTGGTACCCGAAGTGACCATGACTAAAAAGGATAAGCGTATTCTTGAATGGTTGGCATTTGGAATGCCCAACGTGAAGGTTCAATATTATAAGTATCGTTTATCAGAAGCCAAAGACGGCTCTTGGCTTGATAAATTTCACCGCGTGAATCACACGAAAATCGTTATGGGGTATTCTTCGACGAACTGGAAGGATAGCTTCTTGATCACGGGCGGAAGAAATATCCGTGACTCTTACATCTTCAGTGATACTCCGTTCTACAAAGCCTACAAGTATTTGAAGAACTACGGTGAAGGCGAAGAGCCTTACATTTACTACAATGATTTCGAAGTTGAGATGCGCGGTCATCCCTTCATTCAGTCTGTAATGGCGCAAATGCTTTCATTCTGGATGCGCGATCCCGTATCCAATCGCTTCCGCTCAACGAATGTAAACATCCCGCAAGCGGCTTCCCAAAGTCAGGTTTTACGTTTGACGGCTTTACCGAACCTCTATCCGTTGGTTCGCCATGTGATGTCTTTGCCTTTCTTTGACGGTTTCCAGCTGGAAAAGTTCTATATCAATATGATTGATTCAGCTCAGTTCGAGTTGCTACTGACGACACCTTATTTCCGTCCTTCTGTGGCCATCAGCGCGGCTTTGGATCGCGCCGTCCAACGTGGAGTCAAAGTGAAGATCTTAACTCGTATCCACCTAGCAGGTGACGGCACCCCACAAATTGCGGAAGACGTAAATAAAGAAGGGATCAACCGCCATTTGAAAAATGTTGAGATCTATGAGTGGACAGATTCACGCTCGATCATGCATGCAAAGATTCTAGTTATTGATAAGAAATTAAGTTTTATCAGTAGCGTGAATTTAAATCGTCGTAGCTTCATCCACGACACAGAGAGCGGCGCTTTGATTTTGCATGAGCCCACAGCTTTGGACATGCGAAAAGAAGTTTTAGACTTTTTGAAAGGCGGCCGTCGCATCACTCAGAAAGAAAAAATTTCTTGGATCAACGGCACTTTGATTGATTGGGCCGATTCTTACTTCTAAGCGCTTCAGCTCGACCTAGGACCTAGGTCGAGCTTTTCTTTTAAGCACTTTCTATTCACAGATTTGAAAATAAAGTTCGTGTAAACTGAGGGATATGTATAAATTGCTTTTCCTCATTTCCGCTGCCATCGCCCTTGTGTCTTGCCAGCAAGGTCCCTCTTTAGGACCTGGAGATGATGATCATTTGGCCAGCGCCGCTGAAACCGACTGCGGCTTCATTCAAAATAGTTATGGTCAACGTGTGTCTTGGAAGCTCAATATTCCTGTTGTGCTGCAACTTCATAGCGAATACCCGCCTGAATATGATGAAGTGATTAAACGGGCTGCTCAGCATTGGAATGATGCTGCCGGCATGACGCTTTTCCGATTTGATAGAACAGGCGCGAATCTGGGCACTGAAGTTACACGTAACGCTACGAACACCGTCCATTGGATGAAGACGTGGCCGGAAGCCCAAAAGACCCTGCAAGCGGTCACGAATCTTTATTGGCGCGGAAATCAGATTTACGAATCTGATATTGCCGTTGATCATAAGTACTTCAATTTCTTCGTCGATAAAGCAACGACACCCTATGATGTTCATTTAGAAAGTCTTATGATCCACGAACTGGGACATGTGCTGGGATTAAAACATCGCACAGTGCCGAGTGTGATGTGGTCGACATTAAATGGTGCCGTGAAACGAGACTCTTTAACTGCAGCCGATCGTGAAACGATCAAGTGCGAGTATTAAGATGAAAAAAGAAAAAACGAATCTGCAAAAAATGTCGCGCATGATAAGCCTCGTGCTTTTAATGGCTGCATTGCCTTTCGGTGTCTTACTTCTTAATAAAAAAGTGAATCAACTTCGTGGTGTTGCCTCTACTGAAGAAGGTGCCGCTGTCACTGCGACCACGTTTGATTATGATTTGACTGAAGCATCTCCTGAACAATTTAAAAAAGCATTTAAGTACCAAGTTTTAAAAGAAGCCTCGGTCATTTCGACATCTCAAGGGCCCGCAATGCGTCTGGGCCTTTTCTTGATGAAGAATGATTCGGGAAGCAAGGTTTTTGCCTGCGAACAGTATCCTACGGTGGATTTAATTTTTGCGGCGGAAGGAATTGCGTTTTCTGGAGAAATTCCACAAATGATCGTGCGTGTTCCTTGTACGGTTGCGGCCGATCAACGCCACATCGATACTTTACCCATTCCATTTTCCAAGATTTTAAAAAGTCCTACCTCTCAGTATGAGTTTCCTATAGCCGCGGAAGGGTCCCGCGAAGAAGGAAAGATTTTTTTCCGACACGTTGTCGAGTTTTGGCCGACGGAATGGACTTGGACAGGCGTGAAGTTTTACGGAATAAACCCCGAAGACACTTTGCAGATCAACGGGTACGAAGTCATCTCGGTTCTTGGCGAACCGCTTATCTTAAAAGCTAGCGAATAGATTCAAATTCAGGGACGTAGCGGACTTTATCTTCGCCGCGAGCTTTCGCTTCATAATCGCTATACTCTTTGCGGTGTTGCTCGACTTCTTTGGCGATTTGTTCGTCGATCTCTTTGTTCTTCTGATCATTGATAGCATCAACGGCCATCGCCGTTTTCGTGACTTCTGGTTGAGAAATATCACCTACATAGATGGCGTTGCCATTAAAGAACTGAACTTCTTTTTCAAAACGGATGCGATCGTCATAAAAAACATAGGTCCAACGGTCTTTCCCATGAAAGCGTTGGGTGCGAGAGGGGCTTCCCATTAAATCAAGAACGTCATCTTTTTCCATGCCGGGTTTTACTTCGCCAAACTGCTTTAGCATTGACGTCTGACAGGCTGTCGTCAAAAGACCGATTATCACGACAGGAATAGCCAAATAACGGAGCATAGTTCCCCCATCCTTCTATGCTACTAGTTTACTAAGAAGCTTGAAAGGCCGCCACTTTCTTTTGTCTCATTTTAATACAAAAAAGAAGCGGCCGAAGCCGGGGTTAGATTTCTCCCCGGCTCTTTCTTGCCATATGAACTTTAGCGGCCAGATGTATTTTCTTCCATCTTTTCTTTTCCTCCGCCATTTTCGCGGGATCCAATCGACGCTCCTGATAAGACGCTTCCTTTTGCAGTTTCAAGTAGCTTTCCCATCGGTCGGGATCCAAATCTCCGTTGGATAAAGCATTATGAATAGCGCAACCGGGTTCTTGATTATGGGCGCAGTCTCGGAATTTACATTGCTCTGAAAGAGACAGGATGTCCGAAAATAATTCCTGCACGCCTTCTTCCTGATCATGCAATCCCAACTGCCTCATACCCGGAGTGTCCATCAACACAGCTCCTTCTTTCAGACGAAACAAGCTGCGAGATGTGGTGGTATGGCGACCGCGATCGTCGTCTTCTCTAGCACTTTGAGTTTTAAGAATCTCTTCGCCCAGAAAAAAGTTCGTTAACGTGGATTTTCCAACGCCGGAAGATCCCATAAGAACGGCTGTTTTTCCTGGTTTCAAATATTTTCTTAAGCCCTCACACGTCTGCGGTTCAAAGACACTGACGGCGTAAATCGGAACTCCGATATAAGTGTTTTCAAGATCATGCAGAATACTTTCGGCGTTTTCGACTAAGTCGGCTTTGCTCAACACGATAACAGGCGAGGCGCCGCTATCCCACGCAATACTCAAGTATCGATCCAAACGATTGACGTTCAGATCGCGATTGAGTGACGTCACAATGAAGACAACATCGACATTCGCCGCGACGACTTGCACACCTTGCCCCGGATCGCGACGATAAAAACACGTGCGACGGTCTAAAACTTTTTGGATAAGAGCTTTGTCTTGATGCTCTTCCATACGGCAAAGCACCCAGTCGCCCACGGCGGGAAACGCGCCAGGCGCATTTGCAAAATCATGACGAAAGCGTCCTGATACTTGCGCCAAAAGGCTGGTCGATTCACCAAATGTCACACGGTAAAGGTCTCTTTCCTGACCAATCACGCGCGCCAACTTCAGATCGTCTTCTTTGTTTTCAATTTGTAGTTCAAAAAATAAATCCCATCCCCAAGAATTGAGGTGTGAGTATGAATTCACGCAAAAACTCCAATAGTTTTTCAAGTTAATGGAAAAATGGAGCTCTCGTGGATTTGAATTGTCTTAGGAATTTAAAACTAAGCGAATAGACCCAGAGAGCTGTTGTTTGATTTATTGAATTTTACAATCATAGGCCCTCCTGGTTCGTGGATATGAATCTATCATGTGGGAAGAACGCTTTTCCGTCAAGCGGTCGTCCCAATCTATGTCATAATTACTTCAACAAGGAATAAAACTTACGGAAAGCCTGTGGAGCTTGGCCCAGACCTTTTTTCGGATTGATGGCATCGCCAAACCCTGCTGGGTCCGCTTTTTCTCCATTAATGTAAAGCTCCGTCTGCGCCTGCGAAGCAACTGCGACGATGCGCAAAGCTCCGCGCAAGGTCTGTAAGTCCATAAGATACTGCATCTGCATTTCACCGGTCGCGCTATTTACGCTCATCTGTAGCTTAAGTGGTCCACTGACGGTGTCGCCATCTGCCAGCTTTACAGCCACACGTCCCGCTCCACTGATTTTCATAATCATCGACATCTTTTCTTTTTCAATTTTAACGTCGGCGTTACCTACAGAAATCAGCTCTAACGTATATTGTTCCACCTTCGTGGATTCGCGCAGTTTTGGATCTTGAATTACACTGAACACTTTCTGTTTAAGAGTCACTTGATTTGAAATTTCTGCGACTTGCGAAGATTTATCAGCGCGCACGCTATTTACGCGAGTGATAGCTTCACCTTCTTCGACGAAGCTGAGCGGACATCCTTTTGCTGCAATCGACATCTGGGCCCGTTCACCCGAAACAGAACCTTCACGAATTTGCGTGTCTCCCCACTGCGCCCCGAAAGCGGGAAAGACTTCACATTCTTTTTTGATTCTCTTTAAAAGAGCCACACCTTCAGGTGAAAGTTTTTCGATGGATTTTTGCCTTTCTTCAACCTCCACTGTTTTTGCGGATGCCCCGCTGACAACAGAGGTGAAGATAGCATTGGGTGCGGGAACGATTTTTATTAAGGCTTTGTTGAGATCCGTATAGTAGGTAACATCCGCCGCCGTCATCGCATTGGCTGGCTTTTCAAAAGGACGGAATTGATCAACCGGCGCTTCGGATCCGGAGCCGCCTCCACCTGAACAAGCTGTGATCGTTAACGCCGATACAATTAAGAAAGAAAATTGTTTCATTGAAACCCCTCAGTGTCCCTGAGGAGTATTAAATAACGTCCAAAATAAGAGTCAATATAGGAACTATTACTTCTTTAGGATGACCGGATCAACGATACTTGGCGCGGACTCTGGGGACTTTTTCTTTTCTTCGGCAACCGTATGTCCCATTTCATTTTTGTTAGGCTTCTCGTATTGAATGCGCACCTTTTGCAAAGTCTTTTTCACGGAGTTCCCCAAGCTCATCTGAGTTTCCATTTCTTCAATGGATTTCACTTCGATGCGCTCGTACTCGCGCTTCTCTGTTTGACCTTTTTCTGGATAACGGTATTTCAAAAGAGCCCGCTGTTGATCGTATTCTTTCACGTTCGTGTTCAGATCTTTATGCAACGTTTTCATCTGATTGATGATCTCGGCAACACGCGCAGAGTCTTTTGTTTGTTGTTTCTCAGTGATGAGCTTCTGAATTTCTGTTTCGGCAGAACGCACTTTGGCTTCTAAAGCCTGCACGCGTGCTTGTACAACGGCATAAGAATCTTCACTGGATTTGATTTCTTTCGGAGGAGCTTCGGCTTTTGCACCTTCTTTAGGGGCTTCGCCATGTTCAGCAGCCGGAGCTTCATTAGCCACCGCCACCGAAGATAGTGTCAAAAAGCTCAACGAAATTTTAAGAACCAGAGAGTACATCTTGCCTCCAAGAAATTTTAAAAGGCAGATATTTAATTCGGTTGATTAGGACGCTGGCTTTAGCCGGAGACAAGCCTTTTAGGACCAGTCTTCCCTGACCAATCTGATTTAGAAGTTCAGTCACATCCCAACCAAAGCGGGAATCCGTCATAGCCTCTTTAAGCTGCATCACCAGGTGACTGGACTCTATACCCTCAATGATCACGGCATAGGTCATTGGGCCAGCCAAGGTGTCGGCATTGGCAAAATCAGTCACGTCCGAGAAGTCGGGAGTATCGGGCGTCGCCACATTCGTGGTCGACTCCGGCATGCGATCTAAAGTCTGAGAGAAATCGTAAGGAGCCTCTTCAATAGGCTCTGACGGTTCTTCTAAAGGCGTCTCGACAGGAGCCTCTACCGGCGTATCGTAAGAAGAATCCGAAGTTTGATAATTAACACCACCTGGAACTTCAAATTCACTGCCCGGAGGAATCTCATCCGCGGGAGTTAAATAAGGATCTTCCTGAGGCGTGTTTTCTTCGGGAACTTCTTGTGGAATCTGTCCTTGATAAACCGTCGGCTCAGCGCCGGCAGAAAAGTCTTGCGCGGGCTCAACCGGATTTACACCATAGGCATTAAAATCTTGCGGCGTAGGATTTTCGAAAGAAGTGCCCGCTTGAAAATCAGCTCCACCTTCGAATTCTGTACCAGATTGTATTTCAGGTTCCGGCGGAGCTTCAGGTTCATGCTCCGCCATCTCAGGCTGTCCGTTCCAATCGATAAAGTAAACTGCGTTGCAATGGGGGCACGTGAATAACGTCCCCAAATGCTTATCAAGAATCTCTACCGGTGACTGGCAACTCGGACAAGGGATCAATTATCTTTTTCCTTTACCTTGTTTTTCAAGGCGACGACGTTCTTCACGATTCATCGGACGATCATCACGAGGTCCGCTTTGGAAAGTCATCTTACGTGTTGGTGCATCTGCCGAAGTCTCAACTTCTGGAAGAGTGTGACCAATGTCAGTTTCTGAAGGAGAAGAATAATCCAACTCATCCAGATCCGCTTCTTCCGGGCGCAAGCTTTCAAGAACTTGTTCTTCTGATTGCTGCGCTACCAATTGAACACGCATGATTTTTTCGATCGCATCGCTCTTGATCGTGTTATTCAAGTTTTCAAAAGCTTTAAAGGCTTCTTTTTTATACTCGATCAAAGGATCTTTCTGAGCATAACCACGAAGACCGATACCTTCTTTTAATTTATCGATCACGTAAAGGTGGTTCTTCCAGTGATGGTCGATGCTTTGAAGAAGAATCATTTTTTGAACTTGTTCAAAGAAAGGACCCATTGAAGATTTTTGTTTTTCAAAAACTTCTTTAACACCGTTTTTCACAGCGTCTGTCACCGTATCAGAGTTGATTGGCATGTTAGCGAAATCAATTTTGAAACCGAAGCTTTGAACAAGAGAGTTGTTCAAACCATCCATGCTCCAATCTTCTTTCTTGCCGCCCTCTGGAGCGTAAGTATCAAGAAGATTAGAAACCACGTCACCCAACCAATCCAAAGTGGTTCTTTCGATCTCTTGGCCTTCTAAGACCTTACGGCGCATGCCATAGATCGCGTTTCTTTGCGCGTTCATGACAGAGTCGTACTCCATCAAGTTTTTACGAATATCAAAGTTGTGACCTTCGACTTTACGTTGTGCACCTTCAATCGCATTCGTAACCATTTTTGCGGTGATTGGTTCATCTTCAGGGATGTTCAGCATTTCCATGATTTTCTGGATGCGCTCACCATTGAAGATTCTCATCAATTTATCTTCTAGAGATAGATAGAAGCGAGACTCACCTGGGTCCCCTTGACGACCAGCACGACCACGAAGCTGATTGTCGATACGACGAGATTCGTGTCTTTCTGTACCGATGATATAAAGACCGCCAAGTTCACGCACTTCCGCACGCTCTTTTTCAACTTGAGGTTTAACTTTTGCCAAGGCTTCTTGGAATTCTGGTGAATCATCATTGCCTACAGAAGCTTTTGCCAACATTTCTGCGTTACCACCCAGCATGATGTCGGTACCACGACCGGCCATGTTGGTAGCAATAGTCACAGCGCCCTTACGACCGGCTTGCGCTACGATCTCGGCTTCGCGTTCGTGTTGTTTCGCATTAAGAACTTCGTGCTTAATACCTTCTTTACGAAGATACGCACTTAAAGATTCAGATTTTTCAATAGACTCGGTACCAACAAGGATCGGCTGACCTTTGGCGATACGCTCTTTGATGTCGGCAGTGATCGCTTTGTATTTTGCTTTTTCAGACTTATACACAACGTCTTCTTGGTCTTTACGTTGAATAGGTCTGTTTGTTGGAATCACATTCACATCAAGGTTGTAGATTTTTTTGAACTCAACCGCTTCTGTATCCGCCGTACCCGTCATACCTGAAAGCTTCGTGTACATACGGAAGTAGTTTTGGAAAGTGATTGTCGCCAAAGTTTGGTTTTCAGATTTAACTTCAACGCCTTCTTTAGCTTCGATCGCTTGGTGAAGACCATCACTCCAACGACGACCCGGCATCAGACGGCCCGTGAACTCATCCACGATCACGATTTCGCCATCTTTGATCATGTATTCTACGTCACGACGGTAAAGGTAGTAAGCCTTCAAACCTTGGTAAACGTGGTGAAGAATTTCGATGTTTTGTGGATCGTAAAGATTTGAAAGACCCATCAACTCTTCAACTTTCGCGTTACCTTCGTCAGTCAAAGAAGCTGTTTTCGTTTTTTCTTCCATCGTGAAGTGAACATCACGCTTCAAGTGAGGGATGATCGCGTTCACCGCATAGTATTTATCCGTCGAAGATTCCGCAGGACCTGAAATGATCAGCGGCGTACGAGCCTCGTCCACGAGGATGGAGTCACACTCATCCACGATCGCGAAGTTGTGACCACGTTGAACGTAGTCATTCAAATCAAACTTCATGTTGTCACGAAGATAGTCGAAGCCCAATTCATTGTTCGTGCAATAAGTGATATCACAAGCATACATTTGCTTACGTTGTTGATCGTTCAAACCATGAACGATGATACCTGTCGTAAGACCCAACCAACCGTAAAGACGACCCATCCATTCAGCGTCACGACGTACTAGGTAGTCATTCACTGTCACAAGATGCACACCCTTACCTGTAAGCGCATTCAAATAAACTGGCAAAGTCGCCACAAGCGTCTTACCTTCACCCGTTCTCATCTCGGCAATGTTACCGCGATTCAGAACGATACCACCGATCATCTGAACATCGTAATGGCGCATTCCCAAAACGCGCTTCGAAGCTTCACGACAAACCGCAAACGCCTCTGGCAAAATATCATCAACAGTTTCGCCTTTTCGAAGACGCTCTTGGAACTCTGGAGTCTTTGCTTTAAGTTGTTCATCCGTGAGAGCCGCCATCTTTGGCTCTAGGGCATTGATACGATCCACTGTAGGCTGGATCTTCTTCATTTCACGATCATGCTTCGTACCGAAAATTTTTGTAAGCGCTTGTGTAATCATAGTCTTAGAGAATAGACCCAAATCCATTAAGGCGGCAAGGTAACGTGCCATAACTAGTCTGCGTCATTCATTCGGAAAAGATACATTTCCTCGACGAAAGGTTGGCTTCGGACGACGCCTTCTTGGAGGGGAATTTAGGTGGTGTTTCTCGCTTCGTTCGGCACGCCATCCGGGCTCAGTTGCCGCCGCACTTTGTGCGGTTCGCGCCATCGTGGCGCCGGCAAAGGCCTGTCTTCGGAGACACACCACCTAAATTCCCCTCCAAGAAGGCTCGCATAAGCTAACTTTGTGGAACTTTATTTTTCCTCTTCATTCCCCGTCTTCGTCTTTGCGTCAGAGGTAGCGACAAATAAATTGTGAATATTTTGATGACTAAAATTAAGTTGGTTTCGTCTTTTAAAATTTTTTAATTAATACTCATAGCGCTTTTTAAAAAACGCCGAAGGCCAGAAAAACCACTCGCGGAAGCTTACAGAAAACTCCTACGCATTTCTAAATTCTCGCATACAAGTACATCAGTTCTTTTCCGAAAAAGATTTTCTTTACACCAGATTTGCGCTTGGAAAGTGGGCTTAGCCTTAAGCGATGAGTCCGAAGAAGGGCCTTCGGTGGCGCCACGATGGCGCGAACCGAGCCAAAGGCTCGGCACCGACTGAGCCTGGAGGGCGTGCCCGCCGAAGCGACTCAGCGGTTAAGGCTAAGCCCACTTTCCAAGCGCAAATCCGTCGTGTGAAGCAAAGAACTACTTCGAATAATTAACCTGACGAACCCCTTCGTAAGCAGCAATAGCAACGCTAGTAGCGAGGTTTAGGCTGCGCGCTCCTTCGCCGATCATGGGGATTGTTACTGTTTGGTTTGGGTATTTTAGTAAGAGGTCAGGATCCAGGCCCTTGGTTTCTTTTCCGAAGACGAACCAGTCGCCGGGTTGGAATTTGGGTTCGAAGTAAGTGCGTTTTGTTTTTGTTGTGAAGAGCCAGATGCGGGATGTGTCTTCGACTTTGCTCCACCAGTCTTCAAATGTGGCGTGACGGTGCCAGGAAAGATGGGGCCAGTAATCGAGACCAGCGCGTTTTAAGTTGGTGTCGTTGATTTCAAAACCCATTTTGCCGACCAAGTGCAGTTCGCAGTTGGTGGCAACACAGGTGCGCCCGATGTTTCCGGTGTTTTGCGGAATTTCGGGCTCGATAAGAACAATGCGGAAAAGTTTTTGCGAATCAGAACTAGGCAAGATGCTTATAAACCTCTTGGCCAAGTTTGGATAAAGCTAAACGACGACCTTTATCGACGATCAGCTCTAAGTTCATGAGTTCGCGATACAAAGTCAGGTCAATAGGAACAATCTCTCGGCCAGTCGATTTTCCTAGCTTTTGAATGTACGTCACTTGCTTTTCTGAAAGCTTCGACGTCAAAGATGGATGTTCTTCCAGAGAACGTTTCCAGTCTCCGCCAGGAATCACAGCGGCATTCACCGGAAGTTTTAATGGATTTAGGAAGTAAATCCAAGCGCGGACTGGAGTCGATGCGCCTTCTGGATACACATCCACTTCTTCTCTAGAATAAAGACTCTGCTCTGGATCGTGGCGGTTGTAGCCGTGGAACTCATCCATGAGGCTCAAAAGCAACTCTGAGCTTTTCAGTTCCACTAGCTGACCTGGAACCAGGTCACTGCCGGCTTTAACAATAGCCGGAAAGCCTACTTTTAATCGGTAAGCCGTCGCTTTAACGCGCGCAAGTACTGAAGATTCCAAGAAATTTTGGATCTTGTTAAAGTGAACCATGCCTTCACAGAAAGATCCGTAGACGAAAAAACGTGTTGTAGTCATTATCCCCCCCGAGTACGACAACAATAGTGGCTTTTCCTAAAAGAGGTCCCGTGTGTACCAAAAACCACAGGGCACCGCAAGCCGCTTTCTGAGCAGTTGCTCTTTTTTTCCAAGAAGTGACAGTTTCTGTTTTGCGTTATTGGCAATTAAAAAAATTAAATGACTTTAACAGTTTTTGCATTCTTGCGTGAACTTGCTATCCTCTTCACAACGTTTTCCCGAACAAAAGGTTCAATGAAAAAAATTGAGGCGATCATAAAACCCTTCAAGCTCGATGATGTCGTCGACGCACTAGCAGAAGTCGGCGTAGAAGGTATCACTGTCTCAGAAGTTCGCGGGTTCGGAAGACAAAAAGGACGTACCGAGGTCTACAAGGGCGCCGAATACGTCGTCGATTTTCTACCAAAAATAAAAATAGAAGTAGTTCTGCCTGACGCTCTGATCGATAGCGCAGTAGAGGCTATTCGTAAAACTGCACACACAGGAAAAATTGGTGACGGAAAAATCTTCGTGATTCCTGTGGAATCTGTTCTTCGCATTCGCACTGGTGAGAAGGACGAGCAGGCACTTTAGGATTGTTTTTTTAAGCAAGGCTCGGAGGCCCAAATGACCCAGATGACTGGTAAAGACGTACTGAAGTTCGCCAATGAAAAAGGCGCAAAGATGGTAGATCTCAAGTTCTGTGACATGATCGGAACTTGGCAACACTTAACTGTTCCCCTTCATCAATTGACTGATGAAACTTTCGAAAACGGCTTCGGCTTTGACGGAAGTTCTATCCGCGGATGGAGAGGTATTGAAGAATCTGACATGATCATCTTGCCGGATCCAAGCACAGCCATGATGGATCCATTCATGCAGGTTCCAACTCTTTCACTTATCTGTGACGTTTGTTTGCCAGAGACTCTGCAGCCTTACAACCGCGACCCTCGTCAGCTGGTAAAAAAAGCGATCGCTTACATGCAGTCAACAGGCATTGCCGATACGGCTTACTTCGGTCCTGAAGCTGAATTCTTTATCTTTGATGATGTTCGTTATGAACAAACCAGCAACTCCGCTTTCTATATGATCGACAGCGAAGAGGCTGTTTGGAACACGGGTCGCGATGAAGGCGGCCGTAACCTGGGTTACAAAGTACGTAGCAAAGAAGGTTACTTCCCAGCTCTTCCAACAGACACACAACAAGATCTACGCACCGAGATCTGCTTGGAACTTGAAAGATGCGGAATGCAAGTGGAACGTCATCACCACGAAGTAGCTTCTGCAGGTCAAGGCGAGATCAACTTCCGCTTCGATACAGCTTTGAACATGGGCGATAAAATGATGTGGTTTAAATACATCGTTAAAAACGTGGCAAAACGTTACGGCAAAACAGCGACGTTCATGCCAAAACCTGTTTTCGGTGATAACGGCTCTGGAATGCACATTCATATGTCTTTGTGGAAGGATGGAAAAAATCTTTTCGCGGGTAACAAATATGCGGGTCTTTCTGAAATGGCGCTTTACTATATTGGCGGCGTTTTGAAACATGCTCCTGCTCTTTGCGGCATTATCAATCCAACGACAAACTCTTATAAACGTCTGGTTCCAGGTTTCGAAGCACCAACAAAATTGGCTTACAGCTTTAAAAATCGTTCTGCAGCAATGCGTATCCCGAATTCCGGACCAAATCCAAAAGCGCGTCGTATTGAATTCCGTACTCCAGATCCAACGGCAAATATCTATCTTGCTGAGGCGGCGATCTTGATGGCGGGCCTTGATGGTATTATCAATAAGATTCACCCAGGTGATCCACTTGATAAAGATATTTACGGTCTTCCTCCGCAAGAGGCAGCGGCAATTCCTTCTGTCCCTGGAACTTTGGAAGAAAGTTTGAATAATCTTCGCGATAACTGCAGCTTCTTAAAAAAGGGCGACGTGTTCAGTGAAGATCTGATCGAAACTTGGATCCAGTACAAAATCGACAAAGAAGTGCGTCCGGTTCAGCAAAGACCTGTTCCGTACGAATTCCACTTGTACTACGACTGTTAATTGCGCTATTCAAAAGAAGTGGGGGCAAGCTTGCTTGCTCCCGCTGGACATCTTTCCCTGGTTAGGGAATAATCTCTAAAAATACACAACTTAGGAAAAGACAATGGCATCAGACGACGTAAGAAATTTTATGGGTTATCTTTGGATCCGTCAGGAAGATGGTGTTATCACTATCGGCATCAACGAAGACGGTTTGGAAGATTTTGAAGAGATCTCTTCTGTTGAGCTTCCGGCTGAGCAAGAAAAAATCGACGCTGACGTTGTCATTGGTACTTTAGAGACTGACGATGGTCCGTTGGATATCTACTCTCCAGTGTCTGGAACTGTGATTGAAGTGAACACTCAAGTTGTTGAAGATCCATCTATTATCATGGAAGACCCTTACGAAGAGGGTTGGTTGATCCGCATCGAAGCTGATGAAGATTACGATGACGAGGATGAAGACGAAGATGATGATGATGACGACGATGAGGATGATGAAGATTACGAAGACGACGAAGACTAAGAAGCTTCGTTAAAAGCAAAAGCCCCATTACTGGGGCTTTTTTATTTCTTAAGCTATAACAACGACGTCACCTGTGTCCCCGTTTCCCACCGATAAGATTGATAAGGAAAGTGATTACCGCCAAAGCCAGGAATACCATCAACAGTAGGCGGCCGATTTCCATCGACATACCTGCGATTCCTGAAGCTCCGAAGATAAAAGCGACGATTGCGATGATGAAGAAGATAATCGCGGCTCTAAGCATTGGGACCTCCTTTTGAAATTCCGTCGAATAAAACTCTCTTACATTATGGCCTGAATGAAGCGGCGGTTAAAGATCGATTGAAAGCGTGTGTTCACATACAAATGCGAAGTGACCCCGAAGTCCGTTTTTGTTACATATAGTTCATGAAGACCGCACGATTCGATAACCTAATTCTGTATACCATCTGCACGTTGATCTGGGGTTCTACTTACCTTGTGATCACATTTCAAGTCGATGCAGCTTCTCCGATAACTTCGGTCTTCTGGCGATTCTTATTAGCCGCGGCTCTGCTCTTTGGTTTTTGCTTCTTTAAAAAACAAAATCTTAAGTATCAGCGTCGAGAACATGTTCTTTTCGCCCTTCAGGGAATTTTCATGTTTTCAGTGAACTACATGCTGACCTATATCGCGGAAACAATGATCAGCTCTGGGATGGTGGCGCTGACCTTCACGCTTTTGATTTATTATAACATGTTCGGCATGAGGGTTTTCTTCAAAAAACCCATTAATCGCAGTGTGATTGTGGGCTCACTCTTAGGTGGCCTAGGAATTGTTTTTATTTTTCTTAACGAGATTCTGCATTTTGATACGAATTCAAAAACCATTCTTGGTCTTGTGATCGGATTTTTTGCGACCATGTCCGCTTCGATTGGAAACATGGTCGCGCAAAAAAGTTATCAATTGCGTATTCCCGTCTTAATCACAAACACCTGGGGAATGCTTTACGGAAGCATTTTCACGTTACTCGTAGCACTTATTCATGGCGATAGCTTAGCTATACCACTGAACGCACGTTTCTTAAGTGCGCTTCTTTACTTGGCGTTATTCGGCTCGGTCATCGCTTTTGGGGCTTATTTATCTTTGGCAGGAAAAATCGGTGCTGAAAAAGCGGCCTACACCAGCGTTATTTCTCCGGTGATCGCGATCACTCTTTCCAGTTTTTTTGAAAACTTTGTGTGGACGCCGTATATTATTACCGGCGTCGTTCTTTGTCTTTTAGGAAATATTCTTACTCTGACCAAGCGGGCGGGTTGATTCCCGGCGGTAAAAAGAAGACGCCTGACTGATACATCATAGACAGCACACGAGCACTGGATTTGCGAAGGTCCTTTCCCTGAGGTGAGCCATTATCAACGACAATCATTCCGTCTTCGCCTGCAGATATGTATGTGTGGCCTGGTGATTTTCCAACTTGGTGCATGATAAAGCTACCAGTGATGGGACGATAAACAGAAGCATCCCACGGAATCCAACCAGCTCGATAAAGTGCTGCAGAGAAGTTTACCACCGCCGCCGTGTGATGCCAGATCAATGGATTCTTTTTGTTTTCATTAAAGTCATCAGTGACTCGATAACCTGCGCGTTGATAAGCCTGCCTTAAAACTTCGGACTGAAACTCGGCGCACGGAACACTTTCAAAACCATGACGAACAGCCGTGGCTCGAGTGGCGATGGTCCAAGCTCCCCGCGTAGAGATGGCACCCGTTTTTTCAAACTGCGCTGAAAGACGCTTGGCCAGTTTGGAATCAATCATCATATAGGACTTTTCTGAAGGCTCTGTACGTGTCGCCGCTCTTTTTAGTTCAGAGTAAATGCTGCGCCACTTTTCTCTTTCTTCGGAAGATAACGATTTGCCATCCACCAAGTGATTGAGTCGTGAGCCAAATCTTTTACGAATGGATTTTGAATAGCGAAATTTCGGCCTTCCGTCGGCATGAAAGTACTCAAGAAATGCTTCATTAGGTTCTGACGTGGTATGAATGGCGAAGTGGCCTTCGGTCCCTTCAATATCTTCAATAATAGAAGCAAAGATAGATAAACCACCGGCCGTGGTATTGAAGTCATTGATCTTTTCTACGGTGAACTCATCTTGATAATCTGCGGGCACAGAAAGAATGCGAATGGGATGGATGAAACCCGTGCTAGATCTTTCTAGGTTTCCTTTAGAATTTCGAAAAGGCAGATACTTCTTTGTGTACTCCAGCGGAATTTCAATTTGCGCGCCGGCAGGCAGTTCCGCCTTTGCTTCAAGAATGCCATTCACCTCATAACGAATCATTTTTCCTTCGCTAAGAATAATTTTTTTCGTCGGAATGCTCTGGCTCGATTCCGGAATGGGAAGCAGTATCTGTGGCTTAACTTCAACTGCATGGACGGCATTTGAGTTGAAAAGAAAAAATGCGGTCACAAGAATGGATTGTGCTGACATGGGCTCCTCCGAAAAGATCCATACTGAAGAAGCTTTTCGGAGGGGTCATCTTAAGGACTGTTAATTTGTGCAAACTCAAGTTTGCTGACCGACCAGATCCTTTAACTCAACCACTAAGTCCTGCATACCTTGGGACAAGTGTGACATTTGATCACTGGTCTGCGCGACTTCTTGAGCCACTTGAGCGTTTTTCTGCGAGGCCTGATCAAGTTTATTCATGGCTTCACTGATCAGCGTGATACCGCGAGCTTGTTCGTGGCTGGCGCCAGCAATTTCATTGTTGATCTCTAAAACTTTTTGAGCTGAAGCTAAAAACTTATTTAAAAGCTCACCACTTTGATTCGCGATTTCGCCACCTTCATGAATCTGGCGCACGCTTTCTTGAATCATCTTTGAAATATTTTTAGCAGAATCTGCACTTCTTTGCGCAAGGCTGCGAACCGCATCCGCAACAACCGCAAATCCTTTTCCCATTTCTCCGGCACGGGCCGCTTCCACAGAGGCATTCAAGGCTAAAAGATTTGTTTGGAAAGCAATGTCATCAATGACTTGGCTGACTTCCTCGATCTTCGTTGCTGAAGCTCTTAAAGCATCCATCGAAGTTATAAGTTTTTGTACAGACTCAGCTCCCGCTTTGGAAGCATCAAAACTTTCTTGAGATAATCCCGAAGCCGCTTTGGCATTTTCAGAGTTAGACTTCACCATGCTGGACAGCTCTTCAAGCGAAGCGACTGTTTCTTCAAGTGAAGCGGCCGACTGAGTCGCTCCTGAAGCCAAATCCTGACTGGCTTTATTCAAATGCGTGCTCGTGTTTTCTAAAGAGTTCCCCGTGCCTTCAATGCGTGTAGCAAAGCCAGTCATTCGACGCACCAAACTCACTGTCACCCAGATGCCCATCACCAAACAGAACAAACCACCGATGATGGAAATCAATAAGTTGATCATGCGGAAGGCCGCACCGGATTCATGCGCCGTAGCCGCATCTTTTTCAATCAACTCACCCAAAGTTTCCATTTTGCCTTCGAGAACTTTAAACGAAGCTTCAAACTTAGGAAGCTCCACCAGCGCAGCACGGTAACCTTCGGCGATGGCTAGATCCACAATCTTATTTGTGGATGCAATGTAGTTCATCATTTCCGGCTTGGTTTCTAGAATCGCATTTCGAGTGTTATCATTTAAAGGAAGCTTTTCTAGAGCTTCAAGGTATTGTTGAAATTCCTCTGACTTTTCCTGCGCTTCTGTTTTGATCTCTTTCAACTGCTCCGGATTGTTTTCAGCGGCAAGCAATGACGCTAAAACCACGGACCGCAATCCATCATGCATCATATCTGCTAATGTCATATTTCGAACCGCGGGCAGTTGCACATTGGCGACGTTATCAAACTGATTCATCAGCTTGGTTGAGTTAACGAAAGAAAGTGTAGCGACGCCAGATAGTACAATCAAAAATCCGCCACACAGCAACCAAAGTTGTTTTTTAAGGGTTAAACCCATATCACCCTTACCAGAGTTTTGATTCGATTGATAAATAAACAATCACACCAGTTTCGTGTTCTTCCGCGGAAGGGCCAATTCCCAACAAAGCACCGATGCCAGGAACGATTTCAGTTTCTTCTCCAGCCTCAAAAGCTGTACGGATGCCCGGCACCACGTAATATGTTGATGCGGCGGCTTTCATATCAGGACCGATCACAGATTCATTGCTGTTAAATACAAACTCACAAAGCAGGTTTGTTTTTGGAGTGTAATTGTAAACGACGCTGGATCCAAAGTTGAACCCAAAGGTCGTCGCCGTGTCTCCGTTGACGTCTTTAGCATCAGGAGTGAAGGTGAAACCCGCATTCCAATGATTTGTCCAGCGATCATTGATCGTGATCGAAACGGCCTGGTTGAACTGCAATCCAGCAACGCCTGTCCCGAATCCCTTTTTGTAATCACCTGTTGGCGCAATTAAAGTAAAGCGCGGAGCCATAGCGAGAGTCGGCGTGTTCAAAAGTTGATAGCGATAGTTCAGTAGAATGTCGCCGACCTGAGTTTGATCGCTTTCACCCGCCTCGCCCGTTTGTTTCATCACCGGAACAACAAAAGAGAATTGATGAGTTTCATCCGTTATAGGGATTTCACTTGTGAAGTTATAAGTCCAATCATGCGAAGGATTTAGATACTGATAAGTTTGAATAAATTGAACAACACCCGGCTCTTGATTGTAAGCCTCTTCCATAAGAAAAGAGTTGTCCTTCACGACCTCTGCTTGCGCAAAAGACGCCATCATTAAAACCAAAACGTTCAAAATTCCGAATTTATGCATGTATCCCCCGAGAGTGTTTCGAATATCTTTTCTCGAACCTCGGCGAAAATCTACGGAGTACGTATTTCCCAACAAAGAACAAAACTTTGGGAGGGGTTTTCTTTAGGCAGTGCGCTTAATTATATGAAAGCCAAAACGTGTGCGCACAGGTTTAGACGATATTTCCCCGACCTTTAGAGCAAAGGCCGCATCTTCGAAGTCTTCATCCATGCGACCTGGACCAAAAGTTCCAAGGTCTCCACCCTGGGCCGCAGAAGGGCACGTCGAATAACGTTTCGCCAATTCCTCAAAACTTTTTCCGGAACTCAAGGCGCGAAGAACATCTTCGGCTTCATATTGATGCTTCACAAGAATGTGGCTGGCGCGGATTTTCATAGTCACACACTACTTGTCGTTTTCAAAAATGTCACCCGAAAGCTTTTTTTCGCCTTATCCAACGTATAAGAATTTTTTTTGGAAGATCATCACCCTTCGTTATTTGCGACTTGGGTTTGTGCTTGTTTCAGGCTGAAACAGGCTCTTCGGACTGAATGTTCGGCCCCAGTTCTGCAAAAGAAATTTAAAAAAAGAAGGGAAACACTATGCCTATCAATCCGTACGTAATCGAACAAACATCCGCTGGAGAACGCAGTTACGATATTTATTCTCGCCTGCTCAAAGACCGTATCATCATCTTGGGCTCGGCTGTCACCGACGAGGTCGCAACCTCTTTGATCGCCCAGATTTTATTTCTGGAGGTGAACGATCCAGATAGGGATATCCATCTTTATATTAATTCCCCGGGTGGATCCGTCACTGCTGGGATGGCCATCTACGACATCATGCAATTCGTAAAATGCGACATTGCCACATATTGTTTGGGTTTGGCGGCAAGCATGGGTTCTTTGCTCTTAACGGCAGGCACACCAGGGAAACGCTTCGCGATGCCTAACAGCCGAATTTTACTACATCAACCGCATCTGGGTGATGGAGGGTTGGGCGGACAAGTGACCGATATCGAGATCCACGCAAAAGAGTTGGTCCGTACGAAGAAAAGGATGACCGAGATATACTCCCTTCACACCGGTAAGAAGGCAGATTTCCTGGCAAAGACGATGGAGCGAGATCATTATATGAGTGCGGAAGAATCCAAAGTCTTTGGAGTCATCGATCACGTCATCCCTGCCCGAAAAAAGCTTTTAAAAGAAGCTGGCTAATCTCATGTTCGCAAGGAGAGCTTCGGCTCTTCTTGCTTCCAACTTTGGGCCTGCCGCCGTCTCAGAAAAAGAAAGCGCTTGTGAATTAACAGGAAGATGCCTCAAACTTAAAGATAGCGATACTCCACTTAATTTGAATGTCTTGGGACTGGGGAAGCGTCTTGGCAGCCAACTACTACCTAACTACAGGTAAACAAAAACTAGGGCCGTTATCAGAGAAGAATATCATTGATGGCGTTCGCTCTGGAAAAATCAGTTTGTTTGATATGATTTTGAATAATCAGACGGGCGAATGGATGATGCTAGCCCAGCATCCTGATTTTTCCGATTTAGATCCTTCAAATGAATCTAACACCTCATCTGAGTATGGCGATCATCTCGCGGTTGGCTTGATATCGGATCAGGAATCGAACGAGAAATTAGATCTCCCTGAATTTATCACTCCCGATAATTTTCCAATTTTAACTCCCGTTTACTGGTACGAAAAAGACCACTCAGACCAGCGTTTAAAATACTTGGAAGTGCTTGAACTTATTCATTCTCAAAAGCTTTCTGAACAGAGCTTGATCTCGAAGAATCCGCACGGCCCTTGGCAGCCCGTTATCAATTGGGACGAGTTCTCGCCGAAATCATTAGAAGATTATAAAAGAGCTTCAAATGAAGATCTTCCCGACGTCCATATTCGTCGAAAATCGCAACGCTTTAACTGTGGAAAGGTTTTCGTCGCCCTTTCAAAAAAGGGAACAGGTTTCCAGGTCTTCTGTGCCGATATCTCTAAAACCGGCTTAGGCTTTTTGGTTCGCGCCGCTAAGTGTGACTTAAATGACGAGCTAATGATTAAATTTGACGACAAACTGCAAGACAGTAAGTTTGACGCCAAAGGCATTGTGGTTTCAGTCCGAAAAGTAAAACTGCCGGGTGCCAACGATATTTATATCCGCTACGGCGTGCGTTTCACTGCACTTTCCGAAGCGGGTAAAAAATTTATCTTGTCTGTCACGAAATCCTAATTACTTTTGCAGCGTATTGATGAAGGCCTCTATCTTGGGAAGAACTTCATCAAAGTCTTTATCGTGAAAGTTCAGCGTGGGACGAATCATTTCTGGTGGCATTTCTTTGGCCTTCATTCTGAGCCAGAAAGAACTTTCCGCAGGGCTTGAAAGATTGAGCATGGTGCCCTTCATCTCAAGCAGCATCTCTTTTGCGGTCGCCTTCTGAAATTGCGAGTGGCACATAGCACAGTTCTTTTTCACAAAGGGGACAAGTGGCTCAAAAGCCTGCAAAGTTTTTTCGGAAATATGCGACTTTGACGGATCTTCAGAAATCTCATCTGCTTTTTTACCAGAGGAAATTCTTAAAAGAGCTCCGTTTTTATCATCCAAAACAAGAACCGAACCGTCATTCAAGGCGGTTAAGCCTGTGGGGGCGCCGCGAGGACGAACTCCCTCTTGTGCCTTCCAACCAAATACCACCTCTTGGTATTGGCTATCGGTCGGTGTTCCCAATTCATCAACGGGATAAGCGACGATTCGCTGACCGTACTTTTGATATCCGTGCCATCCGACTAAAAGTTTGTTCTTCAATTGAGGCAGCAGTTCCCCTTTGTAGTAAAGAAGACCCAGAGGAGCCGTGTGAGCAGGCATAAAGATTTTTGGTAAAGCGAAATTCTTCGCACACATTTCACCAGTAACTTTATTTTTAAATCCTGGAGCGACTTCCCCGCGCGAATGGCAATAAGGCCAACCGTAGTGTTTTCCTTCTTCTAGAATATTTAACTCTTCATAAGGGCGTTCTTCATCCGGAAGATCCAAGCCGTTTTCACCTTGAAGGACCAGGCCTGAAATTGGATGCACGGTTAACGCCATAGAGTTTCTTAAGCCGCGCGAAAAAGGAACGACCTTCACCGCTTTTCTTTGAGTGTCGTTACTGAGTGTTACTTTCCAAACGGCGGCACTCGCAAGCGCACTTTCAGACTGAATACATTTTCCATTTTCGTCGATGGTTTTTATACCAGAACCGCAGTCATCTGAAGGGGCACCGACATTTATATACATTTCCGTGAAGTCCCGATTGGCGGCCATTTGAATAAGAGGATGTTTGTTCTTCAAGCGATTTTCCAAAGCATTATAGCTGCCCACACTTGCGTATTCTCCTTTACGGAAAATAGACTGAGCAAAGTCATTCACGACAACTTCAGTTGCGGTATCAATATTAAATTGTCCCGTCTTTGAGTCTCTGGGTTGAAAGCGCACCACGGCTGTCGGCGTTCCAACATAAAGGCGTCCCTCGGGATCAATAATGATCCCATTAGGCATCGTGAGTTTCTTTGTAGGAAAAAGATTAACCACCGCTGTTTTTTCGACGCCAGAAGAATCTTTTCCACGATAAACAGCATACACAGTTCCGCGACCGAAAGCCCAGCCGCCCATTTCAGTGACATAGATCACGCCTTCTTTAGATTGCACGGCGTAACGAGGCATTTTAAATCCCTCTTTTTTTCCAGCTAGAACACCAACACACAATCCCTCTAGAGTCGCCACCGGGGCTTGGGGAAGACCGTCACAGAGCACAGAAGTATCAAGACGGTATCCCGAGTTTTCATAAATCTCTGCACTTGCTTGAATTGCGGTCAGCGCTGAAAACATCATGATCCATTTTGAGACAACCGCTTTTGCTTTCATAAGTCTTCCTTTCAAAGGAAATATCCAGTTTATGAATGAGCAAAAGGCACGCCCTCTTATCTTCAACTCCATCGATATTAGCGAACCAAGATGAGAATCAAAATGACCAAGGACAAATTTGGCTGACACCTTTTGTACAGTTATTCGTCCTGTAAATTTAACGCAGACGCTCTTGGGTTTTAGCTTCAGATCGAAATGGCTTCATTACTTTCCTTTTCGTAACCAAAGCACAAAAACGTGCGTACTTCCAATATTTTAGATTTCTACTATCCTTCAGAAAGCGACTTACTAAAAGAAAGGATATCGCACATGAAAACACAAAACGAATCAATCAGAACAAAAGCGCAACAGACTTTCGAAAAGCATCTTGAGTATCTTTCTACAGGGAATATCAGTGCCTGGATGGCTCTATGGAACGAAGGCGGCGTCTTGGAATTTCCCTTCGGCCTTAAGGAATACCCAGCCCAGGTCAGCGGCAATGAAGCAATTCACGAATACATCCGCCACTTCCCGAATTACTTGAAGATTGAGTTTACAAAACCCACATATCATCTGACTGAAGATCCAAACCTTGTGATTGCTGAATTTAAAGGTTTTGGTAAGATGGTCACGAACGGACGCCCGTACAATCAGACGTATATTTCCGTCGTGAAAACAACAAACGGAAAGATCGACAGCTACAAGGATTTTTGGAATCCACTGGTTTTACAAACGGCGCTCGGAGAGAACAATAAATACGACGGGGCTACAGCAAATATGTAGCGTGCCCAGGGGTTTTTTAAATGAACAAAAGAACTGAAAAAGAAGTGCTTAACCATAAGGTTGAAACGACCTTAGAGCGTGTCATTAAAAAACCTCTGTTCGATGAAACATGTATCTTTAGCGTAGCGGCACGATTCCTGGGCGACAAATGGACAATGATTGTTCTTGTCGCCCTTCTTGAACGGACAAAACGCTATAATGAACTTCAAAAGCAAATACCGACCATCTCGCCAAAGATGCTCGCTCAAACTTTAAAGTCTTTAAAAGAGTGGGGCTTTATTTCACGAGAGGTCTATCCCGAAATCCCTCCCCGAGTGGAGTACTCGCTCACACCGTTCGGTCGAAGCCTTATGCCCACACTTTCCGTGCTGTTTGATTGGGCCATAGAAAATGAGAGCAAGCTGCGCAAAATTAAGTGATTTGCGCCATTCTAATTGCGAGACATCCTAAAGACGGATAAGTCCTTAGCAAAACTAAGAAAAAATCTTTCGTGAAACCCCGACTCAAGATGAGGCTATTCACTTTTTTTACGAGTAGAAAATCTCATTCTTTGCAAAAATAAAAATAGATCTTTGCAGAACTGAGCCAGGGAGTTCATGGAATGAAAAATAATAAGATTAGAGGCTTTCTGGCTCTATCCGTGATTTATTTGGTTCTTTGCTTTTTCTATTCAAATTGCGCCCGCACCGAAGAAGCCCGTTCGCCGGCCTCTATGGGTATTATCGGAACCCAATAGAATTTCACCACTAGAATTTGTGACGGTGAAGAATCAGCCCGTGACTAGGATCGTAAGGCGACACTCCGACACTGACGCGATCGCCGACGACAACCTTGATATTGAATTTTTTCATTTTTCCACAAAGGCGTGCCTTGACCAAGACTCCATTTTCCAGAGTCACTGAATAAACACCACCGCCAGAAAGATCGACGACTTTACCTTCGACATTTACCAAATCATCTTTTGCCATAGTACCTTGCTTTACGAATAGAAAACTAGCCGGTGGGCAACACCGACTAGGAAATTAATTTTGAAATTCTGTGACTAATAAGAACGGCGAGACCCGAAGGCGCCACCACGTCTATTAGATGAGAAACGATTTTCTTGAGGACGCGCTTCAGAAACATTCAAGGGACGACCTGACAAGGCAATGCCGTTTAATTTATGAATCGCGTCCTGTGCCTCTTCATCTGTCGACATCTCGACAAACGCAAAACCTTTGCTTCGACCTGTTTCACGATCGGTCAGTACATTGACGGAAGCCACGCTTCCTGCCTCTGAAAAGACAGTGCCTAGTTGCTCTGAATCCACTGTGAATGAAAGGTTTCCGACGTATAATTTTCTTCCCATAATTGCCTCCATAAAAAGCTAGGGGCCATTCGCAAAAGACAAAAGGGAATCTAATGAAGGATGTGAACGACTTGTTGCCGTTAGTAGAACACACTCCCCCTCAATTAGATATAACCAAAATCGAAACGTTCAAATCGAGCTCAGATCGAAGAGGACGTGTTTGAGACGAAAAATATTCAGTCTCATGTTATTTGTGCGAAAACAAAGTCGAGTCCGGCACTAAGTCTTTTCACAACCTCTCTGTTTCTGAAGATTTCATGATGTTATAAAAAAGAGTGAAAGGGAGACATGATCAGGTGAGAGAGACTGAAACAATTAAGAAGAATGTAACGAACCGACTGACGGAGATGCTTTCAAAAGAATCATCTGTGACGAACAACTCTGATGCTCTTCTGGATGCTGTTCCTCCTTTTCTGGATGATCTACTTAGCTACATAAACTCAGACAGTCGTTTCACATTCCGTCATTTAGAAACCGATGGCATGTCGGCACCCTACGGAAGAGCGAAAGCCGCACTGACTAGTTTTCCTCTTCCACAACTTTTAAAAGAATTCAGTCTGCTACGCAAAGCCGTTAATGAAGAACTGCAAAAACAAAATGAGCTTAGCTATGAGGCTAGAAATAAAGTCGATGAGGCCATCGACGCCGTGATCTCGCTGGCAGTCACAGAGTTTGTGACCACAAAAGGCCAAAGAACCGAAGATGCCCTGACGAAGGCCGAAACCAGTAATAGAAGTCTAGAACAGTTTGCTGGTGTTGCAGCTCATGATCTTAAGTCTCCGCTAGCGACAATTTCAGGGTACTTAAGTTTGTTGGAAGAAGAGTTAGGACAGGCTTTGCCAGGTAACGAATATATTCCAATTATTGAGGGTGCCGCAGAAAGAATGCGCAAGCTTATCGACCGCTTGTTAAGCTATGCTCGCCTTTCGGGAAAAAACATTCCTTTTGAGAAAGTGGATCTCAACGATGTCCTAAAAATTTCAATTCAAAACTTACACAGCGCCATTCAAGAGACACAAACTCAGATAGAATCTGATGAGCTTCCTTCTGTGTATGGTGATTTTGAACTTCTGGTGCAGGTATTCCAGAATATTTTTTCTAACTCGATCAAGTTTCGAGGTACAAAGCCTTCACGCATCAAAGTCACCGTGCAAAGCCGACCTGAACAAAGTTCGTGGGTATTTTGCATTAAAGATCAGGGAATCGGATTCGACCCAAAGGAAAAGGACACTATTTTTGGTCTGTACACGACATTGAACTCGGGCAAACAGCTCTCTGGCTCAGGAATTGGACTGGCCACGTGTCGCAAAGTCGTCGAGCTGCACGGAGGCCAAATATGGGCCGACTCCAAGCCTAATCACGGAACATCGATCTTCTTTTCTTTGCCCGTAATTAACGCTGAAAACTAATACGGGCTTTCTCAGACTGTAAATTTTATTCTCTCTGCCCCAAATCTTGCGCTTTCAGAGGGCTCTGAGTAAGTTCCCCAGGCATTATAAACACAATTAAGGAGATCCCATGAAAGCTCTTATCGCTTTAGCTTTGGTTTTGTCTGTATCCACTTCTCACGCTTACGGCCTTTCTTGCGGCCAACTAGTAGACTACAAAAGCAATCTTGCAAAAGAATTGAACTGGTTGAGAGAGAAAGTGAGAGCAACAAGAAACTCTGACACTCTTGAGCTTTACATGGGCCAATACGAAGAGCTTTACGCTAAATACCAAAACGCAGAAAAAGCTATCAACAGCGACTGCAAATAGTTCTTTCCTAAAAAATGGAATGAAAAAGGCTGCGCGATCCGCAGCCTTTTTTTATACGATAGGCTCGCCCTTTTCTAATTTTTCAATAAATCTTTGAATCAATCGATCGCGAGTTTCCTGCTTTTTGGCGTTCTGCAGGCGATACGCAATGGAAAAAAGATTTCTTCTATCTAACTTTTTGAATGTCGCACTCGCCTTCTTATTCTTTTTGAGTTGCTTAAGAAACTCTTCAGGCACTTCGGAATTTTTCGGAGAAACATAGGCCGCATCCCAACGACCATCCGCTTTCGCCGCACTCACCGCCGCTAAGCCTGCAGGCTGCATCAGGCCATCTTTCATCAAACGCTGCACATGTTCGGTATTAATCTTAGACCACTTACTGCGCGCCGTACGCGGAGTGTAACGATTGCAGTAGCTGATTTCATCGACGGCTTTACGAATTCCATCAATCCATCCAAAACAAAGCGCCTCATCCAAAGCCTCTTGATTCGTGATGCCTTTCTTGCCGGAATCCTTTTTGTAAAAACCAATCCACACCTCAGAAGCCTTATCGTGATTCTTCTGAAGCCACTTATGAAGTTCACTTTTACTTTTAAAGTATTTAATCTGCATCGAATCTATCCAACCATCTCGTGCGCTATTTCAAGAAGCTTCGACATTGTATTGAAATTACGAGTCGTCGCCCGCACTGAAAGCTTTTTTTCAAAGTAGTTGTTGTTAAGCTTAGATTCACTGATCAGAGTGCGATACTCCGCATAGACCACTTTTTTCTTAAGCACGATCTTATCCGGAGAAAAATCAATTTCAGAAAACGCTTTCTGAGCCGAAGCACTAGGCACATCTGAAAGCAACGTATAGTAGTGAGTCTTCCCATCCGGCTTCTTAAAAGGACTGCCTTTAAGAACAAGCGCCAATTCGTCAGGAGTCAGAGCAAAAGTATCCAAATCCCCACCAAAATTTTTCTTGATGAGAGCCCGAACCTTCTTCTCTACTTCACGAGCACTCAAAGAAGTCTGAAGAAGAATATTCCCACTAGCAATATAAGTCCGAACTTCAGAAAACTTATTCTGTTCAAGAAGCTTGCGGAGCTCCGCCATAGGAACCTTATTCTTCCCTGTAGGAGTCACCGCTCGTAAAAAGACTATGTAATATCCCATACTTCAGTTGTAAGAAGTTTAAGAAGGAACTTCAAGGCCAACGAAGAAAAGGATATTAAATTTGATAAGAAATATTTATTGAACAACGCCCGGAGAAGCACAGCTTTCATCAACACTGGCTTTTTCATAAAAAGAAACGGCGTCACCGTTAGCATTACAGCAAACAAACCGTTCCCGTTTCACAATGTCGTTTCTAGATTCCATCGAAGCCGTATACTTACAACTTCGGTACTTCCCAGACACCGCCCCACAAGAAGCCGTCTCCAAAGAAGTCCCACCCGACTGCTGAGGATCCGCAGTACAAGTAGCAGTCCCGTTCGCACACTTAATAGTAGTCGAACACAAAGCCTTAACCGGATCAGCCTGAACCATCAATGAAGTAAAAAGCACAACAACAGCAAGAAACAGAGTTTTCATATCACCTCCACAAGCACCTTTGCGCCCAAGAAAGAACGAGTCAATTTTCAAACCCAAAAACAAATCCAAAACCGCCCCCTAAAAAAACCCCAGGGAGCGCGAAGAGGGGGCGAGGTTGTGCCCGCGGTAAAAAGCTCCGGGGGAGCTTTTTAGTGCGGAGCATGCGGGAGGCTCTCGCCGCGAAGGCGGCGAACGTCGACCGCCTAGGAATATTGGGCTCAACGCCCAATATTCCGCGCCCCGAGATGCCACCAAGCAACCAATAGAAAACCCAAAATCATCAGCAATAAGATAGAAAAGGAAAGTGGTAGGGGGCGAGGGACTTGAACCCCCGATCCCAGTGTTATGAGCACCGTGCTTTAACCAACTAAGCTAGCCCCCCGTAAGTCTGAGATGACTTTACCGTACCAAACCTAACGAGCACTATCAACCGCACATGATAGCGGCGAACGTTTAAAAATAAAAAAGGGTCCCGATGGGGACCCTTTTGACGCTGTGTAGAGTTAAATCAACGATAAATTAAAACTTCGTGTACGAACAAGCCAAAGCAAAACGACCTGTCAGACCGGCAACACCCAAGTAAACTCCGTTCTTGGCCTTAGAATCTAAATCCAGGCGCACAAGAGAGCCGCCTTCATAGCAGGTCAATTCATAGTGGGCACGTCCGACAAAGGATGAAGCACGAGAGCGATACCGAAGTGTTGTACAAGCGACGTCACGAACCGTGAGCACGCGGTGTTGAGGGCCATTGCCCGTCGTTGCCCAAAACTCTTCGGTATAATTGATACGCAACGGCTCGTCAGGGGTCGCACGTTCAGCTTTTAGATACACGGTCGCCACCGTGTCGTTGCCTGTGTATTGGACCAAATCAGGCGTTTTTTCAGCGGAACATTCAATGGACTTAATGACTTTATCAGCGGAATCAATAGCGAAAGCGGAGTGAGACAAAAGCAAAGCAGCCACGAAAAGAACTGATTTCATTTTAACCTCCAGTTTTAAAATTGGAGGGATCATACAAGAAAATTTCCGAACGATTTGTCAGGAATATAAAAGATGAAAAAGATTCTAAAAAAAAGGGGACTTTCCGAAAAAAGTCCCCTTTAAAGAGCTTAAATTAGTTTTAAGAACGCGTCCTAGCTATCAACGAACGCCTTAAGCTTGTTCGAGCGTGAAGGATGACGAAGCTTACGAAGAGCTTTCGCCTCGATCTGACGGATACGTTCACGAGTCACGTTGAAGTCTTGACCAACCTCTTCAAGAGTGTGGTCGGATTCTTCACCGATACCGAAACGCATACGAAGAACTTTTTCTTCTCTTGGAGTCAAAGTCGAAAGAACACGGCGAGTTTGTTCAGCCAAGTTCAGGTTCACAATCGCTTCTGCAGGATTGATAACCTTTTTGTCTTCGATAAAGTCACCCAAGTGTGAATCTTCTTCTTCACCCACTGGAGTTTCCAAAGAGATTGGTTCTTTAGCGATTTTCAAAACTTTGCGAACTTTATCAACCGGCATGTCCATCTTATCTGCGATCTCTTCAGGGGTCGGCTCACGGCCTAGTTCCTGGATAAGATAACGAGATGTACGAACAAGCTTGTTGATGGTCTCGATCATGTGAACTGGGATACGGATTGTACGAGCTTGGTCGGCAATCGCGCGAGTGATCGCTTGACGGATCCACCATGTCGCATAAGTCGAGAACTTGTAACCACGACGGTATTCGAACTTATCAACGGCTTTCATCAAACCGATGTTACCTTCTTGGATTAGATCCAAGAATTGAAGACCGCGGTTCGTGTACTTCTTCGCGATAGAAACCACCAGACGCAAGTTTGCTTCAACCAATTCAGATTTCGCTGCATCGGCCTCACGCTCACCTTTCCAGATCGCTGTGTAAGTTTCCTTAACCCAGTTGTGGTTCATCTCAGTCTCAGAGTCCAAACGCTTGATACGTTTTTCAGCTTCTTGAGCCTGTAACACGTAAGACTTGAACTTTTGATAGTTCAAACCCGTGTCGCGAGTCATTCTTGTTAATTCTTTTTCGTTCGCATCGATCAACTTCATACGCTCAGCCATAGCTGCAACGTCTTTAGAGAACGTACGCTCAACACCGTCTTTGATACGACGACGAAGAGTTCCGATACGGTTCACCAAGTTTTTGAACTTGATCACAACGCGATTGATAGTTTTACGGTTGAAGTTCACAGACTCGAAGTTCGCCATCAGCTTATCGTTCATCACAACAAGTTCTTTCATAGCGGCTTGACGAGCTGGAGTGTTGGTTTCTTCTTTACGAAGAACCATGAAAAGCTTCTCAGCACCTTTTTGGTACTCAGTCACTTTACCGATAAGTTCATGAATCTTATCGATGTACTCTTTTTCATCGTACTGAGTGTCTTCATCTTCAAGACCACGGAAGATCGATTTAACTTTGATACGGCCTTCATCAAGACGTTTACCAAGTTGAATGATCTCGTAAGTTCCTAGAGGTGACAAAAGGATCGCACGAACGATTTCACGCTCCCCTTTTTCGATACGACGGGCAATCTCAACTTCACCCTCACGAGTAAGAAGGGAGACGCTACCCATTTTACGCAAATAAAGACGAACAGGGTCATTACCCTTTACGTCTTCGCTTTCGGCTTTTTCTTCATCATCTATTTCTTCGTCTTCAGAATCCGGGCTTTCAAGGAATGCTCCTTCGCCCTCTTCTTCTTTCGAAGTTTCAGACAAGTCTGAAATTACTACACCACCACCCTCAAGCGCGTGCATGAATGCATCGAGCACCGAAGGAGCGATAATTTCAGGCGGAAGAAGGTCGTTGATCTCTTCAATAGTCAACGCGCCTTTTTCCTTCGCAAGCTTCAGAAATCGTTGAATTTCTTCTTTAATCAACGTTTCTTGTTCTTGCAGGGAAAGAACCTTTACGGGCTCTTTCTCTTGTTTGTTTGGTAGGTTCGGTTTCATCAATACCCCGCCTTTTACCCTTTATTCAGAGAGATTCGGTTTCTCTGAATATTCATAATCTGTTCCAACTTTTCCGAACTAGGTTCGTTTTTAAGATCTCGCGCTAATTGCTTTGCTTGCTCTCTTAAGAAATTTTCACGCACGCGTTTAAAGCAATCACGCAAGAGCTTCGTCTCGGCCTCTTCGTCGAACCCTGGCTCGGTTTCAGCTTGTGGACCGGCTTGAAATAAATATTCAGGCTGATCGACGTAAGAGACAAGCAGACTGGTCAACTTATCAAACTTATTAAGATCTTGTCTATACACATCCGTCGCCTTTTCTAGGATCTTTTTCACTCCGTCGTGAGCGACGCTCTCAAGCAATTTTTCATTCACAAATTGATCAAAATTGGCACGACTTTTGAGTACCAATCCTAATAGCAGAAGCTCGGCTTTTGAGGCTCCTTTAAGGGAGATTTTGCCACCCTCTACTGATTGGGACACGGGAGCCGGGCCTTGAGGGTTAGTCTGCGGGCTTGGCTGCACCGTCCTAGTCATAGCCGAACGGTTTTGCGAAGAAACAGGACCACTTCCCTGTATTCCGACAGCTTGACGCAACCAGGGCAGAGTTACGCTCATTTTTTGAGCGGCCTCGGCCAAATACAGATCTCTTAAGCGCAAGTCCGGGATGACCTCAAATAAAGGTTTTAGCTTATCTGCGAGCTTCACTTTTTCCGAAGCCTCGCCCCGGTAACCTTCCATCCAACGCGCTAAAATCATCACAAAAAGGTCTGGAGCCTTATCAAGCTCGGCCTTCAAGGCTTCCGCCCCATACTTTTTCACGTAATCGTCAGGGTCCATGCTGTTCGGAAGCGTCAGGCCCTTTGGATACAAATCGGCAGCTAGTAGAATCGGCAGACTGCGTTCGGCGGCTTCCATTCCGGCAGAGTCGCCGTCAAACATCGCCACCACGTTTTTGGTCATGCGTTTAAGCATTTTCCCATGATCCGGCGTCAAAGCCGTTCCCATTGTCGCAACGACGTTACGAATACCCGCCTGATATAAAGAAACTAAATCCATGTACCCCTCTACAATAAGGGCCATGTCATCACTGCGGATATAACGAGCGGTCTGAGAAAGTCCGTAAAGCACCTTCCCCTTAATAAAGACCGGTGTTTCAGGAGAATTCAGGTACTTCGGTTCGTTTTCTTTCTTCTCTAAATAACGTCCACCGAAAGCAATAGGCTCACCCATCGCCGAGAAAATCGGGAACATCAAACGATCACGGAAGATATCAAAGTAACCGGATTTATTCGTGCGAGCCTTTACCAGACGCGCTTCTTCGGCCAAGGCCATAGAGATGTTGTGAGAAGCTAAATGCTTTTCTAGCCCATCCCATTCGGCCACCGCATAGCCAATTCCAAAAGTTTCGATGACTTCTTTAGAAAGGCCACGGCTGGCGATATATTTTTTCACCGGATGATCATTAGGAACACGGTGAAGTTGCTCTGAAAAGTAATGAGCCGCGAGCTTATTTACTTTTAACAACAACTTCTTTTTTTCAGCGACTTGGTCTTGAGCTCCTTCGTTCTTTTCAGGAGCTGGCATTGGAATGCTAGCGCGATTAGCAAGATACTCGACCGCTTCCGGAAAGCTCATGCCCTGGTAGTCGCGTAAGAATGAAAACATGTTTCCACTCTTGTGACAGCCGAAGCAGTGATAGACTTGTTTCGTCTCAGAAACAGAGAACGACGCCGTTTTTTCGACGTGATCAGGAAATGGACAGCGGCCCATAAGGCCGCTACCACTTGGTTTTAACTGAGTATATTGAGAGATGATATCGACGAGGTTATTGGCCTCGGAAACTCTCTCGATAAAGTCTTGAGAAAATCTCATGAACCTTCTTACGCAAGTTTAGATTTGATTACTTCGCTTACTACTTTGTTATCAGCCGCACCGCCAGAACGAGCGATGACTTCTTTCATCACAGGTCCCATGTCTTTCACAGTTTTCGCGCCAGTAGCTGCGATCACTTCAGTCACAAGAGCTTCGATTTGTTCACGGCTCATTTGTGCTGGCAAATAAACTTCAAGAACTTTCAACTCTGCAGATTCTTGATCTACAAGGTCTTGACGACCTGCTTGTTGAAACTGCTCGATAGATTCTTTTCTTTGCTTAACAAGTTTTTTAACTACGCCAAGAACTTCATCACCTGTGATGGGGTTCGGGCGCATGTCGATTTCACGGTTTTTGATCGCGGCTTGGAGCATACGAAGAGCTCCCAATTTAGCACTGTCTTTCGCGAGCATCGCGGCTTTGATATCCGCAGTGATTTGATCTTTGATTTCCATCGATACCTCCGAGAGTAAGACTGTTCAAAAAGGCGCAGCCGCAAGAAGTTCAATGAAGTCGGATGGGTCTTATTCAACAGTCTGTCTGTAAGAACAGAGGCGACCTTTTGGGCCGCCTCTTGAAAAACTATCTTCGCAAAAGAAGGACTAGTCGTTCCAGCCTTTTCTCGATTTTTTTACAGCGCGTTTACGAGCTGCAAGAGACTTCTTTTTAAGTCTTACTGAGGGCTTTTCAAAGTGTTCACGTTTTTTAACTTCAGAAAGAATTCCTGCTTTTTCGCAAGATTTTTTGAATTTTCTGAAAGCAGATTCAAAAGACTCACCGTCTTTGATCTTAACCATTGCCACGACAATCACCTGCCCTTCGATGTGGAAAATGAGAGATGAGTGTATAACAAAGCGGCATAAAAGGCGCAAGTCTCGGGGTCTTAACGCGATGAATTATTATTTCCAATGTGCTTTTTTATTGCGCAGCCAGGGAAAGCACGGGAAAAATTCATCGAGGGGTGTTTATGAGAAATCTTATCTGTCTGATATTACTGGGCTTATCCTTAACTCCATCGGCTTTTGCCTGGGAGGATTTTTACATCCTAAAGCCCTCAGAATTCCAAATTGAACGCACCCCTAGCCAAAGATTCACTCCTCTGAATTCAGTCAGCTGCAGAGACAGAATCAAACAAGTGATCTGTTTGGTGGATAACTCATCTTCACCGAATGGCCCCCGTCAATGCCTCAGCGGGTCCGAAAACTTCGCCGCCCCCATTGAAAAGATCTACGATATTTTGCCCGAAAAGCTGCAAAAGGCTTTTTGCGGACTTGATGCTATTTTCGTTGAAAGTGATGTGGAATCTTTAGCCTATGCGGGTATCATTCGCGCCAACGAAAAAGGCGAGGTCGAAGGTTCTTTTATCGGGGTTCGCCGTACACTTTTAGAAACAGCATACGACGCGACTTCCGTCTTCGGTTGGAAAGAGCAAAAAGCTTTCGGCATTATCGCCCCTCCATTTGTACACTTACCAGATGGACCGCGAGTCGAAGTCATCCTTCCGCATAGCTTGTCCGCGCTTCAATATATTTTCATTCACGAAATCGGTCATATTTTAGATTTTGCAAATTCCGCGAATGAATTTGTCTGCCCTGCGAATGAAACTTGTGATTTGAGCAAGTGGGATCCGGTCGAGTTTGGGAAAATGATTCCCGCGGCAAATTCTTTTGGTGCTTTAAGCTGGAAAAACCCGATGTATCCACAGGATGCACAACGTTTTCCACTTTGGGATAAGCTTTGTTTTTATGGTTGTAATGAACGCCTGACAATCGCCGACATGGAAAGCTTCTATCGACAACTGGATCAGACAAACTTCGTTTCAACTTACGCGGCCGTTTCACCTTATGAAGACTTTGCTGAGAGCTTCACTTTCCATGTGCTTAGCCTCCAAGGTGAATGGAACTACCGCGTGCAAACGCCGTACATGGCTTACTCGTTAGAAAAGAAATGGGATGTTTTATTTCCCAAAAAATCTTGGCTAGAAGCGTTCTACCAAAGAGATCTTAAATACCCAAAAGCCACAAAGTAGTTTATAAACTCCTTTAGCTCATAAAGGAGTTTTACCACTATGATGGAAATGCTTTCGAACCCTCAAATCTGGATTGCCTTTGGTACATTGTTCGCTTTGGAACTTGTGCTCGGAATCGACAACGTTATCTTTATTTCGATTCTTGCTGGCAAACTTCCTAAAGACCAACAGCAAAAAGCGCGCATGACGGGCTTGGGTCTTGCGGTTTTGACTCGTATTTTGCTTTTGTTCTCTTTGTCTTGGATCATCGGTCTTACAGAGCCTATTTTCTCTGCCCTGGGCCAAGAGATTTCAGGTCGCGACTTGATTCTGCTTCTGGGTGGTTTGTTTCTTATCGTTAAAAGTACGGCTGAAATTCATCACAAGCTTGAGGGCGTTGATGGAAGTCAGTCTAAGAACGTCGCGCATTCTTTCGGTGCGGTGATCATCCAGATTCTTCTTTTGGACATCGTATTCTCGTTAGACTCTGTTATCACTGCCGTAGGTATGGTGAAAGAATTGTCCGTGATGATCGCGGCGGTTCTAGCTTCGACCGCAGTTATGATTTTCTCTGCGAAAAGCATCAGCGATTTCGTTGATTCCCATCCTTCATTGAAAATTTTAGCGTTGAGCTTCCTTCTGATGATCGGTTTCACTTTGATTGTCGAGGCTTTAGAAGTTCACATTCCAAAAGGATATGTTTACTTCGCGATGGCATTCTCCGTCGGTGTTGAGATGTTGAACATTCGCATGCGTAAAGCGAGTGTGAAGGATCACGTTAAGCTTCGTGAAAGAGTGGCCGAGGAAAAATAGTGTCCTCTATCTCCCAACAAGACTCATATTGGATGCGCAAGGCTTTAAATCTTGCGCGTAAAGCGGCGGACAAAGGAGAAGTTCCTATTGCCGCTCTTATTGTTGGACCCGAAGGCCTGATTTCTTGGGCGATCAATACTCGTGAGCGACAGCAGACTCCTTTGGGACATGCTGAACTCTTTGCCCTTCATAAAGCTTCACAAAAAAAACAAAGCTGGCGACTGAGTGATTGCACTTTGTATGTCACGCTAGAGCCTTGTATGATGTGCGCCGGAGCGATTCAACAAGCTCGAATAAAACGCGTGGTCTATGGCGCTTCGGATCCTAAAGGTGGCGCGGTTCAAAGCCTTTACCAAGTACTGAACGACGCTCGACTAAATCATCAAGTGGAAGTGGCTGGCGGTGTTCTAGCTGAAGAGTGCGCGGCCCTTCTGCAAGGCTTCTTTCAAGACCGCCGTGAAGAAAAAAAGACAGAGAAATCCGAAAAGGTCTATCGTGAACGAACCTCCGTTGTGGTGGTTCACAAAAATCAAATTCTGGGATTTCATGCCGTAGATCCAACGTCACAAGCCCCTTATTTCTTTTTACCAGGGGGCGCGATTGAGCCTGGTGAAAGCCTTCCCGAAGCCGCCGCCCGCGAATGTCTGGAAGAAACAGGTTATAAGGTCCGCATTCTTGAAGAAACGGCCTTTGAAAGAAAGTACGACTTCCCTTGGAATGGAAAAGTGCACGCCTGTCGAACTGTGTTCTATTTGGCAGAGTTAGATCAGGAATGGACTCCCCCTCATAAAGTGGACGATGCCGATTATCACAAGGGTGTTGCCTGGATGAGAACAAAAGATGCTTCACAGATCTTTGCATATAACAAAGACATCCTGTGGGCAGTGCAAAAATTGCTGAAAACCGCTCAAAAGAAATCCGCCTTGCGCTAAAGGCCTTTAGGCTGTTACAACGGCCTTTCATGACAACGACAAAATTTACCGATCTTCCCTTAGTAGCCCCTCTTCAATTTGCGTTAAAAGAAGCAGGATATGAAAATCCAACTCCCATTCAGTTGGCAGCCATCCCTATTCTTTTGCAAGGGAAAGACCTTTTGGGTATTGCCCAAACAGGAACTGGAAAAACGGCCGCGTTCAGTTTACCGATCTTGCAGAACCTAGCAAAACATCATTCGCGTCCCGAAGCGAAGTGCCCGCGCGCTTTGATCTTAACTCCGACACGTGAGTTGGCGATTCAAATTCACGAAAATATTGAAGCTTATAGCAAGCACTTAAAGTTAAAACATGCCGTTATCTATGGTGGCGTAGGACAAAACCCGCAAGTCAGAGCTTTGCAAGCGGGTGTTGATATTCTGGTTGCGACTCCGGGCCGCTTGTTAGATTTATTTTCTCAAAAGTTTTTACGCTTGGATAAAGTGGAAATCTTTGTCCTGGATGAGGCCGATCGTATGCTGGATATGGGATTCATGCAGGATATTAAACGCATTCTGCCTTTGCTTCCTAAGAAACGTCATAACTTGTTCTTTTCGGCAACGATGCCACCTGAGATTTCTAAACTCGCGCACAGCATTTTAGTAAATCCAGAAAAAGTGGAAGTAACGCCGACGTCTTCGACGGCAGAAAAAGTGGATCAAAAAGTGATGTACGTTGAGAAGAAAGATAAATTGGATCTATTGATTCATCTTCTAAACGATAACGATCTTTATAAAGTTCTGGTCTTCGTGCAAATGAAACACGGGGCAAATCGTGTCGTAGATAAACTTGTCAAAGCCAACATCACGGCGGCAGGTATCCATGGTGATAAATCTCAAAACGCTCGCCAAAGAGCCCTAGAAGATTTCCGCAACGGGGACGTTCGCGTTCTTGTTGCTACGGACATCGCTGCGCGTGGTATCGACATCGAAGGTATCACTCACGTTATCAATCTTGAAGTTCCCCATATTCCTGAAAGCTACGTTCACCGTATCGGAAGAACGGCGCGTGCCGGGGCTTCGGGAGCGGCGATCTCTTTCTGTACAGCGGAAGAAAAATCCTTCATGTACGCGATTGAGAAAGTCACTCGTCAGCCGGTTCCGGTCGTGAAGAATCAACCTTATCACTCTGAAGCTGTTGAGAAAGCTCAAGTCATGAGTGCGGGTAAAGCGAAAGCCATTCTTGAAGGTCAACGCCTAGAGAACAAGGCCAAGAATCGCGCTGGTCAAAAACCGAAGCGCTCCTTTGGTGGCGGTGGTGGTAAACCACATCACGCAGATTCTAAAAAAGGCGCACCGAAAAGCCCTGCTCATGGCGGAGGAAATAAACCACACAGACACGATTCAGGAAAAAGTGATGCTTCTCACGGGGGAAACAAACCTCACAGAGCAGAAGCTTCGAAAAGTGCAAGCTCCCATAGCGGAAGCCACAGTGGAAAACCCCACAAAGCAGCTCCCCACAAAAATAGTGGCGGATCTAACAGCGGTGGAAAAAAATCAGAAGGTCAAAAACCTAAAAGAAGATTTTTTGGATTTGGCAGAAAGGGCTAACTAAGGCCCTTTCACATCAATAATTTTGCGTGTCTTTTGATCGATGGAAAACTTCACCGGTTTTTTTAATTTCAAACTTTGTTTGAGATTATCCATAAACGGCTCGTTACCCGTCAGTTCATAAATGCTGGGATGAAGCTTAAAGGACACGCGCACTTTTTCGTTCACGTTTTCAATCTTATATACTTTGTCGGTAAATGATTGCGACTTCGGCGTAGATGTCTGCGCCCATGAGATTTGAGAAAACAGAAGCAACGTCACTAGAATGAATTTCATCTTAAAGTCCCTTCTCGCGCTTTAACTGCTCTCGCTCATAAGCCAACATACTTTGTTCTTCACGACGAGCCTCTAATTCTTGCTCAGATTGAACTGTGTCCGCAGCATGCCATTTCAAACGATTGGGTTCGTTCTTGGCCGAAGGCAAAGTTTCGCCACGTAAAGGTCCTAAATTAAAACGATCAGTGATGTACGCCAGAGCTTCTTTCTTCGCTTGTGGAGTCGTCAAAAGTTTATCTGTCCACTGCTTCACCGGTACCGGCTTGTCATACAGAGCCGGATCTAAAACATGCAACTCAATTCCCTTTTTGGTTTGAACGGCGACAACGGGGGCCACATGGTAATTCCACATGTAGTTTTCGGGATATTGTCGCTTCTCTTCAGGAATGATGAGCTCCCCTTCTAAAAACATCTTGGCGACGCGAATACCTTTTTTCTCCATCTGTTGCGCAAAAATATGGGCGCGGGCGTAGCACCCGTTTTGAGTTGCACCGAAAGCATATCTTTCGTCTTTTGAAAATTCAGAGAAAATCTTTTTAGCTTCGTCTTCCGTCAACACAGACACCGGAATGTTCCCGGCAGCCGTTTTTGCTAAAGTCATCGTCGGATAAACGACGCCTTTCGGAGCGTTTTCCTTCGGGTCGCAGATCTCGGGTTTATTTAAACTGTTTAAGGACTTTGAAAGTGACTGATAGAACTCGGAATAGTCCGTCATCGCCGCCGATGCGCCGACTTTTTTTGAAGCGTTCTGATCCGGCAGCAAAGGTTCTTCGTAGTGACCAGCGGCACTGCAAAGCTCTTCCGCCATCATGCGATCGCGGGATGAAAAATCATCTGGCGCCGCTTGAACGGCTTCCTTAAACTGACAGGCTTCTTCGGGGGTGAGGGCCCAAGAAAAATGGAAACTAAAAAGAAATAGCAATACGTACATAAAACGCATGCTTCTTTTTCGGAATTTTTACGCCCGGACCCAAGGGGTTTGACCTGGACTTTCGCCTGTTTTCACGAAAGAAAATGTGGCTCTTCAGAAAGGCGTTTGCTTAAGTTTTTATATGGACCAAAAAGAAGCTCTATTAAAACTCGATGAAGTCTTAGATCAATGGATTAGCACCCCGATGGGAAGAAGAACTTTTTTAAGTTCTCTTCCTCTTTTGATGGCAGCATGCGCGACCGAACAACACCGTCAGCGCGAAGGAAATCTGCGTGGTGATGAAACAACTTTGACCTATGATCAAGAAAGAAACCTGACGAAGGAAGCTTTGCCACAAATGCGTAAAGACTATCCACCGGTGCAAAACCCCCAGCTTCAATCTTATATTTCTCAATTGGGTCGTAAAATCGTGACCGCGAACAATCTGCAGGGAAATCCCTACAACTACAACTTCACGGTTGTGGACGTAGGATACGTGAATGCCTTCGCACTTCCTGCGGGAACTATTTTTGTGACGGCTCCCCTCATCGCGATGGCGGATTCCGAAGCAGAACTTGCCGGAGTGATCGGACACGAAGTAGGTCACGTCAAAGCACGTCACACGGCTCAACGCATGGACGCAGCAAAAAAAGCGGAAGGTAAATCTTGGATGTATGCCGCCGGCGGCGGAATCCTGGGTGGAGCTTTAGGTTACGGCATCGGCAAACTGCTGTGTAATCAAGGTGATGATCAATGTATGCAGAAAGCCACCGCCTACGGACTTGCTGCGGGAGCAGGTGGTGGTTTGCTAGTGCAGAAGTATGCGTTTATGGCGAACTCTCGTGAAGATGAGATGGAAGCAGATCGTATTGGCTTTAGAACTTCCGTAGCGGCTGGCTACGATAAAGACAAAGTCGGTCTTTTCTATGAAAAGCTTCTTAAGATGGAAGAACAGTCCAAAGGCGAACAGAATAAAATGCTTTCTTCATTGGCAGACGCCATGAGCACACACCCACCAAGTCGCGAGCGTGTTGTGCAGATGAATCAAATGGCCGCTGAGCAAAGAAATAGCCCACGTACCATTGTTTCTACGAAAGAATTTGATCGCATGAAGTTGCTTTGCGGAGAGCTCACAAAGAAGAAACAAAAGACAGGATAGTTTGAAATAAAAAAAGCCGGAGTTCATCCGGCTTTTTCTTTTAATTTTTCCAAAAAAACTTATTCCGGTGATTCCAAACGGTAACCGAGCGAAGGAACCGCCACGATACGACCATTGAACTTACTGATCTTACGTTTCAGATAGTTGATCTGAGAATCCACGTTACGAGAAGTCACTTCCGTGTCTCCCCAAATCTCTGTCAGACATTTTTCACGAGTGACTAGATTGTTTTTAGCCGCCACAAGCATTTTCAAAATATCGAATTGCTTAGGTGTTAAACCAATCTCTTCCCCATCAACGAAAACCTGACGAGACAAAAGATTCATTTTCAAATTGGAAGCCGTCAACTCAGAAGCCGCTTCCGGCTCTTTTTCTGAAAGACGAGCTTTGATTCGCAAAATCAACTCTTTCACGTGGAAAGGCTTAGAAATGAAGTCATCCGCTCCGGTCTCGAAAGCTTTGATTCTTTCATCGATCGTCGCCGCACCTGATACGAAAATGATGGGTGTGTTCTTCGTTGTTTCGCTCTCGCGCACCATACGGCACACATCAACGCCCATCAAACCAGGCATTTTGTAATCTAACAAAATAAGATCAGGTCTTTTTTCATTAATAAGTTTTACCGCAGAGTTGCTGTCAGAAGTATAGGTGCACTCGTACGTCGCACTGAGAATTTCAGCCAAAAGCTTACAGCTCTCTTCATAGTCATCAACTATAACAATCTTTTTTGCTGCCAAATCCGCACCTCGCAAAGGATTGCTGGAAGTAAACATGTTCATATTTGAAAACTATCTCCCGATCAAATCGAAAATACAAGCTGCATGGGGTCCAGTTTTAAACACCCTTATATTTAATGCGCTTGGACTCAAGTATTTTCTTAAGTTGGTCGCGTTTGTCACCTTGAATTTCGATTATACCACTTTTTGGGGAAAGAATGTGAGTACCGCCAACGCCGCACTTTGCTTTAAGTTCCTTAGCAAGATTCTTAAGGAACTCCTCGTTTCTGGGAAAGCCGTCCATCACAGTGACCGTTTTTCCGCCTCTACCGCCCTTTTCAAGGCGAAAGATGACAGTATATTGCCCGTCCGTCACAGAGTCCTCAGGCACGCAGTTGCACTCGGCCTGAAGCTGTTTACATTTAGGACAACGAACGTTCTCTTTGGGATCGGTGCTAAAAACTAAGCGAGTATTTTTCATGAACCGGAGCTTTCTGAATTCGATGGATTCGGAGTGGGCTCTTCGCCCAACTTATGCTGTGTATACTCCTTTCCGTCGAATCTAAAAAGCTGCGGGGTTTCATCCATGATTGTCGCCAGATTTACCGGGCGCTTCCACATCTTGAAGACGTTTTTAAGGGTCTCGCTCATGAAGTCTGGTTGCATATCAATGCCTTCATGCAAATGTGTCAGTAAAAGTTCGCCACGATTTTCAAAGTTCGCATCTTCAATACGAATGATCGGCTGACCGAAGTTTGTCATATGGAATAACAATTGAGCTTTAATAGCTTTAAAGTCTTTTGTGTCGACCTCAAACTTGCCGGTCTTTTTATTAAATTTATAGACAAATAATTTGTTACGAACACAGAAGTCTTCCGTCAGGAATTGGTCAATGAAAGTAACGTCATTGCAAACCTTGCGAACTTCAAAGATCTTTTCACGCCCTAAGCGCAAATCTCTGTTCCAGTTCTTACGTTCACGAACGTCATCGCATTCTTCCCATTCGCGACCGAATTGACCTTTGTTCCATCTTTCTTCGATATCACGGAACAGTTCAATACCCACTTTATACGGATTGTATCCATTAGGCGCCATGGCCATCGTTCCACTATGGTGATCCGCAAAGTCGATGATCTCTGAATCATTTAAGATCTTCGTTGTCATCAAATGCGAATGCCAATATGAAGCCCAACCTTCATTCATGGTTTTCGTCATTCCCTGCGGAGAGAAGTAGTAAGCTTCATCGCGGATGATCGAAAGCACGTCTTGCTGCCAGTCTGTTAACGGAGCATGGTGAATAAAGAAATTAAGAATGTCTTTCTCAGGCTCTTGCGGGAAGCGTTGAGCGCGGTATTGCGCTTCTTCCTCTGCCTTCTTTTTTTGTTCTTCGACAAAAGATGGCGGATTGATATAGTCGCGCATGTAAGAGCGATCCACTCGCAAAAGATAATTCGGCTCTTGTGGACGTGACTCTGCCGGCTTAGCCACAGACTTTTCCACATACGGACTGTAGCGATCGATCAAATTTTCTAAACTAAGGCAAACATCAATGAAGTTTTCCACAGTTTCATATCCGTAACGATCCATGTAGCGACGAATGCGCGTCGCATGGTTCGCCATCTGATCCATCATTTTACGATTCGTTTTTGAAAACCAGATATTGTTCTTAAAGAAATCGCAGTGACCATACACGTGAGCCATTACAAGCTTTTGATCCATCATCGCGTTGCCTTCCATTAAGTAGGCATAGCAAGGATCAGTATTGATCACCATTTCATAGATTTTCGAAAGACCGTACTCGTAGCTCTTTGAAAGATGCTCGTACTCCATCCCGAATTTCCAATGTGGGTAACGAACGGGAAAACCGCCGTAAGCCGCAAATTGGTTGATTTGATCATAAGTGATCAACTCGAAAATAGTTTCAAAGAAATCCAGCCCTGCGTCTTTCGCAATCTGACAGATTCTTTTTCTTTCTGCTTCTAATTCGGGAGTTAAATTCGCCATAACTCATCTCCGTTGGAAAAAGGCATGTGGTCCCTTTTCGTTTAGCGGCCTTTACCCAAGAAGTCCTTGATAGAATCAAGGATCTTGTCGCGGTTTTCGATTTGGCTCAGAGTGAGTCTTTCGTCGTTGCCAAATTCTTTTTGTAAATCTTTAAGGAACTGACCACTTCCGTATTTACTTTCCACCTGCCCGTAGCTAAAGACGTTGCAGTTCGGAAGGAAGAATTCAGTCATCATCTTAATACACAAACGAGTGTCTTCACCCGACCAGTTATCACCGTCACTGAAATGGAAGGGATAGATATTCCACTCATGAACGGGATAGTCTTTCAGGATGATTTCCTGACAGAGCTTATAAGCAGAGCTGATCAAGGTTCCGCCTGATTCACTGGTTCTAAAGAAAGTATCTTCGTCCACTTCTTTCGCGGCCGCATCGTGAATAATGAAACGAGTCTCTAAACCCTTATAATGTTTCTTTAACCACGTGTTGATCCAGAAGCTTTCTAAACGAACAATTTCTTTTTGTTCATCACCCATACTGCCAGACACGTCCATCATGTAAATAACCACGGCTTGGGTTTGTGGTTGATTCACTTTTTTGAAGGACTTGTATTGCATATCCCTGCGGATCGGCAAAACCAAAGGCTCTTCCGGATTGTAGGTGCCAGCACCTACCATGCGCTTTAAAGCTCTTTTATATGAAGATTTAAAATGACGAAGTCCTTCAGGCCCCACCGGAGCAAGTCCCGTAAACTTCGTTTTTAAGGATTCAATATTCTTTGCGCCTTTAGGCTCAATGCGTGGAAGTTGCAACTTCTCACCAAGAATATCTGCCAACTCTTCCATTGAAAGTTCGACTTCCAAAAGATGCTCTCCAGGAGCTTCTCCGGCTTGTCCTTGTCCACCTTCACCTGGATCGCCAACGTCTTGACCAGGTTGACCTTCCCCTTGACCGACACCGCCCTGTTGCTTAGGACCGTAACGGAAATTAGGGATATCAATGCGAGGAAGAGGAATTTTAACGTACTCCTCCTCTCGCTTCCCAATCATTTCGCCCTGGGAGACATACTTGCGAAGATCTTCTTTGACCTTGCCCTTAACGATTTCTCTGAACCTGTTATTGTCTTCCCGAATCGACATTATTTATTCTTTACATCCCCGCGGGCGAAGATACTTGCAACGTAGTGTAGAACGTCCGTCGCAGAGATTTCATCGTACCCGAAGTCCTTGATGAGACGAGTTTTAACGATATCAATTTTTTCTTGAGTATCTTTGTCAGCAACATTGCTCACTAAAGTCGTAAGTTTGATGCTGTCTTTTTGATCCTCAAAGAGTTTCAATTCAATCGCTTTATGAAGACGTTCGTTCATTTTGTAGTTGAACTTCTTGCCTTCCAAAGCCAATGCCCCGATGTAATTCATGATCTCACGACGGAAATCATCTTTACGAGATTCAGGGATCTCAATTTTCTCTTCAATAGATCGCATCAAACGCTCATCCGGCTCTTCATCATTGCCCGTGAACTGATTACGAACTTTTTCACGTTGAGTGTAAGCTTTCACGTTATCGATGTAGTTCGCGCAAAGTCTTTGCATCGCACTTTCATCGGCACTGATCGCTCTTTGAACTTCCGCTTTGATGATTTCTTCGTATTCCTGAAGAACCACACCTAGAAGTTCTTTGTACTCGCTCTTAAGCTCTTCGTTAGAAATCAACGAGTGATTCTTAAGACCGGATTCAAGTTCTTTAAACACCATGAACGGATTCACCGAGCCTTTATTAGACTGTTGAGCCGCGACCAGAGCGTTAGAGAGCTTATCTTGGATATAACGAGCCGAAATACCTTCAAGACCTTCGCGGTTGGCTTCTTTACGAAGCTCACGCACGTTGTCTTCAGTGTAGTTCGGTAAAGTCTTACCGTTATAGAGTTTTAGTTTTTGCAAACGAGTGAGATTGGCCTTCTTAGGTTTTTCCAAACGAGTCAGAATCGCCCACATCGCCGCCATTTCAACCGTATGAGGCGCGATACTTAAACCACGCACTTTTTGAGAATTGAAATCACGTTTGTAGATATTGATCTCATCTCTCCAGCGAGTGATATAAGGAATATCGATCTTCACGGTACGGTCACGAAGGGCTTCCATGAACTCATTGTCTTGAAGACGACGGTATTCTGGTTCATTCGTGTGTCCGATAATCACTTCATCGATATGAGTTTGCGCGAATTTTTTAGGTTTAACTCTGTGTTCTTGTGACGCTCCCAAAAGGTCGTACAAGAAAGCCACGTCAAGTTTAAGAACCTCGACGAACTCAATCATACCGCGATTGGCAACGTTGAACTCCCCGTCGAAGTTAAATGCACGTGGGTCTGAATCAGATCCATATTCAGCAATCTTACGATAGTTGATATCGCCTGTTAGCTCCGTAGAGTCCTGATTCTTTTCGTCTTTCGGTTGGAAAGTACCAATACCAATACGATCTGCCTCAGAGATGAAGAGTCTTCTCACGCGAACGTGCTCAAGAACTTTCATCAAGTTGCTGTCATATTTTTCCATCAGTTGCTTAAAGATAAATCGAGATGGCGGGCTTAGCTCCCCGTCAACATGCACACGGTAAGAACCTTCTTGTCCTTTATTCAAGGACTCATACACACTTTGACGAAGCTCTTCGGGAATTAGAAGCAAGGGCTCTTCGTTCATCGGCGAAGGGAACACCTTCACACCTTTACCAAGGATGCCATCAAGTTCTAATTTTTCATCAATCCATTCAAACGTGTACATCGCGCCTGATTTGCTGTGCGAGTAGCGCTCAAGGCCTTTCTTCAACATACGGCAGATCGTGGATTTCGCACTTCCCACCGGGCCGTGAAGCAAGATCACACGTTTTTCAGTTCCGTATCCCAAAGCGGCCGCTTTAAGTACGTTCACCAACTTCATCAACTGAACATCCAGTCCGAAGACGGCGTCTTTTCCGTTGTTGAATGTGTCATCGAAGAATTTATATCTGACGACTTCTTTTTTGAAATCCAGATATGTTTCAGTGCCTTCTTCAACGATCATGTCGTACATGCGCTGATAGGCATTCCTCGTGATTTTAGGATTTTGTTTTACAAGATCGAGATACTCTTCGAAGGTCCCACTCCAATGCTCTTTAGCGTGAGTGCTCGAGTTCTGCCAGTTACTGACCAACGATTGAAGATCAAACTTAGAGGCCATAATCTCTCCCTCAGGTGCTTGGTGACACACCTACTTCCATAAGATTATGCCTCAATACTAGACGGTTAACGAGTTAATTAATTTATTTGTATTGCTTTGAACCCTGAGGGCTGTCTCAATGTGAAAAGGTCATTTTTAAACTGGACTTCAGTCTGGGGAGCAGGGAATTGCCACTGCATTTCAAATTGCGGGCCCGTAATAACTACTTTTTTCTCACCTTCATTTCGATTTGACCACACAACGCGAAGGTTTCTTTGTAAGTTGTCACATTGAGAGATCCAGCCGTCCGTCGCAAGCGTGCATTGCCAACCCGGGCCGCGCACGGGCTCATCAAATGCAATGTTGGCAAGATTCATAGGATGCAATGGCAAATCGATCATACGACTGAACGCACGCTCTGAATTTCTGCCATAAAAAAAAGTTTTCTGCTGATAAATCACATAAGAAATTTCAGACGGACTCATGACCAAGCTAGCAACTTGATACCCCAGCATCGCCGAAATCTCCAATCGTGCTCTTTCATTTTTGATCGCATAAATATCTATATTTAATGACTGCGTCTTATTCTGCTTCTCGTCCTTTATAAGGGCCTTAGTTTCCCATTGAGCTTTTTGATAAGCCCCTTGCTTTACCGTCTTAGTGACACAGCCAGATACGAAAGCGGTTAATACAATCAGTAAAAAATAATTGATAGTTGTCATCATTGCCTTAGCATAGAGAAATGAATTCTTTTAAACAAGCGCTGATTCAGCTGAAAAGCCAGTGGAAATACAGTCTTATTCTTGGAGCCATTGGTTTTCTGGTCGCGTTCTCCCTGCGCCATATTCCGTACGTCAGTGCCGTGTTGACTGCTTTTGCTCTGTTAGTTCTTCAACATCTCACGGACCGTTGGCTTGAAGGGAAAAACTGGAAAGATCTTTCAACAGTGAAAGAGTCGTTGCTTCCTTTTATTGTAACAAGCTTGATTTTGTTCCCGACCACGGTTCTTATTGGGTCCTCTTTTGGAATCTTGCAAAGTCCTCAAGAGTATCTTTCGGGGGCGCCTCTTTCCTTAGGACTATTCATCCTGGGAACTTTCTTTTATTTAGTGCTCACCCACGCCTTACGTTACCGCTTAGATACCGGCACCGGATTAGCTGAGGCCGTTGATATCGTAGGCCTGGCTTCAATGAAAAACATTCGCCACTATTTTGTCGTCAGTTTCTATTTGGCGCTTTTGCTTTTAGTAGCGGGTGTGACTTGGGGGGTTGGATTTTTGGTGGCTTTTCCCGTGCTCTTTTTTAGCAGCTATTACTCTTACACTGAATTGAAATCCAAGTTCGTTAAAAAGTAAAAGGGCCGCGTTTTTAGCGCAGCCCTTTCATTTTCAATTTTAAATTTATTACTTCGTCGTGTCGTGCTCTGCAATCGGCACTTCTGTTTTCGGCGCCGAAGCTGGCATTCTTGGCGAAAGAAGTTCTTGCTTTTCAATCGCGGTGATTTTGCTGCGGATCTCTTCCACTTTCTTTTTATCAGTTTCAAGATCTGCGGCTTTGCGATACATCTTCTTCGCTTTATCCACCATGGATTGCTTTAAGTAAGCGTCACCCAAGTGCTCAGCGATGATGCTGACAGTACCTTGATACTTGTGAGCGGCTTCTAAGAACTTGATCGACTCTGTGAACTTATTTTGTTTGTACAAAATCCAACCCAAAGTATCTAGAACATAGCCATCTTTAGGTTCAAGCTCTAAAGCACGACGAGCTAGTTTTTCCGCTTGTGGAAGTTGCACTCCCATCTCAGCCCATGTGAAGGCAAGATAGTTCAAACCTTGTACGTGGTTTGGATCTAAATCCAAAACCTTCTGCATTTCGGTTACGACAACTTCTTTATTACCCAAGCGGTCATTAATAGTGCCGTAGTAGAAACGAAGTTGTGCGTTTTCTGGAAACTTCTCTAAACCTTGTTCCAAGATTTTTGAAGCTCCTTTATAGTCCGTCTTTTCATCTAACAAAGAAGCATACATTGCATAGATCTGAGGTTGATCTTGACGATCCTTCAAACCTTTTGCCGCAACTTCCAAACCTTCTTCCAAACGGCCCAAACCTTTTAGAAGATAAGCCGCATGCACAACAGCTTCCCCGTAGTAAGTGCTGTTCGCTGGAATCTTGCGATATTCTTTCACCGCTTTTTCTGCTTTACGCGTTTCTTCGTAAACCGCTGCTAGATAAAAGCGAACTTTATCTGAATCTGGAGCTTCCTTAAGAACGTCTTCTAATTTTTGCGCCGCTTGATCGTAACGTTTTTGTTCGATCAAGATTAAAGCCATCTTCATGCGCACATTCAGTGGCTCTTCAGTTTCTGATTCCACGATAGCCAATTGGTCATAGGCATTTTCGTAGTCACCTTGTTCGATATAGATTTGCGCTAAGACTTCCGCAATACGTGGACTTGGAGTGTTTTCCTTTTGGAACTCCTTGTACATCGCAATGGCTTTATCTTCTTTCTTTTGTTTTGCGTAAAGCGAACCCAAAGAAAGAAGAGCGTCAGCAAAGTCAGGTTTCAACTGCAAAGTCTTTTTGAAAGACTCTTCAGAAGCTTTTTGGTATTTCGCTTCTGGTTGCTCCATACGCACGCGACCGATGTAGTAGTGAGCTAGGTACGGTGTTGTGTAATCAGGATTTTTCAAAAGAGATTCAAAGTACTGAACTGCTTTGTCTGATTGTTTTTGTTCAGAGTAAAGTGCACCGATGTAAAGCGGAGCTTCCGTATTCGAAGGCTGAAGCTTCATCACTGTGGAGTATTCAGCCAAAGCTTTTGGGTAAAGCTTCATGGATGAATACAAACCGCCAAGCAATAAGTGAGCGTCTACGTTTTTCGGATCTTTTTTAACAGCCTCTTCCGCCTGCACCAAGGATTCAGAGATCATACCTTGTTTCAGGAATTCAGCCGCTAAACGCATGTTCACTGCCGGAGACTCTTGATCGTACACCAACACGGTTTTGAAAGCTTCGATCGCTTTTTGCGAATTGCCGTCAAGACTGTAAGCCTCACCCATCGCGAAATGATAGTCAGCTTGTGTGCGCATGTAGAGCGGATCTAACTTGGCGCTACCATCTTGCGCTACGATAGCAGGAGCAAAAGATGCAGGAGCTCTGTTTTTGTCATCGAATGACGCTTCATAATACGTGGCTTTGTCCGCGTCGTTCTGCGTGAACGTCGCACATGCCGTCAGCGTCAACAAAATAGGGATTAAGGAAGTCCTAGTGAATAAAAACATCTGATCTCCTAGTTACATGCTGATCGGCATGTTTTGAGATTTTGTTGATGTATCAGGACTTCATCGCGACCTAGGCCGTGATCAGAAAGAGATCTAATTCTGAGACATGCTCAGAAGGACTCCAACATCGTCACCGGAGTAAACAGGCTGTTCTTTAAGAGCGATTTCTTCATTTTCTAAATTTGTCGTATCTACTTTTTGGTTTGGACCCGAGGACCAAACAACAATGCGGATCTTGCCCACTTGGTTTCCCGATAAGATTCGGTACTTATAAGGCTGTCCCCAAGGATCCACCCCCATGGTCCCCGTACTGCGAATATTTTCAGGGGAAAGGGCCTTTTCTTCGGCCACAGAGGCCGGAACGCGGGACTTAGGTATATGTGAATTGGCAGCTGATTTTGTTGCTTCGCGGTAAATCTGGATGACTTGATATCCAACAACTTCCGCTTTTTGGCGGGCAAGTTCGCTGCGAGAGTCCTGAATTTGGCGGTTCCAAGGGGTCGCTATAATCGCCGTTGAGAAACCGACGAGACCCAGTAGGGCCAAGACTCCAGAGGACTTAAACTCTTGTTTTTGCTCATTTTTCATTAAATTACTTCCCGCCAAGAAAGTTGGTATAAATACATTTCGGCGGGCTTTGGAAAAAACTTTAGACAAAGGTCTGTGAATTTCGAAAAAACTAATGGCAGTTTGCAGAAAAAATAACGCCTAGAGTCTTTTCTTTTGATTTGAGGACCCCTTGACAAGGGGTGGCGGCAGGGATAGGTTGCGCCCATCTGCAAGGGGACGCTGAATCATTTAGCAGCCATATCTCCTTGAGACTTTGGGGAAATTTCAAATTGGGAGGCACTTTTGATCAACCAAAACGAAACAATGACATCGAAGCCAAATTCTAAAGTAAAAATCATCAAGCGCTATCAGAACCGCAAACTCTACGACACTCAACAAAGCTGCTACGTTACTTTGGACGATATCGCTAAGATGATCCGTACGAACGAAGAAGTAATGGTTATCGATAATAAATCTAAAAACGATATCACTGCTGCTACTTTGACTCAGATCATTTTCGAAGCAGAAAAGAAAGCATCTCAATACGCTCCTCTTTTCACTCTTCGTGAAATCATCCAAAACGGTAACGGAAGCATCTCTGGTTACTTGGCTAAGCTTGGCGCGTTCCCTCAGGACTACATGACTAAGCAACAAGTTAACACAGTGATCGAAAACGCTTCTACAGACAGCGTTAAACAAAACTTGGAAAACCGCGTTGCTACTGCTGCAACTCGCTACAACACAGACACTACTGCTAAAGTAGCTGCTGAAAAAGCGACTGTTCTTCCTGGTTTGCAACAAGACGACGAAACTCCGAATCTTCCTGGTTCTTCTTTGTTGAACAACTAAGATTTGAAGTAAATTCGAAGTTACTTAAAAAGCCTCGCAACTGCGGGGCTTTTTTTTATTTCAAGGATCGCCAGATCACGAACTTTTTCTGACCCGGGCGAATTTCGATTTCGCGGTTTTCTAATACCTCCCCCGTGGAGGCTCCAGAAACATTCAGACCTTCAATATTAAAGGTGTATTTGCCGGGCGCGAGGGGCACGCGGATAGTTTGAATTGTCTGCGGGAGTGTCGACCATTGACGAACGTCGGCGCGGTCCGCAACGTTCAAAGCAATCCAAGTCAAAGTCCCCAAGAGTTCGTCTTTTTGACGGACCTGATCTGACAACACTGCTTTAGTGGCAACTCCGGCCACACGTTTTGCGATCAAGATACCTTGGTCTTCGTTCAACGTTTGAATGGCGGCACTTTGCACATCATAAACTTCGCGGCTTAAATAATTTTTACCGATGATATTCAGACGCGCTTTTTGAGTTTCGCTATAAACCGGCACCAAAGTTGGAAAGCGGTATTCATTCGGACTTTGTGCTTTTCGAGGACCCCAACCTTGTTGATAAATAATGACAAGCTCACCCAAACCGCGGTCATACCAAGCGCTGTCTTCTTTCACGTCTGGGAATTTCTTTTTCCAATCCTGATAGGTATCCATACGACGAGCCAGCTTTGCAGAGCGAATCAGATCCTCACGAATCGTCGAAATAGTCGGATCAATTTTATATGCTTCCGCATAGGCGATGTAAGCATCATCGTAATTTCGGCTGGCTTCCCAAACGACAGCCGACAAATATTTACTGAATGAATTCAGCTCAAAAGTCTTCTTTTCATCAGCGCGATACTTTAAATATTTTTCGTTGATACGACGAGCTTCAACCAGAGCATCATCCAATTGATTTAGCTCTAGGAAATTCATGGCTAGATAAGCATTGATAAAGATCTTTTCAAAAGTATCGCCCTTGTATTGCACCATTTCTTCATTAAGCGCCAAGGAACCGGCGATACGCGAAACAGACTGATAGTCCACCATCTCCGCAAGACGGTCCGCCTGCAAAAAGACCTGATTACTTTCTTTCAGCTTCCCCGCAACCTGCAAGGCTACACCATAATCCAAGAGATAAACCAGTTGATCGTCGTTCTGAGTTTCAGCCAACGGCTTAAGATCCGCGATCGCTTTTTCGTAATCACGGCGAGACATGGCAGCGCGAGCTTCTTGAACTTTATTCTGATAGGTCGCGCAGCCGACAAGATGCAGAGCTAAAAAAAGACCCACGACAGGCGTGAGTCTTTGCAAATTCAGTTTCATCTAATTAAAGACCAACCGCTTTTTTCTTAAATGTTTTACGGATTTGTTTTTGATCAGACCAAGTGATCATGCTTGTTTTCAAGTTCGTCAGATTCAAAGTCAACTTGTAGTACACAGACTTGTCTTTACCAACTTCTTGTACGATGGAATCAAGGCGACCGTTGATGATGAAGTCGGCGCCAATTTGGCCACCAGGGCCTTTTTTAGACTCTTGCTCTACCATTCCAGAGTTTTGGTAGTTGTATTCATCAGAGATATCTTGGCGAGCTTCTTTATCGATGAAACCGACTTTACCGGACTTCATAAGCTCGACGCGAACCATGTCCATGATGCTTTGTGTGTCGATATGCTCACTTGTTTTATTTTGAAGACCCGTCACCATTACAACTGGCATTTTTTTAGCGTTGTTGATCGCTGGCGCATTCATCAAGCTAGCAACTAAATCAGTCACAGCTTTTTGCATGTCTGTTTCTGACCATTGATCATTCATCAAGTTTTCGCGGTTCACATCGTCGTATTGACCTTTTTGGAATGCCTTTGGTCCACAACTAGCCAATGCCACGAATGAAAGAGAGAGAGCTGCTAAAGTAAGATTCTTTTTCATATTACCTTCCCTGAATAATGGATACCCAGAAAGTCTATGTCGAGGATTTCGGACACGCAAGTCCGAATCAAAAACCAGTAAAACCCTTAGATCCAGTTCTGAAACACCGGCCCATTTGCAGTTTATTCAGTTATGAATGAAGTGTCCTCAAGCCTGCAGGCTTACGAATTACTCCGCGCGCAAATAAACCCTTATGCGGAGGAGCTTTGGCTCATCGCTTTAAATTCACAAATGGAAATGGTGCAGAAGGAAATGATTTTTCGCGGCACTGCGGATCATTGTCTGGTTCATCCCCGTGATATTTTTCGAACACTCATTTTGTGTAACGCGAGCTCTTTCGTTCTAGCTCACAATCATCCCAGCAACCAGGCTCTTCCATCCGAGCAGGACTTAATCATCACCCGCAAAATCTATCAGCTAGCGACGATGTTTCAGATTCCACTCAACGATCATTTAATAGTGACACAGACCCAGTACTACAGCATGGCCGATCATGGTCATTTTAAGAAATGGCGAAGAAGTTCAACTCAGTATTTATATTAATTATTGAAGGAAGTCGTCGCCGCCGCCACCGAAGAGTTCCATGGAATTTGGATTTCCACGTCTTAATGGCTGCACGGAAATAACACGGCTTAAATCTTCACTTAAGATGACTTTGTATCCACCACGCCGAGCATTTTCGATGAACTGACGTGCGTATTCTTCTTTATAGGCTTGAGAATACTCGTGCATCTGCTGCTGATTGAAAAGTTCACGCTGAACAATTTCATCAGGGGTCATGGCTTGTTCTTTTTTCTCTCCGCGCCCTAACTCATTAGCAAGTTCTGCGGCGCGATTATCAACGCTTAGATCTAGGCTATCGCTATTTTGATAAGCTTGTTGCGCGTGAGTTTTATTGAACTCCGTATTCAGCAAGCGCGCGTTTTCAACCGCCATACGTTGACGTTCTAATTCCATGCGCTCATTGGTCAGCATCAAATGTTTATTCACGGACTTTTCATATTTTTCAGATTTCAATTTTGCGGAAACGCCTTCAGGCGCAGGCTTAGGATCCGGCTCTCCCAACGAAGCAAAGATCAGCCCTGCTGCTCCTAAAAAAAGCAGAAGTGCCAAAAGCATCGATCTTTCTTTTTGGTCCTTTTGTTCCGGTTTGGCTGCCATACAGTGCCCTTATCGGCTTAAATAGATGATTTCTTAACAAAAAGAGTCTTCCTCAAATCATTACAGCTCCACAGACTTCTGCTGTCAGAGTTAAAGGCCTGTAAAGCAAGATTGGGTAAAGTGTCTAACTCTTAGACATATCCACGTGTTTCCTTTTCCAAATATTGCTCGCCGGTAATGGCACAACCCATGAAGTAAAGATTCTGTGAAAGTTAAAACAATAATTCTCCGAATATGGAAAGGATCTTTTACATGAGAATCACTAAAATTGCGACGGCAGTCATGGCGACATTGGCACTTGGTTCGACAGCTATGGCAGCCTCTTCAGGCACCTTATTGCTTCAAGGGACAGTCAACGTAGTTAACGATATCGTTGTTACCGCAAACACGGCGAACAATACTTCGTTGAACATCACTGCGGGTGAAACTAATAAAAATGTTGCGACAGTCTCTGAGACTTCCAACAACTTAAATGGTTATAAAATCAAAATTTCTTCTGCAACTGGCGGCGAATTAAGACACACGACAAACTCTGCACAAAAAACGACTTATAAAATCGGTTATGATGGCGCGGCAGCAGTCACTCCAACGGTTGCGGGTGTTGTTGTGAAAAACGTAAGCTCACTGACTGGTCTTACTACAGATTCTTCTGAAGTGACGGTGGATGTAGCCGCTTATGCAAACGCGGCAGCTGGTACTTATCAAGATACTTTGACGATCGCTATCGAGGCTAACTAATTTTTCGAACAATTAAAAACTAAAAAGCCAACCTCTCAGGTTGGCTTTTTTTATTCCGCAGATTGCACCGTCAGAGTGATTGTATCGGTATAAACTCCCGACTGCTGATTGCTGGCAACGGAACCAATGGTCGCAACGACTGGCAGCGCCGTTCCACTGGCGGGAGATCTTCCTAGCACTCTCGCCACTTGTGTGGGATTGGTAGCAGTGTTAGAAAGATTCACCGACGTTCCGTTAATAGTGAGAGCATAATTGATGAACTGATTTGCCGAGATGTGCTTTAACTGTCCATTGTTCTGCGAAGACGCGAACAGAGTGTAGCCCGCATTGTACTTAAGAATTATCAAGGCCGTTCGCGATAGTCCCGAAGACAGATTTCCAAAATTCAGTGTTTCAGTCGTATCGCCGATGTCAAAAGAACCACCAGATGCGGTCACAGAGATATCGGCTCGTTTTTGCGCATTATAATTAAACACAATCGAGCGACTATCTATAAGTGTATATCCTGAAACCGTAGGGCTTCCGCGATACAAACGCGCGTTTAAGGTTTCAGTGTAATTTCCATATCGCAACCAAGGATTGGAATCATCAAGCTTCGCATAATATGTCACATTCACTTGTCGATCGTTACTGCCTTCAGCGAGCGTTCCTGTCAGAACATCATTCGTTCCCATCACGTCTGGAAAATGCTTTAGAATATTCTGTTGTGCAGAATCCTTGGAAACTTGAAACGGCCATTTATCAGATCCCTGGTTCATCGACCGACTTGAATACGATGGCGCATTTCCATAATCAAAAGTAATAAAGAAGTTACAGCCACCGGGATTCGTATTCGCTTTGACTGTGAATGTTGGAGCCGCCGTCGTTGAACTATTGAAGTTAATTGCCGTTTGCGATGTTTGCAGCTGCATGGAAACACAGGCCCATGCAAAATGTCCGTGAAACATCAATATGCCTAGAAAAAACAGCGTTCTCATTCACTGTCCTCTTTCTTTAAAACAATGTTTCCAAGATCCAGCGAGTTGCCCGGCACTTCAGTAACTTCAAAAATTAGAGGACCCAAGTAAGGACGGTCCGTCATAATTTTGTACTGGCCCGGCTCTAAACCCTCAATTAAGAATCCACCATTTTTATTAGTAAAGAATGTATTGTCGACCAGCTGATCCTGATTGTTCAGGATATCACCGGCAACATAAGCAATGGGTTGACCTTTTTGATCTACCACACGCCCTTTCACCATAATCTTCTTTTTTAAATCCAACTCTATAAGAACACCGCTACGATAGCTTGGTTGCACATTGAAATATTCTTTCTCTAAAAGATAACCAATGGGAAGAGACGTTGAATCCACATTCACCGTGTACTTGTAATACGCCGATTGATCTCTTAAAACCGTAGTATGGCGAGGTCCTAGTTGGGCGTCTCCTTTTTCTCCATTCGGATTGATCATCAACTCCTGACCCTCAGGCAGCATTTTTGAATGAAGTAAAACGAAACTATCGTAAATGGGTTGAGTGAAAGCCGCATGGTTCCCCACCCAAGCAATGCCTGTATTCAGGCCTAATGAGGTGGTATTTGTGTCCTGTGAATCTTGACGTGTCGTGAAGTGCTCCAAGCGCAGACTGAAAGGCTGCGCCAAGTATTCAGCCATAAGGTTCGCACTTTCTTGACCGTCACTTGCTTGCAAAGATGCAGAGGCTCTTACATCATCATATTTTTGCATGTTGTTTCGATTCACAGTCAGATTCGTCGTTTTCTGAAGAGAGTCGTAATACGCGCTGGCGCTGTATTTACCTTGAGCCTCGTTCCAGAAGAACGAAATCAAACCACGATCGTCTTCAGTCAACCCGACCGTTTTACTGTAACTCAGTTCAACGCGAGTTTGATTATTTATAGGAACCACTAGATTTGAGCGATACTGGCGCTCGTTGACTCCGGTAGGAACTTCCAGGCTTCCTGAGCCAACACCAAAGAACCAATTTTGCAAAAAGCGAAAGTTCAATTGAGAATCATAGCGGCGAACGTAAGACACAATTCCGATATCAAAAACCGAAACCGGAACGAAATCAGGATCTCGATTTTCAGCTTCGAGTGTCAGGACGACCGGCACATCCCGTCCAAGCATTCTATCCAAAGTGCGATAGCGAAGTTTTTCTGCAAATCCTTGCTTGTCTTCCGAAACAGAACTGTATCCACCATCAAATGAAAGATATCCCCAACGACTGATACCCGAAACTTCCAAACCCGTCATAGATTGAGATAAATAGTTTTGAAAATTAAGACCTAGAGTTAATTGATCAGTCACGCCCACGCGGTGAAAGAAGGTGGTCGCCGCTCCGGTGTTGTCATAAGCACGGTCTGCCCCTGATTCACTCCATGGCAATCCGACGGCGTAAGAAAATTCTTGAACACCTTTCCCTAAAAGGGTGTTTTCAAAAAGAACCGAAAAGTCATAGAGCTCTTCTTGACCAAAATCATCGCGAATTTTCACTTTGACGTTATTTTGTCCAATCGCCAAAGGGAAATCTCGAATATTAAAAACACCCGGGGCTAAGCGCAGCTGACTATAAAGAAATCCGTTCACATAAACTTCAACAAAGGAAGGTCGTTTAATCACGATCTCGGTGTTGCTTAAAGGACGAAGTGTTTTATAGGGTTGAATAGAAAACTCTTTGACCACTGAAAAACCGGCCAGATTCGGAGCCACTTGAAAGCCGCGAGAATTCAATGTCAAATCCCCGAGGGTATAACGAATCATTCTCTCCTCGTCATCATGACGGATTCGAGTGTCATGACGTTTCCACGGATATTCGTCCCCTTCGAGATATTCACCCGACGATTCGAAAACAAAACCTTTGATGTTCTCAACTAAATCCACTTGGGAAGATAAAGGCAGCTTCTCTTCGGTGGTTCCCGCTCCGTACTGAAAGGATTGAAGCATTCTTAGGTTTAAATATCCGCTATGAGCGTCGGGTCGCATGTAAGGGCGAGTGCTTAATTCTGCATAGTTTAAATCTAAGTCATTGCCCCGACGATGCTTTAATGGAAGATCAACTTTTAGCTCCAGACGAGCTTCATCAAAAAAGACAGAAAGGCCTGCGCCCTCTAGATCCTGCAAAGTCACCACACCCTCTGGGCGGACGCGGTTTTTAAGATTAATCCATAAAGAGTCTTTGAGCTGACTTTGTAAGCCTTCAAGAAGTGGTTTTGCTTCGACAGCAAAATTTTTCTTATCCTCACGTGGAAATACCCAAGCTTGGGCAATCACTTGATTGTCTAAAACAATGGGCGCCACAAGATAGGGCTTTGACAACGCCGGTCGCACAGATTGAGCAAAAGCCGGCAATGCCAAAGAGAATATTAAAAGAAGGAAGCTAAAAAGAAATCTCAATCTCCGGACTCCGCCAGCTCAAGTTCTCCGCGCAGATTATTTCCTGAAATTTCTTTATTGGAATTTACGACGACAGTCTTTTCAGTCTTTGGTAACAAATTCGTATTTTCCAATTCGCTGATTGGAGAAACCGTCCCAACCAAAGTTTCACCAGAGTAAATCTTTAAGGATTTCGGCTTAAGGACAAAGTGGGCGGTACCTTCATTTGCCACCGTCACTCGGACCTTCTTTTTATCCAGGCTTTTAACTTCTTTCACTTTGATCTTTGCGACCGCACCCTCGGGTGTGACGTAGGCGGAAGCCACATACTGCAAAAGAAAATTGAGGTTTACACCATTAGCCTTTGGCTTGGCATTTCTATCTCGAAATTCGACAGGAAGTTGAGAAGCGATAATGCGAAAGGCTTTTTCTTCGGCACCTTTAAGCTCGCCGGACCAGGTAACTCTGACATTTCGTTTTTCATTGGGCAGAAGAACAACTTGTTCCGGATAAACATTGAACTCATCTGTTTTCGTTCGAACTTCTTCGCCTTTGGCATCAGTTGTTCGTGTGAAGACTTCAATCTGAATAGGAACTTTTTCCGTACTGGGATTTTCTAAGGTAAGAACTTGGGTTGCTTTTGTTCCACTTGGTGAAAAGTGGATCACCATCGGAGTCAAACGAAACGCAAACGACACTGAGGGAATCGCCGCCAAACAAACGATCAGAGCCAGAATATTTTTGAACATATTCATAAGCTTATCGAAGTGGCTATAGCAGGGAAATGGTGAACTTATTCAGTTTTTAACAACTAGTCCTAAGAGAGGAAAAATTTCTAAGGCGCAGAGACTCGAACGATTGAAGCCGGTTTTCTTTTATCTACTTCGGTGCGCAGTTCAGGTGAGCTTTTGGATTGAATGTGAGCGACACCCGTTTTTGTATACTGAATTTTTACTTCTGCTTTAAGAGGAACTGTTCCCGCAAGCTGCAGTCCTTTCGAGCTTTGGGCTTGGCTGAAACTTCCAATGATTAAAATTGAAAGGAAGAAAAGAGTTTTCACCCTATTCTTCTCGGAAAAGCTCGACGAAAGCTTTAGGACAAAAGTGCTGGGTTCTTTTCCTGAATCGGTGGATAGACTGGGATTATCACGATAAATTCAGTCCCTACGCCAACTTCAGAACGGGCCTGGATTTCTCCTCCGTGATTTTGAATAATGCCGTAAGAAATACTCAGTCCTAAACCGGTCCCCTGCCCCACCCCTTTTGTGGTGAAGAACGGATCGAAGATTTTTTCCAGGGTTTCTGCTGACATTCCTTTTCCACTGTCCTGAATTGAGATTTGCACCCAACCGCGGCGGTCCTTAGAACCTTTATAGTCTTTCAAAGCCGTCGTGGAAATCCAAATGTGTCCCGTGCCTTCAATGGCCTGAACAGCATTGGAAAGAATGTTCATGAAGACTTGATTAATCTGGCTCGCGTAGCAATGAATCATCGGTATTGGTTCGTATTGACGATGAATTTCTAGGCGGTTTTTGATTTCACCTTGCAGTAAGTTCAATGTTGTATCGAGACTTTGATGAACGTCGATCTCTTGTAGTTTTGCTTCTTCCAGGCGCGAAAAATTTCTTAATCCCAAGACAATATCGCGAGTGCGACGAGCCCCATCTTGGCAAGAAGCTACAAGCTTCGGCAGATCTTTCACGATATAGTCAAACTCGTACTCTTCTTTTACTGCGGGAAGTTTTTTCGGGTCTTTTTCAGCGACCTCAGCAATTTGAATCAATTTTTCTGAATACTCTTTCAGATGAGTCATGTTGCTATAGATAAATCCGATGGGATTGTTCAGCTCATGCGCAACACCGGCGACCAACTGACCCAAGCTCACCATTTTTGCAGAGTGAACAAGTTTTGTTTGCGTGTCTTTAAGTTCTTTATTTGCGGCTTCAAGTTCTGTGATTTTTTTTCGAAGATCCGATCTGGCTTGCCAGATTTTTTTACTCATTTCATTAAAAGATTCTGTTAAAAGCCCAATCTCGGTGTCGTTTTTCACAGGGATGGTCACGGCTTGTTCCTGCGACTCAAATGACTGCAAGGCCTCAACAAGATCATATAAGGGTTTTAGCACCCAGCTTGATGTCACAAGAATTGTTAACACTAGAAGAACAACGACGGCACCAACAACCGTTATAAAGGCATAGTTGACGTTCTTAAGGACGGCTTTTGCTTCACTCTTTGAAGCGCCCAGAGCGACATAGAACTTAGTGATTCCCCAATCAAGTGGATAAACCAAAAATCCATATGGTGTAGTTCTAATGTTGAGATCAAAGAATGGTTCCGCGCCAGGGCGGAAATAAGGACGAAAGAAATCTTTTTTATAAAGATAGAAATCAGGATGACTGGCAACCACGACTTGGCCCGAGTCTTTAAAGAAAATCAATTCCAGCTTCAGACGATTTTTGATTTTGCCAACGAACGCTTTATTAATATCCACGATTTGTTCCACATAGCCGACAACACGTCCACCAGCTCCCGTGACTTTGGATATCAAGATCAGATTTACTTTCTGATTTTCGCCGAACTCGGCTAAAGCGATTTCATTTTCGTCTTTGACCTGCGCCATGTACTTCGCAGACAAAAACACGGCATCTTGAGAAGGAACGAAGCTACGAATAACATCTTTATCATCTTTAAACACCGAAGCCAGCATGCGCCCTTCACGGTTAAAGAATGTCAGACTTGAAATATTATCAGAACGAATCCACTGTCCCGATAACGAGCGCAACGTCGATCCATCCCCCATCGTCACGTGATAAACCAAGCTGGGATCCCGAACGTATTTGTCGCGTTTTTGCTGAAGACCGGCACGAAGATCTGTTAAAGCCACTTCGATTTCACGAGCATTTCCACTCAAACGTTGCGACAACTCGTGGTCGATCGCTTTTTCGTATTTGATCATGGAATAAATTGTGACAAAGGCTAAAGGAACCACCGAGAAAAGAACAAACCAAACGATCAAAATCGTACGTAATGATCTTTTAGGTTTTTTTCTTAAGGTTTTCACTTCTTCGCTTCATCCACAGTAATAATAAGTCGCACGATTCCATCGGGCATCACGCGAGGATGTTTTTCTTTTGAAATCTTAGGCTTTCCGTAAGTACCCAAGAAATTCATCAGATCCTGATATTTTGCTTCAGGAATAGTGAAGTGATAATACATGGAAGTGGCCGTCTTCTTCCAGCCCAGTTCCACGGCCCCGGCTTTACGTCCACCAAGCTCGTTGATCTTGTCTGTGATTTTCGGGCCGATAACTTCGATATTTGTTACTGCAATGTCGCCACGATAAAGAAACCCTCCCCCGGCAGCTGGACTTGTCGCTGCTGAAGATTCCTCTGTGGGAGCTGCTTTTTTTGCCGCCACTGTCGGTGATGGGCTTGTTGTGGGCTTCGCCGTATCTTGAACTGGTGCCGCGGGCGCTGGCGTCGAGTTTTCCTTCACGCCTTCGTCCACAAACTGGGGTTGATCTTCCACTGTTGTAGAAGTTCCCGTTTTTGAGACCTCAGCCAATACAACTTCTTTTGAACCTGTGGTCGTACTTAACTCCATGACTTTCTGCCAAGGAGTGATTGAAAGAAGAACCACGATCCCGACAACAACAACCAAGGCTTCTAAACCCCACTTCAAACCTTGTGGCCACTTATCGAAGTTCGACTTCTGCATAAGAACGGACATATAGCTTGAAGGAGCATTGATTTGCCCAATGATGTGTTGAGAGACGACGGTGTCAGCCAGCTTTTCTGCATACGCCTGACCGTTTTGAATTTTTGTAAGATCTAACTGGGCATCTCGGGAAAATTTAACGTGATCTTCGACCGCCAAACGACGGTCTTTATCTAAGGAGCCGGTAAGATAATCGTAAAGCAGCTCATGCCCAATAAAAGGAGAGATCTCTCTTTTTCCTTTTTTTGAAAGAGGAACATTATTTTCCTGTGCCATGCTTTAACTTACCCACTGCTTGAGTCATGCTTCCCAATTTACGAAGAGCGCGACCTAAACGGTAACGAATCGTTCCCTGAGTGATCCCCAAGCCTTCAGAAATATCATCATCTTCAAGTTTTAGAATTTTAGACCAGATCACTGTCAGCAGCTCATCTTCAGATGCTGATTTTTGAAATTCACGCCATGGACCTAAATCAGTCCCATCAGGAATAAGCCAACCCGATTCAACGGATGTATTAGGACGACCGCGCGCCACGCGGGACTTATATCTATCCCACACGGTTTTCGTAGCAGCCACGATAGCAACAGAGTTTTTTAAGTCGGGATTTCTTTGCTTGCGGGCTCGACCAAGGGCCAGAGCCTGGGACGAAGCCTCTATCGCTTTTTGATCATCGAGCAAAGCAAAGTAGAAAAACAAAGCGATAGATTGTACGTCGGCCTCGGTCATAATTCCTTATATGTTAGTCGACTGTAAGCTGTCTGAGAAGATCAAGCTGGTCGAGAACTTTGCCCGAACCCATTACTACGCAGCTTAAAGGATCTTCTGCGATAGAAACGGGAAGACCTGTTCTTTCTCTTAACAACACATCAAGGTTCGCTAATAGAGCGCCACCACCCGTAAGTACGATACCGTTATCAACGATATCAGAAGCTAATTCCGGCGGAGTTTTTTCAAGCGCTGTACGAACAGCATCAACTACTTCAGACAAAGGATCCATCAAAGCATCGTTCACTTGCGAAGAAGTGATCTCGATAGTTTTTGGAGCACCGGCAACAAGGTCACGACCTTTGATTTCCATCGATTTTTCTTCTTCGAATGGATAAGCGTTACCGATTTGGATTTTAATATTTTCCGCTGTTCTTTCACCGATCAACAAGTTGAACTGGCGACGAACGTAGTTCACGATCGCTTCGTCGAATTTATCGCCCGCAACTTTGATAGATTTACAGTAAACGATACCGCCTAAAGAGATAACAGCAACACCTGTCGTACCGCCACCCATATCCACAACCATGTTTCCAGAGGGTTCTGTGATTGGAAGACCCGCACCGATCGCGGCTGCCATTGGTTCTTCGATCAAATAAACTTCACGAGCTCCTGCGGATTGAGCAGCTTCTTTCACCGCACGTTTTTCCACCTGCGTGATTCCGTAAGGAACGCAGATGATGATACGTGGACGGATGAAAGATTTTTTCTCTCCCAAAGATTTTCCGATGAAGTATTTCAACATGGACTGAGTGACTTCGAAGTCTGCGATAACGCCGTCTTTGATGGGGCGAATTGCAACGATGCTGCCAGGTGTACGACCCAACATATCTTTGGCTTCTTTACCTACCGCTAGAACACGGTTTTGCATTCCGCGATAATTTTTTTGAACCGCAACAACTGAAGGTTCGTCGAGAATAATTCCACGTCCTTTTACGTAAACAAGGGTGTTAGCGGTGCCAAGGTCAATGGCAATATCATTCGAAAAATAATCTTGAACTTTGTCAAAAAAACTCATGCGGACTCTCTCTTTTCATCTCAAGTCTAGGAGCGATGAAAAGCAGAGTCAATGCAGATATTTAGCCCCGACTTGCAGTTATTTTGACGCGGGCGCACATTGAAGAGAGAAGTCGGCACGGGTCTGGCGACCTTGGTAGCGGATTTCCAGACCTTCATTCAGGGACGCTTCGGCCTTGAATGTTTTGTCTATGTCGAGCTCCACAGTTTCAACTTCGATGCGCTCCTCTTCCCCATTGGTAGCGGGTTTCAGCTTCACGACGATGGATCCACTGCGACGGGTACGGAAGATTTCTTTTTGCACAGAACTTACTAAATCCCATGTCAAAAGCTCTTCACGAACTGTCGAGTTGCGATCGTGAGCACCACCCAAACGGAAGGAACACTTCACGGTTCTTAAATCTTTTTTGGCAACGCGGAAAGCTTTGTCAGAGATGCACACCGCATCGACTTCTTTTTCATCCGTAAAATTTGTCACTACCATGCGAAGTGGTGAGCCCATTCCGCCACGAGCAGAAAATGCGTCATCGCCTCTTTGCTGCTGTAACAAAATCTCTGCTTGAGCGGATCGACCACCTTGTGCAGGAGAAACTAAAAATCGCGCGCGGCCATACGAGTTGCTAGAAAAAAGAAGGTCATAAGCTTGAGACTGTCTTCCATTCCAGAACATATCGCGCACACTTTGACGACGTTGAGGATTGAATGGATTCATGTTGTCTAAGAACGTACGGTCCTTCAAGTCCATACCACTGACGATACAACGAGCAGCACTTGTGGGAAGTAAAGTCCCCGCACTGGAAGGCTGAGTGGCTGTACATTGACGGTTGTAGTGTTCAATACGCAATTCACGCGCGCAGTTGTTGTTAAGCGTATCGTTCAATAAAGCATCACAGAATTCTTTTTTTGAAAGAAGCTTGTGTTTTCCTGTTGAACAGCCGTTGAATTTAAATTCGTAAGTCAGCTCTTCATATCCAATAGATGTAGGGGTTGGATTTGTGTTTGGAATAGGCGCCGCTGCCGTGACAACCGGTTGGCCGCCACCGCCATTACCACAGGCACCTAAAACCATCGTAAGCGCAGTCAAAAGCAAAGAATTTTTTAAACTCATCTGACGTCCTCCACCAACGAGCAACGCCGCTTAAAGTTCAAACTTCCTGCCAAGTTAGAATGAAATATAGGGGTACGAGGAACCATGCACTATCAAAAAGTTAGACAGTGCTGACGGCTTAGGCCGTCAGAGGGTAAAAGATACTTGGTGGGTATAGTAGCTTAGAAATGTTTTTTCCATTCAACTTCATGAGCCATGTAGGCCGTGAGGTTGTGCTTTTCTTCATGTAGACGCTGGTCACTCCAGCCTAATTTTTCTTGGAAAACCGCACCGATTTCGTCGAGGTGTTTCACTCCGTGATTGCGATCCGCCAGGAACAACGGAACTCGGCGCGCATAAAAATCACTTAAGTGCAAACACATGGTGGCGTCGATAGCTTGCGCCGCTTCCAGCTGCCAATAGCTATAATTTTCAGAATATTTTTCTAGGATCTCTGCCGCTTCAAGACCATATCTTTCAGTCAATAATTTGATGTCTTCCAAAGGACGAGCGGTTTCTTTTGACCAAGCATCCGCAAGACTTTGCGCCTGATGGAAGGCATCGACACTTGTATAAGAATTTAAAGGTTTCGCCGTATCCGCTTTAGCAAACTTCACACGCTCTTCGAGGGTGAAAGATTCTAAAGCGCGGTCTACCGTCTGTTGGCACATCAAGCGATAGGTTGTGTACTTTCCTCCGGCAACGAAAGTAATTCCTGCATCATCATTCAGAATCGTATGTTCACGACTTGTTTTACCTTCAGATGCAGAGCCGTCTTGAACTAGAGGTCTTACCCCAGCGTAACTTGCAATCACATCGTGCGCGGTGATTTTAGCACCCGGGAAGTAGTGGTCGGTAATAGACAGCAAGTATTTCACATCTTCCGGCGTAGTCGTCACGTTCTCTGGCGATTCTTTAAAGTCTGTGTCGGTAGTTCCTATAATAATCATTTCATGACGAGGAATTCCAAAGACGATGCGATCACTTTTTTCTGCACCCATCACGACGGCACTTGTTAAAGGCAGACGATGTTTCGGCAAAGTTAAGTGAATACCTTTTGTGGGACGAAGAATTTTCTTCCAGTCACGAAGCAGACTTTGTGCCACTTGATCTGTCCAAGGTCCTACACTGCTAATGACGTGACGAGCTTTAATAGAAAACTTATCTTTGCTGACTTGATCTTCACAAGTCACCGCGGTGATTTTACCGTTTTCGTATTGCGCTCCTGTGGCCTTAACGTAGTTGGCACAAAGAGCCCCGTTGTCATTGGCTGAACGCAATGTCTCGTGCACCAAACGGTCATCGTCCATGTAGGCATCTGAATAAATATAAGAACCCAAAAGATTTTCACTGCGGATCGCCGGCATTCTTTCTAAAGAATGTTTTGCATTTAAGCGTTCATGCATTTCGGGAGCTTGAAACAAAGATAAGGCATCGTACAACCACATGCCCATCCCCATCTTTGTCATGCCCACACGACTTTCCTTGTACAAAGGAATCATAAAGCGAAGTGGATGAACTAAGTGAGGCGCCATTTCAAACAAGCGAGTGCGTTCATTCAACGCCTCAAACACCAGTTTGAATTCCATGTTTTCTAAATATCGAATTCCGCCGTGGATGAGTTTGCTGGATTTTGAAGATGTGCCGGATGCGAAGTCGCGGGCTTCAATCAGAGCGACCTTCATTCCGCGAGCCGAGGCATCTCGTGCCACACCGGCGCCGTTAATTCCTCCCCCAATTATTACCAGATCAAATTCCTGAGTCTTCATTTTGTTGATATTCTGGATACGATTGGCGAAGGAAAAATTCTTCATAACTCTATCCCTTTGTCGTCTTGACTGAAAGAGTGCCTGGTTGCCAGCTTTCTGACTTGAAAGCCTTGATGGAGTTTGGAACTCCGTTGTCGTTCGGGAAGTAAACTCTTTGCAAATGTTTTTCGCGACCTAACTTGTAAGCAAGCTCACAAAGCTCGTCACGCGCCTGCAAAGAAGAATACTGAACGTGTTCTACCCATAATGACTGCGTTTGTCCGTCCAAGAATAACAAGGGTTGTGCGATGAAATAACCCATGAGTTTGCCGCTTTCCACATCACGAGCCAGAAAACTCCAACCCAATGGGATGTAGTGATTCAAAGCTTCCACTCGAAACTTCGAGCTCCATCCCGCCATCATGCGTTCCATTTCGTCGGGATAAGCTTCTGTCAGCTTTTTATTTTCGAGATCTAAGATATCTTGTAAATCGTCCGCCTGAATCACACGGCAAAAAAGGCTCATGGCCTGAGGTCTCCTTGTCATTTCACTCTTCCTATTTCATACTAGAAGAATATGAAATACAAAGACTATTCGATCGAGATTTGGAACCGCATAAATACGACACTAGACCAAGTTTTGAAAGAGGATTCTGCACCCGTCGCCGCATTTGATGCCGATGGAACACTGTGGGATATCGACCTGGGAGAAACTTTTTTCCACTATCAAATCGACAACAGACTTGTCGAGCTTCCACCTCATGCCTGGAATCACTATGAATCCATGAAGGCCGAAAATCCACAGAAAGCCTACCTTTGGCTAGCACAAGTCTGCAAGGGTCAGAGACTGGAGCAAGTGCACGAGTGGGCACGCCAAGCCGTGAAGGATCAAGCTCCCCTTCCTGTTTTCTTAGAGCAAAAAAGGTTGATCGATCTGTTTCTTTCTCGCGGCGTAAAAGTTTTTGTCGTCACGGCTTCAGTGAAGTGGGCCGTCGAGCCTGGGGCAGAAATGCTAGGGCTTAAGAAAGATGATGTTATCGGAATTGAAACAACGATTGAAAACGGCTTGATCACCGATACTCAAAAAGGTCTGATCACCTACCGCCAAGGAAAAGTGGATGCTCTCCTTCAACGCACCGGTGGTAAAAAGCCTTTCTTTGCCTCCGGAAATACCATGGGTGATTTCCAACTTCTGCAATCCGCGACACGCCTAAGCTTGGCGGTTAGTGCCGCTTCACGCGACGATAAGCTTTTTAAAACAGAGCATGAATTGCAACAGCATGCTGAAACCAATTCCTGGCTGTCTCACCGATTTGTGGGATAAAAAAAGGCCTCTTGGAAACCAAGAGGCCTTTTTCTTTTTAGTTCGTAATTTTGCCTAAGCTTTCCCAACTACCTTTTCGATGTCTGTGATTTCTTTAGGAACAGATGAAGTCATGTTCTCTGAACCTGTCGACGTCACGCGGATATTATCCTCGATACGAATACCGATGCCACGGTACTTCTGAGGTGCTGATGTATCTTCAGCAGGGATGTAAAGACCCGGCTCAATCGTGAAGCACATATTGGCTTCAATCGGACGAGGCTCTCCTTTTTTGAAGTAAAGGCCTGCATCATGCACGTCAAGACCCAACCAGTGACCGATTCCGTGCGGGTAATACTTCTTTTGAGCCAATGCTTGGATCAAATCCTCTTTGCGACCGGAAAGAAGTCCTAATTCCAACATAAGATCAGTCAACAATGACGTTCCCATCTCGTGAAGATCTTTGAACACGATTCCTGGTTTCACAAAATCGATGATTTGTTTTTGAACTTTCAAAACACCTTCATACACGCGAGCTTGCTCATCTGTGAACTTACCGTTTACGGGATAAGTTCTTGTGATGTCGCCCGTATAGAAATTGTATTCCGCACCGGAATCAATCAACAACAAGTCCCCGTCTTTGCAGACTTGGTCATTGAAGTTGTAGTGCAACGTCGTGGCTGCATTTCCAGAAGCCACGATGTGGTTATAACCTTCACGCGCAGAACCCTTCATAAAGTAATGATGCGCAAGCACACCTTGAACCTGACGTTCTGTTACACCTGGGCGAGTAAAGCGCATCGCCGCCAAGTGACCTTGAGCGCTAATTTCACAAGCCTCACGTAATTGAGTCAGTTCAAACTCACTTTTCACCAAACGCATCTCGCCTAGTAATGTGTCCGCGTCATGGATCGATAACAAACCGTAACCGGTGCGGCCTTGCATTTGTTTTACCGTCTCTAGAACACTTTGCATTTGGTGATCTACTTCCGGGTTTTTGAAAAGACGATAATAAACGCGGTCCACTTCCTTAAGAAGTTGCGGAGCCACTTTCGAAAATTCATCAATAGGATAAGCTTTGTCGATTTTGAATTCGCGCTCACAGCCTTCTGGACCGTAGCGGAAACCATCCCAAGTTTCACGTTCTGGATCACGACGACGAACGAACATCACCGTTTCTGGAACTAAACCCGGGCGTAAAATCATGATAGATTCAGGCTCTTCCCAACCTGTTAGGTAAAAAAGGTTTGAATCTTGGCGATATGGAAAATGCACATCGTGATTGCGAATGTGCTCGGGGTGAGAAGCCACGATCAAAGCACCGCCTTGAATTTCTTGGCCGGCCTTTTTTCTTCTTTCTGCAAAAACGTTCATATCAAAAGTGGGTTTTCTCATACAATCTCCTACAGTCCCCATTTGCGAGTCAGAGTTTTCAATTGGCGAGCAGCTGAATCAGCTCCCTTATTCATGATCTCGCGACGCTTATCAAAATCCATAATACCATAATTGGTTGTGTCTAAGTAAACAACAGTATCCACACCCGCAAAAGGCTTATTATACAGACCTGCAATCTCATTCCATAGGACGTTGTCAGTTGCCGCAGCATCCAATGTATAATTTTTGCCTCCTGGCGGCTGAAGCACGTTTACAAGAACGATGTAGTTGGCCCCTTTACTACGCAGATAATTGGCTAATGCCGTCACATCGCGAACTCCAGAAATATTTTGGGCTTGATACGGCTTAAAGAATGGCGGATAGGCCATGCAAAGGTACATGAGTTGATCTAAGGCACCACGATTCATCAGATAGACTTGATTCTTCTTCATGTTGTAAGAAGGGCAAGCAAAAGGGATGCGGAAGTCTTCGGCCTTAGCCCGATTAAATGCGGTCCCCACAAAATCTTTTAAGATCGTCACATCGGCGTTTTTACTTACCGAACCCAATAAAGACGTTTTAATAACGTCTTCACCTTTGAGCTTAAACATCTGCCATTCAACATCGTTAGCTTGTTCTTTATTCGCGAATAAGGCCGCCATGGGTGCTGCAAACTCAACGCCTCCAATTGCGTGAACAGGAACTTTGGCGCGAGAGAGTTCATGAAGAAATCCAATGTGCGCATAAGTTTTTGCACCACCAGCCCCTAAGATAATTCCAATCTTAGGCATTGTAGGAATAACAGGGGCCGGAGGAGGTGGCGGAGCTGGAACTTCAGCAACTTCCTCGTCATCATCAGATTCAATGGGTGGCGGCTGTGGAGTCGGCTGTTGTGGGGTTTGGCTTGGACGCGGCTGCGGTGGCTTACGCATGTCCTCGCGCGTGCGAATGGACTGACAGCCCACAACAAAGATCAAAGAAGAAATGAAACCTAGAGAGAATATCAATCGCATTGTTTCCCCTTTTTTATTTAAATGATCCTAGCACCCAACTTTGTCAGATTCTATTTAAATGACGACAATAAATGAAGAACTCACGGTTTCCATCTTTGCCTTCGATGGGTGAAGGGAAATAATCCAGGACTTCAAACGAACTTTGTGCGCAAACTTCGCGAATTTTCTTTTCCACTTCGGCATAAAGACTTTCGTCTTTAACTATGCCGCCCTTACCCAAGCCTTCGACGCCCACTTCAAACTGGGGTTTTACTAAGCTCAGCAATGCGCCTTGAGAGTTTAGGAAAGAAGAAAGTTCTGGAATTATCAAGCTGATCGATATGAACGAAACGTCCATCACGATTAGATCAAATTTTTCTTTAGGGACATACTGAAGAACCGAAGTTTCTTTGGAAAGACCACGAGCATTGACGCCCTCGCAGACTTTAAGTTTTGGATTTTTTAAAAGGCTGCTGTGAACTTGTCCGTGTCCGACGTCAACACCAAGGATAAACTTGGCACCCGACTGAAGAAGGCAATCTGTAAATCCCCCCGTCGAAATTCCAACGTCTAAAACATTTAAATCTTTAGTGGAAAGCTTCACATGCTGCAAAGCCCCTTCAAGCTTCAACCCACCTCGAGACACAAATCTATTCGCGGGACCGGCTTCAACGATGACGGAGTTTTCAGTAGAAACAGACTGACTGGCTTTTTTTAAGACGCGTCGTTGAGTTCCCTCAACAAGAAAAACTTGTCCTGCTTCAATCAATTCTTGTGCGTGAGTGCGCGACTGGGCCAATCCCTTTTCAACAAGATAGACATCCAGGCGCTGCTTTTCAGACATGATTACACCTGACGTTTTTGATTAAAGCTGATCAAGTACTCTAACATCGGAGCATCGGCAGATACCTTATGCAATTCTTGCAAAGCGGCTGAACTGACTTCTTGAAGGTAAGATTTCGTACCTTCAAGCCCCAGAATCCCTGTGAAACTGCGGATATCTTGATCCTTTTCCCCATGATCTAAAACGTCATCGGCCACTTGGAAGGCTAAACCTAATCCTTCTCCAAACTTTTTGAGATGTTCAATATCTGAAGGGCGAGCACCTGCTATCACCGCGGCACCTTCGACGGCCACACGGATAAGGGCTCCTGTTTTTAATAAATGCAAATGCGCGATTTCATCTTTCGTCATTTTGCGTGTGCCCGGGCGAAGATCAATCGCTTGACCACCGACCATGCCGCGAATTCCCGCCGCTGAAGAAAGAAGGCGCACTAATTGACCAACCAGAAATGTTGAGTCGCTATACTTGTCTGAAATTAAATAGAAGGCTTCGGTTAAAAGAGCATCACCGGCAAGCAATGCGAAATCTTCGCCATAAACTTTATGATTGGTGGGCTTGCCACGGCGAAGGTCGTCGTTATCCATGCATGGAAGATCGTCATGGATAAGGGAGTAAGTATGAACAAGTTCCACTGCTGTTGCAAAGGGAAGGATCTTCTCTGCAGGACAACCAAAAAGTTCACCGACTAAAACTGAAAGGACGGGACGGAAGCGCTTGCCGCCGTTCGTTGCTGAATACAGCATCGACTTTCTTAGTTCAGCAATGGCAGGTCCGTGGGGAAGATCCATGGACTCAAGATAGCTATCCACATACTGATTCACGGACCGAACACGCGCTGCAATTTCTTGATCTAACTGAATTGCCAAATCCAAGCTTAGTTTTCCTCTGAAGAGAAATCTGTAACAACCGGTTGTCCATCAGCTCCGACAGACATTAAAAGTTTTACTTTGCTTTCAGCCTCATTCAAACGCTGATGGCATTCGCGGGAAAGCTTCACGCCTTCTTCAAAAAGCTTCAAAGAATCTTCCAGCGCAAGATCGCCTTTTTCCATCTTTTGAACGATTTCTTCTAGGCGGTTTAATTTTTTCTCGAAATCCATTTATTCACCTTTCACGCTATCAACGACAGCCGTCAACGAACCCTGTGCCAGGCGTACGTCGATCATATCGCCTTTTTTCACTTGGTTCGCAGATTTAATAACTTCATTATTTTTTGTAACAATCGAGTAGCCACGCTCCACGACTTTCAGCGGACTTAAGCTATCTAGAATACCCATCAGACGTGACATGCGAGCATGTTTTTTCTCAATGGAAAAGAGAAGTGCTTTTTCCGTACGCGCTTTAAGATACTGAAGGTCTTTTCGTTTTTCATCGATCAGATCTTGCGGCGAGCCCAGCTTTTCTGTCAAAAGCTCGACACGGTGAGAACGCTCTTTCAACAAACGATTCATCGCAAATTCCAAGCGATTTAACAAATCATCGTTTCTTAATTCTAAATCTTGCAAACGGCGCTTAGGATCTACCAATCGTTTTGACAGTCCCAACATCTTTTCGCGTAAGTGCTTCATCTTCTTTTCAAAAGACATGTGAAGCATGCGTTCCAATGATTTGACTTTATTCACAAGCTCGCCGGAACTTTTTGCTACAAGCTCTGCCGCTGCTGACGGAGTTGGTGCGCGTAAATCTGCTACAAAATCGGCAATGGTAAAATCGATCTCGTGTCCTACAGCAGAAATAATCGGAATGGAGCTAGAGGCAATAAGACGCGCTAAAGTCTCATCATTGAAGCACCACATGTCTTCTATAGAACCGCCGCCGCGACCAACGATGACCACGTCAACACCTGGAAGCTTCATCGCTTTTTTAAGTGCTTCGCAAATTTGTGGGGCAGCCCCTTCGCCTTGTACTACGGTCGGCACCACAGTGACCTGAATGGATTTTGCACGACGAGATAAGACATTTAAAATATCTCGAATCGCCGCTCCCGTTGGTGAAGTCACAACAGCAATGTGGCGGGGAAATGTCGGAATGGCTTTCTTACGAGAGCTTTCAAAAAGACCCTCGGCCTTAAGTTTCGCCTTCAGTTGCTCAAACGCTTTTTGCAAAGCACCGGCGCCTACGGGCTCCATCATTTCACACATCAGCTGATAGTTCCCGCGAGGTTCGTACACCGTGATACGGCCACGAACGATCACTTCCATACCGTCAGTCGGCTTAAACTTTAAACGAGAATTATGGCCCCGGAACATCACAGCGGTAATCTGCGACTTCGGATCTTTCAGACTGAAATAAAAATGCCCCGAAGAGTGAGCCTTAAAGTTCGAGATCTCGCCCTTCACCCACACCATGCCCACTTGGCCTTCTAGTAACTGCTTGATGTAGACATTCAGTTGTTCAATAGAAAGAATCGAAGGCTCACTGGATTTCGTTAATATATCAGCCGCGCCGAGAGTGGCTTGAGCTGAGACATCCGTTTTGCGAAGAGGTTGATTTGGAGCATCTGACATGGAAGCAGAAGTTAGTCTCCCCCGCTTCTTGAGTCAATACATTGAGAGTCAACTTACAGAGATGAATACCACACGTTTTGTGCGGACCACAGGCCACCGACGAAGAAACACACCCAGCCAAGAGATTTGTGACGAGCAAGATTTTGATACATCTCGCCCATGCGCTCTTGGCCAACCCGCGCCAGGTAAGGGTTTTCCAGCACAAAGACCATTAACAGTCCATAGAAAAAAACGAAGAACGGAAAAATAAAATCGAGCTTTTCTGGTGTCATAAGCAATTTATCGGAGCTTTGCCACAAAGTAAGAGTCCGGTTTAATTGACGGGACGAACTTCCATGATAGAATGTTTTTAAGGGTTCGACGGCGTAAAGCTCATCGAAAATAAACCTTACAAGCATAATCACGGGGACTGTCCCTGACAATGGTGTGCAAGCTCAACTCGTATTGAGAAGCCTAAAGTTGTTACCATGGTCACCCACCTTAGCTATAGAGGTTTAGTTTTCAGAGTGGCCATCGAGCCTTTTTTTATTTTTTCAAGCGTTTCTTCTTGAGACAGTCCTGCAAAAAACTTCGTCAATTTGCGACAAATTTAAAAGAAAATTCCATCTAAACCCGCGTTCAGTCATGCCTTTTTAAGGCCGATAAGTTCCTTATGAAATCAAGGATTTTAGCGGCTGCTATTTGCATCCTCTCGTTATCTATTACTGCATGCGGTGGTGGCGGCTTTTCGCCGAATGACTATGCTTCTAGACCGGCCTCGGCGGAACCTGCCTACTATGGCAGTCCCAAGGATGTCAGTGATCCGGTGGTGGTCACGATTCCAGCGAAGTTTCTTTATCGTGCGCTTACTTTCAATATTCCTGAAGACTCTGGAAATCGTAATGGACTAGGCGCTGTCGTATCCGCAGCCAATGCATTCCCAATTCCGTTCGCTGAATTCCATGTTTACGACTCTGGCGGCAACCGCGTGCAACAAGGCGAAACAAATACTCAAGGCGTTGCCATCTTTGAAATGCCCAAGACTACGGGAACTTATACCTTGAGAGTCTTCTCCCGCGCTTACAACGACTACCTTAAAGTTAGCGTGCTTGAAGATATCTATGCCAATACTCCGTACTCCATTTCCAAAACGTTTACGATTGGAAGTTCCAATGTGACGTCAGGAACGTTAGATCTTACGTCGTCTCCTGTATATGCAGAAGCGAACGAGGCCATCTCTTCAAAAGTTGAAGGTGGCGCTTTCAATATCATGTACGATATCTTGTTAGCTAACGAATACATTCGTCGCAACATTAACAAGAACGGCACTGTAGCGGGACAACCAGAAACCAACACTAACAAATGGTGGGTGGCTGAAAAAGTGACCGTCTATTGGAAGGCCGGCTTTAATCCTTATTCTTACTTCAATTCATCAAGTCCCCTATCCTTTTATTCTCCAGGAGAAAGAAAGCTTTATATTCTTGGCGGAGTTAATGGCGATGTTAAGGGGTCAGACACCGATCACTTTGACGACTCCGTGATTCTTCATGAATACGGTCATTTCTTAGAAGACGTTTACGGAAACTCTGAATCTCCGGGTGGATCGCACAACGGTAACTTTATCATTGATGCGCGCTTAGCTTGGAGTGAAGGCTGGGCAAACTATCTTCAAGGCGCTATTCTTACTGGTGCCGATGCCAAAGGAAATTCTGCATCTGAAGATCGCATTCCGACCTCTAAAAAATTCCACTATTACGTGGATACATACGGATACAAAGGTGGATGTTCGACCTGTATTGGTATTTCCTTCAATCTTGCCGCAGTTGGCACAGACACCTCGCAACCCGACAACGTGAACTCAGACCTTGCAGGGACTGGAACCTTCCGCGAAGTTTCAATCGCTCGTACGCTTTATAAATCTACTCGCAGCACATCTTCAAGCTACGACACTTTAAAACCAGGCGGAGGAGTGACGTTTGCAAATATTTGGAAGGTTTTTGCAGGGGAAGATACATCGAGCCACAATCGTGCGAATCCCTTAAGTCTAAGCCTCGCAAATACGGCAAAATATCCTATTCCTAACGTGGGATTGTTTAACTGGCTCTTAGATCAAAGTAATTTCGATACGACTCAGTGGAATGACATTTTGACTGAAGAAAAGCAGAATAAAACTACGCAGGATTATGCCTATTTCTTATCTGCCGGCACTTGCAGTGGCGTGACTTTCAACGGTGGTGCCGCTGAAGTTAAGATGAGCACTTCGGATTCAGTCCGTCGCTCCAATCAACAAAAGAATAATGACTTCTATCTTTATAAACACGATGGCGGGTCTGCGACACTTTCGATTGATATCTCTACGTCTGGTAGTTATCCGCCAGATCTTGATCTAATTCTTTACTACGGATCTTACGTCTACTTCGAAGATGACTATTGGTACGCAAATTACAAAAGCCCTTACATTGCGAAACAAAGTAGAACCGTGGCCTCAAGTTCAGAAACTGTTTCTTTGAGCGGATTGCCAGCGGGCTATTACATGCTCAATGTGAAAATCAATGCTTACGGAAAAGACAACTGGCAGATGGCCGGCTCGTCGACGTACACAATTAGAAAAGGATCCCAGCAGCTATGCGGTACAGAACAGCCTTAACTTTATTCGTAGCTCTTATTTTTGGAATCACAGGTTGGGCCTATGTTTCCAATAAAGATAAAAAGCGTGAACCTGCTTCGGTGAAAAGCAAGTTCTGGATGCCAGTTCCCGTGGGAAAACATCTTGCTCTTCTAAAAGTTGAAGTGGCTCCGACTGAAATTCCTGATTCAGGAAACTCAGATGTAAACCTCGTAGGTCGAATTTTAGTGAATCAAGAGATGACCAGCGATCTTTCGTATGTCTGGGCCATCCCTGAAGACGTGCAAGTCGTTGAGGGTCAGCTTAGCGACAGCCTTGCTAACGTTAAAATGGGTCAGATCGTTGAAGTAAGATTAACCGTCAGCGGATTTAATAAAGAAAAGCAGCGCATGATTTCCTTGCAGGCCTCGGGCTCGCGCGGAGAAGAAAAAATGGGAAGCTCTGCCGTTGTCGTCAGTCGTCCCGAAGATACTTGGGAGTCTGTGGCAGTTGAAATGAAAAAGGCCGCTGATGAACAACTCGGTCCCGAGTCTAAACCAGTCGGCCGATAAGAAAAATTAAACCGGAATCACTTCGATTTCGGAATTGAACTGATCACGAAGAATTCCTTCGATCGCCATCAAGGTTCCTGACGTGGCGCTAGGGCAAGTTCCGCAAGCCCCTTGATAAAACACGTAAAGCTTATTGTCTTCGTATTTCACCACATCTAAGTCACCACCATCACCTTGCAGACCAGGACGAACTGTTTCATCCAAAATCTCTTCAATGCGCTGAACTTCTGGCGGAAGACTAGCACGACGCAATTTCTTTTCGTCCATTTGCGTTTGATTTGGATTGTGCACCGGCATGCGCGTTTGAATCACGGCACAAACATTTTTTTGAATTTCTTCAGGGTCCGCATCGAAGTTGTGCGTGATCGTGATCACGTTCTGGAAGAAGTGAACCTGACGAACACCATCAACTTGAAACAAAGCGGAAGCCAGCAAGCTTTGATCAGCTTCTTTGGCATCAGCATAAGTGGCTTTACCTTCATTCAAAACAGGGCGATCCAATACAAATTTCCAAGCATTAGGGTTCGGAGTCGCTTGAATACGGATGAGTACATCTTGGCTGCTCATAACAACATCTCCCGGGCTTTCACCACGGCTTTTACTAAAGCATCAACATCTTGATGATTATTATACACGGAAAAAGAAGCGCGAACGGTTCCAGGAACACCCAGTCTAGTCATTAAAGGCTGAGTGCAATGGTGGCCCGCGCGAACCGCTACACCTTCCTGATCTAGGATTTGACCTACGTCAGAATGGTGAGCCCCTTTAATATTAAAGGAAAGAATAGGACCTTTGTTTTCAGAAGTTCCGAAGATTTTCACATCTGGAATCGCTGACAACTTTTCAGTCGCATACTTTAAAAGATCCATTTCATAGCTGTGGATTTTATCGAGTCCGATACGGTTGACGAAATCGATCGCCGCGTGCAATCCGACCGCGCCTTCAATATGCGGTGTTCCCGCTTCAAAACGGAAAGGCACGTCGTTGTAAGTCGTCTTTTCAACAGTGACTTTAGCAATCATACTGCCGCCACCTTGATACGGAGACATTCCATCAAGAATTTCTTTTTTTCCGTAAACCACACCCATACCAAAAGGTCCGAAAACCTTGTGAGCCGAGAATACAAAGAAATCACAATCGATATCCTGGACATCCACTTTGGCTTGAGAAACAACTTGGGCACCATCAATAAGAACTTTTGCGCCCACTTCATGAGCAAGCTTCGTCAAAAGTTTCATATCATTGTTCGTGCCTAAAACATTCGAGCAGCCCGTGAAAGCCACCATTTTTGTTTTAGAAGAAAGTTTCTTTTTGAAATCTTCAATATTCAGTTCGCCATTATCTAAAATATCTGCGGCTAACACTTTCGCACCGACTTTTTCGGCGACCATTTGCCAAGGAACGATATTCCCGTGATGCTCCATCACCGTAATAAGAATTTCATCGCCTTCTTTTAGATTCATCATCGCCCACGAGTGAGCAACAAGGTTCACACCCTCAGTGGTTCCACGAACAAAAACGATTTCTTCTGGCATACGGGCATTTAAGAACTGAGCCACGCTATTGCGAGCAGACTCAAAGGCTTGAGTAGCAACATCACCCAGGTAATGCGCGCCACGGTGCACGTTGGAAGTTTCGAAAGAATAAAAATGAGTAATACGATCAATCACCGACTTCGGCTTCAACGTTGTTGCGCCGCTATCCAAATAAATCAAATTCTTCCCATGCACCTTTTGTGTCAGGGCAGGGAATTCATTTCTTACGGAGGTGAAGATCTGCTCTAGTTGACTCATTTCTTATCCAATTACATGAAGACGCGTGAACGCTTCATCCAAATGACGAGTCAGCCATTTTTGAATGCTGTCGTCAGAAATTTTATAAATAACTTCAGAAAGAAAACCGTAGCTTAGCATCGGAATCGCTTTTGACTTGGGAATCGCACGTGATTGTAAATAGAAAAGCTCTTCGCGATTCAATTGACCCACCGTCGAACCGTGCGCTGCCTTTACGTCATCAGCATAAACTTCTAAGCCCGGCTTGCTATCCGCTTCAGCCTTAGAGCTTAAAAGCAAATTATTATTAAGCTGAGCTGAATCGGCTTTCTGCGCGCCTTTTTGAATAAGAACTTTACCGCTAAATACGGAGCGGGACTCTCCATCCAAAATGCCTTTATAAAGCTGATTCGTGTGACACTCACCAACCTGATGGTTGATCAAGGAAGTGTTATCCACATGTTGTTTGCCGCTGACAGCATAAACGCCCAAGATCTCTGTCGAAGAACCTTGGCCCGTTAAAGTCACATCTAAAGAGTGACGAGATAACATCGCACCCGTCGCAAAAGCCAAGCTTTCTACGTTCGCATTCTTTTCAACTGTCAGACGAGTGCGACCGATATTCACGGCCGCCTCTCCTTCGCCTTGCACACGCACGTACACGACTTTCGCACTTTCACCTACGTGAAGATCCATCACAGAGTTCACGAAGTAAGAAGTGGCTTGTCCATAGTAGCTTTCCAAAATCTTAACAGATGAACGCGCACCGATGTTTACTGAAATACGCGGATTCACCATCAAGGCTTTGCCGCCTTCTGTAGAAGTGAAAAACACGAAATTCACAGGTTTTTCCACAGAGGTTTCTTTCGCCAACGAAAGAACAAACGGCTTAGAAAGATAAGCGCCGTTGAGAGCATCAAAAGTATCATCGAATTGAGTCGGATACTCTGAAAGCTCACGCAAAGAAAAGCCCATCGGCAATTCTTCAGATAAAGTTTTATTCAAAACACCGTTAAAGAAAACGATGTTGATAAATTCTGGATTCAAATACTTTTTGATCGTCACCACTGTGTCGTGGCTAGGCTCAAAAGGATTCACTGCACTCGGAGTGTACTCAGTTTCGCCCAGAACTTTTACGCTGGTATAATGCCACTCTTCATCTTTACGAGTCGGAAGACCCTTGCGAGAGGCATAGTCAAAGCCAGCCTGACGGAAGGACGCTAGAGCTCCTTCTGCCGGTTGTGTTTGACTGAATTTTTCATAGGTTGAAAGCAAATTCATTTCTTCACCTCGACGGCTGACTTACGTCAACCAGTCATACCCTTTGTCTTCAAGTTTCAGGGCCAAAGAGCTATCGCCTGTTTCAACGATTTTTCCACCCAACAAAACATGAACGTAATCAGGCTTGATATAATCAAGAAGTCTTTGATAGTGAGTGACCATCACGATCGCGTTGTCTTTACGACGAAGCTTGTTCACACCTTCAGAAACAATGCGAAGAGCATCGATATCAAGACCTGAATCCGTCTCGTCAAGAAGAGCTAAGCGCGGAGATAAAACCGCCATTTGCAGAATTTCATTTTTCTTCTTTTCACCGCCAGAGAAACCGGTGTTTACAGGGCGATCCAAGTACTCGGGCTTCATACCAACAAGCTTTAATTTCTGAACTAGGAATTCACGGAACTCCCCTTCAGGCATTGGCTCAGAACCTTGATGTTGCAAGATCGAATTAAAAGACGTATGCAAGAACGTAAAGTTTGAAACGCCTGGAACTTCGATAGGATATTGGAATGCCAAGAAGATACCTTCTTTGGCTCTTTCGTCTGGCTCAAGTTCCAAAAGGTTTTTCATTTGGAAGTTCACTTCATACTTTACTTCTCCGCCAGTCACTTCATATGCAGGGTGACCCGCAAGAACTTTAGATAAAGTAGATTTACCAGAACCGTTGGGTCCCATGATCGCATGAACTTCACCTGGCTTGATTGTCAGGTTCAAGCCTTTAAGAATTTCTTTTTCTTCAACACGTGCGTGGAGGTTTTTAATTTCTAACATAACTCTTACCTTTACGTCGCGGGATTAACCCACGCTATTTTCCAATTTCATTTCAATCAACTTCACGGCTTCTACGGCAAATTCTAGAGGCAATTCTTTAAAGACCTCTTTACAGAAACCGTTAACGAGCATCGAAATTGTTTTTTCCATATCCAAACCACGAGATTGCAAATAGAAGATCTGATCTTCACTAATACGTGAAGTCGTCGCTTCGTGCTCAATCATGGCAGACTTATTTTTCACTTCAATATAAGGATAAGTGCTGGCACTGCACTTATCGCCCACAAGCATCGAATCACACTGAGAATAATTTCGCGCGTTTTCTGCTGAAGGCATGATTTTTACTTGGCCACGGTAAGCATTTGAAGACTTATCCGTTGAAATACCTTTAGAGATGATCGTGCTCTTTGTATTCTTACCGATGTGGATCATCTTCGTGCCGGTATCGGCTTGCATCAGATCATGAGTCAAAGCCACAGAATAGAAAGCACCTTCAGAATAATCGCCTTGCAAGATACAAGAAGGATATTTCCAAGTGATCGCAGAGCCTGACTCCACTTGAGTCCAAGAAATTTTTGAACGTTTGCCGGCCGCTTTTCCACGCTTCGTTACGAAGTTGTAGATACCACCGCGGCCTTCTTTATCACCCGTATACCAGTTTTGAACTGTCGAATACTTAATCTCTGCATCGTCCAAAGCTACCAATTCAACAACAGCGGCATGCAATTGGTTTTCGTCACGTTGAGGCGCCGTACAGCCCTCAAGATAATTCACGTAACCACCTTCATCGCAAACCAAAAGAGTTCTTTCAAACTGACCGGTGTCTTTCGCATTGATACGGAAGTAAGTGGAAAGATCAATCGGACAACGAACACCTTTAGGGATGTAGCAGAACGAACCATCTGTAAAAACAGCTGCGTTCAAAGCCGCATAGTAGTTGTCAGTGTAGGGAACAACCGAACCCAAATATTTTTTAACGAGCTCTGGGTGCTTTTGCACAGCTTCAGAAATAGAGCAGAAGATAACTCCGGCTTTATCCAAAACTTCTGTGTGTGTTGTGCCGACAGAGACAGAGTCAAAAACTACGTCAACGGCAATACCAGAAATACGCTTTTGCTCTGACAAAGGGATGCCCAGCTTTTCAAACGTCTTGATCAACTCGGGATCTAAATCGTCCAAAGATTTTGGTTTGTCGGCTTCCGCCTGTTTTTTCGGAGCGGAATAGTAACGAATATCCTGGAAATCAATCTTTGGATAAGAAACATGCGCCCATGTGGGCTCAACCATTGTTAACCAATGACGATAAGCCTTCAGGCGATATTCTAACATCCATTCAGGTTCATTTTTCTTTTGCGAGATCAAACGAATGATGTCTTCGTTCAAACCTTTTTGAACGTCGTCGGTTTCGATATCTGTCGTAAAACCGTATTTGTATTCGTAAGACTCAAGAGGGTTGTTGGAGGATTTATTGTCCATGAGCCTCTGCCTCCGCTGACTTTTTGCCAGCTAATGATGATTTATCCACAAGCAGCTCTTTCAAACTCAGGCTTCGATAGAATTCCGTGAGACGATGATTAAGTTGAGTGATGGGGGAAACGATGTTGCAAGTTCCTTGAATTTCACAAGGAGCCTCTTTGTGAAGGCATTTCACCAAAGCCGTTGGGCCTTCGATGATTTCCACAAGATCGTGGATAGAGACTTTAGAAAGATCCTTCGTGATTTGATAACCACCGTTAGCACCATATTCGGCGCGAAGAATTCCTTTTTGTGCCATTTGTTGCATAACTCGAGCTGTCGCATCAAAAGGCGTATTAAAAGAATCGGAAACTTCTTTCGCGGACGTCAATTCGCCAGGAATCTTTTTACTCATGTGCTTTAAAGCCATGAGGGCGTATTCGAGTTTGCGGTTGATCTTGTTCATGATTCGTTCTCTGCTCTTTTTGAGCTGCTTTCAGTGGGCATCTAAATGTGCGTCCACAGTAGGGCTATGACCCCGTTTCTAAACGAAAGTGAAATGAAAAACAAGGGTAAATACGCCTAATTTTAACGTATTTAAGACTGTGACAGAAAAGAATCGCTTAGTTTTGGAAAAATTTGCTGATTTCAATGCTTTAGAATGCTATACGAAGGTCTTATGAGAATCTTTTTCATTACCATTTGCAGCCTTGCCGTCGTCGGTATTCTTATTTTGTCCGCCCGTATTTGGGGCCTGGGCCAACACTATAAAGCTTACGAGCACGCCTTCTTTTCGGGCCCTGCTCCGCTGATTATCGTAAAAGCGGACACTCTGGAAAAAGCGCAACAGGCGATCAAAACCAAGTCTGACGTCGTTCTTTGGTTGGATGTGCGCTTTTCTCGCGAAAAGACGCCTTTTATTTTGCCCGCTTCTCGCGATGTTGAATTCCTAGACATGAAACACAAGCTGCAAGAGGAAAATCCCTCAACACCTATCATGATTGGTGGAAAGCTGAATGAATATCCATGGGAGCAAATCAACGAGTTCTATAAAACCACCCCGGCCCTCAAAGAATACTACGAACAGTTTCCGCAAACTCGCTTCATCCTGAATGTCGTTGATAACGTGGCTGACGCGCATACGACGCTGGTTAGTACGATCCAAGATTTAAAACCCAACGAGCGAACTCTTATTCAAAGTGACGCCTTGATCATTATGAAAACGATCAAAGAGATCAAGCCAGAGTGGGTGTATGGAACGAGCACTCCGGATCTTATGCGTATGCTGACATTTGATTCGATGTGGATTCTTCCATCGACGCAATTTGCTGGAGATGTTTTCATCGCACCATTTACTTTGATGAAACGCCCCGCATTCAATGACGACATCATTGAAGAAATGCGTCGTCGCAAAAAAAGAATTTTCTTGGGTCCTATTCAAAGTGAATCTCAATTTGCTGAAGCGAGTCGCTACAAGGCAGATGGTTTGATCACGGACAATTTACCACAATTACTTCATCTTCTCGGCCAAGGTCCTGCTCAATAGGTTGAACTCAGGACCATTTGGACATATCTTTTTACCTTAGGGATCGATGCGTCCCATATCGGAGGTCAAGATATGTCCGCTTTATTTGTTAACGTGGCTCAGGCCGCACCCTCTGTGTCAGTGAACACAAGCTCCATGGATGCGATTTTTCAAGCTAGCCCTGTTGTCCAATTAACTCTTCTTATCCTTATTCTGCTTTCCGTGTTTTGTTGGGCCATCGGATTTACGAAATATCAAACGTTTAAGAAGATGACTAACTCGGACGAGCTTTTCTTAAGCAAATTCTGGAAAGTGAATTCTCTGGACACTCTTTATGAAGACATCGACCAGTACAACGACTCTTCAATCGCGCGTGTGTTTAAAGCGGCATACCTTGAAATGAAGAAGATCTCTGAATCGCCTTTGCTAGCGAAAACAGAGGGCGATAAGCCAATTCTTTCAGGCATCGACAATCTTCAACGTGTTCTTAATAAGGCTTCTGAAAACGAAATTTCTAAATTGGAATCTCGTTTAACTGTTCTAGCGACAACAGGAAGTACAGGTCCTTTCATCGGTCTTTTCGGAACGGTTTGGGGGATCATGGGTTCTTTCCACAAAATCGGTCAAACTGGTACAGCAAGCCTTGCAGTTGTTGCTCCTGGTATCTCGGAAGCATTGATTGCAACAGCGATCGGTCTTGCGGCGGCAATTCCAGCCGTTGTTTTGTATAACAATTTTATCTCTCGCATTCGCAAACAAGAAATCGCTTTGAACAACTTCAACGCAGACTTCTTGAATATTGTTAAACGCAACTTCTTCCAAGGAAACTAATCGTGGGAATGGGTAATGGGGGCGGAAAATCAAAAAGCCGCGCAACATTAAGTGAGATCAACGTGACGCCTTTGGTGGACGTCATGCTGGTACTTCTCATTATGTTCATGGTGACGACTCCGCTGATGCAACAAGGGATCGAAGTGGATCTTCCGAAGACATCGTCGTCGGGAGTCGAATTGAACGAGGAACCTTTTGTTTTGGTTATTGGGCCGGACCAAAAAATGACCGTGGCAAAAACGAAAATTGCCATGAACGAGCTTCGTCCAAAATTAAAAGCCATCTTTGAAAATAAAAAGAACAAACAAGTTTATATCCAAGCAGACCGCAAAGTAGATTACGGCTTCGTCGCGGAAGCCATGGCGGAAGTACGTGCTGCAGGGATCTTTAACATCGGCCTTATCACGGTTCCAAAAGATCAGTGAACTACTTAGAAGAAGAAAAACAGCATGATGACCAACTCTCTCGCGGCATAGGGATCTCTATTGCTCTGCACGCGGCTATTATTTCAGTGTTCACACTGAAGGCTGTTTTCTTTACGCCCGAGCCTATTGATTTTTCTCAAGCGGTCCGAGTTGATATGGTGGGACTTCCGGATAAGGTAGAACCTAAAACTTTGCCTGCGCCCGCGAAAGAAGAGGCCAAGGCCGCTTTGCCAGAAAAGAATCAGGCCGAGGAAAAAACTGTGGAAAAACCACCTGAAAAAGTGGTTGAAAAGAAAACTCCGCCAAAGCCTGAGCCCGCAAAACCTGTTGCTAAAAAAGAAGACGGCGTAAATCTTGAAAAAGTAAAATCACAGCAACAAAACGCGCTGGATAAACTCAAAGCCATGGCGGCTTTAGATAAGATCAAAAACGATGTCGCTGAAGAAAAGCGAAAGGCCGCAGCCGGTGCGGGAAAATCTGATTCCGGTGCGCAAAAAATCAAAGGCAATGTGTTGTCACCGGGAACTTCGTTGACCGGACTCACGAAACTTCAACATGACACATACGCCTCTGACTTAGATAAACATATCAAAAACAATTGGGCCCTTCCCGAGTGGTTGGCGAAGCGAGACTTCAAAGCCCAAGCCGTAGTTTTCATTGATTCACGTGGCAACATTTTGGGAAGAAAAATTGTTAAAAGCAGTGGAAATCCCAGTTACGATGAGGAAGTATTACAAACTATTGATAAGTCGGCTCCCTTCCCTGCGCCGCCAGAGAAGTTTTTAGCCATCGTATCCGTAGATGGAATTCTGATTGGATTCCCAGAATAGGAGATCACACATGATGAAGCAGCTCTTAGCCTTGCTCCTTGTACTAAGTATTTGTCCTTTGTTCGCTCAAGCTCAATCGAGCGGTATCTATATTAAACTTGGTGAAGCTCGTACAAAGAAAAGTCTTTTGGCTTTGCCCGCTCTGCAATATTTTGGCTCTCCTTCATCGGGTTCCAAAAATCAATCTGTCGGTGTAGAGATCTTTAATACCATCACTAATGATCTGACAGTGTCGGCCTATTTCCAGTTCATCAGCCAAAGCGCTTTCCTTGAAGACACTAGCAAAACGGGTTTGATGCCCGCACCGGGTTCTCCAAATGGATTTAAGTTTCAAAGCTGGTCAGCTATTGGGGCCGACTTCTTGATTCGCGCAGGATATTCTATTGTAGGCAATGAACTCACTTTAGAAACTTACCTTTACCACGTCCCTCGTGCGAACTTGATCGCAGGCAAAAAGTATAAAGGGCCGGTTTCGAGCGCACGTCGTATTGCTCATACATTCTCTAACGACGTTCTTAAAGCTTTAACTGGTAAAGAAGGCCCTTTCCTTTCAAAAGTTGTGGCGTCTTCAGATCGCGCCGGCGCGCAAACAAAAGAGATTTTTGTGATGGACTGGGATGGCGCGAATATGGATCAGGTTTCCAGCCATCGCAGTATTTCAATTTCTCCGGCGTGGTCTCCTGACGGAAAGAAAATCGCTTACACTTCTTACGTGAAACGTGTTGGTGCTAAATTCAGAAACGCAGACATGCTTCTATTAGACTTGGCTTCGGGCCGTCGCTCTTTAATTTCTTATCGCCAAGGGATTAATTCAGGAGCGGCGTTTTCGCCAGACAATCGTCACATTTATTTGACGATCTCTCAGGGAAACAATCCTGATATCTACAAAATGACTTTGGATGGAACTTTGGTGGGTAAAATCACTAACGGTCCTTCGGGAGCAATGAACGTAGAACCCACTCTGTCTAATGACGGAAAACTTGCGTTTTCTTCAGATCGCGCCGGTCGTCCGATGATTTACACAGCCAATGGCGATGGTTCGGCGGTGAAACGTATCACTTTCGCGGGCGTGTTTAACTCTTCGCCAAGTTGGTCTCCAGACGGATCCAAAATCGCGTTCGCGGGTCAAAGTGAAGATCACTTCGACATCTTCGTGATGAATGCGGATGGCACTGGAATGATTCGTCTGACTTCCGCAAAACAGCCCAACGGAAAATGGGCTAGCAATGAAGATCCTTCCTTCTCTCCGGATGGTCGCTTTGTCATGTACACAAGCAACCGCACTGGAAAAAATCAGATCTATATTTCCACAGTCGACGGAACTGAAGAGCGTCGCGTGACGACAGACAACTACAACTACTACAAGCCGAAGTGGTCTAAAAACCTTGAGTAATCTTCCTTTAGAGGAACAACTTAGAAAAGAGCGAAACGAGATCTGGTCTCGCTTCGCTCTGGCTTCAAAAAACAACTCTGAATCCGCCCCAAAAATCTGTCTTGAGTGGAGTCACTCTGCAGAGAGTCTTCTAAAAATCGCATTTCAACATTGTTTTTCAGGACAGAAAATAGCCCTCTTTGCCCTGGGCAAGTTGGGTTCGTTAGAATTGAATCTAAGCTCTGACGTAGATGTTTTGCTGGTTGCTGAAACCGGGAATGATGTTTCGCTTTCGTCTCTTCGTAAATTTCAAAAGCTTCTGACGGAAAGAACTTTCCAGGGATTTGTATTTCGCGTGGATTTTGATTTACGACCCGGGGGAAAGCAGGGTCCGCTCATTCCCACGTTAGATCAATTCAAAGACTATTACGGCAACTACGGCGAAACTTGGGAAAGATTGGCATTTGTCCGTCTGCGACCCATCTGTGGTGATAGCGATGTTGAAAGGGAAGTCCTTTCTTTTTCGAAAAAGTTTTCATTTCGCAAGCACTTGGACTTTACACTTCTAGAAGACTTAAAAACTTTGCGCTCCAAAATTCAAAGTCACTATTGGGCCAGAACGACAGCAGATGTGATTGATTTGAAGCTCGGTGTCGGCGGCATCCGAGACGTCGAACTTTTTGCTCATGCTTTGCAAGTCATTCACGGAGGCAAAGATCCCGACCTGCAAGTGCGTGGAACCACGGAAGCGTTGAATCTTCTCAGTCAAAAGCATCTTTTGCCTTCGGATGAAGCGGAGTTCTTGAAGTCGCACTACTGGAATTTACGAAGTATCGAAAACTATGTTCAAGCACTTAACGATGAACAGACACATTTGATCAATACACAAGACGAACACCCAGAGTTCATCACGCAGTCACTAAAAAGCCTCCCCTCGCAGATGAAACGCTGTGATCAAATCGTGAAAGGACTTCTTGGTGAAGCTCCTTCGGATCTTTCTTTAGAACAAGAGTTAAAAAAGCTCGGCCTTCCGGAAAATCAAATTCAAGAACTTTGGCAGGAAATTCTGGGCCAAGAAGTTCTTTCGCGAAATAAAAATCGCGACGAGCTTGCCCGTAAAGCGTTTTTAGCAGCCTTCTTAGAAACCTTGCGTGAACAAAAAGGGGACATCCATCGTGGGCTTTTGCTTTTAAAAGATTTTATTCATGGTACACGTGCGAAAGCTTCCTTCTTTTCGATGCTTTTGCGAGAAAAGGAATTATTGCAAGAGCTGGCTTGGCTTTTTGGTCATTCACCCTATCTATCACGCATTCTTTGCAATCGGCCAGAACTACTAGACAGTTTCGTGTATCGCATGCAGGACAAACTTTCAGAAGATCTTGGATCTTTATTGGAAGAACTTGCGGAAAAAAAGCTTCTTTCGGAAGTCATCAATGGAAGTCAGTATCTCGAAGACAAAAATCTGCCTGTATTGGTTAAGAATCTGACGTCAACTGCGGATCTCGTTGTTGAAAATCTATTGCGCGCTTTGAAGCGCGATCACCCTTCTGCCATTCAAGTTTTGGCTTTAGGAAAATGGGGCGGAGAAGAATTAGGGTTTAGATCAGATCTAGATTTTCTTTTCGTCGTTCCTGATGAACCCACGGAAAATGATTTTAAAGTCGCTAAAAGATTTATCACCCGGCTGACTGAACCGCATCGCGGAGGAAATATCTATTCTATAGATATGCGTCTTCGTCCTTCTGGAAAAGCAGGTCCCATCGTAATTCCTCGCAAAGATTTAGAAGATTATCTGTCGAAAGAAGCCTCGGCTTGGGAGCGACAGGCTTATTTAAAGGCGCGCTTTATTGGGAGCGACGAAGTGTCTCCTTTGCAATCCTATATCCATCGTGGCCTCACAGATGCGGATCTTTTGGAGCTTGAAAAAATCCGCACGCAACTTGTGGTGCCGTCCGCATCGAACTTAAAATACAGCGAAGGCGGTTTGGTGGACGTAGAACTTGCGGCGCAAGCCTTTGTCCTTTTTCACAAAATCACTCCTAAGAATTCAAATACGACGAGTTTTTTTGCGGCCATGGGAGCCGAAGGATCTGTTCTTCAACAGAATTACGATCGATTGCGTCAAATTGAACAAATGCTACAACTTGTTGCGTCAGAATCACTCGTCGAACTGCAGTCAAATCACGAGTCCTTTCAAGCGCTTGCCTTAGCGCTCCAAATTTCTCCTGATGAATTACAACTGGAAGTTTCTCGTCTGATCAACGGGAATATTACACTCCTGAAGGCACTTGACCCTCGCAGGCAGCCTCACTAATAGTGAGAGAGTTGGACAAAAGTCAGGGAGTAAAAATGTCGAAGAATATCGATATTAAAAAGGTATTTTGGATTTACCTATTTGCATTCTTGTTAGCGGCTTTCAGTTTCCGCGCAGACGCAAAGACCGACGCAAAAACGACGAAGAAGGGAAATAAGGAAATGTTCGCACTATTTGAAACAACTAAAGGGAACTTTAAAGTTAAGCTTTTGAGCGATAAAGCGCCTAAGACAGTTGAAAACTTCGTAGGTTTGGCTGAAGGCACGAAAGAATGGACTGATCCTAAAACTGGCAGCAAAGTAAAAAAGCCATTTTATGACGGTTTGGTATTCCACCGTGTTATCAAAGATTTCATGATTCAAGGTGGTTGCCCACTTGGAACTGGAACTGGCGGCCCAGGTTACCGTTTTGAAGACGAGTTCACTCCTGGCCAACAAAAACACGATAAACCAGGCATCCTTTCTATGGCGAACGCAGGTCCAAATACAAACGGATCACAGTTCTTCGTAACAACTGTTCCAACTCCTTGGTTGGATGGCCGTCACACAGTGTTCGGTGAAGTTGTTGAAGGTATGGACGTAGTTCACTCTATCGAGAACTCTAAAACGGGTCCGATGGACCGCCCAGTTGAAGCTGTTGTGATCAAACACGTTAAGATCGTAAAATAGTTTCGAATTGATTTAAAAACTAAAAAGCCCGATGTTTCCATCGGGCTTTTTTTATTTCTTCTTCGGACAAAATTGTTCAGAACGAACCCAGAACGCCGGTGTACACATATCGTCCTGCCACACATTTTCTTTGTTCGTGGTGTAGCCATAATACCAAACAAGTCTGTCATCTTGAGACTTCAGATTCAGCACGTTGGGCATTTTGTAAGGAGTGCTGCCGTTGATCGCATAACACCAGCCGTAGGCGCGCATTTCGGAGTTAGAAACAATTTCTAACGAATCCAACCCCGTCGGCGTATTGATGATAGAGTTCATGCCTTCAGGCCCGCCGATATAAGGAATTTTGTTCGCATCGAAAATTGCGACCGTGATGTCCCCAACCGACTTATTTAAATCGACATCGACTTTGCCGTGATGAACGGGCTTGTCGTCGCAAGGACCATAGACCTCCCAAGTAATGGCTTGAGAGTATGAAGAAGCTGATAAAATAAGAGCGAATAGAGTCTTTTTCATGGGGCCCTATCTATCAATTAAATAGAGCCCTGGCATCTTATTTCTAAGAATTTTGTTTGCGGACTTCTTCCATGTCGATTTCTTTTGATTTTTCTACAACCTGTTCGAGGATTTCTTCGGGTAAAGCACCTGGCTGCACAAAAATAATATCGCCCTCTTTAATAACTGCCAGAGTAGGAATTGACTTAATCTCAAACTGCGAAGCCAGCTCCAGCTCAGCATCTGTGTCTACTTTTGCAAACACCACATCGGGATGCTTTAAGGCAACGGCCTCAAAGATAGGCGCAAAACGACGGCAAGGCCCACACCAGGTTGCCCAAAAATCTATGATCACAAGTTGGTTGTTCTCGACAGTTTCTTTGATGTTGTCTTTCGTCATTACCATTACAGCCATCGTGAATATCCTCCTTAGGCGTTGGTCCATGAATGCTTTTGCACCTACTAAAAGCTTTGATGTTAAAACTTAAATACGCAACGATTTAATAAAACTTATGGAGGATTCACGGATGAAAAAGTTAATTTTGTCGTTCATCGTTTTATTTGGAGCTAATGCTTGGGCCGCTGGCGATGCTGGCTGTGGTTTGGGCAGCATGGTAATTTCTAAAAACACAAAACTTCTGCAACTTTTTGCAATGACGACGAATAATACGACTTTGACTCAACCTTTCGGTATTACTTCAGGTACTTCCGGTTGCAACGCTCACGGTTTGGTTATGGCTGAAAAAGAAGTTCAATACTTCGTGGAAGTGAATCAAGAAGATCTTTCTCGCGAGATGGCGCAAGGTCATGGTGAAAAATTAGCGACTTTGGCGCAAATGAAAGGCTGCCATAATGAAGCTTCTCAAAAAGCTTTTGGTTCTTTCACGCAAAGCTCTTATGAAAGAATCATCCCTGCTGCAAACACAACAGCTTCAGACCTAGTGCAAAATTTAAACAGAGAACTTGCGACACAGAGTGATCTAAATACAATGTGTCATGGTTCGTAATTTCGTCTTTTGTCTTTTTCTTATTGCCCCACTTTTTACGTGGGGCTTTTCTTTAGATAAAATCTCTGCCTATCAAAAACAAGCTATCGAACGCGAGATGTGGAAAGATCCTCAGTGGATTCGTTTGGGTCATTATCGCAAGACTTGGCTTGGTGATTTTAAGTCTCCTCTGTTAGGAAACTTTTTCCTTTCTTCAGAAGGTTCTGTGAGTCCGCGTGAAGAACTATTAAAGACCATCGAGGTTCTTTTTTCTTCTGACGAGAGTGCTAAAAAGTATCAGTGTCATTACCTTGCGCGCACGTCATGGCTGAAAGGCGCGCTTAAGATGGATGCGAAAGATATCGTCGCCTGTCCTGAGCGCGATGCCTGGAAGAAGCAACTGGGTGCCACAGAATTATTTTTAGTCTTTGCTTCAAGTGATTTGAATAGTGCGGGTTCTAGCTTCGGTCACACTTTTCTTCGCCTGCATAACCCTAAAAATGTAAAGCAATTGGAACTTCTCGATTACGGAATCAACTATGCTGCGATGACCGGACCTGATGGTGGCGCACTTTACGCCTTGAAGGGCCTTTTTGGTTTTTATCCCGGAAATTATTCGATGCTTCCCTATTATCAGAAAATGCGCGAGTACACGAACCTCGAAGGAAGAAACCTTTGGGAGTATCGATTAAATCTTTCCTCCTCTGAAGTTTCGTTTTTAATCGATCATTTGCTTGAGCTTGAGGGCAGCTATGCTGATTATTATTTTTTAAGCGATAATTGCTCTCAGCAAATTTTGGAACTTATTGAAGTTGCAAAACCCCATTTAGATCTGTCGGGCCAGTTCCATGATGCGACGATCCCCCTGGACACCGTTAAAACATTGAACGATCACTGGTTGCTTTCCGATGAAAAACTGCGACTTTCGCTTCAAACAGAGTGGCGAGCTCGTTACGCCGGATTAAATTTAGCTCAGAAAAACGCACTTAAGAAAATAGTGCGACATCAAGATACTTCATCACTCGCAAGTTTAGACGTGAAAGAAAAAGCCGAAACTCTCGAGGCCTCTATTAGCTATCTAGCGGTAAAAGAATATCGAGAGGAAAAAGAATATAAAAATGAGAAATATGCTTTGTCAGTAGCGCGCGCGCGACTGGGGCCCCAAACATCTCCTGTGAAGATTCCCCAACCGCGGTCACCTTTAAGCAGTCCTAATTCCGTGGCTTGGTATTTAGGATACAGTCAATTTGATCACGAAGATTTTTATCGCTTTAAGTTTCGCAGAGCTTTTCACGATCTTTTATCCGATGACAGTGGGCTTTCGCCATTTTCTCATTTAGAAATCTTGAGTTTTGATTTTCGCTATTTTTCAGAGAATCAAAATTTGGATCTTTATGAAGCCGTGCTTTTAAAATCTTTTTCAACGGCGCCCGTGACCACTTTGGATACTCCCGTTTCTTGGCGAGTTGAAGTTGGAACTATGCCAAAACTTGTCCCCTATTTTAACATGGCGGCCGGATTTAGTTTTGATTTTTCTTTTCTTGAAGCCACTAGGATTTCATTGCTTGGCGTCTCTGAAAACTTAAATCTGACAGAGGTTGCTCAACCTCATTTAGGTCCCGAGATTTTACTGATGACAAAGACACCGGGAATGCGTGCTCTTGTCGGTACCAAGTATCTTTACAATACTTCTGAAGGCCGTGGCTTTTTTGAGAATAAGGCCGGTGTCTCTTTCGATGTTCTTAATTTCGAAATTCGTTTCGAAGGTCGCATGCGGGATGAGCTCCCCGAATTTACCGCCTCTGTCATATTCTAGACACCAGGGTGCCTAGTTTCGTCCTGTCTCACAATGAGACGTGCCAAGCTCTTCTATATTTTATCTAAAGGGCCCAAAGCTTGCTTCTATCCAGTGTGAGACACAACCGTCTTCAAGGAGCAGCCATGAAATGGTTCCAAAAAACACTTACTGCGATCGCCACGTTCAATATGGTATTTTCGCCAGTTATTGCTTCGGCTGCCCCAGAGTGGACGGAAAAAGATAAGGCGCAATTAGCTCATTATCGCGATTACTTGGAACCACTCGGATACCGTCTGACATTAGATCCTAATGAAAAGAAAGCGCTAGTTTACGATAAGAATACTAATAAGTTAGCTATGGAAGTTCCTTTTGCTGAAGAAGGTGAACTTCGCAAGTACTCTCCAAAATCTTTAAATCATATGTTGATGGAAGAAATGGTGCGCGTAAAACAAGCTTCTAAAGCTTCTTGGTCGCACTCTGTAAGAAATCTTCCTGCTGAATCTGCGATCTTCTTCGTAGCGATGGGAGCTGTGGTTGCGGGTCAGCTTATTACGAACTATTCGCAAAATCCCATTGCGATGAAACAACACATTGAGCACTCCCTTTCACCTATTGGTGTTTTTGGTTTCTTTACGTTCATGTATTCACAAGGTGTTACGGCCAATGTTCTTTCTATGTATATGAAAAATCCTAAGTTCCACCACATGATTCCTTACCTTGGAATGACGGTCGGAGCTTTCTTGCAAACTTACCTTTCTCAAGTGGCGTCTGATCCAAATGTTATGGCGTGTGCAAAAGTCATGATGGGTGGTAAAGTCTCTGAAAAAGACCAAGCTAATGGCATTGATGCAGATCCGTGCTCTAAAGCCTATGAATACCTAGTTCTGAAAAAGAAACTTTGGGAGTTCGCACCGGGCATCGTTTCTATGTTGATCTCTTCAGGTCTTGCGGGTGTAGCTCAATCGGTTCTTACTAAAACTGTATTGCGCATCACAGGCGTGGATATCGCTCTTTGGTTGGTTCCAGGCACAATGCACCTTAAAGGCATCCGTCTTCTTCTAGTAAAAGGTTTGCAAATCACGGCGTTCGTAGCTATCGACATGTGGCTAAACCGCATCGTGGTCTCAACATGGAAAAACATGTACGACGGTGCCGATTTCTACGACGTCAATGACCGCTTGAACGATAAAATGAATCTTATGAAGAAAAGCCGTTGGGCCGCTGACGACAAAGATCTTCAGGCAGAAATGAAAGACTTCCGTAAAAAGATGACAGACTGGCGTATGATGAATATGTCTGAGGTGTACGAGGCTCACTCGAACTGGTCAGAGGCTTTGCACCAAATGACATCTATGTTTAATACGAGCTATTCGTTCTATGATGCTTTTGTTTCTGAAGTAAGAAAAGCCCGGGACGAAAGTGCTCCCAATAAATTCCTGACTATGACTTATCCATTCAACGGTGTCGTCGCTAAAGGCCTTACGGACGACATGAAAGATACTTACTACCTAAAACCGCAAGTTTTAGAAGGTATGCAGTTGAAAACTATCAAAGAAGGTTTAGCAAATGCTGATACTCTTCTTCAAAGCGAAGACGCGAAGTATTTATATCCGCCAGAAAAGAAAAAGATTACGGGCATTCTTGAAAAAATTCGCTCTACCGAAAGAGACGTTATCGGTGCTGGTCTTTCTGAACTTTACGAAGAAATCGGCATCGCTATGCAAAACATCTCTACATCTATGGTTTACCGCGATCTTCTTAGAAAGATCTATGGGTCTTTCGGTAAGCCTTACCCAATGATGGAGCCCGGTCGCGGTTGGGTGGAATCCTATGCAAATGCGCCGATGAATGAAGAAACTGTGAAAGGTGCGAAGTACTATCGCCAAGTGGGTCTTTTCATGACTCCAAAGGTAACTGACTATTTAGTCATGCAGATGCTGTGCGGACCTGATGTTGAAAATGGCGGTCAAGCTATTAAGAATTCTCGCGGATATCCATCGGTCTTCTTGCCCCCGCAGATCGGAAATCCGGCAGATCAGTTTAATGCTTGCAATCACTTAGGCATGGCTCCACTTATGCCTAAAGATATCTATAAATATCCTCTTCAAACTGCTGACAGAAAAAAGCAGTACAAAGGCGCTATTGACTATCTTATCCACGAAACTCGTCCGTCAGTCATCGGCACTGCTGAAGAATCGGCATTCCAGAATTGGTGGAAAACAAGAACAGAAGCACAAATGCAAAAAGCATTTGAAGAGTATGGCAAAAGCTATGACGAAATCGTCGCTAAGATGGTGAAAGCCGTCTATTACCCAGGTCGTAAATTCTTCAATGGTCGTCCTTTGGTAACGAATCCAGTGAAAACTTTGAAAATTTATTTCGATTCGACAACTCGCAGTCGCTATTTGGAAGGTGGTCCGGTTTACAACGGCGCTATGAATTCTGCATTCCAAGAAGAAAGAGTGTATCTTTCGATCTTGGGTGATTTGCTGCAACCTTCTTCTGAATTTAAGGTTGATATCGCGCACATCCTTGAAAAGGATTTAACTCATCCAGCATTGAAAGAAGTAGAAAATCAATTCGCTGTTCTTAACGGCATGATGAAACGTATTAAGGTTACCAATAAAGAAGGCCGTGAAGTTGTTGAATCCGACCTTGAAAACTATGAGCTTGAGGAACAACTTCAAAACATCCAAGGTTCTGTAAAAAAGCTTGCGACAGCTCTAGGTGTCGGAGACGAGCAAGAAGGTGCCGTTGTTCAATTGAACAAACAACAGCGCAATGTCGCCGTTACCGCTTTGGAACAGCTTCAAGGCTTGGCGACCGAAGTGATGATGTATGGATCGATGGCTAATGCCGTTAGCTGGAGCAAGATCAGAAACTTGAAGAAACTCGATATTGAACAACAAAAGTTCAATAACGAAATTCAAGCAAGGCTAGATGCCATGAGAGGCATCTCAATGCCAGGTAAGCACTAAAATCGACAATTTGAAGTACCGGTAATTTGAAGGGCGTGAATCTCCACGCCCTTTTTTCGTTTCTGAATAATCCTGTAATATTATGGCTTTAGGCCCCGTCTCAAAACGAGATCCGACTAACAAAAAACGCTCTCCGTTAGATCTCTGACACTTCAGTTAGAACTAATGCGTATAGAGTGCCTAAGGACCTGGTAAGTCTTTTGCTTATTAATCCATTGTATCGATTTACAAAATTAGGGAGAGAGTATGAAAAAGGCATTTGTAACAGGAATTATCGTTTTGGCATCTTCTTTTGCAGTGGCAGCACCAGTTAAAACTTCTCGTGAGTTGCTAGTGGACTACACAAAGCAAATCAAAGAGTTTGCATATGGTAAAGGTGGCACGGCTACTAAAATCCAAAAAAGCAAAGAAGCTCATGAAGCGATCGCAAAAGCCGTCGAACTTCCTAGTCATGCTTCTGACATTGCTAAATCTCTTTCAGACAGCCCAGCGCGCATCGAATCGATGATGACGATCGTAGCGGCCAAAAAAATGAGTGGTGAAGTATCTAAAACTGATGCCGCCGAAGGAAAATCCCTAAGAGATTCTGCTGACGCTTCAGCAAAAGTAATTGCTAATAGTTGGATGAGAAAACTCGACAGAGAATCGAATCTAACGAAAGAAGAAATGGAAGTGACGTCCAAAGCTCTTGATAGAATGGAAAATGACATTCCAACAAAAATGCTAACGGATTTCTCTAAAGCAGAAAGAGATTCCTACACTCAAATCATCGAAAGATATGATGTCTTGAACAACTCTTCAGCTTCTAAAAAGAATGAAGACAACTTCGTTCAAGCTATCATGGAAGTGAAAAAAGTTGATCGCGCAAAGGCTCTTGAGATCGTAAGAAAACTTAAAGAATGCGTTTAATCTAAATTGTAAATCGAACCACCAAAGCCGAAGCTTCTAAGCTTCGGCTTTTTTATTTTCTAGATTTCCACTTTTTTATCGTCGGTCACAATAAAGATTTCGATACGACGATTCATCGAACGATGTTCTTCAGTGTCATTAGGGACGATCGGTTTTTGATCGCCATATGAGATAGAAATAAATCTTTTTGCATCCAGCTGATGCACTTTCACGAAATAGCGAACCACTGCGGAGGCCCGTCCACCCGCCAGTTCCCAATTGCTCGGAAATAGGCTGTCTTGAATCGGAGTATCGTCGGTATGTCCTTCGACGATGATGCGTTTTGTATTTGATTTAAGAACTTCGGCCACTTTATCTAAAGAGCTCAAAGCAGAGGCTTTCAGCTTCGCAGAGCCTGATGGAAAGAAAGTTGATGCTGCCAACGCAATACGAACACCGACAGCATCATGATAGATGTCTTGGATGGACTCTTTCTTCTGCTGAGCTCCCATGGATTTATCTAAAGAACGTACAACATAATCCTCAACTTCACCGGGTCCACCTTTTTTGGGGAAGTTTCCCAAAGGCATCACGAGTTCAGCAATAGCATTTTCTAGTTCATTTCCTGCACTATCAGAGCCACCGCGTCCGGTCAGACGCAGTTCTAGTTTGATAGAATCTTCAAATTCTTTTTGCTTTTCAGCGTCTTCGGTGGAAGTCGCATACATCACCACAAAGAAAGCAAAAAGAAGCGTAATAAAATCCGCATAAGAGACTAGCCATCTCTCGTGATTTTCATGTTCTTCGTGTTTCCTGTGTTTTCTTGCCATTCTGTCTTAGACCTATCTTTGTTCAGAGTCTAAGAAGGCATATAGCTTTCGTTCAAGGACGACGGGATTCATGCCGCTAGCGATAAGAAGGCCGCCCTCTAGCACCATCTGCTTTTCGCGAGAGTCGGATTGAACTTTGCGTTTTAATTTATTTCCTAATGGTAAAAATAATAAGTTGGCAGAGCTAACACCATACACCGTCGCAACGAAAGCGACAGCGATACCTGCGCCTAGCTTGCTGGTATCAGTTAAATTTCCCATAACATGAATAAGACCTAATACCGCACCAATAATCCCGATCGTTGGAGCAAATCCGCCCGCATCAGTCCAGATTTTTGCACCCGCAAGTTGTTCATCTTCTTCCGTTTGAATTTGTGTTTCGAAAATATCGCGGATGCTTTCAACTTCCACACCATCAACAACATTACGCAGAATATTTCTTAAGAACGGATCCTCAATCTTGTTGATGCGAGGCTCTAATCCCAAGATAGATTCTTTTTTGGCAAAACGCGCGCAATCCACGATTTCTTGAATGCGTTTCTTGGCTTGGCTTTCTTCTTTATTGAAGGCTTTTTTTGCAAGACTTAATCCGGTTTTTAAGTCTTTCTCTGAACTGGAAACCATCACGGCACCAACGGTTCCCGCAAGAACGATAACGAAAGCTGTGAACTGCATTAAAGAGCTGATGTGCCCGCCCTCAAGTAGGTTCCCGAGCAATATCCCACCGAAGCCTACAAGGAGGCCAAACCATGTTGCTTTATCCATAAACAAAATAGTGCCACACGAGTTTAACGCTGACACTTGGACCATCTGAAGACCTAGACTTTCTGCGGGTGAAAAACTAAGGTAAAGTCGTCATGATGTTAGATTTTCTTTTGAGTCTCGATAAAAACCTTTTGATGTTGATCAATTCTCAGTGGACGGCCTCTTGGGCGGATCAGTTTTTTCCGTTTGTTACGGATCTACATAAAACTTCGTTCTTCAAAACAGTTCTCGTTCCCATCGTGTTGGGCATTTTTATGTGGAGACGTGGCATAAAAAAAGGGCTCGTCATCTTCTTTCTTTGTCTTGCCGCTATCTCAATTTCTGATGGAGTCGGCAACAAAGCCTTTAAAAAGACAATTCAACGGCCTCGGCCGGGTGACACGCCTGGATTGCATGTCGTGGTTCGTGCTCCTTACGGCGGCTACAGTTTTGTTTCCAATCACGCGACGAATATGTTTTGCTTCGCCTCATTTACCGCGATCATGTTCCCAGCTGCGGCAATTCCGGTTTATGCCTTAGCCACTCTGATCGGATATAGCCGTGTTTATAATGGAGTCCACTTCCCAACGGACGTGTTCGCGGGAGCTCTGTTAGGAATCGCTTTCGGAATTTTATTCGCGCTTTTGTGTCAAAAGATCCTGTCCAAAATGGATGAGAAGAAGGCAGTCACATCATGAAAATTCTAGTTACAGGTGCCAACGGGTTTTTAGGAAGCTGGGTTACGCGCGCTTTAGTGAACGAAGGACATCATGTTTATGCCCTTGTTCGCCCTAAAAGTGACCTTTCTGAACTTTCCGGTGTTCAGTGCAAATACGTTCATGGTGATGTGACTGACGTTCACTCTTTATTAGAAGCCTTTAAAGGCGCTGACACTGTCTTCCACCTTGCCGGAGTCATTGCTTACAAAAAATCTCAACGTCATTTAATGGATAAGGTTAATGTCGAAGGCACCGCTAACGTCGTATCCGTGTGTCGCGAACACAAAGTTCGTCGCCTGGTTTATCTTTCTTCCGTAGTAGCTATCGGCGCCGGCTACACACCTCAAGATATCCTGAATGAAGATTCTGCCTATAATATTTCTGACTTAAACCTTGGTTACTTTGAAACCAAACACGAGGCTGAAAAGATTGTTAAGAAAGCCTGTGACAAAGGCGAAATCAACGCCGTGATGTTAAATCCATCCACTATCTATGGCGCTGGCGATGCAAAAAAAGGCAGTCGCAAGATGCAGTTGAAAGTCGCTCAAGGAAAACTCAAGTTCTATACTTCCGGAGGCGTGAACGTTGTTGCCGTTGAGGATGTGGTTCAAGGAATTTTGAGTGCCTGGAAAAATGGACGAAGCGGCGAACGTTATATTTTATCTGGAGAAAATATCCTGATTAAGGATCTTTTCGCGATGATCGCAGCCGAAGCGGGAGTAAAACCTCCTCCTTACCAAATGCCGGACTCAGTTTTACACGCCGTGGGTGCTATCGGCGATACAATGGAAAAGTTGGGACTTAAAGGTCCTTTGAGTCGAGAAAACGCTTACACGGCAACGATGTATCACTGGTTTGACTCTTCCAAAGCTCAAAAGGAATTAGGATTTAAACCTCGTCCAGCGCGCGAAGCCATCCATAACAGTGTTCAATGGATGAAAGATCAAGGTTTACTGAAGTAAGGTTTTAATGAAGAGCGCATTCTTTTTTATTCTGGGAGCAGTATCTTTGATGGCGGTAGCGGCGAGCTACCTTTGGAACTGGCTTCCCAAACCAGAAGACATTCGTGGCTGTATGGTCACTAAGATGTATCAGGTAGATCTCTGCCCTACATCTAAAAACTATGTTCCCTTAAAACAAATATCTCCGTACTTACAAAAAGCGATCATCCTGACCGAGGACTCAGACTTTTATAATCATAAAGGTTTTGATTGGATCGCCATCGAAAAAAATGCGCGTGAAGGCTGGGAAGCAGGCGTCTTTAAAAGGGGCGGATCGACAATCACTCAGCAACTTGCTAAAAATATGTTTCTTTCAAAAGACCGCACCTTTATCCGCAAAGGTCTTGAGGCACTGATCACAGATCGGATCGAAAGCACCTTAACTAAAAAAGAAATCCTAGAGCGATATCTGAACGTCGTGGAGTTTGGTAAAAACATCTATGGCGTGAAAGCCGCAGCTAAATATTACTTTAAAAAATCTCCGTCAGAGCTCAACATCGTGGAAAGTGCGTTCCTGGCCATGGTTCTGCCAAATCCGGTAAAGTATTCTCAGTCTTACTATCGTAAAGAGCTCACCTCCTTCGCGAAACGCCGTCTGACTACTATTATCGACAACATGTTTCAATATCATCGCATCAATCAAGAAGAATACGACGCTGCCACTTATCAGCTTTCCTACTTCTTCCAGCCGGAACCACCGCCAGAAGAGCTTAATGCTGCTGTTGAAGAAATTCCCACTCTGGAAGAATTGGAAAATGCAGAGCTTCAGGAAGAAGAAGAGGTTGTGCAATGAAGATTGTTTCAGCCTGCCTATCCGGAGTCCATTGTCGCTATGATTGCAAAGCCCAAACACGCTCTTCCATCGAAGAGATGGTCAAAAATGGTGAAGCTATTCCGGTTTGTCCTGAACAGCTGGGTGGACTTTCTACTCCCCGCCCTCCGGCAGAAAGAATCGGCGACAAGGTTCTTACCAATTCTGGTGCCGACGTCACAGCCCAGTATGAGCAGGGCGCTCTAGAGGCGCTTCGGCTTGCACAACTTTGCGGAGCCACCGAAGCTTTACTTAAATCCAAATCCCCGATGTGTGGGTTTGGAAAAATCTACGACGGAACTTTTTCTGGAAATCTTAAAGACGGCGACGGTGTTTTTGCCGAGCTATTAAAAAAGCACGGCATAAAAATCACTCCCGTTGACTGATTATTTCAAAAGTTTTTTGCGAATACGTACAAACGAAATATTCATGCAGATCCAAGTCGCAAGGATAAGGATCAAGATATGCACGAAAACCCATACGCCTAAACCCTGATGCAAAATAGCTCTGACAGCCGCCACCCCATGGGTCAGCGGGAAAAGATAAGCGATATAGCGAAGAACCGTCGGCAACTGATCTAACGGAAAATAAGTGCCACTTAATAAGCTCATCGGAACAATCAGTCCTGATGTCGCATAAATGAACGAGTCATAGTTTCTTGCATAAGAAGTTAAAATCATTCCGATGCATGAAAACAATCCCGACAGTAAAAATAAAACAGGTAGTGCAAAGATAATGCGATAGGTATCAATCAAACCAAAGAACATCGCGACCAGGGTTACACCCAAAACACCGAACACACCTTTGGTGGCAGCCCATAAAAGTTCACCGGCAACAATTTCTTCAGGTCCCACACGAGTTAACATGATCGTCGCATAAGTTTTCTGGTGAGTGAGCTTAGAATAGTTAGCGTAAGTTCCCTCGAAGAAGGCAACAAGCATCGCGGTCGTAGCTAGAAGTGCCGGAAAGAAGAATTCGATATAAGACATGCCGCCCATGTTGTTCACAAAGGCACCCAAGCCAAAACCCATCGCTCCCAGATAAATCACCGGCTCAAGAACAATCCAGAAAAACGAAACCAGCCATGTCTTTTTGAAATACAGAAAGTTACGAGACCATACTTGAAAGGCCCCGCTATTCACCTTCGGCATCGTCAAATATTCTTTAAACTTCATTACTCGTCCCTCAGTTGATGGCCGGCAAGTTTTAAGAATACATCGTTTAAAGTGGGCTTACGGATAAAGATCTTATCGCTCGCAATAAGATCCACGACACGACGACCTTCTTGATTCTCTTTCACCAAGACAGAGACAGTGTCTTTAATAACTTGATAGGCAAAACCTTCGGCGCGCAAACGACCCAGGTAGTAATTCAGGTCGACAGGATTTGTATCAAATTCAACAACTTCTTTTCCAATCAGCTCACGAATCAAATCGCGAGGTTTACCAATCGTCAGAATACGGCCGTTATCGATGATGGCGACACGGTCACACATCTGTTCGGCTTCTTCCATATAGTGAGTCGTTAAAATCAAAGTGCTTTTTTCGGACTTAAGATGCTTAAAGAAATCCCAAATCCAGATACGTGCCTGGGGATCAAGACCCGTTGTCGGTTCATCCAGGAAGATAACTTCAGGAGAATTGATAAGGCCACGCGCGATCGCCAGACGACGTTTCATACCACCACTTAAGGTTTCCACAGAACGGTCTTGGTATTCTTCAAGCTTCATCAGACGCAACAAGGCTTGTGCACGAAGCTCGGCTTCCGCTTTTGGGATTTTATGATAGCTAGCGTAGACCAGAAGATTTTCAAGGACGGTGAAGTCAGGGTCTAGGCCGTCCTCTTGCGGGACGACCCCGATGCGATTTTTGATTTCGCGATAATTCTTTTTAACATTCAGGCCGAGAACGTAAAGCTCCCCGCTGGTAACGAGGGCCGAGCAATACATCATTTTCATGGTTGTAGACTTGCCCGCCCCGTTAGGACCTAAGAGACCGAAACATTCGCCTTTGTAAATCTCCAGATTTATTCCATCGACAGCGACTTTATCGTCGTATTTTTTGGTTAAATCTTTGATCTCAATGGCGACGTTTGTACTCATTATTCCTTCGCTGCTCTTGCACGTTTGTGTGGGTCTAGTTCTTTCAAACGAAGACGGATGTTTTTCGGAGTGACCTCGATCAACTCTGAATCCTTAATCCATTCCATCGCTCTTTCCAAAGTCATTTTCTTAACTGGAACTAGACGGATAGCTTCATCAGAACCTGAAGCACGTACGTTCGTCAATTTTTTCTCGCGAGTGATGTTTACTTCTAGATCATTCTCTTTAGCGTGCTCGCCGACGATCATGCCTTCGTACACATCATCACCGTGCTCAACCATCATGATACCGCGCTCTTGAAGATTCCAGATTGCGTAGGCAGTTGCTTGGCCTTTGCGGTCAGAAATCATCGCACCGTTCATACGGTGTTCGATTTCACCACGGTATTCATCCCAACCGTCGAACTGTGTATTCAAAAGACCTGTACCACGAGTGTCAGTCAAGAAGTCTGAACGGTAACCGATCAAACCACGAGAAGGGATACGGAATTCAAGACGTGTACGACCAGATCCTTTTTGAACCATGTTCGTCATCACACCTTTACGTTTACCAAGTTTTTCCGTTACCGCACCTACGAAGCTGTCTTCGATATCGATAACCGCGATCTCCATTGGCTCCATTTTCTTGCCGTTTTCTTCTTTGAAGACAACTGTTGGCTTAGATACTAGAAGCTCGAAGTTTTCACGGCGCATTTGTTCGATCAAAACGCCCAATTGCAATTCACCACGACCAACAACTTTGAACGCGTCAGTGCTGTCTGTTTTTTCTACGCGGATTGCAACGTTATACAAAAGCTCTCTTTCAAGACGCTCAAGGATTTTACGAGAAGTTACGTTTTTACCATCCAAACCTGCAAAAGGTCCGTTGTTCACCGAGAACACCATACCTACTGTCGGCTCTTCTACGCGGATACGCTCAAGCGGGCGAGGATCCGTAACCGAAGTGATAGTGTCACCGATAGTGAAATCTTCCATACCCGCGATAACGACGATGTCACCTGCGCCAACTTCTTGCGCTGGAACTTGCGAGTTCACTTTGTACTGGAATAACGCTGAAACTTTCACTTTCTTTTGAGTGTTCGCTTGAACACAAAGAACGTCGTCACCCACTTTGATAGTTCCCGCTCTCATACGACCGATCGCCAAACGACCTACGTAGTCATTGTATGAAATATTAGAAACCATAACTTGAAGTGGAGCGTTCTCTTCAATTTTTGGAGGAGGAACTAGATTTACGATAGCATCGTAAAGAACTTCCAAAGAACCTGTGTTCACTTTTGGATCTAGAGTCGCCATACCTTCACGCGCAATCGCGTAAACAGTGTGGAAGTCACATTGCTCTTCTGTAGCATCTAAGTCGATGAACAAATCGAAAAGTTCGTTGTGAACTTCTTGAATACGAGCATCGGCACGGTCAATTTTGTTGATACAAACGATAACTTTTTTGCCGCCCTCAAGAGCTTTTTTCAATACGAAACGAGTTTGTGGAAGTGGACCTTCGGAGGCGTCGCAAAGAAGGATACAACCATCCACCATGTTCAAGATACGCTCAACTTCACCACCAAAGTCACTATGTCCCGGTGTATCTACGATATTAACTTTGATGTCTTTGTACATGAACGAAGCATTCTTTGCTGCGATCGTGATTCCGCGCTCTCTTTCAAGATCCATGGAGTCCATCAAACGTTCTTCAACGTGTTCGTTGTCACGGAAAGTACCTGCTTGTTTAATCAAGTGGTCAACAAGCGTCGTCTTTCCGTGGTCGACGTGCGCGATGATAGCAATATTTCTAATTTTCTTTGGATCTTGAACCATATTTACCCTTCGTTTTTTCTTAAAACTTCAAAACACTAAAACTAAATTTATAAATTCGCACGCCAGTTTTTTGTCAGGCTCACGGCTACCCGTGGCCTCCCATTAGGAACTCGTCTTGGCTTTGATCTTCCTGCTCGGTCTCACCGATGCCTGCGAAGAATTCGTTCGCCAAAGTCATGATCTCTTCGTTGCTTTTGGATTGGAAAAGATTCTTTCTGAACTGTGCGGCTCCAGGATAACCTGTTGAGAACCAAGCTGCAAACTTTCTCAATTGAATACCTGTGATATGAGCATCACAATGCGCCACAATCTCACGTTCCAGACCCTGGAATAAGCTAACAAAGTCACGTTTGACGTTCTTAACTGGTTCCCCACGCCACATTGAAAGCGCATCCATGAAAATAAATGGATTTTTAAGGCAACCACGACCGATCATAACGCCGTCACAGCCCGACTGTTCTAGTCTTAGGTTGGCTTGACGAGGTGTGAGAATGTCTCCATTTCCCAGGATAGGAAGCTTCGCTTGGTTTTTCACCTCGGTGATAAAATCCCAATCAGCTAAACCAGAATAACCTTGGGCGCGAGTGCGACCATGAATGGCCACCCACTCAATGCCTTCGTTATAAGCGATGTTGCAAACCTCGATGGCATTACGAGTGTTCGCATCCCATCCCGTACGGATTTTAATCGTCAAAGGAATCTTGATCGCGGATTTTACTGCAGACAAAACTTTTTGCAGCTGAATCGGATCCTTTAGCATCGCGGAACCCGCGCCTTTTTTAACTACTTTCGGTACTGGACAACCGAAGTTCAAGTCAACAAAGTCACACCCTTCCGCTTCGGCTACTTGAGCCGCACGAGCGATGACTTCTGGTTCTTCTCCGAAAAGTTGAATTCCGATAGGTCTTTGCGACTCATCAAAACTCATCAACTTCATCGTACGCTCGGACTTGTATTCAATGCCGTTAGCGCTCACCAGTTCGGTGACGACAACACTGGTATCAAGTTTTTTCATGAAAGTACGGAAGGCGTGATCCGTAATCCCTGCCATAGGGGCAAGAACAAACGGGTTCGTCTTAAGGGCTTGAACTGGATTCATAGGTCGACGGATATAGCAAAATCGTAATGAAAAGGATACTGGAGTTTTTAAAAAATGACCTTATTTCATGGGCTTAGGCGTTCATAACGAATGTATTGGATCTGGCAATGGCGGCGGAAAAAGAAAAGGCCTCGTAAGAGGCCTTCCGTTCATCTTTGGGGGAGTTGAACTATTTGGGACTTATTACGTTTGAGACCTCAAGAATCACAAACACCGTTCTTTTCACCGTTGGGTTCGGGAAAACACCTTTTTCGATGAAATAGCCCCGAACTGTGAAAGGTTGCGTTTTGCGAATCTTGTGGAATTGGTTTGCGCCAATCAAAGCATTGATGGATTGCTCAGCATCGCGAGAATCTTCATCAATCGCCATCGCAAATTTTTTGCCATCAAGATTGATAGTGTGAGCACAACCAACGATACCTTTCGGGCACACATTGATCGTTGCTTCTTCGAAAGTGGGAGTCGGAATAATACTACGTGCAGATGCCGTTATTCCCAGAAATACCGAAAGCATAACAAACATTAGCTTCTTCATACGTTCTCCTAATTTTTTTAAGAGCGCACAAGATAAGCGAAGGCTTTTTACTTTTCCCTATTCATTTCTGTAATGGAAAAAAAGGAAGGACTGTCTAAAACCAGTACAGATCAAGCACTGGTTATCCCTTTATTCTAACCAGGTCACACGGCCTTCAAGCTGGCGTGGCGCTTTCGGAGGATTGTGATCAGGATACCCACACACCATCGCACAAAGAAGCTCAAGTTCCCCTCGCTGGTATTCCGGAAGTTTATCCACACCTAAAAACTTATCCACATCGTCTTTGATTTCTAAGGGTGCACCCATAGTGCAAGAACCTAAGCCCTCGACCAAACACGCTAGATTCATGTTTTCCACAGCCATGTACACAGAGCCGATACTTGTGTGGTAGCGCTCTTCCGAATCGTTGTGAGAATAAGCAAAGATAATCACCGGAGCATCGCCTAAGGTATAAAAGAATCTTTCCGTGAACTGATACAATGAAGGTTTCAGTCTTTGTGAAAGGATGTCTTTAATGCCCAACCAGGATTTTTGGGAATAAGATAAATACTCGTCACGCTTCTTTCCAGTGACGACAAAGAAGCGCCAGTTTTGCCGGTTTTTTCCTGAAGGCGCCTGCATTCCCGCCATCAGAATTTTTTCGATGATCTCTTTAGGCACTTCATCCGTTTTATATTTACGGATCGACTTGCGGGATTCTAGTAATTGATAAAACTCTTCTTTGTTCATTACGCCATCTCTTCTGTTCCAGCTTCAATAAATGTCTCGTGCAAACGACGAATGGCGTCTGTACTTTGCTCTTCGTTCACCAAGAAGCAGAAGTTGTGTTTACTTGCACCGAGACAAATCATGCGTACGTTAATATCTGAAATTGCATCAAAAATGGTTTTACCTAGGCCTGGAGTATGATTGATGTTGTTTCCAATTAAAGACACTAAAGTTAGGTTCTCTTCGACCTGCACGTCTGCAATTTGTGAAAGGTCTGCAATCAATTTTTTATTCAAAAGAGTCGAATCATCCAGAGTCACACTGACGGAAATTTCAGATGTCGTGATCGCATCGATACTGACTTTATGATCATTGAAAATTTTAAAAATCTGAAACAAGAAACCATGCGCGTGCAACATTTCCGGCGTGGATAAAGTCACTAAGACTTGTTTTTTTCTGAGAGCCATCGCGCGAATCAATGGAAGGTCATTCACATCTTTGCGAACCCACGTGCCACGTGCTTCGGGATCGAAGCTGGATCCAACAAAGACAGGAATATTTTTACGGATTGCCGGCAAAAGAGTTGCAGGATGCAGAACTTTAGCTCCGAACGTCGCAAGCTCTGAAGCTTCTTTAAAGGAAATTTCACTGATGGGCTTTGCTTTCGGGCAAATGCGCGGATCCGTTGTCGCGATACCAGCTACATCCGTCCAGATTTCTAAAACGTCGGCCGAAACACCTTCAGCAAGAATCGCCGCTGAATAGTCACTACCACCGCGACCTAAAGTCGTTGTAACACCTTCTTCAGTCATACCAATGTAACCTTGAGTGACGATGACTTTTTGGCCTTGACGCAAAAATCCCAGATGCTTTTGGCAAAGAGCGGCTACTTCCGTCGTGATAGGCTTAGCCTTCCCGAAAGAGTCATCTGTGCGTAAAACCTGGCGGACATCAAACAGTTCTGCCGTCTTCAAAGAAGAATGTTTTTTTAGTACTTGGCCCATGGCTTCCGTGAAAAGCACCGATGACATTCTTTCACCCAAGCTCATTAAAGTATCCATAGCTTTCACGGAACAATCGCGCAGCAAATGAACCCCTTTAGCGATGGAGTTCATTTCTTCAAAAAGAGTTTCTAGTTTCTTCTGAGAGCCTTCGGAAATCTTCAGGTCTTTGGCGATCTTGATATGCTTATCTTGGATTTTGGAAAGGATTTTTTCCGCCTCCGCCCACGCCTGAGACTCGGCATTTTTACCCAATGCAATCAGATCATTTGTTGTGCCAGAGGTTGCTGATACCGCTACAAGACTGGAACCTTGGCGAAAGCTGACTTCCGCACTACGAAGCATGCACTCCGCATCTCCCATTGAAGTTCCACCAAATTTAGAAACAATCAACTGTGCCACATTAACTCCTCGGTCAAAGGCCTGGAAACCAGTAGAATCTTATTCCTTTTCTGCTTCTTCATTCAATGACTTTTATGGCAGACTTTAAAGATGACTTCCTCTGATACCACATTCAAAAACAAAGAACTCGTACTGATGGCCGTTTTGACCCTGGTAGCAATGGCTCTAGTGACCGTCGCCGTAGTGCCATCCCTCCGCAATAAAGTGAAAGATGCCTTTCTTTCCTCCGAGCGAAACATCGTTGCGAAAGTGAGCGGATCACTTTCCTCTGAAGGTCCTAGGGTCACGGTTTTAAAAATTCAGAGTAAAAACTCTTTAAGTGTGGAAGTGTTCTCACAAAATGAAGGCGGAGAAATGGTTCTTCTTGCGAAGCTGCCGTTATTTGAAAACCGCGATGGGTATTTCTTATTTAAGGGAAATGCGACGAATCTGGCGTTAACAGACGTCGATAAAGATGGAAGCCTAGAGATCGTAGCACCGACCTACGACGATCAAATGGTGCCACGTCTAAACATTTTCCGTTTCAATCCCGTGACAAAATCTTTTGATCGAGTGACGGCTCCGGAAGGTTTCGAAGCAAAGTAATCAGTTGATCGTTTCTGAGCGGCGAAGAATTTCACTCAGCAGATTCATATCAACGGGTTTACTCAAATAACCGTCAAAGCCAAGCTCATAAGATTTTTGTTGTCCATCGACACTGGCTTGCGCCGTCAATGCGACGATCGGGTGACGATAGCCTTTTTCGCGAAGTAAAGAGGTTGCTCGATAACCATCCATGACCGGCATTTTTATATCCATAAGAATGACATCAAAGGCTTTATCTAAGGCATATTCAACCGCCTGCGCGCCATTTTCTGCGGTTTCCACTTCAGCTCCCGAGCGACTTAAGAATCTTTTCATTAAGACTCGTAAATCCACAGAGTCATCCACCACTAGAACACGACGCCCTTTAAGGAATTCAGCCTCTTTGGCGACTTTAATCTTTTCCTGAAAAATCATTTTAGGATGCTCAGGCTTAATCAAACGAAGTTCTTGCGAATTTCCAAGCTTCATCGACATTTCAAAAGTACTTCCATGCCCAAGGGCGGAGGACACTAGGCGCAAATCTCCTCCCATCATCTTCATCAGACTTAATGAAAGTGCTAATCCTAAACCCGAACCTTGAACCCTTTGCACATCCGGGTGTTCCCCACGCACAAAAGGCTGAAAAAGATTTTGCTGAGTCAGCTTGTCCATTCCAAGACCGGTGTCGCTGACTGTGATACTTAAAGTTCCCTGGTGATGAATGTCGCTAGTAAAATTCACCAAAACTTCAACCGAGCCCTGAGAGGTAAACTTCACCGCGTTCGTCAGAAGATTGATAAGGACCTGACGAAAGCGCACTGAATCGGCCATGATGCTTTCTGGAACAAGGCTCAGATATTTAACCTCAACCTTCACCTTTTTTTCTGCCGCCACGGGGCGAATCACTGACAAAGACTCATCGATTTCACGAATCGGCGACATCGGCGCTTTTTGAATATAAAGGCGGTTGGTTTCAATTTTTGATAAATCTAAAAGATCATTTACAAGCGAAACCATGTAATTACTTTGACGATGAATCGCCTGCACGTCGTGACGATTCTGCTCGCTTAAAGTTTCACTTCTTAACAGGGCTTCAGAAAACCCTAAGATGGCTGAAAGTGGTGTGCGAATTTCGTGGCTGGCATTGGCAAGAAAAACTGATTTTGCTCTATTGGCCGCTTCATGCAGATCTCTTTCTTTGCGAAGCACATCCAGTGACAAAGACTTCATTACGGCAAGGTTCAGGTTTTTACCAATCAGAACCAAAAGACCTGAATAAAGAATAATTAAAGTCCCCATCAACATTGAAAACTCGGCCCCGGAAATGAAAGTTCCCGTTCCCCATAAAAGCATGGCAGGGACTATCACGCAGGCCATCGCCAATCGCGATGATACGTAGGTGACAAGAGCTCCAGCCACCATACACGACACCAAGAGCGCAGTTAAAACTTGCTGCTGCAAAGTTCCTGTGTGGGAAACTAAGCCGATAGCTCCCCACCCACATCCTGAAATAAACAGTGATGTGAACATGAAATAGAGCCATGGACGAGTTTCTTCGAAACTGCGAATGGAATTCCGAGCGCTATTCCAACGATAATAGGCAAAAAAACGCGCGAGTGCTGAAAGATTTAGAACCGAAAACCAGATAACGATGAATGTCGGTGAAAGCGATCCCCACGTCACCGTCGCAAAAGCTACGGTGTTAAAAAATATTGCCAGCATTCCGGCGATATTTTGTTTGTAAAGAAGATCTATACGGCGAACTTCCAGTTCCAGAGAGCCGTGATTAGAATTATCCGACATGTACAAGAGATACAGGCCCTACGCAGACTGGTCAAACTGCGTAAGGCAATGCTTCATTACGGTTGCGAAATCCTAAGAAACGAAAACTAGTTTTTGGCTGGAGTAAGTTCGCGTTTTTTCAAATCTCTCCAGGACTTACCTTCGCGTGCTTTACGGTCGAGCTGAAATTTTTGAACGGCCGCAGAGTGTCCTTTGTAGTCAGAAGAAAATACATGAGTTCCGTCGTTCTGACTGACGAAAAAGAGGTAGTCACTCGTCTCGGGTCTCAGTGCAGCCAATAAAGCTTCTCTTCCCGGATTCGCAATAGGACCTGGCGGAAGCCCGTAGATCACATAGGTGTTGTATCGAGTCGGCGTCGTCAAATCCGCGCGTGTGATGTTGATTTCAATTTTTCCGGTGCGCTCGGCTTTTCCGTAGATCACTGTGGGGTCCGTTTGCAAACGCATTTTTTTCATCAAACGGTTGTGAAAGACGGACGATATCAATGAACGTTCTTCAGGAGCGCCCGTTTCTTTTTCAATGATACTTGCTAAAGTGACTACCTGATGGCGCTTCCAACCCATGACTGTCGCTTGCGCTAGAACTTCTTCATAGACGTATAAAAAGCGCTTCACCATGTTCGTGATCAGAGCACGAGCATCCGTGTACTTCGTTAACATGTAAGTCTCAGGAAAAAGATAACCTTCAAGTGTTTCTTGATTTTCTCCTAAAAGGCTTTTCACAAAAGCCGGGTCTCTCACCAATCCCAAAAACTCAGTCGCTGTGCCGAATCCTTGTTTCTCATAAAGATCAGCGATTTCGTAAATGCTAAGGCCTTCGCTAACCGTAAAACTCCGCGCGATGCTCTTTCCAGAGGTGATTGTTGCAAGGACTTCGGCTGGTAACATGTCTGTTCTTAAAAGGTATTCGCCCACTTTGAGTTTGGAGCGATCACCTTTAAAGCGAGCATATACTGAAAAGAAGAAGCCGTTGCGAACAATGCCTTTTCTTTCTAGATCATTCGCGATGGTGTTAAAACCTGATCCCGGAGTTACCTCATACACCACATCTGAAGCTGTCGTGCTAGGAGGCGTGTTTAAGAAATTATAGCTAACATAAGCCAAGCCTCCGCCCACAGCGATAAGCAAAGCCACAATAGCCAAACTAAAAACCAAAATAGTTTTTTTCATTATTTCATATCCAAATTCATGCCCGGCAAAACTTTTGTCGGATCAAATGCAGTTGGGTCCTCAAGACTTGCCACCGGCATTGTGCAATATTGAATTGCAAAATGCGCCGAAGGACGGTCATTGCCAGATTTTCCAAAACCACCAAATGGCAAACGAGAACTTGCACCGTTCGTTGTACGATTCCAATTCAACAAGCCCACGCGCGCTTTGAAAAGAGCATCTTCATAAAGAGCTTTATCTTTCGAAAAGAGCGCCATCACCAAACCGTAGCCGATCGAATTCACGATTTCCATTGCGTGATTCCAGTCATCCGTTTGATAGATTGCGACGTTCGGGCCGAAGATTTCACTTTTTTGATAAACGCTGTTGGCATCAAACTTCTTCACCAAGTGAATACTTGGAGTCACATAGTAACCTTTATGTTTGAGATCCAACAACTTACCGCGCATCAAGCTTTCTGCATTTTCACGATTCGCAATTTCTTGAAAGCGGATGTATTTTTCAACCGCCGCTGCATTGATAAGCGGACCCATGAAAGTGTTTTCTTTCCAGTGACCGATCGTCAGCTTTTTCGCAGCTTGATAGAATCTTTCCGTAAACTCTTCAGCAATTTTTGGATGAAGAATGATTCGGCTCGTACAAGAGCAGCGTTGACCTGCTGTCATATAGGCGCCCACAAGGCTTTCGTAAACAGCCTTGTCTAAATCTGCATCTTCCCACACAACCGTGGCATTCTTACCACCCATTTCAAGAGCTAAAATCTTCCAATAGTGAGTCAAAGTCTCTTGCTTGATTTTAAGTCCTACTTCGTAAGAGCCCGTGAATAAGATTCCATCGACGTGCTCATTAGCGACCAAGCGGCCGCCCGAAGCTCCATCACCTTGAACTAAATTGAAAACCCCGGGAGGGAATTGCGCTTTTTCAAAAATTTCAGCCATGAATTGACCCACGGCTGGAGTTTGTTCTGAAGGTTTAAAGACCACCGTGTTTCCAGCAATCAAAGCTGGGATAATGTGACCATTCGGCAAGTGCGCAGGGAAGTTGAAAGGCCCCACGACTGCCATCACACCACGAGAACGGTGACGAATCACACCCTCCACTTGGGGAAGGGCATTGGGAATTCTTTCGTCCGCGATCAGCGCTAGTGAGTGGTTAAGAGTGATATCGATTTTTGCGCCGAGAGCTTTCGCTTCAGTCATCGCCTCCCAAGAAGGTTTACCCGTGTCGCGAGAAATGATCTGCGCCATTTGCTCTGCATGCGCATCGAAAAGTTCTTTCAATCGCATCAAGTAGCTTTTTCTCTCATTCATTGGCAACGTCGCCCAGCCCGGATAAGCTTTCTTCGCCGCCACACAGGCTTCGTCAATATGGTCATGCTTAAACGGCACAGTCATAACAAGGTCATTCAGGTCCGAAGGACTGATGTCTTTAAACTCTCCATCCCCTTTCGTCACAGGAACGAAACGGTTGTTGATAAAATCACCTTTGTATTTAACGTCAAATAGGGTGGTGTTCATTTTTATTTCCCTCTGTTGTAATTAAATGGAGCTACATAAACTTCTTCGCCAATCTCAACGCCTAAGAGCTGTCTTGAGATCGGTGCAATTCCGATTTCCTGGCCACGAATATCTACGGAAGCCAGGCAGGCTTTGAATTCTTCACCTGTTGCCGCCACAAGATTTTGTTCCTTATAAGCGGCGTCCTTAAATTCAGCGACCTTCAAACGCTTGCCGTATTTAATGGGCAAAATATCTTCCGTGTTAGCGCCGTAATGAGGTCCACCATCAAATGGATCAACTTCGTCTAAATAATTAAAGCCGATACTTTCTAAAAGATGTTGCGCGGGCTTCGTCGCTTCGCCCACGCGACCTAAAACTAAACGAGCTTTCGCATCCAGAAGAGCCAAGTAAATATCGTCTTGCGGAAAAAGACTTTCGATAAACTCTTTGTGAGACTGACTTAGGAGATCCGCCTCTTGGTACGGTAGTCCCGTAAACCTGCGGCCTAACGCTTCCCAGAATTCACTACGCCCTTCATCGGTCAATGGCGGAGTCAGCTCACACAAGACACGATCTTCAAATTTATCGCGGTGAAGGCCCATATACAAAAAGCGCGAAAGACTGATTTGCTTTCCAAGTTTTTCGGGACGACGACGATAGGTTTTATCGACAAGAAGTCCTCCGATTTCTGTTGGGCCGTCAAAGTCCAATTGAAAGCGCAAAACTTGATGGATAAAGCCAATACCAAGATCTTGAGAAAAGTGATCACGCTTAAAGATTTTAAAAAAGCTATGAGGAACTTCTTCTGTACCGTGTTTCGCGATTACTAAAGAACTTCCGACAACCAACTTCTCTTCCACATCTTCAACGACGAAAATATATTCCGTCTTGTGCTTGGGAAGTTTTCCCGCAAAGGATTCTTCGCTGCGCTCAATCTTTTCGCTGATAACTTTTTTGTCTCCGGGCAGGTTAAGCAAATTAAACTGCTTCGCCAAATCGACGAGCTGACTTAAGTCATCATACTGAACGGGTCGGATTATAAAACTCATACGCAAAACCTTTCGATGACCCTTTTATAGAAAGTAATGGCTTTATCTAAATCCTCTAAAGCCACGTGTTCCTGAGTGGTGTGCACATTGCCTTCCCTGATTCCGGGACCAAAGCACACGCACTCTACTCCGATACGCGAAAAAATACTGGCCTCGTTTGTCGAAGCCTGCGTGATAGGTCGGTCACTTAAACCCATCGCTCGAAGTTCATCAAGACACCCCTTCACCAAGATAGAATTCATCTCTGTACGAAAAGGTTTTTTATAATCATTCACACGGAAACTTGCGCCATTCATTTCACACACGCGACGCAAACGATCCATCCAACCTTCATAGATCTCATGCGAGATAATAGGTGGAATACGACACGTTCCTGAAATCTGAACGTCGTCTTCATTTGTTCTTATCAAGCCAATATTCAAAGTGGGAGTGCTTGGATGAAAATCATTATCTTTGTAATCCAAGAACTCTAATTCCAGCTCTTTGACCGCGCGATAAATGTTAGAAACCTTCTTCGAGATCGGATTTTTAATCTGCGTCAGCATATCGATTTCTAAAAAGGCATGGCTTGGGATAGTGTTAAAGTTGTTTCCACCATCCATCTCCATGATGTTCACAGAATCCGGAAGCATCATTAGATATTCCAACATTTTTGCAATGGCACTTTCACCTAAGTGAGGCGTGGAAGAGTGCGCCGCCTTTCCACGGAAGAGCTTGGATTGAGTCGAAGTACTTTCACGCAAGTTGTGTTCATGGCGATAGTGCATCTCTTCATCAGAAAACGGTATGCGAATTTCAACACTCGCGTAGCCTTTTGCTGCGTTGATCACTTTCAAATCACTAGGCTCACCGATCAGTGCCATTTTTGCGGCAATTTTGTTTTTACGAATCAACTTAAGGGCCCCTTGCATGCCAGACTCTTCACCGAAAGTCCCGACAAGCACCGGAGGTAAGCGCCAGCTCTTTTGATTCACGAAAGCCGCCATCGCTTCGAGCTTACAAAGAAAATCTAACTTTACATCCGCTGCACCTAAACCGTGAATCTTGCCTTCAATGATGTGTGCATCAAAAGGATTAGCTCCGGTTTCCGTCCATAAAGAAAAAGGACCGGGATCCACTGTGTCTAAATGTGTTTGCAATAAGAACTCAGCATCAGGTCTCTCGGCCACCGGGCGAGCGATTACATTCACCTGAAGCAGGTCGCCGACGATTTCCTCTTGTTCCTCGACGTGCAACCCTTTTTGCCGACAAAAAGCCGCCACCCACTTCGCAATATCTCTATTGCCGTGAGTAGGCGTGCTATCAATAGCTATCAGTTGGCGGCAAGCTTCGATGAAATCCAACTAGACTCCTTCAAGCAAAGTCTTTTCGATCACTTTCAACGCGATATCAATGTCGGCGTCTTGGATGATCGCTGGAATCAAGAAACGAGCGCGAACAGGATCTTTACCACAAGGGAAAGCAATCACGCCGTTGGCATAAAGTTTATTCAAGAATGCGTTCACAGTTTCTTTTTTTCCATCAAGTGGAGTGAAAGCCACCATCAAACCCATACCGCCTGCATCTTGTGCGATACCTTTGCAAGTAGTTTCATTTAGACGGTTGATACCATCGATGAAACGACGGTGAATTTGATTAATACGTCCATCCGGACCGACATAACCTTCACCCAACATATCAAGCATCTCCATGCCTGCACAAAGTGATGGAGTCGAACCAGAGAATGTTCCTGCGATCAATCCTGGTTTTGGATTGTATTCTTCAGTGTAAATTGTGGCGCCGATTTGCGCAGTCTTAGCAATCGTACAGATGTCGATGTACTGACCGATATCCAAAGTTTCAAACGCAAAGTATTCACCCGTGCGAGTGAAAGTTTGGACTTCATCCGCCCAGATCGCGATATTTTTTGATTTACAGAAGTCTAAAAGTGGAACGAAGAATTCACGAGGCGCGGCTTGATAACCACCTTCACCCAACATCGGCTCAAAACCGAAAACAGAAATATTGCCTTCATGTTTTGCCACGTGCTCTTTCATCACGTTCAAAGCTTTTTCACCTGAACGTGGATCACGCTTGTCATAGAAAGGCACACGCAAAACTTCGTTGTATTCAGGAAGACCCTGTTTGTAAGCCGGGTTGTCTGTCACTTCGGCCATCATAGTTGAACGACCCGCGAAAGCATCTTTAAATCCCATCACGAATCTTGCTGGAGAATTTTTTTGACGAGAAAGCTTCAAAGCATTTTCATTCGCCATCGTTCCGCATGTTGCAATCCAAGCATACTTCATGCGGCTTTTTTTGCTTGCGAGTTTCACGATTTTTTCTGTGAACAAACGATATTCGTTATTTGGCTGAAGATTTCCTTGAGTCAAAATATCGGCAAGAGAACCGCGCACGGCTGCTGCCATCACGCGAGGATTTGCGTGACCCATCAAGTGAATACCGATGCCGTTGATCAAATCCAGTTTCACGCTTCCATCTTCAAGCTCTACGTAAGGTCCACGCCCCGCACCTGTGCCCATGTATGGATAGTGCAAAGGGCGACCACGGAATTGACCAGCAAGATCGATTTTTTGTTTTCCCGCACCTTTAAATTCGTCCATCGGCGCACGGATGCCAGACAATTGAGAGTTCAACTTTGTGACTTCGTTCACAAGATCTTGAACCATGGTTTTCACTTTTTCGGATTGTTGTATTTGATGACCTACAAGAGAACTCATAATACCTTTCGCGACGGCCTGCCCTGTCAGACTGTCCTTTGTTATTGAAATGCCCAATTAGGATACTCCCGGGCCCAGACTAAGACAAGACACGTGGTAGACACGGAAAGACTTTTATCTGTAAACTTAGAGGGCTATGTCGAAACTGAAATCTCTCTCTGTGTTCTTTCTGTCACTCATTTTGCCCGCTCTGTGCATGGCGCAGACGGCAACTTCTGCAGAGCTATTTAAGCAAGGCACTCAAGCATATCTTGCAAAAGATTATGCGAAAGCGCGCGAGTCATTCACACAAGCACTGGACCAAGATCCCAATAACGCCGTCGTATTGACGAATTTAGCGCTCGCGGAGTTTCAATTGGGAAAAAAACCTCTGGCGGTCGGCCTTCTGCGCAAAGCTCTGACTTCGGATCCTGAATTATCGCCGGCGGAAGCAGGTCTCAAATTTGTTCTGTCACAACTGGGAGTGCGCGAAGTTCCTCGCCAAATCGAAACATATGAATCGGTGCGCACGAAGTTGATTCAACCCGTTCCTCTTTCTGCCTATTTGATTTTATCCGCGCTCACGTTTTTTGCCGCGGGATGGACACTGATTTCTTATGGCGGGCGTCGAAGAAAAGCGATGCAGGAAGAAACATCAGCTCCGGGATTTCCGATGGTCAGTACACTTCTAACGCTGAGCTTTGTGATATTTACAGGGCTTTTGGCGCTGAAAGTCTATGATTCCACGATTTTACGAGGGACGATCATTGAAGAAAAGGTGTCTTTGCAGACAGCACCTGGGGACAATCAGGTGGCTATTCTTGAGCTCTTTGGCGGAATGGAAGTCGTCGCTCTCCAAACTCAAGGAGACTGGGTGCAGATTACTTACCCCGGATCTCTTACCGGATGGGTTAAAAAAGCCTCTGTGCTGATGACGCGTTGACAGCAGGACCTGGACCTTAATATGATTTACTTCTATGCTAAAAACGCTCCGAGTCATAACTATCGTCGCGGCTTTGGGACTTCTTGTTTCGGGCTGTTCAACTACTGAGAAAAACTCCGACACTCCAGACGGAGCTTTCGCAATCGCGCAAGAATACGACGAAAGTGAACGCTATGAAGAAGCGATTCGTCGTTACACAGAAGTAAAAAACAAATTTCCGTACAGCAATTTCGCGACAAAGGCGGAACTTGCGATAGCCGATGTTTACTTCAAACAAGAATCTTACGCTGAATCTCAAGTCGCATATCAAATGTTCAAAGAGCTTCATCCGACAGCTCCCCAATCTGATTACGTTCAATTCCGCATCGGGATGAGTTACTACAATCAGCTGCCAACCACGATTGATCGCGATTTAACTCTGGCAAATGATGCGATTCTCAATCTATCGGAAGTCATTAAGAAATATCCAAACTCTCAGTACGTGACTGAAGCCAAAGAAAAGCGCAGTGCTGCGATTAAAATGCTAGCAGAAAAAGAAGAATACATCGCAGATTTTTACTTCAAACGTAAGATCTTCGACAGCGCTCTTCCTCGTTACGAAGGGCTTTATAACAACTATCGCAATCTAGGTTTTGATGCGAAAGCGCTTTCTCGTGCAGCTATTTGTGCGGCAAAGATAGGTGATTCCTCTCGCGCTAAAAAATACCAAGAGTTGTTAGCGAAAGACTTCCCGGACAGCAAAGAATTTAAAGCCGCTACGAAGGAGATCGAGTGATGAATGCTCTTCACGACGATATGCTTTCTGAAGCCCGTGGATACTTCATCAACGGGAACTACAAAATGGCTGAACCCATTTTGAATCAGATGCTTTTGCAGAACACTCGCAATCCTGAAGTTTATCAGATGCTTGCGACGATCTTTTACGATAAAGGTCAATTCAGCAAAGCCATCAAAACTTTCAAACGCGCTTTAGAAATCGATCCGACTTACACGGATGCCAGCGTGGGTCTTTCAATCATTTTGAATGATTTAGGTAAGTACGACGAAGGAAAGCAAGTTTTCCTAGATGCCCAAGTGCAGCTAGAAAAGAAATCCGGCAAACAAGATCCATTCGTCGATGAAAAGCTTGCCTCTAAGCATGAGGAGCTTGCGGATCTTTATTATCAGTACAAACGTTATAACGAAGCTCTTGAACAACTGCTTAAGGCGCAGAAACTTTCTAGCAGAAAAGCCGAAGTTACTATGCGCATCGCAGAGGTTCACGTGCAATTGGGACAACACGATCGCGCGATTAAGGACTTAAAAGCGTTGATTCGTGAGTATCCGCACTTAATTCCAGCTCGCCTAAAGCTCGGTGCTATATATTACAACTCAAACAATATTGCTGAAGCCACTGAACAATGGGAGAATATTCTTATTCGGGACCCACAACACCCCGAAGCCTTACGCTATTTGAAAATGGCGCAAGCAGCTGGCATTACTTCAATTGATTTGTAACCGAGGCATGAAATGGCACAACTAAAAGAACAGATGGTTCCCTTCCTTACTAGCGACGAAATTGCAGAGATTGTTGAAAGCTTAGCTGAACAAATCGAAAGCGATTACGATGGAAAGGATGTGGTTTTTATCTGTCCTCTTCGTGGTTCTATCCATTTCACAGCGGATTTAATGCGTAAAGTTGACCTTCCTCAACAAGTGGACTTCGTTCACGTGCAAGCTGTTGAAAAAGGTGGCGCGATTAAAATCGTCAAAGACATTTCAGTAAATATCGCAGGCAAACACGTTTTGATCGTCGAAGAGATTATTGATACAGGCCGTACTTTAAGCTTCTTAAGAAGCCGCTTGTTTGCTTCAGCTCCAGCCTCTTTGAAAATCGTGACTCTTTTAGATAAGCCAGCACGCCGTGAATTGCCGATTAAAGCCGATTACATCGGCAGAACTATTGATGATCGTTACGTTGTTGGATACGGAATGGATTCCGAAGAAGTCGGAAGAAATTATCCAGATATCTATACAATGAAGAACTAAGAAACTGCGACGTTTACTAGAAACAAGATTACGACGCAAAAGGCATAAAGGAACACAAGTTGTTTTGGCATGCTGAAGATCTCCCTTAAAGCCAATCTAATGAGTCTTAAGACCTTCGTCAATAGGGACACCCCAACGAAGGTCTAAAAAATAAACAAATTTTAGTTATTATAAGCCAACTTACCCTCGCATTCGTCCTCGGAAGGCTCATTTTTTGTCCTTAGGACTTCTTATTTCTTTTGAGCCTCCGAAATAGAAATCGGAGGTTTTTTCCATGAACCACATTTCTTTAAAGGGTCGATTCCTGTTTGTTACGGGTCTTTTGATCCTGATCGCGCTGGTTACAAACATTCTTTCCTTAGATCGCCTGCGCTACCAAAACAAGGTCACTAGCGAAATCGGGGAAATCTGGCTTCCCGCTGTCAGCAAGTCCGCAGATATTAACTTGAATCTCGTTAACTACCGCAAACTAGAGTTTAATCTTTTGGCGACCCAAAGCACAGATGAACGAAAAATCCTCCTTGAAGAGATGGACAGTCTTTTAGGGAACATTACGATCTACTCGAAAGTATTAGATCCTTTATTGACGACGGATGGCCTTCGAAAATCTTACGATGTCTTTTTGACTGCATGGGACGAGTACCAACTTGAGAGCGAAAAGTTTAAAGAGGCGGTTGATAAAGAAGACGCATCCAAAGCAGAAAAAATTCTGACAAGCAGTTCTCAAAAAGCGTTTTCTCAAGCCTACGATGCGCTTAAAAAGCTTTCTGACGACAGCTACATGATTGGGGTTCAGGATACAGAAAATGTTGCAAAGAACTTCAAGGTCACGATGATTGCCCTGATTGCTATTGTTTCTATCTCTATTCTTCTTGGAGCTAGTGCAAGTATCTGGAATATCCGCAAAGTTCAATCTTCATTGAAGAATGTGGCCATTGGATTAGAAACAAGTTCTGAAACTATTCGCAGTCGTGCGACCGAGCTCGTTCAATCGAGTGAACAGATTTCTTCTAACTCCACATCGACTGCCGCTTCACTCGAAGAAATTGTCGCTTCGATGGAAGAGCTGACGGCAACGGTTCGCCAGAATTCCTTAAACTCAAATCAAGCCGCTGAAATTTCTAAAGAGGGTGAAGGCACAGTCCATCAAGGACAGTTGAAAATTCAAGAGCTGATCAAAGTCATGAGCGAAATCTCCAAAAGCTCTTCTAAAATTGGCGAAATTCTAACGCTGATTGATGACATCGCTTTTCAAACAAATCTTCTTGCGTTGAATGCCGCCGTGGAAGCGGCTCGCGCGGGCGAGCAAGGGAAAGGCTTCGCGGTAGTGGCGGATGCCGTTCGCGCGTTAGCGCAAAAAAGTGCCGGTGCTGCCAAAGAAATCGGTAGTCTTATTGAAGACGCCACAACGAAAAGTAAAACCGGCGTCAATCTAGCCGCGCAAAGTGAAGAGTCATTAAACGCCATAGTTGAAAATTCACACAAAGTTGCTGACCTTATTCAAACCGTCGCACAGGGATCTCACGAGCAGTCTCAGGGCATTGAACAAATGAATAAAGCGCTTTCGCAGATTGATCGCAGCATTCAGGCCGTGGCGACATCCATGAGTACCGTGTCGACCTCTTCGGAAGAAATGCAGAAACAATCCGAAGAACTGCATCGCATGATGAAGGACCTGCACGTTTTAGTCGGAAAAAATAAAAAAGAAGAACAAGAAGCAAATAAAGACGCGGAAGAAAAAGATTCTTCTGCGGCGTAATTTAAAAAGGAGAAAACATGAAAAAAACCACTTTGGTAGCGGCTTTGCTTTTAATGAGCTCTGTGTCCTATGCCGGTGACTGTGTGATCACGATTGAACGTAAAGCTTGTGCGGGTAAAGAAACCGAAGCTTTCAAACCGTACAACGGCAAAAATCCAACTGAAGAATCTAAAAAATTGGATTCGGCAGAAGCTTGTACAAAATGGGCTGAAAAAAGCTCTAAAATCGTGCGCAAGGGCACTTTGACTGAAAAGAAGGTCACGGGCAAATTCGATGGTACTGATCTAGGAAAAACTTTTGCTGATAAGGCAGAGTGCAAATAATTTTTTTGGGGTTTTTCGATCTGCGAAAGACCCCTTTTCCCCGCATAAAGTCCTGTGCAATCTTTGGACGATTCGACTTAAGCCTCAAGTGAAACTCAGTCGAAACAGCTTTGTCCAAAACTTTTTCAATTTTCCTGACTTTCTGATTTTCTGAATTTTCCCAATATTCCCAGATTGAGACAGCGTTCCCTCGGCGTTTTGTAATGCTCACTCTAAAGAGAATCCCAAAATTAGCCGATATTTATCTAAAGGGGGAACATCCATGAAGAAGTTTAAGAATTTTTCTAAGAATCTTTTGAAGAACAAACAAGGTCAAGGTGCGACTGAGTACATCCTATTGCTTGTCGTTGTCGTGGCTCTAGTTGTTATGTTCAAAGATAGAATTAAACAAACTATGGAAGGCAAAATCGAAGCTCTTTCTAGCTCGATCATGTCTGTTGAGTAGTTTAATTCGCGTTTAATCGGGAGATTAAATGACCGTTGAGTATGTCCTGTTACTATTCTGCGTGTTCTTCTTTGGGCTGAAAGCTTTCTTATCAGCCCCAGGAAATGCATTTCGCAATTCGGGCCCGATGTTAGGCGCTCGTATCGAACAGCAAATCGCAACAGGTGACGGATTTAAACCACAAGGCGGTAACCACGTTCAATGGGCGGGTGACAATTGAGACAAGATCCTCTTCGTAACCGAAAAGGTCAGTTCGTAATTGAAGCCGTTCTTTTGATGGTTGTCGGTGTGAGTTTTTTCATCTGGGGAACCAATCAGCTGCGTGAACAAAAGATTCTCGCCAAACTGATCGGTGGCCCTTGGGAAAAGGTCTCGGGAATGATTGAATCGGGAGTCTGGGAAACGCCGGATAAGGCGCGCGCCAATCACCCGAATCAGATTGATCGCTCACTGACTATCGATCCGAAAGGTTAAGAAAGATTGGGAATGAAAGCATTCAAAAGAATACTTAAACCAGTGCAGAATGAAAGCGGATTGATCTCCGCTGAGTTCATTTTTGCCCTCGTGTTATGCGCAGGCATGTGCATTATTCTTTTTGCTTTGAACTTCACTCTTTCAATGGCAGAGATTGCTCAATACATCGCCTTTTCGGCGGCACGAGCTCACGCTGCTAGCCATGTCGATCCGACAAAACAACAGCAGCTCGCTAAAGACAAGTATAACGAACTTGTGAACAACCCTACATTGAAACCTCTTTTCAACAGTTCCAACGACGGAGCCTGGTTTAAACTTGGCGCCTTGGACGTGCGAAGTGGTCTTGATGGAAGTGATTTTAGCGGTGATTACAAATACACCGAAGACCGCGTTCCGCAGGTCGGTGTTCGCTTTGATTTTCAAACGCGCATTTTGAATATGAAAATCGCGTTCCTAGGTTCAACGGCAGAAGATCCGGAAAGAGGATTTTCCGCTAAAGTAACCGGCTTATTGATTCGTGAACCCACGCAGAAAGAGTGTTGGGAGCAACAAATCAAGCCTCGTTACACAAATATTCTGAATCTTGATTCCCGCTATAAGGTATTGGGCGGAATCGGAGAGAACCAATACACACCGATGGAGGATAACGGATGTTAAAAAAACAACGTCGCCCTTCCATCATCAATAACGAAAAAGGTATGGCGGTCTTTGAAATGATCCCCATCATCGTCGTTATTGTTTTGTTTTTGAATTTTTCGTTGGGTTTCTTTGGAGCGATTCATACGGGTATTTTGAATTCGATCGCTGCCCGCAACTATACTTTTGAAACTTTCCGCCATCGTGCGAACCTGACGTACTTTAGAAATTCGGACTTTAACTTTAAAGACATCGGAATGCGTTTCCATGGAACGACTTCTGAAAAAGTCCGTGGGGAAAAGTGGATTGCCTCCACTCGCCTGATTGATTTTATGAATTTTGATACTCGAGCAACGGTGTTTGACAGCAAGAGTGATCACGAAAAAACCAGAGGACTTGGCGATGGACGCAATCAAACTGTCGGTGCCAACCCAATCTGGATTAAGACTGCCTATGGTATCTGTTTGGATGCCAAGTGTGGCGGGTCATAGAAAGTAGGACGTGATGGGATCTAACGAGACTCGAAATCTTTGGCTTTCGATTGCAGCAGGGGTCTTTGCTACCTTCCTGCTGTACAGCTATTCGCAAGAAAAGAAAGCCGAGTACGACAAGCGTTACGGCACAACGAAACGTGTGGTCGTTGCTAAAGAAGATATCGCAGAAATGCAAACCATCTACGATACGATGGTGGAAACTAAAGAGTTACCTGCTGACTTCATTCAGCCGGATGCCATCACCATCCCTGATGAAATCATCGGTAACGTGGCTGCTGTTCCTATTCGTAAAGGCCAAATGGTCGTAAAGAACAACCTTCTTACACCAGGACCTGATACAGGTATTGCGTTGCAAGTGGCACCGAGCAAACGTGCGGTGGCAATTCCTGTGGATGAAGTTCGTGGTGTTGCAAAACTGATTCGTCCTGGAGACCGCGTGGATATCTTTGCTGCTGTTGACAGTGGTAAGGGTGTAAACCAACGCCGTGAAGTCTTCACGATGCTTTCAGACGTTGTCGTTCTGGCAACGGGTGTGAGTGTTATGAATAACATTCCACGTATGTTTGAGTTGGATTCAACAGGTAAAAACTTAACGCAAATTGCTTTAACTGGGGATACGAAATATACGACGATCACGGTTGAAGCGACGCCAAAGGAAGCTCAAGACTTGTTCTATATCTTGTCGACAGCTCCAGGTAATATCTTCTTTGCTTTAAGAAATCCGAACGACAGAACCGTTCCACCGCGCATGCCTAGCTCGACGGCGGAATCTGTTGCCGGAAAACCAATGGTATCGATGGATGCGCCAGCCGCACCTCCAATCGCAATGCCACAGAGACCCGTTTATACACCACCCGTACAACAACAAAGAACTGCGCCTCCGCCAGCACAAAGACCGCGCACCAATGGATTTCAAACACTGTAGATGGGTCGACCAAGGGGAACGAAGGGGGAACATATGAGACGAAATATACTGACTGCAGGACTGCTGTTAAGTCTCGCCGTGGGACCATGTGCAATGGCCCAGGAAGAACTCGTTGCAGAACCATCGTCAGCCGTAGCTGATGAAGGCACTGGCGTTTATCGTTCCCGCAAATTCATCAATCTGACTTTGGGGATTGAGCAGGATGAAAAGCTTCCACCACTTCCGGATAGCATTGAATTTAAAGGTGACTTCCGTCGTGTCGTCACGGCCGCTTACGCTAAAGACCTCAATGTCATTCGCTTCACCCCTAAGGCGGAAGGCTTTGCGACTTTAACAATTCATGACAAACGTAACGGCAAGGTCGTTGCGGAATTCCGTATTGACGTTAAGAAAAGTAAACTCGACAAAGTCGTGCGTGAAATGCGTGCGCTCTTAGGTGATATCGAAGGTATCAATATCAAGATCGTTAATAACAAAGTTGTCGTTGACGGTCAGATCCTTCTTCCAAAAGACTTAGCTCGTATCTTTAACGTCGTAAAACAATTCGGTGATCAGGCGTCTTCGCTAGTGACTTTAAGTCCTTTGGCGCAAAAGAAAATCGCTGAATTTATCGCTCGTGATATCAACAACCCCGAGATTGAAGTTCGTGCCGTGAATGACAAAATCATTCTTCAAGGCTGGGCTAATAGTGATGAAGAAGCCAAACGTGCCGAAATCATCGCCAAAACATACCTTCCGGATATCGTGATTGATGCTGCCGAAGACGGCGGCCCGATCAAGAAACGTCGTCCTTTGAATGATGGTGTTATCAACCTTATTCAAATTAAAGAAGCGGCTCCACGTCCACCGGCAAAAATGATCCAGATGGTTATTCACTATGTGGAGCTAAATAAGGACTACTCAAAAGCCTTTAAGTTCCAGTTCACTCCAGAGCTAGGCGACAACTCGCAAATGACTTTCCAAACTGGTGGTGACAGTCCTGGTGGAGTTATCAGTTCTATCACAGGTACGGTTTCTAACTTGTTGCCTAAACTGAACTGGGCAAAACAACACGGTCACGCTCGTGTACTTGAAAGTACAAGCTTGATCGTTGAGGACGGTAAAAAGGGTGAAATCAAACAGGTAACGGACCAACCTTATCCAGTTATCGGTAAAGACGGTACCCAAGGAACGGCGTTCGCCTCTGTCGGTATCGTGACAGCCATCACTCCATCACTTCTAGGGGAAAAATCTGGAAGCGTGAAAATGGATATGAGCTTTGAAGTGAGCAGCTTATTGGGTAATACACCACTAGGCGCTCCGATCGTCAGTAAAAATCAAATGTCGAGTACCGTGACTGTTCGTGACCGTCAAAGTGCCGCAGTGGGTGGTTTGATCCGTAACTCCACTTCGACTGGTTACAATCGTCCTGCTGGACAAAAGAACCCGATCATCAGCCTTTATGCATCTAAAGATTTCATCAAGCAACAAAGCCAGTTTGTGGTCTTTGTGACTCCAATTGTGAAGACTTCTGCGAGCTCGGGTGCGGAGCAAATTAAGAAGAAGTTCCGTTTACGCGACTAAGATCTCGTAAACGGACCTCCCATTCCAGCCGATAAAGGAACTGGAGGTCTGCATTGGCTATTAATCCGAATTGTAATCTCATCGCAGTTGTTGGCGGTAAAGGCGGCGTAGGTAAGTCTGTCTTTGCAGCTAACTTTGCTTGCACCCTCATGAATGAACTTCGCTCTCAGGTTCTTTTGATCGACGCTGACAGTAAAAGCGTGGGTGATCAGAACGTGATCATGGGTATTAAGCCTCAGAAAACTCTGAAAGAACTTGCAAGCTTCCAAGGATCCCTAAATTCTCAACCAATGAACTCGCTGGTAACAATGCACCAATCCGGTCTTGCTTACGTGGGCGCGGTTCGTGGTCCGGAAGAATCTTTGAATATCTCTCCTGATCTTCTAGGCAAACTTTTAGAATTCTTTTCTCGCGCCTATAAGTTCGTCGTTGTCGACGTCGGAACTGATTTGGGCCCGGCACAAATGGCTGTTCTTCAAGAAGCAACGGCCATCATGATCGTGACAAGTCCCGAAGTTCTGGTTGTTACGCAAACTCAACGTCTTATCAATGAACTTCTTTCTGCAACTTTGCCGAAAGATATGTTCCAGCTTGTGATTAACAAAGCTTCTCCGACAGGCTTGTCACCACAAACTATTTCGAATCAATTGCAACTTCCGTTTTTGGGAATCATTCCTCAAGACGAAGCGACTTCAATGATGGCTTTGCAAAAGTATACGCCGTTCGTACTAGCCGCGCCGAAAGCACCTATCACGGCTGCGTATTATGATGTCGCTCGTAAACTCAGCGGTGGTATCTTACAAAGATTAAAGTCAATTTCTCGTCCGAAGCCGGCTCCGGCCGCTGACTCATCATCGAATGCCGCTGGCGCTGCCCTTCCTGTCAATGGAATGGATCCGCGCACACTTCTAAAAATTCGCGTGCATAATGAGCTCATCAGAACTGTCGATTTAAAGAAACTTCTTCTTGATACCAAACAAGACGAAGGAAAAGAAAAAGAGATTCGCGAAAAAACAAAACGTGAAATCACTTTGATTGTCGACCGCGAAGCCCCGGATACGGCTCGCGATGAGCGCTCTAAGATCATTAAAGAAGTTTTGGAAGAAGCTTTGGGCTTAGGGCCTTTAGAAGATTTATTAGCGGATGCCGACGTATCCGAGATCATGGTAAATGGTTTTAGAAAAATCTTTATCGAGAAAAGTGGTAAGGTTCAGCTGAGTCCCGTCACATTTACATCCAACGATCACTTGCGTCGTATTATCGAGCGTATCGTGACTCCGCTGGGACGTCAGATCAATGATTCAACTCCTTACGTGGATGCCCGTCTTAAAGATGGCTCGCGTGTGAACGCCGTCATTGAACCTTTGGCGATTGACGGACCGGCTCTGACTATTCGTAAATTTAAAAAAGGTGGTATTACTCCTGAAAAGTATATCAACTACGGAAGTATCACGAAGAACATGATCGACTTCCTTCGCATCTGCGTGGAAAACGGTCTGAACGTGGTGATCTCTGGTGGTACCGGTTCCGGTAAAACCTCGCTTCTGAATATGCTTTCTTCGTTTATTCCATCTAATGAGCGCGTGATCACTGTCGAGGACGCGGCCGAGCTGCAACTTCAACAGGAACACGTCGTGCGTTTAGAGACTCGTCCTCCTTCAATGGAAGGGTCCAACGCCGTTACTATTCGTGATTTGATCAAGAATGCCCTGCGTATGCGTCCTGACCGCATCATCGTCGGTGAGTGCCGTGACGGCGCTGCTCTAGACATGTTGCAGGCGATGAACACAGGTCACGATGGTTCAATGACTACGACTCACGCCAACAGTCCGCGTGAGTGTATCGCTCGTCTTGAGACTCTTTGTATGATGTCGGGAATGGAACTTCCCGTTCGCGCGATCCGTGAACAGATCTCGGGTGCGGTAAATTTGATTGTGCAGATTTCTCGTCTGTCTGACGGTAGCCGTAAAATCTTAAGCATCACTGAAGTTGCGGGTATGCAAGGTGATGTCGTGACTTTAGCAGAGATCTTCCGTTTCAAAGAAACAGGTTACGATAAGAATAGAAAAATCAATGGTGTCTTCCAGGCAACAGGAACGATTCCAAGCTTTATCCAAAAACTAAGCGACAAAGGTGTCGTAATTCCTCGAGAGATCTTTGCCAATGATCCAACGACGAATACACCAGGCGCACCAGCAGCGTCGCAAAAACCACCTATCGCAGCAGCAATGCCAAAAATGCCAGGCGTCGCTCCGGTAAAGAAATCGGGATAGTGTATGAGTTTTCTGTTTAACGAATGGATTATGATTCCTCTTTTTGGCGTGTGCGTGTTCGTCATAGTTATCCTATGGGCGGACAAAGCTATCGACTGGCTTCATAAGCGCAGTCTGGGCCAAAGAGATGAAGTCATTCGTCTTCTTCGTTTGATGGGAAATGAAGTGGATGAAAGAAAGATCACGATCTTGATCCTTCTTATGAGCTTCGGCGTGGGTGCCTTGGCATTCTTAGCTTTGTGGCCCAGTGTTTTGATGGGATTTGTTTTCGGTGCTTCGTTAACGGTCGCTGGTTGGCAGCTTCCACTTCTTTTAGTTCGCCTGACATATGAGCAGCGCTGTTCTAAATTCACCGATCAGATGGTGGATGGTCTTACGATCATGGCCAACGGTATTAAAGCCGGATCGAATCCACAAGAATCGATGAAGCGTGTCGTAGAGATCATGGGAAACCCGATCAGCCAGGAATTCGCACAAGTTCTATATCAGATGCAAGTCGGTGATAGTTTCGAAGGTGCTCTGAATGACTTAGGTACGCGCATTCCCCGTCCTGATGTTCAGATGTTTGTGACCGCAATCAATATCTTAAAAGAGACCGGCGGTAACTTGGCAGAGACTTTCCAGACCATCGTCTTAACAATTCGTGAAAGACAAAAGGTAGAGAAAAAAATTCAAGCACTGACTGCGCAAGGTCTCATGCAAGGGATCATCGTCACTCTGATTCCGTTCATCTTGATGGGCGTCTTTTTCATGGTGGATCCGGGTTTCATCAAACCCATGTTTAGCACAACCCTAGGTCTAGTGTTGCTGTTCGTGATGCTAGCGTTGCAAGTAATTGGTGGCGTAGTAATTAAAAAACTTGTTACCATCAAAGTGTAGTTTGTCAGTTTCAAGGAAGAGGTAAATTATAATGAAGAAAGCAATATTGGCGTTCGCTTTTCTTTTTTCAGCACAAGCTTATGCTCTTGTGGATATGAAAAATGCCAACTATTCCAATACATGGATTGATATGGACGTTCCCGGAAGTGGTTATGATCTTAAGATCATTCGCACTTACAACAGCCGTTCTTTGTTCAATGGTATGTTCGGATTCGGCTGGTGTTCGGATTTTGAAACTTCCATGGAAGTAAATGCCGAAGGCAACATCAAAGTAAAAGAGTGCGGCGGTGGTTTAGAGGTAACATTCTCTCCTCGCGAAGTAACTCGTAAAGATGTTGAAAGCACTATTGCTCAAATCATCAGCCGTATGAAGGCTGAAAAGAAAGTCGGATTGACGGAAGCAGCGATCAATAACTTGAAAACGCAAATGCTTGAAGATGACAACGTTCGTTCTGAATACGCTGCTCAGTATGGAATCAAAGTTCCAGTTAAAGAAGGCACGAAGTTTTATGCTAACGGCCGCGAAGTAGAGCACTTCATCTTCAATAAGACTTACTACACTCGTAATCTTCCCGATGGCAGTGCTCAGCGCTATAGCCCTCAAGGAAAACTGACTCACATCTACGATAAAAACGGAAACTACCTGAAGTTTGACTACGACAAAGACGTTATCGCCTCTATTCAGGATAACAACGGTCGTCGTTTGGGCTTTAAGTATTATCAAAACAAAAAAGTAAAATCCATCACGGGTCCGAATGGCTTGATGGCGGAATATAAGTTTGCAAACCTTGATGATCTTTCTTCTGTAAAGAATGCTTGGTTGAAAACGTACACTTACGAATACGATGAGCTTCACAACTTAACAAAAGCTTCTTGGCCGGATAAAACATTCGTTTCTATCAAATACGATAAAAAGAATGACTGGGTTGTCGCTTTCGCAGACCGCGATAAATGTATCGAGTCTTATAAGTACGAATCCTCTACAAACGATCCTAAAAATCACTACTGGTCGACAGTAAAGAAAACTTGCGGCAAAGAAGTGATGGCCGACAATAAATACGAATTCTGGCATCAGCAACGCGCTGATGGTCAGTACTTCTTGCAACGTGTGATGACGACTGTCAGCGGTAACGTGACAGACATCACTTATCACGAAGTGTTCGGTAAACCGGTTTCTATCCGTAGAAATGCAGACCGCGTTTCTTACGAGTACTATCCAGATGGACTAGTAAAAGTAAAGGCAGCACCCAATGTTCGTATGGCTTACGAATATGATCCAAAAGTTAAAAAGGTAAGCTCAGTAACAAGCACTTTCTTTAACGAAAAAGGTGCAAAAGTTGCTACTAAAACCACTCAGTTCAAATGGGACGGTAAAGGCAACCTGGCTTATGCTCAAAACAGTGATGGTCAGAAAATCAATATGACTTACGATAACCGTGGTCGTATTGCGACAATCACCGACCAAGCTAAGAAAGTGGTTAAAATCGAATACGAAGAGCGCTACGGCAAGCCTTCCATCGTAACCCGCCCTGGCTTGGGAACTATTGTGGTAAGCTATAAACCAAATGGCGAAATCAACAAAGTAGACAGCAAAGAAGGTCCTTCAGTTGCAATGCAAGTCGCTAGTACCTTTAATAACTTGTTAGATATTATTGCCCCTGCAACCGCAGAAATGTATCTATAAAGGAGTAGGTGATTATATGAAAAGACTTTTAGCCTTATCTATTTTGTTAGCCGCTCTAGGTACCTCTTTCGTAGCCACCTCTTCTTTTGCACAAGAAGATGCGGGACGCACGGTAAACCCTGGGGAAGACCCCAATGAAGCCAAAAGCCCTAAGCCTTTAGAGGCTGACGTGGCTTCTACGGGCATCTGCCCCGAGTGTACCGCTCGTATGAAGCACACACGCCTTAATGATGATACGACTTACAGACCTCAAGGAACTGCAGCTCCAGGAGCTAATGGTTCTGGCTCACCTGCTGATGGTAATAGATAGACTGTCTAATCTGTTATCACTCGGTGAACGTAAAAGGGCTTTGGAATCCAAGGCCCTTTTTATTTGTCCTTATTCCTTCCTTATTTGATCCTGCCTTCTCAAATTGAGACATCTGAACAAGACTTTGCTGGCACACCCAGTGCAATGAACCTTCTTTGAGTAGATTTTATTTTTTGATACTCGTGATAAGGAGTTTTCTATGAAGAAGATGTTCGGATCTATTATTGCTCTTTCTATTATTGCATCAGCATCTCTGTCTGTTGCCGGTACATCTGCGGTGTGCAATCACCAAACGAAGAGCGGTCGCTTTGCATCCACGAACCCGGAAAAAGTAAGAGTTGCTAAATCGACGGCGAAAGCTGGAGCTGAAGCAGCAGCCTCAGGTCAGAAGTAATCGACCTGAATTCGAAATGCCCCCGAAGGAAGAGTGTCTATCCCCCCCCTTGGATGCTCTTCCTTTCCCTTTTTTAAGACCTAGCGCACAGCTTTTTCGTGAGCGCCTTCTTGAAATCCATCCACTGTACTTGCTACGCCATCTTTCAATGTGCGGCCCAAGTTACGAATCGCCATCGCGCCACCAGCCGCAGCACTTTGAACATATTCAGAAACCGTCGACCTTTGCAACCAGCGGAACGAATGATATTCGATCGAAGCGCCGCCGATTTTGACCTGCATAAGCATGATCAAAAGCATTGTGAAGCACAAGCATTTGGCTACAAATTTAAGTTCTTCCATGAGTGGACTCTCCCTGCTGCGGTAATACTTTGGAAATAGCTTCTAAGATTTGTTCTTTGCTGAAAGGCTTCGTCACGTAAGCATCAAAGCCGGCTTCATAAGCCTTCTGCACATAGGCCTCTTGATCGATTGTAGAGCAACCGATGATTTTAATTTCTGGATGAAGTTCTTTTAAAACTTTGGCGGTTTCAATGCCGTTTCGAAGAGGCATGACCATATCAAGAAATACAAGTTCAGGCAGGGTGGATTCAACAAGCGTGACGGCTTCATCACCATTGGCGGCTTCGCCGACGCAAACGCCACCGGCCGAAGTGACAATATTCTTCACCAGTTCACGCAAGAAAGCGGCATCGTCGATAACAGCAAAACGTATCTTCATACCGCTCAGTATAGATTTTAGTTCTTAGTTTGATGAGAGGATTTTAGTGACCCCAACGATAGCCTAGGGAGAACATATAAAGCGAGTTCGTGACACTGACATTCGAAGGCGTGGCCCCCGTACTAGGGTCGGGAAGAGCCGCAGCACCATCAAAGACATTTCTTTCTGCACTCACACCCAGATTCCAAATCATCTGCCCTTCGCGGGAAAACTTCCATTCGCCCCCAGCGTCCACACCAATGCGGATGGATTCTTCAGAAGAACCGGAACTCATGTCAGCACCCGTAACCGATTCAGAGTGTTGTAACCGAGGGAAGAAAGTTCCCCCGACAACCCAAGAATGATTCACCGATGTTGGAATACGCGCTTTAAGACCGACACCGACACCCGAAGTTTTAAGACGAGCGCGAGACGTATTGTCGCTAGGCACGTTCATTTTATTTTCGCTAAATAGAACTGAGAATTCGACAGAGCTTGATTTGCGTGAAACCCCGAAAAACTTTCTAAAGTTCAAACCCAAATCCAGATACTCATACTTTGCAGGGATTCGAGAGCTATCCACTAAAGAATCCACATCTGCCGCCAAAGAAAACATCATTTGTCCACTCACACCGATGCGCGGAGTGAACCAAACGTTAGTTTTTAACTTTAAAGCATTAAAGAAGCTTTGATAGTCGCGGAAAGAATAGTTGGATTGAGATTCGTTATAAGCAACAACGGGAGTTACATCTAATTCTACTTTATTGTTACGAATGTCATCTGGGTGAATTTGTTCACGGTAAAAATCATAAATGCGATCCGCTTGGCTTGAGAACAAGCTCTCTGCGTGCTCTGACAAAGTCGGCTCCTGGACCTCAGCGTCTACGGTAAGTTCTTTCACTGGAATCGGCGGATGCGCAGGAGCAGGACTAGACGTCACAGCTGGAGGAGCCGTGAGTTGCGTCGCTTTTTCTTTCGCTAGCTTTTCTTCAGTCGCCTTCTTTTCAGCCTCTTTACGTGCAGCTTCGGCTTTTGCAAGCTCTGCAGCTTCTTCGGCTTTCTTTTCAGCTTCCAGTTCGCTTTCTTTAAGCGTTCTTACTTTAACTCCATCCGCATCAGTCACAACGGGAGTCGCTTCACCTTCAGACGCAGGCTTACGCGAAGCTTTTTTACGAACTTCATAACGTCCAGAAGAAAAGCCTTCAAGACCCATTTGTGCAAAAGAGGTCTCAGCTGATGCTAACAAGAACACGGCAGTGAAGATTGAAACAAAGATTTTCATAGGAAATTCTTCGGCTCTCGGTCCGAATTACTTGACGCCAAATTGACGAGTTTTCAGAGGCAGTGCAGAATAAATTTATGAAATCATTTCTTCTTAGTTTCCTCTTCGTCGCGTCCTGTTTCATTTCTATATCCTCGACGGCGTTCGGCCAGACTATTGCCCAGAATACTTACGTCAGCACTGTTGACCAAGATCTAGCAATTAAGTCCATCGTACTTGTCCCCACCACCGACAACGTTGGTGGAATTTATTCTCGCCCCGTCGAAGAAGAACTAAGAAAAGTTTTGAATGAAGACAAACAATGGTCTTTGGCGAATTATCCCTCTGACATCAAGGTGAACTCGGCACTGCTTGATGAGAGGCCTCAAGACGTTCAAAAAATTTTAGAAGCCTCAAAAAGCGAAGCGGCTTTGACTTCAAAAATCATTCGCGGTCCTCGAGGAATTTCGATCACGTTAACACTTTTTGTAGGCCGCGAAGGTTTGCCGTTGTTGCAGGAATCATTAAACGACTACAAAGGTTTTGAAACGGCGGAAATCAGAAACGAAGCCAGAAAACTTTTTGAGAATTTAAAATACAGAATGCCGTTTCGCTCGACGATCTTAAGTCGTCGTGGTCAGCAAGTGACATTGAACTTAGGAAGCGCTTACGGTCTAAAACCTGAAAGCCGTGTGTCCGTTGTTCAAATCATCAAAGTAAATCGTCATCCAAAATTGAAGTTCATGGTCAGCACAGAAAAAGAAGTTCTGGGCCGCGTGAAGCTTTTTAAAGTGGAGCCGTACTTAAGCTTCGGATACGTCGAAATGGAAAAAGAACCAGGCGTCATCGCCGTAGGTTCGAAAGTCATGCCGGATGAATTTGTGAAATACTCCGTCCCCGTGACAACACCGTCAGGAAAAGTTCTTCAGGATATTTCCACAAGACCTGACAAAGAAGTCGCCTTCGGAGAGGACCCCCAAGAGTGGCTTCCAACAATGCCGCCTCAATTCGGAAAAATCGAGTTGATGGCGGGCTTTTCAAGCTACACGCAAAACGTAAACCTACAAACCGCAGGCTCGATCAGCGGCAGCAGCAGCCTCGCTCCAAATATTTTAGTGCGCGGGGAAATCTGGTTAAACCCGCAATGGTACGTAGGCGTCCTATTACGCCAATCCGTATTCTCAATGGATAACGACCTAGCCGGATCCTCCCCAGGAAGCTTAAACATGTCGATGGGCCAATACGGCGTTAACTTCGGTTACAACTTCCTATTAACAAACGACTTCTTCGGCCCAAAACTACAAATCGCCGGCGGCTACACGAACACAAACTTCAGCGTGGACGACAGCACACCAACAGCCTACACAACAATGAAATACGGCGGCTTCGCCTTAAGCGTAGCCGGCCAATTCCCATTATCCGAAGAACTCCCAGTAGACATCGGTGGCAAACTAGATTTCTACCTAAACCCATCCCTAAGCGAAAACAAAACCAGCGGAGCCTCGTCCGACAACAAAATCAACAGCTTCAGCTTCTTCGTAGACTACAAACTAAAAACCCGCTTCAAAATCAGAGGAGAACTCCTCCTAGAAAACTACACATCCGACTTCTCAGGCACCGGCCAAAGAACCGACCCAGCCACAAGCACCAGCCACAAAATGACAACCTTGATGGGCGGCGTACAATACTTGTTTTAAAAAAGAAGGTGCAAAGCACCTTCCAAAAAAAAAACACCGATATAAGGCCCGAACATCAAACTTAATCACAGGCAGGAATCACTCCTGCCTTTTTGTTTTTGATGCGTTTGCTGGATTCTACGAAGATTTTCCAAGGAGATACTTCCTGGGGATAGTCCGAAGAAGGGCCTTTGCCGGCGCCACGACGGCGCGAACCGCACGAAGTGCGGCGGCAACTGAGCCCGGATGCCGTGCCCGCCGAAGAGACTATTCCCAGGAAGTATCTCCTTGGAAAATCCCCCGCTCGGAGCCAACACACGACCCACAAATAAAAAAAGCCCGGGAATAATCCCAGGCTTTTCGAAAAAGAACGAAGATGTTCGGCAAGCCGATTACATCATATCGCCCATTCCACCCATACCGCCCATGCCAGGAGCACCAGCAGGCATTGGAGCATCTTTCTTAGGAGCTTCAGCGATCATTGTTTCAGTAGTAAGCATCAAAGAAGCTACAGAAGCAGCGTTAGTCAATGCACAACGAACAACTTTAACTGGATCGATAACACCGTCTTTGATTAGGTCAGTGTATTCGTCAGAGTAAGCATTGAATCCCCAAGTAGCAGATTTGTTTTGAAGGATACGATCCAAAACGATCGCGCCATCAAGACCTGCGTTTGCAGAGATTTGACGAATTGGCTCTTCACAAGCACGTTTGATGATCATCGCACCGAAAGACTCTTCTTCAGAGAATTTAGTTTTATCAACTTTTTGAGAAGCGCGAAGCAAAGCAGTACCACCACCAGCTACGATACCTTCTTCAACAGCAGCGCGAGTCGCGTTCAAAGCGTCTTCTACGCGGTGTTTTTTCTCTTTCATCTCTACTTCAGAAGGAGCACCAACGTGGATAACAGCTACGCCGCCAGCCAATTTAGCCAAACGCTCTTTCAATTTTTCTTTGTCGTAGTCAGATGAAGTTTCGTCGATTTGAGATTTGATTGTAGCAACACGAGCTTGGATGTCGGCTTTTTTACCAGAACCATCAATGATAGTTGTGTTGTCTTTATCTACAACGATACGTTTCGCGATACCTAGGTCAGCTACAGTAGCTTGCTCAAGTTTGCGACCGATATCTTCAGAGATCACTTTTGCGCCAGTCAAGATAGCGATGTCTTCAAGCATAGCTTTACGACGGTCACCGAAGCCAGGAGCTTTAACTGCAGCAATGTGAAGAGTGCCACGAAGTTTGTTCACAACTAGAGTTGCAAGTGCTTCGCCTTCAACGTCTTCAGCGATGATCAACAATTGACGACCTTGCTTAGCAACGCCTTCAAGGATACCGATCATATCTTTCATTGAAGAGATTTTTTTGTCGTAAACAAGAACGTAAGCGTTCTCAAGAACTGCTTCCATTCTTTCTGCGTTAGTTACGAAGTATGGAGAAAGGTAACCACGGTCGAATTGCATACCTTCTACAACTGTTACTTCTGTTTTCGCAGTTTTAGATTCTTCGATAGTGATAACGCCTTCTTTGCCAACTTTGTCCATAGCGTCTGCAAGCATTTGACCGATTTCTTTATCGTTGTTTGCAGAGATAGAACCAACTTGAGCAACTTCGTTCGAACCTTTTACAGGTTTCGCCATTGATTTCAACTCGTCGATAACAGTTGCTACCGCTTTGTCGATACCACGTTTGATTGACATTGGGTTGTGGCCTGCAGAAACAAGTTTAGCACCTTCGCGATAGATAGCTTGTGCTAGAACAGTTGCAGTTGTTGTACCGTCACCGGCTTCATCATTGGTTTTAGAAGCAACTTCTTTAACCATTTGAGCGCCCATGTTTTCGAATTTGTTTTCCAATTCGATTTCTTTGGCAACAGTGACACCGTCTTTAGTGATAAGAGGAGAACCGAAAGATTTGTCGATAACTACGTTACGACCTTTTGGTCCCAAAGTTACTTTTACTGCGTTCGCAAGAGTGTTCACACCTTTCAAGATGTGCGCGCGAGCGTCTTCTGAGAATGTTAATACTTTAGACATGGTTTACTCCGTTTTATTATTTAATTGAATTAGTTGAATACGCCCAAGATGTCTTCTTCGCGCATCATTAGGTATTCGTCGCCCTCAAGTTTCAACTCTGTGCCTGCGTATTTTCCGAAAAGCACTTTGTCGCCAACTTTCACTTCAAGAGGAAGTACTTTTCCGTCTTCAGTGATACGGCCTTTGCCTGTAGCGATGATTTCGCCACGTTGTGGTTTTTCTTTTGCTGTATCTGGGATGAAAAGTCCGCCAGCGGTTTTTTCTTCTTCCGCCATTCTGCGAACTAGAATTCTGTCATGAAGTGGACGAACGCCAATTTCGTTCTTAGCCATGTATGCCTCCGTTATGATTGTAACAACGAAGGTAATATGAATCGGCTGGGATAGGAGTCAAGGTCGGGTGCCCAATTTTTCTCATGACACGCCGATTAATTTCAGAAATTTCAGGAACTTATATTATCCAGAAAATTATTTCGGTTCTTTACCCACATTATTAGCGCTGACAGGCAAATCAGAGGCGTGGGCCCCAAAGACAGAGTTCGCGTAAGCCGTCATAAGTTCAGCTACTTCCTCGGGGCTTAGTTTGCCAGCAACCTCATTAAAGGCTGCCTTTTTGTCCTGAACTTTTGTGAGGTAACCTACAAAGTAATCGGTCACGGAAAGGTCTTTAGCTACTTCTAAATCGTATTGTTCTTCACGAAGGCGACGCTCGAGTTTTTCAACTCCCATATCCGTAGACGATACGGCTTCAATAGTCGCTTTATTGGAAAGGTTTGGGTCCGTTCCTTGCGCCATTGCGCGAGACGCTTTTCTAAGGTCGATTTGCGCTTTTAAGTTCATGACGTCAGCTTGAGCGAGCTGAACGCGCTCCGTTTTCCATTCGCGATAGCTTTTTACCTCTGCGCCCGCTTTCATAGCGAAAGCGGTCATAGACCAAAAGGCGATAAGAGGTAAAATTTTAAGAAAGCTCATTGGCTCCTCCAACAGACGTCCACAATTCCAAGGAGGCTTATTACAAGGGTTGTGCCCAGGGAAACATGTCTCATTTGCAATATAAAAGACCTGAGCCCCTTTTGGGGCCCAAATGTGTTACTTTGAGACGAAATTGGCTTTACAGGAAAAACCTACATTGAAGGTTAGTGGCTGTGCTCTGAGTGCGCGTCAGGAGCGTGCTCGTCGTGAGCTTTTTTATCCGTTTTCTTTTCTTCGCCATGGCTGTGTTTCGCCACTTCGGCTTTCTTTTTTTCTTTGCATTTATCGCAAGTGTGACCGGCCTTTTCGTGAGAATGAGATTCTTCCTTTTTAGGTTCATCAACGCTTGCCGGAATACGCATTTGCAAAGTCGGTTCGTTCTTAAATGCTACGTGACCAGACTCTAAATCATAAAGAGAAGAAACAATGCGAAGATCACCGCTTTCAACTTTTTTGCGAATCAATTCAGAACGAGTAACAAGGTCTTTCGCTACGCCCTCTGTATTTGCCCATGATTCTGTTTCAAAATTCTTACTTGGTTTTTTATCTTTGAACTGAGAGATACGCGGCTGAATGTCTTTCACCAAATTATCAAGCGCTGGCGTTCCTAAGCTGGAACCATTCAAAGTACTATGCGCGGCCTTCACAGCTCCGCAAGAAGTGTGTCCCATAACTACCAAAAGCTTTGATCCCAAATGCTCCACAGCGTATTCAATACTTCCGATCGCATTATCACCAAGAGCTTCACCGGCCGTTCTGACGACGAAAATCTCTCCTAATTTCTGGTCGAAAACGACCTCAGGCGGAACACGCGAATCACTGCAACTTAGAACGATAGCATGAGGTTTTTGCCCCGTACTTAAACGATGCACATCACCTTGTGATTGACCATCACTGCGAAGTTTTGCACCCGTAAAACGGTTGTTTCCATTTTGCAGCCAACGCAAAGATGTATCTGCATCCACCCCGGCAGGAGCGTGATCATTCGCAAATATTGAGAGGGAAATTGTGGTGATAACTAAGAACGAAAAGATAGCTTTCATGGCGAAAATCCCTTGGTAAGAAGTTACTTTCTTTTCGGGAATTACTTAGCGGAAGTTGAGCTTTGTTTAAGGAAAGTGAATACACTCTGATCGTAATCAAGATTTGGATGATTTCATCGTTCAATGTTTAAGTTTTAGTAACAATTGTTGGATTCACTTCGAACAATAGTTTTATCGAGACAAGTCTAAAGCCACGATCCAGAGCAGTTAACAAATCAATGGTGAAGAGGGACAGATTATCTAAGGCGCTGAAAATAAAAAAACCAAGCCTTGTGGACTTGGTTTTCTTAATCACATTTATTTAGAAAATAAATGGCTCAGAAGGAGGGACTCGAACCCCCGACCCAGCGGTTAACAGCCGCTTGCTCTACCGACTGAGCTACTTCTGAACTCGGTGAAGAACTATAATTAGGGCTTTGGGCGTTTCTTGTCAAACAGAAATCGCGGTTACGGAGCCTCTAGCCGCTCCAAAGCCTTGGTCAACATCGGGGAACTAAAAGGCATCCCTTGGGCTCTAAAAACCGGGATTTTTTCGTTCTGTTCCAGGGTTTTTGACTCTCCAGACGAAGTTAAAGCCACTAGACGCTTTTTATAGGCAGCTTCATCGACACCCTCACTCGTGAAACCGCCCAGCATAATTTCACAAACGCTGCTGATTTCTGAAGAACTTGTAAGAGTCTTTTTGAGCTCTCCGGTCAGCGAATAAATCTCAACTTTAGCGGTTTCGGGCGGGCACCAGTTCATCGGGCGGTAGTCGCTGCCGATCAAAATGCCCAGCGCACTTTGTGGATCAGAAAGTTTTTGTTTGAACTCGCGGGTTTGCAAAGCACGGATCGCGTAAAGGACTACGCCCAAAGAAACGATCATCATGGCGATTTTAAAATAGAAAGAAATCTTCATGACGCTAAGTTAACTCGGCGAGTTGAAAACGGTCTAGTTATAACGTGAAGTTTAATAAGGAAAAAAATGGTGCACTCGAGAGGAATGCCAGTGCACCTTTGTAAGTGTTAGAGATGATTTAACAAATCAATAATTGCAATCACTTAGCGTTTTGCGAAGAGATACCAAGCGATACTGATGTAGCCCCTTGTAGCCTGATACGGTTCGCAAATGGTTCGCATTTCACGATAAGTCTTCATGAGTGGTATGAAAGATCGCAATATGGAACTCACGTCCAATATTTCTCGCAGGCGGTTTAACCCTCCATTTGCCTCCGAGCGACTTAATTCGCCGCGCCGCAAACTCTGAAATTACAAATTCTAAGTTCTGAATAACGATAACTTCCTTACCTTTACAGCATTCACCATATTTTTTATCTGATATACAGGGACAGCTAACATCGTCCTTAAGGTCCTTAAATTTGGACGTCGGGACTGCCTTGCTTTGTATCTCGTAATCCCAGTGTTCAAACGGATTTCGGATTCCAGAAAATAGATAATCTAGCAATTTATAATCATAATGATCAAAATGCTTTCCAGTTGCCTCATCTTTTGCGAACGGCACTGAATATTTCTGCACAGGATTTTCCACCAATGCCATCGCTAGAAACTCAAAATCGGTCATTGCATATTTACAAAGCTTTCCATCGTAAATTGAGCCAGGAAGATGTTCGCATTTTTTTCTATAATTAACATAACTGTCGCATATCGTGCATTTTCTCTTAAAAATGTACTCCGGACTTCCAAACATTTTATATGGATATAGCGTTTGTAACTTACTAATTTTCTTTTTTAAAAAATCGATACACTCAAGAATTTTTACATCTAAAGAAGATGGCAATCTCTCTATGAAAGTAATCGAAACTTCAAGATCGCACCATGCCTTGTAATACTCTCTCTGCAAACATTTCTCGAAAGCTGAGAAGTAATGCTCTTGTGCCTGCAAAAGACAGATCCAACCTCGAACCTCTCGAAGTTTGGATTTATCATTTGAAGCAATTGCGGAAGCTTTCATGCCTCTCAGCGATTCAAGAATATGGCGAGCAGACCTTGATTTGAATGTATCTTTATAATTTATGATCGCTGTCTGAGCATCTATTAGTGATATTTTCATCATGGATAATTCCAATTAGTTGATCAAGATTGTCATGCTTTCGAGAGTCGATTTGAGTTATCACGTCCAAAATTTTGCCCTCCATCTCAGAAGGCGGGCCACTGTAGGATATAGATATTTTTTCTCCACTGGCTAACTCTCGCACTACCTCGATACGAACCTCTCCCTTTGGGTCGCCTTCTAAAGCCTTAGTGGCATATACCGTCAACAACCCAATCAATACCCCTATGGTGACTTCCTTAGTTGGCTTTAATAAAATTTTTCCTAAATTAACTAAGGTTCCGTGAAGACCCAGTTCAATAAACTGGTCAGTATCAATCAAAATGTCCGCGTTTACGGAAGGGTAGTTAGCCTGAATAAAATCAAGTAATGGCCAAATATCCTTAGAAATAATCGGCCCCTTACGGCTTTGCCATTGTTCATATGGGACAAAAACCATCTGGCATCTATCTTCAATTTCCATGAGAATTTCATTAGAGGAGCCCATGGCAAGAGCGGAATTAGTTCTGGCTAATGTTAACATTACTTCTCCCAAATGAGCTTTAGATAGACTACGGGGGATTGGCTGTCATTTATAAACTCGAATAGGGAGGGCCTGATGACGCCCCAAAATAAGCCAAAGGTGGGTATTTTCGAGATGAAACCCTGTTAAATTGCGCGAAAAATGTCTCTTGATTATTTTAGGCAAATATCCGATATACTGTAAGCAGCTCACCTATCTATGATAGAAAGAGAATGCCCTCCCCGCGCCTTTGGTGGCACGCGACAGGGCTCTTTATTTGCTCATTATACCGGTTTCCACACCGGTATTTTTTTTTCGCTATACGATGCCATCAATTTCCTGTGTTCAGTTTCATCAGTAACTATATGAGCAGAAACGAAAGTATACTTATCTGCTCGTAACTTTGGATTGGGATTGAAGTTATTGTCTTCAAGGACCAATACATATCTACACTCAGATGCATAAACAAATGCACGACGGAATTTAACTTTATAATTCGCTTTCCAGAGCAAAACACCCGCTGCTTTATAATTTAACAGCAAGTCGCGGCTCCAAAGCATTCGTTCAGATCGATCTTTACAATAAGGGCGGCCTGTTCCCTTTATGGCATTTTCTCGAGTACAGAGATGCTGCAAAAAATATGGATGCCCAGTCCATACATTTGACGGGAAATTTAGAATGCTCACAGGCTTCCCATCAAAAGTATACGTCGTACCCGATGTATACAGCTTGGCATACTCAGCTGCCAAAATCGGCTTATCCGCAGACTCATCGCCAGATAGGGTTAGCAGTGGTGACAAAAAGGAATGATGGCTCATTACTTTTTGCCCATATCCCAATGAAACAAATTAAATTTATTCGCTGAATAACGAGAGTTAGATTTTAAATCCAACGACGCTCGCTTCTGAATTTCATCGATGATTTGGAGTTTAGCACTATTCGTCTGAAGACCCCTTAGTTTGTACCCGATAGCTCCAACAAATAGATCTGAAATCTGCATCAATGGGCTTCTCTTAGAATCGAGCACTTGAAATCGCGTAATAACCTCTTTCCCGCCAAAGCTATTATTTAAAAACTCCTTTAATTCTTGTGCTCTGTATGGGCTAGCGGTATCTACGGGGTCCATAAAGACTTCGTAGTGTTCATTTGCATTCAAAAGTTTGCCCAATAAAAGATAGTAAATTTTGAAAAACCAATCGCCGTGAGTTTGATCAAACTTTGCGTGATTAAGTCCCTCTTTGTGAGCGGCTACCGCCCGAAAAGACAATGATGGCTCCGAAAAAAATAGATCTATGACTTCGATATAAAGTTGCAGTTTTTGCTGACTGACGAAGTTCCACTTAAGTTCTTGATTTGGATGTATACCATGCTTGGCTTTGAGATTTCGTAACTTCTCGTTTAACTCTCTAGCTTTAGAGCGCTGAACCTTAAGCGCTCCCAGAACCATAGCAGGCTGATCATCGTGTTCAAGATGACAACTCTCATCGCAAAGAATTCTATAAACAATTTTTTCCATCAAAAACCTCACGCCCCGTAATAAACTTAATTTGCTGTTTTATGTCCATTGAAAAAAAACAGTTGTGAATATCTCTGGACCTTTAGTAGCAAAGTCATCATTAGTGCTGATAAATATAAGCATATCTGCTAACGATACAACACTGCGCACTAAAAACATCTATGAGACGGGCTCTCCGACCTCATATTCACGGTCAGATGGCCCAAGGGTAACAACATCTGCCTGTACTTGCTTAAGATATTGAAGAACTAATTGTCCAATGGATATATAAGCTGCCTTTACGAATTTCCGGAGCGGATCTGTATCTGGATTTGAAGGTGTCATTCCCATTTTCTCAATCAAAAAAGTTTCCACGGCTGCATCCGCAAAAAGAAAACTTATTTGCTCGAGACTTGATCCATTCGTAAAATAGGCTCGCCCGTCGGGACGGATAGTTGAATTAAAAAAAGCTTTTTTATAATTATCCGATAAATGACTGTTATCACAATAATGAAAAGAAATATTATCTCTTACATTTGAAATCTTATTTCGTAGCTGCTTAGTTTCTTCATCACGCTCATCAACTATGTTTCTTGCAAGGCTCTTAAGTTGCTCCCATGTATGCTGATAGCTAGTATCTAATTTTGCCATCGCTCTCGCTATTTCTGAATCCTCCAGAACCTCTTTCTTTTTCTCTAACAAAACAAGAACTTCATTTAGAGCCCCTGCGAGATAGCGATAAAGCATCCATCTATAACTCGAATACTGTCCAAATCTTGCAGAAACATATCCATTATTTGGCGACTTTGGTGGAAACTCACCAACAACCTCCCAGAAAAAAAGAAGTGCTTTGAAATCATTATGAGCAAGTGAAAGCGACAAAATAAAATCATCCTGGTCTTTTCTAGTCGGATCAGAAAACAGTTTCTTTGATGAAAAGTAGGCGAGTTTCCCCAGGTTATAGTGCAGAACGCTATCCTCTTTAAGTGCCATTATTTATTCCTTTCCTAGACGATGGCGCGACAGTTGACCGTCTATCGCTCTAGTCTAGAGCAAGTTTAAAATTGATTGGGTTTGATCTAACTATCTGAAATAACTAATGACTTACTTCAGATTGTAATTACGACCTTACTGATTCCTTTACACAGCTAGATTCCGTCAACAAATGATTGAACAAGCTCCTCGACTACGGACGCCATTGAAACACCACTTTTTTCGCACTTAGCTTTCAGCTCTTGCATCATGGAGTCAGACAATCGAAAGGTATAGTTCGACTTCTTTTGCGCCTGTTCTTTATCTTTAATTTTTCTAATCACGTCCTTAGACACGACCTTTTTCATATTATCCTCCTGATAATTTGTACAATATTTTTATACAATACGTTTTATATTGTGTTTATGAAATACGAAGAATATAGCACCAAATATGGACAAACGTATTGCTATATATTTGCGAGTTTCCACCCAAGGTCAAAATACCGAACTACAGGTCGCTGAAATTCAATCTTTCTTAGCGGCACGCGGCTGGCGTAATTATCAAGTTTATGAAGACAAATGCACAGGAACCACGGCGACTCGTCCAGCTCTTAAGGAGCTGCTTAAAAACGCACGACTAAGAAGGCACGACATCATTGTATGTTGGAAAATGGACCGACTATTTCGCTCTCTGAAAGATTTGGTGGGCACACTACAAGAGTTTGATGAACTTGGCATTGAGTTCATTTCTCTTAAAGACAGTATTGACATGACAACAGCGTCGGGGCGCCTAATGACCCATCTCCTAGCTGCATTCGCTGAGTTTGAGGCATCGCTAATCAATGAACGAGTAATGGCAGGGCTCGAGAATGCCCGAAGAAAAGGAAAAATCCTGGGACGCCCGAAAATCATTAACAGCGAGCAAGTTCTTCTTTTACGAGGACAAGGATTGTCGCTATCACAAATTGCAGAGCGCTTGAAAGTAACAAAGTCAGCCGTTTCCAAAACCTTAAAAAAATCGACTCTGCAAACTATTGAAAATACTAAACCTGAATTTTTAAAAACGACGGTTGAAAAAACATTAGTTTTGGAAACCCCTGACCGTAGCGGAAATCAATCAGCATTGACTTAAAAACAAGTGATGTTGATTTATTAGGGCTAGTCGTTGATTAGGACTCCTCAAACTGAAAGAACTTTGCCGACATAGACAAACGATGATTTTAAAGAACCAGCTAAAACTTTTTTTAGAGCATAAAGAACTGTCTGCGACGCAGCTATCGAAAAGAAGCGGCGTCAGCAAGCAGGTTATCTCTTTGTGGCTCGCAGGTGGCAGCCCAAGAAAGTTAGAGCAAATCAAAAGCGTTGCCGAAACGCTTGATACCACCATTGACCACCTTTGCTTTGGAAGTGGCTTGCATTCGCAATCCGACGAACCACAACTAACTGGCACGGACTGGTTCTCCGGTATCTTTGAAATGAAAATTCGTCGTTTGAAATAATCCAAAAGGAGATATCATGTTTAAAGTATTTCTATTTGCGTCTTTAATATTTCTAGTTTCTTCCAACTACACGTTTGCAAAAAAGAACACAGCCTCCTCAAATAAAACTGAATCTGTCGATGGTATCGACTTTACTCCCGATGAAGACAGCAGCTCAACAAGCCCAAAATTGAAAGACATTGAAAGAACTGAGGCTTTCGATGACGCCATCGATAAGATTAAAAAAGCGAAGGTCGCCATAGAAACGATGAGCAAGAATTTCCACACCCAATGCTTAAAAGCCTTCGGCAATGATGTATTCTGTTCCTGTGTTACGGAAAATCGCCCTTCTGGAGTCGACTTCGTGAGGTACATTGCATTTACAATTACCCCCAAAGAGGACGGTGGATACAATCAGCTCACAAAGGATGCAAGAGCCCTCATCGACAAAACAATTCAAGCGCGAGATAAATGCGTTAAATAAGAATGCCTATCGCGAGAAAATTTTTCGGATAGACTTCCCAAATAGCTATCAGAAATTTTCCACAAACAAGGGGGGGGGAGGGGTGAGCCTTCCCTTTATTTTCTACTGAACCGTCCATCGCACTAAAATTTTTTCGGCAATGACTACATGTGCTCAGACCTTGGTCTGCTGAAAAAATTATTAACTAACACTCCGAAAACTCTCGAGAAGTCTTCTTCAAATTGATTAGAGCAAATCATCAAACGCTAATTTTACAAAACTCAATTGACGATGCCTACTTTGATGTAACAGCATCAAGTCCAAGAAGAGTGCCGAAATACTTTTCTTCTTCCGCCGAAATGGTCGTATTCCCGTCGCTGACGAAATAGCGTCCCCGTGCATGGAATTGCACACCTCGCTGCAACCGAAATTCAGCGAACTTAAACAAGTAGTTCTCTTAAATAACTCTGCGCAAAGAAGCGCACGGTAGTGAGAGCTGGATGGCGGGATGGGAAACACTTCTATTTTACACCTGCCTCACTACCAGAAGGCAGGAAGCATGAATAAAGATAAAAAAGCAGACCTCATCGAGGAAGCAATTCAAGAATGCCGCTCGATTGTACTGCATACCATTCAATTTGAACTCAACGATTCTCCCCACTGGCATTCAATTCGTTCAAGAATTTTGAGAGCCTTTGGTGATAAAGGCTTGAGTGCACGCGTTCAAAAAATCTTCGCTGAAAAAGATAACAGCGGAGGTTCTAAATGAACTTTCAAGACTTTATTTCAGCTCTCGGAGCTAAAAAGACAGGCAGTGGGTATATAGCTCGCTGCCCTGCCCACGACGATCAAAACCCATCATTTTCAATCAATGAGGCTCCTAATGGTAAACCGCTATTCAAATGTCTCAGCGGATGCTCGCAATCTGACGTCATTGAAGCACTGACGGCAAAGGGCCTTTGGAACTCAAAAAAGGATCAGAGCGTGAAAACAAAAAAAGGTAATACAAAAAAAGAAAAAGATAACTTGAAAGAAATCAATCTTGAGGAAGTTACTCAGAGAGCTAAAAGCTATTTCCAATCCATGACACCTGAAATGTTAGAATATCTTGCAGATCGGGGCATTTCTCAGAAGACGGTTACATCATTTGGATTGGGAAAAAAAGGAGATCGTCTAAGTATTCCTGTATTTGGTGCTGATGGAAAGGTTGAAGATATTCGTCTTCATCTTCCAAAACATAAAAGAACAAAAAAGACACCAAAAATACTGCCCGATGAAAATACGGACCCAAGCTGTAAGCTTTTCCCGTATCAAGTTTTGACTTGGCTGAAGAAGGCAAAATTCTACCATGACAACCTTGAAAAGCTTGAGATTCTTGACAAAGTTGATGACCTTGGAAGTCTGTCGACTCAACGATTTGTACCACTTTTAGTTATTTGTGAGGGCGAGCTAGATGCACTTTCAGCCCTCTCATACGGATTACCCGCCATCACAAACACTTGTGGCGCCGGATCTTGGGATGATGATTTTTCAAGCGCCATCAAAGAAATTATCGATCTTGGAATTGCTGTAGTTATTCTGATGGATAACGATGCTGCTGGCGATACTGGAAGAGATTTAAGGGTCCAATCAATTACTGCTCTCGGTTGCAAAGTCCATGTCGCAGAATGGATCGAGAGACCGACTGGTCACGATTTGCAGGACGAGCTTAAAAATTATGGATTAGACGGAGTTCTGACTTTAATCGAAGAGTCGAAAATACATTCTGACATTGTATATATGAATGAAGTTGAAGCTGAAAAAATCGATTGGCTCTTCGAGCCTTACATTGCCCTAGGAAAGGTTTCTCTAATTGAGGGTGAACCAGGGATCGGTAAAAGTTTTCTTTCATTGGCCATCGCAGCATCGATTTCCAAAGGCGGCGGCGACTTACCTGCCAATAAGAATACGCTGCCTGTTCAAAAAACATTGCTGATGAGTGCAGAGGACGGGTTAGGAGACACCGTAAAGCCAAGACTTCTTAACATGAATGCTGATCTTTCAAAGATCTTTGCTCCTTCTGACGTCTTCACGTTAGATGATAAAGGTTTCGAGTTACTGGAAAAGCTTATTGTTAGAGAAAAGGCTTCATTTGTAATTTTAGATCCAATGACACCCCTCTTAAAAGCTGGGACAGATGTTAATAAGGCAGTTGATATGCGTCCGTTCTTTAAGCGCCTTACTGGCATCGCCAAACGATATCACTGTGCCATTGTAGTAAATCGTCACTTGGCGAAGAACACTGAACAAAAAGGTGTTTCACGTGGATTGGGATCAATTGATATTGCAGCGGCTGTGAGATCAATTGTTCAAGTTACAGCTCCAGATCAAAAAGACAAATCATTACGTCAGGTAGAACATGTAAAATGTAATATTGCCGCAAAAGGAAAGCCATTTACCTACTTTCTGAAGCAAGACAAATTCTCCTGGGGCGGAACAATGGAGGAGGTTCTAAACGCGAAGGACGAACAATCTGGAGCGATGGATCTCGCATGTAACTTTCTTCTTGAAGTACTAAAAAATGGGCCAATGAAATCAACCGATCTCGATGCCTTGGCAGAAAGTAGATTTATTTCAAAGAGCACTCTAAATAGAGCGAAGAAAAAACTTAAACCAAAGGTCGCTTCCAAACTGGTCATACAAGAAGATGACAAATACTGGATCGTTTTTTTTGAAGGTCACAACTTCCAGCATAATAAACCCTATTGGAATGAATCGGCAACAGATCGAGAAGATCAAGAACAGCAAGATTCTCAAGAATATCAGGATTCTCAAACTGACGATGAACCTTCAACCAATGATGGCATGTGAGGTGCGAAATGAATTCATCGCTGAGATTCAACTACCACAACCTCCGAGAGAATATTTTTCTATCGGAGCCTAAGGTCGGTCCCACAGTGACTATTGATAAAAACAAAGAATCAGCTTCACAACAGGCCATTGGCACGTTAGAAGCCTTTCCAATCAAGCTCTTTGACAATCAATTGTTCAGCTATAAGGAGGCTGCTCGGTATTTGCGCCTGAGTGAAGTCTATCTTCGTAAACTCAAAGCGAAGGGTAAAATCCCATTCGTCGAAGTCGGAAGAGGAATTCGCTTTCGTGTTTCTTCTCTTAACGCGTGGATTGCGGAAAGAGAGATCAAATGAAACGTAAATACGAAGCAGTCAAAAACAACACGGGAATCTATAAAGTTCTCGTGTCAGAGGACGGTAAGTCTTGGAAAGAACCAACGAGAGGTTGCAGATATGCAGCTTCTCGTTACGAAGGCGGCGGCGAATCACTTCAAAGATCAAAAAAACATTTTCGTACTTTTGAGGATGCAAAGAATTTTCGCCAAAAGCTCGAACCTGTTTCCAGCCCCCTACCGTTACAAAACAAACCAGAAGAGTCTCCATCGAAAAACTTCTTCTCATTTGAAGATGCTATTGCCCTTTACGAGAAAGCCACGCTGTCGAATAAGGCGGCCTCTACACAAACCCGTTATCATCACTATAAGAAGCATCTTGCATTTTTTAACGGCATGTCTGTGGAGACCATCGATACGATCACGATCGACAACTGGATTGCCTGGTTGAAGCGCCCCGAGTATCTGGCAACTCAACATTCTACACGTTGCAGTTTTAAGTCAGAGTTTACGGTCCTTCGTAATATTCTGAATACCTATACTTCGCGTATCAATCGCAACTTCCGAATGCCCTTTATTAAAGAGCACAGAGCAGCTATCAAAGTAAAGGCACCCGCTTTAGTCGTGAAAGACTTAACTCCCGAAGAGCTTAAGAAGTTTTTAGAGGCGCTTAAAGAAGTATGCCTGAATACGAAATGGGAGTTCGTCTACTATCTCGCACTCATGCAGTATTTCACTTATTTACGCATCCAAGAGGCGACAGCCTTGCACTATGAAGACTTCAACTTTGCCCGAAATGAAATCACTCTGAGCAAGAAAATCATGTTTGGAAGAAGTCATAAGGAACAAACTATTTTGGTCTCTGGTTCAAAAGCTAATGGCGGTAAGATTCTTCCGATGTCAGAGATGGCGAGTCGAACATTCAGAGAATGGACTGTCCGCTCAGGCATCAGAAGCGGCCCACTATTCGCTTTTAAAGGCGCATGGCCGCGCTATCGCTTGATTGAATATCGTTACAGCCAAGCCCTTCAAAAAGCGGGTCTAAATCAGTCTGCAACCCACATTTTGCGCCACGCATCACTGACGGAAGCACAAGAGACTTCTAGGGACCTCAATCAAACAAAGTTTCTGGCGGGACATCAGAGCATCAAGACCACAGAAAGATACGCCAAAGTACGAACCCATCAAATCAGAGAAACTCAGAACAAGTTCGATGAAAAGATGTCGGGTGTACTAGACGGTTCGCAATGGTTCGCAAATGAAGCTACAAACGGAGTTTGATTTTTCTAAGTATTCAATTTTAGGGGTATTTTCGATATATGGGAGAAAAAATGGTGCACTCGAGAGGATTCGAACCTCTGACCACATGATTCGTAGTCATGTACTCTATCCAGCTGAGCTACGAGTGCACTGTGAAAGAGAAGTATAGATAGACTGCGGCCAGGGAAAAATCAAGCATTCTTGCTAAATTTACAAAAAGAATAAGGCCAAATCCTTGATTAAAGGGGCTCGCTATGGCAGTTTGGTTTCTCAGTCGAATTAAAACCGACCGCGGAAAGGTGGGTGAGTGGCTGAAACCAAGCGTTTGCTAAACGCTCGTACACTCAAAAGGTGTACCGCGGGTTCAAATCCCGCCCTTTCCGCCATTTTCTTTATCTCTATTTACATCCCTGAAGAAACAACACTGCTATAAAAAAGGCACACAAACTACTTTGATGTCGTAGCCATTGGCCTTATAAACCTCGCATGGACGAACAACGTTTTATCGATATCGAAACTAAATTGGCTCACCAAGAAATGATCGTGGAAGAACTAAACCAAGTTCTTTACCAACAACAAAAGACGATCGACCAACTGGAAAAGATGGTTCAAGGATTAACTGCGAAACTAAAAGAGCTGATGACGGATGAAAGCGGCCTTGAGATTCGTGGTCACGAAAAGCCGCCTCACTACTAGATTCTAATAAAGCTTTGAAAGCTCCATGGAGTACTTGCCTGGAGCATATTCGCTCAAACGTTTCTTATACAAATCTTGGAAGAACTTATCTTTAACCGCGTAGCTCGCGTAAGGATAAATCGCGATTCCCCCGCGCGGAGTGAACTCCCCAACGACTTCGATATATTTCGGTTTCATGAGCGCCACAAGATCGTCACAAATTGTTTGCACACAGTCTTCGTGGAAATCACCGTGATTGCGGAAGCTGAAAAGATAGAGTTTCAACGACTTTGATTCGACCATCTTTTTGTCAGCGATGTAGTTAACAAAAATTTTAGCGAAATCAGGTTGGCGAGTCTTTGGGCACAAAGAAGTGAACTCGGTACAAACAAATGTCGTCCAAGCAATTTTGCCTGGATTCTTATTATCGAAAGCTTCCAATATCTCAGGAGCATATGTCTCTGGATATTGAGTTTGGTTTTCGCCTAAGGCGAAGTTAGCTAGTTCTTTTGCGTCTCGGCCAGTTTTCTTTTTCATAGGCGCTCTTTTATTGCAATGGGTGATGAATAGCAATGCCTTACTTCTTTTTAGGCTTCTTGGAAGAGGATTTTTCAGCCTTCCTATCACAGCTTTCCTCTTTTACGAGCTTCATTCCTGAATCCATGTCTGGATGAAGTGGATCTGGAACTCGCTCCTTGATATCATCTCTCATAAAGCGAGCCGTATAAGGTTTATCTTCAGAAGTAAGCTCTTTAATTTCTTCAGCGGTCTTCGTCGACTCTATTTTTCCCCGATAGGTTTTTACGGGTTCAAAAAGTTTCCCCTTCAAAGTGACTGCAGTGTCTTTGTAGACACTTGCTACTTCGGCTAGGTCCGGAGCCAAAGAGAATATTGTCTCGCTCATAGAGCCTTCATAGAGCTTGAGGACGAATTTCCCTTCGTGTTGTTTTATAATTCCTTTGAACTCATATTCGCCGCATTTGAATTTTTCATCTGCATTAGTAATGCCGGATAAACAAAGAATCCACATCATCAACAGACTTTTCCACAGGTGTTTTTTCATAACTTAAAGTCCCTACACGGATTAGGTTTTTTATTTTCCGCTGAATATATTTTGTAAAGTTCATCGTAAACTTCACGCTCGGCTTTCGCGACATTCATCGCTTTATCATGTAAAGTCTTATCATTCCGGAAGCTTGAACGAAGTGTTTGCCATTTTTTAAACGAGGCAGTGTTGATGTACTTTTGGTACGTCGCCAATTCGATAGCTTCTTTTGGACTAAGACCATTGGATTTTTTCTTTGCTGTAAGTGCCGTCACGCCAGAAATAAACTGCTCTTTCGTTCCACACATTTTCGTATCGGCAACATTAATACACTCGCGCTTGTTGAGCTTTTCTGCTTCCTCTTGAGATTGAATAAGCTTGTCTCGAGCAGCATTGTAGTCATCTAATGCGGCCTTCATTTTATCAATGACTGGTTGATTTTTGCTTTTATCAAGGCCCACTTGCACTCGTGCGTACTTATAGTAGCTTTGAAATCCGGCAGCTTTATCAACTTTTTTGAGGTCACTCACGAGCCGCAGGAAAGGAAGAGAGCTGGAGCCATAGCAAGATATCTCACTCAAAGGTATATCTGCAAGTTGGTCGGAACCCATTAATGATTCTGTTAAAAATTTCGTCGCATTGAAGGCTCTTTTTCCAGCATCAGTTGAAATTTGGGGAGCACCTAAAACTAAAGCTCGCTGATCTTTGCGACTGGTTAAAAAGGCATTCTCTAATGAATTTCCTTTCGTTAAAAGCTGGCCAAACTTATCTCCAGAGATATTCCAAGCGACTCCTTCGCCGCCCATTGAAACCACGCAAGTCTTGTCCGAACCAAGAGAAGTTACGGGACCTGAATGACAGGACATATCTACGATTCCCAACTGAACACCCTTGGCTTCAGCAAGGTCTCGAAGAGTCTTTAGTTCATCCATGTCGAAGTCAGTATCGGTTGTGGTGACGCTATGAGTGCGTTGGCCGTCTTTTTGTTTGGCTCCATGAGTGGCCACCGTAATGAGAAGCTGATCTCCCGATTTTAAGTCTCCGCTTTGAATTCGTTGCTTAAGTGAAGCAATCTCGGCCTTCATATTCTGAGCGGTCATGGGTTTGTTGGCGCCTTTAAACATGTCTTCAGCAAGAGCTTCAGAAATATGGTGTCCTCCATCGAAATAAGAGCGTGCCTTCCATCCGCTACCTTCTTTAAAAGGCGCAAAGTTTCCATAGGTCGCATCAAAGATGGTGGTTTGACCTTCGGGTTCGCCCCCGCCGCCGAAAAAAACAATTTCTTTTTTTGCAAAAGCTGAAATTGAAATCGCCGTTACAAAAATTCCCAGGGCGATTTTTCTACTGAACATCCCTCACTCCAGAATATCGTGCTAACCAATAAGCATAAAGGTAATCGACGCCCGCCTGCTCAACTCCACGGTTGTGAGCTTCGGTATAAGCAAACGCTGAATCCTTCCAAAGAAATCCGCTCGAAAAAGCACTGAGTTCAAACACCGGATAGCTGTAAAGACCTTGATAGAAATAAGAAACTGGTGGTTCGGGTTTCTTTAGCGACTTCCAGAAAAGTCTTGGGATTGGCGACATACACCAATCTGGACGAAGTGAATGATCAATATTCACATCTAAGTTTGGACGAGGATAAGGAATCTCTCTTAATCCCCAAACGGATTCTCTTAGTGCCTCACTGAAACGAACTTCGCTGCTTTCTTTGCGGAAGTCCCCACCGCGAGTTCCGTGTCTATATGCGAATCCGTAAGCTGCGATTGTAAGCAGATGTCGTCGTGCGGGCTGATAAGTGACCCACGCATCCATCAAGCGCTCGCGCATTTTGTCGCGAAGCTCTGTTTCCTTAAGCATGTCCGCGATCATGATGTCAGTGACATCGCCAACCATACTCAAGTTGATTCCGCTCCAGTCGGCAGAGCCATGCCAGTAAAACGTTGTATCGAAGTTCAATCCTACTTTTACTTTCAATTTATCAAACGACTTTAGATAGCGTTCTTTGAAAGAAGATTCGCCAGTAAACAGTGTTGCAAGTCCTAGCGCCGCTGGCATATTCTGGGGCTTTTCCGACATGATTCTTAAATCGGGAAGATGGCGAGATTTTTCGCGAAGTTCGTTCCAAATTTCTGTATCGGAAGTTGGAATAACAAGGCTTGCCCAAAGAAATCCATGTGTAATTCCTTTGACCATGTCGTTATTTCCGCCCTCGAGCCAAATAAGGTTCTCATGCTTTCCCTTACCGCGATGCCATTTCTGAGGAATTGGGTTTTGCGGGTTGTAGATAGCAAGAGTGCGGGCGAATTCTTTATTGTCACCCGTGATCTCCATCAATGTCATAAGACCTTTAACGGATTTACGCACGTTCTGAAGAGCTTCAGACTCTTTGGTGTCTAAGTAGCGCATCGCTTGAGATGCCACATACATGCCTGTCCACAAAGCTGAATCACCATCGGGACTGTAAGAGATAAATCTTCCTTGTTCATCCAGGACCGCATGAGAAACCATTCCTGCTTCGTTGATATGAAAGTCTTTGGCATTTTTGTCGTAGCCATGTGCTTTGTCGGGAAGGGTTGGAGAGTATGCATTACGCTTAACGACAGCCTCTGTGATGCTAATGTCATCCGTAATTTTATTAGTTACGCGGATGATATCTTTGTTGTTACGGTAAAATTCAAAATCGGTTGGATCAAAAACAATATAAGGATGTTCATCCTTAAACTCAGAACGATTCTTATAGGATTTTACTAACGGATCTTTGTCGTATCCGATATCCATCTTGAACAGCTTAATCACGCCACGAACTGCGATCGGGATAGATTTGCCTTTGGCATCCAAGTTCTTACGCTCATTCACCCACAAAGGACGAGCTTCCAAATTTCTTCGAGTGGTAATCCACTCCGAGTATTCAGATTCTTTTTTATCACTGAACTTTGTTGATAGACCGGCAGCTGAAGTAACAAATCTAGAAAGAATGCTGACGGGAGCGCGAAATTCAGATGGATCTCTTTTTAATGTTCCCAATTTTGTGATGAAGTCGGCTTGTTTGATGTCATAGGAAATCGTCAGCGTGTTTGCCGAAGCGACGGCTTTCCCGGTCCACACTTCCTGCACTCTTAATCCATCAAAAAAGTAATTGATGTAAGTCACGACACGCACAACATTGAATGTGCCGTCGTTCGATTTACGAAGCTCTAATTCACCATTATAAGGTCCACGCGTAGAGGAAGTTCCTTGTAAAAACCAGATACCTTCCATGCCGCCCGAGGCCTGCAAAGAAGCGATATCACGAGGAATCTGCTTTTCTTTGTGAGTGCAAGATCCTAAAACAACAACGCTCAAAAATAGAAAGAGGAATGAACTCAATGATTTCATTCCTCTATTGTCTCTAAACTAATGTGAGGGCAGGAGTCCTGAAAGTCCTATTCCTCGTCTTTAGTAGGGCACTTTGTCTGCTTTTGTTTGCCACTCTTTGAATACCGCTAGGGCTTCCTGATGAGCACATTGTTCCATAGGGACTTTGCGGTCTGAAATGGCTTTGGGGATCTCTTCATAGATGAAGTCGTCATCGAAATTGATTTCTGCCGCATCTTTTCTGGTGTTGGCGTAATAGATTTTACCGATGCGCGCCCAGTAAATTGCCGAAAGGCACATAGGGCAAGGTTCACAACTTGTATAGATTTCTGCGCCATCCAGGCTGAAGTTTTTTGCGCTTTCGCAAGCGTTACGGATCGCCACAACTTCCGCGTGGGCCGTGGGATCGTTCGAAGAGGTTACTTTGTTCCAACCTTCTCCGATAACTTTACCATCTTTGACGATGACAGCTCCGAATGGGCCCCCAGCGCCAGCCTGCATGTTTTTTCTAGAGAGCTCAATAGCTCTAAGCATGAATTCCTTTTTCATAGGGGACCCATACTGGCGGGACTCGGGGAATTAGTCAACCCCGCAACCTGGCTTGAGTTGTCCTCAGGTTTCTGCCGGTCCAGTAATATTAAATTCCCTTAAATAAAAAGAATCGCCGTCTACCACCACTGGTCCTCTAAAATGACCACTGCTTTGTCAGTATTGAATTAAGTACCTGTACAAAATACTGACAGTAGGAACAAACACATAATTTGATTTATAACTCTGCTGCTAGGGGATTTCATGGCATTGCGACTTCTATCATTAATTATTTCTGCGTTATTGATTCAAGCGTGCTCTTTTAAGAAGGACGATAGCGAAGCTTCGCCTGCAGTTCCTGCTAATAACGATGTTATAGAAACTATCCAGAAGGAACAGGAAAAGCAAGCCTTTGAGGGTAAGCTTACGGAGCAGAATGTTTCTGTGAAGTTTGAGCCACAGTCTCATCCACTCCAATATAAAATGATCATTACTTGGCCAAAACAGATTAAACGCATTCAACTAGATATTAATGATGATGCACCCGTTATTATTTCTCTCGCTGATAATCAAAATTATTACGAAAAGCTTGTGAAGTCCGAGGAAGTACAAAAGATCAATCTTATCGCTTTCGATTCGATAAGCGGCGGACCGATATCCTCCTTACTACTTACGAAGACACCTCCTTTGGATTATCTGTTCGATCGCCCCAAAAACCTAATTCAAAATACGACAATGAACGCCGAACGCGTTTTTTTTAAGGACGGTCATACTTTATATACCAATGGATATGCCTTAACGATAAACGCGCAGCAGTTGATTGTTTTGAGTGACGAGAGCTACCAAAATAATAGCATCCTTTCCTCTCACATTTTGACTCGTCATCCTTCTGTCAAAATTAAGAAGGATGAAGATAACTTTGATTTACCGATTATCATCAAGGTTAAATCAGCGATTGGACTTTTAAAAGTCGGCCTAGTTGGTGCAGACGGAAATGACGGTCGAAATGGCGTTGATATTGAACGTTTATTAAATATTCAGAGAATTGATCCAAGCAAAAATGGCAAGCCTGGTTCAGCAGGCGAAATTCAAACTCTTAGACAGCCATGCAAAAAAATGGGTCCTGACATCACTGGGTGCGAGCCTATAACTACTATCTGCAAGAAACAGCCTCAAGATGGAGAGCCAGGCGAACAGGGATCTAAAGGGGAAGACGGAGAAAATGGACAAGACGGCGGCCCTACGGGAAGCATATCCGTCTTTATTGAGGATCATTTAAACTTTAAGCTACAAGTTTTTCAGAGACGTGGCCTACCAGGAGTTGGTGGACTTGGGGCCTCTGGGCACCCCGGAGGCAAAGGTGGAGAACCTGGTGCATCACAATATCCGTGTAGAACTGCCAGTAAAGGTTTAGACGGCCTTCCCGGGGAAAATGGCAAGAATGGTATCGGTGGGAAGCCAAGCAACTTAGGGACCATAACTGGGAACGTTATCATTCAAGTTATTTCAGAATAAATATTAAGTCTTCTGCGAGAAACTAAAAAGGCCCCGACAAAAATGTCTATGCGGCAATGCCTGGAGATTTTCATGGAATCGCGACTTCTGTTAATGATTGTTTCAGCTTTAATATCCCAAGCATGTTCTTCTCAGAAAGATGCTGGCTACAACAGCCCGGCAAGCCCTGCCGGTGGTGAAGTTATTGAAACTGTCCCAAGGACACTGGAAAAGACAGTCATCAATAGCAAACTATCAGAGAAAAATGTTTCTGTGGAGTTCCAAGAACTACCGGAGCCAATGGAATATAAAATGATTATTTCATGGCCTGAGCACATCAAGCACGTTCAAGTTTCCATCAATAAAAAAATTCGTGAGAATTACAATTCTAATAATCTGCAGAATAGCCACACGGCATTTGTCATATCAGGACGAACGGTTGAGATTGAATTAATGGCTTACAATGATCTCGATACGGAGCCTTACTCGATTCTCAAATTATATAAAAAAGTTCCGAGTGATTTTGTCGTGAGTGAACTCGTAGAACTTACTAAGGACCATACGATCACCATCGACGGACGTTTTTATTTTTTAAGGAACGGACGAATTAAAACTAACGGACATGCTCTTTCAATTAGCGCAAAAAAACTAATCGTCATGGACGATCATCGCCCTATGACACTAATGGCTTCTCACATCATTACTCGTTATCCAGGTGATCCCATTAAAGAGGACATTGACGTACGAGGATCCTTTCTCAGTATTACTTCACAAACAGGACAAGGAAATTTGATGATAGCTATGGTTGGAGCCTCCGGAAGGAGTGGCGGACATACAGGATTACTTTCTTTCTTTATTGATAAGCAAACAGAATTCTCCGCTTATATTTTCCAGCGCAAGGGTATACCCGAACCAGGTGTCGAGGGCGCACCCGGAACGTTTGGCAAGATCTTCCACAACATTAAAAATATCTACGTTGAGAAGCAGTAGACTACTTTATTTTTTCTCTTGGGAAGTGACTGCTATAAAGAGTCCACGCGTCTATTATTGAGCCATCTTCGAAAACACAATAATCGTATTGATTATTCTTTTCGTCTTTAAGGACCCTGTTCTTTGCACCCACGTCCCAACAATAGTTTGCGGCGGGATTGCCGATAAATGATGCTTTCGTTTTGTGGATTTTGTAAGGTCCACCTTTAGCTATCTGCAAGCTTTTACATGAACTACTTTTCGCACATTTTTCATCGACTCTAAATTGGCCGACCTTTTCAGTGACTATTTGTTTATAGGATTCGTTTTGAAAGTATCGGAGCTTCAAAGGCGAATTAGCGGCAAATGCGAAGCCTGCAACCGCCGCAAAAAATAGATTCATCATTGTTGTTTCTTCCCATCAGCGAACCAGCCAAGAGCATCGGGTTTGATTTGTGTGTGAGCCATTAAAGTATCTGCATCGACCCATCCACCATTGAATTCGTCCTGCCAAGCTTTTCCCCAGCTATTTACGACTTTCAGAGACTCTCGGCATTTACCGTCCGCTTTGCATATCTGTCTATACCCAGCAACGACAACTGCGTGATTTGCTTCGTCTGGGCAGGAGTTGACCTTTCCGTCAGCAAGACAGACTCCTGCTAATGCCAGAGGTCGACCTCCTCTTAGAATCTCTTTAATCTTTTCTTTGATTTGGGCCGCTGACACCGGGGATTTTAATTTCTTTGGATTCTTTGGATTTGACTCCGGATACGTTTCGTAAGTCGCATTTCGGTTCTCAAAAAAGGCTTGCTGCTTAGCTCTCACACATTTTTTTGCACCAAGAAGATCGTCTAGAAATTTATCATAGGTATCTTGTGCGAAAGCTTTCAAAACTTCTTCGTTCGTTTTTGTAAGGTTGAGATTTTCGTCAATATCTGACTTCGCAGTAGCATAAATATCATTCAAACAAGTAGGGCAGTCTTTGTTCTTTTTATATTTATCAAAGCTTTCCTTGAGTCGATTCCACAGGGCCACTTGGGCCTCTGCCGTTTCACCTCTAGAATTCATTTTGCTAAGTATTTTATCTAGGGATACACACGCCTCATTTGCGGAGCTGCCTACAGCCAAAGCGCCAATTATCGCTGCATTGTGAGGGTTTCCTCCACTCAAAACACCTTGTAGTCCTTCATAGGTAGATCTGTAATCTTGGGGTTCGCTTTCATCTCTTGCGGTTCCAAATCTCGAAACGTCCAAGGGAGAAAATAACTCCTCCTCTGGAAGCGAAGAGCACTCTTGCTTCAACACTCGACAATTTTCAGCTTGCATCAAAGTTGCCGCTACATGCGCATAACAAATTCCTAATCCGTCTTGCGAAGTAATTCGAGGCATGTTTTTAATTTCGGTTTCGCTTTTTATGTTTGAATAAGATTGGTCGATTCCGCGAAATGCCGCATCTTGTGCATAAGAAAATACGGGCAGCAACAAAACTAATAGAAAGAATGATTTCATATTTTAATGATGCGTTTTCAATCGGCACAATGAAAGAAGAGTCTGTTTACCTCGACCAAATGCCTGACCTTGTCCTAGGCCTAAGCCCTACTAAACAAACTCCGCAGAAAATCCGATATTAGCTTCGAATGAAACCCGCATTTATATCACTACTGTTAACCTTTTATTATGCAGGCAGCGCATTTGCCTGGGTTTCGCCATATTTTTCACAAGAAAATAAAAGAACTGCGTTCACCTATGTCGACGGAAACTACGAAGATACCCGTATTGATATTGATCAGGACAAAAATCTTGAGTTTTGGAGAATCAAGAAAGGAAATCTACTGATCGATGTGACGAGTTCGGAATCAGAAAAACAATATCGAATAAGACTCTTTGCTAATTCCGGTGTTACCGAAAAATTAATTCTTCAAAAGGGTGAAGATCTATTTGAAATCGAATCTTCCCAAAGACCCATACGCTATTTCAACTTCACTACCGAAGGGCCCGTCTGCACAACTGACAACACACCCTGGAAAAAATTTCTCTCGGATATTTCGAGTATTGGCAGAGCGAAAATCCAATCAAACATTGAGAATTTTTTAAGCGAAGAATGTTTCAATGTTGGCGAACCGGCGGCGCTTGTTGAATCTATTGAAAGCGTACTAAAGCCACCCTCGAATAACAATAAGGGTAACGAATATTTGAAATGCCTTGAAAGCGAGAAGGCTAAAGCAATATTCGTGGGAATCTTAGGAGAGAAAGAGGGATTAACTAATCATCAAAAAGCAATCGTCGGCTTCAAGAATGCTATCATTTCTATCGCTGAAGGCAAAAATAAAGAACCAGCATTCGTCTGTAAGGCTGTCGATAAGGAATCTAAGGCGCCAATCATGCAAACCTCTGAAAAAGGTCTAATACTAATTAATTTGCCTGAAGGTAAAAAGTTATCTGCAACGGATTTCCGCGATAAGATATTCCATGAGGTATTGCATAAATCGTCAATTGAAGACGAGAAATTGCCGATTGAGTTAACAAAAATTTGTAGTCCGAACTCCCATCGCGTAGAGGTCTCTAAATCTACTTCCCAATTTAGAAGCATCCTTGCAAATAAAAATTTTGTTAATATCGGTAGTAAGAATGCCACGGAAAAAGCTCCACAAAAAATCGATAGAGCTGTTGCAGAAGCTCCCGCTGACCTCCCTAAAGCAGGTTCACCAACTGATATGAATCGACTGGCAGATGCCGGCGGAGCAAAATCGGTTAAAGAAGCCAGCCAACAACAGACTAGCCCGGTTATAAGAATGGCTGAAAAAGTACTAGCGGGATCCCCAGCCGTGGCCGCAGAAGTGCCTGTGAATGGATTAGCCTCATCAGGTGGTGGGGGCGGCAGTTCGAGTTCAACTTCGGATAACATCTCTAATGAAAGCTATAGAGCTTCAAATAGCTCCGTCTCTTCCTATGCTTCTTCGTACGAAGGGTCCGATTCCTCTTCCGAAAAGAGTAGTCGCAGTACATCTTCGCGTTCTCCGGCCAGCGAATACAAATTGAACACCAAAGTTGTCACTGGATCAGAAGTAGCTGCTGCAAGAAATCTTAAAAAGATGGGTTCTGATGGTTTAGGTGCCGGAGAGTACATTAAAGAAGAGATTGACCTGACCCGCGGAACATCTTACGTGGCATCAGCCCCGAATCAAGAAACGCGTCCATCAGCTTCAATGAATCAAAGAAGTATAGCATCTACTTCCGGTTCGAAAATTTCACCAGTAGTTTCTGCATCTGAAGTCGGTAACTCTGGCTCGTCCAGCGGGGCCTCTGCATCGCTTCCGTCATCAGGCTCAGGCAGTTCGGGCAATACGGGTGGATCACTAGGCAGCTCCACCATTCCAGCACGACAAGCAAACAAGTCTAATGCTCAAAGGGGAACAGCCTCCGTGTATATACCAAGCCAAGATGAGGTTGTTTCATTCTTTACGAGCGGCTCATATAATCAAGCGCGCTCAAAGCTAAAAGATCAAAACTTCATCAATACTCTGAAGCAAAATAGTATCACCGTCATAGACCTGGCGGGAAATGGTTACGGAGCTTCAAAAGGACAAATCATTTTTGTAGACCAAGGAGACAGATTTGTTCGGCAAAAATAAGAAATCTATTTTATTTTTGCTGGTCTTCAGCTTTTGGGTCTTTTACGTAGGACTCACTGGCTACCAGTTTTTTACCCAGGCATCCAAACTTGCTGATCGCGAAATCGAAAACCGCAGGGAAAATCTTGATTATATACTTCAGTCATCCATAGGGGCTCTAGTTCAAGAGCGACCAGAAAGCCTACAGGACAGGTTATCTCGAGCCCGAAAACTCCACCTCATAGATTTCTATATTTTACAGAATGCCGACGAAGTTGTTTTCTTTGAAAACAATACTGGCAACGTTGATGATCTAAATCATAATTACAAACGATTTAATGAATTTATAACTTCAGATGACCTGACATTTAAAACCATCAAAGTCATGGATTTCAAACTTACAGCGGGCACATTCTCGGGGAAAGCAGAGATCATCTGGGAAACCCTTATGATCATGCTCCCTCTTTTTGGGAAAGATATCGCTATAGTCACGATCATGTTGGGTTTAATTGGATTTCTTTTACTCAAAGACATCATTCAATTAAGCAAAACTTTAGCTGGTCGTTCTCGCGGTGAAATTGCCGAAATCAAAACCACATCCAAAGAAGCCGAAACCATTCTTCAAGCCTCTATGGGGCTTGAAGGCGAGCGCGTACGTTTAGAAAAGCTAAGTGAAGTCTATAGCGAAACTGTAGGACCGGCGATTCTTCACGAACTGAAAAGTGGTAAAGAAGCGCCTTACAACTTCGAAGCGACCATGTGTCGAGTGGACCTGAACGGATACACTCAGATGTTCCTTGAAAAGGATAACACTTATCTAATTACTATCTTGAACCAGTACTTCGCTCGCGCCAGGGAAGTCATTCAACGTTATGATGGGTTGATTTATCAATTTGTCGGGGACGAAATTGTATTTCACTTTAAAGACGATATGGCGCCAGGGCTTTCTACTGAGTCATTAGCTGCGGCTTGTATTCGCGATTTGTTTTATGAAGCCACTGTGATTGAGAACGGCCTTCCTGAAGAAGCGAATCACTACTTCAAATTGAAAGGCTCTTTCGCTCACGGACTTATGCGTTTCATTAAATTGGATGAAGGACATGCTCTTAGCGGACTTCCCCTTATTGAATCAGTAAGGCTGCTTTCATTGGTCGACGACAAAAGCCATCAGGTTTTAACTTTCTTCCAGGACGCTTCTCAAGACACTGAAGGACTACTGTTTGTTTTTGACCGCAAGGTGAATCAACTAAAAGGATTCAAAGAAGAATCCATGATCTGCCGCGCTCGCGACTTCAACTCGATTGAGTGGATTTTTGAGTCCTCAATGTGGGATCGTCTTTCGTACTTCCGCGCAGATGCCCACATGCTATTTACCTTAAAGAAGTTAAGACTGATGGCCATCACTCGCAGGGATGATGATCTGGTGAAGATTCTTCACGCCCTTCGCTTTCATAAATTTGAAACCACCATGGAAGAAATTTCGAAGGAAGCAGAAACAACATTTCATTCTTTCTTTACGGGCGAACAAGAAAAGCTTCTTAGCACAAAGGTGCTGTCTGCTTATGTCAGTCTTATTGGAAGAATCATTCCTAAAGAACATTGGACTAAAACTTTAGAAGATCAATTAGCCAAGCTTCTTGATCACGACGATTACCGCGTTCAAGCTAACACCATCGTGGTTCTTGGTAAGTACGGATACCCAGCAAGAAAGATCTGGGAAAATATGTTTTCTAAGAACAACCGTGTCGCGGCTGACACTATCGTTGAAGTCGCAAAACAACAGCTCAACGCCGATGTTTGGGATGCGCTACACAGATTGTTATCAAGTACTCAAGCCAGTCATCGAAGTTCAGGGGATTTCGCTTTAGAAAGTATTCTGAAATATTATGGGGAACTGGATCCGGTATATTTAAAAACGAATCCGTTCCTTATTAAAATGCAGGGATTAAGAAAACCAAAGGCCGCCTAGTGATTGGCGCCTTTTAGTTTTTTCAAGTAGCCATTAACCATGGGCCATACTACCGGAATTAATGAAACGCCGATGACTCCAAAGATCACGATGTGGAAGTTGCGCTTAACAACTGGCAAGTTACCGAAGAAGTGCCCCGCAAGAATAAAGATAAAGACCCACGCAATAGCACCAATAATGTTGTAAGAAACAAACTTACGGTAATTCATTGAACCAATTCCAGCTACAAAGGGCGCAAATGTTCTTACAATCGGTGCAAAACGAGCGGCAACGATAGTGAATGCTCCCCACTTCGCGTAAAACTCTTGAGTTTGCAGTAGATATTGTTTTTTAAAGAAGCGGCTGTCTGATTCAAAAACCTTCGGTCCTAAATATTTGCCGATATGATAATTCACGGTATCGCCAAGAATTCCCGCAATAGTTAAACTCACCAGCAAAATCCAAAGATTCAATCCACCTTCAACCGTAGTCAGTGCACCCAATGCGAACAACAAAGAGTCCCCCGGCAAGAACGGTGTTACGACCAATCCTGTTTCACAGAATATAATCAGGAACATGATCACATAGATCCAAGGACCAAACAAAGCCATCCATTCCACAAGATGCTGATCTAAGTGCAAAATAATATCGATGAGTGTTCCCATTTATCGCCCTTCCGTTGAGCCGCCAGTTTGTCGAACTTAGTGGCGAAACTCAATGTTTTCGCACAGCAAGAATGTAATTACTCACAAATTAGGCGCCTTAATGGCATGTCGGCGTAACTCGCATAACAATTATTTTCATCGAAAAACAGAGGAGCTCACATGGAATTCTTTAAGGCAAAAGATCAAGCCCGCATTTTTTTCCGCGACATGGGTGAAGGTGCGCCCGTGATTTTGATTCACGGATGGCCGCTGAACGCCGACATGTTCGAATATCAAACTTTAGATCTCTTAAAGAAAGGATTTAGAGTTATTACCTATGACCGCCGCGGGTTCGGTCGATCCGAACAAACCCCAAGCGGAAATGACTACAACACTTATGCGGATGATCTGGATTCTTTAATCAACCACTTAAAACTCGAAAAAGTATCCCTTGTCGGTTTTTCAATGGGCGGAGGAGAAATCGCGAGATATTTAGGTCGTTACGGCTCTTCCAAAATCTCTAGTGCCGTTCTTTTAGGAGCGGTGACTCCTTATCTTTTGCAAGACGATAGCAATCCCGACGGAGTGGAGCCGAAAGTCTTCGCACAAATGATTTCGCAAATTGAAGAGGATCGCCCCGCATTCTTTGCCCAGTTTACGAAAATGTTCTTCGGCGTGAACGTGGTAAAACATCCTGTCTCGGATGAAACTCAACAATGGTGTTTTAACATGGCGATGATGGCTTCGCTGAAAGCGACTTTAGATTGCGTCACGGCATTCGGCCACACTGACTTTCGCAAAGACATGAAGGCGTTTGATATTCCAACACTTATTATTCACGGTACTGACGATAAGATCGTTCCTTTGAAAACCTCAGGTGAGGCGGCCGCTAAGCTAGTACCCCAAGCGATTTTCAAAAAGTATGATGGAGCTCCCCACGGACTATTCATCACTCACAAACAACAACTGAATTCAGAAATTTCGAAGTTTCTTGATCAGAACAAAGGATCCGTAATTTCAAAACGCATACGAACTGACGAAACGATTGATAAAACCGGTTCTGCGATCAGTAGAGGTCATTAATTTTTTGGGATTTTAAATCGGACTGGAAGCCCTAAATGGCGGAGAGTGAGGGATTCGAACCCTCGAGCCCCGCGAAGGGCTGCCAGTTTTCAAGACTGGTGTATTCAACCACTCTACCAACTCTCCGTCGACCGTTTTATGGGTTTTGACGTGAGACTTCAAGCAGTTGTTGGTCTTAACGCATCACAGTACTAAAAAGAAGCAGGCACCTTTTAGCGGATTTCTTTGCGACCGCCCATGTAGGGCTGAAGTGCTTTCGGAATCGCGACGGAGCCATCTTCACGTTGGTTGTTTTCAAGGATCGCAACCAGTGTTCTGCCTACAGCTAAGGCAGATCCGTTCAAAGTATGAACGAATTGAGGTTTTCCACCTGCAGAACGGAAACGGATGTTGGCGCGACGAGCTTGGAAGTCTTCGAAGTTAGAACATGAGCTGATCTCGCGGTACGTGTTCTGACCTGGCAACCAAACTTCAAGGTCATGAGTCTTTGCTGATCCAAAACCCATATCTCCCGTACAAAGAAGCATACGACGGAACGGAAGCTCAAGATCCATCAATACTTGTTCCGCATGAGACGTCAAAGCCTCGTGCACTTCATAAGACTTATCCGGATGACAGAACGTCATTAATTCCACTTTGTCGAACTGATGCTGACGAATCAAACCCTTCGTATCACGGCCAGCACTGCCTGCCTCAGAACGGAAGCAAGGAGAGTAAGCACAGAAGCTAGCAGGAAGATCTTTTTCATCCAAAATTTCGTTATTGAAGTAATTCGTCACCGGAACTTCTGCAGTCGGAATCAGATAAAGATCAGAACCTTCCAAGTGGAAAACATCTTCTTTAAACTTCGGAAAGTTCCCTGTTCCCAACAAACTGTTACTGTTCACCATGAACGGAGGAATCATCTCTATATAACCATGACGAGTCGAGTGCATGTCCATCATGAACTGAATTAATGCACGCTCCATTTGTGCTGCCGCCCCTTTAAGGAAGGCAAAGCGAGTTCCGGTAGTTTTACCTGCACGCTCAAAATCAATGATGTTTAAAGATTCGCCCAACTCCCAGTGTTCTTTCGCCTTAAAAGAAAACTTCGGAGGCTCACCCCAAGTTTTTAAAACTTTATTTTCTTTTTCAGAAGAACCCACCGGCACAGAAGCATTCGGTTTATTAGGAATAATCAAAGCCAAGTTATAAACTTGTTGATCCGCCTCAGCCGCTTTTGCCTCAAGCTCTTTCACTTGAGTTTTCAAAGTATCAACTTCCGCAAGAACCGCAGAAGCATCTTTACCTTCACGCTTTAGCTTACCAATCTCACCACTCAATTTATTCTGATTCGCCTTCGCTGTTTCGGCCTGAGTGATCATCTCTTTACGTTTTTTATTAAGCTCCATGATCTGCTCAAGCACATCCGTCGAAGCCCCACGATTGATCAACCCCTGCTTATACTCATCAAAGTAAGAAGTCCCATTTTCAGCTTTTTTCTCAAGAAGTTTAATATCAATCATCGTCAACGTCCTTCACTTAACAAACACAAAATCAAAATTTAAAAGTGATTCAATTTATAAAAGAATTAAAACGAACCACAAAGTCAGCTACAAGATAGTAGTCATTGAATTTAGACCCTTCATAATCCTTTCCGAACCACCGTCAAGGTCGTTCAAAAAGGTTCAGCCGCAAGGCGGAGGGTCTTCCCGCAGCGCAGGCGTACTTTTAGTACGTCGGAGCGAGGACAAGGCCCGACAACGCAGTCGGATGGGCCTTTTTCAACGACCGCTCAAGGAGCCACTAATATATACATTCTTAGTAGCATCCCTACAAGAACGCATATCAAGTCAAAGATCAAAATCTGCCCAAAGCTCCAACTCGATTGGAGTTTAAGAATAATCGCCGTCACCACCACCATTACGAAAATAAGGGCAAATGTTCCGTAGCCCATTAATTCTTGGCCAATTAAACCTAAAACAAGGCCTAAAAGAATCCCTGTGATAAATCGCAAAGTGAAGTGGAAGAAAGAAAGAGTACTAGATTTGACTCCCTCTTGAGCGCTGCTTGCCAGCCCTCTCATTTTGTCGCCGATTCCCATGGCTGAATTTCTCCTGACGTCCGTCCTTAGTTGCCGAGCCGTGAAAGTTTGTTTTCTATTTCAACACGATCTGGAGCGTTTGGCGAGAGGCCTAAATATTTATTATAAGCCTGCGCCGCAGAGCGAGCATCCCCTTTAAGTTCGTAGATCGCCCCTTGCTCACGATAAATTTCTGCAAAGCCGCTTTCGCGGCTAGAAGCCAAAGCCAACATGTCTTCAGCCACTTCCAAAGAACCGGACTGACGATAGCAGGTCGCGGACTTCACATAAATATCCGCACCTTGAGGACGAAGCTTCATGGCTTGAGAATATTCCGCCGCACATTCTGCAAACTGCTTGCGAGCAGTGTATACCTCTGCCGCCAGAATATAAGAGTCAGCGACATTAGGATTCAGCTTCTTTTCAGACTTCGAAGCCTCAAGAGCTGTCGTAAAGTCACCTGAAGAAAAGGCCGCTTTACCAATATAATAATGCGTTCTTGGGTAATTCGGATTTAAACGTTGAACCCGCTTAAACTGCTGAATGGCTTCTTCGAAACGACTTGTTTCCAAATAAAGTTTCCCGGCTTGGAACAAGGCTTCGCCATCAGTGGGATCAAGAACGGCCGCGCTTAAGAAAGCTTTCAGAGCTTTGTCGTTTAGGCCCAAAGCTTTTTCACTTTCGCCAAGCCCTAGCCACGCTTTTTTATTCTTAGGATCGGCTTCAACAACACGCTCATAAATCTCTTTGGACTGACTGTAGCGGTCTTCTGATTTGTAAACTTCTGCAAGCGCCACCCGGTAATCCAAAGTGTAAGAGAATCGTTTGATCAATTCGTTCAAATAGTTGATCCCTGAATCGACACCATTTGTTTGCGCCAGCATTTTAGCATAAGTGATCTGCGCCTCAGGGTTCGTCGCATCGATCTCTACTGCTTTTGTGGCATAGCGGATGGCATCTTTGGCGGCATTTTCTTTTCGTTCAATTTCCTTTTTATTCAAAGGAATAATCGAACGCGCTAGCAAAGCATTCGCTTTAGATAACAAGATGTGCGTTTCGATATCACCGTCGTATGCTTTCACCGCACGAAGAGCATAGTTCACAGTGCCAACCATATTGTTTTTTCTAAATTCAAGAAGAGCTAAACCACGCAAAACTTCATAGTTATTAGGAGCAATGCGAATAGCATTTGTTAGAATCTGTGTCGCCCCAACGAAATCAAATCTTTGCGACATATAGTCAGCCTGTAAAACATAAGCTGACACAAGCTTCGGCTCGGCCTTGATGGCTTTATTCAACCACTCAATCGCCTCAAAGCTTTGATTTAATTGCCACAAACATTTCGCCGCTTTCATTGCCGCAGTTCCGTTCTTAGGATCTACCTCAAATGCCGCTTTGAACTCCGCTTGCGCCGCCAAGAAGTCCCCCTGGCGCACGTATTGGTCACCCAAATAAAGAAGCTCGTTGTTACGGCCTTTGTCGCCCTTCACTTTGTCAGAACCACCTAGGCGGATTACGAGTTGACGAAGTTCAGAATTATTAGGATTTAGCGCAAAACCTTTTTGAGCCGCTTCTAGGGCTTTCTTCTTTTCCCCGCGAAGAACGAAGATTTCTGAAAGAACGGAATAACCATCAGCTTCGACAAGCTGAGAAACTTTTCCCTTAGCATCTAATGCCGTACTTAAATAGCTGTAGGCTGTATCTGATTTTTTAAAACCACGATATTCAACAATCCCTAACAGGATTTTAGCTTCACGATGTTTAGGATTTTTCTTAATTACGTTATTTAAGATCGCTGACGACGAAGTGAAGTCACCTTGCTCAAAGAAAACTCTCCCCAGCGCTACTTGGGGGCCTAGCCATTTATCCCAAAGTTGGGCGGCTTTTTCGTAGTAAGGCATGGCATTGTTAAAATCTCGTTCGCCGTCAAGCAACTCCGCTTTGAAGGCGTACAATACAGGAAGCAAAGAGAACGGTTCGCTGCTTTCAAGAGTCGCTTCGACAACACCTTTGGCTTCTTTGTATCTTCCAGAAGTCATAAGCTTTACAGCTTCACAAACTTGTCCAAACGGACTGACGACATTTAAAGCGCGCGTCGATTGAGTCGCTGTGGCCACAGTCTTAATGTCTTGAGCATCTTGAACAGCAAAAGGCCAAAGCTCTTTATAAACGACGCACAGAAGAGCACGCACTTCGATATTCATCGGCGCACCCTCAACAAGGCTGACAAGTTTATTTTGAGCCGACACGTAAGAATCAAATGTGTCTTGCTCCATGGCGAAAAGAGCTTCGTTTAATTTTTCTTTCACAGCTTGATCAGACAACGTATTTGCTGACTTACCCGGAGCTAACAAATGAATTTTAGATCCATCATCGGGACCGGAATCCCAGAATAATAAAGCTCCACCAATCACAACGACTGCAATAAGAATAATAAATGGCAGCTTTAAGTTTTTACGAAGCTCTCCGCCTTCCATGTTATCGACATTGGATAACTCAATAACAGAATCAGATTTTCCAGAGCCTGCGTTTGAAACCGAAGAAATTTTCGCTGCCGGTGGCACATAAGCCGGAGTTTCATAGATATCCACCTGCTGCTTTGGCTTATCGATTTTAATATTCGCAAAACTATCCGGTGTCGGAGTTGGAATTTGTGTATTCGTTTTTGCTGAAGGACGGGGAGGCTGCACAATGACAGTTTCAGCTTCCATCTTCTGCGCTTTTTTTGGATCGACATCGACGATGCCTTCCAGAGCTTCAAGAAGTTTGTCGTAAAATGCAGGCTCTTTCGAAATCAATGTCCACTGACCATCAGGTAATTTCGAGATCATCTCTTGACCCGAAAAAACACCCTCACCAATCATGCGAAGAATGGCTTCAGTGGAATACGGTCCCTTAACCTGACCATTCCGTGTTTTTACGACCCAAGTGACTTGTATGCGCGACATAGACACCTGATTATACTGAGGTTTTTGACAAAGGACTATGGCCCTGGGGACCAGGACTCAAGGTCTGTGCTTTAGTCCCGGAAATACCTCTAAAATGGTTCCAGAATAGAACCCCCGTTCCAGAATGGAATTACCTTTGGTTCCGATTTGAGTTGGGTACTTACAACCACCGGATTCCAAATCGAAATTAAAGCACTTTCAGGACTGTCTCAGTTTGGCACACGACTTGCTTTATAGACTTTCGTTAGTTGTTACTTTTGGGGAGTACGTAAGTGATTCGTAACGCATTGATTGCTGTCTACATCTTGGTTGTTCTTGCGATTTCAGCAGTAGCTCGCGCAGGGGTTCTTCCAAATAATGCTCTTGGTGAAGACATCACTTCTACGGAACTTCAAAACTACAACTTCAAAACACACGTTGGTGAGATCGTGGCTTTGGCTGATGGATCGCTTGTGTTGGCGATGGAAGATCAGCAGACATTCTTCGTATTGAAGTCACAAATCGAACTTACACCTTTTGTTGGTTCTAAAGTTATGGTTAGCGGTATTGAACTTGAACATCAACTTGCTCCCAACTTCGAGCTTGAAACTGTGGACCCCCTCCCTAGTTTCGGTTCTGGGAACAAAGCAGTCGTCTTCTTTGTGTTCGGTATCAGCGAGGTTAGATAATAACCTCTGATCATAGGGTCTCAGCCCCATCCCCTCCGCGGGCTGAGACTAGTTTTTTTCTCTAAAAAAGGCCTACGGATCCCCCTCCTTGTAGGCCTTTTTCTTTTTTGCCCTCACATCATTCCTGTTTTAGTCTTGATGCATGCAACAGTTGTTATTTGTTTTCCTTTTGGTTTTTACGTCTTCTTCTTTTGCCGCAAAGATCAGTATCACCATGGACGACTTCAACGTTCATGAAGAAACTTTACTCACGGCGCCTGAAAGAAATAAGAAGCTACTATCGATTTTAAAAAAGCACCGCACGAAGGCCGCAATGTTCGTGGCTTGCAAGCACTTAAAAACAGATCGAGATCAAAATCTTCTTAGAGATTGGGCGATAGCAGGCCACATAGTTGGCAGCCACACGGTAAATCATAAAAAATTTGACGCCAAAGTTCTGGTCGAAGATGAAATCAACGATATTCAGGCTTGCCATGACCGACTTAAAGGCGAAGCGGGTTACGTTAAAATATTCCGCTTCCCCATGCTTGCCGAAGGAGACACCGTAGAGAAGCGCGATGCCGTTCGTGATTGGTTAAAGAAAAACGATTATCGTTTTGGCCATGTGACGATTGATGCTTCCGATTGGTACATCGATCAGCGATTGCGCCAGAAGCTACAAGCAGACCCGAAATTTGACCTTAATAAATTTAAAGACTTTTATCTTCAACACATGTGGGAACGCGCACAGTACTACAATGATCTTTCAAAGAAGGTCATGGGCCGAGAAGTCACACATACTCTTCTTGTTCACTACAATCTTTTGAATGCGCTTTTTTTGGATGATTTGATAACGATGTTTAAGCGCCAGGGCTGGAAAGTCGTCGATGCCAAAAAGGCCTTTCAAGATCCTGTTTTTGGAATGCTTCCCAACAGCATGCCTTCAGGCCAAAGTGTCTTGTGGGGATTAGCTAAGGAAAGCGGCAAGTTTGAAAACATCCTTCGCTATCCTGGTGAAAACGATACATACGAAAAAGACAAGATGGATGCTTTAGGATTATAGCTCCCGAAACTAAAAAGCCCTGATGTTACTCAGGGCTTTTGTTTTTTTAATCGATACGGCGGATCTTAGCGCCGAGAGAAGAAAGCTTGTCTTCCAATTTTTCGTAACCGCGATCCAAGTGATAGATACGGTTTACGACAGTTTCTCCGCTAGCTACTAGGCCCGCAAGAACCAAAGAAGCACTTGCACGAAGATCTGTCGCCATCACTGGTGCGCCTGTTAATTGACCGGGTTTACCACGAACAACTGCAACACGCGTTTTTGGTGTGATATCTGCACCCAAACGAATCAACTCTTGAACGTGCATGAAACGATTTTCGAAAACAGTTTCAGTGATAACACTTGTTCCGCGTGCCACAGTCATCAAAGCCATGAATTGAGCTTGAAGATCTGTCGCAAAAAGTGGGTGTGGAGCTGTTGTGATATCGACAGCATTCCAAGAATCTGTTTTAAAGACTGTCATAGAATCTTTTGTCGTGTCGACTTTGAAACCCGCTTCGCGCATTTTCAAAATCAAAGTTTCCAAATGCGCAGGGACGCACTTTTCAACAGTCACTTGGCCGTGAGTGATAGCGCCCGCGATTAAAAGGGTTCCAGCCTCAATACGGTCTGGCATGATTGAGTGCTCGGCAGGATGCAATTTATCTACACCATCAATAACGATCACACTTGTTCCGTGACCTGTGATCTTTGCGCCCATCTTAATTAGATATTCAGCAAGATCCACGATCTCGGGCTCTTTCGCCGCATTCTCAAGAACTGTACGCCCTTGAGCTAAAGCAGCGGCCATCATCACGTTTTCAGTTCCGCCCACAGTCACAGTTTCAAATAAAAAGTTCGCCCCTTGCAAGCGCTTTGAAGCCGCATGAACGTAACCTTCTTTTTGCGTGATCTCTGCACCCAAGGCTTTGAAACCTTCCAAGTGAAGATCAATAGGACGACTTCCGATAGCACAACCACCAGGTTGAGAAACCACGGCTTCACCGTACTTCGCAAGAAGTGGACCCATACATAGGAAGCTTGCGCGCATCTTACGAACAAGGTCATAGCTCGCTTCATAAGACTGGATGCGGCTCACTTTAACGATGAACTTATCGCCATCCCAACGAGTTTCACAGCCCAAGCTTTCAAGTAAAGCCGCAGTTGACTCGATATCTTTAAGCTTTGGCATATTCGAGAAGACGTGTTCACCTTCAGCCAAAAGAGTTGAAAAAAGAATTGGAAGTGCCGCATTTTTTGCGCCACTCGCAGATACTGTACCTTGAAGAGGGCCATTGCCCACGACGACCATTTTATCCATGTGTTACTCCACGAATGACTCTATCATGACTTGCGAGGTCTTTGACGACATTGATTTCGTTAAATATTTTTAAGCTATTAAAGTGCTCTTTCATCGCCGCACCTTGTGACATTCCCATTTCCATCAACATCAGTCCGGAAGGACTCAAGTGATTTCCATAGATTCGCGACCAACTTTTCAAAAGAGCTAAACCATTATCATCCGCATAAAGAGCCGAATTAGGTTCAAACTTTCTGACGTTTTCTTCCACCTGATTATCTTGATGCGCAATGTATGGAGGATTTGAGACCAACGCGTCGACTTTGTTTTTTCCAACAAAGCCCATGTAGGTCGACATAAGCACATCTTCTTGCGCGGCATCTGCGTGCAGGAATTTCACGCGATCAGCAACACCTAAAGCTTCCGCATTTCTTGAAGCGACTTCCAAAGCTTTTTCGGAAAGATCCACTGCCAAAAGTTTTGCTTGAGGATATTCCTTTAACAAAGTCAGACCAATGCAACCCGAACCGCAACCCAAATCCATAAAGCCCAATGCGGATTCTTTATCAGAATTCCAAGAAAGAACTTCTTCAATGATGTGTTCGGTTTCGGGGCGAGGAATTAATACGGCCGGAGAAACTTCAAAACGATATTTAAAGAAATCGCGATATCCCAAGATATAAGCTACGGGTTCGCCAGATGCGCGACGACGAACAAGCTCTCGCAAGATCACGAGCTCATCATCTTTCATGGGTTGGTCGAATTTAAGGTAAAGCTGAATGCGTTCAAGTTTCAAACCGTGCGCAAGTAAAAGCTCGGCATCAAGACGGGCGGTCTCGATTTTCTTGTCCTTAAAAAAGGCGGTGGTTTTATCAAGAATCTCTTTGAGCTTCATATATGCCCCCACATCTTACTCTCTTTTTAGAAGAAGTGTTGGGGAAAATGAAGGCCATCGAAAATATCTATAAGGATTTCAATAACTAAGAAAGAAGGCGATTCAAAAAGGTTTCAGCGCAAGGCGGAGGAGCGGAACAAAAGGCCCGACAACGAAGTCGATGGGCCTTTTTCAATCGCCTATTGAGCGGAGGTTTGTTTTTTGAGGGCTTCTGCTTGGAAGTTCGCTACCAATGGATCAATCAGATACTCGAAAGAACCATTCATAACCTGGTCCAATTGGTGGATGGTTAGGCCGATACGATGATCGGTGATGCGCGTTTGCGGGAAGTTGTAAGTGCGAATACGCTCTGAACGGTCGCCTGTCCCAATTTGCTCCAAACGAGTGTCAGAAGCCTCTTTACGAGCCTTTTCGTCTTCGATTTGTTGAAGTTTCGCGTAAAGGATCTGGAAGGCGCGTTCACGGTTGGAAGACTGTGATTTACCCTCTTGGCACTTTACATCGATGCCCGTTGGAAGATGCACGATACGAACTGCAGACTCAGTTCTATTGACTGACTGACCGCCGGCACCTTGAGAACGCATGGTCTCAATACGCACGTCTGTCATTGGAATCTTGATTTCGTTCACTTCCACTTCAGGGATGACCGCCACCGTGACTGTCGAGGTATGAATACGACCGGCTGCTTCTGTCTTAGGAACACGCTGAACGCGGTGAACGCCGGATTCGTATTTCAACTTACTGAAAACAGACTCGCCCGTGATAGAAGCGATGATCTCTTTAGCTCCCCCGGCGTTTCCTTCAGAATAAGAAAGCATTTCGACTTTCCAGCCTTGAGTAGAAGCATAGTGAGCATAACCACGGAAAAGTTCGTCAGCAAAAAGAGCGGCCTCGTCACCACCGGCACCCGCGCGGATCTCTAGAATGATATTCTTATCATCGTTAGGATCTTTCGGGATCAGAAGGATTTTTAGCTGGTGCTCAAGTTCTGGCAAAGCGGCTTCAAGCTCTTTCACTTCTTCACGGATCATCTCGCGCATTTCGGCGTCTTGTTCCGCAGTCAAAAGTTCTTTGCTGGCCTTTAAGTTTTCTGTTTTCTTTTTGAAGTCTCGGTAAACCAGTACAATCTTCTCTAGATTGCCAAGTTCTTTCATCAGTGCGCGATATTGAGTTTGATTGGAAGCAATATCGGGTCTTTGAAGAGCCATATTGACTTCTTCATAACGAGATTCCACCTCATTCAACTTCGAGAACATGCGAACCGCCTCTAGATCTATTGGTACATCAGGATGATTTTTTAAATTGCCAGAACCGAAAAATAAAATGCGGTTCGAAGAGTGAACCGCATTTCATACAAGAACGTCCTCCGAACGGAGGGCCGTAATTTATTTCTTGCCGTAACGTTTTTTGAAACGATCGATACGACCTTCAGTATCCATCACACGTTGTTTTCCAGTGAAGAATGGGTGAGATGCAGAAGAGATCTCAACTTTGATCAATGGATATTCTTTGCCGTCTTCCCATTTAACTGTTTCGTTAGAGTGAAGAGTAGATGTTCCCAAGAACGAGAAGTCGCAAGAGATATCTTTAAATACAACTGTATTTACTTTTGGATGTAGGTTTTGTTTCATGACCTGATTCCTTCTAAATAATTTAACCTATGGGTCTGTAAGATTGATTGGTTTAACACAGTGGGTCCCTAGTGTCGAGTACTAATCGCTGCTTTTTTCGGCAGGGATTCATGGATCAACACCCGCAGAATTAACCAAAATTAACCAATCATATCAATGCTTTATGATATGCCGTTTTTCTTAGATTCTTCCGTTTTAGTCTGAATCTTCCGCAAATTTCCGGACCTTTCAATAAACAAAAGGAGGCCAAAGGGTCCATTCCGAGGCCGGCTCTACTCCCTCTACACAGACTCAATATTCTCTACATTAACAAGGTGAAAGTTGCTTAGTTAGCGCGACGCTTTTAAACATAGGCGCATAACGGAGGACTTATGAAGTCGGTTATTTTAAGCGCAGCCCTTATGCTTTCAGTCACATCAGCTCAAGCCGAAAGCATTTACTGCACATTCACGGAACCTTTTCTATCGGTCAGCTATAACAGCGACACGAATAAAGTTAAGATCACTTCTCCTGATAATGGCGGTGCGGAGCTTAATGCGATCGTGAAATACAAACTGGGCGGAGTCATCCGTTTCGAAGTCGAAGGACTGACGCAATATCTCGATTTGTATCTGAATAAAGAAGGTTCGGATGGAATGAGTGATTTCATTTATCCTTTCGAGGGCGTGATCAGTGAACAACTGTATGGTGGTTGTGAAACAGACTCTTTGAAAAAGAGGATGCCTTAAACGCTCCCTCCAATTTAAAAGGGAACAGAAGTATTGCTGTTATCAGCTCAAATTGGGATTTTTTCATGACAGCTCTGTAAGGTATGTCAGGAGCGAGTTCTGACGTACCGATAAGTTTGTCATGCGAAGCTTTTTTGTACATTTCGGAATTACATTAGGGTTACTCCTTAATTTGGGGTGCACCATCGAGGCGAATCTTCGCCAGCTCTCATTGAAGACGACGACATCTCCATCGACAGAAATTTTAGATCCTGCAAGCTTTCATAAATTCGGTTGGGTTAAATATCGCGAAGATTTTATAAACACCGATCACGCCGACGGACAAATCGCCGACACCGCAAGAACCACAGATGGAAAAATCGTGGCAGTAGGCTTTTCTCCCTCCGTGGCTTTTATAGTCCGTTATCAGGCTGACGGCACAATCGACTCTAGTTTTGGTGAGAAAAACGGAGTTACCACCTTCGACATTCCTGAAAGCACCCAGATTTTTGTGAATTTAAAACCTGACGGAAAAATCGTCGTGATCACGGCGAAAGAAAGTAATTCCCAGAATACTTTGCACCAGTTCACGGAATCGGGTTTGCCCGATCTGGATTTTGGCAATAACGGAACAGTCTTTATTGATAACTCTGATGATAAACAAATTAAAAGCACCGTGATTCAATCCGATGGCCGTATTGTTATCGCGGGAACAATTAATTCTGAGTACGTTTTCCAACGTATCAATCTCGACGGCACTTATGATTCGAGTTTTAATAATGGCACCGGAAAGTTGATCCTAAGCTACGCCACTGCCGGCAATTCGCCCCTACGAATAAAACAGCGCAACGGCTCACTCTACTTGGCCGGCTATCAATGGACCGGCGGAGAGTTCTCAGCCTGCGTTGCAAAAATTTCTTCCGACGGCGTTTTAGACACAAGCTTTGGGGGAGGTGACGGAGCCATCACTTTCCAAACACCAGGAATTTTATCCACCGCTTATGATGTTGAAATAGATAACAACGGCAAAATTATCATGGCAGGAATTTTTGATGAATACGTCAGTGATGTTCCTTTTCTCTATCGCTTCAATAGCGACGGAACGCCGGACACTTCATTTTCAGGGGATGGTTATGCGCCTTTAACTACGGGGGCGGTGGTCAAAGGTCACCGCATACACATTCTCTCTAATGGGAAGATTGACCTCATAGGTACGATGTCTGGCGATGTTTTTCGCGCACGCCTTAATTCTGACGGTTCGATTGATTCAGGATTTCATGTCTCTGGTTACAAGCTTCAATCGGTCGACCTCACCGTTTCTGACGGCATTGTCAGCTCATATCTTCTACCAGATGACAGTGTCATTATTATTGGTGGGGGAACGGACATAAATAGCATCTGGGTTTCTTTCAATGTGAAGTCGACTGTGACAGCGGGATTTGATGGGAGTTACGGCAGTTCAGGTACATTAAGAACATATTTTTCTAATATTCAAGAATACATTTTTTCTACTCAGCTTTCTTCTGACGGAAAAATCATTTCTCTTCTTTCGGTTCGAAACGACGACGATACCACTTACAAAATAGTCCGACACAATCCCGATGGCTCTTTAGATTCATCCTTTGGTGTTAGTGGTGTGGCAGAACTTACAACAGACAATGAAATCACGGACATCCTCAATCTATATCAGGGCCCCGATGGAAAGTTGCTGGTGCACTTTCACAGCAATGACGGTTTCACAAGTTATCCTGTTCTTCAAAGATATCTAACATCGGGAAGCGTTGATACGAGTTTTGGTGTTAATGGCGAATTGAAACTCGATGCTCTTTCTGAACTCTATTTTGATCAGCTGAAGCTACTCGCCGATGGCAGCTTTTATATTGCCGGCGAACTGACAATAGCTTCGGATGTGCATGTTGTTATCGCAAAGTTTCTTCCCTCAGGAAGTTTAGATCTTTCTTTCGGTGGAGGAGATGGATATTGGCTCAGCAATATGGCCGACAATCTAAGTTATGTTAAGGGACTGCATGTAACAGAAGATTTTATCTATGTTTCGTTGAATGCCGACGTCTCTGGCGACTTGGCAATCGCCGCCATCAAATTGGACCTTGCGGGAGTACCCAACTCAAGTTTCGGGAATAGTGGTATTTTGAAGTTCAATCCCGTTGCCGGTAAAAGCTATAATGCCAAGGCGAACCTCGTCGATGAAAACAACCGCCTGGTGGTCTTAGCTGAAACAGATGCTTTTGGACCAACACAGTATGCTGCGTTCCGTTTCGATGAGGCGGGAAACCTTGATTCGTCTTTTGGGACAGCGGGCGTCACTTTAATCGACAATTTGCCCGCAGGTTACGATGCTTTTCTGGCTAACAAAATCAACCTGACCTCCGATGGAAAAATTCTTATCGTAGGAAGACTGAAAAAAGAAACTTGGCTTTCTGAGTTGGTATTCTTGCGACTGAATGCGGATGGAACAAGGGACACTGGTTTCGGAAATTCAAACAACGTCGTGTCTCATCCTTATTTTGAATTAAGTAATTACGGAACTTTGTTAATGAAGAACGACGGAAGTTTTTTATACACGACCAACTTAGGCGAAGACGGATTGATCATGTCATTCAAAGCCGACGGTAGCTTTAACAAATAAAAAAAGGGAGTCTTTTGACTCCCTTTTCAATATTCAAATTTCCAATTTCTATCTAGCCTGGGCCCGACATCGCTTTAAGGAAATCTGTGTTCGTTTTTGTACCTTGAACTTTGTCGATCAAGAATTCCATCGCGTCGACAACGTTCATCGGAGCAAGAACTTTACGAAGAACCCATAGACGGTTCAAGTCGCCTCTATCAACTAGCAAGTCCTCTTTACGAGTGCCTGATTTGTTGATGTCCATGCATGGGAAGATACGTTTTTCCATAAGCTTACGATCCAAGTGGATCTCGGCATTACCAGTACCTTTAAATTCTTCGAAGATAACCTCGTCCATACGAGAACCCGTGTCGATCAACGCTGTTGCGATGATAGTCAAAGATCCACCTTCTTCAATGTTACGAGCGGCACCGAAGAAACGTTTTGGTTTGTGAAGGGCATTGGAATCCACACCACCCGACAAGATTTTTCCTGAAGGAGGAACAACCGTGTTGTAAGCGCGCGCAAGACGAGTGATGGAATCAAGCAAGATAACAACGTCGTGCTTGTGTTCAACCAAACGTTTTGCTTTTTCGATAACCATTTCTGCAACTTGAACGTGGCGAGTTGGTGGTTCGTCGAATGTTGACGATACAACTTCACCTTTTACAGTACGTTGCATGTCAGTCACCTCTTCCGGACGTTCATCGATCAAAAGAACGATCAACTTCACTTCGGGGTGATTGTGCGTGATAGCATTAGCAATTTGTTGCATCAAAACTGTTTTACCAGTTCTTGGAGGTGCCACGATCAAAGCACGCTGACCTTTTCCAAGCGGAGCCATCAAGTCCACAACGCGTGTCGTGTACTCGCCAGGGCTGTGCTCAAGTTTCAGTCTTTCATTTGGATAAAGCGGGGTTAAGTTGTCGAAAAGGATTTTATCTTTACCCTTTTCAGTCGTCTCAAAGTTCAAAGAATCAACTTTAAGAAGAGCGAAGTAACGCTCACCCTCTTTAGGAGGGCGAACAGTACCCGTCACAGTATCACCCGTTCTTAAACCGAAGCGGCGAATTTGTGATGGGCTGACGTAGATATCATCCGGACCTGGAAGATAGTTGTAATCTGGAGAACGCAAGAAACCGTAACCGTCAGGCAAGATTTCAAGAACGCCAGAACCATAAATGTCCTGACCCAACTTCGCGGCGCGCTTCAAAATTTCAAAAATCATATCCTGACGGCGAAGACCGGCAGCATTTTCAATTTTCAATTTTGTCGCAAGCTCAGTTAATTGAGTGATGTTTTTGGATTTCAAGTCTTTCGATGAAAGCCATGATTTTTCTTCATCAGTAAGCTGGATATCCGCCAAATCAACTTCTTGAGTTTGGGCTGGTGGAGTTGATGCGTGTGAATCATCGCCTACAGGCTGACCTTCATCACGGTTTCTGTCGCCACGGAAATCTCGGCGTGGTCCGTTGTTTCTGTCATGGCGATGGCCTCCGCGGTCGTTGCGGTCCCCACGATTGTCACGATCGCGATTATCACGGTTGTCTCTATTAGGTCTGAATTCGCGACGTTGTTGGTTTTGGTGACGTTCTTGTCTTGGAGCTTGAGAAGGGGTTTCTGCGGGAGCTGAGGAAGCAGTGGCTTCAGGGGCTGGAGTTGCTGCAGGTGGTTCAGAAGGTGCCGGCGCAGGGGCCGCTACAGCTTCCGGAGCAGACTCTGCCGGAGTTTCTTCCACAGGTTTGGTGCGTGTGCGCTTTTTAACGACTTCAACGCCTTGTGAATCTTTAGGGTCAGACAAACAAATTCTCCTTGTAGGATTAAAAAAGAAAACGAGGATCTTAAGATAAGAAGTTTGATCCGATTGGAACTAAACTGTTGTGCTTGAGCTAACTTTCGCCAAGGGTCCAGATCTTGTCAACTCAAAACCAAACGACAGGAAGGGCTTTCAAATCAAATTTAAAGCGTTTTAAAGTGAGATTAAGTCAGGGTTTGAACCAGACTTAACAGGCAATCGGGTCCCTTTGCGAATTAAAGTTAGCTTATTAAAGCACAGATTAAGTTGTAAAAAAAGAAAGTATTTTCAAGTGTTTAACTTTGATCCGATAGGGTCGGGTTTCACGAACATTTGCGCGGTTTTAATAAAAATCAGCCAGACCCCCTATTAATTTTTCGTAAGTAATACCGAAAGGATAGTATCCAATTAGTTAAGCACAAGGAGTCTAACGTGGAGGACACAGTTAATGTTCCGGCACCAAGAACCCCTCTAAATCTTGAGGTCTCTTTCAAACGCAATTACGCGCGCGAAGAAACCAAAGGCACGCTTAAGAATATCAGCATCACAGGAGCCTTTTTGGAGTTTATGGGTGGCGAGGTCCGCGCCAACGAGAAGTTACATCTGGTGTTTGTCGTCGCAGGTCGCGAGCGCAAAGTTGCGGCTCACGTGATCTGGACAAACTCTGCAGGTTGTGGAGTGAAATTCATGCCTGTAAATAACCGCGACGTGCAGATCGTCGACGATTTAATTTATTTCGTCGAGAACAGTCGCGAAGATCGTCGTTCCGTGATGGACACGATCTTTAAAAAGGTGGGCTAATCGTAGAATACCAGCTGTGTTGGGGCAGCTAGGTATTTAAATTTTGGCTTTTAAAATTAAGAAGAGCGAGTTTTGAACTCGCTCTTTTTTATTTTAGGTTAGTGCTGCTTCAGCTTCGGGCCCTCAGGCCCTCCGCTCTGCGGCCTGCCGGCCTACGTACCAACGTGAGTGTTGTCCATAGCTTGTTGTTCAAGCTCTTTTTGTTTTCTTTTCTTTCTAAGCACGATCAAGATTGCTAGACCGGCTGCTGCCAAACCAACAACACCCAAAGCGACTGTTGTGTCGTTATCCATTCCAGTTGGAGCTTCATCAGCAGCTGCTTGTTGAGGAGCCGGTGGGTTGACAGCTTCCATTGGAGGAGGCGGTGGTGGTGGCGCTTGCTCTGCAAAATCCTGTGGTGGTGGAGGTGGCGGAGCCATTTCCATCTGTTGGTCAGGCATTGGCGGAGGAGGAATTTCTCCTTGAGCAAAATCCTGTGGAGGCGGAGCCATATCACCTTGAGGTGGAGGTGGTGGGAAATCTTGCGGCGGTTGCTGCATAGATCCTGCAACTTCTTGATGTTGTGCAGGAGCTTGTTGTTGCTGTTGAGGAGCGGATGGAGCTTGCGCCATTTGGCCGCCTCTCCAGTAACGAAGTTCCGTACCTTCAGCAATCGCACCTTTAGAGTCTACAGAGTTACTTGACCATACTTCTTTCCAAGCATTGTCATAACCAAGAAGATCTTTTGAAACACTACGGATGTTATCCCCAGCTTTAGCCACATAAACTTCTGGAGCCATGCCGTTATCTTCATAGTAAGTCACGATTTTAGAAGAATCGTCAGGACGGTTTGGAGAGTTGTAGTAAACTTTATCGCCCGCACGAACATCGCGCGAGTTGAAAGTAGGATTTCCCTTTTTCAATTCTTTTGTTTTATCAGCTCCATAAATCATTTGGCTGATGCTTGCTAAAGAATCACCAGGTCTTGCGAAATAAACTGTGTTGTACCAAGTTTTTCCAACCTGCCAAGGAGCTGTCGCCACTTTTTGCAAAGGAACGTTGGCTTTTTTCGGAGCTTCTTCAGAAGAAGATTCTACAACCGTTGTTGAAGTCTCTGTTCTTGTGGAACTTTCAACCATGGTTGTGTTGTCTTCTGTTGTCGCTGGAGGAGCTGTGTCTACGATAGTTGTTGAGGCTGCGGGAGGAGCATCCATCGTTGTAGTTTCAGCAAATGGATCAGCCGGCAAAGTTTCTGAAGAAGTCGCAACATCTGTTTGTTCTGTTGTCGCTTGATCTTCGCCCAGCGTCGTTTCAGTAGTAGTTGTTGTAGTTTCGGTCGTTGTTGTTGTTTCAGCAGCCGCTGTTTCACCCAACGCGTCTTCAGGAAGTTGATCGCTAGCTAAAGAATCGTCACCTGCGATTTCAAGGGCTTCGTCGCCTTCTAGTTTCTCTAGATCCGCAGAATCATAATCGGCAGTGACTTCTGTATCAGCTTGGTTGTCTTTAGACGTACAGCTTGTGACCTGAGAAGCCAGACCTAAGCACGCTAATAAGATAACGAGTTTCTTCATCATGTGTTCATCCTTGAGTGATGCTATGAAACATACTGTTTCAATAAAGCCTTATTAACAATTTATGCCCAAGACCGGAGTGAGGCAAACACTAATACGGTCACTAGACTATGGTTTAAGCAGCTGTAATTTAGCGCCAATTTTGATTTTGTTCTTTTCAAACCAACCTTTTTGCATCTCCAAAGCATACTTCGCCGGTTTTGCGCTTGGGTAAGAAGGAAGTTGTGCATCCGGAATTCCTTTACCAGACTTCATTTCCTGAACATCGACCAAGGTCCCGCTTCCATCAAAGTATCCAATGGAAAGATCAATCAACGTATTTTTCATCCAGAAAAAACGAGTCTCTACGTTTTTAAAAATAAAAAGCATGCCCTCGTTTTCACCCAATTTTTCTCGAAACATCAATCCACGTTCATGTTGGTCAGCAGTCTCTGCTACTTCCACGACCAAGGTTTTAGTTCCGACTTTAATAGATCTTGTCTTGAACGGTGTCGCTGCAAATAGCGATACCGGCATATATATAGTTAAAAGAATAAAGAGCGTTCTAATTTTTAAGCATTTCAAGAGCGACGCCATATCGAACTCCTTTAGTGGAAACAATCATTCCGGGAAGCTTCAATGCCTCTATCACGGCAAGTAAAATCGAGGCACCTGCAAAAATAATGTCGGCGCGGCCACCCAATTGATATTTTTCTTTCTTTTCTTCCACAGTCGTTGCGCCAAACTCATGCACCCAATAGGCTAAGCGGTCTTTCCCCAAAAAAAAGCCGTCGACTTTCTTTTCGTCATATCCACCGACCTCGATTGCGACAAGAGAAGTGGGTGTTCCTGCTACCGCTATAATCTGATCAATTTTTTCTTTTTGCAGTTCCGGTAATACTGTTTTAATTTGCGTCTGAATGTATTCTTCAAGAGCTTTTTGCTCTGTAGCCGAAACAGGTTGGCTCGTGATGAATTTTTCAGTCAAACGTACGCCGCCAATGTTAAGGCTTTCTCCAAAAAGAATTTTGCTCCCTCGTCCCGAGATAAGCTCTGTAGAGCCGCCGCCCACATCGACAATCAAAGATGTCTTTTGAGTGTCATTCATTCCTGCCGTAGCACCTTGGTAAGTGATACGGGCTTCATCTTCACCGGGAATAATCTCAATAGGGATTCCCAGCTCTTCGCCGATTTTAAAAAGCTCTTTTCCATTTTTTGCATCCCGTGCTGCCGAAGTCGCCATGGCCAGAATGCGGTCCACGTTATGCAAATCAATTTCTTTTTTAAATTCTGTAAGACATGTTTTCGCCCGCTGAAGAGCATCGGGATGAAACTCGCCAGTCTTATCGACACCTTGACCTAGGCGAACTGTTGTTGCCAGGTCTTTATGCACTTTGACGATTCCATCTTTTGTGCCTTCAGCAATTAAACAAAGAAAGGTATTCGTTCCAAGATCAAGGGCTGCGACTTTCATTTACTTTAATTTCTCCTGCAGAATCTTATTCACAAGCTCTGGATTAGCCTGACCCTTAGAAGCTTTCATAACGGCGCCAACAAAGAATCCAAAGACAGCTTTTTTACCAGACCTATATTCTTCCACGTTTTTACCGTTGGCGGCTAATACTTCTTCGACGATTTTTTCGATAGCGCTTGGATCCGAAATCTGCACCAGACCCTTTTCTTTAACTATCACTGCCGGCTCTTTTCCGGTTTGCCACATTTCTTGAAAAACAGTCTTAGCGATTTTTCCTGAAATGGCCCCTTTATCAATCATGGCAATCATCTGACCTAATTGTTTGGGCCGAATCGGGGAATCCTTGATGCTTTTATTGGCTTCTTTCAGCTCGCGCAAAATTTCAGTCATCACCCAGTTCGAAGAGGCTTTAAAGTTATTGGCTTCCTTGGCAGTCTCTTCGTAAAAATCAGCCAAATCTTTTTCGGTGGTCAGAACGGTCGCGTCGTACTCTGGCAACGCATGCTCTTCTTGGAAACGTTTGGCGCGCGCAATAGGAAGCTCGGGGAGTTCTCTGCGATACTGCTCAATCATTGCATCGCTGACCGTCAACGGAAGCAGATCTGGGTCCGGGAAATAACGATAGTCTTGCGCATCTTCCTTCGTGCGCATAGAAAACGTCCGATTTTTATCTGGATCCCACAGGCGTGTTTCCTGAATGATCTTGTCTCCACGCTCTACAGCATCAATCTGTCTTTCGATTTCGAACTCGATCGCCTTTTCTACGAAACGGAAGGAATTGATATTTTTAATTTCCACTTTCGTTCCAAAATTGGGATCACCCTTCTTGCGGACGGAAACGTTACAGTCACAACGCAAAGATCCTTCTTCTAAATTTCCATCACAGACATCGAGATATCGAACAATCTGACGGATTGTGCGCGCATATTCCGCGGCTTCCGCGGGACTGCGGATGTCGGGACCAGAAACAACTTCAAGCAAAGGAATGCCAGCACGATTGTAGTTGATGAGCGTGTAGTCACCGTGATGGTTGGACTTTCCAGCATCCTCTTCCATATGAGCTCTGGTGATAGACACTGTTTTTTCCACGCCATCCACTTTGAACGTCACAGATCCATTTTCACACAGTGGTTGATCATATTGGGAAATCTGATAGCCCTTCGGCAGATCAGGGTAAAAATAATTCTTACGCGCAAAAACGGATTTACGACGGATATCACAACCCAAAGCCAAACCCGTTTTGATTGAATATTCCACGGCTTTTTTATTTACGACGGGTAAAGACCCCGGCATACCCACGCTGATCGGCGAAGTGTTTTCATTGTCTCCCGCCTCGAAGCTTGTTGAATCTGCACTAAAAATTTTAGACTGCGTGCTTAACTGAACGTGAATTTCGATACCGATGACGGCTTCATATCCTCTATATGACATGGGGATTTTTTCCTTTCACCGGAGAAGCGCCTTCCAGTGCAAAAGCAACGTCCAACATTTTCTGTTCTTCAAAATGACTAGCGGTTAGCTGAATACCGATCGGAAGATTTTCTTGCGATAGTCCGAAGGGAACACTCATCCCTGGCAGTCCCGCAAGGTTTGTCGATGTGGTAAAGATATCATTCAAATACATGGTTAAAGGATCAGAAATGCGTTCACCAATTTTGAAGGCGGGCGCGGTAGTAACCGGACTTAGAATGACATCGCACTTTTTGAAAGCTTCTAAGTATTCGTTCATTATTAAACGACGAACCTGACCTGCTTTGTTGTAATAAGCATCATAGTAACCACTTGAAAGACAGTAAGTACCAAGCATAATACGACGTTTGACTTCTTTACCAAAACCTTCGCCGCGAGTTTTTCCATAAAAAGTTTCTAATTCAACAGCGGAAAGGTTTTTAAATTCGGCACGGTGACCATATTTCACGCCATCATAGCGAGCAAGATTTGACGAAGCTTCGCTGGCCGCAATCAAGTAATAAACGGGAACTGCGAATTCAGACATAGGCACAGAGACTTCAACTATTTCTGCTCCCATTTTCTTTAATGAGTCCACCGCGTTTTCCACGGTTTTTTGCACATCCGCGTGCAGGCCGCCGGTCATATATTCTTTCATCAGGCCAATCTTCATGCCTTTCATATCGGCCTTTAAATTTTTACTCCAAGCGGGAACAGATCTTTGTGTCGTGGTAGAATCAAAACTATCAAAACCGGAAATAACTTCCATCGTTAATGCCGCATCTTTTACCGAGCTCACCATCGGGCCCGCTTGATCGAGCGAAGAAGCGTAAGCAATAATACCGTAACGACTGACGCGTCCGTAGGTGGGTTTGACTCCCACGATGCCACAGAAGCTTGCGGGTTGACGAATAGATCCACCGGTATCAGTTCCTAATGTGCCTGCAACCAAACGCGCCGCCTGCGCCGCCGCAGATCCCCCGGATGAACCTCCCGGCACACAGTCAAGCTTCCAAGGATTTTTTGTCGGACCGTGAAAAGAGGTTTCATTCGATGAGCCCATGGCGAATTCATCTTGATTTAATTTTCCCATCACGACAATGCCAGCGGCTTTAAGGCGAGCCACGACAGTGGCATCATAGGGTGGAATAAAATTTTCTAAAATTTTAGATCCCGCCGTCGTCTTAAGGCCTTTTGTGCAGAACATTTCTTTGATTCCAAAGGGAACACCGGCCAGGGGACCGACATGTTCCCCCTTGGCAATTCGGGCATCCAAAGCTTCAGCGTCTTTCAGAGCTTGATCATTCCTAGTGGTGAAAGAATTTAATTTTTCATCTAAGGAATCAATTCGTTTCGCGAAATGTTCTGTCACCTCTTTAGCGCTGACTTTCTTAGATTGAACGGCTTCGGCGATGTCTGTGATTGAAGCAAAAGTTAAATCCATCTTACACCACCGGCGGGACTTTAAAGAGGTTCCCTGCTTTTGCGGGAGCATTGGCCGTCATTTCTTCAGCGGTAAATTCCTGCTTAACCACATCCTCACGCCAAAAAGATTCAATTTCCGTTGGCGTTACCAAAGGCTCGATTCCAGCCGTGTTTATTTTTGAAATCTGCTCGAAATGACCCAGAGCTTTCGCTAGTTGGGTGCTGTACTCTTGGGCTTCTTCTTCACTGACTTGTAAGCGAGCAAGCTTTGCGATGTGTTCAATAGTTTTTTTGTCGATCACCGAGAGTCTCCTTCGCGGGGATGTAAGATTTAAGGGTATTCAAAAAACAAAGTTCAGTCATCAAATGCGCGTTCTTCCTTTTTTAGACTAGACCTTTTCCCCCAGAGTGATAAATTCATTTCCATGTCTAAAAAGCGCCACGAAGAGCTCAAGAAAATCATCTCGCACCACGACTATCTTTATCACGTGATGGATAGCCCCAAAATCTCGGACTACGAGTACGACCAGTTGTATAGCGAGCTTTTGGCCTTAGAAAAAAGCGAAAAGAACTTAGACCTTTCGGATTCGCCATCTCAACGTGTCGGTGGAACTCCTTTGAGCGCTTTTGAAAAAGCTCCGCATCGGCTTCCTATGCTTTCATTGGCTAATAGTTATTCCCCCGAAGACATCTTCGACTTCGATGAGCGCGTTAAGAAATTTCTTAACACCGATAAGCATGTCGAATATCTCGTCGAACCGAAGTTTGACGGTCTTTCGATGGAGCTTATCTATGAGAATGGGCAGTTCATTCGCGCCCTCACTCGTGGCGATGGGACGGTCGGCGAGGATGTCACTCAAGGTGTCCGTACCATTCGCAGCGTTCCTCTTAAGCTGAGTACGAAAAATCCGCCAGCGCTTTTAGAGGTCCGTGGCGAAGTTTTAATGTTTAAACAAGACTTCGCAAAACTGAACGAGACTCAGCAAGAAAATGGGCAGCAAACTTTTGCAAATCCCCGTAATGCGGCGGCGGGCTCGGTACGGCAATTAGATTCAAAAATCACGGCGTCTCGGCCTTTGCGTTTTTATGCTTATGCACTAGGCGCCGTCGACGGCGTAGAATTTAAAACCCAATTAGAGATCGAAGAATATTTTCACGAAGTCGGAGTTCCTTCATTACAAAATAAAGAAGGATTAGATCTGGTGCGAGTATGTAAAGGACCCGAAGAGGTTGTTGAGTACTATCACCATGTTGAAAAGATTCGTCCGCAGTTGCCGTTCGATATTGATGGTGTTGTTATTAAAGTGAACTCTCTTCGTCTGCAAGACGACTTGGGTTTAGTAGCTCGAAGTCCGCGTTGGGCCACAGCGGCCAAGTTCAAACCCGAGCAAGCACAAACGGTTATTGAAGATATTATAGTCCAAGTTGGAAGAACGGGGGCCTTAACCCCGGTTGCGATCATGAAACCCGTCAAAGTGGGTGGAGTAACGGTTACAAATTCAACCTTGCACAATCAAGATGAAATCAATCGTAAGGATGTGCGCATCGGCGATACGGTGATCATTCAGCGCGCAGGTGATGTGATTCCCGAAGTCGTCTCTGTTGTAGCAGAAAAACGTCCTAAGACGAGCAAACCCTTCCTGATTCCTTCTGAATGCCCGGCCTGTGGATCCGAGACTGTCAAAACAGAAGGTGAAGTGGTCACTCGTTGCGTGAATCCACTTTGCATCGCCGTGGTTAAAGAATCTTTGAAACATTTCGTCGCTCGTCGCGCAATGAACATTGATAAAGTCGGTGATCGGCTGATTGAAACCATGGTGGATCATAAGCTTTTAGCGAAGTTTTCCGACTTTTACCGGCTGACAAAAGAAGATGTTCTTTCTTTGGAACGACAAGGTGATAAATCCGCTGAGAATATTATTAAAAGCATTGAAAACAGTAAGAACCCCACTTTGGCGCGATTTATTTTTGCACTGGGTATTCGCTTCGTAGGCGAACAAACCGCAAAGCATCTTGCCGACCACTTCGTGAATATAGAAAACTTTTTGAAAGCGACTGAAGAAGAACTTCTGCAAGTTCCTGAAATCGGGCCGAAGGTGGCAAAAGCTATCGGTGATTGGACCGCCAACAAAAAACTCGTGAACGAAGTTCACGACATGCTAAAACTCGGCGTGACGATTGCAAATCCGGTTCGCTCGCAAGAGGGCGCGCTTTCCGGGATGAGTTTTTTAATTACGGGAACTCTACCTATTAAGCGCGACGACGCAAAAGACATTATTGAAAAAAATGGCGGGAAGATTCTAGGATCTGTCTCATCAAAATTGAACTATCTTGTCGTCGGTGATGATCCAGGCTCAAAGGTTGAAAAAGCGCAAAGCCTGGGAGTTAAAATCATTTCCTGGGACGAGCTTCAAAAGATGCTTTAGTTAGCGCTGGCCTGCGCGCGGTGCCGTTGCTTTATTAGCGTCAACGAGTTCTGCCATACGACCACGCAGATGCACGCAGGTAGAACTTAAGTCTTTAATCGCATGGTCGACTTGTGATTTACTGCGACCGCGCTTTTCAAAGTGTTTGCGCAAAACATTTTCATCTTGCTGGCAAAGAACGTCTACGCGACGAACCAGCGCGCGATATTCTGTAGGATTGGATTTGGCAAATGCCAGCGTTTCGCTTGCTTTATTAGACGCCTTTACACACTCTTCCGTCGCATTTTTAGAGCGACGAATACAAATAGGCTTTTCATCTTTCAATCCAAAAAGCACGGGATTACATAGGACAACGGACTTTCCGTCTTCATTGTCTCCATAAACCGCTGAACCGTCTTGATCTGCTTTACAAGAGTAAGTGACTGACTTTCCAGAAGCGTCACGGATTTCTTTTTCACTGATAGGAGAGCATTGCGGGCCTTCTACGGCCCAACCCGCATAAACGCAAGCCAGACGTTCGGTTTTGCTGACCTCTTCGACATCAAGATTGTCGTTCCCTTTCGAGTTTCCGACATCTTCTAGCGCTCTAAGATGATAGTCCGCCACGTGAGGATTATTGCCCACGCGATCCAAGACGGCGCCGCTTTCGTCGCGTCTTTCTACCACTGTCATTGGACCGGCTTTAGAGGCCTTTTTGATTTGTGCTTCCGGGCCTAAATCAATCACCACTTCTTCAGACGAAGACGGTGTGACAATTCTTTTTACGACTGTATTCTTGCGAAGAATAGGAGCCTCAAAGGGGGATGAGCCTTCATCGAGAGTCACTTCAACATGTTTTGATAAAGAGTCGGCGCTAATTTGAACCTTTGATCCCTCGTAATCTTTTTTATCAAGTTCCTTAAGCAGATTTTTTGAGATCGTGGAAGCATCGTCATTTGCGCTTGTACATACGTAGACACCGCTAAGGCGATCGCCCGGGCAACGCATACAAACTAACGAAGCCCCTGCTTTCACACTTCTTTGCACCTGACAGCGTTCATTGGCTGCCTCGGCGGGATTCCCAATTAGAATAGAAGATGTGGCACAAAATGAAGTGGAGTTAGAAAGTGCCTGAAACAAGAACTCGGGCAAGAGGCTGTACTTACGTTTTGGATTAATTCTTTCGCCGGCTTCGACAGCGTCCACTTTAGCATAGAAGGCTTGAATCTCTTTAAGCCAAGCTTTTTGATTTTCATCAGTAAGTGCGCGGAACTCTTCATACGACAGGGTGATCTTGTCCGTAGACTTATAGAATTTGCCTTGCGCAAACGCGCTTGAAGTCAGCGCAATAAGTAATGAAAAAAGCATCGCTGTCATTTTCATCGCCGCATCCTTTGTCCATCAAAGTTTCAATATTTGTTTATCGGCGAATTAACGACTTGTCTTGAGATGTCTCAGAATAAGACAACTCTTTAAACGGAAAAACCCGTGGCTTTCACCACGGGTTCTTTGCAATAACTAAATCAGCACCAAATTAAAGGTGATCGATCACGATATCGCGTGCCATAACAGTCTTACGACCATCAGCTTTAGCACTTTCGATACCTTTTAAGCAAAGTTGCTCAATAGCTTTGCTAAGAACATCAATAGTCTCAGCAGAGGTGTTCATTTGACCTTTTTCTTTGATAAGTTTTTTTACTTTGCTTGTTACAACAAGTACTTCTGCCATGATTAAACCTCTCTCCATCCGTGTGTTTACCTGTAAAAGGTTTGCATAGGGTCCAGAAATTGACAATATGAAATCTTCTTGCGGCGCACTAATTATTTGCCGAAACCGTCCGACCTGGGTTCGCGATGAGTTCTGATTTGCCATCCACAAATTTCAGAAGCTCGGCTTGGCGACTTCCCCCTTCGGTCGGAGAAATCCAAACGAAAGTTTTTTGGTCCAAAGGTTTCGTACACTCCACGTCCAAAAATGCGGGCGACCAACAGCCTGAGTTCAAATGCTCAACAGACCCAATGATTTCATGGCGTGTATGATGAGTATGTCCAAAGACGATGCGCTGCGCTTTAGTAATTGCACTGGCCATGGAAAGAACTCGGTCATCGGGCTCTTTGTATCCCGAGACGAGGGACGTGATCGACTTGCTGTAAAAAAGGAAGAATGGCAGCAACAAGAAAAGCGGAATAAAAGCCCAGAAGAATGAAATTTCATACACCGAACGAACGAATACCATTAGCTGGAATATTAAAAAGAACGCGAGGAAAACGATAAAAGCCCGGTCCAACCACAGTTCACGCGCAAGTAACGTCGGGTGGCTCGCCGCGGGAGCAACGAAAAGTTCTTTCAGCTCCCGAACCATGCGGGGCTCTGCGTTCGCTTTTTCAGCAATTCGAGACACACGATCTTCAATCTTTAATGGATTACGGATCGGTGCAGACAGGCGGTCGAAAAATGCGTAAAGCAAGGTCACAACCGAACCCCAGAACCAAGTAATGATCAAACCCGGCTGAGCACGCAGCATGTACTTAAAAAAGAAGCGAATGTACTCTGGCAAAGTCATGATGTAATTCGTGTCGACGTGCGGATTAAAAAAACCCATCCCGTTAGAAATGTACCGACAAGCCAAATTCCCGAACGGCAGCTTCAACGAAATATAATTATAACCGCGAACAAAGGGATTGATCGGGTCCTCACACATGCAATACGGATCGTACTGATTACCATGTTCAATCAAAGTGTCTTGATTGCTGATGTAAAACCATTCCACAAAGCGCACTTGATCGCGTTTGTGATCTGGCAAAGCTAAATGCCGGTAAATTTCTTCCTGCACTTCCGGAAAATGAAGTTCAAGATCATGATTGCCAATAACGAAAATAGCACGATGTCCACGCAGAACAAACTCACGCAGTGCTCGGACAAATTCAGCATGATCCTTTAAAATAACTTCGATTTTATAACGAGAACGCTCTTCGCGAGGATAGAGGCCGCGATGACGTTCTAACCAATCTACTTTGTAGGTTGGCTCATCAGGCAATCGCAAAACACTGTCAAAATCAAAGATGTCGCCATTAAGTATCAACTCGATGGGCTGGCCATTGGCCTTTTCTTCAATGTGCTTCAGAAAGTTTTCAAAAACATCATCGAAAAAGAATTGCCGAGTTTTAAACTTCTTCCATAACGGAAACTTAATGTTAACCGGCTCTGCCTCGCAAAGATGCAGGTCACTGATGATAGCAGTGAATGAAGCGGATCTGAAATCAGGAACTGGTTGCGAAAAAGAAGTGGGCAAATCTTCCTCCCAAGAATATGATCGTGCAGATGAACGAATTTATCAAGAACCTCAAGACTCCAATTGCTATTGTCGGGATGGGTAAAAGTGGTGAGGCGGCTCGCCGACTGCTTTTAGATCTAGGATTTTCTGCTCAATCCGTACTCACATTTGATGGAAAATTACCGACAGCGGATTTTAATGATCCCGAAGCTTTGATGTCTCAAGCATCACCGAAAACTTTGGTGGTGTCTCCGGGGGTTCCACTCACCTCTGCCTGGATTCAGAAAGCCAAAAGTGAGGGCATTAAAATTACCAGTGAAATTTCTTTGGCCTGCGCCTGTCTAGAAAACGAAAAATTGATGGGCGTCACAGGATCTGTAGGAAAAAGTACGACCGTATCTTTATTAGGGGCCGGTCTTGAGGCTTTTTCTAAAACGGGATTTGTCGGTGGAAATCTGGGCACTCCATTTTCCCAGTATGCTGCCGAAGTTCTCGAAGGACACAGAACTCGCGCAGATTGGATTGTATTAGAGCTATCCAGCTATCAATTAGAAAACTGCGAAAATCTTTCTTTAGATCTATCGGCGATTACCTATTTCACCTCGAATCATCTTGAGCGGTACGACAATCTTGAGCATTACTATCAAACAAAGTGGAATATTCATTCCATCACCAAGAAAGCAATGCTTTTAAATAGCGAAGGTGGAGACCTAGTTGAATATTCAAAGAAAAAAGGTCGCGATGAAAGTGTGAAAGTCATTTCAAAAAATGATGTCACCTTCAAAGATCTTCATTTAGAAAAAGCTCAGCTTATTGGACAACACAACCAAGACAATTTGGCTTTAGCTTCCGCATTGGCTCTTGAGGCCGGCTGGCCACGCGAAGCAATTGAAGGAATGAAAAATTTTAAAGGTCTTGTTCACCGTCTTGAGAATGTGGGAACGTTCAAGGGTGTCCGCTTTATTAACGACAGCAAAGCCACCGCGATGGACAGCGTTTTAATTGCTAGCACGGCAGCCCACGATACTTTAAGCAATGGTGGAAAGTTGTTTTTGCTTTTAGGTGGCCGAGATAAAAATCTTCCTTGGCAAGATTTGATGCCGTTAAAACATTTCCAGTCCGTCGAATTCGTATTCTTCGGCGAATGCCGCGAGATCGCTCAAAAGAAATCTCTTTTACCTGGAGCTTCTTATCCGCACTTGGCGGAGGCTTTAGAATATTGTTTTAAGAAAGCAAAAAGTTCTGACACGGTTTTATTGAGCCCGGGTGGAACAAGTTTAGACGAATTTAAGTCTTTTGAAGATCGTGGAAATTTCTTTAAATCAAGAGTTGCAGATTTTGCTAAAGCCGGGCAATTAGCGGAAAGTTAAAACTGAAAGCGAGTTTGCATCTACAGGAAGAACGCGCGAATACATTTTGCGTGTTCTTGCTCCTAATACCACCACTTCATGGGTGTCTTCGGGAACATTAAACAGAATGAATCCGCCGCCAGCGATGCCTTTGCGATTTTGCAGGATACGTCCCTGCATATCAAAGTAGACGATCTGTCTTGGGTCAAAGTTATCATACGCTGCCAGGTAAACTTCAAAGTCTTCATCTGGAACGAATCCGACAACAAAGCCTGTGCTTGGCATATCATCAAGTCTTAAGAAGGACTTAATCGAAGTCAGCCATGACCAATGAACTAGCGGAGCATGAATGAATTCATCGGTGTCATTGTAAATGTAACGAGCAGACACGTAGTCGGCACCCTCAGGTTGAACACGCATCAATCCTAATCGACTGACATGCGGTAAGGTCACGGTTGTTAAACCTGTCGAAACCTCTAAATCTTCCTGTAAGCTTTGCATCGTGACTAAACCAGGGCGCGCTTCGCCGGTAAACGCATCATAAATTCTTAAAGGCACCGCTTCAGTGTTAATGGTAGACTCAACGTCCCCCTGGGCAACTGAACCTTCTTCGACAACCACGTTTTGGTAACCTAAGATGGCTGAAGATCGCGTCGCTAAGATGGAATGAAAACCGGGGTCCACGTTCACGAACGCAAATAGGCCATTTTCGCTTGTGGATTTCAGCTGCGGATCGGGAATCATGAATGAATTGAAGTAAACCGGAATTAAAGCTTCATCGGATTCGACCACAACTTCGGCTCCAGCCAGCGCTTTGCCATCCAGAGACACTTTACCCCAAATAACAGTTGGAGAACCATCAATAGACTGTGCGCGCTGTTGAGCCACGATATCTTGAAGCGCCCTGATCATAGATTCGGGATAAAGCTGAGATTTAAATTCTTTTCCAGAGATCACGATTGCGGCGGTTTGCAGATGTTTCGGAGCTGCCGCACGCATAACCGTCATCGAACCTTTCGTGACATTATCCATCGCAACCAAGCCGTCATCTTTTTTTACGGCAACTTCACTAGCCCCTTTTACGAATGTGGCGCGAGTTTGCGCGGGAGCTACATCGTTAGGTTTTGGGTTGTAGGCACTCGTCACGATACCCGCAAAATCCGGATGCGGTTCGATCTTAAGTTTTGGTCCTTGAAGAGTTCCCGCATTTGCTGCAGCAACTCTATTTAGACGGAAAGAACCTTCACCTAAAGTTTTTCCTTCTTTATCTACCAAGCGGGCAACGACCGTCCCGTTTTTATCTTCGACTTCTATATTATAAAGACCTTGGCGCAAATCCACGCGACCAAGTTCTTTTAAGACTCCCTCGTCATTACGGCGAATTTCGATATGGTGTTCATTTGTAACGGCAAGACCGCCGGTGATTTCAAGTGGGCCTTGGATGTAGTGACGAAGATTCTTTTCTTCAACAAAGGACTGGGATCCGTCCGCATGCTCATCGAGGTCACCTTGAGGGGCTCTATCTGGAATAGAAACTGATGCCTGTGAAGGACGGGTGCTTATTTGACCAGAAGAAGAAGTTCCCGCCACATAAACATTCGAGGAAGAAGGACTCGTGGCCAAAGCTCCCGATTTTTCTAAAACCTCGCGGGCCATGTCACTCCAAGTAGGGACAGTCCAATCTTGGTTTAAAACTTCGCTGCGTCTTTGAGCTTCTTGCAGGCGCTTGGCTTGAGCCACTGGTAAATGCTCAACCCAACCACCCTCGTTAACCTCTTCAGGTTGTGATGACGTAATCAGGGTCTCTGGCCTCTTTGTTAAGACCATTTCCGGCACTTCAATTTTTTTAGCAAAAAGGGGCGTGGAAGAGGTTTTTTCAACGGCCAATGTTGCAGGTTTGATTTTCGCCAGTCGCACCCACTCTTCAGAGATGCGCTCTGATTCGACGACTTCTTCAAATGCAATATGTGGAGGAGAATTTTTTTGCGCCTTGATCGTTAGCGCTTCATAAATAGGAATGAACTTCAAACCACTTAATTGGCTTGACCAGCATAAGCATCCCGCTAGTACTGCGAACGGAAGAATCCGTTTAAGCTGCATTCCTTGCAACGTAACCTCTTCAAATGAAAAGACTAGTCATATTGACTAGTCTATATCGTATTTAGAAGGAGCGGAAGTCGTCAATCACGTTACGATTGTCGCGACTTTGGTTAAGCGCCCGGCGGATCTTTTCGGCGATCACACCGGCTCTGTCGTCATCTCGATCTAACAGCTCAAAGCCGCCATTTTCATCACGACCTTCGACTAGGACCTCGACCTGGACATCATAAGGGCGTTGATCACCTAGGACCGTCACGTGTGTGTAATAACGTTCACGGGCCATATCCATTTTTTCGATAGGTTTGTTCTTCTTATCGTAAAACTGAGAAACTAGTTCTCGTCCATTCTGACTTACCGAGCGAGGCTCACCGATCACGCTCATAACGGCGCGACGGGTTTCGCTGACATTGAGCGGAGTTTCACGAAGAATAACCCCGCCGGTACGACACCCAGACAAAAGAAGAGTTCCAGTCAAAACAAGATAAGAAATGTATTTCATCATTATTTCTTTTGAGCCTTATTCCAGTCATCCATGAAAAGCTTAATGCCTTTGTCAGTTAACGGATGATGAGTCATTTGCTGCATAACCTTAAACGGAATTGTTGCGATATCCGCACCCATTTCAGCAGCAAGTTGAATATGCATTGGACTGCGCACGCTCGCTACTAAGACTTCCGTTGCAAAGTCATAGTTTTGATAAATTTGGATAACCTGGTTAACCATTGTCAGGCCCTCTTGTCCGATATCGTCCAAACGGCCAACGAATGGAGAGACCATTGTCGCGCCCGCTTTTGCCGCTAGCAACGCCTGCATCGGAGAGAAAACTAACGTGACATTCGTCTTGATGCCTTCAGCAGTTAATTTTTTAACTGCGATCATACCGTCTTCAGTCATTGGAATTTTAACAACGATGTTAGAAGCAAGTTTCGCTAGTTCTTTACCTTCACGGAACATTTCTTCTGCTTGAAGGCTGATAACTTCTGCGGAAACAGGACCAGAAACCTCCTTGCAGATTTCTTTGATCACGTCATGAAATGGTTTTCCTGATTTAGCAATCAACGAAGGATTCGTTGTAACGCCGTCAACCCAACCACGTAAGTTGGCCTGTTTGATTTCTTCAATTTCAGCTGTATCGATGAAAAACTTCATGGGATCTCCCGCAAGAAAAATGGATTAAATGTAACACCCAAATTTGTACGTTGGCGCAGGCTAAAAATCAACCAGGCTTTTACCCTGAATATAAAACTCGGCCTGTCTTGCAGGAGCGGCCGCACGCGCAATTTCACTCAGATTCTTCTGATAGATAGGATGCTCATATTGGCCCCATGCTTCCGCTGAACAGCGGATGATGAGCGGGTCTTGATGAAGCTGAGGATAGGGAAGCGTTAATCGAGGAGACATCAATATCAAGTCATCATAGGTAAGAAGTGTTAGCTCTTTATGACTTTTCTGGCTTAGGCCAGGATTGCCTTCCTCACATAAAGATAAAACCAGGTGCAGCAATGCATCCACGTTCAATGGCGTTTCAAAGCGTATTACAAACTCAAGATACGCACTTAAATCTAAGCGCTCCGCTGTTAAATACCGCTTATAGACTGACGAAATCGCGGTGACCTCGCCACATTCACTTAATTTTCTTAGAAGGTTCTTGGCTTTTTCGGCGCCCCCGACGAGGTCGAGGGCGGCATGAATCAAAGCAGAATGCCGAATTGGCGTCATGCTTTTTTCCCAAATAAAACATCACGAATTTGGTAAAGGCCCGGCTTTTGTTTGACCAGCCACTCTGCCGCCATCACGGCCCCTTTGGCGAAGACCGTCCGGTTTAGTGCGGAATGCTCAAAAACCAAAACCTCTTCATCGCTCATTGAATAAACTTTATGAACGCCAAAAACGCCGCCACCGCGAATGGCCAGGGCTTCTGGAAGTTTTTTACCAACGGCTTTTTCTAGATTCTCTTGCAATGTGATTGCCGTTCCGGATGGTTTGTCTTTTTTGCGATTGTGATGAATTTCTTCAATCTGAAAATCAAAATGTGAAATCGCAGAAAGATTTTTCAAAGTTTCGTTAAGGACCGCAACACCTAAACTCATATTTGAAGACCAAAGAACGGGAATCTTTTTAGAGTATTGAGCCAGAAGATCTTTTTCTTTCTTAGAAAATCCCGTCGTGCCGCAAACGACAGGCGTCTTATGTTCGGCAGCTCTTTTTAAAACATCCTTCAAGGCGTCTGGCGAAGAAAAATCAATCCACACATCGACTTGTTTCGCTTTTTTAGCATCGAACTTATCGTCGCGATTCAGTGGATAAAACACTTCACAGCGGGGATTAGAATCAATAACTCCAACAATTTCTTTTCCCATACGGCCCGCAGGGCCGATGACGCCGACTTTGATTTTTTTCACAGAAGACCCACTTTTTTCATTTCTGCTTTCAGACTTTCCGTATGTTCCGCAGACAATTCCACCAGTGGCAAACGCAAAGACGCAGAATCAATCACGCCCATTAACTGTAAGGCCTTCTTTACTGGAATCGGATTTGCTTCGACAAAAAGAAGATTGATAAGATTCATATACTTATTAATATCAGCGCGCGCCTTTTCGATCTGACCTTCAGAAACCCATTTTTTCCACTGCACCATTTGCGCCGGAATTACGTGAGTCGCTACCGAGATCACACCGTGCCCACCGGCCCCTAAGAAATCAACATAGGTGCCGTCGTCACCAGACAGCATCACAAACTCTTTGCCACATGCCTTGATAATGTCTTGGGCTAAATCAATTTTTCCTGTCGCTTCTTTAATTCCAATCACACCCGGAACTTTTGCTAGGTCACGAATGGTCTCCGTTGCAAGTGAGGTGATTGTACGGCCCGGAACATTGTAAAGAAGAGTCGGAATTTTTACCGAACTCGCCACGGCTTTAAAGTGCTCAAAAAGACCGCGTTGCGGTGGTTTGTTATAGTAAGGAACAACAACCAAGATAGCATCGGCACCCATCTCTTCTGCTTTACGAGATGTTTCAATAGACTTTGCGGTGTCATTGGAACCCGTTCCCATGATCAAAGGAACTTTGTCGCCCACAAATTTACGAATATGTTTAAAAAGCTCACCCACTTCTTGAGTTGAAAGAGTGGGGCTTTCCGCTGTCGTGCCATTCACGACAAATCCATCAACACCGCCGTCAAGCTGTTGCTTTAAAAGACGATCTAAAGAAGTGTAATCGACTTTTTCGTTTTTAAACGGGGTAATTAAAGCTGTGAAGGTCCCTTTAAAATTTTTCATCCTACCACCTCTAGATTGTATTTAAATTCTCCGACGAAAACGGCTCCGCCGGTCATAAGTGGGTGAGTGTCTTTACCATCAAAAACCACACTTAAAAGCCCTCCGGGCATTTGCACTTTGATTTGTTTTTCTGAACTAAGCTGCGAATAAACAAGAGCAGCCGCAACGGCCCCGGTACCACAAGCAAGCGTATAATCTTCGACGCCTCTTTCAAAGGTCACCGCATTGATGTGGCCCTTTGAATCTTCCGCATAGAAAGTTACATTCGCGCCTGCAGGTTTTAGATCCGCATGCGATCTGACTTCGCGGGCCATTTCTTTTAGCGTCGTTGCTTCTGCAAGATTCGAAATTTTTTGTACTAAATGTGGAACGCCGGTATTCACCAGAGCAAACTTTTGAACACCTTTAGATTTTGTTTTTAGCTCAATACTTTCTTTTACAAAACGAGCTTCCGGCATTTGCACACGCACTTCGTCGTCACCCAGAATTTGCGCCGTTACCAAACCCGCACCGGTCTTAAATTTCAAACAGGCTTTATTTTCAGAACTTCCCAGATACTCGTAACAGAAGCGGGCAGCACAGCGAGCCGCGTTTCCACACATTTCTGCTGTAGAACCATCAGAGTTATAAAAATCCCAGTCGTAATCAAAACCTTCGCTGCCATTTTCAATAAGCAGAAATCCGTCCGTGCTTAAACCCAATACATGATCGCAAACAAGTTTTGCAAACTCTGCTCGCGACTTTCCCAAAGAGTTTTCCACATCTCTCCAGTCGGATTTTTCACGTGCATCAATGAGGGCAAAGGTATTTCCCGCTCCGGACATTTTCATGATGGAGATCGGAAGAAGCTTTTTCATCGCTCCTCCGGCTCGTTCACCGATGTGTCTTCTTGATCTTGTTGCAAAACTTTGGGCAAAGGTTTTTTCTGCGATTCTTTGTACGTGGGTTCTCCACGACCTAATGGTGCGGGATTGAGTGGTGGCAACGGACGGCCTTTCACGCCGCAACCTGCGAACGTCAAAAGCAGTCCACTAATGAGAAGGATTTTATTCAGGTGTTCCATTCATCCCCTTTAGCTCTCCTTCCACCTCAACAAGGCGGCGGCAAAGCATGGGGTCTATCATATACTGTCTATACTGATTCGCTGAAATGTTTTTGCAGCTCATCACGTATTTCTGAGCCTCTTCCGGGTTGTTTTTCTTAAGGGTTTGGCCGTATTTCCAATTCCAGTAGTATAATTCGGGATACTTTTCGTCAGACTTCTTAAGATTTGCTAAGGCATCTTGCGCTTTTGTAAGACTTTTCTGACCTAGGGACTTTTCAACCTCTAGGGCCTGCCAGAATTTTTGCTGCGGGGACCGTTTTATCACGACAGTGTCGGCCACTTTCTGATAATCCAACCAACGATTCTGACAGATCAATGCTTGAGCCAGGCTGAGCTTTAGTTCTTCATCAAAGCTCACAACCTTCAACTGCTTTTGCACGTTTTCTTGGGCGTTTTTGCAGTCGCCTTTAGCGATAAGCAGACGCGCTTGCTCGTTGATGATTGAAAAGTTGTCGGGCTCGATACGAGCGGCTTCGGTAACCTTATCCAACGCTTGGTTCAAATCGGTCTTTCTTAAAGAGACACCGTTTTCAAACAACTGTTGGGCTTTATCACTAAAAAACACATTGGCGACTTCTGAGGTCGTTTTTTTAAGTTCCGAGATGGCTTGAGGACGGGTTTCGCGCTGAATGGCCGTAGCAAGAATATTCAAAGCTTGCTGGCGATCGCGCTGCAAACTTAAGTTATACGCTTTTTCAATAATATCTTTGTAGGTCTCAGACTTTCCATTCTTCGTCTGAGCAAAAGCGGGCAGTGCTAAAAAGGAAAGAGCCGCAATCACTGCGGCTCTTTTCATGATCAATTGCATTGATTTAGTTCTTTTTGAAGTTTTTCAAAACAACAGTCACGTTACCGAATTGGCTTGGAGCAACTTGTTTCAACATACCAGAAAGTGGAACTTGTTGTGGGTTGATCCATGCGTTGATTTCAGCATTTTGCTCTTTGTCTTTAAGACGAGCGTGGATGCAATCGAAAGTACCAGCAGGAACAGTGATTCTGTCTTCTTTAACTTCGATAACTTCCACGTCTTGTTTAGGTACTTGTTGTTCTTTACCGTTCACTAGCATTTTTTTGATTTCGCCAGTGTTTGGATCAAGAAGAGTTTCAACTTTTTGTTTTCCAGCGAAACCAAGATCCATGTTTTGATCCATCCAGATGCCATCAGCACCGATAGAACGAACTGACATAGACATTGAACCTTTAATGAAGCCCATGTCGATGTTGTAGTTAGCATTGTCGCCAACTTTCCAGTCCAAACCCATTGTTTGAGCTTGATCCATGATCGCTGCGTTTTGGATGTTAGCCAAAACTTCAACAGCAGTTGGAGCAGCAACAGCGTTAACTGAGAACGCAAGACCTAGAGCGGCGATAAGAGCCTTAACCATAAATTCCTCCTTGAATGGTTTTTTATTGTGGTGTCTTAATCACACCGACCTAAGGAGGTAGAGTCAAGGCTCAAATTATTGTTCTCTAAAACTACTGACGAGAACTTGACGCGGCTTGCTGCCATTCGCGGGACCAACGACACCTTCTTTTTCGAAAATTTCGATCAAGCGAGCCGCACGCGGATAACCGAGTCTAAACTTTCTTTGAATCAAAGACGCAGAAATTTCTTTTTGTTCTGAAGCCCACGATAAAATTTCATCGTAACGTTCATCGTATTCTTCTTCACCAAAGCCGCCACCGCCGGAATCGCCAGCTTCCGCACCATCGCCACCAGCAAATCCATCAAGAGCTTTCATCGCCAATGGATCATATTCAGGTTCCGCTTGCGCCGCCCAGTGTTTCACGACGTTGCCAATTTCTTTATCTGAAAGATAAGGCCCATGATGGCGTGTCGGTTTTCCAACGCCTGGAGCTTGGAACAACATATCCCCATTCGGAAGCAAACGTTCTGCGCCTGAATCATCAATGATGATACGGGAATCCATTTTAGACGCCACTTTCAAAGCCACGCGTCCTGGAATATTTGTTTTAATCAAACCGGTTACAACGTCTTTACGCGGGGATTGAGTGGCAACAATCAAGTGGATGCCGCAGGCGCGCGCTTTTTGCGTCAGGCGCTGAATCGGCTCTTCGATGTTTTGTTTTTCCACGATCATTAAATCCGCAAGCTCATCCACGACAATCACGATAAATGGAAGCGGTTGATAGTAATACTGCTCAAGTTTGGCTTTTCCTTCTTCGAGCTCCAAATTGATTTTTTCGTGTTCTTCAATTTCCGCTTTTGAAAGCCCGCCGGTTTTTTCATTGAAGGCTTCAATTTTACCGACGCCGAATTTCGATAAAGATTTATAACGCTTTTCCATTTCGCGCACCGCCCACTTCAAAGCCGTTGCGGCTTTCTTTGGTTCCGTCACGTGAGGAAGAACCAAGTGAGGCACTGTAGAAAACGGAGCTAAGTCGACCATTTTAGGGTCAATCAAAACCAAACGCAGTGTCTTTGGAGAATGGCGGAACAAAAGACCCGTGATAATAGAGCCGACGAACACCGACTTACCCGAACCCGTTGTACCCGCGATCAAAAGATGCGGCATCTTACGAAGATCCACCACTTTAGGTTCGCCATCCACGGCGCGACCGACAGCCATCGGTAACGCAAGATCTTCACTCCAGAACTGATCTTCGGCGATCAAGTCTTTATAATAAACGGTCTCGCGCTTTAAGTTCGCTGTTTCAATACCAACAACATCTGTTCCCGGAATATGACCCACGACACGGACAGACTCAGAAGAAAGAGCCAAAGACAAATCATCTTCAAGCTCTGAAATCTTACTGATCTTAACATCCGCATTTGGTTTAAACTCATACATCGTAACAAGCGGGCCGGGCTTTGCATCCTGGATCGATCCTTCGATCGAGAAGTTCTTAAGCTTTTCCACCAATGAATCCGCTTTTCTTTGAATCTCAGCTTTATCAATTTTAATACGAGACGCTGGAGGGTCTTCTAAAAGAGCCAGCTTCGGCATATCCCAATTTTCGATACGACGAGGTGGTTTCGCCTTCATAACAACTTTGCGCTTTTGCGCAAGCTTCAGGGCCGGCGTTTCTTCCTCTTCCTCTTCGATTTCTTCTTCTTCTTCGTCTTCTGCAGCTTCAGCATCTGCCTCAAGAAGCGCGTTTAGATCCTCGTCTTCTTCCTCTTCATCTTTTCCAACAAATTTTTTGTCTGATAGCGGGAAGACAGTTTTAGGTTTCTCGTCTTTAGCCTCTAACTTTTTAGCTTTGGCTTTTTTCTCTTTCACAAACATGCCGGCAAAAAAGCCCGCAAGCTTATCCATGATTTTCTTCTTCTTTAAGAAAGCCATAAAGCCGCGCGGAGTTTCTGAAAGCTCTTGCAAAGATTTTTCGAAATAGAACACGATGAGCACAGCCATTAACGAAAGCAGAATAACTTGCACACCGATTGAATTAAAGGCGCGCATCAAAGCCTGAGAGACTCCCAAGCCTAAAAGACCACCCAGATAAATCTGCTCTTTGAAAACTTTTGTCGTAGGTAAATAAAGCGACAAAAGAGCCGCAATATTCACAATCAAAAGAAGAGCCCAGACAAAGCGAATATTCTTAAGATTGAGCGGCTCCCCCTGAAAGCTTGCGTACGCAATACGTAAAAAGCTCACAACGACAACCCACGCCGCCAGCCCGAAAGCCTGATAAAGCATGTCTGCAAGGAAACTTCCCACGATACCGCAATAGTTCGTGGCCTTAAGCCCTTGCCCAATAGAATTCATGGAGGGATCAAATGGATTGTAGCTGAACAAAGCCAGGGCGAGGAAAAGCCCTAAACCTAAAAAGCTGATTGCAATGACGTCCTGACGAAACTTCTTAAGAAAATGATTCATTTAAAAAATTTACGAAATTTCCCGTAGTTAGTCATTCTAACAGGCGCATCCTTGACTTAAGACTGGTGCGGTTTCGAAAAATGCCGTATACACGTATCCTTGCAACGAGCCTGACCCGCAGGGTCAACGCCAGGAGCCTGTTTAGCATGCTAAAAATAAACGAGATTTTCTATAGTGTTCAAGGTGAAACGACGTATGTGGGACTTCCCACCGTGTTCGTGCGCCTGACGGCATGCAATCTGCGCTGCACTTACTGCGACACCAAATATTCTTATTATGAAGGTGAGTTGCAAAGCCTGGAAACAATTCTAAAAGAAATCGAAACACACAAAACACCGTATGTCTGCATCACCGGTGGAGAACCTCTTTTACAAAAAGAAGTTCACACATTGATGAAGACATTATGTGATCGCAGTTACAAAGTTTCTTTGGAAACCAGCGGATCAAAAAGCATCGAGCACGTCGATCCGCGCGTAAAAATAATTTTGGATGTGAAAACTCCTGATAGTGGAGCCGCAGATTCTTTCTTGATGAACAACATCAGCTTTTCCACGCCCAGCACGGAATACAAGTTTGTTATTTGTTCTGAAAAAGATTTTGAATGGTCCGAAGAATTCTGTCGTCAACACAATTTATTTGAAAAATTTGTGGTTTTATACAGCCCATCATACGGCCAAGTGTCTGAACGCTGGTTGGCAGAAAAAATTTTGCATCAAAATTCATCTGCGAGGTTGCAATTGCAGCTGCATAAGTATATTTGGTCTCCCGAAACACGCGGAGTGTAGTCCACTCCAAAAATAATAAGCTGAACATTCTTGGGAGTTCCATGACGCCGAACCTAAACAGTTCCGATAATCTTTTTGTCGCTAATCTTCAGTCCGTAAGCTTGGAAAAGCTTGTGAAGAGCAAACTAGAAGTTTTATTTGCTCAACAAAAAGAAGCTCAAGTTGAGTTGAATGGTTTGTACAACGTCGTTATCGAACAAGTAGAAAAGCCTCTTTTAGAGCTGGCTTTGCGCGCTTATAACGGAAATCAAGTTAAAACTGCGCAAATGCTTGGCATCAATCGCAACACACTTAAGAAGAAAATTGACAACTATAAGATTCGTGTAAAAAAACTGAACTAAGAGATTAGTTTTCGGAAGAATGCTTTGGATCCTAGTGAACCGAAGCATTTATCAGAAAACTTGTGCACCGGCGGGCCCGTTTAGAACCACCATCTTTGTAGAAGCCCCGCAATTTTTTTAGTCTTTTGTTTTAAATCTTCGTTACTCTTAGAGGGGTTCAATGAGTACACGGATTCCACCTCAGAATATTGAGGCCGAACAGTCTATTTTGGGCGGTCTCATGCTAGACCGAGAAGCTTTGGACCAAGTGGGTGATATCCTTGTGGCTGAAGACTTCTACAAGCCATCTCACCAGAAGATTTTTAACGCCATTAAAGAGCTTCACAGCAAAAATCAACCTGTGGACATCATCACCGTAACGAATATTCTTCAAGGCGAAGGCTCTATGGAGATGGCCGGTGGACCCGAGTATTTAGTCAGCCTTTTAGATAAAACAATTTCGTCTGCAAATATCGTTACTCACGCAAAGATCGTAAAAGATAAAGCGACGTTGCGTAAGTTGATTCAAGTTAATAGCTCTCTTATTGAAAAAGCGTACGAACAGGATTTCGCGGACGTTGAATCGTTTGTCGATCAAGCTGAAAGTGAAATCTTTAAAGTCGGTGAAGCCAAAGCTGCTACGGGCCTTGTTGGCTCGATGGAAATCGTTCGCGCTTCTATCAAAAAATTAGAAGAGCTTTATAAGAACCAAGTTGAGGTCACTGGTCTTGCTACGGGCTTTAAACGCCTGGATGAAATGACAGCGGGACTTCACCCTGGAGAGATGACGATCATCGCCGCTCGTCCTTCCATGGGTAAGACAGCGTTCTCTCTTAATATCGCTCAACACGTGGCTTTAAAGCTTAAAAAGACTGTGGCCTATTTCTCTCTAGAAATGGGTAAAGAGTCCATGATGATGCGTATGTTGGCGGCCGAAGCGAAAGTGGGCTTGGGTTCCCTTCGTAACGGTAAAGTCAGCGATTCTGAATGGCCTCGCTTGATTCATGCGGCTAGTCTTCTTTCTGAAGCCAGCATCTTTATCGATGATACGCCAGGTGTTTCACCTTTTGAAATTCGCTCTAAGGCGCGTCGCTTGAAAGCTGAACACGGATTAGATTTGATCATGATCGACTACTTGCAGTTGATGAGCATGAAGCAAAAAATGTCTTCACGTGAGCAAGAGGTTGCAGAAATCTCTAAATCTTTGAAGGCCATCGCCAAAGAATTGAAAATTCCTGTTATTGCTCTTGCCCAGCTGAATCGTGGGGTGGAAGGCCGTACAGAGAAAAAACCAATGCTTTCTGACCTGCGTGAGTCCGGATCAATCGAACAAGATGCCGACGTTATCATGATGCTTTATCGTGATGACTACTATGATAAAGAAAATCCAGATAAACAAGGTCACGCCGAAGTGATCGTGGGTAAGCAGCGTAACGGTGCCACTGGCCCCGTTAAAATGCGTTTCGATGCCCAATACAATAGATTCCGTGATGCCGAGCCGGAAGAGCGTAACATCAATCCGATGCCGCCACCGCAAGCTCCACCTCCGATGCCAGGCGGCAGACCTAAAAACTTTGCACCAGGCGCACCAGTTTAAGATAATGGGCTTCTATGAGGCCCTTACTTTACTTCTTTCAGCGTAAATCAAAACCTCAAGCGTTTAAGCCCGTGGTCTTAGTCACGGGTTGTTCCGCTGGCATTGGCTTAGCCTTAGCCGAACTTCTTTATCACTGCCAAGAATATCGTGTCGTAGCCACCGCCCGTGAGCACAGTCTTGAAAAAGTGCGCTCGCACTTTTTAGAAAACGATCGCTTCATAATTCGTCCTTTGGACGTGACCATCGAAGAAGACCGCGTGCGCCTTTATAACGAGATTCAAAAAACCTGGGGTGGAGTTGATATCCTGATAAATAACGCCGGTATTTCGTATCGTTCGGTCATTGAGCACATGACTGAAAAAGATGAAGAGCTGCAAATGGCCACCAATTATTTTGGCCCGATGGGACTGATTCGCCTTTCTCTGCCACACATGCGCGCCACCGGCCGTGGTAAGATCATAAATATTTCTTCGGTCAGTGGGATGTTAGCCATGCCGACGATGGCATCTTATTCAGCCTCTAAATTCGCGTTAGAGGGCGCCAGCGAAGCCTTGTGGTACGAAATGCGCCCCTTCGGTGTGACTATCACCCTCGTGCAGCCAGGCTTTATTCACAGCAATTCTTTCAAGAACGTGTATCACACCGAATTGTCGGATCCGACTCGCAATTGGAGCGGCCCTTATTGCGACTTCTATCAGAACATGACTCCGTTTGTGGAAAAGATGATGAACATGTCGCTAACCACTCCAGAAAAAATTGCGAAGCAGGTTTTGAAAGTGATGAAGCAAGAAAATCCGCCGCTCTGGATTCCAGCGACCCTGGATGCGACACTCTTTTATTACATTCGTCGTTTGCTGCCTCGACGTATCCTTTTGCCATTCCTCTATTGGAATCTGCCTAAGGCACGTACTTGGTCTAAGGAACATTCCCACCGTCGACAGAAGTAAGCTAGACCAAAGCCCAAAGCCGTTTTTTGGAATTGAGTTCTCTTTAACCTCTTGATTTAGTCAAAGCGTCTTACAAAGCGAGACCCTTGTTAAGCATGGAGGCTGATCATGGGAGAAACTTTAGCAAAGACAGTGATTGCGGCAACCGGACTGCCTCAGGATCCTGTCGAACGTGAATTCAATGCCCTGTTAGAAAAGTACGGGAAAAGCCCAGAAACGCTCACCATTGAAGAGTTGCGTGAAGTCATGGCTGAATACCTTCAGTTGGTTTTCCTTGAAATGCAGGACGAGCAGAGCGCTTAAAAAATATCTTCGATAATACAAAATAAAAAAGGCTCCTCATCGGGAGCCTTTTCTTTTTAGCTTTTATCTAAAAACTATTTTCCAGAAAGCTTTTTCAAAGCGTCTTTTACGAAAGTAGATTCAGATTTCACTTTTGTGTAAACGCTTACTAGAGAGCAGTCATCTTTTCCGTCTTTACCAGCACCGCGGCTAGTAACACCCCAAACATATTGAGTGCCGTTCACTTCAAGGAAAGCCGGACCACCAGAGTCACCGTGGCAAGCACCTTTGCCTTGAGTTTGATCAAGAAGGATTTCGTGTTTACCGAAATCTTCAACGATCTCAACGTCGACTTTGCGAAGTTTGTTATCGCTTTTTGTATTCACGCCATCAGTTTCGATCAAACCGTAACCAGCCAAAGTCACTTTTTTACCCGCTGTCAAAAGTGTCTCGTCATCCAAGAACTTCGCAAGTTGGTAACCAGGAGCCATCGCGCCAGAGAATTTAACAAGAGCTAGGTCATGAGCGTCTTCACCTTGCTCACCCGTTTTTCCGTATTCTGTATGAATAACGTAATCTACAACAAGACGGATATCGCCTCTTTGCATGTTATTTAGATCTGTATTGAAGATCACATAAAGAGCGACCTCTTTATATTCGGAACCCACTTCAGGAACGCAGTGACCTGCAGTCAAAACGATATTTGAAGTTAGCAAAGAACCTGTGCAGATGAATTGACCTTCTTGGCCATCTTGAGTGACCACAGAAGCCACTAGAGCCACCGTAGACTTCGCAATAACGTCTTTAGAATCAACAGGAACGCCACCAATTATAGATGTGCTATCAGCGCCTAGTTGAACAGAGTTCTGTTTCGCAGGAGAGCAGGCAATCAAAGATCCCAAAAGACCTGTAACTAGAGCTGCTTTAAAAACTGTGGATTTCATAGTGACCCCCCCAAAGTGAGGGCCGTTAAACACCCAAAATGGAACCAGTGCAATACAAATTTTCAAATATTTAAGATAACAAAGTCTTATGATGGAAGTGCGTCATTTTTAAGCAGGTGAAATGACTATAAAAAAAGGGATCTCTTTTGACGGAGATCCCTTTTAAGAACTTTCGATTTACCGAAACTTTCTCGTTATTACGCTCTTTCAACAGAGATCTGGATTTTTGCTTCCATACCTTCTGCGTAGCGAACAACTGCCTTGTGTTGACCCAATACTTTGATTGGCTCTTCAAGGTGAATGTCACGACGGTCTACTGAGTGACCCATTTTTTGCAATTCTTTAGAGATATCTGTTGTAGTAACAGTACCGAAAAGTTTGTCAGTCTCACCAGCAGCCAATTTGAATGTTACAGTTGTGCCGTTGATTTTGTTCAAAAGCTCTTGGCGTTCTGCCAATGCTTTTTTCTTTTTAGCTTCAGCTACGCGTTTCAAGTGTTCGTACTCTTTTACGCGTTTTTCAGTAGCTTCCGCTGCCAATTTACGTGGGAACAAGAAGTTTCTTGCGAAACCTTCAGAAACGTTCACCAACTCACCAACACGACCTACATCTTTAACGTCTTTTTGAAGAATAACTTTCATGTGATCTCCATTTTTGTTAGTTGCTTTCAGCAGGCTTCACCTTGTTCAGGCGAGCTCTGAAATCAACCCAGTAATCGATCAAGCCAACCACGCTCAAAACAAGCAATAACTGACCGACCAAAATTATGTACGTCAGAACTCTCATGAAAACACCGGCTTTCATAGAATTCAGAAATACCTCCAACACTGCCAGCCCCTGAAAGAAATAAAGAACGATAACAACGTTCACAATATTCACTGCGAGGATGGAAGTGGCCTTACCGCCAAAACTCACCATTGTTAGAAGGAAGGCAGTCATCGCAACCCAAATCACAAAATCCGGAACGCGATATTCTAACAACTTGAGCTGAGAGGCAATTTTCTCACGGGGCAAATTGAGCCATGAAAAAACCCTTCTCTCAAAAATTAATCCCACACCCAACGTTATGATTAAAAGAATAACGATGGCTGAAGGAATCTGCTGCACCAGAATTGCCGGATCCAATTTCACCGCCGGATTCATTTTTTGAACCTGAGCGGAAAACTGCTCCATTAATTTTTGGACTTCAGCATACGTGTTGATTCCGTTCTTTTGAAGTGCTCCAAAAAGTCCCAAGCCAGCGGCTGCAGAACCGATTGCGACACTCGCAAGTCCAGAGATCCACCACCCAACACCCTTTTGCTCTAACTCCATGTAGGCCCCTAAAGTCATCCAAACAGAGCCAAGGAAAAGCGCCAGAGGTTGTGCGTTCAGGAGCCACGCTGCTCCCGTTGCCACAAGTCCCAAAATCCAAAAGGCGAGGGGACCGTAGGCTTTACGTAGTACACGAAGAAGAGGCGCGCCCATAACCACAGTCAACATCGACAACAAAATCGAGAGAGATGAAATTGTGATGAATTTCTGTGGCGTCGCGGTCTTCTTCATGGATTACGCTCTTAATTATTCGCCTTTTTCGAAACGTTCTGCTTTTGCAGCTGCGAAGGCAGCTTTACGAGCAGCGGCTTTTGCTTCACGCTCTTTTTCGCGAGCAGCAGATTCAGAAAGACCTTTTTTGAAGCCTTCCATGAACTTAGCCAAAGAAACACGCTCGTCCAAACGAGTGTGCATAAAGCGAAGAACTTTGTCGTTGATACGCATAGTTCTTTCAAGCTCAGCGATAGCTTGAGTATCTGCTTCGAACGTAGAGTGGAAGTAGATAGCTTTTTTCATTTTGCCGATGGGAGTTGCTAGAGTTCTTTTACCCCAAGTTTCCAAAGAGTTGATTGAACCTTTGAAAGATTCGATCGTAGCTTTGTTCTTTTTGAACAAATCTTTTTGCTCTTCAAGAGTTGCATCTGGGTGCATAAGAACCACAACTTCGTATGGCTTTTTCGCAGATTTAGTAGTTTCCATGAACTATATCCTTTCGGTTTAAGCCCCCACCATAGTGAGCGGGAGCAAGGATGACTTTTTTAAAATGTTTAGAGGGTTTAGCACGGCTTAGGACCAAGCACAAGGATTAGGCATTTGAATAGTGAATAAACCGGTCCTAGAATACTTAAATGGTCACTTTTATTGAGATTCTTGATGGCCCCAATGAGGGTTCCCGCTTCAAGGTTGAAGACGGAATCACCCTGGGTCGCTCCAAGGCCGACATCATTATCAAAGACCCCAAAGTTTCGGGGACCCACGCCCAGATCTCTATCGACGGGAAGGGGCAGTTTGTTTTGATGGATTTAGACTCCTCCAACGGCATCCATATTAGTGGTCGCCGTGTAAAAAAAGTGGCGTTATTACCAGGGGTTATCTTTGAGGTAGGTCGCACCCAGTTTAAAGTTATTTCGGTCGAAGAAGAGATCGCGATCGACTTCAGTCGACTTGTGACGTGGCGCAATATTTTAAAGGACAAGCTGTCGGAGGTCACACCTCCCGATCCCTCCGAACAAAGCCTCGTATTGCAAAGATTTAGCCCCGCGTTAAAGCTCACATTCACCCAGGGTATTCAGACGGATGAGGAAATTATTTTAGGCTATGGGCCCCGTAAAGCGGGTTCCGAGTCCTTGGATATCGAACTTCACGATGAAGATGCCCCCAAAGAGGCTTTCGAACTTCATCCCGGTCCAGGTATGGTTGAATTAAAAATCAAAGCTCCTGGTCGTGTGACTCTTAACAATAAGTCCGTTGATGCCGAAATGCTTAAAGATGGCGACTTGATTTCTTTTGGAAACACGCTCATTAAAGTGACGTACTTGTAGAGAGGCTTCATGTTAACAACACCCAAAACCACCGGCAGCTTTGAAAGCTTCGACGGCACTCCGATTTATTATGAAGTGCGCGGGGAGGGTGAGCCTTTGATTCTGATCTACGGTATTGCCTGCATCATGAACCACTGGCACCACCAGATCGAATATTTTTCCCACAAATACAAAGTCATCACTTTCGACCTTCGCGGACACCAAAAAAGCAACCCTGTGACCGACATGAGTCAGTTAACGATGGAAGCTTTGGCAAAAGACGTTTTTGCTTTGATGAAGCATTTAGAGATCAAACAGGCTCATTTTGCAGGACATAGCTTCGGCGTTCCTATCATGCTCAAAGCTTATGATGAAAAGCCGGAGGCTTTTGCATCGATGATTTTCATTAATGGCTTTGCTCGCAATCCTATCAAGGGAATGTTTGGCCTGGATGTGATCGAACCCTTCTTTTATTTCGTGAAAGAGCAATACGAAAAACAACCCTACGTGTGGAATACTCTGTGGAAATTGGCTGTTGATAATCCTATGTCTGTGTATATCGCGGCTCTGGCTGGTGGATTCAATCTTCGCGTAAGTCATATAAAAGATATCGAAGTGTACTTAAGAGGCGTGGCGCGCTTAAATCTTGAAGTCTTCATCACTTTATTTGAAGAGCTGATGGAATATAACGGGGAATCAGTTTTAGAAAATATCAAGGTGCCCGCGCTCATCATCTCGGGCGAAAAAGACATGGTGACGCCTTTACGTTTCCAATATCATTTCAAAGAGACGATCAAACATTCTGAGTTTGTACTTGTGCCGTATGGCTCACACTGCACGCAGTTGGATTTTCCTGATTATACAAACTTAAAAATGGAAAAGTTTTTAAAAGAAGTGTCTTCCAAAAAGTAGTTCTTAATTTTTATTTTATCTGAAAATAAAAAAGCCACCTCAAAAGGTGGCTTTTTAGTTTTTCTTTTCAGCTTAAAGATTATCTGTAAGCCGCTTTCGTGATATCAAACCCGTAGCGTTGAACAGAATCATCAGATGTGAAAACGATTTTTACGTACTCACCGTCAATTGTTGTTGAGAACGAGTCGTCGTTTTTACCGCTCATGTCAGAGACCTTCTTGCCGTTAGCATCGAAGAACTCCACTTTGTCATAATCTCTTTCAGTGTCGAATTTAGAGAAGTACAAAGCGATCTGTTTTGCTCCTGGAACACGAACTTCGAACTCTTCCTTCGTTTTTTCTTTATATGGATGAGCCGAAGAAATGCTGACAGGAACAGTTTGCCAGTTGATCGGATCATTTGGATCTGGAGCCGGCAATGTATTTGTCAACATTGCATAAGCATTCACCATGCCACCTTTAGATTTACCACGAAGTCCCGCGATTGGTTTAGAAGTCGCGATAATTCTTTCTTTCATTTCAAGCGCTGTCAGGTTCGGCTCGTTAGAAGCCAATAGAACCGCCATACCAGAAACGTGTGGAGTCGCCATCGAAGTTCCAGACCATGAATCGTATTTTCCACCAGTGATAGAAGACACGATATTCACACCTGGAGCACCTACGTGAACTTTTGTTTTGCCGTAGTTAGAGAAAGAAGCGATTTGGCCTCTGTTATCAATCGCCGCTACCGAAAGTACGTTTGGTACATCGTATGTAGCAGGGTATGTTGGGCTCGCGTCGTTATTATTAGACTCGTTACCCGCCGCCGCGACGAAAAGTGCGCCAGCAGCATTCGATCTTTCGATAGCTTGCTTCAAAGTTTCAGAGTAACCACCGCCACCCCAAGAGTTCGACATGATTTTGGCACCCATTTTTGTTGCGTAGTCGATTCCTTTTAAAGCGCCATCAAGTGAGCCTGAACCGCTTGCAGAAAGGAACTTCACGCCCATGATACGAACGTTCCAAGCTACACCCACGATACCTTTGCCGTCATCACCCGTACCACCAATAGTGCCCGAGCAGTGAGAACCGTGACCGTGATCATCGAGTGGATTACCAGTTGGAGCGTTCGCATTAACGAAATTCGCACCGTGGATATCGTCAACGATACCATTTCCGTCGTCGTCAACTCCTGGTTTACCATTCGCTTCAACTTCGTTCGTCCACATATTACTAACTAGATCCGGGTGATTGTAATCAACACCTGTATCGATAACAGCGACGATAATGTCTTTAGATCCTGTTGTGATATCCCATGCTTGTTCTGCACCGATATCTATACCTGCAATACCTGCGCGACGCTCAGAATCTTGTTGTCCGCTATTTTTCAATCCCCACAGTTGACCCAACATCGGGTCATTTGGAGTTTTGTTAATTCTGTAGATGTAGTTTGGTTCTACAATGTCTACAATTGGATTTTCAGAAAGGGATTTAACTACGTTTGACTGGATTTCAAACACCGGGCGTTTGATAACCACAATGTTTTGTCCGGGAATAGTGTCTTTTACGTAAGACCCCAGTTGCGCGCTAAGAACATTGATCGAAGATTTCGCGGAAACAGAGTCTTTCAATTTAACAATGTATTCGCCTGGAACTGATTCAGCTGGCGCCGCAAACGCATTAGCACCAATAAGTAGTAAGCCTACCATGGCTGCTTTAGAGGCTCTTTCCATAAGCCTTTTCATAATCCCCTCCTTCATTGGGTGATTTTCAAGCGAACGAACGAGGAAAAATTTTCCCTGAACGTGCCCAGTTCCAAAATGGTACCAATGTGAAGGTGAGCTGGTTATTAAATTTTGTAGAGGAGAATTACTTGGGGCCAATTCTTAGCACTAGGTCGTGTTTTTCCAGACGAAGGACAAGGAACTTTCTAGCCATTCTTCTAATAGACGAGACTAAGACACGGCCTTTTTTCCGGACGTTGGTCGTGTTTCTTGCTCGATAAAATCAAAACTCAACTGTTGTGGAGATTTGAGTGTCGCGATTTTCTGTGGGTTTGCAGCGATCTCTTTTTTCTCTGAAGGAGTTGTAACATTGACTCCATAAGAAGCTTTCATGAGGTGTTTTATAAATGCTTCTTTGACACTGTCCGGAGCATCTTTGTTGAAACCTAACTCTTGCATCAATACATCAATCTTCTTCATAGCCAATCCTTGGTCTAGTTTCGGAAGTTTGTTGCGTTAGCTTTAGAAGAAATCAAAAAAGATGTGATGTCGAAGATGTCTCTGTATGAGACGACCTTCGATGCAGAGTTTAAAGGTTAAAAATTATAATATTATTTTACACCGTCAGGATTTTTAGAGCGGGATTTTGCAGCATTCGCTTCAACTTCACGAATGCGGTCCGCGACACCGCGCGCCCATTTTGCGCCATTTTTAGCGTCAAAATGTAAACCGTCTGAAGTTGTCTTGATGTCGTTTTCACTAATACCGATTTCCGTGGTGCTGTCGATGACCTGACAACGGGGAGCCACTTCATTCTTGATGATTTCAATTACGCGAGCGAGGCGCATGTTCGACTTAAAATAGGGTTTTGAGAGCGCTTTATCAGTCCACGTTGGCGTCACCCAGTAACAAGTGCCATTGAATTTGTTTTTGTTCAGCACTTCGGTGATCTGCTTAACTTGTGCAACAACGGTTCTATCAGACTGAGAATTGGGATTTTTGTAATCGGCAAAGTTATCGCCCAATTCGATAATAACTCTTCGCGGTTTTTCTTCATCTAAGAGGGTAGATAGCAATGGGGCCGTTGCTTTCGTTCCGCCAGGAACAACCTTCTGTTTGTCGTTTTTTCTATCCGCAAAACCATAACTCAAAGTCCGTTTTGCTTCGGATGAGTCCGTGAATGAGCGAGCCGTTCCACCCGCAAGACCCACGGTGCGCACATTCTCTTGCGCCACTTCATTGAAATATTTGTGAAGATTTTCACCAAAAGGTCCCACGACGTGTGAATCGCCAATGATCAAAGTGTTCGCCAGCGAAGTCGTAGAAATTAATAATGAAAGAACCAAAGCGGACTTATTCATTCCTTTATGTTGCCGTCGATATTCCTGAAACACAAGACAGCACAAGAAGGGGCTGGGTAAAAATAAAAAAGGGAGCCTTTTAGACTCCCTTTTTTACATCATATTTGATTTTAAAAACTAGCCTGCGCCGCCATCACTGTGTTTTTCACGCTTCGTTGCGTTCGCCACTAGGAATTCACGGTTCATACGAGAGATGTTTGTAAGTTGAATGTCCTTAGGACAAGCCGCCTCACAAGCACCTGTTGTCGTACAAGCACCGAACCCTTCGGCATCCATCGCAGCCACCATGCGAAGAGCACGTTCTTTTCTTTCAACCTGACCTTGCGGAAGCAAAGCCATGTGCGAGATTTTTGCTGAAGTGAATAGAGCAGCTGAAGCGTTCTTACAAGCAGCCACACACGCACCACATTGGATGCATGTTGCAGATGACATCGCCTCATCCGCGTCTGCTTTTGGAACCAGGATCGCATTTGCATCAACAGCATTGCCAGCATTTTGACTGATGTAACCACCCGCAGAGATAATTCTATCCATTGCAGAACGATTCACCATTAAGTCTTTAATAACCGGGAAAGCTTGTGCGCGGAAAGGCTCAATCGTCAACGTTGCGCCGTCCGTGAAATTTCTCATGTGCAATTGGCACACGGTTGTTGATTTCATAGGACCGTGAGCTTCACCGTCGATCACAAAACCACACGCACCACAAATACCTTCGCGGCAGTCATGGTCAAATGCGATAGGCTCGTCACCTTTAGAAACAAGCTCTTCGTTCACAGCATCTAGCATCTCAAGGAAAGAAGCGTCTTCAGACACATTCTTAGCTTGCAAATCTACGAAGCCGCCTTGGTCTTTAGGACCTTTTTGTCTCCACACTCTTAAAGTCAGATTCAATGTTTTTCCAGCCATGTTACGCCTCTTATTTATAGCTACGAGTTGCTAGATGTACGTTTTCAAATTTCAATTCTTCAGTGTGGCGAACAGAGGCTTTGTTTTCGCCTGTGTATTCCCACGCAGCCACGTGACAGAAGTTCGCGTCGTCACGTTTTGCTTCACCGTCAACTTGGTATTCTTCACGGAAGTGACCGCCGCAAGACTCTTTACGTTCCAAAGCATCGCGACACATCAACTCGCCAAGCTCCATGAAGTCTGCAACGCGTCCGGCTTTTTCAAGCTCTACGTTCAGATAGTTTGCATCACCAGGGATGCGCACATTCTGCCAGAATTCTTCACGCAATTTTGGAATCTCTTGAAGAGCTTTTTTAAGACCTTCTTCGTTACGACCCATGCCACAGTATTCCCACATGATATTTCCAAGTTCTTTGTGGAAGCTATCAACTGTGCGGTTACCTTTGATGTTCATAAGTTTAGAGATCTCTTGTTTCACACCATGTTCAGCCGCTTTAAAGGCATCGTTCGTGATCGAAACTTTTTCAAGCTTCGTTGAACCAAGATAGTTACCCAAAGTATATGGAAGAACGAAGTAACCGTCTGCCAAACCTTGCATCAATGCCGAAGCACCAAGACGATTCGCACCGTGGTCAGAGAAGTTTGCTTCACCCGCGACGAACAAGCCTGGAATTGTTGATTCCAAGTTGTAATCAACCCACAAACCACCCATTGTGTAGTGAGGAGCAGGGTAGATCATCATTGGTTGTTTGTACGGATTTTGACCTGTGATCTTTTCGTACATTTCAAACAAGTTTCCATAACGCTCAGAAATTTTGTCTTCACCCAAACGTTTAATGGAATCTGCGAAATCAAGGTAAACCGCTTTACCAGATTCATTCACGCCACGGCCTTCATCACAACGATACTTCGCCTGACGAGAAGCCACATCACGAGGAGCCAAGTTACCGAATGAAGGGTAAACGCGCTCTAGATAGTAATCGCGTTCGTTTTCTGGAATGTCGTTTGGATGACGTTTGTCACCAACGGCTTTTGGCACCCACACGCGACCGTCGTTACGAAGAGACTCAGACATCAAAGTTAGTTTTGATTGGTTTTCTCCGTGAACCGGGATGCACGTTGGATGGATTTGTGTGTAACAAGGATTGGCGAAGTAAGCACCACGTTTGTGGGCTTTCCAAGCCGCCGTCACGGCACAAGCCATCGCATTTGTTGAAAGGAAGAAGACGTTTGAGTAACCGCCGCTGGCGATAACAACAGCATCTGCTTCGTGAGATTCAATTTCGCCTGTGATCAAGTTACGTACGATGATACCGCGTGCTTTTCCATCAACGATAACAAGGTCCAACATTTCACGACGAGTGCGAAGCTCAACCGTGCCCGCATCAACTTGTCTCATCATCTCTGAGTAAGCACCCAAAAGAAGCTGTTGTCCTGTCTGACCGCGAGCATAGAATGTACGAGAAACCTGCGCTCCACCGAAAGAGCGGTTTGCTAAAGTTCCACCGTATTCGCGAGCAAATGGAACACCTTGTGCCACCATTTGGTCGATGATGTTCGCCGACACTTCGGCCAAACGATAAACGTTGGCTTCACGCGCGCGGAAGTCGCCGCCTTTTACCGTGTCATAGAAAAGACGGTAAGTAGAGTCACCGTCATTTTGATAGTTTTTCGCGGCATTGATACCACCTTGAGCTGCCACCGAGTGAGCACGACGAGGAGATTCATGCACGCAGAATGCTTTTACTTTGTATCCAAGCTCACCTAGTGATGCCGCTGCAGACGCACCCGCAAGACCTGTTCCGACAACGATGATAGAGTGTTTTCTTTTGTTGGCAGGATTAACTAGTTTGTAATCGAACTTCGATTTGGTCCATTTGTCTTCAATAGAGCCACTAGGAATTTTGCTATCTAATTTGTTAGCCATTTATCTGCTCCTTAGTGTGCAAACACGAAAAGGTAAAGTGGTTGAGCGATAAAACCCAAAGCTACGATGATCCCATATGTGTAGCTTAGTTTTTTCCAAAGACCGCGGTAAGAGCCTTCCATCAATCCCAAAGATTGGAATGAAGAACCCACGCCGTGACTTAAGTGGAAGCCAAGAAGAATAAGAGCGACCACATACCAGATCACATAGCCTGGCATTTGGAAAACTTCTTCCATCAATCTAGCAAGGTCACGCATCACAACACCGTTCACGGTTGTTTCGTAGTGAGTGCCATATTTGAAAGTGATCAAGTGAAGAATGATAAAGACAAGAATCAAAGAACCCTGAACCGCCATAGTGCGAGAAGCAAGACTCACTCGTTTTTGCCCTGAAGCCGCCACTGCATAACGCGAAGATTTCGCAGCTCTGTTTTGCGCGGTCAATGAAACTGCCATGTACACGTGAGTGATTAAGGCCAAAACCAAAATCGCTTCTGCGACATAAAGCAAGTTGCCGCTTGTGATCGCATGTCCGTAAGCATTGTAAGCATCGTGACTGACGAAGATTAATAAGTTTCCGGCCATGTGAGCGAGTACAAAACCCGCCCAAACAAGACCAGAGATTCCCATTATGTATTTTTTCCCGACGGTTGAACCGAGAAATCCAGACATGGTGAAAAACCCCTTGTGTTATTACATTGTATTTTCTCAATAAGTTTACAATTGAACTTACTCCTCGGGGGCTGGATTTGTCTATGACACCCGTCATGTATCGCGACACGTTAAATATGGAATTTAGTTTTGCCTTTCCTAGACTTGCGATAGAACAAAACCTCTAAAATACGGGGTAAAAACATGAAGATTTTTGTGTGTATCAAGCAGGTGCCCGACACCGAAACAAAGATTAAAATCACTCCCGACCAAAACGGAATCGACACGGCGGGAATTAAATGGGTTTTGAACCCTTATGACGAGTATGCGGTTGAAGAAGCTGTGAAACTTCGCGATGCCAATGCTGGCTCCCAAGTGTGGGTTCTAAGCGTAGGTCCTAAGACTCGCGTCATCGAATCTCTAAGAACAGCTTTGGCAATGGGTGCTGATGAAGCGATTGTTGTAAATGCTGAAAATCTAGACAATTTTTCTACAGCTAAGGCTTTGGCCGAAGTTATTAAGGCTGAAGGCGGAGCTAAAGTTATCTTCTCTGGTAAATTGGCGATCGATGATAATGCCTCTTCTGTCAGCCAAATGCTTGCTGAGTTCTTGAATGTTCCTCATACAACTGTGGTGTCGAAGTTTGCTTTCAACGGTGAAAACGTAGTTGTTGAGCGCGATATCGAAGGTGGAGCAAAAGAAGTGGTGCAAATGATGACTCCAGCGGTTGTCGGAGCGAACAAAGGCCTTAATATGCCTCGCTACGCAAGTCTTCCAGGTATCATGAAGGCAAAGAAAAAAGTGATCAAAGAAGTTGAATTTGCTTCTTTGAACATTCCTGCTTCGGACATCAAAGTTAAATACTCTGGTTTCGCACTTCCTGCAGAAAAACCACCAGTAAAAATGCTAGCGGGTGATTCTTCAGCGCAAGCTACTGAACTAGTTAAACTTCTTCGCGACGAAGCGAAAGTTCTATAGAGGTAAATCATGGGAAAAGTATTAGTTTTTGCTGAACAATCTCACGGAAATCTAAAACGCAGCTCTATTGAACTTCTTCAAGCAGCGGCTAAGTCTGGAAACACTGTTGTTGCAGTGGTTTTCGGTTCTCACGCAGGTGATGTCACAGCGGCGGCAGCTCAAAACGGCGCGAATGAAGTTCACGTTGTTAAAGACGCTTCTTTAGATTCATATAATCCAGAGCTTTTCACTGCGAACATCGTTTCTGTTGTTGAAAAAGTTCAACCTTCCATCCTTCTTGCTTCAGCTTCTTCGACGGGTCGTGACTTGTTCCCGCGCGTAGCTGCTCGTTTGAACACGGGGATTGCAAGCGATTGCACAGAGCTTAATATCTCTGGCGATAACGTCACAGCGACGAAGCCAATGTATTCTGGAAAATGTTTTGCTAAAGCCAACTTCGAAAACAGCTCTGTAAAGATTGTTTTGATGCGTGCAAATCAACTTCCGGTAGCGGCGGCGGACACTTCTAAATCTGCAAACGTTGTTGAACAAGCGGTTGTAAAACCTGATCTTAAGACTTTGATCAAAGAGATCGTTAAAGGCGCTAGTGAAAAGCTTGATTTGACAGAAGCAAACATCATCGTGAGTGGTGGTCGCGGTTTGAAAGAGGCTGCGAACTTCAAAGTTCTTCATGATCTTGCGGACGTTTTGGGTGCAACTGTAGGTGCTTCACGTGCCGTAGTTGATGCTGGTTGGGTTGGTCACGGTATGCAAGTAGGACAAACTGGTAAAACAGTAGCTCCCACTTTGTACATCGCAGTGGGCATCTCTGGCGCAATTCAACACTTGGCGGGTATGAGTGGTTCTAAAGTTATCGTTGCTATCAACAACGATGCGAACGCTCCGATCTTCCAGAAGGCTACTTACGGTATCGTGGGTGACGCTCTTGAAATCGTTCCGAAACTCACTGAAGAGTTTAAAAAGGCTCTTCACCACTAATCGTGTTTAGAAAATACATTCTTCCGATTATTGTATTTGTCTTCTACCGAACCCTCTCATGGACATGGAGGGTTCGGCTTATCGAACCAGATTCCCTGAAAAATTCATTAGAAACTCAGAATCCTGTCGTGCTCGCGCACTGGCATGGGGACGAGCTTGCTCTTTTATCCATCGTAAAACGCTATCGCATTGCTACAATCGCATCGCAATCCAAAGACGGCGAGTTGATGGCGACGGTATTAAAATGGTTGGGGGCAAAGACCAGCCGAGGCTCCTCCACGCGTGGTGGGGTTCAAGCACTGAAAGGTCTCTTGCGTTTGATAAAAGACGGGGGAAATTGCAGCTTTGCAGTAGATGGCCCGAAAGGTCCGTTACACAAAGTAAAGCCCGGAGTTTTTGAAATCTCACGCATGATTTCTGGCCCGATTTACGCAGCCGGTGTTGCGTGCGACCGCGCGATTCATTTTCCAAAATCTTGGAACAAAACTTTTCTTCCAAAACCCTTCGCAAAAGTGATCATTTACTGGGTGGGTCCCATGACGGCGATCTCTCGTGAAGTCGATCCACGAAACCCAGACCTTGCTCTAGAGTTAGAGGGGCTTTTGCACCACGCGAGACAGCAAGCTCTTAAATTCATTGCGGATAATGATGCCTAGTGCTAGCGTTTTAGGGTGACTTGTCTTCAACTTTTTAAAGGGACTTTTAAAGTATGAAACTTCTATTAAGCATCTTGATGCTCATCTCTGTGAACTCCTATGCGCAAAAATCCACGGATGTTGTGGCTCAGGTTGGAAAAAAATCTATCACCGTTGAAGAGTTTAACAAAAAGTACAACGAGGTTCGTTCTCAGACGATCAACCCTCCAACAAAAGAACTTTTCCTTGAAGACTTGATCCGCTACGAAACGGGACTTCAAGAAGCTGAAAAACGTGGCTTGGCTAAAGACCCTGTGGTTCAAGAGCGTTTCAACCAGGAAATGTACAAAGCTTTGCTTGAAAAAGATCTTGGTCCTCGCATTCAAAAGATCCAAGTTTCTGATAAAGAAATGCAAGAATGGTACGCTAAAAACCCAGAACTTCGCACAAGCCACATCTTGATTGAGTTCAAACCTGGCGCGACTCCAGCGCAAGTAGCTGAAGCTAAAAAACGTGCGACAGAAATTTTTGACGAAGTTAAGAAAAGCAAAAGACCATTTGAAGAGCTTGTGAAACTTTATTCTGACGATGCTCTTTCTAAGCAAGCAGGTGGTGACATCGGCTGGCAATCTCGTGTAACTCTTGTTCCAGGTTATTATGAAGCTGCGGCATCCATGAAAGTCGGTGAAATCAAGGGGCTCATCGAATCTCAGTTCGGATTCCACATCATTAAACTTACGGGACGTAGAAGCTTTGAGAACGCAAATAAGCGTCAAATCAGAGCTGCTGTTTTCGACGAAAAAAGAAAACAGATCTTCAACGAATACTTCGATAAGTTGAAAAGATCGTACTCAATTAAAGAAAATAAGAGTGCGATAAAATAATAAGGAATATTTCTTATGAAATTTCTAAAGAGCCCCGCAAGTACGGGGCTTTTTATTTTAATGGCCTTTACCTTAGCGGGTTGTCCTTCCAGTTACCAAAAGATCTCTACCAAGCCCGTAGAGAAGGTGAACGATCATGTTTTAACTTCAAAACAGTTCGCCAACCAATTAGCACGTCGCCTTCGCAACTTCGATGCTTTAGCGGCCAAAGATCCCAACAATATCCATCGTGTTAAAGAAGAAATTTTGCGCGACTTCTTAGTAAAGAGTCTAACTTTGGATTGGGCCCGTTCCCAAAGCATCGTGATCTCTGAAAACATGCTGGATAAAGAAGTTGATAAGCTTCGAGCCAACTATCCCGATGATCTTTCATTTCGTCGAGCTTTGGCTTTAGAAAACCTTTCTTTTTCAGAGTGGCGCGAAGAACTCCGCTATGGTTTGGTAGAAAAAGAAGTATTTAAGAAACTAAACGAAAAGATTAAGCCCCCGACTGACGAAGAAATCAAACGCTACTACGAAGACAATAAAGACCGTTGGAAACGTAAAGAGCGTATTTATATCCGCCAGATCGTTGTTGATGAAGACGCCAAAGCGGATGCCATTAGAACTGATTTAAAAACTTCCGACTTCGGCGAGATCGCTCGTAAGTTTTCAATCACTCCCGAAGGTAAAACAGGTGGTGTTGTCGGTTGGATTGAAAAGGGCAGTGTGGATTACTTTGACCCGTTATTTAGCGCCGGTGCCGGTCTACAAACCGTTAAAAGTCCTTTTGGTGTTCATCTTATTCGCGTAGAAAAGAAGGCTCCAGCAACGACTCAGCCGCTAGAAGAGGTCAAATCACAGATTATTCGCGCTCTTCGTGCTCAACGCGAGCAGGCGGAGTATGTAGCTTGGCTTGATGCTCAGCTCAGAAGTAGTAAAGTCCTAAAGGACTACGATTTAATGAACTCGATTACGGTTGATACGCGAGGACCCAATGATTAGTTTTCTTTTTCCATTTTTGATCGCTACACCAGCTCACGCCGAGCTTGTGGAAAAAACTGTGGCTATCGTGAATACCGAGCTAGTTTTGGAATCCGATTTTAAAGAACTACAAAATCGTATCGGCAAACCAGGCCTTATCGACGAAGCGTTGTTATTTGATAAAGCACCGACAAGTCTTAAAGGGGATCGTAAAGCTCAGCTAGATTATCTTATTAACGAAAAGATTTTAGAGTCTGAAGTAAAACGTTTAAATCTTTCCGTCACTTCGGACCGCGTGGAGTCTGAACTTAAAAGCATGGCGAAAAGAAATAATGTCACTGAGGCCGAGCTATTAAACATCATCAAGGGCCAAGGAATCTCAGCGTCGGAGTATAAGACTTTTCTTAAACACAGTATCGAAAAACAATCTTTAATGGATTCAGAGATCATTTCAAAACTTCGTATCTCTGATGAAGATGCTTTGAACGAATACTTGAAAACAAGCCCCAGCAGCCGTCCATCAATTGATGAATTTTCGGTTTCACACATCTTTTTTAGTCCAAAGAAAGGCGGCGCTGAAGCCGCACTTCAAAGAGCACAAGCTGCCGCCGGTAAAGTCCGTGCCGGTGATAATTTTGAAACCTTGGCTCAACAATTCAGTGAAGATCCGAATTTCTCTTCTGGCGGAAGCTTAGGTACATTCAAATCCGGTGAATTCTTGCCAGAGATTGAAGAAGCCATTTCAAATTTAAAAGTAGGCGAAACAACTCCCGTTGTTAAATCGCGTATGGGTTATCATATCGTGAAGCTCACTGGAAAAAAACTGACGACAGATCCAAAGTTTGAAAGAGCCAAAGATCGTATTAAGGCCCAACTTTTAGAAGCGAGCTTTAAGCGCCAACTTAAAACATGGTTGCAAAGCAAACGCGACGAGATCTTTGTTCGTATCAATGAGTAGACTTAGAATCGCTCTTACCACCGGCGACGTCGACGGCATTGGCTTTGAGGTCACTGCCAAAGCCCTTCATAAATTGGGTCCACAAAAAAACGTTCAATTTATTTTGTGGCGCCCGGAAGAGGCCGATAAAAAATATCTCCGTCTCATCGACAAGAAATTCGAACGCATCACCGTCGACTCCCTTCAAGAAGCCTTAAAAATCGATGGGCCTTATCTAATCGATATTGCTTCCGATGAACCGCCCGCTCAATGGGTGGAAACAAGTGCCGAAGCTTGCTTAGAAAAAGTTCTAGATGGCATCGCGACGGCTCCTCTTTCAAAAACCAGCATTAAAGAGGCCGGTTTTAAAGATCTTGGGCACACGGATATTTTAAAAAGACTCTCCGGAAGCAAATACGTGAACATGGGTTTCGTTGGAGAAAAATTCAGCGTGGTTCTTGCCACCGCACATACACCCATCAAAGACGTAACAAAGCACCTCAGTTTCACCGTGCTTGCAGAAACATTAAAAAACGCCAATGAACTTCGCAAAAAACTTCCCGCGGCTCAAGCCAAGCGGCCCATTGCCGTCTTAGGTTTAAATCCACACGCGGGTGAAAAAGGCCTTATTGGAAAGGAAGAGCTCCTTCTGTTTCCACAGCTTTCAGCCTTTGCAAAAGAAAATAAAATCCCGGTGGAAGGTCCTTTGGTCCCCGATGCCGCATTTTTCCCTTCCAATTGGCAGCGCTATTCAATGTATGTGGCTCTTTACCATGACCAGGGCCTAATCCCGTTTAAAACAATCCACGGGCAGGATAGCGGCGTTCATATTAGTTTAGGCATTCCTTTTGTTAGAACCAGCGTCGATCACGGGACGGCGAAGGATATTTTCGGCTTAAATAAAGCCAATCCTCATTCGATGATTGATGCCATTCGCTGGGCTATAAAATTAGCTCGACTCTCGCGTTAAAAAATCATATTTCTAAATACTTCCACTTATTTACAGAGGTGACTTATGTTTCAACCGGTTATTTTTAGAGAGTACGATATCCGTGGAGTTTACAACGGACAATTCGACGATAATTTCGCATACCTCTTAGGCCGCGCTTACGTTGTCTACATGAAACAGAATAAAGGCCTTACAAATCCAACAGTGGCTTTGGGTTGTGATGCACGTGAAAGTTCTCCAGCGATCATCAAGAACCTTGCAAAAGGGATGATGGATTCCGGAGCTAAAGTTATTCACTTGGGTCTTGTAACAACACCTGTTTGTTATTTTTCAACTTTTGAATTGAAGGGCGTTGATGGCGCGATTCAAGTCACAGGTTCACACAATCCTCCTGAATACAACGGTTTTAAAATTTCTGTAGGCAAAGGCACAATCTTCGGTGCGGAAATTCAAAAACTTCGCGAGATCATTCAAAAAGGTGAGTACATTGATGGAAAGGGTTCTGAAGAACATTTCGATATCAAGCCTATGTACTACGAGCGCTACAAAAAAGAATTCGGCACCATCAAAAACACGAAAGTCGTTCTTGATTGCGGTAACGGCGCTGGTGGATCCGTAGTTCGCGGACTATTCAACGCTGTTGGTTTAAATCCAACAATTCTATTTGAACAACCAGATGGAACATTCCCGAACCACCATCCAGATCCAACTGTAGAAGAAAACTTGGAAGATCTAAAAAAACAAGTCGCTAAAGAAGGTGCCGTTTGCGGTATCGGCTTTGACGGTGATGCCGATCGTATCGGTGTTGTCGATCACACAGGTCGCATGGTTTACGGTGACGAATTGATGGTAATCATCGCTCGCTCAATCTTAGCTGAACAAAAAGGCGCAAAGATCATCGGCGACGTAAAATGTTCGGATCGCTTGTACCACGATGTTTCTGAGCACGGCGGCCAGCCGATCATGTGGAAGACAGGACACTCTTTGGTAAAAGAAAAAATCAAAGTAGAAAAAGCTCCATTCGGTGGTGAAATGTCAGGCCACGTTTTCTTCGCAGATCGCAACTACGGTTACGACGATGCTCCTTACGCGGCTTTGCGTTTGGTAGAGATCTTGGCAAAAACAGGAAAAACAATTCCACAATTACTTGAAGGTTTGCCACCAGCATTCAACACACCAGAAATCCGTATCGACACAACTGAAGAGAAAAAAGTTTTGATCGTAGAAAAAATGATCGAAGCTTTCCCAAACAAGCCAGGTGCCGACTACAAAGTGGACTTCACTGATGGCATCCGCTTGTCTTTCGAAGATGGTTGGGCTTTGTGCCGTTCATCAAACACACAACCTGTTGTCGTCGTTCGCTACGAATCCACAACTCAAGCCGGACTGGACAAAATCCGCAACCGCGTAGAAGCCGTAGTAAACAAATACCTCTAAAAGGTACCTGCTTCCTATCGTTTCAAAAAAGTACCAGGTTAAAAAGAAAAGCCCGTTCCAAAAGAGCGGGCTTTTTTTTAGAGCCTTTACCAGACTCATCCGTGTTTCACTCCTACCGAGTTTCCAGCCCGATTCCCAGTCACCGGTCCTTAGGCTATGTCACACGTTGGAGGTATTGCTTCAGATACCTAATACTTAAAAATAGTCAGGATCAGCAAAATAATCACAAGGATTACTTTAGTAATCTCAAGAATACGCCGAATACGTAAGTACGTGTTTTTACGCATCGGATACCTCCTGTTTTTATCGGACAGGAGATCCACCAAAAGCGAGTCTGGCAAAGGCCATTCTCGCTTTTGCATTTTTTAGACCTATATTTACTGAATCTGCAGTTGTTCTTTCTCCAAGCCCACTGTCATTACAGCTCCAAGAGACGAAATCAGTGCAACCTCTTCATCAAATGAAAGAATTCGACCGAACTTCAAGTGAACTCGGTTCTTCATATTGAAACCGTAGATCTCAAATTCTTCTCCGTCGCTGACGATGCCACCAATATTTTTTATTTGTTTTTCAAGAGCACGATTTTTTGAGAAATAAACATATCGGCTTTTTTTGATTGTAGGGTGAGCAACTAAGGCGACAGCTGCGCGATCATCTGCATTGATCACTGTATTAACGTGCGGACCAACTCCTGAGAAAAGTTTTAAGTATAATTTTTCAATTTCTTCAGAGTATGTGCTTAAGCTTTTGATCACAACCACGTCGGGATGAATTCTTAACACATCATCAGAATAAAGATCTCTCTCAGGAATAACTAAGACATAAGGTTTCTCCGCAGGAAGATCCATGTTCTCTTTCCAATGAAGAATCGAGACATCTTGATGCGCGTTTTTAAAATGCTTCTGAATATATTCAGCCGTTTTTTCTAATCCATCGACACCAGCAACAACAATAGAAACCTTGCCATACAAACTCATAATAACTCTCCTCTCATCCGCCTTAAGTGGCTCTGATGTTTTTTCGATGGAGGAAAGGATCGTTTCGATTTGTTTCTTTTGTTCTTTAAGAAGCTCGGCTTCTTGATTGATAAGATCAAGTCGTGTGCGCATTGTGATTTTTAATTTTTCAGAATCCAGTGTCTGATCGGACCGCAGAAGACTTTTGATTTCAGCAAGACTGAATCCTAAGTCCTTAAATTCTTTAAGACGTTTTGCTAAAGACAATTGCGAATCATCGTAATAACGATATCCGTTTTCTCCGCGAGTGTGAGACTCCAGAAGTCCCATCTTCTCATAAAGGCGTAAAGCTTTTGCAGATACACCGATTGCTTTTGAAAATTGTCCGATCGTCAGCCAGTTCTTCATCCTAACCTCTAGATGAATCTCGGGCTTGCCCTTGGGTCAAGGTCAAATGGAGAAATAAAAAAAGCCCCGTACAAAACGGAGCTTCTTTTTGATCTGCCAACCAACTAAGGTTGGCGATAAGGATTCGAGCGCAAGCCGGAGGGTTTCGGCTGCCACGTAGGCGTACTTTTGTACGCCGGAGAGCAAGTCGAGACCCGACAACGAAGTCGATCGGGTCCTTAGCGACGACCGCGATTAAGCAAGACGAAGAGCGATGATCAACGCGTAGATAACTAGAGATTCGATAAGAGCTAGACCCAAGATCATTGGGATCAATAGTTTACCAGAAGCTGCTGGGTTACGAGCGATACCATCAAGAGCTGTAGAAGCTGTTTTACCTTGAGCCATTGCACCTGCGAATACAGACAATGCGATAGCGATAGCAGCTGCGATAGCAACCAAACCGCGGTCAGTAGCAACAGAAGCAGCAGCTTCAGTAGCAGCTGGAGCAGCGTCTTGTGCGAATGCAGATACAGAAGCCAACAAAGCAACCATAGCAACGATCATTTTTTTCATGTGATTTCTCCTCAATATGAGTGGTTAAGTTTGCTCTCTAGTGATCGTGTGCAATCGCGAATGCCACGTAGACCATTGAAAGCAATGTAAATACAAAAGCCTGAACAAAACATACGAACAATCCCATGATATAGAATGGGATAGGTACACCAATTGGAACTAGATCCAAGAACACAGACAATACTGTGTGGTCACCCATCATAACGTTCGCAAGACGAAGACCCAAAGAGAACGGACGAACAAAGTGTGAAACTAGTTCGATCACGAACATCAAAGGAGCAAGGAAAAGAACCGGACCCATAAAGTGTTTAAGATAAGCGAACACGCCGTTTTCTTTTACACCTTGGAAGTTATAGAACAAGAACATCAAAACACCGAAACCGAATGTTGTGTTGATGTTTTCAGTTGCAGGAGTCATCCCTGGAATCATCCCGATCAAGTTGTTTAAAAGAATAAAGAAGAAAACAGATGTGAAGAAAGGAACATAGTGTTTACCGTGTTCACCGATAACCATCTCTGCAAGTCCATCCATCATTTCCGTCAACATTTCCATGATGCCACGAAGAGAGAATTTGCTTGCTGGAAGAACTGCCGTTTCACCTTTACCAAGTGAAGCGCGAGCTGCCATACCGATAGCCATTGTTGCTACTGTAGCGGCACCAAGAGTTGCAACGTGTGCGTACTCGTGACCAACACCAGGAATGAGTTGTGTCCAGTTAAATGACATGGTCTTTTCCCTCTCGTAAGGCTTCTTTCACCGCATACACAAACGCTGAAAGAATAAAACTAGCAACCCCCATTGCGAACCATAAGGTATCGAACCATGGCATGGCTGTTAGCTTAAAGATAATAATCCCTAAAATCGCGTACTTAAATACAATGATACCGATAGACAGGGCAACCAATTTCTTCTGGAAGATAAGGCTCCAGCCCCAACCCAGTAATAAAAAGCTAAGAAAGATGGTTGAAGACCCCGCTACAAAGGAAAGTGCGTGTTGCGGTGCGGAAAAAAGATACAAAAACAGGCCGCCAAGAACGATCACAAAGATTTGCGCTATTAAAATAGGTTTCATGGCTTCCTAGGGTTTATCGGAATCTGAATTCTTCTCATCCTCTTTTTGCAGCTTACGAAGAAGCCAGATGACTCTCCATAACCAGCCAATCAAAGCCGCAAAGGTCAAACCGACAAAGATAAGGCCTTTTGTTTGATACTTTTGATCGAGGAATTGCCCTAGGTAAAAACACCCCAAGATCAAACCGACAAGTTCAAAGCCCATGGATGCAAAAATTATATACTTCTTCATTACTTCCTAAAGCCTTTCGCTCCCGGAGCATTTTTCATGCGCTCTTGCATGCGCTTGATTCGAAGTTCGATGTATTCAGGCGGATTGTATTTTTCTTTATGGGCTTCAAGAACGGCAATGGCACTCTTAAAATCCAAATTTTCTTCATAACAAACAGCCAACGTCAGCGCGACGTTTTCTTGAATCGCCTTTTCTGGATATTTTTGAATCAGCTCTTTAAATATCTCTGCCGCTTTTGCGAAGTCTTTGCGCGCGACCAAGATATTTCCTTTTAACATCAAAGCACTAAAGCGAGTGTTCTCGTCGCCTTTCAGTTTTAAGAGCGAATCGATCTCGGACTCAGCTTGAAAGAAATTATTCTGATAGTACTGAGCACGCGCGATGTTCATTTTATATTGAGCCGCTTCGAGATCCGTGTGTGGCATCTGTTGAAGTTTGCTATATTCAATGATCGACTGCTGATAGTTCTGAAGATTATTAAAATAAATCGCAGCTATTTGTTTTTGCGACTCAAGGCGCTCTTTTTCGTCTGTCGAATGCAAAACAATGAAGTGATGATAATCAACGGCTTTATTAAAATCTTTGATCTCAAAAAATGAAATGCGCGCGGCCTCGCGAGCAGCTTCTAAGGGATATTTCGTTGGAGCATTTCTTTTGATGACTCGATCTAAATAGCTCAGGCCAATACGGTAATGTTCCTGAGCTATTTCTTTTTGGGCTTGCTTATAATCCGCCTCCTCTTGGGAAGAGCAGGCGGTGAGCGCCAACACTAAGACAATCAGAAGGCCTCTGACCATCTTAGTGCGTGACTCCTGCTGGAGTCGGCGTTGATTCTTCAGTTGCATCATCTTCTTCAACAACTGCAACACCTGTAACGGTTTCTTCTTTTTCATCGATATTGATCAAGCGAACACCTTGAGTGTTACGTCCTAGAACAGAGATGTCCGTCACTTTCATGCGGATAACTTGTCCTTTATCAGTGGAAAGAATAAGTTCCATTTTTTCTGAAACTTTCTTCGTACCGATAACAACGCCCACTTTTTCTGTCGTTTTCTGAGTGATAATACCTACACCACCACGAGATTGGATGCGGTATTCGCCTGTTTCAGAGCGTTTACCGTAACCTTTTGATGTCACCATCAAAATCGTGTCTTTCGTGTTCTTTTCTAGCACTTCCATAGCAACGACGATGTCGTCTTTAGCTAATGTGATTGCTTTTACGCCACGAGCAGTACGACCCATTTCACGTACGTCAGCTTCATTGAAGCGGATCGACATACCTTCTTTAGTCGCGATGAAGATATCACTTTGACCATCAGAGATCTTAACGTCGATAACTCCGTCTTCAAGATCCGTCGTCAATGCGATAATACCGGCTGCTCTTGGATTCGCGAAGGAATCCAAAGATGTTTTCTTAATCACACCTTTTTCAGTCAACATAACAACGTATTTGTTTTCGCTGAATTCATCCACTGGAAGAATCGCACGAACACTTTCACCACTTGCTAGCTGAACGACGTTTGCCAAAGATTTACCTTTCGAAGTGCGGCTTCCTAGTGGAAGTTTATGCACTTTACACCAGTAAACTTTACCCTTGTCCGTGAAGACAAGAAGCATAGTCTTAGTCGAAGCAGAGAATAGATCTGTTACGTAGTCTTCTTCTTTCGTTTCCATGCCTTTTAAGCCTTTACCACCACGTTTTTGCACGCGGTATTCAGCTGTTGGCATACGTTTGATAAGACCCGTGTTCGTAACAGTCACAACCATGTCTTCGTCCGCGATCAAATCTTCATCCTCGATATCATCAAGGTTTCCTTGGATTTGAGTGCGACGAGGGTCAGCGTAACGTTTTTTGATGTCTTCTAGTTCGCCCACGATGATTTTGTAAATTTCGCGAACATCGGCAAGAACGAATTTCAACCAGTCGATTTGTTTCATCAACTCGTCAAGTTCTTGAATGATTTTATCACGTTCTAGGCCTGTTAAACGTTGCAAACGCATTTCTAGAATCGCGACTGCTTGACGTTCAGAGAATTCAAACTTCGCCATCAAGGCTTCACGAGCCGTCGTCGCTTCCTTAGAAGCACGGATCGTTTTGATCACTTCTTCAATGTGATCCAAGGCTTTTTTCAAACCTTCCAAGATGTGAGCGCGCTCTTGGGCTTTTTTAAGTTCGAAGATACAACGTTTCGTAACAACGTCACGACGGTGATCAACGAATGCTTCAAGCATACCTTTTAGATCGAAAGTGACCGGTTGGTTTTTCGCATCCAAAGCCAGCATGATGATGCCCAGGCTGATTTGCATTTGCGTGTATTTGTATAGACGATTCAAGATAACGCTGGCGTTTTCACCGCGTTTAAGTTGAATCACAATACGCATACCTTCACGAGAAGACTCATCGCGGATATCAGAGATACCTTCAATTTGTTTGTCGCGAACTAGGTCCGCAATACTTTCGATCAATTTTGCTTTATTAACTTGGTAAGGGATCTCAGTAACGATGATCTCTTCACGGTCTTTGCCCGGTACGATTTCCGCAACGGCTTTCAATGTGATGATACCACGGCCTTTTTTATAGGCTTGCAAGATACCTTCACGACCGGCAATCACACCGTAAGATGGGAAGTCTGGGCCCTTGATGTGAACCATCAAGTCTTCAAGTGTACAGTCCGGCTTATTGATAAGTTCAATACAACCATCAATGACTTCGCCCAAGTTGTGCGGAGGAATATTTGTCGCCATACCAACGGCGATACCTGAAGAACCATTCACCAAAAGATTCGGGAACTTCGCGGGTAGAACTAGAGGAATCTGCAAAGAGTCGTCGTAGTTCGGTCCGAACGGAATAGTTTCTTTATCGATATCTTGCAAAAGTTCTTCCGCAAGATGAGTCATACGGATCTCAGTGTAACGCATAGCTGCCGCGCTATCACCGTCGATAGAACCGAAGTTTCCTTGTCCATCCTCAAGTGGATATCTCAAAGAGAAATCCTGGGCCATACGAACCATAGTTTCGTAAACCGCAGAGTCACCGTGAGGATGGTATTTACCGATTACGTCCCCGACAACACGGGCAGACTTCAAGTAAGGTCTGCCAGGTCGGTTGTTCATTTCACTTTGTGCAAACAAGACACGGCGGTGAACTGGTTTTAAACCGTCGCGAACATCGGGTAGGGCACGACCCACGATAACAGACATCGAGTACTGAAGGTAGGCATCACGCATTTCCTTACTGACATCGACGCGGGTTACGCCTTTTTCTTCATTATTATTTTCCATAACTTCACCAACTTAAAAAACTAAAATTAAACGTCCAAACTACGAGCAAGAAGGGCATTGTCATGGATGAACTGACGACGCGGTTCAACCATTTCACCCATCAAGATTGAGAATGTCTCATCCGCTGCAACAGCATCATCAATGTTTACTTGAAGAAGAGTGCGGTTTTCCTTATTCAGTGTAGTTTCCCACAACTGCTCCGGATTCATCTCGCCCAATCCTTTGTAACGTTGGATGTACATTCCTTTTTTCGTAGATTCCATTACGTGAGAATAGAATTCGTTGTAGTTGTCGAACTCAATTTCAGTTTCACCTTCCATGATTGTCATCGGAAGAGTGCTCACACCTTGGATATCATTCCAGATTTTACGAAGCTCGATAATTTCGGAAGAACGCAAGCTTTCAAGGCTGAATTTTGTCGTCATACGATCCGCGTAACGAACAGTGTAGATGTCAGCATAAGGTTTTCCTGTAGCTTCATCTGTTTTAACTTCGCCTTTGTACTCTGTGATACCCAGTTTTTGATTTCCTTTAATCCAATCACCCAGATCGTTCAAAGAAGTTTGGATTTTACCAGCGTCGGCGAAAGTTTTTTCGAAATCGCCTACCTTGCTTAACAAGAAATACAAAACATCTTTGTCGTACTTTTTTGAAGATACACGAAGAAGGTCATTGAATCTTTGAATGTTCAAAATCAATTGACGAAGATCGGCTTCTTTCAAGCTTTCTTTTCCTTTGATTTTGAAAGCATTCAAACCAGAGCTTAAAAGGAACTCGGTTAATGCTGCTTCGTTTTTCAAATAAGTTTCTTCTTTACCTTTTTTCGCACGGTAAAGTGGTGGTTGAGCGATGTAAACATAACCGCGCTCTAGAACCTCCGGCATTTGACGATAGAAGAATGTCAAAAGCAGAGTCATGATGTGCGATCCGTCGACGTCGGCATCGGTCATGATAATGATTTTGTGATAGCGGATTTTATCCACGTTCACGTTGTCTTTACCGATACCAGTTCCCAACGCAGAGATAATAACTTTGATCTCTTCAGAAGAAATAATTTTATCAAAACGCGCTTTTTCGACGTTTAGGATTTTACCTTTCAAAGGCAGAATCGCTTGAGTACGACGATCGCGTCCTTGTTTCGCAGATCCACCGGCAGAGTCTCCCTCCACCAGGTATAATTCGCAAAGTGCGGGGTCACGTTCTTGGCAGTCCGCCATCTTACCCGGCAAAGATCCACCATCCAGTGCTGTCTTACGACGAGTCAAATCACGAGCTTTACGAGCGGCTTCACGAGCACGCGCCGATTCCACACACTTAGAAATAATATTCTTAGCCACGGCAGGATTACGATCCATCCAGTCCGCAAGTTTTTCATTCACTAAGGCTTCAACGATACCTTTGACTTCCGTGTTCCCAAGTTTCGTTTTCGTTTGTCCTTCAAACTGAGGCTCACGAACCTTTACTGAAATCACGGCTGCCAAACCTTCGCGGATGTCTTCACCCTCAAGGTTTGCTTTCAAATCTTTCAGAAGGTTTTTTTCCGTCGCGTACGCATTCGTTGTACGAGTCAAAGCCGCACGGAAACCAACTAAGTGAGTACCACCTTCGTGAGTATTGATGTTGTTACAGTACGTGAAGATAGATTCCGAATAAGAATCATTCCACTGCAAAGCGATTTCAACGTCGACATTGTCTTTTTCACCTTTGAAGTAAACGACTTCATTGTGAAGAGATTTTTTAGATTGATTCATGTACTGAACGAATTCAGCAACACCGTTTGCATATTGGAAATCTTGTTTCTTTCCTGATCTTTCGTCTTTCAAAGAAATATGAAGACCCGCATTCAAGAATGCAAGTTCACGAAAACGATTTGCAAGTGTAGCGAAATCATAGATAACAGTTTCATCTTTGAAAATTTGACGGTCCGGTTTGAACGTCACTGTCGTTCCAGTTTTATTCGAAGCTTCACCTTGAGCTACTGGCGCGACGATGCGGCCACGCTCATAGTTTTGTCTCCATACGAAACCTTCACGATGAACTTCGACAGAAACACGGTCAGAAAGTGCATTCACAACAGAAGCACCCACGCCATGTAGACCACCGGAAACTTTGTAACCACCACCGTCGAATTTACCGCCGGCATGAAGAACGGTCATAACGATTTCAAGAGCAGATTTACCATTTTTGTGTGCGCCTACGGGAATACCGCGGCCATCATCTTGAACTGAAACCGATTCATCGGCATTGATTGTGACGTAGATGTGTTTGCAATGTCCTGCAAGATGTTCGTCTACCGAGTTATCCACAATCTCATACACAAGATGGTGATAACCTTTGAAACCGGTATCACCGATATACATCCCTGGACGTTTACGAACGGCTTCAAGTCCTTCAAGAACCTGAATCGAGTCGGCGGAATATGTTTTTTGTTCTTCGACTGACACTGTGTACCCCTCACTGACTGCATACACCCTGGAAAACCAGAGTGAAGTTATTCATCGAGGATGTGACCATCCTTGATGCGCAAAACGGAAAGCTGATCGAGGCTGAAAGATTCAGGCAATGTGAAATCTGTCGTCGTCACAAAAATCTGCGTATTGATCTCGTGTAAGAACGTAATCAGTGCATCTCTTTTGGCTTTATCGAGTTCAGATAAAACATCGTCTAACATCAAAACCGGATAGGTTCCGTGAGCCTTCCTATGATACACAATTTGGGCCATTTTGAAAGACAATATGATGGCTCTTTGCTGCCCTTGGCTACAATAAAATCTTGAGTCTTTTTGCCCATATAGGAACACAATATCGTGCTTGTGAGGGCCTACCAGACTGGTTCCAGATGAGAGCTCCGCATCATGCAGTTCATTCATCCTTTTTTGCAGCGCAAATTGGACTTCTTCTCGGGAAAAATCCACCGCATTTTGATCTGAAATCACGTATTCCACGGAGATATCCACAGCGTCATTCTTCGAAATGTACTGCATGGCATTATTAAAGTCTTTGGAAAGACCAGCGAGTGCCGTGATCCGGGCGTAGCTTAAATCGGCCGCTAAACGCAAGAATTGGGGGTTTAGAGCGTCCAAAAGGTTCTCCGTGACCGTTTTGTCGTTCAAACCCTCCAAATAGTTTTTAAGGATCTTATTGCGCGTTTTCAGGGCTTTACGATATTCCGCGATCAAATCCGCATTTTTTCGTTCAAAGGTGATAAGCAACTCATCCACAAGTTCGCGGCGATGATCCGCACCTTCTTTGATCGATGCTAAACTTTCGGGACTGAACACGACACTAGCAAAAATCTTGCGAACGTCAGTGGAAGAAATTTTCTTGTCATTCAAAGTTAAAACTTTGCGACTTTTGCTTAATCCAAGTTTGAGTTTGTAGTGGAGATCATTTTGAGTAATCAGCGCTTGAATCAAAGCCTCTTGGTTATTCGAGTTGATCAAGGTGCGATTGTCACTGTAGCGAAAAGAGTCTCCTTGAGAAATCAGGTACATGGCCTCAAGAAGATTTGTTTTACCCTGACCATTTTCACCGACGAACACATTCACACGCGGAGAGAATGGAACTACTACGTCCCGATAATTACGAAAATTAACAAGACGTAGCTTTTCAAAAATCATCAGATTCTCATAGGCATCACAACGCAAGTGTAAGACGTGTCGTTGTGAGGACGGATCAATCCCGGAGAAAGATGATCATTCAATTCGAAATCAATTTTGTCTTGGCTCATGCTCGTCAAGATGTCAGTCACATACTTCGCGTTGAAACCGATTTTGATTTCTCCGCCTGCGTATTCAACTTCGATTTCTTCTTTCGCGTCACCAAGCTCTGGGTTGTTTGAAGAAATTTCCATGCGGCCGTTAGAAAGATTCAACAACACCGCTTTGGATTTTACGTTCGCTAAAAGTGATACACGTTTTAGTGAAGTCAAAAATGCTTCACGGTGGATCATCACTTTTTGCGGAAGCTTCTGTGGAATAAATTGTTGATAATTCGGGTACTTTCCTTCGATCAAACGAATCATCAAAATTGTTGATGAATGTTTAAGTACGAATTGAGAACCTTCAATCGCAATTTCCACATTGCCATCGATGCCTTCTAAAATCTTTTTGATTTCATGAAGACCTTTACGAGGAATGATAACACCTTGAGTAGCGGCCACTTTCACTTCCGAAAGTGGTTTATTCACTAGACTCATACGGTGACCATCCGTCGCCACCATCTTAAATCCACCTTGAGGTGAAAGTTCAAAGAACACACCGTTCAGGTGGTAACGAGTTTCATCATTGGAAACAGAGTAGATTGTTTTATCAATCATCTCTTTCAGAACACCGGCATTGATGCTGATAAAACCTTGAGAGTTGTATGTTGGGAAGATCGGATATTCTTCAGCAGAGATACCGACGATTTTTGAAGTGTACTTCCCTTGCTTGATTTCCAACCAGTTGTTTTCTTTTTTGATTAAAGTGATTGGGCCTTCAGAAAGTTCTTTTGCGATTTCGAAAAGACTTTTTGCAGAGACCGCCACTTTTCCCGGTTGATGAACTTGAACCTTTGTTTGGTCTGTCAGGCTGACTTCCAAATCTGTTGCAAAAACTTTTAAAGCATTTTGATCAGCTTCCAAAAGGACGTTGATGAGAATGGGCATTGTGTTGCGCTTCTCAACAATGTTCTGTGTCTTTCCGATAAGGCTTAATAAATCTCTTTTATCAATTTCAAGTTTCATACAACCTCTTGAGCCCTCTTATTAACTATTACTATTAATATAAATAACTAGTAGTAGTAGTAGGGGCGTGGAAAACCTAACAAATCCCCTAAACCCATGTAAACACTAAAAAACACTTGTGGATAAAGACTCTGCATAAATCGTCTTAAACTTGGTTGATTTTGGGGGTAACTCGGATCCACATTTTAAGCCCCAAATTTTTCCTCAACCTTATCCACAGTCCACATTCACACGCCTGTGATATTGTGGATTCTCTGTTCTAAATCTTCGATATCTTTGGAAATATCTTGATCCGTGGATTGTAGATTCTTGACGCGTTCTAGAGCATTCATCACAGTTGTGTGATCTTTTCCGCCAAAAGCCTTCCCGATATCCACTAAAGATTTATCCAAGAACTTCTTAATCAAATACATCGCAATTTGACGTGGAACGACAATTGGCTTGGCGCGAGTAGAGGATTTAAGATCCAAAACGCGCACTTTATAATGGTCTGCTACAAGCTTCATGATCTCTTCAACAGAGATCGTGGATTGCGTTTCATGGTGCGAAAGAATGCGTTTAACAAGCTCGTGATCGATCGGAAGGCCTTGCAGTTCAGAGAACATTTTGACCTTCTTAAGATTACCTTCAAGCTCTCTGATCGAACGTTTTGAGATTCTTGCGATATAATTCACAACATCTTCAGGTAAACGAACGTTAAATTTTTCGGCTTTATAACGCAGGATCGCGATACGAGTCTCTAAATCCGGCATAGTGATATCTGCAATCAAACCGCGTTCTAGGCGAGTGCGACTGCGGTCTTCTAAACCATGGATATCTTTCGGCATACGATCGCTGGCTAAGATGACTTGCTTACGACTGTCGATAAAGCTGTTGATAGTGTGGAAAAATTCTTCTTGAACCGCTTCACCGCGTGCGATGAACTGCACGTCATCCACTAAAAGAATGTCTGAGTTCTCGCGATATTTTTGGCGGAACTTATCCATTTCGTGGCGACGAATCGCCGAAATACACTCATTCATAAAGCGTTCAGCCGAAATATAGGTAATTCTAAGTTGCGGATATTGCTCGCGAATATGGTTTCCAGCGGCATGAAGTAAGTGCGTTTTACCCATTCCAACCGGTCCATATATATAGAGAGGGTTGTAATCGTCGGCCCCAGGGTTGCGGGCGACATTGAAGCAAGCTGCATGCGCGAACTCGGAATTTTTTCCCACAACGAATGTGGAGAAGGTAAGCTCTTGGTTAAGAGTATCCTGCCCAGACCTTGGTTGAGTAATCTGGATATTCTGAGCACGAGCTAATTGCGCCTGAAGGATTTCTGTACCACCCATAACTTCATCAGGGATATGAGAAGTCTCAATATGAGCATTTACTTTGTTCCCCGTAATACTAAACTCAACCTCAAAAGGCTTCCCGTAAGTATCCGAAATCTCAGTGTAAATTTTATCTTGAAGATTTTCGATCACAAAATACTGATGTAAAGCATTTGGGACCCCAAGTATTATTCTTGGTCGTTCTTGAGTACCCGCGGTATTCACGTATTCAATAGGGTCCAGCCAGGTATCCAATAACTTATTGTTATCGTTCCGGCTTTTCATCTTTGATTTGATTAGTGTCCAAAAAGACGAGTTTAACTCCAC